>JAKLEN010000009.1 GCA_022711665.1 Acidobacteriota bacterium | reverse complement strand
ATCTTGTTTCCAGGTTATTTACGGCGGGAGGCGGCCAGCTTGCCGACCTCGGCGATGAGCTCGTCGGCCATCCGGGACGCCGGGACCTTTCGCAGGACCTTCCCTCCCCTGAAGATGACCCCCCCGTCCCGGCCGCAGGCCAGCCCGATGTCGGCTTCCCTGGCCTCGCCCGGCCCGTTGACCGTGCAGCCCATGACCGCCACGGTCAGCGGCACGGAAAGCGCCAGGACGGCCCTCTCGACGCGCTCCGCCGTCCTCATCAGGTCGACCTCGCAGCGGCCGCATGTCGGGCAGGAGACGAAGACCCCGCCCCTCTTTCGCAGGCCCAGGGCCTGGAGGATCTGCCAGGCGACGAAGACCTCCCTTTCGGCCGGGGCGGTCAGCGAGACCCGGATGGTGTCGGCCAGCCCCTCGGCCAGGAGGAGGGCCAGGCCGGCCGAGGACTTGACGCTCCCGGCCAGCAACCGCCCCGACTCGGTCAGGCCGGCGTGGAAGGGATAATCCACCCTGGCCGCCAGCAGCCGGTAGGCCTCGAGGGTCCGGGGGACGTCGGAGGCCTTGAGGGAGATCTTGATCAGGCGGAAATCGAGGTCCTCGAGCAGCCTGACGTGGCGCAGGGCGCTCTCGACCATGGCCGCCGCGGTGGCTCCCCCGGCCCGGGCCAGGATGTCCTTCTCGAGAGAGCCCGAGTTCACCCCGATCCGGATGGGCACGCGCCGCCCGGCCGCCGCCCGGACGACCTCGCGGATCTTGGCCGGCGAGCCGATGTTGCCGGGGTTGAGCCGCAGGCCGTCCACGCCGGCGTCGAGCGCCGCCAGGGCCAGCCGGTGATCGAAATGGATGTCGGCGACGAGCGGCACGCCGCAGCGCCGCCGGATCTCCCCCAGCGCGGCCGCCGCCGCCCGGTCGGGCACGGCCAGGCGGACGATCTCGGCCCCGGCCCGCTCCAGCCGCCGGACCTCCGCGGCCGTGGCCTGGACATCCCGGGTGTCGGTCTTGGTCATGGCCTGGACGACGACGGGCGCGCCGCCGCCGACGGCCACGCCCCCGACCTCGATGACGCGAGTCGTCCGGCGTGGGAACATCCGTCCCTCCCCCGCCCCTAGAAGGGCACGACGCTGCGCCAGCCCCGGGGCAGCTTCTTGACGAAATCGTTGAGGATGACGAACGCGGTCAGCATGATCATCAGGATCCAGCCGATCGACATCAGGACCATCCGGAACTTCGGGCCGATGTCCTTGCGGAACAGCGCCTCGAGCGTCAGCACGGCCATCTGGAAGCCGTCGGCCACCGGGATGGGCAGGACCAGGTTGATGACGCCAAGCTGCAGGCTCAGCACGGCGATCCAGCCGAGCAGCGGGAGCAGGCCCAGCCGCAGGGCGGCGTAGGAGAAATCGGCGATGGCCACCGGCCCGCCCAGCTGGCTGGCCGGCGTCTCCCCGGTGAAGAGCCCGCGGATGACCCGGACGACCAGGGTCACGTTGCCCAGGTTCTCCTTCAGCGAGGCCCCGATGGCCGGGAAGAGGCTGTACTTCCTGACCGAGGACTTGGGCACCTGGGAGATGCCGATCTTGCCGACGTCACCCTCGCGCCGGGGCGTGACCGGGATGGTCAGGCTCCGGCCGGCCCGCTCCACGGTGAAGGCCAGTTCCCGGCCGGCGCTCTTCTGGACGACCTCGAGGAACTGGTAGAAATAAACCGGACGGCCGTCGATGGCCTGGATGACGTCCCCCCCCTTGAGGCCGGCCTTCTCCGCCGGCGAGCCGGGGACGACCATCCGGATCTGGGTCAGGATCTTGGCCTGGAACCCGGCATAGCCCATCTTGTACTCGGTCACCGACTCGGTCAGCAGGTCGACGTTCAGGGTCTGGCCGTCCCGCCGCACCTCGATCCCGATCCGCCGGTCGGGGTTGGAGCCGACGGCGACCTGGACGTCGGTCCAGGTCGCGACCTCCCGGCCGGCGACCCGGACGATCTCGTCGTCGATCCGCAGGCCGGCCTTCTCCGCCGGCGAGCCGCTCTCGATCCAGCCGATGACCGGCCGCTCGTCGAGATACTCGGGGACGCTGGTCCCAGCGATGTTGATGACGGCGACCAGGGCCACGGCCAAGAGGATGTTCATGAACGAGCCCATGCCCATGATCAGGAAGCGCTGGCCGCGGGTCTTGGCCATCAGGTCGTCGGGGGCCAGGGGCCGGTCCTTCTCGAACATCCCCTCTCCCAGGAGCTTGACGTAGCAGATGACCGGGACCAGGCTGACCCGGTAGTCGGTGCCGGGGCCCTGCGGCTCCTGGAAGAACGAGAACTTGCGGTTCTTGACGCCGAAGAGGCGGGGGCCGATGCCGAAGGAGAAGGCGTCCACCCGGACGCCGAAGAGCTTGGCCATGAAGAAGTGGCCGAACTCGTGAACGAACGTGACCAGGAAGAAGACGATGACAAAAGCCAGGAGCGTTCCCAGTAAATTCATCATGATGACCTCGGCGTGAGGCGGCGGCGGGCTTCGCGCCGGGCCTCCTGATCGATATCGACGATCGCTTCGACGGAATCGGCCGGCCGGCCGCGGTGCCCGTCCAGGACGCCGGCCACGACGGCGGAAATGTCGCCGAAGAGGATCGTTCTTTCGAGAAAGGCGGCCACGGCCACCTCGTTGGCCGCGTTGAGGGCCACGGGCCAGCTGGCCCCGGCCTCGAGGGCCCGGCGGGCCAGCCCGTAGAGCGGGAAGCGGCGCTCGTCCACCCGCCGGAACTCGAGGCGACCGACCTCGGCCAGGTCGAGGGCGGGCAGGCCGGAATCCGGCCTGTCGGGCCAGGTCAGGGCGACCTGGACGGGCAGGCGCATGTCCGTCGCCCCGAGCTGGGCCAGCATCGAGCCGTCCTTCATCTCCACCAGGGCGTGGACGGCGCTCTGGGGATGGATGAGGACGTCCAGCTCGGACGGCTCGAGATCGAACAGCCAGCGGGCCTCGATGAGCTCCAGGCCCTTGTTCATCAGCGTGGCCGAGTCGACCGTCACCTTCCGGCCCATGCGCCAGCGGGGATGGCGCAGGGCCTCCTCGACCGTTTTCCGGCCGAGCTCGCTCAGGCGGGTCTTCAGGAAAGGCCCGCCCGAGGCGGTCAGGATGACCCGGCGGACGTGACGGCGCCTGGCCCCGGCCAGGCACTGGAAGACGCCGCTATGCTCGCTGTCGACGGGGATGATCGCCGCCCCAGAGCGGGCCGCCTCGCGCCGGAGAACGGCGCCGCCGACGACCAGCGATTCCTTGTTGGCCAGGGCCACGCGGCGCCCGGCCCGGACGGCGGCCAGCGTCGGCGCGAAGCCGCTCATGCCGGTGATGGCCGAGACGACGATGTCGGCGCCCTCGGCCCGGGCGGCCTCTACGGCTCCCTCGGGGCCGTGGACGACCTCCATCCGCCAGCGCCTGGCGGCCAGCGCCCGGATCCGCCCGACGTCGCGCCGGTCGCCGACCGAGACGAGGGCCGGGCGGTACTTCTCCACCTGGGCTGCCAGGAGGGAGACGTTGGCCCCGGCGGCCAGGGCGGCGATGCGGAAGCGGCCGTCGAGCCGGTCGACGACGTCCAGGACGGACGCGCCGATCGACCCGGTCGAGCCGAGCAGGGCGATGGCCTTGGTCGTCTGTCCCACGCCCTACTTCCAGACGTAGCGGACGATGAAATAGAACAGGGGACCGGCCAGGATCAGGCTGTCGATGCGGTCCAGGAAGCCGCCGTGGCCGGGCAGGCTGTTGGACGAGTCCTTGACGCCGACGGCCCGCTTGAAGAGCGATTCCAGGGGATCGGCGACCTGGGCCGCGGCGTGAACGACCAGGGCCGTCAGGACCGCCGTGCCCGCCGGCAGATGGGGGAAGAGGATGGCCCGGGCCAGGAGCGCGGCGCCGACGGCGAAGAGGAAGCCGCCGAGGCTCCCCTCCCAGCTCTTGTTGGGGCTGGCCACGGGGGTCATCTTGTGCCTTCCGAAGGGCTTGCCGATGAAGAAGGCGCCCGTGTCGCCCAGGAACACGACGCCGAACAGGAAGTAGAGGTAGAACGGGCCTTCCTCCAGGCGGATGCGGAAGAGGAAGCCCAGGGTGAAGGCGACGTAGAGGACCCCGGTCAGGGTCACGGCGAAGGAGCCTGGAAAGCCGGGCAGCTTCTCCTGGGTGTTGACCGTCACGAGGTAGTAGACGCCGGCCAGCAGGATGGCCGCGAACAGGGCGGCGTCCAGGGGGATGGCCCGGAAATAGGACGGCAGGAGGACCAGGACGGCCAGCCCCGTCCCCAGGGCCTTGCGGGCCCGCAGCTCCTTCTGGCCGGTCAGGTTGTAGAACTCGACGACGGCGGCCGAGGCGAAGATCACCCCGAAGATGAAGAAGGCCCAGTCCGGGGCGTACTGGATCATGACGAAGATGGCCCCGAGCAGGACGGCGGCGGTCAGCGTGCGCTTGACGAGGTTCATATGGTCTTAAGTCCTTTGCCCGGCGTGTTTTACGGCCGCCCCGACGTCCCCGAACCGCCGTTCCCGGCCCTGGAAATCGAGCAGGGCCTCGAGGAGATGCCGGCGGCCGAAGTCCGGCCAGAGGACCGGCGTGACGTGGATCTCGGTGTAGGCCATCTGCCAGAGGAGGAAATTGGACAGGCGCATCTCCCCGCTGGTGCGGATGAGGAGGTCGGGATCGGGTATGCCGGCCGTCGAGAGGCGGGCGGCGAAAGTCTCTTCGTCCAGCCGGGAGGGATCGACTCCCCCCTCCGCCAGGAGGCGGCGGGCGGCGTCCACGATGTCGGCCCGGCCGCCGTAGTTGAGGGCGAAGACGACGGTCATGCGGCGGTTGCCGGCGGTCAGGGCCTCGACCCGCTCGAGCTCCTTGAGGGCCGGGCCGGGTATGCCGTCGCGGCGGCCGATGACCCGGAGGCGCAGGTCGTTCCGGGTCAGAAGCTCCAGGTCGGAGCCAAGGTGCAGGCGCAGCAGCCGCCAGAGGCTGCCGACCTCGGCCCGCGGTCTTTTCCAGTTTTCGCTGGAGAAGGCGAACAGGGTCAGCCAGCCGATCCCCAGGCGGGCGGCGGCTTCGGTGATCTCTTTGACCGCGGCCGCCCCGGCCTTGTGCCCCTCGACGCGGTCCAGGCCCCGCCCTTTGGCCCAGCGGCCGTTGCCGTCCATGATGACGGCGACATGGCGGGGCAGGCGGCCGGGATCGAGCCTGGCAAAAAGGTCGTTCTCGGCGGTCCCCGGGGGGAAGAACTCCTCGAGATGCTTCTCCATCGGCCCCCCATTATAGCATAAGGTGGACCGGGCCGGACGATTCTGCTAAAGTGAATGATCTGGAGACGTTACATGTGCCTCGCCGTGCCCGCCAGGATCGCCCGGATCGATGCCCCCGGCCAGGGGACGGCCAGCTATATGGGCAGCCAGGTCAAGGTCAACCTCAGCCTGGTGCCGCAGGCCCGGCAGGGCGATTGGGTCATCATCCACGCCGGTTTCGCCATCTCGGTCATGGACGAGAAGGAGGCCCGGGAAACCCTCCGACTTTTCAAGGAGATGGCCGCTGCCTTCCCCGATGAAGCCGCTTAGGGACCCGGCCGCCCTGAAGGCCCTGCTGGGAGACATCGGGGAGCGGGCCCGGCGGCTGAAGCGGAAGCCGCGCCTGATGGAGGTCTGCGGCACCCACACCATGGCTCTCTTCCGGAGCGGCCTGACCCCGATGCTGGCCGAGGCCGGCGTCGAGATGGTCTCCGGGCCCGGCTGCCCGGTCTGCATCACCCCCAACGCCGTCCACGAGGCGGCCATCGCCGTCGTCACCGGCGTCGAGGGCGTCACCCTGGCGGCCTTCGGCGACATGACCCGCGTCCCGACCCGGCTGGGATCGCTGCAGACGGCCGTCCCGGCCCGCGGTTCGCGCCTGAGGATCGTCTATTCCCCGGAGGAGGCCCTGGACGAGGCCCGGCGCGCTCCCGACCGGCCCGTGGTCTTCTACGGGGCCGGGTTCGAGACGACCATCCCGGCCATCGCCTACACGGTCCGGCAGGCCGCGGCCGAGGGATTGAAGAACTACGCCGTCCTGCCGGCCCTGTGGCTCGTCCCGCCGGCCCTGCGGGCCATCCTGGAAGCCAAAGACGTGGCCGTGGACGGGTTCATCTACCCGGGACACGTCAGCGCCGTCATCGGCGCCGGGCCCTACGAGTTCGTAGCCGGGGAGTTCGGCGTCCCCGGGGCCATCGCCGGGTTCGAGCCGGGCGACATCCTGCTGGCCATACGCTCGATCCTGGATCAGGCCCTGGCGGGGCGGCCGGGCGTCGCCCTCGAGTATTCGCGGGCCATCGGCCGGGACGGCAACCCGGTGGCCCGGGCCCTCATGGCCGAGGTCTGCGAGCCCTTCGACGCCGGCTGGCGGGGCCTGGGCGTGATCCCGGCGAGCGGCCTCCGTTTGCGCGACGCCTATGCCGGTTTCGACGCCGGGCGGCGGTTCGGCCTGGGCGCGGCAACGGCGGACGGCGGGACCGACCCCGCGGGATGCCGCTGCGGCGACGTGCTGCGCGGCGTCGTCCGGCCGGAAGGCTGCCGGCTGTTCGGGACGCGGTGCCGTCCCGACGCCCCGGTCGGGCCCTGCATGGTCTCGTACGAGGGCGCCTGTCTCATCCATTTCAAGTTCGGTCCGGAGAGGAGGGGTCGCGGGTGAGCAAGATCAGCCTGGAGCTCGGCAGCGGCGGACGGCTCATGCGGGATTTCATCGCCGGCAAGATCGTGCCCTCCTTCGCCGATCCCCTGCTCCGCGACCTCGGCGACGCGGCGCTGCTGCCCGGCGGCCTGGCCTTCACGACCGACAGCTACGTCGTCGACCCGCTCTTTTTCCCCGGCGGCGACATCGGCCGGCTGGCCGTCAACGGCACGGTCAACGACCTCGTCGTGTCCGGCGCCGAGCCGCGCTTCCTGTCACTGGCCTTCATCCTGGAGGAAGGGCTCGAGTCCGAGGTGCTCGACCGGGTCATCCGCTCCATCCGGACGGCGGCCAAGGCGGCCGGCGTGCGCATCGTCACCGGCGACACCAAGGTCGTCCGGCGCGGCCAGGGAGACAAGGTCTTCGTCAATACGGCCGGCGTGGGCCGGTCGATCGCCCGGCCGAGGCCGGAGAGGATCCGGCGCGGGGACAAGATCATCCTGACGGGGACCCTGGGCGACCACAGCCTGGCGGTGACCCTGGCCCGCGGGGAGTACGGCTTGAAGTCGGGCGTCCGGAGCGATTGCGCGCCGCTGCTGTTCCTGCTGCCGCTGTGGAAGCGGGGGGCCCTGTGGATGCGCGACGTCACCCGGGGCGGCCTGGCCACGGTCCTTTCGGAGCTGGCCGAGCGTCTCCCCTATCCCCTTCTTATCGAAGAAGATAAGATTCCCCTGTCGCGGCCGGTCAGGGCCGCGGCGGAGCTTCTCGGCATCGATCCCCTGTTCATGGCCTGCGAAGGCAAGGCGGTCGTCGTGGCTCCGGCGGCCCGGGCCGGCGACTTCCTGCGGCGCATCCGGGCCCACCCCCTCGGCCGGCGGGCGGCCGTCATCGGCGAGGTCCAGGACCGCGTCGGCCGGCCGGGCGAGTTGCTGCTGCGGACGGGCGTCGGCGGCCTCCGTCTCCTCGAGCCCCTGACCTCCGAGCTCCTCCCCCGCATCTGCTAAAAAGAAGGGGTCAAACCTAAACCTTTTAACTTTCGCGCCCGCTACGGCAATCGCCGAATTGGCGGAAAAGTTAAAAGGTTTAGGTTTGACCCCTTCTTGATTCTTACGCCTTGACGACGTTCTTGCGGGGGCGCTTGACGGCGTTCCGGGTGTCCACGACGAGCGAGGCGTTCTTGACCAGCCAGGCGTAGTCGTAGGCCGAATGATCGGTGGCGATGATGACGGCGTCCGCTCTCTTGAGCAGCGCCTTCGTCAGCGGCACGGAATCGAGCTCCAGGCCCGGGTATTCGCGGTGCCCGGCGACCTTGGGCACGTAGGGGTCGTTGTAGGACACCTTGGCCCCGTGACCCTGGAACAGGCTGATGATCTTCAGGGACGGCGATTCGCGGGAATCGTCGATGTCCTTCTTGTAGGCCAGCCCCAGGACCAGGATCCTGGCGCCCTTGACGGACTTGCCCCGCTCGTTGAGGGCGCCGACCGTTTTCTCGATGACGTAATAGGGCATGAAGGTGTTGATCTCGCCGGCCAGCTCGATGAACTTCGTCCGGTAATCGACCTCCTTGGCCTTCCAGGTCAGGTAGAAGGGGTCGATGGGGATGCAGTGCCCGCCCAGGCCCGGCCCGGGATAGAAGGGCATGAAGCCGAAGGGCTTGGACGAAGCGGCCCGGATGACCTCCCAGACGTCGATGCCCATGCGGTCGAAGATCATCTTGAGCTCGTTGACCAGGGCGATGTTGACCGAGCGGAAGATGTTCTCCAGGAGCTTGGCCGACTCGGCCGCCTTGGTCGAGGAGACGGGCACGGTCTTGACGATGATCTGGTCGTAGAGGGTCTTGGCCAGCTTCAGGCAGTCGGGGGTCAGGCCGCCGACGACCTTGGGCGTCGTGGCCGTCGAGAAGCTCTTGTTGCCGGGGTCCTCGCGCTCGGGCGAGAAGGCCAGGAAGAAGTCGCGGCCGCCCTTGAGCCCGCCGGCCTCCAGGATGGGCAGCATCTCCTCGTCGGTCGTGCCGGGGTAGGTCGTGCTCTCGAGGACGACCAGCTGGCCGCGGCGGATGTTCTCGGCGACGGTGATGGTCGAGTTGAGGACGTAGGACAGGTCGGGCGCGCCGTGGCCGTCGAGCGGCGTCGGGACGCATATCAGGATGGCGTCGACCTCCCGCAGGCCGCGGAAGTCGGAGGTCGCCTTGAACGTCTTCCGGCCCAGGAAATCCTTGAGCTCGGCCGTCGAGATGTGGCGGATGTAGGTCCTGCCGCGCATGAGCATGTCGACCTTCTTCTGGTCGACGTCGAACCCGGTGACGCGGAAGCCCTTCTGGAGGAAGGTCTTGACCAGGGGCAGGCCGACGTAGCCCAGGCCGATGACACCGATGCGGGCCGTTTTCGACTGGATCTTCTTGAGCAGCTTCGAGGCTTCTGGTTTCACGTTCTCAGCTCCTTTGTCCGTTCCTGTACCAGGCCGCGGTCTCTTCGAGGCCCGCGGCAAAGGGCACGGCCGGCGCGTATCCCATGAGGCGCGCGGCCTTCGAGATGTCGGCGGTCGAATGGAGGATGTCGCCCGGCCGCGGCGGCGCATAGTCGGCCTCGAGGCGGCTGCCCAGGACGGCCTTGACGGCCGCGAACAGGGCGTTGACCGTCGTCCCGGCGCCGCCGCCCACGTTGCAGGCCTCTCCCGCCGCGGCCTCCGCGTCGGCGGCGGCCAGGTTGGCCCGGACGACGTCGCCGACATAGACGAAATCGCGGGACTGCCCGCCGTCGCCGAAGATCGTCGGGCGCTCGCCGCGGAGGAGCCGGTCGATGAACAGCGGGATGACGGCCGAATATTCGGAGCGCGGGTCCTGGCGCGGCCCGTAAACGTTGAAGTAGCGCAGGGCCACGGCCTTCAGGCCGTGCAGGGCATGGAAGACCCGGCCGTACTCTTCGCCGACGCGCTTGCTGACGCCGTAGGGCGAGAGCGGCTTCCCTTCCCGGCCCTCGACCTTGCGAGCCGCCGGATCGTCGCCGTAAACCGCCGAGGAGGAGGCCAGGACGAAGCCGCTGACGCCCGCTTCCCGGGCCGCGACGAGCATGTTCAGCGTGCCCCGAACATTGATGGCGTCGTTGAGGAGGGGGTCGGCGACCGAGCGCACGACCGAGGCCAGGGCGGCCTCATGGAAGACGGTCCGGACGTCCCGGACGGCCTTCCGGCAGGTCTCGAGGTCCCGGATGTCGCCGCGGATGAACTCGATCTTCGCGGCTATCCCGGCCAAGTTCTCCATCTTCCCGGTCGAGAGGTCGTCCAGGACGCGGACCTCGTCGCCCCGGGCGACCAGGGCTTCGGCGATGTGCGAGCCGATGAAGCCGGCCCCCCCGGTGACAAGATACCTGGCCATTCTCGCGTTCCCTAAAAGGCTGATTATGCGGAAAACATCCCCATTCTTTAAAGCAGGCCGAGCTCGCCCAGACGGCGGAGGACCCGCTGGACGCTCTCGTCCACCGTCTCCTTGTCCGTCTCCAGCACGATCTCGGCGTTGAGGGGCTCTTCGTACGGGTCGGAAACGCCCGTGAACTCCTTGATCTCGCCGCGCATGGCCTTCTGGTACATGCCCTTGACGTCGCGCTGGATGCAGACCTCGAGGGGGCACTTGGCGTAGACCTCGACGAAATTGGTCGTTTCCGTCCGGGCCCGGTCGCGCATCTCCCGGTAGGGCGAGATGAACGACGTCAGGACGGCGACGCCGTTGCGCGACAGCAGCTTGGCCACGAACGTGACCCGGCGGATGTTCTCGTCGCGGTCCTTCTTGGAGAAGCCCAGGTCGCGGGTCAGGTCCCGGCGGACGACGTCCCCGTCCAGGCGCTCGACCTTGTGTCCCTTCTGTTTCAGGATCTCGGCGACCCGGTCGCCGACGGCCGATTTACCGGAGCAAGGCAGCCCCGTGAACCAGAGCGTGAAGCCTTCATGTTCGTCGCACATTCGCAGTCATCCTTTCGTTCGGCTGGATCAGGGTTCGAGGACCCGGCCTTTCAGCCCCTCGGGCCTGGCCAGTCCCATGATATCGAGGACGGTCGGGGCGATATCGAGGATCGCGCCGTCGCGCCGGCCCGTCCGCCCGCTCCCCGGGTCGGACAGGATGTAGATGCCTTGCTTGGCGTGCACGGCGTCGTCGGGCCCGGTGTCGTTCTCCGGGAGATACATCGTCCCGTGGCCGAGCGTCCCGGCCGACCGCCAGTAGAGATCGTCGAAATAGACCATCAGGTCCGGGTATTCGCCCTCGAGCTCATCGTAGAACTCCTGGGGCTTGATGACCTCGGTGGCCCAGCCCTCCCCTTGCGGCCCGCGAATGGCCTTGAGGTCGGCCAGGAGCTCGTCCCGGACCTTCTCGTAGTCCTCGGCCGGGATGACGCCCTGCGGCTCCCGGCCCTCGACGTTGAGGAAGACGCGGGCGTAATAGCCCCCCCAGGCCCAGGCCCTGGTCTTGTCCCAGTCGATGGGCAGGTCGTCCAGGCTGGTCGGCTTCGACGGCCGCTCCCGGACCGCCAGCCAGCCCTTGTCAATGAGCCACTCGTTGACGCAGAAGGCGCCCTTCATCCTCTTGGCACCGTGGTCGGAGACGACCAGCACGGCCGTATCGCGGCCGGCCTTCTCGATGAGCCGGCCGATCTTGCCGTCGAGGAACTTGTAGTAGTCGATGATGGCGTTCTCGAACTTGTTCCCCGCCTGGTAGAGATGGTGGTCGCGGTCCATGAACTTCCAGAAGGCGTGGTGCATCCGGTCGACGCCGATCTCGACGAACCAGAACAGGTTCCAGGGCTTGGCCTCGATCAGCCACTCCATGACCTCGAAGCGCTTCTCGGTCATGGCGTAGATCTCGCGCAGGATCTGGGCCCGGTCCTCGGTCCGGAAGACGACGTCGAAGATGTACGGCCCGAAGCGCTCCTCGATCTCGGCCTTGAGCCCGGGCGGGAAGCTGGTCTCCTTGCCCGGCCCCGGCGGCGTGATGAAGCAGGAGACCATGTTGCCGGCCACGGGGTAGGGCGGGTAGCTCGGCGGGACGCCGACGAGCGTGCTCTGCCCGCCGGCCTCGCCGACGTAGTCCCAGAGCTTCTTGTCGTTAACGGCCTTGGAGTTGGCGATCCACATCTGGTCGTAGGAGTAGCCGCGGCGATGGCGGAAGCCGTAGAGGCCCAGCCGCCCCGGGTCGAGCCCGGTGGCCATGACCATCCAGGCCGGGATGGTGATCGGCGGGTCCGAGCTCCGGAGCCGGCCCCAGAGCCCCTTCTCCATCAGCCCCTTGAGGACCGGGAGCTCGTCTCGCCGGTCGAAGACGATCTCCGGCGGGGCGCAGTCGAGCCCCACCACGAGGACCCGGCGGTCATTCATTGAACGGCTCCTTGAAGCGCATGATGACCTCGGCCACCTCCGGCCGCATCAGCTCCGGCGGCGGGCACTCGCCGTTGACCAGGAGGTCCCGGATCTTGGTGCCGCTGAACTGGATATGCTCGGCCGGCGGATGGGGGCAGATCTTGTCGTTGACCACCGAGCCGCAGGTCCGGCAGTACGAGAACGACCGGAAGAACATCGGCTGGATGCCCAGGTCGGGGAAATCCTCGAAGATCTCCTGGGCGGCGAACGGCGGGTAATAGGACCCGACGCCGGCGTGGTCGCGGCCGATGATGATGTGCGTGCAGCCGAAGTTCTTGCGCAGGATGGCGTGATGGATGGCCTCCCGCGGCCCGGCGTAGCGCATCTCCATCTGGAGGATGGCCAGGACCGTCCGCTCCTTGACGTAGTAGCGGCGGATGGCTTCCTCGTAGGAGGCCAGGATGACCTCGTCCTTGAAATCCCCCTTCTTCTTGCGGCCGATGACCGGGTTGATGAACAGCCCGTCGGTGAAGGTCGCGGCCGCCTTCTGGACGTACTCGTGCCCCAGGTGCGGCGTGTTGCGGGTCTGGAAGGCGGCCACCGTCTTCCAGCCCTTGGACTCGAAGAGGAAGCGGGTCTCCTTGGGCAGGAGCTTGTAGCGGTCGAACGGGGTCGGCGTGACCTCGAGGAGGTCGATCGGCCCTCCCAGGAGGACGTCCTTCATGGCCAGGACCTTGGCCACCCCCGGGTGGGCCCTGTCCCGCGTCCCGAAGACACTCTGGGCCATCACGCCCTTGTCGAAGCCGTACTTCTCCTGGAGATGGAGGATGGCCACGGGACGGCCGTCCGCAGCCGCCAGCACGACCTCGTCGCCGGCCTTCAGTCCGGCGGCCGTTTCGGGGTCGGCGTCGAGGACGATGGGCACGGTCCAGGCCACGTCCGAGGCCAGGCGCCGGGCCGTCAGGACGCTCTTGAAGTCCGCCTCCCCGAGGAATCCCTCCAGGGGGCTGTAGACCCCGGCGCCGATGTTCTCGACGTCGGAGATGAGCTCGGCATCGATCGTCAGGCGGGGGGCCTTGGCCGCCCGGGCCAGGGCCTCGTCTTTCTTCTTGCCGGCGAGGGTCCTGTCGACGAGCTTGCCGCCGTGGGGTTGGATCATGGCTGCTCCTTTTCCCGAGACCGGACGGAACGGAAGGATCGGACGGCCGGACGGGTCAGTCGATATATCCCAGAGCTTTCAGGCGCTCTTTGACTTTTTCTTCGTCGTCCTTGCTGAAGACCTCGGTCTTGGGCTCGTCCTTGGTCAGGCTGTCCCGGAGGACCTTGGCCGCGTAGCTCGAGACCGAGCGGTATTCCGTGCCCTTCTTGACGAATTCCTCGATCTTCTTGTAGAGGGAGGTGGGTATCGAAACGGTCGTAAATTCCTTGTCCATGGGGCCCTTTATATACCAGAACCGCCTCTATTTCAAGGCCTTGGCCGGGGGCGGCGGCTTGACAAGGGCGGCGGGGCCGTGGTTATAATGCCCTGGATATGACCCAACCCGACGCCCCCCGGGGCCCCCGCCCCTGATATGGAAAAGATAACCCTGTCCCTGGCGAACGACCCTGCTTTGTCCGGGGTCGTGGACAAGACCCTCAAGAAGCTGGCCCTCCGCCTGGGCGTCAGCCTGGCCCTCCGCGGCGACCAGCTCCTGATCGACGGCGACGCCCAGCGCGTCCCCTTCGCCAGGCACTACTTCGAGAAGCTCAACGAGCTCCAGGATCGGGGCCACCACATGCGGGAGGAGGACCTCCTGATCGCCCTGGATATGCTCGAAACCGGCCCGGCCACCTGCCTGGACGACTACTCCCCCGCCGAGCCCCTGAACCTGTCCCGCAAGTCCGTCAGCCCGAAGAGCCTGAACCAGCAGGCCTACATCCAGGCCATCAAGACCCACGACCTCGTCTTCGGCATCGGGCCGGCCGGCACCGGCAAGACCTACCTGGCCATGGCCATGGCCCTGGCCTTCCTCCAGAACAAGTCCGTCAGCCGCATCATCCTGACCCGCCCGGCCGTCGAGGCGGGGGAAAAGCTCGGCTTCCTGCCCGGCGACCTCATCCAGAAGGTCAATCCCTACCTCCGTCCCCTCTACGACGCCCTGTTCGACCTCTCCCAGTACGACCAGGCCAACCGCCTGATCGAGCGCGGCGTCATCGAGATCGCCCCCCTGGCCTTCATGCGCGGCCGGACCCTCAACGGCGCCTTCATCATCCTCGACGAAGCCCAGAACACGACCCGGGAGCAGATGAAGATGATCCTGACCCGGACCGGGTTCGACTCCAAGCTGGTCATCACGGCCGACGTCACCCAGATCGACCTGCCCCAGCCCGGCAAGTCGGGGGTCCTGCACGCCATGAAGATCCTGGCCAACCTGCCGGAGATCTCCTTCATCCGCTTCAGCGACAGGGACGTCGTCCGCCATCCCCTGGTCCAGAAGATCATCAAGGCCTACCAGAAGGCCGAGGCCAAGGAGGCCTGAGCCCATGCCGGCCTCGTTCTTCGACAAGATCAAGTTCTTCCGGGCGGCCGAGATCCAGCCCGGGCACGCCGGCGCCGAGCCGGCCGAGGACGAGCCCAAGCCGCCACTGCCGCGCCGGCTCCTCTGGGACCCCTGGCCTCTCGTCGTCCAGGCCTCCGTCCTCATCGCCCTCCTGCTGACGCAGCTGCCGTCCGCCAAGAACCTCTCCGGCCTCAAGCTCGGCGAGGTGGCCCCGGCCGACGTCGTCGCGCCCTTCGACCTGACGATCGAGGATGCCGCGGCGACGGCGCGGAAGCGGGCCGAGGCCGACGCGGCCGTCATCCCCGTCTACACCTTCGATCTCAACGTCTTCGCCAACACCGAGGACAAGATCCGGGCGATCTTCGCCGACGGCCGTGCCTGGGCGGCCCAGTATCCCGAGAACCACCAGAGTCGGGCCCTCCGCGCCCGCCTCATCGACAAGCACGGCATCGACCTCGAGACAGCCGACGTCCAGACCCTGGCCCGCCTGCAGTTCCCCATCGAGACCGAGGAGGAGCTGATCGGCCTGGTCACCAGGATCTTCGATCAGGGCATCGTCGTCTCCAAGAACCTGTTCATCCACGGCGAAGAGAAGGGCCTGACCCTCCTCGACACCCAGGGCCGCGAGCGGCCCGCCCGCATCGGAGACCTCCTGGACATCTCCGAGAGCGAGCGACGCTTCAACGACGACCTGGGCCGGATCGAGATGCCGGCCCGGAACAGGGCGGTCCTGGCCAACCTGGGACAGATCTTCCTGACGGCCAACGTCACCTACAACAAGATCGAGACCGAGAAGCGGAAGGCCCAGGCCCGGGACGCGGTCGGCGCGGTGGTCGTGACCGTCAAGAAGGACCGGGTCATCGTCCGCAAGGGCGACGAGGTGACGGCCGACGAGCTGCGCATCCTCGGCAACTACAACCAGAGGATGCGGGGGCGATCGAGCTGGCTGCCGACCTGCGCCGGGACGTTCCTTCTCTACCTCTTCCTGTTCTCCACCCTGTGGGCCTACGCCCGCCGGACCTTCAAGCCGAAGCAGGCCGAGAGGCAGTTCCGCATGACGGCCCTGGCCCTGATCGTCAGCCTGATCTTCTACAAACTCTTCCTGGCCCTGGCCGGGATCGTCGCCGGGGCGCTGACCGGCGAGCCCTTCTCCCAGATCGAGGCCTATTACGGCGCTCTGCCCTGGCAGGCGGCGACCCTGATCTTCGCCTTCCTCATGCCCGATCCGATGACGCTCATGCTCATCATCATGAACAGCGTGACCGGCGGGCTGCTGCTCGGCGGCAATTTCATCGTGACCATCGTCATCTTCGTCGGAGGGCTGGCCTCCGTTTACGGGGTCCGCCTCTACCGCCGCCGCTACCGGGCCGCCACGCTGCGGGCCGGGTTCGTCGTCCTGCCCGCCGTCAACGCCCTGCTCGTCCTGGTCTTCCACCTCATCCTCAGGCACTCGGGCCTGGCCTCCTTCCCCTTCGAGGTGGGCATGGGGATCGTCGGCGGCATAGCCAGCGGCATCCTGGCCTACCTCTTCCTGCCCCTCGTCGAATCGGCCTTCGGCTTCGTCACCGCCGCCAAGCTCCTGGAGCTGACCAACTCGGACCTGCCGATCTTCCGCCAGATGCAGGAGGAGGCGCCCGGCTCGTACCACCACTCCCTCATCGTCGCCACGCTCGCCGAGAAGGCCGCCGAGGAGCTGGGCCTCGACACCCAGATGGCCAAGGCCGGGGCCCTCTACCACGACATCGGCAAGACCAAGATGCCGGAGTATTTCATCGAGAACCGGACCCGGGAGTTCGACCTCCACAAGGACCTGACGCCCTCGATGAGCACCCTGGTCATCAAGAACCACGTCAAGGAAGGCGCCGAGCTGGCCCGCAAGCTCCGGCTGCCGCGGGCCCTGCGCGAGATCATCGAGCAGCACCACGGCAACTCCCTGGTCAGGTACTTCTACGCCAAGGCCAAACAGACCTACGACCCCGAGGAGCAGACCGTGGGCGAGGAGTCATACCGCTACCCCGGGCCGGCGCCGCAGACGAAGGAGGCCGGCCTGGTCATGCTGGCCGACTCGATCGAGGCCGCCTCGCGGAGCCTCAAGTCGCCGACCAAGGACAACCTCAAGCGGGTCATCACCGACATCATCAACGGGACGCTGCAGGACGGGCAGCTCGACGCCTGCGATTTCTCGCTGCGGGAGCTGCGAACGGTCGCCGCGGCCTTCCTGACCATCCTCTACGCCATCTACCACCCGCGCGTCGAATACCCCGGCTTCAGCTTCGAGGGCCGGCCCGCGGGCCCGGGCAAAGCGCCCCGGAAGAACAACAAGAAAGCCAATGATCACGATCATCAACCGCCAGACAAAACACCCGGTTCGGGCCAGGGCGTTTGAGCGGCTCCTCGGGGAGCTGGCTCGCCGCTACCGCAGGACCGGGGCCGAGGTCACGCTGTCCTTCGTCGGCGAGCGGGCCATCCGGACGCTCAACAGGAAGTGGATGAAGAAGGACCGGCCGACCGACGTCCTGAGCTTCCCGCTCGGCGACAAGGCGCCCGACGGCAAGTTCTACCTCGGCGACATCGTCATCGCCGCGCCGATCGCCGCCCGCCAAGCCAGGGTTAAGGGCTGGCCGCTCGAGCGCGAGCTCCGGCTCCTGGCCATCCACGGCTATCTCCACCTCCTCGGCTTCGACCACTTCGCCGGCATCGAGGAGGAGGAAGCGAAGCTCCACCGGATCCACCTGGCATGATCATGACGCCCCTGACCTGGCTAGGGCTGGCCCTGGCCTTCGCGGCCGCCTTCGCCCTGTCGCTCTTCCATATCGCGTTAGGGGCCTACTCGAAGATCTCCCTGAGCCGCTTCCTCGAGGACCGGGAGCGGGCCGACCGGGCCGCCATCCTCAAGGACCTCGAGGAGACGCGCCTGGCCGTCGAGTTCCTGCGGATGGTCGTCATCCTGGGCCTGGCCGTTTACGGATTCGCCGCCTGCCGCGGCCTCGGGCTCGGCCTTCTGTGGATCTACCTGGCCGCCCTGGCCGTCTACGGGCTCGTCCTCGACCTGGCGCCGCGCCTGCTCGTCCACGCGGCCAAGCCCTACCTGATGCGGGCCTTCCTGCCGGCCTTCCGGCTCGTCCGCGTCCTGGCCTTCCCCATCCTGGCCGTCTCCCGCGGCCTCATCGCCCGGGAAGAGCAGCGCGAGGAGAAGGACGAGGACCGCGAGGCCTCCGACGAGGAGATCGAGACCTTCATAGACGAGGCCACCGAGGAAGGCATCATCGACAAGGGCGAGAACGAGCTGCTCCGCAGCGTCGTCGAGTTCGGCGACACGGTCGTGCGCGAGGTCATGACGCCCCGGCTGAACATGGTCTGCATCCGCCGGGAGGCCACCGTCGACAACCTCAAGGACCTCATCATCCGGGAGAAGTACTCGAGGATCCCCGTTTACAGGGACCGGCTGGACAACATCGAGGGGATCGTCATGGCCAAGGACATCATCGAGTACGCCGACGAGAAGCAGAAGGCCCTGCCCATCGTGCCCCTGATCCGGCCGGCCGCCTTCGTCCCCGAGTCCATGCCCGTCCCGGACCTCCTCCGCGAGTTCCAGAAGGTCAAGAACAAGATGGCCATCGTCGTGGACGAGCACGGCGGCGTCTCGGGCCTGGTGACCATGGAGGACGTCGTCGAGGAGATCGTCGGCGAGATCCAGGACGAGTACGACACCGAGGAGGCCCAGATCGCCGAGAACGGGCCGCTCGACTTCACGGTCAGCGGGGCGACCGAGGTCGAAGAGCTCGAGGAGCTGTTCGACACCGAGCTGGCCGAGGACGACTTCATCACCGTCGGCGGCCTGATCACCTCCAACCTGGGGCGGCTGCCGCACAAGGGCGAGACGCTGGCGATCAAGGGGTTGCGCGTCGAGGTCCTCGACGTCGACCAGAAGAAAGTCAAGAAAGCCCGGATCCGCAAGGCCTGACGCGGGCCGACAAAAAGAGGGAACGATGCCGAAGACAACCAAGACTGCGGATAAGAGCCCGGAGGCGGCGGCCAAGGCCCCGGCCGGGACGAAGAGGGCGCCGCGTAAGAGCGCCGTGAAGAAAGCCGCGCCCAAGCCCGTCTACCGGACCGGCTACGTCGCCCTCATCGGGCGGCCGAACACCGGCAAGTCGACGCTGCTCAACGCCCTGATCGGCCAGAAGGTGGCCATCGTCTCGGACAAGCCCCAGACGACGCGGATCAGCATCCTGGGCATCAAGACGACGGACAAGGGCCAGATCGTCTTCGTCGACAACCCGGGCATCCACAAGCCCCTCCACACCCTCAACAAGAGGATGATGAACTTCGTCTATTCGGCCCTGGAGACGTCCGACGTCGTCTGCCTGCTCATCGACGCCTCCCAGAAGTTCGGCCACGGCGACGAGTACGTCCTGGAGACGCTGCGCAAGGTCAAGACGCCCGTCTTCCTGCTCATCAACAAGGTCGACATCGTGCGCAAGGACAAGGTCCTGCCGATCATCGAGCGCTACAAGGACCTCTACCCCTTCCGCGAGATCGTGCCCATCTCGGCCCTCAAGGGCGACAACCTGGACGTCCTGGAGAAGCTGCTGATGGAGCTGCTCCCGGTGTCGCCCAAGCTCTACTCAGACGACGAGATCTCGGACCAGACGGAGAAGTTCCTCTTCGCCGAGATCGTCCGGGAGAAGATCCTCAAGTACGTCACCCAGGAGCTGCCGTTCGTCACCGCGGTCTACATCGAGTCCATCGAGAAGAAGGAGCAGCCGGACTGGAAGAAGCCCGGTGAGTCGCGGCCGGTGACCTACATCCGGGCCTCGATCTTCGTCGAGAAGGACAACCACCGCAAGATCGTCATCGGCCGGCAGGGCTCGCTCATCAAGCAGATCGGCATCGAGGCCCGCCAGGAGATCGCCGAGTACATCGGCCACAAGGTCTTCCTCGACCTCCAGGTCAAAGTGCGGGAAGGCTGGCGCGACTCAGAGGACGTCCTCGACCTCATCGAAGGCCAGAAGGGCTAGCTAATCGGGGACAAAAGAAGGGGGACATGACCTTTTTCTCTTGAAAAAGGATCGTGTCCCCCTTTTTCTGGAAATGGGATCGTGTCCCGGATTTTCCTGAGGGCGTGTCCCGTATTTTCCTGAGGGCTAGTCCCCTCCCCTTGATTTGACACCCTTTTTCTCAAATGCGATAATCTATCGCCAACCCGGATGGTGAGTGTAGCTCAACGGTTAGAGCATCGGACTGTGGATCCGAAGGTTGGGGGTTCGATTCCCCTCACTCACCCCACCCTCTTCTCCCCTTATCGACAACAACTTAGATAGTTCCCGGCAAGGGAATATCCTGTGTGCAGAATTGTCCAATTTTAATCAATATTGATTCGGTTTTGGAAAGAACTACGGAAAGGGCGCATTCTATAAAACATGGTGGACAATCCCCAGCAAAAACAGCCCAACAAAGTGCTTGACAGATTAACAATAATTGGAATAATCTATTTTCTATGGCAATAGATAATAGACAGTTCGAGGCAAAGGACCTTAAGCGATTCCTGGGCCTAACACCGGAAAAGATATTCCTTTGGCTGCGGACGTATCACATCTTTGAACCGGCTGAACGGGCTAGAAGCGTCCGAGGCAAGAACAAATATTCTAGAACAGACATGGTAAAGCTCGGGCTTATCGCTAAACTCTTATCCCTTGGCGTCCCACTAGTCCGAATACGCAGCATCTTTATTGAACTTGATAAGGTCTATCAAGGCAGAAACCTCTGGGAAATAATCATAAGCCAAAGAAACCTCCTAAAGCGGCAGGGCCTGATCCTCATTATTGCGAGGGTTTCGTCAGCTAGTATTAATGCTAGAGAGGCACCGGATCCCGCCAAGGAGCCTGATTTCGAATACGTGGTGGATCTCGCTACCTATTCTGACGCTCCGGGTCGTTTTAAGGAGTACATGAAGTTCGAATCCCCTCTGATTATCGTTAATATCGGCTTGATTGTCTGTTTGGTCGAGGAGATTATCGAGAAACAGACGGGGCCGCAAAGGAAACGAAACAACGCGGAATATCCGGGCACGGAAAGCACCCAGACAAAGAAAAGGGTGACTAAATAAAATTCGGCCCCCCGGCTGCAGCAACAGCCGTTTGCGGGGGCCATAGGAGGAGAGTAATGGGTCCTCAGCTCCATAGAAATCCTAACATCAGGACGGAACCCAGGTCAAGAGAGAGGAAGCATTCCTCTCCCCCGCCCGATAGTCGCAGGTGGCTCAAGGTCGGGGAAGTCGCTTCTTATCTTGGATTGAGCCTGCACCATATCTATCGAATGCATAGGCGAGGGCAGCTTCCTTCTTTTAAGCTACCTGGCCTCGGAGTTAGGATAGACAGAAAAGCGCTTGACGCCAAGATCGACTCCACGAAGCTAGCTCGGGCTCGGGCTGCTAACACAACCTGGCCCTTATGATTTTGGAGTCCTCTCTTGAGCAAACAAGCCGGGTTAGGGTCAGACCTTGATCTCTTAAAGAGAGTTGACCTCCCCGGATTCGTCTCACGGCATTATGGCCTTCGCATCAGCAACTCAGGCGCAGCTCTATGCCCTTTCCATGAAGACAATCATCCGAGCCTTTCCTTTTTCAATAAAAACGGAATCTGGGGCTGGAAATGTCACGCATGTGACATAGGCGGCAGCATCATGGATTTCGTTATGAAGAAAGAAGGGCTTGCTCTTCCAGATGCCATCAAGTTTGTGACTGGACTCGAGGGCCTAGCGCAGAAACCTGCAGGACGGGAGGCTGGCAGACTTGAGATAATCCGGTCACACTCATATACCGACGAGGACGGCAAAGAGATCTGGCAGAAGGTCAAGCTATCAGACGGGACCTTTCGATGCAGACGAATGGAAGGGACCTCTTGGGCTTATAACCTGAACGGTATCGCACCTCTCCCCTACCGATATGACAAGCTTAAAGAAGCCCGGGCCATAATCATTACTGAAGGCGAAAGAGATGCCGATACTCTGGCGGGTCTAGGATTTGATTCGACCTGCGGCCCGTTTGGGAAGGACTCTTGGCCAGATGAAATCACTCCCCTTTTTAGCGGGAAGGAAATCCGCATTATCTTTGACGTTGGCCAAGACGAGGCCGCGAGCAAGCTAGCTGAAAAGCTCTCATTAGTCTCCTCCAATATCTCTATCCTCAACGTCCCTCTTCCGAATCATGAAGATGACATAACGGATTACTTATGCAGTTTCGACTCTGAAGAACAAAAGCGAGATGCATTCTATGGAATCGTCACTAAGGAGGAAAGATATCAATCCAAGTCAAGCTTGCGACCGAATATGCTTACGGTTCAACTATCTGGGGTGGAACCGAGGGAAGTGCCTTGGCTATGGAAGGACTATATTCCCCTTGGGCGGGCAACGCTCATTTCTGGAGACCCCGGGTCAGCAAAAACATGGTTTTGTTTGGACATGGCCTGTAGAGTTTCTCGAGGTTTCGCATGGCCAGACGGAAGCCCCGGCATCAAACCAGCTAAGACGATCCTCCTAACTGTCGAGGATGATATCCACGATACTATCCGCCCTCGAGTCGAATCCCTAGGCGGTGACGCCAGCATGATTGCAGCCTATAATCCCGAACAACCCCTTCACCTAGATCTAAATAGCAATACGGGGTTGAAGCGCCTTGAGGATGAGGTTATCCGCCTGGGAAATGTCCGTTTGGTAATAATCGACCCGATTATTGATTTCTCAGGCGATGTAAATCCAAATGCAACTGAGGACGTTCGCAATCTATTGACGCCGCTAATTCGGTTGGCTTCTAAACACAGTTTTGCCCTTGTTCTTGTCGGACATCTCAATAAGGCGCAGGCCCTTAATGCTATCTATCGTGCTGGTGGGTCTACGTCTGGTTGGCTCGGGAAATGCCGTTCGGCGCTAATGATCATACGCGACACCGAGGAAAAGCCCTTACGACACGTTATCCCAATAAAGACCAACATCGCCACTAGGGAGCTTCCACAACTCGAGTTTCGTATCATCAGGGGCAAATTGGATATCGAGGTATCTTCAGACGAAATAGATCCCCAAGACCAACTCAATCCTCAGCAAGGACGTAATCCCCGGGAGAGAGAGGAAGCGGTGGATTGGATCAAGAGCTACTTTGATGGAAGGAACGAGATACCCACAGGTGAGGTAGAAGAAGCTGCCAAGCAGAACGGAATAAGCATATCCACCCTGAAACGAGCTAAAAGGCTAGCAGGTTTTAAGAGCATTCTCCGTCAGGAAGACGCAGGCACTCATAGGTGGCTTTGGGTAAGGAGTCCAATCCTCCAATGACACTATTTTTGAACTTGTTGGCCTTATTGAGTCCCTTGGGAGTGCAAGAAGGCCAACAGTTCCAATCGGCTCAATATCAGAACGGCTCAAGAACTGGATTTCTTGCCAACTCTCACATCAATCGTGGCGCTAAGAATCGGATATCCAGTCCGGAACTCATTAGGATCCTCCATATGGAGAAAAACCTTCCTGCCGCTAACATCAGACTTTCCACATTTCTTCCCGCCGACATCAAATCGTTCGTACTAATTAGCTGATAATAAAGGGCATTTGAAAAATGGTTACGATTCCGAAATCAAGCGAGAAAAGAAACCCGGAGAGTCCGCCCCTAGACCGGCATACCCAACTAGACCAAATCTGCTGGGAAGGCGAGAATTTCGGGTTTCCCATGAGAGATGCATGACAGATCCAGATATTCTCAGGATAGCCAGCAAATCGCGTGCTAACGCATCATCTGAGTTGAATGTCTCGGCCCCAGGCCAAAGTCATGGACGTTGCGCGGTCTGTGGAAGCCACTTCAAGCACTACCGAGCCCATCAGCGCTTCTGCTCCTCGCGATGCAGGCTGCTCCGCTGGGCGGCACGTGTCATTGTCGCGGAGTACATGGATGGCCGACTGCCAGGGCTTGAGGATGAGATTAAGAGGCTGCGCTAGCCTCTCGTCTGCTCTCGAGATGATCCACTCGACCGGGACGCCCCTAGTTTGGCTGGATAGTACGCAGGCCTGGCTGCGAATATAGGCCCAGTCCATTGCCGCCAACGTAAATTCTCTGCGCAAAATGAACCCTGCCATCCCTACAAGATTGTCTCCGTCTTTTGCCCGGGCCACAAATTGAATGATTAGAGGTTATAGTTTATGATTCGATCGGGAAAACAAAGATGCTCAACACGCTTAAGAAATTCATTTTTAATGGAAGATTATTTAACGACAATGGTGACGAGTGGCCGGTTCTAGTTTATTTGGAATATGACAAATACGACCCTAGCGTCCTAAATTGTACGGCGACCATAGAAAACTATAACTCGAGCTCGGACTATTCGCGTCGGCTTAATTCATATCTGAGGATTATGGGCGAGCTACCTACGCCCGTCCTCGTTAAGTCCGCCGGCTATTCAAGACTATCTTTTTACTCACAACATCGCGTAGCAGTCACTCTAAACGTAAACGAGATCTGTTTTGGCCCCATGAACGACGTTCCTTTCAGTACGGGCGAATATACCTACCTCATTGCCTTAATAAGCGCTCCTTCAGTTAAGGTCGACGATATATCCGAGCGAAGTTATTTGGGAACCATAGCGAGTAAACGAAGCGAGGATGATTCCATATCTTGGGATTCTGATCTTGGGAAGATTCGCATCGCTAACTATTTTGAATTCGATGATGGGGAGGTCGGTATCGAAAAAGCCAGCATCAAAATCGAAAGGACAATGTTGGGCATATCGAATAGCTTCGCAACCAAAATTAATATCGGAGAATCCTTCTCTCGCGTCGAAAACGAAATTTCAAGCATATTAACAATCCTTTCGTTGATTAATCGCAGGCACGTTCATTGGTACCGGCTCGAAGCGACATATTTCAATACTGCCGAACCTCGAGACTATTGTAGTTCCGAAAAGAGAAGGAAATTGTCATTATATAAGCCTTCAAGGCATGGCCCCCTCTTTCACCAGTCTGAACTAAAGAATGATCTATTGCTAGACCTGATAAAAGCCTATCGCAAATCGCCCCTCAGCAAAACTATCGAAAGGGCAATTATGTATCTTGCCGGGTCGTACGAATTAGATCGGCTGGAAGCCAAAATACTCGTAGCATATTCGGCTCTTGAAGCGATAGTAAACCAACTGAACTCGAGAGATAATATTGTCAAATGCTTAAGCGATAAACATTTTGACAAACTGATAAGAACGTTTAAAGCTGAACTCCAAACATTCTATGAAAGAGATGTAGTTGATAAACAAGCATTCTATGTTGAGGACATAAAAGATAAATTATTAGAGATAAAGATAAGGCCACTTAAGAACCGTATCGTAGACGTTATCCAACGTTACAAAATTGATTGTTGGGATATTTGGGATCTCGATAAGGTCGACATAAAAACTGCTATCCAAAGCATCATAAGGAGGCGAAACAAACTGATTCACGATCCAGAGAACGTGGATCCAGATTTCCTTTATGCTGATCTAGTGCGAGTTCGAGCATTATGTGAACGCATTATATTGTCAGAATTGGGCTTTAATGATTATGATAGATTTCATCCTACCGCCTATAATGAACTACATTCAATCAGAAAATCCCTATGAGCGACTGGCACTGATTTTGCGCTCCAGAATCCAACAAGCGTGGCATTCCTTTGCATAGTCGTCTTTTCAAATAACTCCCCGACACCTATCTTGAATCCATGGCGTAGGCGTCTTCACTTTGAATCCCTGCGCCTCTTTTTAATCCAATCACGCAAGCCTAGGTTCCAGACATCAACGAGCGAAGCCCTGATAATCGACTGAACTTGAACCTCTGTGAGGCTCGAGAAATTGTCAGTAACGCCTCTTGGGAGTTTCCCTTCGCGCACCATGTCCTGAAGCCTAGCTTCAAATTGAGCCCTGGTGTAGAAAGGCTGAACGAAATAGGCCGGAAAGTTATCTTCTCGAATTTCTTGGATAGGCTTTTCTGCGAGGTACCGAACTCTATATGAGCGATATTTATACGGACTTTCGACAACCTCCAGGACTTCGGCGAGATCTCCATATGCAAGCACGAAATCCCCAACCGAGATATTGCGCTTTGTCATTTGTCTTATCGGCGCTTGCCAATCGGCCTGCTCTATTGCCTGCGATAATCGACGGACAAGGGGAATCTCGCCTCCGCCAGAGAGTCCATGACATCGCAAAATAACCGCGAAATTTAGCAATCCCAATAAGCTAACACCTGTCCTTATCGTGTCAACTCTAAAAGAGGCGTTCTTTGGATCGCTATGAAAATGCATGGATTCACTTTTTTGCGCATATCCAGCATAGCTCAGGCCAACTAAGAGCTTTTCGTTATCTGACATCGAAGAAAGAGCTAATTTAAGGCGATAACGATAGCTACTAAGAATTGTACCGGGCCTTAGCTGATTTGTTTTAGGCAAGGGAAGCTTAAGAGTAGGATGACGGTACCATAATCCGGCGGGATTGATAGATTTTTCGATACTACGGATTTGGTCGGCTAACAGCCCGATTGAATAATCAATATTTCCACTCCGTGCCCCGTAAAATTCTTGTAGATCCCCATTTGCTGTCAACTCATCATCGAGCTTCTCCAGAAGCAGAAAATGTCGAAAATATTGTTGATCACTGGTAGTCTTAAATAAGGCTAGAGCGACGAGGACTTCCAGAAGCCTTCTCTCACGTGCGTGTTGCTCTTCGATAGCATAGGTGGTAACTAGCCTTGAAACGAGGTCCTCCTCCTGTGGGATATCGGGACCACTCATGAATTCCTGCAATCTTAAGAGATATATTGCTACCTTCATAACCTCATCGAGGATTCCATAGAGAAGAAAGGAACGGCAGTCGGAAAATGAATACCCTGATATGAAGAGATAATCTGATTCATTGATGGGAAGAGCTGCTTTTATGGCCTTCGCGGCTTGGAGACTAGAGCTAATTGGGATGTCCCAAAAGAGATCTGGTTCTGGCCTTGAAGGTTCGATGGCTTTTCCCAGTTTTCGTCTCATTAATCGTATCATTCGTCTGGATTTCTCAAGGAGATTCGTGATCTTACCGGCTTTCGTCGAACTGCTTGCGCGTGTCAAAGTAATGTTACTCCTATGGCAGGAATACGCCCCTCCAGCTTTCACCCGCCCTCGACTCAGTGCTAGCGAGGATCCCCGACAAAGATGATCCCCTTTTACCTATTAGAATCTGATTTTCGGGGAACAGCTCAAAGGAATGGTCTCCGCCAGGATCGATCGGCCAGCCCGGCCTCTACTTCTTGCCCTGTACCTTCCGCTCGAGCCAGCGGTCCACGTCGATCCTACGGAAAATCACCCTCCGGTCGAGCTTAATCCGGGGCAGTCCCTCTTTGACGAGTTTCTCAAGTGACGATTTGGAGATCCTAAGGTACTCTTGGCACTCGGCCTTTGTCATATATTCCCCTGCCATGGCGCTGATTATAGCAAACGAGGGTGGCCGATATAAATAGGCCGAAGTCGAAGGATATTTTGATTTATCGCAGTTATCTTAAAACATCAAAGGAACATAACAATTGACAACGCTTTATAATGCCTTATAATGGATAATAAGGACTTTATTTGATATGGAAAACATTGAAAAGATTTATACCGTCAGGGAAATTTGCACCCTTTTCGGAGCCTCTCGTAGCACAGTTATAGGATGGATACGGAAGGGCGGTCTGCTTGCGTTCAAGCTCCATGGGGGTCGTTTATGGCGCATAAGCAAGTCTGACCTCTTGGCTTTTATCGAAACCGGAGAAAATGAATACTTCGAGTATGAAGAATGAACGTTAAGAAGACTTCTGGCGGAAGGTGGGCCTATGATTTCTGGTTCTCCGGGAAGCGCTATATCCGTGTGGTCGGAGAATCGAAAGAACAGGCCGAGAGCGCTATGGCGGTGCATCGCAAGAGATTACTTGACGAAAAGTTCGGCCTGGCCTCCCCTATTACAGATCTTCGCTTTGATGATTTTTCCGAGGACTATTTTAAGAAGGTATCAAAGCAGAAAAGGTCCTGGCGTCGGGACCGACTCAGCCTTGACCATCTCGAACACGCATTTCGAGGCAAGATGACTTCAGAGATCACCAAGCAGGCCATTGAGGAATACAAAATCAAGAGAATTAAAAAGGTCGCTGCGGCTACAGTGAATAGGGAAATAGCGCTTCTCTCCAACGTCTTCACGACAGCCATCGACTGGAAAAACGCCGTCTCGAATCCGGTAACGGGCGTGGCCAGGTACGAAGAACCAGACCCGGTCGAGCGGCCACTGACATCTGATGAAGAAGAACGGTTGCTGGCGGCCGCTTCCAAGCGCTTGCGCCCCATCCTAATCCTATTGATCAATACAGGTATGAGAAGGAACGAACTCCTGTCCCTTCGCTGGAAGAACATCAATTTTGTAGCGAGTCAGGTTGTCATCCCAAAGACCAATTGTAAGCGCAAACATATGCGGATGGTCCCATTGAACAGCTTGGCCATCGAAACACTGCGAGCCATCCCCCGCATCCACGACTATGTCTTCCATAATAAGAGAACTGGAACATACATTCGGGATATCAAGACCTCGTTCCACAAGGCTTGTGAAACAGCCGGAATCAAGAGGCTTCGCCTGCATGACCTCCGGCATACCTTCGCGACCAGGCTCCGCGACAAAGGCGAGAGCCTTACAACGATCATGAAGCTCATGGGACACTCGAAGTACGAGACGACCCTCCGGTATGCACACGTCCTTGAGAAAAGCCAGCACGAGGCTGTCGAGAAACTAGTAGAACAACATCAAAGTAATATATTCCAGAAGGGAAGACGGAAAGGCAGACCTTATAGACGGCTCCCTATAAGACCCCATAACTCTTTCATTCGTCAACGGACCTTTAACAGAGCGCCAGCTGGCTGATAAGAAGGGCGCCAACCCCAGACTTTTGCTCGAAATGGTCGCTTGACTCACGTCACAACGAGAGCGAAAATTACCTCAAGAGGTTCACACCAATGGTAGAACTAAAGAGGGACGAATTTGAAGAGTTTGCGGAGTTTCTATCTGAGTTTAGAGGTGAAAGCGACAGGGCTGCTGTAGTTCTCGGAGCCGCTAGGCTAGACATATTGCTGGACCAGCTGCTAAAGATGCACTTGAAGCCAAGTACCGGAAACGAGGATGAGCTATTTGACGGTGATTCACCATTGTCCTCCTTTCACGCAAAAACGAATCTCGCTTATAGGTTGGGCTTGATTGATGCCATTTTTGTCAGGGCCTTGAATCTGACGAGAAAGATCCGGAATGTGTTTGCTCATGAAGGTCCCGGATGTGACATCCGTAAGGGAGGACTTAGGGATCGAGTGAAAGAGCTTAAGAAACTGTTCGGCAATGATGACAAGTTCGAAGAGGGAAGAAAAGTCTTCTTCCCAGCAAAGCCTGATCCGTCAGGAGATTTTCGCATTGCACTGGCATTGATGACACTCCGTCTTGAAAAAGCCGTTAAGGATATTACGCGAGCGGCTGGCAATGCACCCCTTTCTTTGATACCGCCTGACTGGGGAAAACAGCAATAGCAACCGTTTATATTCCCTTTGATATTGAAAATTATGGGGAAATCCCGGAAAGAGATACGGAAAGGTCGCTCTATCTAGTAGCTGCCCCTAAAGGTATGTAACTCATTAATTCTAAGATATTAATCTCCTCGGTGGACTTTGTCTGGTATATGGACTGTGGATCCGAAGGTTGGGGGTTCGATTCCCCTCACTCACCCCACTTCAACTCTCGGGCTAACCCGAGTCTCATCGTTGAGCCGTACCATATCATGAAGCGTAGCGAATGGTTCTTTCCAAGTCAAGTACTCGTCCTTGGGGCGAAGCACTTCCTTATCCATCATGATGGAGAGGATACGGTGCTGAGTCTCGGGCGCGGCCTTCACGTACCGACGCTTCACATCACGCAGAAGGGATACCAGCATATTGCCGTCCTGCTGTAATGATGGGTTAGACTGAGCCAGCCGCTCCCTCTCCCTCTTCACCTCGGCCAGCTCGTTGGACAGCGCGATTTTGAAGGTTAGATTCCATCATTGAATATGCGCTTGCTATCCTCGTTTTAATTAAATATGATTACAAGCAAAAGGGGGGAAGAATGAAAAAGTGTTTTGTTTGGGCTTTTCTATTGGGAGGCGCAGCATGTCTTCTTATAGCTGTGGGCAAGGCCCAGCAGTCAGATGATTTCGGCATCGGGCAACCCCACCATCTAAGACCCCACAATGGCCTTACCTCAGAGCTTCGAGGCCGAAATAGCGACGTGACGGTCTTTCTGCACAAAGGGACGGTTTTTGACGGGCACTTATATTTAGTGAACGAGCTCTATCAAAACTGGGTATCAGATCCGCTCGGGTATGTCATAGTCTGGAGAAGGGGGAAAAATCCTCATGATAACCCGGGAGACTGCGCCAACTTATTCAGCGTTAAGTGGAATAAAGACCCGGTCACTGAAGTTGAACATCCGACGATTACAAAGGCTTGTATTTATCAAGCCGTAGATGGAACGCTAAGTGTGGAAGGATTTGAATATACTCCTGTGGGGGTGTTAGTTAAGATAAGGACAGGAATGAGGCACGACGTTTGCTCGGCGTTCTTTTATCATATAGAGCAAGACAAATGGTATTACTATAGAAGAAATCTCAATGGCTATGTCCTTACCCCCGAAAATAGAATGGAGGTAGGGACGATAGCAACTCCCGGCCCATCATATTCAATCCATATTGAAAACCTAAACCACAGAGTGGACTAACAATATCAGGCAGGGGCTCAAACTCAAATCGTTCGTGCCATGAGTGGGTAGGGCCAGAACGAGGCCGCATCTCGCTATGCCTCCACTCCCCTTGCGCCACTTCCCTGCCCTGTGCTAGGCTCATGCCATCAAGGGGACCAAGTCAATGCCTCGCAGAGTGGCCTGTTGCCTCGCGCTCGTTCTGAGTTGTTGTGCCATCTATTGCCGACACTCACGGCCAATGATCGAAGAGCCTCTGCCGGAGACCCCCGAATTGAGGCTCGAACTTTATTTCAATGCCAGAACCCGACCGTTCGGCAACACTCGGGCGGAAATTATCAAGAATCTCGGCAAGCCCAAACTTGAACGGACCGAGAAAGATCTGGAAAGAGCCGGGCAGTTGACGTCCGAAGAAAAGCGATACCTTCTAGGACATATTTCTGTACCGATTAACCAGATCATCGAATTGGCCTATGACGGACTTCTGCTGAGGATCCTTAAGGTTAACAGCCCGCCCTACAGGGAATTTGTCTATGACATGAGGGTGACAAGCAGCCGGTACAGGATGCTTTGGAACCTGAACGTGGGCAGTCCTCGTCAGGAGATCAGGCGCATCCTCGGTGATCCCTCTAATCCTAATGACACTAAAGACTCCTACAATGTGGTGGATCCCGACGACCTCTCTGGGCTGGACTACATAGACCTTCTCACCTTTAGTTACCAGGGCAATCTTGTAGATAAAATCAGCTTCTGGCTGTACCTCGACTAAGGGTGTCTTCTCCGACGCCGGCGCGAAACGAGATTATTGGGGATTCCCGGGCTATCGGGCCTCAGTCGCTGTCCGCTTCAGCTCCTCGATGACCTTGGCGTCTATCCAGTAGACGTCCCCCTGCCCGTTCCCCGGCGCGTCCGCGCCCGCTCCCGCGATCTTCCGGGTGCTGTTGAAGAACAGGTACTTGCCGTCGGGCGTGACATTGGGGAATCGTTCGTTAGCCGCGGTGTTGATCTTCTCTCCCATGTTGATGACCCTGCCCCAGGCGCCGTCCTTCCGCCTGAAGGAGATATAGAGATCCCCGCTGCCGAATCCCCCCTCCCGGAACGAGCAGAAAATTAAATAGCTTTCGTCCGGCGCGATATAGGGGGTCCAGTCGGCCGGAGAGTTATTGAACTTCTCCTCCATGAGGACGCGCTCCCGATACCTTCCGTCGACCAGCCTGGAAAAATAGAGCACGATTCTTCCGCGATGCCCGCCGGCGAAATAGATCGTCCCGGTCCTCGAAACCGTCGGCTCTCCGTTCAATCCGGGGAGGTTGACCGGTTCGCCGAGCTCGACCGGCTCGCCCCAGCCGTCCCCCGCCCGCTCGACGCAATAAATGGCGGCCGTCTCGGGCCTGATCGTTGGACTGGCATGAAAATAGAGCTTGGTCCCGTCCGGAGAGATGAACGGGCTTTCCGAGCAAGCGAACGCCCTGGCGAAGGACGGAACCTCCGGTTTGCTCCACGCGCCTTCGACCATCCTCATGAAAAAAATGGGCCTGGCCGTGGTCGTCCCGTTCTCTTCTATTATGGCGCTCCAGTAGATCTCCTTCAGGTCGGGCGTGAAGACCGGGCTGCTGTGCTCGAATTGGCCGGTCGAGACGACGCCGGGCGCGAAGAGCTCGGCCGTGACGCCGGGAGGCTTCTGGCCCAGGTAGGGGCCGCGGGCTCGGGGAAGCTCGGCCGGGCGCAGATGCGCGGAGAGCAGCCCGCATCCGGCCGCCAGAAAGACGATCGGCTTTATCATAGTCACTATTTCCCCCTCATTGTTGTCGGTTTACGCTAGTTCTCCCTGGCCGGCAGCCGCCAGAACCGCTCGGCGTCCGTCGTGTGCGTCGCCGCCCAGGTATCAGGCTTCCAGGCCGTGCCCGCCGGCTCGAGGCAGATGCGCAGGGCGTTCGGCTTCGACTCGTAGCCGAACTCGCTGGCCGCGGGCGAGCTGAAGCGGTAGAGGTTCTTGCTCATGTATTGCAGGTACCAGGCCGGATCGGTCGCCTCCCCGTTCCAGTTGGCTTCCTTGTTGAGGACGATCTTCCGGCCGGCGATGATCGACTCGCGCACTTCGGCGATGCTCAGGATCTCCCCCCGCTCGTTCCGCCAATAGGCCTCGAACGACGGATCCATGTACAGCCACTTGCCCAGGCTCGGCGCGTAGACGATGTCGATCACATGGCAGTCGGGATCGTCCGCGTACTGCGGCAGGCAGGTGATATGGCGCGACTTGAAGCCCATCGCGAGATATGCCTCGGCCAGGACGGTCGCCAGCATGCGGCAGTTGACCCCCCTCTTCCCCCCGCTGCAGACGTCGAGGATATGCAGGGCGTTGCGCGGGTCCGGGTTCGAGGAGTTGCCGTCGTGCCGGATGGTCTTGTGCACCCAGCGCATCAGGTTGATGATGCGCGAGACCTCGTCTCCCGACCCGGCCGCTTCGTCCAGGCGATAAGTCCGGCGGAACTCCCGCAGCTCCGACTCGGTCGGCCCCTGGTAGGTGAATTCGGGCAGGTCGAGCCCGGGCTGGGCCGCGTACCCGGCGTGATCCCGCAGGATCTGCTCGTAATCGCCGACGCTCTTCAGCTTCGCCAGGAGGGCCAGGAACTCCGGGTCCCGGCGGATCGGATCGAGGTCGGTGTCCTCCATGACGTGGTAGTAATCGCGATATCCGGCCGCCAGGGCCTGCTGCAGGAAGGAAACGGCCTTGGCCCGCAGGCCGAGGAGAGAATGACCGCAGGCCAGGTTGTAGGCGACGTTCATGCGCTGGTCGGACGGAAGGTCCAGGAACTCGCCGGTGTTGTAGAAGGCCAGGAGGATGTCCGTGGCCTGGCGGTACTTCTTGGCCTTCCAGAGCTCCGCGATAGACGCGCTGACGGACTCGTACTTGCTGGTGACCGTCGCGGCCGGCGCCTCCTGGGCCGATAAGGCGCCGCAGGCCAGGAGCATGACGGCCGCGATCCGGAATATCGCCCTTCTCATGGGAAACCTCCTCGGGCCGGACACGGGACCGCCGGCCGGACTACTCCGTTCCCAAAGAACTACGCCGGGCGAAGCGATAAGGTTGGCGGCCCCCCTCCCCTCACTCCTTCCCGGTCAGCCGCTTCACTTCCGCCTGCCGGTCGAGATAGCTCTGGCCCTCGGTGATCCATGGCTCGGCGGGCTCGCCCTTCAGGTAATGCCCGAACCAGGCCAGGATCCGGCGCTGGTAATCTATCTGGTTCTTCTTCTGGCGCAGGCCGTGATCCTCGCCCATGTAGGCGACCATAACGACGTTCCGGCCGGCCCGCCGGGCGATGTTGTAGAGCTCCACGCTCTGGTGCCAGCCGACGATGCCGTCGACGTCCCCCGCCTCGAGAAGGAGCGGCACGGTCATCGAATGGGCCCCGAAGACGGCGGAGTTGTCGACGTAGTCCTGGAAACGCTCGTAGAGCGGGTCGACCATGCGCTCCTGCCCCGTCTCGATGTGGTCGGTCTCGGCGATGCCCACGCCCCAGTGGTGGTCGCCGTAATAGCTGACCAGGTCGGTGATCGGCGCCCCGGCCACGGCCGCGGCGAAGACGCCGTCGGTGTGCGTGGCCAGGAACGAGGCGTCGAAGCCGCCCATCGAATGCCCGACGACGCCAACCCGGCGGGGGTCGACGAGGCCCGTCTCGAGGACCCGCCTGACGCCGGCGGTCACGCACTCGGCCACCGAGATCCCCGGCTGCCGCGGCCGGAAGACGATGTCGGGCTGGAAGACGAAGTAGCCCCGGCTGGTGAAGACCGAGGTGTTGTAGTATTCGCGCTCGGACGGCGCGACGTAGCGGTGGACGTTCTGCGAGAGCAGCTCGTAAATGTAAACGATCATCGGGTAGGCCTTCCCCGGCTCGTAGCCGGCCGGGTAGAAGAGCGCCCCCTGCAGGGGACGGCCCTTCTCGGTCTTGAAATCGACGAGCTCGCTTCGTCCCCAGGCGTAATCCGCCTGGAAAGGATTGGTGGTCGTGACCTGGCGGGCCCCCTGAAGCTCCGGGCCTCCGACGAACAGGTCCGGCGAGTCGTCGTAATCCTGCATGATGTAGACGTAGGTCTCGGCGCCCTTGGCCTTGGCCAGGCCGCTCGCGCCCTTGTCGAGCCAGACCAGGCGCGCCGCTGCGGCGCCCGGCTTGATGCGGGCGAAGCCCGATCTCTTGGAGAGCTCGCCGAAAACCTGGACATAGACCGGCTTGGCCAGGTCGTACCATTCGGCCTCGGGATCGAGCCGCAGGAGGCGGTGCCGGGCCTTCTCGGCGGCGCCGTCGGTCAGTCGCCTGGCCCCCGAGCCGTTCGAGGCCACCTGCCAGACGTCGTACTTGTCGTAGAGCAGGACGGCCGCGTCATCCTTCGTCCAGCCGGCGAGGCCGAAGGCCGGCTTGTGCGGCCCCGTCTGGTCCGACTCCGTGTCGATGAACGAGGCAGGGACGCCCCGGCTGATGTTGGCCAGGGCGCGCGTCGCCGTGTCGACCGTCCAGAACTGGTCGTCCTTCAGGTACAGCAGGTAGCGCCCGGACGGCCCCGCCTCGAGATAATCGTCGTCGATGCCCTCGACGATCTTCGTCCTCGCGCCCGTCCGCAGGTCCTGGAGATACAGGTCGGCGGCCGGCCGGCCGATCGTCCGGTTCATGGCGTATTTCGACCACTCGACGACGGCGGCGACCGGGGCGCGCTTGAGCTGTATGACCACCTCGTTGACGGCGTCCTGCCCCAGCCGGACGAACGCGCCCGTGTCGAGGTGCCAGGCGGCGAGCATATGCCTCTTGCGCAGCTCGGCCGCGTTGTTCTTCTGGAAGGGCATGACCAGCACGTCCTTCCAGTGCCAGACCTCGACGGTCGAGGGCTCTTCGGCGGGGGCCTTGGCCGGGCCCGCTTCGGTCTTGGCCGCCGCGTCGCCCGCGGCCGCGGGGGCGGGCTTCTCGTCCCAGGCGGCCAGGCCGAAAACGAGGGTCCGCCCGTCCTCCGACCAGGAGAGCCGCCGGAAGGTCACGGTCCGCAGACCCTCGGGAAAGCCCTTGTCCGCGCCGGGATCGTAGGCGCGGGCCCGTTCGCCTGCGCCGAGGCCCGTCCAGGCCAGGACGACCTGGGTCGGCCCGTCGCGGCGATCGTCGGCCTTGGCCCGGAAAACGGCCAGGTCCGGAGCGTTCTTGCGCCAGGCGAGTCCGCCGTAGATCGCGGCCGACGAATCGAGCGCCCGCAGGACCCCGGTCGCGGGGTCGAAGAGCTGGACGCCGTTGCCGGCCTTGCCCTCGGCGCTGATGGCCAGGGCCAGCAGATGGCTCCGCCCGGCGTCCTGCCAGGCGAATTCGGCCACGTTGCCGAAGGCCACGTCCTTGCCCGTGGCCAGGCTGCGGACGACGACAAGGACGCCCGGCTTCTCCTCCTCCCCCGCCTCGGACCCGGCGGCACCGTCGCCCGGGCGCGGGCCGGAGGGCGGCGCCGGCGCGTAATGGGCCATGGCCAGGAAGCCGCCGTCGCGGCTGAAAGCGAACGACTCGACGTCCTCGATGACCGTCGTCAGGCCCGAGCCCAGATCGAGCAGGCCGAGCTTGTTGTGGACGGGCTTCTTCTCCTTCTTCAGCTTGTCCTGGTCCGCCTCGGACATGCCGACGGCGTAGGCGACCCACCTCGAATCGGACGAAAAAACGGGCCGCGCCCCGAAGGCCGCGACCTTGACCGAGCCGTCGGCCAGCTTCAGGACGCGCAGCTCGCCGCTGCGATCGGAGCGGTTGATGCCGTAGGCCAGCCAGCGGCCGTCCGGAGAGAGGCCGCCGTATTCGTCGGGCCGGGCCAGGCTCTCCCATTTTCCGAAGTCCGCGGCCGTCGCCGGCTTCTTGGCTTGGGCGCCTGCCAGGACCGGCAGGATCAAAAGGCTCCCGAAAATGGCGGCCAGGGTCCGTTTCATGGGGCTACCTTCCTTTCCGAGGGGGATGGGGATCGGCTGTCACCGCGGGATGATAGTCCCCGCCGCGGATCCATGTCAACGAGAAGCCCCCCGAAATCCCCATTTTGGGGGATTCCCCGGGCCCCGATCAGTGCGAGAATGACGGTGGCATGTCACCAGGTCCGATCGCCCCGGGAAGAGAAGCCGGCCGGCCACAACATTTAGGGGTGGCAACCGCCGCGGGCCCACCTAATGGGGCGCCGGGACACACTTGGAACATATTGATAACAAAAGACTTGACAGGCTCGCCGGGATTTGGCATATTTCGGCGAGATAAGATATATCAGCGGGGCTTAGTGAAAGGGACGGATAAGTAGCTGAGCATCATCGTCACTATTCTGATCTGCTCATTGGCTATCCCCTTCTATTTCGTCCGCGTGCTGGCTGACGGCCGCAGGCTCGAGGAACGGCTGTGCCGCGGCCGGGTCATGGCCGGCGCCGATGCGGATGGGAGCGAGGTTCCTCTCATCACCGCCGAATACGCCCTGTGGACGAAGCCGCCCTTCGGCCGGGACGACGGGACGGAAGCCCGAGCCTCACGGCGCGGCCGGGACGAGGCCGCCGGTGACGGCGGCGAGGCCTTCGGATAAGTCCGCGGCCGGTATATTTCCCTGATTCCGCTTTTCGCCCGACCAAACTCATGATGAACCATGCGCCGAACCCTGGCCGACCCCGCCGCCTTGATTTCGCCGGGGGCGGATGGTATTTTGGAAGCCAAGCCCCCGCGAGAACCATGAAAGACAGAGTCCTGGTCATGTTCATCCTCGCCTTGCTGGCCGCCGGCCGGCCGGCCGGGCAGGCGTCCGCCCAGGTCAAGGGCCAGGATAAAGCGCAGGTCCAGGACCAGGCTGTCCACGAATACGTCGTCCGGGCCATCACCCTGGCCGTCACGGTCCAGGATTCCAAGGGCCGCTACGTCAACAACCTGACCCAGAAAGACTTCACGATCTACGAGAACAACAAGAAGAAGCCCATCACCTACTTCATGCACGACTTCGGGGCGCCGTTGAGCCTGACCGTCCTGCTCGACGTCAGCGGCAGCATGGCCCTGGAGAACAAGATGGCCGAGTGCAAGGCCGTCCTGCGGGACCTGGCGACCCGGCTCCTCCGCCCCCGCGACGAGATCGCCCTCCTTTTCTTCGCCGACGGCGAGGTCGAGGTGGCGGCCAAGCACGCCGTCGACAAGTCCCTGTTCCTGGCCGAGCTCGACAAGGTCGAGGCCTACGGCCAAACCGCGCTCAACGACGCCGTGGCCGTCTCGCCGGAGTTCGCCACCCGGGCCCTGAACGAGAAGCGGGCCCTCCTCCTCATCACCGACGGCATCGAGAACGACAGCCAGTCGACGCCCGAGCAGGCCCTCGAGATCGCCCGCCGGGTCGACGTCCCCATCTACATCATCGGCTACAAGATCCCGCGCAACGAGCAGCTGGCCGCCCACAAGCGCGTCGCCGGGCTGACCTCGGCCGGCATCGTCGCGACGCTGGAAAAGTTCGCCCGGGCCACGGGCGGCAAGGCCTGGTTCCTGAACGAGCCCACCGACCTGGCCGAGGTCGTCCAGGAGATACGCAACGAGCAGGCCCACCAGTACATCATCGGCTACACCTCGTACCAGGACACGGCGGACCTGTACCGCTGGATCCGGGTGCAGACGCCGAGCGCCAAGCACAAGATCCGCACCCGCCAGGGCTACTGACCGCGGCCCGTGAGGCGGGGGCGGGCGCGCCGGCGGAAGCCCGCGCCTCCCGGCCAAGCGGGCCTCGCGAAGCTCCCCCCTTATGGGGTATTTCGCAGGGGGCACTTTATTTTTTGCGGGAAAGGGCCTAAGATTATCGCATGCGGGGGGTGGGAAGCCCGTTGGCGTCCTGCCGCCCGCAAAGGATTACCATGAGGAGGTTCTCATGAAGGACAGAAGACTCATCTACCTGGCCGGATTCGTCCTCCTGGCCGCGCTCATCACCGGGCCGGCCTGCGCGACGAAGAAATTCGTCAAGACCGAATCGGCCTCCCTGGACCAGAAGATCGCCCAGGTCTCGACCGATGTCGAGGCCAGCCAGAAGCGGCTCTCGGAGCACGATGAGAAGCTGGCCACGATCGGCTCTCTCATCAGCCAGCACGACAATCAGTTCAAGACGGTCGAGGGCGAGATCGGCGAGGTCAAGACGCTCATCAAGGGCAACCTCGTTATGACGGCCACCCTGAAGAACTCCGACGCCAAGTTCGCCTTCGACAGCGCCGCCCTGAGCGACGCGGCCAAGGGCATCCTCGACGGCTTCGTCCAGAAGCTCGTCACCGAGAACAAGGGCGTCTACATCGAGATCCAGGGGCACACCGACAACACCGGCTCGGACGAGACCAACTACGCTCTGGGCCAGAAGCGGGCCGAGGCGGTCCTCATGTACCTGTACAAGCAGTACAAGATCCCGATGCACCGCATGTCCGCCGTCAGCCTGGGCAGCTCCATGCCCATCGCCGACAACTCGACGCGCGACGGCCGCAGCCAGAACCGCCGGGTCGAGATCCTGGTCTACGAGTAGAGCGTTCCCCTCTTTTGACGTTCCGATCGCGGGGCGGGGCCGGTTCCGGCCCTGCCCCGGCGATCATCTCGTCGCCGTGACCGTGCCGGGGATCCCCTCCCGGCCGCCGGCTCCAACCGCGACCACGGTATAGGTGTAGGTCTGGGCCGGGTCGACGCGGCGATGCAGGTAGCGGTAAACGGTGTTGCCCACCGCCTTCGGCACCTCGGCCACGAGGACGAGGCCCGCACCCGACCGGTAGATCCGGTACATCGTCACGCCCGAATTGCGGGAGTCGTCCGCCCAGGTCAGCACGTTGACGTATTCCCGCAGGAGCAGGCTGCGGTTGAGCAGCCGCGCCGCCTTGAGGTTGACCGGGCCGAAGATGTTGGCCAGGGTCACGGTGACGCTGTCGTCCCCGGTCAGGCCGAGCTGGTCGTAGGCGATGGCCCGGATGGTCAGGGCCCCGTTGGAGAACTGCGTCGTATCGAGGGTGAAGGAGTACGGCGCCGCCGTCAGCGTCTGGACCAGCGTGGCCCCGCCGTAGAGCTCGACCCGCTCGACGGCCACGTCGTCGCCGGCCGTCACGGCCACCGGGATCGATCCGTAGACGGTAACCCCGGAGGCCGGGCTGGTGATGGCCGCCGTCGGCGCGGCCTGGTTCGACGTGATGGTCGCGCTCATGGGCGTCGTCGTGCCGGTGATGGCCGACACGATCATCGAGGTCACGGCGCCGTCGTAGCGCGACGAGTTGGGCGTCGTCAGCGGCCCGAAGGTCATGCCCGCCTTGTAATAATCCCCGGCGTCGGCGGAAGACGCCCAGTTCTCGATCTCCTCGAGGCCGTCGGCCTCCATCAGCCGGACGAGCTTGTGCGCGGTGTAGGAATTGTCGTAGAGGAAATCGGTGTTGTAGGTGTTGAGCCGGGAATCGACATGCCAGACTATCAGGCCGTCCGAGCCGGTGAAGATGCTCGTGTCGTTGCCGACGCGGTTCCGGTTCTGGACCATGAAGTACTCGCCGAAGATGCCGCCTGTCGCCCCGGGCATGAACAGGGCGGCGTCGGGATAGAGCCCCGAGGCCCGCAGGGTGACCGTCTGCGACCCGGACGAGACGACGGTCGGCGTGAGCCAGTCGAACATGAACTTGGTGAAGCAGTTGTGGTCGCCCTCGCCGTCCATGATGTCCAGGCCGCCGACGCCGCCGCGCGGCCCGACCGCGTCGTCGTAGTCGTAGAGGTCCGGGGCGCCCAGGGCATGGCCCGTTTCGTGGATGATCGTTGACGGGGTGAACGAGCCGCTCGGATAATTATAGAGCTCCCACTGCCAGGAATAGCTCGTCAGCCGCTTGCCGTCGAGGCGGTAGGACGAGTCGCCGAACCAGGTGTAGTAGCCCCACCAGAACTCGGCCCATTCCTGGTGCGGGCCGGCCCAGAAGACGCAGAAATAATCGATGGCGCCGTCGCCGTCGTTGTCGTACTGCGAGAAGTCGTGGCCCGCGGCGTCATAGTAATTCAGGGCCTCTTTGATCAGGTCCTGGCGTCCGGCGTCGGTTTCGGCGACGGTGCTCCGGGCGTAGGAGGTCTGGTACCAGCCGAGGACGTCGCCCGTGATGTTCAGCTGGTCATAGGAGGAGCGCTGGTAGAAGTTCTTCAGGCTGTCGAAAGGCGGGCTGCCCGCGCCGGCCCCGAAGAGCCGCGAGACGAAGGTTGCGGCCGGGGTCGTCCCGGCGTAATCCGAAAAGGAGATGAGCAGCGTCAGGATCTTGACCGTCCCGGTCGTCGGCATGCCCCGCCAGGCCGCGGGCGGCGCCTGGAGAGAGCCCGAGGCGGAGCGGGCGGCGACGGCGCCCCGGCCGCCGGCCAGCCAGGCCAACTTGGCGTTCAGCCGCTCCCTGGCCTGCCGGGGGATTTTGTGGTTGCCGAGGGCCCTGGCCCTGGCGATCCGCGCCGGCAGCGTGCCGTCGAGCTTGTAGCGGGCGATCTGCTCCTTGGTCGGCGGCTCGAGCGCCAGGACCGGCAGAAGCCCCGAGACGAGGATCGCGGCGGCCAGCGCGGCAAAAACGTGCGGCTTGAATGATCTGGTCATCGGCTCACTCCCTTCCCGCTCACTATAGGCCCACCCCCCCGGCCGAGTCAAACGCCCCGGGACGGGCGCGCCCCTGAGGCGGGCCCGGCGTCAGCGGACGCCGTAGTTGACGCCCGTCCGCTCCTCGTTGCGGTCCGTGGCCGGGGCCGGCTCGGGCGAAAGGGCGGCGATCTCGGCCCTCAGCTCCGGGGTCATCGGGATGTCGGCCGCGGCCAGCAGGGGCGCCAGCTGGGCCGTATCGCGGGCCCCGACGAGCGGGGCCGTGACCGCCGGATGGGAGGCCACCCAGGCCACGGCCAGCGAGGCCGGGTGATAGCCGCGCTCCCGGGCGAAGGCCGCGAAGCGTCCGGCCACCTCGTAGTTCAGGGCGTCGCCGTAGCGGGTGGCGTAGATCTTGTTGGCGACCAGCCGCCCCGTCCCGGGACGGCGGCCGTCGCTGTACTTGCCCGTGAGCAGGCCGCCTCCGAGCGGGCTGTAGGGAAAGACCCCCAGCCCCTCCGACAGGGCCAGCGGCAGGATCTCGGACTCGGCCTGCCGCTTGACCAGGTTGTACATGGGCTGGAGGCAGGCGAACGGGGCCAGCCCTTCCCGGGCCGAGATCCCCAGGGCCTTGGCCGCCTGCCAGGCCGCGAAATTGCTGGCCCCGAGATAGACCACCTTGCCGGCCCGGACCAGGTCGTCCAGGGCCCGCAGCGTCTCCTCGAGCGGCGTCCGGTCGTCGAAACGATGCACATAATAGATGTCGATGCGGTCCGTCCCCAGCCGGCGCAGGCTGGCCTCGACGGCGTAGCGGATATGGCGGCGCGAGGCGCCCATGGCGTTGACGTCCGGCGAGGTCGCGAAATAGACCTTGCTGGTGATCAGCACCTCTTCGCGGCAGTCCTTGATGAGCCGTCCCAGGATCTCCTCGGCCCGGCCCGCGCCATACATGTCGGCGCAGTCGAAATGGTTCACCCCGGCGGCCCGGCAGGCCTCGAAGAGGGCCTTGGCGCCGGCCTCGTCGGCGTCGCCGCCGAAGGACATCGTCCCGTAGGCGATGGCCGAGACCTTGACCCCGGTCCGGCCCAGGAATTTGTAGGTCATGGCGTCCTCCTCATCTTCAATTCCAGGCCGTGGCCGGCCTCGTAGAGGCCGGGGATCGACACCGGGAGCTTGCCGCCGATATCCATCTCGCCGCAGACGGCCCGGGCCCCGGCGGCCTGGGTCTCCGCGGTGTCCTTGTAGAGGCAGAGATAGGCGTCGACCTCGGGGAAGTGCCGCAGCAGGTAGGGGCTGCCGAAGGACAGGACGACGACCTTCGGCCCGTCCGGCCGGGCGGCCAGCCGGCGGATGAGGTCGACGTGCCGCGGCTCCAGCCCGACCGTCCCCTTCGTGTCGGCCAGCCTCGAGAACAGGGCCAGGACGGCGACGTCCGCTTCGGCGGCCGCGGCCAGGGCCTCGTCGAGCCGCTCCTGGCCGGTGTCGGCGTCGGCGTAGAAGGCGGCGGCCTGCGGGAAGCGCGAGCGCAGGGCCGCGACGAACGGCTGGCCGGCGAAGTAGTCGCCGAGATCGCTGCTGAGGGCCAGGACGGCCAGCTTCCCGGCCCCGGCGGCCAGGGGCAGCGCCGGGCCGTCGTTCTTGACCAGCGTCACCGAGCGCTCCAGCACCTGCGCGGCCAGGTCCAGGGCGGCCTGCGGGGCGACGCGGCGGCGCAGGGCGGCGACGTCGACGAAGCGGTTCCGGGACAGGCCGACCGCCGCCTTGGCTTCGAGGATGCGGCGCACCGACTCGTCGATCCGGGCCGGCGGGATGCGGCCGTCGCGGACGGCCGCCGCGAGATAGGCGATCACCCGGGCCGGCTCGGGCGGCAGCAGGAGCTGGTCGACGCCGGCCAGCACGGCCCGCAGGGCCGCCTCCTCGGTCGAGAAGCCGGAGGTCACGCCGCCCATCTCCAGCGCGTCGGTGACGACGAGCCCCCGGAAGCCCATCTTTTGCCGCAGGACGCCGGTCAGGATGGGGGCCGAGAGGGTCGCCGGCAGGCCGGGCGTCGGGTCGAGGGCCGGCACGGCCAGGTGGGCGGTCATGACCGACCTGACGCCGGCGTCGATGGCTGCCTGGAACGGGAAGAGCTCGACCTTCTCCAGCCGGGCCCGGTCGGCGGCGATGGTCGGCAAGAGGCTGTGGGAGTCCTGGGAGGTGTCGCCGTGGCCGGGGAAATGCTTGGCCGTGGCGATCATGCCGTTGTCCTGAACGCCGCGGATGAAGGCACCGGCCAGCCGGGCGACCAGGGCCGGGTCGGCGCCGATCGAGCGGGTGTTGATGATCGGGTTGTCGGGGTTGATGTTGACGTCAACGACGGGGGCGTAAGCCACGTGGACGCCCATGGCCCGGCCCTCCAGGGCCGTCGTCCGGCCCATGGCGTAGGCCAGCTCCTCGGAGCCGGTCGCGCCCAGGGCCATGAGCGGCGGGAAAAGGGTGGCGGCCGTGACCCGGTTGGCCGCGCCGCGCTCGAAATCCGAGGCCACGAGAAGCGGGACCTTGGCCAGCTTCTGGAAGGCGTTGACGAGCTCGGCCGTCTCGCAGACGCGGGCCGGGGCGAAGAGGACGAGCCCGCCGATGCCCGACTCTGCGACGAGCCTCTCGAGCTCGCGGATGTAGGCGCTGTCGGCGTTGCGGAACTCGCCGGTGAAGCGGCAGGCGACCATCTGGCCGACCTTCTCCTCGATGGTCATCTTCCGGAGGGTCCGGGCGACCCAGCCGCCGCCGGACGCGGCCAGGCGCGGCGCGGCTTCCGGGGCGGGCCCGCGGGCGCAGCCGGCAACGGCGAAGGCGAGCAGGAGGGCGGCGGCGGGGAGCAAGGACGGGCGTTTCATAATGGCCTCCAACCCTTCAGGCCGCGGCGCGGCACGGCCTCACTTGAGCACATAGCGCAGGACGAAGAGCGCGGCGAAGACATGGAGGAGCCAGTGGATCCGGCGCCCCTGCCCGGCTGCGACCTTGAGCAGGACGTAGGCGATCAGGCCGAAGGAGATGCCCTCGGTGATGCTCATGGTCAGCGGCATGACGATGATGCTCAGGAAGGCCGGCAGGGCCTCGGTCGGGTCGTCCCAATCGATGAAGCGGACGCATTTCATCATCAGGGACCCGACGACGATGAGGGCCGGGGCGATGACCGGCCGCAGGACCATGCCGCCGGAGACGACCTCGCCGCTGATCATCTGGGCGAGGGGGCTGAAGAACAGGGCGCAGAGGAAGAGGGCCGAGGTGACGATATTGGCCAGCCCGGTCCGGGCCCCCTGGGCGATGCCGGTGACGCTCTCGATGTAGCTCGAGACGGTCGAGGTGCCGAGCAGGACGCCGCCGACGGTGCCGGCCGCGTCGGCCAGCATGGCCTTGTCGGCCCGGGGCAGGCGGCCGTCCTTCAGGAAGCCGCCGGCGCCGCCGACGCCGATGAGCGTCCCGATGGCGTCGAAGACGTCGAGCAGGAAGAAGACGAAAACCACCGACACCAGCCCGGTACGGAGGGCCCCGGCGATGTCGAGCCGGAGGAAGGTCGGGGCCAGGCTGGGCACGGGGGCCGTGAGGCCGTGGAACTCGACGATGCCGAAGGGGATGCCGGCCAGGGCCGTGGCCAGGATGCCGGCCAGAATGGCGCCGGGGAAACGGACGGCCATCAGCACGGCCGTCAGGGCCAGCCCGAAGAGCGCCAGCAGCACCGGCGGGCTGCCCAGATCCCCCAGGCCGACGAGGACGCCCGGCCGGGCGACGACGAGGCCGCCGTACTCCAGGCCGACCATGGCGATGAGCAGGCCGATGCCGACGGAGATGCCGTATTTCAGGCCGTCCGGGACGGCGGCCACGACCTTGCCCCAGACGCCGAGGAGGGCCAGGGCCAGGAAGATCAGGCCGGAGAGGAAATTGGCGCCCAGGGCGACCTGCCAGGTGTAGCCCATCGTGCCGCAGACGACCACGGCGAAGAAGACGTTGTGGCCCATGGCCGGGGCCTGGGCGATCGGGTAGCGGGCCAGCAGGCCCGTCAGCAGCGTCGCCAGGGCGCTGGCCAGGCACGTGGCCGTCATGACCGCGCCCTTGTCCATGCCCGCCGCGCCGAGGACGGCCGGCTGGACGAAGATGATGTAGGACATGGTCATGAAGGTCGTCGCGCCGCCGAGGATCTCGCGGCGGACGGTCGTGCCGTTCTCGGACAGCCGGAAGGCCCTTTCGAGAAACGCTCTCATGCCCCTCCCCCGCTCGCCGCGCCCATTCCCCCGCCGCCCTGACGTCCCCGTCAATAGCGGACGAGGGCCCGGACCTCGACTTCCGGATGGGCCGCGCGGATCTTCTCGACGCCGTGCAGGAACGACAGCTCGACGACGGCCCCGAAGCCTACGACATCGCCGGCCAGCTTCTGGACCAGGTCGATGGCGCTGACGCTCGAGGACCCGGTGGCGATGAGGTCGTCGATGATGACGACGCGCTGGCCGCGGGCCACGGCATCCTCGTGCATCTCGAAGTGCTCGACGGCGTACTCGTTCGGCGCCTCGACCACGGCGCACTTGCGGGGCAGCTTGCCCTTCTTGCGGATGACGGTCAAACCCAGCCGGAGGTCCCGGGCCAGGGCCGCCGCGAAGAGGAAGCCCCGCGACTCGATGCCGATGATGAGCTCGGGCTTCTTCGTCCGGGCCCAGGCCGTCAGCTGGTCGATGACGGCATTGAAGGCTTCGGAGCTCTGGACGATCGGGGTGATGTCCTTGAACAGGACGCCCGGCTTGGGGAAATCAACGACGTCGAGGATGTAGTCTTTGAGATCGATCTTCATGACAGCCTTACTTTATTAATATTCCTCCCGCAAAGTCAATCCGCCTCAAGATGGGGTCAAACCTACCTTTTGCCCAAAAACGGGTAAAAGGTAGGTTTGACCCCATCTTATAAACCCGGCTGGAGGTTGACCCCGGCGCGATTTGCTATACTAATGGCGATGGCTATCGATTATTCGCTCTATCTCGTCGCCGACGCCGGGTACGCGGCGGGCCGCGACCTGGCCGGACTGGTCGACGCGGCCGTCGACGGCGGGGTGACCATCGTCCAGCTCCGGGCCAAGAGTCTCGGCGGGGCCGCCTTCGCCGCCCTGGCCTCGGACGTCGCGGCCCGGCTGGCCCGGCGCGGCGTGCCGCTGCTCATCAACGACCGGGTTGACGTCGCCCTGGCCTGCGGCGCCGCCGGCGTCCACCTCGGCCAGGACGACCTGCCCGTGGCCGCGGCCCGCCGGCTCCTGGGCCCCCGGGGGATCATCGGCCTCTCGGTCAACACCGCCGAGGAGGCCCGGCGGGCGGAGCGGGACGGCGCCGACTACGTCGGGGCCGGCCCGGCCTTCGCCACGAGCACCAAGCAGACCGAGCTGGCCGTCCTGGGCCCGGCCGGGATCGGCCGGATCAAGGCGGCCGTCCGTCTGCCGGTCGTGGCCATCGGCGGCATCGGCGCGGCCGGCGCGGCGGAGATGGCCGCGGCCGGCGCCGACGGCGTGGCCGTCGTTTCGGCCATCCTCGGCGCCCCGGACGCCCGGCGCGCCGCCGAAGAGCTGAAACGGGCTTTCGAGATCCAGCCCAAGAGGAGGGAAAGATGAGACTCGTCCGCGGAGCGGCTCTGCCGCTGTCCATCCTGCTCGCCCTGTCCCCGGTCCTGGCCCTGCCCCGGGCCGACGAGGGCCGGTCCGCCGGCCAGATCGAGAAGATCGAGGACGCCGTCCGGGTCCTCGAGGAGATGACCAAGGAGTCGGACAAGAGCATCCCGGCCGGCCTGATCAGGAACTGCGCCGGGATCGCCATCATCCCGGACGTCATCCGGGCCGGCCTGATCATCGGCGGCCGCCATGGCCGCGGCTTCGTGCTCGTCCGGGGCAAGGACGGCGGCTGGAGCGATCCCGCCTTCATCGAGATCACCGGCGGCAGCCTCGGCTGGCAGGCCGGCGTCCAGTCGGCCGACATCGTCCTCGTCTTCCGGACGCCGCGCAGCGTCGAGCACCTCGGCCAGGGCAAGTTCACGCTGGGAGCGGACATCGGCGTGGCCGCCGGCCCGCTGGGCCGCACCGCCGAGGCCAGCACGGACGCGGCGTTCAAAGCCGAGATCCTGTCCTACTCGCGCAGCCGCGGACTCTACGCCGGCCTGACCCTGCAGGGCTCGTCGCTCCATGAGGACGGCAAGGCCAACCGCAAATTCTACGGCAGGCAGGTCTCGCCCAAGGACATCTTCGCCGGCCGGGTCCGGGCGGCGGCGGAAACGACGGCCAAGCTCAAAGCCGCCCTGGCCGAGCTGGCGAAATAGCCCGACGGGCGCCCGGCGTCGCGACGGCGTGACGGGTTGAAGCCCGGATGAGCGGGCCCGTCCGGAACGGCCCCCGGGAGTTCAGCCGATGGTGATGCGGCGCTCGTCGTCGCCGGTCGTTTCGATCCGGACCCTGACGGCGTCGACCGGGAAGGTCAGCTTCTCGGCCCACTCGACGATGACCACGCCCTGCCCCAGCATGTCCTCCCAGCCGAGGTCGGCGATCTCGGCCTCTCCCTCGAGGCGGTAGAGGTCGATGTGGAAGACCCGGTGCCGGCCCTCGTAGACGTTGACCAGGGTGTAGGACGGGCTCGAGACAATGCCGGGATCGGCCACCCCGAGCCCGGCGGCCAGGCCCTTGGCGAAGACCGTCTTCCCCGCTCCCAGCTCGCCGACGAGCAGGACGACCTCCGTTCCGGCGAAGCCGGCGGCCATCTTCCGGGCCAGCTCGAAGGTTTCCTCGTCCGACCCCGTCGTGACCGTCCTCGTCCCGCTCATGGCCTGGACCGCGCTCACGCGTCCTCCAGGGCTCTCAGGGCCGGCGGCAGGCAGCGGATGATATCGCCGGCGACGAGCGCCCGCTGGCTCAACCGCTCGGCGGCCACATCGCCGGCCAGGCCGTGGGCGTAAACGGCCGCCAAAACGGCCTCGGGGAGGCCGGCCTTCTGGCCGAGCCCGGCGGCGATCATCCCGCCGAGCACGTCGCCGGAGCCGCCGGTGGCCATACCCGGATTCCCCGTCGGATTGACGAAGACGCGCCCGTCCGGCCCGGCGACGAGCGTCCGGTGGCCCTTGAGCACGAGCGTGACGCCGTTCCTGACCGCGAACTCCGGGGCCAGCTCCAGGCGATGCCGCAGGACGTCCTCGGCGGTCCGGCCGATCAGCCGGGCGAACTCGCCGGGATGGGGCGTCAGCACGACCGGACCGGCCATGGCCCGCAGCGTCCCGGGCCGGGCCGCGACGATGTTCAGGCCGTCGGCGTCGATGACGCAGGGGCCCTTGATCTTCGGCAGCAGGCCGAGCAGGAACTCGGCGGTCGAGGGGTGGGTCGAGAGCCCGGGCCCGGCGAGCACGGCGCTCTTGCCCTTGAGCAGGGCGACGGCCCGGGGCAGGGCCGCCGCGCCGATGGTCTTCTCCGGGGTCTCGGCCAGCGGCTCGGTCATGAGCTCGGCCATGCCCCGGGCCACCGAGGGCAGGACGCCGGCGGCCGTGGCCACCGTGACTAGTCCCGCGCCCATGCGCAGGGCCGCCCGGCCGGCCAGCGCGGCCGCCCCGGACTTGCCCAGCGACCCGGCGAAGATCAGGACGTGGCCGTAGGTCCCCTTGTGCGTGTCCCGCTTGCGCCTGGCGAAGAACGGGGCCAGGGCCGCCTCCTCGATCATCTCCAGCTTCAGCTCCGCCCTGTCGAAGAGCGAGGCCGGCAGGCCGATCGGAGCCACGATCAGCTCGCCGACGCGGTCGGCGGCCGGCGGAAAGATGTGGGCGATCTTGGGCGCGGCCAGCGTGACCGTCAGATCGGCGGCGACGCTCGGCCCGATCGTCTCGAACGTATCGGACGACAGGCCCGAAGGGATGTCGACGGCGATCTTGAAGGCCTCCGAACGGTTGATATCCTCGACCGCCGCGGCGTACAGGCCCTCGAGCGGCTTGGCCAGCCCCGTCCCGAAGAGGGCGTCGACGACGATCGCGGCCTTGAGGACCTCCTGCCGCGCCTTCTTCCAGGCCGCCGGGTCCCGGACCTCGGTCACCGGCAGGCCCATCTTCAGGGCCACGGCCAGATTGACCGCGGCGTCTCCCTTGACCTCGTCCTTCCCCGCCAGGAGCAGGATCGCGGGCCGGGCCCCGGAATTGGCCAGGTGGCGGGCGACGACGAAGCCGTCCCCGCCGTTGTTGCCCTTGCCGGCCACGATCACGATGCGCTGGCAGTCGAGGTCCGGGAAGCGGCGCCGGATCGCCCGGACGATCCGCAGGCCGGCGTTCTCCATGAGCACCGCGCCCGGGATGCCGATGTCCTCGATCGCGGCGCGGTCGATCTCTCTCATCTCGGCCGAGGTCAGGATCTTCATGGGCCTCCTCCGATATCGGGGGGATTTTAGCACATTTCGCCGCCGCCGGCCGCCGGACCGGGCGTCCAGTCCCGGCGGCGGCGGATGGAGCCCCCATAATTGGGGCTCCGTCATCGCGCGGCATCAAGATATTGACAGGCCTTCGGCCTGTGTGTTAGGAATAGCGCAAACGGGTATCATTCGCCGACTAAACCCTGCAGACCGGAGGGTTGAGAGTTGAAGGAACCAAACAGGTCTCGCCGTCCTCTGTCCCGCAAAGTCCCCTGGCAGCTTGTCCTGGTGTTCGTCCTTCTCGCCGCCGGGCTTTCGGCGATCTCCAGGAATTTCTACGTCGTCGAAACCCGGCACTCCCGCGCCTTTCTGGAAAGCGAGCTGGCCACGGTGGCCGGGCTCAAGACCGAGCAGATCGAGGATTGGCGCAAGGAGAAGCTGGCCTTGGCCACGGCCATCCAGGCGGAGACCCGCTTCTCCGCCGAAGCGGTCAAGGCCCTGGAGTCCGGGGCCGGCGGCGAGCCGAACCGGGCCCGCTTCCAGGCCAGCATGAAGGCGCTCCAGAAGAGCCTGCGCTTCTGCAAGGCCGAGCTTGTCCTGCCGGGCGGCCGGACGCTGGTGACCTATCCCGAGGGCGCGGCCTTCGTCTCCACTCCCGAATCCCTCCGCGCCGGGCATGACGCCTGGCGCGACGCCAAGCCCCTGCTCGGCGGCGTCGAGCAGGACCAGGCCACCGGCCAGCGGACCATCAACCTGATGGTCCCCCTGCTCGGCGTGGGCGAGTCCGCATCGCCGGTCATCCTGCTCCGGATATCGATCGATTTCGCGGCCGAGATCGATCCCCTGCTCAGCGGCTGGCCCAACCGCTGGGAATCGGCGGAGGCCCTGCTGCTCCGGGTCGAGTCCGGGGAATTCGTCCGCCTCAACCTGCCCCGTCTGCACGAGGGCCAGACCCCTCCCCCGCCTATCCCGGTATCCAGCTTCCGCCGGCCGGCCTCCCAGGAGGCGCTAGGCGATGAAGGGATCGTCGAGGGCACGGATTACCGCGGCCGTCCGGTCATCGAATACCTCCGGGCCGTCCCCGGCACGGACTGGCTCGTCGCCGTCAAGACCGACCTGGCCGAAGTGACCTCCGGCATGTCGGCGGCCGTCCTGCGGCTGGCCATCGTGACCGGCCTGCTCATCCTCGTCGCCGGCGGGGTCCTGTTCATCTTCTGGCGCCGGGGCCTGGCCGCCGAGGAAGCCGCCGAACGCACCAAGTGGGACGAAGCGAACAGGAGCACGGGCGATTTTATGCAGCTCATGATCGACATCATGCCCAACCCGGCCTTCATCAAGGATACGGAGGGCCGCTATCGGGGCGTCAACGCCGCCTTCGAGAAGCTCCTCGGCCACGACAAGGACGAGCTCATCGGCCACACCATCGCCGACATCCTCGGGCCGGAGCGGGCCGAGACGCATCAGCAGCACGACCAGGCCCTGCTGGCCGAGCCGGGGCACCAGGTCTACGAGGCCCCGTTCCAGGCCTGGGACGGCGATCATCAGATCATTTTCATCAAGACCACGTACCAGCGCCCCGACGGCTCGATCGGCGGCATCCTGGGGATCATCAAGGACATCACCCAGCGCCTCCGGGCCGAGGAGGAGCTGGAGCAGCTGCGGCAATTCAGCGAGAGCACCGTCCAGACCATGACCGAGGGCCTCGTCCTGACCGACACGGAAGGCCGCTTCACCTTCGTCAATCCGGCCGCGGCCCGAACGCTGGGCTACACGCCCGGCGAGATGATCGAACAGCCGGTCCTGGCCTTCGTTCCCAAGGACCAGCACGAGCTCGTCCGCCGGGCCGACGAGAAGCGCCTCAAGGGCATCTCGGACCGCTACGAGCTCGACTTCCTCCATCGCGACGGCAGCACCCGGACCTTCCTCGTCAGCGGCGGGCCGCGCATCCGGGCCGCCCAGTTCGGCGGCACTATGGCCGTGCTGACGGATATAACCGACCGCAAGCACATGGAGGAGGAGATCCGGGCCCTGTCCCTGCACGACGAGCTGACCGGCCTCTGCAACCGGCGGGGCTTCCAGACTCTGGCCGAGCTGGCCATCAAGACGGCGTCACGGCTGAAGAAGACGCTGGCCCTGATCTATATCGACCTCGACGACCTCAAGACGATCAACGACACGGGCGGCCACAAGATGGGCGACCGGGCCCTGGTCGAGGTCGCCTTCATCCTGCGCAATTGCTTCCGGGAATCGGACGTCATCGGCCGCCTGGGCGGGGACGAGTTCGCCGTGCTGGCCATGGAGAACGATCCGGCCGACACCGAGCTTCTGACGCGCCGGCTGCAGGACCGGCTGGAGATGTTCAACGCCCGGTCGGCCGCAGAGGCCGGCTTCCGCCTGTCGGTGAGCTTCGGCGTGGCCTCCCGCGAACCCGACAGTCCGGCGACCGTCGAAGAGCTGGTGAGCCGGGCCGACGTCGAGATGTACGGGCAGAAGCGGGCCAAGAAGGCCCGTCCCGCCGGCAAGCCTCAGGGCCCGGCCGAATAGGCCCGCCGCCGGGCCGCCCGGCCTTGAAATCGGGGCCTATCTGTGGTATTTTCGGGGCGATTTTTCATGCATCCCAACAGGAGGTTACCATGTCTATCCGTGTAGGTATAAACGGTTTCGGGCGCATCGGCCGGAACCTGCTCAGGGCTTCGTGGGGCGATCCGGACATCGAGTACGTCGCCGTCAACGACATCACCGACGCCAAGACCCTGGCCCATCTGCTCAAGTACGACTCGGTCCTGGGGAAGTTCCCGCAGGAAGTGACCGCGACCGAGGATTCGATCGTCGTCAACGGCCGGAAGATCCGCGTCCTGGCCGAGAAAGAGGTCGGCAAGCTGCCCTGGAAGGACCTGGGCGTCACCGTGGTCGTGGAATCGACCGGCAAGTACACCAAGCGGCCCGACGTCATCCAGCACATCGAGAAGGGCGGCGCCGTCAAGGCCATCGTTTCCGCGCCGGCCACCGACCCGGACATCACCCTGGTCCTCGGCGTCAACGACAAGGACTACGACCCGGCCAGGCACCACGTCATTTCCAACGCCTCGTGCACGACCAACTGCCTGGCCCCCGTCGTCAAGGTCCTGCACCAGGAATACGGCATCGAAAAGGCCTTCATGACGACGGTCCACTCCTACACGAACGACCAGAAGATCCTCGACCAGCCCCACAAGGACCTGCGCCGGGCCCGGGCCGCGGCCGTCTCGCAGATCCCGACGACGACCGGCGCGGCCAAGGCCGTGGGCCTGGTCATGCCGGAGCTCAAGGGCAGGATCGACGGCATATCCATCCGCGTCCCGACGCCGAACGTCTCCCTGGTCGACCTCGTCGCCGTCATCAAGAAGCCGGCCAAGGCCGAGGAGATCAACGCCGCGTTCGTCAAGGCCGCCGCCGGCCCCCTCAAGGGCATCCTCGGCTACACCGACGAGCCGCTGGTTTCGGTGGACTTCATGCAGGACCGCCGTTCGGGCATCGTCGACGGCCTCTCGACCAAGGTCCTCGACGGCAACCTGATCAAGGTCATGGCCTGGTACGACAACGAATGGGGCTATTCCTGCCGGCTGGCCGACCTCATCAAGTACGTCGCCAAGTGAGGCGCGCATGAACTTCGTCACCGACCTGGACGTCAAGGGCAAGCTCGTCTTCCTGCGCGTCGACTTCAACGTCCCGCTGGACGACAAGGGCCAGATCCGCGACGACAACCGGATCCGGGCCTCGCTGCCCACCATCAACTGGCTCCTGGAGCACGGGGCCCGGGTGGTCATCGCCTCGCACATGGGGCGGCCCAAGGGCAAGTTCGAGCCGTCGATGAGCTTGAAGCCGGCGGCGAAGCGGCTGGCCGAGCTCATCCCGAACAAGGTCCTCATGGCCCCCGACGTCGTCGGCGACGAGGTCGAGCGCCTGAAGAAGGGCCTGGCCGGCGGCGAAGCGCTCCTCCTCGAGAACGTCCGTTTCTACAAGGAAGAGGAAAAGAACGACCCGGCCTTCGCCCGCCGGCTGGCCGAGGGCATCGACATCTTCGTCAACGACGCCTTCGGCTCGAGCCACCGGGCCCACGCTTCGGTCGTCGGCATCGCCGACTTCGTTCCGGTCAAGGCCGCCGGCTACCTGATGAAGAAAGAGGTCGATTACCTCAAGAAGGCGGTCCATACCCCGGTCAAGCCCTATGTCGCCATCCTGGGCGGGGCCAAGGTCTCGGACAAGATCGAGATCATCGAGAGCCTCCTCGGCAAGGCCGACCACATCCTGATCGGCGGCGCCATGGCCTACACGTTCCTGAAGGCGCAGGGGCTCGGCGTGGGCAAGTCGCTCGTCGAGGACGACCAGATCGAGGTGGCCCTGTCCATCCTGGACAAGGCCCGGACCCAGAACGTCAGTTTCCACCTGCCCCAGGACCACCTCCTGGCCAAGGCGCCCCAGGCGGGGGCGGAAACGAAGATCGTCGAGTCCCTTCCCTTCCCCGACGACATGATGGGCGTGGATATCGGCCCCAAGACCGTGGCCGCCTACGCGGCGGTCATCGCCATGGCCCGGACGATCTTCTGGAACGGCCCCATGGGCATCTTCGAGATCGACGAGTTCGCCAAGGGCACGATCGGCCTGGCCAAGGCCGTGGCCGCCTCGGGAGCCGTCTCCATCGTCGGCGGCGGGGACTCCGCGGCCGCCGTGAAGAAGGCCGGGGTCCGGGACAAGATCAGCCACATCTCGACGGGCGGCGGGGCCTCGCTCGAATACGTCGCCTACGAAACGCTGCCCGGCATCACGGCCCTGGAGAAGTAGATGACCCGCCGTCGTCGCGCCCCGTTCGTCGCAGGCAACTGGAAAATGAACCTGGGCCTCCGGGAGGCCGCGGACCTGAGCCGGAAGATCGTCGAAGCCCGGGCCAGCGTGCCCGAGGCCACCCTGGTCCTGATCCCCCCTTACACCGCCCTGGCGGCTGTCGCCGGCGCGATCGCCGGCTCGGACGTCGGGCTCGGCGCCCAGGATCTCTATTGGGAAAAGCAGGGCGCCTTCACCGGCGAGGTCTCCGGCCCCATGCTCAGGGACGCCGGCTGCGGCTACGTCCTGGTCGGGCATTCGGAGCGGCGCCAGCTCTTCGGCGAGACGGACGAGACGGTCGGCCGCAAAACCCGGGCCGCTCTCGAGTCCGGGCTGACCCCGATCGTTTGCGTCGGCGAGGTCCTGGAAGAGAGGGACGCCGGCCGGGCCCTCGAGCGCATCGACGCCCAGCTGGCCAAGGGACTGGGCGGCCTCTCCAAGGGGGACCTCAGCTGCATCGTCATCGCCTACGAGCCGGTCTGGGCTATCGGCACGGGCCGGACGGCCACCCCGGTCCAGGCGGAGGAGGTCCACGCCCATATTAGGCAGTGGATCGCCGATTCCTATGGAAATGAGGCCGCCGCCTGTGCTATAATCCTCTACGGCGGCTCCGTCAAGCCGGCCAACTCTTATCCGTTGTTCCGGGAGAATGACATAGACGGATTTTTGGTCGGAGGCGCCTCGCTCGACGCCGGCGGCTTCATCGGCATCGTCGGCGAGGCCCTTCGGGCCCACAGGGAAGAAAAGTGAGCACGTTAATCATCATCCTGCATGTCATCGTTTGCTTGTTTCTGATCCTCGTGGTCCTGCTCCAGTCGGGCAAGGCCGCGGACTTGGCCGGCGCGTTCGGCGGCGGCGGCAGCCAGACCGCCTTCGGCGGCAGAGGCAGCCAGAGCCTGCTCTCCAAGCTCACGACCGCATCGGCCATCCTCTTCATGCTGACGTCGCTCGGCCTGTGGATCGTTTCGGGCCGGAGCACCTCGTCCGTCGTCGGCGGCGAAAAGGCCCCGGCCGCGGCGACCGTCCCGGCGGCCAAGCCCGAGGACAAGTCGACCGCGACCGCCCCGGCCGCGACGCCTGCCGCCCAACCGGAGCAGCAGCCCGCCGAGCAGACGCCGGCCGCCCCGGCCCCGGCCGAGAAGAAGTAGACCTCGTTCATGCCGAAGTGGTGGAATTGGCAGACACGCTAGCTTGAGGGGTTAGTGCCCGCAAGGGTATGGGGGTTCGAGTCCCCCCTTCGGCATTCCATTCAACCTCATCCCGAACCTGCGACGGTCCTTGTCCATTCAACCTCATCCCGGACCTGCGACGGTCCTTGCCCGTAAAGGAGCCGCTTACTAAGATATTTCCCAGCGCCGTCTCTCCGAGCCCCTCCGGGCCGTCGCTATGTCAGGCGGGCGGCCCAGAGGGCGAAGTCGCTTTCCTCGGCCGCACCGACCGTCCTCCCCCGCTCCGCGCCCTTGTGGACCACGACGAAGGTCGGCACGCCCTGCACCCGGAACTCCCGGGCCAGCTCCGGTGATGTCTCCACATTGATCCGGACAACGACGACCTGTCCGGCCCGGCGCGCGGCCAGGCGTTCGAGGATGGGGTGCATCATGAAGCAGGGGCCGCAGGTCGTCGAATAGAAGTCGGCCAGCACCGGCAGCGTCGAGTTCTGGAACAGGTTCATGATCCCGTCCAAGCTCGGCTCGAGGACCTCCCCCGGTTCGGGCAGGCGCGACTTGCAGCGGCCGCAGCGGACGGCCTTGCCCCGGGCCGCCAGCGGGAAGTTGTTGGTCGTCCCGCAGACGGAACAGCTGACCTGCACTTTTTCGTCGCTCATGGCTTCTCCTCGCGACCTACTTCTTGATCGGGTACGGCGGCACCGGCGGGATCTCCCGGCCCTTGACCTTCAGCTGTTCGAGCACGACTTCGATGCCTTTGTTCAGCTGGTCGTCGAGGCCCGCAAACTCCCGGGCCGGGTCGTTGTCGACGACAATGTCCGGCTCGACGCCGCGGCCCTCGATGATCCAGCCCTTCCCGTCCGGGCTATAGGGCGCGAACTCGGGCTTGTTGATGGAACCGCCGTCGAGGAGCGGCAGGGTGCCGCGGATGCCGACGACGCCGCCCCAGGTCCGCTTGCCGATGACGGGGCCGAGCTTGAGGGTCTTGAAGCGGTACGGGAAGATGTCGCCGTCAGAGGCCGAGAACTCGTCGCAGAGGCAGACCTTCGGCCCGATGAAGGCCGCGCCGGGATCGGGCCCGGGGGTCTGGTTGCGGCCGACCTCGACCATGACCATCTCCCGGACCAGGCGGTCGATGATCATCGGCGAGACGCTGCCGCCGCCGTTGCCGCGGACGTCGACGATCAGGGCCTTCTTGCGCAGCTGCGGGTAGAAGCGCCGGACGAACTCGTTGAGGCCGTCGACGCCCATATTGGGGATATGGATGTAGCCGACGCGGCCGCCCGTGGCCCTGTCGACCTTGGCGATGTTGGCCTCGACCCAATCGTTGTAATAGAGGGAATTCTCCGTCTCGACCGGGAGGACGACGACGTCGCGGGCGTTCTTGCCGTCCGCGGCCGGGGCGACCTTGAGGGTGACCTGGCGGCCGACGGTGTTGTAGAGGGCCTCGGAGATGTCGGCGACCTTGTCGAGGGAGCGGCCGTTCGCGGCTACGATGTACTCCCCTTCCTTGACGTCGACGCCGAGCTCGGTGAGCGGCGAGCGCACCGACCTGTCCCAGTTCAAGCCCTTGAGGATGCGGGCGATGCGGTAGAAGCCGGTCTTCGCGTCGCGCTCGAGCTTGGCCCCCAGCATCCCGACCTTGACCTTCGGCGCGGCCGGCATGTCGCCGCCGCCGACGTAGGTGTGGCCGGAACTCAATTCGCCGATGAGCTCGCCGATGACGTAGGTCAGGTCGGCCCGGTGGTGCGCCGCGGCGGCCAGAGGCAAGTATTTCAGGCGCAGGGCGTCCCAATCGACGCCGTGCATGTTCGGGGCGTAGAAGAACTCCTTCATCTGCCGCCAGCACTCCTCGTAGATCTGGTCCCACTCCTGGCGGCGGTCCCGGAGGACGTCCAGCCCGGACAGGTCGAGCTTGGACTCGAGCGTAATCGGGGCCTTGGGCAGGTCGATGATGGCGTAGCCGCCGTCCTTGCCGACGAGCATCTTCTTGCCGTCGGCCGAGATCTCGTAGCCCTGGAACGAGCCGAGGTCCTTCTCCTTGAGCTCGGCCAGATCGTAGAACATCAGGCTGGCTCCGCCGGCGCCGGGCTTGAATTTCCCATAGTAGACGCTGTCGCCGACGGCGTTGACCCCGCCGTAGTTGGCCGTCTCGATCGGCAGGGCGACGAGGCGGTCCATGAGACCGTCGGCGTCCACCTTGACGGGCGCGACGGCCTCGGGTCCGGTCTTGGCGGCCGGCTTCGCTTCCGTCTTGGCCGCCGGCGCCGGCGCGGCGGCCTTGGCGGGCTTGACCTCGACCTCGTCGCTCTTAGGCGCGAACGGGGATTTGGTGTCCTTGGCCAGGGTGACAAAATAGACCCGCGACATGGCCAGGTAGGCGTGGTCGTACTCGGTCTGGCTGAAGACGGGATTGAAATCCCGGTCGGAGACGAAGAAGAGGTACTTGCCGTCCCGGCTGAAGGACGGGCCGTAGGAGTTGTACCAGGCGTCGGTCACCGGGAAGGTCTTGCCGGAGTCCAGGGAATACAGGTAGACCCTGTTCGGGGTGTCGACGTCGGGGCGGTCATAGGCGATCCAGCGGCTGTCGGGCGACCAGGAGAACCGGCCGATCTCGCCGGCCTTGGCCGTCACGACGACGGTGACGGCCTTGGTAGCGACATCGACGCACGACAGGCGCAACATTTTGTCGTCCCAGAGGATCTTCGAGCCGTCGGGCGACCAGAGGAGGTTGTACTTGTAGGTGTCGCCGCCGGTCGTCAGCGGACGCGGCTCGCCCGTGCCGTCGGCGTTCATGAGCCAGATCTCGTCCTGGCCGCTGCGGTCTGAGAAGAAGGCGATGGTCCGGCCGTCGGGCGACCATTTCGAGTTGCGCTCGTGGATGCCGGGGGTGGCGGTCAGGTTGCGGGTGTTGCCGTTCTTGGCCGGGACGGTGAAGACGTCGCCGTGGGCGCCGAAGAGGGCCCGCTGGCCGTCGGGGCCGATCTCGTAGTTCGTGACCTGGCCGCCGACCTTGAGGACGCCGCCGCGCGCCGAGACCTGGTCGTCGGCGATGATGACGGGCACGCGGACGGCCTTCTCGGAGGCCAGGTCGAAGTTGTAGATGTAGCCGCCGTTCTCGAAGACGATGGACTTCGGGCCGAGCGAGGGGAACTTGATGTCGAACTCGGTGAAGTCCGTGAGCTTGCGGGTCTCCTTGGCGGCCAGGTCATAGACGTAGAGGTTCGCCCGCTTGGCCTCGTCGCGGTCGGAGACGAAATAGATCCGGTTCCCGCTCCACATGGGGATAATGTCGAGGGCCGGGTTGGCGGTGATGTTCTCGACCGTCTTGGCGGCGAAGTCGTAGATCCAGACGTCGTCGGCCATGCCGCCGCGGTAGCGCTTCCAGGTCCGGAACTCGCGGAAGATGCGGTTGTAGGCCAGCTTCGTGCCGTCGGGCGAGAAGGAGCAGAAGCCGCCGCGGGGCAGCGGCAGCTGGGCGGGCCGGCCGCCGGCCTTCGGGACGAGGTAGAGCTGGCCGTTGAAATCGTTCCACTCGGCCATGCGCGAGCGGAAGACCACGTTCGCCCCGTCCGGGGTCCAGCCCATGACCAGGTTGTTGGGGCCCATGCGGTCGGAGATGTCGTCGCGGCCGAGGGAGGGCGTGTAGGTCAGGCGCCGGGGCGCGCCGCCGGAGGCCGGGATGAGATAGACCTCGCGGTTGCCGTCGTACTCGCCGGTGAAGGCGATCGAGGCGCCGTCCGGCGAGAACCGGGCGAAGGCCTCGTAGCCCTCGGCGTAGGAGGTCAGCTTACGGGCCACGCCGCCGGCCAGGGGCACGGTGTAAAGATCGCCGGCGCAGCTGAAGGCGATGGCGTCGTTCGAGACCGTGGGGAAGCGCAGCAGGCGCGCCTCCTGCGGCGCGTAGGACAGGGTCGTCAGGGTCAGGAGCAGGATGACGAGGGATGGAGCCCGGAGCTTGTTCATTGTACCTCCCGGGGCGGGCCCGACACGCCCGCCGTCATGTCAGTTTTTTAGTGTCCCGAAGGAGCTCCTGCCGCTTTTCAGGCGGGAAGCGCTCGATGGCGTAGCGCAGCGTCGTCCGGGGGATGGCCGGCCCGTGGCGGCGAAGGAAGGACTCCAGGCGGACCGGGTCGGCCTTGCCCGCCTCGCGGAGAAGCCAGCAGTTGGCCTTCTGGATCAGGTCGTCCTCGTCCCCGAAGATCGAGGCCGAGATCTCGTAGATCGCCGGCTGGAACTCGGCCTTCCGGGCCAGCTTGATGAAGGAGACGAGCGAGGCCCGCCGGACCCAACGGTTCGAATGGCCCGCCCAGGTCTTTATCTTCCCGACATAGGCCGGGTAGCGCTCGAGAAACGCGCCCAGGCAGCCGGGAGCGAAAACATCGACCGAGGCCCATCCCGGCAGCCGGTCGGCCGCCAGCCAGTTCTTGGCTCTGGCGAATAACGAGGGCGGGAACGAAGCCTTGAAGCGGCCGAGGACCAGGGATCCGACGGCCTTGGGCTCGAGCTCCGGCTCCTCGAAAAGGATGTCGCAGAGGGCCATGGCCTCCTCGACCGTCCAATCCGCCTTGATCCGGTCATAGAGGGCCCGGGCCAGGGCGTGGACATCGGGCGCGGCAACGCCGTAAGACTTGACCTCTTCCTTGAAATAGCGCTGGGCGCCCTGCGCCTTGACCGGGTCGCCCTTGGCGGCCAGCTCCTTCAGGACCTCGCGGGCGGCCGTCACGGGATCGAGGCTATGGCGACCGGTGCCCGCGTCCCCTCTGCTCGCCATGGTCTTACGATTTTATGCTCGGGCCGCGGCAAAATCAAACCGGAAGTGGTCAAACCTATACGTTTAAAACAAATCGAGGCCAAAGATGGGGGACACGATCCCATTTCGGGAGAAATGGGTCATGTCCCCCGAAAACTTAAAACGTGTAGGTTTGACCCTTTCTTGATTACCCCGGATGGGACGCGGCCTTAGAGGAACCGGGACAGGATGGCGTTGGAGACGAGGAGCTTGTCGGCCGGGATCCAGAGGCGCGAACCGGCCCGGACGAGGAGGCCGTCCGAGGTCAATTCGTCGATCTCGCGGGCGAAGAGCGAGAAGACATCGACCCCGGTCCTCTCGCGGAGCTCGGCGGCATCCACGCCGCGGACCAGCCGCAGCCCGAAGACCAGCGCCTCCCGGGCGGCCGCGGCCGGGGTGAGCTCGACGGTTTCGGCCCGGGCCGATCCGCCGCCAGCCAGGGCCCCGGCCCAGTCCTCGAGGGAGGCCAGGTTGCTCCAGCGCCGCTCCGGCAGGTGTGACGACGCGGCGGGACCCAAGCCCAGGAACGGTTCGTAACGCCAGTACTTGAGGTTGTGCCGGCATTCGTAGCCCGGCCGGGCGAAGTTCGAGATCTCGTAGCGGGCCAGCCCGGCCTTATCCAGGGCGTCGCGGACCTGTTCGTAGGAGTCCACGGCCGCATCCTCGTCCACCGGGCAGCCGGCCAGGACCTTGGCGAACGGCAGGCCCTCGACGTTCTCCAGGAAATAGGCCGAAACGTGGTCGGGCTCCAGCCCGGCCATGGTCTCCAGGGTGCGGCCGACGCTCTTGGGAGTCTCGCCAGGAACGCCGATCATGATGTCCACGGCCAGCGAGTCGAACCCGACGCGGCGGGCGGCCCGGCAGAAATGGAGCGCCTCGTCGGCCGAATACGGCCGGCCGAGGGTGCGCAGCGTGGCATCGTCGAAAGACTGGACGCCGACGCTCAGCCGGGTCACCCCGGCGTAGCGCCAGCCGCGGATCAGGTCCGGGCCGCCGCCGACCGGATTGGCTTCCAGGGTGAATTCGGAGGGCTCGAAGGAGAAGCGCGCCGCCGCCATCTCCCTGATCGCGGTCAACTGGACCTCTCCGAGGAGAGAGGGCGTGCCGCCGCCGATATACAGGGTATCGAACCTCAGTCCGGCGGCCCCGGGCCCCGCCGGGGCCGAGGCGGCCTCGGCCTCCTTCTCCAGGCCCTCGCGCCAGACCCGGCGCCCGGCCGCGGTCCAGGGCACGCTGTAGAAGTGGCAATAGGGGCACTTGGCCCGGCAGAAGGGGAAATGGATGTACAGGCCGGCGTTCACTGCGTCTCTCCCGCCGGCCTTTCCTTGCCGCCCGGCCCCTTCAGTCCTGTTCCTCGTACCCGACGGCCGCATAGTAGATGGCCCGGTCGAAGAACAGCAGCACCCGGTGCTGGAGGTCCATGGCCTGGTAGAGGTCGAGGGCGGTGTCGAGCAGTCCCGAGGCCTGGACCTTCGTCCAGAGGAGGCGCCGGATGTGGCAAAGCGACAGGACGATCTCCGACATCGGGAATCCCTCGCGCCGGCGCTGCCGGCCCAGGGCCGTCCAGTAGCTCTTGACCTCTTCCTTGGTCGCCTCGTGGGAGATCCATTTGCCGAGCTGGCTGTAGACGCGGTAAGCCCTCTTGTAGATCTCCTTCTGGTCGAACCCCTGGTAGTTGGGCATCCGGGGGTCCCGCCGGATGTCCTCTACGTAGTTCTTGGTCAGCTCGTCGGCGCTGCGCTCGATGAGCTCGACCAGCTTGCGGGACGCGGCGGTCTCGAAAAAGAGCTCGTCGCCGGATTCCAGCACTGCGGCCCCTCCCCCTTTTCAGAAATAACACCGGGCCAGGGCCTTGTCAACAGGGAGCGGCGGCCGGCGGTCCTATTTTTTCACTTTGCCGCAGGCGCCGCCGCAATCGTCGCCGCACTCCTTGTCGGGGGCCGCCGCGGGGGCCTGGGCCTGCGCATCCTTCATCTTCTTCATCATGGTCATGTGCTCGGACAGGTGGACCTGGATGGCCTTGGCCACTTCGGGGTCCTTGGAGCTGAACTTGAGGACGGCTCCGTCCTTGGTGTTCTCGACGGTCATCTCGACCTTATCGCCGTAGAGCGCGAGCATCCGGCCCATCCCGGGGGCCATCATCGGCCGCCCCGTCGAACCCCGGCCGCAGCACATCATGCCCTTGTGCCCGCCCATCCGGGCCATATGTCCGGCCATCGGCATTCCCTGCCCCGTCTGGCCGCACTGCTGGCCGCACGTCTGGCCGCCCATCTGGCAGGCGGACGCGGTCCCGTGCTTCATCATGCCCATCTGGGCCGGCTTGGCCTCTTCGGCCTTGGCCTGCCGGGCCTTGAGGTACTTCTCGGGCTCCTTGGCGAAGGCCTCCTTGCAGCCCGTGCTGCAGAAGTAATAGGTGGCGCCCTTATAATCGAAGGTGGCCTTGGCGTTGGCCTTGACCACGGTCATGCCGCAGACCGGGTCAACGGCCTTGTCGGCGCTCTGCTGCTGGGCGAAGACGCCGATGGCCAGGACGGCCGCCAGCGCCGCCAGGATGACGATCGGACGGATATTTTTGGACATTGCGGGCCTCCTTATGTTCGGCCCCATTATAACGGAAGGCCGGCCCTCTGGCAAAACGGCCGGGTGCTATTTGCCCTTGACGATGGCCACGAGGGCCTCGAGGGCCCGCGGGTCGTCGGTCTCGCCCAGCCAGAAGACCGCCTTCTTGCGGATCCGGGCGTCGCGGTGGGTCTTGGCCAGCCGGATGAGCGCCTCGACTCCCTGACCGTCCGGCAGCTCCGACAGGGCGAAGACGGCCTGTTCCTGGATCGCGAGATCGGCGTCCCCGGCGGCGATCCCTTCGAGCGTCTGGCCCGACTTCCTGACGGCCATCTGGCCGAGCCAAAAGACGGCCTGCTTGCGCACGTCGTGCTTGTCCGCCCCCCGGGCCAGGGCGATGATCTCGTCGGCCGCCGCGGGCAGTTCGACCTGGCTGATCCCGAAAACCGCCCCTTCGCGGACCTCCTCGGACCGGTCGGTCCGGGCCGCCTTCGACAGAAGGGCCAGGCCGGCGGCGTCATTCTGCTGGCCGATCCAGAAGGCCGCGTCCTTGCGCAGCTCGTCGGGATCGTCCCCCGTCAGGATCTTCCCGAGGAAAGGCAGAACGAGCCGGGGCGCGCCGTGGCAGCCGGCGGCCGCCAGCAGGTCTTCGCGGACCTCGTGGCCGCGGCCGCGGCCGTACAGGCCTTCGATCAGGGCCAGGCTCTCGACGTCGGTCGCCTTCCCCAGCCAGTAGAGGGGGGCCGCTTCGAAATCGAGGCTGAGGTCGAGGTCGCTCATCCGGACCTTGACCGGGGACGGGCTCTTCCCGTCCCCATACCGGAGGAACAAGCCGAGGGGCTTGACGACTTTCTTTTCGGGCCGATCCGGCCGGTCGAGGCGGTCGAGGGCGGCGGAGGCCGCCTCCCGGACCGTCCCGGCTCCGGCCATGCCGGCCTCGGCCCGGGTCTTCCCGGCCAGGATGTCGGCGATGGACGGCTCCCCGGTCCAGCGATCTCCCGAGTATGAGCCGACGTGGGAGTTCTCGCCGGTGAGCCGGTCGACGGCGTAGCCGACCCAGAAAGGCCGGGCGCCGGCCGCCTGCCGGCCGGCCTCGGCCAGGACCTGGTCGAACCTGGCGGCCAGTGTCCCGGTCCCGGCCGACCGGTCGAAAACCCGTTCGGGCGGCCTCGGCCTGTCGCCGGCCGCCGGGCCGGCCAGGATCGCGGCCAGGCCCGCCGTCGCGAGCGCCGTCAACAGGGTCCCGATCAAGGCGCGCCTGGCCATGGCTCTTCGCCCCGTCAGAGGGCCGGGGTCTCCGGCCGCTTTTCGACGATCTCGAGCAGGGCCGCCTTGGCCTTGGGCGTGCCGATCTCGCCCAGGGCCATGATCGCGGCCCGGGCCAGCTTGCCATCCTTGCCTTTGGCCGCCTGGAGCAGGACCGGCACGGCCTCGTCGCTCCGGGCCTCGCCAAGAGCGATAACGGCCTGCATCCGGAGCTCGGGGTCGGCCTCGGTTTTGACGACCTCGATGAGCATGGCCACGGAGGCGCCGCCCTTCTCGTCGGAGGCGGACATCAGCGCGGCCCGACGGGCTTTGGGCGACCGGGCCTCCTTCATGATCCTCAGCAGGGCGTCCGGGCCGGCCCCGCCCTCGTTCTCGGCCAGGGCGAAGACCGCCATCTGCGCCGTTTCGTCGTCCGCGCTCGTCAAGGCGGTCTGGAGCAGCAGGTCCTTGATCCCCGGGTCGTGGCGCTCGCCGAGGGCCATCAGGGCGGTCCGCTTGAGGTCGTCGTCCTTGGCCGCGGCCAGCGCCTGCTTCAGGACGGCCAGGGCCTCGGGGCCGTCGATCTCGGCGACCTGGAAGAGGGCCGCCCGGGCCATGTCCTTGTCCGTTTCGTTGAGCAGGATCTCCTTGAGCGCGGGAAGCGCCTCGGCCTCCTCGCGGTCCGACAGGGCGAACAGGGCCGCCTTCCGGACCTCCGGGTCCTTGGCTTCCTTGAGGACTCGGAGCAGGGCCGCCCCGGCTTCCTTCCCCTCGACTTCCGCGAGGGCGAAAGCGGCCGCCCGGGCCATCTCCTTGTCGGGATCGGTCGCGGCGATCCGCGAGTAGAGGTCAACCAGCCCCGGATCCTCGGTTTCGGCCAGGGCGAAGAGGGCGTTGCGCCGGAGCTCGACGGGAGCGTCGGAGGCCAGGACATCCTTGAGGGTCTTGACGGCCTCGTCGCCGCCGCGGTCGCCGATGGCGAAGAGGGCCGAACGGCGGACCTGCTCGTCGGGCTCATGCAGGGCGATGTCGCGAAGCTTGGCCAGCGCTTCGGGGGAGTCCATCTCGGCCAGCATGAAGACGATCTGGTTCTTGACCTTGGGGCTGGCGGCCTTGTCGTAGATGCCGATGACGGTCCCGAGCGCCTCGGCGTCGCCGATATCCTGCAGGGCGAAGAGAGCCGTCATGCGGATATCCTCCTCGTCCTCAGTCTGGAAGGCCTTGATGATCGTTTCGTACTCGGGCTTGCCGGCCTTGGCCAGGCCCTGGGCCAGGCGGATCATGTTGGACTTGGCGTCGTCGGCCCAGTCGCTCCGGGGGTGCTCCTTGATGAACTTCTCGTAGCACTTGAACGAGGCTTCGGCCCCCTGGCCGAGCTTTTCCTGGCTGTAGCACGACCAGAAGCGGGCGTCGTCGACCCAGGCGCTCTTCGGGAACTGGCTCACCAGCTCGTCCATGGCCGTTCTGGCGGCCGTCCATTTCTCTTCGAGGACGAGGGCATAGGCCTGCTTATAGGCCACGGCGTCCTTCTCCTGCGCGGCCGGGTCCTCGATCGGGAGGACGGCCGCGGCCCGGGCCAGGCCGGCCGCGAGGGCCAGCCCCAGGATCGTCGCGAGGCAGATTCGGTTGCGTATTTTCATGATCTATCTCCTTGTCAGACTTGGCTTTTCTTGGGAAGGGGCGCCGCGCCGCGGCCCATCCGGGCGAGGTCGATCTTGAGGAACAGGCCCTTGCGGTCGATGCCCTGCTTGACCATCTCGACACCCTCGAGGTCCTGGCCGGACTCGAGGTTGGCGATCTGCATCATGATGACCTCGAGGTCGCCCACGAGCTCGCGGAGCCGGCGCTCCCCCGGTCCCTGCAGGCCCTGGCGGACGGCCGGGGCCTGGGCCGCGAGGGCCCGGGAAGCGGCTTTCTTGCCGTCGAAGTCGAAGGCGTAGGCGTCCTCCGTCGCCGGATCATGGTTGACCAATCCCAGTAGAAGGACCTGGGACCGGTCGACGAAGTCCCCCGCCCGGACGACGGCCGCCGAGGGCGAGCCGGCCGGGACGCCGGTCATCAGGGGCGCGCCGGCGTCCGGCGCCTTCCCCGCCCGGCCGGCCGGCCCGAGGGCCAGGCGGCCGATGAGGATGCCGGCGAGGATGAGCGCGGCCGCCCCGGCCGCCTGGTAAGACCAGCGCGGCAGCCGAGCGAACAGGCCGCCGAGGCGCGAGGCGAGAGACGGCCGCCGGCCGTTCGCCGTGGCCTCCCAGATCAGGCGCCGCGACAGCCGGTCCCAATAGCCGTCCCAGAACTCCGGCCCGGGGTCGGGCCGGCGGCGCCGGTCCATCAGCTTCAGGGCTTCGGCCGCGGCCCGGCGCTCGGCGGCGCAACTAGGGCAGGCTTGGCAATGGCGGTCGAAGGCCTCCTGCTCGGCCGGGCCGAGCTCGCCGTAGAGGGCCTCGATCATGAGGTCCCGGCATTTCCTGCAGTCACTCATGGGAACTCTCCGTGCCGGAAGCGAGGGCCGGCGTCCCGAGCTCCTTCTGGAGCTTGCGGACGGCCCGGAAGAGATAGCTCTTGACCGAGCCGATGGACAGGTCGAGCGTCGCGGCGATCTCCTTGAGCTTGAGGTCCTCGTAGTGGCGCAGCACGAAGACCGCTTTCTCCTGGGGCGAGATCGTCTCCAGGGCCCGGGCGATCCGCTCCTGGAGCTGGCTCGCCTCGAGGCCGGCGCCGGGTTCGGCGGCGCCGCGCGGCGGCAGCCCGGCTTCGACCCGGCTCAAGGATTCGAGGACCTCGTCCCCCACCGGCTGGGGCGCGGCGCCCTTGCGGCGCAGGTGGTCGATCGACGCGTTGTAGGTGATGCGGTAGAGCCAGGAGCCGAGATTGGCGTCCCGGCGGAAGGTCGAGAAGGAACGGAAGACCTTGAGGAAGACCTCCTGGGAGATGTCCTCGGCGTCTACGGGGTTCCCGGCCATGTCCAGGGCCAGGTAGAAGACCTTCTTCTTGTAACGCTCGACGAGCTCCCGGAAGGCCTTCTGGTCTCCCCGAGAGAGCCCGTCGATGATCGCGGCGTCGTCTATATGGTCCATCTCCGGCTTCCACACGTTTAGACGGACGGGGCCGGCCGCCGGTTGGCAGGCGGCTATTTCTTTTCGGCGGCCAGGTAGGCGGCGTAGGCCTCGGCCACCCGGCCGGTCCCTGCGTCACCTGAATGGATATAGACGCGGTACCTGAGAGAAACGGGGACCCCGGCCTCGAGAACGGCCCCCTCCAGGGCCGGCCAGCAGGGATTGAGGATGCCGGCGTAGCTGTTGCGGACGAGCCAGGGCGGGGGGAAGCCGGGGTGGCGGGGCGAGACGAAGATCGCCACGCCGCCGGAGCCCGGAATAGAGAGGTCCGCCCAGCGGAAACGCCCGCCGCTCGAATCCTCCGTGAGCGGCCCCCGGTCCGTCATCATCGCGGCGCCCTTGAAAAGGCGCGAGTCGAAGCCCTCGATCGCCCGGCCGCGGAAGCAGAGGCCGCCGTAGCCTTTGTTGTCCTCGGAGGCGCCCTTGAGGAAGATCGGTTCTCCGACGGGGCGGAGGGCGATCTCGATGTCGATCGCCCGGCCGAAGCGCGTCGCCCCGGCGACGAGGATCGTGACCGTTTCCTCGGCCACGGTCCCGGTCCCGCCGAGCTGCCAGGCGTTCTCGACGACGAGACGCGCGCCGGCGTTCGTAACCTGCCGCTCGATCCACCTGACGAAACGCTGGCGCAGCGGCGGCTCGGCCGGCTCCCAATTCGAGGTCTCGACGCCGCGGACCCGGATCTCCGGCCAGGCCCATAAGAGACCGTGATGGTGGCGGTGATCGCGGGGGAAGTCCTCCGTCAGGACCAGGCCGTCGAGCGAGTAAAGCGGATGGATATAGCCGGACCTGGCGTAGCGGGGGTCGACGCCGGGCGCCAGCTTGTCGCCGTAGACGTAGGTCAGGACCCTTTGCCCGCCGTCGAGGACCGTGACGGCCCTGGCCGGAAGCCCTTCCGGCGACGGGGGCGGCGGGGGGAGCGCGGGCTTCCCGGGATCGAACGGTCCGGGCTCCTCGACGAGGCTCATCGCCGAAGCCGGGATCCGGGCGATCCTGGACAGGAGCGCCAGAAGGGCGGCGGAGGCCAGGACGACGGCGAAGACGACGATCCAGACGCGCGGCAGATCCTTGAGCGGCCGGCCGGGAGCCGTCACCGGAACCCTCCCTTGACGTAGCGGTCGTAGCGCTCGCGGACGCGGCCGGAGGCGGCGTCGCCGGAGTGGACGAGGACGCCGGCGCGCTGGCCGATGGACTCCCCTTTTTTCAGGGTGAAGGGCTTGCCGCTCCGGTCGTCGGGCCGGCGCGGGCCGAACGTGCCGTATTCGCGGGTCAGCCAGCGGTGGACCGCGCCGTCGGGGAACTGGAATACGGCCAGGCCTTCGGTCCGGCCTTCGATCGTGTTCGAATAATCGATCCACAGGGCCGGCTTCATGTTGGTGGCCTTCTCCCCCGTCGCGCCCGAATCCGAGGCGATCGTCCCGCCGTGCTCGCCGTTCCAGGCGGGATCGAGCCGCAGGAAGGGCCAGGCATAGTGGACGTCGTCGCTGACGAACGTGACATCCTCCCGGACGGCCGTGAGCGTCCACTCCAGGTCGAGAAGGTATTCGCCGTGCCCGAGCCCATGGACGGCCAGCCGCCGCCGTTCCTCGAGGACGGGACGGCCGTCCGATTCCCAGACCAGCGCGGCTTCGATCTCGGCGCGCGCCTTCGAGGCTTCGAGCCGCGGGAACGAGACCAGGCGGACCCGTTCGCGGAAAGGCGGCGCGTAGCCGCCGGACATCGTCCTGACCCCAGAGTAGAGGGCGTTGTAGAAGCTCAGGTCCCTCTCTCCGTCCGGCAGGCGGACCGTGTCGGCGAACCAGAACGAGCGGTGGTGGGGATAGGGCTCGGCCTTCTCGATGAGCATGTTCCGGCCGCTCGGGCTGCGGAGCGGCCCGTAATGGACCAGGTCGAGATCGGGGCCGTAGCGGAAGACAAGGGCCTCGCGGCCGTCGATCAGGACGGTCAGGCGGCCCGCGGCGTCGTCGCGGGCCAGGACCACCCGGGGCCGGGCGGCCCGGAGGCCCGGCGCGGCGGCCAGCAGGATGGCCAGCGCGGCGAGGACGCCGGCGACCGGACCCCGGACCTTCAGACGACCCATGGCCGGCGATGAGGATAGTCGAGCCGGCGGTTGGCCTCGGCGTCCCCGACGAACCTCTCCGCGGCCGGGTCCCAGGCCAGCTTGCGGCCGAGCTTCATGGCGATATGGGCCATGACGCAGATCGAGTTGGAGCGGTGGCCGACCTCGACCGGCGCGGCCGGGGCCCGGCGGGTGCGCACGGCCTCGAGGAAGTTCTTCATGTGGTTACCGCTCTGGACGAGCTTGACCTCGCCCTGGCCGGGCTTCCACTTGAGGATGGCCGGGTCGGAGGCCTTGATATCGCCCCGCTGGACGAAGACCCAGCCTTCGTCGCCCTCGAAGCGGACGCCCGCCGGGTCGCCCGTCTCCATGATCAGCCGGACGCCGTCGGCGTAGACCGCCTCGGCCTGGAACTTGGTATGGACGTCGAACAGGCCGCGGTCGGGGAACTCGCCCCTGGCCTCGATGCTGACCGGCCCGCCGAGGTCGCTGCCGTGCCCCCACTGGGCGATGTCGATCATGTGCGAGCCCCAGCCGGTGATCATGCCCAGGCAGTAGCGCTCGATCTGGAGCCAGCCGGGCCGGTCATAGCTCATCTGCGGGTGGACGCGGTCCTCGGCGAAAGGGGCCTCGGCCGTCGGGCCCATCCAATCGTCGTAGCCCAGGTTGGGCGGCACCGGCAGGGGCCGGGGGTCGCCGCGGCCCTGGTCCTCGGGCAGCCAGGCCCGGATCGTCCGGAGCCGGCCGATCCGGCCGTTGCGGACGATCTCGCAGGCCATGAGGAAGTGGATGGAGGAACGCTGCTGGGAGCCGACCTGAAGGATGCGCTTGCGCCGGGTCACGGTCGAGACCAGCTTGCGGCCCTCGGCGATGGAGTAGGTCAGGGGCTTCTCGAGATAGATGTCCTTGCCCGCTTCGGCGGCGGCCACGGCGTGGGCGGCGTGCCAGAAGTCCGGGGTGACGATGAGGACGCCGTCGATGTCCTTGCGGGCCAGGAGCTCGCGGAAGTCGGCGTAGGCCCGGACCTTCTTCGGGACGCCGCCGCCCTTCTCGATCGCGTAGATCTTCTCGGCCAGCCACTGGGCGTCCTGCCGGCGGTGGGCGTCGACGTCGCAGACGGCCGTGACGCGGGCCCCGGCCTCGAGGCCGCGGTAGATGAGCTCCTGCATGTCGCCCTGGCCCTGGCGGCCGACGCCGATGCAGCCGAATTGGAGGACGTCGCTCGGGGCCGGACGGGAGAAGACGGACGCGGGGACGATGGCCGGCGCCGCCGCCGTCACGGCCGCGGCCTTGAGGAAGTTCCTGCGGTTCATGCCTGCCTCCAAGGGCCGAAACTATCACTCGCCAACGCCGGTGTCAACGCGCGAAAACGGGGACGTTATCAGAGGAGCGACATGATCTTGACCGCGGCGGCGACGACGACCACCAGGATGGCCACGACCAGGAGAGCGTTCCAGGCCGTCCGCTTGAGGCCCCGGGGCCTGTCGTCGCCGAGGTAGCCGCGCTTGTTCTGAAGGATGAAGAACGCGATGTAGGCGATGGGCATCATGATCAGGGCCGTGGACGAGGCCGCGACCGGCAGCCAGAAAGGCACGGGATAGAAGGCGCCGAGGATGCCGATGTTGGCGACCATGGTGGCCGCCCGGTAGCGCCGGCCGCTCGGCTCGAAGCCCAGCATCTCGCTCAGGACGAAGCCGCAGATGACCATCTCGATGGCCAGCGTGGTGAAGCACATGCCCAGGATGCCGAGCGAGAAGATGACCCGGCCGGCGGCCGCCCCGGCCACGGGCGCCAGGGCGTGGGCCGCGTCCACGGCTTCGCGCACCCGGATCCCCCGGACGTGGAGGGTATTGGCGCAGGCGATGACGACCAGGCTGGTGGTCAGGACGAACGGCGCGAACATGGACACGACGAGGTCGAAATTCTTCAAGCCCCGGTGCTCGCGGCCCCAGCCGCGGGCCAGGAGCGTGTAAGGGTAGAGGAAGGTCATGTTGACGCCGACGGCCGCGCCGAGGGCGCCGAGGACGATGGTCAGCCCCTCGCGGTCGCGCGGCACGTGAAAGCCGAAAAATCCCCGGGCCAGGGCCTTGAGATCGACGCCGGTCTTGAGGACGACCAGGAGGAAGAAGAGCGACATCAGCAGGACGAGATACTTCAGGACGCGCTCGAACAGGCGCACGGCCCGCCGGCTGCCCCGGCCGTAGCTCCAACAGAGCGCCGTCCCGGCGGCCATCAGGGCCAGGGCGATGGGCAGCCGCGGCATGTCGAGGCCGGCCAGGTCGAAGATGTCGCGGCTGACGCTCGTGGCCAGGGCGTACTGCGGGAACTGCCAGATGATCGAGGCCAAAAGGACAACCCCGGCCCAGGCATAAGCCAGGACCGGGTGGAGGGTCGCCCGGAAGACGTCGTACGGCCGGGCCTGGGTGACCAGCGCCTGGTGGCCGATGGCCGCGAAGACGACGACGCCGAGGAACATGGCCACCGGCTGGACCCAGAGCAGGTCGTAGCCATAGACGGCCCCGGCGAAGATCGAGGAGCCGGCCGAGCCGGCGCCGAGGGTCAGGGCGCTCTGGACCCAGCCCGGCCCGGAAAGCGACCAGTAGCCCTTCCAGCGGCGCAGGAGGCCGGGGCGGGCGTCGATCTCCCGGAGCCTGGCCGTTTCGGCGGCCAGGGCTTCGGGGTCGCGGGCCCCGCCCATGGGCAGGCCGCGGCGGATGCCCCGGCGGCGCGTTTCGGGCCCGGAATCGGGCGGGAGGGACGGGCCGGCGGAGGGCATCTCGCCGGTCATTCCGGTCCCCTGTTCCCGGACGCGCCGTCCCGGGCCGGCCCGACGGACGCGAACCCGGCGACCGGGCGGAGAAGGCCGCACATGCCGAGGGTCTCGCCGTCAGGCGGGTCGTGGAGTATCGGAGCGCCCTCCCCCGCCGCGGCGGGCAGGGTCTCGACCCGTCGGCGGAAGCGCTCGCTCCAGGCCGCCGGCCCGGCGGCGACGGCTTCCGAGAACTCGCGGCGCAGGCCGGCCGCGGCCTTCATGTGGACGCCGATGAACCGGCCGAGCTCGCGGAAGTAGGCCGGGCGATCCTTGGACCAGAGCTCGAGCAGGCGGGAGTAGGCCCTGACGGCCGCGTCGCGGCGGTCCAGGGCGCCCTCGAGGCCGCGGGCCGCGGCCAAGCCGGCCAGGCGGGCGAATTCCCCGGGGTTCTCGTCGACTTCGCGGCCGAAGTAGATCCTGGCGTCGCCGCGCTCGGCCAGGCCGGCGTTGCCCATGACCACCAGCAGGACCAGGCGGTCCGTGCTGACCAGGCGGTGGACCGTGCCGGGCGGGAACTGGACGTAGCGGCCGGGCCGGAGATCGACCGAGCGGAAGCCGGCGGCCAGGTCGTTGAGCTCGACCCTCCCCGTCCCGCCGAGGACATAGTAACCCTCGTCCGTCACGGCGTGGACGTGGGGCGAGCCCGACATCAGGCCGTCGGGGGCCGGGCGCTGATCGTAGACGGCCAGGCGGGTCAGGCCGATGCCGCCTATCAGGTCGGCGGCGGCGGCCGGCGAGGGCTTGGCCGTCGCGGCGGCCAGGGCCAGGCCGAGGACGAGGACGAGCGCCAGGAGCGAAAGATCGGGTCCGGGCGCGGCCGGAGCGGGAGATCGAAATGGGGCCATGGGTCTTGCCTCCCAGCCCCATCTTTTATCAAAAGCCGGCCGAAAGGGTCAAACCGCGGCCGCCCGAGCCTCGCCCGCGTCCGTCACCTTACCCCAAAAGACCAGGAGGCGGGAGGGCTCAGATCGGGCTTGCGCCGACGAACGGGACGGAGAAAAAGGAGTCAACGGACCCGCCGGGGCCGAGCGCCGCGCCGCCCTTGATCTGGGCGACCTTCTTCCGCACGGCCGCGACCTCGGCCAGCGAGGGGTCTGCCTGCCGCCAGATCATCGAGAGGGCCTTGTACTGATCCCGGGCCCTGTCGCTCCGGCCCAGGGACTCGTAGAGGGCGGCCAGGCGGAGCCGGCTGAAGGGATGGATGAGGGCCGACTCGCGGTCCTTGGCCGAGGACGACACCAGGCGCTCGTATTCGCTGACGGCCTTGTCCCGGGCTCCCATCTTGAGATAGACCCGGCAGGCGAAATCGTCGAGATACGGCAGGTTGCGGCCCAGGACCGTCAGGGCCGCGGACAGGTCCACCTTGACCGGGGGTCTCTTGGCGTAAACCGCCAGGGCCTCGGCGTACTTCCCTTCGGCGAACAGGACCTCGCGCTCGAGCTGGTTCGCGGCCATCTCCTTGAACAGGATCTCCTTTTCGCCGACCGAGGAGGACAGGCTTTTCATTTCGTCGAGCTTCCGGCGGGCCGAAGCGGCGTCGCCGGTCCGGACGTCATAGAGACCCGAGTAGAGGAGCTCGTAGATCTTGTTGAGCGTTTCCGAGCCCATCTTCGCCTCGGTCCGGAAAGCCCCGCGCTTGTCGAGGTAGACCTCGAACAGGTCGAGACGGCCCCAATCGTAGGCGATCCACATGGCGTCGCGTAGGACGACGTCGGTCAGGCCCTTGTTGCCCGAGGTCCTGGCCAGGGTCTCGGCCGTGCCCAGCTCGGCCAGGGCGTCGTTGAGCCGGCCGGTCAGCGAATAGTACAGAGCCTTCCACTGGTGGCCGTCGGCCCGCAGGCCGTCGGTCTGGGCCCGGGCGATCATCGTGTCGATCCAGCGTATGGCGGCCTCGTAATCGCCGTCCATGGCGTAGAGGTAGGCCAGCTTCCAGATCGACGGGAAATCGGACCTGAGCGCCAGGGCCTGCTGGTAATTGGCCCGGGCCTTGTCGTAGTCCCCGGTCAGGAAATGGAGATCGCCCATCGAGTCGAACGGGTTGGCCTGCCCCGGGTCGGCGGCGGCGTAGCGCTCGAAGGTCTGCAGGGCCTTCTCTATCTCCCCCATCTCGGCGTAGGTGTAGGCCAGATGGTTCAGGGCGTAGCCGAAGGAGGGATCGATGGCCAAGGCCTTCTCGAACTCGGCCACGGCCTCGGGGTATTTTTTCTCGTTTTTATAGAACCAGGCCAGCTCGGTGCGGGCCCGCTTGTCGCGGGGATCGGCCTTGATGATCTCCTGAAGCCCCTTGACGTAACCCGGAATGTCCTTATCCAGGAAGGCCGACAGGGCGGCGACATACAGGCCGTCCTTGCCCTTGCCCGGGTTGACCTTGCTGAGCTTCTTGAAACGCTCCATGGCCTCGGCCGCCCGCGGCGCGTCGGCCATCTGTTTGTAGACCCGGACCAGATAGTATTGCGGCAGGGCGAACGACGGGTCCAGTTCCGCGGCCTTCTCGAAGGCCTCGCCGGCCTCGTCGAAGTAGTAGCGCTCGAAGGACTCCTGGCCCTTGAGGAAGAGCTGGTAGGCGTCCATGGAGGCGGTCGTGACCTGGGTGATGGGCATCGTCCCCAGGGCGGCCTTGCGGTCGGACAGGCCAACGCCCTGGGCGATATCGCGGCTGAGCGAGTCGATCTGGGTCCTCAGGATGCTGCCGATCCCTTCGCCGCGGGCCCCGGCGCTCTTGAGCAGGTTCTTCGTCCCGACGTCGTAGATCTTGGCGTCCGTGGCGAACAGATTTTCGGCCTTGGTGAAGCTGCCCAGGACGATGGCGTCGACGCCGGCCCGGCGGCAGGCCTCGAACCACTGCTCGCGGTCGGCGGCCGAGGCCACGTCACGGTCCCGGGGCCCGGCCAGGTCGTTCAACCGCTCCCAGGACACGACGTCGAGGAATTTCGACTGTTCCAGGCTGGTGATGAGCAGGTTCGGGATGGCCTTCTTGAGGTAATCGTAGGAGTTCTCGCCGGTCAGGTTCTCGAAGCCGACGATGGCCACCGTGCGCACCGAGGCCTTGGCCTTGGGCAGGATCTGGCGGATGACCACGCCCAGGGACATGATGCCCAGGAAGGCGGCGACCGGGATGAGGGCCTTGCGCCAGGGGAAGCGCAGGGCCGCGGCCCGCAGGGCGGTTATCCTCGTCGTCGGCCGGCGGACCCAGGGGGAAGGCAGCGGCGTGGTGTGGATGGTCTCCTCGACTTTGCCCAGGTCGCGGCAAACGTCCTCGGTCGTCTGGTAGCGGCGGCCCGGGTCCTTGTCCAGGCAGCGCAGGATGATGGCGCTCAGGTCGGGCGGCGTCTGGGGGTTGAGCTCGCCGGGCGACGGCGGCCGCTCCGTCCGCTGCTTGAAGGCGACGACAAAGGGCGTGTCGGCGGCGAAGGGCAGCCGGCCGGTGACCATCTCGAACAGGATGACGCCGAAGGAGTAGATGTCCGAGCGCCGGTCGGACTCCCGGCCCTCGACCTGCTCGGGCGACATGTACTCGGGCGTGCCGATGACGCTCCCCTCGGCCGTGACGCCCTGCGTCCCCAGGGCCCGGGCGATGCCGAAGTCGAGGATCTTGGCGTTGCCGTCCTTGTCGATCATGATGTTGCCGGGCTTGAGGTCGCGGTGGACGATGCCGGCGTCATGGGCCTCGCTCAGGCCGCTGCAGACCTGCTTGGCGATGGTCACGACGGTGGCGATATCGAGGCGCCGGGAGCGGCGGATGAAGCTCTTGAGGTCCTCGCCGGGAACGTACTCCATGGTGATGTAGTGGAGCCCCTGGTCCTCGCCGAGGTGGTACATCTTGCCGATGTTGCGGTGCGAGATCATGTGGGCCAGCTTGATCTCGTTGACGAAGCGCTCCAGGGTCCGCTTGTCCTCGGCGATGTCGGGCCGGATGAGCTTGAGGGCCACCTCTTCGTGGGCTTTGAGGTCGAGGGCCCGGTAGACGCGGCCCATGCCGCCCCGGCCTAGCTGCTCGATGATCTGGTAGCGGCCGCCGAAGAGAGAGCCGGTGGGGAGCTCCCAGGCGGGGGTTTCGTAGGTGACGGTGGCCGCCTCGACGCGCGGCTGGACGGCCGACCCGGTGTCCTTGCGAACCAGGGCGGCGGCGCAGTTGCTGCAGAAATTGGCCGTCTCGGAATTTTCCGTCCGGCAGGTCGGGCAGAGGGTGGCCATGGTCCCTTCTCCTCGGATCCCCGCTTAATACAAGCCCCGCCTCTCATCCCAATATACGTCTGGAGCGGCCATAATGTTGCTGTTGCAAAGAATATGCCAAGCGCCGGGGCTCGGGTCGGGCCTCTTCCCCCCTGAAAGCCGCCCCGGCGTTTCCCCTGGCCGCCAAGCCGCTTTACACGGTCCCTTTACAGTCCGGACACCGGGGCCATAATGACCGGTAGGCAGGCTCGGCGGCCTTGAGCTCGAAAAGCCCCCGCTCCAGGCCGGCGCGAGCCGCCCGGGCCGGGGGCGAAAGCGGCTCAGGGACGGATGGACAGCGAGATCTTGATGACGCCGCGGTCGCCGACCGGCACGAAGCGGCTCCTCGGATCCCAGACCCTCTCCCAGCTCTTGTTGTAGACGAGATAGATCTCGTTGCCGGGCGTGATCTGCCAGCGCAGGCGCGAGCTCCAGCCGATGTTGTCGGACACGGTGTCGTACTGGACGTAGTTCATGAGCCCCAGGTCGGGCGACAGGAAGATATCGGCCTTGACCTGGTAGACGTTCTCGTTGAAGTTGCCCATGGGCATGCGGCCGCGGACGAGGTTGGCGTCGAAGGCCAGCGTGGCATAGCCCTTGACCTTGAGCGTCAGGCCCAGGTTGATGTCGTCGTAATGGCCCGAATAGTACTCGCCGAAGTTCCAGCCCCCGCTGAAGACGACGTGCCGGTGCGAAGCCGAGCTGGCGTTGAGGCGGAAGCTGGTGTAGTCGTAGGGGCCGGCCGGCAGGACGATGCCCTCCGAAACCTCCCAGTCGAACGGCAGGTTGTCGTGGTTGTCCTGGACCTCGAGGCTGAAGGACTCTCCGCTCTGGGTCCGGAAGCTCAACGGCGAGGCGCTGAGCGTGCTCGTCTCCAGGCGTCCGGTCAGGTCCCAGTAGTAGTCGGCGCTGACGTCGAAGAAGAACTGCCGGACGTACCGGCCGAGGAAGCCGCCCTTCGGCCGCGGCTGGAAGCCGGCCCGGATCCAGCCCGTCTGGATGCCCTGGCGCATCATGTAGCCCAAGCCGGGGTTGAGGGCCTCGCCGTAATAGGCGTAGGTCGACTGGACGTTCCAAAGGTCGTTCGGGTAGTTGGCCCGGAAGCCGAAGCCGTGGTGCCGCCCCGCCTCCGTCTCGTTCCAGTTGTAGACGCCCCAGGCGGCCAGCATGAGGTTCTTGTCGCCCAGGAACTTCGAGGACGAATAGTTGAAATCCATGCCCAGGAGCGAGTTCTTTTCCCCGGTCTGGCTGCCGTTGGTGAAGATCAGGCCGACCTTGCTCTGGGCGAAGATGTTCTGGGTGACGCGGGCGGCCAGGAGGTTGCGGCCCGGCAGGTCGATCGAGCCGCCCGTCGACGAGTCGGTCAGGCTCGTGTCCTTCGTCTGGACGTCGAGGAAGGTCAGGTTGGTGTTGCCGATCTTGCCGTAGAGCTTGGTCCCCCACAGGACCGGCACCTGGTTCCCGTTGTAGAGGCCGACGGTGCGGCTGAAGAACGGCGTGAAGCTGACGCTCGAGCTGAAGCTGAAGTTCTCCGACCCCTCGAGGAAGAACATCCGCTTCTCCGGGAAGTACATCGGGAAGCGGGTCAGGTTGATGCGGCGCTCGTCGACCTCGGTCTCGGCGAAGTCCATGTTGTAGCTGACGACGCCGACGAGGTTGGGCGTGAAGCTCTTGTAGAGGTCGAAGCCGCCGTCGAAGGCGCTGTCGTACTTGGACGAGACCTCGTTGACCTTGGTCGCGCTGGCCAGGCCGTAGGGCCGGAAGGTGATGCCCTTCCCCTGCTTGACGCCCGAGATCCCCTGGAGCGCGGCCGCCTCGCTGGGATTGTCGAAGTTGGCGTCCAGCGTCGTTCCGGAGAGCCGGATGACCTCCATCTTGCGGGCCACCGTCCGCTCGATGTTGAGGCCCCAGGTCTCCAGGCCCGGCCGGAAGGAGATGGTCTTGAAGGGGATGCGGATCTCGGTCGACCAGCCGTCCTCGAGCCGCGAGCTCGCGGCCTCCCAGATGCCGTCCCAGTTGAGGCTCGACGAGCCGGCGTAGCAGAGGCCCTCGCCGCGGGCCCCGCGGGCATTGACGAAGAAGACGTAGGCATTGCGCTTGTCCTGGAACGGATCGAGCAGGACGCGGACGATGTCGTCGCTGGCCGTCGCGGCGCCGCCGTAGCCATGGCCCCAGCCCATGTAGCTGCCGCCGCTGCCGCTGCCGCTGTCGTGGGCCATGTTGTTGGCCGAGATGCGGCCGGGCTCGCTGTCGTAGCAATGGACCCCGACATAAAGGCTGTGGCCGTCATAGACGATGCGGGCCTCGGTCCTTTCGGTCGGATCCTCGCCGGGCCGCGGCTCGACCATGCGGAAGCCGCTGATGGACGGGGCCTGCTGCCAGACGGGATCGTCGAGACGGCCGTCGACGTGCGGGCCGGCCGCAACGCGGACGGCCTTGATCTCCTCGGCCCGGAGGGCCGGGGGCGTCAGGGCGGCAGCGGCGGCGAAGAGGAGAACGAACAAAGCGGCTAACTGAAGGCGGGGCAGTTGCGGGCTCTTCATATCTATCGATCGAGGTCCTTTCTCTAGTTTCCGGGCGAGTCGTCCTCCCGAGGGTTGAACGACTCCATTCGTTTAGACGAAGTCGCGGCCGCCCTCTTCCCTTCGGATCCAGAG
>JAKLEN010000008.1 GCA_022711665.1 Acidobacteriota bacterium | reverse complement strand
AGAGATGAAAAGAAGGAAAAAGAAACGGGGGGCTTGCGTTTCGCTATCATAGAAGATATTTCTCAGGATCCCGGCCTCGAGCGCTCGGCCGTGATCCTGACCTACGCTCCCAAGAGTCCGCTCCGCGCCGGCCGGGGAGCTAGAGGCAATGCACTGAGCCTAGCCGAAGAGAGGGATTCTCCCGAAATTGGGAGGAGAACCTAAAGAACCAGCCGGACGAGCCAGCTCAGGGCCAGCGCCACGGCGATGCTCAAGCCGGCCGAAACGAAGGCCCACTTCTTCCCCGTCTCTTTCCACAGCATGACGAACGTGGACAGGCAGGGGATGAAGAAGCTGATGAAGACGGTGAAGACGACGATCTGCTCGCGGCTGACGACCGAGAGCAGGTTGGTGTAATCGACGCCGAGCGCCTGGAGCATCATGATCAGCGACAGCTCCTTGCGAAGGAAGCCGAAGACGAGCGTCACGCCCAGCTCGTGCGGCAGTCCCAGGCCCCGGACGACCAGCGGGGCCAGGAGGTCGTTGATCCAGCGGTCGGCGCGGAAGTAGACGAGCAGGCTCAGGACCAGGCTGCCGCCGATGAGCAGGGGCCAGGCGAACCTGATGAACGAGAGGACCTGGAGCCCGGTCTTGCGGAGCAGGGCGCCGGGGCGCGGCGCCTTGAGCGACGGGATCTCCAGGATCAGCCCGGGCGAGGGCTCGGTCATGAACCGGCTGACGGCCCAGCCGGCCAGGGCCACGACCAGGATGTTGGCCGCGTAGAAGCCCGCCGCCCAGAGCGGTCCGAGGTAGAAGGCGATCAGGGCCAGGACGATCGTCGTCCGGGCCGAGCAGGGAATGAAGGGGATCAGGATCGAGGTCAGCACCCGGTCCCGCCGGGACTCGAGGCCGCGGGTCGAGACGATGGCCGGGACGTTGCAGCCGAAGCCCAGGATGAACGGCGAGACCGACTTGCCGTGCAGCCCGATCCGATGCATGAAGGCGTCCAGGAGGAACCCGGCCCGGGCCAGGTAGCCGCTGTCCTCGAGCGCCGCCATGAGCAGGAGGAGCGGCAGGAAGTACGGCAGGACGATGCCGATCCCGCCGCCGACGCCCTGGACGAGCCCTTCCGCGAGATAGAACGCCAGGCCGTTCCCGAGGCGCGCCGCGAGCCCGGAGCGGAGCGCGGCGAAGGGCTTAAGGAGGAGCGTTTCGAGAGGGCTGCCGATCCGGAATATGACGAAAAAGAAGGCCAGGAACACGGCGGCCAGGATGACGTAGCCGAGGAAGGGATGCATGAGCACGGCATCGATCCGCTTGTCCCGGGTCAGGCGCCGGCCGTGGCGGACCTTGCCGGTCTCTTCGGCCAGCTTCATGGCCTGGTGGTGCCGTTCGGCCGCGATGACCTCGTAGGCCGGGGCGCCGCGCCTCCGGGCCAGGGTCTCGCGCCCGCGCTCGACGGCCGCCTGGACCTCCGGCTCGACCTCGCCCAGGTACGAGGCGCAGCCCTGGCCGGCCATCTCGATGAGCTTGACGGCGACGAAGCGCGGGTTGGGGGCCGCCGGGAAGGTCGGCGGCAGGGCCTGCTCTATCCCGGCGATGACGTCTTCGACGTCGGCGGCGTAGCGCGGCGGCCGCGGCGGCCGGCCCCGGTCGAGGACCTCGAACGACCGGTCGACGAGCTCGCGGACGCCGCGCCCGTAGGCCGCGATCGTCGGCACGACCGGCACCCCCAGGAGCCGTTCCACCTCGGCCGCGTCGATCTCGACGCCCCGGCGCTCGGCCACGTCGATCATGTTGAGGGCGATGACCATGGGCCGGCCGAGCTCGATGAGCTCGAGGGTCAGCTCCAGGCCGCGGCTGAACGTCGAGGCGTCGACGACGTTGACGATGAGGTCCGGCCGCTCCGAGAACAGGTGCGTCAGGGCGACGCGCTCGGCCGGGTCCGCCGGGCAGAGGCTGTAGGTCCCCGGCAGGTCGACGATGTCTAGGGGACGGCCGTCCAGGACGACGCGGCTGTGGGTGTGCTTGACGGACGTTCCCGGGAAATTCGAGGTCTCGGCCTTGGGCCCGGCCAGGGAGTTGAAGAGGGTGCTCTTGCCGCCGTTGGGCTGGCCGACGAAGACGACGGTCGGGACCTCAGGCCGGCTCATGGGCGGGCTCGACGACGACCTGGCGGGCCACGCCGCGGCCCAGAGCGACGGTGGTGTCCGAGGCGCAGTTGCGGACAAGGAGCGGGCCCCGGAGGATGGCCCGGCCGTCGAGCTGGATGAGATCGTCCCGGTGAAAGCCGAGGGCCAGAAGCCGGCGGCGGACGGCCTCGCCGCCGCAGAGATCGACGATCCGCAGGGGTTCGCCGGCCGGCGCATCAAGCAGGGTCATTCCTTCTCCGACGGTCCAGTTTATCCGAGATAAGCCTCGGAGCGGAGAGCCGGCTCGTCCGCTCCGATTATTTCCTACTGATTTTATAGGAAATCCGGCCGGGAAGTCAAGGCCGCCCCCGGGGGACCGCTTTCAATACAGGACCTTGACCTCGCCGATAGCGGCGATGCGCTTGTCGAGCCAGGCGACGATCAGGTCGCGCCGGGCCATGACGGCGGCGACCTCGCCGCCGCTCAGGTACTCCCCGACCGCCGACCGGAGGCTCTCCTCGGTCAGGCTCCTGAGGGCCTCGACGAATCCCCGGGGCAGGCTGGCCATGATGAAGTTCGGCCCTTCCCGGTACTTCTCGTCGTAGATGAGCTTTCTGGCCGTCCCGAACGACCGGGAATGGTCGATGAGGACTATGCGCCAGTCCTCGGTGACGAGGTAGTTCCTCTGGTGCCGGTCGATGTTGTAGATGAGGTTGTCGAAGGCCCGCTGCAGGCAGAGCGCCCGGGCGAAGCTCGTGGCCTTGGAGACCGGAGGAACGAGCTTCGCCTTCATGATCGTTTCCAGGTTGTTCCAGGCGGCCACCCAGAGCTGGCATGATCCGCGCCGGCCGCGGAACTCCCGCTCGACCGTCGGCGGGACCATGTGGAGGCCCAGGGCGCGGCTGAGCCGGTAGGCGGCGATCTCGCCCTTCCAGGTCTCCTTGAACCCGGCCACCCTTTCCCCCAGCACGTCCTTCCAGACCGCCTTTTGCCGGACCCCGTCCTTTTCGAGCGTCAGGACCCACGGCTGGGTCACGGCCATGCGGCCGGTCAGCCTTTCCTCGCCGACGATCCGGGCCGTCCTGAGGAAGTCCTCTCCTTCGTCGTAAGCCGCCTGCTCAGTCGCGGTGAACTGGGCCGGGAGCCCGCCCCCGGCGCCGAGCGCCGCCGCGGCCAACAGGGCCAGAATGAGTCGTTTCATGCCCTTCCCTCCCCCCTGCGAAGGCTTGACCCTCCCGGAGTGTAAGCCCGCCGGCCGGGCCTGTCAACGGGGCGGCCGGGCAAATTGACTTCCCGGGGTCTTTTTGCTACTTAATGGTAAATGTACAAGTGGATTTATCGTAAGATCTTCGGCACCGACAACGACCGCGCCCTCAAGAAGATCCGGCCGCTCGTGGCGGCCGTCAACGACCTCGAGCCCCGCATCCAGCCCCTGACCGACGACCAGCTGCGGGGGAAGACCGCCGAGTTCCGGGAGAAGCTGGCCCAGGGCGCCGGGCTCGACGACCTCCTGCCCGAGGCCTTCGCCGTCGTCCGCGAGGCCTCCCGCCGGACGACGAAGATGCGCCACTTCGACGTCCAGCTCATCGGCGGCATGGTCCTCCACCAGGGCATGATCGCCGAGATGAAGACGGGCGAAGGAAAAACGCTCGTCGCCACCCTGCCCGCCTACCTCAACGCCCTGACCGGCAAGGGCGTCCACATCGTCACGGTCAACGATTACCTGGCCAAGCGCGACACCGAGTGGATGGGGGCTATCTACCGCTTCCTCGGCCTGACCGTCGGGACGATCCAGCACGACCTCGGCGACGCCGAGCGCTACACGGCCTACCGGGCCGACATCACCTACGGCACGAACAACGAGTTCGGCTTCGACTACCTCCGCGACAACATGAAGTTCCGCCTGGCCGACCTGGCCCAGCGCGAGTTCAACTACGCCATCGTCGACGAGGTCGACAGCATCCTCATCGACGAGGCCCGGACGCCGCTCATCATCTCCGGTCCGACCAACGAATCGACCCAGCTCTACACCCGGATCGACGCCGTCGTCCGCCGCCTCCAGAAGGACAAGCACTTCACCATCGACGAGAAGAGCCGGACGGTCTCCGTCCAGGAGGCCGGCGTGGCCGAGGCCGAGCGGGCCCTGGGGGTCGCGAACCTCTACGACATGGCCAACATGGAGTACGTCCACGCCCTCAACACGGCCCTCAAGGCCCACCACCTCTTCAAGCTGGACGTCGACTACATGATCCAGGACGGCAAGGTCGTCATCGTCGACGAGTTCACCGGCCGGCTCATGCCGGGCCGGCGCTACAGCGACGGGCTCCACCAGGCCCTCGAGGCCAAGGAGCGGGTCAAGGTCGAGGACGAGAACCAGACCCTGGCCTCGGTGACCTTCCAGAACTACTTCCGCATGTACAAGAAGCTGGCCGGCATGACGGGCACGGCGGCCACCGAGCGGGAGGAGTTCCGCCACATCTACGGCCTCGACGTCATCGAGATCCCGACCAACAAGACGCTCATCCGCCTGGAGAACCCGGACGTCATCTACCGCACGGGCGGCGAGAAGTGGACCTCGGTGGCCGAGGAGATCATCGACCTCAACGCCAAGGGCCGTCCCGTCCTCGTCGGCACGATCTCGATCGAGAAGTCGGAGCACCTGAGCACGCTTCTCCGCCGCAAGAACGTCCGCCACGTTGTCCTGAACGCCAAGTACCACGAGCAGGAAGCCTCGATCATCGCCCAAGCCGGCCGCGTCGGGGCCGTCACCATCGCCACGAACATGGCCGGCCGCGGCGTCGACATCCTGCTCGGCGGCAACCCCGAATACCTGGCCCGCGAGCAGCTCAAGAAGAGCGGCCTCGACCCGGCCAAGGCCGCGCCGGAGCAGGTCGAGGCCCAGTACCAGAAGATCCTGGCCGAGGTCACGGCCGTCACCCGGAAGGAGCACGAGGCCGTCGTGGCCCTCGGCGGCCTGCACGTCCTCGGCACCGAGCGCCACGAGGCCCGGCGCATCGACAACCAGCTCCGCGGCCGCGCCGGCCGCCAGGGCGACCCGGGCTCGTCCCGCTTCTACCTCTCGCTCGAGGACGACCTGATGCGCATCTTCGGCAGCGAGCGCATCTCCGGCCTCATGGCCCGCATCGGCATGGGCGACGGCGTGCCCATCGAGCACCCCATGATCACCCGGGCCATCGAGCGGGCCCAGAAGCAGGTCGAGGGCCAGAACTTCACGGTCCGCAAGCACCTCCTCGAGTACGACGACGTCATGAACAAGCAGCGCGAGACGATCTACGGCCAGCGCCGCAAGATCCTCGAGGGCGCGGACCAGCGCGAATATTTCCTCGGTCTCGTGGACAGCCTGGTCGAGTGGCTGCTCGACACCCACGCCAACAAGGACGCCGCGCCGGAGGACTGGGACCGGGCCGGCCTGCGCCAGGCCCTCCAGGCCCAGTTCGGCGTGGACAGCGAGACGCTGGGGATCGACTGGTCCACGGTCGTCCACGCCGGCCTCCAGGACGCGATCCTCAAGGCCGTCAAGGCCGCCTTCGAGGCCAAGGAAAAGCAGCTCGGGCCGTTCATGCGCGAGTTCGAGCGGATGATCCTTCTCCAGGTCATCGACTCGCAGTGGAAGGACCACCTGCTCGAGATGGACCATCTCAAGGAGGGCATCGGCCTCAGGGGCTACGGCCAGAAGGACCCCCTCATCGAGTACAAGAAAGAGGGCTTCGAGATGTTCCAGTCCATGCTCGACCGGATCGAGGAGGACGCCGTCCGCTACGTCTTCCTCATCCAGCCGGTCCTCGACCAGCCGGCGCCGGTGCGGCGCCAGACTCCGGTCTATTACCAACAGCCGACGGGACCGTCGGGCCAGCGGGCCAAGCAGGCCCGGGCCATGATCCCCGGCAAGCGGCACAAGCACTGATCCCGGGAACCAGGAGGAGCCATGCTCGACGACAAGATCAGGGAAGCCCTCACCTTCGACGACGTCCTCATCCTGCCGGCCAAGTCCGCCGTGGCCCCGGCCCAGGCCCAGGTGGCCACGCGGCTCAGCCGGCATATCACCCTCAACATCCCGGTCGTCAGCGCGGCCATGGACACCGTGACCCTGTCGCGGATGGCCATCGCCCTGGCCCAGCAGGGCGGCCTCGGCATCATCCACCGCAACATGTCCATCGAGAGCCAGGCCGAGGAGGTCGACAAGGTCAAGCGGCACGAGAGCGGCATGGTCGTCGAGCCCATCACCCTGCGGCCGCAGGACACGGTCGCCCGGGCCCTGGAGGTCATGCGCGAGCACCACATCTCCGGGCTGCCCATCACCGACGAAGCCAACAAGCTGGTCGGCATCCTGACCAACCGCGACATCCGCTTCGAGAGCCGGCTCAGCCTGCCGGTCGAGAGAATCATGACCCGCCGCCTGGTCACGGTGCCGGTCGGCACCTCGCTCGAGGACGCCGAGAAGGTCTTCCACGAGCACAAGATCGAGAAGCTCCTGGTCGTCGACGAAGGCTACCACCTCAAGGGCCTGATCACGTACAAGGACATCCTCAAGCGCATCCAGTACCCGGACGCGGCCAAGGACAGCCTGGGCCGACTGCGGGTCGGGGCGGCCGTCGGCGTCGGGGCCGACCATCTCGACCGGACCCGGGCCCTGGTCGCGGCCAAGTGCGACGTGGTCGTCGTCGACAACGCCCACGGCCACTCGCAGCGCGTCCTGGACGCCGTGCGGACGCTGCGGAAGGAGTTCCCGTCGCTGGAGCTCGTGGCCGGGAACATCGGCACGGCCCGGGCGGCCGAGGAGCTGATCGACCTCGGCGTCGACGGCATCAAGGTCGGCGTCGGGCCCGGCTCGATCTGCACGACCCGGATCATCACCGGCGCCGGCATCCCCCAGATCACGGCCATCTCCGACGTCTACGAGGTGACTCGGAAGGCGGGCATCCCGCTCATCGCCGACGGCGGCATCAAGTATTCCGGCGACGTCACCAAGGCCCTGGCCGCCGGCGCCGACACGGTCATGCTCGGCAACCTGCTGGCCGGGACCGAGGAGGCCCCGGGCGAAGTGGTCATGTACCAGGGCCGGGCCTACAAGCTCTACCGGGGCATGGGCTCGATCGCGGTGATGAAGGAAGGCAAGAGCAGCGACCGCTACCAGCAGGACCTTCAGGCCCTGGGGGCCAAGCTCGTCCCCGAGGGCATCGAGGGCCGCGTGCCCTACAAGGGCAGCACCACGGTCATCGTCCAGATGCTCGTCGGCGGCCTCAAGGCCGGCATGGGCTACGCCGGCTGCCGGACGATCGAGGACCTCAAGGCCAAGGCCCGCTTCATCAAGATCACCCAGGCCTCGCTCAAGGAAAGCCACGTCCACGACGTGGTCATCACCCAGGAGGCGCCGAACTACCACCTCGACTGAGCGTTGACGGGAACGCTCGAAGGGGGGAGAGATGTCCGATTACGCGATCAAGACCGTTCTGGCCGTTGTGTTCCTGGGGACGGGCCTTTGCGCCTTCCTGGCCATGATGGCCCGATTCGGCCGGCCGGGAGGCGAAGCCCGGTCGGAACGGCTCCGACGGCTCCACAAGAAGGCCGGCTGGGCCTTCGTCGTCATCCTGGCGCCTCTGGCCGTCCTGGGCGCGGACTTCCTTGTCGAGATAGGCGACGGCCTCCCGACCCGCGGCGCCTTCCATTTCATCCTGGCCGCCGGGCTGGTCGCCATACTGCTCGTCAAGCTCCTGATCGTCAAGGCCTACCGCCAACAGCTTCGCTTCGCGCCCGCCCTGGGCATGACGATATTCGCCCTGACCCTGGTCATCTTCCTGATCACGGCCGGGTATTTCGTCCTGATCAAGCTCCTTTGACCTCGGCGATCGTGTTCCCCTCGCCCATGAGGACGATCCTCGGACTGAAGCTCTCCATTTCCGCCTCGCCCACGTAGCCGTAGGCGGCGATGATGATGATGTCCCCCACGGCGACCTTGTGGGCCGCGGCGCCGAAGACCCCGACCTGCCGGGCCCCCTTCTCCCCCCGGATGAGGTAGGTCGTGAAGCGCTTGCCGTTGGTGACGTTCCAGACCTCGATCCGCTCGTACGGCCGCAGCCCGGCGGCCGCCATGACGTCTTCATCGAGGGACAGGCTGCCTTCGTACCCGACGTCGACGCGCGTCACCGCGGCCCGATGGACCTTGGAGCGCAGGAAAGCTCTGAGCATGGCATCCTCCTCAAACGCGGAGACGGACATTGTCGATGAGGCGGGTCGTTCCGACGAAGACGGCCAGGGCCACGAGAACCTCCCCGGCCAGCTCGGCCACGGGCTCCAGCGTTTCCAGGCTGACCGCCTCGACGTAGTCGACCCTGGCCAGCGGCTCGGCCTCGATCGCCGACCGGATGCCGGCGACGACCTTGGCCGCGTCCCTCTCCCCCGCCGCGACGAGCTTCTCCGCCGCGGCCAGGCTCCGGAACAGGACGGGAGCCGCCTTCCGCTCCTCCGGCGACAGGTAGGCGTTCCGCGAGCTCATGGCCAGGCCGTCCGGCTCCCGGACGAGCGGGCAGGCCGCGATCTCGACGCCCAGGTCGAGGTCCGCGGCCATCCTCTTCAGGACGATGACCTGCTGGGCGTCCTTCCAGCCGAAGAACGCCAGCGCCGGCTCGACGATGTTGAACAGCTTCAGGACGACGGTCGCCACGCCGCGGAAATGGCCCGGGCGGGATTTCCCGCACAGGCGACCCTCTAATTCCGTGACCTGGACGTAGGTCTTATAGCCGGCGGGATACATCTCCCCGACCGTCGGGCAGAAAACGGCGTCCACCCCTTCCTTTTCGAGCAGGGCCGCGTCCCGCTCCAGATCCCGGGGATATTTCTGGAGATCCTCCCGGGGCCCGAACTGGGCCGGATTGACGAAGATGCTGACGACCGTGACGTCCGACCGCGACTTCGACCGGCGGACAAGGCTCAGGTGGCCCTCGTGAAGATAGCCCATGGTCGGGACGAGGCCGATCCTCTTCCCCTCGCCCCGCCAGCGGCGGACGAGGTCCTTCATCCCGGCCACGGTCGTCACCCGGATCACTTGGCCCTCCCCTGGCCGGCTTCAGGCCCGGTCCGCGGCCGGCCCTTCCGGCGCGCCGCCGCGGCCCTCGTCGGAGCCGGGCCGGCGGCCGGCGCCGTCGGCTTGAGATGGTAGGATGTCGCGTCGTCCGGGAAGCGTCCGGCCCGGACGTCCTCGGCGTAGGCCCCGACGGCCCCGGCGATGACGCCGTGGACGTCGGCGTACTTGCGGACGAACTTCGGCAGGTGGCCGGTCGAGAGGCCGATCAGGTCGTGGAGGACCAGGACCTGGCCGTCGCAGCCCACCCCGGCCCCGATGCCGATGGTCGGGACGCTCAGGGCTCGGGTGATCTCGGCCCCGACCTCCCCGGGCACCGATTCGATGACCACGGCGAAGGCGCCGGCCCGCTCGAGGGCCCGGGCGTCCTCGACGATGCGCCGCGCCTCTTCGCCCGCCGTGCCGCGGACCCGGAACCGCCCGTAGCGATGGATGGATTGGGGCGTCATCCCGACGTGGCCCATGACCGGGATCTCGGCTTCGACCAGGGCCTCGACGAGCTTCAGCCGCTTCTTCGAGGCTCCTTCGATCTTGACCGCCGCGGCGCCGGCCTCCTTGAGGAAGCGGGAGGCGTTGCGGATGGTCTCGTCGGCGCCCAGGTGGAACGAGAAGTAGGGCATGTCGCCGACGACCAGGGACCGGCGGACGGCCCGGGTCACGGCCCGGGCGTGATGGATCATCTCGTCCATGGTCACGGGCAGGGTGTTCTCGTAGCCCAGCACGACCATGCCCAGGGTGTCCCCGACCAGGATGATGTCGACCCCGGCTTCATCCAGGATACGGGCCGTCGGGAAGTCGTAGGCCGTCAGGCAGACGATCTTGCGGCCCTCGGCCTTCCGGGCCTGGATCAGAGGGATGGTGATGCGTTCGTCGGGCGTGTTGGCCATTGTCCGTCCTTTCTCCCCATCCCGCCCGGAGCGGGATTGAGGTAAAGTCTGTCGCCGTCGCAAAAGGTCCGGTCCCGGGGCGGTCGCGCCGCCTCCGGGCCTTATCCGCGACCCATTCTACGCCTTTTAGCCTTTTTTCGCGCCCTTGCCGCCGTAGCTCTGGGGGACGTAGTAGAGCGAGGCTTTCTTCATGTCGCGCAGCTGGTCGAGGAGGTCGAGCACGTCCTCCTCCCGGCCGAAGTCGATGTCGTCGGCCTTGACCACGAGCAGGGGCGCCCCCTGGTAGTTGAAGAAGAAGTAATCGAAGGCCTCGACGATGTCCTCGAGGTACTTCTCGGAGATGTTCTTCTCGATCGAGTCGCCTTCCCTGGCGATGCGGCGGACGAGCGAGCCGAGCGAGATCTGGAGGTAGATGACGAGATCGGGCTTGGGGACTCGCTCGGCCAGGATGCCGTAGATCTTCTCGTAGACGAGCAGCTCGTCGTCCGAGAGGGTCTGGTAGGCGTAGATCTTGTCCTTCTCGAAGAGGTAGTCGCAGATGATCCGGTCGACGAACAGGTCGCGCTGAAGGAGGCGGATCTGCTGGTTGTAGCGGTTGGCCAGGAAGACGAGCTGGGTCAGGAAGGCCGAGCCGTCCCGCTCGTTGTAGAAGTCCTTGAGGTAGGGGTTGCCGGCGTTGTCCAGGACGACCTTGCCGCCGATCCGCTGGGCCAGGACGTTGGCCAGCTGGGTTTTCTTCGACCGGAAAACGCCCTCGACTGCGATGTGCTTGAACGGGATCTCGAGGGCGCTCTTCATGGCCATGACGGGAGCCGACTAGGTTATATCCGAACTCTGACTGTAAGTCAACGGCCGCCGGCGCCCGCCGCGGGCCGGTTTACGTCAGGCCGCGTTCCGGGGCTGCACGGGGACGACGATCCAGGCGATGATGTAGAAGAAGGTCATCGGGAACAGGGCCGTGACCAGGGTCAAGCCGACGAACAGCAGCCGGATGATCGAGACATCGACGTCGAAGTACTCGGCCAGGCCGCCGCAAATGCCGCCCAGCATCTTCTGGCCGACCGAACGATAAAGCCGTTTGGCCATCTTGCGTTTCTCCTCTCGCGGGGGCTCGCCGGCTCCCGTCAATGGATTATACGGATTTCCGGACGGTTTCGCCCAAAAGAACGGATATTTTTCGCCTCCCGCTCCCCTTGGGGCCGCCTTGACTCCGGCGGCGCCTCCGGCTACGATGATAAGGGTAATTTTAGACTATGGAAAGGACTTCGCCATGAATGGATGGACCGGTCAGTTCCTGCGGGTCAATCTGACCACTAAAACCTATAAAAAGGAGCCCTTTAGCGAGGAATTCGCCCGCAAATGGATCGGCGGCCGGGGCTTCGCCGCCAAGATCCTCTTCGACGAGCTGGCCCCCGGCATCGACCCCCTCGGCCCCGACAACAAGTTCATCGTCGCCCTGGGCCCCATCGCCGGCATCCCGGCCCCCAACACAGGGAAAGCGGTCGTGGCCGGCAAGTCCCCCAGCACTGGCGGCTACGGCGACGGCAACCTCGGGACCCGGGTGGCTGAACAGCTGCGCAAGGCCGGCTACGACGTCCTGATCGTCGAGGGCCGGGCGGCCGCGCCGACCATGCTGTACATCGAGGACGACAAGGTCGAGTTCCTGCCCGCCGAGGCCGTCTGGGGCAAGGGCACCTACGAGACCAACGACTGGATCTACGCCAAGTACGGCAAGGGCGTCGGCGTCCTGAATATCGGCCAGGCCGGCGAGAACCTGATCCGCTACGCCGTCGTCCGCAGCCTGGAGGGCCGGGCCGGCGGCCGCACGGGCATGGGCGCGGTCATGGGCTCCAAGCTTCTCAAGGCCGTCGTCGTCAAGGGCACCAGGCCCATCCCGCAGGCCGACCCGGCCGGCATGAAGAAGGTCGGCTATGACGACCTCCGCGAGGTCAACAGGATCGACAAGAAGACCGGCTGGTCCATCCAGAGCACCAACGGGGTGCTCGCCTGGTGCAACGAGGTGGCCGCCCTGCCGGTGCGGAACTTCCGCAAGACCCACCACCCGGACGCCTGGAAGTGCGACGGGGAGCGGCTCAACAACGCCCGCATCGCCACCTACGGCTGCCCCAACTGCACCATGCGCTGCGGCATCACCATCCGCGACGAGGAAGGCCGAGAGTCCGAGCTCGATTACGAGAACGTCGGCCTGCTCGGCCCCAACCTGGAGATCTTCGACCTGCCCCCCATTGGGTCGCTGAACTACATGTGCGACGACTACGGCGTCGACACGATGTCTGGCGGCTGCGTCCTGAGCTTCTACGCCGATGCCGTCGACCACGGCGCCGCGCCGGGCGACCTCCGGTTCGGCGACTCGGCCGGCTTCAAGAAGCTCCTGACCTCGATCGCCCTGCGCCAGGGCGAGATCGGCGACCTCCTGGCCGAGGGGTCCCTGCGGGCGGCGCGCAAGTTCGGCCACGGCTCCGTCGACTACGCCATGCAGGTCAAGGGCCTCGAGGTCGCGGCCTACAACTGCAAGTTCATCCCGGGCATGGCCCTGGCCTTCGGGGTCAGCCCCATCGGCGCCCACCACAAGGAGTCGTGGGTCATCACCTTCGAGCTCAAGCAATCCGTGCGCGAATCCTACGGCCCGGAGAAGGCTAAAAAGGTCATCGAGCTCCAGCGCATCCGCGGCGGCCTGTTCGAGTCCATCGTCGCCTGCCGCTTCCCCTGGATCGAGAACGGCTGGAGCCTCGAGAACTACCCCAAGTATTTCAAGCTCGTCAGCGGGCTCGATTGGACCCTGGACGACTTCTGGACGGTCGCGGACCGGGTCTACGCCATGATCAAGCTCTTCTGGCTCCGGGAATATCCCGGGGCCGACCGCAAGCAGGACTATCCCCCGGCCGTCTGGTTCGACCCGACGAACGTCGACACGGAAGGCCCCATCGCCGGCAAGCACCTCGAATACGACAAGTACGACGTCCTGCTCCAGCACTATTACGATCTTCGCGGCTATGACCGGCGCGGCATCCCGACCAGGGCCACCCTGGAGCGGCTGGGCCTGGCCGAGGAAGGCCGGGCCGCCGAGAGGTTCGGTTCGCTCACATGAAGATCACGGTCAAGCTCATCGGGCCCTTCGTCCAGCTCCTCGGCTTCGGCGAGAAGGAGATGGACGTCCCGGCGGACACGACCGTCGAGGGCCTCGTCGCCCTTGTCGGCGTCGACCGGTCCCGGCCCAGGATCGTCACCCGGAACGGCCGGGCCGCGGCCCCGGGCGAGGGACTGGCCGCGGGCGACCGGATCGCCATCTCGCCCATCTATTCGGGCGGCTGATGGATCGCCCGGCCCGACCGGGCTCCGGCCGGCCGACCTACCGGTAGAGGCAGAGGTAGGCCGCGGCGGCCGCGACCTTCAGATGGAACTTCTTCCCCGCCGCCACCGTGAAGCTCTGACCGGCCTTGTAGTCCGTCCAGGGTTCGCTCCCGGGAAGCTTGACCGTGAGCCGGCCGCTGACCACGGTCATGATCTCGACCGTCGACGTGCCGAACTCGTACTCGCCGGGGGCCATGACGCCGATAGTCGCCGGCCCGTCGGCCGCTTGGAACGCCAGCGACTTCACCTTGCCGTCGAAATACTCGTTGACCTTGAACATCTGTCGGCCCTCCTCGTCATGGCCCTCGTTAGCCTGTCGGATAGACTCGATCCCGGGACCGCGACCGGCGGCCCGTCCTATTTCTTGTGATAATTCGGATAGGGCGGGGGGCCGGGGACGACGACGGGGTTCTTCTTCAAGGCTTCCATCGTCACCTCCACGGCCTTCTCGAGCTGCGGGTCCCGCCCGGCCGCCACGGACGCCGGGTCGTTCTCGACCTCGATGTCGGGCGGGATGCCGCGGTTCTCGACTTCCCAGTCTCCGTTCAATCCGTAGATCGCCCCGCGCGGCGCCGTCACCGAGCCTCCGTCGAGCAGCGTGGGGTAGTTCCAGATGCCGACGAGCCCGCCCCACGTCCGGGTGCCCACGAGAAGCCCGATCTTGTCCTGGCGGAACATCCAGGGCAGGGCGTCGCCGCCGGACCCGGACATCTCGTTGATGATCATCGTCTTGGGCCCGTAGATCTGGGCCGAGGGCGAGCTGAACTTCTCGCCCTCGCGCGTGACCGCGGCGTTGCGCAGGGGCCGCTTCAGCATGTCGATGATGTAGTCGGCCACCTGGCCGCCGTGGTTGTAGCGCTCGTCGATGACGGCCCCCTGCTTGTCCGCCTGGGCGAAGTAGAAGCGGTTGAAATTCACGTAGCCCTGGTTGGCCGTGTCCGGCAGGTGAACGTAGGCCAGCTTCCCGCCGCTCATCTCGTCGACCTTCCTGCGGTTGTCTTCCTGCCAGGCCCGGCTGCGCAGCGCGAATTCGCTGCCCACCGGCACGACGGTCACCTCCCTGGCGTTCCGGCCGTCGGGGGCCGGCCCGACCTTGATCCTGATCTGCGTCCCGGCCGTGTTCTCGAAATAGGCGGAGACCTCGGCCGCCGGCCGCACGTCCCGTCCGTTGACCTCGAGGAGGTACTCGCCGGCCTTCACGTCCACGCCCGGCTGGGTAAGGGGCGCCTGCAGGCCGGGGTTCCAGTTCTCTCCGTTATAGATCCTGGCGAACCGGTAGCGGCCGTTATCGATCGCGTAGTCCGCGCCGAGCAAACCGCCCTTGACCTGCTTCGGCCGGGGGATATCGCCGCCGCCGATGAACATGTGACCGACGGTGATCTCCCCGAGCATCTCCTCGAAGAGGTAATTCAGGTCGCCGCGGCCGCCGACCGCCTCGAGATAGGGCGCGTACTTCGCTTCGGCGGCCGCGAGGTTCAGCCCGTGATGGTTCGGGTCATAGAGGAAGTCCCGTTCGATCCGCCAGACCTCGTGGTAGATCTGCTTCCATTCCGCCCGCGGATCGACATAGACCTCCATCGAATCCAGCTTCAGGGACCCTTCCCCCGGCTTGGCCGGGCCGCCCGTTCCCGTGATGGCCCAGGCCGGCCCCTGGCGATAGAGCGCCTTCTCCCCGTTCGCCGAGACGACGAAGGCGCTCACGCCGGCGATGAAGGGTTCCGTCTTCCGCGTCGCCAGATCGAATTTCGAGATCGCAAGGAGGGTCGGCTCGTCCAGGCGCGGGACGTCCGGGATCTCGACCAGGAACAGGGTTCCGGCTTTTCCGCGGTCGAGGCCGATGTAGTTCGCCGGTCCGATGGGCAGGGCGACTATCCGTTGGCCGATGCCGTCGAGGTCGATCGCGACCTTGACCTCTTCCGCCTTGTCGCCTTCCGGACCCGGGCCGGCCGGCGTTTTGGCCTTCCCGGCGCCCCGGGCCGGGGCGGCTTCCTTCTCGTCCTTCTTCCCGGCCTCCGTCTTCTCTTCATCGCTCTCCGGCGGCACGGGAGAAGGATCGCCCGCCTTGAGGACCGCCGCGTAGACGCTGCGCAGGACCGGGTGCTGGTAACTCGAGAGGTCGAGCCAGCCGGAGGAGAGCCCGATGTCCGTGCTCACGGCGAAGATGAGGTACTTGCCGCCCCGGTCGAAGACGGGGAAGCGGGCGTCGCTGATGCCGTCCGTGATCCGGGCTTCCCGGCCGCTGGCCAGCGAGTAGACGAACACCGCATGGAGGTGATTGGCCAGCTCCTTGGTATAGGTCAGCCACTGGCTGTCCGGGGACCATCCCGGGTTCATGGCCGACGACGGGTCGTCGAACCGGTCCGTGGCCACCTTGACCGGCGTCCCCTTGGCCACGTCCACGCACCAGAGGTTCAGCCGCTTGTCCGTGAAGGCGATCTTTTGGCTGTCGGGCGACCACAGCGGCCCATAGAAGAACGAGGGGGGCTGGCCCAGCCCGATCTTCTTCACGGCGCCGCGCCCGGACTGGTCGACGATGTGCAGGGCGTACTCGCCCGATTCGTCCGAGAAGAAGGCGATGGACTTGCCGTCGGGCGACCAGGCCGGGTCCCGCTCGGCCGCCGCCGTCGTGCGGGTCAGGTTGCGGACGTCGCCTTTCTCCGCCGGGACCGTGAGTATCTCGCCGCGGGCCTCGAACACGGCCCGGGCGCCCGTCGGCGAAAGACCCGCGTTCTGGATCATGTTCGCCGCCTTCTCATAGCGGGGCCGCGTCGCCGGCAGATCCGCGGCCACCTCTATCCGGACCGGGCGGGAGGCCCCGGAGGCCGGGTCGAAGATATGGATCCCGCCGAACTGCTCGTAGATGAGGGCGTCGGGCCCGGCGGAGAGGCTCTTCAGGTCCAGCCCGGCGTTCCCGAGGACCTGGCGCACGGCCTTGGCCTTCGTGTCGTAGGCGAAGAGCGTCACCGGGCCGTTCCGGTCGGAGAGGAAATAAACGGTGTCGCCGAGCCACGCGGGATTCGAGTCGTTCGAGTTCTCCCGGGGCACCCTTTCCAGCGCCAGGCCGCTCAGCCCGACGATGTAGATCGGAGTCGTCTGCCCGCCGCGGTAGCGCTTCCAGGAGTTCTGCCACCTCTGGTTCGGCACGTAGGCCAGGCGCGTCCCGTCCGGAGAGAGCGCGGCGTCCTCGCCGCGCCAGACGGGCAGCGCCTCGACCGGTCCCCCGTCGGCCGGCACGGTGTAGAGCCGGTCGAAGTCGGCGTAGGCCTCGCGGCTGGAGCGGAAGAGCACTTTCCGGCCGTCTGGCGTCCAGCCGCCGGCGATATCGGGATCGGGATGCCAGGTCAGACGCCGCGGCGGGCCGCCTTGCGCCGGCATGACATAGACATCCACGTTGCCGTCATAGGTCCCCGAGAAGGCGATCCGTGTCCCGTCCGGGGAAAAGAACGGCGCGGCCTCGTGGCCGCCGGTCGTCAGCTGCCGGGCCGCTCCCCCCTCGCGGGCCACGCTCCACAGGCAGCCGCCGTATTCGAAAACGGCGGCCGTCCGGCTCAGAGTCGGGGACTTGGCCAGGATAGGGGCTTCGGCCGCCAGGCCCATCCCCGCGAGGATGAACAGAACTGCCGCTCCGACTGTCATGATGCGCTTCATGGGACCTCCTTCCGGCATTTCGCGCGAAAACGGCTCGGACCGCCCGGCCGGGCGGCTAACGCCGTTTCATCCTGACCAGGAGCTCGACCACGAGGTTGGCCTGCATGCCCGCGACCAGGGCGACCCGCGGGGCCATAGGGCTCACGCCCTCCGGGCACTGGCTCGTTCCGTCGCCGCAGATATAGAGATTGCCCAGACGGCGGGCCCGGATCCTGGCCGTGCAGCCGTACCCGGCCAGGCCCGAGGCGGCGACGACTGGCCGCCCCGGGAACTTCGACAGGCTCGCCTCGATGAGCATCTCCTTGACCTCGGCCTTGTCGAAGGCCTCGACGAGGACGTCGACCCGGCCGAAGATCGTCGCCGCGTTGCGCCGGCCGATCCGGACGGCGTGGATCTCGTAGAGGGAATAGGGATTAATGGCCAGGAGGTTCTCCCGCAGGGCCTCGACCTTGCGCTCGCCGACCTGGTCGACGAAGTACTGCTGGCGGTTGAGATTGGACGGCTCGACCCGGTCGAAATCGGCGATGACCAGGCGCCCGACCCCGGCCCGGGCCAGGGAGACGGCCACGTTCGAGCCCAGGCCGCCGGCCCCGGCGATGCCGACCGAGCTCTGGCGCAGGACCGCCAGGACGGCCGGGTCCCGGCGGGCGAAGTACTCCCGGGCGAAGGCGATCGATCCCGGCTGGGGCAGGGGCTTCACGGCTTAGGCGCCCCTTCGGGCTTGTCCCCCGTCCGGTCTATGACCAGCCGGATGCGCCGCGGGTCCGGGTCGACGCCGCTCAGCGACGTCACCATCCCCAGGACGGTCTTCTCGATGAACGTCCGGACGAACGGGTTCAGGTTGAGCTCCCGTCCGTCCACTTCGAGCCTGATGTCCGCCATGGCCCCCTCCTCCAGCGAGACGATGAGGTCGGCGATCGCCGCGATGTCGTCCGGGCCGAAGACCGGCGCCGCGCAGCCGGCGGGCGGCGGGCCGTCCGTGACGACGGCCGCGAGCTCGCCGGCCGGGCTGACGGGGATGTCGGCGACGCCGGTCCGCAGGACCTCGATCTTGCGCGTCCCCCGGACGTCCTTGCCGCCCTCGATAAGGACGACGTCGGCCTCGGGAAAAAGCCGGGCCGCCAGCCGGGAGGCGTCGACGTCCGGCGCCCGGCCCAGGGCCGCCCAGCCCTCCGGCGAGACCAGGGCCACGTTGTCGGCCCCGGCGGCGCTGAAGTCCGCCGAGTCCTTCCCCTCGGTATCGAGCGTGAAGCCGTGGGAGCAGCGCTTGACGGCCGAGACCCGCAGGCCCCGCCGCCGCAGCTCGCCGATAAGGCGCACCCCCAGCCGCGTCTTGCCGGTCTCCGAGCAGCCGACGACCGCGACGATCTTCATCGCGTCCTACATAGCACACGGCCCGGGGGCAAGTCAAAACGGCGGCGCCGTTTGAGACGTCCCGGACCGGCCCCCCCTTCACTGCCAGGCGACGGCCATGTTCCGCGGGCCCCGGGACGCGACCTCGGGCCGCCGATCGAGCTTGAGCAGGGCGGGCTTGCCGCCGATATCCAGGGCCACCCGGCAGACGAGCCGGCAGACCTTGACCATCTTGGCGTAGTCGGTCCGGGCCTCGACGTCGCCGGCCCCGTGGTAGTCGCCGGTCGTGCCGCAGAAGAACCAGACGCCGGGGATGCCATAGCGGATGTAGGGATACTGGTCGCTGCGGAAGAAGAAGCGGTCGGGGTGGCCGGGGGACTCGTAGGCGTCGTCGAGCCTGAAGCCGGGGCCGGGCGCTTCATTCATGGCCCGGATGCTGGCGTCGAGCTCCGAGCTGAGACTGTTCGAGCCGACGAGGTAGAGGTGGTCGGCGGCGTTGCGCGAGATCATGTCCAGGTTCAGGTTGGCGCTGATCCTCTCGACCGGCACGGGACAGTGCTGGACGAAGTAATACGAGCCGAGGAGCATCAGCTCCTCGGCCGTGTTCCAGACGAAGATGACCGAACGCTTCGGCGGCGCCAGGCGCAGGGCCCGGGCGATCTCGATCATGCCGACGACGCCCGAGATGTCGTCATCCGCGCCGGGAAAGACCCTGCCTTCCCGGACGGCCAGGTGGTCGTGGTGCGAGGTCACGGTCAGGTATTCGCCCTTCAGGACCGGATCGGAGCCCTCGAGGACGCCGACCACGTTGAAGGCCCGGTCGCGCCGCTTCGTGACGGCGACGCCAATCTCCAGGCGGCGGCCGGGGAAGAGACGCGGCGCGACGCGCTTCCCGCCGCGGAGCTCCCCGGACATCCGCAGGAGGTCCTCCGGCGGGCAGCCCAGGATGGCGGCGCCCGCGCCGTGCCGGACCTCGACCTGGACGAACGGCGCGGGGGCCGAGCCCCCGGCCCTGGCTCCCGGGGCGGCGTTGTCGATGTCCAGGACCCGCGTCCGCCGTGGCAGGTCGAAGGCCAGGCCCTGGTCGGCCAGGCTCTTCTCCCGGGCCTCGTCGATGATCGTGACCACGGCCGCAGCGCCCCGCCCGCGCAGGGCGGCGGCCCGACCGCCGAGGAGGCGGCGGTTATCGGCCGGCCTGAGGGGATGGTTGTCCGGAAGGATGGCCTCCAGGACGACTGCGATCCGGCCGCCGAGGTCGAGGCCGGCCAGATCGTCCCAGCCGAGCTCCGGCGCGGCCAGCCCGTAGCCGACGAAGACTATCTCGCCCGAGGCCCGGCCGGTCTCGAACCACCGTCCGGCCGTCGCATCGGCCGGAAAAGCGAAGGTCCGCTCGGCCGAGGCCGTGGTCAGGCGAAGCCCCGAGGCTTCCGGCGCGACGGTCAGCACCTCGACCGGGACCTCCTGAAAGTATGACCCGCCCGGCAGGAGCGGCGCCAGGCCGATCCGCTCGGCCGTCAGGGCGATGTACCGGGAAGCGATGTCCTGCTCGGCCGAGGGGGTGGGCCGGCCCAGGAATTCGGGAGCGCTGAGGAACTTCTGATGGAAGGCCATATCCTCGGCCCGTATGGAATCCAGGACCCGGCCGGCGTCGTTTCCGGCGCAACCGGCCAGGGCCAGAACGAGCCCGGACGCGGCGAACAGGATCGCCAGCCTGCGGTGGTTCATGCCTGCCTCCTCGGTCGTCTGAACTCCTTACCTAGCCCAAAGCGCGCCGCCGTGTCAAGGACCGCGCCCTCTCCCGAGCCGGCCGGGGTGCCGGAGGCCGGGCCCGGCAAAAGAACCTTTGTTTTCCCCGGCCGAATGGATATAATCCCTTTCTTTATCGCCCGAAAGAGAGGCCCCGGATGAACATCTGGAAGACCAAGACCCCGGCCCAGATCGAGGACGCGGCGGAACACACCCAGCTCAAGAAGAACCTGACCGCGTTCGACCTGGCCGCCCTGGGCATCGGCTCGGTCGTCGGAACCGGCATCTTCGTCGCCACCGGCCAGGGCGCGCACCTGGCCGGCCCCGGCGTCCTGCTGTCGTTCATCATCGCCGCCGTCACCTGCGGCTTCTGCGCCCTGACCTATTCGGAGCTGGCCTGCATGTTCCCGGTCGCCGGCAGCACCTATTCCTACTCGTACGTCGCCTTCGGCGAGGTCATCGCCTGGATCATCGGTTGGGACTTGATGCTCGAGTACCTCGTGGCCGCCAGCGCCGTCGCCTCGGGCTGGTCGACGACGTTCATCGGCTTGCTCAAGGAATGGGGGATCAAGCTGCCCCAGGCCCTGTTGACGCCGCCGATCACGATGTCCGGCGGCAAGGTCGTCGCCTCGGGGGGGATCGTCGATCTGCCGGCCATCCTCATCACCCTGGGCATCACCTGGATCCTCTACATCGGCATCCGCGAGAGCGCCAAGATCAACAATATCATCGTCGGCATCAAGGTCGCGGTCATCGTGCTGTTCGTCATCCTCGGCATCACCCACGTCAAGCTGAGCAACCTGACGCCGATGATGCCCTTCGGCTGGAAGGGCGTCATGGCCGGCGCGGCCATCATCTTCTTCGCCTACATCGGCTTCGACGCCGTCTCCACGGCGGCCGAGGAGACCAAGAACCCGAAACGGGACGTCCCGCTCGGGCTGATGCTCTGCCTGGGGGTGGTCATCGTCCTCTACGTCACCGTCGCCTTCACCCTGACCGGCATCGTGCCCTTCAAGCAGATCGATATCGGCAACGCCCTGCCCGCCGCCCTGGCCCGGATCGGCATCCGCTGGGGCGGGGCCCTGGTCGCCACCGGCGCCATCATCGGCATGATCTCGACGCTGCTGGTCACCCTCTACGGCCAGATCCGCATCTTTATGGTCATGGCCCGGGACGGCCTGCTGCCCCCGGCCTTCGCCAAGATCCACCCCAAGCACCGGACGCCCCACCTCTGCACCTGGATCACGGGCATCGCCACGGCCGTCATCGCCGGCCTTTTCCCGCTGGACGCGATCATCAACCTCTGCAACATCGGGACGCTCTTCGCCTTCGTCCTGGTTTCGATCGGCGTCATCCTGCTGCGGAAGACCCAGCCCAATGTCGAGCGGAAGTTCAAGACGCCGGGCATGCCGTTCACGCCGCTCATCACCGTGGCCTTCTGCTTCTATCTCATGGCCAGCCTGCCGGGCGTGACCTGGATCCGTTTCGGGGTCTGGCTCCTGGCCGGCCTGGCGATCTATTTTGCCTACGGCGCCCGGCACAGCAAGCTGCAGAAGGCGGCCTGAGCCGGTCCGCCGGTCCCGTTGACACGAGCCGGCGGGGTCTGCTAATCTAGCAGCCGTCTCCGAGCCGGAAGAGCTAAAGCCCCGGGTGGCCATGCCTTCCAGCCGTCAGGGACAAGCGGGAAACGGCTTGTCCTTCCAATGTGAAAAGGAGAATGCGATGGAACTGTCCCTTCGGCGTCATCTCAAATTTCCGGCCGTCGCCGGCCTCCTGCTGATCCTGGCGCTCGGCCTGTCCCCTCTCCTGGCCCAGGAATCACAGGAGGACCAGAAGGCCAAGACCGAGCAGGAGAAGCCCGTCCGGATCACCGAGGAGATCCAGGTCGTCGGCAAAGCCCCCAAGGACGTCCCCCTGGCCACGGTCTCGACGGTCGTCTCGACGGAGATCCTCAAGATCAAGCCCCGCGACCTGTCCGACGTCGTCAAGTTCATCCCCGGCGCCCTGGTCACCTTCGGCGACAAGGATACCTACAGCCTCAAGCTCCGCGGCATCGGCGCCAACCGGATCGCCCTGCTCGTCGACGGCGTGCCGGTCTATGAGCCCTATTTTTCCACCTTCGACCTCAAGACGGTCTCGGCCGGCGGCATCGATACCCTCCAGGTGACCAAGGGCCCCTCGTCGGTCCTCTACGGCCCCAATACCCTGGGCGGGCTGGTCAACGTCATCACCAAGCGGCCGTCGGCTCGGCCCAGCCTGTCCCTGACGGGCAGTTACGGCGACAGGGAGACCTGGAGCCTCGGCGCCGACGGCTCCTACGCCTGGAAGAAGTTTTCGCTCGCGGCCAGCGCGCTGTACCAGAACTCGGACGGATTCAACTACCCGACCGACGGGGACGGCAACGCCTTGCGCGCCAACAGCGACTTCGAGCGCCTCAACCTGAGCGGCAAGATCTATTACACGCCCTCGAGCAAGACGGAGATCATGGTCAGCGGCGGGACATACCAGTCCGAGTACGGCATGCCGCCCGCCCTGTTCGTCCAGCGGGCCCGTTACTGGCGCTTCCCCAAGTGGGACCGCTCGACGCTGAGCGCCGGCGGCTTCACCTCGCTCGGCGGCGACGCCGTGCTGCGCTTCCGCGGCTTCTACGTCAACTACTTCAACACCCTCGACTGGTTCAACGACCCGGCCATGACCGACCTCGATTCGTCGAGCTCCTACGACAACTCGTCCTACGGCGGTTTCGCCCTGGCCGAAGTGCCGGCCGGCGACCGGAACCTGATCAAGGCCAGCCTTCTCTACCAGAAGGACGTCGCCCGCATCCAGGACGACGCGGGCCTGCCCTGGGACCGCTTCGACCAGGGAACCTTCTCGGCCGGGGTCGAGGAGCACTTCAGCCTGACGGACCAGTGGAAGGTCATCGGCGGCGTGAGCCTGGATTATATCGACAAGTTCCAGGGCGGCGAGAATAACACCTCCCTGAACCCCCTCATCGGCGTCAAGTTCACGCCCAACGACGACCTCGATTTCCACGTCTCCTTCGCCCGCAAGTCCCGCTTCCCCTCGATGCGGTCGCTCTACTCGTTGAGCTCGGGGAACCCGGACCTCCTGGCCGAGTCGGGCACGAGCTTCGAGTTCGCGGCCACCTGGAACGGCCCCGTCTACCTGACGGGCAGCGTGTTCTTCAACCGCTTCCGGAACTTCATCGATTCCGTCATGATCGACGGGGCCAGACGGTATTTCAACGTCGGCAAGGCCCACATCTACGGCTTCGAGATCCAGGCCCAGAAGAACCTGTCCTGGCTGCAGGCCACGGTCAACTACACCTACCTCGACCCGCAGAACGACACGGACGACCGGCCGCTCGACGCCCAATCCAAGAACAACCTCAACTTCGACGTCTCCTTCCTGCCGGCCAAGGGCCTGCGGGCCGGGCTCTACGGCCTGCTGGGCTCGAAATCCTGGTGGTGGAACACGCGGACCACTCCGGCCACCATGCTGGTGATACCGTCCTACTTCAACCTGGACGCCGTCGTCAGCTACGATCTAGGCGGGCGCTACGAGCTGTTCCTGAAGCTCGGCAACATCTTCGACCATTACTTTTATACCGAGCCCGGCTTCCCCTGGCGGGGACGGTATCTCGAGATCGGCGTCAATCTGGACGTGCTGAAATAGCGAGGACCGGGCCCTCGTCGGCGGCGGGAGAAAGTTGGGCGCCGCGGCTCCTCAGAGCCCTAGTTCGGCGTCGATGCCCTGCATGGCCGCGATGGCGATCGACAGGAATTCGTCGAGTTCCAGGCCGAGGTTACGGCACTGCTCGATCTCTTCGCGGCGGGCGCCTCGGGCGAAGCTCTTCTCCTTGTAGCGGCGCTTGAGGAACTCGAGGTCGATGGACTTGATCTTCTTGGCCGGGTGCATCAGGGTGGCGGAGATGATCAGGCCGGTCAGCGGGTCGACGGCGTAGATGGCCCAATCCATGGGGGACTCGCAGGGCGCCTTGCCGGCGTGGGCGGACACGGCGTGGACGACGGCTTCGTCGACGCCCCGTTGGCGCAGGATCTTGACCGTCTCGGTCGTATGGAGCTCGGGGCTCTTGTCCGTCACTTCGTAATCGAGGTCGTGGAGGATGCCGGCCAAGCCCCAGGGCTCGGGGTCGTGGCCGAGCCTCGCGGCCAGGGCCCGCATGCAGGCCTCGACCGACAGGCAGTGCTTGACCAGGTTCCTGTTCTTGAGATGCTCGTTCAGCAGGGCCAGGGCTTCGTCGCGGGTCATCGGTCTCTCCTTTCCGGAAGGCGGATTCTACGGCATCCGGCCGGGCTTTTCAACCGCCGTCCGGATTCAGCGGGACCGGAGGAAGACGATCTTCTGCCGGCCGGAATCCTCGTCCTCGACGAAGAGGACGACGTAAGGCGGCGACCAGACGGCGCCGGCGACGAGCGGGCCGGGAGCTTCGTACCGGCCCGCCTGTTTCCCGGTCCGCACGTCGAGCGCCGTGACCGTCGGCGACGCGGAGGAGATGAGGACAAGGGGGCCCGCGGCGGCGAGCTCGTGGACGACCCGGGAAGGGACGGCCGTCCAGGACAGGATCGAGCCGCCGCTCCGGGAGAGCCGGTAAACGACGCTGTTCGAGGCCGCGACGGCGACCGTCCCGCCCCGAACGACGGCCGGGTGGAGCGGGGCGCCCTGGAGGCGGCGCCGCCATTTCATTCTGCCGTCCGCCGCTTTCAGGCAATAGAACATCCGGTCGGAGTCGCCGAAATAGAGGTCATTCCCGGCCTGGACGGGATCCGCCGAAACAGCGCCCCTGGCCGCGAATTCCCATGATAGCCGGCCGTTCCGTAGGGCCTGCAGCCGGCCGTCGGAACGGCCGAAAAGCGTCAGATCGAGCCACCCGTCCTTGTCCCAAACTGGCGCCGGCCCGGCCGTGATCCCGGCCTCGGGCCCCGGCAGCTTCGTGGAGACCGCCTGTTCGCCGCCGATCCCGGAAACGTGAAAGGACCCGTCCGCCGTTCCGAAAACGACGCCGCCTTCAAAGATACGGGCCGCTGTGGCCACGGCCGGGGCAAACGTCTTTTTGAAGAGCGCCTCCCCGGGACGGACGGCCCCGTAGAGAACGCCGGCGTCGTCATGGAACAGGACCAGGTCGCCGTGGATCTCGGGCGATGAGGAAAGCGGGTGGTCGGCCTTGAAGCGCCACAAGGGGGCCCTGGACGGAATGCTGACGGCGATGAGATCGCCCTCCCGGGTCAGGAAAAAGAGGACGTCGCCCTGGGCCCGCGGCTGTCCGGCGACATGTCCGTCTATCTCGAGCGATCCGGCCTCGGTCAGGGGGAAGCGCAGGGGGAAAGGATCGACGAGCGGCGGCCGCGCGGCTGCGGCGGCGAACCCCAGCAGAGTCGTGATGACGGCGAGCTTCGCGATGCGGGCCATGGCGCCGGCGGTATTATATCCCAATTCAAAAATGGGGACGTTTCATTTTTTTGCCAGGAAAGGCGCAAACTGGTATGATTCCGGGCTGACGGGCATGATCAACTACATCCTGCTATACCGTATCCGCCGGGCGGTCAAGAAGATCCTCAAGGACAAGATCGCCGACGACGAGATCGCCACGACGCCGAAGTCCTGCATCGGCTGCCTGGCCGACGACATCAGCTGGGAGATCTATTACCTGATCAAGGAAAAAGAGGACGGGAACGCTAACGAGCCCGGCCGGGAGCCGGCCGGGGGCGGGTCCTAGGCTCCGCCGGCTTTCTCCCCTTCCCCGCCGGGTTTCCGGCCTTCCCGGATGCGGGCCTTCAGGGCCTCCCACCACTCGATCCGCTTGCGGATCTCCTTCTCAAAGCCTAGGTTCCCCGGCTCGTAGTACTTCCGCCCCCGGAGCCGCTCGGGCATGGTCTCCATGTCCGTGGTCGCCGCCGGGCTGTCATGGGCGTAGAGGTAGTCCTGGCCGTAGCCGATCTCCTTCATGAGCGCCGTCACGGCGTTGCGGATCTGGAGCGGCACGGGCTCGTGGGGGCTGCGCTCGACCTCCCTCTGGACGGCCCCGTAGGCGGTATAGATCCGGTTGCTCTTGGGCGCCGCGGCCAGGTAGATGGCCGCCTGAGCCAGGGCCAGCTCCCCTTCCGGAGAGCCCAGGAAATCGTAGGCCTCCTTGGCCTGGAGGGTGACGGCCAGGGCCTGGGGGTCGGCCAGGCCCACGTCCTCGGAGGCGAAACGGACCATGCGCCGGGCGACGTAGAGCGGGTCCTCGCCCGAGGCCAGCATGCGGGCCAGCCAGTAGAGCGCGGCGTCGACGTCGCTGTTGCGCAGGCTCTTGTGCAGGGCCGAGATGAGGTTGAAATGCTCCTCCCCCGACTTGTCGTAGAAGAGGGTCCTCTTCTGCAGGGCCTCCTGGACGTTCTCGACCGAGATGATCCCGCCGCGGGCCAGGCCGGCCGCTATCTCCAGGGTGTTCAGGGCCCGCCGGGCGTCGCCGTTGGCGTAGTCGACGAGCATGTCCCGGGCGGCCGGGTCGATGTCCAGGCCGGACGCGCCCAGCCCCCGCTCCTTGTCCTCGAGGGCGTCCCGGATGATCCGGGCCAGGGCGTCGTGGTCGAGCTCCTTGAGGACCAGCACCCGCGTCCGCGACAGAAGCGGGGCGATGACCTCGAACGAGGGGTTCTCGGTCGTCGAACCGAAGAGGACGATATCCCCCTTCTCGACGTAGGGCAGGAAGGCCGCCTGCTGGGCCTTGTTGAAGCGGTGGATCTCGTCGATGAACAGGATCATGGGCTTGCCGAAGAGCTTCTTCTGCTGCTCGGCCCGGGCCATGAACTCCTTGACCTCCTTGATCCCCGACAGGACGGCGCTGAAGAACTCGAACGGCAGGTCGAAATGGCGGGCCAGCATGGTGCCCAGGGTGGTCTTGCCGGACCCCGGCGGGCCCCAGAAGATGATGGAGACCAGCCGGTTGGATTCGACGAGCTCGGCCAGGAGCTTGCCCGGGCCGAGGATGTGATCCTGGCCGTAGACGCGGTCGAAGCCCTGCGGCCGCATGCGCTCGGCCAGCGGCGTATGCGTCGCCTGTCCGCCGCCGTTTTTCCTGGTTTTCGGGGTCTTATCCATGGGCGGAGCCGTTAGTGGATTATATCATATCCGGCGCGCCCGCCGGCGGGGCCCGGCCGCCTTGACCAAACCCCTGGAACATGTTAAGTTTGGCCTCCGGACGACCGTGAAAAAGGAAGCCTCTCAACCAAAAGACGGGAAAGCCGACAAGGCCAAGCTGGTCTACAAGCTCGACGAGGTCAGCCGCCTGACCGGCGTCGACCCGGCCACGCTGGCGACCTGGGAAGAGGAATTCCCTTTCCTCAGCGCCGGCCTGACCGGCGCCGGCGAGAAGTTCTTCCGCCGCCAGGACGTGGCCATCGTCACCCGGGTCAAGGAGCTGATGGCTTCCAAGACCCTGACCATGGCCGGGATCAAGCGCCGGATCGAGGAGGAGTTCCATCTGGCCCCTTCCCACCCGGTCCATCCGGAGCGGCTCCGCAAGGCCCTCAACAACGTCCGGGACGAGCTCCAGGACATCGTCGCCGCGCTCGACGGCGGACGGAAAAAAAAGGCCTGAAAAGCGCCGCGATTCTGCTATAATAGGTGGCCCTGGTCCGGGACGTGGCGCAGCCTGGTAGCGCACATGCTTGGGGTGCATGGGGTCGGCGGTTCGAATCCGCCCGTCCCGACCAACTCTCACCCCGCAGATCCCCCCAGCCGCCGGCGGGGGCCGAGGAGCCGACGATGGCCGCGACGAAGAAGGATAAAACCACCGACGATCTGAAGGGCCGGGCCCTCGCCCTGGCCGGCCTGGTCGCCTATCAGGACAAGGCGATCGTCAGCCGCGAGATCATCAGCCGGAAGGCCGGCACGGTGACCGCCTTCGCCTTCGCCAAGGGCGAGCAGCTGAGCGAGCACACGGCCCCCTACGACGCCCTGGTCATCGGCCTCGAAGGCCGGGCCGACGTCGCGATAGGCGGACGTCCCAACCGGATCAAGCCGGGCGACATGATCATCATGCCGGCCGCCGTGCCGCACGCCCTCAAGGCGGTGACCCGGTTCAAGATGCTCCTGGTCATGATCAAGAAGCCCTCGTGAACGCCACGGCCCGGACCAAGGCGAGCCGCGGGGGCAAACGCCCGGTCATCCTCCTGACCAACGACGACGGGTTCTACCGCGAGACCATCCAGTCCCTCTTCCGGGCGCTGGGCGCGCTTGGCACGACCTACATCGTCGCGCCGGACCGGGAGAAGAGCGCCTGCTCCCTGGCCGTCACCCTGCGCCAGCCCCTGCGGGCCCAGCGGATCAAGCCGCGGGTCTGGGCCGTCGAGGGCACGCCCGTCGACTGCGTCTACTTCGCCCTGCAGAAGTTCCTGCCGCGGCGGCCGGACCTCATCGTCTCGGGCCCGAACCCGGGACCGAACGTGGGCCAGCAGGACATCAACTACTCGGGGACCGTGGCCGGGGCCATCCAGGGCTCCTTCCACGGCATCCCCTCGATCGCCGTCTCGCTCCTGCCGGACGCGCGGGGCCGCTTCGACCTGAAGGCGGCGGCCGCGATCGTGCGCCGCATCGCCGCCGATGTCCTGGCCCGCGGCCTGCCCGCTGGCACGGCCCTCAACGTCAACATCCCGCCGCCGCCGGTCAAAGGCGTCAAGATCACCCGCCTGGGCTGGAAGTTCTACGATCCCGAGATCATCGAGAAGACCGATCCCCGCAACGCCTCCTACTACTGGATCGGGACGGGCACGCCCCGCCGGGTCGGCGACGCCGGCACGGACGTCGTGGCCGCCCACGCCGGCTATGTCTCCCTGACCCCGCTGCAGACCGACATGACCGCCCATCGCGCCCTGGGCGCGGCCAAGCTGCGGCGCCTGGCCCGGGCGCTCCGCGAGGCCGAACGGGAATAGGGTCCGGAGCCGGCGCGGCCGCCGGCTAGGGCCGCGCCGCCCCGGTCCTCCTGCGCCGCCGGTTCCTGAGGTATTCGACGGCGATGGGCAGGGCCGAGATGACGATGATGGCCATGATGGCGATCGAGAAGTTCTTCTTGACGAAGGGGATGGTGCCGAAGAAATAGCCGGCGCCCGTGAGCAGCAGGACCCAGCCGACCCCGCCGATGACGTTGAACGACAGGAAGCGGCCGTAGCTCATCCTGCCGATGCCGGCGACGAACGGCGCGAAGGTCCGGATGATGGGCACGAAGCGGGCGATGATGATGGTCTTGCCGCCGTGCTTCTCGTAGAAGGCGTGGGTACGCTCGAGATACTCCTTCTTGAAGAAGCGGGCGTCCTCCCTGGCGAAGGCCCGCTGGCCGAGGTGATGGCCGATCCAGTAGTTGACCGTGTCGCCGAGGACCGCGGCGGCGGACAGGATGACGACGAGCAGGCGGACATCGAGGGCTCCCAGCGCGGCGAAAGTGCCGGCGGCGAAGAGCAGCGAATCGCCGGGCAGGAAGGGCATGACCACCAGGCCGGTCTCGATGAAGATGACGACGAAGAGGATGGAGTAGGTCCAGAGGCCGTACTGCTGGATGATCGCGCCGAGGTAGCGGTCGAGGTGCAGGACGATGTCGACGACCTTCCGGACGATCTCCATGAGTCCCCTACTATACCCGCGGCGGAGGCGGGAATCAAACCCGCCGGAGGGGACGACGGCCCGGGCGGTACGGTCCCCCGAGGCGGCGGCCCCTTATGGTAAGATAGGGCCATGACCGCCGCGGCCCGGAAGATCGAGCTCGTCGGCAGGGCCCTGGACCGCCTCTCCCCGCTCGAGAAGTCCTGCACGCTCTGCCCCAGGGACTGCCGCGTCGACCGGACGGCGGGCGCCGGCGGCGTCTGCCGGACCGGAGGCCTGGCCTCCGTCTCCCACGCCCTGCTCCACTTCGGCGAGGAGCCGGTCATAAGCGGCCGTTCGGGGTCGGGGACGATCTTCTTCACCGGCTGCAATCTCAAGTGCCTGTTCTGCCAGAACTACCAGCTGAGCTGGCTTCTCGAGGGCCGGCCGGTTTCCGACGAGGACCTGGCGGCCATGATGCTCGACCTCCAGGCCCGGGGGGCGCGCAACATCAACCTCGTCTCGCCGAGCCACGTCGCTCTGCCGATCCTGAGGGCCCTGCGCCTGGCCCTCGAAGGCGGGCTGGCCCTGCCTCTCGTCTGGAACTCCAACGGCTACGACGGCCTCGAGGTCATCCGGGCGCTCGAAGGCATCGTCGACATCTACCTGCCCGATCTCAAGTATCATTCCGCCGGGCTCTCCGGGCGGTATTCCGCCGCGCCCGACTATTTCGAAAAAGCCTCCCAGGCCGTCAAGGAGATGTCGCTGCAGCAGCCGGCCCTGGACATCGGCCCGGACGGCACGGCCCGCCGCGGCCTGATCGTCCGCCATCTCATCCTGCCGGGCGCGGTCGAGGACACCCTCCTCCTGCTGGACTGGGTCGGCCGGAACCTCTCGCCGTTCATCGGCCTGAGCCTGATGAGCCAATACCATCCCTGCTTCAGGGCCCCGGAGGAGATCCAGCGGGGCGTCGCGGCCGACGAGTACCGGCGGGCGGCCGACGCGGCCCTGGCGCTGGGGCTGGAGCAGCTCTTCCTCCAGCCCCAGGCCTTTCAGGCGGACGAACACCTGATGCCGGACTTCCGGAAGGAGAAACCGTTCCGCTGGAAATGACCGGCCGGCCTAGCGGCCGGCGCTCACGGAGGCCCGGGCCGAGGCGGCGCTGTCGACGATCCTGACGATCCGGATGCGGCCCTCCGCCGCCCGGAGCAGGATGTTGGGCCCGCCCTGCCCGATCCAGCCCTTGACGGCCGCGGCGGGCAGCTTGCGCCCCAGGGGGAAATCGCTTTCGACCTGGCCATGGGGCGCGTCCGCCTCGACGATGGCGTTGACCGACGCCTCCAGCCTCAGGACGATGTCGCCCCGGCGGACCGAAAGGCTGATCTCGTCGCCGTCGCGGAAGTCCAGGACCTCGACGTCGGCGTCGCCCGTCCCGACCGTGCCCCGGACCGATCCCGAAAAATTGCTTACTGACAGTCGGCCCTCGTCGACCGAGGCCTCGAGGCGCCCGTAGACGTCGGCGACGACCAGATCGCCTTCGCTGATCCGGATGCCGGTGAGATCGACCGAGGCGGGGACGCGGACGCCGAAGGACACGGCCGGCGGCCGGCCCGGGCCTTCGAAGGTCGACGACCGGACCAGGAGCCCGGCGTCCGTCCGCCGCAGCTCGACGTCGGGACGGGAGGTCCGGGAGCCGCCCGTCCGGAACGAGCCCCGGGTCCCGCCGGCCGGCCCTTTCTCGGCCAGGGCCACGACTTCGACAGCGTCGCGGTCCCAGCCCGAGAAGGCGACGTCGCCGTAGTCGTTCTCCAGCGATACGGCGCCGCCCGGAGCGAATTCGACGGTCTGGCGGAACTCCGGGCCGAGGGACGCGGCCTCCTCTTCGTCTGGGGTCGTCCGCCAGCCGGCATCGTCCCCTTCGGGGGCCGGCAGCATGATGCAGGCCGCGGACAAGGCGGCCGCGGCCACGGCCGCCAGGATCGGCTTCAGGACCTGTCTGTTCATGGCTCGTCCCTCCCCGGACTTCGGAAGTGGTCCATTATACCTCAGACCTCAACCGAAGCGGCCGGTGATGTAGTCCTCGGTCCGGGGATCGCGGGGCGCGGTGAAGACGCGCCGGGTCTCCCCGATCTCGACCAGCTCGCCGAGCAGGAAGTAGCCGGTGACGTCGGAGACGCGGGCCGCCTGCTGCATGTTGTGGGTGACGATGACGATGGTGTAGCGCTTCTTGAGCTCGGCCATGAGGTCCTCGATGGCAGCCGTGGCCGCCAGGTCCAGGGCCGAGCAGGGCTCGTCCATCAGCAGGATCTCCGGCTCGACCGCCAGCAGCCGGGCGATGCACAGCCGCTGCTGCTGCTCGCCCGAGAGCCGCAGGGCGTTCTCGTCCAGACGGCTCTTGAGCTCGTCCCAGAGGTGGACGGCCTCGAGGCTGCGGATCAGCCGGGCCTCGAGGGCCCGGGGGTCGCGGAGGCCGTGGACCCGGAGCCCGTAGACGACGTTGTCGTAGACGCTGAGAGGGAAGGGATTGGGCCGCTGGAAGACCATGCCGACCTTCTTCCGCAGAGCCAGGAGGTCGGTCCCGGGGGCGTAGATGTCCCGGCCGTCGATGAGGATCCGGCCCGTCACGCTGACGCCGTCGATGAGGTCGGCCATGCGGTCGAGCGTCCGGAGGAAGGTCGTCTTGCCGCAGCCCGACGGCCCGATGAGCGCCGTGATGCGGTTCCGCTCGATGTCCAGGTTGATCTTTTTCAGGGCCTGGAACTTGCCGTAGAAGAAGTCGAGGTCGCGGACTTCGATGATGGCCATGGCCGTTTACCCGAACCTGCCCCGGAGGTAGTCGTCGGTCCGCCGATCGTCGGGGGCGGTGAAGATCTTGGCCGTCGGGCCGACCTCGACCAGCCCGCCGTTCAGGAAGAAGGCCGTCCGGTCGGCGACGCGGGCCGCCTGCTTGGTGTTGTTGGTGACCAGGATGATGGTGTAATCCTTCTTCAGCCGGCGCAGCGATTCCTCGATCTTCATCGTCGAGATGGGGTCGAGGCCGGAGGTCGGCTCGTCGAGGAGGATGAACTCCGGCTTGACGGCCAGGATGCGGGCCAGGCAGAGGCGCTGCTGCTGCCCGCCCGAGAGCTTTTGGCCGCTCGACTCCAGGCGGTCGAGGACCTCCTCCCAGAGCCCGCCCTTCTCCAGGCTGTCCCGGACGATGGCGTCGAGCTCGTCGCGCCGGCGGACGCCCGCCCGCCGGGCGCCGAAAGCGACGTTCTCGTAGATCGAGCGCGGCAGGGGGACGGGCGTGGCGAAGACCATGCCCAGCCGGCGGCGCAGCTCGACCACGTCGACGTCGGGGGCGTAGATATCGCGGCCCTCGACGACGATGGCTCCCTCGTGGCGGGAGCCGCGAACGAGGTCGTTGAGGCGGTTGAGGGCGCAGAGAAAGGTCGATTTGCCGCTCCGGGCGGGGCCGATGATGCCCAGGATCTCATGCCGCCGCACGTCCAGGTCCAGGCCGTTGATCTTGCGGACCTGGCCGAAGTACTGGCTGAAGCCCCGGATCTCGATGGCGATATCGCTCATGGCTAGGAATATTTCCTGATGAAGCGGTTCATCAGGAAATACGTCAGTAAATTGATGCCCAGGATGGCGATGATCAGGATGGCCGCCGTGCCGTAGGCGTTGGGCATCGAGATGCCCTCGCGGGCCAGGATGTAGAAGTGGACGGCCATGGTCCGGCTCGACGAGAACAGCGACGTCGGCAGCCGCAGGGCGCTGCCGGCGGTGAAGATCGTGGCGGCCGTCTCGCCGATGCTCCGGCCGATGCTCAGGACGATGCCGGTGACTATGCCCGGCAGGGCCGACGGCAGGACGACCCGGGTCACGGTCTGCCACTTGGTGCTGCCCAGGGAGAAGCTGACCTTGCGGTACTCGGGGGGGACGCTCTTGATGGCCTCCTCGGAGGTCCGGATGATGGTCGGCAGGAGCATGAAGGCCAGGGTCAGCCCGCCGCTGAGGATCGACCAGCCGAACTTGAGCTTGGTGACGAAGAGGATGAAGCCGAACAGGCCGAAGATGATCGAGGGTATGCCGGCCAGGCACTCGGCCCCGAAGCGGATGATCCGCGTCACCGGCCCGCCCCAGGTGTATTCCGTCAGGTAGATGGCCGTGCCGACCCCGAGCGGGGCGGCGATGAGGACGGCCAGGACGGTCAGCGCGACGGTCCCGACCACGGTCGAGAAGATGCCGCCGGCCTTGCCCATGTCCACCGGGTTGGCGGTCAGGAACTCGAAGCTGAGGACGGGCAGGCCGCGGCGCAAAATGAAGAGGATGATGAAGCACAGCACGGCGACGGTGATCAGCGTCAGGGCCCACAGGCCGGCCCGGGCGGCTTTCTCCTCTGCGCTGGGGGCCAGGCGCCTCACGGGGCCTTCCTCCTCTTGGCCGAGGTGGCGTTGGCGATCGTGTTGAGGACCATGATGATGACGAAGAGGACGACCCCCGTGGCGAAGAGGGCCTCGCGGTGCTCGCCAGTGGCGTAGCCCATCTCCAGGGCGACGTTCGAGGTCAGGGTGCGGACGGGCGCCAGGAGCGACCGGGGGATCTCGGCGGCGTTGCCGGCGATCATGATCGTGGCCATGGTCTCGCCGACGGCCCGGCCCATGCCCAGGATGATGCTGGCGATGATGCCCGAGCGGGCAGCCGGGAAGAGGACCATCTTGACCGTCTGCCAGCGGGTCGCGCCGAGGGCGATCGAGCCTTCGCGGTAGGAGGGCGGCACGGCCTGGAGGGCGTCGACGGAGATGGAGATGACCGTCGGCAGGATCATGACGCCGAGGATGATCGAGGCGGCCAGGACCGAGAGGCCCGGGCCGCCGAAGGTCCGGCGGATGAAGGGGACGAGGATGACGACGCCCATGAAGCCGTAGACGACCGACGGGATGCCGGCCAGGAGCTCGATCACGGGCTTGATCAGGCCGCGGACCCTCTTGGAGGCGAACTCCGTCAGGACGATGGCGCACGACAGGCCGAAAGGAACGCCGATGGCCAGGGCCCCGGCCGTGACGAAGAGCGAGCCGACGATCATCGGCCAGAGGCCGAAGAGCTTCTCGGAGGGGTACCAATCCGATCCGGCCAGGAAGCTCTTGAAGCCGTAGCGGAACATGATCGGCGTCCCCTGGCCGACGATGAAGACGGTGATGACCAGGAGAACGGAGACGGCCGAGAAGGCGACGACCAGTAGGGCCAGCCGGATCAGACGGTCGTTGCGTTCGAGCCTGTTCCCCGCCCCGGCTTTCTTCGGTCCGGCCATGCGCCCGCCTCTCCCCGTCCGGTCAGCGGACCGGGAGGAGGCCCTCCTTCCGGACCAGCTCCTGCCCGGCCGCGGACAGGACGAAGTCGATGAATTCCCTGGCCCGCCCGGCCGGCTCTCCCCGGCTGACGAAAAGGAACGGGCGGACGAGCTTGTAGCGGCCGTTCCCGATATTCTCGTCGGTGGCCGCCGCCCCGTCGAGGTCAAGGGCCCGGACCTGCTCGTTGACCAGCCCCAGGGAGATGAACCCGACGGCGCAGGGGTCGTTGGCGACGATCTCCCGGACCGTGCCGTTGGAGTCCTCGGTGATGGCGCCGCGGAAGATCCGGGTCTTGCCCATGACCAGCTCCTGGAAGGCGCCCCGCGTGCCCGAGCCCTCCTCCCGGGTGACGACCGTGATCCGCTTGTCCGGGCCCCCCAGCGGCCGCCAGCTCATGATGTCGCCGGCGAAGATCTGCTTGACGTCCGACGTCCGGAGGGCGCGGACGGGATTAGAGGGATGGACCACGACGGCCAGGCCGTCCCGGGCGATGACGACGGCGACGAGGTCCAGCTCGTCGCCCTTGAGCTCGCGGGAGGACATGCCGATCTGGCAGGCGCCGCTCTTGCAGGCCTGGATGCCGGCGCTCGAGCCGCCGCCCTGGACGTTGACGCCGAAGTCGGGATGGCTCTGCATGAAGACCTCGGCCCACTTGTCGGCGAAAGGCTGGATGCTGGTCGAGCCGGCCAGGATCAGCTCGGAGCCTCCTCCGGGCCGGCGGCAGGCCGGCGAAAAGGCGACGACCAGGGCGAACAGCAGGAGAGCGGTCCGACGGTGCTTCATGTCATTCCGGAGTGGCCCATCAGGGGAGAATTATATCGTAAAGACGGATAGGGTCAAACCCCGGCCTGTCGGCTCGCCTAGGCGGCCTGAATGGGCCGCCGGAGAGCCAGGTCCGGCCCGCCGTCCTAGGCTCCGCCGGCCTCGTCGAGCTCCCTCATCCGGGCGTCGTACGAGGCCTTCAGGTCGTCGTAGGTGCCGGTCACCTTCTCCAGCTCCTCGAGCAGGCCGTCGTTCTCCTTCTTCGCCTTGTGCATGGCCTTGGAGACCTCGACGACCGTGGCCCCGTCCCGGTCCTGCGAGGCCCGGACCAGCCGGACGTTGAGCTCGTGCAGGGCGGCGTCGTTCGCCTCGACGGTCTTCTCGATCTCGGCCATCCGGGCCTCGAGCGGCCGCAGCCCGCGGGACCGCTCGGCCACGATCTCGGACCGCATCCGGCGCAGCTCCTTGGGCGTCCACCTGGGCCGCTCCGCCCCGTCCGCCGCCGGAGGCGGCACGGCCGCGAGCGTTCCCTGCATGACCTCGTCCCGCCAGCCGACCTTGTCCAGGAAGCGCTGGTAGCCGCCCTCGTAGACGACGATGTCGTCGTTGTCGAAGACGACCAGCCGGTCGGCCAGGGCGTGGAGGAACATCTCGTTGTGCGTGACCATGACGACGGCCCCGTCGAAGGCGTCGATGGCCTCGAGCAGGGCGTCGTTGGACTCGATGTCGAGGTGGTTGGTCGGCTCGTCCAGGAGCAGCAGGTTGAGCGGCGTGGCGATGAGCTTGCCCAGCAGGACGCGGCTCTTCTCTCCGCCCGAGAGCACCCGGATGGGCTTGAGGGCGTCGTCGCCCTCGAACATCATGCCGCCGGCGATGAACCGGGACCTCTTTGGATCGCCTTCCGGGTCGGCCGAGGCGATCTCCTCGAGGACGGTGTTGGCCTCGGCCAGGGTCGAGATATGGGTCTGCTCGAAGTAGCCGGCGGCCACCGATTGGGGAGAGTCGATCCGCCCGGACTGGGGCGTCAGGTCGCCGGCCAGCAGCCGCAGCAGGGTGGTCTTGCCCCGGCCGTTGCGGCCGATGATGAAGACCCGGTCCTTGGCGCCGATGCTGATCGAGAAGCGGCGGATGAGCGGCCGGTCCGGCGTATAGGCGAAGGACAGGTCGCGGATGTCCAGGGCGTACTTGTGGTAGCCCGGCTTCTCGGCGAAGGCGAACTCCAGGTCCTTGACCTCCTCGAGCTTCTCCCGCTTTTCCATCTTCTCGAGCGACTTGACCCGCGACTGGACCAAACCGCCGAGCCGGGCCTTGGCCCGGAAGCGGGTGATGAAGAGGTCCATCTCCTTGCGCTTGCGCTCGTCGTTGAGGCGGGTCTTCTCGTAGATCTCCTCCTCGGCGGCGATCTGCTCGTAGTACTTGCCGGTGTCGCCCTCGATCTTGCGGACCTTGCGCCGGTGGATGCCGAGGACGTGGGTGACGACGCTGTCCATGAAGCCGCGGTCGTGGGTGATCAGCAGCAGCTCGCCCGGCCAGGCCGCCAGGAAGCGCTCGAGCCAGCGGAGCGAGGTGATGTCGAGGTAGTTGCTGGGCTCGTCGAGCAGGAGCATCTGGTGGTCGCCGACCAGGACCTTGGCCAGGTTCAGGCGGACCTGGAAGCCGCCGGAGAGCTCGGACGGCTTCTTCTCCAGGTCGGCCTGGCTGAAGCCCAGCCCGGCCAGGATCTTCTCGACCCGCCAGATCTCGTTCGGCGAGTCGTGCGGCAGGGCCCGGGCCCCCTCGGCCAGGACCGTCGCCTCGGTGAAGCGGGGCCGCTGCTCGAGGTAGCCGACGCGGTACTTGCGCGGCCTGGTGATCGTGCCCGCGTCCGGCTCCTCCTCGCCGGTGATCATCCGCAGCAGCGTGGTCTTGCCGTGGCCGTTGCGGCCGACGACGCCGACCCGCTCGCGGCGGTTGACCTTGAAGCTGACGGAGTCGAAGAGCGTCTGCGGGCCGTAGCTCTTCGAGAGATTATCGACGACGATCATAGACCTGTCCCTGAATGAAATCCGAACGGTTATTATAGCAGAATCCGGCCGGTCCGCGGCCGGTTCACCTGGCCGCGGCGCCGCTGACGGCCTTGGTCTTGTGGGCCCCCTTGGTCACGTGGACGCGGTAGCCGTCCTCGCCCGGCAGCCAGACCTCGGCCAGGACGTACACCGTGATGTACTCCGTGTACGACGGGGCGAAGTCGCCGACCTCGTCGAAGACGAGCCGGGGCTCCGCGACGGGCGGGGCCGGCTGGGGGATCCTCTCCAAGACGGCCAGCGGCGTCTCCCTGCCGGTCGCGGCCTGCTTCAGGACCAGGCCTCCGTCCGGGGCCTTGACCACCGCGTATTCGCCGGCGGCAAGGTTCTTGCCGGCCGCTTTGAGCGGGAAGGGCACCTTGAAGGCCGCCTGGGCGAAGGCCGTGACGGCCCCCGCCGCCAGGAACAGGGCCAGCGCCGCGAGCGCGGCTGCCTGACGTTTCATTTTTCCCCTCCCCTTCTAGACCGCCGCCTCGGCCGGGTAGCCCGGGACCGGGTCGGGCGACTCGGGCACCTCGTTCTTCAGGGCGTCTTCCATGGCCTCGATGAAGGTGTCGATCTCCTCGAGGGTCGTATAGACGTTCGGCGAGACCCGCAGGGCCTGGTAGTCGAAGACCGAGTTCGGCGGCGCGCCGCCGACGAGCGGCACGACGATGATCCGGTAGCGGTCCCGCAGGAAGGTCGAAAGCTGCCTGACGTCGAGGCCCTCGATGTTGACGGCCATGACGCCCCAGGCCTGGGGCGGCTCGCTCGTGTCGGTCAGGATCCTGATCCGGGAATGGCCCTTTAGGGCGTTGACCCAGCGCATGTTCAGGTAGCGCAGCCGGGCCGCCTTGCGCTCCGCCCCGATGGCCTGGTGGAAGGCCAGGGACTCGCCCAGGGCCGCCCGGATGGCCCAGGGATGGGTGCCGATCGACTCGAACTTGCGGATGTCGTTGTCCTGCTGCTCGGGGGCGGCCTGGAGCGGCCAGAACCGCGGGATCATCTCCTTGCGAACGTAGAGGCAGCCGTTGCCGAGCGGCGCCAGGAGCCACTTGTGGAGGCTGACGCCGTAGGCGTCGCACTCGAGGTCGCGGAGCTTGAACGGGAAATGGCCCAGGGCGTGGGCGCCGTCGACGATGGTGACGATGCCCTTCGACCGGGCCAGGCGGGACAGGCGCTTGACCGGGAAGAGCTGGGCCGTGAGGTTGGTGATGTGGGTGAAGTGGAAGACCTTGGTCCGCGGCGTGACGGCCTTCTCGAACATGCCGTAGAGGTAGTCCTGGGTCGCCGGCACCGGGAACTGCAGGCGCGTGACCTTGATGCCCTCGCGCCGCATCCGCTGGTCCCAGGTCGTCAGCATGCGGGGATAATCCTGCTCGGTCGTGATGACCTCGTCGCCGGCCTTGAGGTCGAGGCCGTTCTGGGCGATCTGCAGGGCCTCGCTGGCGCCCCGAGTCAGGGCCATCTCCTCCTTGTCGCAGCCGAATTCGTTGGCCATGCGGCGGCGCAGGGTCTCGCTGTTGCCGGCCACCATGCCCTGGTAGTGGACGGGCAGCATGTTGATCATCTCCATGTAGCGGAAGGTCGAGTCCAGCGACACCCGGGGCATGGGGCAGGTGAAGCCGTTGTTGAGGTTGATGAGCTCGCGGTCGAGCTTGAAGGCCAGCTGGATCTCGCGCCAGTAGAACTCGTCCTTGGCCACGTCTTCGGGCGTCCTCCCGGCGACCGACTGGGAGGCCTCCACGACGCGCGGCAACCCCTTCGGATCGAAGGCCGCGGCTGCGGCGCCGAACGCGCCGACCGACTTCATGAACGATCTCCGGCTCCAGGTTCCGCTTGTCTTCACGCTCGGCCTCCTCGGCGAAAGATTTTGACGGGAGCGACGCAAGGGGTGATTCTAGAACAGTCGGCGAAACGAGGTCAAGACCGGGATCGCGCCGGCCGCGGGCGGCCGGACCAGGCGCGCCGCGGACTAGCTCCGGCCCGCCGGCCTGTCGCCGTAGACGATGAGGTCGCCCAGGCCGACGGTCTCGCCGGGCCGGGGGTTCAACAGCCTCAGCGCCAGCGTGTGCCGGCCCCGGGCCAGCCCGTAGCCCCAGGCGATCTCGAGTCGGCGGACGAGATCGTCGACCGGCAGGACGACGACCGACGGCGCCCCGCCGTCGAGGGCCAGCTCGACCTCATAGGCATAGGGGTCCGAGCCGGGCGCGGCCATCTTCGACGGCCCGCCGCCCAGGACGAAGCCCGTGCCCTCGAACTCGATCTCGGCCGGCGCTTCGAGCGTCCCGCCCAGGCGCCGCCGCTCGACCGGATAGTGGCCCGGGAAACTCACCTCATAACGCACCGGATGGATCCCGCGGCCGGGGAGCCGGACGGTTTCCCCCTCGATCTCTCCGCCGTTGGCCCGGACGAGGTCCAGGGCCAGCCGCAGGGTCGTTTCATAGACTTCGTTCAGGGACAGGTCCGTGTAGGGAAAGGGGCGGTCCTCGATGGCCTTGAGGGGCTCCCGCCACCGCGCCGGGATGGCCCCGTAGCCCAGGATCGTCCCCAGGATCCCCCCGGCGCTGGCCGGGTTGCAGTCCGAGTCCTGGCCGCATCGGGCCGCGATCTCGAGGGTCCGGCCGAAATCGCCTCGCCCATAGAGCAGGCCGATGACGACATAGGCCCCGTTGACCCGGGCGTCGATGTTGCCGGGATCAAAGACGAAATCGGGACAGCCGACGTCCTCCGCCCACTTGCGCTCGACGGCCAGCCAGGCCGCCCGCCAATCCTCCGGGTCGGCCCGGTAGCAGGCCAGGACGTCGCGGACGCACCGGGCGAAACCGGATCCGGGCGGCAGGACCTCCAGGGCCTTTTCGACGACCGTCTCGACGCCGCTCTCGACGAAGGCCAGGCTGTACAGGGCCGCGACGTAGACGCCGCCGTACCAGCCGTCGCCGTAATTCATGATATGGCCGACGCGGTCGCAGATCTCGGCCCCGGCGTCGACCAGGCCCGGGCTGACCAGGCCGGCGAAGTCGGCCTCGATCTGGAAATCGATGTCGTCGGCGTGCGGCGAGTTCTTCCAGTGTCCGGAGTCCGGCGGCAGGAGGCCGTGCAGGATGTTGTAGCGGGCCGCCTGGTTGGCGTGCCAGAGGGGGTAAGCGGCGCGGGCGAAGGCCTGGGCGTGCCGGGCCGCCGGCGCGTCGATCCCTTCCCGGGACATGACCTCGAGGAAGGTCAGGTCCATGTAGACGTCGTCGTAGAGGCCGGGCGAGCGCTCGAAGCGCCGGGCCACGATGCCCGCATCCCAGGGGATGGGCTGGTAGTCGGCGATCATGGCCCCGGGAAAACGGAACTCCGTCGGGCCGCCGAAGGTGCAGCCGATGACCTGGCCGGCCCAGCCGCCCTTGATCCGGTCAAGGATCTCCGAGCGGCTGAGCTCGGCCCGCGGGCCCGCGGGCGAAGGCCCCCCGGGGGCCGGGCGGCAGGCGACGGCCGCCGCCCCGGCGAAAATGACCAGCCCGGCCAGGCCGAGGACCGGACGGCGGCCCAGCATCACTTCCCCGCCAGGCCCATCTCCCGGACGATGTGGCCGGCGCCGGAGAACTTGTCGGTCACCCAGAGCACGTAGCGGAGATCGACGCTGATCGAGCGCTGCAGCTCGGGGATGATGTAGTAGTCGCCGATGACGCTCTCGTAGGTCATGTCGAAGATGATGCCGATCTGCTCGCCCTTGGCGTTGAACGTCGGCGAGCCGGAATTGCCGCCGGTGACGTTGGTCGTGTTCAGGAAGCAGGACGGGACGTCGCCGAGCCGGGCGTCCGCGTAGGGGCCGAAGTCCCTGGCTTTCCAGAGGTCCTTGATCTTGGCCGGCACCTTGAACGGGAAGACGCCCGTGTCCTTCTCGATGACACCCTTGACCGTCGTCTGCGGCAGGTAGGCGACGGCGTCCCTGGGCTGGTAGCCCAGGACGGGGCCGTAGGTGAAGCGGATGGTGCCGTTGGCGTCGGGCGGATAGGTGCCTTTCCTCATCTCCAGGATGGCCGCTTCGTAGGCCATCTTCAGGTCGGCGCCCTCGCGGGAGAAGCCCTTGCTCTCCTCGCGAACGCCCTTGATCTCCTGCTCCATGCCGGCGGCGATCTTGAGGAACGGGTCGTCGATCGCGGCCAGCCCGGCCGGCTTGAGCCCGACGAGCTCGAGCCTCTTGGCCGGATCGCCCAGCGTCGTCTTGGCGTACATGGCGTCCACCCGGGCGGCCACGTCGGCTTCGGAGCCGGCGGCCAGCCCGCGGAGCGACGCCGGCCAGGCGGCCGCGTCGGGATGGGAGGCCTTGAGCCGGTTGAGCGTCCACTTCAGCAGCTCCCGGTCCGTGGCGAAGACGTAGCCCCGCTCGGCCAGCTGCAGGCCCTGCTTGAAGCGGGGCAGGTTCCGCTCCTGGAAGGCCGCTTCGCGGTCCTTGTCGGGCTTCTGGATCTCGGTCACGGCCCGCAGGATGTTGTAGGCCTGGGACATGATGGTCGAGCCGCCGATGACCCCGTTCAGCAGCTCCGTCCTGGCCCCGAAGGCCTTCTGGCGGGCCTGGAAGGCCTCGAGGGCGGCCGGCGCAGCGCCGTACTTTTTCGCCCGCGCGGGATCGGCCGCGATCCAGTCGAGGAGCTCCTTCTCCTGGGCCGCCTTCTTGGCCACGAGATCGTATTTGACGAAGCCCTCGAGCTTGCCCTGCCGGTTCTTCAGGCCGTTGTAGAGGCCCTTAACGAGCGAGGCATAGCGGATCTCGACCTCCTTGTCGGCCTTGCCGGCGGCCTCGTAGAAGGCGATGAGGTCCTGGGTGTCCTTGATCCTCTGGGCCATGTTCTCCTGGTCGGCCTTGAGCTCGGCCAGGGCGTAGTTGCGGTAGGTCCGTCCCGGGTAGCCCATGACGAAGGTGAAGTCGCCCTCCTTGAAACCTTCCAGGGAGACCTTCAGCCAGACCTTGGGCTTGTAGGGGACGTTCGAGGGGCTGTAATCGGCCGCCGTCCCGTCGGGCGCGACGTAGGCCCGCAGGAAGGAGAAGTCGCAGGTGTGGCGGGGCCACATCCAGTTGTCGGTCTCGCCGCCGAAGTTCCCCAGGTCCTGGGGCGGAGCGTAGACGAGCCGGACGTCGCGGATCTGCTTGAAGGTGTAGAGGTAGTAGGCGTTGCCGCTGTACATCGAGGCCAGGGTGCAGCGCAGGTCCGTCCCGGCCTTTTCGCCGGCGGCGACGAGGTCTTTCTGGACCTTGTCGAAGGCGTCGTAGCGCTGGCGCGGCGTCATCTTGGGCTTGAAGCAGGCGTTGACCTTGGCCGTCACGTCCTCGTAGCCGAGGAGGACGCCGACCTGGTAGCCCTGGGCCGGGATCTCCTCGGCCCGGGTCCGGGCCAGGAAGCCGTCGGTGATGTAGTCCTTCTCCTTGCTGGAGGCCCTCTGGATGGCGCCGTAGGCGACGTGGTGGTTGGTCAGGACGAGGCCCTCGGCGCTGACGAACTCGCCCGTGCCGCCGCCGAGGTTGACCACAGCGCTCATGAGGCCGGTGCCGTCCTTCTTGTAGAGCTCGCCCGGGTCCATCCGCAGGCCCTGGGCCTTGAGGTTGAGGTCCTTCATCTGATGGGGCATCCACATGCCCTCGTCGGCGCCGGCCGTGAAGGTCAGGGCCAGGGCCAGGGCCGCGAACGCCAGGATGCGGGATAGCTTGTTCATAAGTGCCTCCTTCGGGGTCCGTCCCCGTTCTTTAATAAAGCGTATAAAGCTTGAATCGCCTGTTGAGGGCCTTGACGATCTCCATGATCCAGAGCGGCAGGGACGAGAAGAGCAACATCACCCCCAGGTCGAGCGGGCTCAGGGCCCGGGTCTTGAAGACCGGCTGGAGGAAGGGCAGGTAGATGACGGAGATCTGGAGAGCGAAGGATAGCAGCGTGGCTCCGACGAGCTGGGGATTGGTCAGGATCCTGAGCTTGAAGAGGGAGTCGCGCATGCTCCGGCAGTTGAAAGCGTGGAAGAGCTGGCTGCAGGCCAGGGTGGCCAGGGCCGCGGTCCGGGCCGTCGCGATGTCCTCCTTCTCGTAGAGGAGCACGAAGAGGAAGGCGGCCAGGCTGCAGGCCGCGATGAGGACCCCCTGGATGCCGATGAGCCAGCCCCGGGCGCCGGTGATGACCGGCTCGTCGGGCCGTCGCGGCGGCCGCTCCATGATCTTCGGATCGACGGGATCGACGCCCAGGGCCAGGGCCGGCAGGCCGTCCGTCACCAGGTTGACCCAGAGGAGCTGGATGGGCAGCAGCGGCACCGGCAGGCCGATCAGGGCCGTGACGAACATGACCAGGATCTCGCCCAGGTTGCAGGACAGCAGGAAGTGGATGAACTTGCGGATGTTGTCGTAGATCCCCCGGCCTTCCTCGACGGCGGCCACGATCGAGGCGAAGTTGTCGTCGGTGACGACCATGTCCGAGACTTCCTTGGTCACGTCCGTCCCGGTGATGCCCATGGCCACGCCGATGTCGGCCTCCTTGACGGCCGGCGCGTCGTTGACGCCGTCGCCGGTCATGGCGGCGATCTGGCCCCGCCGCCGCCAGGCCCGCACGGCCCGCAGCTTGTGCTCCGGGGAGACGCGGGCGTAGACGGCCACGCTCTCGACGGCGGCGTCGAGGTCCTCATCGCTGAGGCCGTCGACGTCCTCGCCGGTCAGGGCCCGGGCCTCCGGGCCGTAGAAGCCGAGCTCGCGGGCGATGGCCACGGCCGTGTTGCGGTGGTCGCCGGTTATCATGACCGTCCGGATGCCCGAGGTCCGGCACTTGGCCATGGCCTCCCGGACCTCGGGGCGGGGCGGGTCGATCATGGCCACCAGCCCGGCGAAGGTCAGGTCGCGCTCGATCGTCTCGGCGGAATAGGCGTGCGGCTCCTCCTCGAGGTTGCGGTAGGCCACGGCCAGAACGCGCAGGGCCTGGTCGGAGAAGCCGTCATTGGCCTTCATGATGCGCTCGAGATCGGCCGCCGTGAGCGGGCGCTCGGCGCCGTCCTCGAGGATGCGGCTGCAGTCCCTGACCAGGAGGTCGGGCGCGCCCTTGGTGAAAGCCGTCAGCTCCTGGTCGGCCCGGCGGACGATGCTCATCTTCTTGCGCTCGGAGTCGAAGGGCAGCTCCTCGACCATCTCGTAATCGCCCTCTTCCTCGCCTTTCCAGATCCCGGCCTTGGCCGCGGCGCTGAGGATGGCGATCTCGGTCGGGTCGCCGAAGACGACCGTCTTCCCGTCCTTGACCGCGAGCTGGGCGTTGTTGCAGAGGACGCCCGCCGTCAGGGTCTTGAGAAGGTCGGGGTGCGAGCCGGGGTCGACCGGGCCGGCCGGGGTGCGGAACTCGCCGGCGGGCTCGTAGCCCGTGCCGGTCACCTCGAAGACGGCCCGCGACGTCCAGACGGCCCGGACGGTCATCTCGTTCCTGGTCAGGGTGCCCGTCTTGTCCGAGCAGATGACCGTGGCGCAGCCGAGCGTCTCGACCGAGGGCAGCTTGCGGATGAGGACATGGCGCCGGACCATGCGCTGGACGCCGAGGGCCAGGGCGATGGTCACGACGGCCGGCAGGCCCTCGGGGATGGCCGCGACGGCCAGGCTGACCGAGGTCAGGAACATGTCCAGGACCTTGCCGCCGCGCAGGATCTCCAGGACGAAGACGATGGCGACCAGGACGAAGCAGAGGTAGATGAGCATCCTGCTGAACTGCTCGAGCTTCCTCTGCAGCGGGGTCGTCTCCTTGCGGATGCCCTGGATGAGCCCGGCGATGCGGCCGAGCTCGGTCGACATGCCCGTCTCGACGACTACGGCCCGGGCCTTGCCGGCGACGACGGCCGTCCCCAGGTAGACGATGTTGGCCCGCTCGGCCAGGGGGATATCCCGTTCTTCGAGGGCGATATCGGTCTTGGAGACGGGCGTCGACTCGCCGGTCAGGCTGGCCTCCTGGACGGCGAAGTTGGACGTGTGCCAGAGAACGCGGCTGTCGGCCGGGATGTGATCGCCGGCTTCGATCTCGATGAGATCGCCGGGGACGAGTTCCCGGGCCGGGACGACCTGGGCGGTCCCGTCCCGGATGACCTTGGAGTTCGGGGCCGAGAGCCGCCGCAGGGCGGCCAGGCTCTTCTCCGCCCGGTATTCCTGAACGAGGCCTAGGACGGCGTTGAGGATGACGATGGCCAGGATGGCCAGAGCGTCGACCAGCCCCTCCTCGAGGAACGCCGAGATGGCCGCGGCGGCCAGAAGGACAACGATCATGAGGCTCTTGAACTGGTCGAAGAAGATGGCCAGGGGGCCCCGGCCTTTCTTTTCCTGGAGCTCGTTCGGCCCGATCGCCCGGAGCTTATCGGCCGCGGCCGCCGAGGCCAGGCCGGCGCGGGCGTCCGTGCCCAGGTCCCGAACGACCTCGTCGGTCGAGAGATGCCACCATTCCGCCATGCTGATGATCCTCCGGACGATGAACGGGAATGCGAGCCGCTATTATACTATCACGCCGCGGCGGGGCACAAACGGCCCCGGCGCGGCCGGGGACGGAGAGCGGACCGGCCTATTTCTTTTTCTTCGCAGTCCAGGGGAAAGCGCCGAAATCGCCGGCCTGGACGTCGCCGGCCATGGTCTCGCCCTCGACCTTGCCCTTGTACGTGAGGATAAATTCGCCCTGCGGGCCGGCCAGGGTCACGGACCATTCGATCTCCTGGCCCTTGACCGTGCCCTCGCCGGCCAGATCGAAGCCTTGCGGCCCGGCCATGGCGAACTTGAATTTATCGCCTTCCTGGACGAAGGTCGCGTCGCCCGTCATGTCGCCCTCGGGCGATTGGATCGTCATCTCCCAGACGCCGGCGATGTCGGCCGGCTTTACCGGCTTCTCCTGGCCGGCCCAACCCGAGCTCGCTCCCAGGACCAGGACGAAGGTCAATGCCACAGGCAGCCAATAACGAAGACGCATGCGGTCCTCCTTTTCCCGAACGTGCGGTCTTCCCTTCTTACAATAAGGACGGCCCGGCGTCAATATCGCGAAGATCGCGTCCGGCCCTTTCCATTCGCCGCGGAAATGTGTATAATACGCCCCTCACGTCGGGGAGTAGCGCAGCCTGGCTAGCGCACAGCGTTCGGGACGCTGGGGTCGTGGGTTCAAATCCCACCTCCCCGATTCTTCGTGACCCTTCGCCCATGATCATCAAAACGCTCGATGACGAGGCCGGATTCCGGGCCGGCGACGCCTCCTTCCTGAAAGAGCTCCTGAACCCGGTCCGCGAGCCCCTGCCTATACGCTACAGCCTGGCCCACGCCGAGGTCGGGCCCGGGGCGGCGACCCTCCCCCATCGCCTGACGGTCTCCGAGGTCTACTACATTCTCGAGGGCCGGGGCCGCATGCATGTCGGAGGCGAGCTGGCCGAGATCGCGGCGGGCCAGGCCGTCTGCATCCCGCCGGGCGAGATCCAGTTCATAGAGAATATCGGCACCTCCCGGCTGGCCTTCCTCTGTATCGTCGATCCGGCTTGGACGCCGGAGAGCGAAGAGGTCCTTTAGGGAGCGGACCGGAAGGCGCGAAAAAGCCGATGAGCCGGGACCACCTGTCCGCCCCGCCGCCGCTCCCCCGTCCGGGATTGCTAGGCCGGATCCTCGGCCTGCGGCGGCAGATGAGCTGGAGCCAGACCTTCACCGCCCTCCGCTACCGGAACTATCGCCTCTGGTTCTGGAGCCAGATCGTCTCGCTCTTCGGGACCTGGATGGAATCGACGGCCATGGGCTTCCTCATCTTCGAATTGACCAAATCGCCGGCCTACCTCGGCCTGGTCGGCTTCGTCTCCGGCGTCCCGACCTGGCTGTTCATGCTCTACGCCGGGGTCATCGCCGACCGCGTGCCGCGGCGGAGAGTGCTGATCATCACCCAGTCGGTCATGATGGGATTGGCCTTCGGAGTCGCCGCCCTGACGTTCCTGCACTGGATCCGGCCCTGGCACATCCTGATCATGGCCTTCCTGCTCGGGACGGCCAACGCCTTCGACGCCCCGGCCCGCCAATCCTTCGTCCTGGAGATGGTCGACCGGGAGGACATGACCAACGCCATCGCCCTTAACGCGGCCATGTTCAACTCGGCCATGGCCATCGGGCCGGCGGCGGGCGGCCTGATCTACGGCTTTTTCGGTCCGGGCTGGTGCTTCGCCGTCAACGGCGCCAGCTTCATCGCCGTGATCTTCGCCCTGCGGCGGATGACCCTGGCGCCGTTCACGCCGCCGGCCGCGGCGTCGTCGGTCTTGGCCGACCTCCGCAACGGCCTCAAGTACGTCGCCCATCACCCGCTCATCCGGACGATCATCGGCCTGCTCGGCCTGGTCAGCCTGTTCGGCGTCTCGTTCGTCACGATCTTCCCCGCCTGGGCGGTCAATGTCCTCCACGGCGACGCCAAGACCAACGGCTTCCTCCAATCGGCCCGCGGCCTGGGCGCGCTCATAGCCGCCCTGCTCATCGCCTCGCTCGGCCGTTTCCGCTTCCGGGGCAAGCTCCTGACCTTCGGAACGTTCGCCCTGCCCATTATGGCCGCCCTGTTCGCGCTGGTGCGCTGGACGCCGCTCTCGCTCGTCCTCGTCTTCGGCGCCGGCCTGGCCCAGGTCCTGATCTTCAACATGTCCAACGCCCTGGTCCAGACCCATTCCCCCGACTCCCTGCGAGGCCGGATCATGGGCGTCTACACCCTGGTCTTCTTCGGGTTTATGCCTCTCGGAGCGCTCTGGATCGGCCTGGCGGCCCAGCATCTCAGCCAGCGGGCCGCCGTGCTCATCGGGGCGGGGCTCATGCTCGCGGCGGCGGCCGGCCTGGCCGTCTTCATGCCCCACCTGCGCCGGCAGGCCTGATCCCGCCGCGGCCGTGGAGCCGCGGATCAGGAGATCTCGACCAGGGTATAGGCCCTTCTCCCGAGCCCGATCGCCTCGCCGTGGGCCAGCTGGTCCGACCAGTCGATGTCGTACCCGGCGCGCAGGGGGTCCCCCCCCCCGGCCTGGGCGATCAGGAGGTCGGCCGCGGCCTGGTCGATGGCCACCGGGTCGAGCGAAGCTAGGACGCCGATGTCGTCGGCGATCGGCTTCTGGTTCCGGGCCATGCAGTCGCAGTCCCTGGTCACATGGATGAGCACATTGATGAAGACGGCCTTGCCCTGGAAATGCGACAGGACGCGATGGGCGTACTCGGCCATCTTCTCCTGGAGGCACCGCGAATCCTCGTCCCATTTCATCTTGATGGCCCCGGCCTTGCAGACGACCAGGCATTCGCCGCAGCCGATGCACTTGGCCGGCTCGATAACCACGCAGCCCTCGGCCTGGACGATGGCCGCGGCGGGGCAAAAGGACAGGCAGACGCCGCAGTCGCGGCACTGCTTGGCATTGACGCGGGGGCGGGTCACGGAATGCTGGTCGAGCTTGCCGGCCCTGGAGGCGCAGCCCATGCCGATGTTCTTGATGGCCGCGCCGAGGCCGGTCTGGACGTGGCCGGTGACGTGGGCCAGGCCGATGAGGGCGTCCGAGTCGAGGATGGCGCCGGCGATCTTGGAGGAGGCCGTGCGCGCCTGGACGCTCCGGGGCTCCAGCTTGTCGCGGCCGATGAGGCCGTCGGCGATGATGACCGGCAGCCCGGTCGCTTCCGGCGTGAAGCCGTGCGACCAGGCCAGCCGCAGATGGTCGATGGAATTCGAGCGGCGGCCGACGTAGAGGGTGTTGGAGTCGGTCAGGAAGGCGTGCGCGGTCTTCTGCCGGACGTCCCCGATCAGGCCGGCAAGCCAGGCGGGCTTGATGTAGCCCGTGTTGTTGTTCTCGCCGAAGTGGATCTTGAGGGCCGCGAAATCGCCCTCGGCCAGCCGGTCATTGAAGCCGGTGGCCCGATACGCCGTCCGGACCTTGCCGGCCACGGTCTCGGCCGGCTCGCGGCCGGCGGCCCGGACGATGTAGACCTGGCTTGGGCTCACGCGGTGCCTCCGGATCAGGCCTTGAGGACGGCGTCGACGGCCCGGCGCCCGGACCCCGCCTCGACCGGGCGGCCCAGCCCGGCCAGCGTCGCCTCGACCGCGTCTATGGCCAGGCGGACCTGGGCCGAGGTCAGGTTGCCCATGTGCCCCATGCGGAAGACCCGCCCGGCCGTGGGGCCGAGCCCGCCGGCGACGACGACGCCGCGGGCGTACAGGCCGGCCCGGAAGGCCTTGTCCTCGACGCCGTCCGGGTAGCGGACGACCGAGAGCGTGGCCGCCGCGAACCGCGGATCGGTGAAGAAAGAGAAGCCGAGGGCCGCCAGGCCGGCCCGGACCGCGCCGGCGTAGAGTTCGTGGCGCTCGAAGCGCTCCTCGATCCCCTCCTCGATGACGATGCGGGTCGCCTCGGCGAAGGCCCGGATCTCGTTGACGCAGGGCGTCGAGAAATATTTCGCGGGATCGCGCATGACCGGCAGCCAGAGCAGGATGTCGGAATAGTAGGCCGGGATCGAGGCCAGGCCGCGGCGCTTCTCCATGGCCGCCTCGGAGAACACGCAGAGCGTCAGGCCGGGCGGCGTGCCCAGGCACTTCTGGGCCGCGGTCAGGACGACGTCGATCCCCCAGGCGTCCATGCGCTCCGGGATGCCGCCCGTGGCGCAGACCCCGTCGACGATGAAGATCGCCCCGGTCCGGCTCAGGACCTGGGCGTATTCCTCGACCGGGGCGCAGGCGCCGGTCGCGGTGTCGACATGGGTGCAGACGACGACGTTGTAGCTCCTGGACTTGATCCGCCGCTCGAGCTCGCCCGGGGTGACGGCCCGGCCCCACTCGCACTCGAGGACGTCGTGTTCGATCCCGAAAGCCCGGCAGATCTGGGCCATGCGGTCGCCGAAATAGCCCTGAGACACGACCAGGACGCGGTCGGCCGCGCCGGCCGTGTTGACCAGGGCCATCTCCATGGACAGCGTCCCCGCGCCGGCTACAATGAAGGGCTCGCCGTTGTCGCAGAAGACGATCCTCTTGAGGTTCTCGCAGGCCTCGGCCAGGTCGCGGACCATGTCCGGCCCGACGTGGGAGACGGTCGGCAGGGCCAGGGCTTCGAGGATGCGCGGCACGACCGGGCTCGGGCCGGGGATGAGGAGCAGCTTGTCTTCGGCCATCGTGAACCTCGCGGATTGGAGTCCCGTCCATTCTGGCCAATCACCGGCCGGAAATCAAGGACAAGCAAAGCTATCTGCAGATAACCCTAGCCAGGGCCTCGATGGAAGGGACGATCTTGACGGGATAGCCGAGGAAGCGCTCCGGCTCGTTCGACAGGAGATAGATGGCCTCGATCCCGGCGTCGAGGGCGGCCAGGACATCGAAGCGCGTGTCCCCGACCACCCCGACCTCCGCCGGCCCCAGGCCGAGCGTCCGCAGGACCTCGAGGAACGGCGCCCCGGAAGGCTTCCAGAGGCCGCTCTCCCGCGTGATGACGCAGTCGAAGGCCAGGCCGAACTTGCCCAGCAGGTACTCCGCGTTCTTGCGGGAGTTGTTCGTGACCAGGGCCACGGCCAGGCCGCGGGCCCGCAGCCGCTCCAGGAGCCCGCTGAACCCCTGGCGCAGGACGGAGGCCTCGGTCTGCCGGGCCTCGTGGCCCTCGAGGATGGCCCACTTGGCCGACCGCTCCGGCTCGACCAGGGCGTCGAGGTAGGCCAGGATGGACATCTCCCCCGTGCCCAGCTCCCTGCGGATGCCGGGCCAGTCGTAGTCGTTCTCGACGACCGTGCCGTCGAGGTCGAAGATGACGCCCTTGAGGCCCATGGCCGGTCGGCCGCTCCTTTCGGGAATCCCGTGCCGGACTCCCCCGCTATTCTAGCGGAACGGCGGACCGCTGGCCACCGCGCGGCGTTGACGGGCCGGCGAGGGCTCTGTTATAATCCGCGCCGAATCCAAAGTCCCTAGGGAGGTCCCACATGGGCAAGATCATCGCCGTTGTCGGCGGCATCGTCGCCATGGCCGGCGGCCTGGCCCTGGTCGTCTTTTCCGCCACCTTCCGCGCCGCCTTCTTCGCCGTCGTCCTCGGGTTCGTCCCGCCCATCCTGTTCTTCGGCGGCTTCATCTGCCTCATCGCCGGCATCAGCAGCATCAAGGACGCCAAGCGGACCAGGAAGCTCGAGCAGGAAGCCGAGCCCAAGAAGGACGCCTGAACTCCTCAGGCCGACGGCCCGGCCGGAGACATCCCCGCGGATCGCTCCGGCAGGTGCCGTGCTGAGACGGTGACGCCGCCGTGGTCGCCTTTCATCTCCTGCCGCTGACCCTGCTGCTGTCGTTCCCGACCCCGGTCGCCGCCCGGATCCAAACGGCCTTTCTTCAGAGCTCGCCGGCCATCCTCCGCCAGGTCCTGGCGACCGACGGGGCCATTCCCGTCTCCCTGCCCGAGCCGTTTTCCCTGGCCGACCAGCTCTCCCCCGACCAGACCTGTCTCGTCTTTCGCCGCTACTTCGCGACCTTCCGGACGACCGAGTTCACGATCGATCCCCGGATGTCCTCGCTGCCCGGCGGGCCCGGGGGCATCCTGCGGGCCCGCTGGTCCTTCCGCAACGAGCGGACGGGGGCCTCCTATTCGCTCCGCTTGTATATCTTCGTCGCCGCCTCCGCCTCCGGCGCCGCGGGGCCGCTCGGCGTCCCCCGCATCGTCGAGATCCGGGCGGAGAGACGCTGATGGCCGCGACCCGGCCCCGGCGCCCCGGCCCCCTCCCGGTCGTCGCCGTCGGGGCGCTCGCGGCGGCCCTGCTCGCCGGCGTCCTCTCGCTCCTCCTGCCGGGATTCCTGTCCCGCAATTTCGACGCCCGCAGTCTGGCTTCGCTGCGCCGCCAGGCCGTCCGGACCCGGCGGGAGTTCTCCGGCCGGCTGGACGCGCTCGCGGCCCGCAGGTCCCGGTTCGCCGGGGCCGCGCTGCCCGCCGCGGCGGCGGATTTCGTCACCCTATTCCGGTCGAGCGGCCTCGACCCGGAGAACGAGGGCGCCGCCCTGACCGGCGGCGACGGGGACGTCCTGGCCTGGTACGGCAACGTCCTGAGTCCCGAGAGCCAGTGGGACCCGGAGGCCCTCCGGGAGCACGGGCGCGACGGCGGCTCGGTCCTGGTCAAGTCCAAGGCCTCCGTCTATCTGGTCGCCCTGCAGCCGATCGAGGGCGGCCGCATGGTTTTCCACTTCTCCCGGCTGGCCTTCATCCCTCCCGTCCGATCGTCCTATATCCGCGAGTACAACGCCCTGCGTCCGGCCCCGCCCTTCGAGATGACCGTGGACTATTGGGACTTCCGCGACGACATCGCCGGCTACGAGGAGTTCTTCGCCCGCCACGGCGACGAGTTCCCGAGCCAGTCCCGGCAGAAGAACGAGATCCAGACCCTCTACTTCCCGCTCCGGAACGAGGTCGGGCGCATCACGGCCACGGTCACCCTGGCCTCGCCGTCCCTGACCTCGCGGCTCTCGGCCGCCCGGGAAGGCCTGAACCTGGCGGCCCTGCTCGCCCTCATCATGGCCGCCGTCGCCGGGCTGGCCTTCTTCTGGTCCTCGCCCGGCTTCCTGCGGCGGCACGCCCTCCCGCCGGCCGTCCTGGGCGCCGGCCTGCTCGCGGCGACACGGCTCCTGGCGCTGCCGCTCGGCCGGCTCGAACGGCTCCAGTCCCTGGCCCTGTTCAAGCCTTCCGTGGCCGGCTTCGCTTCATGGGCCGGCCTGACCGGCTCGCCCATCGATATCTTCCTGACCGCCCTGGCCGGGCTCGGCCTGGCGGCCTGCGCCGCTTCGCTGGCTTTTCCGCGGACCGAAGGCCGGCCGGGCCGTTCGTCGCTCCCGCTGGCCGTCCTGGCCCATCTCGTCGCCGCCGCGGGCGCCGCCGGGACCTTCCTGGCCCTGCGGGAAGTCTGCCGCCTGGTCGTCTTCAATTCCAACCTCTCGGTGCTGCGCTGGGATTTCGACCTGGCCCGCCTGGCCTTGCAGCTGGGACTGTTCGCCGCCCTGGTCGCGGCCCTGCTCGTCCTGGCCGTCGTTTTCCGGCTGGCCTTCCGGGACCGGCGGACGGCCTGGACCGGCGCCCTGGCCTCCGGCCTGGCCGCGGCCGCGGCCGTCCTGGCCTCGGGGCCGCGGCCCGGGCTCCTTCTCGCGGCGATCGGCGCCGTCCTCGCGGCCTGCGTCTTCGCGGTCGCCGTCCGGCCGGCCCTCGCGCGGCGGCGCGAGGTCTGGCTGGCCGGCCTGGTCATCGCCTCGCTCTGGCTGGCCCGTTCGGTCGACGGCCTGGACGTCATCCGGACCCGCCGCCTGCTCGAAACGACCGTCGCCCACACCGTCCAGAGCCAGGCCGGCTGGGCCCGGTTCCTCATCGAGGAATCCCTGCCCGTGCTCGACCGCAACGAGGCCCGTCTCTCGGCCTACCTCAAGGACCCCAAGGACAAGGAAACGCTGGCCCAGGACCTCTGGGAAGGCACGCCCGTGGCCCGGGCCAACTGGTACTCGAGCCTGGAGATCCGCGACGCCGAGGGCGAGCTCTACAGCCGTTTCTCGCTCAACGTGCCCAAATTCCTCGGCGGCGCTCCGGTCCTGCCCGCCTCGACGACCTGGGCCATCGTTCCCCATGCCCAGACCTTCATCGGCCGTGAGAAGGACTTCCTCGTCGGCTACCGGGACTTCACCGAAGCCGGTTCGCCTATCGGCCGGGTCCTCCTCTACGTTTCCCTCGATCCTGAGATGCTGCCCTTCCTCTACTCCGCCAACCCCTATTTCGAGGTGATGCGGACCGATTCCCTGCCGGCGCTGGGCCAGATCGACTTCGGCTTCGAGATCTTCGACCTCCAGGGCCGGTCGTTGTTCAACCCCGGCAAGCTGACCGCCAGCCTGGCCGCGGCCGACCTGGGGCGTCTGAAGGACGCGGCGACTCCGTTCTGGACGGTCTTCCGCGAGGGCGGCACGGTCTACGACGCCTACCTCTTCCGGTCGGGCGGCCGGGTCTACAGTCTGTTCGCGCCGCGCAAGAACCTTCGCACCCGGACCGTCGATTTCCTCCGCTTCTTCTTCCTCGGCCTGGCCGCGGCCCTGCTCACGGCCGCCGTGGCCGCGCTGGCCCGGGGCCGGGCCTCGCTGCGACGGCCGTTCTGGTCGTTCTCGAGCCGCGTTTACGCCGCTTTCCTGGCGGTGGCCGTGGTGCCCCTGCTCCTCTTCACCGTCTTCACCCGGAACCTCTTCGACCGCCTTTTCACCGAGCAGTTCGTCGAGGACTCCGCCGTCCATGCCACCTACGCCCAGGGGCTGATGGAGGCTTTCAGCAACATCCAGGGCACCGAGCTCTCGCCGGCCCCGTCCACGCAGGAGGACCTGGCCTTCTGGATCAGCGAGACGCTGTCGAGCGATGTCATCCTTTATCAGGACGGCGTGGTCAGCGCCTCGAGCCGGCGCGAGTTCTTCGAAAGCGGCCTGCTGCCGGACATCATCGACGGCGAGGCCTACCGCGACCTGGTCTACGGCCGCAAGCCCTATACCGTCCGCCGGACCCGGCTGGGCAACTATTCGTTCCAGACCCTGACCGTGCCTTACGCGTCCGGGACCTCGACGCTCTTCATCTCCCTGCCCTTCCCGTTCGAGCGGCAGCAGCTCGACAGGGCCACCCGGGAGACCGTCGAGTTCCTGGTCGTCCTATCGGCCTTCTTCGTCGTCCTGGTCCTCGTCTTCTCCCGCGGCATCAAGGGCATGATCATCGTCCCCGTGCGCAAGCTCCTGGCCGGCACCCGGGAGGTCGGCCTGGGCAACCTCGAGGTCCGGATCGACCATCGCTCCCGCGACGAGATGATGACCCTCATCGACGGTTTCAACACCATGGTCCGCAACCTCCGGACCCACGAGCAGGAGCTGGCCGAGATGAGCAAGAAGGTGGCCTGGACCGAGATGGCCCGCAAGGTCGCCCATGAGATCAAGAACCCCCTGACGCCCATCCAGCTGTCGGCCGAGCATGTCCTCAAGGTCTACGAGGACCGGCGCGGCGACTTCGACAAGGCCCTCCGGGAGTCCATGTCCTACATCGTCGGCGAGGTCGAGAACCTGCGCCGCATCGCCACGGAATTCATGGAGATCGCCCGGGACACGACCGTCCGCAAGGAGCCCGTAGACCTGCGGCGGGTGCTCGAGGAGGTCCTGGATCCCTACCGCCGGCTGCTGGCCGAGCGCATCCGCATCGCGCTGGCCGCCGAAGGCGACGACTTCCTGGCCCGGGGCGACGCGGGCAAGCTCAAGACCGCCTTCCGCAACGTCGTGGCCAACGCCGTCGAGGCCATCGGGGCCCGGGGCGAGGTCGCGGTCCGCGTCGGCCGTCGCGGCGACCGCTTCGTCGTCACCGTCAGCGACACCGGGGCGGGCATGAGCCCCGAGACCGCCGCCCGGATCTTCGACCTTTATTTCTCCACCAAGGACGCCGGGACCGGGCTGGGCCTGCCGATCACGAAGAAGATCATCGAAGAGCACGGCGGCGCCGTCCGGGTTGAGAGCCGGCCCGGCCGGGGCACGACGGTCACCCTCGAGCTGCCGGCCGGCGCCTGACGGTTGGCATTTTCGGCGGGATTCTGGCAGAATAGCGGAAGCACCGCTCGCCGAAAGGACCGCCGCGATGGCCAAGACGCTCGTCACCTACTTCAGCCGCACGGGAAACACCAAGGCCGTCGCCGAAGCCATCTACGAGGCCCTGCCCGGGGACAAGGTCCTCCGGCCGATGGCCGAGGCGGGCGATCCCGCTCCTTACCAGATCGTCTTCGCCGGCTTCCCGGTCCATGCCCACAGCGTCCCCTATCCGGTCGAGGTCTTCCTCAAGTCCATCCCCGAGGGCAAGAAGGTCGCTTTGTTCTCGACCCACGGCTCCGTCACGGGCAGCCGCCTGTCCCGCGAAGCCCTGGAATACGCCTCCATCCTCGTGGCCAAGGCCAGGCTGATCGGCACGTTCTCGTGCCGGGGCAAGGTGTCGTTGAAGGCCCTCGAGATCCTGACGCAGTCGCCCGAGCACGAGGCCTGGACCGACATGGCCGCCTCGGCGGCCACCCATCCCGACGCCGGCGACCTCGAGGACGCCCGGGCCTTCGCCCGCTGGATCGCGACCCTGGGGGCCCAGGGCCACTACCGCGGGCTCTAGCCTCGACCGTTCACAAGAGCGCCGGGTCTCCTCCCCCGGCCGGTAAGATCCGCGCCTGCCGTTTAAGGCCTTCGCTCGGCGGCCCGCGTCCGGACGAACCCCGACACGCCGACGAACTCCAGCCGCTCCTCCCGCTCGATCTCGTCGAACAGCAGGTTCAGGCCCAGCGTGTCGCTCGAGAGGTGGCCGGCCAGGACGATGTTCAGGTTGGCCTTCTTGGCGTTCTCCAGGGCCTCCTCGCTGATGTGCATGCTGACAATCGTGCTCACGCCGGCGGCGGCGTAGGAGTCGTAGATCGTCCTGGCGCCCTCGGTCCCGCCGGTCATCTCGACCGAGATCCGGCCGCAGCGGGCCGACTCGGCGCCGCTGACGATCCGCGGCCCGGCATTCCGGCCGGCGGCGGCCCGGTATTCCGGGATTTTCCGGAGGAGCTCGATCAGGTCCTTCAGCCGCGCCGGCTTATCCCGGGTGAAGAGCCGGTCGAGGAAGGTGTTGACGCAGTTGTCGGCCGGCGTATGCAGGCACATCAGCGGCAGCCCGAGCAGCCGGGCGGCGTCCACGGACCGGCCGTGGTTGCCGGGCAGGAGGCGCCGCTCGACCTCGCCCATCCGCTTCTCCAGCAGCTGTTCGGCGACCGAGATGCCGACGCCCATGAGGGCCAGCATGTCGGCCTGGACGCGCATGACCTCGGCCAGCCGGGCAAGCGCCGTCCCCTGCGGATGATGGGCGATGACGAGGTCGATGCCGGCGGCCCGGTCCCGGTTGAGAGTATGGGCCAGCAGGACCTCGGAGGCGTCCATGTCGATGCCGACAATGGCCTTTCGGGCCTCGGCGGCCGGGTCCCCGGCCAGGATACGGGTGTCGGCGTAGGGATTGAACAGCCGGTCCGCCTCCCAGGCGTCCTTCTCGTCCGCGGTCATCTTCTCGGCCTTGGCCTTCTCCTCTTCGAGGAGCTTGCCTACGGCCTCGGGACCGCGCGGATCGTTGGCGATGCCGGCCGCCACGGCCCGGCGGTAGATGGTTTCGATCTTCATGATGTTCTCCTTTACCGGCCGGGAGGGGGATCGTCGGCGGCCAGATGCCCGGCCGCCCAATCGTCCCCGAGCAGGCCCCGCGCCGCCGCGCGCATCTCCGCGGCCAGCGCCTCGGCCCTCTTCCCCAGCGATCCCGATTCGAGGCCGGCCCGCTGCCCCTCCCCGCGTTCGAGCAGCCGGCAAAGGCGGCAGGCGCCCAGCCGGGCCAGATCGGCCAGGGAAACCAAGCCGGCCAGGCGTTCCTGTTCGTCGCGGCAGCCCATCAGGCTGCTGGCGAAGGCGCCGCGCGCCCGGGCGGCCTCGGCTCCAGCCCGGAGGATGTGGTCCGCCGTGCCCGCCAGCCGGCCGAGACGGCAGGCCGTCTCTTCGGGAGGGTCAAGCGGCCCGGACGACAGGCGCCAATCGAGGAGCGCCCGGCCCAGGCGGGGGTCGCTGGCCGCCGCTTCCTCGAGGATGGCCACCCGCCGGTCCAGCCGGCCGGAGCCGTCCTCCCCGTCGAGGTCGGCCCAGATCCTCCCGGGCGCCGGGCGGGGGTCCGGGGGCTCCGGGCCGGCGAGCCGCCGGAAATAGTCGGCCGCGCGGCGACGGAAGGCCGTCTCGGCCTCGGTCCGGAACGCGTCCACGGCCGAACCAGCCTCAGCCGCCCCGGCGAACGACGCCGGCCGCTTCCAGGCCTTCGATCTCGGCGGCGGCCAGGCCCAACCCGGCCAGGATCTCGGCCGTGTGCTGGCCGTGGCCCGGACAAGGCCCGGCGTCGGCGGCGTCGCGGGCCCGGAGCGGGTGGCCGGGCCGCAGGGCGCCGGTCCCGCCGGGCGGCGGGCCGATGACCAGGCCGCGATGCCGGATGTGAGGGTCCCGCAAAACCTCGTCGAGCACGGGAACGACCTGGCAGCAGCAGTCCGTGGCGCGGAGCAGTTCCGTCCATTCGGCCGCCGTCCGGCCGGCGAACAGGGCCTCGAAGAGCGCCAGGTCCTCCTCCTTCCCGGAGAATTGCAGCGGCCGGAGATCGTCCCGGCCGACGGCCCCGCAGAACGCGTTCCAGAACTTGGGCTCGATCGCCGCGAGCGAGATGTCGCGCCCGTCGCGGGTCTTGTAGACGTTGTAACAGGGATGCTGGCCGGAGAGCGGCAGCCGGCCCCGGCCGCCCCGCTCCCCCGCCGCGTAGTCGCCGAGCGGCATGACCATCCAGGACATGGCGCTGTCGAGCATGCCGATGTCGAGATGGGCGCCCTGCCCCGTTCTCTCGCTCTCCCGGAGATAAGCCAGGATGCCCGCCGCGGCGTACATCGCCGAGCTCAGATCGGCGATCTGGACGGGGGGGATGGCCGGCCGGGCCTCGGGCCAGCCGCAGAGAGAGAGCAGGCCGGCCCGGGAAATGAAGTCGAGATCATGGCCGGCCCGATCGCGGTCCGGCCCGTCCTGGCCGAAGCCGGAGATCGAGCAGTAGACGACGCGGGGATTGACGGCCCGGGCCGCCGCGTAGCCGACGCCGAGACGGTCGACGGCGCCGGGACGGAAGCTCTCGACGATGACCCCGGCCGTGGCGGCCAGCCGGAGGAAGAGGTCCCGGCCGGCCGGCGCCTTGAGGTTGACGGCCAGGCTCTTCTTGCCGGCGTTGAGCGCCAGGAAATAGGCGCTCCGGCCGTCGATGAAGGGCGGGAAGGCCCGCATGTAATCGCCGCCTTCCAGGTCTTCGATCTTGATGACCTCCGCCCCCAGGTCGGCCAGGAGCATGGTGCAGAAGGGCCCGGGCAGCAGCCGGGACAGGTCGAGGATGCGGACGCCCGCCAGCGGGGATGCATTCATGATCGTCCTCTATTTAACAAAAAGGCGCCGCCCGGTCAATCGGCGCCGGCCGCCTTCCGCCGGTTGACATCCCGGGGCCGAGCGACAATAATGTGGGGCTGAACAGCGTTCCCGCCTTTCGAGGGCCTGGGGAAACGGAAAAGGGAGTTACGTATCCATGCGCGTCAAGATCGCCGGCCTGGGGAAATGCCTGCCGGGGACCGACGTCCCGGGGAAGATCGTCACCAACGAGGAAATAGTCCGGATCCTGCTGGCCCATCGGGCCATCAAGCCCGGCACCGACCGGCCCTGGGGGCCCGACGAGCTGACGCCCCAGAAGATCGTCGAGCTCGTCGGCATCCGGGAGCGCCGCTGGGTCGCTCCCGGGGTCAACACCTCCGACCTGGCCCTGGTCGCGGCCAACGCCGCCCTGGCCGACGCCGGCATCGGCTGGGCCGACATCGGCATAGTGGCCCTCGGCAGCTCGACGCCCGAAGCCCTGTTCCCCTCGACAGCCTGCATGCTCCTGAACAAGGCCATCCGGGGCGAGGTCGCCGCCGGCCGACTTGAGGAGAAAGAGGCCCGCGGCTTCCTGCGCATCCCGGCCTTCGATCTCCTGGCGGCCTGCACCAGCGGTCTCTACGCCGCCGACGTTGTCCGCAAGCATCTCCTCTTCGGGGAGACGGAGTGCCGCTACGGCCTGGCCCTGGGCGCCGAAGTGCTCAGCCGCCTGCTCGACTTCTCCGACAGCAACGCCGACCTGTGGGGCGACGGCTCCGCGGCCATCGTCCTGGAACGGACCGAAGAGCCCGGCGGAATCGTCTGCACGGAGATGGGCACCGACGCCCTCGGCGTCGACGCCGCCTTCAGCGTCGGGCACGACACCCGCCACCACGACATCCCGGTCCGGACCAACCTGGCCATCAAGGGTCACGACATCCAGAAGTTCGTCCTGCGCATAATCCCCGAGCTCATCGTCCGGACGATAGCCAAGGCCAACCGCACCCCCGGCCGGGCCCGTGATTACCGGATCGAGGACGTCGACCTCTTCGTCTGCCACCAGGCCAACGCCCGGATCTTCGACCTGCCCTCCCGGAAGCTGGGCATCCCGATCGAGAAGTTCTACGTCAACGTCGACCGGCGCGGCAACTGCTCGTCGACCTCGGTCCTGCTGGCGCTGCGCGAGGCCGTCGAGGAAGGCCGGCTGAAGAAGGGCGATCTGGCCATGCTGGTCAGCTTCGGCGGCGGGCTGACCTGGGGCTCGATGCTGATCGAATGGTGATCGCCGTGCTCCGCCTGATCCTGATCGCCTTCCTCGTCTACGTCGCGCTCCTCGCCCTGCGCATCTTCGCCGGGATAAAGAGGATCAAGCGGGCCGCCCGGCCCCGGCCGGCCGCCGAGCCCCGGGGCGCCATGGTCAAGGACGAGGTCTGCGGCACCTATGTCCCCCGCGACGAGGCCGTGACCGAGGTCCGCGACGGCGTCGAGCGGTACTTCTGCTCTGAGGAATGCCGGCGGCGGAGCCGGACCTCCTGAAAGGGCGCCCGGCCGGGCGCTAGCCGGAGAAGAAAACGATCCGGAAATCCGCGAATTCCCCGGTGGCCGTCTCGCGGCTGACGGCGAAGCTCTCGACCCAGGCCAGGCGGGGGCCGTCGCGGAGCGCCTGGAGGAAGGACTCGACCTGGGCGGTCGAGCCCTCGGCCAGGACCTCGACCCGCCCGTCGCGGAGATTCCGGACCCAGCCCGTGACCCCGAAGCGCTCGGCGTTCTTCTCGGCGTAGTGCCGGTAAGCCACCCCCTGGACCCGCCCGCCGGCGAAAGCCCGGACCCGGACCCGTTCTTCGTCCATGATCGTTCCGTCCCGTATCAGGGAATACCCCAAGGCCCGGAACAAAGTCAATAACGGGGTCGGGCGATCCGTGTTAGAATCGTGACGTCCGCCGAGGAGGACGCGACCATGGTCAGGATGCTGATCACCATAGCCGGCTGGGACCCCACGGGCGGCGCCGGGGCGCTTCTCGACCTCCGCGTTTTCGAGCGGCTCGGCCGGACGGGCCGCGGCGTGCTGACGGCCGTGACGGCGCAGAGCGCGACGGCGGTAGCCGGGGTCTGGCCCGTTCCGGCCGCGGCGGTGACCGCCCAATTCGAGCGGCTGTCCGAGGGTCTCGAGATCGGCGGCATCAAGGTCGGCATGCTGGCCACGGCGGCCAACCTGCGGGCCGTCGCCCGCCTCCTCGGCCGGATGGAAGGGCGGCCGCGGGTAGTCGATCCCATCCTCCGCTCCAGCTCGGGCGCCGCGCTCCTCGAAAAAAAGGCCTGGCCCCGGCTCCTCGACGCCTTCGCCGGCCGGGCCGAGCTCCTGACGCCGAACCTCGGCGAGGCGGCGGTCCTGGCGGGCTGCCGCGTGCGCGACGCGGCCGGAATGAAGGAGGCCGCCGCGAGGATCTTCGCCCGGTCGGGCGTCGCCTGCCTGGTCAAGGGCGGCCACCTCGAGGGCCGGCCCGCGGACGTCCTCTTCGACGGCCGGGACTACGCTGAGTTCTCGCATCCCCGGGAGGCCCGCAGCGTCCATGGCACGGGCTGCTTCCTGTCCTCGGCCATCCTCTGCTACCTGGCCGAGGGCCGGCCGCTCAAGGAAGCCTGCGGTCTGGCCGTCTTCCGGGTGGGCCAGGCCATCCGCGCGGCCCTGCCGGCCGGCCAAGGACGCTGGATCTTCGATCTCAGTCGGGAACGGGGCCGGACGCCCCTTCCCCCGAGGGCCTGAACGAAACGCTCCGGGCCGCCCGGGATCAGGGACAGAGGCCGGTGATCTCGCGGAAGCGATCGGAGCCGATATTACCACCGCTCACCAGGGCGACGATCCTCCGGCCGGCGCGGCCGGCCGGGGCGTGGAGCAGGGCGGCCAAGGGCAGGGCCCCGGCTCCCTCGATCATCCGGCCGTGGCTCTGGCGGGCATAGACGAGGCCGCGGACGACGGCCGGCTCGGGCACGACCTCGATGGCGTCGACGAGGTCGCGGCAGAGCGGGAACGTGATCGCGCCGGGCTCGATGCCGCCGGCCACGGCGTCGGCGACGGTCGGCCGCTCGTCGATGTCTACGAGGCGGCCGGCCGCCAGGGACGCGGCCATGAAGGCCGAGGCCTCGGGCTCGACCCCGATGATCCGGACGCCCGGACGGACGGACTTGAGGAACGCCGCCATGCCGGCGATGAGTCCGCCGCCGCCCACGGGAACGAGGAGATCGTCGAAATCCGGGATCTGGAGGTCGAGCTCGAGCCCGGTCGTGCCCGCGCCGAAAACAATGTCCCAGTCGTTGTAGGGCGAGACGAAGACCCGGCCCGTCCGGCCGGCCAGGTCGCGGGCCAGGGCCTCGGCCCGCTCGCAGCTGGCGCCCCGGACCTCGACGTCCACGCCCAGGGCTTCGATCCGCTTCTTCTTGACCTCGGCGACGGTCTCGGGCAGGAACAGCTTGAGCCCGACGTTCTCGAGCCGGGCGGCATGGCTGATGGCCAGGCCATGGTTGCCCGTCGAGGCCGAGACGACGCCGCGGGCCCGGTCCGCGGGCGAAAGTGACCGGAGCTTATTGAGCGCCCCCCGCAGCTTGAACGAGCCGGTGGCCTGGTCGCACTCCCATTTTATGAAGACCTCGGCCCCTAGCTCCCGGCCGAGCGGCTCCGACCGCTCGACCGGCGTCGTCCGGACCTCGGCCCGGATCCGTCCGTAGGCCTCGCGGACCCTGTCCGCCGCATCGGTCGCCGTCCCGCTCATGGCTCACGCTCCCGCGGCCACCATAGCACGGCGGAGGCGAAAATGGAATTGTGAATTCCGCGGAAGGCATGTAGAATGGACGATTATGGCCCGATATTATATCGGCCCTGCCGGCTGGAGCTACGAGGACTGGGAGGGCATCGTCTACCCGGCGCCCAGGCCACGCGGCTTCCATCCTCTGTCCTACCTCCCCCGCTTCGTCGACATCGTCGAGGTCAACAGCACGTTCTACCGCCCCGCGCCGCCGGCCCTGGTCGAATCCTGGCTGAGGAGGATCGCCGGCCGGCCGGACTTCCTGCTGGCGCTGAAGCTCCATCAAGCCTTCACCCACGCCCGCGAAGGCTTCTCGGACAGGGACGTCGACGACGTCCGGCGGGCGGCCGACCTGGTCCGGCTCCGCGGCCGGCTGGCCGCGCTCCTCGTCCAGTTCCCCTGGTCCTTCCGCAACACGCCGGAGAACATCGAGTACCTGAGGCGGCTCCTCGGCCTTTTCGAGGGCTATCCGCTGGCCGTCGAGGTCCGCCACGCCGGCTGGGACGCGCCGGCCTTCTACGATCTTCTGCGCGGCCGCGGCGCCGCCTTCTGCAACATCGACCAGCCGCTTTTCGACGATTCGATCGCCCCGGGGGCCGTCAGCACGACTCCCGATTTCGCCTATGTCCGCCTCCATGGCCGCAACTACCGGAACTGGTTCAGGGAAGGGGCCGGACGCGACGACCGCTACGACTACCTCTACGCCCGCAACGAGCTCGAGGACTGGGTGGCGCGCATCAGGCAGCTGGGGGCGAAGAGCGGCAAGGTTTACGTCGTCACCAACAATCACTACCGGGGACAGGCCATGGCCAACGCGCTCCAGATCCGGAACATGATCACCGGCCAGAAGGTTGACGTCCCCGAACCGATGCTCGAAAAATACCCGGTCCTGCGGGAGATCGTCCGGGCCATCCGAACGGGACAGAAGGACCTCTTCTCCGACGAGAGCGAGAGCGGGACAGGCAACGAGGGAGGATCGATATGAATTGGTGGGAAACTGATTTCGTCTCAGTCCGCGACAACCGGCTGATCATCGCCGGCCGGGACGCGACCGCCCTGGCCGAACGCTACGGCACGCCGCTCTACGTCTACGGCAAGGACCGCATCCTGGACCGCTACGGGCGCCTCGACGACGCCTTCACCCGGTACTCGGCCCTCCCCGGCCGGATCTCCTACGCCATGAAGGCCAATCCCCACATGGGCATCCTGCGCCTGCTCCAGCGGCGGGGCGCCTGGATCGACGCCGTGTCCCCCTGCGAGGTCGAGACCGCCCTCAAGGCGGGCTTCCCTGCCGAGCGCATTCTCTTTACCGGAACGAGCGTCAGCCGGGCCGATCTCCGGTTCCTTTTCGGCGTCGAGGGGCTGACGATCAACATCGACGCGCCCGAGCAGCTCGATCTCATGAGCGAGGTCCGGAACGGCTTCCCCGGCCGGGCCATCCGCGTGTCGGTCCGCTGGAACTCCGGCATCGGCCGGGGCTTCAATCCCAAGGCCATCACCGCGGGCAAGCGGTCGTCTGACGGCACGCCCATTAAATTCGGGGTCGAGCCCCGGAAGGTCGTCGATGTCTTCGCCCGGGCCCGCAAGCTGGGCTTCCAGCCCGTCGGCCTGCATCAGCATATCGGATCGGGCTGGGTCCGCGAGGACTACGGCATGGTCCTGACGGCGGTCGACCGCATGATCCGCAAGGCCAGGGAGATCGAGAAGGCCGGTTTCCGGCTCGAGTTCCTGGATTTCGGGGGCGGGTTCGGGCCGCGCTACCTCAAGAGCCGCGGTCTCTTCCCTGTCGAGGACTATATCGCCTACATCTCCCGCGCTGTGGCCAAGGCCGGCCTCTCCGTCAAGGCCTTGGTGATCGAGCCGGGCAAGTTCATGGTCAGCGACGCCGGGGTCCTGCTCCTCGGGGTCGAATACGTCAAGGAAAGCTACGGCAACCTCTTCGCCTGCGTCGACGGCGGGACGTTCAACACCGTGCCGCGGCCGGCGATCTACGTTTCGGCCCACCACGAGATCGTCAACGCCAGCCGCGTCGACGGCCCGCACAAGGCCCGCCTGACCGTGGCCGGGAACCTCTGCGAGACCGGCGACGTCTTCGGACGGGAGCGGCTCATGCCCCTGCCCCAGAGCGGCGACGTCCTGGCCGTCCTCCTGGCCGGCGCCTACTGCCGGAGCATGGCCTCGCACTACAACCTGCGGCCGATCCCGCGCGAGGTCCTGATCTGACGCCCGGCGTCACTTCCTCAGGAAGGCGACGATCTCCTCGAGGTCCGGCAGCTGGGGGATTTCGTATTCCTTGATGAGGGCCAGGCGGCCGGTCTCGTCGACGACCAGGTTGGCCCGGTTGGAGAAACCATCCTCCTCGCGGAACAGGCCCAGGGCGTGGGCCACGGCGCCGTGCGGCCAGAAATCGCAGAGCAGCCTGGTCTCCTTGATCCCCAGCTCCTTGGCCCAGGCGTGCTTGCAGGGGAAGCTGTCGACGCTGATGCCGACGGCGACCGTCCGCAGGGAATCGAACACGGCCTTGAGCCTCTCCAGGGCCTTCACCTGCTCGGAACAGACGGGCGTCCAGGCCAGCGGGTGGAACGAGAGCAGGACCCGCCGGCCGGCGAATTCGGACAGCTTGAAGTCGCGGTTATGCTGGTCCTTGAGCGTAAAATCCGGAGCGATGTCCCCTTCCCAAATAGTCCTCGTGTTGCCCATCGAGATGCCTCCCCTTTGTAGACGCCGGCCGGGCCGGATCTTCCCGCTCATTATGTCATAGGCGGATGACGGAGACAAGACGGCCGGAGTCGCGCGGCCGGATGGAAAAGGTCGGGCGAAATCCCCTATAATCCGGCCATGACCTCCAAGGAGCGGATGCTGCGGGCCCTGGCCCTGGAGAAGCCGGACCGGCTGCCGGCCACCGTCCACCAGTGGCAGGAATGCCACCTCGACGCCTTCATGGGCGGCCTGAGCGACCTCGAGGCCTTCGCCGCGGTCGGCCTCGACGCGGCCGTCCAGTTCTCCCAGGACCTCGGCAACTACTGGCTCCTGGACGCGGACTTCCGGCGGTTCTCGACGCCCGAGTGGCGCGACGAGGCGAAGATCCTGAGCTGCGGCCCCGGCCGCCGGATCGTCCGGCACACGATCACGACCCCGGGCGGGGTCCTGACCTACGCGGCAGAAGGCGACCGGACGACTGCCTGGGTGACGGAGTTCCTCATCAAGCGCGACGAGGACGTCGGTCTCATTAAAAGATATATGCCGGTCGGCGCGCTCGACGTCGCGGCGGCGGCCCGGGCCTACGATTCGGTCGGCGATCGCGGCATCCTGCGCGGCTTCGTCTGGGGCGACCAGGCCGGCTGCTGGCAGCATGCCGCCGCCCTCTGCGGCGCCCAGGACCTCATCCTGCGGACCGTCGACGAGCCGGACTGGGTCCACGAGCTGCTGGCCGTCCTCCTCGAAAAGAAGCTGCGCTTCATCGAGACGATGAAAGGGGCCCGCTTCGACCTCGTCGAGACGGGCGGCGGGGCCGCTTCGTCGACGCTCATCTCGCCGGCCATCCACAGGGAGTTCTGCCTGCCCTATGACCGCAGGATGCACGACGCCCTCCACGCCCTCGGCTTCAAGGTCGTCTACCACACCTGCGGCGGGACCAGGGGCATCGAGGAGCTCATCGTGGCCAACGGCTGCGACGCCTCCGAGACCCTGGCGCCGGTCTCGATCGGCGGCAACCAGGAGCCCTGGGACTTCAAGGCCAAGATCGCCGGCCGGCTGGCCCTCATCGGCGGTCTCGACCAGTTCAATGTCCTGACGGCCGGCCCGGCGGAGACGATCCGGCGGAAGGTCTTCGAGCTGTTCGAGAAGGTCGGCGGCGACGGCGGCTACATCCTGTCGTGCTGCGACCACTTCTTCGAGACGCCGCCGGAGAACCTGCGGGTCTACGCCGAGGCGGCCCGGGCCTGCGTCTACTAGCGCCAGACTGGGCGAGTTCCCGGCCCTGGCCGCCACCCTCCGTGACATCTCGTCCTCGGCGGACTCGCCTAGCCTCAGGCTTCGGAGTCCCGGGACGGGCCCCGCGGTCATTCCGGCTTCAGGAAATCCCCGTCGACGATCAGAAGCGTCGCACCGCCCTCCGTCCGGGAACGGTGCGAGCTGGCCCCGTCCGAGACGACGTAGGTCATTCCCCCCGTCATGACCGTCCGGTCGCCGTTCTCCTGCTCGTTGACGAATTCGCCGTCGAGGCAATGCACGATATGGCCTTTCCGGCACCAGTGGTCGGCCAGGTAGCCGGGCGAATATTCGACGATGCGGATCCGCAGCCCGCCGATCTGAACGGTTCGCCAGAACGATGTTCCGGTCTCACCTTTGTGCTCCGTCCGCGGGACCGCGTTCCAGTCGATGGCCCGGTACGGGATAGGCTTCTCGCTCATCTAGTCTCCCTCCACGACACGTCGTCGTCCTTCTCCATGACCAGCTGGGTGATCATGTACGTCGACCGTCCGCCGTCGTCCTTCTGGTTCGAGCCCAGGCTGTAGACGATGAATCCCTCCCCTTCTCGGCGATAAACGAAGGGCTGGCCGGTGAACGGGTCGATGGGCACTTCCTTCAGGAGGTCCGGGACGAGGGCCCCGAGGCTCTCGGGGTAGCTTCCGGTCCGGCTCTTGTAAAGACGGCAGGCCAGGCCGGTCCGGGCGGCCAGCAGGGTCGCTTCGAGCTGAGCCTCCTTCATGAAGGCCGCGTCGAGGTTGCCCAGGAGCAGCTTGGAGAAGTAGGCGTACCAGGGCCGCTCGGCGATCATCCGTTCCCGCTCCCGGAGGGAGGCGCGGGTCTCGTAATAAGGACGGCGGGCCTGGGCTTCGGCTTCGGGGAACCTGGGCAGCGTCGTCCGCATGTCCCACTTCAGGAGAGGGCGGATCAGCCAAACGCCGAAGCGCTGGAGCGGGCTCAGGTTGCCCCAGAAAGCGGGCAGGTCCGCCCGCGCGCCCGACAGGCCCTTGAGCCCCGTCTCGATAAAGAGGGTGCACTCGCCGCGGATCGCCCGGGCCTGCCTGCCCCGCCACGCCTCGGGTTCGAGGTCCCCGATGACGCGGAGCAGGGACTGGTCGTCGACAAAGCGATCCCGGCAGACAGCCTCGAGGAAGCCGGCCAGCATCCTGGTATCGGCGACGGCGATGAGCTGGGCCATCAACGTCCCTTCCGAAGCTATCTGGGCGGCGAACCGCAGATCGGACCGTATCGCGTCCAGCGCCCCGGGCACATCCCCGGCCTCGGCCCGGCCGAGGGCTTCGAAGCCCAGGAGCCGGGTGGCGGTGACCATCATGACGGCGCTCGGGATCAACGCCTCGCTCAACGGGCTGCCGGGGTCCCGATACAGGAAGCACGGCTTCGCGGCCATCTCGTGAATGAGGCCGAGGGGCTTCTGGCTCCTGGCGACGACCGCTTCGATCCGGGCCCGGTCGCGCTCGGCCGGCGGTTTCCCGGAGACCAGGTCGAGGAAAACCCGGCTGAGGAGCGCCCGCTCGTCGTTCGTCAGGTCGAGCAGGCTTTCCGCGGCCCTCCATTGGCGCGCCCCATTGTCCTCCTCTGAACAGGGAAGGGCCAGATCCCCGGCGGAGATCGGGACTCCCCCGGCCTTGAGGTCCGCCAGGGCCCCGGCCAGCTTGCGTCCTTCGGAATAATTCAGGACCGCGCGGACAAGAAGCGCCGCCGCGGCGACGACGAGGAGCCCGACGCCGATCCTAGATAAGATCTTCAGAGCTTTCATAGGCCAGCCATCCTTTCATTTTTTCCCGTGCTTCGGTGACCCGACGTCCCCGTTCCCGGCGGGCCGCGGCCGCGCCGGCGAACCGGAGGCGGGCCAGCCTCTCGGCCACGCCGGTCTGCCCGGCCAGGATCTCCGCGATCTCCGCCGTCTGGCCGGCCGCGGGAGCGGCCCTGCGGCCGTCGAGGAGAGCCGCCAGGCGGACCGCCTCGCGCCGGCCGGCGAACGGCTCGATGAGCAGCGCCGCCGCGACCGCGACGGCGCAGGCGACGGCCAGCGCCCGAGCCCACGGCGCCAGGACCGCGCCCTTTCGGGCCTCGCCGGCGCGCCCGAGGACCCGGTCGCGCAATCCCCTCGGCGCGGGCCGGGCGGCAAGCCGCGCCATCTCCCTTTCGATATCCGGCGAGCCGGGCCCGGCCGCCTTCGTTCGATCGCCGTTCATGGTTCCCCCCCAACGGCCCGGCGCAGCTTCTCGATCCCGTAACGGTAGCGGCTGGCGGCCGTGTTCGCCGAAACGCCGCAGACCGAAGCGATCTCCTTGAACGTCAGTCCGTCGAAGACCTTCAAATAGACCGCTTCCCGCTGTTCGGCCGGGAGCTCTTCGGCCCGCCGCAGCAGCAGGGCCAGGGACGGCTCGTCCGGAGCGGCGAAGGCTTCGGCCAGGCCGCCCGCCGCCCCCAACGCGATCATTATCTCCCCCTCTTTCCGCCCCAGCTTGCGCCGGAGGCACCGGTTGGCCTCGTTCCGGGCGACCCGGAAGACGAAGGCCCGTTCGTTCCTGACGAGCCGCCAGCGCAGGTCGTAGCGGGCGAACCGGCAGAAGGCTTCCTGGAGCACGTCCTCGGCGTCCTCGGCCGATCCGAGCCTGAAGAGAAGATAGCGGTAGAGGCTCTCGCCATGGCGTTCATACAGCTCGTCGAGGTTCAATGATCGCCTTTTCGATCTCGCTTATGAGGACCCGGCATCGGGGCCGATTTGTCTGACCCTCCGGAACTTTCTCGTTTCCCCGTGCGATCCGGCTTCATGATACGACTTTTCGCGCGGTCCCGGCAGCCAAAATAATCCCGCTGCCGGCAACATCCTTGACAGTCCCAGGCCGCGTTGACTAATGTGGCACTGTCGCCCGAAAGGGCGTCCGGCGCGTCCGGCCTTCCCAGGCGCCCGCGCCAGGGGAGAGAGCCATGCAAATCGTTTCCTTGTCGCCCGAACACGAATCCCAATTCTGCGTCTGCCTCGAGGATTGGTCGGACGAGCTCAAAGAAAGCGGCGACCACAAGGCCCGCTGGCTGGAAAAGATGCGGCCGAGGGGCCTGCGGGTCAAGCTGGCCCTCGACGACAGGGGCGTCATCGGGGGGATGATCCAATACGTCCCGATCGAGGAGGCGTTCGTCGCGGGGCACGGACTCTACGTCATCCAGTGCGTCTGGGTCCACGGCCACAAGCAGGGCCGGGGGAACTTCCAGAAGAAAGGGATGGGCGCGGCACTGCTGGCGGCCGCGGAACAGGACGCCCGGGAGCTCGGAGCCAAGGGCATGGCCGCCTGGGGCATGGCCCTGCCCGTCTTCATGCGGGCGTCCTGGTTCAAGAAGCACGGTTACCGTAAGGCCGACGCGCTGGGCATGCAGGTCCTTCTCTGGAAGCCCTTCGCGGCCGACGCCGAGCCGCCCCGGTGGATCCGCGACAAGAAGCGGCCGGAGCCCGAGCCGGGGAAAGTGGCCGTCACCGCCCTGGTCAACGGCTGGTGTCCGGCGATGAACATGGCCTTCGAACGGGCCAAGCGGGCCGCCGCCGGATTCGGCGACAAGGTCGCCTTCCGGGCCGTCGACACCTCCGGGCGAAGCGCTTTCGAGGAATGGGGTGAGCCCGACGCCATCTTCGTCGATGGCAGGTCCATCCGCATGGGGCCGCCGCCGTCCTACGAGAAGATCCGGAAGGCCATCGCCAAACGGGTCAAGAAGCTGGTGGGCTAGAATCCGGACCTGCAAACGGGATCAAACAAGCCCTCGCGGCCAAACCGTCTTTGACCGACACCGGCGGTCAGGACCCGGCCGGGGGCGTGTTCGCCGCCGACAGAGGGTGATAATGGATATGGACGCGCCTCAACAGGTCGAGGTCCCGATGAAGGTCACGTTCCAGATGCGCGGCTATGGCGTCCCCCTCGGCCACGGTCAGCCCGCCTTCCACGGCGATGGTCAGGTTGATGACGAGGTAGGGACCGAAGCGGTGGGCCTGCATCTCCTCGAGGGCCAGGACGCCGGGGATCCTGGCGGCGGCGGCCCGAACCAGTTCATCCAGCTCCCGGGTGGGAACGGTATCCATAAGGTCCCCCGAGGATTCGCGCAGGATGCCGAGCCCGGTCTTGAATATCACCAGGGCCACCAGGGCCCCCGCCAGGGGGTCGAAGAACGGAGAGCCGCTGCGGGCCAGAAAGATGCCGATACTGGCCGCCGCCGCGGAGAAGATGTCATTGCGATGATCGAACGCGAGTGCCCGGATGGCCAGGTTGCCGGTCTGCCGGGCGATGTGACGGGTCTTGCGGGTCAGCCAGATTTTCACGGCCACGGTGAACAGGGCGACGATCTGGGCGCCCAGCGAAGCCCGGGCAAAGGCGGTCGCGCCTACGGCCAGATCATAGATCTCGTTGGCCGCGTCCCAGAGGATGGCCACGGCCGTCGTCAGGACGAAGGCCCCGACCACAAGGGCGGCGATGCTCTCGAACTGTCGATGCCCGTACGGATGGTCGGCATCGGCGGGCTTGTGGGCCAGCCGGACAAAGGCCTTGATGATGATGTTGTAGGCCACGTCGGAGGTGGAATTGATGCCGTCCGCCAGCAGGGCGGGGCTGTGCCCCAGGATCCCGACGGCGGTCTTGAGCGCGGCCAGCCCCGTATTCGCGGCCAGAGCGAGATTGACCGCGTGCAGGCTGCGCTTATCGGGGCTTTCAACGGAACTCATATCTCATCCGGTGCCGGCGTTACCGGGCACGCCGAACCGGACCAGTATACCAGAAAGGCGTCCGGGGGCGCCGCCGGCCGGGCTCAGAGGCTGAGCGTCGTGAACGACGGGTCGTCGTGCTGGGGCGGAGCTTCGTCGTCGCCCAGGCCGTCCTCGACGTAGATCCGTATGGCCTCGCGAAGGTTGGCCAGCGCCAGCTCATAGGTCGCGCCGCAGGCCCGGCAGTCGGGGAAGTCCGGGCAGTGGGCGACCCAGCCTTCGCTGTCGCGAATGACAAACGCTGAAAACCGATAACCGCTCATCTCGGCCTCCGTGGGGCTCTCGCCCTGGCATCTTTGCCGGCGTTCGCCGCCGCACGATAGATTGTTCTGCCAGAAATATGCCATTTTTTCGCCTCCGTCGATACCCTGGGCCGGAGCGCCACCCAGTTCCTCGGAAAAACGGAAACGTCCCCATTTTTCATCAGAACGACCTCAGGAAAGCGCATCCGGTGATCTTGGGCACCCCCTCCCCGTCCTTGCGGACTTGGCCGCGAAGGAAACATACGGGCGGCGTCCCGTAAGCGGCGCAACGGGTCTCGCCGACACCCTCGAGCAGCCCTGTCTCGTCCTCGAACATGTAAAAATATTTTGCGCCGCCGTTGCCGCGGTATTCCAGGGGGCCCGGTTCCTCGTCGTCGCCTCTCCGGCCGGCCCCTCCGCCATAGCCCCCGCAGCCGGCATACCCGCCCCGGCCGCTGCCCCCGGGCTGGGGGGGATAAGTCACCCGCTGGCGGGCGTCAACGACCCGGACGACGAGCTCGACCACGGCCCCGGCGTGGTCCTTGAGGTCCTTGACCCGCAGGTCCGGCCGCTTCCCCTGGTAAAGCTCGAGGTCGTCCCCCTCCGGCAGGAAGCCGAGGGCCTCGAAGAGCATGCGCCGCTTCTCGTCCGAGGCGATGTCGGCCACCTCCTCCATGTGCTCGAGCCCCCGGAAGTAACGCAGGACCTGGCGCGTCCGCCGCGGCTCGAGCGAGTCGAAGACGCCGGCCTTGATGAGGGTCAGGAGCTCGGCCCGGCCGGGCTTCATCCGGGCCAGGAAATCCTCGACGGACAGGTACTCGCCGCCCGCCGCCCGCTCGTCGAGGAGGCGCTCGATCGTCTTGAAGCCCAGCCCCTTGATCGAGGCCAGGCCGACGCGGATGGCCCCGTCCTCGACCTCGAAGCCGGCGGCGCTCCGGTTGGCGTCCGGCCCGAGGAGGCGCAGGCCGTTCCGCTTGGCCTCGGCGACGTACTCCGCGAGGTCGTAGTAGCCGCCGCCGGCGTTGAGCACGGCCGTGAAGTAAACCGCCGGCTGATGGACCTTGAGAAAGACGGCCTGGTAGGCCATGGCGGCGTAGGAGGCGCTGTGGGCCTTGTTGAAGGAGTAGGAGGAGAACTTTTCCATGGTCCGCCACAGCCGCTGGACGTCCGGCGCCGCGTAGCCGCGCTCGCCGGCCTCGCGCACGAACTTCGCCCGGAGCGCCGGGTCGCCGCCCCGCCCTTTCTTAAGGCTCCGCCGCAGCAGGTCGCCTTCCTCCGGCGGCAGGCCGGCCGCCCGCTCGGCGATCTGCATGACCTGTTCCTCGTAGAGGAGGATGCCGCCGGTCTCGGGCAGGATGCGGGCCAGGAAGGGGTCGTCGCCTGGGGACGTGTCCCCGGGCCTGGCCGCCCCCCGCCGCCCGCCGCGCCGCCGCAGGAGGGCCTCCTTCATGCCGCTCTCGGTCGGCCCCGGCCGGACCAGGGCCAGGGCCTGGGTGATCTCGTGGATGTCCGCCGGCTTCATGCGCCGCAGGAGGTTCATCATGGCCGGGCTCTCGACCTGGAAGCAGCCGACCGTCCGGGCCGCCCGCAGGGCCGCGTACGCCGCCGGGTCGCCCGGCGGCGGGTCCCCCAGCCGGAGCTTCTCCTTGGTCTCCGAGATGGCCGCCAGGCCCCGCACCGAGAGCAGATCGAGCTTGATCAGCCGCAGGTCCTCGACCGCGTCCTTGTCGAAGTGGGTCATGCGCAGGCCCTTGGCCGAGGTCTCGAGCGGCAGGCAGCGCTCGACCGGGCCGGGGGTCAGGATGACGCCGCCGACGTGGAGCGAGATCTCGTGGTAGACGTCCTGGAGGTCCGCGGCCAGCTTCCAGGCCTCCAGCCGGCCCGGGGCCGGGGCGGCCAGCCGCAGGCTCGACGGCTCGGCGAAATAGGGCACGCGCTTGGACTGGCTCCGGGCCTCCTCGGGCGGCGCGCCGTAGGCCCGGAGCGTCTCGTAGAGGGCCGAGCGGCCGCCGAAGTCCTTGAGCGAGCAGACGTAGGCCGCGCCGGTCTTGCCCGTGCCGTAGCGCTCGAGGACGTAGGCCAGGACCTCGTCGCGGCGCCGGGAGTCGAAGTCGATGTCGATATCGGGAGGGTCGGGCCGGCCGCGGTTCAGGAAGCGCTCGAAATAGAGGTCGAACTCCAGGGGGTTGACGTGGGACAGGCCGAGGAGCCAGGCCAGGAAGGACGAGGCCCCCGAGCCGCGCAGGTTGTGGAGGATGCCGCGGCGGCGGGCGAACTCGACGATGTCGTGGACGACGAGGAAATAAGGGCCGAAACCCGACTGCTCGACCGCGGCCAGCTCGCGACGGGCCCGCTGGCGCTCCTTCCAGGTCAGGTCCGGCGCGGCGGCCAGCCGCTCCGTGACGACCTGGCGCAGGGTCCGGGAGAAGAGATCGGCCGGCAGGCTGGGGACGACGTTCTCGAAGACGAAGGAACATTTCCCGGCGACGTCGAACGTCCGGGCCAGGGCGTCCTTGGCGGCCTCGCCGAAACGGCGCAGGGCCAGGGCCTCCTGGTCCGGTCCGAAAAGCCCGACCTGGCCCAGGAGCCGGTCGCGCTCCGGCGGGAAAGGTACCTTGTCCTCGATGGCGTGAAGGAGGATGAGGCGCTCCGGGCTGGTCAGGTACTTGACCGGGTTGGCCCAGACCACGGGCAGGCCCCTGGGGACATGTTCCAATTTCCCGGAAATTGGTACGTGTCCCCCGTCTTCCTCCTGCAAGGTGTCCCCGTTCGCGGCTCCCATGACGCGCCGAAAGTTCGCGAACTCCGCCCCCAAGTAAAGATCGCCCGGGGCCAGCTTCTCCCGCAGGTCGGCCAGCATGGCCGCCTCGTTCGGCCGGCCGGGCGGCGACGAAGCCTTCGCCTCCCCCTCCGGCACGTAGATCGCGACGAGCCCCGACGCGTCGCGGACCTCCCGGCGGTTGAAGATCTCCATGAGGTTCGGGTAGCCCTCCTGCGTCTTGACCAGGAAGACGAGACGGCGGCCTCCGATCCCGAGCTCGCAGCCGAACAGGGGCCGGAGCCCGGCCGCCGGGGCCAGGCGCTTCCACTTGCCCCAGCCGTAGATGTTGCCGACGTCGGTGAGGGCCGCGGCCGCGAGCCGCCGGCCGCGGGTCCAGGCGGCGGCCTCTTCGAGAGTGACGCTGCCCTGCCCCCGGCTGAACACCGAATGAAGGCGCAGCGGCGTGAACATGGCTCGTCTCCCCCCGCTCCCCTCATTTCGTCAGCGACGCCGTCTTGAGGACGTAGCCCCGCCGCGGATCGAAGGCGTAGACGCCGTCGAGCATCTTCTCCCGGGCGGTCAGCACGGCGCCGAAGCCGTACTTGTCGCGGACCTTGTCGATGGCCCCGCCCAGGCGTTCCGGCCGCTCCGAGTAGGGTTCGAAGAGGGCCAGGGGCCGGACGCGCACCAGGTCCGCGGCCTTGACCCCGACCAGCCGCAGGGCCAGCCGCGACCCCTCGACGAGATCGAGGAAGAGCTCCTCGGCGACCTTGTAGATCTTGCCCATCTCCTGGAGCGGCGAGAGGACGAGGCGGCGCTTGATCTCGGTCTTGAAATCGGCGTAGCGGGCCTTGACCTCGATGACGTGGGCGTAGAGCCGGTCCTGGCGCAGGGCTAGGGTCAGCCGGTCGCAGAGGTAGGCCAGGTGGGCCAGGAGCAGGCGGCGGTCCCAGAGGTCCTCGAGGAAGGTCGTCTCGCGCGAGACCGACTTGGGCGTCGTCCGCTCGATCAGCGGCCGGCTGTCGATGCCGCGCGATTGGAGGTAGATGTCGTCGCCGGCCTCGCCGAAGAGCGTGCGCAGGGTCCCCCGCGGCATCTCCCAGAGCTGGCCGATCTTGTGGACGTTCATCAGCCGCAGGACGACCTGGGCCTTGGGGCCGATGCCGGGCAGGGCCTCGATGCCGAGGTCGCGGAGGCACCCCTGCTCCTCGCCCTGGCGGATCTCGAAGAAGCCGGCCGGCTTGGCCAGGCCCGTGGCCAACTTGGCCAGGGTCTTGTTCGGCGCCGCCCCGACCGAGACCGTGACCCCGATCTCGCGCTCGACCCGGCGCTTGAGGTCGCGGGCCGCGGCCGGGAACGAGGGGTAGAGGAGGCCGCAGCGGGCCAGGTCCAGGTAGGCCTCGTCGAGCGAGGCCTCCTCGACGTCCGGGGTGGCGGCGTGGAGGACGCTAAAGAAGCGCTCGGAAAAGGCCTGGTAGACCCGGTAATTGCCGCGGAGGAAGACGCCCTCGGGACAGAGCCTGTAGCATTCGCGCAGGGGCATGCCGGAATGGACGCCGAACTTGCGGGCCTCGTAGGAGCAGGTCGAGGCCACGCCGCGCTCGTGGGCCAGGCCGCCGACGATGACCGGCTTGCCGGCGAGCGAGGGATCGAGCAGGACCTCGACGGAGGCGAAGAAGGCGTCTATGTCGACGTGGACAATGTAGCGCCGCGGCCCCTCTTTCGACAAAGACACCTCTCCTCCTTTTCGCACGAGCCGGTTCCTATTTTCTCCCCTTCCGCGAAGGGGAACGTGGTCTCGGGGGGCTCCCCCGTTCAGTACTTTCTCATGACGCCGATGACCCGACCCAGGATCCTGGCCGAGGGCGCCTCGATCGGCTGGAAAGCCGGGTTCTCCGGGACGAGGAAGACCCGGCCGTCCGCCCGGCGCAGGCGCTTGAGCGTGACCGAGCCGTCGTCGAGCATGGCCACGACCATCTCGCCCGAGTTGGCCAGGTTGGTCCGCTCGAGCAGGACGTGGTCGCCGTCGTCGATGTAGGCGTCGATCATGCTCTTGCCGTCGACCCGGATGCAGAAGACGTTGCCCCGGCGCCGGCCGACCATCCAGCCCGGTACGTCCATGGCCTCGCCGGTCGTGTCGAACGACTCGCGCGGCCCGCCGGCGGGGACGAGCCCGGCCACCGGCACCCGGACCTGGCTTTCGACCAGGGCCGGGAGGCCCTTCACCCGGATCTCGCCGTCCTCGCGGCTGATGTAGCCCTTGCGCTCCAGGCTCTGGAGGTGCTTGAGGACGGCCGACGGGCTGGGGATCTTCAGGGCCTCCCCGAGCTGGCGGATGGTCGGGGCGTAGCCGTGCCCGAGGATGAACTCTTCGACGGCCTCGAGGACCTTGGCCTGCCGGACGGTCAGCTCGCGTCTCAACATGTTTACCATTTTGTTCACCATTTATAAAATAGGACCAGAAAGGGCGTTTGTCAAGGGCTTTTTGAGAGATCCCGAGAAGCCGGCCAATGCCAACACGATGTTCTGACGGTCGGGTCTCGGGCGCCTATTTCCAGATCATCCTGGAGACGACGAGCTCTTGGAATCCGCTCTCCTTCTCCTTATGGCAGTAAAGGAGGCCTTTGCGGACAAACGTATAGCGGGGTCCCAGATACAGGGTAGCCCAGACGATGTTCAGGGCTTTCCGACCGACGAACACGCCCTCCGGATTGAAGATATCCCAAAGATATTCGCCCGGGTTCGGGCCCGGCTCGTAGGTCATGACGAAGATCCGGCCTTCGTCGTCGGCGAAGAACTGGTTGAGCGGGGGGAGCGGGTCCGGAAAATATTTATCCTGCGGGATCCCGGCCCGGCGCTCCTCCGGGCCGAGGATGGCGTCTTTGATCTCGTCGGTCACCCGGACCGGCCGGCATTCCTTCCGAATCTTCCTCACCAGGTTCCCTTCGAGATCGAAGACCCAGATCTCGTAGCCCCGGGCCTGGTTGACGACGAAGATCCGATCTCCTGACACCCGCCACATGAAGCACGGGACCTGCCGGCTGTTGTCGATGGCGTTCTCATAGCGATCAAGGATCTTGATCTCCTCAAAATTGGAGCCGCAAAGGACAAGGGCGTCGACATAGGTCCGCGCCGAAAAGAGCTCGGGCCGGGAGCCGAAGGTGAGGAACTTGCCGTTCGAGAGGGCGTCGATGTGGAGCGCGTGCCGCTTGAGCTTCACTTCCCTCAGAAGGCGGCCTTTCGTGTCATAGACGACGAACTTCTGGCCGTAATCGACGAGCGAGATCTCGTTCTTATCGGAAACGCCGCCCAGGAAAGGCCACTGAAGCTCGCCGGGCCCTTGGCCGCGCCGCCCGAAGGACGTTGTCAGCCCGCCCGCGGGATCGAACCGATAGATGAAGTTCTCCTTGTTCTTGAAGCAGACGACGTAGATATTGCCTTGATCATCGGCGTCCCATTCGCCCGCGCTGCCCATGCCTGTCTCGGCGATGTCGTCTCTCTCGAGGTCGATGGACAAGACCTTTTCCAGAGAGAACGATGATGGCTGGCCCTCGAGGCGATAGGGGTCGACATGGTTTTGGACGACCTCGACGGCCCCCTCGAAGGTCCGATGGACGCGATCTCCGCGATGACACATGGAAGAAAGAGCAAAGGCCCAGAGGGCCAGCGTGGCAAGAGGCAGCTGTCGGAGGCAGCGGGCGGGCCGGGGTCTCACCGATGTCCCCTCGTCATCACTGAGAATTCGCCCGTGCATCCTGCGGCGTTTAGCCCGGGCTCGAATCCGGCCAACCGTCCGCCGCTCGTGGCGGTTCCGGAGGGCCTCCGGAAATAGGATCTCATCATAGGGAGACTTGAGCGGCCAAGGTGATGTCTGCCCGCGGGGTCTTGTGTCCCGGCTGCGTTTCGAATACCAGAAACGCGGGGCCGCGGCTCAGGCCGTGTAATGGGCGACGGCGCGCGCGACTTGGCCGGCCTCGTCGAAGGACATGACCTCGATGGCCCTCCGGTTCATGACGCCGTGATAGTAGACGGCGACGGAATCGACGCCCCGGGCGGCCTCGATGAGCTCGAACCGCAGGTCGGGGACCTTCTGGAGCGCGGCCTGCCAGTAGCGCCGGACGTTCTCCTTGCCCTTGAGCGTGCCCGAGTCCAGACCCAGCGCGACCTTGATCATGGGCGTCGTGATCTCGAAGTCATCGCTGTAGTGCGCCAGGATCCTCTCGAGATCGTGCGAATTCCAGGCCTCGATCCACTCGCGGGCGAAGACCGTCGGATCAGGGATCATGACTCATCCTCCTTCGGGCGCGCCGGGCCCGTTCGCCATGGGCGCGCAGTAGTCCGTCGGCAGGGATGTCCGGTATCAGTTGCTCGTCCATCGGAGTGAAAAGATCAGGACTTCAGGGAAGCCGCTGGGCTTCTCCCGGATGCAATAGAGGCGGTCGTTCTTGATAATGACGTCCCGCAGGGGTGGCCCGAGCTGGAGCCTCTGATAGCCCAGGGCCGTTCTGAGGATGCGAACGCCGCCCGGCGAGAACATGTCGCATACGCCGGCGCCTGTCGCCTGGTCTTGCCCGTATCCGACGGCATAGAGCCGGTCATGATCATCTGCCAGGAGGGCCAGGAACGGCGGCAATGTTCTTGGGAAGGCCAGGTTCCTCCAGAACGGGTGGTCCGGGGGGAGCGAATGGAGGATCTCCTCACGGAATCCGGGAGGCACGTCGACCGCCGGATAGTCCGCCAGGATCTTGCGGATCAAGCGGCCGCTCAAGTCATAGACTTCGATCTCGCGACTCGAGGCCATGGTCGTCAAGAAAAAGAAGGTTCGCGAAACCGCGACCAGGGGAAAATCGATGAAGATGGTTTTGATCTCGTCCTCAGCCGGAACGGGATACACCTTCAGCTCTCGCCGCCTGGAAAAATCCGGGCCGAACAGGCCGACGCCGTATGAGGAGAATTCGAGAGTCTCCGGTTTCACTCGCACATAGGCAATGACATAATCCCCGTTGGCGAGCGGCAGGAAGCCGTGCGGAAAGGGAAAAAGGAGTTCCGGCAGGGCGACCGTGCGAACCACCGTCCCCTCCGCATTGAAGAACAGGACCTTCCGGCCCGTCAGGCTGACCACAGGGATCTCTCCCCCGGCATTCAGCCGCATGAACCGGGGATTCTGCACCTCTCCGGGCCCCTGGCCGACAGGGCAAAATGACCGCACGAACCGGCCGCGGTCGTCGAATACGAAAACGGTATTCCCCGACGTCGCGCCGCGCCGGAACAGGAGGATGCGCCCTTGCGAATCGACGTCGAGGTTCTCGATATCCGTCAATCCGGTCGCCGCGACGGCGTCATCCTCCGTGTCAATCCTGCCCTCTTCCCGCAGGGACAAGGCCCGCGGCTGTCCCTTGACCGGATAGATACCGGCGCCGTTCTCCACGATCTCAACCCCGTCCTGGAAGGTCCTGACGGGTCCCCCCTGATCGCCGCCGCAAGCGCAGAGGACCATCGCCGCCGCAATAAGGAAAAGCCTCGATCTCATCCGTTCCAAAATGGTCCTGGGCCGATTCTAGCCCCCGCCCGTCCGGATGGCAAGCTAATTTCAGGATGCGAAAGTCCAGTTTTGACAATGTTCGCCGTCCGGGCCTATGATCGGGTCATGATGGGGAGAATCGGATGAGCGAAATGATGTCCGCTTGCGGCGTGCTCTGCTCGGGTTGTGCGGCGTACCGAGGCGACGTCAAGGGCGTCGAACACCAGAAGCGCACGGTCGCCGCCTGGCGGCGGATCTACGGAATGAAAGAGACGCCCGAGCATATCGCCTGCGGCGGATGCCTGGGCCCGGACGAGGAGGTCTTCCACTCGAGCCGGACCTGCAAGGCGCGGAATTGCTGCCGGGCCAAGGGCTTCGCCAGCTGCGGCGAATGCAAGCAGGGATCGTGCCCGATGCTCGAAAAGGCCCAGTCCGTCTGGGACGTCGTCCCGAAGACCGCCGCGGCCCTCTCCCCCGCCGACTTCCAGGCCTACGCCCGGCCGTACCTGGACCACCGCGGCCGTCTCGCCGCCGGGCGCGGCGCCCCCCGGTCCTGAGAGACGTCGCGGCGCGCCAGGCGCCCTGAACAAGGCCTTTAGCGCCCGGCGGCAGACCCCTCTCACCCGTCCGTCGAAAACGGCGCGCCCTAGAGCGCGTCGACGATCGCGTTGAGCGCCGCGCACGGCCGCATGGCCGCCGCGAGCTTTTTCTGGTCCGCGTGGTAGTAGCCGCCCATGTCGACAGGCTTGCCCTGGACCGCGATCAAGGCGGCGTCGATCTCGGCCGCCTTCCCGCCCAGGGCCTTGGCCACCGGCGCGAACCTGGCCTTGAGCTCCGGGTCCTTGTCCTGGGCGGCCAGGGCCTCGGCCCAGTAGAGGGCCAGGTAGAAGTGGCTGCCCCGGTTGTCGATCTGGCCGACCTTGCGGGCCGGCGACTTGCCGTTGTCCAGGAACTTGCCGATGGCCGCGTCGAGGGTCTCGGCCAGGACCCGGGCCTTGGCGTTCTTGAACGCGCCGGCCAGATGCTCGAGCGAGGCGGCGAAGGCCGAGAACTCCCCGAGCGAGTCCCAGCGCAGGTAGTTCTCCTTCTCGAACTGCTGGACGTGCTTCGGCGCCGAGCCGCCGGCGCCCGTCTCGAACAGGCCGCCGCCGGCCAGCAGGGGCACGATCGACAGCATGTAGGCGCTGGTGCCGATCTCGAGGATCGGGAAGAGATCCGTCAGGTAGTCGCGGAGAACGTTGCCCGTCACCGAGATGGTGTCCTGGCCCTTGCGGATGCGCTCGAGCGAATATTTCATGGCCGCGACCGGGTCCATGATCCTGATCTCGAGGCCGGCCGTGTCGAGGCCCTGGAGGTATCTCTCGACCTTGGCGATGACCTGGGCGTCATGGGCCCGGTTGCGGTCGAGCCAGAATATCGCCGGGGCGCCGGTCGCCCGGGCCCTTTTGACCGCCAGCCCGACCCAGTCCCGGATCGGGATGTCCTTGGCCCGCGACAGCCGCCAGACGTCGCCGGCTTCGACGGCGTGCTCCACGAGGACCCGGCCGTCGGCCGCGACCACCCGGACCGTGCCGTCGAAGGGGATCTCGAAGGTCGTCGGGTGGGAGCCGTATTCCTCGGCCTGCTGGGCCATCAGCCCGACGTTCGGGACGCTGCCCATGGTGGCCCGGTCGAAGGCGCCGTTCTTCCGGCAGTCCTCGATGATCGTCTTGTAGATAGTCGAGTAGCAGCGGTCCGGGATCATGGCCTTGGTCTCATGGAGCTTCCCGTCCGGGCCCCACATCCGTCCCGACTCGCGGACGACGACAGGCATGGAGGCGTCGACGATGACGTCGCTCGGGACGTGCAGGTTGGTGATCCCGTGGTCGGAGTCGACCATGGCCAGCGGGGGCCGCTTGGCGTAGACGGCCTGGATGTCGGCCTCGATCTCCTTCTGCTGGGCCTCGGGCAGGGTCTTGATCTTGGCGTAGAGATCGCCGAGCCCGTTGTTGGGGTTGAAACCGCAGGCTTGGAGCGCCGCGGCGTGCTTGGTCAGGGCCGGCTCGAAGAAGACCGAGACGGCGTGGCCGAAAAGGACGGGGTCGGAGACCTTCATCATCGTGGCCTTGAGATGGAGCGACAGGAGCAGGCCCTTGGCCTTGGCGTCCTCGATCTGGGCGGCGTAGAAGGCCCGCAGGGCCTTCTTGCTCATGAAGGTCCCGGACAGGATCTCGCCGTCGAGGGCCTTGAGCTTGTCCTTGAGGACCTTGACCCCGCCGTCCCGGCCCTGGATCTCGATCCGGAACTCGACGCCCTTGTCCACGGTGGCCGACTTCTCGTTGCCGTAGAAGTCGCCGCCGGTCATGTGGGCGACGTGGGCCCTGGACTCCGCGGTCCAGGGACCCAGGGGAAGCATCTTGGCGGGATTCTTCTGGGCGTATCTCTTGACGGAAACCGGGGCCCTCCGGTCGGAGTTCCCCTGGCGCAGGACCGGGTTGACGGCGCTGCCCAGGACCTTGGCATAGCGGTCCTTGATCTCCTTCTCGGCCTCGGTCTTGGGGCTCTCGGGATAGTCGGGGACCTTGTAGCCCTGGCTTTGGAGCTCCTCGATGGTCTCCAGGAGCTGAGGCAGCGAGGCGCTGATGTTCGGCAGCTTGATGATGTTGGCTTCCGGCTTCAGGGCCAGCTCGCCCAGGAAGGCCAGGTTGTCGGGGACGCGCTGGGCCTCGGTCAGGACCTCGGGGAAATTGGCCAGGAGGCGGCCGGCGAGCGAGATATCGCTCTTGACGACCTCGATCCCCGTCCCCTTGGTGAATCCCTGGATGATCGGGAAAAGCGAGTACGTGGCCAGGTACGGCGCTTCGTCGGTTTCCGTCCAGTAGATCTTGTGCGCGGTCATGGGTCCTCCTTGGATTTTGTGAACGCCGGGGCTGTCGGGCCAGCGGGCCCTTATCGCTTGTAGCCGACCGGATGGTTCAGGAGCGGATACTGCGTCTCGCTGAGCTTGAGGAGCTCTTTGATCCTGGGCTTGGCGATGGCGGCGCGCGGCCGCGTGCCGAGCCCCGTCGCCGCGCAGAAAAGGGAGATGTTCTGCGAGACGATGCCCGTGTCGAGGGCCGCCCACTCGAGCTTCAGGGACGTCTCCCCCATCCGGAAGCGGGAGATATCCGAAACGAGGATGAGCTGGACCGGCGCCTGGGTTGGCGGCCCGCCGGGTCCGCCGGGACCGGGCTTGGCCCCCGGCGGCGGGGCCTGCGGCCTGGCCTCGGGCTTCTCGCCCGGCTTATCTCCCGGCTTCGGGCCGGGGCCGCCCGGGCCGCCGGGCCTCATCATCATGATCTCGGACCGGTGGTCGCCGGCCAGGACCGGGACCAGGGCCAGGGCCGCCGCGTCGTAGAGATAGACGCCGTCCTTCAGGAACACGTAGATATCGACGTCCTGGGCGTTCATGGCCGACGGGGCCGTCTTCCGGCCGTCCGGCCGGTTGACGCCGTTGGCCGCCCAGAGCAAATCTGACAGGTCCTGCAGGCTGAGGTCCTTGTCGGTCCAGTCCCGGGCCGAAGCCCTGACGGACAGGGCTTCCATGACCGGCAGCCCGCGCGTCTTGTTCGGCTCGTTGAGCTTGATCGTTTGCAGGTCCTGCGCCCGGCCCCAGGTCAGGGCGGGAACGAGCAGAAGGACCGCCAGCGGGAGCATTGAAAGGCTTGATCTCTTCATGATAGGCCCTCCATTTTCCGTGCGTCCCGATTAAACCATCTTCCGCGATGGCGGTCAAGGAGCGGGACCGGCGCAGCGGCGCTCTTCATAGCCGGGACGCTCACTTGGCCCCGCGGCTTCTCAATGGACCAGATGGGCTAGCGCCGGCCCCCGTTCTTCTTCAGGAGCTCGACGACGTCTTTCTTGTCGTTCGCCAGGGCCAGCGCGAGCGGCGTGCGGCCGCCGGCATCTTCGGCATCGACGCCGGCACCCGCGGCGATCAGCAGCCCGGCGACGTCAATGGAGCCCGTTCGGGCCGCGTCGTGCAGCGGCGTCGCTCCGTCGCCGCGCCGGGCGTTGACATCGGCCCCGCGGGCGATCAGGAGCCGCGCGGCCTCGGTCTTCCCCCATCCCGAAGCCCAATGCAGCGGAGTGTCGCCGTTCGCGTCCACGGCCCCGATGTCCGCCCCCTTGGCGACGAGGATGTCGGCGAGCGCCGGCCAGCCGTTGGCGGCGGCATAGTGGAGCGGTGTGGAGCCGTCCGCAGCCTTGGTCCGGGGGTCGGCGCCCTTGGCGATCAGGAGATCGGCGGTTTCCAAGGAGCCGGCCCTTGAGGCGTCATGCAGCGGGGTCGCCCCGTCGTTGCGCTTGGCCTCCGGGCGGGCGCCGTGGGCGATTAGGATGGCCGCGACCGCGGCCTTGTTCCAGCCGGCCGCCCAGTGCAGGGGCGTGTCCCCGTTCTTGTCGCGGGCGCCGACGTCCGCCCCCTCGGCGATCAGGCGCTCGGCCAGCGCCGTGTGGCCGTTCGCGGCGGCCCAATGCAGGAGCGTCCCGCCGTTGTCGGCCTTGGCCATAGACTCCCGGCCCAGGGCCAGGAGCCCCTCGACGTCCGGGCCCCCGGCCGCCGGAGGCTCGACCGGGGCCGCGACGAGGGACCGCAATTCATAGGTGAACGAGGCCTCCGTCGTCAGGCCGTCGGGCCAGTCGATGCGCTGGGTCCTCTTGATGCGGGGCGGGTCGACGGACAGGATCTCCGCCTCGATGGACAGCTCGCCGTCGCTCAGCCCCGTAAAGACCGGCTGCTTATGCCGATCGTATGATTCGATCCAGTTCATGCCTATGGGGTAGCGGTAGGCGAACGATCCGCCGTCCACGCCGACCACGATATCGCCGACGGGCGCCGGGGCGATGTACTTGGGATAATCCGGCATCAGCCGATAAGGCGTCTTGCACAGGACGCCGTTCTTTATCGCGAACAGCGGCTTGTTCCTGAACTGGGCGGCGATGCCCCGGTCGGGATCGTGCTGATGCTCGACCTCCCAGTCTGGCTCGTCATCGCCCCTCTTGTCGATCAGCGTCCAGGTCACCTGGTTCCATGGCAGGAGCAGCAGGTCATATACTTTCTGAGAGCTTGCGGCCCTTTCCTCGGCCTGCTCAAGATCGTCGATGAAGCGCTGGATCTTCTCCGCGTCGGCCGCGCCCGGGGCCAGCTCGACGTAGCGCCGGAAGCTCCGGGCCGCATCCCCATAGCGCCGGGCCGCCCGCTCGACCAGGCCGAGGGCCCGGAAGACGCCCGGCCAGTCCGGCGCCAGCCGGGCAGCCTGTTCGAGCTCGGCCACGGCCGCCCGGTAATCCGCCGGCGACCCGGCCGCCTCGACGGCCGCTAGGCCGGCCTCGAAATACCGCCGGGCTTCGGGAGAGACCCCCTGACCGAAGCCCATGGCGGTCGCGAGGAAGAGCGCCAAGACGGCGCCGAGCGCCGGGGTTGTTCTTTTCATGTCGCGTGTCCTTCGTCGATCCGATCCCGGGGCCCGATCCCTGCCGGAAGACTTCATCATCGCCTCACCTGGCGTCCCGGCGCGGCAGAAACTCGATCGGCGTGATCAGGAAATGCCTCGAGTCCTCATAAAAGTCGGCCGGCCCGTATCCGATGGTCTTTAGGTTCCTCTTAGCCCATGAAGAGGATTCCGGGATGATCATGCCGGCCTTCACCAGGGCCCAGCGCATGGTCTCGGAACAAACCATGTCGTCGTTGCCCCAGACGCCGTAGTCCGTGGTGTCAACCCAGTTGTCGGCCCTCGCGGCGAACTCCTTCTGGCTCCTGATCCCGTACTGCCGGGCTGCCCCCCAGAGCAGGTCGGCGTCGAAGCGCGAGAGCGGCCGGGCGACGTCCAGGCCGACATTCGCGTATTCGGCCGTGACCTGGGCCTCCGTCTTGATGCGGGTCCCCTGCCCCGGCATGTTGTCCAGGAAGAGCTTGACGCCGTCGACTTCCTTGACCAGCATGAACACGTGCGAGGCCCCGTTGCGCGTGAATCCCGATTCCGTGAAGTACTGGTCGGTCCCGATGATCATAGCGGAGGTGTAGAACCCCAGGCTCGTCTTATCGGCCGGCTGCCGGCAGAGCAGCACGTCGCCGATCTTGAGGTTGTCGAACCGTTTGCCCAGCGGCGGCACCTTTCCGGCCTTGACCTTGAAGGTCCGGGCGATGGCGGCCGCGTCGTCGCTTTGCGGAGCGACGGCGGCCTCGATCGTCCGCTTGATCTCGGACTTGGTGGCCGGCGCTCCGGCGGCCAGTTCGCGGGCGGCCGCCTCGACCCGGGCCCGGACGGCCGGCGGACGGTCGCCGACGCTCGCCAGGAGCGCCGCCCCGTCGCTCTCGAAGCCGGGCTCGAGGAAGCCGGAGGCCTTGAGCTCGCGGATGAGCTGCTGCTTTTCGTTCTCGAAGTCCGACGGGGCGGAGGCCCGGGCCGGCCGGGCCGGGGCGGCCGCCGGGCGGGACGGCGACGGGGACGCTTTCGCCTTGGCCTTGGCGGTGGGCGTGCAGACGGGCGGCCTGTTCTGGTTGGGGCAGGTGCAGATGTATTCGACGCCGCCCCGGACCATGATGACCGCGGTGCGATCGCTGTTCCATCTCGCGTCCAAGCTCCTGTCCCGGACCCAGGCCTCGAGCGTTTCCCGGCACATGGCCTGGGGCACCTGGGCGGACGCCGGGAACGGGAAAGCCGCCAGGGAGGCCAGGATGAGCAGTGGTCCGATGAACATGGGCGCGGCTCGTTTCATGGCGCGACTCCTTCTTTTCCGCTTCGATCCTGCCGGCTATCTTACATATTGCCGCGCCCGTCGGCAAGAGCCGGGTGAATATCCGGCCCGAGTCCCGGGGCCGGCGGAGGGATGGAGCGACGCCGGGAAAGCGCCGGCGCGTAAAAAGGAGAACCGGGTCAGTTGTCGCGGCGGATCTCGACGCGGTCGAGCCCGTTGTCGTTGAATTCCTTCTCGTACTTCTCGATGAGCGGCCGCTCCCGTTCCATGCCCCTCTCGGTGTAGATCTCGTCGAGGGCTTCGTCGCCGAACTTGCGGACGTAGTCGCGGTCGGCCATGCGGTAGATGAGCTGGTCCCAGAAGGTGTTGTCGTTGTAGAAGTCGACGGCCTCGGTCATCTTCTCCTCGAGCTCGCCGGAAGGGATGGCCTTATGGGTCTCTTCGTCGAATTCGACGTAATCCCCCAGGCCGTGCTTCCGGGCGGTCTCGAGGACGAGGCTCTCGACCTCGTCGTATTCCTCGATGACGTCGTCGGTCCGCCAGTCGTTGGCCATGCGGTTGCCCAGGTAGGCGAGCTTGACCAGGGCGGCCAGCTGTTCTTTGGTCAATTCGATCTTCATGACACCCTCGGATATCCTCCGGCCGCGGGGCCAGCAGTAAAATATAGCACGTTCCCGCCCGGCCGCCAAACCGGGCCGGGGGCCGCGCCGGCCCTCCCCGCGCCCGTTGACAGGGCCGCCGGGCCGGACTATATTTCCGGGGCGGTCAGTCCGCCGAAAGGGAGACAAGACCATGGATCCAAGAGAACGGAAGATATTCTGTTTAGGCCTCCTGGCGCTGAGCCTGGCCCTTTTCGCCTGCGCCGACACGGGATCGCGCCAAGCCGGCCAGCCCGCGGACGGGAGGCCGGCCTCCGAAGCGGCGGCCCCCGGCAGGCCGGCCGAGACGCCGGCCGTCCCCGCCGCCGCTCCCGCCTCCCCCGCCGACAGCCCGGTCTGGGGAGAACAGGCCGGCCAGGCCCCGCTGAGCGCCCTCCTGACGGAAGACGAGCGCAACACGATCGACATCGTCCGCCGGACCAAGAATTCGGTCGTCTATGTCACCAACCTCCAGTACGCCCGGGATTTCTTCTTCACGACCGATGAGCTGGTGCCGCAGGGCAGCGGCTCGGGCTTCGTCTGGGACGGCCAGGGACACATCGTGACCAACTTCCACGTCATCAACGAGGGCGTCAAGTACATGGTCAGCCTGCCCGACCAGAGGCAGGTCGAGGCCACGCTCGTCGGCCGCGACCCCATGAAGGACATCGCCGTCCTCAAGCTCGGCCAGCAGGTCGGAGGCCTCGAGCCGGTGGCCATCGGGACGTCGCGGGACCTGCAGGTGGGCCAGAAGGTCATCGCCATCGGCAACCCCTTCGGCTTCGACCACACCATCACGACCGGGATCGTCAGCGCCCTGGGCCGGGTCATGCTCGGCGCCGGCGGGACGACGATCCGCGACATGATCCAGACCGACGCCTCGATCAACCCCGGCAATTCGGGAGGCCCGCTCCTCGATTCGGCCGGCCGCCTCATCGGCATGAACACGATGATCGCCAGCCCGTCGGGGGCGTCGAGCGGCATCGGCTTCGCCGTGCCCGTGGACACCATCCGCAAGATCGTGCCCCAGATCATCGAGTCGGGCAAGGTCACCCGGCCGGACATCGGAGGGGTGTCCTTCGTCCGGGACGAGGCGGCCCGGCGGGCCGGCATCGAGGGCGCCGTCGTCCTCGACGTGGCCCGGTCGAGCGAGGCCTACCAGCTGGGACTGCGGGGGGTATACCGGGACAACTATGGCCGGCTGCTCATCCGCGACGTCATCACCGGGCTCGACGGGACCAAGATCAAATCGTATGACGACCTCTTCGCCGGCCTGGACAGCCACAAGATCGGCGACACGGTGACGCTGACGGTCGGGCGCGAAGGCAAGACGCGGACCGTGACGATGCGGCTCGTCGGCAACGATTAGCGCAGGAAGGGCCCGAGCCCGTCTTCCAGGATCCCGGCCCGGCCGGGCAGGCCCTCGACCTCGACCGCCTTGGCCGGGTCGACCTCGGCCTGGCTCCGGAGGATGGCCGAGATGGCGGCCAGGTGCCTGGCCACCCGCTCTTCGAGGGGAATGCCCTTCTCGTCGTAGGGGACGAACAGCCGCCCCAGCCGCGCGGCCTTGAGGTAGGCCTTGTCCTTGCCCTCGACGACGAGGGCGGCGGTCGTCCGTCCCTTCAGCCGGCCCTGAACGGGATTCGGCGTCTCGATCAGCAGGGCCTTGATGCCCGCCGCGTCGCCCCACTCCCGGTGGCTCAGGCCCCTCAGGTTCTGCGGCGAAGCCTCGAGACGGAAGTCGAGCCCTTCGTCCTGGAGCGACATCTGGGCCAGGGCGGCCAGCTCGGCGCTGTCGTCGTGGAAGACGATGGCGTTGATGACCGGGTACTCGGGCGCCGACTCGTGAAGGTCGATGCCGAGATCGACCCGCTCCCGGCGGATGACCTCCATGATCCCGAAGGCCGTCCGCTCGGTCAGGTAGCCCCGCGGCCGCCCGGGATAGCAGCGGTTGAGGTTGCGCACCTCGGAGGCCGAGAGCATCTGCCCGGCCGGGTTCTCGTACAGCGTCGGGTCCGGCCATTGGTGGACGGGGTTGGATAGCCTCGATCCCAGGCGGAACTGCCGCGGCCCGCTCCGCGACGGGACCGTGAATCGCTGCGGGTTGGCCTCCTGGGGATCGTTGCAGGTGAAGCCGCTGGCGTTGGCCCGGGGGATGACGACGACCCGGCCCCGGAGCGCGCGGAGGTTCTCGACCAGGACGACGGCGGCGATGAAGCCGGCCGGCTCGTTGGGATGGGCGCCGCCGGTGACGAGCACCGTCCCCCCGGCCTCGGGACCCTCGAAGACGTAGACGTCGGTGTCGCCAGGCGTGCCGGCCAGGGCCGGGAAGTAGTCGCTGAGGAGCGCCTGCCGCGTCAGGCCGGGAGCGGGATGGATGGCCTCGGCCGCCCTCATGCTCAGGAACGAGCGGCCGGCCAGGAAGGCCGCCGCGGCGCCCAGGACCAGGAGCCCGGCGGCCGTCAGGAGAGATGTCCGGCTCGTCTTCATGGCATCACTTGATCAGGAACAGGCGGAGAGCGAAGAGCGCCAGGACGACGACCGGGCCAATCCGGTCCCGGAGCCTCTTCCGCCCGAAGACGCCGAGGACGATGAGCGCGGAGAAGTAAAGGACGATGAGGCGGTAGACGATGTCCATGCTCTCCTCTAGATGAACCGGTCCAGGAACGAGGCGTTGAGCAGTATGGCGATGGCCCAGGCCAGGATGGCCAGGGCCGGGACGAGGCAGTACCGGAGGATGCGGGTGAAGCTCCGCTCGCCGACGACCTGGCCGGCGAACCGGCCGGCCAGCGCCGCCGGCGGGATGAGATCGCCGAGGCCGACGATGGCCGACAGGGCGGTCGCGGTGATCAGGGCGTTCTTGCTGATGAGGGCCAGGATGAACGGCACCCCGAGGATGGAGCTGGCCCCGAAGGCCGAGATGCCGCCGAAGACGGGCATGCCCAGGGCGATGGCCACGTAGAGGAGGGCGCCGGGCAGGGACAGGAAGGTCATGACGATCCAGCCCCGGGCCCCGGTCAGGGTCATGACCTGGATGAACATGCCCACGCCGGCCAGGATGGTCAGGATGGGCATGGCCTCCTCGACGGCCCGGCGGCTGACCTTCCAGAAGTTGAAGCGGCGGCCGCAGACCGCGCCGAGGAGGCTGCCGGCCAGGAAGATGCCGGGGATGCCGGGATCGGGCATGACGCGGACCAGGGCCCGCTCGCCGATCATCAGTCCGATGACGGCCAGGAGCGGCAGGTAGAGCTTCAGCCCGTAGGTCCCGTAGACCGAGGGAGGCAGGATGGCCTTCATCTCTTCCGCGTCGACGACCTTGACGTGCCGGAAGCCGATCCAGAGCGGGATGACGACCGCCAGCGGCACGACGATGACGAGGAGCGGCAGCGTTACTCCGACATAGGGCATGTCGACGCCACCGCCCATGATCATGACCAGGATGTTGATGGGCGGAGCGATCATCCCCAGCACCGCGGCCATGGCGATGAAGGCCCCCGTCCGGAGCGGCGTGAGCCCGAGCTTCATGAGGACCGGGGCGACAAGCGGCCCCGAGGTCAGGACGCTGGCCGTCGAGGAGCCGGTGATCATCCCCGGGAACATGACTAGGAGATTGGCCGTCAGGAGGAGGAGCGCCTTCCTCCGGTGGAACACCCGGAGCAGGACGGCGGCCAGGCTGTCGAGCGCGCCCGAGGCCTGGAGAACTTTCATGAACAGGACGGCCGTGAGGATGATCAGCATGACGTCGAAGAAGCCGAAGCTGCCCTCGACGAGATGCCGAAGCGGCAGGCCCTCGCCCCCGGCCAGGGCGCCGGCCACGGCCGCGCCCATGAGGCAGAGCCCGATGGGCCATTTCAGGACGGCGGCCGCCGCCACGAAGACGGCCACCATGATCAGGAAAACGGCGTATTCAGGCAAGCTCTCGGCCTTTCCGTCCCGGCGGTCAGGCCTTGGGCTTAAACGCGCTCTTGAGGACCTCGGCGGCCTCGGCCGTTTTCTCGACGGCCACGAGAGGGATGCCGCGGGCCCAGCAGATCTTCGAGAACAGGCCGTCCCCGTCGGCCGACTTGACGATGACGGCCATCCGGGCCGCCGGCAGGTACTCGGCGACCATGGCGTCGGTCAGCTCGCCGCGGCGCTGCTCCCCGCCGAGATGGAGGAAGAGAACGGGGATCTTTCTCCTGGCCGCCTCGGCCAGCAGGGCCTGGACCCGCGCCTTTTCCTTGGCGGTGTCGAGGCCCGCCGCGCCGAGGCCTTTCAGGCTGGCCCCGACGACGAGGCCGAGCGTCCCGGCCCCCTCGAGGTCCTTGGCGGCGGCCAGCTTGGCCAATTTCGTCTCGATGCCGGCCCGCTTGGCCAGGACGACGGCCAACTGGACGTCCGGGCTCTGGCCGGCCGAGGTGACAAGCATCGGAGGGTCGAAAACCGGGCCCTGGGCGGCGCCGGGTTGTGCCGCGACAACCGGGAGAAGAGCCAGCGCCGCCGCAGCGGCCGTAGCGCCGGCAATGAGCCGAAAGAGCTTCATGGCTTCATACCTCCAAAGCCATATCTTGACAGATTGAACCGGGCAAATCAAAGGATTCCTTCGCGACCGCCGGCGCGGCCCTCATTCAAAAGAGATCTGGACCTTCATGAGATCGAGCTGGCTCATCTTCCGGCTCAGGAGCTCCGGGAACTTCTCCAGAGGGTACCGCAGGGACAGGAGCGGATCGGTCCGGACCTTGCCGCTGGACAGCATCAGGATGGACTGATGGAAGTTCTTGCGGATCGCGAACGAGCCGACGATCTTCCAATCGTTGAGGAAGATCTCATAGGGATTGACGCTGATCTTCGAATCCTTCGGGCAAACGCCGAAAACCAGGAAGGTCCCCGCCTTTTTCAGGTAGGCGAAGGACTTCTCGATGATCGCGGGGATCCCCGTCGCGTCGACGACGTAGTCGAAGCCGCGGGGAGCGACGGCCTTCAGGGCCTCCGGCTCGCGGCCGTCGGCCGCGAAGGTGAGGTCGGCGCCCAGCTCGCGGGCCATCCTCAGCTTTTCGGCGTCCAGGTCCAGGACGACGACGCGGGCCGCGCCGGCGGCCTTGAGGCTCTGAAGGAGCAGCAGGCCGATCGGTCCGGCGCCGACGACGAGCACATCGCTGCCGAACCGGATCCCGGCCAGATCAAGGCCATGGGCCACGCAGGCGAGCGGCTCGACGAAGGCGCCTTGGGTGAAGCTGATCGCGTCGTCGAGCGGGAAGACGTTCTTGAACGGCACCGCCACGTATTCCGCGAAGGCCCCGTTGGCCTGACAACCGGAGACCCCGATGACCCGCAGGTCCTCGCAATGGTTCTGGAGGTTCCGCTTGCAGAAATAACAGGCTTCGCAAAAGACGTTGGGATCCGCCGTCACCCGGTCCCCTTCCTTGAAATAGCGGACGCCCCGGCCGACCCGGTCGACGACGCCGGAAAACTCGTGGCCGGGGATGACCGGGAATTCGGTGAAGTATTCCCCTTTGAAGATATGGATATCCGTGCCGCAGAGGCCGACCGCCTTGACCTTGATCAGCACCTCGTCATCCTTGATCTCGGGGATCGGCACGTCCCGCACCTCAACCTGCTTTGGAGCCGTGAAAACCGCCGCCTTCATAGTTCCTCCTTGTCTCGTGGGGCCGGGCCGGAAACGCCGCCCGGCGCCGGATTATAAGCGTTCCCCCGTTCGGGGATCGAACAGGATGATCTTCTGGACATCGGGGCCTATCTCGACCGGCTGGCCGCGCTTCAGGGACAGGCCGGGTTTGGTCAGGAGGGTCAGGACGTTCCGGCCGCGGCGGACCTCGAGGACGCCTTCCTCGCCGAGCGATTCATAGACCTCGACGGAAGCCTCCAGAGCGTCCCCGGGCTGACCGCCGGCCAGGCGGATATGCTCGGGCCTGATGCCGAGCGTGACCGGCTGGCCGGGCAGGATCGTCCGGGGCCCGGAGAACGGCGCCGGCCCGATCGGGAGACGGAGGCTCCCGTCCTCGGACAGGAACGACGGGGCGGCCCCGTCGCCCTCCAGCCGGCCGGCCAGGAAATTCATGGGCGGCTCGCCGACGAAGCCGGCGACGAACGTGTTCGCCGGCCGGGAATAGACGCCGTCGGGAGTGTCGACCTGCTGCACCTGGCCCCCGTTCATGACCGCGATCCGGTCGGCCAGGGCCAGGCCCTCCAGCTGATCGTGCGTCACATAGATCATCGTCCGGCGCGTCCTGTCATGCAGGGCCCTGAGACGGGCCCGGACCTTGACGCGCTGGTCGGAGTCCAGGTGGGACAGGGGCTCGTCCATCAGATAGACGTCCGCGTCCCGGATGAGGCAGCGGGCCAGCGACACCATCTGCTGCTGTCCGCCGCCGAGCTGGCCCGGCTTGCGTTCCAGGACCTGGTCGATCTCGAGCAGCGAGGCGATCTCGCTCAACCGCGATTCGATCTCGGCCGGGCTGCGCATCGAGGCCCGAAGGGGAAAGACGATGTTCTCCTTGACGGTCAGCGGCGGGTAGAGGGCGTAGTTCTCGAAGGCCAGGGCCACCCGCCGCTTGCCCGGCTCGAGGCCGTCGACCCGCCTCTCGCCGATATGTATCTCCCCCGCCGAGGCCGACTCGAGCCCGGCGATCAGGCGCATGGTCGTGGTTTTGCCGCACCCCGAAGGGCCCAGGAAGACCATGATCTCGCCGTCGCGGCAGCGGAGGTCGACGTCCCGGACGGCCGTGACCTTCTTCCCTCCGGAGAGGAACTCCTTGCGAACCCCTTCGAGCCTGACCTCGGCCATGTTAACCCTCTTTGATCCTCTGTCCCGAAGGGCCGAAATAGAGGACGTCTTCGGGCTGGACGGAAAGGAACAGCCCCTCTCCCGCCTCGGGCAACTCGGCCCGGTCCGCGGTGACGGCCAGCGACGTCCCTCCGACCGCAGCGAACAGAATGTGCCTGTTCCCCAGCCGCTCGGTCATCAGGCGGACGGCCCGGACCGCGCCGGGCGCTTCCGCCGTTACGATCCCGATCGCGGCCGGCCGGATGCCAGCGGTGATCTCTCCCTGGCTCAGCTCCTCCAGGCGCCTGCGAAGCTTGGCCGGTACGGGGAAAGCCAGGGCCTGGTCCCGGGAGGCGAAGGCGAGGCCGTCTCCCCGAACGAGGACCCGCCCCTCGACCAGGTTGATCCGCGGGTAGCCGAGCTGGGAGGCCACGAAGATATCCTCCGGCGCCGTGTAAACCTCCTCGGGGGTGCCCACCTGATGGATCCGGCCCTTGTCGAGGACGGCGATCCTGTCGGCCAGGGACAGCGCTTCCATATAATCATGCGTGACGAAAACGACCGCCGATTCGAGCCGGCCCTTGAGCTTCTTGAGCTCCCGGCGCATCTGGTGCCTCAGCTTGGCGTCGAGGTGGGACAGGGGCTCGTCCATCAGGAAGACTTTGGGCTTCCGGACGAGAGCCCGGCCGAGCGAGACCCTCTGCCGCTGCCCGCCGCTGAGCTCGGCCGGGCGTCTCTCGAGCAGGCCCTCGATCTCGAGCATGCGGGCGATTTCCCCGACCCGGGCCGCGATCTCGGCGGGGCCGGTCTGGCGGCGCCTCGACCTCAGGGGGAAAGCGATATTGTCGAAGACCGTCAGGTGGGGATAAAGGGCGTAGTTCTCGAAGATCATGGCCGCGTCGGGCTCCGGCGCGTCCGGGCCCGTGATCCGCTCCCCGTCGATCCGGATCTCCCCTTCCGAAACATCCTCGATCCGGGCGATCATCTTGAGCGTCGTGGTCTTGCCCGCCCCCGCCGGCCCGAGGATGACGAAGAACTCGGCCGGCCCGATCTCCAGGTCCATCCGGTCGACGGCGACCAGCTTGCCGTATCTCTTGGTCACGCCAGCGAACGTCACGGCGGCCATGGCCTAACCCCTCACCGCCCCGAAGCTGAGGCCCCGGACCAGGTATTTCTGGATGAACAGCGCGATGACGATCTCGGGCAGGATGGTCACCATCGAGGCCGCCGCCATCTGCCCCCAGAGGACCGACTCGTACGAAATGAAGCCGAGCATGCCCACGGTGACCGGGAAGGTCTCCTTCGCGCCCAGGACGAGCCCGAAGATGAAATTGTTCCAGGCGAAGATGAAGGCCAGGATGGCGGTCGAAGCCAGGCCCGGCTTGACCAGCGGCAGGCAAATCTTGCGGAAGATAGCGAACCGGGAATAACCGTCAAGGCGGGCCGCCTGTTCGATCGACTCGGGGATGTCCTCGAAATAGCCGCGCATGAGCCAGATGATCAGGGGCAGGGTGACGAGCTGGTAGACGAGGATCATGCCGACATAGGTGTTGTACAGCCCCAGGCTCCGGTAGATGACGAAGATGGGGATGATGACGGCGATCTCGGGCGCGAACCTGAAGCTCAGGAACGTGAAGGCGATGTTCTCCTTGAGCTTGATCTTGAACCGGGCCAGGGCGTAGGCCGCCGGCACCCCGGCCAGGAGGGACACCAGCACGGCCCCGCTGGTTATGATCAGGCTGTTCAGGAAGTAGTGGACGAACTCGGGCCGGGCCGTTTCGCCTCCCGCGGACTTGACCCCGATCAGGATGGCCTTGTAGTTCTCCAGGGTCGGGGTGAAGACGATCCGGGGGACGCTGGCGATGATGTCCTTGTCCGTCTTGAGGGAGATCAAAAAGATCCAGACGATCGGGGCCAGGGCCAGCGCCAGCATAACGGCCAAGCCGGCATAGATCAGGGCCTTCCTGGTCACCGAACCCAGAAGCTCGCGTCGGCTGCTCATGGCTATCGTCCCATCGCGCTCTTGGATGATTTCATCCAGAGCTTGACGAAGATCTGGCTCATCGCGTAGACGACGGCCCAGAGGACCAGCATCATGGCCAGGGCCGATCCCATGTTGTAGTGGCGGAAGGAGGCGAAATAGGCCTTGACCTGGAGCAGCATGGTCGAGCTTCCCGGACCGCCCTTGGTCGTCGCGTAAACGATATCGAAGGTCTTAAGAGAATCGATTGTTCGAAACAACGCGGCCACGAAGATGAACGGCTTCAGCATCGGCAGCGTCAGCTTCCGGAAGATGAACCAGGCGGACCCGCCGTCGAGCCGGGCCGCCTCGTAGGGCTCCTGAGGCAGGGACCGCAGGCCGGCCAGCAGGATGACGATGACAAAGGGCGTGTAGATCCAGCTGTCGATGATGAGGATGGACGGCAGGGCGGAGCCGGTCGTGCCCAGCCAGCTGAAGGCTTTCAGGCCGGCGAGCGCGTTCAGGATGCCGTTGGGGGCCATGATGATCTTCCACATCAGGGCCGCGATGACCGGCGGCATCATCAACGGCAGGATGATCAGCGAGCGGGCCGCCTGGACGCCTTTGACGTCATTGTTGAGGAGGAGGGCCCCGCTGAGCCCCAGCCCGATCTGAACGACCAGGGCCGCGGCCGTATAGCCGACGGTCAGCTCGAGAGCCTTCCAGAACGAGGCGTCGCGGCACAGGTCGAGATAATTCTTGATCCCGACGAAGCCGACGCTCGCGCCGCCCAGCCGGTAATCGGTCAGGCTGTAATAGACCGACAGCAAGAAAGGATACAGGATCCCGACGGTGAGAAGCGCGGCTGGAAGGATGAAGAGATAAGCTTCCGCTCTCGCCAGGAACCTATTTTTTATAGGCATCTGCCACCAGCCGGTCGATATCGGAAGCCGCTTCGTCGAGGGCCTTCTGGGCGTCCTTGCCGCTCCAGATCTCCTGAAGGGCCAGGGCCCACCGGTCGCCAGTGGCGATGAAAGTAATACTTATATACTATATTGATATTTTAACGTCAACTATCAACAATCAAGATTATCGATCAGTCGTTCGATTCGGTCAAACCCCAGATCCAGTGTCTCCCGAATCCCGGCGGATCAGGCCGGGGTTTAGAGTCCGCGCAAAGAACCGGGGACGTCCGATTTCAAGATTTTGCTTGCAATTCGTTTTTTAAAGTTGTTAATTACAGGTTGTTCGTGATGGGTTATGTAAGGCTTGTACAATCGATTATGCACGTTCTGTGCGCTTTGTAACCAATTATCCAGGGAGGAGGTTTCATGAAGCTTTCCTTGTCGCGTCCTCTGCTAGTTTTACTGGCAGCGCTCCTCATCACGAACGCTGGCTACGCCCAGCGGCAGACCGGCTCGATCTCGGGCCGCGTCCTGGACGCGGAGAACAATCCGCTCCCCGGCGCGACCGTCAGCCTGTCCGGCCCGGCCATGATGGGAACGCAAGACTTCGTTTCCTCCGAAACCGGCGCCTTCCGCTTCGCCGCCCTTTCGCCGGGTAAAGACTTCGAGCTCAAGGTCGCCCTGCCGGGCTTCAAGACGGTCATACGGCCCGGACTTATCGTCAGCGTCGGGCGGACGACCGAAGTCGATGTCGTCTTGGAGGTATCCGCGGTCTCCGAGGAGGTCACGGTGACGGCCCCCTCGCCCGTCGTCGACGTCCAAGCGACCAAGACCAACGTCAACTACAGCGCCCAGTTCCTGGCCAGCCTGCCCATGAACCGGGACCTCTATGACATCCAGAACTCGATCCCCGGGGCCATCTCCGAGGGCGTCGAGTACCGCCGGACGTCGTCGATCCTCGGCGGCACGGTCCGCAGCCAGCTCTACGCCCTCGACGGCGTTCCCCTCAACGACCCGGCCACGAACTACTCGATGGCCAACATCAACGTCGATGTCTACGAGGAGATCGAGTTCGAGACCGGCGGCCATCCGGCCGAGGTCGGCCAGACCGACTCGACCTACGTCAATATTGTCACCAAGAGCGGCGGCAACAAGTTCAGCGGCGGCATGACCTTCTACTACGCCAGCAAGGGCCTGGCCGAGAACCTGATCTCCGACGAGCAGGTCCTGGCCCTGGGGGTCAATCCGCCCGAGAAGTTCACGGATTATAAGGACCTGTCCCTGAACCTCGGCGGACCGATCATCAAGGACCGCCTCTGGTTCTTCATCAACGGCCGCCGGCTGAAGTACGAACAGGCCAACCCGCTGACGCCCGAGAACCGCATGGCCAATCTCGGCATCGCCAGCGCCCACTACGACATGAACCACCAGGAATGGCTCGGCTTCGGCAAGCTGACCTTCCAGATCACGCCCAAGATCAAGTACTTCGGCATGCTCCACTACAACCACCTCTACGAGCCGGTCTACAACAACAGCTTCGGCTCGGACGCCGACTTTTCCTACACGCGGATCTGGGACCACGAGAACACCTATACGACGACACACCAGTTCAACCTGATACTCAACCAGGACACGTTCCTCGACATCCGCGGCACCTACGTCTGGCGCAATTTCCCCCTCCACTCGCGCAATGAAGGCGAGTACACCTACTACGACAACACCCAGAAGGTCTATTGGGGGACGGCCGGCTACAACGACGATTACATCCGGAAAAAAACCCTGGCCTCGATCTCGGCCACCCGCTTCCAGGACGACTTCCTCGGCGCCAGCCACGAGTTCAAGGCGGGCTTCGAGTTCGAGCAATCCGAGTATCACCGGGACTGGTACAGGGCCAATCCCTATTACTCCTACTGGGCCGACTATGAGGCCGGCAACCCCTACTATTACAACACGAGCACCCGCCAGGGGCGACTGCGCATCCGGATCTGCCCGGACAGCGCCGGCCAGTGGGACGTCCAGGACCACATCCGCCGCTTCTCGGGCTATCTCCAGGACAGCGCCAGGACGGGCCGCTGGACCATCAACGTCGGGCTGCGGCTCGATTATTCCTATCAGTACGAGCCGCCGCAGTCCCGGCCGGAGCTCCGCTATAACTACGGTCCCGAACTGCTCAACCCGGTTTACGGCTCCGAAAATCCGAACATCCTGCTCGAGGCCCTCGTCGATCAGATCCAGGCCGACCCGGCGATGGGCATCTCGCCCTGGGACGCTCTGGCCCTGACCCAAACCAAGACGGTCGTCTCGTTCACCACCCTGTCGCCCCGGATCGGCGTCGTCTACGACGTGTTCGGGAACGGCAAGACGGCGATCAAGGCCTCCTTCGGCCGCTACTACGAGCCGGTTTGGGCAGCCAAGTACAACGGCGGCCAGATCTTCGGCGCCAGCACCTTCGATTTCCGCTGGAACGATCGCAACGCCAACGGCTTGATGGACCTGCCGGTTGACGGCGACACCTATGTCCTGAGCTCCTATCAGGAGCAGGACCCGACCTTCAATTACTACGACGAAAACCTCAAGACCCCCTACACCATGGAACTGTCGCTCGGCGTCGATCAGGAGCTGGCCAGGGACTTCCGGATCGGCGGGCAATTCCTCTACAAGGTCAACAAGAACATCGTCGACGACGTCGACATGTACAACGGCTACGATGCGACCCTGACCGACGAGTACGGGCTCGTTTGGCTGCCCTACGACGCGACCGACCCCGGCTGGGACGGCGTCTTCGGCACCGGCGACGACCAGACCATCACGGTTTACGGCCTCCGCGATGACCGCCCCGTGCCGACTTTTTACGGCGTCAATCCCGAGGGCGCCAAGCGGCAATACTGGGCCGGCATCCTGACCTTCGACAAGCGGATGAGCCACCGCTGGCAGTTCAAGGGCTCCATCCTCTACGGCCGGTTCAAGGGCAACTGCGACCCCGGCTACTCCGCCACCGAGGGTGAATCGACGATGTTCGACAACCCCAACACGCTGACCTACGCCTACGGCTCGGTTTCCTTCGACCGGCCCTTCCAGCTCAAGCTCATGGGCACCTACGTCCTGCCCTACGACATCATCATCAGCGCCTACTTCCAGGCCCGGAGCGGCTCCGGCTGGGGACGGACCTTCGACCGCGTCTACTTCCCGAGCGGCTTCGGGGCCCAGTCGACGTACGCCAGCAGCATCCGGACCGAGCCCGACGGCTCGCGCTGGACGCCGTCCTACACCAACCTCGACCTCCGCGTGGAGAAGGAATTCGCCTTCGCCAAGAAGGTGAAGCTCAGCGTCTACGCCGACGTCTTCAACCTGGCCGGGCGCAGCGGCATCAACATCAACGAGAATCCTTACGCCCGCCTGTATTCGGCGGCGACCACGCCCTACCAGACCTTGAGCACGACCTACAAGCAGATCACCAGCGTTTACGGCGTCCGTTCCGTCCGGCTCGGCGCCCGGGTTACGTTCTGACCTTTCATTCCGGAGGGGGGACCCGCGGGTCCCCCCTCCCATCTTATCCTGAGGGTGAGTTCTCCATGATCCAGCCGGCTGCTATCGTCAAGCGGACAGCGGCGCTCCTGGCCGCGCTCTTCCTCCTTCTCGCCCTTCCGGCCCCGGCGCGGGCCGAGGACTGCACGACGGCCGTCGTCTCCGGCGCCGCGACGCCCGACGGCCGCCCCCTGCTCTGGAAGAACAGGGACGTCGATAACCAGAACGTCAAGTTGGCTTATATCTCCGACGGCCCCCTGGCGGCCATCGCCCTGGTCGACGTGGGCGGCTCCGCCTCCGTCTGGATGGGGGTCAACGAGGCCGGATTCGCCATCGAGAACTCGAATTCCGAAGACCTCGAGGGGACCTCGACCGGCGGGAACGGATCGTTCCAGAGGCAGGCCCTTCTCTCCTGCGCGACCGTGGCCGCTTTCGAGGCCCTGCTCGTCCAGACGAACGCGACCGGGCGCTCGACCAAGGCAAATTACGGCGTCATCGACGCCACCGGGGCCGCGGCGATATTCGAGGTCGGCAATCACACCTACCGCAAATACGACGCGAACGATCCGGAGGATGCGCCCATGGGGTTCATCGTCCGGACCAATTTCGCCATCACCGGCGACGGTTCCGGGACGGGCCAGGTCCGCTATGACCGGGGCGTCGAACTCCTCAACGGGGCGGCCCTGGCGGACGGCCTGACGCACGACTTCCTGCTGCGGCGCGCGGCCCGCGACCTCAAGAACGACGCCGTCGATCCCTATCCCCTGCCCTATGAGTCCGGGCAGGACGGCCGCCCGGCGGGCTTCATCCGGACCGTCTATTCGATCAACCGGACCTCGACGGCCGCCGCCGCGGTCTTCCGCGGCGTCCGGAGCGGCGAGGAGCCCGGGCTGACGACCATGTGGACGATCCTGGGCGAACCGGTCTGCTCGGTCGCCCTCCCCGTCTGGCCGCTGGCCGGCGCCGTGCCGGCCGACCTCGGCGGGACGTCGCGGGCCCCCCTCTGCGACGCGGCCATCGTCCGGAAGGGCCTCTGCTACTCCCTGCAGACCAGTCCGGAATATATCGACACGAAAACTCTTGACGACGGCCTCGGCGGCGGCGTCTTCACCTGGACCGAGGCCGTCGAGGACTGGGCCCTGGCCCGGGCGGAAGCGGCCCTGGCCGGATGGCGCGAAACCCTCCCGACGCCCCAAGCGGCCGCCGCATTACAGGACGAGCTGGCCCGGCAGGCGTATTGGTGCGTCCTGGCATCGTCCGTCCCCAACGACGCTCTTCCGGCGCCGCGGGACCTGGCCTGCCGCGTGCGCGAGAACCGCTCGCTCATCCTCCGCGAATACGTCCACGTCCTGACCTGGCTGGCCCCGGCCTCGGGGTCGCCGGCCGCCTACAGGATCTACGACGTCACCGCGGGCGGCCGGACCCTCCTGGCCGAGGTCCCAGCCGGGACCCTGTCGTATCTCCGGCGGGGAGCGGACCGGACGGCGGGAACGGCCTACGCCGTCCTGGCCGTGGACGCGACGGGAGCCGAGGGCAGCCCGGCCTGCCTCGGGCCCGGCGCCGCGGCCGGGCAGGCCGCGGGACCGGCCTCGCGCGCAGTCAGCCCGCGCAAGGCGCCGAAGGGGACGTCGAAGACCCTGCGCAAGCTCGTCCCGGCCGGCGCCTGACGGCGCCGCTCCCTTGACCTGACGGAACGCCGTTTGGCAAGGGCGCATCCTTGTCATACAATAGGATCTTTCGGATCGGACGCATGAAAGAACACCGGCCGCCGCGGACGTGGATCATCGTCGCCGCGCTGGTCTTTCTCGCCGGGGCCGTCCGGCTGGGCCGGGCCGAGGGGCGGCCGGCGAACCTCCTGCTCATCACCGTGGACACGCTGCGGGCCGACCGGCTGAGCTGCTACGATCCGTCCCATGTCGCCACGCCGGCCATGGACGGTCTCGCGGCCTCGGGCCGGATCTTCAACCGGGCCTTCTCGCACGTCCCGCTGACCCTGCCGGCCCACGCCAGCCTGCTCCTCGGCGTGGCGCCGCCGGCCCACGGCGTCCGCGATAACGGCCGTTTCGCCGTCGCCGCGGGGTCCCTGGCGCTGGCCGAGCTGCTGAGGTCGCGCGGCTACGCCACGGCGGCCTTCGTCGGCGGCTATCCCCTGCACTCCCGCTTCGGCCTAGCCCAGGGCTTCGAGGTCTATGACGACCGGTTCGCCGCGGCCCCGGGCCTGGGCCGGGAATTCGCCGAAGCCCCGGCCGCCGACGTCGCCGACAAGGCCCTGGCCTGGCTCGAGGGCCGGCGCGAGCCCTGGTTCCTGTGGGCCCACTTCTACGATCCGCACGATCCCTACGACCCGCCGGAGCCCTACCGGTCGCGGTTCAAGGACGCCCCCTACGACGGCGAGGTGGCTTACGTCGACGCGACGATCGGCCGCCTCCTGGCCCGCCTCAAGGACCTCGGCCTGGCCGAAAGGACGGTGATCGTCCTGACCGGGGACCACGGCGAATCCCTCGGCGACCACGGCGAGCTGACGCACGGCTTCCTGGCCTGCAACTCGACGCTGTGGGTGCCGCTCGTCATCGCCGGTCCGGCCGTCCGGCCCGGCCGGACCGAAGACGCCGTCTCCCACATCGACGTCTTCCCGACCGTCTGCGATCTCCTGGCCATTCCCAAGCCAGCCGGGCTCGAAGGACGGTCGCTCGCTCCCGCCCTGGCCGGCCGGAAGCTGGCGCCCGCGCCGGTCTATTTCGAGTGCCTCTCGCCCTACTACGGCCGGGGCTGGGCGCCCCTGCGCGGCTTTCTCGACGGCCGCATGAAGTTCGTCGATTCGCCCCTGCCCGAGCTCTACGATCTCCGCAACGACTTCGGCGAGACCAGCAACCTGGCCGCCGGCAAGGACCTGGCGGCCTACCGCAAGGCCCTGGCGCGACTGGCCCGGGAGGACGTGCCGGGCGCCGGTTCCGGGACGGGGGCCAAGCTCGACGCGGCGGCCGTCGAGCGGCTGCGCAGCCTGGGCTACGCGGCCGGTCCGGCCGCGCCGAAGAAGGCCGCCTTCGGCCCGGCCGATGACGTCAAGGCGCTCCTCCCCCATCACACCAAGGCCATGCGGGCCCTCATCCTGAGCCGCGACGGCCGGACCGGGGAGGCCGTCAGGATGCTCCAGGAAGTCATCGCGGCCCGGCCGGACCTCGACGTCGCCCGGGTCAACCTGGCCCTTGTCTACGAAGCCGCCGGCCGGACCCGCGAGGCCCGGCAAGTGCTCATGGAAAGTCTCCGCGCCCTGCCCGAGAGCTACGACGTTTTCACCCACGCCGCGGGCTTCCTCATCGCGGCCGGCGAGTTCCGGGAGGCCGCCTCGCTCATCGAATCCCGTTCCCTGCCGCAGATGGAGAGCGACCCGAAGATCTGGGTTGACCTCGGGATCTGCTTCAGGAACCTCAAGGAATATGACAAGGCCGGGAGCGCCTATGAAGCGGCCCTGGCCGTCGATCCGACCTATCCCGTCGTCCATAACAACCTGGGGACGCTCGATCTGGCCCTCCTCGAGGCAGGCCGGGATCCCGGCGCGGCCGCGAAGGCCGCGGCCCACTTCGAGAAGGCCATCGCCCTCGACCCCGGCTACGCCGCCGCCCATTACGGGCTGGGCCAGGCGCGCTACCGGGCCGGACGCCTGGACGAGGCCATCGCCGCCATGACGGCGGCCGCCGCCCTCGATCCCGGGCTCATGGACGCCAAGTTCTACCTGGGCCTGGCCCTTTACCGGCAGAAGCGCTTCGCCGAGGCCCTGGGCCCGCTCACGGCCTACCGGGAGAAGGCCGGCGGCGATCTCGACGCCGCCGACCGGAAGAAGCTGGACGGGATCATCGCGGAATGCCAAGCCCGGAAATGAAACACGGAGGTTGAAATGCATCGCTATTCACGCCGCGCGGCCGTCCTGGCGGCGGCTGTCGTTCTGACCGTCGCCTGCGCCCTGGCGGGCGCCCGGCCGCTCACGGCCCAGGACAACATCGGCCGCGGCCGGATCACCGGCCAGGTCATAGACGAAACAGGCCAGCCCCTGGCCGGGGCTAAGATCGTGGTCCAGATCGTCGACGGAACGACCCGGCTCGAAGGGACGTCGGACAAGAAGGGCCGCTTCGCCGTGGCCGGCATGGGCACGGGACGGTGGCGCGTCACGGCCACCCTCAAAGGCTATGTCGACTCGTTCATCGAGATGTCCATCAGCCAGGTCCGGCCAAATCCGGGCGTCACCCTGACGCTGCAGAACGCCGGCGGCCGGGGGTTCCAGGCCGATCCCGAGAGCCTGGCCGCCCTCGACCGGGCCGCCGCCCTCGAAAAAGAGGGCCGGCTCGACGAGGCCCTGGCCGAGCTCGAGGGCTTCCTGCGCAAGTATCCTGACATCTTCCAGGTCCGGACCAACCTCGGGGCGATCCGCCTCGAGAAGGGCGACCTGGCCGGCGCCGAAGCCGACTTCCGGGCCGTCCTGGAAGCGACCGGCGGGACGGCGGGCCAGCTGCCCAAGGACAAGGCCTCGGCCGCCCGGGCCTTGACCGGCCTGGGCGAGCTCGCGCTCAAGAAGGACGACCTCGATACCGCGGTCAAATCCTTCAGCGACGCCCTGGCCCTCTCCCCCGACGACGAGGCCGCGGCCTACAATGTCGGCGAGATCCTCTTCTCGAACCAGAAGCTCGACGAGGCCGTCGGCTACTTCGAGCTGGCCATCCGGATCAACAAGGATTGGTCCCGGCCCTATCACAAGCTCGGGTTCGTCCATCTCAACAAGGGCGAATACGACAAGGCCCTCGAGTTCTTCCGGAAGTTCCTCGAGATCGATCCCGGAAGCCCGGAAGCGCCCGCCGTCAAGAACGTCATGGAAGCCATCGCCAAGATGAAACAATCCGGAGAGCCCCGATGATCGCCGGGCGATCCCTGGCCCGCCGGGCGGCCGGTCCGGCCGCCGTCCTCCTCCTCGGCCTTTCGGCCGCCTGCGCCGGGGGCCGGCCCGTCGGTCCCGGCGACGTCGTGGCCCGCCGGGCCATGGCCGCCTCGGCCCACCCCGCCGCCACGGCCGTCGGCCTCGAGATCCTCAAGAAGGGCGGCAACGCCGTCGACGCCGCCGTGGCCACGGCCTTCGCCCTGGGCCTGGCCGAGCCGAACGCCTCGGGCGTCGGGGGCGGCGGCTTCATGATCGTCAAGATGGCCGGCCGGCCCGAGGCGGTCATGATCGATTACCGGGAGACGGCCCCCCGCGGCGCGACGCCGGAATATTACTACGGGGCCGGCCCGTCCTTCGACGCCCGGACGGCCGAGGGCCCGGACTCGGTCGGCGTCCCCGGGCTGGTCGCCGGGGCCGCCCTGGCCCTGGAGAAGTTCGGCACGATGAGCCTGGCCCAGGTCCTGGAACCGGCCATCCGGCTCTGCCGCGAAGGCGTCACGGTCAGCCCGAAACTCAACGGGATGATCGTCGAGAACATGGAAAAGCTCCAGAAATACCCGGCCGCGGCGGCCATCTACCTGCCGGACGGCCTGCCGGCCGAGCCCGGGGCCGTGCTTCGCAACGAGGACCTGGCCGCGACCCTGGAGAGGCTCGCGGCCGGCGGGCCGCGCGTTTTCTACGAAGGCCCGATGGCCGAGGCCGTCGTCGCCGAGCTGCGGCGGCTGGGCGGGGTCATGGAGGCCGCGGACCTGGCCGGCTACCAGGCCAAGCTCCGGACGCCCGTCGCCGGGACCTACCGCGGCTACGAGATCCTGTCGGCGGCGCCGCCGACGGGCGGCGGCACCCACCTCGTCGAGCTCTTGAACATCATCGAGGGCTTCGACGTGAAAAGCATGGGTCCGGCGAGCGCCCGGCTCATCCACGTCCTGGCCGAAGCCATGAAGATGATCTACGCCGACAAGGCCGTCAATTCCGGCGACCCCGACGTTTTCGCCATCCCCGTGGCCGCCCTGACCGACAAGGCCTACGCCGCCGGGCTGCGGGACCGGATCGTCGAGGGGAAGGCCCGCTTCGATTACGCCCCGCCCTCGCTCGTCGGCAGAGAGAGAGAGAGCACCTCCCACCTGTCCGTCGCCGACGAAAAGGGCAACGTCGTCGCCCTGACCCAGAGCATCAACAGCTTCTTCGGCTCGGGCATCGTCGTCCCCGGCACGGGCGTCATCCTCAACAACCACCTGGCCGATTTCGACAGCCAGCCCGGCGGCCCGAACGCCATCGGCCCCGGCCGGCGGCCGGCCAGCAGCATCGCCCCGACCGTGGTTTGCCGGTCCGGGAAGCCGGTCCTGGTCCTGGGCTCGCCCGGCGCCACCCGGATCGTTTCGGCCCTGGCCCAGATCGTCATCAACTTCGTCGACTTCGGCATGGGCCTGGACGAAGCCATCGAGGCGCCGCGGGTGCATTGCCTGACGAAAACCCTGGCCGTCGAGGGCCGCATCCCCGGCGAGGTCGTCAAGACCCTCGAGTCCTGGGGCCACAAGGTCAAGGTCTATCCGGACTGGGACAACTATTTCGGCGGAGCCCAGGGGATCTTTCTCGACGCCCGGGCCCGGAGGATCTGCGGAGCGGCCGATTCACGCCGGGACGGCGCGGCCGCGGGCTATTGATATCTCTGAACGAACGGAGGCGGATATCATGAAAAGATCGGCGGTTTCCATCCTGACGCTTATCGCGGCCCTGGCCGCGTTCTCCTGCTCCAAACCGGCGAAAAGCCGCGAGGCCCTGATCGACGACGTCCTGTCGAAGAAGCAGGACGTCACCATCCTGGTCACGGACTCGGGACTGGGCGGGCTGTCGGTCGCGGCCGACATCGCCGCCCGGCTGCCGGCGAGCGGCGTCTTTCGCCGGGCCCGCATCGTTTTCTATAACGCCAACTTCGACAAGATCGGCTACAACGGCCTGGCCTCCGAAGCCGAGAAGGACCGCATCTTCGACGTCATTCTCCGGGCCATGGAGAAGCGCTACCGGCCCGACATCCTGCTCATCGCCTGCAACACCCTGTCGGTCGTCTACGACCGGACGGCCTTCTCCCGCAAGGCGCCCTTCCCGGCGGTCGGCATCGTCGATACGGGCGTCGACCTGATCGCCAGCCAGTTCGAAAAGTCCCCCGGGGCCACGGCCATCCTCTTCGGGACGAAGACCACGATCGAGAACGAAGCGCACAAGAAGGCCCTCGTGGCCCGGGGGTTCCCGGCCGAGCGGATCGTCGGCCAGGCCTGCCACAAGCTGGCCGGGGCGATCGAGCGGGGCATCGCGACGGAGGAGACGGTGGGTTATATCCGCCGCTTCGTGGACGAGGCCCTGGCCAAGACCGGCCCCGTCGCCGGGCCCCTGTTCGCCAGCTTCAACTGCACCCACTACGGCTACGCCCGGCAGCAGTTCGCCGAGGCCTTCGCCGCGGCCGGGCACCCGGGGATCGAGCTGCTCGATCCCAACCCTCTCCTGGGCGACGTTCTCTTCCAGCCGGCCTATCTCCACAGGCATCCGCGGACGGAGGTGGCCGTCGAGGTCGTCTCCAAGCTGGAGATCACCGAGCAGGAACGCGGGGCCATCGGGCCGCTACTCGAAGCGGTCTCCCCGGACGTGGCCGCGGCCTTCCGGAACTACACCCGCGACCTCAAGCTCTTCGAAGTCTCCTTCGAGCGGCCGAAGAAGAAATAGCCTTTAAACAGGTCCTCGGCCGCCGGTCAGCGGCCGAGGACCTTCCCGGCCAGCGTTCCAGTAAAATTCCCGCCGTCGAGCACTATCCGGCCGTTGACGAGGAGATGGCGGACCCCCCGGCTGAGCCGGTGCGGGGCCGAGATCGAGGACGGCACGGCGATGCCCTTGAGGTCGAGGACGACGATGTCCGCCGCCGCGCCCTCGGCGATCCGACCCCGGTCGGGCCAGTTCATGATATCGGCCGGGAGCGACGTCTGGGAGCGAATGGCCTGGGACAGCGTCAGGACCTTGCGTTCCAGGACGTATCTCTGGATCTTGTAGAGGAACGTCGAGTAGGAGCGGGGGTGCGGCCGCTCGATCCCGTAGACGGGCAGGATGCCGTCGCTGCCCGTGGCCACGTAATCCTTCGCCATGACGGCCTCGATGTCCGGCTCGCACATGTTGAAGGGGACGGCCAGCGTCCCGGCCAGCTCCAGCTCGATGGCCGTGTCGACGACCGTCTTCTTCCGCAGGGCGGCGACGTCCGCCAGGGACTTCCCTTGGATCGACTCGTCGGCCGCGACGGCGATGATCATGTTCTCCGCGCCGACATCGTCGTAATAGGCCTGGACGGCGGCGCGGATGGCCCGGGCCTCCTCCGGCCGGCCCAGGCGCCGGACGAAGAGGGCCCGTTCCCTCTCGTTCGCGGCTCCCCGCGTCCGTCCCTCGAGGACGGCCGAGGCGACGAGGTCGACGAAGCGGTCCCGCGGCAGGCCGTTAAGGAAATCGAGATGGGGCGGCGACAGCGGGGTCCAGGGCGTGCACTTGGCGTAGAGCTCGAGCAGATCGGCGTCGCGGAGGCGGGCGAAGGCCCGGCTCAGATCGGACGCCGCTAGGCCCGGCTCGCCGCCCCGCCAGGCCTCGGCGGGAACGAGCGGCGAGTACGGCTCGGTGTTGGAGAAGCGGTAGGGATATTGGTCGGCCGTGATCCTGAGCCCGCGGGCCCGGGCCGCCTCGACCAGGCGCATGGCCTCCCCGACCAGGCCCCAGTTGGCCCGGCGCATGACCTTGAAGTGGGAGATGTTGGCCCGCACGCCGGCCCCTTCGGCGATGGCGAGGCACTCCTTGATGGCCTCGAGCAGCCGGCCGCGCTCGTTGCGGACGTGGGAGTGGTAGATGCCGCCGTAGGGAGCGATGACCTTGACCAGCTCGAGGATCTCGTCGGTCTTGGCGTAGAGGCCCGGCCGGTAAATAAGCCCGGTGGAGAGGCCGACGGCGCCCTGCTCCATGGCCTCTTTGACCAGGGCCTTCATCCGCTCGAGCTCGTCCGGCGTCGGCGCCCGGTCCTCCATGCCCATTACGAGCTGGCGGACCGAGCCGTGGCCGACGAGCATGGCGATGTTCAGGCCGACGCCCTCTTCCGTGAAGCGCCGGATCTGGTCGGAGGCCTTCTCGAAGATGGGCCAGGCGCTCGTGCCGCATTGGCCGCCGACGAGCGTCGTCACGCCCTGGGTCAGGTAGCCCAGCGGGGCCCGGTGCTCGGGAAACGGCAGGGCCCGGTCGACGTGGGTGTGGAGGTCGATGAAGCCCGGCGCGACGTAGAGGCCGCGGGCGTCGATCGTCCGGGCGGCCGGGCCGCGGAGGGACGGCGCGACCCGGACGATGCGGCCGTCCTTGACCGCGACGTCGGCCCGGAAGGCGGGCTTCAGCGATCCGTCGAGGACCAGGCCGTTCTTGATGAGGATGTCGAAGTCCGGGCCGGCGGCAGCCAGGCGGTGCGGGGCGCCGGCGGCCAAGCCGAGCGCCAGGGCCAGGAGGAGGGCGAGGCGAATTGGACGGTGTTCCTTCATAGCTTCTATTTCTTCAGCGGGACGATGCCGGCCATCTCGCCGATGACGTTGACCAGGTCCTTGTCCGAGGGGACGATGATCTTGGCGTTGGCCTGCAGCGCGGTCTCCAGGGCCTGGAGGCGGCGCAGGACCTGGGCGTTGCCGACGAAGTACCTCTCGGCCGCTTCGTTGACCAGTCGGATGGCTTCGGCCTCGCCCTGGGCCTCGAGGATCTTGGCCTGGCGGACGCCCTCGGCCCTCTTGATCTCGGCCCGGCGGTCGCCGTCGGCCGAGGTCTCGCGGGCCGTGGCGAAGTCGACGGCGGCTATCTTCTCGTTCTCGGCCTTGACCACCTTGTTCATCGTCTCCTGGACATCCTTGGGCGGATCGATCTCCTTGAGCTCGGTCCGGACGATGTCGATGCCCCAGCGGGCCGTTTCCGTGGACAGGGTCTTGAGCAGCTCCTCGTTGATCTTGCCCCGCTCGCTGTTGGCCGACTTGAGGGTCAGGGTGCCGATGATGTTGCGCAGGGTCGTCCGGGCCAGGTTGACTATCTGCCACTGGAAGTTGTTGACGTGGTACTGGGAGGCCTTGACGCTGGTCTCGTCCTCCTTGACCCGGAAATAGACCTGGGCGTCGACCCGGGCGTTGAGGTTGTCGTTGGTGATGATCTCCTGGGGCGCGGCGTCGACCATCATCTCGGTGATGTTGATCTGGCGCAGCTGCTCTATGACCGGGATGACCCAGTTGAAGCCCGGCAGGGCGAAGCGCTGGTACTTGCCCAGCCGCTCGACCAGGCCCCGGTGGGTCGGCCGGACGATGCGGATGCCCAGGAGAAAGATGAAAACGAGAATGCCGATGATCCAGAGATAGGCGGTCGTAGGCATGTGTCTCCTCTCTGCGCTGAAGCGCGTTTCAAACTGTATCGCCGCCCCTCCGGTAAGTCAACCTGAACTACATCTTCCAGGTGCCGGCGACGATGATGTTGGCGCCCGTGACGGCCGCCGCGGCGTCCAAGGCGCAGTGGGCGACGGCCTCGGCCACGTCCTCGACGGTGCCGAGCTGGGCTTCGGAGACGTTCTTCAGCGACGGCAGGGCCCCGCCGCGGATGAGACCCGGAGAGACCATGTTTACCGTGATCCCGTTCACGACCTCGGCCGCGGCCGCCGTCCGGGTCAGGGTCAGCAGGCCTGTCTTGGCCACGGCGTAGGGAGCGATCGTGGGGAAAGCGCCGAGATGCTCGGCCCGGCTGTAGCCGATGTTGACGACCCTTCCCCACTTCCGCTTGCGCATGCCGGGCAGGGCCGCCTTCATGCAAAAGTACGGCCCGAGCAGGTTGCCCCGCAGAACCCGCTCCCAGTCGGCGACCTCGAGCTGATCCCAGGGCTTGATCAGGAAGGGCCCGACGTTGTTGACCAGGACGTCCACCCGGGCGAATCGCTCCTCGACCTTTTTGACCAGGCCGGCGGCCTGGGCCTTCTTGGTCAGGTCGGCCCTGAACACGGCCGCGAGCTTGCCCTTCTCGCGGATGGCCGCGGCCAGCTCCTGGGCCTCCTCGCGCCGGCTGAAGTAATGGACGGCCACGCCGGAGACGTCCTCGGCCAGCCGCAGGGCGATGGCCCGGCCGATGCCGCGGCTGGCCCCGGTGACCAGGGCGATGCGCAGGCTCATGATGTCACGCCAGGGGCCCGACGGCCCGCTCGACGGCGTCCAGGATCTCGCCGGACTCGACGACCGTCTTGAGCTTGTTGATGTCGTCGTACAGCGGCCGGTCCTCCTCCAGCCGGGCCACGTGCTTGCGGATGACCTCGTAGGCTGCCTGGGCGCCCGGGCCGGGCTTGACCGGGCGGCGGAAATCGAGGGCCTGGGCCCCGGCCATGAGCTCGATGGCCAGGATGGCCTGGGCGTTGTCGAGGATCTGGCGGGTCTTGAGGGCCGTGGTCATGCCCATGCTGACGAAATCCTCCTGGTCCGCGGCGGCCGGGATGGAGCCCGTGGCCGCGGGATGCGACAGGACGCGGTTCTCGCAGACGAGGGCGCCGGCCGTGTACTGGGTCAGCATCAAGCCCGAGAACATGCCCGCGCCCTTGGTCAGGAAGGCCGGCAGGCCGGCGCTGAGATGCGGGTTCATCAGCCGGTTGTGGCGCCGCTCCGACAGGACGGCGATCGTGGTCACGGCCGTGCCGAGGAGCTCGAGCGGGAAGGCCATGGGCACGCCCTGGAAATTGGCCCCGGTCAGGACCAGCTGCTCGTCGGGGAAGAAGACGGGGTTGTCGGCCGCGCCGTTGAGCTCGATCTCGATCATGTAGCGGGCCCACTTGAGGGCGTCGCGGCCCGCCCCGACGACCTGGGGCGTGCTGCGCAGGCTGTAGGCGTCCTGGACTTTCTTGCCCGGCTGGGCCAGGAGCCCGCTCCCCTCGACAAGGCGGCGGATGTTGGCCGCCGATTCCAGGGCTCCCGGATAGCCGCGGGTCTTATGCAGCCGTTCGTCGTAGGCCTTCATGTTGGCGTTGAGGACCTCGAGGGTCATGGCCGCGGCGATCTCGGACATCTTGAGCCAGCGGTGAACGTCATGGACGGTCAGGGCGGCCAGGCCGGCGATGACGTTCGAGCCGTTGATCATGGACAGGCCGTCGCGGGCGTGCAGGACGAGCGGCTCGATGCCGGCCCGCTTGAGGGCCTCGGCCCCGGGCAGGCGCTCGCCCCGGTAGAAGGCCTCGCCCTCGCCCATCGGGACCAGGGCCATCTGGGCCATCGGCGACAGGTCGCCGCAGGCGCCGACCGAGCCCTTCTCGCACATGACCGGGGTGACGCCCTTGTTGAGGAGCTCGGCCAGCGTCTCGGTGACGACCGGCCGCAGCCCCGAATGGCCGTGGCAGTGGCAGTTGATACGGCTGAGGATGGCCGCCCGGACGACGTCCTCGGGCATGGGCTTGCCATAGCCGGCGGCGTGGCTGTAGATGAGGTAGCGCTGGAATTTTTCGACCTGCTCCTGGTCCAGGACGACGTTGGCCAGCTCGCCGATGCCGGTGTTGACGCCGTACATGATCTCTTTCTTCTGGATCTTGTCCTCGAGGAGAGCCCGGCACTTCTCGATGCGCCGCTGGGCCGCGGGGTCGATGGCCACGGGAACGCGGCCGCGCGCCACCTCGACGACCTTCTCGACGGTCAGACTCGTGCCTGTCAGGGTGATAGCCATGGGGGAAGCCTCCTGGGGATGATGGTCGGAATCGCGACTCATGGTCAGCCCTACCACTTTAACCCAAGTCCGGGAGGGGGTCAAACCTGCCTCGGGGAGCGGATTCCGAGAAGCGACCAGCAGCATCGCTCCGGAGCGGCTCGGAGGAGCGGTGCTGAGAATATCGAAAAAAAGGTGTTGTGATGGGTTAAAGGTAGATTTGCCCCCATTCTCCGGCCGGGCCGGGCCGTGTTGCCGTCCGTCGGCCGCTGTGCTATTAATAGATTTCTGTATTGGATCGATCGCGAGCGGAGATAAGCCGATGACAAAAGAGACTCAGCGCATCCTAATTACCGGCGCGGCCGGGCAGATCGGTTCCGAGCTGGCCCGGGCCCTGCGGGCCCGCTGCGGCGGCGCCAACGTCGTCGTTTCCGACATCTTCCGCCCCAAGGGCGAACTGGCCGAGGCCGGACCGTTCGAGATCCTCGACGTCACCGACGCCAAGGCTCTGGCCGATATCCTCCACAAGCACCGGATCGACACCGTCTACCACCTGGCCGCCCTCCTCTCCGCGACCGGCGAGAAGAACCCCCAGAAGGCCTGGCACATCAACATGAGCGGGCTCTACAACGTCCTCGAAGCCGGCCGGACCCTCGGCCTGGCCCGCATCTACTCGCCGAGCTCGATCGCCGCCTTCGGGCCGGCGACGCCCCGGACCGGGACGCCGCAGGAGACCATCCTCAGCCCGACGACGATGTACGGCGTCACCAAGGTCGCCGGCGAGCATCTCTGCGATTATTACGTCCAGAAATACGGCCTCGACGTCCGGGGCTGCCGCTACCCCGGCATCATCAGCCACCTGACCCTGCCCGGCGGCGGGACGACCGACTACGCCGTGGCCATCTTCTACGACGCCGTCCGGACCGGCCGCTACACCTGCTTCCTCCGCGAGGACACGCGGCTGCCGATGATGTACATGCCCGACTGCCTCAAGTGCACGCTCGACCTCATGGACGCGGACTTCGCCCGGCTCAAGCACCACTCGAATTTCAACGTGACGGCCATGAGCTTCACGGCCGGCGAGCTGGCGGCCGAGATCCGCAAGCACATCCCCTCGTTCGAGGTCCGCTACGAGCCGGACTTCCGCCAGGCCATCGCCGACTCCTGGCCCGAGTCCATCGACGACAGCGCGGCCCGGGCCGAGTGGGGCTGGCGGCCGGGCTACGACCTGGCCGCGATGACGGCCGACATGCTGACGGCCCTGCGGGCCCGCCAGGCGGCCGGCCGGCTGGGCGTCTGACCCGGCTGACAGCCGCCGTGCCGGGCCGGTCGTTCGGCGGACTTTCCCGGCGCCTTGACTTTCCGTTTGTTTTCCACTATCAATGATGCCCATGTCGAAGAGTAATGCTTCGTCATTCAGCCGGTCCGGCCGGACCGGTCTGCCTCCCCGCCGTTCCGTCCCGCTTATGATAATGTGAAGCCCGGACGCTTGTCTTCCCCCGGCGGAAGGCGGGCAGTCCGGGACGCCCGCTTCTAGGATTCCAGGCTCATCCAGGATCGCTGCAACCCTGTTGGAGGTGTATTCATGCCCAAAACCATCGAAGAGATCAATGACAAGATCCGGAACGGCCGGGCGGCCGTCCTCCGGGCCGACGAGATGACCAAGCTGGTCAGGAAGGTCGGTCCGGACGAGGCCTCCGAGATCGTCGACGTCGTGACCACGGGAACGTTCGGGGCCATGTGCTCGTCGGGCGTCTGGCTTAACTTCGGTCATTCCGATCCGCCGATCAGGATGACCAGGGTCTGGCTCAACAACGTCGAGGCCTACGCCGGGGCGGCGGCGGTCGACGCCTATCTCGGGGCGACCCAGAACTCGGACGACCTGGGCCTGGCCTACGGCGGCGCCCATGTCATCGAGGACCTGATCAACGGCCGGGAGGTCGTGCTCAGGGCCGTGTCGTACGGGACGGACTGCTATCCCCGGAAGGAGATCCTCACCAGGCTGAAGCTCGAGGACCTGAACTTCGCCCTGATGAGCAATCCCAGGAACGCCTACCAGCATTACAACGCCGCCTGCAATTCCTCGGACAGGGCCATTTCCACCTACATGGGCAGGCTCCTTCCCCGCTTCGGGAACGTGACGTATTCGGGGGCCGGAGAGCTGTCCCCTCTCATGAACGACCCGCTCCTCGAGACCGTCGGGACGGGCACGAGGATATTCCTGGGCGGGACGGAGGGCTTCATCACCGGACCGGGCACCCAGCACTCGCCCCAGAACCTCTTCTCGACCCTCATGGTCCAGGGCGACCTGAAGAAGATGTCCAGTCGATTCATCCGGGCCGCGTCCTTCCCGGGATACGGCTGTTCGCTCTATGTCGGCCTGGGCATACCCATACCCGTACTCAACCCGAAGGTCGCCCGCCGGACCGGCATCGGCGACGAGGAGATAGCCGCCAGCGTCATTGACTATTCCGTTCCCTCCAGGAACCGGCCGGTGGTCAGGGAGACGAACTACGCGGAGCTCAGGTCCGGTACGATCGAGATCGACGGCCGCTCCGTGCCGGTCTCGTCGCTTTCGAGCCTGCCCCGGGCCCGGATGGTGGCCGAGACCCTGAAGCGATGGATACAAAAGGGTCGCTTCCTTCTGACCGCGCCCGTCGAGCCGCTGCCGAAGCGGACGGTTCTCAGGCCGCTCGAGGAACGCGCCGTCGACGCCGACGCCGTCAGGCGGGAGCCGACCCGGCGCCCGGCGGACGGCCGCGGCCCGGCCTGGATCCGGGAGCGCTGCACGAGCTGCGGCCAGTGCTTTTCGCTCTGCCGTTCCGGGGCCGTGGTCAGGAACGCCGAGCTCGAGATCAAAGTCCTCGCCGAAAAGTGCGTTTCCTGCGGCTTGTGCCGGGGCGCCTGTCCGATGGGCGCCCGGGGATCCGACAACGGCTGAGAGGCGGGCGCGATGAACCGGCCGGCGTCAATCATCCGCTACAAGGAAACGGTGGCCAGGATCGTCGCGGACGAACGATACCTACCGGCCGCGAAGCGCGAGATAGAAAGCCGATACGAGAGCATCCTGGAATACACCCGGCGTCGACCGGATTTCATCGCTTCGCTCACGCCGCTGCCGGACGACGGGTCCGCCCCGGAGATCGTCCGCAGGATGCTGGAGGCCGGGCGGCGGGCCGGCGTCGGACCGATGGCCGCGGTGGCCGGGGCCGTGGCCGAGTTCGCCCTGCGGGCCATGCTGGAAGCCGGGGCCGAAGAGGCCCTGGTCGAGAACGGCGGCGACATCGCCATGTTCATCCAACGGCCGGTAATCATACCGGTCTTTGCCGGCCCTTCCAGCCTTAAGGGACTCGGCCTGAAGATCCGGCCCTCGGGCCGGATCATGGGGCTCTGCACGTCGTCGGGAACGGTCGGGCATTCCCTGAGCTTCGGAAAGGCCGATGCGGCCGTGGTCCTGGCCGGGGACGCCGCCCTGGCCGACGCGGCCGCCACCTCGCTGGGGAACGCCGTCAGGGAAAGGGACGAGCGAAGCCTGGAACAGGCCCTGGAGTCGTCCTGGCTGGAGGGCCTCGAAGGGATGCTGGCCGTCGCCGGGGATCTCCTGGCCCTCAAGGGGAATATGCCGGAAGTCGTGGCCATCGCCGGAGATGGCGCAAAGCGACGCGACGCGGGATGCCGCGCGGCGGAAGGAGCCGATGGCCATGAATGAAAAGAACAAGATAAGGGCGGCGGTCCTGGGAGCCTCCGGGATCGTCGGGCAGCATTTCGTCCGGCTCCTGGCCGGTCATCCGTTCTTCGAGCTGTCCTATCTCTCCTCGTCGGCCAGGAACCTAAAAAGGAATTTCGGCGAAGCGAGGCTCTGGGCAGCCGACGGGGACGCTGCCGGGTCCGCTGACCGCCTGGAATTCGGGCCGGCCGACGCGGCGGCCCTGAAGGACGCCGGGGTCAGGGTCGTCTTCAGCGCCCTCCCGGCCGAGGCGGCCGGTCCCCTGGAATCGGAGCTCCGGCAGGCGGGCCTGGCCGTCTTCACCAACTCCTCGGCCCATCGCCAGGACGCCGATGTCCCGATCGTCGTCCCCGAGGTCAATCCGGATCACCTGGAGCTGGTCAGGGTCCAGGCGGAAAAGTACGCGGGCTTCATCGTGGCCGGCAGCAACTGCTCCACGGCCGGGCTCGTCCTGGCCCTCAAGCCGGCCGTCCCCTGGGGCATCGACAGCGTCAGGGTGACCACCTTCCAGTCGATATCGGGCGCCGGGCGCTCGGGACTCGGAGCCCTCGATATCGCGGGCAACCTCATCCCCTACATCAAGGACGAGGAGGACAAGATCGGCCGGGAGGCGCCGAAGATCCTGGGCGCGCTCGATCACGCCCGGATCGTTCCGGCCGGCTTCAAGGTCAGGGCTTCGTGCGTCCGGGTCCCCGTGCGCGAAGGGCACTTGCTCGATGTGGAGCTGGAGCTTAGGAACGCGCCTCCGGCCGGAAGCCTGGTCGAAGCCTTCGGGTCCTTCCGCGGAGCGCACGCCGGGCTCGGCCTGCCGACGGCCCCCTCCTCCCCGCTCCTGGTCGCCGCGGCTCCCGACCGGCCGCAGCCGGCCTACGACCTCTACGGTGGAAGCCCCGCCCGGGCCAGAGGCATGGCCGTGACCATCGGGCGGCCCAGGCTGCGGGACAACTTCCTGAGGTTCTTCGCCCTGACCCACAACCTCGTCCGGGGGGCCGCGGGGAATTGCCTGCTCGCCGCCGAGCTGGCCTTCAGGCTGGGCTACCTGGCGCCCGGGGGAAAGAAATGATCAGGGTGATAAAGCTCGGCGGGAGCTGTCTCAAGGACGGTCCGTCGGTCCTGAAGGCGGCCGGCCTCGCGGGAGCCGGGCGGGGAAAAGCCGCCCTCGTCGTTTCCGCGGTCCAGGGCGTGACCGACCTCCTGCTCGAGGCCTACCAGACCGTCCTCCATCAGGGGAAGGACCCGGCCCCCGTCGTGGCCCGGATAAGGCAAAAGCACGAAGCGCTCGCGAACGAATGCCTGGCCCGGAAAGAGGTCCGGGACGGGCTCGAGGCAAGATTCTCGGGGATATTCGGGACGCTGGAAAGGGTCCTCCTGGGCATCTCCTGCACGGGCGAATCGACCGGCACCATCAAAGCGCGGGTGCTGAGCTGCGGGGAAAGAGCGTCCGCTTTCCTTCTGGCCGCGGCCCTGGAGGACGCCGGGACCGGGGCCAGGGTCTACGAAACCGACAAGGTCGGCCTGGCGACGGGCGGCGGCGATCCGGAGAACGGCTCGGTCGATCTCGGGGGATTCGACCGCCTCTTCCGGCCCGCGGCGGAGGCTGTGCTCGCGGCGGACGAGGTGGCGGTCTTTACGGGCTTCTTCGGCTCCACGCCGGACGGCAAGGTCTCGCTTTTCGGAAGGAACGGTTCGGATTACAGCGCCGCGGTCATCGCCCGCGGGCTCGGGGCTTCCAGGCTCGAGATCTGGAAGGACGTCCCGGGCTTCATGACGGCCGATCCCAGGCTGGTTCACGAGGCCAGGCTTATCCCACGCCTGTCCCGCAAGGAAGCGGCCGAGCTTTCCTACTTCGGGGCCAAGATCCTGCATCCCAAGACCTGGGTGCCGCTCGAGGACCGGCCGGTGCCCGTCGAGATCAGGAGCTTCGACGACGAGCGGAGCCCGGGGACCGTCATACTTCCGCGGGGGGAAAGAACGCCCGGAATAGTCAAGAGCTTCTCCCTCAACCGCGACGTGGCGGTCCTCAGGGTCTCCGGCCCGGGGATCGGCGGCCAGCCGGGCATCATCGGCCGGATCGGCTCCCTGCTGGCGGCCCGGGGCATCAACATCCTGACCGTCCTGACCTCGCAGACCTGCATAAACCTCATCCTGGCCTCGGCCGAGGCCGGGCAGGCGGTCAAGGTCCTCGGGGAAGCCGGCGAAGAGACCCTGCGCCTGATCGAAGCCGAAGAGGACCTGTCGCTCCTGGCCGCGGTCGGCGAAGGCATCAGGGAAACATGCGGAGTCGCCGGCCGCATCTTTTCCGTCCTGTCGGGCGCGGGCGTCAACATGGAGTTCTTCAGCAGCGGCGCATCGGACGCGGCCGTCTACATGCTCATAAAGAGAACCGGCGCGGAAAAAGCGATAAATTCCCTCCACCGGCACTTTTTCGGGGCCTGGGACGGGCCGTCCCCGGCGGGCTGCTGACCGCCGGCCGGGAAACTCCGCCGACGCGAATCCTTGCCTCCAGTCTGAGCGGGGGCGTAGTATGGATGGGCGATGAGACCGGCAGCCGGCGCGAGGCCGTTCCAGAGCACAAAGGCGTTCCAGCCGAAAGGGGGTCAGACATGACGAAGGTGATCCTCAGGGGATCGTTGCTGTCCTTGGCCTGCGCAGCCGCATGTCTCCTTGCCGGGGCGGCTAAAGGGGGCCGATCCGGAGATCCACTGCTCTTCCCCAAAGACGACTTCACCGTGGAAACCAGGACGGTGAAGACCTCCGCGGGCGAAAAGAAAGTCACCGTCCGCTTCTACAGACACATCCCCTATGTCGCCAATCCCGTGGACAGGGACTATCAGAGCCTGGATGTCATCGTTCCCATCAAGGTCGACGAGGCCGCCGTCGACGCCGCTAACGCCCCCATCCTCCTGACCATCGGCGTCGGCGGCTACATGTCCGTCAACAACGCGCGGAGCGCCGGGGGCGGCCCGGCGGGCGGCGGCGCTCCGGGCCGGGGTGGTCAGGGCGGGCCAGCCGGCGCGGCCGCCCGCCTGAGCGGCAACGCGGACCTGGCCCTGGCGGCGGGCTGCGTGGTGGTATCGCCCGGCTGCCGCGGACGCGACAATCGGGCCGCCGACGGCAAATACTTCGGCAAGGCGCCTGCCGCCATCGTGGATCTGAAGGCCGCCGTCCGCTACATCCGCCACAACACCGGAGTCATGCCCGGCAACCCCGGAAGGATCGTCTCGACCGGCGTCAGCGCGGGCGGCGCGCTCTCCGCCCTTCTCGGCGCCTCCGGCAACAGCCGTCTGTACGACGCCGACCTCGAAAAGATCGGCGCCGCGGACGCGGACGACAGCATCTTTGCCAGCGCCTGCTTCTGCCCCATCACGGACCTGGACCACGCCGACATGGCCTACGAGTGGATGTACGGCGCCGTCCCGACCAGGTCAGGCAGCCTGGTTGATCAAGAGCTTTCCAGGCAGCTCAAGGCCCAGTTCGCGGAGTATCAGGCCGCGCTGAACCTCAGGGGCAAAGAGGGCTTTGGGATCATCACGGCGGACAACTATGCCGGGTACCTGTTGCGTTACTACCTGATCCCATCGGCCAACAGGTTCCTGAGAGGCCTGACGGACGAGAAGCGCAGAGGCTATCTGGCCCGCAATCCCTGGATCACCTGGACCGATGAAGGGGCCGCGTTCGCCTTCGCGGACTATACCGCCCGCGTCGGCAGGATGAAGGGCCTGCCCGCTTTCGATGATCTGGCCATGGCCCAGCCCGAGCCCGGCCTGTTCGGCACCGCGACGGCCGACGCCAGGCATTTCACGGACTTCAGCCTGCGGCAAGCCTCCGGCGACAAGACCGCCAGGATCGACGGCGGCCTGCGGACGGTCGTGAACATGATGAACGCCATGTATTTCATCGGCCGGGGAAACGGCGGCTGCGCCCGGTACTGGTGGCTCCGCCAGGGCGCCGCCGACAATCATACCTCGCAGACCGTCATCGCCAATCTGGCCGTGAGCTTGGAGAACCGAGGCAAGGACGTGAACGCCCGGCTGTATTGGGACGCCGGCCACGGCGCAAACGAGGATCCGGAGGACTTCATCGCCTGGATCGGCGCCGTCTCCGGACCTATTTGACGCCGGTCTTACTGAGAGAGACGCGGCACGAAAGACAAGCCCCTCCCGTCATGCCGCTTCCGGTGTAGTACAGGGTCATGACGAATTTCGTCCCGACCGCCGCATCCCAGCCACAGCCCATGGCGATATTGATCGTATATGGAGGGGAAGTGACCCGGCCTTCCATCTCCAGGGATCCGTCCAGCTCGCCGAGCTTGGCCTCGACCGGGGTGGACAGGCCTCCCAAGGTGATGGTGCCGACCAGCCGCTGTCCCTCTTCCGCCAGGACGAGCTCGACCGGGAGTCCCGATCCTCCGTGGGTCGCGCAGAACCCGGAAGCCAGGAAATCCCCCGTGGATCCGCAGTTCTCCACGCTGTAAGTCCCCGACCAGGCGCCCCGGCAATCCGCCCGGCCCCAAATCTGCCTGGAGCCCGTAAGGCCGTTATACGTGCAGGATATGTCGGCCCACCCCTGCCCGACGACTGTGACCATCCCGGCGCCGGTCACGGTCGCGACCCCCGGAGTGTACGAGCTCCATGTCCCGGTTGTTACCGGCACGGTAACGCCATCGGTTCCCTTCATGGTCGCCGTGAAAGTCTCCGTCTCTCCGATGAAATACGCCGCCTTCGATGAGCTGACGTCGATCGGCGAGGAGGTCCCGCCGTTGCCGCCCGACGGAGGAAGGAGCGCATTGACAGGAAGCGTCGGCCCCCCCCGATCATTGCAGGCCGAAAGGCATAACAGAAGACATCCCATGACTCCCCAGATCGCTCCTTTTTTCATCATCTACCTCCTGTCCGGCCTCCCCGGCCCCGCCCCTTATGGCGCCCTTGCAGGGATAATAAGCCGCGGACAGGGCGAAGAACATGGACGGAATATTGGTCTTTTATGGTTTTTCCCCTGCCGCCGGACAGGGATCCCCTTTTTGCGCCCGGCCTGAGCCCGCGGACGGCCGGTCGTGTCAGATCCGGCTGACGGCGTATGCGCCGAGGTCCGCCTCGCAGCGGAACATCTCCGCCGCGGCGGCGGGGTTGATGCCGTCGAAGATGCTGTTGCAGGTCGAAATCATGTACCCGCCGCCGGGCGAGCCCTGGCCGAGGCATCGAGCGACTTCGTCCCGCACGGCGGCCAGATCCCGGCCGCAGAGGACGCGGACGTCGATATTGCCCACCAGGACGAGATCGCGGCCGTACTCCCGCTTGACCCGCGCCAGATCCATTCCCGCCGCCGGCTCGAGTCCGTGGATGCCGGCAAACCCGGCCTCCAACGCCTTCGGCAGCAGCGGCTCGATATTCCCGTCGCTGTGCCAGATGACCGGCGCCTTCGCTTCCCGGACGATGCGGCGATGGCAGGGCAGGACCATTTCCTGCCACAGGCGCGGGGAGATCATCGGCCCGTTCTTGTGCGCGGCGTCGTCGCCGAGGACAAGGACTTCCGCCCCCAGTCTCACGGCCTCTCGGAAGACAGCCAGGCACCATTCGGTGCGGGCCTCGAGCAGAGCGGCCACGAATCCGGGTTCGTCCGCCAGGCGCAGGAAGAATCGTCCGAATCCCATGGCCATGTAGGCCGCCATGAACGGGCCGATATGGGAGCCGTAGATCAGGCAATGGTCGGGATGGCGCGCCCTGAGGGCCGAGATGCGCCCCTCGTCGAAAAGGCGGCCGGCCAGGGCCGGGGGCGGGCTGAAGCGCTCGAGATCGGCCTCCGTATCGACGGCACCGTCCGCATAAGCGCCTTCCCGCCAGACGCGTCCCCATTCGTCCACGCCGTCCTTCCCGGCGTTCGAGCCGAGCTGGGCCGAACTCGGCATCATCAGGCAGTCCTGGCCCAGGTTGACATAGGCTTCGGTCGGATCGTCCTGCCCCAAAGCATCGAATAGGGCGTCAATCCAGACTTCGAACCGGGGCACCCGGTCGGGGATCCTGTGATCCAGGGCGGCAAAGACTCGTTCCCGGGGGGTCATCGTTTACCACCGATCCCGCTTGATGGTCTTGGTTTCCATCGAAGGGTTCCCGCGAAGCGGACGGCCGCGGCCGGGTTGAACGCCGGCCCCGCTATTTGCCCTTGGCCAGCCGTTCCGCCAGGAAGTTCGGCAGGGCGAAGGAGGCCCGGTAGACGTCGGGGTTGAAATACCGCAGGCCGTCGGGGATGTAGAGCGTCCGGATCCGGCCCGGGTCGACCTTGTCCGACAGGAAGTCGTAGCACCACATGCCGACCGGGTAGGTCGGGACCGGCCCGAGGTAGAGCGCCGCGCGCTTGAAGATCCTCTTCAGGAAGGCGCGCTTGCGGGCGTGCGAGTCCAGGTGGAGCATCAGCGAGCCGGCCTGGGCGGCGATGATGCCGCCGGGATTGAGCTTGGCCTTGAGCTTGCGGTAGAAGGCCTCCTGGTGGAGGACCGTCGACGGCCCGACCGGATCGGAGGAATCAACCAGGATGACATCGAACTTCTGCCGCACCTTGTCGATGAAGACGTTGCCGTCCTCGACGACCAGCTCGGCCCGCGGATCGCGGAAGGTCGAGCGGAGCCAGGGGAAGTGCTCGCGGCAGGCCTCGATGACCTTGCCGTCGATCTCGACCAGCCAGGCCTTCTCCACCGGGTGCTTGAGGACCTCGCGCAGGGCCCCGCCGTCGCCGCCCCCGACGATCAGCACCTGGGCTGGCCGGGGATGGGAGGCCATAGCCGGGTGGACGAGCATCTCGTGGTAATAGAACTCGTCGCGCTCGGTCGTCTGGACCAGGCCGTCGAGGAACAGGACCCGGCCGTAATCCTTGTTGCGGATGATCTCGATCCGCTGGAACTTGGACCGGCCCTCGTAGAGGACGTCCTTGACGGTGAAGAAGATGCCGGAGGCGCCGGTCTGGTATTCCCGGGCCTCGGTCTTGCCGGCATTGAGAGCTCTGGTCGTTTTCATGGCTTCTTTCCTTCCCCCGAGGCCTCGATCGACATCCGGCCTTCGGGCAACTCGCCCATCATAGCACATCCGTCGCCGGGGGGCGGATCGGGCAGGATAGGAGGCGTCAGTAGATCTTCTCGATCTTGACGCCGCTGTAGTACTTTTTGAGGATGTCCTGGTACTTGCCGCCGGCCACGGCCATGCCGTAGGCGCCGACCTGGCACAGCCCGACGCCGTGACCCCAGCCCCGCCCGGAGAAGGTGAACTGGTCGACGCGGCCCTGCTCGTCGTAGGTCCGGTCGATGACGAACAGCGTGTCGCGCAGGTCCAGGGCGGCCCGGATCTGGAAGCCATGCACCTCGGCGCTCGCCTCCGCGCCGCTCAGCTTCAGGCCGGTCACGCGGCCCGAGCCGCCCCGGCGCTCGACATCGATGTCGACCAGGGAGCCGATGGCGTAGGACTGGTTAAGCAGCTTCTCGAGGTCCTGCCGCGACCTCCGGACCTGCCAGCGGTTGAAGCGCGAAGACCGGTCGAGGACGTTCGAGTTCGGCGGATAGAAGACCTCGAGATAGGCGACCTGGCCTTCCCGCTCGAGCCAGCGGATGTTCTCGCCGCCGAGCAGGGTCAGCTTGGTGGCGAAGGACGTCTCGCCCTCGACCGTCCGCAGCAGCCGGATATGATTGGACAGGGCCAGGGTGCGGCGGTCGAAATCCTGGCCGACCTCGATCGTGCCCTTGCCGGCGGCCCGGAAGGTTCCGGTCTTGAAGAAATCCTTCATGTCCCTGACCACCCGGCCCAGGGCCATGGCCAGCTCGGCCCGGCTGACCGGCCGGCGCGGATCGCCGCTCCGGACCGAGACCGGGAAGAGCCCGGATTGGAAGCCGTAGGCCAGCGGCCGGCGGTCCGCCCCCTGGACCTGGGGCAGGTCTTTGAGGATGAAGTCCACTTCCCCTTCGAGCAGGAGCTCCTGGATGCGGTCCTTCCAGCCGAACCCCTCGACCAGGAGCCGGGCCAGGCTGACGAAATCGAGGGCCGCGGAATCGGGCTCGAAGGCCGTGTCCCTGATACCGACCAGGCGCCGCGCGTCGCGGATCCAATCGACCGCCTCGTCAAAGCCGGCGTCCTTGCGGAAATCGAGCGGCTCGGCGCCCAGGGGCACGATGCCAAGGCCGACGAGCAGGGCGACATCGAGGCTGACGTTGCGGCCGTCGATCATGATCGGAGCTACGGGCGTGCGGGCCTCGATCTGCCATTCCTTCTGCTTCTCCGAGGCGCACTCGACGCTCCGGAGATAGGGCACGGGCCGGCCGGAGAAGACCTTCTCGGCGTCCTCGGTCCGGCCGCCGCAGGTGCTGGTGTAGAGGGCGTTGATCAGCTCGCCGCGATAGCTCACGACCTCGCCCTTGGTCTCCTCGACGGCCCGGGAGCTCAGGGGGTCCTCGGAGGCCATGCCCACATAGAGCTGGGAGCGCGGTGTGTCGACCAGGTCGTAGCCGAAGTGGTCGAACTGGCCCATGTTCTTGAGGGCGTAGGTCCGGGCGGCCACGGCCTGGGCCTTGAGGGCCTCGATGGCGTTGAACTGCCCGGGCGAGAGCTCCCCGGGAACGACGCTCTTCAGATAGTCCTCGAGATTGACATAGTTGACGATGACCAGTCCGCGCGGCGTGCCTTTCAGGACCAGGAAGCCGCGGTAGCCCTTGCCGTTGAGGGTCAGGCAGCTCTGGGGATTGGCCGGGATGAAATAGAGCTCCGAGTCGCGGTCGAGCGACTTGAGCTCATTGGCGACCAGCAGCCAGATCGGCCGCGACGGCTCCTCGACGATGGCTTCGCGCTCGATCCAGACGTCCTTGAACCCGGCGGCGCCGAGTTCCGCGACCTTGGCCAGGGCGTCGCCGCGGGTCAGGAAGTCGCCCAGCTTGACCTCGAAGACGCCCGCGGCCCCGGCCTCGACGTCCGCGGCCACCGAGATCTTGCCGCCGATCTTCGACCGGGCGCCGGCGGCCAGCTGGTCGGCCTCCTCGCGTTCCTTGGCGTGGGCCAGCAGGATGACGTATTTCTCGGTCAGCTTCTCGGCGGCCCCTTTGATCTCGGCCTCGAGCGCGTCGGGGTTGAGGATCCGGTAGCCGGTGTTGACCTCGTAGATCTTCATGCCCGAGGAAGACCGGATGCGGATATCTTTGAGATTGGTGCCCAGCCCGACCCGGATGACGGGCTTGGGGATCATATAGCCATGGAAGAAGGCCCCCTCGGTGCCGAATTCGACAGGGATCCCCCCGAAGAAAAAGAACCCGACGAACAGAATAAAGACGTACTTGAATCTATCGAACTTCATGAGGAACCTGCTGACAGGAGACGTACCCATGCTAGCGAATGAAAAGTGACTTGTCAAGCAAAGATTCAAGGGGTGGTAGCCGAAAGCCTAACATCCGCAAGATGTAGTACATAGGGCCCGGCTTTCGCCCGACGATGACCGGCCGCGAAGCCGCGCCGCGCCGGAGTGTGATAGAATCCCGCCCTGACCGCTCACGGAGGCCGATCCATGAAAAAAGCCCTTCTCGCCGCCTGCGCCGCGCTGGCCCTCGTCCCCGCCGTCCTGGCCGGGACGGACAGCCTGTCCCGGTTGTTCAAGCCCGGGCAGGCCGTCCTCGATCTCGACGGCGACGGTTTCCCCGAGAAGCCGGCCCTGGCTGTCATCGTGCCCGACAAGCCGACCCCGGCCGAGCTGGCCCTGGCGGCCGACATCGCCGCCCGGACCAACTTCGAGAGCCTGGCCGTCGACTTCGGCCTCGTCCGGCGTGAATCCGACCTGGCCGGGGTCCCGGCGGCGTCCATTCCCGTCTTCGTCGGCGGCCGGCTGACCGCGGTCCGCGAGGCTCTGAGGGACCGGTCCCTGACGCCGGCGGATCTGGCCCCGAACCAGGGCCGCATCGTGCTCTTCGAGCGCGCCGGCCGGGCGTCCATCGCCTGCCTGGCCGGGTCCGACGAGACCCTGCTCCGGACGGGCCGGGCCTTTTTCCTGCGCTGGCCCTATTTCTGGGAGATATGGGGGCGCGAGGCCGGGGCGACCTATGAGGCGCTCGAAAAAGACTTGGCCGCCTTCCTGGCCGCGGCCGGCCTTGAGAGCCGGGCCGCGATCGTCAGCGAGGCCCTCTACGAGTTCCCCGCCGCCGCGCCGGTCTCTGACGGCCTGGAGGCCCTGGCTTTCGACCAGGGCCAGGTCAAGGACCTGGCCGTCGAAGTCCGCCTGGCCGCCGCTGCGGATGTCCGGAAGGCCGAGGAGGCGCTGCTAGGACTGGCCGCCGCCCAGCGCCGGGGCGAACGGACGTCCGTTCTTTCCTACCCCGGCTGCGCCGCCCTGACCTTGGAGCTTCGCGGCGCCGGGGCGGCCCGGGCCAGGGTCGGCCTGCCCCGCACGGGGGCCACGAAGCGGCTCCTGACCCCCCGGTTCAAGGAACGCCCGCCCGTCGACCCGGCGGGCAGGGAGTTCGACCTGCGCGGCCTCTTATCGACCGGGGCCGCCTACGGCGACCAGGACAAGGACGGCATCCCGGACGCCCTCGACGCCGTGATCGTCGCGCCCAGGGACGCGGCCGGCCTCGGCCTGGCCGAGCTGGCCAGCCGCCTCGTGCTGGGCACGGCCGGGGCCTCCTTCCCCATCGTCCAGTCGGACTCGGAGATCGAAAGCCGCCGGGCCCTGCTTTGTCCCATCCTCGTCGGCGAAAACGCCCTAGCCGATGACCTGGCCCGCGGCGGCAAGCTCGAGCGTCCCGGGCTCGGGCCCGGGACCGGGGCCGTCCAGATCGTCCCGCAGGCCTTCGGCAAGTCCTCGGCCGCCGTCGTCAGCGGCGGCGACGCGGCCGGCCTCGACCGGACCATGTCCTATCTCGCCCGCACGTTCCCGCACTTCGCCGCCTACGGCCAGGGCCAGCCGCAGCTGGCCGACCTGGCCGCCGACCTGGACAGCTTTCTGGCCGGCGGGAAGGGCGCCGCCGAGGCCTTCGCCATGAACGCCGTGAACCAGGCCGCGGCCGAGATCAAGGGCCGCCTCCTCGAATCGGTCCAGGCCGAGATCGTCCTGCCCGCGGCCAACGCCCCGTTCGAGGCGGCCGTCGGGGAGGTCCTGCGCCGCGCGGCCGGCGGCGCGCCGGTCTCCGTCGCCGTCTCGTCGCTCCGGACCGGCCGGACCGTCTTCGAAAAGAAAAGGGAGTTCTCCTGGGAGGCCGACGACGCCAAGGCCCTGCTCCGGGACCGGCTCAAGGCCCTCGTCGACGCGGCCGGCAAGGGCGGGGCCGTCGAGGTCAGCATCGGACTCAGCGAGTCGCCGGCGGTCAGGCAGAAGGTCCGGGACGAGGTCCGGGCTTTCCTGGCCGCGGCCGGCTTCCCGGCGGCCCGGGTCGAGGTCCTGTCGGCCTACAAGCCCGGCTTCTTCTGGCTCGTCGAAAAGGTCCTGCCGGCGCTCAAAGGCCTGGGCGTCGACCGCCTGACCGTCCGCTTCGCCGAGTCCCGCCAGGACCTGTCCCGGCTCCAGCGCGCCTACGCCGAGCCCGGCCGCTGGCTCCAGGAGCTCTATCCCGTCGATGAGATCCTGGCCCGGGACCTGGGGCTGCCGATCGACCGCATCGTCTTCGAGAAGGCCGACCCCGGCGGCCCGACCTACGCCGTCGAGGCGGCGGATGCCCGGGGCCGGGTCGTCTACGCCGGCCGCTTCTCGCCGCGGACGCGGCTCCTCCCCCTCTCGGCCGTCCTGCCGGAATGGGGAACCGCCGAGGCGACGACCGGCTGGCTGCGGGCGGCCGCCGGCGGCACGGTCGTCTGCGACCAGCCGCTGGCCACCGACCTGGAGAAGTTCTGGGACTTCTACCAGGCCGACGTCCTGGCGGCCGTCGCGGGCTACGTCCGGGAGAAGACCGGCGGCCAGCCGACCTTCTCCAAGCAGCCCTACTTCAAGCGCCTGCTCGTCGACCTCCGGGCCAGTGAGCCGGATTACCGGATCGGCGTCGATCAGGAGATGATCTCGTCGCTCGAGGCCATCCACGACGAGATCTACTTCGACACCCTGGACCTGATGCGGGGGCTGACGCGCTTCGATCCCGACTCGAGCGACGCCGCGGCCGACACGTCGCGATCCTCGGCGCCGGGGAACGTCTTCCCGTCGCTCCACCCTTCCCTCGAAGGCGGTCCGGCGGCGGTCCGCGTCGTCCTCGAGGACTGGCCGGCCCCGTCGCCCCGGATCGTCCTGCGCTGGAAGGAGAAGGCCCGCGAGGAGATCTCCCGCGCCTCGGCCTTTCCGGCGCTCAAGCCCAAGGAGACCCGTTTCTCCACGCTCGTCTATGACGGCCGGTCCGGCCGGGTGGCCGACGTCGTGGTCGAGTCCGAATGGGAGAAGGAGGCCGATTATCTGGCCTTCGTCGACCTGGCCGCCGCCTGGCGGGGGCTCTTCGAAGCCGGTCTCGTCGCCGAACCCTTCCGTTTCCCGAGCCTCGACGGCGTCACCCTGCGGGCCCGCTGGCAGACCCGTAAAAAGGACGAGCGCCTGCCGGTGAGCCGCGTCGCCGGCCCGGACGCCGCGGCCGGAGTAGCGGCGGCCCCGGCGCCGCCGCCGGCCGACCGGCCCATCGTCACCATCCGCGACATCATCACGCCGGACGCCGCCGTCGACCTGGTCCGCCGCCTGGCCGCCCTGCCGGGCGTCCGCGCCTACGCCGGCGGCCGGTCCTTCGAGGGCCGCGAGGTGCCGGTCGTCGAGCTCTTCCTGCCGGACGATCCCTACGTCTCCCTGCCGCGCCTGGTGACCGCCAAGCCGACCCTGCAGGCCGTCGCCCGGCAGCACGCCAACGAGGTCTCGTCGACGAACTACCTGCTGCGGTTCGCCGAGCTCCTGGCCCGCGACCCGGCCGGGCGGGAAGCGCTGAAGACCGTGAGCTTCGCCTTCGAGCCCCTGGAGAACCCGGACGGCGCGGCCCTGGCCGCGGCCATGGTCGGGAACGAGCCCTTCCACAGCCTCCACGCCGGCCGCTACGGCGCCCTGGGCGTCGACATGGGCGCCCAGATCGGGACCAAGCCGATCCTGCCGGAAGCGGCCGTCCGGACCCGGCTCTACGACCGCTGGGCGCCGGACATCGTCCTCAACCTGCACGGCTATCCGTCCCACGAATGGGTCCAGCCGTTCTCGAACTACACGCCCTACCTCTTCCGGGATTACTGGATCCCCAGGGGCTGGTACACCTACTTCGAGTCGCTGCGCCTGCCGCTCTACCCGGAACACCGGGCCGAAGCCGAAGCGCTGAGGAAGCTCATCGCCGCCGAGTTCGGCGCCGATCCGGCCCTGGCCGCCTCCAACCGCCGGTTCTATGACCGCTACGAGCGCTGGGCCGGCCGCTGGGCCCCGCACCAGGACGCGCTCGAGGTCGCCGACGGGATCGCCGTCTACGCCAAGCGCCGGGGCCCGGTCGAGGGCCGGATGACGCCGCGGACGCGGACGACCTTCAACGAGCAGTCGCCGGAGATCATGGACGAGACGGCCAGCGGCGACTGGCTCGAGTTCCTCTGCGCCCAGGGCCTGGCCTACCTCCGGGCCCACGTCAAGTACCTGCGCCAGGCGGCGGCCCCCGTCGTGCGCATCGAGGAGGAGATCCGCGGCCGGACCCGGATCACGCTCGTCCGGCCCCGCCCCGGCGGGGGGGAGAAGACCTGACGGGAAGGCGCCTCCGGCCGGATCGGGTTTGACCCCGCCTGGGAGACTTGATAAGATAGCCGCGCCGCCACGGGATCGGGGCGGGGTCCGATGGACGCGCAGACGAACCTGCTGATCATCTCCGACGATTTCTCGCTCTACGAGACCGTCAAAACGGCCCCGGTGGCCGTCGATTTCAACGTCTTCTTCGCCCAGACCGGCGACAACTTCCTCGACGTCGTCCGGGACCACGGCATCCGGGTCGTCCTGGTCGACGCCGGCGACGCGCCGGCCGCCGGCCTCGTGATCATGAAAAAGATCAAGAAGGCCGACGCCCTGGTCGACGTCCTCGTCGGCGGCGATCCCCTCGGCCGCGAGGCCGTCCTCGACCTCATCCACGCCGGGGCCACGGACTTCGTCCCCAAGCCCTACAAGCGCGACATCCTCGGCGACATCCTGCGACGCCTGACGCGCAAGCGCGACCTGCGGCGCGAGACCCTGCACCTCGAGAAGCGGCTGGAGAGGAAGTACTCCTTCGAGGGCCTGATCAGCCGCAACCCGACCATGCTCGAGATCTTCGGCCTGATCGAGAACATCGCCAAGTACTTCTCCAGCGTTCTGATCACCGGCGAGACGGGCACGGGCAAGGAGGTCGCGGCCCGGGCCATCCACGGCCTGAGCCCGCTCAAGGACCGGGCCCTGGTCGTCTGCGACTGCGCCGCGATCCCCGAGAACCTCTTCGAATCCGAGCTCTTCGGCTACAAGAAGGGGGCCTTCACCGGGGCCGACAGGGACAAGCGGGGCCTGTTCGAGGAAGCCGACGGCGGGACGATCTTCCTCGACGAGATCGCCGAGATCCCGACCGCCGTCCAGGCCAAGCTCCTCCGCGTCCTGGAGAGCCGCGAGTTCCGCCCGCTCGGGGCCAACGAGAGCACCGCCGTCGACGTCCGGGTCCTGGCCGCCACCAATCGCGACCTGGCCGGTATGGTCCGCAGCGGCGGCTTCCGCGAGGACCTCCTGCACCGCCTCAACAAGGTCGTCATCGAGCTGCCCCCGCTGCGGGAGCGGCCCGAGGACATCTCCCTCCTGGTCCGCCACTTCCTGCAGGCGGCCAACGGCAGGTTCGGCAAGAACGTCCGCGGCGTTTCGCGCGAGGTCCAGAAGCTCTTCCTCAAGTACGCCTGGCCGGGCAACGTCCGCGAGCTGGCCAACGTCCTGGAGAGCGCGGCCATGCTCTGCAAGAAGGATTTTATCGACGTCGCCAACCTGCCCAAGTATCTCCGCGACTACGTGCCGCCTGAAGGCGCCGTGGCCCTGGCCGGTCACGGCCGGCTGGCGACCCTGAGCGACCTCGAGCGCGACTACATCGCCTACCTTCTCAAGGTGACCAAGGGGAACCTGCGGCAGACGGCCAAGATCCTGTCGATCTCGCGGACGACCCTCTACAACAAGCTGGCCAAGTACGGCATCCGGAACTGACGGTCGGGACGGCCGTCAGGCCCGCGCGGCCTCGCCCTTCTTCGACGTCTTGGCCTGGTACATCTTCCGGTCGGCCTGCGTCAGGAGCTCCTGCAGGGAGGCCGGCCGGTCGGGGTCGTAGCGGCAGGTTCCGACGCTGAAGGTCAGCGCGAAGGTCCGGCCGGGCCGGGCGTTGCGGGCCTGGAGGCGCTCCTCGAGGCGGCGGGCCAGGCCGGCGGCCCGGCCCTCGGCGATATCGATGGCCAGGATGACGAACTCGTCCCCGCCGATGCGGGCGATGATGTCCGAATCGCGGAAGGCCTCCCGGAGCATGTCGGCCGCCTCGATGAGCGCCTGGTCGCCCGCCTCGTGGCCGAAGGTGTCGTTGATCCTCTTGAGATCGTCGAGATCGGCGTAAAAGAGGGTCATCTCCTTGCGCGACCGGTGGGCGACCTTGACCTGCTGCTCGGCCAGGGTCCAGAAGCCGCGGCGGTTGTAGACCTTGGTCAGGTCGTCGACGAGCGAGAGCTCGTGCAGGGCGGTCTCGGTCCGCGTACGCTGGACGGCCAGGGCATAAAGCTGGGCCAGCCGCTCGACGGCCTTGAGGTCGCGTTCGAGATAGGGATTCTCGCCGTTGGCGACGGCGACGAGGCCGACGACGGCCCCGGCCATGATGGCCGGCACGGCCAGGAACGGACCGACCGGCAGGTGCCAGTCCGGCAGGCCGCGGTAGCGGGGATCCAGGCTGGGCATCGACGTGACGATGGCCCGCTGCTCCTCGAGCACCCAGCGCCAGAGCCCGGAGCCCTCATGGAAGCGGCCGGCGGCTTCGGAGTGCGCCTCCATCATCTCCGCGGCGTCGTCGGTCAGGGCGGCCGGGATAAGGGCGCCCGTTTTCTGGTCGATGGGCCCGACGAACCCGGAGGGGCTGGAGGTCAGCCGGCGGGCCTGGTCGAGGACCAGGGAGGAGATCTCCTCGATGGGGGTCGAGGACAGGAGGCGCTCGGAAACCTGCACGACGGCGGCTTCCAGGTGCGTGACCCAGGCATGCTCCTCTTTCATCCTCTTCTTCTCGCCGATATCCTCGATGACGCCGTCGTAGTAGAGGATCCGGCCGTGGGCGTCCTTGGCCGCGCGGCAGGAGTCCTCGCCCCAGACCGTGGTGCCGTTGGCCCGCTTGAGCTGGCACTCGAACAGGCCGACCATGGAAGTCGAGTCGAGATAAGCCTGCTTGTTGTCCCGATCGCGCGGGTCCTTGTGAAGGTCCCAAAAATTGACCGCCTTGAGGGCGGCCACGTCGGGATAGCCGAGCATCCGGGCCAGCTGCGGCGCGGCGTCGATGATCTTGCCCTGCGGCGTCGTCCGGTACGTGCCGAGCGGATAGTGGAAGGTGCGGGCCATCATCTCCTCGCCGGAGGCCAGGGCGGCCTCGGCGGTCTCGGCCCGCTCGTTCGCGGCCTCGAGGGCCAGCCCGGACCGGACATTGGACAGGGCCACGCCGGCCAGCTTGGCCGCGGTCAGGGCCAGGGCCGTGCCGCGGCCGTCCATCAGGGCCTCGTCCAGGCCCGCGAGCTCGAGGACGCCGAAGATCTCGCGGCCGCCGGCGATCTTGAGGAAGGCCTGGCCGCCGTCGTCGCTCCAGGCCTGGTCGGCGTTCAGGGCCACGATGCGGTCCAGGGGCGAGCCTTCGGCGAGCGGCCGGCCGGCCAGCGACTCCAGTGAGTGGTAGACCGCGTCCCGGGGCGCCAGCAGGGCGCGGAAGAGATCAAGGACGTGGGCCTGGGCCTCGTCCATGGTCTTGGACCCGGCCACGGCGTCGACAAGCCGGCCGATGCGGGCGTTATCGACGCCCTCGCCCCGGACGAGCGAGGAGCGGCGGGCGTTCTCCTTTTCCAGCCGCTCGGCGCGCCAGCCGAGGGCGATGCGGCTGAGGGCCAGGCTGAAGTGCTCCAGCCCCGCCGGCAGGACTTCGAAGGGCAGCCGGAGAAAGCGCCCGAAGGCGCGGAGATGGCGATCGATCCCCGGGTGGACGCCGGTGTCGACCAGGACGATCTTGCGGGCGACGTCGCGATAGAAGGACTGGGCGGCTTTTCGGTCGGAGCCCCAGCGGGCGTCAACGTGCGCTTCCCAATCTTCGAGCCAGCCGGGCAGCACGGGGAGCGCGCCTCCCTGGAGCGCCTGGTCGACGACCGACTTGTCCGCCAGCCATTCGTAGCATTGGCTTTCCTGGAAGAGACGGCATTCCCCGTCGAGGCCGAGCTCCCGGCAGGGCCGGCTCAGGCAATAGCCGCCGAGGAGCCCGACGGCGCCGGCCCCCTGGGCCCGGGAGGCCACGACTTCGCCCAGGCCGGGCCAGCCGGCCGCGGTCAGGTCGCAGCTCGTTGAGATGGGCACGATCCGGATTTCGGCCAGGTCGGGAGAGGACTGTACAGCCTGGATCTCGCGGGCGAAGCTCGCGCAGGTGATCAGGTCCAGCCGCTGAGACATAAAATTGCCCTATTTCTGAACATTGTTATATTAGCATATCAATATCTCTTAAGTCAAGCATTTTGTTTATGTTATCATCCTCTCTCCGTATCATTATTGGACAGCATTTTTTGCAAAATATGGCTTTTTATTTATTTATCAATACTTTACAGATTGGGATAATTTTAAGTGTTGTGGTTAAACAAGGCTATTCCAAAAGGCTACTCATCGGCACTTTTACCACCGGCCGGGGCGCGGCCGGGGAAGGCGTCGGGCCTGGCCTTGACGGCGGTTGGCAAAGCCCGGCCGTTGGTTTACAATCATGGCGTTATCCCCGTGGAGGAACCGATGAGACGATCCAGGACCCGGGCGCTTCTCGCCGCCATGCTGATCCCGTTCGTCGCCCCGCCTTTGCTGGCGCAGAAGCGGCCGGCCGCGGCCGGAAGCAAGGAGGCGCTGGCCGTGGTCGAGCAGGTCGTCGCCGCCATGGGCGGCCGCAAGGCTTTGGCCTCGATCAAGGATTCCACCGTTCTGGGCACGGCCGAGATGATCCAGCAGGGCCTGACCGTGCCGCTCTCGATCTACCAGAAGGGATCCGACAAGCTGCGGGTGGAGATCGCCATCCCCGAGGCGAACATGACGGTCGTCCGGATCTACGACGGCCGGCGGGCCTGGGCGACCGACCCGAGGTCGGGCACGACCGGGGAGCTGCCCGATTTCATGGCCCGGCAGATGGCCGAGCAGGCGGCCGGGACCCTGGCCTGGCTCGATCCCCTCCGGGCCGGCGTCACCTACGCCCTTAAGCCCAAGGCCAGCCTCGAGGGCCGGGACTATGTCGTCCTCGAGCGGACCCGGGCCGACGGGCGCAAGACGACCTTTTATATCGATCCCGGGACGTCCCTCCCCTACCTCACCCGAAGCCGGGCCTTCGATCAGAGCGGGACCGAGGTGGACCTCGAAACGTACGCCACCCGCTACCAGAAGGCGGGCGCCGTGCTCGTCCCCTACTCCCTGCGGGCTTTCCACAACGGCGCCGAGGCGCAGCGCATCACCGTCACGAGCGTGGTCCAGAATACGGGTCTGGACGACGCCCTTTTCTCTTTCAAGTGACAGAGGAGGTCCCCATGAGACGGAAGAGATCCGCAACCCTCATCCTTCTTCTCCTCGCGGCGGCCGCCGCCTGCGCCGTCAATCCCGTCACCGGCGAAAAAGAGTTCATGCTCTATTCGGAGAACCAGGAGATCCAGCTCGGCCGGCAAACGGACGAGGAGGTCGCGGCCACCTACGGGGTCTACGACGACGCCGTCCTCACGGCCTACGTCGACCGGCTGGGCAAGGCCCTGGCGGCCCGGGGGCAGAGGCCCGGCCTGCCCTGGCGCTTCACCGTGCTGGACAGCCCGGTCGTCAACGCTTTCGCCGTGCCCGGGGGCTCCGTTTACGTCACCCGCGGCATCCTGGCCCTGATGAGCTCGGAGGCGGAGCTGGCCGCGGTCCTCGGCCACGAGATCGGCCACGTCAACGCCCGCCACTCCATGAGCCAGATGAGCAAGGCCCAGGCGGCCCAGATCGGCCTCGTCCTCGGCAGCGCCGTCAGCCGGCAGTTCGCCAAGTACGCCGGCCTGGCCGGCGCGGGCCTCCAGGTGCTTTTCCTGAAGTTCAGCCGCGACAACGAGAACCAGGCCGACGGCCTGGGCGTCGAGTATTCGCGGGCCGCCGGCTACAATCCGGCCGACATGGCCGTCACCTTCGCCGCCCTGCAGAAGATGGGCGACCTCTCGGGCGGCGGCAGCTCCATGCCCGGGTTCCTGTCGACGCACCCCCTGACGGCCGACCGCATCGCCCATGTCCAGAACCTGCTCGCGCCGGCCGACAAGTCCCTGGCCCGCAACCCCGACGCCTACCTCCGCCGGGTCGAGAACGTCGTCTACGGCGAAGACCCCCGGCAGGGCTACGTCGAGAACGGCGTCTTCTATCACCCCGGCCTGCGCTTCCAGTTCGCCGTCCCCGCCGGCTGGACCGTCGAGAATATGCCCACCCGGGTGACGCTGGTGACGGCCGACCAGGCCGCGGGCCTCATCCTCCAGGGCGGGAAGTCGACCGACAGCGCCGAGGACTTCCTGAAGAAGCAGGCCGCGGAGATCAGCAAGTCCGGCGGCACGCTCCTCGGCGAGAACCGGACGACGATCAACGGCCTAGCCTGCTACGAGCAGGCCTACACCATCACCCAGGCGAACGAGGCCCCGGTCCAGATGAGGCTGTCCTGCCTGAAGAAGGGGGATTGGGTCTATGCCTTCCAGGCCATGAGCGCGGCCAGCGCCTTCGCCAAGTACGAGACGGAGTTCAGGAGGGCCGTGGCCTCGTTCCGGGACCTGATTGACGCCTCCATGATCAACCGTTCGCCCAAGCGGCTGGCCGTGGTCAAGGCCGGCGGCAAGGAATCGCTTCAGGCGGTCCTGAAGAAGGGCGGCGTGCCGGACCAGTCCCTGTCACGGTTCGCGGTCATGAACGGCCTCGATCTCACGGCCGTGCCGGCGTCCGGCCGGCTTATCAAGGCCCTTAAGTAAGGCTCTTCTCCCGTCTCCAGGATTCCCTCTCGAGGCGGCGCGGAGCGGGCTTTGGAGAGCGGAGGTCAGAATCATGGCCGAGCGCTCGAGGCCGGGATTCTGAGAAATATCTTGAGAAAGCTCTTTCTCCCGATATCTCCCAGAAGCATGTCGGAGCGACTCGGAGCCATGCTTCTGGGAGATATCCGAAAAGAGCTCTTGTAAGATATTTAGCAGAATCGCGGCTTCGAGCACTCAGCCGCGTTCTGCCCGGTCGCTCCCAAGAGTCCGCTTCCCGCTACCAGAGGACATCCCCGAGCTAAAGCCCAAGAGAGGGACGTCCAGGAATCTGGAGAAGAACCTTAAGTAAGGGGCGGGCGGAGGTCGGCGATGTCGAGGATCGAAGCGTAGATCTCCGCCTCGGCGGCCAGCTCGTCCCCGACGAGGGCCTGGCCCTTCATCTGGCAGATCCGGGCCTTCTCCCGCGTCCATTCGACCTTCATCCGAAGCTGATCGCCGGGGACGACCATCCTTTTGAAGCGGGCCTTGTCGACCTTGCTCAGGACGACGAACTTGGTCTCCGGGTCGGGAATGGAGCCGAAGAGGAGGACGGCCCCGGCCTGGGCCATGGCCTCGAGGATCAGGACGCCCGGCATGATCTTCCATTCCGGGAAATGACCCTGGAAGAACTGCTCGTTGCAGGTGACGTTCTTGATGGCGACGATGCTCTTGTGCGGGACGATCTCGATGACGCGGTCGACGAGGAGAAAGGGGAACCGGTGCGGCAGGAACCGCATGATCTGTTCGATAGGGATCATGGCCCCTCCGCCGGAGAGCTACTTCTTGACCGGCGCGGCGGGAGCGGCGCCCTTGAGCGCGTCGTAGCGGCGGATGATCTCGGCGGTCACGTCGATGGCCGGGTTGAAATAGACCGTCCCGCTCTTGGCCAGGTCGAAGATGAGGTCGAGCCCCATATCCTTGCGGACCTGCTCGATGAGGGGGATCAGGTCGTCCTGGACCTTGGACAGCGTGGTGGCCTGGATCTGCTGCATGGCCTTGGTGGCGTCCTCGGCGGCCCGCTGCCGGTCGGTCTGCTTCTTCTGGATCTCGGCCTGGATGCTCGCCGCCGCTTCGGCGGTCAGGGTCAGGCGCTGGGTCGTCAGCCGGTTCTGCAGCTGCCGGATCTGGTCGTCCATGCGGGTGATGTCGTCGCTGTGCTTCTTGTCGGCCGCCTGGAGCGCGGCGATGGCCTTCTTGCCTTCGGCTGACTTCTCCAGGACTTCCTGGGAGTTGAGGGTCGCTATCTTGGCCTGGGCCAGGGCCGTGCCGGCCAGGCCGGCCAGGGCCAGGATCAGGAGCGCGCAGAGCCGGGGAAATCGTTTCATGGTCGGATACCTCCTAGAACGTCGTGCCGACGGCGAAGCGGAATGCGAAGTTGGAGTCGTCCTCGTAGATCTTCTTGTTGTTGTAGGAAAAGATGAGCCGGAACGGGACGCGCAGGGCCGGGATGAACAGCCGGGCTTCGAGGCCGGCCGACGAGTACATGCCTCTCCAGGTCACGGGCGAGCCCCAGGCCACGGACGTGCCCCGGTCGTAGAAGAAAATGGCATAGAGCGGACCGCCGACCGGGATGATGTACTCGACGTTCAGGGTCAGGGCCTTGTCGCCGCCGATCATGTAGCCGTTGTCGTCGCGCGGCCCGATCGAGTAGACCTCGTAGCCGCGGATGGACCGCTCGCCCCCGAGGAAGAACTTTTCCCAATACGGGATCTTGGTGCCATGGAGGGTCTTCAGCCACATGTACTGGGCGTGAAAACCGAAGATGTGGGCCTTGGGCCCGCTGCTGAGGACCGGGTGATAGTAGGTGAACTCGAACTGGGGCTTGATCATGTCCACGGCCCCGCCGAGGAAGCTGCCGGCGTACTTGACGCTGGCCGAGTACGAGGTGCCCCGCGTCGGCGTCAGGGGGCTGTCGATGGTCGACCGCCAGATCATCGGGGTGATCGAGTTCTCCCAGTACTTGCCCGAGCTGCCCCCGTAATAGTAGGCATAGTAGGAGCCCTCGGGATAGTCGATCTCGATCCGCTGGACGGTGTAGGTCAGGTTGGCCCGCCACATGCCGAAGAGCCGCGTGCCCAGGGAAAAGTCGACGCCCTGGGTGTTCTGCTTGTACAGGCTGTAGGTCGTGTAGTCGATCTTCCGGGTGTAGATGTTGAAGCCGGCGGTGATGGGCTTGTCGAACAGGTACGGCTCGGAGAAGCCGAACGAGTAGTTCTTGACCAGCTTGCCCTGCTGCAGGCCCAGCTCCAGGGTCTCGCCGGCCCCGAGGAAGTTGACCGTCGAGTAGCTGAAGGCCAGGAAGGTCCCCTCGTAGCCGCTGTAGCCGGCCGTGAACTGGATGTTGTTCCGCTGCATCTCCTTGACGTTGACCTGGACGTTCATCTTCGTCGGATCGGACTCGTCGGGCTTGATCTCCGGATCCTTCTCCAGGTCGACGATGCCCAGCTGCTTGATCCGGAGGATGCTGTTCTTGAACAGGCCGAAGCTGAAGCGGTCGCCCTCGCGGATGATCATCTCCCGGCGGATGACCTTGTCCTTGGTGAAGGTGTTGCCCCGGAACTCAAGCCGGTTGAGGTAGGCCACATCGCCTTCGTTGATGTGGAAGGTCAGGTTGACGACCTTGTTCTTGGGATCGAGGTTCTCGACCGGGATGGTCTGGGCGTAGACGTAGCCGCCGTCGCGGTACGTCTCGCCCATGTCCTCGACGGTCTTCTCCCGGATTTTCGTGCTGTAGATATCCCCCGGCTGGAGCTTGACCAGGCTGCGCAGGTACTTGGGGTTGAGGGCCTTGCTGCCGTCGATCTTGATCTCGCCGGTGCGGTAGCGGTAGCCCGGGTTGACCGGGAAGACCAGCCGCATCATCTTCTGTTTCTTGAACAGGACCGAGCGCCGGACGAACTCCTCCGTCCGGGGCTGGCCGACTGAGGCCTCCATGTAGCCGAGCTCCTGGTACTTCTTGCGGATGGCCTCGATCTCTTCCTCGATCTTGTTCTGCTTGTAGACGTCCTTGCCCGCGACGAAGTTGAAGAGCGTGTGCGGCCGGTTGCTCTTCATCGACCACTCCAGGGCGCTGGGCAGGATCTTGGTGCCGCCCTCGAAGACGACGTCCCCGACCCGGAGCTTGGGCCCCTCATCGATCCGGAAGAGGACGTCGACCTCGTTCTTACCCTGGCGGACGGTCTCGACCTCGATCTTCGAGGCCAACAGGCCCTTTTCGTAGAGCAGGTCGGTGATCGTCTCCCTGATGCGCTGCAGCTTGTAGGGGCTGTAATAGGAGTACGGCAGTATGGCCTGGTCCTTCTCCTTGAGCTTGTCGGTGATGTCCTTTTCCTTGACCTTCCGGCCCGTCTTGTAGGTCACGGCCCGGACGATCGGGTTCTCCTCGACAACGATCTTGATGATCCGGCCGCGGCTGCCGCGGGACTCCTCGATGCGGACGTTGGAGAAGAAGCCTGTCGACCAGAGGACCCGGAAATCGCGCCGGAGCTGCTCGGCGTCGTAGTACTCCCCCTCCCGGACCGTCAGGTAGTACCGCACGGTGTCCGAATCCACGCGGTTGTTGCCGGCGATCTCGATCTTCTCCACGATATCCTGGGCGGCCAGGACCGCGGGAAGAACGAGCAGGGCGGCCAGGCCCAGGAGGAGAGGAGCGCGTTTTTTCATATCCGATGTCCTTCACTCATATATCATATCGGGCCGGAATGGTCAAAACCGCGGCTGGCCGGACGATGGCGGACGCGGGCCTTCCCTTCCTTTAACTCGGGATCCCGTCCTGGAGTTTCATGGCCCCCGCCTCCATGACGTAGACCTTGTCGCAAAAACGGGCGATCTTCTCGTTGTGGGTGACCAGGACGGAGGATAGGCCCCGGCTGGCGTGCAGGTCCAGGACGAGGCGGAGGACCTTCTCCCCCGTCTTCCAGTCGAGGTTGCCGGTCGGCTCGTCGGCCAGAAGGAGGCACGGCCGGTTGACGAGGGCCCGGGCGATGGCCACGCGCTGCTGCTCGCCGCCCGAGAGCCGGCCCGGCCGGGAGTGGGCCTTGTCCTCGAGGCCGACATCCCGGAGCATGTCCAGGGCCCGTCCGAAGGCCTCCCGCCGCGGCAGCCCGGCGATCATGGCCGGGAAGGCGACGTTCTCCACGGCCGTGAACTCGGGCAGGAGGTGATAGACCTGGAAGACGAAGCCGATCTTGCGGTTGCGGACCGAGGCCACCTCCCGGTCGCTGCCGGCGAAGAGGTCCTCGCCGTCCAGCCGGATCCGGCCCTCGGTCGGCCGGTCCAGCCCGCCGAGAAGGTTGAGCAGGGTCGTCTTGCCCACGCCCGAGGCGCCCATGACGGCCGCCAGCTCGCCCCGGCCGAGCGAGAAGTCGAGCCCCTCGAAGACCCGCAGCTCCCCCTTGGGCAGGGGGTAGGTCTTACCCAAGCCTTCGGCGGCGAGGACGGGCTCACTCATATTTCAACGCCACCACGGGGTCCACCTTGGCCGCGCGGCGGGCCGGGAAGAGGGTCGAGACGAAGCTTATGAGCAGCGTGACGCCGACGATGGCCGCCAGGTCGAGCGGATGCATCCGGAAGGGGACGTAGGAGATCTGATATATGTCGACGGGGATGCGGATGAGCTTGAAGGCGTTGGCCAGGGCGCACCAGCCCAGACCGAGCCCGGCGCCGAGGGCCGTTCCGACGACGCCGATGAGCGCGCCCTGGAAGAAGAAGATCCGGTTGATCATGGCCGGGGTGGCCCCGATGGCCATGAGGATGCCGATGTCGCGCGTCTTCTCCATGACCATGAGGATGAGCGTGGCGATGATGTTCAGGGCGGCCACGACGACGATCAGGGTGATCGTCAGGAAGAGGATGTTCTTCTCCAGCTTGAGGGCCGAGAACAGCGATTTGTTGAGCTCCATCCAGGTCGTGATGTAGACGACCGGCGGCAGGGCGGCCAGGATCTTCCGGGCGGTCTCGGGAGCGGCGAAGATGTCCCGGAGCCTGACCTGGATATAGCTGGCCCGCCCTTCCAGTCCGAAGAGGCGCTGGGCCGTGGCGATGGGCACCAGGGCCGTCGAGCTGTCGAACTCGTACAGGCCGGTGTTGAAGATACCGGCCACCTCGAAGGTCTTGCGCTTAGGCAGGAGCCCGGTCGGCCCCAGGGTCGAGGAGGCCGTGACGATCTGGACCGTGTCGCCCACCTGGGCGCCGAGGCGCAGGGCCAGCTCGCGCCCGAGCAGGAGCCCCTCGCGGCCGCCGCTCCGAGCCTCCGGGATCCGGCCGGCCTCGAGCTTCTGGAGCCAGGCCGAGCCCGGCCGCTCCCGGTCGAAGTCGAGGCCCTTGACCAGGGCTCCCGAGCTCTCGCCGCGGGCCGTCAGCAGCACCGTGTTGTAGACGACGGCCGAGGCCGATTCGACGCCCGGCAGGGCCCGGATCTGGCGGGCCATGTCGTCGTAGTTCTCCAGGCCCCGGCCTCCCAGGTCGGAGACCATGATGTGCGAGGTCGCCCCGAGGATCTTGGCCTGGACGTCGCCCTGGAACCCGGTGATCAGGGCGATGGCGATGACCAGGGCGGCGACGCCGATGGCCACGCCGACGACGGAGATCAGGGTGATGACCGAGACGAAGGCCTCTTTCCTCCGGGCCGTGAGGTAGCGCCGGGCGACGAACAGCTCGAAGCTCATGACCTCATCTCGGCCTCAGGAGTGGGAAGAGGATGACCTCCCGGATGGTCCTCTGGTTGGCCAGGAGCATGGTCAGGCGGTCGATGCCGATGCCTTCCCCGCCCGTCGGCGGCAGGCCGTACTCGAGGGCCTCGACGTAGTCCAGGTCGACGACGTGCGACTCATCGTCGCCCCGGCTCCGCTCCCGGGCCTGGTCCTCGAAGCGGGCCCGCTGCTCGGCCGGGTCGGTCAGCTCCGAGAAGGCGTTGGCCAGCTCCATGCCGGCGACCATCAGCTCGAAGCGCTCGGCCTCCTCGGGGTTGTCGCGCGAGGTCTTGGCCAGCGGCGAGATCTCCCGGGGGGGGTTGGTGATGAAGGTTGGCTGGACGATGTGGTCCTTGACGAAGCGGTCGAAGACGACGTCCAGGGCCTTGCCGTAGCTCTCGACCTTCTTCTCCGGGGCCAGGCCGGCGGCGAAGGCGATCAGGCCCGGACGGTCCTCGAAGCGGCGGGGCTCCAGGCCGCTGTAATGGACGCAGGCCTCGAGGAACTTGAGCCGGCGGAAGGGGCGCTTGAAGGAGATCGTCTCTTCGCCGTAGGGCAGATCCTCGGCGCCGAGTAGGTCGACGGCCAGGCCGTTCAGGAGCTCCTCGGTCATGTCCATCATGTCGAAGTAGTCCTTGTAGGCCTCGTAGAACTCGAGCATGGTGAACTCGGGATTGTGCTGGGCGTCGAGGCCTTCGTTGCGGAAGCTGCGGTTGATCTCGTAGACCTTGTCCAGGCCGCCGACGACCAGCCGCTTGAGGTAGAGCTCTGGAGCGATGCGGAGGTAGAGGTCGAGGTCCAGGGCGTTGTGGTGGGTCTGGAAGGGCCGGGCCAGGGCGCCGCCGGGGACGGCATGCATCATCGGCGTCTCGACCTCGAGATAGCCGCGGCTGTCGAAGAACCGCCGGATGTAGCCCAGGATGGCGCCGCGCAGGCGGAAGACCCGGCCGACCTCGGGGTTCATGATCAGGTCGAGGTAGCGCTGGCGGTAGCGCAGCTCGACGTCCTGCAGGCCGTGCCACTTCTCCGGCAGCGGGTGCAGGCACTTGGCCAGGAAGGTCACGGCGTCGCAGAGGACCGTCAGTTCGCCCGTGCGGGTCTTGAACAGCGTCCCGGAGACGGCCACGACGTCCCCCAGGTCGAGGAGGCCGAAGCGCTCGTAGGCCTCGGCCCCGGCCTTGTCGGCCCGGATGTAGGCCTGGAGCTGGCGCTGCCCGTCGGAGAGATGGAAGAAGGTCGCCTTGCCCATCTTGCGGATGGACATGATCCGGCCGGGCACGATGACGGCCTGCCGGCGGGCCTCGAGGTCCTCGGCCGTGAGGCCGGCGAAGGCCTCGACGGCCTGGGACACGTCGTGCGTCCGGGCCGCCGTGTAGGGGAAGATCGGCAGGCCGGCCTCGGCCAGCCGGCGATACTTGTCGCGCCGGGCGACGTCCTGGTCGAGCTCGGCGGGTTCGTTCTTTGGGCTCATGCTAACCTTCTTTATCGGCGGCCGGCTCCCCCGCCGTGGAGGCGCCGGCCTTGCGGCGCCGGACGACCGCGTCGAGGACGCCGTTGACGAACACGGCCGACTCCTCGCCGCTGTAGCGCTTGGCGATCTCGATGGCCTCGTTCATGACGATGGCCGGGACGAGCGTCGGCTCGTAGAGGAGCTCGCAGACGGCGATGCGCAGGATGTTCCGGTCGATCACGGCCATGCGGGCCAGGCGCCAGTTCTTCGAGGCCGCCTGGATGGCCTCGTCGATGGCCGGGCCGTTCTCGCCGACCTTGTTGACGAGCCAGGCGCCGTACTCCCGGGTGGCCTTGGTGGCCTTCTGCCGCTCCCAGTAGCCCTTGATCAGGGCCGGCGGGTCGCCGGCGTTGAACTCGAGCTGGAAAAGGATCTGGAGGGCGCACTCCCGCGCCTTGCGGCGTTCTCCCATGGCATGAACCGGTCGACCGCTCAGCGGAGGCCCGCCTCCTTGATCACGTTCAGGGTCTCGATGAGCGAGAAGGCCGCGTCGTAGCCCTTGTTGCCGGCCTTGGTCCCGGCCCGCTCGATGCCCTGCTCGACCGTGTCGACCGTCAGGATGCCGAAGGAGACGGGGATGCCGTCGTCCATGGCGATCTGGGCCAGGCCCTTGGTCACCTCGGCGCTGAGGAAGTCGAAGTGGGGCGTGTCGCCGCGGATGAGGGCGCCGATGCAGAGGATGCCGTCGGCGGCCTTGGCCTTGGCGATCTTCTTGGCCACCAGGGGGACTTCGAAGGAGCCCGGCACCTTGTAGACCGTCAGGTCGGCCTCTTGGGCCCCCATCTTCTGGAGGGCCTCCAGGGCCCCTTCGAGAAGCCGCTCGGAAATGAAGCTGTTGAAGCGGCTGACCACGATCGCGATCCGCAATCCCTTGGCCTGGAGCTTGCCTTGATGGACCTTCATGGTGTCTCGCCCTCCGACGCAAATCGCTTCCCGGGGAACCCGGAGCGGCCATATTCTAACAGATGTCGGGGGGTTTTTCACCAAAAAACCGCCCCCCGCGAGGGGTCCCGGCCGGCTTGAGCGGTCCCGGCGATTGTGGTAGTTTGGTGCCGGGAGACGACCATGAGAACCAAGACCGGATTCGCCGAACTGTCCTTCGACCAGCTGCGCTGGACATGCTGCCCCGACCTCGTCCCGGTGAAGTCGAGCGCCGAGGCCGAGCCGTGCGTCGAGATCATCGGCCAGGAGCGGGCCCTGCGGGCCATCCAGACCGGCCTGGACATCAAGAGCCTCGGCTACAACATCTTCATCACCGGCATGGTCGGCACCGGCCGAACGACGACGATCAACCAGCTGCTGGGCCAGCTCGAGAAGGGCGACAAGACGCCCGACGACATCCTCTACGTCAACAACTTCAAGTACCCGGACGAGCCCGTCCTGATAATGCTCCCGGCCGGACGCGGCAAGGCCTTCAGCCAGGAAATGGCCCAGCTCATCGACATGCTCCGGACGAACATCCCCGACCTCCTCAAGAGCCCCTACTACACCGAAAAGCGCGACTCCATCGTCGAGTCCCAGCAGAAGAAGCAGCGGGACCTCCTCCACGAATTCGAGGAAGAGGTGGCCGAGCAGGGGTTCTCCGTCATCCAGGTCCAGATGGGCCTGTTCACCCGCCCCGACCTCATCCCGGTCATCGAGGGCCAGCCCATCCCCTTCGCCAAGATCGAGAGCCTGGTCAAGGATCGCAAGATCCCCAAGGAAACCCTGGAGACGCTGCGTGAGCGGTACGGCAAGCTGACCTCCAAGCTCGAGGACGTCTTCGAGCGCCTCAAGGAGATCGACGAGGAGACGCGGCAGATGCTCCGGGACTGGGACGAGGAGTCCATCACGCCGGTCATCCACGGCGCCATCGACGACGTCCGGGCCAAGTTCGACAGCCCCAAGGTCGCCGCCCACCTCGAGGAGGTCGAAAGGTCCCTGGTCAAGTCGCTGGACGTCTTTAAGGGGCCGAAGAAGGGCGAAGAGGAGAAGGAGCCCGTCGACGGCTTCGCCGAATATCGCGTCAACCTGCTGGTCGACAACTCCGACCAGAAGGGCGCGCCGGTGGTCATGGAGACCAATCCGAACTACGTCAACCTGTTCGGCTCGATCGAGTCGACCATGACCCGCATCGGCATCAGCCAGACCGACTTCACCATGATAAAGGCCGGCTCGTTCCTCAAGGCCAACGGCGGCTACCTGGTCATCAACGCCCTCGACGCCCTGGTCGAGCCGGGCGTCTGGCCGACCCTCAAGCGGACCCTGCGCAACCAGATCTTCGAGATTCAGAACTACCTCCAGATGTACCTGTTCTCGAGCGCCCGCCTGAAGCCCGAGGCCGTCAAGGCCGACGTCAAGGTCGTCATGATCGGCGACACATCCCTCTACAACCTCCTCTATTTCCAGGACGAGGACTTCAAGAAGATCTTCAAGATAAAGGCCGAGTTCGACTCGGAGATGCCCCTGGACGATCGGTCCTTCATGGACTACGCCCGCTTCATCCAGAAGATCTGCCTGGAGGACGGCCTCCTGCCGCTCGACAAGGAGGGCATCGGGGCGCTCATCGAGTACTCGACCCGCATCGCCGGGCGGCGGACGAAGCTGTCGACCCGGTTCCACGTCATCGCCGACGTCATCCGCGAATCGAGCTACTGGGCCGGCAAGGCCAAGAGAGCTGCGGTCGGCCGCGAGGACGTCGAGAAGGCCGTCGCCGAGCGCATCGAGCGGGTCAGCCTGATCGAGGACAAGATCCAGGAGATGATCGAGGACGGCACGATCCTCATCGACACCCAGGGCGCCGTGGTCGGCCAGGTCAACGGCCTGTCCGTCTACGACATGGGCCAGTTCATGTTCGGCAAGCCGGCCCGCATCACGGCCCGGACGGGCATGGGCCGGGGCGGGGTCATCAACATCGAGCGCGAAGCCGACCTGAGCGGGCCGACCCACAACAAGGGCGTCCTCATCCTGGGCGGCTACCTGCGGGGCAAGTACGCCGTCAAGCGGCCGATGTCGCTGACGGCCTCGCTGGCCTTCGAGCAGTCCTACGGCGGCGTCGACGGCGACAGCGCCTCGTCGACCGAGGTCTACGCCCTTCTCTCGAGCCTGTCCGGTCTGCCGCTCCGCCAGGACCTGGCGGTCACCGGGTCGCTCAACCAGCGGGGCGAGATCCAGCCCATCGGCGGGGTCAACGAGAAGATCGAGGGCTTCTTCGACGTCTGCCGGGCCAAGGGCCTGACCGGGACCCAGGGGGTCCTGATCCCCGGGCAGAACGTCCGGAACCTGATGCTCCGGGCCGACGTGGTGACGGCCGTCAAGGACGGCCGGTTCCACATTTACCCGGTCCGGACGATCGACGAGGGGATCGAGATACTGACCGGCGTCGAGGCCGGGTCGGCCGGCCCAGACGGCGAATACACTGAGGGAACGGTCCACGGACTGGTCGACCAGGAGCTGCAGCGGCTGGCCAAGGGGATGAAGGAGTTCTCGGCCCCGGCCGAGGAGAACGCCAAGGGCGCGGCGGACCGGAAGTAGTTAGCGGGCCGTCGCCTTCGGTCCGGCGACAAGCCGCTTCAGGCGCCGGATCTCGGCCGCCCGGAGATGCCGCCAGGCGCCGGTCTTGAGGCCTTCCAGGGTCAGTCCGGCGAAATCGACGCGCACCAGGCTCTCGACCGGGCAGCCGATGGCCTCGAACAGCTTGCGGATCTCCCGCTTCCTGCCTTCGTGGATCTCCACCTTGAGCGTCGTCTGACGATGGCCGCGCCGCAGGACCTGGACCCGGGCCGGGGCCGTCCGCCGGCCCTCGAGAAAGAGCCCGCGCCGGACCGTGTCGAGATCCTGCTCGCGGGGCTCGCCCTCGACCCTGGCCTCGTATACCTTGGTCACGCCGTAGCGGGGATGGGTCAGCTTCAGGGCCAGGTCGCCGTCGTTGGTGAGCAGCAGCGCCCCTTCGGTGTCGAGATCGAGCCGGCCGACCGGATAGACCCGGGCCGGCTGCCGTCCCAGGAGGTCCATGACCGTCGGCCGCTCGAAGGGGTCCTTGACGCTGACGACCCGGCCCGCCGGCTTGTTGAGCAGGATATAGACGGGCCGCTCGTCCTCGACCCGGACGGGTTTGCCGCCGGCCACCACCCGGTCCCTGGCCGCGTCGATCCTCTCGCCGAGCTCCTGGACCACCCGGCCGTTGACGCGGACCCGGCCTTCGACGATCCAGCGGTCGGCCTCGCGCCGGGAGCAGACCCCGGCGTGGGCCAGGAACTTGTTGAGACGCATTTCCATGGGGACGGGCCCATTATCCCGGCCGGACCGGCCAGTGTCAAGACAAGGCGGGCGCTTCATTCCCGGGATCTGGCCCCGTCCGGAGGCGCCCCGGGGCAGGACCCGTTTCGAGGGAAGAAGCGCCGGGAAAGGCCGGGCCGCGGGGCGGATCCGGGACGGGAAGGCCGCGGGGAGAACGAATGCGCCGGGGATTCGTATACATAGGGTAGAATAGAGAAGGAATATCCATGGCCAAGCTGCAGGTCGGCGAATCGTTCGGGATGGCCCTCGATTCCCTGTGGGGCAACAAGCTCCGCAGCTTCCTGACCCTGCTCGGCATAATCATCGGCGTCCTGACCATCATCGCCGTCGTCTCGGTCATCCAGGGGCTCAACAACTACGTCTACACGAAGATGTCCTTCTTCGGGGCCAACGATTTCTCGGTCCAGAAGTTCTCCATGATGGGCACGTCGCTCAAGGAATTCAAGGAGCAGATGAAGCGCAAGGACATCACCCTGGTCGAGCGCGACCTCATCCGGGCCAATTGCCCGTCCTGCGCGCTGGTCGGGGCCTCGACATCGTCGAGCGCGACGGTCAAGTACGGCAGCCAGTCCCTCAAGGAGACCGAGGTCATCGGCGTGACCTACCTCGACCACGAGATCGGCTCGGTCGTCGAGCTCACGGCCGGGCGCCACCTCCAGAGCATGGACGAGGCCAACTCCCGGGCCGTCGGCGTCATCGGCTCGGACGTCGCCGAAAAGGTCTTCGGCGGCCTCGATCCCGTCGGCCGCTGGCTCAAGGTCGGCAGCCGGGAGTTCCAGGTCGTCGGCGTGGCCAAGAAGAAAGGCAAGATCCTGGGCTTCAGCCAGGACAATTTCATCCGCGTCCCCATCACCGCTTTCATGAAGGCCTACGGCTCGCGGCGCTCCATCTCCATCAACATCCACACCGCCTCCCAGGAGGAGATGGCCCGGGCCCAGGAGGAGGTCCGGACGGTCCTGCGGTCCTGGCGCAAGCGCGGCTACCGCGACCCGGACGATTTCTCCTTCGCCACCTCGGAGACCTTCATCAAGTTCTACAAGACGGCCACCTCGGGCATCTTCTTCGCCATGATCGCCGTCTCCTCGATCGCCCTCATCGTCGGCGGCATAGTCATCATGAACATCATGTTCGTCACCGTGTCCGAGCGCAAGAAGGAGATCGGCGTGCGCATAGCCATAGGGGCGCGGCGGCGCGACATTCTTTTCCAGTTCCTCATCGAATCGGCGGTCATCTCCGGCGTCGGGGGCTTCATCGGCATCGTCCTCGGCTTCCTGGTCGCCCGGATCGCCTCCGCGGCGACGTCCATGCCTTCGAGCGTCGAGCCCATGTCGGTCGTCCTGGCCATGGTCATGTCCTGGTCGATCGGCCTGTTCTTCGGCATCTATCCGGCCAACCGGGCGGCCAAGCTCGACCCGGTCGAGGCCCTGAGGTCGGACCTGTGAGATTCCAGATCGTCCGCGAGATCGTGGCCATGGCCCTGGATTCCCTGCGGACCCACAGGCTCCGCTCGTTCCTGACCATCCTCGGCATCGTCATCGGGGTCATGACCGTCATCGGCATGGTCTCCGTCATCCAGGGGCTCAACAAGAGCTTCCTCTCGGAGCTCCAGTCGGCCGGCTCGGACATCATCATCATCACCAAGCACGAGGCCGTCCAGATGGGCCGGCGGTCGGAGGAGGAGCGGGTCCGCCGGGACCTGACCTTCGACGACGTCCGGGCCCTGGAGCGGGAGGCCACGCTGGCCAAGGCCGTCGCCGTCAGCGTCAACGTCAGCGTCTTCGAACAGCTCGAGGTCAAGTACCAGAGCGCCAAGAGCGACTCGGCCATGATCCTGGGCATGAACGACAAATGGCCCGTGGTCATGTCGCTCTACCTGCCGCGGCTGGGCCGGTTCATCACCGCGACCGAGGTCGACCGCAGCGCCCCGGTCTGCGTCCTGGGCTCCGAGCTGGCCGACGCCCTGTTCCCGACGACCAACCCGATCGGCAAGGAGATCCGCGTCGGGCCGGCGGCCTTCACGGTCGTCGGCGTCCTGGCCAAGCGGGGCCAGATGTTCGGCCAGAGCCGGGACAACTTCGTCGGCCTGCCGATCACGACGCTGATGAAGCACTTCCCCTACGACAAGGAAGATCTCGAGATCATCGCCGCGCCCCGCGACCAGGGCATGCTCCAGGAGACGATCGAGCAGATCAGCGGCCTCCTGCGGCAGCGGCGCAAGGTGCCCTACGGCAAGCCCAACGACTTCGCCGTCATGACCCAGGACTCGATGGTCGACCTCTACAACCAGCTGACCGGCGCGGCCTACCTGGTCATGATCGTCATCTCCTCGATCGGCCTGCTCGTCGGCGGCATCGGGGTCATGAACATCATGCTCGTCTCGGTCAAGGAGAGGACCCGGGAGATCGGCATTCGCAAGGCCATCGGGGCGCGCTCCGGCGACATCCTGAAGCAGTTCCTGATCGAGGCCATCGTCCTGACCGGGGCCGGCGGTCTAATCGGCGTCCTGGTCGGCTTCGCCATCGCCCTGCTCGTCCGGGCGGCGACCCCGCTGCCGGCCGCCGTCTCGCCCTGGTCGGTCGCGCTCGGCCTCTCGGTCTCGGCCGCGATCGGCCTGTTCTTCGGCCTGGTCCCGGCCCGCAAGGCCGCCCGCATGGACCCGATCGTTTCGCTCCGCTACGAATAAGCCGCCCGTCCCCAGGCCGGCCCTCCCGGGCCGTTCTAACGCTCCAGGAACGCCTCGATCTCCGCGCGGGCGGGCGCTGAGGGCTGGGCCCCCGGCCGGGTTACCGAGATGGCCGCCGCTGCCTGGGCGAAGCGCAGGGCCTCGGCCAGCGGGCGCTTCTCTCCGAGGGCCACGGCCAGGGCGCCGTTGAAGACGTCGCCGGCCGCCGTCGTGTCCACGGCCTCCACCCGGAACGCCGGGAGGAACCCGTCGAATCCGGGCCCGGAGGCATAAAGGCCGCGCTCGCCGCGGGTGACGACGACGATCCTCGGACCGAGGGCCCGGAGCCGGGCGGCCGCGTCCCGGACGCCCCCTTCGTCCCGGACCGCGATCCCGGACAGGAGCTCGGCTTCGGTCTCATTGGGCGTCAGCACGGAGACGCGGGCAAGAAGCGTTTCGTCGAGCGGCCGGGCCGGGGCTGGGTTGAGGACGACGGGCGCCCCCGTCTCCCCCGCCGCGCGCACGGCGGCCCCGACGGCTTCGATCGGCGACTCGAGCTGGACGAGAACGACGTCCGCTTCGGCGAAAGCCCCGGCGGCGCGGCCGACGTCCGCCGCCGAAAGGAGGGCGTTGGCCCCGGAGGCGACGGAGATGCTGTTCTCGCCCCGGTCGTCGACGTCGATCAGGGCGACGCCCGAGGCCGCGCCCGGCGTCCGCAGGACGAACCGCGCGTCGATGCCGTCGGCTTCGAAGCCGGCCAGGGCCCGCTCACCAAAGATGTCGTCGCCGACGCGGGCGACGAACGTCACCCGGCCGCCGGCCCGCGCCGCAGCCACGGCCTGGTTCGCCCCCTTGCCGCCGGCGGCCATCGAGAAGCCGCCACCGAGCACCGTCTCCCCGGGCCGCGGGATGCGCGGGACGCGGAGGACCATGTCCGTGTTCGAGCTGCCGACGACGACCACCCGGGTCATGGATGCTCTGCGAGCCAGCGGGCCGCGGCCTCGACGGCCTCGCCGAGCCGGCTCTTGTCCGCGGCGACGAGCTCGACGAGCGACGGGCCTCCCCCGCCTTTGACCGGGACGACGGCGGCCACGGCCGGCACGGCCTGGCGCAGGTCCGCCTTCAGGGACTCGGCCCGGGCCAGGATGACATGCCCCTGGCTCTCGCCCGAGGCGCCGTAGGCCACGGCGAAATCGCCCCTCCTGACGATGTTGAGGGCCAGGAAGCGGGCTTCCTCGGGGGTCTTGTCCTCGAGGACCCCGGCGATGACGCGGCCAGGGGCGGCCCGGACGATCTCGGCGGCCTCGAAGGCCGCCAGGCGCTCCTCGAGCCGGCGGGCCCGTTTCTTGAGGGCCTTGCCTTCGGCCGAGATCCGCTCGACCTGCCCGCCGGCGTCCGCGGCGCTGCAGGAGAACGATGCCGCCAGCCTGCGGACCGTCCGGTCCTTGGCCCGGTAGTCGCAGAGGGCGCGGCCGCCGCAGAGGAACTCGAAGCGGAGATTGCCCCGGATCTTCTCGACGCCGCCGAGCCTGATCAGGCCGATCTCGCCCGTCCGCCGGACGTGGGTGCCGCCGCAGGCCGAATAATCGAAGCCGTCGACCTCGACGACCCGGAGAAGACCCTGCTTCTTCGGGGGGCGCCGCAGGGGCACCTCGCCGATCCGCTCCTCGGGGACGAAATAGGTCTTGACCTGGCGGTCCTCCCAGACGACGGCGTTGGCCCGGTCCTCGACCCGGTCGCAGTCGGCGTCGCTGATCTTCGGCAGGCCGATCTCCAGCGTGGAGAGGTCGGGGCCCATATGGAACGAGCGCGTTTCGCCCTTGAGCAGCTCCCAGAAGGCCTGGGACAGGACGTGCTGGCCGGTGTGCTGCTGCATATGGTCGAAGCGGACGGCCCGGTCGACGGCGCCGTGGACTCGGCCCTCGGGAGCGGGGCCGTCGAGGACATGAAGGATGGCGCCCTCGAGATCGAGGACCTGGAGGACGGGGACGCCGCCGAGCGTGCCGCGGTCCCAGGGCTGGCCGCCGGACTCGGGGTAGAAGGCGGTCCGGTCGAGGACGACGGCGGGATGGCTTTCATGTTCGCGCCGTTCCACGACCTCGGCGTCGAACTCCAGAAGACAGGCGTCGTCGAAGTACAGCCGTCGCGTCTCGCTCATGGTCCGCTCCTTCGCGTCATTATATCAAACCGGGGACAGGCGCGTACCCGCCCCCGATCGCCTGGGCCGAACAGGACGGCGGCCGGGAAGCAGTCCGGAAAGAGGACGAGCCCCAGGTCGGCTCAGACAAGCCGGTCGGCTCCGGCCGCGGCCAGGACGCGAACGGTCGTCTTGAAATGGGTCTTGGCGAACTTGGCCAGGACGTCCGGCCCCTTGAGCCGGACGAGCTTCACGGCCGCCGCCTCGACCAGGTTCGAGGCGCCCTTCGGCAGCTCGATCCCGGCCTCCCGCGACAGGGCCCGGAGCCGGTCCAGGAACTCGGCCCGGGCCAGGATGGAGGCGGCCGCGACGGCCAGGTCCTCCTCGGCCCGCGGCATCTGGACGAGCTCGATCTCGCGGCCTTTCTGGAGCAGGGCGTTGCGGACGAAGCGCTCGTCGCCGAACTGGTCGGTGATGGCCTTGCCGGCGGGCACGCGCTCGAGGACGTTCTCGATGGCCCGGGCGTGTCCCCAGGCCAGCAGGCGGTTGAGGTTGCCGATCTTCTCCCAGAGCTCGTTGTATTTCTCGGGGCCGATGGTCACGACCGAATGATAGGGATAGCCGCGCTTGAGCGCGCCCGCGATCTCACGGCAGCGGGCGTCCGAGGTCCGCTTGGAATCCTTGACCCCGAGCCGGCGCAGGACCCCGTCCTGGCCCTCGGGCAGGAAGAACGCGGCGACGACCAGCGGCCCGAAGAAGTCGCCCTTGCCCGATTCGTCCGAGCCGACGTGCCCGGGCTCGGGCGGGAAGAGACCGGCGGCCATCAGTCGTTCCCGTAGACGATGCGGCCGTCGAAAACGGTCATCCGGACCGAGGCCCGCTCGATCTCCTCGGGCGGGATGGCGAAGATGTCGCGGTCCAGGACGACCAGGTCGGCGGTCTTCCCCGGCGCGATCGTGCCCTTCGCCGACTCGGCGAACTGGAGCCAGGCGCCGTTCACGGTGTAGGCCCGGACGGCCTCCTCGACGGAGACCTTCTCGGACGGGACCCAGCCGCCGGGATTCTTGCCGTCAAGGGTCCGGCGGGTCGCCGCGGCGTAGATGCCCAGGATGGGGCTCAAAGGCGCGACCGTCCAGTCCGAGCCGAAGGCCAGGACGGCCCCGGCCCGGCGCAGGGACTCGAAGGGGTAGGTCGTCTTGACCCGTTCCGGCCCGATCTTGCTCTCGGCCCAGCGGCCGTCGTCGATGGCGTGATAGGGCTGCACGGAGGCCGCGAGACCGAGCCGCCCGAACCGGACGATGTCGGCCGGCCGCTGGTGCTGGGCGTGCTCGACCCGCCAGCGCCGGTCCCGTGGGCCGTTGACGGCGGCCGCCTTCTCGACCATGTCGAGGAGCAGGCTGATGGCCCGGTCGCCGATGGCGTGGACGGCCAGCTGCAGCCCGGCCCGGTCGGCCTCGAGGACGCGCCGCTCCATGACGCCCGGCGGGAACATCTGTCCGTAGAGCAGGCCCGAGGTCTTCGGGTCGTCCGCGTAGGGCTCGAAGAAATAGGCCGTGGACGAGCCCAGGGAGCCGTCCACGAAGCCCTTGAGCCCGGCCAGCTGGAGATAGGCGTCCCCGAGCGGCGGCTTGATCTTCAGCCGGGCCAGGACGTCGACCTCGGTGATGGGGATATAGACGCTGACGCGGGTCGTCAGACGGCCGCGCCGCTCCAGCTCCCGGAAGGTCTCGAAGCTCCGCGCGTCGGCCATCTCGCAGACCGAGGTGACGCCGTTTTGGGCCGCGTGGCGGACGGCAGTCTCGGCGGCCTCGAGCCGCTCGTCCAGGGTCGGCTCGGGCACCTGGGCGTAAACCAGGTCCATGGCCGTGTCCTTGAGGATGCCGGTCGGCTCGCCGGTCGCCGGGTCCTTGAGGATCTCCCCGCCCGGCGGCGCCGGCGTGTCCCTGGTGACGCCGGCCAGCTTGAGGGCCAGGCTGTTGGCCAGGATCATGTGCTCGTCGAGGCGGCAGACGCAGACGGGATTGTCGGGGGTCACGGCGTCGATCCAGTCCCGGCGCGGCAGCTCCACCGGGCTGAACTGCTGATGGTCCCAGTCGCCGTTCAGTATCCAGCGGCCCGGCCCGAGCTCCTTCGCCTTGGCGGCGATGCGGGCCGTGAACTCCTCGCGGCTCCGGGCGTCGCGAAGCTGGATGCGCCGCAGGGCGAAGCCGCCTTCCAGGAAGTGGGTATGGCTGTCTATGAAGCCGGGCAGGACGAGAGAGCCGCCGAGATCGACGACCTTGGCCCCCGCGGCCAGCTTCTTCAGCGCCACCGTAGTGCCGACGTCGACGATCGTCCCGCCGCGGACAGCCACGGCCTCGGCCCAGGGCCGGGAGGCCTCGCCCGTCCACACCTTGCCGTTGACCAGAACCAGGTCCGCCATGTTCGCCTCCGCGGGCTGCCGGCAGCCCGCCGCGACGGCCAGCGCCAGGCCGACCGCCGCCACGCCGCAGATTTTTTTCATTGTCGTTCCTTCAAAGCTTTATATATGAGATTCGGCCTCCGAAAGCAACCCGGACGGCCCCGGGAGTTTCTTGTTTTTCAGTCTTTGGCCGCTGTGGTAAAATGGTGGATTCGCGGGCGGACATCCGCCCTATCCTTCGGAGGATTCAATGATCGACGCGACTCAGATCCGCAAAGGCATGATCATCATCATGGACGGCACTCTCTACCGGGTGATGGAGATGCAGCTCATCACGCCCGGCCGGTGGAAGGCCATGGTCCAGACGAAGCTGCGTAATATCCAGGTCGGCTCCCAGACCGAGCACCGCTTCCGTTCCGAGGAGCGGCTCGAGCAGGCCCGCCTCGACGAGATCGAGATGGAGTTCCTCTACGAGCAGGGCGGCGATTATTTCTTCATGAACCTGGAGAACTACGAGCAGGTCACCATGAGCGCCGAGGCCATCGGCGACGGCGTCAAGTACCTCAAGCCGAACACGGTCATCGAGGTCGAGCTGTTCGAGGGCAAGCCGGTCGGCCTCAACCTGCCCAGCACGATGGAATTCAAGGTCACCAGCACCGAGCCCAGGCTCCAGGGCGCGACCAAGACGGCCCTCTACAAGCCCGCCGTCATCGAGACCGGCGCGACCGTCCAGGTGCCGGAGTTCATCAAGGAAGGGGACGTCATCCGCGTCGATACGAGGGACGACAAGTACCTCGGCCGGGCCTGATCGAACCCCCGCTCAGAAATCCAGCCGGGCCACCCCGACGTTCCCGTAGCTGTCCCGGACCCTGACCGTGACCTGGTTCTCCGCGCCCGCGGGGAGCTTCAGCGAGACCTTGAACGATTCGCTGCGCGAGTCGGCGATGCCGTCGACGGGAAAGACCACCCGCCACTCCCCCGGCCGGACGAGCACCTTGGCCTCCTCGATATAGGAGTAGGCGTCCTCGGCCTGGAAGACGACGTCGAGCGCGGCGCCGTTGCGCGCGGCCGTGAGGCCCTTGACGACCGGCAGGGAATTGTCGATGACCAACGGCGGCCCGGTCTTGTCGGTCCGGAGCTCCGTCCCGGCCGGGTTCGACGGGCCATCGGAGGCCGTCAGCCGGACCTGGTACGTCCCGTCGGGATAGGCCAGCGTGTCGAAGGCGTAGATCGTCTCGGCCAGGCCCTCGGCCAGGACCCGCCAGGCCTGCTCGCCTTCCTTCTTGAGAGCCAGGGCGTAGCGCAGGGTGTCGCCGTTCTCGTCGGACGCGTCCCAGGCAATCGTCTGGTAGCCCTTGCGCTCGGCCTTCCGCGCCGGCATCCCGATGCGCATCCCGTCGTCCTTCCTGGCCGGCGATTCGGCCGGGTGCGGCTCCAGGCCGAGGATGACGTCGTCCTGCTCGGGCAGCTTCAGGTAGACCTCGTTGGGCTTCAGCAGATCGAGGCGGGTTGCGACCGGCGCCACGTTGGCCTGCAGATAGAACACGCGCAGACGGTTGAAGACCGGCGAGGCCTTCCCGGTCTGGGTCCGGAACAGGACCTTGACCTGGAGGTAGCGGGCCTTGGGGCTGAGCACCTGCTCCTCGCCCTTGCCGTAGAACGGCGACCAGTCGGTCCAGGTCGCGTTGGGCTCGCCGGTGTTGCCGCTCCGGGTCTGGAGCTGGATCGAGGTCCCGGCCGGGACGTCCGCGTCCCAGACGATCCGGCCCCAGGCCGCCTGCGTCCGGGCGTCCAGGACGGGGCTGCTGTATTCGCCGGCGAACCGCTGCTCGGTCAGCAGCAGTCCGAAGAAGCAGGGGTTGTTCGAGAGGACGTAGACTTTGGAGTCGAGCGGCGCCAGCTGGTAGACCTGTTCGGAGCTCTGCTGCAGCAGCAGGGCCGCCTGCTCGTCCCGGTCCACGGAGTAGATCCGGCCCTGGCCGCCCGTGCCGAAGATGATCTTCTTCTCGTCTTCGCGCCAGAGCAGGGTATAGATCATCTCCTCGTCGGAGCTCCACAGCCGCCGGGCCAGGCCGTCCGGGGTGATGCGGAAGAGCGCCCCGCCCTCCTTGGCTCCGGCCGCGGCCGAGGCCAGGCCGGCCGGGCGCGCCGCGCCCCCTCCCGCGACGCTTCCGGCGCCAGCGGCGCTGACGGTCATGACGACCTCGGCGTTCAGGCGCACCGGCTCGTCGGCGGCGGCGTCGTCTTTTTTCGTCCGCACCGGCGTGCCGGAGGCCGCGGCGTAGATCTGGCCCTCGCGGTCGACGGCCAGGCTCCGGACTTCCTCGTAGGGCGTTTCGAAGAGGACCGAGGCCCGGCCCTCGGCCGAGAAGCGGTAGACCAGCCCGTTGCCGCCGCTGCCGGCGACGACATCGCCGCGCGCCGTCCGCTCCAGGCAGAGGATATGGTTCTCGGCGGCCTTGAAGAACATTCCGCCCTGGCCGAGCGGCGAGACGCGGTAGATGCCGCCGCTCTCGCCGACGGCCGCCCAGAGATCGCCGGAATCGAAGAACAGCAGGTCCCAGATGTATTTTTCGGCCGGGTTGAAGAATTCCTCGCCCTTGCCCTTATCAGTGATCTTGTAGATCTTGCCGTTCGGGGAGGTCGCGGCAAAAAGGGTCCCCTTGCGGTCCTGGGCCAGCGCCGTCACGTCCATCTCGGGCGCCTGGAACCAGAGCTCGGACTTGCCCGTCTTGTCGATGCGGTAGACCCGGCCGCCGTGGCCGGTGCCCAGGTAGACGGCGCCATCCGCCGCCGGCAGGACGGAAAGATAGAACTCCTCCTGGGGGGCGGCGATCCTCTCGTCCTTGGGGGCCAGGGCCAAGGCGCCGTCGTAGGAGACCGAGACGCCCTCGAACTTGCCCCGCAGATAGTCGTCGCGGGTCCGGAGCTCCCACTTCTGGGGCACGACCGCCTGAAGGCTCGAGGCCAGCACGAGCAGGCCGAAAACGGCGGACAGGGTGGATTTGCGCATGATGGGGGCTCCTACTTCCGGATGCGGACGGGGATGGTCGCTCCGCCCTTGAAGGCATAGGGGACGGGCATCTGGTATTCGCTCAGCGTCGACCGGGTGATCTCGGTCGGGCCGGCGGCCGAGGACCGTGGCGAGGCGAACATGGTCTTGAGGGTCGGCGGCAGGTTGGGCAGCTCCTCGCCCTTCAGGAACAGCCCCGGCTTGGAGGCCATCAGCCGGAAATAGATGCGGTTGTTCTTGCGGAGGTTGCTGAGCAGCCGGACGAGCTGGTCGAGGCTTCTGGGCACGTACTCCTGGATGCGGTACTGGGCCCGCTCGACCTGCTGCATGGTCGCGGCGTCGCCGACGAGAAGCTGGAATTCCGTTCCCGCCGGCAGCGCCGGGGCCAGGACGCTGACCTCCTCCATCTGCCTCTCGTCCTTCTGGGTCCGGTAGAAGGCCTGCATCTTGATGACCTCTCCCGGCGAGACCTCGTACTTGTCGAGAAGGACCTTTTCCAGGGTTGCCGTCCGGGGCTCCTCGACGGCCTTGACGGAGAGGTCGATGCGGTAGATGCCGACGTCCTTGAAGCCGTTGTTCAGCAGGACGTAGGTCACGGCGGCCAGGAGGCCCGACAGGCTCGTCGGCGACGTGTCGTAGCCGCCCGAGTAGAGGTCCTCGAGGTGGACGGCGAGCCCGCCCTGATCGAGGAAGACGTCGGCGCTGAACTCGAGGGCCAGGTCGCCGTAGCTCCTTTCCTCCCCCGTCAGCAGGCCGGACACGGCCATGTTGACCAGGGCCGGGGTCAGGAACCGGTCGGCGGCCAGCCGGAGCTTGAAGTCCTTGCGGACGCCGGGGCCGGCCTGCAGCCCGATGTTGAGCGGGATCAGATGGGGCAGGACCCCGACCTGTCCCGAGGCGCCGGCCGTGCGGTCCTGGTTGAAGCGGCCGATGACCGGGCCCGTCGCGGCCAGCTTGAAGGAGCTCTCGAGACTGGGCATGACCGTGATGACGTCGGCCCGGGTCATGGCGTAATCGACGGCCCCGAGGTTGTAAACCGGGTGGCCGAAGGCCAGTATCCTGTCGCCGTCGACGTAGGTCACGGTCCCGACGGCCGAGACGTCGAGATCGCCGCCGATGAGCTGGACGCCGACCGCGTCCCCGTCCCTGAGGGCCGGCTCGGCCGGGGCGCCCTGGGGCCGGATCTCGCCGGAGGTCCCGCCGCGGACGGCCAGAAAGCCCATCGGGGCGAAGAACGACCGGGCCCGCTCGAAGGCTCCGGCGGAAAAGCCGCTCAGGACGAGCGGCAGGGAGAGGGGCGCGAAGGTCTGTCCGGTCCGTCCGGCGGCGGCCGCCGGAGCCATGGCCTTCAGGTACTCCCCGGCCAGCTCGTCCTGGCTGAGGTTCTCTCGCAGGACCAGGGTCCGGGCGGGGCCCGGCAGCGGCGTTTCGGCCGGCTTCCCGACGGCCAGCATCTCCTCGATCGGCGTGATCCCGGCGATGGCATCCTTGGAGAAGGCGTAGCCCGAGGCCACGGCGCCGATGAGCTTGCCGTCGATATAGACGGGGCTACCGCTCATGCCGGCGATGATGCCGGTCGTCTCCAGGCCGCGGCCCTTGAGCCGGGCCAGGATGACGCTGCGCTTGGGAGAGGAGTTCTCCATGACGCCGAGGATCTCGACCTCGAAATCCTCGATCGTCCGGCCCTGGAAAACGCTCTTGCCGCGGCCCTTCATGCCCGGCTTGACCTGGGACAGGGGCATGGTGATGGTAGCCGCCCCGGCCGTCAGGGCGGCGGCCAGGAGCGCCAGGACGGCCAGAGAAGCGCGCCAGACGTTCAAACGATCCCCCGTTCGCGGCCGGGCTCGGCGCTTGTCAAAGATATCCACGGCGTCGCCTCCCTTGCGGCCCGGCCGTTCGCGGCCCCGTTGACCGCCGCGGCCGAATCTCATAAAATGCGGCCCATGCGCGTGCTGGTCACGGGAGGGACGGGCTTTCTCGGCAGCCACCTCGTCGAGGCCCTCCTCGAGGAACCTGGCGTCGAGGTCTTCGCCCTCGTCCGCGACCCCTCGAAGCCGCGCTGGCTCGAGGGGGTCGAGGGGGTCCGGTTCGTCACCGGGGGCCTGGCCAGGCCGCCTCGGCTGCCGGCCGGACTGACCTGCGTCTACCACCTGGCCGGGGTGACCAAGACCCTCAGACCGGCCGATTATTATACCGTAAACCGCGACGGCACGGCAAATCTGCTCCGGGCCCTCGGGGACCAGTCCCGGGACCTGCGTTTCGTCCATCTGAGCAGCATGGCCGCCGCCGGGCCGTCCGCCCCCGGCCGGGGCGTCACCGAGGACGACCCGCCGCAGCCGGTCTCCCCCTACGGCGAGAGCAAGCTCCAGGCCGAGGCCGAGGTCCTGAAGTCCGGGGACCGCTTCTCGGTCGTCCTGCTCCGGGCGGCCGCCATCTACGGCCCCCGGGACGAGGATTTCCTCGAGTTCTTCCGCTGGATCCGGCGCGGCATCCGGCCGATCATGGGCGGACGGAAGGTCCTGAGCCTGCTGTACGTCCGCGACGCCGTCCGGGCCTGCCTGGCGGCCGGGCGGCCGGGGCGGCCGAGCGGCGAGATCTTCAACCTGGCCGATCCCCGGCCCTGCGGCTGGGAGGACATCGGCCGGATCGCCGGCCGCCTGCTCGGCAGGCGGACCGTGCCGGTCTACGTGCCGATCTGGTCGGCCTACCTGGCCTCGCTCGCTTCGGAAGGCTTCGGCCGTCTCTTCGGGACCGGCCAGAGCCTGGCCAACGTCAGCAAAGTCAAGCAGATGAAGCCCGACGGCTGGGTCGCCGACGTGACCAAAGCTCGCCGCGAGCTGGGCTTCGAGACCATTTTCTCCCTGGAACAGGGCCTGGGCGAGACCATCGCCTGGTACCTCTGGAAAGGCCTGCTGTGACCCGGGCCGACCCGGGCCGGAGTATATTTTTCGGGAGGCATCCTCTATAATGAAAACGAGCATGAGCGCACCGCGGACCGTTATCACCGGAACCGGCCACTACGTCCCGCCCCGCATCGTCACCAACCACGACCTGGAAAAGGTGATGAACACGTCCGACGAATGGATCCGCGAGCGGAGCGGCATCGTCGAGCGCCACCATGTCGAGCCCGGCGTGACCACGTCCGACCTGGCTGTCGAGGCCGCCCGCCGGGCCATGGCCGACGCCCGGATCGACCCTTCGACCGTCGATTTCGTCATCGCCGCGACGCTGTCGCCCGATCACTACTTCCCCGGCATCGGGGTCCTCATCCAGGCCAAGCTCGGCCTGGGCACGACCGGCGCCCTGGATGTCCGCAACCAGTGCAGCGGCTTCATCTACGCCCTGTCGGTCGGCGACCAGTTCATCAAGACCGGCCAGTACAAGCGGATCCTGCTCGTCGCCGCCGAGGTCCAGTCGGGCGTCCTCGACTACTCGGACAAGGGGCGGGACATGTCGGTGCTCTTCGGCGACGGGGCCGGGGCGGTCATCCTCGAGCCGTCCTCCAGCGAGGACGACCGGGGCATCCTGTCCACCCACCTCTACGCCGACGGGCATTTCGCCTCCCACCTCTGGATGGAGAAGCCGAGCGCCGCGGACCATCCGACCTTCCAGCAGAGCTTCTTCGACGACGGCCGGTTCTTCCCCAGGATGGAGGGCCGCAACGTCTTCGTCAACGCCTGCCAGCGCATGCCCGAAGCCATCCGCGCCGGCCTCGATCACAACGGCCTGGCCCTCGAGGACATCGACGCCCTCATCCCCCACCAGGCCAACGACCGGATCTCGCTCCAGGTCGCCAAGGGCCTCAAGATCCCCCTCGAAAAGGTCATCCGGAACATCGACCGCTACGGCAACACGACGGCCGCGTCCATCCCCATCGCCCTCGACGAGGCCGTCAAGGACGGCCGGATCAAGCGGGGGGACCTCGTGGCCATAGCCGCCTTCGGGTCGGGCTATACGTGGGCCTCGGCCTTCCTCCGTTGGTAGAGGACCCCGGCCCCTCTGCATAGACGCGAGGGTTAAAAAAGGGTTTGTCTGGCGGAGCGGATGTGTGTTAGGATTTTCCAGACCTACGAGGAGGAGCGCATGAAAAAGACAGCCGCCTTCATCGCCGTGCTGGCCGTTCTCGGCTGCACGACGGGCGCCCTGCTGGCCCAGTCGGGCGAGGACGCCAAGTTCAAGAAGTTCCAGGACTCCTTCTGGGACGCCTATTTCAAGTTCTATCCCACCGCCGGGACCCTTCAGGGCTATACGAAGTACAACGACAAGCTCGAGGACCCCAGCGAAGGGGCCCTGGACAAGTTCAACGAGATCCTGGACGGCTTCAACCAGGAGCTGGTCACCAAGATCGACAGGTCCAAGCTCTCGGCCGAGAACCAGATCGACCACGAGATGTACCTCGACTTCCTGGATCTTGAGTTCCTCAAGCTGCAGTACACGCTGCCGTGGCAGGACAATCCGCTGCTCTACAACGACCTGTTCGTCCAGAGCCTGCGGAGCGTGCTCGTCAAGAACGGCGGCAACGCCGCCTCGGCCGCGGCCCGGGCCAAGCTCATCCCCGGACTGGTCAAGCGGGCCAAGGACAGCCTGAAGAACCCGCCCCAGGAATACACCCAGGCGGCCATCGACCAGATGCCGGCCATCCTCGACTTCTACCGCGTGGAGGTCCCCAAGCTCTCCGGCGGCGCCGCGGCCCTCCAGGCCGAGGTCGGCAAGGCGATCACCGCCCTCGAGGACTACCAGCGCTGGCTGAAGGGCGACCTGCTGGCCAAGTCGACCGGCAACTTCCGCATGCCCGATCCGCACCTGCGCCTGCTGCGCCGGACGACCCAGGGCAACCTGCCCATCCTCGAGGACGTCGTCAAGCGCTCCCTGGCCGACTTCAACAACATCCGGCGGGACATGTTCCTCGTCTGCATCCCCTTCTACAAGATCATGTACCCCCACATCGACATCGAGCAGCTCGGCCGGACCAAGGGCGAGGAGCAGACCCGGAACATCGTCATCCAGGGCGTGCTCGACAAGATCAAGGGAGACCATGTCGGCCGCGACGAGTTCGTCGGCCGCATCAGCTCCGGCGCCGCCGCCATCAGGACCTTCGTTCAGCAGCAGAACCTGATCGAGCTGCCGGCCGACACGTTGACCGTCGAGCCCCTGCCGGCCTACGGCCAGCCGGGCCTGTGGTCCATCCTGTCGCACCCCGGCGCCTTCGAGGCCGCCGGGACCTACACCCTCTACGTCAAGCCCGTGCCGGCCGAGTGGTCGGCCGAAGACGCGGCCTCGTTCATGGAAGAGCACAACAACTACTACATGGACTTCATGAGCATCCAGAACATCTTCCCGGGCCAGTTCGTGCCCCTGGCCATGACCCGGAAGGACCCCTCGACGATCCGGCGGATAGCCGCCAACCAGGGCCTGCTCAAGGGCTGGCCGATCTTCCTGGAGGACCTGTTCATGGAATCCGGGTACGGCAATTACGACCTCCGGATGCGCCTCAACCAGCTCAAGCTCCTGCTGAAGACCGTCATCGATTTCCAGATGGACATCAACGTCCACGAGGGCACCTGGACCAAGGACAAGGTCATCGACTACATGACCGTCCGCGGCTTCATGACCAAGGCCGAGGCCGAGCGGCGCTGGAACAAGATCGTCCTCAACCCCGGCGACGGGGCCCAGCCCTACATCGGCTACCAGGAGATCCTGGACATGGAGAAGGATTATCGCAAGCTCAAGGGCGACTCCTTCAATGCCAAGGAATTCCTGCAGAAGCTCGTCAGCCACGGCGCGATCCCGCTCGTCAAGCTGAAAGCCAAGATAGCCCAGTAATCACCCGGGGGGCGCGCGTCTTCGAGGCGCGCGCCCCTCTTTTTTTGCCCCGATGCGCCTCGTCGATTCCCACGCCCACCTCGACATGCCGGAGTTCGACCCCGACCGGTCCGAGGTCGTCCGGCGGGCCTTCGCCGCCGGCCTCGTCGCCATCCTCTGCCCGACCGAGCTCGCCCGCCCGGACGGCCTGGCCGCGATCGAGGCCCTGGCGGCCGAGTTCGGTCCCATCCTGGCCGCGGCCGGCGTCCATCCCCACCAGGCCAAGGACCTGGCGGATGACCAGCTGCGCCGGCTCGAGGCCCTGGCCGGCCGGTCGGCCCTCCGGGCGGTCGGCGAGATCGGGCTGGACTACCACTACGACTTCTCCCCGCAGGAAGCCCAGCGCCGGGCCCTGCGGGTCCAGCTGGCCTTCGCCGAACGGGCCGGCCTGCCGGTCATCCTCCACAGCCGCCTGGCCGGGCCGGATATCATCGCCGCCGTCGACGGCGAGCGCTTCGGGCGCGGCGGCATCCTCCACTGCTTCACCGAGGACTGGCCCATCGCCTCGGCCATGCTCGACCGCGGCTTCCTCATCTCCTTCTCGGGCATCCTGACCTTCCCCAAGGCCGGGGCGCTCCGCGAGGTCGCGGCCCGGGTCCCCCTCGACCGCCTGCTCGTCGAAACCGATTCCCCCTACCTCGCCCCCGTCCCTTACCGCGGCGCCGGACGGCGCAACGAGCCGGCCTATGTCGTCGAGACGGCCCGGGTCCTGGCCGGGCTCAAGGGGCTGGCCCCCGAGGACCTGGCCGAAGCCACGACCAGGAACTTCGCCGGTCTCTTCCCGTTTGAAAATGCGGCCGGCCGATGATAAGATGGCGCCGCCCACGATGACCCCGCCCACCCCGCTAGTCGACCGCTGGACGTCCCTCTCCGAGTGGAAGGACATGTCCTCGCTCTACAAGGGGATCCGTCCGGACCTCGACCGGGTCGAGGACCGCCTCGAGTCCTGGTCCCGCTCGTCCAATCCCCTGACGGCCGAGATCAGCCGCTACGTCTTGAACAGGAGGGGCAAACGCCTGCGCCCGGCCCTGGTCCTGCTGACGGCCCGGCTCTTCAGCCCGGGCAGCGAGGAATCCGTCTTCCTGGCCTCGCTCGTCGAGCTCCTGCACACGGCCAGCCTCATCCACGACGACATCGTCGACAACGCCAGCTTCCGCCGCGGCCGGGAATCGGTCCACGCCAAGTGGGGCCCGAACATCACCGTCCTGCTCGGCGACTACCTCTATATCAAGTCCATCGGCCTGTCGCTGCAGTCCCGCCACGAGCGGGTCATCCGCCTCCTGACCGAGGTTTCGGCCCGGATGATCGAGGGCGAGCTCGACGAGTACGCCCGGGCCGGCGATCCGCTGATCACCGAGGCCCAGTACCTGGAGATCGTCCGCAACAAGACGGCCGCCCTGTTCGGCGCCTGCTGCCGCATCGGGGCCATCCTCGGCCTGGCCTCGCCCGAGGAAGAGGAAGCCGTCGCCGCCTACGGCTTGAACCTGGGCCTGGCCTTCCAGATCGAGGACGACCTGCTCGATTTTACCGGCGACCCGGCCGCCCTGGGCAAGCCCGTGCTGTCCGACCTCGGCGAAGGCCGCGTCACCCTGCCTCTGATACACGCCCTGGGCCGGGTCGACCGGGCCGGGCAGCGTCGCCTGGCCGGCCTCGTCGGCCGGAAGGACGCGCCGGCGGCGGAGCGGCGCGACCTCGTAGGCGCCCTGGCCGCGGCCGGGTCCTTCGACTACGCAGCCGGCCGGGCCCGTGAGTTCGCCGAACGGTCGCTCGAGGCCCTGGCGCCCTTCGCCGACACGGCGACCAAAGAAACGCTCATCCGGCTGGCGGTCTTCAGCCTGCTGCGCCGGCAATAGGAAGCTCCGGGGGAGGCAATGACCGAGATCGAGATCAGGATCCGGATCGACGATCCGAAGGCGTGGCGCGACAAGGTCCTGACGTTCGGCACCGCCGTGACCCGGGAGCGGCACCTCGAGACCGAGGCCCTGTTCGATTTCGCCTCCGGGGAGCTGCGGCGGGCCGGCCGGGCCCTGGGCCTGCGGACAGCCGGCCGCCGGGCCTGGCTGGCCTTCAAGGGCGAGAAGCGGAAGGCCAGGTCCTTCATCGTCCGCGGGGAGTTCGAAACCCAGGTCCGCGACCCGAAGGAGACCCGGCGCATCCTCAAGGCCCTGGGGCTGCGGCAGACTTTCTCCTACAGCCTGCACCGGACCGTGCTGCGGCGGAGCCGGCTGACGATCTGCCTGGACGAGACGACGGCCGGGAGCTTCATGAAGCTCGCGGGCGAGCGCCACGAGATCACCCGCTTCGCCAAGTCGCTGGGGTTCAAGCGGGCGGACTTCATCACCGCGAGCTATGTCGATCTGCTGAACGGCCGCGGCGTGGCGGCCGGAACGGACTGAGCCGGCGGCGCCCGGCTCTACTCGTCCTTATCGTCCTTGCCGAGGTCTTCGTCGCCCTCGAGGTCCTCGTTCTCGTCTTCGCCCTCGGCTTCGGCTTCGGTCTCGGCGCCCTCGGCTTCGGCCTCGACGCCGGTCTCCTCGTCGGCCAGGTCCTTGCCGGACAGGCCGTCGGCTTCCACGACCTCGTCGGCGATGCCGCCGCCCACGAAGACGCGGTCGTCACGCTCGGGGATGTCCTCCATCCGGGTCGGCAGGATCTCGTATTCCACGAGACCGCTCCGGACCTCGGACTGGGCGATGCGGATGGGGTTCTTGGACTTCGACTCGAGCTTGGGCTTGGCGCCCTTGAGGAGCTGCTTGGCGCGCTTGGCCGCCAGGATGATGAAACGGTATTTGCTGTCGATATTCCCGAATGCGTCCAACGTGTGTCGGCTCCTGCGGAGAATTAGGCGGATAAGACGGTTAACAATAGCAGAAAACGGGCCGAAACGCAAGGCCGGCCGCCATTTTCGAAAAGCCCCCGTTTTCCCCCTATGCGCCCCCTCCGGCCCGGGGGGATGCCCAAAATTCGGAAAAACGCCGATTGCTTTGACAGGCGCGGCGGTCCTGTGATATTTAGCGCTTTCCCGATCTCCGAGGAGGTTCTGAGATGCACGGATTGACCGGAACCGGCTGGTTCTTCCTCATCTTCGGATGGGGATTCATCCTGACGCTGACCATCTACTGCTTTTACCGGGTGCTCTTCGGCAAGAAACAGCACGTCGTCGTCGAGGCCGGCGGCCGCGAGCAATGGGGCTCGCGCATCGGCCTGATCCTGGCCGTGGCCGGCAACGCCATCGGCCTGGGCAACTTCCTGCGTTTCCCCGTCAAGGCCGCGGCCAACGGCGGCGGCGCGTTCATGATCCCCTACTTCGTCGCCTTCCTGCTCCTCGGCATCCCGATGATGTGGGTCGAGTGGACGATCGGCCGCATGGGCGGCGCCCACGGCCACGGCACGACGCCGGGCATGCTGGACCTCCTCTGGAAGAAGGCGCCCTCTAAGTACCTGGGCGCCCTGGGCATCGTCATCCCCTTCATCATCGTCGTCTATTACAACTTCATCGAGTCGTGGTGCCTGGGCTACTCCTGGTTCTCGGTGACCGGCAAGTACTTCGGCCACGCCAACCGTGAGGCCATGGGCCAGTTCCTGCGCGGCTTCCAGGGGATCGAGTCCAACGCCTTCTTCTCCGGCCTGGGGCCGGTGCTGATCTTCTGGTTCATAACCATCGGGCTGAACTTCTACTTCCTCTACAAGGGCATCTCCAAGGGCATCGAGGTGCTGGCCAAGTACGGCATGCCGCTGCTCTTCATCTTCGGCATCGTCCTGGCCGTCCGCGTCCTGACCCTGGGAACGCCCGATCCCGCCCAGCCGGAGCTGAGCATCGCCAACGGCATGGGCTACATCTGGAACCCGGACTTCAGCCGCCTGGGGTCGGCCTCGGTCTGGCTGGTGGCGGCCGGGCAGATTTTCTTCACCCTGAGCCTGGGCCAGGGCATCATCAACACCTACGCCTCTTACGTCCGGGAGAACCAGGACATCACCCTGAACGGCATCACGACCGCCTCGACCAACGAGTTCGCCGAGGTCGTTCTGGGCGGCACGATCGCCATCCCGGTCGCGGTGGCCTTCTTCGGCCTGACCGAGACGCAGACGATCGCCCAGGGCGGCGCCTTCAACCTCGGCTTCCAGGCCCTGCCGGTCATCTTCCAGAAGATCCCCCTGGGCCAGATCTTCGGCGGCATGTGGTTCTTCCTGCTCTTCATCGCCGGGATCACCTCGTCGGTGGCCATGACCCAGCCGGCCATCGCCTTCCTCGAGGACGAGTTCAAGTGGAAGCGGCAGAAGGCGGTCATCGTCGTCTTTTCCGTCCTGGTCACGCTGTCGGCCATGGTCATCGCCTTCTTCCGCTTCGGCTTCCTCGACGAGCTCGACTTCTGGGCCGGCACGTTCGGCCTGGTCGTCTTCGCCGCCATCGAGATCATCCTCTTCTCCTGGGTCTTCGGGCTGAAGAAGGGCTGGCAGGAGATGCACAAGGGCGCCGACCTCAAGGTGCCGGGCGTCTTCAAGTTCATCCTGACCTACGTCACCCCGGTCTACCTGCTGGTCATGCTGGCCATCTGGACCTACCAGGACGCGGTCAAGGAATTCCTCATGACCGGGAAGGATGCGGCCAACCGGCCCTACCTCTGGGGCGCGCGGATCATGATCGCCCTGGTCGTCCTGGTCATGTGCCTCCTCATCCGCGGCGCCTGGCGCAAGAAGAAGGCCGCGGCCGTCGAAGGCGCGGAGGCCAAGACCGTCTGACGGGATCGGGACGGCTCCCGGAAGCGACGGCCCCCCGGCCCGGAGGGGGGCGCGTCCGGGGGCCTTCAAGGATCGGCCCGCCGGACCGGCGCTGCGTTGAAATCACGGAGTGTCTATGGTACAAAGGCCCTTCGGGGCCAAGGTTTGACCGATCATGGATAAGCGGATCTGGGCTATCGGAGGCGGCAAGGGCGGCACGGGCAAGAGCTTCATCGCCGCCAATCTGGGGCTGCACCTGGCCTCCCTCGACCGCCAGGTCGTCCTCCTCGACGCCGATCTCGGCGCCCCCAACCTCCACACCCTGCTGGGGATGAAGGCCGGTCACCCCGATCTCGGCGACTTCCTGACCGGGGTCGCTCCCAGCCTGGAAGAGGCGGCCGTCGCCACGCCCTACAAGAACCTCCGCCTGGTCCGGGGCTCCGAGAACATCCTCTTCATTGCCAACCTGCCCCATTTCCGCAAGCTCCGGCTGCTCCGCCAGATCCGGCAGCTCGAGACGCCGAACGTCATCCTCGACCTGGGCACCGGCAGCAGCTACAACACGCTCGACTTCTTCCTCAGCGCCAATCCCGGCGTGGTCGTGGCCACGCCCGAGCCGACGGCCATCGAGAACACCTACCTCTTCCTGAAGTCCTGCATCATGCGGGTCCTCAAGCTCTACATGGACCACTACAAGATCCGGGACCTGCACCAGAGGATGCTCGACCAGATCGAGAAGAACTCCCAGTCGCTCTACGGATTCTTCAAATCGCTCATGGAGACCGACCGGTCCTACGGGACCATACTCTACCGGGCCCTGCGCGGTTTCCGGCCCTGCCTGGTCATGAACAAGACGCGCGACGAGCGCGACGTCCTGCTGGGCCGGTCCGTGGCCGACGTGGCCCGCAAGTACCTCCTCATCGACATGAAGTACCTCGGCGCCGTGCCCTACGCCGACGACGTCCAGGCCTCCCTGCGCGGCCTCCGGCCGTACTACCCGGACCACCGGGACGCGGCCGCGGCCCGGGCCATCCGGCAGATGTCCGAGGAGATGGCCTATTCGATCGAATTCACCCTGCGGACCCCGCCGGAGATCCGCCTGCCCGAGGCCTGATGCTGAAGCGGATCGAGGACTGGAACTACTACGAGCTCCTCTCGGTCGAGCGGACGGCTTCGCAGGACGAGATCTGGGAGGGCTACCAGGCCGCCCTGGCCACCTACAAGGACGGCTCGCTGGCCCTCTACGGCCTGGTCCCGGAAGCCGAGCGCGAGCTCGTCCTGGAGCGCGTCCAGGAGGCCTTCCGGACCCTCCGCGATCCCGCCCGGCGGCGGGAGTACGACCTGGCCCTGCTTCGCCACGCCCCCTATTTCCCGCCCAAGGCCGCCTTCCGCAAGTCGGTCGGCAAGGTGGAGATCGACGACGCCCCGCCGCCCAAGCCCGGTTTCTGGGCCCGGATCCGGCGGCTGTTCGTCAAAAATCCCTGACCAGGTCGTCGCCCGTCCCGAAAGCGCCGTCCGGCCCGGCCGAGCGCAGCCGGAAGCCCGAATCCGAGAGCCGCTCGTAGCGGATCCTCCGGCCCCAGGCGTCAGCCGCGGCGGCCGCCGCCGGATGGAGGCGCCGCATCGCGTTGAGCGTCTCGGGCAGGACTCCTTCGGCCTCGGCCGCGTACGACTGGATCTCCCGGGCCAGGGTCTCCAGGTTGACCTTGGTCAGCTCGATCCTGGACTCGAGGTAGCTGTCGACCATCGTCTCGAGGCCGCCTTTGCCGTCCCGACCCGTCCTGGAGAAGAAGATGAAGTAAACGGCGACGACCGCCAGCAGCAGCCCGAGGATTAGCCCCCGCGTCTTCATTCAGGCCTCCCCTTCCCCGCCCGCCGCGGTCCGGCGCGCCGCCGCCTCGGCCGCGTGGGCGGCGATGCGGTCGGCGATGCGCCCGACGATGGCGTCCGGCACGCCGTCGGCGTGGGCCGAGCGGAGCCTCATGTCGCAGATCTCGTTGACGTAATCAACGACGACCAGGCGGCCGCGGACGTCGCGGGCCGCTTCGGTCGAGAAGAAGCGCAGCCGGGAGACCCGGGCGATCGATCGGACCAGGGCATAGACCGGCTCCAGGCCGGCCGCTGCCGCCTCGTCATAGCCGAGCTCGGCGTAGAGATGGGTCCGGTCGTCCCACCAGGCCAGGTGGACCTGGCCCAGGACGTAGAAGCCGCGGAACCAGAACCGGCGCCCGTTCCGGTCGTCGGGCGTGATCCGCTCCTGCAGGAGGTACTTGTCGGCCGGGAAGGTCCGGCGCGCGGCCAGGACCTCGGCCGGACCGGTGGCGCCGACGACGACGCCCAGGCTGCCGCCGGTCGTATTGGCCGGCTTGATGACGAACGGCGCGCCGAGGGGCGCCAGGTCGCGGGGCGTCAGGGCCAGGTGGGGCCGGGCGGCATAGGACGGCAGGATGAGCGTGTAGGGCGCCGGGATGCCGGCCGACAGGAACTCCAGGTGCATGGTCGCCTTGTCCGACGCCCAGCGGAGCTTGTCCAGGCCTTCGAGGACGTCCCGGCCGCGGCTCAGGGCCAGGGCCTGCAGCTCGACGAACTCCGGCGAGGCCCCCGAGGCGCGGTCCACGAGGAGCCCGAAATCGAGGGCGCCGGAGCGGAAATCATCGAGGACCCGGCCGGCCTCGCCGGGCGGCACGAGCAGGGTCGACAGGCCTCGGGCGCGGGCCGCCGCGGCGATGAGGCCGACGAAGTCCGCGTCATACTCCCAGTCGTGGGTGACGGCCAGGTCGTATCGCGTCATCGGCATCGGCATCAGTCTCGGTCTCGGCGCCGCTTCCCGCCGTCCGGACGCGACGGGACCTAGGACTTCTTGAAGACGTAGGCCGCGCCCCGGCCGGAGCCGGCCCCGTCCTCTCCGACCGCCCCGCCGAGGACGTACAGGCCCAGGACATCGAGCGAAAAGCCCAGGCAATCCTGGTTCGCGGCGTCGCTCGACCGCAGGCGCTGGACCTGGCCCCAGTTGTCTGTGCCGCCCTCGTCCCGGGAGAAGACGTAGATCTGGCCGCGCTCCTCGCCCCCGCCGGGGGCCCAGGGGGCGCCGACGGCGACAACCGAGCCGTTGACGGCGACGCTGTAGCCGAAGAAGTCCTCGTCGTGGGCGTCGCTGGCGGTGAACTTCTTGATCTGACCCCAGTTGTCCGTCCCGCCCGTATCCTGGCCGAAGAGGTAGGCGGCGCCCCGGTTCGTGCCGGTGCCGTCGTTCCAGGCCTCGCCGACGACCGCCAGGGAGCCCTTGACGGACACGGAGTTGCCGAACCAGGAGTTGTCGGAGGGGCTGCTGGGAACGATCTTCGTGACCTGGCCCCAGACGCCGGCCCCGCCGAGGTCCCGGGAGAAGATGTAGACGGCGCCGCGGGCCGTGCCGTCCCCGTTCACCCGGGGCGCGCCGACGAAGGCCAGGTCGCCGTCGAGGCTGACGGAGTAGCCGAACTGGTCGACATCCGCGCCGTCTCCGGCCGTGATCTTGTTGGCCTGGCCCCAGTTGTCCGCGCCGCCCTCGTTCTGGAGGAAGACGTAGACCGCGCCCCGGTCCGTGCCGGCCCCGTCCTCGCCATCGGAGCCGATGACGATCGTGTCGCCGTCGATGGACGCCGCGTAGCCGAAGCCGTCGTCGTCCGCCCGGTCGCCGGCCGTCAGCTTCTTGACCTGGCCCCAGTTGTCCGTGCCGCCCTGGTTGCGGTAGAAGACGTAGGCGGCTCCCTGGTCGGTGCCGGTGCCGTTCTCGCCGCCCGCGCCGACCACGGCATAGTCGCCCGAGATGTCGACCGCGACGCCGAAATAGTCGTAGTCGCTGTCGTCCGAGGCCCTGAGGATCTTGACCTCGGCCCAGGAGGAATCGGAGGTCCTGGAGAAGATGTAGGCCTTGCCCCTGTCCGTTCCGCCGCCCTCCGCGGCCGGAGCGCCGACGATGGCGAAGTTGCTGTCCACGGCCACGGCGTAGCCGAAGCTGTCGGTGTCGGCCGCGTCGCTGGCAACGAGCTTCAGGATCTGTCCGTAGGTCTGAACGTCATCGCCGCCGTCGTCGTCGCCGCCGGCCGAGCAGCCGGCCAAGGTCACGGAGATCGCCGCGGCCAGGAAGATGATCAGGGCGGGGTGCTTTTTCATGGGGCAACCTCTCGTCGCGTCTGGGATATGGAACTACAATTACAGAATCCGGGTTGCGTGTCAATCCGCGTCCAGCGAGGGGGCCGGGTCAGCGGACGCGGCAGGCGCGGGCGAAATCCTGGAGCTGGCCCCGGGTCAGGCCGCGGTGGAAGATGCCGTCCAGCCGGCGGGCCAGCCGCCCGTTCTCGAAGAACAGGACTGTCGGGAAGACCTCGACGTCGTAGCGGCGGACGACCGGATCGTCGTCCTCGGCGACGAGCCGGGCGTAGCAGGGATCGCCGGCCGCGGCCTGGGCCAGGTATTCGGGCAGGAAAGCCTGGGAATACGGGCACCAGGAGGCATAGACGAGGACCATGAGCTTGTCGCGGGAGGCCAGGGCGGCGTCCAGATCCTCGATCCCCCCGAGCAGGACGCAGGCGTCGGGGGCGGCCGCGGCGGCGGAGCTTCGGGGCTTGCCGGCCAGGCTTTTCAGGGCGTCACGGATGGACATCGGGCGGCTCCGGCCTCCATCATATCAGGAACGGCCGGCCGGATCACCCCCGCCGGGCGCCCGGAGGACGAGGTCGTCGAAGGCGCCGGTGTCGTCGAACGAGCCGACGCCGACCAGGCCGTGGGCCGGGCCGCCGACCCGGGCCGTCAGGAGGGGGGTTGTCAGGTCGTCGAGATAGGCCCGGATCTCCCCCGTTGCCGCGTCGCAGGTCACCTTGAAGGCGTGCCAGGCGAGGTCGGTCAGCCGGGCGGCCGGCGCCCCCGTCGGCTCGAGGTTGATCTTGACCCTGTCGGCGCCATTCACCAAGCCGATGATGTTGTGGACGGCGTCGCTCGTTCCGGCGAAGTGGACGTAAGCGAAATGCGTCGGGTCCCGGTAGTGGAAGATGACGCACATGTCGCGGAAGACGACGGCCGGGTCGGCGGCGCAGCGCAGCCGGCCGGTGAGCTCGAAGCCGCCGACGTCGTGTCCCGCCAGCACGGAGACCGAGGTCGGCGCCCGGACGGGGCCGGGCGCGCCGGGCGCGGTCAAGGCGTAGACCTTCGAGCCCCGGCCGGCGTCATAGACGACGCGCCAGCGCGAAGGATCGTCCGGCGCCCAGCCGGCGGCGTCGCCGGATTCGAAGTCGCTCGCGGCCAGGACCGGGGCGGAGCGTCCGGACCGGCAGGCCGCCGGGAGGGCCAGGCCGAGCGCCGCCGTCAGGGCCGCGAGCGCCAGGGCCAGCCCCGGCGCGGGCCGCCCGCGCCTCAACACGGCTCCCCGTCCCGGTAGCCGGGCTTCATCCAGGGCAGGTCCGCGCCGGCGAAGAAGGGCTCGAGCTTGACCGTCAGTCGGTCCATCTCCCCGGGTGCGAGCGGCCGGAAGTCGCCGAGGAGCGCGGCGTTCTTGCGGACGACGTCGACGCTGTCGGTGCCGACGACGGCCGAGTGGACGTGCGGCAGGGTTAGCGCGTAGCGGATGAGGTCCGAGGCGGCCAGGCCCGGGACCGTTTCGCGGGGCCGGACGGACTTGATGATCATGATGCCCAGGCCCCTGGCCGCGGCCGCCGGGACGGCCCCGCCCTCGAAGTCGCCGCGCCGCTCCGAATAGTGGTTGAGGGCGATGAGCATGGTGTCGAAGTCGTGGCGGCGGGCCGCCTCGGCCATGGCCGCGGCGTCGACGTGGCCGCTGAATCCGATGAACCGGGCGATCTTCTGCTCCTTGATCCGGCGCAGGGCGTCGAGGGCGCCTCCGGGGAGGCCGAGCGTGTCCAGGTCGGCCAGGGAGGCGACGAGGTGGGCCTGGTAGAGGTCGATGTGGTCGGTCCGCAGGCGCTTCAGGCTGGTCTCGAGCTGGCGCATGACGCCGTCGTAGGTACGCTCCTCGAACTTGGTGGCCAGGAAGACCTCGCTACGGCGGCGCGCCAGGACGCGGCCGATCCGTTCCTCGCTGACGATCGACTTGTTCGCATAGCTGCCGGCCGTGTCCCAGTAATAGAAGCCGTGGTCGAGCGCCGTTTCCAGTATCTCCGCGGCCTGGTCCTCGTCGAGGACGGCGCAGAAGCGGCTGCCGAGGCCGATGCCGATGCGCGGCACGACGGCGCCGGTCCGGCCGAGCGTCGCGGTCGGCAGGCCCTTCGGATCGAAGCCGGCGGAAGCGGGACCGGCTCCGGAGCGGGTCGTCCCTCCGGCACCGGAAACGGGAATATCGCCGGACGGAACCGCTCCTCTCAACGTCGTGGCTGCCGTTCCGGCCGCGGCCGCGGCGGCCATCTTTTTTAGGAACTCCCGGCGACGGACCTGCTCTGGGCTCATGGGACTCTCCTGGCGCTGCCTGGGTTTCCGCGGCCGGATGATAACAAACCGGTCCGGATAAAGAAAGGCTCTTCTCCCGATTCCGGGATCCCTCTCGCGGCGGCGATGTGCGTTGCCTCGATGATCCCCGTTGCTGGAGAGGGGGACCGGCAGGGAGCGGAGTCATCGAAGCGACCATCAGAAGCATGGCGGAGCGACTCGGAGCCATGCTTCTG
>JAKLEN010000007.1 GCA_022711665.1 Acidobacteriota bacterium | reverse complement strand
GCCGACTGGACGCGCTTGATCCGGGCGCTCGACGACGAAGCCTTCCGCTTGGCCGGCGGCGGCGGGGGCGGAGGAGGAGGCGGCGGCGGCGCCAGGAAGGCGCTGTAGACCTCGACCGTCGGCAGGGCGCCGGTCTTGAGAAGGGGCAGGACGATGAGCAGGACGAGCATCGCGGCGTGCAGCGCGACCGAGATCGGGAACAGCACCGCCCGCTGCTTCGTCCGCCTTTCGGGACGGAAGAACGAATCCTGGAACATCATGGCCTCCGCAATGCGGGATGCGGGGGCCCCGGCTTGGGCGCGAACGATCCCGGCCCGGACGCGTCCGGGGAAGGAATCCCAGTAGCCCGGTTCCGGCGGGCCCGGCGGGGCCGAGCCGGCCAGGTCCGAGAGCTGGCGGAGGAACTCGAAGTCCCGCCGGCAGGCCGGGCACTTCTTGAGATGCTTCTCCACCCGCGGCCGGTCGGCAGGCCGAAGCTCGCCGTCGGCATAGGCTCCGACGAGTTCCTGGAGTCTGCGGTGTCTCATCTCAAGCTCCCCTTCCGAGGGAATCCGCCAGGAGGTCCTTGAGCTTCTGGCGGGCCCGGTTGAGCCGCGACATGACGGTGCCGAGCGGCAGGTCGAGCGTCCGCGAGATCTCCTCGTAGCTCAAGCTCTCGTGGAACCTCAGAATGAAGACGCTTTTCTGGTCGGCGGGAAGGGATTCCACCGCCGCGTCGAGCCTGGCCCGGAACTCGGCCCGCGCCAGGCGCACCTCGGGGTCGTCCCCCCGGGCCGCCGCCGGCGCGTGCCGGCCCCCGGGCGCGCCGTCCTCCAGGGACCGTTCGCGGCCCCGGGTCTTGAGGTAGTTCAGGCCGGAGTTGACGGCGATCTTCCGGAGCCAGGGGTAGAGCGGCCATTGGGCGTCGAACCGGCCCAGGGCCAGATAGGCTTTGACGAAAGTCTCCTGGGCCAGATCGTCGGCCGACTGGTGCGCCCCGGTCAGGCGCCGGCACAGGGCGTAGATCCTGTGCTGGTAGGTCCGGACCAGGTCCTCGAAAGCGTCCATGTCACCCTGCTGGGCTTTCCTGACGAGGACGGCATCCTCCGGATGCTCGTTCGGTCTCACCGGAGCTCCCATGGGTTCATACACCTCGCCGCGGCACTTATTCCCCTTTCATCATACACTTTTTCGCCCGGCCAGGGATAAAAATGGTTCTTCTCCCATTTCCGGAAGGATCCCTCTCTTCGGCTTGGCTCAGGGCCGGCAGGGAGCGGAGTCGTCGAAGCGACCATCAGAAGCATGGCGGAGCGGCTCGGAGCCATGCTTCTGGGAGATATCGGGAGAAAGAGCTTTTTTAGGATATTTCTCAGAATCCCGGCCTCGAGCGCTCGGCCTTGATTCTGACCTCCGCTCTCCGAAGTTCGCTCCGCGCCGGCCCATCGCCCCCACGAGAGGGAATCCCGGAGATGGGAGAAGAACAAAAAAATTTCAGCGGGACGGCACGGGGTGCTTGACGGCGGCCCAGGCCTTGTCGAAGTCGAAGGCCGTGCCGTGCGCGCTCTCGTGGCAGGCCAGGCAGGAGGCCTGGATGGCCGAGGCATTGGGGAAGGCGGCCAGGCCGGATTGGACGGCCTTGTCCCGGTCTTCCATTACGGCCAGCTTCTTGTAGGCGCTGCCGGCGCCGTGGCAGACCTCGCAGCTCACGCCTTCCGCCTTGAGCTCCGGGGCCTTGTCGGCGAGCGGGGCGTGGCAGTTGAGGCAGTAGGGGCTGGCCGCCGGGTCGGCGATCCCGGCGTCCTTGGCGATCGCGGCGGCCGCCTCGGTCGACAGGCTGGCGAACGACCTGGCGTGGGCGCTCTCCTGCCAGATGGCGTATTGACGCCCCTGGAGCGGGGCCTTGTGGCAGAGCTTGCAGGACGAGGCGCCCGTATATTTCCGCTCCGGCGCGGCCCAGAGGACGGCCAGGACGAAGAGGGCCGGGACGATGACAGCCGGGACGAGGATCTTCTTCATCGGCGCCGGGCCTCAGGCATAGCTGTGGAGACCGGAGAGGAGGTAGTTGACGCCGAAATACGTGAACAACGCGGCCAGGAACCCGACGATGGCGATGAGGGCCGACCTCTTGCCCTTCCAGCCCATGACGATCCGGGTATGGAGGTAGAGGGCGAACACCAGCCAGGTGATCAGGCTCCAGACCTCTTTCGGGTCCCAGGCCCAGTAGCGGCCCCAGGCCCGGTAGGCCCAGATCATGCCGAAGACGAGACCGCCCAGCGTGAACAGCGGGAAGCCCACGGCCACGGCCCGGTAGGCCAGGGCGTCGAAACGCTCCTTCCTGTCCGGCGCCGGGCTCGCCAGGTAGAGTATGCCGGCGACGAAGGCCACTGCGAAGAAGGCCTCGCCGAGCAGTGTCACCGACACGTGGAGCCAGAGCCAGTAGCTCTGGAGGGCCGGCACGAGCGGCGTCGCCTCCTTGGGCATGAGCGGCGACGAGGCCAGGGCGACCAGGGCGACGACGATCAGCATGAGATAGGGGCCGAGCCGGGGCGTCCTGGCGGACCGGGCGAAGATGAGCAGGGCCAGGACGATGGCCCAGGACAGGAACGAGAGCGACTCGTACATGTTCGTGAACGGGGCGTGCCCGGACGTCGCGGTCCGGACGACGAGCGCCGCGGTATGGGCCGCCAGGCCGAGGAGCGCCAGAAGGGCGGCGGCCCGGGACCACCTCTCACGCCTGGCGAAGAGGGCCGCGAAGTAAACCAGGAGCGAGGCGACGTAGACGGCGAAGGCGATCGTGAAGAGCGTGGACTCGGTCATTCGGGCCTCCTGACGGACCGGAAGAGAGCTTCGAATTCGGCCTGAAAGGCGTCCCGGCCCTTGGCCGCGTGGCCTCCGGCGGCGAGCTCGGTCCCGCCCCGGGTCTCTTCGAGGGCGATCCTGATCTCGCGCGGCGGCCAGTAGAACGCCAGGAAGAAGCCGGCCGTGACCAGGGCGCAGCCCAGCCAGACGAGCCCCGCGCCCGGGTCGTAGGCGGCCTCGAGGACCGAATAGGGAGCGGCGGCATAGGCCTTAAGAACGACGGCGATCGGGGGAGCCGGCGCGCCGGCCGCCTGGCCGCCGGGCGTCATCCGGGCCTTCATCCCCTCGGCGTGGCCCTGGCCGAAATCGGGGTACTTGGCGAAGATCCAGCCGGCGAAGATCCGCTCCTCCCCTTTCCAGGCCTCGACCAGCGCGGCCGGGTTCCGGGGCTCCTCGGACCGGCTGCGGACCTGGTTGCCCTCGCCCAGGACGAAGTCGGGTACGAAGCGGCGGACGAGGAGGCTGGTGACGCCGGGATCGTCAACGGGCGTTCGCACGCCGGTCCTGACCGTGAGCGGTTTGACGAAGGCCGGGTCGCCGCGCCTGCGGATCTCGAGGTCCAGGCGCGCGGCGTTCCAGTCCGTGCCATAACCCGACTGATAGAAGGAATAGCCTTTGTAGCGGAGCGGCTCGTTGACCTCGACGACCCGGGTCAGAACGTCCGCGCCGCCCTCGACGACGGTCAGCCGGCTCTTCCAGTCCTTGACCCCGCCCTTCGGGTAATATTCGGTCTCGAACTTGTCCAGGCGCACCTGGAAGGCGGCCCGGGGCACGCCGGCCGTTTGGCCTTCCACCAGGGCCAAGTCGGCACGCCGGCCGCCGAGGCCGCTGGCCAGGCCGCCGGCCAGGACAACCAGCAGGCCCAGATGGACGACGTCCGATCCGAACCAGCCCAGGCGGCGCTTGCGGGCCAGGACGTCGATCCGTCCCTCTCCGGCCTTGGCGTCCAGGCGGTAGCGGCGGTCGCGGAGCGCCGCCGTCACCCGGGCCCGGGCTTCATCTAGGGTCCCCGGCAGCCGGAAGCGGACGTTCGGCCGCATCGCCGCCAGGGCCTGGGGGGCGGCCGTCCGGGCCGGGCCGAAGGCCCGCCGGCCTTTGGGGCCGAGACGGGTCAGGGTGCAGACGACGGTGTTCAGGGCGAAAAGTATGAGCAAACCCAGGTACCAGGCCGACCGGTAGAGCGTCGTCAGGCCCAGGCCGGTGAAGAACCCGGCGAGGCCGCCGTAACGGGCGGCATATTCGGCCGCGCCGCGGTTTTGCGGGATGAGCGTGCCGACGACCGAGGCGATTGTGATGAGGATGATCAGGACGATGGCCAGCTTGACCGAAGAGAAGAATTTGACCAGGGAACGCATGCCTGCCGCCTTTGCCCGCACGGCTCGGGCCGTCCGGGCCCAACGATTCTAGGGGATTTGCCGGCCCGGCGCAACCCGCCCCTGAGAGCGGCGCCCTTGAACCCCGGCCGCCGGCCGACGTAGAATGATCCGGGGGAACCGGTTGACCGTCCCCTTCTCGCGACAGGAGGAGACCATGACCATCAAGTTCGTGGAACCGCTCGGCCGCGCCTGGGCCCGGACGAAAGCGGCCCTGTTCAAGCCGTTCGACCTGCACAAGTGGTTCGTCGTCGGGTTCAGCGCTTTTCTGGCCGGCCTGATGGAGGCCGCCAACGGAGGCGGCGGGTCCCGTTTCAGCAAGCATGGGAGCTTCGGCGATTTCATCCACTTCCCCCGGACGTCCTGGCTCTGGCTGACGGAGCATCCGGGCTGGGCCGTGGCCATCGTTTTCGCCGTCCTCGTCGGCATCGCGGTCATCGTCGTCCTGACCTGGGTCAGCTCGCGGGGCGTTTTCATGTTCCTCGACAGCGTCGTCCGCGACCGCGTCGAGATCGCCGCGCCCTGGAGGGAGTACCAGAAGGAAGGCAACTCACTCTTCCTCTGGCGGGTCCTCCTGGGCATCGCCACGTTCGCCGTCTTCGGCCTGATCATCTCGTACGTCTTCGTCAAGGGCGGCGCCCTCTATGACGCCGGGCTCGAGCCCAACCTGCCCGTCGGCTTCCTGATCGGCGTCGGCCTGTTCGCCCTGGCCCTGCTGCTCGTCTGGGGCTTCATCGTCCTCTTCCTCAAGGACTTCGTCTCGCCCCTGATGTACCGGGACCGGATCTCGTGCAGCGAGGCCTGGACGCGGTTCCTGCGCGTCTTCGGAAAGCATCCCTTCCACTTCATCGGGTACGGGTTCGTCATCTTCCTGGGCATGATCGCCTTCGCCGTCGCCGTCGTCATCGCCGGCTTGGCCACCTGCTGCATCGGCTGGCTGGTGCTCGTCGTGCCCTACCTCAGCACGGTCGCCACCCTGCCGGTCTGGTACACGTACCGGGCCTTCAGCCTGGAGTTCCTGGCCCAGTTCGGCCCGGAATTCGACGCCCTGCGGCGGCCGGAGCCCGGCCGTGACGCGGGACCCGCGGTCCCGGCCGCGCCGGCGGCCTGAGGAACCGCCCGCGGGCCGATCCCGGAGACAAACCGCATCAGGCCGTCGTGTCGGTCCGCCTTCCCTTCCTATCCCAGGCCTTGCGGATGAGGACGATCATGGCCAGGAGCAGGACCGCAATCAGGGCCCGGGCCCCCCAGAGGTAGGGCCGGTTGGCCGGGTCCTTCCCGGTCATGAGAAACTCCTTGACCGCGTCCTGGCAGGTCCAGACCCCGAGCAGGACCAGGAGGTAGACCGGGGTGACGTAGGTCAGGATGAACCTGAAGACGCCCGGCACCTTGAGGTCGGCGCCCTTGTGCATCTCCTGCCAGCCCTTCTTCAGCCCGAAGATCCAGGAAAAGAGGATGATCTCGATGGCCGCGAAGACGACCAGGCCGAACGTGCCGGCCCAGAAGTCGAGCTCGTCGAGGAAGCCGAAGCGGAAGAAGGCGATGACCATGGCCGAGCAGACGACCAGAACGGCGAAGACGGCCTTGACCGCCTTCTCCCGCTTCCACTTGAACTCGTCCTCGAGGAAGGCGATGGCCGGCTGGGTCATGGCCACCGACGAGGTGATCCCGGCGATGAAGAGAAGGAAGAAGAACATGCCGCCGAAGATCTGGCCCAGGGGGATCTTCTGGAAGACGACCGGCAGGGCCTGGAAGCCGAGGTTGAAGGCGCCGCCCTGGGCGATCGTCTGCGTCTCCGCCGCGCCGAAGAATATGACCGCGGCCGGGATGGCGATGGTGCCTCCTAGAATGATCTCCGCGAACTCGTTGGTCGAGGCGGTCGAGAGCCCGTTCAGGGTGATGTCCTGCTTCTCCCGGACATAGGAGGCGTAGGTGTTGATGATGCCCTGGCCTAGGCTCAGGGTGAAGAAGATCTGGCCTGCCGCGGCCAGCCAGACCGAGGCCGATCCCAGGCGGCTGAAGTCCGGGTTCCAGATGAACGCCAGGCCGGTCGATACGTTGAGCCCGGGAGCGGCCGGATCGGGCGCGCCCAGCGTCAGCACCCGGATGACCAGCGCGATGCCGAAGATGAAGAGCAGCGGCATGCCGTACTTGGCCAGCACCTCGATGCCCTTGGAGATGCCCTTGTAGAGGAAGTAGAAGTTCAGCCCGATGGTTATGAACCAGAAGATCAGCACCGGCCCCAGGCCGGAGAAGAAGGCGTTGGACTCGACCCCCTGGAAGCCGCGCAGGAACTGGCCCATGGCCTCCCGGTTGGCGTGGCCGAAGTACTTGCCGGTCGCCGAGAACCAGGAATAGCCCAGGCACCAGGTCTCGATGAAGTTGTAGTAAATGACGATGATGAAGGGGATGACGATGCCCAGGGCGCCGAGGTACTTCGACGGCGCCTTCTTCCAGAGCAGGGCCAGCATGCCCGGCGTCGTGCCGTGGCCGTGGGCGCCGCCCATGCGGCCGATCGTCCACTCGACCCACATCATCGGGATGCCGAGCAGGAGGAAGGCGATAAAATAAGGGATCATGAAGGCGCCGCCGCCGTTGGCCGCGGCCTTGACGGGGAAGCGCAGGAAGTTGCCCAGGCCGATGGCGTTGCCGGCCACCGCCAGGATCAGGCCGAGGCGCGAGCCCCATTGCTCGCGGCCGCCGGCCTCGACCACGGCCCCGGGCTTCCGGCCGAAGAGCACCCGGGAGTAGCAATAGAGGGTCAGGGCCAGGATGAGGCCCCAGCCGAAAACGAGGAAAAGCCAGCCGCTGGCGGTCAGGCCTTGAGTCATGCGACCTCCTTCAGGAATGAGGATGTGCCGGGCGCCCGGCGAGCGGGGCCGTCAGAGCAGGTCATTCGCGGCGATGAACTTCCCCAGAGCGTAGAGAAGCCCCGCGGCGACGGCGATCAGGACGGCATAGCGGCGCCAGTGCTTGAGCGTCGCCGGCTTGTTGTCCAGGGTCTCTCCCTTGAGGTGCCTGATGTCCGCGTAGCGCACCAGGATGAGGCCCAGGGCCAGGATGGGCACGAGAAGCTCGGTCAGGATCGACCCCTTCCCCAGGGCGATGTACAGGGCCAGATAGACCAGGGCGATGCCTCCGAAGATCCAGACCAGGCGGACCAGGGCCGGCAGGCAGCCGCGACCGGTTTCAAGTTCGGGTTCGGCGGAGGGTTGGGAATTCTGAGGATGGCGGACGGACATTGAGCCTCCATATCGGCGTCCCGGCGGACGCTGCGTCGGGGCGGGACGAATGCGCCCCGAGCGATATGGATGGCGGCCCGACCATCCGTTTGACGGCAACCTGCGCGGCGCCCTATGCGCCGTGCACCCATGGACAGTATAGTCGGGCCGGAGGCGACGGTCAATAAAAGAATGAGGACCGCCGGAGCCGGCGGTAAGGATCGAAGCTCCGGCCTGCATGTCAGCGCCGAGCCGTTCCGGCTAACCTCATGAAATGCCTCATGTTCCGGGGGATCGCGAGGCCAAAAAATTGGATTGACTTTAGGGCCTTTCTGCTTTAGCCTTAAGCTAAAGAGATCGTCCTGTTTGCCCTCGGCAGGCGTCCACGGTGCGTTCGCTCAGGGGAGTGCGAACGAGGCCGTTATGATGACAAACATAGGTCCGTCGCGGAAGATCATCTGTTTTGGAGAGTTCGAGGCCGATCTCCAGGCGGGCTGCCTTTTCAAGCACGGCGAGAAGATCCGGCTGCGTCATCAACTGTCCACCGTGCTGGCCATGCTGCTCGAGCGGGCCGGCGAGGTCGTTCCCAGGGAGGATATCCAAAAGCGGCTCTGGCCCGGCGATATCTTCGTGGACTTCGAGATCAATCTCAACACGCTCATCGCCCGGCTCCGGGAGGTGCTGGGCGATTCGGCGGAGAGCCCGCGCTACATCGAGACCCTGCCCAAGCGCGGCTACCGGTTCCTGGCGCCGGCCTCCGAGATCGCCGCGTCCGAATCCCTGCCTGGCCGGCGGATCAGGCTCGTCGTGCTGCCGCTCTCGAACGCCGGCTGGGATCCGGCCGAAGAATTCTTCGGCGACGAGATGACCGAGGAGATCATTACGGCCCTCTGCCAGGCCGCCCCCGATCACCTGGCCGTGATCGCCCGCACGACGGCCCTGCAATACCGGCATAGCGACAAGGATGTGGCCGCCGTCGGGCGCGAGCTCGAAGTCGAATACGTGGTCGAAGGCGGCCTGCGCCGGAGCGACGGTCATGTGGCCATCACGGTGCAGCTGATCCGGGCCGCCGACCAGGCCCATGTCTTCGCCAAAAAGTACGAAGGGGCGAGGCGCGATCTGTGCGGCCTGACGCCCCGCATCGCCGAGGATATCGCGACGCATATCCCCTCCCTCTCCGGCTTGCCCAGGGCCAAGCCGGCCGGGAAGAAGCCCAGCGAGGACGAGGCGGCCTACGAGCTCTTTCTTCAAGGCCGCAACTCGATGCGCAAGATGCGGCCGCCCGACTTCGCCAAGGCCAAGCAATGTCTCGAGGAGGCCATCGCCCGCGATCCGCAGTTCGCGCTGGCCTATGACACCCTGGGGGAAATGTACTGGTGGACCGCGTTTTACGGCTTCCTCCCCCCGAGGCAGGCCTGTTTCGTCGGGCTCGGGAACATCCTCAGGGCGATCGAGATCGACCCCTCGCTCGGCGAGACCCATGCCATGCTCGGGCAATTCCGCCAGAAGATCGATTACAACTGGCCCGAGGTCCGGAAGGAGATGATCCTGGCCCTCGACCTGGCCCCGTCGTCTCCCCTGGTCCGGATGCGGTACGCGGTCAGCGACCTGTTGCCCCACGGCCAACTCGAGGAGGCCGTGACTCAGGTCGAGACGGGCCTGGAATTCGACCCGCTTTCCTGGATGCTGATGGCCTGGTGCTCGACGTTTCTCTGGCTGGGCCGAGACCACGACCGGGCCGTGCAGACAGCCCGGCGCTGCGAGGCTCTCGACCCCGAAGGCTACATGCCGCAATTCATCCTGGCCAACGCCTACAGGGACAGCGGGAAGTTCGAGGAAGGGATCGTTTATCAGCGCCGGGCGGTCGAGCGTTCCGGGGGCGCGCCGCAGATGCTGGGTTGGCTCGGCTTGTGCCTGGCCCGGGGGGGCCAGGCGGCCGAGGCCCGCGGGCTGCTCCAACGCCTCGAGGCCATCTCCGCCAAGGCCTATGTGCCGCCCACGAGCTTTGCCTGGATCCACGCCGGGCTGGGGGAATTCGACGAAGTCCTCAAGTGGATCGAGCGGGCCATCGAGGACCGCGACTCCTTCGTCATCCCCATCAAGACCTACCCCTGCCTCGATCCGTTGCGCTCGGATCCGCGCTTTCTGGCCCTGGTGCGGAAGATGAACCTGGAACCCTGAGGGGAAGGGATCACTGGAGCCAACGAGAGGGATCGAACCTCCGACCTGCTGATGACGAATCATGCCCGTTGCGGTCATAAATGCAGCGCCGCCAGGCTGCTGTCAGAGATTGCCCGTCCATCCCTCTGAGGCTCGCCGGGTCAGGCGAGCTTGAAGCGGATCGTCACCGTGAACCTCACGGCCTTGGGCTTGCCGTCGACAACGGCGGGTTCGTAGAGCCACTGCTTGACGGCGTCGAGCGCGGCCTGGTTGAGTCCGTCAACGCCCCGCAGGACCTTGGCCTCTTTGACTTTGCCGGCCTCGTCAACCATCGCCTCGATGATAACGTCGCCTTCAAGGCCTTGCTTCCGCGCCCCTTCAGGATAGACCGGATCGACTTTCTTGACGATCTTGGGTTCCTGGCCTTCCCCCGCGCGCTTGGCGCCTTTGTCATCGAGCTTGAATTGGACGGTCACGGTGAAGACGACGGGCTTCGGCTTGCCATCGATCATCATGGGCTCGTAGGTCCACTGCTTGACGGCGTCCACCGCGGCCTGGTTGAGGCCTTCAACGCCCCTAAGGACCTTCACCTCTTGGACTTTGCCCTTGATGTCAGCGGTGGCCTCCAGGATGACGGTCCCCTCGATTCCCTGCTTCTTGGCGTCCTCAGGATAGACCGGCTGGACCTGATTGACGATCTTCGGCGGCTTGACGTCGCCCGTGGCCTTGACGGGCTCGTCCTGGGAGACCGGGGGAATGACAGCCCCGATTACGGCCCAAACGAAGAGAAGGAGCGCGGCCAGCGCCACCCCCACGGCCATCGTTTTCCTGGATCTGTTCTCCATGGCTCTCTCCTTATCATGTGCTGGTTCGCGAAACGGGCCAGCCGTTCTCGCGGGGCGCCTGAGGCATGGCCTTCCAGCGTCCGCTGAGAATACGCCGACGAAATGATGGGCGTTTATGAGCGATAGGGGGTGTCCGCGATCCCCGAGCTAGGCCCCGCCTATATCTTAGCTTCTAACGGCTTTGGACCTGACTCCCTCTCACCACAGCACACGGCGGTGTCTGGTATCAAAGTACATCCGATAGCGCTCCAGTTCGGCGAAACGATAGAACGGCTTGAAGGCGTTGCGTTGCTGCACCACCGGCTCGTTGTCGATCTGGAAGACGGCTGGATCGTTCGCCAGCGGCTTCATCAGTTTGTCCAGTGCGTCGTCGGTGGCCGGGATATCCGAGAGCCACTTGTGCGGGTCCTCCTGAGCGTAAACCGCCGGCCCGCGCGCGATAGCAATGCGCTCGGGGTGCTGTTCGTCGATCGGCACGCGGCGGAAATGCAGCGGGATCGTGATCTCGACCGTGTCGCCCGGTCTCCACACGCGGCTGAACGTCGCCCACTGACCGGGTCTGATATCCGCCGTTTGCGCCTGTCCGTTGACCTTGATGGACATGCCCTTCGACCAGCCCGGGACTCGCAGTTTGAGGGCGAAGGAAGCCGGTTGGTCCATGGTTAGTCTGAGCGTGCTGGTTTCGGCTTCGGGATATAGCGTTGTCTGGGCGATTTTGACGTTACCCGCCGGACCTTTCCATTCAACCTCCGAGGGCAGGTACAAATTGACGCAGAGACTCTTGGCATCTTTAAAATAGATAAAGTTCGAAAACTCGGTGATGTTCTGAAAATAGGTGCCCGAGCAGCAGGTGAACGCGTTGCGCGAGTAATACTTCAGGGCCGAGCCGAGGTGGTAGTCCATGTAGTACATGTGCGTGCCGCGGTCCTTGATCCACAGCGCCGCGCCGATGCCGTTGTACAGCAGGCGTTCGATCCAGTCGCCGTAGCGCGCCTCGCCGGTGAACATCATGAGATACTTCGCGAGCTTGATCGCCGCCCAGGCGCAGCAGGGGCACTCGAAGCTGGCGGAATAGGTCTCCAGGGAATCGCCCAAGGCCCCGTCCGAGAACACGAAGCGCTCGTCCGGGCCGTAGCCGCCCGTGGCATAGGCCTGGCGCATCTGAACCCAATCGTAGAAGTTCCTCATGGAGCGCAGGTACTTTTCGTCTCCCGTGACGTCATAAGCCAGAGCGGCGCTCGAGAAGCTGTTGCAGTGGCTATAGGCGTGCACTCCCTGGGCGCCCTGGGGGTCGTTGGTTTCCGCGAACTTGTCCCAGTAGGCCGGATAGAGCCAGACGTCGGCGAACTCCTTGTACATGGCATTGCCCGTGACCTGGTAAGCTCGGTAGAGGTTCTCGGGCAGCGTGTACCACTCGAGCGGGCGGCCGGAGTGCAATTCCCAAGGCTCGCGGCTGGCCGGGATGCGATCGCGATTGAGCGTCCGCACAGCGGCCTCGGTGATCTTGTCGCACAGCGCCAAGGCATCGGGGTGGCCGCCGTAGTGGTGCATGTCGATCAGGCCGCCGACCAGCTTCTCATAAGGATAGTGATTCCAGCCGGCGGCCGGCCCGCCGCCGGACAGGCGCGGCCAGCACCTGGCGTATTCGCTGACCAGGATGCCGGCCTTCTCCAGCAGATCCTTGTCGCCTGTGGCGCGCTGCATGCGCGCCATGGATTGGAGCCACTGGCCGAAAACGACGTCGGAGTTGGGATCGGCCCAGCCGCCGAGTGCCATGCCTGGCGCGTTGGCCGCGCCTGCCGCCGCGCGGTAACCGTGCAGGATATCGTCATTGGAGAGGCCCAGGTAGAAATCGCGGGCGGAGGAGGCCTGGCGCTGCCAGAGGCTCGGGCGCAGGGTCACGCCGGCGTAGTCGAACGGCTCGAGCACGACCTTGTTGCACGGAGTGGTTTTGCTCAAGGTCTTCACCGCGGCTTGCGGGGTTGGCGACGCCGGCGCGCCCGCCGCCCCCGACACCAAGGCCGCTGACGCGGCCGCCGCCGAGCCCACGGTTCCCAGGAATTCGCGCCTGCTCAGCTTCTTATCCATTCCACTGCCTCCCTATTCGGGGCTCGCTCGAGCCCGGGATCAATTATGATGGCACAACCTGCAGCCTGAGGAATGACGTGGCCTAAAGCGATTGTATTCCGTTCGCCGACCCTCAAATAAGGGCGCGGGGGAACTCCTCGCTGAATTCTATTTCTTGACCTCTTTCGGTTTCAACTCCATGCCGAGCGCTTGATACAGGCCCAACGTATCTTCAATCAAATAGACCCCTTTGACCTTCCCGTCAACAACGGTGACGAAGTAAATGCCCGGCTCGGTTACTTTCGCTTCAGTCGGAGGTATTCCCTCGTATGGAGCCTTGTGAGTCCCATTCTGGACGAGCTTGATTGCCACGGCATTACCTTCTGCGACTACATCTTCTATCGAATGCTTCCAATCAGGGAATGCCGTATAGTGAGCCTTGATAACCTGCGTCAAGGTTTCAAAGTTCAGCGGCTCAGTCAACTCTGGAGCGCTGATTGTAATATCCGAGGAACAGAGCTCTTTAAGAGCTGCGAAATCGTTCCGGTCGATGGCGTCGAAAAGTTTTCGGGCCAGTTCTTTATTCTGCTCTTCGAGTTTCGCTTGGGCCCTGTACTTTTCCAGCTCCGCCATCGCCGCCTTGTCTTGGCAAGCGATGGTGAAACAGAACAGAATGGCCAAGGGAACGATACAAAGGAGCTTTTTCATTTTCCCCTCCTGAAAGCGATTCAGAGACGAGGGGAAGGTAAAGATGGATTTTACGTGAAAGCTGACCGTCGACTTCCCCTCATCCCCTGCTGCGTTGCTTATAACACCGCGATACCACGAAGTCAATCCTCTCGCTCTTAGTAAGGAACACAACAATCGCGCTGTGGCAGGACTGCTCAACGCCCGTGAAGGAAGGGCCATAGCCCATCAGCTTGGGACGACTTTGGGACGAGTTGGAGGCTTAAAACAACTTAAAGCCGCTGAAGAGGGCTGAAAGCCCGATTATCACCAAATCTCATCTAAGTGACTGAAGCACTTGCTTTATATGGGGGGAATCGCTGGAGCCAGCGAGAGGGATCGAACCTCCGACCTGCTGATTACGAATCAGCTGCTCTACCGACTGAGCTACGCTGGCATGGAGGCTCGTTTAAGTTAATCGAATTAGGCCTTTCTGTCAAATTGCCGGAGCGGGCAGCTGGAACGGGACGGACGGGGGCGCGGACCCGAATCCCGCGTCCCCGTCAGCTCCCCTCCCCTTCTCACGGAGGGGGCGTCCCCAACGGGGCCTAGCCCTACTTTTGCAGGACGAAGCGCACCGTCACGGTGAAGGTCACCGGGCGGGGCCGGCCGTTGACCAGAAGCGGCTCATAGGTCCACTGCCGGACGGCGTCGATCGCCGCCGCATCGAGCAGGCCGACCGAGCGCAGCACGCGCACGGCGGTGACGCGGCCATAGATATCGGTCGTGGCCTCGAGGATGACCGTCCCCTCGATCCGGGCCTCCCGTGCGACCTGCGGATAGTCCGGCTCGACGCGGCGGAGAAGCCGGGGCGGCCTGACGTCGCCGACCGCCGGCACCGGAACCGCGGCAGGCTCGCCGACGAGCTGGAAGAGCTCCGCGCCGAGCAGGTTGACCGGGACTCCCTCGCCGTCGCCGTAATCCACGCCGCCATCGATGCCGTAGGCCGCGCCCCCCTCCCCCGGGCTCTCCTCGACGATGCCGGCCGGGACCTCGACCGGGGCCAGGCGCCAGGTTTGGTCGCCGCCGGCGGCGGGCCGACGGCCCCTGATCCGGGCGCCGGGGTTCCCGCCGGCCCTGGCCCGGGGCGGCGGCAGGGGCGTCGGCGGCAGGGCCGGCGCCACGAGGACGTCGGAAACGCCGATCCGGGGCAGGTCCCCCGTCTTCATGAGGGGCAGGGCCACCAGCAGGGCCAGCGCGACGGCATGCAGAAGCGCCGCCGCCGGCAGGGCCGCCGCCCGCGACCGCCAGTTCCTTTCCGGAACGAACATCGTGTCCTGGAACATCTTCGCCTCCTTGCCGCGAAGTCCCGGAAGCTTGTCGCTTCCATTAGGTATACCGACCAGGCCCAGGGTTTATTCCTCGCTTAACGGGGCCCGGGCGGAAAAATCGGGACACGATCCCATTTCAAGAGAAATGGGTCATGTCCCGCATTTTCCGCCGTCCCCTTTCAAAGGGTTCTTCTCCCATCTCCGGGATTCCCTCTCGCGGCGGCGATGTGCGTTGCCTCGATGATCCCCGTTGCTGGAGAGGGGGACCGGCAGGGAGCGGAGTCGCCGAAGCGACCATCAGAAGCATGGCGGAGCGACTCGGAGCCATGCTTCTGGGAGATATCCGAAAAGAGCTCTTGTCAGATATTTAGCAGAATCGCGGCTTCGAGCACTCAGCCGCGTTCTGCCAGGTCGCTCCCAAGAGTCCGCTTCCCGCTACCCAGGGGGGCCGGGGAGCAAGAGGCAATGCACGGAGCCAAGCCGGAGAGAGGGATCCCTCCCGGGATCGGGAAAAGAGCCTTTAAAAACGGGGGGGAATCAAATACAATACCCGTTCCGTTGGGTGGGCGGAACCAGGGGCAAAGGCGCAGCGGGGCAAAAGGCGCAAGGGGGGAAAATCGGACCATATGTCCCATTCGTCCCATTTTTTTCGTTCAGGAGAAAGCATGAAACAGTTCTGCTTTTCGGCAAAGATAACTGCAATATTTTTTATTATGGCGATTTCTCTGTTTCCTGATGTACAAACCGCTTCAGCGCAACAGTGGCAGGCCGGAGTCGCCTCGACGGTCATCACTCCCCGCGAGCCGATCTGGCTCGGCGGCTATGGCGGCAGGGAAACCCCGGCGCTGGGGAAAATCCACGACCTTCATTTGAAAGCGCTGGCGTTAAGCGACCCGAGGGGAAATCGCGCGGTAATCGTCACCGCCGACCTCATCGGTTTCTCGCGCGAGTACACCGAGGCGGTTACCGCGGAAATCACTAAAAAATTCGACCTTCCGCGCGAGGCGATGCTCATCAACACTTCCCATACGCACTGCGGCCCGGAAACCCGATCCGAAAGGGATGCCGTTCTCGGAATGCCGGACGAATACAAGATCAAGAACGCCCGGTATGTGGAAGAGTTAAAAGGCGTCTGCGTGGAAACCGTGGGGAAGGCGCTAAAGGATATGAAACCCGCACTGGTTACATTTGCGGGCAACGAAATGTCCGCGCCGTTCGCGGTCTGCCGTCGTGTTCCCACACCCCACGGCATCGAGTACCATTCCGCGCCTTCTTCCTATTACACCGGCGGCCCGCGCGACGATACCGTTCCCGTTCTCAAGGTCGCCGCTCCCGATGGCAAGCTCCGGGCGGCGCTTTTCGGGTATGCCTGCCATCCCATCACGCTGAGCATCGATTACTACTGCGGAGATTATCCGGGATTCGCCCAGCAGTATGTTGAGGAAGCCTATCCCGGCGCGGTGGCAATGTTCATGCAGGGCTGCGGAGCGCAGCTGGTTCCCAACGCCCGCTTCCAGATCGAATATGCCCAGGGACACGGAAGAACGCTCGCCGATGCGGTGAAGAAAGCGCTCGATGGTCCGCAAACGGAGATTTCCGGTCCGTTGCGCTGCGCATACCGGGAACCGCTTCTTCAATTCAAGCCGCTTCCGGATCGCGGTGTTCTGGAAGAAGCGGCGAAGAGCAAGAATAACATCCCCGCGGCTCCGCTTCTGGATCCGGCAAAGGCGGCTCTTATCCTGAAAATGATGGACAAGGGGGAAAAGATTCCCACAACCGTTCCCTGTCCCGTACAGGCAATTTCGTTTGGGAAAGAACTCCTCCTGGTCGGTCTGAGCGGAGAAACGGTCGTCGACTATTCTGTATCCCTGAAAACCGAGTTTCAGGGCCGGTTCGTTTGGGTGGCGGGGTACTGCAATTCCGTATTCGGGTATCTGCCTTCCTGGAAAATTGTGCGGGAGGGGGGGTATGAAGGCGGCAGAGCGTTTAGTTATACACTCTATCCGGGACCGTTCGCCGAAGATGTGGAGAGCCGGACGCTCACCGCGGTGCGGGAAGCGGTGAAAGCGGTCGATGACAAAGGCGCCCGTACTCCGTGACCCGCGGAATAACCAGGCAGCCTGAGCACCTCACGGGCGAAGATCTCGGCCAGCCGCGAGAGGCTCGTTCCCGGCATCATCGTCGCCGTCCAGACCTTCGGCGATTGGATCAACTTCCACCAGCAACTGATTCAAAAAGCGGCTTCCATACTAGATACCGACTAGGCCCGAATATATTCCTCCCTGTATGGGCGCTGGCGAAAGATGCGGGACACGATCCCATTTCAAGAGAAATGGGTCATGTACCGCTTTTCCGCCGCCGGCACTGAGCCAAGCCGGAGAGAGGGATCCCTCCCGGAATCGGGAGAAGAGCCTTTAAAAACGGGGGGGAATCGAATACAATACCCGTTCCGTCCGGCTCCGGCCGGGCCCAATCGACCGAAAGCGCCTTCTTATCATGAGCATGATCATCAAGAAGCTCGAATTGCAGGGATTCAAGTCCTTTGCCGAGCGGACCAAGATCGTTTTCCATCCGGGCATCACGGCCATCGTCGGCCCCAACGGCACGGGCAAGAGCAACCTGGTCGACGCCATGCTCTGGTCCCTCGGCGGCCACCGCCAGGCCATCGTCCGCGGCGACCGCACCGACGAGGTCATCTTCTCCGGCAACGCCAAGCGGCCGGCCCTGTCCATGGCCGATTCCATCCTGACCCTGGCCAGCGAAGACGAGGAGCTGGTCATCTCCCACCGGGCCTTCCGCTCCGGCGAGAACGAGTACCGGATGAACGGCAAGTCCGTCCGTCTCAGGGACGTCCAGGACGAGCTCTGGAAGCACGCCATCGGCGAGAAGGAGTACTTCGTCATCAAGCAGGGCTCGATCGGCAACTTCGTCACCTCCAAGCCGAACGAGAAGCGCATGTTCATCGAGGAGGCCGCCGGCACGGCCTTCTACAAGGACAAGAAGCGCCAGGCCCAGTCGAAGCTCGACAGCACCGAACAGAACCTCATCCGCATCGAGGACATCGTCATCGAGGTCGAGAAGTCCAAGAACTCCCTGCAGCGCCAGGCCCAGGCCGCCAACCGCTACCGCCGCCTGCGCGAGCGCATCCGCGAGCTGACGTCCCACCACTACCAGCGCAAGCTCGTCGTCCTCGAGAAGACCCAGCAGGAGGCCGCCGCCCTGCACGAGGCGGCCGTGGCCCGCGAGGCCGAGGCGACGGCCCGGCTGCGGAGCGAGGAGAAGGACGTCGCGGCCCGGCGCAACGACCTCTGGGCCCTGGAAAAGGTCCTCAAGGAGGGCCAGGAGAAGCTCTTCGGCCTGAAGTCCCGGGCCGCCCGCCTCGATGGCGACGTCGACCGCGAGTCCAAGCGGATCGAGTTCTTCGAGGAAAAGAGAGCCCGGGCCGAGGCCGACCGCAACGAGCTTCTCGAGGACGTCCTCCATCTGACCCGGGAGATCGAGGAGCTCAAGTCCCGCGTGGCCGAGCTCGAAGGCTCGCTCGAGGCCAGCCGGACCGAGGTCGAAGCCTCGGCCGCCCGCGTCGCCGCCGCCAAGGACGAACGGCAGCGAGCCGGGCAGGAGATCGAGCGCCTGCGGGGCTTCTATCTCCAGGCCCTCCAGGCCCAGACCGAGGCCACTAACGAGGGCGCCCGGGCCGACAAGGAGCTCGAGCTCCTCCTGCGGCAGGAAGAGAAGCTGACCGCCCAGCTGGCCGCCCAGGACGCCGCCCTGAAGGACAACGACGCCCGCACGGCCGCCCTGGAACAGGACGTCGCCGCCGGGCGGGAGGCCCGCGAAGCGCTCATCGGCCGGGCCGAGGACGCCAAGACGGCCCTGGCCGGCGCCGCCTCGGCCCTGGACGAGGCCCGGGGCCGGCTCGAGGCCCTGCGGTCGCGCCGCGAGGAAGCCGCCTTCCACCTCCAGGCCCTGCGCCGGATCGACGAGAAGGCCCGCGAGACCGTGCCCGCCGACGTCCCCGGCGGCCTGGGCATCCTCGCCGACCTCATCCGGACCAGCCCCGAGAACGCCGCCCTCTTCGACGCCTTCTGGCGCGAGGGCGCCCGGGCCCGGGTCGTCCCGGCCGAGGAGTTCCTCCAGGGCCTGCCGGCCGGCCTGCGCGGCACCTACCTGCTCGTCCCGGCGGCGGCCCGGCCGTCCGTGCCGGCCACCGTCCTGGAACGGCCCGGCGTCGTCGGACAGCTAAAGAGCCTCATCGAGCCGGACGAGCGGCTCCAGGGCCGGCTGGCCGGCCTCGAGGACGCCGTCATCGTCGGGGACGTGGACACGGCCGTGCGCCTCTGGCTCGACCATCCCGGGCTGAATTTCCTGACCCGGTCGGGCGACCTGCTGCTCTCATCGGGGCTTCTCAAGCTCGGCGAAAAGGCCGACGGCGCCGTGGTCCTGGCTTCCGAGATCCGCCGGCTCGAGGCGGAGATCGGCCGCGTCGAGGACGAGTCCCGGCCGGTCGCAGCCGAGATCGAGGAGAAGGCCCGGGCCGTGGCCGGCCTCGAGGCCGGCCTGGCCGCCGTCCGCGAGGAGATCGAGCGGACCGAGCGCATCCTCCAGGACCGCGAGCGCGAGCAACGCTACGGCTCCGGCGAGGGCCAGCGGATCCGGACGACGCAGCAGCTCCTGGCCCGCGAGCTCGAGGTCCTGCGGACCGAGAAGAGCCGCCTCGACCAGGCCGTCCAGGGGTCCGGCGAAGGGCTGGCCCGCATCGAAGCCGAGGCCCTGGACCTGAAGAAGAGCATCGAGGACCGGGAGAAGTCCCACGCCGCGCTGGCCGCCGAGGCGGCCGGGCTGGAGCAGCGGTTCTTCGAGACCCGGTCGGGGCTCGACCTGGTCCAGGAGAAGATGAACGGCCTGGGCGACCAGATCCGGGCGGCCGAGAAGAGGAAGGAAGCGGCCGCCGCCAAGATCCAGTCGCTCGAAGCCGACATCCGCCAGGGCGAAGAGGACAAGGACCGCCTGCGCGGCGAGATCGCGGACCTGCGCCGGGACGCCGCCGCCCTGGCCGAGGAGCGGGCCGCGGCCGAGACCGGGCTGGAGTCCACCGAGAGCGAGCTGGAGAAGGCCCGCCAGGCCCTCGAGTCGTTCGAGACGGCCATGCAGAAGAGCCGCGACGAGGAGGAGGCCGCCAAGGACGAGCGCGTCCGCCACGAGATCCGCAAGGCCGAGATCGAGCGCGACCTGGTCAACCTCGACGAGACCTGCTGGCAGGAGCTCAAGAAGACCCTGGCCGAGCTGAGGGCCGAGTCGCTGGCCGCGGCGCAGTCGCCGGAGGCCGCCGTTCCGGCGGAAGGCGAGGCCGAGGCCGTGACCGGGGAGATGGCCGAGGAGGAAGGCGAAGAAGCGGCGGGCGGGCAGGAAACGGCCGGCGAACCGGGGACGGCCCCGGAACCGGAAGCCGCCGCCGGGCCGGAAGCGGCCGCCGCGGCCGCCGCCAAGCCCCGGCGGACCCTGAAGAAGTGGCGGCCCCTGGCCGAGATGACCGACGAGGACGTCGAGAAGGAGCTCGAGGAGACCCGCGAGGCCCTGACCCGCTTCAAGGCCGTCAACCTCATGGCCGAGGAAGAGTTCGCCGAGCAGAAGAAGCGCTTCGACTTCCTGACCCAGCAGCGGCAGGACCTGCGCGACTCCATCTCCTCGACCGTCGAGGCCATCAAGAAGATCGACGAGGAGAGCCGGGACCAGTTCCTCAAGGCCCTGGAAGAGGTCAACAAGAACTTCGGCGAGCTGTTCAACACCCTGTTCAAGGGCGGCAACGCCGAGGTCAAGCTGCTCGAGCCGGATAATCCCCTCGAGAGCGGCGTCGAGATCGCGGCCCAGCCGCCGGGCAAGCGGGTCCAGAACCTGTCGCTGCTCTCGGGCGGCGAGAAATCGCTGACCTCGATGGCCTTCCTCTTCGCCCTGTTCCGCTACCGGCCCTCGCCGTTCTGCTTCCTGGACGAGGTCGACGCGGCCCTCGATGACGTCAACCTGGCCCGCTTCCTCGACCTGATGAAGGCCATCAAGCACCAGACTCAGTTCATCATCATCACCCACAACTACAAGACGATGGAAGTGGCCGACTATATCTACGGCACGACCATGGCCGAGCCGAACATGACCCGGCTTCTGTCGGTCAAGCTCGAGCGCAAGGGCGGCCCGCTGCCGCCCGATCTCCAAGTCTGACGCCGGCCGGGCCGGCGGGAGGAGGGGCGATGTCGATCTATCTCGTCATCATTCTGGCCTATCTGGCCGTCCTGACCGTCTTCAACTTCGTCCGCTCGCGGCGCATCAAGAGCCAGGAGCAGTTCATGGTCGCCGGCCGGAGCCTGAAGTGGCAGGTCATGGTCTTCACCCTGGTCTGCACCTGGATCGGCTCCGGCACCTTCATCAGCGGCGCCGAGTTCGCCTCGAAGGCCGGCTTCTCCGCGCTCTGGTTGTCCGCCGGCGCCTGGGTCGGGATCATCATCATCTATTTCCTGGCGGCCAAGATCCACACCTTCGGTCAGTACACCGTCGGAGACATCCTCGAGGTCCGCTTCGGGCCGGCGGCCCGCCTGTTCGGAGCCATCGCCCTGGTCCTCTCCTTCGTCTCCATCGTCTCCTACCAGTTCGTCGCCGGCGGCTTCATCCTCAACGTCATCACCGGCGGGGCGATCTCGGAGGCGACCGGGACGTTCATCGCCGCCGCCTTCGTCATCCTGTTCACGGCCCTCGGCGGCATGGTGGCCATCGCCTACACCGACCTGCCCAACGGCATAATCATCATCCTGGCCTGCCTGCTGGCCGTGCCGTTCGTCATCACGGCGGCGGGCGGTCTGCCCACGGCCCGGGCGGCGCTGCCAGCCGGTTATTTCCACGTGGTCAACAGCCAGTTCGGCGTCTACCCCTGGCTCAAGGCTATCGGCTACTTCCTGTCGACGATGCTCCTTCTCCTCGGCGTCCAGAGCATGTATCAGAAGTTCTACAGCGCCCGGTCGGCCAAGGACGCCAAGAAGGCCGTGGCCTGGTGGACGGTCGGGACGATCTTCGTCGAGACGGTCGTCGTCGTCATCGCCGTCTTCGCCTACAGCAAGCTCCAGGGGCAGATCGACCTGAGCGTGCCCAAGGCGGGCGGCAAGGTCGTGCTCATGGCGGCCAAACAGCTCGTCCCCTTCCCCGTGGGCGTCCTGCTACTCGCGGCGGCCTGCGCCGTGGTCATCTCGACGGGCATGAACTACCTCCTCTCGAACTCGACGACCTTGATGCGCGACGTCTACCAGCGCTTCCTGAAGAAGACGCCGGGCGAGAAGAACCTGGTGGCCCTGCAGAAGGTCCTCATCGTCGTCATCGGCGTGCTGGCCTTCCTGCTGGCCACCCAGCTCAAGTCGGTCCTGGAGATGAGCTATTTCGCCTACACGATCTACGGCGTGGCCATCACCCCGGCCCTGATCGCCGCCCTGGCCTGGAAGCGGGTGACCAGGGCCGGCGGCCTGGCCTCGATCATCTCCGGCACGGTCGTCTGCCTGACCTTCTTCATCCTCTCCAAGATACCGGGCATCCCGGCGCCGGACGGCGACCCCTGGGGCATACCGCTCATCTATCCCTCGCTGGCCGCTTCGCTCGGCACCCTGATCATCGTCAGCCTGCTGACCCGCAAGCCAGGACCGGAGGAGCTGGAGAAGTTCTTCCCCAAGACCGAAAAGTAAGGTTAGGGCAAAGGGGTGACGGGCGGGGCGCTGTCCCCTGTCCGTGGGGTGCCGCCTTCCAGGGTGTCCTCATCCCCCTGGCGGCGTCCGTTTTTCAGGACAGAAGAGAGTCCCTTTCCCCCCTGATTTCAGGCGGGAGCCTTGGCATATTTATTGCAGATAAGGCCCATGGATAGGAGAAGGACCATGAAGAAGGCACTCATCATCGCCGCCTCGATCCTCCTGGCCGCGGCCGCCGCGACCGCCCAAGAGACGCAAACTCAGGCGCCGACGCCGCAGAACACCCAGGAGATCAAGGACGCCAAATATACCAACGACTCGATCGCCCGCTTGAGCTTCATCGAGGGCAAGGCCTTCGTCCAGAGGGCCTCGGACCTCGGCTACGAGGAGGCCGCCCTCAACATGCCCATCAGCGAGGGCGACCGCATCGGCACGTCCGACGGCCGGGTCGAGATCCACTTCGGCAAGGGCAATTACCTGCGCCTGGACAGCGACACCAAGGTCGACGTGCTGAACCTGCCCAAGAAGGACGACGACATCGCCCGTCTCCGCGTCTGGTCCGGCCACGTCTTCCTGGTCGTCGGCACGCTGAAGAAGGAAAAGGGCATCGAGCTCCACACCGCCGATTCCTCCTTCTACGTCCTCGACCGCGGCATCTACCGCGTCGACGTCCGCGAGAACCGGGACACCGAGATCCTGGTCTACAAGGGCCTCATCGAGGCCGCCGGCGAGGACGGCTCGACCCTGCTCAAGGCCTCCCAGCGGCTCGAGATCGCCGAGGGCCGCCTGGCCTCCAAGCCGTCCTCGTTCATCGCCGTGGCCGACGACGACTTCGACAAGTTCAACGAGTCCAGGACCTCGATCACCGGACGGGAGCTCGCCAAGGGCCGGCTGCCCGAGGACCTGTCCGATTACGAGGGCGAGCTCGACGAGAACGGCCGCTGGACCTACCTGGCCCCCTACGGCGACGTCTGGATGCCCAACGACGTCGGCGACGACTGGCGCCCCTATTACAACGGGCGCTGGACCTGGCTGCCCCTGTCCGGCTGGACCTGGTGGCCCTACGATTCCTGGGGCTGGGCCACGTTCCACTACGGCCGCTGGCACTGGGCCGTCGACCTCGGCTGGTACTGGATCCCCATGAGCCTCTGGGGCCCGGCCTGGGTGGACTGGTGGTGGGATGACATGTACTTCGGCTGGGCGCCCCTGAGCTATTGGGGCTATCCCGGCGTCATCATGGGCGGCGCCTATTACGGCCATTACTACGGGCCGTATTACCCCTACGATTCCCGGGCCCTGACGGTCGTCCGGCGGGACCACCTGAAGGACCCGCACATCGCCGCCAACGCGCTGCGCGGCGATTCCCTCAAGGGTCTGAACAGGATCAGCCTGACCCATCAGAATCTGGGCCTCCGGCCGGCGGGGTCGAAGATCTCCGTCGAGCCGATCAACGGCAACCGGGTCATGCTCCGGAACGACCGCTCGACCGGCCTGGAGCGTGACGCCAGGGTCGGCAGCCGGTCTGGCGCCGGCGGCAAGGCCGCGGCCGGCAGCCCGCGGGCCATCCGCAAGCCCGACGAGCCGTCCAAGGGCCAGTCCGGGACCAAGGACGCTTCGGGCAAGGCTTCGACAGTGAAGAGCCCGGCTAAGGGCAAGGGCGAGCGCTCCTCCGGATCGACCCGGTCGTCGGGCTCCGGCGGACGCAACATCCGCAAGAAGGACGGCGGGTCGTCGTCGGCTTCGGCGGCCCTGTCGTCCGGCGGCTACCGGAGCGATCCTTCCATCGCCGGTTCGAGCCAGGCCGTGACCTCGGGACAGAGGCGGACGGCCTACGGTTACCCGTCCTCGCCCAGCATCAAGGGCCGGGCCTCCTCGTACGGCGACGGCGGCAGCGGCCGGTCCCGGACCTACTCCGGGCCCTATACCCGCTCGTCCTCGAGCGGTTCCTACGCCCGGCCTTCTTCTTCGGGACGGTCGGGCGGCAAGTCGGTCCGGTCGGGCGGGTCCAGCTCGAGCGGCTCCCGGTCGGGGTCCTCGGGGCGGTCGAGCGGCGGTTCGTCGCGCGGCGGCTCGTCGCGCAGCTCGGGCTCCTCGTCCCGGGGCTCGTCCTCGGGCTCCCGGGGCTCCTCGGGCGGCAGCGCCCACAGAAAGTAGCAACCCCTTTCCAACGGGGGGCGTCCCTCTCGTCATGGCCGGTTAGGGAGGGACGCCCCTTTTTTTAGTTCTTCTCCCATCTCCATGATTCCCTCCCGAGGCGGCAATGGGCCGGCGCGGAGCGGACTCTGGGGAGCGGAGGTCAGAATCACAGCCGAGCACTCGAGGCCGGGATTCTGAGAAACATCTTAAGAAAGCTCTTTCTCCCGATATCTCCCAGAAGCATGGCTCCGAGCCGCTCCGCCATGCTTCTGATGGTCGCTTCGACGACTCCGCTCCGTGACGGCCCCGAGCTAAAGACCGAGAAAGGGACTTCCCAGAATCTGGAGAAGAACTAAAAAGGGTACTTCTCCCATTTCCGGGATTCCCTCTCGCGGCGGCGATGGGCGTTGCCTCGATGATCCCCGTTGCCGGAGAGGGGGACCCGCGAAGCGGGGGGGAACCGTGCGAACTGGTTCCCAGGGGGGCCGGGGAGCAAGAGGCAATGCCCTGAGCCAAGCCGGAGAGAGGGATCCTCCCGGAAATGGGAGAAAAACTAAAAAAGGTTCTTTTAAAAGGGAGCCCGGGGCTAGTGTTCTTCGGTCGCCTTGTCGTTCGAATAATAGTCGAAGACGCGGAGGTGATCGGCGAGCGTGCAGTAGCGCGACGGCTCGGTGCCGGGAAAGAAAACCTCGCGGAAGGGATAGCGGCAGGCCGGCGTCGCCAGGAGCCCGGTCTTCTTGTCGATCTCGACGAAGACCAGGTTCTCCGGCACCTCGAAGTCGGCCGGCGTGAAATCGACGATCCCCTCGTCCTGGGCCTTCTTGCGGGCGTCCTCGATGACCCGGCCGAAGAAGTCCTGCCAGATGGGCAGGGCCGCGGCCGCCCCGGTCTGCTTCGGCCCGAGCGGGACGGGCAGGTCGTGGCCGACCCAGACGCCGGCGCAGAGGTCGGGCGAGAAGCCCATGAACCAGGCGTCGGAATAATCGTCGGTCGTCCCGGTCTTGCCGGCCAGGGGCCAGTTCAGGGCGCTGACCGCGCCGGCGGTGCCGCCCTCCGACTCGACGACGCCGCGCATGAGGTAGGTCATCATGTAGGCCGTCTGGGGCGGGATGACCTCCTGCGATTCGACCCGGGCCTCCTCCAGGACATTGCCGTCCTTGTCCTCGATCCGGGTGACGAAATACGGCGAGAACCGGACGCCCTTGTCGGGGAACGTCGAAAAGGCCGAGACCATCTCGAGCAGCGTGATCTCGAAGGTGCCCAGGCTGAGCGACAGGTAGGGATAGACCGGCGAGGTGATGCCGAAACGGCGGCAGTAGTCCACCCCGACCTGGGGCGAGATGTTGTCGAGCAGGGTGGCCGTGACGACGTTCCGGGACTGCTCCAGGCCGGTCCGGACCGTGACCGCGCCCTTGTACTGCCGGTCGTAGTTCTTCGGCGACCAGGGCTCGTTGTTCCAGCGGTCGATGAACGTCACCGGCTCGTCCTTGATGACGCTGGCCGGCGTGAAGCCGTGCTCCAGGGCGGCCGTGTAGAGCAGCGGCTTGATGACCGAGCCGGTCTGGCGCGGCGCCTGGACGGCCCGGTTGAATTGGCTGTCGCGGTAGAGGTAGCCGCCGACCAGGGCCTTGATCTGCCCGGTCCGCGGGTCGATGGCCACGAAGGCGCCGTTGCGCAGGGGCTTCTGGGTCAGCGAGACCGAAGCCTCGTTGGCCCCGGCGTCGAAGGCCAGGACGTTGACCTGGATGACGTCGCCCTTCCTGAGGATGGCGTCGAGCCGGCCGGCCTTGGTCCAGCCGATGTCCTTGGAGGTCATTCTGCCGACGGCGTTCTTGAGGCGGACCATGGCCTCGGTCCGGGAGACCGCCAGAACGATGGCGTCGTAGGCTTCGCCCGGCTCGATGGCCTGGTTCTCCCAGCTCAGCAGCCACTGCTCCTCCAGGGGCGCCTTGGGAGAGGCGACCAGGTCTTTCACGGCCTCGGGGCCGGCCGTCAGGAGGTTGGGCTTGTCGTCCCGCCAGCCCTTGAGCCCGTTCTCGACCCGGCGCAGGCCCGAGCGCAGGGCCAGCTCGGCGTAGCGCTGCAGGGTCGGGTCGAGGGTGGTGTAAACCTTGAGCCCGGCCCGGTAGAGGCCGTCGTAGCCGTAGGATTTCTCGAGATAGCGCCGGACCTCCTCGAAGAAGTAGGCGCCGAACTCGACGCTCGTCCGCCGCTGCGGCAGGACGTCCATCGGCCGGGCCTTAGCCGCCTCGCCCTCGGCCTTGCTCAGGAAGCCCTCGTTGACCATGCGGTTGAGGACGTGGTTGCGGCGGTCGAGGGTCCGGGACTTGCTCGAGTAGGGGGAATAGACGGACGGGCCGCGGAAGATGCCGGCGATCATGGCCGCTTCCTCGAGATCCAGGGCGGAGACGTCCTTGCCGAAGAAGAGGTTGGCCGCGGCCTGGACGCCGTAGGCCCCGTGGCCGAGGAAGAAATGGTTGCAGTAGAGCTCCAGGATCTTTTCCTTGGAGTAGAGCTTCTCGATCCGGCGCGAGAGGTAGAGCTCCTTGAGCTTGCGCCGCAGGCTGACCTCGCGATGGAGGAAGAGCGACCGGGCCAGCTGCTGGGTGATGGTGCTGCCGCCTTCGGGGCGCTTGCCGCCCATGACCTTGAAAACGTCGTTCCAGACGGCCCGGACGATGCCGCGGAGATCGACCCCGCCGTGGCGGAAGAAGGTCGGATCCTCCGTGGCCACGATGGCGTTGATGAGGTTGAGGGGCAGGCGGCTGTAGGCCACTTCGACCCGCCGCTCCTCGGCGAACTCCTTGACCGGCCGGCCGTCGGCCGCGTAGACCGTGGTGATGAGCTTCGGCCGGAAGGTGTCGATGTCGGTGACGTCGGGCAGGTTGTCCTTGATGGCGACGTAGGAGCCGGCCAGGGCGCCCAGGCCGAGGGCCAGGCCGGTCAGCATCAGGACGAGCGCGGCGCGCAGCACCGCGCCCTTCTTCGGCTTGCGGATCATGATCTTCAGGCCGGGGATCTTCATGGCGTTCGCAGGCCATCATAGCAAAACGGCCCGGGGATGACAAAGGAACCGGCCGCCGGCTGGGGCCGGCTAGATGAGTGGCTCGACCTCGGCCCAGATGGCCCGGGCGATGGCCCGCGGCTCGCCCCGGCCGTCAACGTGGACGACGGCCGGCCCGGCGAAGGCGCGGAAGAGGCGGGCCACCCGGACGAGATAGTCCTCGCGCTCGAACAGCTCGTCCCGGGATCCGCGGCCGGCGATCCGGGCCAGGCCGGCGGCGGCCTCGACGTCGAGGACGATCACCAGGTCCGGCGGGATGGCGAACGACTCGTTCAGCCGCCGGATGCGCCCCGGGTCCAGGCCCTTGGCCCCCTGGTAGGCGATGGTCGAGAAGTAGTAGCGGTCGAGCACGACGTCGCGGCCGGCGGCCAGGGCCGGCTCGAGGTTGCGGGCCACGTTCTCGCGCCGGTCCTTGACGAAGAGCTCCAGCTCCTCCTTCGGCGTCAGGGAATCGGCCCGCCGGGCCAGGCGGCGGATCTCCCTCCCCCACCGGCCCCGGGTCGGCTCGCGGAAGAAGACGGCCCGCCGGCCGCGGCGGCGCAGGCGCCGGAGGAGGCGCCGGGCCTGGGTCGTCTTGCCGGACCCGTCTATCCCCTCGAAAACAATGAACAGGCCGCGCGGCTTCGTGCGTGTCATGGCGGAGCCATCTTACCCCGGGCGGGCCCCGGACGCAAAGGGAAAAGCGGGCCCCGCGGCATGCAACGCCGGCCCGGGCGCCGGCGTTTGGAACAGTCTGAGGCAAATTGAAAAATGGCTGACGATATGCTATCTATGAGTGGTCAGTCCCGGAGGTCTTCGATGAAAAAATATGCCTGGATCGCCGTATCGAGCTTCACCTTGGGCCTGCTCCTGGCAGGCTACGTCTTCCTCTATCTCCCCGAGAAGCCGGCCGCTCCCCGGGACGTCTTCGCCCAGGCGGCGCCCGCCCCGGCCCCGTCCGCCAATCTGTTCGCCGAATCCGTTCCCCAGGACAAGCCGGCCCTGGACTTCGTGTCCATCGCCGAGAAGGTCGGCCCGGCCGTCGTCCGCATCGAGGCCGACCGCCGGGAATCGGCCGGCGCTCAGGGCTTCGGCGGGGAATGGCCCTTCGGCGACGACTTCTTCGACCGCATCTTCCCCCAGCCCCGGCAGCGCCAGCCGGAATCTAACACCGTCCAGGTCGGCGGCACGGGCTTCTTCATCAGCGCCGACGGCTACATCCTGACGAACAACCACATGGTCGAGAAGGACAAGACCACCCGGGTCGCGGTGACGACCCTGGCCGGCGACGAGTACGAGGCCAAGATCATCGGCACCGACCCGGGGACGGACCTGGCCCTGATCAAGATCGAGGCCAAGGGCCTGCCCTTCGCCGAGCTCGGCGATTCCTCCCGGGTCAAGGTCGGCGAATGGGTCCTGGCCATCGGCAACCCCATGGGCCTCGACAACACGGTCACGGCCGGCATCGTCAGCTACAAGGGGCGGTCGATCGACACCCAGAGCTACCAGGACTTCATCCAGACCGACGCGGCCATCAACCGTGGCAACAGCGGCGGCCCGCTCATCAACATGAGGGGCGAGGTCATCGGCATCAACTCCAGCATCGTCACCTCGGGCTTCGGCGGCGGCGGCAACATCGGCATCGGCTTCGCCATCCCCTCCGACATCGCCCGCAAGGTCGTCGTCCAGCTCAAGGAAAAGGGCAGGGTCGTCCGGGGCCGCATCGGCGTCCAGATCCGGGACCTGACCGAGGGCATGGTCAAGCAGTTCAACCTGAAGAGCAAGGACGGCGCCATGGTCAACTCCGTCGAGCCGGATTCGCCGGCGGAAAAGGCCAAGCTCCAGAGATACGACGTCATCGTCCAGGTCAACGGCCAGCCGGTCAAGAACGGCGAGGAGCTGCGCTTCAGGATCGCCGACATCCAGCCCGGCGGCAAGGTCGAGCTGACCATCATCCGCGACGGCCAGCAGATCAAGGTCACGGCCATCGCCGACGAGCTCGAGCCCGAGAAGGAGAAGGGCCAGATCGCCAGCGCCGACAAGGACATCGGCGTCTCGGTCGTCGCCCTGACGCCAGGCTCGGCCCGGCGCTACGGCCTGCGGACGACCGAGGGCCTGCTTATCACCGAGGTCCGGCAGGGCAGCGAGGCCGACCGCGCGAACCTGGCCGCCGGCATGATCATCATCGAGGCCAACCGCCGGAAGATGACCACGGTCAGGGATTTCGAGGACATCCTGAAGAAGACGGCCAAGGGCGACGAGATCATCCTGCTCGTCCGCCAGGAGACCGAGCAGAAGTCGCAGGACTTCATCGTCACGGTCAAGGTCCGCTAGGCGGCCCGCGCGGGTTGCGGCCGGGGACGGGAGGGCCCGCCCGGCCTAGCCCGCGAAATGCTCGAAGCCGCCGGGCCGGAGGACCTTCCTCCGGCCGCGGACGTCCGCCAGGTAAACCCGCCGTCCCGGCGTTATACGCCCGATCCGCGTCAGCTTCCAGCGCCGGGCCAGGGCTTCGACGGCGGCCTCGCGGTCCGGCCGGACCGTGAACAGAAGCTCGAAGTCCTCTCCCCCATCAAGAGCCAGGGCCAGGGGATCCAAAGCGAAGCGCCGCAGCGCCTCCGAGATGGGTATCCGGCCGGCCTCGATCTCCGCCCCGACGCCGCTTTCCTCGCAGACGTGGGCCAGGTCCACGCTCAAGCCGTCGGAAAGGTCGATCATGGCCGAAGCCAGCCCGCGCCCGGCCAGGAGGCTCCCCAGCTTCAGGCGCGGCGCCGGGTCGAGGAAGGCCTCGACCAGGGGCCGGACGGGCTTGGCCACGCCGCGGCCGCCGCCCTTACGGACGAGCCGCAGCCCGCCGGCGGCGTCGCCGAGCGTGCCGGAAACATAGACCGCGTCGCCCGGCCGGGCCCCGGCCCGCCGGACGGGCCGTTTGGCCTCGCCGGTCACCGTGACGGCGATCATGACCTTGGACGCCTGGGACAGGTCGCCCCCGACCAGGGCTACGCCGGCCTCGCGGGCGGCGCCGCGCAGCCCCTCGGAGAAGCGCTGGAGCCAGGCGGCTTCGATGTCGCCGGGCAGGGCCAGCCCGACCAGGGCGTGGCGGGGCCGTCCGCCCATGGCGGCGATGTCGCTGAGGTTGACGTTGAGGGCCTTGCGGCCGAGCAGCCGCGGCGGGTGGTCGGCCAGGATGAAGTCCTCGTCCTCGACCAGGATGTCGGTCGTCAGGAGGAGCCGCCGCGGCCCGCGGACCAGGGCGGCGTCGTCGCCGATGCCGAGCAGGACGTCGGACCGCCGCTCCCCGAAGGCCCGGCGCAGGCGTTCGATGACCGCCCGTTCGCCGAGGTGCCGCAGCCGCATCGGATCAGCCCTTCGCCCTCTTTTTCCCCGGCTTCTTCAGGCCCCGCTTCTTCGGGCCCCGCCGCCGCGCGGCCGGCCCGGCGGCCGGGCCGAGAGGTCCGGCCATGGCCGCCCGGAAGACGTCCTTGACGTCCTCGACGTAGACGAACTCGATATCGCGGATGAGCCTCTTGGGGATCTCGTATAGGTCCTTCTTGTTGGCGGCCGGCATGATCATCCGGCGGACCCCGGCCCGCTGGGCGGCCAGGACCTTCTCCTTGACGCCGCCGACCGGCAGGACGTTGCCGCGCAGGGTGATCTCCCCGGTCATGGCCACGTCCCACTTGACCTTGACGTTAGCGCAGACGGAGAGGAAGGCAGTGGCGATGGTCACCCCGGCCGAGGGCCCGTCCTTGGGGATGGCCCCCTCGGGGAAATGGACGTGGAAGTCGTTGCGGGAGAAGATCTTGCTGTCGATGCCAAACTCCTCGGCGTGGGCCCGGGCGTAGGTCAGGGCGGCCTGGGCCGACTCCTTCATGACGTCGCCGAGCGAGCCCGTCAGCTGGAGGCTGCCCTTGCCCGGCATCTTGGTGGCCTCGACGAACATGATCTCGCCGCCGACGGCCGTCCAGGCGACGCCGGTGGCGATGCCGATCTGGTCCTTCTTCAGCAGCTGGTCCTTGAAGACCTTGGGCGGCCCGAGGTAGCGCTCGACGGACTGGGCCGTGACCGTGCTCGGGCCCTTCCTGCCCTCGGCGACCCGGCGGGCCACCTTGCGGCAGATCGAGGCCATCTCCCGCTCGAGGTTGCGGACGCCGGCCTCGCGGGTGTAGAGGCCGATGATCTTCTTGACCGACCCGCCGGTGAACTTGATGAGCTTGGGGGTCAGGGCGTGCTCGGCCAGCTGCTTGGGGATGAGGTGGCGGACGGCGATCTGGAGCTTCTCCTCCTCGGTGTAGCCCGGCAGCTCCAGCACCTCCATGCGGTCGCGGAAGGCCGGCTGGATGGGGTCGAGGAGGTTGGCCGTGGTGATGAACATGACCTTGGACAGGTCGTAGGGCACGCCGAGGTAGTGGTCGCGGAACTGGTTGTTCTGTTCCGGGTCGAGCACCTCGAGCAGGGCCGACGAGGGGTCGCCGCGGAAGTCGGCCCCGATCTTGTCGACCTCGTCCATCATGAAGACCGGGTTCTCGGTGCCGGCCCGGCGGATGCCCTGGATGATGCGCCCGGGCATGGCCCCGACGTAGGTCCGGCGGTGGCCCCGGATCTCGGCCTCGTCGTGGACGCCGCCGAGCGAGATGCGGACGAACTTGCGGCCCAGGGCCCGGGCGATGGACTTGCCGAGCGAGGTCTTGCCCACGCCGGGCGGCCCGACGAAGCAGAGGATCGGCCCCTTGGCCGACTTGGAGAGCTTGCGGACGCCGAGGTACTCGAGGATGCGCTCCTTGACCTTCTCCAGGCCGTAATGGTCCTCTTCGAGGATGCGCTTGGCCTTGGCCAGGTCGAGCGTGTCCGTGGTCGACTTGTTCCAGGGCAGCATGAACATCCAGTCGAGGTAGTTGCGGACGACCGAGGTTTCGGCCGATTCCGGGTGCATCTGGCCCAGGCGGGTGATCTGCTTCTCGATCTCCTCGCGGACCTCGTCCGTGACGCGGATCTTGCGCAGCTTCTCCTGGTAGATCCGGACCTCCTCCTGCGTCTCGTTGCCCTCGCCGAGCTCCTTCTGGATGGCCTTCATCTGCTGGCGCAGGTAGTACTGCTTCTGGAGCTTGTCCATCTCGCCCTTGGCCTCGGTCGAGATCTTCGACTGGACGTCGAGCAGCTCCAGCTCCCGGGTCAGTAGCTCGTAGACCTTCTTGAGGCGCTGGACGGGATCGCCGATCTCGAGGATGCCCTGGGCCTCCTCGACCTTGAGCTCCAGGTTCGAGGCCGTCAGGTCGGCCAGGCGCCCCGGCTCCTCGACGTTCGAGGCGATGATGAGGACCTCGGGCGGCAGGCTCTTGCCCAGGGACGCGGCCCGCTCCAAGCCGGAGCGGACGTTGCGGATGAGGGCCTCGTTCTCCAGGCTCTTCTCGGCCTTCTCCGGCTCCTCGAGGACCCGGACCTCGGCCACGACGTGGGCCCCTTCCTCCTCGAACGTCTGGACGCGGGCCCGGACCAGGCCCTGGGCCAGGATGCGCACCCGGCCGTCGGGCAGCTTGAGCATGCGCATGATCAGGGCGACCGTGCCGACGTCGAAGACGTCCTCGCGCTTGGGGTCCTCGACCTCCATGTCCTTCTGCGTCAGGAGCAGGATCATCCGGTTGGTCGACAGGGCGACGTCGATAGCCGCCTTGGATTTCTCGCGCCCGACAAACAGCGGGGCGATCATGTAGGGGAAGATGACGACGTCGCGCAGCAACAGGACCGGGAGCTTGGCCGGCACCTGGAGCTTCGAGCCCTGCTCGTCCAGGAGGCCGCCCATCTCTTCTCCGTTTTTTTCGTCAATGCTGGCCATAATTCCTTCTCCAAAAATCAGCCGCCGTCGCGGCGGACCTTGATCTCCACCTCCCGCCGCCGTCGCGGCGGTTTCCTCAAAACAATGGTCAGGACGCCGTTCTCCAGGGCCGCGGCGGCCTGGTCCGGTTCGATCGTCCCCGGCACGACGACGTCCCGCTGAAAAGCCCCGTACTCGCGCTCCAGCCGCATGTAGCGGGAGCCGCCGGGGGCGGCCAGCTCGCGCTTGAAGCCGCTGACCTCGAGGCGGCTGGCGAAGAGCAGGACCCGGACGTCCGTGCTGTCGACGCCCGGCAGCTCCATCTCGATGATGAACTCGGTCGCGGTCTCGGAGATATCGACGGCCGGGCTGGTCACCTCGCCGGGGGCGGGCAGCCGCGGCTCGGCGATGCGGCGGCCGGGCGCCGCGGCCCGGACCCGCGCCTCGTCCTTGCGGGAACGGGAAACGGGCTTGATGCGGCGGACCATGGCGGCCGGTCCCGGCTTATTTTTCCTTCATGAGGTCCTCGAGCTCCCGGCGGAACTCGGCCACGTCGCCGAATTCGCGGTAGACCGAAGCGAACCTCACGTAGGCGACCTTGTCCAGGCCCTTCAGGCGGTCCATGACCAGCTGGCCGATCTCGGCCACGCCGATCTCCTTGTCCGGCCGCTCCTGGACCTTCGACTCGATCTCCTCGACTATCTCCTCGAGCTGGCTGATCTGGATGGGCCGCTTCTCGCAGGCTTTCATCATGCCCCGCAGCAGCTTCTGGGTGTCGAAGGGCTGGCGGGTGCCGTCCTTCTTCACGACCATGTAAGGGATCTCCTCGATCTTCTCGTAGGTCGTGAAGCGGCGCTTGCAGGACAGGCAGGCCCGGCGCCGGCGGATGGAGATGCCCGTCTTGCTCTCCCGGGAATCGATGACCTTGCTTTCGAGAAAGCCGCAGTAAGGACACCTCATTGCGACTCGCTTTCGCCCATCCGCTTGAGCTGGAGAACGGTCATTCCGTCACGCGCCAATATAGCATAACCCAGGAGGCATGTCACGGCCAGCTGGACGGCGTGGAAGACCAGGGTGACGCCCGCCGCCCGCCCCGCCGCCAGGCCCATGAGCATGGTCATGCCGAGCTTGCTGAAGTAATGGAAGCCGCCGACCATGCCGGGCGTGGGGATGGAGGCCCCGACGGCGGTCAGGAAGACGAAGGGGACGACCAGGAAATAGGGCACGTGGATGCGGTAGGCCAGGAAGAAGACCCAGTAGAAAAGGGCGATCCCCAGCCAGACGACGAGGGACAGCAGGATATAGAGGGCCACCTGCCCCCGCGTCCGGAAGAACTTGAGCCCGTCGATGAACTCGCGGAGGATCTTGGTCACGGCGGCGGAGGCCTTCGCGGGCAGGGGCCGGAGGACGAAGGCGACGACCTTGATGGCCCGCTCGCGAAAGAGGTAGAGGGCCAGGACGAAAGCCAGGATGCCGGCGGCCACGAGCAAGCCCAGGATGCCCAGGAACTTCAGCTGCCGGCCGGCCTCCGCCGAGATCGGCCAGGACGCGGCGAAGAGGGGCCGGCAGGCCATGAACAGGCCCAGGAGCAGGCACATCGTGGCCATGTCGAAGAGCCGCTCGACGACGACCGTGCCGATGGCGAAGCCCGGCCGCACGCCCTCCCGGCGGGCCAGGTACAGCGGCTTGGCCAGCTCGCCGAGGCGGCCGGGCAGGAGGAAGTTGATTGTGAAGCCGACGACGTTGCCGGCGACCAGGCTGCGGAAGCGGACGTTGAGCTTCTCCCGGGCGACCAGGATGTGCCAGCGGGCGGCCCGGGTGACGAAGTGGAAGGCCGAGAGTATGACGGCCAGGATGAAGAGCGGCACGTTGACGTCGACGACCTGGCCGGGCACGTCCTTCCAGGGGACGCTGCGCCCGAAGAAGTAGAGGAGCACGAGCGTCAGGGCGACGGCCAGGGAGAGCTTCAGAGCTTTCGATCTCATCATCTGGGACGGCCATGTTATCACGATTCTCCCGGGGCCTCAACGGGCTGAATGGGGGACATGTAACGAGGGGGCATGTGCCTCTTTGGCACATGTCCCCGGGGTACGTGTCCCCCATCTTAAGTTCGTCTCCCCCATTTCCGGAAAGGGCTTGAATTTCGCCCGCTTTTTCTTTAATATAGTCGTCCCTGCTGGGAAGTCGTCCAACGGCAGGACTCATGACTCTGGATCATGCAATCAAGGTTCGAATCCTTGCTTCCCAGCCAGTTCTTCTCTTTTATTTCCCCCTGATAATCCGAGGTTTCCGGTTTTTCCGTTTTAGGCACCATTAGGCTAATTTAGGCGAGTTTTAGCAAAATCTGTTGAACGGTGGCAAATTGGGGGGCAGGGTTTGTCCTGCCTCATGGAACGGTTCTTGTATCAAAATTGCCTCCCGGAGCAAGCTCTAAGCACGGAACTTCCAGTTTTCTTGGAGGCAAGAAATGAGGAATGAGCACAAGATCATAATCAAACGAAAGGAGCTCTCGAGCGGGTACGGCAAATTCCACCCAGGCTGCTAGCTAAGGAATACGAGCTCTCCGATGCTAGGCTATCAGCGATTTGCCGGCTGCTCAAGGTACTCAAGCCCCCAATAGGCAGATCAAGAATGGCAAGATCCCTCTCCGCCCTCCCATCGCGTCCCCCAAGCCGGCCCATCTAAGTTGCCCCCATTGGGCTAGCAGTTTGATTAGCCCACCCAGGGGGTAATCCATCAACATAAGCTTTCACCATGGCTGAGTATTCTTCAGTAGTTGAACATTGTACTTCTAGCTCCTGAATTAAGAACGCTTTTAGAATTACGTTATTCTCGCGGACTATGCTTTTTACCAATCCTCGCGTATTTTCAAGCTTCTCGTACTTCCTTCCCATTAAATACGGCCGACCGTCAGGACGATCAATCTCTAGCAATCGGACAGTGACTTCAGCCCGAACATCGCCCGGTTTATTAAAAACCAAAGGACCTATATGTTGAAGCCTGCTCTCAACGTCATCTTTGTTTGGATCTAGAAACATACAGGATTCATCATAATACGTTCCCTTCCTGCGGTTGCATTCAGTACATGAGATTATTAGATTATCCCAGTTAAACAACAAATCAGGGCGGTCATCGACTGGTATCTTATGTTCAATATCTCCTGGACAATTGTGCCCTACTTTGCTTTCACAATAAGCACACTTGCCATTTGTCTCCTCCATGAGCGTCTTCTTTATGGTCGGATGACGATACTTAATTCTATTATGCTCCGAAGGGTTTCTTAGATAATCGTCGAGCCAGATATCACGGTTATCGGCAAGGACTTCAGGGAATGAGGGCTTAGTAAGATTTCGCATTTTTCTTTTTAATATCGAGTATTGCCTCTGGCAACAAAAAGCCTAGCGCCTGAGCATTCAATTCACTTTTGAGTTCTTCAAGACTATTTTTAGTCAGTTCCAAGTCTATATATTTCATTATTATCCTATTGAACCGCTCCTCAACCCATACCGGTACTGATATGGGAACCCCAAGTATTTCTCGTAAAGTTTCGTTCGCTGTCCCTGAAAGATCGACAGCTTCTAGGTATCTCGAATCGACCCTCTTTGCCTTATTAAACATAAGTGCATATACTCTAGCTTCTGGAGTCGACGTGACAATGAACGGGCTATGCGTTGCGATAATGAATTGAGTTTGTGGAAAAGCTTTTATAAGGTTCGGCAGTAATTCGCGTTGCATACTTGGATGCAAGTGACTTTCCGGTTCATCGATCGTAACGACAAAACTACCCTTATCGATACCATACATAAATATCTGCCAAGCGATAGAAAACAACGCCCCGATTCCACCCGAAGCCGCATCTAAGGAAAAATCTCCGGACTCCGTTACTAAGACGACGTCTGGCATTCTTATTTCTAAGCGGCTAAAACCAAGACTTTTCGGCAGAAGGATACGGAGAACATCCTGGAATTCTATAAATATCCTCCGATATTCTTGGTTACCAACGACTGCTTCATTACCATACCCAAAAACTGCCATGGCTACTAAAGATTGTTTTAGCATTCCTCCCGGATTTCTTGATTGTTCCTCTTGAAATAGTTGCTGTAGGCCTTGTTGGTACTGTTGATACTGTTGTTGACTTGTCTTTGGGTCTGTCGGGATATTTTCAATGCGTCTGTAAGCAAAAGCTGGGCTATGCGAAGGAACGTGAAGCCCGGGAATTTGCTCTTGATTGCTATACTTAATGTTGTACTTTGCATTCTCCATTTTCGGAGGGACCATAAGCTTACATTCCTTGCCCGAACTATATGTGATAGAACCAACTTCAATACTTCCCGGCCGTATTTCATTGTCAGATGACAACCTTTCCCATACATCTGTCCAGAACTGCCTAGTGCGGCTATTACAAGGAGATGGCGTAGAGATTAGGTATAGATTCCACCCGAAATGGCGGCTTAGGATATTAAGAATAGTAGTTTTACCTGTTCCATTCTCCCCAGTTAATACGGTCATTCTTTGGTCAAAATCTAAGTTTATATCATTGAACTGCCGCCAATAATTCAGTTTAATATTATTGAACATTCTGCCTCCTTATAACTCCTTCCTCCCAGCATTCTTTTGTCGGTAAACCTCTGCGATTTGTATCGCGCAAGCATCGGGATTTTTAAGAATGACGCGGCCCCAGTAGGTCAGCACGGTCCAACCCCGGCTCTGGATATGGTTGCGCTTTTGTGCATCCATCTCCAGCGTCGTCCTGTTGCCGTGAATTGCGAATCCGTCGCAATAGACAGCCAGCCGAACATCAGGCCATGTGAAGTCGGGGACTGTCACCAAAACGCCTCTATCGTCCTTGATTTCGTAATCACGAATCCCCGAAGGAATGCCTTCGATCCGCTCAAGAGCCCGGCGCAGAGGCTCCTCAATTGCCCCCTTTGGGTATAGGCGGACCGATTCGTCTGAGCCATCTGACCGCTTCCGGAGCATCTCGAGTATTGTCCTAAGGCCGGCTCCGCCCGATGTTTCCTGGGGCCGGACTTGTTCTTGTTGCGTCAGTATAGTGAGGAGGTCTCTCACCTCATCCTTGTCAAAGAAGGCATGCCATCTCTGGTTCCCATAATGCTTGAGACAGAGATAGCACGCCTTCCTGCAGGAATGGCCGAAAAGCCTAGACATAGCCGCTTCAGCTATGGCAGGCAGTCGAGCCGCCATTGCTTCTAGATATCCTGCCCCGCCAGGCACCGTTTCATAAAAAACGATTTGGTCCGAAATCGCATCTTTCGAGCTTCGCCTTACGAAGGCCGCGATCTCATTGGTTTCCAGTTCAAGCAAGTTTTCAGCGCCTGCAAGAAGAGCCTCGGCTAGCGTAACTAGGGTGGGAGAGGATGATGATCGGCCAATTGTCCTCACATCAGCCCTGGAGGGAACATTCAGGACCAGGCAATCGGTTTCGAATTTATAGGCCAAAACCAGGGAAGCCGGTTCGCCCATACAAAAACGTTTATGATAGGAACTCCACTCCTCGATAGCTTTCTTCTTTTTAGGATCCGTCGGATTATAGGGGAGGTGTCTCCCACATTCCGGGCAAAGCCAGAATCGAATCCCCTGACCGGTCTTGCTTTCGAGCCGGCCCCAGTTTGTAACAAGTATCTGAGCGAGCTTCAGGTGCTCTAGTGGGGTAAGACTGTAGGGATATAGAATACTTTTCTCTGCGGTCTCGGCCAGCAGGGCCTCTCGCCGATCCTGCGTTTCTTTCTGGCGGGACTCCTCGTCAGAACTGATCCTTAGATTCTCTTCAGCCTCGAAGGCGTCGACGAAGACGACATCTGTCGCCGCGGGCAGAGGCTCTTGGCATCGTGGACAGGCATTCCGGCCTGATTCAACAACTTCATCGCATTGCTCGCAGAAATGAAAGGCCTGAAGCCGCCCGCTCGCTTCTGCATCGCTGGTGCGCGGGCCGGCATCGCTACTGCCCGGCCCTCCAGGGAAAAGAACACGGATCGACTTAAGCTTGTGCCCATTAGCATAGACGAAGTTACCAGGGGCGAACTCCTCAATTGCGACCGCAGATGCCCGAAAAAGAGTTGGTGTATCGGTCACGCCTGGGTCGAGGCTGAACATGTCGACGGGGAATTGGTACGCCGGCATAAGCCCTTTAGTCGACAGGTAGTTCAATGTATAAGCCCGCTCAGGATCCTGGGTAATTTCGTAATAAGCCCGCTTTCGAGCCGCCGCCTTCTTATCGTCCTGGCGCGGCGAGCCGATGGTTGCAAAGTCACGGTATTCTTTGTCGAGCTGGATAACTCTCTTCCACCAGCTCTCGAACACCTGTGTTAGCTCGCTTTCCAGGGCCTCTACTGTGGCCTCGGCTTCTCCCTCTCCGAATCCAGGCATACGTCCCTCTTGACGATCGCGGGCCAGGAGTGACGCTGTTCCCGCTACCAGTTCGACATGTCTTCTGCCTATCTCCGCGAATAGATCCGACAAGGCATCGACTCGCCACTTTGTTGGCTTTCGCAGGTCGTCGAGAAGATCACCCATTCGACTGGGAAGTTGGGCATCCAGACGCTCTAAAACATAAGAACGGAGATGCCTACGCACAACCTTGGGGTTGTCGAGCCTGAGCCGCGGAGGATCGAAGCGGCCAGCCACGAGCCACCACGGCTGTTCGAAAGCATGGCGGTCGTGGGCCCCTCCCGCGCAGAACGTGCTAGCAAAACCGATCCTTAGCCGACGCCCGGCTCTTCCGACACGCTGGGCATACCTAGCCGGAGTGGGGGGTGCGTTCCTCAATACAACCGTCAAGAGTGGCCCAATATCTACTCCCAGTTCAAGGGTGGGTGTACAGACCAGGACGTCGAGTCGACCCTCCTTGAATTCCGTCTCTCTCTTTGCCCGTTCCACTCCCGAAATCTGAGCGCTATGTTCGGCTACTGCAAGCCGCCGCGGCGCCCGCTTAAGATAAGATGTGACATAATAATTCTCATCATCTCTGGCAGTAGGGATTAACTGGCCGTTTGCGCACTTCGGAGTTGGGCATGTCGGCAAATTATAAGGCCGCCACGTCTGACATGCGTTGCATCGGAATCCTCTCTCGGTTGAAAATAGCCGGATTATTCGCGGAGAAATCTGAAGCGGATGTAGCCCAGCCGTCCTTTCCTTAGGTGGTATCGGAAAGCCGGCCACGTGGACGAGGATTCCTATCTCTTCCAAGAGCGGAACGACACTGCGGATGAATACCTCTGCCATTTCTCTCGATCCGCAAAGTCGAGATATGATCTTTTGCGGAGCTGTGAGCTGACCGGCGCGCGGATTCTCCTGGATAAATCCTATCAATTTGCCGGTTTTTCGAATGTGATCAGGTCTGTCCAGGGCGAAGGCTCTGGGATGACGGTCGCGCTCAGCAATTCGTACGTTGAACGGCTCAGCCTCGAGCTCCCGATAGCGTCGCTTTCTATTCGGATCGATATATTCTTGAAAGAAATCGTATCCGACGGCCCGGCTCTTGCGCATGACGTCAAGGATTGCTCGAACCGCCGTTACCGCTGTTGCGACGTCGATCCCGAGCTTTTCGGCCGCCCGAATAAATCTCCCATCCCCACCGAGATCAGAAAGAAACTCGTAGTCGATGGCAACTATGCCCAAACTCTCGAGCGCGGCACGCTGGCGGCTGTAGCGCGTGAATTCATTCGCGGATTCGAACCTTAGCGCAAAGAGCCAGTTGTCCCTTTCAAGCGTGGTTGGCCTTCTCGGAACGATCGAAAGCTCCCGATAGACATCAAGAAGCCGTTGGGGAAGCTCCTCCAGGAAGAGGCCCCGCTCGCCGGCATCCCTGACCTCCTGCGCAATCCCATGGCGGAGGGCGAAGGAGCGGTGCTTATCTGCCGTGTATCCTGCTTGGTGAGCGGCGTCCTGGCGATTATCGGCAAAGACCAGGAGCTTCCGGTCCGCTCCCTTCAACTGGTCCAAATGATGGGTCGTAAGTACAGAAACAGACGAGGCTGTCCCAGTCCGGAGGGGCGTTACGATATCCCCCCGGGGATAAGTGTCGCCACAAGCAGGGCAGGTGCTTAGCTTGCCCTTATGGAGTAACATCGGTACCGAAGGCCGGTTGCAGGATGGGCACACGGCTTCGGCGTCCATTATTCGGCCACAACTCAAGCAGTAGCCGATGCGGTCAAGCTTGGCCTCCGCCCTCTCTTGCTTGCTCGATCTCCGCTCTTGACCAAAGAGTGTGGCTCCTCCTTTCGTTACTTCTTTTTGGTCTTCCTCGAGGAGATCAGAAGAGTCAGGAAGGTCGAGTATCTTATGAGTGAGAAAGGCTGTGTTTTCGTCGCTGAAATAGTCCGCCGTTCCAACGGGCACACTGTCTGCCTCTCGCGAAAACCGCACTTTGACGAAATCTTGTCCACAGGTTCGGCAAAGCGCCGCCGGTCTAGCTACGGAACCGCACCGGCCACACACGGACCCGCCCTGAGGGACGAGGGTCCGGCAATCCGGGTTCATGCACAGGGAGACATCATAAACCCCATGAAAGAACGTATGGAGCTTGGGCCGCAATCGTGGGGGATGATCATCATCCCCAATACTACCTACTAAGAGATAGGCTTCGATCTCACGACGGACCGCCGCTATATCGACTGCCGCTCTTTCAGGGATTGTCCTTCGAATGGTCTCCGCGGCATCGTCGATTGACTTGGGCTCTTCGAAGGCCTCCTCGATGGCCTGGACAATTCTGTTGCCAGTTAAGACACTTGAGATCCGGTCGGCAATTGACCCTTCAGCTAAGCATGTCTTTCCGGTCAATCGTTCAGAAAAGGCAACGACAGCTAGGTCATCGCCGACATCTAGTGCATATAGGTCAGCGTCATTGATCTCCGGCGTCACCGGAAGCCAAGGCTTCGCCTTTTCTTGTAGTTCAACATAGGCTTCTTTTATGACATCATCAGTTCGTACCTCTTCCCCAAAAAGGGCGGATGAGAACGAGGCCAGGGCCGCGGCCCCATCCGGGCCAGAGGCGATCGTCGCCGAAGTCCCAATTACGGTTAAGGCTCCGGCTTCAAGGCCTGCATGGGCCTTCAACCGCCGAATCAGGCAAGCGATTTCGGTGGCCAACGCCCCACGGTAGCTATGGATCTCGTCTAGAACCAGAAACCTGAGGGTGGGCGTGAAGAGGCCTTTATCTTCCTTTCGTACGAGAAGGAACTCGAGCTGTTTGTAGTTAGTCAATAGGATATCGGGCGGATCTCTACGGATCGCCTGACGCGTTGTCCGCTCCGTTTCAGCCGGCGGCTCCCGAAGGTTCTTGCCCGCCTCATCGCTGTCGCCCGTATACATCCCGAAGGATATATCAAGGCCACTTTCGCGAAGCATCCTTCTAAGCCGTTCAAGCTGGTCATTGGCCAACGCGTTCATGGGGTAGAGGAATACAGCTTTGATTCCCCTAGTTCCGTCCTGTTTCCTGCGAATAATGTGATCAAAAACCGGCAATAAGAAGGCTTCTGTCTTTCCAGAACCTGTTCCTGTTGTTACTACGAAAGATCTACCTTCTCTTCCGATTGCTAAGGCTTGCTCCTGGTGCGAATAAAGCGGCTCATTTCCAAATGCCCAGCGTGCTTTCGCCAATTCCGGGGATATTATCCCCTCAGACAGGAGGACACGGAGAGTCCGGCCAGGCGCGAACTCACGGGCCAGAGTAACAAACGGCCCCTTGACGATGACATCGGTCCGGGCAAGATGATCCTCGAACTGATGGCGAAGATGTTCGTCTAGGAACCTATAGGATGTTCTTAAAAAGCGACGGTACTCTCCAATAAGATCATGAACCGCCTGCGGAGTATTTACGCTCATCCCACGTTCTCCCTGGCTTTATTCATAATGCAATAAGCCATCTATTGTATTGGGACGAATTCTCCTCCCGTCATTTCATTTTTTGCCTATCCTGGACTTGCCAGACTTCTGATCATGGGAATATTTATCTTGAGATTCCTCAACGGCCCAGGATTCCTGTTCAGCTCCTGCGACGTAATGTTTCGACTCGTCGACGAAGTAAAGCGATTCTTCCTTCCATTCATTAGTTCTTGATCTCATGAAGGCAAAGAACTCAGGTCTTTTTCGAATGAAAACCGTGAAAGCCGAGAGTGCGTGCTCAAAATCATCAGGCGAAAGGCCATAGGCCTCCGCAACAGCCCGGTTTAATTGCCAGACCTTTAGAGCCGAATCGGGCAACTCCGCAATGTGGCAGATACGGCCGGCTCCGCCCGAAACAGTCGTAAGTCCATTAGTTTTCACCGAGGTGACTATAGGCAACCGCATCATATAATTGAAACTCAGATGCATCCCCGCCGTTCTAAAACGCAGACAATAATCAAAGGCCATCGAGTTAAGTACTGCCGCAACAAGATCGATGGGGACATCATTCACTTCAAGTCCAGAGAGCGAATGACCAAAACACGACTGCCCTGACAATACCGCGGCAATACACGTGCGTTCATTAGTGTTGCTAGCGATATCACGGAAAACCAACTTAGGCCCGGCGTCAGGGAGCCGGCCGTTCTTTTTTTCAGCCTCATTGAGGTTAACCCAACGTACAATGGGTTTAATATCCACTAAGAATTGTTCAATATGTTTACCCTCATAAAGGGGCCAAAAACCCGCCTGGGCCATCCGGGCGCGGATATCGGGCCAGGATGCTGGCTCATAGTACGGAGGCTTAGGCGTCGTCCCCGATATTTCACCTAGGATCTGTCTTGTATTCCAAAGCTTGCCTGTCTTAGGATCGGTCCACAGGTCGCGGTCGTTCGCCATATCATATTCTCGGTAGAACCGCGCGTTCCAGGTACCCGGTCCCTTTTCGCTAAGGAGCGGATGGCCTTCATACATCTTGAGCATTATGTCTCTGTCACGGGGGCTCCGGTATTCGAGGAAACCCAACGTCCCCGGCGACAGCCTATACAATTCATCTCGGCGGATTGATACGACCCAAGGCATGGGGGCTGGGAAGGGGGACTTCCCTTCTCGGCCCGGCTCTCGCCAAATTGCCGTTTCGTCGAGTTCATCGAGGTCATGACGCATAAAAGCGGCGTTAAAGCCCAAGCTATCTGGTTCTGGGCGCGTCTTCCGAAAAACCAAACTGACGAATTTATAACGGGAATCTATCGGGAAGATCTTCTTTCGGTTCTCGAATCCATAGAACCGCTCGACACATGTTTCATCGAGCAATAGGTGCCGCAGGCCAGAACAACCTTCATTGTTGTAAATCGCTGACGGGACTACGAACCCGATCCTGCCGTCTGCGGCGGCCAGCTGGAAGGCGCGCTCGACAAAGAACTTAAACAGGTCTGGATCACCACCAGTACTCTTGCCATCTATAATCCAATCCTGGAAGGCGAAATCCCCGCCTTTCTTAAGGAAGAGAGATGTCCTTTTCAGCCGCTCCTCATAGGCCTTAAATTCAGTAGGTAGCGAAGGATCGGCCTCAGCAAGTTCGGCTATTCGCTTATCTAATTCGCCACCCTTGAACGCCCTAATGAGGACGTCGAAATATCCAAAGAACTCCTTCCTATCAGGTTTGATCTTATCCCAAGGGGGGTTGCCGAGGACGACGTCAAAACCAGCGTGCCCTTCGTTTAAGAACACTTCCGGAAATTCAAGCTCCCAATGGAAGAAACGCTCCCGGGCTCTGACCATTTCGACACTCGGCCACCATGATTGATGTTGGGCGTAGACTAAGAGCTCCTCGGGCAATCGGACCTTGTCGCAGAGATAGTCCCATTCGGCCCAGATCTCCGGCAGGAAGACCGCGGAAGAACGTAAGTCAAACAGGAGCCTGACCCCCTCGAGTATCTCGTCGGCCTGGCGGCGGAGGTAGTCCTTGAATTTCTGTTCTTGAATGCTTTCAGGTTCCCGCCCTTCCTGGCGGACGGTGGTGGCGTCGATTTCATCGATAAGGCGCCGCTTCCCGGCGGCCTCTGAAACTACTTGGCGGACTAAGTCCTGGAATATCCCCGTTTGATGGCGGATTCCCGATTCTTCAAACAGCGGAACACTCGCAGGCGAAGCGCCTTTCGCTATCCTCTTTTCATTGTGTCCACTCCCTGTACTGGCGAGCCCGGGAATGGGGGGGCGGTCGAGATACTCCGTCCAGGACCCGAGGAGGGAGTTCCCACATCGAACGTGATGCTCAAAATAGGTCAATGGCCTATCGCCGGCCGCGGATTCGATCCACAAAGCCACTCGTGCAAGTCCAACGGCAGTGGGGTTAAGGTCCACGCCGAACAAGCACCGTTCGGCTACCCGTCGCTTGCACCAAGCTCTCGCTTCGGAGTTTGAGAGCCTGGCCGATTCGTCCGATGCTCTCCAATCGTTGTCCCAGCCCTGGCCAGTCGTGTCCCGGAATTCCCTGGGCGGCCTCCCATGCCCCTCCTCGACATAAGCCCGGTGAAGAGCTTGGCCGATGAAGCGCATGGCTTCGACTAGGAAATGTGCACTGCCACAAGCGGGATCGAGGACACGGAGCCGCTCAATTTCTGCTGAAGATTTCCCTTTGAGGAGCGGCCCGAGCGAATGGCGTACAAGATCCTGTACGAGAGGGCGAGGTGTGTAGAAGGACCCGGAGCCCTTGCGTGACGAGCCTGGGACGAAATGGAACATTCCGGGCTCAAGACGGCGTATTATGCGGGCTGTGACACCTTGCCCAATGGAGTTTTCTTCATCTTCTCCGGCATCGTCCTCAACATCTAGTTCCTTTGGATCAGGAGCCGGCCCGGCAGAAGCCTGCTCCAATTCATCGCCCTCCCCGTCCTCGGTCTCGCCAGATTGGGGATGGAACAAGGCGCAAACGGTATCCGCGACAAGAGCATAATTGCCTTGGAGGACAAGGCCTTTCTTTTCGCATAAGCGGACGACGTCGCTCGGGGTCAGGGAGAGCATTCGGCCTTGGACCTGGAGCTCAAGAGTCGTCTCTCTGGCAACTCGGGGCTCGAATTCAAGCAAGCCCTCATAAACTGCGCCCAGGTTCTCGATGTCGAGTTCCCGAAAGGAAACCCGTTCCCTTCCAACTCCATGCCTGGGCGTTGAAGTCGCCAAGTCGAGCATGAGCCGGGCGACTGCACGGTCGGATAAACGCGCGCTTCGCAGGATCTCACCTTCCGGAGTCTCTGAGCTAAAGAAATCGCTTCCCCGCGGTGGGATGTTCTCCCACTGGCTGATCCTGGGCAGACCTTTGTCATAAATCCGGAACAGGGCGCGCAAACGCATCCAGAGAGAGGACCGGTTGGCAGGCCAGGAAAAAGAGACATCCTCGAGGACTTCGTCAAGAAGTCCTTGAGCGGAGTAGTTGTCCCGGTAAAGCGCGTGGCTATCGAGCCGGGTATCCCGGGCCTCCGCATAAAGAATAAAGAGGATACGATATAAGCAGGTTAGAGCCGCGTCCCGATACCGCTGAATATCAGCCTCCTCGAGCTCCAGAGCGGAGGCATAACGGCCCGCATTAATGGCATCTTCTATCAGGCCTGAAACGATCGATTCTGCGGCCGTAAAGACGGCCCGCTTGAGGTCGTCAGAAACCTTCTCGGCCTGAACGCGGCTTTCTCGCTCGATTTCTTCTATGACTGTCTTGCCTTCCTGGCTAGGCGTGAAGGTTCCGGAAGAAAAGAAATGAAGGAGAAAGGGGAAGGAGTCGGAGTCTTCATCTTCGGCGAGCGCCTCGAGGTTGATCTCGAGATACGCCCCCCGAGCACCCTCACCCTGGGCCCTAATCAAGCGAAGGCGTTCGCCGGTCAGAAGGAGGCCGTAATGGAGACCTAGGCGAGCAATCGCCTGCTCGACCCCCTGTCGCGGGTTGGCGGCACCTCGGCCCGCATCAAGGTCCTCGTCCCAGCCGCCACAGTATGCGACGAGCAAGGGTCGCTCCCCCTGTTGTTCTGCTTCCGCGGAAGTAAACAGAACGTGGATACGATCCTCTCCGGCACCCAAGTGGAAGCCCAGAGTGTCCCGTAAGAAGGGCCTTAGGAATTTCTCACGACAGCCGGCACTGTCAGCCACCCGCCCCCGAGCCCTTTCGCGGATACGTAGGAAACGAAGGAATGCGTAATCCATTTCGCGGCCCGAAGGCCGGCCACTTCCCATGCCTTGGCCCGAAACAGCCCCGAGATAATAATCAGAAAAGAAACCTCTGACGTTGCGCAGATGGCAGGATTTCACTGTGCCCTCTCTTTGGGCATAAGAAACAGAGCCCCCATGGCGAGGGGCGATTCCGGCTCTGCAATCTTCTGATATAGCTCAATTTCTCTGCGCCGTTCGTCTTTGAACGCTTCCACGGCGGCCTTCCTGGCCACGAACCCTCGTGGGCTAGAATCGCCATCCTCGGGAAAAAGGCGTTGCTGGCCGGTTGCTTCGATCAATCCACGTCCGAGCTTTTCCTCTTCTTCGATCTCCCGCATGCGATCTGCCGCATCGGCCTCGAGTTCTTCAAGCCAGGCCCTAGCCTGCCGTTCGCGTACAATGCTAACCTCCTCAGCCCGCACTTTCAGCTGTCGGGAGGCCTCGGCCTTCGCGAGGCTTCGGAGATGATTGAAGGGGTCAGCAAATGCATTTTGGATGGCTTCCGGATCGATCTCCTGACCCCGATCCGATTCCGTGAGGAGAGCTAGGTTCTCGGCTGATTTCCCGAGCAAGCGCGCATCTGCAGTCAAACGGACGGCCAGTACGTGTTCTTCGATGGGCCCTTCCTGATCGCATATGGCGCCATGAAAAGTGAAGAGGACGGATGCTGGCTCGGATCCAGCTACGGCGCGGGCCGCAAGCCGGCGAGGAGGGATTGCCCCTCCCAAAGAAAAAACTTGGATCAGGCGTCTTCTGGCTGAAGCGGATAGGGCCGCGGCAAGCGGGTGTAGCGGCGTAATATATTCAACTTCATTCGGCCGGAAACGGACGGCGGTCATTCGACGAAATGTTACCGCTCCATAGGTCGGGAGTACCTTTTCTCCTTGGAACTGGGGGGGGACATCGATTCTATAGATATGGGCACGCTCGGGATCAGCGTGGAATGCCGCGGGCCCGAGGGCACCAAGGGCAACCGCTTCGAAGTCTGTATCATCAGGGAGAAGTGGCTCAACGGTATCGAGAAGCCGGCAGATTCGCTCGTCCTCTTCAGGCCCCCCCGGGCTGAGGGCCAAAAGGGGTCGGGCGTTGCTGATAAATTCGGCTGTCCTGTCTTCGAAGAGTTGGATAAGGCTCTCTTTCTTCTGCTCAACATCGGCCGATTCCGGATCAAGCTCAACTAGCCCTCCCTCGAGGCTTCCCCGTCCAGTGAGAAGACCCAAGATGTCGGGCGTCGAAATTCTCTTCCGAGCCATCTCTTTGATCTTCTCGACGAGCCGATGAAGCACGTCGTCCTCCGGGCTGTCCGGATAGAAGAGGTAGCGGATAATCGGTTCCCGCTTTTGGCCGTATCGATCGACTCGACCGTTTCGTTGTTCGAGGCGGTTGGGATTCCAGGGCAACTCAAAGTGGATGACCCTGCGACATGTCCTCTGTAAGTTCAAACCCTCGCTCGCGGAATCGGTAGCGAGGAGAATCCGGGATCCTGGTTGTTCGAACTGAACTTCGCGAGCAAGGCGGATTTTACGGCTGAGACCGCCGTGGAAAAGGACATACCGGCCAGAGAAATTGGGCTCCTCGTCTATCCGGAGCCGAATTGCTTCCAGCGTATCTCGGTATTCGGTAAAAACGATCACCTTCTCAGATGGATCCTTAGCAATCACACTCTTCAGCTCGTTAATTAACGCCTCGATTTTTGGATCGGCGGCGGGAAGCTTGCCGATGACACGGCGGATGGCCGTGAGTGCGCCGATTTCGGACTTGCGACGACGCTCATCGCGGGGCACCGCGCTCCGCAGGATCCGGCGGGCCGTTCTCTCTGCGGCCGCTTCTCCAAGGGGCAAATCGGCTCGAAGCTCCCGAACCTCTGAGCGGGAGGGAGGCTCCTCGCGTGCTTCCTCTCTTCGCAACGACTCTAAACGGTAATCGACGGTCTTACTGAGTGCGGCCCGGCTCGACAAAGCTCTCTTCTTGATGATCTGCATAGCAAAGCCAATGAGCTCAGCATCATCGGTATCACTTGCCTGACGGGCCGTTTTCGAACAGTAAGCCGCTACCTTCTTAAGAAGCTCCTTTTCCGTTTCGGCCAGGTCGACGACCGGTATCCCTGCAACGTGACGTTCCGGGAACACAGGTTCGTCATGTCCGTCTGGGAAACGTCGGACTATCTGGGATTTCATCCTGCGAATCCGGGCCCCATCCATACGACGCTGTAGATTCTCAGGCGTTCCATGGAAGGTCGCCAGTGTAGGCTCAACCAATTCGAGGAGCGACCGGTATGAATGGGCATAACCATTATGAGGAGTTGCGGTTAATAGCAATAGGCCTCTGCACGACTTCTGGAGGGCCTTCCCAAGGCGAGTGCGCTGAGTACGATACGGATTTTCAGGAGTCCCCGATTCGGACAGGGCATGGGCTTCATCCACAATAATAAGATCCCAATGCTTGCGTAATGCGCGGCTCCGGACCGTCTCTTTCTTTAAAAAATCCAATGAAGTGATGATCCGGGGAAGAGCGTCCCAGGGATTCACGCCAGCGGGAAGGTCAGTCTGGGCGGCCGCGAGGCCTCCGGCGTTATCAATAATTACAAAGTCCAAGCTGAACTTATCAAGAAGCTCATCTTTCCATTGGTCCATAAGGCCCGGGGGAACCACGATAAGGACACGAGATGCTCGGCCTCGGGCAGTAAATTCTAGGATCGCAAGGCCCGCTTCAATTGTCTTCCCCAGTCCGACATCATCGGCGATAAGAAGAGAGGGGCGTGGCTTAGATAAAAGCCGTAAGGTCGGGGCAAGCTGGTACGCTTCGAGAGCGACTCGGCCAAAACGTACGCCGCTGAGAATCTCGGCTTCCCGGATAAGCGTCGCCCCGATGAGACGGTGGGCGCTCGACCAGGCCGAAAAGGAGTCGAGAAGACCGAGGTCAAATTCTATATCCTGGTTGGGGAGTTGAAGGACTTCTTCGGGCGGAGAGATGACAGACAGACCTTCTGGCCTTGCCCCATCTAGAGCAAAAAGCTCAAGAATTGCCTGTGTCCCGGCTGGGGCGTTGACTTGCTTGACAAGCCATGGACGATCCCTGACCAGAACTCGGTCGCCTTTCCTAATCGTAGCGGCCAACCTAGGACCCCGATCGAAATATATGGACCGGAATGAAAAATGGCATGCCCTTTTAAACTCCTTAATAACACAGTCCAACAGAGGGGGTCAACGGTGGCAACTCTCTAACCTCTCGATTCTAGCAATGAATTGTATTTGGGACCCGTTGGCACCGAGGGCATGGCAGGCCGCTGGCACTCTGCCGCACTAGTGATAAACAGAGTCAAAGGCGCCAGCCCAACTCAGCAACCTGGTGCTGCCGCAGATGGCTATCCAAGGAAAAGTCCGCTGACAGATGTGCTATCAATTAAACTATTTAGGTTCCCGGTTGTAGAATGATCCCGGAAATCTCATATCTGTGCTTTGTATATCCCCTCATGGGCTCTATTAATCCATTCTTCGTCTGTAAGAATCGGAAGGACCTGATTTTCTGAAGCGTAGATCTTCGCCTTGTCTATTATCTTGTTTGCGGGAATTGGCCTTAATGAAATGAGCGCACCAGAAGGGCTATAACGGAGAGAAGGGATATCGTGCTCATCAAATCTGACGACATAAATTACCCCGTACAAATGGTTTTCCTTCATTGAGAACACCTTTGTGCGGAGATGCTCCAGTCCATTGAGCTGGTCGACTAACCATTGCTTCTCAAAGACGACGGGTGGCTCTCCATCCTTATTGGGAATAATTGAGTATCTACGGCCATAGTTAGCGAAATGGTCCCATAGTTCTCTTATTTGCGAATGCTCATGAACTTCGCTCTTTTCTAAATCGAGATTCTTGGGTAACTTGCAGTATAATCGATCTTTCAACTTCGCATATGATTTGGCTATTTCATTCCTGCGAAACTCGTCATCATCTCTGTATCTATCTAATTCCTCAAAGACAATCCTAAGGGCCCGGACCGTTTCTCCCCCAGCCCAAGAACGCTGAGCATAGCTTAAAGCCCTCATACTCGATTGGGCAAGGAAAATAGGTTTCGCGTTCTTGGTTTTAGAAATATCAAAATCACTCTGGGTATATGTCAATAATACAGCCAGCCCGTCCGAGACTGCCCCGTACCAAAACAGCTTCTCAAATATCGATATTACTTGTGAAATGTCTGATCGTGTATAGTTCTGATCACTCCATTTAAGACCATTCTTTTCTATTTGTTGTTCATTGATGCTTGAAGTGCCGTGGTAGGCAACCCAGGGATCAGAAAAGTATCGTCGATTAAACGGACACCTATAAAGCTCCATATCGGTTAATCTGTAGTCTGTTGTCTTCATGCCTTTTCCTTAATTGCCGGTGGATTTTGCCATTATTATGCACTAGGGCGTCTTCCCTATATTGTGGGCCAGGTAAAAACTGAGCTGGCCCCCACTGCCTGGACAGTTGAAGGCCCCTCTGATGGTGCATTGAAGGCGCGCCTCACCTGCCGGACGGGACCTTGTCGGGCCGGTGCGGGCGCTTGGCCAGGAGCAGGTTGTCGACCTGCGAGCGCCAGTGGTAGCCGAAATGGAAGGGCAGCGGCAAGACGCCGGTCGAGGGGGCTTCGTAGGCCTGCCGCAGGTCCGCCTGCTCCACGTTGGTGAAGTCAGAGACGGGCTTGCCGTAGCGGCCGTAGAGCCGGATGTCCCAGCCCTCGTCGACGAAGAAACGGTACGGCACGGCCGTGTCGTCCTGGAGGACGTAGAGGCTGCGGTCGAGGATGAACCTGCGCAGCGTCGAGAAGTTCCCCCAATGGAGAAGGTAGGAGCCCGACTTGACGAAGGTGGTCAGACGGCCGAATCCGGCGAAGAGCCGGTACAGCGGCGCGTCCGTCCGGAAGGCCTTGTTCTCGACGTCGCAGCAGAAATAGTAGACGTTCCGGGCCGTGGTCTCGCCGGGCTTGAGGCAGACGATCTTGACGCCGTAGGGGCGGCGCGGCCGGCGGGCCGCCCGCTCGTAGGGCGTTTCGGTCCAGCCGCCGTCGCCGGCCGGAACGAGGCGCTTGACCTCGACGATGCCGTAACCCTGCCGGGCCAGGAAGTAGGCGACGACGGGCAGGGCGCCGTCCACCCGGCCCCGCGAGTAGATCTCGTTCATGTCCTTGGTGATGAAATAGCCCCGCTTGAGGAAGCCGGCAGTCAGCTCTCCCATGTCGGCGAAGAACTCCTCGCGCCGCTTGGCCGTGGCCCGGTCGAGATCGGGCAGGTTGCCGACGGGCTCGAGGCCCATCAGGACGGTTTCGACGGCCCCGGGAAAGAGCGCGTCCGAGGTGACGAAATCAGGCCCCCCGAAAGGATAGAAGAGCGTCGTCGTGTCCCGCCGGGCGTCCTCGAGCTCCCGCCCGGCCCAGTCCTTCATGGGCCCGAGCACAGCCCGGTCGAAGGCCTCCCAGTTCCTTCCGGTCTCCTCGGTGAAGGCCTTCCAGGCGGGCTCGCTCGTCCAGTCCGGGCCGGCCGGCGGCGTCCGGTCCGGGAGCCCGGCGATGCGGGAGAAAAGCCGGCTGAGCGCGGGGTCGGCCGCGGGCGGGGCCGGAGGGCTCTCGGGCGCGGCCGGGGGCGCCGGCGCCGGGCTCTGGCCGCAGCCGGCGAACGCGACCAGCGCCACGGCCGCCAGGACAGCGGCGATCCCCCGCCGGCCAAGCCACGAAGCGCGGATCAGGCTCATGGATTCGGGGATCAGGCGAGCTCGGCGGCGTGCGTCCCGGCTTCGATGCGGACGACGTGGATCTTGGGCGCCTTCCCGGCGGCGGCTTCGTAATCGCGGGCGACGCGGGCCTCGAACTCGGGCACGGCCCCGGCCTCGACCAGGCTGATGGTGCAGCCGCCGAAGCCCGCGCCCATCATCCGCGAGCCCAGGACGCCGGGCACGCGGCGGGCCGCCTCGACGAGCGCGTCGAGCTCGGGCGACGAGACCTGGTAGTCGTCCCGCAGCCCGGCGTGGGACAGGTTCATCAGGCCGCCGAAAACGGCGAAGTCGTTCCGGGCCAGGGCGACCGCGGCCTCGCCGACGCGGATGTTCTCGCGGACGACGTACTCGCAGCGCCGGTAGACGACGGGATCGAGCTCGGCCCGGTGGTCGCGGAGCATGTCCAGGGTGACGTCGCGCAGGGACCGGAGCGCCGGCTCATGGGCCCGGAGCGCGGCCACCCCGGCCTCGCACTGGCCCCGGCGGACGTTGTATTCCGAGGAGGCCAGCTCGCGCCGGACCAGGGTGTCGGCGATGACCACCCGGAGGTCTTCCCGTTCGAAGGGCAGGTAGTCGAAGGTGAGCGAGCGGCAATCGAGCTTGAGGACGCTCTTCTCCCGGCCGTGGATGTTGATGAACTGGTCCATGATGCCGCAGCGGACGCCGACGAACTCGTTCTCGGCCTTCTGGGCCAGGCGGACGAGGTCCAGCTTGGAGAGGCCGAGCCCGAACAGGGAGTCGAGGGCGAAGGCCAGGCCGCCTTCGATCGCCGCCGACGAGGACATGCCGGCGCCGATGGGGATGTCGCCGCCGAAAACGCAGCTGATGCCGCCGATGCGGCGCCCGGCCTTGACGAACTGGTCCAGGACCCCCTGGAGGTAGTCGGGCCAGCGCAGCGGCGAGCGGTGGAACCCGCCGATCTCGCAGCGGAACTCCTGATCGAAGTCGCGCGAGACGAAATGGCAAAGCCCGTCGGCCCGGGGCGCGACGGCGAAGACGACCGCCTTGTCCGTGGCGCCGGGCATGACGAAGCCTTCGTTGTAGTCCGTGTGCTCGCCGATGAGGTTGACCCGGCCCGGGGAGACGACGAGCAGGGGCTTCCCCGGGAATTGCCGGCGGAAGCGATCGGCGATGACCGGGACAAGGGCGTTCATGATCACTCCTCTACGGGCGGAGTCTACCACGAGACGGAACGGGAAGGAAGGGCTCAGACGCCGAAGCTCAGCTTCTGCCGGATCTCGGCCGCCTTGCGCTCGGCCGGGTCCACGACGTCGCGCCCGAACCGGGCCGCCAGGTCGGCCGCGCCGCGGAAGCGCCAGAACGGCAGGACCCACCGGTACTTGGGATAATGGCTCTCGGCGGGCGGCTCCGCCCCGGCCTGGCCGATCGGCTGGATGGGGATGGAGGGCAGGAAATGGACGACCGCGTCCAGCGTCTCGGCGATGCGCCGGTCCCCCGTCAGGTCGGCGACGACGAACCGCGACATCCGGCCCAGGGTCTTGACGATCTCGTTCTTGTCGCCCGAGCCGGGCAGGTGGAAATCCAGGACCAGGGGCGAATGGCCGCCGCGGCGCAGGGCGTCCTTGACGGCTTCCAGGACGTCCCGCCGCTCATCGGGAAAACGGCCGATGACCAGGACGGTGTTCAGGGTGACGGCGAAGACCTCGTCGCGGGCCCGCTCGTGATGGAGCAGCAGGCCGACGAGCTGGGCCGTCTGGAGGCTGTCGACCGAGAGGACCGGCTGCTGGGCCGGCATGATGTCCAGGTCGAGCTGGCTCGATCCTTCGCTGTGGATCTCCCAGAGCGAGGTGCCGTAGACCGCGCAATTGTCGAGGACGGCGCCCTCCAGGTCGGTCCGGAGCAGGGTGGCGAAGCAGAGGTTGGCGCCGGCGGCGTTGGCCCCCCGCAGGCAGGTCTCCTCGAGCACGGCCTCCTGGAAATTGGCGCCCCTCAGGTCGGTCCCGCTGAGGTCGGCCCCGGTCAGGTCGGACTTGAAGAAGGAGGTCAGGCGCAGGATGGCCTTGGCCATCTGGCTCCTGAAGAGGGAGGCCTGGCCCAGGTTGGCCTCCTTGAGGCAGGATTCGAGCAGGCTGGCCCCGCTGAGGTTGGCCCGGATGAGGAAGGCCGAGGACAGGTCGGCCCGGTTGAGGTTGGCCCCGCCCAGGTCGGCCTGGCTCAGGTTGGCCTTGAACAGGTTGGCCCGGCTCAGGTCGGCCAGGCTCAGATCGGCGCGGAAAAGCTTGGCCCGGGAAAGGTTGGCCCCGCTCAGGTTCGCCCCGGAGAGCCGGGCCCCGCTCAGGTCGGACTTGGCGAAATTGGCCCCGGAAAGATCGAGCTCGGTCAGGTCGGCGCCGGAGAGGTCGGGTACGATCCGGGTGTTTTTACGGCGCCAGTCGTTCCAGCGCTCGATCCTCTCCCGGACGAGATCGACGTGCCCCGCGTCCGCCACAGCCTCATTCTAGGGTCAGGGCCGCGCCGTGTCAACCGAGCCGGCGTCACTTCTTGCGCAGCTTGAGGATGCCCTTGACGCTGTCCAGGTCGACCTGGAAGTGCGAGAGGAAATCGTTGCCCAGGAGCCCGGCGTTCTCCTCCTCGCCGAGGTCGTAGACGATGGCCCGGAGGTCGTGGACCGTCAAGCCCTCGATCTCCACCGAGTCGAGGCCGACCTGGTAGGCCAGGTCGCCGCCGGCCACCCCCTGGATGCCGACGACGGGCGTGCTGTTGTCGATGCGGATCTCCAGCGCGGAGGCGGCCGCCAGCGGGATGATGGTCGTCGTCGCCCCGGTGTCGATGTAGAACTTCTGCCGGTACGTCCTGTTGAGGTAGGCGTAGACGGGGATGAGCTTGTCGCCCGGGGTGAAGCGGATGGTCACCGAGTCCTCGTCGCGCCTCCCCTCCTCGACCAGCCGCTCGAGGGTCCGGACCTTGTCCGCGAAGTCGTCCGGGTAGGGTTTGCCCCCGCCCAGGAGGTCCTCGGCCCTGACCCACTTCTTCTCCAGGACGGCCGCCTCGACGCCGAGGAGGCGGAGCTCGAGGTCGCCGGGGGCGAGCCGGACGGCTTCCTCGAACATCTCGAGCCCGCCGTAGCCGCGCTCGTTGAGGATCTTGTGGAGGGACGACTTGGCCAGGTCGACCTCGACCTCGTCCAGCTGCTTGAAGGCCGGCGCGGTCTGGATGACCGGGTCGCGCCGGAGTTCGACCAGCAGGCGATGGGCGGCGTCGAAGCCGCGGGCGTCGTTATAGGCGGCGGCCGCGGACTTAATGAGGGGGATGTCGGCCGCGGCGGCCAGCAGGTCCGGGTTGAGGATCCGCGCCGCTTCGGCCGACCGTCCCTGTTTGACCAGGGACGAAGCCAGGGAGGACATGAAGGCGGCGACGGCCTCCGGCTTCAGGAAGGTCGGCAGGTCTTCGTCGCGGAGCAGGGCCCGGCCGCGAAAGCCGGCGGCGAGGGCCGCGAGGCGGCTTTCCTCGGAGGTCCCTTCGGGAAGCGACAGGGCCTGGACGAAGGCGCCCTCCCGCGTGCCCGGCCGCACGGCCAGGGCCAGCTGCGAAGGCGGGACCGAGGCCTTCGGCGCGGCGCCGCCGGCCGGGGCCCAGAGAAAGCCGCGCGAGGTCCCGCCGCCGAAGGTCCAGCCGACGATGCGGTCCTGCTGGATCAGCACGCCGGGGGCCTCGATCTCGCGGAAGAGGTCGAAGGCCAGGAACGAGCCCAGCCGCTCGACCGGGCCGGGCTCGATGGCCAACGAGGTCCGGGCGCCGCCCAGGGAACGCCATTCGAGGACGGCCGCGCCGTCGTAGGGGGCAAGGCCGGGCGTCGCCGGGGCGGAGGCGAAGTCGAAGAGGCACATGACCAGGGGATCCGGGTCGTTCCAGCCGGCCAGGACCGGGGCCGTCCCGGACGGGCCTGGGCCTTCCAGGCGAGGCACGCCCTGTCCGAGCAAGGCCCAGAGCGGCAGGGCCGCCCACGAGCCGTCAAAAAGGCTGGTTTCGAGGGTGGCGGGAGCGCCCCGGGCGGCCTGGTCGAGGACGAAGCGGGCGGCGGCCAGCGCCGGGCCGGGCCCGGCCTGTCCGGGCGCGAGGGTGCCGGCAGGGGCGCCCGGGGACGGGGCCTCCTCCCCCGCCGCCGGCGCGGCGGGTGCGGGAGCGGGAGCGGCCGGTCCGGGAGACGGCTTCGCTCCGGGCGACAGGAAGAGGAAATAGACCGCGGCGATGAGGGCCAGGGCGCCGGCCGCGGCGAGCACGGGCCGCGGCAGCGCGCGCTTGGGCTTGGCCAGTGAGGCCGTCAGCAGCGCCCCGCAGGCCGAGCAGTAGCGGGACGTTTCGGCGTTCTCGGTTCGGCAGCGTCGGCATCTCATGCTTTTCCCCTGTCTTTCCCCGAAATAGTTTAGTCGGGAGCAGAGATCAAACTTTGAGGGATGACGACAACCGATGGCAGCGCCACGGGGATTCGAACCCCGGTCTGATGGCTGAGAACCACCTGTCCTGGGCCTCTAGACGATGGCGCCGCAGAGAAAATAGCAGAATCCCCCTGGGGTGTCAACCAAACGGGGTCAAACCTAAACGTTTTAAATTTTCGGTCCCGCTTCGGCTCCGGAATCGTGATTCGGCTGCCTACAGGATAAAAGGTTCGGGTTTGACCTTCTCTAGGCTGCCGGCGCCTCGCCCCGCGGCAGGCGCTTGAAGACGAGCGCCAGGCAGATCATCGCCGCCGGGAACGTCACCGCCCACAGGCTGGCGATCCAGATCAGGGAGTGGATATACATCTGGAAGGCCAGGAACGGGACCAGGAGCCCGTTGGCGACGAGAAAGAACCGGGTCGTCCGCTCGAGCCGGCCTCCGGAGAAGGCGGCGGCCGAGAACAGGGTCGAAAGGCTCATAAAGCTGTAGCCGAGGATGTCGACCGCGTAGAGGAAGGAATCGAAGGGCTTGAAGAGCAGGAACTCGATCCCGGCGACGTCCCCCCGCAGGAGATGGGGCACGACGATCGTCAGCTGGGTGAAGTAGACGATGCCGATGAGCGCGGCATAGGCCGTGGCGAAAGCGACCGCGACCTGGCTCCAGGCCTTCTTGGATTCGGGCGCGTACCTATGGACGCAGACCATCGTCACGACGAAGGCGAAAGCCAGGAGCAGCGACGGCGTCAGGAGCAGGATGAGGCCTTTGGCCGTGCTCGGGTTCTCCGGGCCGCCCTTCGATCCCAGGAGCCCGAGCCATTCGGCCAGCTGGCCTACGACGTAGGCCAGGCTGAAGACCGCGGCCAGGACCGCGGACCAATAGCCGAGCCTGCGGAACGACGGTAAGTTCTTTCCATCCATCATACGACCTCCCTTCTTGAAGCGGGCCCGCCCGGGCCGGCCGGGTCAGGCCTCGTTCCGCCTCGACGGGTTAGGCCGGCCGCCTTATCTCCGCCCGGCCAGGAGCATCTTGGCCGCCGTCTCGCCGCCGTTGAGGCGGTAGAGCATGGGCACCGGCCGGTCCAGGCCCTCGACGAACTCGGGCGCGTTCTCCCAGCGATAGTTGAGGATGTTGGCGTAGTCGGAGAAATGCTGCCAGCGCCGGCGCGGCAGGTCCATGACCATGTGGATGTGATTTGCCGGCAGGCCCGTCTTGGCCAGGCTCGCCGGGACGTGGTCGAAGGTCAGGAAGGTGTGCGGCCAGGTGTAATCCGAGGCGTGGCAGATCCGCTCGGCCAGGGGCGCGGGGAGCTCGATAGACTGGACCTCGTCCTGGACCATGGTGTAGAGGCCGGTGAGGTCCGAATAGCCGAGGCGGCCCGCCAGGCCCTTGAGACCCTTGGGCGAAAGGTAGCCCACGGAGAAGCCCAGGCCGGGGAAATAGAACTCGACCGCCTTGAACAGGAACGCCTTCTCGGCGTAGTCCAGCGACGCGGCGCCGGAGTTGTTGCCCTCGATGAAGCCGCGCTCCATCCAGGCCTCGCCGGCGCAGGCCTTCAGGTCCAAGCCGAGGGCCTTGGCGTTGGCCTCGACCTCCCAGGGCTCGTAGACCTTGCGGAAGTCCATGAACAGCGTCGGCCGGCCGCCGGAGAGGTAGCAGTAGGCGATCATCGTCATCAGGCCCTGGTTGTCGTTCTCCGTGGCGAAGGGGACGACCGCCTTACGGCCAGTGTGGTCTTCGCTCGAGTTGAAGAGCGTCTCGGCGATGTCGGCCGTGGTCATCGGCAGGCCCCGGCGGTCCGAGCCCCAGGCCAATTGGTTAGTCCAGCCGCCGGCGACGGCGTTCAGGTCGCGCATGTAGTTGCGGATGATGAGGTAGAGGGCCAGGCCCTCGTCGAGCTTGGCCCTGTCGGCCGCGGTCAGGGCCGGGGCCTTGGCCTTGGCGGTATAGATGTCGCGCCCGGTCCGGACGATGTCCTCGGTGTCGGCGAAGATGCGGTCCTTAAACTTGACGTTGACGGCCCAGTCGCGCAGGGCCTTGAGCTCCTCTGGATCGTAGCCGCCCTTCTTGCGGAGCATGTCGGCGAAGAGCTTCATGGACTCGCGCGTGCTCTCCAGGCCGAAAGTGCGCCGGACGGCGTGGACGTGGTTGAGGGCCGTCTCCATCTGCATGGAGTCGGTGTCGATGGACACGAAGCGGCGGCCCCGGAGGGCGACGCGGGCCAGCACGGCGTAGGCCAGGTCCACGACCTCGTCCTTGGTCCGGGCGTCGAACTCCGGGTTGAGCCCGGTCTCGGGCATGTTGCCGATGACCATGGGGCAGAGCCGGCCGGTCTGGGCGTAGGCGCCGGCCAGGGCATCGATGCCGACGACGCCGGGCTTGGGGGCGTTGTTGCCGCCAACGCAGGCCAGCGGGGTCGTCGGGGGGAAGTGGGCGGTCAGGGCCATGGCCGTCCTGCCCGGGAAGAACCAGGTATCGGGGGTCATGATGACGGCTTCGACGCCCGCCGCCTTCATCTCGCGGACCCCGGCGTCGGCCGCGCTCTCGCTGTCGACCAGCTTGGAGCAGACGAAGACGTTCGGAGGGGAGCCGTCGGGCAGGCGCAGGCGCCCGGCCAGCAGCCCGGCCGTCATTTTTCCGATGTTGAAGGCCCGCGTCCGCGAGTCCTCGTCGACGCGCGGGTCGCAGGGAACGCAGACGCCCAGGGTGGGCGCGCCGGGACGCCCCTTTCCGACGAACGGCATGATCTCCCTCCCTCTCCCGTGGACGGCGCGCGGCCGTCCCGCCGTCAGATGTATTCGATCGTGGCCGGGGGCTTCGAGGTCAACTCGTAAGCGACGCGCGTCACCGCCGGCAGCTCGGCCGTGATCCTTTTCGAGATCTTCATCAGGGTCGCCCAGGGCAGGGGCGACGCCTCGGCGGTCATCGCGTCCTTGCTCTCGACCGAACGGACGATGACGATGTGGCCGAACGAGCGCCCGCCGCCGACGATGCCCGTGCCCTTGTCCTCGAGCAGGACGGCGAAGGCCTGGAAGGGCTTGTGGGCGGCGACCTCCTCCTCGACGATGACCGTGGCGGCCCGGACGAGGTCGACGCGCTCGGGCGTCACCTCGCCGATGATCCGCGTGGCCAGGGCCGGGCCGGGGAAGGGCATTCGGTTCCAGATCGACTCGGGCAGGCCGAGCTCCTTGGCGACCAGGCGGACCTCGTGCTTGAAGAGCTCCTTGAGTGGCTCGACGACCTTGAAGCCGAAGCCTTCCTCGGGATCGATGCCGATCTGCTCGAGGATGTTATGCTGGGTCTTGAAGCCCTTCTTGGTCTCGATAATGTCGGCGGCGATGGTGCCCTGGATGAGGTAGCGGGCCTTGCTCTTCAGGACCTCCTGGCCGAAGGAGCTGTAGAACGCATAGCGGAAGGCCTTGCGCTTCTCCTCGGGATCGGCCTTGCCCTTGAGGGCGGCGAAGTATTCCTTCTTCTTGTCGGCGATGTCCACCGGGATGCCGAGGTCGCCGAAGATCTTGGCGATCTCGCGGGCCTCACCGGCGCGCATCAGGCCGTGGTCGATGAAGACGGACTTGAGCTGGGAGCCGAGGGCCCGGTGGGCCAGGACCGTGCAGGCGGAGCTGTCGACGCCCCCGGACAGGGCCGAGATGGCCTTGCCGGAGCCGACGGTCTTGCGGATCTCCTCGACCTGGGTTTCGATAAACTTCTTCACATCCATGGGCTAGCCTCCGTAATTGGTGTGGCCAATCATATCAAAAAAGCCGCCCCCGAACCTAAGCCTTTTTAAGGGCTCTCCTCCCATCTCCGGGATTCCCTCTCGCGGCAGCGATTGGCATTGCCTCGAAGATCCCCGTTGCTGGAGAGGGGGACCGGCAGGGAGCAGAGTCATCGAAGCGACCATCAGAAGCATGGCGTAGCGACTCGGAGCCATGCTCCTGGCAAATATCGGGAGAAAGCTCTTTCCGAAGATATTCCTCAGGATCCCGGCCTCGAGTGCTCGGCCGTGATCCTGACCTCCGCTCCCCGGAGTCCGTTCCGCGCCGGCCATGAACCAAGCCGAAGAGAGGGATTCTCCAGGAGATGGGAAAAGAACCTTTTTATGGCCGCCGGAAGGGCCTGGCATCACCCCCGGGCGCGGGGCGATTTCACCCCGGCAACCGCCGCGGGCGGCGATTGACCCGCCCGCCCCGCCCTGGGAGAATCGCCTCAACGCAAGGAGGGCCCCCACTCCAAGGCTATTGCGAAAAAATGGGGCAGGATACGGGGATTCCTCTCCAGGCCCTCCTTGCACCTTTCCTCCTCCTCGATGTCACTCCCGCTCCTCCGAGGGGCGGGGGTCTGTTCCTTGCCCCGGTCCGGCGTTTCGGATACGATAACCTCCCGACCCCCAAGGAGGCACCCATGACCCGCCGTCCCATCGCCGCTCCGCTCGTCGTCCTGGCCGTCCTGCTCGCCGCCCCGCCGCTGCGGCCGGCCGCCTATCCCTCGACGCCCCTGGAGAAGAGAATCAAGGCGGCGACCGACAGGCTCGCGCCCGAGCTCATCGCCATCCGGCAGGACCTCCACGCCCATCCCGAGCTTGGCCTCCAGGAAACGCGCACCTCCGCCGTCGTGGCCGACTATTTCCGCCGGCTCGGCCTCGAGGTCCGCACCGGCTACGCCAAGACGGGCGTCATCGGCATCCTCAAGGGCGGCAAGCCCGGCCCGGTCGCGGCCCTGCGGGGCGACATGGACGCCCTGCCGATCACGGAGGAGGCGGACCTGCCGTTCGCCTCGAAGGCCACTGCCGTCGTGGACGGCCGTGAGACAGGCCTCATGCACGCCTGCGGCCACGACATCCACACGACCGTGCTCCTGGGCGTAGCCGCCGTCCTGTCCGCGGTCAGGGCCGACCTCCCCGGCACGGTCGTCTTCGTGGCCCAGCCCGCCGAGGAATGCTGCGGCGGGGCCGGGATGATGATCGCCGACGGGGCTTTCAAGGACATCGTCCCCCAGGCCTTCTACGCCTACCACGTCGACGACACGCAGAAGGCCGGCCGCCTCGGCTACGCCTCGGGGTTCATGTCGGCCAACGTCGACGGCTTCACCCTGGAGATCAAGTCGGAGGGCTGCCACGGGGCCTTCCCCTGGCTGTGCGTCGATCCGATCGTCGCCGGGGCCCAGGTCGTCACCGCGTTGCAGGGCATCGTCTCCCGCGAGACGCACGTCGAGGACAACACCGTCATCACCGTCGGCTCCTTCCATGCCGGCTCGGCGCCCAACATCGTCCCCCGCTCGGCCCGGCTGGAGGCCACGGTCCGCAGCTACGGCGAGGCGCGGCGCACGGTCCTCCGGGACAAGATCACCCGGGTCGTCACCGGCATCTGCCAGGCCGCCGGGGCGAAGTTCGACCTGGCCTACGAATTCGGGACGCCGTCGGTCTACAACGATCCGGCCCTGGTCCGCGAGGCCCTGGCCGTGGCCGGCCGCGTCCTGGGCTCCCGGGAGGCCCTGGTCGAGCAGAAGCCCGAGATGGGCGGCGAGGACTTCAGCGCCTACGGCAAGATCGCCCCGGCCGTCATGTTCAACCTGGGCGTGGTGCCCCCGGACCGGGAGGCGACCGCCGTCCACTCCCCCACCTTCGTGGCCGACGAGGCGGCCATCCCCATCGGCGTCGGTCTCATGGCCAACATCATCCTGGACCACCAGGCCCGCGCGGCCAAGGCGAAGTGAGCGATTGAAACGCCGGCCCGCGGCGGCTAGAATAAGGACGGCGGCCGGAGCCGCCCCGACTTCTCGAGGAGGGATCGAGATGATGAAAAGAACGATCGTCGTCGTGGTCACCTTCGGCCTCCTGCTGACGAGCTTCGGCTGCGCCAGCTGGAGCAAGACGGCCAAGGGCGCCACCATCGGCGCGGCCGGCGGGGCCGTCGTCGGCGGGGTCATCGGCAAGATCGCCGGCAATACCCTGATCGGGGCCATCGCCGGGGCGGCCCTGGGCGGCGCGGCCGGGGCCTACATCGGCCGGCAGATGGACAAGCAGGCCGCGGAGATGCGCCGGGACCTCCAGGGCGCCAAGGTCGAGCGCGTCGGCGAAGGCATCAAGATCACCTTCGACTCCGGGCTGATGTTCGACACGAACAAGTACGACCTGCGCGCCGCCAGCCAGGAGAACCTGGCCCGGCTGGCCGTCATCCTCAACAAGTATCCCGACACGAACATCCTCGTCGAGGGCCACACCGATTCGACCGGCACCCGCGAGATCAACATGCCGCTCTCGGAGAACCGGGCCAAGGCCGTGGCCGCCTACCTGGCCGTCCAGAACGTCCTGTCGTCCCGGTTCACCGTCCAGGGCTACGGCCCCGACCAGCCCATCGGCGACAACGCCACGGTCGACGGGCGGCAGCAGAACCGGCGCGTCGACCTGGCCATCATGGCCAACGAGAAGCTGAAGAAGGTCGCCAAGGAATCGGTCCAGGGCGCGGCCTGAGCCGGCCGCGGCCCCGCTCCCTCCCGCCGGCGGGGGATTTGTGGTACTCTCCCGCCGGAACTCCCGGTAGGAGGCTCGTCATGAAGCTCGCCCTGGCCTCGCGCCTGGCCGTCCCGGGGCTCGCCCTCGCTCTGACCCTCGCCCTGGCCTTGGCCCTCATCCCTGGCCCGGCCCCAACCGCCGCCCGCGCCCAATCCCCCGAAGCGGACCGCGAGACCGATCCGCTCGTCCTGGCCAAGCTGGCCCAGTGGCAGGACTGGAAGTTCGGCCTGATGATGCACTGGGGGCCATACAGCCAGTGGGGCGTCGTCGAGTCCTGGTCCATCTGCTCCGAGGACGAGCCCTGGTGCCGCCGCTCCCTGCCCGATTACGTCGAATACAAGAGGCGCTACGAGGCCCTGCCGAAGACCTTCAACCCGAAGAAGTTCGACCCGGCCGCCTGGGCCGCCGCGGCCAAGGCCGCCGGCATGCGCTACGTCGTCATGACCACCAAGCACCACGACGGCTTCTCGATGTTCGACACGAAGCAGACGGACTACCGCATCACCGGGCCCGGCGTCCCCTTCAGCGCCGATCCCAGGGCCGACGTCTTCCGGGCCGTCCTCGACGCCTTCCGGGCCCGGGGCTTCGGCGCCGGGGCCTACTTCTCCAAGCCCGACTGGCACCATCCCGACTTCTGGGCCCCCGAATGGGCGACGCCCGACCGCAACGTCAACTACAGCATCGACAAGTACCCGGAGCGCTGGCAGCGCTTCCGCGACTTCACCTACCGCCAGATCGAGGAGCTCGTCTCCGGCTACGGGCCGCTCGACATCCTCTGGCTCGACGGCGGCTGGGTCCGGCCGGCGCCGCTGATCGAGATCGCGCCGGGATACTTCGTCAAGAACCCGAAGAATATGGACATCGACATGCCGCGCATCGCGGCCATGGCCCGCCGCCGCCAGCCCGGCCTGCTGATCGTCGATCGCACCGTCACCGGCCGCTACGAGAACTACCGCACGCCCGAGCAGGAGGTGCCGGCGAAGCCCCTCCCCTACGCCTGGGAGACGTGCATGACCATGGGCGCCTCGTGGTCGTACGTTCCGAACGACTCCTACAAGTCGCCGCACCGGCTCGTCCACCTGCTCGTCGACATCGTCTCCAAGGGCGGCAACTTCCTGCTCAACATCGGGCCCAGCCCCGAAGGCAAGTTCGCGCCCGAGGCCCTGGACCGGCTGCGGGCCATCGGCGAGTGGCTGGACGTCAACGGCCGGGCCATCTACGGGACGCGGCCCATCGCGCCCTACAAAGAGGCCAAGACCTGCTACACGGCCCTGCCGGACGGGACCGTCCATGCCATCTACTTGGCCGACGAGGACGAGGCCGCGCCGCCGGCCAAGATCATGCTGACGTCGCTCGCCCCGGCGCCGGGAACGGCCGTCCGGATGCTCGGCGTCCGGGAGCCTGTCCGCTGGGAGAAGGTCGGCAAGGGCGCCCTGCTGACGGTGCCGGCCGGGGCCGTGGCCAAGCCGCCCTGCCGCTACGCCTGGGCCTTCGAGTTCCGGCCGGCCGGAGCCGGGAAGAGCGGCGCATGATGGGCGGGCGGCCGGGCGTTCTCCTGGCGCTCGCGGCCGCGGCCACGGGCCCGGTGGCCGGGGCCGACTGGCTCCGGGGCTACGGACGGACGATCGCCGGCGCCGAGATCATCTATCACTCGCCCTACCCCGACATCCGGTCGGCGCTGATCTGCCGGGCCTCGGCCGGGGCCGGGACCGTCGAGTGGGAGACCGAAGCGGTCCCGGACGGCCGTCCGGCGGGCCCGGCGACCTTCGTCTGGCTGGCCGGGCTGGCCACGGGCAAGGGCGGGCACCGCTTCGACCTCGAGATCGACGGCCGGCCGGCCCTGAGCTTCCGGACCTCGGCCGACGCGACGCGCCGGTCTTGGCGGGAGACGGGCCCTCAGGGCGCCGCGCTCCGCTTTGAGACGCTCATGGTCGACCAGTTCGACGAGCTCTTCGGCTTCATGCGGCTGGAGGTCCCGGCCGCGCTCCTGCGGCCGGGCCGGCCTCTCAGGCTCCGGGTCCGGGGCGAGGAGGCGGGCTCGAACGACTGGTTCATGGTCTTCCGCGACGATCTCCGGCGCGAGGTCTGGGCCCGGGGCGAGCAGGCCCTGGTCCGCCGCGACGGGCGGCTGTTCCAGATCGTGCGCGTCGAGGCCAGCCGTCTCGGGCCGCCGGGCCCGGCGGTCGTCACCCTGGGCGCCGAGAAGGTCCGCTGCGAGCTCGCGACCGGCTACAACGCGCTCGAGTTCCTCATCCCGGCGGTCGACCGGAAGACCGCCCTGGAGGTCGAGGTGGCCCTCGACGACGGCTCGGTCCGCCGCGGCCGGCTCGAGGTGGAGCCGGTCGTGCCGCGCCAGATCTGGCTCCTGCCCCACTCCCACGTCGACATCGGCTATTCCGATCCCCAGCCGGTCGTCGAAAAGAAACACTGGCGCTATTACCGGGAGGCCATGGCCCTGGCCGAGAAGACCGCCGGCTATCCGGAAGGGGCGCGCTTCAAATGGAACACCGAGCAGGCCTGGGCCGTCGAGACCTATTTCCGGGAGGCCAGTGAGGCCGAGCAGGCCGGGTTCATCGAGGCCCTGCGCCGCGGGACGATCGAGCTCCAGGCCACGCTGGCGGGGGTCCTGACCGGACTCTGCCATCCCGAGGAGCTCTTCCACCTGACGGCCTTCGCCCGCGGCCTGGGGCGGCGGGCCGGCGTGCCCGTCGAGACGGCTATGCTCACGGACATCCCCAGCCAGTCCTGGTCCCTCGTCCCCGCGCTGGCCCTGGCCGGCGTCAAGTACGTCTCGAGCGGGACGAACTACATGCCCCAACTATTCGACGGCGGGGACCGGGTCGGCTGGGCCCTCAAGGCCTGGGGCGACAAGCCCTTCTACTGGGTCTCGCCGTCGGGCCGCGAGCGGGTGCTCTTCTGGATGGCCGGCCGGGGCTACTCCTGGTTCCACGGCCTCAACATGGGCTCGCTCGACAAGGCCCCGGCCTCCAGCATCCTCGAGTACATGGGCGAGCTGGCCGCGAAGCGCTACCCCTACTCGATGGTCCAGGTCAGGTACACGGTCGGCGGGGACAACGGGCCGCCGGATCCCGGCCTGGCCGACGCGGTCCGGGCCTGGAACGAGAAGTACGCCTCGCCGCGGATCGTCATCGCCACCGCCTCGGAGATGTTCGCCGAGTTCGAGCGGCGGCATGGCGGCGCGATCCCCGAGGTCCGCGGCGATTTCACCGGCTACTGGGAGGACGGGGCGGCCTCGACGGCCAGAGAGACGGCCCTGGCCCGGGCGAGCGCCGGGCGCCTGGTCCAGGCCGAAGCCCTCTGGTCGATCCTGGGGCGGGACGGCTTCCCGGCCGGCCGGGACGACGAGGCCTGGCGACAGGTCGTCCTCTTCAGCGAGCACACCTGGGGCGCCGCGGCCAGCGTCTCCGATCCGGACGGCGAGGGGACGCGGGTCCAATGGGCCTACAAGAAGGCTTTCGCCGAGGAAGCGGACCGGCTCTCACGCCGGCTGCTCGAGGAAGCCGCGGCCCGGCCGGACGCGGGGCCCCGGCCGGACGGCCGGCGGACGATCGACGTCGTCAACGCCTGCTCGTGGCCGCGGACGGACCTGGTCCTCGTCCCGCAGGCCTGGAGCGCCGCCGGCGACCGGGTCGAGGACGCGACCGGGGCGGCCGTCCCCTCGCAGCGGCTGCGCGGCGGCGAGCTGGCTTTCGTCGCGACGGGGGTCCCGGGATGGGGGGCGAAGCGGTACGTCGTCCGCGACGGCCCGGCGGCGTCCTCCGGCTCGGCCCGGGCGGACGGGCGCGGCCTGCGGTCCGGGACGCTCGCCGCCGGGATCGACCCCGCGACCGGCGACATAGACGACCTGCGCTGGGCGGGCGCCGCCGGACGCAATCTCGTCGCCGGGGGCGCCGGGCAGGGCCTGGCCCACTATCTCTACGTTCCGGGGCTCGACCCGGGCGCGGCCAGGACCGTTTCGAAGGTCCGGATCGCGGCCGGCGAGGCGGGGCCTCTCGTCGCCTCGCTCGTCGTCGAGTCCGAGGCGCCGGGGGCGCGGCGGCTGGTCCGCGAGTACCGCCTGGCCGACGGCCTGGACCGCCTGGAGATCGCGGCCACCGTGGACAAGATCGAGGTCCGCGACAAGGAAAGCGTCCACCTGGCTTTTCCTTTCGATGTCCCCGGCGGGACGGTCCGCGTCGACGTCGGCTGGGGCTTCGTCCGGCCGGAGGCCGACCAGATCGCCGGCGCCTGCCGCGACTTCTTCTGCGCCCGCGACAGCGTCGACATCTCGAACGGCGGCTTCGGCCTGACCTGGACCTCGCTCGACGCCCCGCTCATCGAGATCGGCGCCCTGACCGACGAAACGCCGCGCCGGGGGGAGCGTCGGGTCTGGCTGGAGAAGCTGGCCCCGTCCGCCCGGCTCTTTTCCTACGTCATGAACAACTACTGGCACACGAACTACAAGGCCGGGCAGGACGGCCCGGCGACCCTGCGCTACGCCGTGGCCCCGCACCGGGGCGACGGCCCGGCGGCGGCCAAGAGGCTCGGCCTGGAGGCGGCCAGCCCCCTGATCCCCGTCCCGGCCGAAGCGGGCTCTCCCCTGCCCGGCTTCCCGCTGTCCGCGCCGCCGGAGGCGTTCACGGCCACCCGCCTCAGGCCGTCCGCCGACGGCCGGGGCTGGATCGTGCGGCTGCTCAACGCCTCGTCCCGGCCGGAAAGGCTGATCCTTTCGGGGCCGGCGGCCGACGGCGGCCGGGTCTTCCTGAGCGATATCGACGGCTCCCCGGGCGCCCCGGCGGCCGCCCCCCTCGACGTGCCGGCCTTCGGCATCGTCACCCTGTTCGTCCGCCGCTGATCCCCGCCGCTATTCTCGAAACGCCCCCGTTTCCGGCCCGTGGCCGCCCCGGGCCGCAACGGTTTGGCCGGCTCCGGGGGTTCAGATATAATGGTTCTATTCGAGTTACGGGAGGCCGTCATGACCATGAAGCGCGCTCGTTCGCTCGATAAAGCGTCCGGTCCCGCCGCGATCATTTTCCTGCTGGCCGTCCTGGCCGCCGGGCCGGCCGCCGGACGGGCCCAGTACGCGTCCTCGATGCCGGACCGGCCCGATCCCCGGGCCAAGATGGGGCCGGCCTTCGAGACCTCCGTCAACCTCGGCGACCTCTGGTACATCCAATCGTCCGAGAAGGCCAAGGGCGCCGGGGAGCAGATATCCAGCCCCGGCTTCAAGATCGAGGGCTGGTATCCGGCCCTGGTCCCGTCGACGGTCCTCGGGACGCTCGTCGAGAACAACGTCTACCCCGACATCTTCTTCGGCCGCAACCTGGAGAAGGTCCCCACGGCCCCGTTCGAGGCCTCCTGGTGGTACCGGCGCGAGTTCACCGCGCCCGTCGGGCCCGGCCTGACCCGCAAGACGCTCGAATTCGACGGCATCAACTACCGGGCCAACATCTGGCTCAACGGCAAGCTCGTCGCCGGGGCCGCGACCGTCTACGGCGCCTACCGCCGTTTCGCCATCGACGTGACCGCGGACATCAAGGCCACGGAGAAGAACGTCCTGGCCATCGAGGTCTTCCCGCCGCGGCCGGGCGAGCCGTCCGTCGGCTGGGTCGATTGGAACCCGGCTCCGCCCGACCGGGCCATGGGGCTCTTCCGCGAGGTCCGGCTGCGGGCCACCGGCGACGTCTCGATCGAGAACCCGTTCGTCGCCACCAAGCTCGACCTGGCCGCCTTCAAGGAGGCCCGGCTGACCGTCACGGCCGACCTCGTGAACCACGCCGACTCCGAGGTCTCGGGGACGCTCGAGGGCAAGATCGAGGGCTTGCGCTTCTCCCGCGAGGTCACCCTGCGGCCCGGCGAGACCCGCCGGATCGAGCTGACGCCGGAGGCGACCCCCGAGCTCGTCGTCAAGAACCCCCGGGTCTGGTGGACCCACGACCTGGGCAAGCCCGAGCTCTACACGATGGCCCTCTCGTACGTCCAGAAAAAGGGCAAGCCAGATGACAAGGCGGCCCCGCCCCCGCCGGAGAAAGACAAGGAGAAGCCGAAGGGCAAGGAGCCCCGGCGCCTGCCGGGGATGCCCCGCGTCCTGCCTTCAGACTCCCGGACCGTCCGCTTCGGCATCCGCGAGGTCGCCGATTACCGCACCGCCGCCGGCTTCCGCGGCTTCAAGCTCAACGGCCGCAAGATCCTCGTCCGCGGCGGCGGCTGGACCGACGATCTCCTGCTCGACGTCAAGCGCCGCAAGCTACAGGCCGAGGTCCTCTACGCCCGCCACATGAACCTCAACGCCCTCCGGCTGGAGGGCTTCTGGGGAACGAGCCAGGACCTCTACGACCTGTGCGACGAGAACGGCATCCTGATCATGGTCGGCTGGAGCTGCCACTGGGAGTGGACCAACTACTTCGGCCGGCCGGCCGACGAGCCCTACGGCGGCCTGGTCACGCCCGAGCTCATGGACCTGGCCGCCGTGTCCTGGAAGGACCAGGTCCTGTGGCTGCGCAACCATCCGGCCATCTTCGCCTGGGCCGAGGGGAGCGACATGATCCCCCATCCCGATCTCGAGCGCCGCTACATCGAGATCATGAAGGAGATCGATCCGACCCGGCCGGCTCTCGTCTCGGCCAAGGAGAAGACGAGCGAGATCACCGGGCCGTCCGGCCTCAAGATGCGCGGCCCCTACGATTACGTCCCGCCGGTCTACTGGTACGTCGACAAGGCCCACGGCGGCGCCTTCGGCTTCAACACCGAGACCGGCCCGGGTCCCCAGGTGCCGCCCCTGGAGAGCCTGCGCCGGATGATCCCGGAAGACAAGCTCTGGCCCCCGAACGACGTCTGGGACTTTCACTGCAGCCGCGGCAAGTTCAAGGACCTCAAGCGCTACACCGAGGCCATGGACAAGCGGCTCGGCCCGGCCCGGGACCTCGAGGATTACCTGCGCAAGGCCCAGTTCCTGAACTACGAGGCCATGCGGGCCATGTTCGAGGCCTTCACGGTCAACAGGTACGAGGCGACGGGCGTCATCCAGTGGATGTACAACTCGGCCTGGCCCAAGCTGTGGTGGCAGCTCTACGACTATTTCCTCCAGCCGAACGGCGCCTTTTACGGCGCCCGCAAGGCCGGCGAGCCTCTCCACATCCTCTATAATTACGGCAGCCAGGAGATCGCCGCGGTCGGCAACCCGACCCTGGCCGCCCCGAAGCTCAAGGCCACCATCCGCGTCCTCGACCCGGACCTCAAGGACATCATCTCCAAGACGGTCGAGTTCGGGCTGGCAGCCGACGAGGTCAAGATCCTCGACGTCCTGCGCCTGCCCGCCAACCTGCCGCCGGTCTATTTCCTCGACCTGCGCCTCTTCAAGGAGAAGAACCAGCTCGTCGACGCCAATTTCTACTGCCTGTCGTCCAAGCCCGAGACCCTCGACGAGGCCGCCTCGACCTGGTACGTGACGCCGATCAAGGACTTCGCCGACCTCACGGCCCTGAACAACCTCAGGCCGGTGACCCTCAAGGTCGGCAAGAAAACGGCCAAGGACGGCCCCCTGACCCGGATCACCGTCGAGCTCACGAACCCGTCCCCGGACCTGGCCCTGATGGCCGAGATCCGCATCCTCCGCGAGGCCTCCGGCCAGGACGTCCTGCCGGTTTTCCTCGACGACAACTACGTCAGCCTGCTGCCGGGGGAAACGCGGAAGATCTCGGGGCTGGTCCTGACCGAGGACCTGGGCGGCGAGGAGGCCGTCGTCAAGGTCAGGGGCTGGAACGTCCTGGCCGCCGAGAAATAGCCGAGCGGGCGCCGAACGATCTCCCGACGACCTCGAGCAGCTCGGCGCTCCCCGAGCGATAGTCGTCGCCGAGCTCCCAGATGATGACGCCGGCCCCGGCCTTGTCTTTGACATACTGGGCCTTGAGCCCGGCCGAACTCATGTCGTCATAAGAGATGATCAGGCCGCCGTCATTCCGGCGCAGGAAGGGCGCCTGGGCCGCGTCATCCCAGACGCGGGTCCAATCCGACCAGGGCAGGCCCTGGATCTCGGCGTAGGACCAGTTCCGGCAGGTCGTGAAGGCCGCCCCCATGGCGCCGCAGTCGAACGACCGGCCGAAGAACGGCAGGCCGACAAGAAGCTTGCCCAGGGGCACGCCGCGGCTGAGGGCGTAGGCGAACGATTCGTCGAGCGAGCCGCAAGCGTCCCCCGGCGGCGCGTAAAGGGGGGCGTTGTGGCCGGCGTGGCCGGACCAGGAGCCGTGGTAGTCGTAGGTCATGAAGCCGATGAGGTCGAAGGAGGCGGCCAGCCTCTCGAAGTCGATCCAGCGGCCGTGGTAGTTCCCGGCCGGGGCGGCGATCGTCAGCAGGAGCTGCGGGGACCGGGCCTTGAAGGCGGCCGCGAGGGTCTCGACGAGGAGCGAGAAGTCGGCCTTCTCCTGGTCGTTCGAGACGAATTCCCAGTCGAGGTCGGCCCCGTCGTAGCCGTTGGCCAGGCAGAAATCGACGAGCTGGGCGGCCAGGCGCGAGCGGTTCGCGGCCGTCGAGGCGGCTCCCGGGAAGCCGGCGCAGTTCCCCCAGCCCCCCAGGCTGACGATCATCTTCACGCCGGCCGCGCGGGCGGCGGCGTTGAGCTCGGGATAGAGGAAGCCGTCCGGGACGAAGAGGTTCCCCGATGAGTCGGGCCAGGCGAAGGCGTGGGCGATGTGGGTCAGGTAGGCGAAGTCGATCTCGGCGTGGCCGTAAACGGTCCGCGACGATGTCCGGTAATAGCCCATGACGACCTTGCCCGGCTTGACCGGCTCGACCGGCACCTGGGAGACCTCGCAGGCGGCCGCCGCCAGGAAAACGGCCAGGCCGGCCAGGACCGCCCGGCGATCCGTGGCGGCCCGCCGGCGGGCGGGACAAGGCATGAGCACCCTCCAGACGTCATTTCCGGCCGCTCGCCGCGGCTTTTTGAGCGGCGGGGCGCCGGCCCGCGTCATCCCAGCTCAGGCAGGCAGAAGGAGATCGAGCGCCGCTCGCCGCAGGAGGCGCAGCGGAGCGCGGCCTCGAGCTTTTCGCACTTGAGCCCCTTTTCGGTGCGGATCTCGTTCGTCCACTGGCCGCCGCAGGAGCCGCAGGACGCCGGCAGGACGAGGGTGACCTTGGCCCGCCGGCCGCGGCCGCCCGGCTTGGGGACGTCGATCGACCGGAGGCGGAAGTCCAGGCCCTGGGCCTCCTTCAACTCGCCCAGGAAAGATTTATAAAAGCGTAGCGCGTCGGCCGCCTTCTTGACGGCCAGACGGCGCCCGGCGGCCGTGCGCATGTTGGCCGGCAGGACGCCGGCGTAGGTCATTTCCTTGCTCAGCGAGTCCATGGCCGCCGACTCGAGGTTGCGGCCCCGGAGGGTCGATTTGACGAAGAAGTTGGCCACGCCGAGGCAGCCGAACTTCGACAGGAAATCGGCGTCGTGGACGATGTCCGCCAGGCGGTTGCGGCTGGCCCCCGACTGGTAGAGCGAATGGAGGGCCCGGACGACGTGGCCGATATCGGCCATCTTCAGGCCGGCCTCTTCCAGCGTGGCCCGGGCCAGGCGGGCCGCCTCTTCCTCTTCCGGCTTGTCGTCGGCGTGGTAGCGGCCCCCGGCGAACTTCCCGGCGTCGTGGAAGAGGGCCACCAGCGCGGCCAGGTCCTTGTTCTCCTTTTCGGCCTTGGCCAGGTTGCAGGCTTGGCCGGCCACGAGGACCGTATGCTCCCAGAGGAAGCCCGGCTTGCCGTCCTTCTTCTTCGAGAATTTCTTCTCGGCGTCCTCGATCGTCCGCCGGACGCGCTCGACCAGGCCCGGCGAAAGGGCCGTGAGGGAGCGATAGAATTCCTGCTGCTTTAGAAGCATGGGGGTTTGTGCCCGCTCATTATGTCCGCGCGACGGGCCCAAGTCAAGACGCGCGTCTTCGCCGCTCTCCCGCCAGCCGGCCCGGGAGCGCCGGCCTCGCGCCGCCGCGGCCGGGTTGAAATGGCGGGTCCTCGGACATATGATGGGCCCCGTGACCGAACGGATCCTTTGCGGCGGGCGGGAGATGACGGCCGTGGTGCTGGCCGGCGGGCGGAGCCGGCGGATGCGGGCCGACAAGGCCGGCCTGGACGTCGGCGGCCGGACCCTGCTCGGGCATGTCCTGGCCCAGGTCGTGCCGCTCGTCGACGAGACGCTCGTCTCGGTCTCGGACGGCCGGACGGCCGGGACGGCCCGCCAGGACGCGCGGCGGACCGGCGCCAGGATCGTCGCCGACGACGTCCCGGACCAGGGGCCGATCGCGGGAGTCCTGGCCGGGCTGAAGGCGGCCCGGAACGACGCCTGCCTGATCGTCGCCTGCGACATCCCTGACATAGACGCCGACCTGGCGCGGGCCATGGCCGGCGCGGCCTGCTGGTCCGAGATCACCGTTCCGGTCGGACCGGCGGGGCTCTACGAACCGCTCTTCGCCATCTACCGCAAGTCCGTCATCCCCGGGATCGAGGCCCTTCTGGCGAGCGGCGAGCGCAGCCTCCTGCCGCTCTTCGACCGCTGCCGCACGGCCGTCGTCCGCTTCGAGGATCCGGCCCGGATCCGCAACCTCAACACCCGCGCGGAATACGAGGATTATTTGAATTCGCTCGGCCGCAAACGTGATTCCTGACGCCGGAGACGGGGCAAGCTCCGGCGCCCGAGCCCTTCCGCCCCTTTAAATTGGTTCTTCTCCCATTTCCGGGATTCACTCTCGCGGCGGCGATGGGCGTTGCCTCGATGATCCCCGTTGCTGGAGAGGGGGACCCGCGAAGCGGGGGGGAACCGTGCGAACTGGTTCCCAGGGGGGCCGGGGAGCAAGAGGCAATGCCCTGAGCTAAGCCGAAGAGAGGGATACTCCCGGAATCGGGAGAAGAGCCCTTAAATGTCGCGGATAACGCTCAGGCGCCGCTCAGGCGCGGCGATCGCCCGGACGGGGCATGAGCCCATAAAAGTGGAAGCGGCCGGCGATCTCGCCCGCCAGGACGAACAGGAACGCCAGGATCAGGAAGGGGCCCGCTCCCCTCTCCTTCATGATGTCGTTGCCGCCTGTCGCGATGTCGGCCGCGACGGAGACGAAGCCGGCGGCCAGCAGGACGATCCGGGCCCGGTGCAGGAACGGCGGCGGGCCGTCGTTCGGCCGCAGGGACGGCGCCGGGCGAAAGCCCTTGAGGCCCCCGAGCGGGGCGGCGACGGCCGCCAGCGCGATCTCGACGGCGATGAGGACCAACGCCGCCGGCATCAGGTCGATCTCGAAAACGCCCGGGCCGGCGGCCAGGCGGACGACGAGCTCCGTCGTCACGGCCCCGGCGACGAGCGTCGTCGACAGGAAGGCCAGGGGCGTCGAGATCCTTCTCCAGGCCGGCGCCGAGGGAAGCATGTAAACCTTCGTCATGCAGAAGAGGAAAAGAAGCCCGGCCAGGCCGGCGGCCGCGAGCAGCGCCCGCTCGAGCTCCGGTCCCGGGTTCCGGAAGCCGTCCAGCCAGGCGGCCGCCGCGGCCAGGGCCAGGAAGAGCAGCTCGGACAGGATCTCGCGGCTGAGCCAGGACGAGCGCAGATTGCCCAGGGCGCGGCGGGCCCGGAACGGATGGCTGAGGTGGAAGAACGAGACGGCCGCCGCTAGGGCGGTGAGCAGGACGACAACGGCCAGGACGACGAGGCCGGCCAGGCGCCAGCCGTAGGCGGGCAGACGGCCGCGGACGAGGAACGGGAGATGGAAGAACCAGAAGACGCCGACCGCGGTCTGGCCCAGGACGGTGAAGGCGACGAGCGGCCATTCCTTGAGCATCGGGGTCAGACCTCTTCCCAGTTGGCGACCGCGGCCCCCGCGGCGGCGGCCCGGCCGGCGTCCCGGTGGGGCCTGATGACCAGGGCCGGATCGGTCAGGCCGGGGGCCGGCAGCGGGACGATCTCGCGGACCCGGCCATGCTTCTCTTCGAGCCCGGCCAGGTCGCCGAAATCGAGGGCCCGCTGGGGGCAGGCGGCGACGCAGGCGGGCCTGCCGCCGGCGTCTATATCGTCATGACAGAAGGTGCACTTGGAGACGGCGCCGGTCCGGGGATCGAAGCGGAGGGCCCCGTAGGGGCAGGCCCACTCGCAGTAGCGGCAGCCTATGCAGGCGCCGGCGTCGACGAGGACGATGCCGTCGTCGCGCCGGGAGATGGCCTTGACCGGGCAGGACAGGGCGCAGGCCGGGTTCTGGCAGTGGTTGCAGGCCAGCGAGACGTTGTAGGCGACGACCGACGGCACCCAGATCCCGTCCTCCTGCCGCCAGCCGCCGCCCGCGACCTCGTAGACGCGGCGCCACAGGAGGCCGGCCGCGAGGTCGTGGCGGTCCTTGCAGGCCATCTGGCAGGCCTTGCAGCCGGTGCAGGCCGAGGCGTCGAAGAAGAAGCCGTAGCGGATCGCCATGTCAGTCCGCCCGCGCCTTCTCGACCTGGACCATGATCGTGTGCTGGGCGTTGCCGAAGGCCAGCGGCGTCCAGCGCTCCGACGTCAGCACGTTGACCGAGCCGCGGCGGTCGATGCCGTCCGCGCCGGGCGTCCACCAGGCGCCCTGGGGCAGGGCGACGACCCCGGGCATGATCCGCGGCGTCACCCGGCACCTGACCAGGCAGGCGCCGCGATCGTTCCAGACCTTGACCGTATCGCCGTTCCGGATCCTCCTCGGCTCGGCGTCCGCGGGATTGAGGAACAGTCGCTGGGGAAAGGCCTCCTCGAGCCAGTCCACGCCCTCCATGGTCGAATGGACGCGGGAGAGAGAATGGGGGCCGAGGGCGGCCAGCGGGTAGGCGACCGCCTCGGGCCCGAAGGGGCTCTCCCACTCCTGGATGTACTTGGGCACGGCCGGGATCTCGGCCGGCCGGCCCAGGTCGTGGAGCGCCTTGGAGAAGATCTCGATCCGGCCGGACGGGGTCGGCAGCGGGTGCCCGGCCGGATCGCGGCGGAAATCGGCGAAGGCCACGGCCGGCTCGGTCACCGGCGCCGAGTAGACGCCGGCGTTGGAGCGCTCGAGCTCGTCGAGCGTCGGCAGGCCGGGGAAGCGGGTCCGCCGGTAATAGTCGAGCGCCCAGGCCACCCAGTCCCGCTCCGTCCGCCCCTCGGTATAGGCCGGCTCGAGGCCGAGACGGGCCGCGATCCCGGCGGCGATGCGGTAATCGCTCTTCGTCTCGCCGGGCGGCTCGACGATCTGGGGCATGAGCAGGACCTCGTCGCCGTACTTCCAGCCGTCCTCGAGGCCCCAGGTCTCGAACTGGGTGCAGGCCGGCAGGACCAGGTCGGCGAACCTGGCCGTGGGCGTCAGGAAGTTGTCCTGGACGACGAGGAACTCGACCTTCGTCTCGTCGGCCAGGATGCGGGCCGTGCGGTTTATGTTGCCGTGCTGGTTGATGAGGGCGTTGCAGGCCACGGCCCAGATGCACTTGATGTCCGACGTCAGCCGGTCCGCGCCGCGCAGGCCCTCGGCCGGGCCCATCGTTCGCCCCCGCAGGACGGCCTCGGTCCAGAGGAAGCTCGGGATGGCCGCCTTGACCGGGTTCTCGCCGGTCGGGAAGACCAGCCAGAGCGGCCCGCCGTCGGGGGCCTGGAGGGCGATGCCGCCGGCCCAGCCGCCGGGCAGGCCGACGTTCCCGGTGAGGGCGGCCAGGACGCAGCCGGCCCGGACGACCTGTTCGCCGTAGGCCCGCCGCTGCATGCCGTAGCCCTGGTAGAGGACGCCGGGCCTGGTCGTGGCGTATTCGCGGGCCAGGCGGGCGATCGTCCCGCGGGGGACGCCGCAGATCCCTTCGGCCCACTCCGGCGTCTTGGGGACGCCGTCCCGCGCGCCGAAGAGGTAGTCGGTGTAGCTTTCGGCGCCCTCGGCCCCGGCGGGCATCTGGGAGGCGTCGAAGCCGACGCAGTGCGTGCGCACGAACTCCGCGTCGTGGAGGTCCTCCCGGACCATGACGAAGGCCATGGCCGTCATCATGGCCGCGTCCGTGCCCGGCCGGATGGGGACCCATTCGTCGGCCAGGGCCGCGGCGCTCAAGGTCAGACGGGGATCAACGCAGACGACCCGGGCTCCCCTCTCCCGGGCCTGGCGGAGGAAGTACTCGCTGTTCGTGCCGTCGCGCATCTCGGCCGGGTTCCAGCTCCACATGAGGATGTACCTGGAGTTGAGCCAGTCCTGGCGCTGGTTGCCGGTGACGCAGGTGCCGTAGACGGTCGGCGTCGCCGCGGAGATGGCCGCCCAGGAATAGCTGTTGTAGAAGCCGAGCGAGCCGCCGAAGAGGTTCATCAGCCGCTGGGCGGTCTGGCGGCCGTTGATCTGGTTGTAGCTGCCGGTGCCGTAGGGAACGTAGAAGGCCTCGTTGCCGTAGGCCGCCTTGATCCGCTTGAACTCGGCGGCGACGCGGTCGAGGGCCTCGTCCCAGGAGACGCGCTCGAAGCGGCCCTCGCCCCTCCCGCCGACGCGCTTCAGCGGGTGCATGAGGCGGTCCGGATGATACTGCCGCCGGCGATAGGCCCGGCCGCGGACGCAGGCCCGAAGCTGGGGATCGGCCAGGGTGTCGCCGGGGCGGTCGTCCGTCTCGATGCGGACGATCCGGCCGTCGCGGACGAAGACCCGGAGCAGGCAGCGGCCGCCGCAGTTGTGGGAGGGACAGCCCGTCCGGACCATCCGCTCCCCCGCGGCGGGCCCCGCCGGCGCCGTCGGCCCTTTCTTGATCACTCCGCCATTATTGTCGGGAAGCGCGGAACGGTCAAGACGAGCGGGCCGCCGCAGGCCGGCCCGGACTCCGGGGCCCGGGGAGAACCCTCCCCCGAACGCCCGGATGCCGGCCGGAAGCGGCTCAGCCGACCCGGGTCGTCAGGAAGATCGCCAAGCCCATCTGGCCGATCTGGTCCTGGGTCTCCTCGATGGCGTCGATATGGCCGTCTTCGTCCTTGAGGATGGATTCCAGGATCTCGCGGGTGGCGTAGTCCTTCAGGTCCCCGGCCTGGACGATGGCCTGGTTATAGGACTTGATCGCGCCTTCCTCGGCCTTGTGGTCGTTGGCGAACATCTTGGGGACGTCGGCGCCGATGAAGATCTTCTTGAGGTCGCTGACGACGGGCAGGCCCTCGAGGAAAAGGATGCGGCCGATGAGCTTCTCGGCGTGCTTCATCTCGGAGATGGCCCGGGCCTCGATGTCCTTGTGGAGCTTGCCGTAGCCCCAGTTGTCGCACATCTCCGAATGGACCATGTACTGGTTGATGGCCGTCAACTCGTCGGCCAGCAGCGAGTTGAGCGTCGCGATGAGTTTAGGATCGCCTTTCATGTCACCCTCCTTTTGCTGTGAGACCGGATGGTCTCTAGGGAACCCATTTTAGGCCGTTCCCCGGGGAAAGGCAAACGTCCCCGGGGAGCGGCCGCCGCCCGCGAACGGGCTGGAGGCGCGGACCGTTTTCGGTTAGAATGTCGTCAACTCCAAGGAGGGATCCATGAGACGCTCGATCATCCTGGCCGCGGTCCTCGCGGCCGCGCTGCTCCTGGCCGCGTGCGCGCCGGGGCCGAACGTTTCCGAGAATACCAAGGACGCCGACGGCACGACGGCCGGCTTCTTCCGGGGCCTCTGGCACGGCTTCATCTCGCCGGTCACGTTCGTCATCTCGGTCTTCAGCCGGAACGTCCGCTTCTACGAGGTCCACAACAACGGCGCCTGGTACAACTTCGGCTTCGTCCTCGGGGCCGGCCTGTTCCTGAGCGGCGGCATCCTGGGGCGCAAAAAGAAGTGCCGCTGACCCCTTCTTAATCCTTCTTTATTCGAGGGTCACGGTCTGGGCCGAACCGTAGACGATGCCGTTGAACAGCAGCTTGAACGTGCCGTGGGGCTGGCCGCGGAAGGCGATCTCCGGCCCGTAGAGGAAGACCTTGCCCCGGCCGATCCCGGCCTCCGCGACCTGGACGCTCCGCCGCAGGTAAGCCTCGCCCCAGGCCCAGCCGCTGCGCAGGAGCTTGCCGTCGTCGAACCAGACCACCGGCCTGACGCCCTTGAGCTCGGCCTCCGGCAGCAGCGTGAAGGCCGGCGTGTTGTCGTAGAAAACGTCGATCGTCTCCGGCAGCCCCTGGGCCAGCGGGTGGGCGCCGTCCACCCGGGCCCGGAGCACCGAGCCGGGGATGTAGAACTTCTCGGGCTGGAGCGGCACGGCCGCGCCGTCCGGCCCGATCTCGACCAGGGCGTTGGCCAACGGCAGCTCGAAGTGATCGGCCAGCAGGGTGGCCGAATCGAGCGCCAGGATCGTTCCTCCCGCCTCGACGAACCGGCGCAGGACGGGGATGGTCTTCTCGGCCGTGATCCGGCCGAGGCGCCCCCGGTACGCCTCGGGGATGGAGGCCGGCGGCTCCGGCTGGAAGCCGCGCATCCCTCCCCTGCCCGCCGGGCCGGCCGCGGCGGCGCGGGGGATCGAGCCGCCGACGAAGATGAGGACGTCGAACCTGGCGCCGACGTCCTCCCGGTCGAGGTCCGGGGCGAAGACGAGCTCGAAGGGGAACTCGAACTGTTCGAGGAGCCAGCGGATCCAGCCCGAGGCCATCGACCCGCCATAGGTGTCCCAGAGCCCGATGCGGACGGGCCGCAGGGCCAAGGCCGGTCCCCTAGGCGCGGCGGCGGCGCCGGCGATATTCAGCCCCAGCTCCGCGGCCGCGCGCTTCAGGACGGCCGCCGCGGCGTCCGAGGCCGGCGTCCAGATCGTCCCAGCGGGATGGACCCGGCCGTCCGACTCGAACGGCTCCTTCAGCCAATAGACCCGGGCGCCGGCCCGGAGCAGCCGGTTGACGGCCACGAACGTGTCGTTCTGGCGATGATCGAGTAGGTAGCCGGCCGCGTCGGCCGCGCCCGCGACGGCGCCGGCCGGCGGCCGGACCGGGCCCGCCAGCCGCTCGAACGGGCCGTCGAAGCCGTCGAGGATGCGGTCGAAGGCCAGGCCCATCTGGTAGGCCAGGGTCCAGCCGGCGGCGTCGTAGGGCGGATTGGGGGCGCCGCCCGGATAGGGGATGTCGTTGGGGTGGCTCTGGGGCTCGAACATCGTCAGGATGTGCGGCCGGAAGGCCTGGGCCGTTCTGATGACATAGGAGCCCTTCGGATAGCGCTTGCCGGCCGCCTCGAAGTCGGCCTTGGCCCGCTCGACGGCGACGCCGCTCTCGATGAGGGCGTTGACGAACTTGGTCGCCGTCGGGAAGTCGGCCTGGTCGGAGGGAATGACATAGCCGCGCGGATCGCGGGCGGCCGGGTCGAAGATGGCCTGGTAATACTTGATGTCCACGCCGCGCGCCCGGACGAACCAGGCCGGGAGGGCGGGGTCGTTCCCGGCCCCGGCCGCGTTCGGACCGGCCGCCCGGTCCTTCTCGACGGCGGCCCGGACGGCGGCCACCGTCCCCGGTACGATGGTCCAGGAATCCCGGCTGCCCCGCTCGATCGCGTGCCGGCCCATGAGATAGCGCCGGTAGAGGAAATCCTGCCGGTGCTTCGAGGCCACGTCGAGGATGGCCATGTCGGCCGTGACCGAGTACTCGACGGACTGGCGGAAATGCCACGTCTGCGGCCCGACCGGGTAGGGATAGTCCTGGCCGGCGAGCAGCCGCTCCGGGATGAACGGGATCTCGACCGGAGTCGGGTTGCCGATGGCCTCGGTCAGGATGCCGATGATGTTGTGGAAGTAGCCGGTGCTCCGCAGGCCCCCGTTCCACCAGGTCGAGTAGCCCGCGCCCGAGCGCATGATCGCCCCCGGCTTGTCCTCGGTGACGAAGCGGTTGTGCATGGACGCCGCGACGAGGTCGATGCCCATCGGGACGAGCGGGTCGAAGACATAGTTGAAGGGATCGCGGAAGGGCGGGGCGAACAGGACCGTCCCGGCCGGGCCGGTCTGGTGATGGTTGTAGAGGATCTGGGGGTGCCACTCGACGTACAGCTGCCGGCTGATGGCCTTGCTCTCCGCCTGGGTGTTCATGTAGAAGTCGCGGTTGTTGTCGTGGCCGATGTACTTCTGATAGAGGACGGGCAGGCCGGCCATCGACCGTTTCGACGGCTCCTTCTCGCGCATGTACCAGTCGGCGACGAGCTCGAGCCCGTCGGGATTGGCCGGCACGGCCAGGAGCACGACGTCGTCGAGGATGCGCCGGGTCTCGGCGTCGTCCCGGCTGACCATCCGCCAGACCAGCTCGATGAGCTGCTGCGAGCCGAGGATCTCCGTGGCGTGGAGGCCGCCGTCGATCCAGACGACGGCCTTGCCCTCGGCGGCCAGCCGGCGGGCGGTCTCGTCGGTCAGGCCCTCGGCCAGGGCCAAGCGTTTCGAGATGTCCCGGTAGCGGCCCAGGCGGGCCTGGTTCGCCGGCGAAGTGACTACGGCCATGATCATCGGCCGGCCCTCGGCCGTTCTCCCGATCTCGACGACCTTCAGCCGGTCCGACTCGGCGTCGAGCCTGGTCCAGTAGGCCGCCAGCTGCGTGTAGTTGACGAGCGCGTAGTCGTCGCCGATGGAGAAGCCGAACTGCTGCCGCGGGCTGGTCAGCCGGTCCGCGGCCGCGGGCGTCCGCAAGACGGCCAGAACGGTCAGGACAAGGAGCGCCGCGAGCGCCGGCCGCGGCGCGGGGCGGTGTCGGGACGGAATGAGCACGGGCTGCCTCCTCGATGGGCTCGAAGGACGTTCTATATCAGAGGAGGAGCGAAGGTGTCAAAGGCCGACGGCCGGCGCGGCCGTCACCAGACGCCGGGGATGAGCCGGAAACGGACCGCCCGGGAGTATTCCTCGTACCAGAGGAGGTCCCGCTTGAGCATGCGGTCCTCGCAGATCGTCCGGAGGACGAGCAGCAGGCCGGCCAGGCCCTGGGGGATGAGGGCCCAGCAGGAGCCGAGGACGAGCGGCGTGGCCAGGCCGAAGAGCAGCCCGCCGAGATAGCCGGGGTGGCGGCAGAAGCGGTAGGGGCCCTCGCGGCAGACGGTCTGGCCCCTGTCGTATTGGATGCGGGCGACGCTCGAGAAGAAGGCGTTGACGCGCTTGGCCCAGAGCCACAGGCCCTGGCCGGCGATGAAAACGGCCAGGGCCAGAAGGTAGGCGAACCAGGGCAAGGTGGGGCTCCAATGGAAGCGGCCGGCGTCGAGCGCGGCCAGGATGACCGCTGCGAAATAGAGGGGCGTCGAGAGCAGGTAATAGCCCTTGTCCCACCACTTCATGCCCTGGCCCGGGCGGAGCCGTTCGGCCGCAAGGCCGATCTCCTCCCTCATGATCCGGCCGGTCACGACGATGACGACCGCGGTGCCGCCCAAAAAGAGCCAGCCCTGCCAGTAATCCGGACGGCCGGCGGCCGCGAAGATGGAGGCGGCCAGGACGGCGACGCCGCCGAAGCGGCCGCCCGGGAACGGGGCCTCGATCCTCTTCACAATGGCATTATCGGCGAGAGCGGCGGCCCATGCAAGACCGCCGCGGCCTTTTCGGGCGATCCCGCCGCTCCTCCTACTTCCCGGCCCCGCCCCGGACGACCCGGAAGCCGGTGCAGTCCGCGGCCGGCGCCGGCCGCGACTTGGGGTCGGCCGGCCGGTCGGCGCTCCCGCCGACGGCCTTGCCCGAGCCGTCCTTGGCCACGGCCCATTCGGCCGCGTTGCCGCCGAGGTCGAAGACGAGCTCCTCGCCCTCCTTGCCGGCGCCGGCGAAGCTGCCGGCTTCCTTGAGCAGGGCCGCCGGCCCGCCGATCTCCTTGATCTTGGCCTGGAGGCGGAGGACGTCGTCGGGATTCGGGGCGTAGCCGGCCCAATGATCGAGGGTGTTCTCCCCGGTCGCGCCCTCGGCCAGCGTGGCCGCCTCCTCCTCGGTCGGCAGCCGCCAGGCCGTCCCCGTCAGCTTCGAGAGCCAGGCCGCGTAGGCCTGGGCCTCGGCGAAGGTCACCCCGGTCGCGGGGTAGTTCTCGCGGCCCGGGGCCGGCGGGCGCTTCGGGTCGAAGGCCGCGTACTGGGCCCGCGTGACCTCGAAGCGGCCGATCACCAGGTCTCCCCTCTTGACGGCCTCGGGGACGAGGGTCTTGGCCGGGCCGGCCTCGACGCCGTAGCGGCCGCCCGCCGCGGCGATGGAGGCCCGCCGGAGCGCCTGGCCGAGGGGCGAGTCGGGCTTCAGGGCCTCGTTGGCCGCTTTCTCCGTCTTGAAGAACCAGCGGTCGAACCAGGCCATGTCCTCGTCGAGCTTGCGCTGCTGGTGGGCGTACTCCAGCAGGCTGTGCGGCTCGCCGGGGAAGAGCAGGAACTTCACCGGCACCTTGTCCAGGTGATAGAGGGCCCGGTAGTGCGTCCAGCCCTGGCTGGTCGGGACGTTGCGGTCCTCGGTGCCGAAGAAGATGATGGTCGGCGCCTTGACCTTGTCCATCTGGAAGAGCGGCGAGATGCGCACGTACAGCCCGGGGTCCTCGAGCGGCGACTTGCCCAGGTAGTAGGCGTCGAAGGACTGGCCGAAGTCGACGTTGGCCCAGTCGCTGATGAACTCAACGTCGCCGGCGCCGGCCGAAACGATCTTGTAGCGGTCGGGGTTGGCGATGGACACGGCGATCGACAGGATCGAGCCGTTCGACCAGCCGAAGGAGCCGATGCGCTCCGGGTCGGCCAGGCCGCGGGCGAGCATGGCCTCGACGCCCTTCTCGATGTCCTCGACGGGATAGTCGTAATAGTGGCCGCAGCAGATGGACTCGACGAACTTGAGGCCGTAGTTGGTGCTGCCGTGGTAGTTCGGCTTGAGGATGAAGGCGCCGCGCTGGGCCAGGAGCTGATGGGCGTAGGCCCAGCTCTCGTCCCACATGTCGAGGTCGGCGCCGGCCGGGCCGCCGTGGGGGGCCGTCAGCAGCGGGTACTTCTTGCCGGCCTCGTAGGAGTGCGGGTAATAGAGCAGGCCTTCGATCTCCTCGCCCAGGGCGCCGGTCCAGCGGACGACCTCGGTCCGGGCCACGGCCTTGTCTTTGAATCCGGGATTGAGGTCGGTCAGCCTGGCCGCGGCGCCGAGCCGGGCGCCGTCGAGCGGGGCCCGGAACCACTGGCCGGGGAGGCTGGCCGTCGAATGATCATAGACCAGGACCTTGGCGTCGCGGCTGACGGCGAAGCCGAAGAGGTTGCGGACGTGCTCGCCCGCGAGGTCGGTCCGCTGCCAGGCGCCGCCGGTCTTGACGTAGCGGGCCGGCCGGAAGCGGACGCCGTCGGCCAGCAGGGCGATGAAGCCGTCCGGGGTCGTCTCGAGGTCGCCGCCGAGGCCGTTGTCCCAGCCGAGGTCGACCGGCGTCTCGCGGCCCGCGGCCAGGTCGAAATAATAGAGGAGCGTCACCGAGGCCGTGAAGAAGCGCGGGTCGGACGAGTGCGGCGCGGCGAAATAGAAGCCGCGGCCGTCGCGGGCCGGGCGGATGGCGGCCGGGATGAGCCGCCGGCCGGCCAGTATCTCGCGGCGCTCGCCGCTGGCCAGGTCGTACAGGAACGACTTCGGCAGGATCTTGTGGTCCCACTCGAAGCTCAGGTACTGGCCGTGGACGGTCAGCGCCCGGCGGCCGTCGGGGGTGACGGCCCAGGACTGGATGAAGTCCGTGTTGTCCGTCAGCCGGGTGATCTTTTTATCCTTAAGGGACAGCTTGAACAGGCGGACGGGCGGCTCGTGGAGGACGTCGTCGACGACCCGTGTCGTGTCCTTCCGGCGCTTGCTCTCCTGCTCGAAGAGCGCCGGGTCCTCCTGGGCGCTGAAGATGACCGTGCCGTCGTCGACCCATTCGAAGTCCTGCACGCCGCGGACCATCTCGGTCACCGGGAAAGGCTCGCCGCCGAAGGGGCTCATCTGCCAGAGCTGGGAGCGCGACAGGTCGGGGTTGGGCTTGGGCAGGGGCTTGGTGCTCAGGAAGAGCAGGATCTCGCCGTTCGGCGACCACTTGGCCCCTGCGTTCGTGTCCGTGCCGCGCGTCAGCTGGATCTCCTTCCCGGTCGCGAGGTCGGTCAGGAAGATGTTGGCGACGCGGCCGTTCTTGTCCTTGTCCATCCGGCTGCGCGTCCAGACGGCCCGCTTCCCGTCGGGGGAGATCTCCCAGCCGGAGGCCGTCTCGGCCAGGAGGACGTCTTCGACCGTCCAGGCGGCGCCGGGCCGGCCGGCGTTCACGGAGACCGGCTCCGGAGGGACCGCGGCCAGGGTCGCCGCGGCGAGAAGGGCGGTCAGGGCTGCCGCGAGCCCGGTCGCGCCAATACGTATTCTGATCACGGGGCACCTCTTTCAATCGGAATAGACGGGGATTTTTTCATCATTCGCCGCCGTTTGTCAATGCGCGGAGCCGAGCGCCGAAACCTCAATCTTCGGGCGGCTGGATCGACTAAATACTTGATTTCAGCCCAAGATCAGTCCAGGAGGTCTATTGATGTCCCCCAAGCTTATCGCTCGTCCCGCGCTGGCCCTGCTCCTCGCCGCGCTCGTGTTCTCCGCTCCCGTCTTCGGCCAGACGCGCCGGCACGACCTCTCCGTGTCCTACGGCGCCCTGTCGATCGACCAGATGTCCGACATCCTCCAGGATGTGTTGACCGTCGTCCTCACGTTCGGCACCTTCAACAAGACCGACACGAAATACACCGGCGTGCCGTTCCTGACCTACCATTACTCCGGCAACTCCCGCTTCGGCTTCGGGGTCGCGGTCGGCACCTACAAGTCCTCGGGCACCCTGCAGGCCGGCGGCGAGGACGCGGGGACGTTCGAAGAGCAGAACACGATCGGGGCCGTCGAGCTCGATTACCGCTGGGTCATGCGGCCGGGCCTGCAGATCTACTCCGGGGCCGGTTTCGGTGTCCGCTACCGCCACGGCACCTATGAGACGGACGGCTCGTCCGAGGTCAACAAGTTCCTGCCGACGTTCCACATCAACGCCATCGGCGTGCGCTTCGGCCGGAAGGTCGGCGCCTTCTTCGAGCTCGGCGCCGGCTACAAGGGCGTCCTCTCGGCCGGACTCAACGCCCAGTTCTGAGATCCCCGGCCGGCCGCGGGAACGGCCGGCCAGCGGAGGGAGGCATGAGAGCCAGCCGGTCCCCGGCCGCGGCCCTGGCCGCCGCAGTGGTTCTGTCCGCCTTTCTGGCGGGCGCGCCGGGCCCGGCGGCCGGCGGCCAGGACTCGGCCAAGCCCGCCGGCGCCGTCCAGCCGGTGTCCTGGGACGGGTGGCTCGCGGCCAAGGCCAACGCGGAGAAGCACGACGCCGCGGGAAACCTCGTGGCCGCCCTCCAGTACTATCTCGAATATGTCCGGCAGGCCCGCGGCCTGGAGAACCCGGTCCGCGTGGCCTGGGGTCTGAACAACGCGGCCTTCATGATCATCAAGATGTTCCGGCAGGACCCGACCGTCGACCTGGCCCCGGCCGCTAAGCTGCTCGAGGACGGCCTGGCCGTTGCCGGGGCGACCGAGGACTGCCGGAAGCGCCTGGCCCAGAACCTCGACTACGTCAGATCGCGCCTCGGCGCCGGGCGTTGAGCCCGGGCCCCGTTCGACGGCGGCAGCCGCCCCACCCGGCGGGCCCAGGGGCCGATTGTCTGCGCGGAACGTCTATCGTATAATCGGCCGCGGCCCCCTGACGGCCGATGCCCGGGTGGCGGAACTGGCAGACGCACGACACTTAAAATGTCGCGGCCGCAAGGCCTTGCGGGTTCGATTCCCGCCCTGGGCATTCCCCCTCCCCCGACCGGCGGGCCATTCGACCCCCGGCCGGCGGGCTCAGCGCTTTTTGAGATAGGCCAGGGCCCGCTCCAGGACCGGGTCCCGCCCGTCCAGGAGGTCCTCGATCGACGGCGCCACGGGGAAATCGGGCACGAGGCCCCGGTCCTTCGGATAGCCGTCGACGGCCATGACCGTAAGGACCAGCGGCAGGCGGATCCGAAGCCCGGTCGCCGGCAGGGCGGCCGTGACCAGGTAGGCGGTGTTGCCGTAGTAGCCCGCGCCGCACTCCTGGCCGAAGAACACGGCCTTCTTGTAGTAGTGGAAGGCCGAAACGGCTTCGCCAGCGGCCGAACGGGTGCCCCCGTCGACGAGCAGGGCCACCGGGCCGGCGAACCGCGGCGCCCGGGGCATCTGCAGCCCGCTGTTGGGATGGCCCGCGACGTCGAAGCGGCCGCGATCGTTGCGGCGCAGCGGCCGGGCCAGCTCTTCGGCGCTCTCCCCGGTCTCGCCGGTGTAGCGGAAAAAGTCGTAGCGGTCCTTTTTAGCCTCGATGGACCAATAGTACAGGAACGGCCGGTCCATGACGTGGGCGAAAAGCATCTTGGCGTATTCATCGAAGCCGCCGCCGTTCGCCCGGAGGTCTATGACGAGGCAGGGCGTTTTCTTCGCCTCGAGCGTGCGGAAAGTATCGGTCAGGAAGTCCGGGAAGGCGGGGCGCGATCCGGCCGGATCGTCCGCGAACTGCCGGATGGTCAGCACGGCCGTGGCGTCCCTGAAGGCCAGCTCGTAGCTCGGCCGGCGCCCGGCCGTCTCCGGGTATCTCCGCCGGAGGAGGTCCGCGTTTTCGGCGGCCGTGATCCCGGCCACCTCGATCTCCCCGGCTTCCCGGGACCGGAGCGGCCGGACGCGTGTCCTGAAGCTCCCCGGCATCCCGAACCGAACGGCATAAAGCCGGCCGAACTCGGCCGGGTCTTCCAGCCGCCGCAGCCGGGCCGTCCGGATGCCGGCGTCGGCCGGGACGAGCGGCAGGAGCGCCGCCAGCACTTCCTTGATGGGGCGGCCGTCGATGGCCAGGATCTCGGCGCCGGGTCCGGCAGCCTCGTTCCCGCTCAGGTTTCGGAGGATGCAGGCCCTATCCCCGACGAAGCGAAGCTCGAAAGGGAAATGGACCGGCCGCGAGTCGAGATAGGCGGCGGCCCCGGGCGAAAGAGCCAGGCGCGTATGCCCGTCCTCGATGGCCGCGACGAGCGGGAGCAGCCGGGCGTAGAATCCGATCTCCGTCAGCGGCCCGGTCAGCCCGCTGCGGGCTTCCTCGAACATCTTCCTGAGGGAGTCCGCCGGAGCGTACCGGTCCAACCCGCCGTGGCCCTCTTCCAGGATGTCCCAAAGGAGCCGAAGGTCGGTCTTGAGCTTGTCGGGGGAGAACGTCCTCGCCGGATCGAAAATGGCGGCCGGCGGACCGGGCGGCGCCCCGGCCTGGCCCGGGACCTCCGGGACGCCAGGGACGGGTGCGGTGATCAAGATCAGCGCCATTACCCCTGCGAGCCTGGCTATTCGTCGCATGCCCTATGCTCCCTATCGACTTCCGGGCCTATCCATTAAAGCCCCTAAGGCCGGCAAACTCAAGCCCCGTGTTCGAGAAGACCGCGCCCGGACGTTCGTCCTTATTCGATGGAGCCGGCTCGGGCATCGGCCGCCGTTGACATAAAGCGCTTTAGCGATTAATCTACTTTTGGAGGCAGCCTATGGAAACCGCGACCATCCGCATCCCCGAAGAAAAGAAGAACCTGCTGAAGGCCGTGGCCAGCCTGGAGAACCGGAAAATGAACGATATCCTCATCGACCTGATCGATGACTACGTCGAAAGGCGCAAGGAGACTCTGGAGCTCCTGGCCATCCCCGGCCTACTAAAAGAGGTCCGGACCGCCTCGCGAGAATTCCGGCAGGGCAAAGGCGTCCCTATAGAGGATGTCAGAAAAGACCTGGAGCGTCGACTTCTCAAGGACCGCTCGAAAGTCCCTCCAAAGAACGGAAACGTCCGCTCACGCAAGGCTCCTTGAGCATCTGGATCGACTCAGGGCGCTTGAGAATCCCCTCCGGCACAAAGACGTCAGGGACCTCGAAGGGAAGTTACGGGGATACTTCCGGCTGCGCGTCGGTGAATACCGTTTGATCTTCGATCTGGATCCCGTTAACCGGAAGATCAGGGTCAACGCGATCGTGCCGCGGGGGCATGCGTATTAACTTGTATCTAGCGGTACCGGAGCTTGGTCTTCTTGACTTCCTTGATCCGGGCGGCGAAATCGCGGCCGACCGCCTTTTCGTGCTGCCGGCGGGTCTTTTCGTCCTTCTTGAGCTCGAGGAAGCGCAGCTCGCGGCGGAGCTTGAGGTAGCTCTCCAGGCGCGCCGGGTCGAGGCTGCCGTCCTCGACGGCGGCCCTCACGGCACAGCCCGGCTCCCGCTCGTGGGCGCAATCGGGGAAGCGGCAGCCGGCGGCCAAACGCTCGATCTCGTCGAAGGTCCGGTCGATGCCGTCATCGTCCGCCCAGAGCCCAAGCTCCCGCATGCCGGGCGTATCGACAAGAAGGGCCCCGCCGGGCAGACGGACGAGCTCTCGGGCCGTCGTCGTGTGCCGGCCCCTTCCCTCCCCGGCGTCGCTGACGGCGGCCGTGGCGAAGCGCTCCTCGCCGAGGAGGCGGTTGATGATCGTCGACTTGCCGACGCCGGAGGACCCAAGCAGGGCCACGGTCTTTCGCGATTCGAGATAGGGGCCCAGGGCTTCGAGCCCTTCGGCGGCGCGGGCGTTGGCCGTCACGATGGGCACCGCGGGGGCAGCCGCGGCCGCCAGGACCGCGACCTCGTCGAGGTCAGGCCTCAGGTCGGCCTTGTTCAGCACTAGCACCGGCCGGGCGCCGCTCGACCAGGCCGTGGCCACGTAACGCTCGATGCGCCGGAGGTTGAAGTCGCCGTCCAAGCCGCTGACAAGGAAGACCGTGTCGACGTTGGCCGCCACGACCTGGGCTTCGACGGCCTCGCCGGCCGCTTTGCGGGTGAAAGCGCTCCGCCGCGGCAGCAGGGCCTCGATGACGGCCCGGCCGCCGGTCGCGGTCCGCAGGGCCGCCCAGTCGCCCACGGCCGGGAAATCGGCCGGTCCGGACGCCGCGCGCCGGAACTTGCCCGAAACCTCGGCTTCGGCCTCGCCGGCCGCGGTGACGACCGTCGACAGATCGCGGCCCTGCTTAATGACCCGCCCCGCGAGAAGACCTTGGTCCTTCCAGGGCGCGAACAGGGCCTCCCATTCAGAGTCCCAACCATAAGCCGATAACTCCATGATATTCGAATGCTCCTCGTAACGACGCCCTGCCTGCCCGCGGGCGCGAGCCCGGCAGGGACGTCAAGTCCAGGTTTGCTATCGCCGGCAAACCGACGAAAATGTTCTCCGGCCGGCCGTTCTACGGGGCGACCTTGTAGACCTTGTCGCCTTCCCGGACGTGCTCCTTGACCTTCAGCCCGGCCGAGACGCCCTTCCCGATCTCGGGGACCTGCAGGTGCTCCTGCTGGAGCGAATCCACGGTCTGGGTGAAATCGCTCGTGTGCCCCTTGATCCTGATGGTCTCCCCGACCTTCAGGCCGCCGGCCGTGACCTCGATGACGGCCACGCCGATCTTGGGAAAGTAATGGGTGATATGGCCGATCTCTTCGTCCGCCATGGTCCCTCCTCGCCTCCTCCCGTCGCTCCCGCCGCCCGGACGGAATGATACGCCGGGCGCGCGGCAGCGTCAACGGGGGCGCCGGTCACCGCAGGAACGAGTAGTCCCGGCCGTAGCGCAGCATCTGCTCGATGTAGCCCTCGGTCAGGTCGATCTTGACGTCGACGATCTTTCCGTCCTCGACGACCGGCGTGTAGACCGGGTTGACGAAGCCGGCGTAGGGGGCCAGGTTGAGCTTGGCGTAGCGCTCCAGGACCTCCTTGTGGAGCTCGGGGTCGACCTGGACGCCGTAGCCCTCGACCAGGGCCTTGGCCGCCTCGTAGTCCCCTTCGCTCGTGATCCGCTGGACCTCGGCCAGGAGCCGGCCGTAGAGCGCCCGCAGCTTCTGGTAGTCGTTGATGATGAAGAAGGTCTTGCCGTCCTTGCTCAGCCGCTCGATGACGTTCTCGGGCCGGCCCTTCTCGTAGACCCAGTGGGCGATCATGGCCCGGCTGCGCATATGGGCCTCCTCGACGGTCTTGCCGGGCTGGATGCGGACGAGCTGGGTCAGCAGGCCGTTGCGGACGTCGAGGTCGTACTCGGCCATGGCCGCCTGCTTGTCGGGCAGGAGGCCGAGCTCGAGCATCTTGTCGTCCATGATGTAGTAGAGGCCGAACAGGTCGGCCCGGGACTCCTCGACGGCCGAGTGGTAGTTCTTGAGCGAGTCCGACCCGACGCCGGGCATGAGCTGCCCCGAGCCGTGGCCCAGGACCTCGTGCAGGTCGGTGTGGATGTTGCCGGCCAGGGCGCCGTACTTCCGAGCCCGCTCCAGGAGCTCGGGGGAATAGGTGAACTCGGGCCCGAAGGGGGACTTGAGCGAGGACTGGTCGTAGGCGTAGGTGAAGTTCTCGATGGTCACCGACTTGGAGCCGTAGTCCTTGCGGATCCAGTTGGCGTTCGGCAGGTTGATGCCGATGGGCGTCGAGGGATAGCAGTCGCCGCCGATCATGGCCGCGGTGATGACCTTGGCCGAGACGCCCTTGACTTCCTTCTTCCTATACTTGGGATCGACCGGCGAGTGGTCCTCGAACCACTGGGCGTTGGCCGAGATGGTGTCGGTCCGCTTCGTCGCGGCCAGGTCCTTGAAATTCACGACCGACTCCCAGGTGGCCTTCATCCCCAGCGGGTCATTATAGACCTCGATGAAGCCGTTGACGAAGTCGACCAGGGAGGCCAGGTCCTTGACCCAGAGGATGCTGTATTCGTCGAACTGTTCCAGGCTCCCCGACTTGTAGTAGGCCACCAGGGCGTCGATGACCTTCTTCTGGGCATCGTCCTCGGCCACGGTCGAGGCCTTCTCGAGCCAATAGACGATCTTGGCGATGGCCGGCCCGTAGAGGCCGTTCAGGGAATAGACCTCCTCGACGACCCGGCCGTCCTTCTTGACCAGCCGGGAGTTCAGGCCGTAGGAGACGGGCGTGGGGTCCTTCGGATCGGCGATCCCCTTGTAGTACGCTTCCACCTCGGCCTGGGTGACGCCGTCGTAGAAGTTGACCGCGGAGTTCCGGACCAGGTCCCCGCTCGAGTCCAGGGAGACCTTCTTGGCGTCCACGGCCGGGTCGAAGAGGATGGGCCGCAGGAAGGCCAGCAGGTCGTCGAGCGACTGGCCCGGGGCGAGCGGAAAGGCCTCGCCCTCGGTGCCCTTGACCAGGCCGTCGAAATAGCCGGCGTCGAAGCCCGGCACGAACTTGTCATTGGCATAGTGATGGTGGATTCCGTTGGAGAACCAGACCCGCTTGACGTAGGTCATAAACTCGGCCCAGCGGGGGTCGTTCCGGTCGCCCTTGTAGCCGCGGACGACGGCGTCCAGGGTGCGGCGGATGACCAGGTTGTGCTTGTAGTTCTGGTCGAAGATGATGTCCCTGCCGCAGAGGGCCGCCTCGCCGAGATAATAGAGGAGCTCCTTCCGGGCCGGCGTCAGGGCTTCGAACCCCGGCACCTGGTAGCGCAGGATGCGCAGGTCGGCGAACTGGTCGATCTGCCACTGGAACTCGGCGGCGGCGGCGGGCGGCTGGGGCTCCGGCTCCTTCTTCCGGCAGCTCCCGGCCAGGCCGACCAGGCCGAGACAGAGGACGACGAGAAGCGAGCACCTGATGTTTGTGTTCATGCGACGGTACCTCCCTGCGGATATGGCATCTGGTATGATAGCCGATGTCTCCGGAAGGGGTCAAACCTAAACCTCTTAACTTTTCCCGCCCAGCGCCGCTTTACCGTCCCGCCGTTAAGAAGTTAAAAGGTTTAGGTTTGACCCCTTCTGGAAGAAATCCGGCCGGGCGTCGTCCAACAGACGACTGCGAATCTCAGGTGGAGGTATCCATGAAGAAGCACGTTTGGACCGTAGTTCTCGTATTCGCGCTGATCATCGGGCTCCGGGCCCAGGGGCCGCCGCCCCAGCAGCCGATGAAGCCCGAGGAGGTCCGGAAGGCGCTCTGCCTGGTCGACAAGACCCAGCCGGCGCCGGAAAAGTTCAAGGCCGGCCTCGAGGCCATCACCCCCAAAGAGACGATCGCGATGCTGACCTACATCGCGTCCGACCTGCTCGAGGGCCGCGAGACCGGGACCCGGGGATACGCCCTGGCCGCGGAGTACGCCGCGTCCCTCTTCAAGCTCTGGGGCATCAAGCCCGCCGGAGACATGCCCATGATGACCGGCTTCCGCATGGGCGGCGGACGGGGTCCGGCGCCCCAGCAGCCCCGGGAGAGGACCTACTTCCAGGAATTCGCCCTGAAGGAGGTCTCTGACTCCCAGACGGCGATCACCGTCGAGGTGGCCAAGGGCGGCGCGGTCAAGAGCCGCACCTTCCAGGGCGGGCTCGACTTCATGGCCGGGATGGGCGGCATGGGCGGCGCCTCCGAAGGCAGCCTGACCGCGCCCGTCGTCTTCCTCGGCTACGGCATCTCCGAGCCGTCCATCGGCTTCGACGAGCTCAAGGGGATGAACCTCAAGGGCAAGATCGTCCTCCTGCTCAGCGAAGCGCCCGGCCGCGACGATCCCAAGTCCCCGCTCCAGGCCAAGAAGGAGCTCAAGGACAAGTACTTCCCGGCCATGCCCCAGGGCGACATGATGGCCATGATGATGCGGGGCGGCCCGCGCTTCTTCAACAAGCTCGAGGCCATCGCCAAGCTCGAGCCCGCGGCCATCCTCCAGGTGGCCAACGCCGGCACCGACGCGGCGATCTTCAACTCCCTGTCCTACGTCCGCAAGCCCAGCGACGACCAGCCGATCGTCAACAAGCCCCGCCGCCGGCTGTCCCTGGCCGGCGTCTCCGGCGGCATGGACATGGGCCGGTTCGGGGCCTCCGCGACGACGATCACCCGCGAGATGGCCAACCTCGTGCTCGAGGGCACCGGCCAGACGATCGACGGCCTGAAGAAGAAGATCGAATCGACGATGAAGCCCGCCTCGATGGACGTCCCCGGCGCCAAGGTGACGATCGCCACGACGGCCAAGACGGCCCTCGTCCGGGGCGCCAACGTCCTCGGCATCATCGAGGGCTCGGATCCCAAGCTCAAGGACGAATACTTCGTCGTCGGCGCCCACTACGACCACAACGGCGCCTGGGAAGGCTACATCTGGAACGGCGCGGACGACAACGGCTCCGGCTCGGTCGGCGTCCTGAACATCGCCAAGGCCATCGCCGCCAGCCCGGTCAAGCCCAAGCGGTCCATCGTCTTCGCCCTCTGGACGGGCGAGGAGGAGGGGCTGCTCGGATCGCGCTATTACGCCCAGAACCCCGTCTACCCGATCGACAAGACCGTCGGCTACCTGAACTACGACATGATCAGCCGGCCTTACGACGCCGAGTCCCTGGCCCGGACGGCCAAGATGCTCAACGTCGAGGGCGTCGAGGAGCTGGTCAAGAAGGTCCGCGCCCCCTGGTTCGTCAGCGTCAACCTGACCGAGGGCACGCCCTTCGCCGACATCGCCCGGGAGATGAACCAGTACATCGGGCTCGACCTCTATTTCCGCTTCAACGCCCTGGGTCAGGGCGGCGGCGGCTCCGACCACTCCTCGTTCGCCGCCGTCAAGGTCCCCTACGTCTACTACATGGCCGGCATGCCGCCCGACTATCATCAGCCGAGCGACAGCGTCGAGAAGGTCAGCGGCGAGCTGATCGCCAAGATCAGCCAGCACGGCTTCCTGACCGTCTACGCCTTCGCCGACAGATAAGACATCGCCTGACGCGAGGGGGGCGGGCCGTCCGGCCCGCCCCCTTTTTTTTGTTCTTCCCCCCGATTCCGTGATTCCCTCCCGCGGCAGCGACGGGACTGCTTCCGGGAGACGGGAGAAGAATCTTTTTTGTCCCCCGACCGGGTCCCGATCCCTGTTTTTCCGAAGCACCGGCCGCGCGGGGCTTGCAGGCGCGTCCGGAAATAAAATAGAATAGTAGCCGCAGGCTGCATGAATAAACTGCGTGTCGCGCTCATCTACAACGCGTTTACGGACGCTCAGCCCGATGAAAAGGCCGATACCGGCAGCCTCCACTACCTCCGTCAGATGATCCGCGGCATCGCCCGCGGCCTGCGGGCCCGCCGCCATCAGGTCACGGTCATGCCGCTCGCCGGCGACCTGTCCGTCCTCCAGCGCCGGCTCGACCGTCTCCGCCCCGACGTCGTCTTCAACCAGTACGACGACGTCGTTCACGGCGCGCTCTACGAGATGCGCGTGGCCGCATTCATCCGCATGCTCGGCTATCCCCTGACCGGCTCGCCCGCCCTGGCCCTGGGGCTGAGCCGCGACAAGTACATGTCGCTGAGCCTGCTCAAGGGCGCCGGGCTGCCCACGCCGCCGTCGACGGCCCTGATCGAGCGGCTGCGGGACCTCGACGAGCACAAGTGGACGTTCCCGCTGATCGTGCACGCCGCGCAGGAGCACGCCGGCATCGGCCTCGACCGCAACTCCGTCGTCGAGACGCGGACCGCCCTGCGCGACAAGGCCCGCGAGGTCCTCAAGACCTACAAGCAGCCGGCCCTCGTCCAGCGCTTCCTCAAGGGCCGGGAGTTCAACGTCGGCCTAGTCGGCGGCCGGACCCTGCGGGCCATGCCGCTGGCCGAGGTCGATTACTCGCGCCTGCCGCGCACCATCCCCCCCATCATGTCCTACGCCGCCAAGTGGGTGGCGACGTCCGTCGAGTACAAGCGGACGGCTATCATCTGCCCGGCCCGGGTGGACGCCGACCTGGCCGCCCTGATCAACCGGACGGCCATCAAGGCCTTCCGGGCGGTCGGCGGCTGGGGCTACGGGCGCGTCGACATCCGGCTCGACGAGAACGGCGAGCCGATCATCCTGGAGGTCAACTGCAATCCCTGCCTCGACAGCGGCATGGGCCTGGCCCGGGCCGCGGACCGGGCCGGGCTGGCCTACCCCGACCTCCTGCAGGCGATAGTCAAGGCCGCCTTCGAGGGCCCGCCCTACGACATGCACCTCCCCATCTTCAAGACGGCGGGAGAGGGCCGGCCGCTGGGCCGCTAGCCCGGCCTGCCGGGCCGGTCAGCCCGTCAAGCGGCCGGTATAAGCGTAGTCGAGGGCCAGGGCGATGACCAGGGAAACGACGTCCATCATCCGCTCCCCTTCCGCCCCCGGCCGGTAGCTCAACCGCATGGCGGCGGCCCGGGCCTCGAGCTTGCGCAGCAGGGACTCGGCCTCGGCCGGCGTCAGCACGGACCAATGGACGACGCGCTCGACCAGCCGGTCGTGGAAGCGCTTGAACAGGGCCGCGGCCGGCCGGAGGGCCTGGCCCCGCGAAGCCGGGAAGGCATCGCGGAGGCTGTCGTCGACATACCCCCGGGCGTCCCGGCGGAAGCGCTCGGCCTTCTTGCCGTAGTGCTCGGCCAGGGTCAGGGTCATGCGGTCGGCCGCCCGGAGGTGCCGGCCCCGCCGGCTCTCCGGCGCGGCGCCGCGGATCTCGCGCATGAGCTGGTCCACGTACATGAGCTTGCGGAGGACGGGCCAGTTCCGGTAGCGGGTCCGCCAGTCCGAGCGCGGCGTCAGCCAGACGGCGAAGGTCTCCGCGAAATCCTCGTCCGGGTGCTTCTGGGCGTAGGTCCGGCCGTAGGGATAGGCGGCGATGTGGCGGACATAGTTCCGGCTGGCCCGGTCCGGCTGGAAAGCGTCCCGGTAGGGCCTGGTGAACGGCCCGAAGACCTCGCCCCAGCTGGGCCGCCGCCAGAGGCGGTAGGCGTAGTTGACGGCGTGGCCGGCCTCGTGCCGCAGGAGCATCATGATCGTCCGGGGATCCTCGATGTCCCCGGCCTGTTCCCCCTCGAGGCGGGCCAGGCGGGCGTCGGCCAGGTAGAACGGCACCCCGATGACCGGGGTCCGGTCCGGGCAGCCCCAGCTGTCGGTCAGGTAGATCTCGGGCCTGAAGCGCAGCCGCTTGGCCTCCATCTCCCGGCGCAGGCGCAGGACATGGCGCTCCAGGGGGGAACCCTCGATGGCCAGGTGGAGGTCGGACACGCGGGTCTTCAGGAGCTCGAAACGGACGGTTTCCCAGCTCCGGACCAGCGCCCGGATGGTCTTGGCGCTCATGGCAGAGAGTGAAAATAAGGCAAGGGCGGGGTCTTGTCAAGACGAGGGTCCGCCGCGCCCCTCCCCCGCCCCGGCGGGAATTTGAGGGGCCGTTGCGCTTTATGGTAAAATAGAAGTTAACCTGATCATTGCCAGAGACGTTGGGGAAGGATATTCCCGTCCGAGTGGCTCCCCGCTGGGGCCCCCCTTGGCGCCGGGCATCGCCACCACCCGTCCCGGAAGGAACGAACATGCGTTTTACCGAACTCGACCTCGACCCCAGGCTGCAGCAGGCCATCGCCGACCGCGGCTACGTCGAGCTGACCTCCGTCCAGGAACTGACCCTGGCCACCTCGCTCCAGGGCCAGGACGTGGCCGTCCAGTCCCAGACCGGGACCGGCAAGACGGCCGCCTTCCTGATCACCCTCTTCGCCCATATGCTGAAGCACCGCAAGTCCGCCCGGCGCAAGGCCCTCATCATCGTGCCGACCCGGGAGCTGGCCGTCCAGATCCAGGGCGAGGCCCTGCTCCTCAACCGGGCCCTCGGACTGGAGATCGGCTGCTTCTACGGCGGCGTCGGCTACGCCGCCCAGCTGGCCCAGATCAAGGCCGGGCCGGACCTCATCATCGGAACGCCGGGCCGCCTGCTCGACCTGGCCGAGAAGAAGCGGCTGGACTTCAAGGAGTGCGGCTTCCTGGTCATCGACGAGGCCGACCGCCTCTTCGACATGGGTTTTCTGCCCGACCTGCGGGACCTCGTCCGGCAGATGCCCGAGCGGACCCGGCGGCAGAGCATGCTCTTCAGCGCCACCCTGAACAAGCTCTCGCGGCGGGTGGCCGAAGCCTACCTCAACGACCCGGCCTTCATCGAGGTCACCCCCGACCAGATGACCGTCGATACGATCTCCCAGGAGCTCTACCGGGTCGGCAGCCACATCAAGCTCAACCTCCTGCTCGGCCTGCTGGCCCGGAGGACGCCGCGCAACGTCCTGATCTTCACCAACATGAAGCACACGGCGTTCCTGCTGGCCAAGCAGCTCCAGGCCAACGGCTACAAGGCCCGCTTCCTCAACGGCGACCTGCCCCAGAGCGAGCGCCTCGAGATCATCGAGGGCTTCATGGCCGACCGCTTCCCCATCCTCGTGGCCACCGACGTGGCCTCGCGCGGCCTGCACATCGACGACCTGGAGATGGTCGTCAACTACGACATCCCCCAGGACATCGAGAACTACGTCCACCGGATCGGGCGGACGGCCCGGGCCGGCGCGACCGGCCTGGCCATCACCCTGGCCAGCGAGAAGACGGCCGACCAGCTCGAAGCCATCGAGAAGTTCATCGGCCAGAAGATCCCGGAGGTCCCGGTGACGAGCGACATGTTCGCCCGGGACATGAGCCTGGAGCGCCTGGCCGGCCAGGACCTCGAGCGGCGCCCTTCCGGCCGTCGGGGCCACGGCCGGCCCGGCGGACGGTCGCCCCGGGGGACGGGCGGCGGACGGCCCCGCCGTTCCCGTTGACACGCTTCCGACGGCCGCATTAGAATGTCGGCTCGACCCGCGGGGCCGGGGATCTTTGCGCCGAGGTTCCTCCATGGACGCTAAGCCGCTGCCCGAGTTGGACCGGATCTGCGCCGCCTTCCAATGCCCTGGCGTCTGGATCTCGTCCTGTCCCATTCCGTCGGGCCACATCAACGACACCTATTGTTCCGAGTTCGAGGCGAGCGGCCGGCGGTTCAAGTACGTCAACCAGAGGATCAACCACCACGTTTTCCGCGAGCCCGAGAAGCTCATGGAGAACGTCGAGCGGGTGACCCGCTTCGCCCGCCAGCGGATCGAGGCCGAGGGCGGCGACGCCGACCGGCGGACGCTGACCATCATTCCGGCCCGCGACGGGAAGTCCTTTTACCGCTCGCCGGAGGGCGACTACTGGCGGATGTTCCGCTTCATCTCCGGGGCCCGAACCTATGACCAGGTCGAGGACGTCCGCCACGTTTACGCCGCCGCCCGGGCCTTCGGCCGCTTCCAGAAGATGCTGGCCCGCCTGCCCGGCGAGCGGCTCCACGAGACCATCCCCGGCTTCCACCACACCCGCGGGCGCTACCAGGCCTTCCTGGCCGCCGTCGAGCGCGACGCGGCCGGCCGGGCGGCCTCGGTCCGGCCGGAGATCGATTTCGTCCTGGCCCGGGAGAAGGACGCCGGGGTGGTCGTCGACGGCCTGGCAGCCGGGCGCATCCCGGAGCGGGTGACCCACAACGACACCAAGCTCAACAACGTCATGATCGACGACGCCACGGGCGAGGGCATCTGCGTCATCGACCTGGACACGGTCATGCCCGGCTCGGTCCTCTACGATTTCGGCGACTCGGTCCGGCTCGGCGCGGCCACGGCCGCCGAGGACGAGCGCGACCTGGCCAAGGTCGGCTTCGACCTCGGGATGTTCGACCGTCTGGCCGCCGGCTACCTCGACGCCGCCCGGGACTTCCTGGTCCCGGCCGAGACCGAGCTCCTGGCCTTCTCGGCCGGGCTCCTGACCCTCGAGTGCGGCATCCGCTTCCTGACCGACCATCTCCAGGGCGACGTCTACTTCAAGATCCATCGTCCCGGCCACAACCTCGACCGGGCCCGGACCCAGTTCAGGATGGTCGCCGAGATGGAAAGGCGGCAGGCGGCGATGGAAGCCGTCGTCGGGAGATATCTTTAGGCCCGGTTCCCGGGCCGGGGCGGGCTCAGCGCCGGCGGACGGCCAGGCCCAGCTTCTCGAGGGACTTGATGGCCGTCTCGAGCATCTGGTCCTTGACGAAGACGTGATCGGTCGTGTAGGCCGAAAGGGAGAAGATGTTGACCCCGGCATCGGCCAGGGCCCCGGAGACCGCGGCCAGGAAACCGACCAGGCTGAGCGGCAGGACCATGTCAAATGTGATCAGGCGCCAGTCCCCCTCGAAGCCCAGGAACTTCTGCGACCCGAGCTTGGCCTCCTCGATGATGCAGGTCGTCTCGCGGTCGTCCTTGATGACCGCGAACGAGTTGGCCAGGGCCCGCTTCGACTTGACGATGGCGTAGGTCCCGGGAGCGACCACGGCCCGGCCGTTCTTGAAGTACCGGCGCACGTCGCTGCGTTTCATGGCTTCCCCCCTTTGCGCCCTGCCTCGGCCGCCCGGGCGCGGGCCCTCTCCCGCGCCCAGCCCGGCTTGGCCGTCTGCCTGGCCCGGGCGATGGCCAGGGCCCCGGCGGCCACGTCCTCGGTGATGGTCGAGCCGGCGGCGACATAGGCGCCGCGCCCGACGGTGACCGGGGCCACGAGCTCCGTCCCCGAGCCGATGAAAGCCCCCGCCTCGATGCGGGTCGGGTTCTTGCGGACGCCGTCGTAGTTGCAGGTGATCGTCCCGGCGCCGACGTTGACCCCCTCCCCGACCGTGCTGTCGCCCAGGTAGCTGAGGTGCTGGGCCTTGGAGCCGGGCCCGAAGTCGGTGTTCTTCATCTCGACAAAATTGCCGACCTTGGCCCCGGCCCGGACGCGGGTCTTCGGCCGGAAGCGGGAGAACGGCCCAACCTGGACGTCGCGCTCCAGGACGGTGTCCTCCATGACCGTCGCGCTCAGCACCCGGACCCGGTCGCCGAGCGTGGACGAGACGATGTGGACGTGGGGATGGATGCGGCCGTCCGCGCCGATCCGGGTCGGCCCCTCGATGACCACGAACGGGTAGATGACCGTCCGCGGGCCGATCCGGACGTCCCAATCGATCCAGGACGAGGCGGCGTCGAGAAGGACGACGCCCCGGCGGGCCAGGGCTTCGTTCTTGCGCCGCCGCAGCTCGGCCGCGGCAGGCCCGACCGCGGCCGGCGCGGCCTCGGCCGCGTCGGGACATTCGAGAAAGCCGATCTTCCGCCCGGCCCGGGTCAGGCGCAGGGCCAGGGCCTCGAACCCGGCGTCGGGCGGCAGGGCCCGCAGCGCCGGGAAGACGTCGGCCGAACGGAAGGCCGCGACCCCGGCCAGCCCCGCCCCGCCCGGGGCGCTCAGGAACGTCAGGGACGAGCCCTTGGCCCGGTGGGCGCGGAGGAGGGCTTTCAGGGTCCGGTCGCGCAGCAACGGCCGGGAAGCCGGAACGGCCAGGACGTCGCAATCCGGGTATCGTTCGAGGATCGGGCGCGCGGTCCGCAGGACCGCCAGCCCGGCCGGCCGCCCCGCGCCCCGGGCTGCCCCGCCGGGCAGGACGAAGACGGGCTTGGACGTCGCGACGGCCTTGATCAGGCCGTCCCAGTCCTCCCGGTCCGGGCGCTCCGGCCCGGCCAGGACCAGGATGGCGTCGGGATCGAGGCGGACGGCGGCCTCGAGGGCGAAAGCGCCGAGCGGCCGGCCCAACACCGGCTGGAAGGCCGTTCGCTCTCCCCCCCAAAAAAGAACGACGGTGGGCCGTTTCATACGATCTTGGTGATCAGCTTGAACTTCTTGTCCTCCCAGAGCGACTCGAAATCGGGCTCGTTCTGGGCCAGGATGGCGAAATTCTTGTCCTTCTGGACGGCCTTCTTCAGCAATTCGAGGCCCTCGTCGGTCCGTCCCATGAGGCAGCTCGCGTCGGCCTGCAGGTAATAGACCAAGGCTTCCCGTTCCTTGAATTCGAGGGCCTTGTCCAAAGCCTTGAGGGCCCCGGCGCCGTCCTTCTGGTTGATCTTGGCCACGGCCAGATGGTAGTAGTCGTCGAAGCCCTTGAGCGTCACCGCTTCCTTTTTCGGCCTCTTCTGGGAGATGGCCAGGTAGGCCCGGGCGCGATCGACGATCTCCTTGTCGGCGGGGAACTTCTCGATGAAGTCCTTGAACGCGGCGGCGGCCTTGTCGAAGTCGCCTTTCTGGAAATCCTTGACGGCCAGGCTGAACGCCGTCAGGGCCTTCTGGTATTCATCCTTCTTCGAACGTTGTTCGCGCACGGCAGATTCCTCTCGAATGGAGTCGAAGTGCGCTTATTTTACATGACTTGCCGCCTTTTGACAACAGCCCGCCCGCGGCCTGTCCAGCGGCCCGGGCCCAGGGGGGCCGGCCGTTTCAGAGAGGCCGGTAGGAGAAATCCCGGAATTCCGCTTCGGCTGCCCCGGGGCCGCAGGCGAAGAGAGCCGGACGGAGGCTGCGGAACCCCCCCAGGAGGTTGGTCTGGCGGGGGGAGACGTCCACCGCGTCCTCGATCCGCTTCCAGGCCTGGCCGTCCGTCCCGAAATACAGCCCGACCGTCTGGTCGTCGCAGACGATCATGAAACGGACGGACCCGCCGCCGGGGAGATCGGCCGTCTTCTCGCGGCGGCCGACGCCGAAGGCGTAGACGCCGTCCGGCCCCAGGCCGCAGCCGTAATAGAAGCCCCGGCCGTAATAGAGCATCAGTCCCCGGAAGCCGGGCCCGCCGGCCGCGATCTCCGCCGTGATCTCGTAGCGGTCGTGATGGGCCTGGAGGAGCAACGGGGCGGAGCCTTCCGGCGTGCCGCCGCGGGGCTTCATCCTCAGGACGGCCCCGGAGAAGGAGTAGCGGGCCGGGTCGAACGATCCGGCGGCCTGGAAACGATGGTTCCGGTAGAGCGTCTCGAGATCGCCCCGCAGGTCGATGGTCGAGCCGACGTTCCCGCCCCGGGGCATCGGGATCGGCCGCGAAGCATCGACGCCCTCCCGGAGGCGGGGCCAGCCGTCCGCCGTCCAGTCCACGGGCTCGAGGAGCGTCATCCGGCCGCGCGTCCGGCGGTTGTTCCTGGCCGCGTGATAGACGACGTACCAGTCGCCGTCGGGCGTGTCGACGAAGCTGGCGTGGCCCTTGGACCACCAGTCCTCGGCCGTCGAGTACGTGCGGATCAGGGGAGAGAAGGGCGAGTTTTGCCAGGGGCCGAAGACCGATCTCGACCGGGCCACGACGGCCATGTGGCCGGTGGCCGGGCCCGACGTTCCGCCCTGGGCCGAGACGAGATAGAAATATTCGCCGCGCTTGAAAAGCTTGGGCGATTCGAGGCAGAAGCATTCGACCAGCCAGTCTTCCGGATACGTCCAGCCGTCGTAGACCTTGCGGGCCTCGCCCACCGTCGAGAGCCCGTCGGGAGCCAGGCCGATCATGTAGCCGTCGGAAAAATAGAGGTAGCGGCGGCCGTCCTCGCCGACGATATGGCCCGGATCGATGCGCCCGATCTTCAGGTCCACCGGGGCCGACCAGGGCCCGGCCGGCGAGGCGGCCGTGACGACGCAGTTCGAGCGGGTCGTCTGGTTGGGATAGTAGATGTAGAAGAGGCCGCCGTGCTTGACCAGCTCGGGAGCCCAGATCTCTCCCTCTCCCCCGGTCGGGGCGACGCCGATGGCCCTCCAGTTCACCAGGTCCCGGGAGTGCCAGACGATCAGTCCGGGCTTGTTGTCGTGGGGCGTGTGGGTCATATAGTAATCCGCCCCGTCGCGCAGCACGGTCGGATCGGGATAGTCGCCCGGAAAAACCGGGTTCAGGTAAAAGCCGTTGCCCAGGTCGCCGAACGAGCCCGGCCGGACCGTCCCGGGCCCGGCGGCGATCGACGTCGGGTCCGTCGCCGGCCCGGCGGTTTTCGACGGCTGGTCCGCTGGACGGCAGGACGCGGCCAGGAGAACGATCAAAGCGGGAAAAAGGAGCCTGATTCTGGAGCCCATGGGGTGATGTTATCAGCGGGTCCGCAGCCGAGTCAAACCGCCCCCGGCCGCCGGGCCGGCGGACAGGGGCAAAAGGCGGGCCGATGTGGTAGAATAGCCGGGATGAAGAAGCGGCTGGCCGAGATCCTGGAGAAAGTCCGTTCCGGCCGCCTCACTCCCGCCCGGGCCCTCGAAGAGCTCCAGGGCTTCCCCTATTGCGACCTCGATTTCGCCAAGGTCGATCACCATCGCGAAGTGGTCCGGGGCGCCCCGGAGATCGTCTTCGGGCTGGGTAAGACGCCGGCCCAGATCGCCCGGATCGGCCGGGAGATCCTGGAGAAGGGATCCAACCTCCTGGTCACCCGCGTCGAGCCGGCGGTCTGGGCCAAGATCAGGGCCAAGCTCCCCGGGTCGGTCTACAACGAGGCGGCCCGGACGGTCACGCGCCTCCAGGACCCGCCGCCGGCCGGCCGGGGCACGGTCGTCGTCCTGACGGCCGGGACCTCGGACATCCCCGTCGCCGAGGAAGCGGCCGTGACCCTGGAGATGCTGGGCAACGAGACCGAGCGCATCTACGACGTCGGCGTGGCCGGGCTGCACCGCCTCCTCGGCCAGTACGAGCGGCTGCGGCGGGCCCGGGTCCTCGTCGCCGTCGCCGGCATGGAAGGGGCCCTGCCGAGCGTCGTCGCCGGCCTGGTCAAGGCGCCGGTCATCGCCGTGCCGACGAGCGTCGGGTACGGGGCCAGCTTCAAGGGCCTGGCCGCCCTCCTGGCCATGCTCAACGCCTGTCCCGGCGGGGTGGCCGTGGTCAACATCGACAACGGCTTCGGCGCTGCTTTCATCGCCAGCCAGATCAATCATTTATAGCGCAGAAGAACGGACGGCGTCGTCCGCGGAAATAGGCCGCCGGGCGCCTTGACAAGGCGCGGCGCGGCCCCTATATTTTATGAGAAAGCCCGCGCCAGACAGTATTCATGGAGATCATTGACCAGGTCCGACAGGCCTCGTCCATCGTCGAGATCGCCTCTCAGTACACGACCCTGAAACGGCGGGGCCGCAAGTGGGTCGGTCTTTGCCCCTTCCATACGGAAAAGACCCCGTCCTTCACGGTCGACGAGGACAAGCAGCTCTATCACTGCTTCGGCTGCGGCGTCGGCGGCGACGTCTTTTCCCTGGTCATGGAGCGCGAGAGCCTGACTTTTCCCGAAGCCCTGAGGAGCCTGGCCGAGCGCTACCGCGTGCCGCTGCCGGCCCTGCAGCGGGTCCGGCCCGAGGTCCTCAAGCTCGAGGAGAAGCTGTTCAACATCAACGAGCTGGCCCTGGGCTATTTCCGCAAGAACCTGACCGGCACGGCCGAGGGCCGGAAGGGCCTCGAATATCTCCGCCGGCGCGGCCTCTCGGACGAGACCATCCAGACCCTCAAGATCGGCTATGCCCTGAACGCCTGGACGGCCCTGATCGACTTCTTCAAGTCCAGGGACGTCCCCGTCCCGCTCCTCGAGAAGGGCGGCCTGGCCCTGCCGGCCTCGCGGCCGGGCGAGTTCCGCGACCGTTTCCGCGGCCGGGTCATCTTCCCCATCTTCAGCCTGACCGGGCGGATCGTGGCCTTCGGCGGGCGGACCGTCTTCGACGCCGAGCCGAAATACCTCAATTCGCCCGAGACGCCTCTCTACTCCAAGGGCAAGCTGCTCTACGGGCTGAACTTCACCAAGGACGCCATCCGCAAGGAAGGGACGGCCATCCTGGTCGAGGGCTACACCGATCTCTCGTCCCTCTACCAGGCCGGCATCACCAACGTCGTGGCTTCGCTCGGCACGGCCCTGACGACCTGGCAGGTGGCCCAGGCCCAGCGCTTCGCCCCCCATCTCGTCGTCAGCTATGACGGCGACAGCGCCGGGCGGACGGCCGCGGCCCGGGCCGTCCCGCTCGGGCTGGAAAAAGGCCTGAACATCGACGTCCTGGTCCTGCCCGACGACCTGGACCCGGACGCCTTCATCCGCAAGCACGGCCGCGACCGCTACCTGGCCCTGATGAAGAAGGCCTCGCCCGGCCTCGACTTCCTGGTCGACTCGCTCGTGGCCGGGGCCCGCATGGATATCCCGGAGGAGAAGGGCAAGATCGTCCGGGCCGTCGTCCGGGAGATCGAGAAGGCCCCGGACCCGGTGGCCCGCGGCGAGTACCTGCGCCGGGCCAGCGCCAAGCTCGGCGTCGGCGAAGACCTTCTCCGCAACATCATCGAGCGCCGGGCCCCGGGCAAGCCGGCCGAGGAGCCCGGGCTGTTCTGTCCGGCCGAGAAGCGGCTGTTCCAGATCCTCATGAGCGACCCGAACCTGGCCCCCGACGTCTTCGCCGATGGCGGCGAGGAGGTCTTCCAGGGCCTGCGGAGCGAGCCGGTCTTCCAGTACATCCTGGACTGCTTCCGGAACAACGAGGCCTGGAGCTTCCCCGGGCTCCAGGGCAAGGTGCCGCCGGCCCTGCTCCCGCTGTTGGCCCGGGCTCTGTTCGAGAAGGCCGCCGGGGGAACGGTCGAGGAGGCCCAGGAGTGCCTGCGCTCGCTGCGCAAGGTCCACCTCCAGAACCGTCTCAAGGACATCCAGCAGAAGATCGCCCGGACGGAGAGGTCCGGGGAGAAGGAGGAGCTCCTGGCCCTCCTCTACCAGAAACAAGACGTGACCAAGCAGATCCTGTCGCTGACGTGAGAGGGAAGAAACCACGATGAGTGGACGTCCAAAGGGATCCGGAGGTCGGAAAAGAGGTGCGCCCCGTGTCGCCGGACAATAAGCTCCACAAGGACGAGATCTCCCAGCTCATCTCCAAGGGCCGCAAACAGGGTTACCTGCTGTTCGAGGAGATCGACAAAACGTTCACCGAGGACCTGGACTCCGAGGCCGATTTCGACGATTTCCTGTCCTCGATGGGCGATTACGGCATCAAGATCCTGGACTCGCGGCAGAAGGAGATGATCCCCCAGCGCCGCAAGAGCGACCTCGTCTCGACCCACGGCCTGGAGCGGACGACCGACCCGGTCAAGCTCTACCTCCGGGAGATGGGCAACATCTCCCTGCTGACGCGGGAGGGCGAGATCTCCATTGCCCGGGAGATCGAGCGCGGCGAGAAGAGCATCATCAAGGCCCTCAGCCGGACCCGCCTGGTCCTCAACGAGGTCCTGAGCCTCGAGGAGCGGATCAAGGAGAACCCCTTCGTCATCCAGGAGATGTTCGACGTCTCGGAAGAGGACATCGCCGAGGGCAAGCTCGAGGAGAAGAAGAAGCAGATCCTGGCCAAGATCAAGAAAATCAAGGAGCTGAGCAGGAAGCTCGACCGCATCCCGGAGAAAAGGAAGACCCTCGTCAGCCGGGGCCGGATCATCGTCCAGATCAGCCGGAACATCCGCGACCTCAACCTCCGCTCGGCCCATCGGGAGAAGATCATCGACGAGCTGCGCTCCCGCCTCAAGGTCATCAACGACCTCGAGGACGCCCGCGACGACTGGGCCGCCGCCCTGGCCAAGAAGAAAAAGGACGACCCGGCCCTCAAGCAGAAGATCCGCGACGCCAACCGGGAGCTGCGGAACCAGTCGGCCGAGATCGGGCTCGACCCGGAGTCCCTGCGGCGGGCCGTCCGGGCCATCACGGCCGGCAAGAAGGTCAGCGACCAGGCCAAGAAGGAGCTGGTCGCGGCCAACCTGCGGCTGGTCGTCTCCATCGCCAAGAAATACAGCAACCGCGGCCTCCAGTTCCTGGACCTCATCCAGGAAGGCAACATGGGGCTGATGAAGGCCGTCGAGAAGTTCGAGTACCGCCGCGGCTACAAGTTCTCGACCTACGCGACCTGGTGGATCCGCCAGGCCATCACCCGGGCCATCGCCGACCAGGCCCGGACCATCCGCATCCCCGTCCACATGATCGAGACGATCAACAAGCTCATCCGCGTCTCCCGGGCCCTGGTCCAGGAGATCGGCCGCGAGCCGACGAGCGAGGAGATCGCCAAGAAGATGGACATGCCCGTCAGCAAGGTCCGCAAGATCATCAAGATCGCCCAGGAGCCCATCTCCCTCGAGACCCCGATCGGCGAGGAGGAGGACAGCCACCTCGGCGACTTCATCGAGGACAAGCTCATCCCCTCCCCGCCCGACACGGTCATCCACATCAACCTCAAGGAGCAGATCGAGGAGGCCCTCAAGTCCCTGACCGACCGCGAGGGCCGGGTCCTGAAGATGCGCTTCGGGCTGGGCGACGGCAACGAGCACACGCTCGAAGAGGTGGGTCAGCAGTTCAAGGTGACGCGCGAGCGCATCCGCCAGATCGAGGCCAAGGCCCTGCGCAAGCTCAAGCACCCCAGCCGCAGCCGCAAGCTCAAGAGCTTCACCAACAGCCATTAACACGAAAGGGGGACACTTCCGCTTTTCGCGGCGAAAAACGGAAGAGTCCCCCTTTTCCTCCCCATTTAATTGACGCGTCATCAGTATTTTGTTATAAAGTTAGGCCTGAGGGCCTATAGCTCAGTGGTAGAGCCGCCGGCTCATAACCGGTAGGTCCCAGGTTCGAATCCTGGTAGGCCCATGGGATCGAGAGATCGAGGATGCGCATAACGTGGAAATCGACTTCGATTTGATCATTGAACTCCAGCGGTTGGACACCGAGATCCATGACGCCACGCTCGTCCTCGAAGGCATCCCCCGTCTCGTCCAGGACGTCGATAAAAAGATCAAGGCCACGACCAAGCTGGTCGCCGACGCCAAGGACAAGATGGCCCAGAACCAAAAGAAGCGCCGCGACCTCGAGAACGACGTCAAGGACCTGAAGGGCGGCATCGGCAAGTACAAGCGCCAGCTCAACGAGGTCAAGACGAACAAGGAATACACCTCGCTCCTGCACGAGATCGAGGAGACCCAGCACAAGGTCGACGCCATCGAGGAGCAGATCATCGCCGAGATGCTGGCCGCCGACGACGTCGAGCAGGAGATCCAGGTCGCGCTCCGCCGCCAGAGCGCCGAGGAGGACCTGCTCAAGAAGGAGAAGGGCGTCCTCGACGAGAAGTTGAAGGAGACCCAGGCCCGCTTCGCCGCCCTCTCCGGCGAGCGCGACGCCCTGCTGCCCCGCATCCCCAAGGAGCAGTTCAGGCTCTATGAGGCCATCTTCCAGAAGAAGGGCGGCACGGCTCTGTCCCCCATCACGGGCGACTTCTGCGCCATGTGCCACATGCGCGTCCGGCCGCAGATGCTCAACGAGGTCCGAGACAAGACCAAGGTCATCCTCTGCGAAGCCTGCGGCCGGATCCTCTACTGGCCGGCCAAGCCCGAGCCGGTCAAGCCCGAGCCCCCGGCCGCCGGCTGACCGCCGCCGGCGTCAGGCGCCGGCTCCCCCCTCGTTCCGCCCGTTCTCTGCGTCCTCGTCGTACAGGGCCTCGATGGCCGCCTGATACTCGGCCGTGACCTGGGCCCGCCGGACCTTGAGCGAGGGCGTCATCTCGCCCTTCTCGATGTCGAAGTCGCGGGGCAGGACGACGATCTTCTTGATCCGCTCGTACGAGGCCAGCTGCGGCGTCGCCTTGTCGACCTCGGCCTTGAGGAACTCGACGATCCGCGGCTCCCGGGCGAGCTCCTCGATCGAGCCGAAGGCGATCCCCCGCGCCCGGGCCAGGTCCTGGAGCTTGTCGAAATGCGGCACGATCAGGGCGGCGGCGAAACGGCGGCGGTCCCCGATGACCACGGCGTTGGCGATGTAGGGGCTGGTCTTGAGCAGGTTCTCGATCGGCTGGGGGGCGATGTTCTTGCCGCCGGAGGTGACCAGGAGGTCCTTCTTGCGGTCGGTGATGACCAGGAAGCCGTCGGCGTCGAAGCGGCCGATGTCCCCGGTGTGGAACCAGCCGCCCTCCAGGATCTCCCGCGTCTCCGCCTCCCTCTTGTAATAGCCCTTCATGACGTTCGGCCCGCGGGCCAGGATCTCGCCGTCCTCGGCGATCCTGATCTCGACGCCGGGGACGGGCTTGCCGACCGTCCCCAGCCGCAGGGCCTCGAAGGTGTTGACGGCCAGCACCGGCGAGGTCTCCGTCAGGCCGTAGCCCTCCAGGATGACCAGGCCGATGGCGTAGAAGAACTCGGCGATGTCCTTGGACAGCGGCGCTCCGCCGGAGACAAAGAAACGAACCCGCCCCCCCCGTCCGGCGGATGATCTTGGAGAAGACGAGCTTGGCCGCGACGGCCTTCTTCAGCTTCAGCCCGGCCGGCAGGGCCTGGCCGGCCAGGGTCAGGGCCCCGGCCTGCCGGCCGACGCCGACCGCCCAGAAGAAGATCCGGCGCCGCAGGGCCGGGCTGGCCAGGATCTGGTCCATGACCTTGGTGTAGATCTTCTCGAAGACCCGGGGCACGCTGACCATGATGTGCGGCCGGACCTCGAGCAGGTTCTGGGCCACGGCGTCGACGCTCTCGGCATAGGCCACCGTGCAGCCCTTGTAGAGGTAGGTGAACATGACCATGCGCTCGAGGACGTGGGACAGGGGCAGGAACGACAGCACCGTGTCCTTGTCCGAGAACGCCAGGATATCCGAGGCCGCCTGGATGTTGGAGAGCAGGTTGGCGTGGGTCAGGATGACTCCCTTGGGGACGCCGGTCGTCCCCGAGGTGTAGATCAGCGTCGCCTCGTCCTCGGGCTTGATCCGGTCCACGAGCGCCTCGAACAGGCCCGGCTCGGCGGCCGCGGCGGCCCGGCCCTTGTCCAGGACCTCCCGGAGGGTCAGGACCCCGGCCGGGGCCTCGTCGGCGAAGGTGACGTAGTGCCTGACCTTGGTCAGGCCGGCCCTGAGGGGCTCGATCTTCTTCCACTGGTCGGCGTTGGAGACGACGACGACGCTGGCGTCCGAATCGTCCACAATGTAGCGGATCTGCTCGGAAACGAGGGTTGTGTAGACGGGCACCGTCAGCCCGCCCACGGCCAGCGTGGCGAAATCGGTCATGGTCCAGTCCGGCCGGTTCTCCGACAGGAGGCAGAGCTTCTGCCCGGTCCCGAAGCCCAGGGCCCGCAGGCCCAGGGCCAGGTGCTTGACGCCGTCCCCGAACTCCGCGGCCGAGATCGGCGCGAACGCGTCCCCCTTCTTGTAGAGCATGTAGTCGGGTTTCGGATAGGAAGTGACCGAATGGACCAGAAGCCGGGCAAGCGACGGCACCATGGCGGATCTCCTTTACTCCATGGAAAGTGGCCTGATTCTAGTTTCGCCGGCCGCGGCTGTCAAGCCGCGCGGATCCGGCCGTCGACGAGCTCGATCGTCCGGTGGGCCAGCGCCGCCAGCTTGGGGTTGTGGGTGACCAGGAGGACGGTCAGCCCCTCGCGGGCGTTGAGGTCCCCGAGGATGCGGCCGATCTCGTCGCTCCGGGCGGTATCCAGGTTCCCCGTCGGCTCGTCGGCCAGGAGGATGGACGGCCGGTTGACCAGGGCCCTGGCGATGGCCACCCGCTGCATCTCGCCGCCGGACAGCTGCCCGGGGAGGTGCTCGGCCCTCTTGTCCAGGCCGAGCTGGGCCAGCAGCCGGTCGACATCCGCGCCGGCGCCGGGCTTCTCGTAGAAGGTGAACGGCAGGACGACGTTCTCGCGGACGGTCAGGGTCGGCACGAGATAGAACTTCTGGAAGATGTAGCCGAAGACCTCGCGCCGGACGCGCGTCAGCTTGGATTCCGAGAGCCCGCGGCACTTCTCGAAGACCGTCCGGCCTTCGAGCGCCAGCCGGCCCGAGGTGGGATTGTCCAGGCAGCCGAGGACGTTGATCAGGGTCGTCTTGCCCGAGCCGGAGGGCCCGACGATGGACACGAAGGCGCCCTTGGCGATGCGCAGCGTGACGCCGTCCACGGCCGCGATCTCCTCCGGGCCGCGGCGGTAGACCCGCCGCAGGTCCTCGGCCTCGAGAACGTAGGGGACAGGGGCGCTCATGACTCCTCCTCGCTCCGGATCGTGTCCAGGGGCCTCATCCGGGCCGCCTTCCACGAGGGATAGACGCCGCTGGCCAGGCCGATCGCCGTGACCACCCCCAGCGTCACCGCGACCAGCCCGGCGTCGATGGACACCAGGCCGCCGCTCGGCGAGTACGGCAGGAGCCGGCGGACGAGCAGGTCCGTCAGCCGGGCCGTGATCAGGGCCAGGCCCGTCCCGACCAGGCCGCCGGCGCCGCAGAGGATGATCGTCTCCAGCCAGACCAGCTTGAAGACGTCGCCGGCCATGGCCCCCATGGACTTGAGGATGCCGATCTCCTGGCGCCGCTCCATGACCGACATGAGGACCGTGTTGACGACGCCCATCATGGCGATGAGGATGGCGATGACGGCGATGGAGAAGACCATGACCCGGGCCGTGGAGACCAGGGTCATGATGGTCGTCTTGACCTGGGTCAGGCTGACCACCTGGACGTCGGGCAGCTTGTACATCTTGTCCTCGAAGGCCTTCATGTCGGCGTCCTTCCTGACCTTGATGCCGATCGAGGTCAGCTCGGAGACGCCGAAGACCTTCTGGACGGTCCCGAGAGGCAGGAAGATCGTGCCGTCGTCCTGGGTGCCCGTCCGCTGGAGGATGCCGACGACCTTGACCTCGACCTCCTTCTCGGGGATGAGGTAGAGATCGCCGACCTCGCGCTGCTCCAGCTCGGCCACCTCGTAGCCGAAGACGGCTTCGGCCGCCTCGGGCTCCCTGAACCAGCCGCCGGCCTGGAACGGCAGGGCGCTCTTCAGCCTGGGGTAGGTGGCGGGGTCGACGCCGAGGAAGGCCGCCAGCCCGCCGCTCTCGCCCTTGTTCGGGTCGAAGACGACCTGCATGAGCATGGGCGTCACGGCGTCGACCTCCGGCTCGGCGGCGACCGACGCGGCGATCGACTCGGACATATACTTGAGGCCGGTCCCGCCCTTGAGCATGAGCGTCGCGGCCTCGTAGGGGCAGCCCTTGGCCACGACCAGCATCTGGAAGCCGAGGTTGTCGATGTCCTTGTTGAGGGAGCTCTCGTAGCCGCGGTTGAAGCCGAACAGGCTGACCAGAACCCAGGCGGCCATGGCGATGCCCAGGACGGTCAGCGCGCTCCTCGTCTTCTTGCGCAACAGGCTCTTGTAGGCGACCTGGAGAATGGAGATCTTTTTCATCGCGTCCTATCCCTTGAAGAATTTCAGGTGCGGATTGCCGAGGAGGAACTCGTCGACCAGGACGAGGTTCTTCTTGGTCGCCCGGAGGATGGCCCGGAAATCCCTGTCCGAGGCCGTGTCGGGGTTGGCGATCCGGCCGACGGCCCCGGGCGGGTCTTCCTTCCCGGTGACGATGTCGTAGGCGTAGAAGTCGGCCAGGCTGAGGCCGAGGAACTGGCCGCCGAAGGCGGGGTCGCGGAAGGCCTTGGCCGCCTTGGAGGTGAGCTTCTGGAGATAGAAGCCGCGGATGACGCCCTGGCGATCGAGGGCCAGGAAGACCTGGAGCCCGCCGTAGGTGCCCTTCTGGTTGGTGCCGTGGATGTAGCCGATGAGCTCCTGCCCCTTGTAGATCTCGTACATGGTGTAGGGCACGTCGATCGTCTCGAACAGCCCGGCGAACCGGTCGCCGAGGCGGGCCTCGATCTTCTGCAGCAGGTCCTGGCCGCCCTTCCGCGAGATCGAGACATAGAGCGTCTTGTAGCCCGTCGAGCCGGGGAAAAGCCGCTTGACGTCCCGGTCCGGGTCGTTGAGGTCGCAGCCGACCGCGGCGTAGAGCGCCAGGGCCGCGGCGCAGAGCAGGGCCGCGGCGGCGGCCGGGACGAGCGCCCGGGCCGCCCGGGGCCGCGACGCCGATTCGGTCGTCGATGACGGGCTCGTGGTCTTCATGTTCGTTCCCTCACAACCTCTTGTAATAATAGAACTGGGCGACGACGCGGAGGCCGGGGCCGAGGCTGTCGCGATAGACCATGACGCGGCCGGCGAGATCGGCGTCGAAGAGATAGGTCAGCCCGGCTCCCAGGGAATGGTCCCATGCGCCGGCCCGCCGCACGAGCGCCGGCTGGAGCTCGATCTTGAGCCGTCCCTCCTCGAGCAGGGACAGGCCCGGGCGCCAGAAGGCGAGGAAGGTCGCCGCTCCGCCGCGGCGGCCGATCAGGATCTCCGCCCGGCTCTCCAGGTTGCGCCAGGCCTGCGACAGGTCGAGGCCGGCCGCCAGCCAGCCGGCGGGTTCGGGGTCGGCCAGCATGTAGCCCATGGTCTCGAGGACGCGCCCCCCGGACAGCGACAGCCCGACGCTGCAGCCGTCCCGGGCGAGGACGCCCTTGAAGATCCTGGCCGCGGCCAGGTAGTTGCCCTTGAAATAAAGGGGCATGCCGGAGCCCGCGGTCAGCGAGGCGGCCAGCCCGCCCCAGGCGAAGTCGCGGTCGAGCCCCACGCCCCAGTCCCGGTCGAAGCCGTAGCCGAGCATGGCCGGGTCCGGCAGGAGCAAAGCGTGATTGTCGAGGACGGAGGCCAGCCCCATGGCCGGACGGTTGTGCCCGATCCAGACGTTGGCGAACCTGGGCTTGAGGCGCAGGTAGGCGTTATAGAGCTGGGGCTGCAGGCGGTGCGTATCCTCGTTGTAAACCAGGCGGGCCTGGACGGCCAGCGCGCCGACGTCCCCCGTCCGGCCGCGCAGCCGCCGCACCAGGTCGAGGCCGGCGCCGGGCTTCTGCATGGCGTCCGCGGGCATGAGCGAGAAGAGCTCGAACCGCCCCGGAGACGTGGCGTAAGCCCCGACCGCCTGGAGCTCGAGATAGAGGAGCGTGCTCTGGCCCCGGAGGACAGGGGCGGCCGCGGCGCAGAGGGCGAAGAAGGCCGCGCCGAGCCGAAAGGCGGTCCGGCGCCCGGAGCGGCGGCCCTCCGCCCCGCCCGCCTCAGACGTAAAAGGCAATGCGACCCCGGAAGATGACGATGCCGTTGCGGGTGAAGGTCAGCAGGACCTCCCAGTCGCCGGGCATGACGATGCTGACCGGCAGGAGGTAGTCGCCGGCCTTGTTGGTCTTGAAGGCCACCTGGCCCGAATCATGGGCGCCGCGCATGGACGGCATGTCCGAGCGGCCGGCGATGGCCAGGTCGGAGACCCGCTTCCCGTCCTTGTCGTAGAGTTTGACGATGAGGATCGACGTCCCCATCTTCGGCGTCTTGTCGAATTCCCAGGTGAAGTAATTGACCTCGCCGATCCAGCATTTCTTGCCGGCCTTGGGCAGGTCCTGGAAAGCGGGCTCCTGGCCCTCCGGAACGAGCCCGGGGGACTTGCAGCAGGAGGCGGCGGGCTGCGCCGCCAGGGCTGCGGCCACGGCCAGGCAGACCGCGATCGCGGCCAGGATCCTTGTCGATCTCATCGGGTGCGCCTCCTTCGGACGAGCGGCTGTTTTTCGGCTCATTATATCGGAATCCGCACCCCGCTTCCAGGCGGCGCCCGGCGGCCGCCTCCATGGCGGCCGGCTATTTCCTGTTCTTGAGGACCTGATCGAGGACGTCGCGCGAGACGAACCAGGTCCAACGCAGCTTCTCGATCGTCGCCCGGTCCATCGCGAAGGCCGAAAACGGCTTCCACGGGGGGGCCGCGGAGGGCTCGTTGGCGACGATCTCGAAGCGCACCCGGTCGAGGTTCTTGAACCGCCGGTACAGCGTCTGGAGCCTGGGCGCGATCTCGGCGGCGAAATCGGTCTCATAATTGTCCAGGTCGACGTCGAAGTAATGGTAGGCGATGATGACCTCGCCCTGGTCGCCGAGGCTGTAATCGGAAACCCCGGAGCCGTCGTCCCGGGGGGTGCCGAGCACCGAGCGCAACTCCGGCAGGGTCAGTTCCTCGAAGACCTTGGCTTTCTCGGGCTTGGCCTGCCGGGCCGGCGCGGACCGGGCGGCGAACAGGATCGTCGCCAGCCCTGCCAGGATCGCCGTGCCCGCCTTCTGCCATGTTCTCATGTCCGATCTCCTTTCCCGGCGGGAACGCCGCCGCGGCCGGCTGTCGGAGGGGGGGATAGCCGCCTCGTCCCTAAGGCCCGCCCTCCCCTTTCGACGGCGGCCCCGACGACATTCGTTCGCCCTATCCGCTGCAATTCAAGAATCATGCCAGGCCCGGAGAGAAAGATTGGGGGGCGGCGCCGCTCTCCCCCGGGGAAGGCGGCGGGCCGGGAACCGTCCCCTCCTGCGGGGCAGGAATCGTCCTGCCGAAGGGGAAAAGGGGCGCCTGGCCGCGGCCCGGGTCACAGGGCCGGCCGGGACAGGCCGTCAGAGCCCGCGCCGGGCGTAGAAGGCCCTCTTGACCGCCTCCGTGGCCAGGACGTAGAGGACGGTGATCCCGGCCAGCCAGCCCATGGTCGCGGCCGGCAGGGGCGTGAACCCGGCGAGAACGCGCCCGGGCAGATAGGGCAGGGCCAGCGTCACGGCCATGACGATCAGGGACGAGCGCAGGAGCCAGCGGCCGGGCCGGCTCCGGAAAAAGGGCCGCCGGGTCCGGACGACCAGGGCGGCCAGGAGCTCGGTCAGGACGGACTCGATGAACCAGCCGGTGCGGAAGACCTCCGGACCGGCCCGGAGCAACAGCAGGAACAGGCCGAAGGTCAGGACGTCGAAGAGCGAGCTGGTCAGGCCGAAGACGAACATGAAGCTGCGGATGAGCCGGATATCCCAGCGCCGGGGCGAGCGGATCCATTCCGGGTCGACGTTGTCGCCGGCGATGGCCAGGGCCGGGATGTCGGTCAGGAAGTTGTTCAGCAGGACCTGCTTGGCCAGCAGCGGCAGGAAGGGCAGGGCGACCGAGGCCGCGGCCAGGCTGAGCATGTTGCCGAAGTTGGCGCTGGTCGTCATGAAGATGTACTTGAGGGAATTGGCGAAGGTGACGCGCCCCTCCTCGACGCCGCGGCGGATCATGTCCAGGCCGGGCTCGAGGAGGACAATGTCGGCCGCCTCGCGGGCGACGTCGACGGCCCCGTCGACGGAGATGCCGACGTCGGCGTCGTGCAGGGCCGGCGCGTCGTTGATGCCGTCGCCCATGTAGCCGACGACGTGGCCGGCCTTCTGGAGGGCCCGGATGACGCGCTCCTTATCGTTGGGGTCCATCTCGGCGAACAGGGTCGTGCCCCCGACCGCGTGAACCAGGGCCTCCTCGCGCATGACCTCGAGGTCGGAGCCGGTCAGGACGCCCCGGACCTCGAGGCCGACCCGGCGGGCGACGCTCTCGGCGACACGGCGGTTGTCCCCGGTGACGATCTTCAGGCGCACGCCCCGCGCGGCCAGGTCCTCGATCGTCCGCAGCACGTCCGGCTTGGGCGGATCGAAGAAGCGCAGGAAACCGGCGAAGGTCAGCCCGCGCTCGTCCTCGCGGCCGTAGGCGGCCTGAACGGGCGCGTCCCGGACGGCGACGCCCAGGACCCGGTAGCCGTCCTCGCTCCAACGGGCGAACAGGCCGAGGACCCTGTCCTTTTCCGCCGCGTCCAGCGGGACGATCGCCCCGCCCCGCCGGGCGGAAGCGCAAACGTCGAGCAGGGGCTCCAGGGCGCCCTTGGCGACGAGCCGCGGCCCTCCCCCGCCCTCCCGGACGACGACGCTCAGGCGCTTGCGCACGAAATCGTAGGGCACCTCGTCCAGCTTCTCGGCCTTCCCGGGCTCGAGCGGATGGGCCGCCGCGATGGCCTGGTCGAGGGGATTGGCCAGGCCCGTCTGGAGCCCGGCGTTGAGGGCGGCGTCGTGGAGGACCTGGGCCGACGGCGCGCCGTCGGCGTCGAGGGCGGCATCGAGCTCGACCGCCCCCGCGGTCAGCGTGCCGGTCTTGTCCGTGCACAAGGTGTCCATGCTGCCGAGGTTCTCGATCGCGTTCAGCCGCCGGACGATGACGCCGCCGCGGGCCATGTCCCTGGCGCCCTTGGAGAGGTTGATGGTGATGATGGCCGGCAGGAGCTCCGGCGAGATGCCGACGGCCAGGGCGATGGCGAAGAGGAGCGAGTCGATCGGCGGCTTGACCGAGAGGATGTTCATCCCGAAGACGACCAGGATGAGGGCGATCATGACCTCGGACAGCATCAGCCCGAAGCGGCGGATGCCGCGCTCGAACTCCGTTTCGGGCGGCCGCCGGGCGATCCGGTCGGCGATCCGGCCGAAGGCCGTGCCGGCCCCGGTCACGGCGACCAGGACCCGGGCCGTCCCGCTGCGGACGTTGGTCCCGGCGAAGACGCAATTGGTCCGTCCGGCCAGGCCGGCCTCCGGCGCGACCGTGCCCGGCGTCTTCTCGAGCGGAAAGGTCTCCCCGGTCAGCGCGGCCTGGCTGACGAAGAAGTCCTTGGCCTCGAGCAGCCGGCCGTCGGCGGGGATGAGGCTGCCGGCCGCCAGGACCAGGACGTCGCCCGGCACCAGGTCCTCGGCCGCCAGGGCCAGGGGCGCCCCGTCGCGCAGCGCGGTGACCCGGTGGGCCAGCCTGGCCCTCAGCTTCTCGACGGCCTGCGAGGCGGCATACTCCTGGGCGAAGGTGACGGCCGCGCTGCCGACGACGATGGCCAGGATGACGAGCGCGTCCGTGTAGTCCCGGGCCAGGGCGGAGACGAACGTCCCGAAAAGGAGGATCAGGACAAGGGGGGAAGCGAACTGGCGCAGGAAGAGTCCGACGGCCGTGGTCCGCTTGCGGGCCTTGAGGGCGTTCGGGCCGGCCGTCTCCAGCCGGGACTTGGCTTCCGCCGAGGTCAGCCCCAGCGCCCCGGACTCGAGCTCCGCCAGGACCTCGCCGGCCGGGCGGCTCCAGTAATCGATCGCCGGAGGCTTTCGATCGGGCATGGTTCCTCTATCCCTGGGGTGCCGAGCGCCCCGATGATAGGCCTCGGCCCGGAGGGTGTCAAGGAGCCGGCAGGCGGGGCCGTTTGACACCCGGACCGGGGATTCTCTATAATCAGCGCAATCCTGGACTGGGCCATGGCCAGCATCCTGATCGTCGACGACGACCCCCTCGTCTCCGGGGCGCTGTCCCGCGTCATGGACAAGATGGGGCAGACCTCGTCCGTGGCGGCCAGTCTGGCCGCGGCCCTCGAGGCCGTGCGGCACGAGGCCTTCGACATCATCTTCTGCGACGTCCGCCTGCCGGACGGCTCCGGCCTGGACATCCTGCCTGAGCTCCGGACGGGTCCCCTGCCCCCCGAGGTCATCATCATCACCGGCTTCGGCGACCCGGACGGGGCCGAGCTGGCCATCAAGAAGGGCGCCTGGGACTACGTCGAGAAGCCCCTGGCCGTCAAGGATGTCATGCTGGCCGTGGAAAGGGCCCTCCAGTACCGCGACAGGAAGCGGGCCGTTCCGGCGCCCGTGGCCCTCAAGGCCGAAGACATCATCGGCAAGGGTCCCAAGCTCCGGGCCTGCCTGGACGCCCTGGCCCAGGCGGCCTCGAGCGAGGCCAACGTCCTCATCAGCGGCGAGACGGGGACGGGCAAGGAGCTTTTCGCCTGGGCCATCCACCGCAACAGCGCCCGGGCCGAACGGAACTTCGTCGTCGTCGACTGCGCCGCCCTGCCGGAGACGCTGGTCGAGAGCACGCTCTTCGGCCACGTCCGCGGCGCCTTCACCGGGGCCGACAAGCCCAGGGACGGGCTGGTCCGCCAGGCCGACGGCGGGACCCTGTTCCTCGACGAGATCGGCGAGCTGCCTCTGGCCATCCAGAAGGCCTTCCTCCGGGTCCTGCAGGAGCGCCGCTTCCGCCCGGTCGGGGGGGGGCAGGAAGTCTCCAGCGATTTCCGGCTGGTCGCCGCGACCAACCGCAACCTCGAGGACATGGTCCGGGCCGGCGACTTCCGCGAGGATCTCCTCTTCCGCATCCGGACCTTCGTCCTGGCCCTGCCGCCCCTGCGGGAGACCAAGGAAGACCTCAAGGACCTCGTCGTCCATTACGTCGTCAAGTTCTGCGACCAGTACGGCGTTCCGATGAAGAGCTTCTCGCCCGATTTCGAGCAGGTCCTGACGGCCTACGACTGGCCCGGCAACGTCCGGGAGCTTATCCAGGCCCTGGAAAAGGCCATCGTCACGGCCAAGGACGAGCCCGTCCTCTTCCCCAAGCATCTGCCGGAGCACATCCGCGTCCGGCTGGCCCGCGAGGCCGTGCTCAAGAAGAAGGCAACCGAGCCGGCCCGGACGGACGGCCCCGCCGCCACGGCGGCGACGTCGCTGAAGGACTGGCGGGACGCCGGCCTGGCCCGGCTCGAAGGCGAGTATCTGGCCGGGCTGATGCGGACCACGGCCGGGGATATTCCCGAAGCCTGCCGGATCTCGGGATTGTCGCGCTCGCGCCTTTATACCCTACTGAAGAAATACGGCGTCCCCCTGTCCTGAGGCCGGCCGGCCTGCCGGGCCGGCGCTTCCCCTCTTCCAGTCCCGCCCGGCGGAACCCCGCCCCGACGGATCCGGCCGTCGACAGGTGATGGCGCCGCGGCGCCAGACTGGCTTTCCGGCCTGGACGGCCGTCCCCTCCCCCCGCGGAAGTTGGCACAATTCTTGGACTCTTTCGCGGCGGAAGATGACGGAAAGGAACGCCATGGCGCTGGATGTGCTCTTTCTCATGACCCGGCCCTCGGATGAGGGCTGGGCGCTGCTCGGCGCGATCGGGCCGCTGGCCCCGGACGGCCGTCTCGAGGTCTTCTCGAGCCTGGCGGGCTTCGAGGCCCGCCTGCGCGGGCCCAAGGGGAACCGCTCCCTGGTGGTCGTCTGGGACCCGACGGTCGGCGATCTGGCGGCGCTCGCCGGCCTGAACGATCGCCTGGCGGGCCTGCGGATCCTGCTCGTCCTGCCCGACGACGGGGCGGAAACGGTCGCCCTGGCCCACAAGCTCCGGCCCGCCTATATCTCCTACGCGGGCGACGGCATCGCCGAGATCATGGCCGTGCTCGGGCGGCTGTCGGTCTCGGGGGGAGATAGTCCAAAGCCGGATCGCACATGAGCTCGCGCCCCCGGGGCGCTCGCCCCATCGTCCGACCTGTGCTAAAATCCGTCGCGGCCGGCGGGCCTGTGAATGGAATAGCCATGGACAGGGCGATGAGGGAGTCCGGCATCAAGATCCTCGGCCGGGTGCCTTGGGGGACCCATTTCTGCCAATTCTATCAGACCCGCAAGGACCTGCTCGACATCCTCGTGCCCTATTTCAGGGCGGGGCTGGCCTCGAACGAATACTGCATGTGGATCTGCTCGGAGCCGCTGGGCGTGGCCGCCGCCCGGCAGGCCCTGGGCCGGGCCGTGCCGGGACTGGATCGGAAGATCCGGGCCGGACAGATCGAGATCCTGGCGCACACCGACTGGTACCTCCGGAACGGCCGCTTCAGCGCCGGCCGGGTCCTCCGGGGCTGGGTCGAGAAGCTTAACGCCGCCCGGCAGCGCGGCTTCGACGGATTGCGTCTCAGCGGCAACACCTTATGGCTGGAGGAGGGGCAGTGGGACGCCTTCACGGCCTACGAGGAGGCGATCGGCGGCGTCATCTCCAGGCGCCCGATGCTGGCCCTCTGCGCCTACTCCCTCGACCGTTGCGGCGCCCGGGAGATCATCGACGTCCTGAACAATCACGAACAGGCCCTGGTCCGGCGCGGCGGCAGATGGATCCTGGTGGCCAGCTCGGTCGTCCGGCAGGCCCGCCTGGACCTCAGGGCCAGCCAGGACCGCTTTCGGGAGGTCTTCGACAGCTCGCCGATCGGTATCGAACTCTATGACGCCGCGGGCCGCCTCATCGACGCCAATCCGGCCTGTCTGAAGATATTCGGCGTCGCCGACGCCGGGGCGATCCGGGGGATCCGGCTGTTCAACAACCCGAACCTGACGCCCGATTTCGTCCGGAAGATCCGGCGGGGGCTCCCCTGCCGGCGCGAGGTGTCGCTCGATTTCGCCAAGGTCCGCCGTTCCGGCCCGTACCGGACGCGGCGGACCGGAACGGTCGCGCTCGACATCCAGGTCACGCCGCTACGCGGCGCCGGCCGGTCCGTCGAGGGCTACCTCGTCCAGGTCATGGATATAGGCGACCGGAAGGCCGCCGAGCAGGCCCTGCGGGCCGCGAACGAGCTGCTGGAGAAGCGGGTGGCCGAACGGACGGCCGAGCTGGTCCGGACGGTCCGGCAGCTGCGCCGCGAGATCGCCGAGCGCCATGGCCGCGAGGAGGATCTGCGCCGGCAGTCCGCCCTGCTTAACCTGGCCCGCGACGCCATCATCGTCCGCGCCCCCGATTTCCGGATCACCTTCTGGAACGACGGAGCCCGGAAGATCTACGGCTGGTCGGACGCGGAAGCGTTGGGCCGCGCCGCCGAACGCCTCCTGAAGACCGAGTTCCCGGAGAGCCTGAAGGCCGTCCAGGCCAGCCTGATGAAGGCCGGCCATTGGGAGGGCGAGCTCGTCCGGACCCGGAAGGACGGCCGGCGGATCGTCGTCGAGAGCCGCTGGGCCGTGCTGCCGGGGAAGTCCGGACGAAGGCCGGAGGCCATCCTGGAGATCAGCCGCGACGTCACCGAGCGGCGGCGCGTCGAGGGGGCGCTGCGGTCGGCCTCGGCCTATACCCGGGGGCTGCTCGAGGCCAGCCTGGACCCTCTCGTGACGATCAACTCCAAAGGCAAGATCACGGACGTGAACCAGGCCACGGAGGCGGCCACAGGCGTGCCGCGGGCGCTGCTGATCGGGACGGACTTCACGAGCTATTTCACCGAACCGGGCAAGGCCCGGGCCGGGTACAGGCGGGTCTTCGAAAAGGGGCAGGTCCGCGATTATCCCCTGGCCATCCGGCACGCCTCCGGCTCCGTGACCGATGTCCTCTACAACGCGGTTGTCTACAGGGACGCCGACGGCCGGGTCGATGGCGTCTTCGCGGCCGCCCGGGACGTGACCGCGCTCCGGAACGCCGAAAAGGCCCGGCTGCGGCTGGCCACGGCCGTCGAGCAGCTGGCCGACGGCATCGCCATCACCGACCTGGACGGCCTGGTCCTGTCCACCAACCCGGCCTTCGGGGACCATCATGACCTCCCGCCCGACAAGATCGTCGGCCGCTCCCTCCAGGAGATCCTGCAGATCGACGGCCGGGACGCGGAGAGCGCCGGGGCCATGGACCGGGCCATCCGCTCGGGCAAGGCCTGGAACTGGCATGTCACCCGGCGGGCCCCCGGGAAACAGGTCCTGGAGTTCGAGCTGTCGGTTTCGCCCATCCGGGACGAAGCGGGGCGGCTGATCCACTGCATCGCCGTGAGCCGGGACGTCACCCAGGAGATCCAGCTCCAGGAACGCATCCGCCAATGGCAGAAGATGGAGGCCCTGGGCACCCTGGCGGGCGGGATCGCCCACGATTTCAACAACATCCTCCTGCCCATCCTGATCAACACCGAGCTCTCTCTGTGCGAGGAGCCGGCCGACACCCCCTCGGCCCGGCGCCTGAGCCAGGTCCTGGAGGCGGCCCGGCGAGGCAAGGACATGGTCCGCCAGATCATCGCCTTCTCCCAGCAGAAGGAGCAGGACCGCCAGCCGGTCGAGATCGCGCCCATCGTCCGGGAGGCCCTCAAGCTTATCAGGATCTCCCTGCCCAAGACGATCGAGATCGCCGAGAGGATCGAGGCCCCCTCGGCCGTTATCGTGGCCGACCCGACGCAGATACAGCAGGTCCTGATGAACCTGGGCAGCAACGCCGCCTACGCCATGCGCGAGAAGGGCGGGGTCCTGGACGTCGCCGTCTCCGAGGTCGCCCTCGACAGGAGCCAGGCCGAGCATTTCCTGGACGTCAAGCCGGGCTCTTACGTCCGCCTGTCCGTGAGCGACACCGGCCGGGGCATCCCGCCCGAGGTCATGGACCGCATCTTCGAGCCCTTCTTCACGACGAAGAAGAAGGGCGAGGGGACGGGAATGGGACTGGCCGTGGTCCACGGCATCGTCAAGAGCCACAGCGGGGGCATCTCCGTTTCGAGCGAAGTCGGCAAGGGGACGACGTTCGTCATCTATCTGCCCCGGGTGGCCGGCGAGGCGGTCAGGGCGGAAGAAGGCTCGGAGCCGTACGCCAGGGGGACCGAGAGGATCCTGTTCGTGGACGACGAGGACATCCAGGTCCGGGCCATGACCAGGCTCCTGGAGCACCTCGGCTACCGGGTCGTCGGCCTGACCGACGCCGTCGCCGCCCTCGATCTCATCCGCGAGGATCCCGACGCCTTCGACCTGGTCATCATGGACCAGACCATGCCCAAGCTCAGCGGCGGCGAGCTGGCCGCCGAGATCCTCCGTCTCCGCCCCGGCCTGCCCCTGATCCTATGCACCGGCTACAGCGAGACCCTGGACGAGGAACAGGCCCTGGCCATGGGCATCAGGGCCTTCGTCATGAAGCCCTTCTCCGTCAAGGAGATCGCTCTCAGCATCCGCCGCGCCCTGGCTTCCGCGGCCTGACCACCGGCCCCGGCGCGGGGCCCGGACCGCGGCAGCCTTCCCGTCCCGTTCTCCGGGACGCTTTCCCGCCGGAACGGACGCCGGCCGGCCCGGCGGCTCCGCCCGCTTCGCCCTCCTCCCTCGGCAAGGGCCCTTCCCGCCCCGGCGGTCCTGGCACGTTTTTTGGATACTGGAAGGCGCGGGAACGCCGGGTGCCGTCGTGGCCGCGGCCGGAAGAGCGCCGCGCTCCGGACCCGATCGGGACGAAGAAGAGGAGGAGGCCATGAACGGACGCTGTCCATTTTGCTGGGATCGCCGCGTCAGCCGGATCGGGGCCGGGACGCGGGGCACGAAACGGGTCGATGCCGCGAGCCGGCTCCTGGCCTGCGAAGACTGCGAGAGGTGGTACTGGGCCGATTCGGGCCGGGAAGTCCTGCGGTTGTGCGAGATCTGCGCCACGCCCCTGATCGATCCGGGGCGGTGCTTCGAGGATATCCGGGAGCTTCTGGGCTCCGGCGGCTCCGCGTTCCCGCGGCAGCGGACGGCGGAGTTCAACCGGATCTGCAGCCTCTGCCCGAACGCGCGCTTCGCCCCGGGCCCGCTGGACGCGCGGGTTTGAGGGCCGGCCCGGCCCCCGCTCACGCCTGAAGGCGGCGGGGGCGGCTAGCGGATCCGGCCGGCGACGTACAGCACGCCCATGATCACCGGCTGGTGGACCAGGTAGATCAGGAGCGAGTGGCGGCCGGCGAAGTTGACGATATTCCGCGGCATCCGCCACGGCAGGAGGCTCTTCCTGGCGGCATAGACCGACCGGCCCAGGGACGCGCCGATCAAGAACACGCCGAGCCAGGGGATGAGCGGGAAATAATCCAGGGATGAGAAGGAAGGGCCGGGCAGCCCGAACGGAATGAGCCAGTTCGACCGGACGGCCAGGGCCCTTCCGAGCGCCGGCAGGAGCGGGGCCAGCCCGACGATGGCCGCGCCGATGAGCGCGTTCGCCGCCGCCGGTACTTTGGCGAAGACCAGCCCGTACAGCAGGATCGATACGGCCAGGCAATGGAGGATGCCGAACAGGATCGTGTCGGCGGGATCGAAGAGGTGCATCCAGACGGCGATCAGGTAGGTCGCCAGGGTCAGGGCCAGGGCCACCGCCAGCAGCCGCAGCCCGCGGCGGACGTTGCTCCGGGTCAGGGTGCTGCTCACCCCGGACAGGAGGACGAACAGCCCGGCGAAAAAGTGCTGGGCGATCGTCCAGGCCGGGCTCGAGAGATCGGTGGTCCAGCCGAGGAAGCGCGGCATCCCGAGGTAGTCGCCGACGTCGTAGAGCAGATGGTAGCCGATGACCAGGATGATGGAGACGCCGCGCAGGAAATCGATCTCCCAGATGCGCGGCGGCCGGGCGGCGGCCGTCCGCGCGGCCGGGATCGGAGCGTTCGTCTCGGGCATGGGCTTCTCCTGGTCCTCTCGGCTGGAGAGAGGATAGTCCCCCGGCTCGAAGGCTGTCAAGCGCGCGCCGCCGGACGCCCGGCCGGGCCGCCGGGGCCTCCCCCGAGGAACGCCGGCTTGAAAAAGCCGGCCGTTTCTGCCATCCTGTTTTTTTACACGATGAGCAATAGTACGCACTCCGCCAGCATCGCCCTGGACAGGAAAAGCCCCGTCCCCCTCTACCTTCAGATCAGCAACCAGCTGAAGGATCACATCCTCCGGGGCGACATCTTCGTCGGCAAGCGGCTGCCCTCGACGCGCAAGCTGGCCCAGTCGCTCGGCCTCGACCGCAGCACGGTCCTGCTGGCCTATAGCGAGCTCTACTCCGACGGCCTCATAGCCGCCCACGTCGGCAAGGGCACGGTCGTCGTCGACGCCAGCGAGGTCGAGAAGGAGAGCTTCCAGGCCCCGGCCTCCATGCGCTGGGACGACTTCTTCGCCTCGAGCAACAACTCGGCCTTCGACACCACCATCCAGAAGAACAACGACTGGATCCATCAGAAGGAGATCATCAGCCTGGCCGGCGGCGACCCGGCCCCGGACATGGTCCCGGCCCGGGAGATCGAGCGGATAGTCACCCGCCTCTGCCGGACCGACATCTATTCGCTCCTCCGGGCCTCGAGCTGCCAGGGGCTGCCGCCGCTGCGGGAGATGCTGGCGACGGACATGATCCGCGGCGGCTCGGCCGTCTCCCCCGAGGAGATCGTCATCACCGCGGGCTCGGTCCAGGCGCTCTCGCTTCTCTCCCGGGTCCTGCTCGACCCCGGAGACGTCGTCGTCGTCGAAAAGCCGACCTTCTACGGCGCTTTGCAGATCTTCCGGGCCGCCCAGGCCAGGATCGTTGACGTTCCGGTGGACGCCGAGGGCATGCGCATCGACGCCCTGGAGCGGATCCTCAAGGTCCACAAGCCCAAGTTCGTCTACACGATGCCGGCGTTCCAGAACCCGAGCGGCGCCGTCCTGAGCCTGGAACGGAAGAAGGCCCTGCTCAACCTGGCCTACCGCCATCAGTTCGGCATCATCGAGGAGGACCCGGTCAGCCGGCTCTTCTTCGATCGCGAGCCGGCGCCCTCGCTGAAGTCGCTGGACAAGTCCGCGGCCGTCATACACGTCAGCTCCATCTCCAAGACGCTGTTCCCGGGCTTCCGGATCGGCTGGATCATCTGCACCCGCCTGATGGCCAAGCGGCTGGCCACCGTGCGGCAATACGAGGACATCCATTCGAACACCCTCGGCCAGCACGTCCTACTCGAGTTCCTCAGGGACGGTCTCTACGACAGGCACCTCGAACGGATCCGGAGCCTCCTCGTCCGGCGCCGCGACGCCATGATCGCCGCCCTGGCCGAGCACTGCGCCCCGGCCCTCTCCTGGAACACGCCGGCCGGCGGGTTCTACATCTGGTGCCGGCTGAAGAGCGGCCTCCGGTCGAACGAGGTCGTCGAGGAGTTGCTCCACAAGAAGGTGGCCACCATCCCGGGAACGGCCTTCTTCGTCCGGCCGGAGGAAGGGGCGGACCGGCTGCGCCTGTGCTACAGCTACGAGTCGGAAGACAAGATGCGCCTGGGCATCCGGCTACTCGGGCAGATCGCCAGGGGCCTGACCGCCCGGAAGAAGGGCAAGCCGGACGTCCGGGAGATCGACATCAAGGCCATCGTCTAGCCGGGACCCGGCCCGGCCGGAACCGGCCGTTCCCCCGCCCCGCCCGGGGCGGTCAGGACTCAGGGAACGCGGCCGCCAGCCATTCCTCGTAGATCTCCTTCCGGCTCTTGTGCAGGACGGCCTCGTAGTCCTCGCCGGCGAGCAGAAGATCCCGGACCGCCGGCCAGCCGTAGCGTCCGGCCAGGAAGTCGACATAAACGTAGGAATGCTGATAGCCGCCGGCTTTGGCGAAGGCCACCGGGTTCGACGCGCCCAGGAGCGCGAAGGCCGGCGGGCCGGCCTGCCGGGCGAAGCCCGCGGGCGGGGCCTGCCCGGCGACGTAGCAGGCCAGGCCCTCCTTCAGCCACTTGCTCGTCCGGGGATTGAGGCGGTCCGTAAGCACGTGGACGAACTCGTGGACGGCGGCCGTTACGATGTGATCGTGGTTGGGAGCGCCCGGCGGCCCGGGGTTGACGATGAGGACGGCGTCCCTGGTGTTGTCGCCGATCCACCAGTCGAGGGAGAACAGGCGCGTGATTGCGCCGTAGCGCCGGGCCTGCATGTCCTTTTGGGCGTGGTAGACGTAGACCGCCACGGGCCTGCTGTCTCCGGGCTCCAGGGCCGCCATGACGCGGTCCCGGGATTCGGCCAGGGCCCGGGCGACGGCGCGGGCGCCGGCCTCGTCGGCGGGGACATGGAAGACCCGAAAGCCCTCGAGCTCCGAAACGATCATGCCCGGCGTGGCCTTCCGCGCCAGGGGATAGATCTCGACGGCGGCCAGGATGACGACCGGAACCAGGAACAGGAGCAGCCGCTTCGTTCTCATGATGGACCTCCTCGCCGGAACGGCCGCCCCTCCGGCCCCGCTCATTCGGGCCGGACGCGGGCCAGGATGTCGGCGAAGTTGCCGCCGGCGAAACCGGCGATATCGGCGTCCGGCCGTCCGGCCCGGACGAGCGCCGCGATGACCTGCCGCGCCCGGCCGGCACCTGCGCCGCTCCAGACATCGTCTTCGGTCACCGCCAGGACCCTGGTCCGGCCGAGCGCCCGGGCCAGCTCGTCGAAGGCCTGGACATAGGCCTGGAGGTCGGCGCCGCGGCCGAGGACAAGGCCCACGGTCGACCGGGTCTTCTTGAGCAGCTCGACGAGCCCCGGGCCGGGCCGGTCCGGCGTGACGATGAGGGCCGGCTTGACGCAGGCCTCGAGCAGGCTCCGGGTCCGGGCGGGGGAAAGCCCCCGGGCGATGAGCAGGAGCCTGGCCCGGCCGGCGGCGGCGACGGCCGCGGCCCCCCGCGGCGCGAGGCCGTCCCCTTCGAAAAGGCCCGGCTCGATCGAAGCGAAGGACACGCCCTGCCGGGACAGCACCTCGGCCCAGGCCGGCTCGGCGGCGATCCGGGCCAGGCCGCGGACGCCGGCCAGGACGGCCGTTCTTCCGGGGTTGAGGCCGGCTTCGAACTGGAACTCGTAAACCGGCTTCTCCTCATAGAGCCGGAGCCCCCGGGAGGCCCGGATGGCCTGCCGGGCCGCGACGAGCTCGGTCAGGATTCCGGCTCCGTCGGGCCCGCCGGAGCGCGCCTCGTCGACGAAGGCCAGCTGGACGTCCACGTCCGGGTCCTGCGCCTCCCGGCGGCGTTCGATCAGGCCGCCGAGAGGCTCCGCGGCCAGATTGACGACCTGGGCGGCCTTCCACTGGTAGTCCGCCCGCCGCTCGGCCAGCGTGCCTTCGAGACGGAGCGTCCCGTCCGAGGCCAGGATCTCGATCGTGCGGACCACGGCCTCTCCCGCGCTCCGCAGGACGTCCGGAGCGATGAGCTCGAAGACGTCCCCGACGCGATTGGTCTTGAAATGGTAGCCGTCCGTGCCGATGAAGGCCGTGGGGACGCCCCGGGTCATGAAGGGATAATGGTCGGAGCCCCCGCTGCCTCCCCGCGCCGGCTGGAGACTCAGGGCCGGGCCGGCGGCCAGCCCGGCTTCGACGGATCGCCACAGCCGGGGAGCGTAATAGGCGCCCTCGAACAGGACCCGGCCGTTGCCGTGGCCCTCCATGTCGAGGTTGACGTAGGCCGCCGTCTTCTCCAGCGGATAGACGGGGTGGGCGGCATAATGCTCGGAGCCAAGTAGCCCGAATTCCTCGGCGCCCCAGAGGGCGAAGACCACCGTCCGCCGGGGCCGGAATCCGTTCGCCCGCAGGACCCGGGCGGCCTCGAGGACAACGGCGGCGCCGGAAGCGTTGTCGTCGGCCCCGTTGAAGACGTCGCCGCTCATGTCCACGCCCAGGTGGTCCAGGTGGGCCCCGAGGATGACCACCTCGTCCTTGAGCGCCTTGTCGGCGCCCGGGATGCGGGCCAGGACGTTCATGGTCGGCCGCTTCTCGTCGCGGATCATCTCCAGGCGGACGAACCCTTGGGCGGCGAGGGCCAGGGAGCTAGGCTGGAGCGTCTGCTGGATCCGTCCCAGGTGGTAGCGGAGCTCCGTCCTCTCATGCTTGAAGATGAAGTCGACGACGCTCTTCTGGACGTTGAGGATGACGAAATCCGCCTTGTAGGCGTCCGGGCCGAGTCCCCTGTAGAGGTAAGGCGACACATCGCCGGCCCCGGCGCCGCTGCGGAAGAGGATGATCCCCCGGGCCCCGTGGGCCAGGGCGGCCAGGATCCGCTCCCGGGCCGTGATCGGGCGCCCGAGCTTGTCCGCGAGCTCCGGCAGGGAGTCCCCGCAGGCCAGGACGAGCTTGCCGTTGACGTCCAGGCCGGCGTAATCGTCATAGCCGGCCGCGGCGTCCGACAGGCCGTAGCCGGCGAAGACGATGCCGGCGGCGAAGGTCCCCGACCCCGACCCGCGGTTGGCGGCCCATTCGTAGTCGTAATGGAAGGACAGGGCCGTTCGGCCGCTCATGACCTGGAAGACGGCCCCCGGGCGGGCCTGCTCGAAGAGGAAGGTCAGGTCCTGGAAAAAGCCGTCCGACGGCCCGCCGGGCTCGAGCCCCCAGTCCTTAAACCGCGCGACGGCGTAATCGGCGGCAGTACGGTAGCCGGGTTGGCCGCTCATCCGTCCCTGGAGCTCGTCGGCCGCCAGGACCTTGATATGATCGAGCGCCTGCCCGGCGTCGAACGAGGCCTTCTGCGCGCCCCATCCGGCCACGGTCAATAAGGCCGCCAGGGCGGCCAGGGTTCCTGTCCGGTATCTCATGCCAGTCCTCCGTCGGCCCTTCGGGCGGGCCGCCGGGCCGGGCGCCGCCCGGCCCGTCAACGGCCGGCGGCGGCCGCTTTCCTTCTCAGCGTCAGGATGTCGGAGCGGGGCACGAAGACGAGGGCGTCATAGCGCCCGTATTCGTCCCGCCACTTGGCGATCTCGTCGGCCAGCTTGGCGTTCTTCTCCCCCGCCGCCTTGAGCAGCCCGTCCCAATCGATGGACCGGACGAGGAACGGGGCGAAATCGTTCGCCGCCGCGGCCTTGAACAGGACCGCATAGAAGGCGGCCGTCTCCGGGCCGGGCACACCGTCGCCGATGATGTAGTGCCCGTCCTTGTCCAGGAGGCCGTCCTTGTGGGCCTTTTGCATCGTCGTCACTATGTAGCGATAGCCGCTGCCGCAGGGCAGGCCGGCGGCCATGTCGAACCCGGCCATGCCGCCCAGCCGGAAGGACAGCCCGTCGAAGCGGATCGAGTAGGTCCGGCCCTTCGTCGGGGCGTAATCGTGGGCCAGGTAGCCTCCCTCCCGGAGGAAGTTGCCGCCTTCGGGGTAGGGGAACTTGGACGGGGTGTGATAGGAGCCGCCGTGGATGAGGACCTTGGACTCCTCGAAGGCCCGCCCGTGGAACCGGGGATCGGTCAGGTTCCGGACGATGCCGCGCTGGCGGTAGTAGTCGAAATTGTAGATCCTGGCCCGGATGATCGAGAGCAGGTTCTCGATGACGCAGCCGATGTAGGCCGGCGTGACGAACGGCAGGTCGGGGTCGAGACGCGGGGCCTTCAGCTCGGCGTTGGCCGCGGCCATCTCGAGCGCGACGGCTTCGAGCTCCCTCGTGGCCTGGCCGGCCGGGTCGACCGGCCATGTCCGGCCGTTCCGCTCGAAGTACGGCAGCAGGACGTCCCGCAGGGTGACGGCATACTGGTGCTCGATATCGTATGTGCCGACGTGGATGCGCCGGTCGGGATGGCTCTTGTTCCAGCGCCGGATGTGCTCGAGCCTGAGCCGGTCCTCTTCCATCGAGGCGAAACCGGAGACGTGGCGGTCGAAAAAGGCCGCCGCCGCGGCATCGTCGGCCAGGCCGACATATTGATCGATGAACGGGGAGCTCGAATACGGCAGCTCCATCATCAGGTAGGGATAGCTGTCGAAAGTGTTGAGGGCGAAGAGGATGCGGTTGCAGAGGTTATGGATGGAGCGGTAATAATGGTTCTCGCCGAGGAGGACGGCCTTGTTGGCCCGGGCGATCGGCTCGAGCCAGCGGAGATCGTCGATATTGGCCCATTCGGGGCCGATGTCCTCCGCCGTCAGCGGGGCCGCGGCGACGGCCGAGCCCGGCAGCGGGTAGGCCTCGAGCTCGGCGGCCGTGGGATAGGGCACGATCCCCATCTCCAGGAGCGGGTTCGCTTTCTTCGGGCCGGCGGCCCGGCAGGCCGAGGCCGGTCCCGTCGTCAGGATCAGGGCCAGCGCCATGACCGCCGCCGCGATGATCTTTTTCATAGGATATCCTCCCGGCTCAAAAATGCCGGAGGGGCAACGCCGCTCGCGACGGCGCCGCCCCTCCGGTCCGCAGGTCAAAACCCGGTCCGACTCAGAAAGTGTACCGCGCGCCCAGCTCGACCGTCCGGGCGGTCATGATGCCGGTCGTCAGGCCGTAGCGGCTGGACGTGAAGTTCGTGTTGATCCCCGTCGTGGTGTTGCTGTTCAGGAGGTTGTAGACGGTGCCGAACACGGCCAGGGTGCTGCCCTTGAAGCCGAATTCCTTTTCGACCCGGATGTCGATCTTGTTCATGAACGGCATCCGCAGGGAGCCCTGGGAGACCAGGAGCACCGACTCGGCGCCCTGGTCGAGCGTGTAGGTCCGGTAGGGCGTATAGCTGAGGCCGGAAACGCCCTGGTAGGAGAGGCCGAGGACGAAGCCGAGCGGGGCCATATAGAAGCCCTGGAACTTGATCTCGTGGGTCCGGTCCCGGTCGAGGATGCCGGACTTGTTGATTAGGAAGTTGGGGTCGTTCCAGTCGGAGTAGATGGAGTTCAGGCCGCCGCCGCTGCTGCTGCTGCCCTGCGTCTCGGTGCCCTTGGCCCGGCTCCAGGTGTAGTTCAGCCGGAACTGGTAGCGATGGGACAGGTGCTTGTTGATCTCGAAGATGAAGGCGTCGTAATCCTTCTTGGCCAGGGGGTTGTTGGAGACGTAGTAGTACGGGTTCGGGGCGCCTTCGATCAGGTTATAGATCGTCATCGTCCCTTCGGTGTAGGGGTTGTCGACCGTGACCGGCTCGTACCACTCCGAGGTCCTGGCGCTGTCTTCCGTCGTGACGAAGTCGCGGGTGGCCCGATGGATGTAGCTGGCCTTGACGGACCAGTCGCTGGCCAGGACCTGGTCGAGGCTGACCAGGTACTCGTTGGTATAGGGGCGCTTGAGGTCGGGATCGACGGTGTAGCTCAGGGGCACGTACCATTCGACCAGATAGAACTCGCCCGGCGAAGGGTTGAAATAGGCCTCGTAGGCCTGGACGTTGGGGTTCAGATCATAGGTCCAGGTGTACATCAGCAGGGCGTACCTGGAGAAGCCGAGCTTGATCCCGGTCTTGCCCCGGCCGAAGGGGTCGATCCCCAGGGTCAGCCGCGGCTCGAGGGTGTTCCACTTGGAGAGGGTGATCTTGTCGTAATCGCCCTGGGCCGGGGTATAGGAGGTGGCGTAGTCGTAGCGCAGGCCGAGGTTGGCGACCAGGTACTTGTTCGGCCTCCAGGAATCCTGGATGTACCCGGCGATCTGCTTGAAGGAGTCGATCTGCCAGGGCTGGTCGGCCGGCAGGAGGCGGACGGCCACGTACGGCGCGCCTTCCATCGTGTAGTAGGTGCTCATGCCGTACTCGTCGACGACGGAGTCAGAGCGGTTCTTCGACTCGCCCTTTTCGTACTCGACGCCGGCCTTGAACTGGTGGGAGCCGAGGAGATCGTCGAGGTAATGGGTCAGGGAGGCCTGGCCGGTCCAACGGGTCCGGCGCTGGTAGAAGTCCCCGCCGCCGCCGTTGTAGCTCATGTTCGTCGCGTAGTCGTACATGGAGACTTCCTCGACGCGGTCGGTGTAGTCGTTCCGCTGCTGGGCCAGGGTCAGCCGCGTTTCGAGGAAGGTATTGGAGCCGAGGGTCGACATCCAGTTGAGGATGCCGGACGTCCCTTCGCTGACGATGTCGCAGCCCGCTTCGAGCGCCGTGTACTGGCTGCCGTTGTAGTACGGCTGGTCCATGTTGTGCACGTTCAGCATCACGGAGATGTTGTTCCTGGCGTTGGGCTGGAAGGTCAGCTTGCCGACGCCGCTGAGCGTCGTCTTCGGCATGTCGGCGGCGAAGCCGTAGACGTTCTTCTTGTTCCAGATGGCGCCGCCGCTCAGGAAGAACCAGATCTTGTCCTTGACGATGGGGCCGCCGAGGCTGGCGTTGACGTCGTGGTTGAAGATCTGCTTCGACGACGGGGCGCTCAGGCCGGTGCCCTCGTAGTTCTTCGACAGCAGGCCCTTGTTCTGGTGGTAATACGTGAGCTGGCCGTCGAAGGTGTTGCCGCCGGCCTTGGTGATGACGTTGATGACGGCGCCCGACACGTTGCCGTACTCGGCCGCGTGCCCGGCGGTCTCGACCTGGACCTCGTCGTAGGAATCCATGCCCTGGATGGTGGTCTGCCCGGCGCCGGCGCCGGGGTCGGTCATCTGGATGCCGTCGACGTTCATGGCGTTCTCGCGCGTGCCGCCGCCGAGGGCGATGCCGCCGTTCAGGACGCCCGGCGCCAGGGCCATGTAGCTGCCGAGGCTCCGGGTGACGGGCAGCCGCATCAGCTCCTTCGAGCCGACGTTCATGGACATCTTCGTGTTCTCGAGGGCCACGCTCGGGGCCAGGCCGACGACGACAACCTGGTTATCGAGCTTCTCGGAGCTCATCTCCAGGTTCTGGTCGGTGACCAGGCCCAGGCTGACGACGACGTTCTCCTTGACGGCCGGGGAGAATCCCTGGAGCGCGGCCTTGATCATGTAGGAGCCCGGCGGGACATAGGAAAAACGGAAGAAGCCCTTCTGGTTCGTGACCTGGACGATCTGCGGGGTCATGAGCTGAGGGCTCGAGATCGCCACCTCGACGCCGGGAAGGGGCTCGCCCTGTTCGTCGAAGACGATCCCGGTGATGGTCCCGGTATGCGTCTGGGCCAGGGCCGCGGTCGCGGCCGCCAGGATGATGATGAATGCGGTCAGTAATCGTTTCATTTTCAAGTGCGCCTCCTCCTGAGCTTGCGGGATTGGATTCTCGAACGGACGGTCGGTCGTTCCATGCTTATGCTTTTCCGTGTCCTGGTAATCTTAAACGCCCCTCTTCGGCGCGCAACAGCCATTGCCGAGGTTTCGGCCCCCACCACCCGCGGTCCGGCCGGCGGCCTCCCAGACCATCTTGGCTATCTGGATGTCCTGAACGGCCACGCCGGTCAGATCGGCCACGGTGATCTCGTCGTCCGATTGGCGGTGAAGGCCGGGATCGGCGATGGCCGTTCCCAGCTCGACCGGCTTGGCCTCGGCGATGGCGCCCGCCTGCAGGGCCTTGAACATCTCGCCGCGGAGCCGTCCCTGGCTGAGGCTGTCGACGACCAGGCGGTCGGCCAGCCGCAGGATCTCCGGATCGAGCTCCTGCTTCTCGGCGGTGTCCGAGCCCATGGCCGTGATGTGCGTGCCCTTGCGGATCTGGCCGGCCGCGAGCAGGGGCCGGTGCGAGGGCGTGGCGGTAACGATGAGGTTGCAGGTCGAAGCGACCTCCTCGGGGTCGAACGTGGTCGCCGTCCTGAAGCCCAGGCCCTCCATGTGGGCCCGGTAGCTCGCGGCCTCTTCCTGGTTCTGGCACCAGGCTATGACCTCCGGGACGGGCCTGACGTAACGGAGGTATTCGATCTGCATGCGGGCCTGCGTCCCGGCGCCGAAGACGCCGACACGCCGGATGTTCCGGGGGGCGAAGTGCCTGGCCACGACGGCCCCGGCGGCCGCCGTCCGGACCTGGGTCAGATGGCCCTCGTCGAGCAGGATGCAGACCGGCTCCCCGGTCTTCTGGCTGAGGAGGAGGATCAGGCCCTGGCAGGCGTTGAGGCCCCGCCCGGCGTTGCCGCGGAAGCTCGAGGCGATCTTGATGGCGAAATGATCGTCGTTCCTGATGTAGCCGTACTTGATGTGCGTCTCCCCCGGGGGATCGTCGAAGATCAGCTCGCCCACCGGCGGAACGACGACGCGGCCCTTCGAATAGGCGACGAAGCCCGCTTCTATGACCGGCAGGATGTCCCGGGACGGGTCGATCCCTTTCAGGGTTTCGAGGATCTCCTCGAGGTTCATGATCTTTGCCATGGTCGGCTCCTTAAAAGAGGATGACGCCGAGGCCGAGATAGACGGCCCCGGTGAACGCGGCGATGAGCAACGCATAGGGCAGGATGGCCCGGATGTTCTCGATATGGTTCCCGCCCGAGGCCAGGGTGGCCATGAGGGTCGTGTCGGCGATCGGCGAGCAGTGGTTGCCGAAGACGCCGCCGCTCATCATGGCCCCGAGGACGATCAGCGTCCGCAGCCCCGCCCCGGGCGCGAAGGCCAGCCCGATCGGCAGCATGATGGCCCAGGACCCCCAGGCCGTGCCGATGGCGAACGAGATGAACGCGGTCAGGGCGAAGAGAACGGCGGGCACGACCTTCAGGTCGATGATGTGTCGGGCGGCGCCGGCCACGAAGGGGCCGGTCTTGAGGTCGAGGCAGAGCGTGCTGATGGCGAAGCTCATGGTGATGAGGAAGCCCATGCCGGCCATGCCTCCGACGGCCTTGAAGAACAGGGTCGACGTCTCGCCGAAGGACAGGACCCCGGCCAGCCGGTACTGGACGGCGGCGACCAGTACGGCCAGGAGCACGGCGTAGAACACGGCCGTGGCGCCCTGGCCCTCGGTGAAGTCGCCGTGCCCGGTGATGAGCATGCCGCCGATCATGGCCGCGACCATGGCCGCCACCGGGACGAGCATGCGTCCGGCCCGGGGCCGGACGCCCTCCTTGGGATCGAGCGTCAGGCCCTCGCCGGACAGGGCCGAGGCCCCGGCTGAAGCGGACGCGGCTGAGCCGCCTTCGCGGGCCCGCCGCTCGGCCTTGGCCATGGCCAGGAAATCCTTCTGACAGGCGATCAGGATGACGGCGAAGCCCATGGCGAAGATCGAGTAGAGGTTGAAGGGGATGGCCCGGAGATAGAGGCTGAACGGCGACGGGATCCCCTGGCCGGCCATGATCCCGGAGACGTAGGCCCCCCAGGCGTTGATGGGGACCATCGTGCAGATGGGCGCGCAGAAGGACAGGCTCAGGAAGGCCAGCTTCTCCCGGGAGATCCGGAACTCGTCGTAGAGAGGCCGGGAGATGCTCCCGGGGATGAGGACGTTGATGCTGGATTCGATCGGGATCACGGCCCCGATGGCCACGGTCAGGAACTGGGCCTGGCGCCGGCTCTTGACCAGCTTCCGCCTGGAGAGGAACTCGATGAAGCCCCGGACCCCGCCCGAGCGCTGGATGAGGGCCATGACCGCGCCGATGAAGCAGCAGAAGAAGACGACCTTGGCCAGGTCCCCGTCCTTGAAGACGTCGAGGCAGCGCTCGATGCATCCGAAGATCCCCCGGACCGGGTCGCCGCCGGCCAGGAGCGTCGCCCCCAGCCAGAGGCCGAGGAACAGGGCCAGGAAGATCCTCTTCCAGACGATCGAGACGAGGATGACGACCAGGGGCGGGACGACGGCCAGCCACGGATGCGCTTGGAGCATGTCTCCCTCCGGCCCGCTTCCTAAAGAGCCGCCAGCAGCCGGTCGATGTCCTCGCCGTTGCTGTAGACGTGGGGCGAGATGCGGATCCACCCGTTGCGGAGGGAGACGACGATGCCCCGGCTGATGAGGCGCTCGTAGGCCGACGCGGTGTCGGCCCCCCGGAAGGTCAGGATGCCCGACATATGGTCCGGGTCCAGGCTCGAGACGATCGTGTAGCCCTTCTGCCGCAGGCCGGCCGCGGCCCGGACGTTCAGCCCGACGACGTGCTTCTGGACCTCGGCGATCCCGGCCTCCAGGATGAGCGACAGGGACCGCCCCAGGGCGGCGATGCCCTTGTCGTTGTACGACCCCAGATGGAACCGGGAGGCGTCGGTCCTCGGCCGGATCTCGAAGTCGAAGGCGTTGTCGGCGTCGGAGTCGAGGCTCAGGTAGCCCATGTATTTCTGGCGGATCCGAGGCAGGATATTTTTCGAGGCGTACAGGAAGCCGGTGCCGTTCGGCGACATCAGCCATTTCTGCGCCCCGCAGGCCAGGAAGTCGATGTGCGAGGCGGCGACGTCCAGGCCGACCGCGCCGACGCCCTGGATGCCGTCCACGACGAAGAGGATGTCCCGCTCGCGGCAGAAGCGGCCGAGGGCGGCCACGTCGGTCTTGAAACCGTCGATCCAGCCGACCAGGCTGAGGGCGACGACCTTCGTCCGGGTGTCGACGGCGGCCCTGATGGCGGCGGCCGGGTCCTGGCCGAAGGGGACGGCGGCCCGCTTGACCAGGACGCCCTTCGAGGCCAGGTTCAGCCAGGGGACGATGTTGCCCACGAACTCGTTCTCGGAGAGGACGACGTTCTCGCCGGGCCGGAAATCGAGGCCCTGGGCCGCAACGTTCAGGCCTTCCGAGGTGTTGGCCACGACGCAGATCGTCTCGGCCGGGGCGTTGATCAGGCGTCCGATCTTCTGCCGCGCGTCCAGGTCCCGGCCGACCCGTAGGGCCGTCCGGGCCTCGCTGGTCAGCTCCCGGTCGGCCAGGGCCGCGACCAGGGCCTGTTTGGAGCACTCGGGCATCAGCGACAGGGCCGCGCTGTTCAGATGGATGATCCTGGCGAGCTCGGGGAACTCGTTCCGGATCCGGTCGAAAACGCTCATATCAATCCTCCACGCCGCTCGTCTTTTCGTCCCGCCCCGGGGAACGGACCCGGGCTGCCGGCGCCGCGCCGGGCCTCAGAGCCCCTCCTCGGAGACGACATGGGCCAGGATGGCCATGGCCGCGGCCCCGAGCTCCATGGCCCGCGGGTTCACGGCCTCGTAGACGTCCAGGGCCGAATGGTGAAGATCCATGTAGGTCTGACTGTCGTTGAGAAGCCCGAGGATGGCCCGGGCGTTCGTGATATAGGAAACGTCGGCCGTGCCGCCGTCGCCGGGACGGACCCAATCGATGCCGGCCGGCGCCAGGAGCGGCTGCCAGGCCCGGACCTTGGCCAGGACCGCCTCGCTCCCCGTCAGGGAGAAGCCCCGGGGCTCGAAGACGCCCCGGTCGGATTCCATGGCCGCCAGGTGCGTTTCCCCCGAGCCCGAAGCGAAGGCGGCGTAGGCCCTGGCGCCGAGGGAGCCGTTCTCCTCGTCGGCGTAAAGAACGCAGCGGATCGTCCTCTTCGGGGCCAGGCCGAGCCGCTTCAGGAGCGACAGGACCTCGAGGGCCTGGAGGCATCCTCCGCCGTCGTCGTGCGCTCCGGGGGCGAGGTCCCAGCTGTCCAGGTGGGCGGCTACGACTATGACCTCCTCCGGCTTCTCGCGGCCGCGGATCTCGCCGATCAGGTTGTGGCTCGTCCTGTCGGGCAGGGGCCGGCAGGGCAGGCGCAGCCGGAGCCGGCTCCGCGGCTGGCGCTCGAGGGCGGCGGCCAGCGCGTCGGCGGCCCGCGGGCTCAGGGCGGCCGCGGGGATGGGCGCGGCCTTGGAGCGGTACTTCAGCACCCCCGTGCGGGGATGGTCGTCCCGGGCCGTCGTCAGCGACCTGATCAGGACGGCCGCGGCACCGGCTTCGGCCGCGGCATCCGGCCCGGACATCCGGTTGACCACGACACGGTCGTAGGACTCGTCGGTCAGCCGGACGCCTCCGTCGATGGGCGCGTTGAAGAAGACGATCTTCGAGCGGGCTTCGGCCCCGCGGCGGCGAAGCTCCTCGATCGAGCCGACCTCCAGAACCTCTCCGGAGATCCCGGCCTCGGGGGTCCCGACGCTGTTGCCGAGCGCCGCGACGCTGAGCCGGACCGCCCCGGCCCGGTCCTCGATGACGGCCTCCGCCGGCCCTCCCCTCTCCCAGGCCTGGACCGTGACCGGCTGGAGCCAGACGCGGTCGAGGTTGAGCTTCTCCATCCGGCCGCGCGCCCAGCCGATGGCCCGCTCCAGGCCGGCCGAAGCGGACAGACGGGGGCCCAGGTCGCAGAGCTCCTTGAGGAGCCCGTAGCCTTCGCGGGCGACAAGCGCTTCCCGGACGATCCGGACCGCGGCCTCGAGATGCCTGGAAGTTCCGGGCTCCGGTCCGGCTGGGACGGCAAAAAGGGTGACGGCCAGCCCGATCCCCAGGAGGCTCCCGGCGGTCGCCATCCGGCGCTTCCCCGAGATCATCGGCGGCCCGGCCGGCCGGCGGCGCGTTCGACGGTCATGATGCTTCCCCTTATCTCCGAATCCGGACGGCCCATCAACGCCCAATGGATTTATTTTCGGCCCCACCACTCGCCGTGGCCGGGGAGCCAGAGGACCGGCAGGGAGCGAAGTCATCGAAGCGACCATCAGAAGCATGGCGGAGCGGCTCGGAGCCATGCTTCTGGGAAATATCCGGAGAAAGCGCTTTCTAAAGATAGTTTTCAGGATCCCGGCCTCGAGCGCTCGGCCGTGATCCTGACCTCCGCTCCCAAGAGTCCGCTACGCGCCGGCCCGAGAGAGGGATTTCCCGGAATCCGGAGAAGAGCCAAAAAAGGTTCTTCTCCCATTTCCGGGATTCCCTCTCGAGGCAGCGAGGGGATTGTCCTCGCAGTTCCCCGTTGCTGGAGGAGGGGGCCCGCAGAGCGGGGGGGAACCGTGCAAACTGGTTCCCCGGGGGGCCGGGGAACCAGAGGACATCCCCGGGCTAAAGTCCGAGAGAGGGGTTTCCCGGAATCCGGAGAACAGTAAAAAGAAAGCCCCTCCCGAGCGACTCGGGAGGGGCTTGTACGACTGCTGAGGTCCGGTCTCTAGAAGGTGTACCTCAAGCTGAGCTTGAACGTTCTCGTGCCGGACACCGACGAGATCTTCTGCCAGGTGGGATCCATGGTCACCGCAGCCGGTTCCAGGACGTTTTCGGCGGAAGGTGCGTAGCGATAGACATCGTTCACGCCAAGGCTGACATCGGTATAGCCGAGGAGGTTGAGGATGTCGACGTAGACGCCGATCGTCCCGATCTTGCCGAGCGGGAACTGCTTCTCGAGCCTGGCATCGACGATGTCGGAAGCCCGCCACCTGTAGGTGCCGGGGGCGTCGATGTTGACGGCGACATACTGCCGCCGGACGTTGTGCTCCGTGGCCCAGCTGGCCGGGCAGATGATCTGCATCTGCCGGTTCAAGGGCGCGCCCGAAGAATGCGTGTAGTAGGCGCTGAGGAGGAAGTTCCAGGGAAGCTCGGCCGTGCCGAGGAGCTTGATGACCAGGGGACGGTCATAGTTCAGCCGGCCGACGGAGTTGACGAAGGAATTCGGCTTGTCGGCGATCCCGGTCCAACCCCGGCTGTAGTAGTAGTTCATGCCGGCATTGCCCCAGGACTTGCTGAAGACGACGGAGCCCGTCAGCTGCCAGCCTTCGGACATCCGCTTGTTGAAGCTGAACTCAAAGGCGCGGTATTTCCGCGACAACTCGGCCAGGTTCGAGGCCCGGTACCAGATCCCCGGGGAATCGAGACGCCGGAAGTAGGCGGTCACGGTCGTGTCGGGATAACTCCCGTATCCGGGGACGATCGTCGTGAAGGGGATCCACCATTCCTGGGTCTCCGCCTGGTCCGGATGGTACATCCAGTTGCCGTTATCGACATTGTACATGGCATCTTCGAAAATGTTCTTGGTGTCTTTGTAGATGAAGGTGCCGCCGACGGAGAAGTTCTTCAGGATCTCGCGGTTGACCCCGAAGGTGAACTCGTCGGTGATGGGCGACTTGGTGTCGGGATCGAGCATCTCGCTCAGGAAATCCTTGCTCATGAACCGATAGTCGTAGCCGAGCTCGGTCCATGTGTCGGAGCTGTCGGGCGCCCCGTTGTCGTTCATGTCCTGCCAGTAGTAGCCGTAGGTGCGGGGATACAGCTGGCTGACGATCCGGAAGTAGTCGATCATCATGTATTCGCTGTACCGGGAGTAGGCGGCCTTGATGGCCGTCTTGCCGTCGCCCCAGGGATCATAGGTCAGGCCGAACCGGGGGGAGAACGTGTTCCAGGTCATGACGTTGTCCCAGGTCTCGGTCGTGAAGGAGTCGAAGGGATTAAGCCCGTCGGGGAAGACGGTCGGATAGACCGACTGGACGTACGGCGAAACGACGTTCTCGCCGATCCAGACGGACAGGGGCGAGCCGGCGCCCCTGGTCACGGACGGCTTCCAGCCCCAGGCCCGGTCGTAGCGCAGGCCGAGGTTCACGGTCAGCCGCTTGGCGATGGTCCAGGAATCCTGGAGATAGGCGCCGAACCGCCGGGCCCGGTCGATGACCTGGGGGGTGCCCTTCTCGGAGGGGATGGCCAGGAGATAGATCAGGCCGATCTTGTTGACCGTATCGACGTAATAGGGATTGTTCTGGTTGTAGTAAAGGGAGTAGTTCTCCTTCTGCCAGATGTTCCAGTCCCCATAAGCGTCCTCGAACTCGACGCCCGCCTTGATCTCGTGGGACCCGCCTAAGAAATTGTCCTTGAAATAGGTTACGCTGAGCGCCGCCGTGGTCCTCTTCCGGAGCTCTTCGTCGTTGGACGCGCTGGAGGAGCCAATGTACGAGTAGAGCGAGCCCCGGTTGTAGATGATGGGCAGGTCCAGGGCTTCTTCCTGCAGGTGCCATTTCGAATCGACCCGGGCGATGCCGAGCTTGAACTCGGCGAAGGCATTCTGGTTGAAGATATAGTTGATGGTGCCAGTCCCGGTCAGCGCGGTCTCGTTGAAATCACGCGTCGCGATGTAGGTCGTGTAGGGGCCCGGGGAGCTGTCCACCGGCCGGTGGGGGTTGGAATAGTTGAACATGCCCATGGCCTTGAGCTTCGGGGAGACCTGGTAGGTCAGCTTGGCCAGCCCCATCGTGCTGTAATTCTTGTAGGCGAAGGCCGTGTGGGTCCGGCCCAGGAAGTCCGTGAAGGGACCGATGAAGGCGCTGGTCGACTCGCTCTGGGCGTGGCGGTAGTTGCCGAAGAACCAGAGCTTGTCCTTGATGATGGGCCCGCCCAGGCTGGCGGACGCGTCGATAAAGCTCTTGTCGAACGTCGGCTTGGCGACGCCGAAGGAGGCCAGCTGCTGGTCGCTCCACAGGGAGGACGACAGGTCCTCGTTGGTATAATAGACTTGGGCGCTGCCCGAGAACTTGTTGCCGCCGGAGAGCGTGACGACGTTGATGTAGGCGCCCGTCGTGTAGCCGACCTCGGCCGGCAGGGCGGCCGTGGCGACCTCGACCTCGTCGATGATGTCGTAGTTCGCGTCGGTCATGGGCGTCATCGAAACGGGGTCATTGATGTTCACGCCGTCGAGGGCGTAGGTGCTGCCCCGGACGGTACTGCCGTGGAAGGTGCTGTCCACGGCGCCGGGGACGGTGTTGATGATGCTGGTCAGGTTCCTGGCCAAGGGCAGGTTGCGGAGCATCTCGGTGTCGACGACCATGGCCACCTTGGGGCTGACCACGTCGACCGTCGGCGACGCCGCCGTCACCATGACTTCCTGCTCAACGGCGGCCACGTCCATCGTGAAATTGACGGTGACCGTCGCGCCGACCAGGACCTTGACGTTCTCCCGGGTCATCTTCTTGAACCCGGGCATGACCACGGTCACGGAGTACGATCCCGGCGGGACGGAGGGGAAGCGGAAGTCCCCGGTGGCCGAGGTCACGTAGTTGAGCTCGCCCAGCATGGATTCGGACTTGATCGTCACCGTCGCGCCGGGCAACGGGGCGCCGTCTGCTTCGAAAATGGCGCCCTTGATAGAGCCGGTTTGACGTTGGGCGAAGAGCCCGGAGGCGAGAGCGACAAAAAGGACAAGGAAAAACGACCATTTCAATCGCCTGCTGCACATTCGGCTGGCACTCATTCTGATTCCTCCTTTAGAGATTTAAATTTGAGGCGAGAACCGAATCGTTATCGTTTTTAGTGCGGATGTCAAAGGCGGGAAACTTGCTTTTCGGCATATGATATCGTATATCATACTTCATATTCAATTGGATTCTAGATAGCATGATGGCCTTTGTCAAGCGATTTATTTTTTGGCTTAAAACCGGTCTTCTTTGTCCGGCGACGCCGGTTTTCCCCTGGAATTCGTCGGTATGGACGAAAAGAAAGATCCTGAACCCACGAAGCCGGACCTCCTGCGGATCCGGGAGCGAATGGTGGACAAGTCGCTACCCGGGCCGTAGAATGCCGGTATCCGATGGTTCCGATATCTGATCGGAGGTCTTAGAAATGCCAAGATCGGCGTCAATTAGCTTCAAGGCCGCCCTCTTATCCGCTGTACTGCTGGCCGCCGGCCTCCTGGCCGGAGCCGGCGAGCCTTCGGGCCAGACCTATGCCCGGCGAGCGACCGGCAAGATCTTCATCGACGGCAACTTGACGGAGCCTGATTGGCAGCGGGCCGAGGTCGTCGGGACCTTCCTGCTCCAGCCGCAGGGGACGGCCGAGAAGGACGTCACCGAGGCCCGGATCCTCTGGGACGACGAATGCCTCTATATCGCCTTCAAGTGCCATGACGCCCACATCTCCGGGACCAAAACGGAACGGAACACGGCCGTTTTCGAGGACGACTGCGTCGAGGCGTTCATCTGTCCCCTGCCCCGGAATTTCCAGCGCTATACCAATATCGAGATCAACTCGATAGGCACGTATAACTCGCGGGTCTGCGGGGAAAAGGCGGTCGAGGGCCTGGCCGGCCGGCCCGGCGTCACCGACCCGGCGAGCCCCCGGGCCCATTGGTTCCCCCCGGGGCTCCAGATCGGCAGGTCCCACCAGGGCACGATGAACAACGACGCCGACCTGGACTCCTGGTGGATCATCGAAATGAGCATCCCCTTCAGATCCTTCGAGGTCCTGGGCTGGAGCCGGACGCCAGCCGACGGCGATGTCTGGCGGTACAACCTCTATCGCCTCGGCGGCAAGGTCGATCCGCAAAGGAGCGGCCTCTTTCCTTTATCGGAAGGGGCCAACAACCATTCCCCCAAGGATTTCGGCGAGCTCGTGTTCAGGACGGCGACCTGGCCGCAGCCGGCGGCTGGGGCGGCTCCGAAGAGCGCCTCCGGCCGCATCTTCCCCCATCCGTTCCCGGTCCCCGGCGCGGCGGACATCCCGGCCCTGAAGGCCGCGACGGCCCGCCTGATGGAGATGGCGGACGGCGATATCGTCCGGCTCATCCCGGAGCTGGCGCCCATCGGCCTCGTCGGCTGCGCCAACTGCCAGGGCGGCGCCCAGGACACGTCGGTCAACGTCTGGACGATCGACGACCCGGATCACGTCCGCTGCCGCTACTGCGGCCAGGTCTATCCCAACGAGCGCTATCCCCTCGACGGCGTCCTGGAATTCGTCAATCCCCGCGGCCAGCGGCAGGCCTACCGTTACCATGACGCGGGGAGCGAAAGGAAGCGCTATTTCTATGAAGGCGCGATCGCGGCGGAGGCCTGCCAATACCTGGTTGAGCGCGCCTATGACCTGGCCCGTCTCTACGGGGCGACCCGGGACCGGGCCTATGCCCGCAAGGCCGCCGTGATCCTGGACCGCTTCGCCTAGGTCTATCCGGGCTGGCCCGTCCACGGCAACGTGGGCAACTACGCCAATTGGAAGACCTTTCACAGCCAGCCTCCCTACCCCGCCCAGAGCGGGAAATGGGGACGCTGGATCCATGACGAGTTCATGACCGATCTGGCGCTGGCTTACGATCTTATCCGCACGAGCGACGCCTTCGAGGCCGCCGGCGCCGGGTCGGGGGCCGCCGTCCGCCGGCGGATAGAGACGGACCTCTTCCGGGCCCAGGTGGAGCTCGTCCGCTCGTATGACCGGTATGTCGGGGCCTCCGGCCAGAACGGCACGGCCGCGGGCCTGATCGCCATCGGGCGCGCCATCGAGGAGCCGGATTACGTCCATGACGGCGTGGCCCGGTTCCGGGACGCGTTCACGGAATGGTTCTTCGCCGACGGCATGCTGGTCAGCGGCTCGCCCGCCTACACAGTTCAGATGCTCATGGCGCTGGAGAGCCCGATCCAGATGGCCCAGGGCTACTCCGATCCTCCGGGCTATGTCCATCCCGGGGACGGGCTGCATTTCGAGCGCCTCGACCTGGGAGCGACCTCGGCCGCGCTCGATCGCTCCCGGTCCGTCCTGGCGAGCCTGCGCCTGCCCGACGGCCGTTACGCGCCCATCCACGATTCCTGGGCCCGGAAGCCGTTCACGCAGGTACAGCCGCCGCGCGAATCCCGTCCGGTCCTCCTGCCCGCGGCCGGCCATGCCGTGCTCGGCCGGGGAACCGGGGCGGAGCAGGCCCAGGTCCACCTCCATTTCGGGGATCATGCCGGGCACGCCCACGCCGACGAGCTAACCCTCGGGCTCTTCGCCCACGGCCGGGAAATGCTCGGTGAGATCGGCTACAGCCATACCAAGCTCCGTCCCTGGGCCATGAGCGCCCTGGCTCACAACACCGTCATCGTCGACCGTTTCAACCAGGCGGTCACCAGAGGCTGGCTGCCCCTGTCCTGGGCCCGGCTGGACCGCTTCGAGAAGGACGGGCCCGCCCCAGGGGAGGCCGTCTTCGGCCGGCTGCTGGCTTATGACACGGAAGACGCCGGGGTCCAGGTCGTCGAGGCGGAAGCGGTCCGGGCCAGCCAAGCCTTCGTCCCCGGCCTGAAGGAGTACCGGCGGCTCGTCGCCCTGGTCGGCCTTTCGCCCTCCGACGCCTACGTGGTCGACGTCTTCCGCGTCGGCGGAGGTCGGGAGCATCTATGGGCCGCGCACGGCAGCGTCGACCGCGAGCAGAAGATCGTCGCCAGCCTGCCGCTCCAGCCGCAGGACGGGACTCTTCTCGGGCCGGGCACGGCCTACGCCGCCGGCCGCGACCCGGAGCTGGACAGCGAGAGCTTCAAGGGCGCGGTCTTCGGGCTGGTCGACGGACTCTCCTCGGCTTCGACGGCCGGGGCCTGGAGCGCCGCCTGGCGCTACGTCGACGATCCCCGGCTGGGGCTCAGTCTGACGATGCTCGGCGGCGCCGGGCGCCGGATCGTCGTCGGCCGCGCGCCTTCCGTCGTTCCGGCCGGCGAGGACAACGCCAAGGTCGACGATTTCCGCATGCCGCTCCTCCTGGTCGAGGACCGCAACGACGAGAGCGTCTTCGTCGCCGTTTGGGAGCCGTTCCGCGACCGCCCCCGCATCACCTCCGTCAGGCCCCTCGAGTTCCGGGGCGACGCCGGCCGGACCGTCGGCCTGGCCGTCGAGACCGCCGGACGGACCGACTACATCCTCGTCGATCCGGACGGCGGCGGGATGAGGGCCACGACCGACGGCATCTCCTTCCAGGGCCGTTTCGGGCTCATCTCCGAGCGCCGGGGCAAGCCCCTGTCGATGCACCTCGACGGCGGGACCCTCCTGGCCAAAGGCCGGCGCGAGCTTCGGGGCCGGCCCGGGCTGGAAGTAAAGATCGTCGGCCTGCGCCGCGAGGCGGGGAACGAATACTTCGAGACCGACGTCGAGCTGGCCGGGGGCGCCGCGCTGAGGAAGCGCTGGCTTCTCCACCTCCGCCCCGACGGCCGGACCCGGGCCTACAGGATCCTGGACGTCAGGACGTCAGTGGGCCGCAGCCTCATCCTGCCGGAGGGCGGAACGGGCCTCGAGGCGGTCAAGGGCCCGGCCGGGCCGGGAAAGTATCGCGACGTCTATTTCCCCCATTCGGGATTCGACGGCGGCCTGGGGACGTTCAGGATCCTCGAGTCGGCCTGGACGAAGGACTAGAGGCCGTATTTCGCGGCCAGGTCCTTCAGGCCCTTCTCGTAGCTCGCCTGGCTTTCCGGGTCGCCGATGCCCTCGTAGAGAAGGGGCACGTTCTTCCGGAGGATAGGGACCAGGTCCCGCAGCGCGATGACGTCGCCGAAAGACAGGCCCGTCTCTTTCAGGATCCTCCTGTTCGTCCTCGTGACCATGTCGACCATGGCCTGGTCCCGGGCCGAGGAGCAGGACTGGCCGACCCCCCAGACGCTGCCCATCGAGTCGGCGACGAGCTTCGGGCAGCCGGCGCAGGCGTCGTCAAAGGCCTCGACGATGCGGATCTTGAGATCGGGCTCCTTCTCGACCCGGGATATCAGGGGGCTCCATTTCTTCGAATCGAGCCCGGCCCGGATGCCGTAATAGGAGGCTATATAAGGAGGATGGTAAGGCCGGAGGAACATGGGCCGCCCCCGCCAATCCGCCCCGGACCGGTCGATGACCTGGCTCCGGGGTCCCGAGTTGCCGAGGGAAAAGGCCCGGCCCGCGGCCAGGCCCAGGACCCCGCATCCCGAGACCGCAAGCATCCGTCGACGAGAGAGATGTTCGTTCATCGCGCTTTTCCTTTCACCACGGGGCCCTCTTTGAGCCGGATGGCCCCCGCTTTCACGGCGTTCGTCAGGAATTTCTCGACCATGTCCCTGTTCACCGGGCCGTAGTAGTGCTCGCCGGCGGCCAGGGCCTCCGCGCTCACGGCGTCGAAAATGTCCAGGAAGCTCGCCCGGCCGTCGACAAAGGCCAGGCACTCGAGGGCCATGGCCGTATGCAGGCCGGGGACGGGCGTCATCTTCTGCCTGGCGGCATAATATTCCTTCGGCGCCGCCGCGAGCTCCGGGATCTTCCGGCTGAGCTCCCTGTCCTTCTCGTCCGGGACGAGCCGCGGCGGAGGGGTCCCGGTCTTCCGGCGGAAGAGAAGATCCAGATCCTCCAGCCACATCCCTTCCCGGCTCCGGAGCCGGCCGGAAAGATCGGCGATCAATTCGAGCCCCGCCCGGCCGGGGTTCAGCCGGCGCAGCGATTCGACGGCCCTGATCTCCCGCAGGACGGCCTGGTGGACCTGGTTGCGGGCGGTCCGGTAGACCGGGACCGGGTCGGACGCCCCCTCGATCCACTGCAGGGCCAGCTTGGTCTCCCGGCCCACGCGGGCGAGCGCGTTGCCGTAGATCTCCGCCGCCCAGACGGGGATGTCCCCCTCCCCCGCCGCGGCCGTCAGCCAGCCGATGGCTGCGGCGGCAAAGGCGTTGCGCTGGAGCTGGGTGGGATCGACGTTCCACAGGTCGTCGTCGGTCGAATGGATATACTCGTCGGGCCAGTCGAGGAAGGCGACGGCCGGGACGCCGACGATCGCCTCGAGGAACTGGACGTGCTCGCTGCCGGTAAAAAAGGGCAGGACGAGGGCGTTGTAGCCTTCGCGCGTGCCCAGGTGGGCGAGGATCGGGCGGGTAAAAGGATAGGCCGTGCCGTGGGCCGCGTAGGTCGGCGTATTCCCCTGCCGGACGAACTCGACGACATGCTCAGTGATGTCGTTCAGGAAGCCGGGATGGGAGGCCGGGGCCAGGGCCACGTGATGAACGCGGCTGCCCAGAGACAGCTTGGCTCCGACCATGTCCAGGTTGATCCCGGCCAGGATCTTCGCCCGCTCCTCGGGGAAATCGGCGAAGAACTGGGCTTCGCTGCTGTTCTCCGTCGTCCACCAGAAGCGGATGTTCCTCCGGGGCCGCCGGATCTTCCCCTGGTCGCCGAGAAGCTTGATGGAACGGGCGATCTCGAGAAGGGCCGCGCACCCGGTGCCGTTGTCGTTGGCCGAGGTCTTTTCCTCCTGCAGGTGGGCCGTGTAGACGATGTCCTGCCCGGCCTTCTCCGTGCCCATGATGAAGGCTTCGCACATGGCCTGCCAGCTCGGCTCCACGAACTCGCTCTCGACCAGGGCCCTGACCTTGAGCGGGGACGCGCCCTTCCTGAGCAGGTCCCTCAGCCACTCGCCCTGGCGGATCGACAGGACGAAGGCGAACGTGCCCGGCTTCCCGTCGGCGCTCCGGGCCGGGATCGACTGCCAGGCGATCTGGTCCGGATGGTCGATGGGGTTCTGGCGCTGGGAGGCGTAGGAAACGATCCCCAGGGCCCCCCTCTTCCAGACGGCCTGCTCCATGACCGTGGCCGGGGAGCCCCCGGCCAGGACGATCTTCCCCCTGACGTCCCGGCCCTCGTAATCGGCGTCAGCTTCCCCCGTCCCGACGTCCGTCAATTCCGCGGTCGCGTCGGTCGTCCGGCTGTAGTCCGCCAGGGACACCGCGACCTGGTCCAGGCTGGTCAGCTTGATCTCCTCCGGCTCGACGATCCAGAGCTCGGCCTTCCGGGCCGTCCAGCTCGGCCGGCCCGATCTCTGGCGGATGATGCGGACGTTCTCCAGGCCGTATTCCCTGGCCTTGTCGGAAACGTATTGAAGAACTGCGTCGAAGCCCCGGGAGCCGGCCGGGCGGTGATGATGGGTCATCCAGCGGACGTGCTCCAGGGCCGCGTCGCCGGAGATCTCGTTGGTCAGGGCCCGGATCTCCTTCTCGGACATGAAGGGCGTCGTCTGGGCCGGGGCGGGCCGGCCGAGAACCGACAGCAGGACGATAACCAGGACCGCGCGCGTTTTCATCATGATCCTTTCCCTTTCTCAGCCGGCGCCGGGCCGAGCGCCTGCCGGGCGGCCGAGCGGACTCCCGGCCAGAAGTCGGTCCCGGCGATCTCTTCGAGAAGCCGGCACGCCTCGTCATCCTGTCCGGCCAGCGCGCCCAGGGCCTTCACGGCCGGCTCGCGCGCCCAGCGGGTCGTCCTGTCCGAGCGCAGGTAGCCCAGGATCGCGGAGACGGCCCGCGGGTCCTTCAGGATCTCGAAGCCCTGGAAGGCGGAGGCCCGGAGAACGTCCCGGTGCGAGTTCTCGCCGAGACGGACGGTCAGCATCTCGAAGGCGTCCGCCGCCCGGCTCCTGGCCAGGGCCAGAAGGGCCCGGCCGCGGACATACGGGCTTTCCGGGACCGAGGCGGCGCGCTTCAGGGCCGCGATCGTCCCGGGATCGGCGGGCAGGGCCTCCAGGGCGGCGATGAGGGCGGTGAGGACGCGGGGGTCCTGTTCCCGGGAAAGCGCCTCCAGGAGGAGCGGCCGGGACGATCCGCCCGCCTTGGCCAGGGCCGTGGCGGCGGCGGACCGGACGGCGTGGAAGAGGTCGGACCGCAGGGCCCCGGCCAGGGCCTCGACGACCCTCTCCCCCGGCGCCGCGGCCAGGGCCTCGACGGCCTCGATCCGCCCCTGGGCGTCGGCGGCCCAGTCGAGCTGCTCGATCAGCTCCGCCTCCGTCCGCGGATGCCCGATCACGGCCAGGAGCGAATTGTCGGCGTTGAAGCGGACATAGCGCGGCTTCTTCTTGAGCTCGTAGGTCCGGACCTCCGTGCGTTCCCGGAAGACCTCGCGATGGTTCTCCGGCCCGGCGTCCGTGACGACCTGGACGACGGCCGGAAGGCGGTAGAGGCCGGCGGCGGCGTCCTGGGCCTGGGTCACGCGAACGGTCAGCCGGCCTGTCCCCTCGTCCCAGCCGTGCTCGACCTCGAGAACCGGGAAGCCCTTGCGGTCGAGCCACTGCGAGAAGTACCAGCCCAGGGACTGGCCGGAAACCTCTTCCATGGCCTTCTGCAGGTCGGCCGACTCGGCTTCGCCGAAAGCCGTCGCTTCGGCGTATTTCTTGAGGCCGGCGAAGAACGTCGCGTCCCCCAGCCAGGAGCGGAGCATATGCAGGATATAGGCGCCCTTGGAATAGATGTGCTCGTCGAGGCCGCCGGGCACGGGCTCGTCGGAGAGGATGACCCGGCGATACCTGCGGTCTTCGTCGAAATAGAACCGCATCCTCTGGCGCAGCTTGTATTCGAACTCGTCCCGGCCGGCCGCCTGTTCGAACCACTGGTTGCCGAAATAGACGCCGAAGGCCTCGTTGAGCCAGACGTGGCGGTTGCTCTTGGGAGCGATGAGCATGGCCCACCAGGTGTGGGCCAGCTCGTGGGCGACGATATAATCGTCCATGTCCAGGCGCGCGGCCTCGTCGATGAGCTTGATCTCGTTCAGGCAGGTCAGCCCGAGGTGCTCCGATCCCCAGGGCAGGTAGTCCCAGATGATGATCTGCCGGTAGTCGCCGAAGGGGTAGGGATAGCCGAATTCCCGGGAGAAGAACTCGCACATCTCGCCCACGCGGCCTAGCGAGGCGGACACGACCGAAGCCGTCGTCACCCCGGCGGGAGCGTAGTGGGCGATCAGCCGGCCGTTGACGACCTGCTTGAAGACGTCGAAAGCCCCGGCCGCCAGGGTGAAGCCCTCGAACCGGGCCGGAACGGCCTGGCGCCAATGGAATTCGCGCCGGTCCCCGACGGCGCGATCGCCCGCCAGCTGGCCGTTGCTGACGACCTGCCAGGCCGGGTTGACGCTGGCCGTGAGGTCCCAGGTCAGCCGTTGGTCCGGATCGAAGAGGCGGGGCATCCAGTGCTCCCAGCCCTCGAACTGCCAGACCTGCTCGACGGGGACCCCCGTCTCCGTGACCGTGCGGTGGAAGTACATGCCCGTCTTCGGCCGCGCGGCGTAATGGATCCGGAAGCGGCCGGGCGTTCCCCGGGCGGCCCCCTTGAGCCGGACGCGGAGAGAGTCCTTCTCGACCAGGAAATCCTTCAACCGGGACGGCTCGGCCTCGACCTTGACGATCTTGAGGTCCCGTTGGCCGAAGACGAAGGTGTCCAGGGCCTCGCCCGAAGCCGTGTAGGATATCTCCTCGATGCCGTCGATCGCGGCGGCCTTTTCGTCGATCCGGATGGACAGGCCGAAATGGGTGATATCCGGCTGGGAGCCGGGAGCCGTTTCCGCGGCGACAGGCCGGCCGGCGCCGTTCGAGGCGACGGCCAGGATGGCGACAAGGCAGAGAAAGCCGATGTTCCGTTTCATCTGATGGCCTCCGGGTGATATGCTCATGCTCATCGGGAGTTGGTCCATGTCCTCGTCAGGATGCCGGGGATCCGGCAGGTCGCGGCCCCTCCGACCGTCCTTTTGGGAAAGAAGAGGAACCGGCAGCCGCCGTCGGGCGTCGTCTCGAATCCCGGCTCGTCGGCCAGGACGAGGAACGTCCGCCCCTCCTCCCGCATGATCCTCTCTAAAAGAAGGCCTCGGGAGCTGCCGTCCGCGTGCCGGACGATGACCGTCCGCCCCCCGGGGCAGGGACCGGGCGTGAGCGGGGCGTCCACTTCGAGGGCGTCGATCCCGCCGCCCGCGGCCTTGCGCCGAACGCCCAGGACCCGGGCCGGAGCGGCGGCGGGCCCGGCGATCCTCCGGTCTCCGAAGCTCAGGCCCGTCCCGTCGACGAGCCGCAGGGCCTCGACCCGGCCGTTCCGGGTACGGGCCCAGCCGATCCGCCCCTCGAGGCGGAGGCCGCCGCCGGAAGTCTCCCCCGCCCCGGCGCCTTCGGGCCGGAAAAGCAGGATGTCCGTCCAGCCGGGACCGGAGACCCGGACGCCCAGGCCGCCGCCCTCGACCTCGAGGGCCCGCACTTCCCGGATGAGGGGCCGGTCCCGGAAGGGCTCCAGGACCGAGACATAGGTCTCGGCGCATTCTTGGCCTTCTTTCCTGATGAAGAACAGGGGCAGCCGGAACTGATCGACCCGGGCGTCGTCCTCTTCGGCCGGCCGGATCGAGGGGGCCAGGGCGGAATAGATCGCGCTTCCCGGGGGCGGAAGCGTCCAGATCCGGAGCGACGCCCCGGCGCCGGTCTTCGGCCGGAACGTCGCCGCCAGGACCTCCGGTGCGGGCGCCGTCCGGACATCGGTCAGGAAGCCGTAGGCCGGGTTCACGCCGCCGGCCCGGCCTGTTTCGTTCTCCCCGGCGGGCGGCTCGAATCTCGCCCCGGGCGGAAGCAGGGACGCTTCGCGGGGCGATCCAAGCCCCGGCAGGCTGAGGATCTGCTCCCGGTCGGCGCTGCCATGGAAGGCCAGCTCATGCCGCCCGCCTCCCGCGACGGCGAAGATGTCCAGGAGGTAGGCCTTGGCCTCGTCGACGCCCACGAGGATCAGGGTCCGGGAATACTCCTTCACCCGCCCGGGATAGACCCGCGGGGCGGAGGCCTCCAGGACCTGGAAATCCGGGCCGTCGTCGAGGAAGAGCGCCAGGTTGCCGTCCGACGGGCGGGCCTCGGACCCGGCGTCCTGTTCCAGCCCGTCCACCATGAGGGTGTTGTGGCCGAGCGTGCTCTTGACCCAGTAGCGGAAGCGCGTATGCGTATAGCCGAAGTCGGGCAGGAGCTCCTCGCCGCAGGCGAAGAGGGACAGGTTGAGGCTGTCATCGTGATGATGCCCGTAGCCGCCTCCGAAGTGCAGCCCGGCCTGGATCTGGTCCGGGCCCCGGCCCCGTCCCAGGATGGCATGCCCCATGCCGGGCCAGAGGGCCGGCTCCGAGGCCGGGAGGGGATCCGATTTCAGCTCGACGCCGTTCAGCCGCGACCAGGAGTCATGGACGGGAAAGTAGCGGCCGTCGGGGTAGCGGTATCTCTCGGTCGCCCGGCGGGCCCGGGCCAGCATGGGGACCTCCTTCTCCAGGTCGAGGGCCTCGAACCTTCGCCCGTCGCCGGGGTCGGCGTAACCGGGCGAATCGGTCTGGCCGCTCACCGCCTTGATGGCGCTCTCCAGGCCGAGGAGGGTCATCCGGTGATAGCCGTAGGCGCCCTTGTTCCACATGCCGTCGAAGAAGAACCGGTTCTCGAAGAGGCCCCCTATCCGCCGCACGGCGTCATGGACGAAGCCGGGCTCGCCGATGACCCGGCCGATCGCGGCCAGGCCTTCGTAGATGCGGGGGCTCGGATTGCCGTAGTACTCGGGGTAGGTGCGGACGTGCCGGACCGCGGCCCGGAAGAGATCCTCTTCGATCCGGCGCTTGGCGTCGACGCCGCCCCGGCGGCCGGCCTCCTCCAGCGCTCCACTGTCGTAGATCAGGTCGTAGGCATAAACAAGGGGTGTCGGAATCTCGTCGAAATACCAGCGCCCCCACTTGCCGCCCTGGGGATTATACGGCGGAGCCTCCTGGAAGCCCTTGACCTCGTCCGAGACGTCGAGGGTGACGATGAACCCGGGGTAGAGCTGGGCGAAGCGGTCGATGATCAGGGCGGCCCGGGCGGCGGCCCGCCTGTCGCCGGTCGCATGATAGAGCCGGGCCAGGTCATAGGCCGCCAGCATGAAATAATCGCGGGCCTGCCGCCAGCCGTGGGCCTGGAAGAAGCGCCGGTGGCCGGTCGCGTCGGCGTAATAGGGATATTCCTGGACCCGGCCCAGCGGATCCTTGACCCGCAGGACCTTGTCCTCGGGATAGCGGGGGCTGGGGTACTTCTCGCCGCAGTAGCGGCAGGTCAGGACGCCGGGATCGTCGATCGTCCAGGCGAGCTGGCGTCCCTGCGAGCCGCCCTGGCAGTTGGGGCAATCCGCGGAGGTGAACCCGGAGCGGGTCGGTATGAGGTCGAGGACCCGGGCATCGTCAAGCCGGAGAAGGGTCTCGAGCCCCGCCCTGAGCTGCCCGGCGTTCACCGCGGCGGGATCGGGCCGGAAGACCGGATGGGAGACCGCGGTCCCGTCCGCCCAGCCCGTCAGGGGGGAGAGCAGCCAGAGAAGCGCCGCGGTCCCGGCGCCGCCCAGCAGCCCCCCGGTGCCGTGCCTCAACCGAACACCCCCGAGGTCCGGCCGCCGCGCTCGGCCATGCGCTCCAGCGCCTCGAGGCAAAGCATGAGATAGCGTGGGTGGTGGTAGATGTCCTTCCGCACGGCCTTGGGCAGGGCGGCGATCCGCCGGTCGGCGCTGTCGATCATGAGCGGGAAGCCCCAGCGCTCGAGGCGGCAGCGGGACTCGACATACTCGAACTGCCGGGTGAACATGTCCCTGGCCCAGGCCAGACCCTGGTGCCGGACGACCTGGAGGGAGCCGATCAGGATGAAGGCCTGCGCCCAAAAGATCTTAGTCAGGCCCCACCTGTTCGCGTCGACGTCCTCGAGGTCGTTGAAAACGCCGCCGTAGACGGCGTCGGCGCTGACCTCGGCATGGCGCCTGAAGACGCGGGCCGCCTCGTCGAAGAGGGTCCGGTCCCGGCGACGCACGGCCTCGTACATGATCATCCAGGTCGCCTCGGTGGCGTGCCCGCAGCCGGCCAGCCGGGCGTGGGCGGCGTTCTCCCCGGACGGCCGGGAAAGGTCGTGGTTGACGACCAGGTTCCAGAGATCGAAATCGGGGTTGCGGTGATGGGCCATCATGGCCTCGACCGAACGGTCGACGACCTTCTCCAGCTCCGGGTCCGGCGCGTTCATCAGCCAGTTGGTGCCGAACCACATGAACAGCATCCAGTACCAGAGGTTCCGCGCGCCCGGGTAGGGCGAGGCGCCGTCCCGGAAGGCGGGGCTGTCGTACTTGGCCAGGGCCCCGAAAAGCGTCTCCCGGGCGACGGCCGCATATTTTTTTTCGCCCGTGGCCCGGGCGTACTCGGCCAGCCCTTCGGCGATGTAGCAGTCGCCGGGCAGGCTGCCGTTCCGGTCGATAACCGCGCCGTCCTGGGCGTACGTCCCGGGCCAGTACTCCCCGGCCGCGGGACGGCGCTTCATGATGAGATCGACCGACCGCTTGGCGCAGTCGAGATAACGGTCCTCGCGGGCCAGGCCGTGGTTGTACATGAACGAGTAGCACCAGATGCCGCGTCCCTCGGTCGAGGCGGTCTTGTTAGTATCTAGACGGCTGCCGTCATGGTCCGTCGAGCAGAGGAAGCCGCCGTAGCGGCGGTCGACGACGTGGCGGTCGAAGAACTCGAGGAACTCGCCGAACTCGGCGCGGTAGCGGTCGCGGAGCCGGGCCAGCGGCATCCCCCCCAGGTCGCCGTCCTGCCCGGCCGTCCGGGCCGGGGCTTGTCCCCCGATCGCCTTCCGGCCGTCCGGCAGGCTCGCGGCCAGCGCGGGGAAGCCCCCGGCGGCCGTCAGGAATGATCGTCTTCTCATGGCCGTCCTCCCGTCATCCGCGGCGCCACGGCGGCCGCGCCGTCAATCCGCTCCCCGGGAAGGCCCGGCAAGCTTGACGTACCCGTATTTTTCCAGGAAGCGGAGGTAGGCGATCAGGTCGAAGCCCTCCATGGGCTTACCGGCCTCGAGCTCGCAGAGCTTCTTGATCTCGTTCACGTTCCGCCGGCCGTCGATCCACCAGTAGGCGGCCGCGGCCCAGTTGCCCCGCGACCACCAGTGCGGCGAGCTCCGGATCTCCCGCCATTCGGAGGGCGGCACCTCTTCGAGGAACAGCGTCCCCGGCTGGAACCGCCGCGGCACCAGCGACGCCGCCTCCTTCTCCCAGGCCCCTTCCGCCCGGACCGGCGCTGCGACTTTGAGCGCCCCCGCCGCGGCCCGGGCCGCGACGGTCTCGCGGAACTGCCGCTTCATCAGCCCGCCCATCTCGCCCGCCTGCCGGACGTACGGCGCCAGGAGCTTCCGGGCCTCCGTCCGCCGGCCGGCCGGCGCCAGGCGGGCGATGCTGCCGAGCGCCGTTTCCTGCAGTCCCGTGCCATACCCGATCGCTTCCAGGCCGTCGGCCAGGGCCTGCCCCAGGGCCGCGCCATCCCTGGCCGCCCCGGCCCGGAGCTCCATCTCCCGGGCCTTGTCCGCGATGACGATCCTGGCGCGGGCCAGCGTCAGCCCGGCGATGAAGGGGATGTCGTCCATCCCGGCGTCGGCGACCGAATGGAGATAGGCCGCGGCGATGAAGCTGAGCTCGCGCAGCGAGCGGGGGTCCACTTTTTCGATGGTGTCCAGGGAGTTGTGATGCAGGCGGCTCCCGGCGTTCATGTACACCAGGTTGGTGGGGACGCCGATCATCGGCTCGCAGAAATAGGTGTCGGTCCCCATGAGGAAGGGCTCGATGGACCAGCGCCGCTCCGGCGCGTAGCGGGCGTAGTAGCGGCGCAGGACCTCGGGGAAGAGGGCGTCGGTAAAGGTCGGGCAGGCATTCGGGTTCAGGTACAGGTTGACCGCCGTCGTGGCCAGGTCGTAATCCTCCGCGCCCGTGTCCAGGCAGACCGCCGCGACGGTCTTATCCTGCAGGCGCCGGAGGTTCTTCTCGACGTAGGGCAGGGAGCCGTACATCTCGCCGCCCAGGAGGACGCGCAGGGACCTCCGCGGTCGGGGGATCTTCCCGGTCCCGATCAGGTCGTTCAGCGTGCCGACGGCCTCCAGGATGGCCGAGACCCCGGCCGAGTTGTCGTTCGCGCCCCATTCGTTGATATGTCCGGTGACCAGGATCTCGTCCCCCTCGGGGTCCGATCCCCTGACCAGTCCGACGACGTAGGGCAGCTGGCCGTCCGTATAGTACCGGCTGTCGACCCTGGCCCGGACCTTGACCTTCGTCCCCTGCCGGAGAAGGCTGCGCAGGTAGTCGGCCTTTTTCCGGGATATGGAGAAGCCAAAGCCGTTCCGGCTGTCGTGGCCCGTCAGCCACCAGCCGCCGGGCATGTCCGACCAGCCGTTGAGCCACTGGTTGGCCTCGACGAACCCCGCAGTCGCCTCTTCGATGCTGTCCCCGACGAAGCCGAGGATGCCGAAGCGGCCGAGCTGCTTCTTCATGCCGCGCGTGTAGACCGAGGTCAGGACGATCTTCCCCCGGGCGTCCAGGCGGCCCAGCTCCTCCGGGTCGGCCGTCTCCATGAGAACCAACTCCGTCTCGATCCCCTCCGGCGGCGTCGGGGCGCTCCAGGCGTTCAGGGACGTCGGGTTGTCCTGATAATCGCAGAGATAGCGGTATTCGTCCGGGACCGGGGGCTCGACGACCTCGAGTGTGGCTTGTTTCACGTCCCAGCCTATCGGGTTCGTCCAGGCGCAGGACTTGGTCACCCCGTCCGCCGGGGTCCCAAGGAGATCGGCCTCGTCGAATCCCCGTTCGGTCATGATCGTCCGGGCCGTCTCGGCCGCCCGCCGCCAGGCCGGCAGGGTGAACCACTTCTCATGAGTCCACAGCCGCGTGGCGTAATCGCGTGCCCTCTGGCCGGAGATCCGGCCCTGGAGCGCCTGGAACAGCTGCGACAGCTCGTCGGGCCCGGCGGCTCCCGGGGCGGGCGCCAGCATCAGCAGGAGCGCCGCGCAGGCGAAAATCTGTTTTCTCATGTCTTCCCTTCCTCAGGAATTCGGGCCGGCGGCGGCCGGACGGGTCAAGAGCGTCCCGTTGTTTCCAGATGTTCCAGGGCCTTCCGGACGGCCGCCTTCCGCGGCGTCTCCCCTTCCGTCGTCGTCTGCAGGTAGAGCCGAAGGTACTTGACGGCCTCGGCCCGGTTCCCGACCCGTTCCAGGACCGCCGCGTAGTTCAGGTACGTCTCGGCGGCGGGATGCAGGCTGACGGCCTTTCCCAGGCTCTCCAGGGCCGCGGCCATGTTACCCTGGGACGCCAGGATGATGCCGCTTTCCTGATGGACGGCGTAATCGTTTGGATCCTCGTCCTTCAAGGTCCCGTAGATCTCGAGGGCCTCCGCTTGCCGGCCGGCCGCGGCCAGGGCTCGGGCCTGATCCAGCCGCAGCGACCGGTTCCCCGGCTCGATGTCCAGAGCCCTCCGGAAATAATCGATCGCTTCGCCGTATCGTCCCGACCGGCTCATGATCCAGCCCGACGAGACCAGGGCGTTGTAATCCAGGGGATCCATGTCCAGGGCCTCCCCGGCCGCCCGGGAAGCCTCCTCGAACCGGCCCAGCCTGAAACAGACCAGGCTCAGCTTGGAGCGCAGGAGGGGCGCTTCCGGGACCCTGCCGATCCCCTGGGCCAGGACGCCGGCCGCCGCCTCGAGATCGCCCTGGCGGATATGGACGTCGGCCAGACGCGAATAATGGTCCGGGGCCGCCGGATAGGAGGCGATCAGGGCCCGGTAGCTCTCGACCGCCTTCCCCAGATCGCCCTCGAACTCGAGGATCTTGGCCCGGCAGATGCCGGCGAATTCCTCGATCTTGTCCTTGGGATCCGGCAGGGCCTGGCCGGGTGCGCCGGCCGGAGCCGACCCGGCCAGATAGCCCAGGGACCTCAAGCGCTCCTTCTCTTCGCTCGTCATGACCCGGCCCGCTTCCAGGGCCGAAGACTGTTCCCGGACCATCTCCTCCAGCTTCCGCCGGAGATCCGCGCCGCGCCGGCCTTCCCGCCCGATCTCGTTTCTCTCCTCGGCGGGATCCCCGGCCAGGTCGTAGAGCTCTTCCCGCGGAGCCCGGATATATTTCCAGTTCCCGTCGATGAGGCCGACCAGCTCGGACCAGTTATAATTCTCGCGGGGGTAATAGCTCTCGATATAGGACCCGAGATCGTCCTTCCTCCGGCCGAGGATGTGGTCCAGAAGGCTCAGGCCCTGGACCCGGCCCGACTGGGGCAGACCCAGGATCTCGAGGACGGTGGGCATGACGTCGACCAGCCTGACCCGGGACGGGACGACGATCCCCCGGGGCAGGCGCTTCCCGCCGTAGATGATGAGGGGGACCTTCAGCGTGACGTCGTAGATGTAGAGGCCGTGGTCCAGCTCGCCTTTCTCGCCCAGGGCCTCGCCGTGGTCGCCGGCGACGACGATCAGGGTGTTCTCGAGCAGGCCCTGGTCCCTGAGCTGGTCGACGATCCTGCCGATCGACTCGTCCATGGAAGCGATCTCGCCGTCGTAGGGCCGGCCGGCGAACTGTTCCTTGAAGGGCGACGGAGGATCGTAGGGCAGGTGCGGATCGTAGAAATGCACCCAGCCGAAGAACTTCTGCCGGCCGTTGGCCTCGAGCCAGCGGGAAAAAGAGGCCGCGGTCGCCGCCGCCCTTCGTTCGGACCCGGAGTCCTCGAGGGCGCCGCCGCTCCCCCAGCGGTCGTCGTAGACCTCGAACCCCTGGTTGAGGCCGAAGCGGGAATTCACGGTGAAGGAGCTGACGAAAGCGGCCGTCCGGAAGCCCGCGTCCTTCAGGACCTCGGCCAGCGTGGCCAGGTCGCCTTTGAGGCGGTAGGAGCCGTTGTTGCGGACCTGGTGGTAGAGCGGATAGGTGCCGGTCATCAGGGAGCTGTGCGAGGGCAGGGTCAGCGGGACCTGGCAATAGGCGTTGGCGAACCGGATGCCGTTCGAGGCCAGGAAATCCAGGCTGGGCGTCCGGGCCCCCGTCCAGCCGTAGCTGCCGATCCGGTCGGCCCTGGTCGTATCGAGGGTGATGAGCAGGACGTTGGTCCCGCTGTCTCCTTCGAACCTGGTCCGGGGCCTGAGGAGGACGAACAGAAAAGCGGCGAGGGCCAGGCCGAGCCCGGCGACGACGACCGCCAGCCGTTTGGCGCGCCGGCCGCGGCGGGCCGGGCCGGCCGCGGTCGGTCCCTGGAGGGCGGTCGTCGCAGGGGCGGGACGGCCGGGCAGCCGCTGATCCTTCTTCTTCCGGCTTTTTGTTCTGTTGGACATTCTTGCTGGCGAGACCTCCGGCACCACTATAAAGGAATCGGAGCGGCCGTCCAAGCCGGCCGACGGCCGGCGGCGCGGCCGGCCGGTCGAACCCCGGGGCTGCGGCGGCGCGACATCGGGCCCTCCCCTATTTCCCGCCGCCGAGCCACCCGGCGAAGCCGGCGTCCCGGACCAGGGCCCGAGCCAGCCGCTCGTGGCCGTCTTTCAGGACATGGCACTGGTCGGCGAAGGCCTCGCTCGGCAGGAGGTCCTCCGTCGCGTCGAAATAGGGATAGCCGAGCTCGTCCAGCTTGGCCTTGACCTCGCTCATCATGGCCAGGAAGCGCTCCCGGCTCGGGGCCGTCAGGCGGTGCGAATTGAACGGGCCCAGAAGGACGAAAACGCTGTTGCCGTTCTTCTTGAGGCGGCGCAGGGCCTTCAGATAGAACTCCCACTGGAGGGATTCGCCGGCCGGAACGAACGGGGCGTCGACCGGCCCGGCGCCCTTGCGGCTGGACCAGGCCGTGCCCAGCCCCTGTTTTTCCCTCATCATGGGCGCGGCCGCGAACGAGATCGCGCCGAGCGGCAGCCGGTAGGGGTGCTCCAGGAGCCAGGCGGAGACGCTCTTGTTCTCGAAATTGTTGACCATCAGGTGGCGGACGAAGGGGGGAAGCTTCAGGTAATGGTCGAAGAGATAGCCGATCCGCTCGTCCAGGCCCCGGTAATAGGAGATGCGGGGATCGAGCTGCGGCACCAGGCGCGGGTGATGGAATTCCCAGCGCGCCTTTCCCCGGCCGCGGAGGTCGCGGCTGGGGCTGGACATCCAGAGCGGGTTGAACTCGAGGATGATGCGGGTGCCGCGCAGGCTCCGGCCGTAGTGCCTGAACAGCCCGGTCATCGCCGCGTTGGTCAGGCCGTCGATCCCCAGGTTGGCGACCTCGTCCCGGCCGAGCTCGGCGTTGATGGCGTGGGAGATCGTTTCGTTGTTGGGCACTTCCTGGCCCCAAACGACCGAATCCCCGATGAGCAGGACCGGGTAGCCGGCCCGGGCGACCCGGCACCACTGGGCGTAGGCCCAGTAGTCGCTCATCCGCTCCTCCCAGCAGGAGGACCGGTAATCGCGCTCGACCGGGATCTTTTCCCAGCGGGACCACCCGAAGTAGAGGGTAAAGCTCACGGCCAGGAACAGGACGGCGGTCAGGATCCACTCCTTCCAGGTCAGGATGACGTTATTCGAGTTCGGTATCGTCGGCTTCATGCCGTCTTCCTTCGTTCGCCGCGGTCTTCATGGCGCGTCAAAACCGGAAATAGTAGAACTTCTCATAGCCGGGCGTGCTGAAAAAGACGAGGTAGAGCATCATGGCCAGCATCAGCCCGACCCGCACGGCGGAGTGGTCCAGGATCCGCCGCCGCTTCGATTTGAACAGGAACTGGTAGCCCCAGACGAGCCCGATGAACAGGATCCCGACCAGGGGGAAGCGGGGATCGCTCACGGTGAACGACAGGATCCCCTTCAGGACCGCCAGGGCGTCCGGGAACGTCGCCGCCCGGAAGAAGATCCAGGTCAGGCAGATCAGGTGGAAGACGAAGAACTGCTTGACCGGCTTCGGGATGCGGTGCTTATAAAAGGAGGAGACCTCGAGCTCGCGCGTGAACGCCCGGCCGATGCCGTGGATGGCCCCCCAGATGACGAAGGTCCAAGCCGCGCCGTGCCACAACCCGGCCAGGACCATGGCCGCGATCATGGCCGCGTAGCTCCGGACCGTCGGCGCGATCGTCCGGCCGGCCAGGGGGAAATAGATGTAGTCGCGGATCCAGGAGGACAGGCTGATGTGCCAGCGCCGCCAGAAATCCCCCAGGCCGTCGGCCAGGTAGGGATTGTTGAAGTTGAGGCTGAGATCGAAGCCCATCATCTTGGCGACGCCGCGGGCCAGGTCGGTGTAGCCGCTGAAATCGAAATAGATCTGCCAGGCGAAGGCATAGGTGGCGACAAGAAGGGTCAGCCCCGCGGCGCCGGCCGGGCTGCCGTAGACTCTGTCGACGTAGATGGCCAGGAAGTCCGCCAGGGCGACCTTCTTGAAAAGGCCCACGACGAAGAGCGACAGTCCCTCGCTGATGTTGACCGCCCGGAACTTCGGCAGCCGGACGAGCTGGGGCAGCATCGTCCCGGCCCGCTCGATCGGTCCGGCCAGCAGATAAGGGAAGAAGGCGGTGAACGTCGCGTAGCGGACGACGTCCTTCTCGGCCGGGACCTTGCCCCGGTAGACGTCCATGACGTACCCGATGATCAGCATGGTGTAAAAGGAGATGCCGACCGGGAAGAGCCGGCCGGGGGCCTTGACCGTGGCCTCGATCCCCAGGATCTCCAGGAGCCCGTTCAGGTTGGCCGCCAGGAAGGCGCCGTACTTGGCGGCCCCGAGCATGACGATCCCGTTGACGACGGCCAGGGCCAGCCAGGCTTTCTTTCGCCGCGATGAGGCCATGGCCCGGGCGGCGACGTAGCTGACGAGGGTAGCGTAGGCCAGGAGCGCCGGATAGAGCGGGCTCAGCCAGCCGTAGAAGACGTACGAGGCCGCGAGGATCCAGAGGATCCGGAGCCGGGCCGGCCTCAGGGCATAGTAGCCCGCCAGGACGATGACGAAGAAGGCGGCGAAGACTGGGGAATTGAAGAGCATCGCCGATCACCTATGCCGGCCGCGCCTTCCGGCCGGTCAGAGCTTGATGAAGATCTTGCGCCGGTAGAGCCACAGGCAGACGAGCCACATCAGGCCGACGGCGGCCGTCGGCTGGAGCAGCGGAGCCAGGGCTCCGGCGAATTCGAAACGGTGCGTGAAGACAGCCAGGGACTTATCGACCCAGGTCCCCAGCGCCTGGCTGAGGGCGTAGAAGAAGATGCCGTTCATGCCGACCACCACCAGGGGGTAGGCCGGCTTCTTCCAGCCCTTCAGGTCGAGGGTCCAGAACAGGGCCGCCAGGACGAGCACGACCAGGCCCGAGGTCAGGAACGTGTACGACGCCGTCCAGGTCTTTTGCATGACCGGGACGAACGGCGACAGGGCCAGGCCGAGGGCCAGGCCGGCGGCTCCCGCGGCCGCCAGGATCTTGACCTTGGCCTGGCGCGTCTTCGGCCCCAGCAGGAACGTCCCGGCCCAGGCCCCGATGAGCATCGACACGGTGCTGCCGACGAAATAGATCGTCACCCAGCGCCCGGCGCTGTCCATTCCGAACACCGCCCGGTCGATGATCACGCCGACGTTGTCGGCCGGCGAGAACGGACCGGCCGCGCCCGGGAAGACCTGATACAGGCCCCAGTTGAGGGCCATGAGCCCGGCGGCCGCCAGGACCTGGCCGCGCAGGGGCAGCTCATAGATGAGAACGCAGAGCATGTAGCACACGGCCAGCTGGGTCAGCGTCTCCCGGGGATGGATGACCAGCTTCGAGACCTGGATGCTCAGCAGGATCTGCCCGACGAGGACGAGCTTGATCGCCCGCCAGAGCGAATGCCGCAGCATGGCCGACCGCGACTCGCCGATCTTGAGCCGGCGGGCCCGGGCGAAGGGCAGGGCCGCCCCGACGACGAACCAGAAGAACGGCTGGATCATGTCCCAGAAAGCCAGCCCGGTCCACTTGACATGATTGAGCTGCTCGCCCAGCCAGGCCAGCGAGGGCTGCTGCAGCATGGCCTCGCGCCCGATGAGCCCCCAGCTCAGCGCCAGCATGACGAAGCCGCGCATGACGTCGAGGGTGATGAAGCGCTCTGAGGCCTTGGGCTTGATCGAGACGGGGTCGACAGTCGCTTCGGGGTTTTTCATGGTCACTCTACGCTTGCCATATTGCCCTGAATTGGATTAATATCGTATATCGTATATCATAGCGGAATGAAGGTAGTCAAGTGATCTCATGATAAAAGATCGCCGATTCTCGCTCTCATTCATATAAACAGGAGGCTCGATATGCCGAAATTCGCATTCAGGCTGGCTGCCGTCATCGCGGCGACGGCTCCGCTTCTTTTTCTGCAGGCCTCGGCCGAGAAAACCTATTCCGCCGAGGATCTTTCCCGCTGGACCCTGGTCGGTATCGGAAGCGTTCAGGTGGACGGCGGCGAAAAGGCCATCCGCCTGTCCGAGGGCCCGGATTCCAAGGGCGTAACCCTCGTCTCTCCGGAAAGCTACGGCAAGAACTTCGTCCTTCGGTTCGCCGCCAAGTCCCTCCAGGCCAGGGGCGTCAACGTGGTCCTGCTCTCGATCTCCGACCGGGAGACGGGAGCCCTTCCCGCGCTTCCGGCCAAGTCCGACGGGGCCATGGACTACTGGACGTCGGGGGGCGTCGCGAACTACCTGGCGGCCTTCCATACCGGCTTCCACCAGCCGAACGCCTACATCCGCAGGAATCCCGGGAACGCGCTCGTCTGCGAAGCCAAGGATGCCGCCACGACGGAGGATTGGTACGAGATCGAGCTCGGCCGCAACGGAGCCAGGCTCTGGCTGAAAATTAACGGCGTCACGGTCTGCGAGGGAGAAGACAAGTCCCCGGAGCCGCTCGGCGGCGGGGCCGTCGGATTCCGGTTGAGGGGGCCGGGCGACGGCACGTACTCCTGCTTGATCAAGGATGTCAGGATCGTCCATGGCGCGGAGATGTGTTCCGAACGCTAAGAACCACTTCTAACTGTTTGACAAACCGATAAGATATATGATATACACATCGTCAAACGGGGTAAAAGACATGTTACAAAATCACGATTTGGGTTATCGGTCACTCAAGAACTTGGTCTATGATTATCTCCGCGACCAGATCCGGAGCGGCGAACTGAAGCCGGGCGGTTCGATCAATATGGACCGGACGGCCAAGAGCCTCGGCATCAGCAAGACGCCGCTCAGGGAAGCCCTCATCAAGCTCGAGACGGAGAATTTCGTCAAGATCATCCCCTGGAAAGGGGTCATCGTCAACACCGTCGAGTTGAAGGATTTCGAGCAGTGCTACCAGGTCATCGGCTCCCTGGAGAGGTCGGCCATGCTGGCCGCGGGGCCGCGACTGAAGGAATTCGACATCCGGCGGCTGGAGATCCTCGATGACGAGATGAGCGCCTGCCTCGCGGCCAAGGACTTCGACGGCTACTACGAGAAGAACCTCGAGTTCCATAACATCTATCTGACCCGGGCCCAGAACGAGGCCCTGGTCGACGTCATCGAGATCATGAAAAAGAGGCTCTACGAGTTCTCCCGTCCCATGGAGTTCATCCCGGAATGGGAGGAGATCTCGCTGGCGGAGCACCGCAAGCTGGTGGAGTTCCTCGGCCAGGGCCGGTTCCAGGATGCGGCCGATTATCTGGAGAACACCATCTGGTCGTACGCCGTCCAGAGACCGTTCATCGTCCGTTATTACAAGTTCGACCACGGACCGGCGGCGAAGGGCTGAGGGATCATGAGCGAGAGCGGTCCCATCGTCTTCAAGGTCACGGACTATATCGAGCGCGACCTGGCCTGGGAAGAGAAGGAATGCCGGAAGCTCGGCGTCCGGTTCTCCTACTACCAGCTCAAGGACGCCCCGGCGGCCGAGATCGTCCGCCAGGTCGGCGACGCCGACATCGTCCTGGTCAACATGGCCGGCATCACGGCCGACGTCGTCGCCGGCCTGACCAGGACCCGCCTCATCCTCCGGCACGGCATCGGCTACGACAACGTCGATGTCCCGGCCTGCAGCCGCAACGGCATCGTCTTCGCCAACGAGGCCACGGCCTCGAGCGAGGACGTGGCCGAGCACGCCGTCATGCTGATGTTCGAGGCCTACAAGAAGAAGCGCCTGCAGGACGTCATCCTCCGGGATTGGATCCGGACGGGCCTCTGGAGCTCCAAGAGGATCCACCCCATCTACCGCCTCCTGGGCAAGACCCTGGGCATCGTCGGCTGCGGCAATATCGGAGCGAGGGTCCTGGGCAAGGTCCGGGGTCTGGGGATGACCGTCCTCGTCTGCGATCCCTATCTTCCCCCCGAGAGGCTGGCCGAGCTGGGCGTGGCCAACACCCCCCTGGACGAGGTCCTGCGGAGATCCGACATCGTCACCATCCATGTCCCGGTGACGGCGGAAACGCGGGGCCTCTTCGACTTCGCCAAGTTCAGCCTGATGAAGCCGTCGGCCGTCGTCGTCAACACGGCCCGCGGCCCCATCATCCGGACGGCCGATCTCATCCGCGCCCTCAAGGAGGGCGTCATCGCCGGCGCGGCCCTCGACGTCTTCGAGGAGGAGCCTCCCAAGCCCAAGCTCGCGCTCTTCAAGATGAAGAACGTCATCCTCAGCCCCCATGTCGCCTGGTACAGCGAGGAGGGCGGGATCGACATCCGCCGCATGATCATGGCGGACGTCCGGGCCTTCGTCGAGGGCCGCCTGCCCCGCTTCGTCATCAACCGGGACGTCCTCGGCGCGCCGGGCCTGCGTTACCCGCTCGAGGGCGGCGGCCCGGGCCGGGGCTGAGCGGCTCTCCCCGTTCCACCCCCGGTCCCGCCCGGCCGGGCGTCCTTTCCGGATGTGAACGTGCGCGGGGATCCCCGGATCCCCCCTATTATCATAATTCAGAGAGGAGCAACGGATGATCAAGAAAGCTCGAAGAACTCGTTCCCTCGGTCTGGCGCTGGTCCTCGGCGCCATGATCGCGCTATCCGCGACGACGGCCTGCCGGGCCGAGACCGCGGCCAAAGTGGGCCTCGGCGAGACGATCATCACCCCCCCCGTCGGGATGGAAATGGCCGGGTACCGGAGAACGGAACCGTCGAAGGGCGTTCATGACGACCTCTTCGCCCGCAGCCTCCTCGTCGAGGGGCCCGACGGCACTACGGTCGTCCTGATGACGCTGTCCCTGGTCGAGGTCCAGCGGCCCTGGATCGAGGCCATCCGCGAAGGCGTCGCCAGCCAGACGGGCATTCCCGGCCGGAACATCCTGATCAGCGCCACCCACACGCATTCCGGCCCGGCTGCCAGCGGCCCGGACGATCCGTACACCAAGACGCTCATCGCCAAGTCCATCGAGAGCGCGGTCCTGGCCTGGAAGAACAGGGTCCCCGGCCAGATCGGCCTGGATTCGACCGTCGTCATGGAGCTCGGCCGGGCCAACCGCCGGCTGGACTGGGGCGGCCTGCATCCGGATCCCCAGGTCGGGCTCATCAAGGTCGCCGACGCGAAAGGCAAGCTCCTCGGCGTCGCCTTCATCTACGGCTGCCATCCCTCGACCCTCGACCTGCACAACCTCCTGTTCACCGAGGACTGGCCCTACTTCGCCATCCGGGACATCAAGGCGGCGCTGGGCTCCGACGTCTGGGTGGCCTATTTCCAGTCGGCCCAGGGAGACATCAAGGTCGGCTACACGGCCGAGCTCTCGGCCGTCGGCGCCGCCATGCCCCTCCGGACCTGGGAATACGCTGAGCTCAAGGGCCGCCAGATGTCCGAGGCCGTTCTCAAGGCCCTGCCCGGGGTGCAGACCACGCCCGTCGGGCCGGTGAAGAACGTCAACGGGACCTTCGACTATCCCCTGAACCTGGACTCCCCGCTGACGGTCGAAGAGGCGGAAGGGCAGCTGGCCGCGGTGGATAACAAGCTGGCCGATCTCGAAAAGCGGCAGGACGCCGTAGGCCGGCGGGTGCTGGACCGGGCCCGGGTGGAATCGTTCCTGGCCGGGATGCGGCTGGCCAACGCCAAGAAGGCCCTGGACAAGAGCCGGCCGGCGGTCATGAAGCTCGAACAGCAGGCCGTGCGCATCGGCGACACGGCCTTCGTCACCTTCCCGGCCGAGGTCTTCTCGGAGATCGGGTTGGCGGTCAAGAAAAGGTCGCCGTTCCCCCGGACCTTCGTCATCGGCCTGGCCGACGAGTCCGACGTGGGCTACCTGCCCACGGCCGAGGAGTTCAAGGAGGAGTATTACGAGGTCCTGGGCTCCCCCTTCAGCCCCAAGGCGGAACAGGCCTGCATCGAGGCCTCGCTGTCCCTCCTCGAACGGCTGAAGTAGCCGCGTTATCCGCTCGGAAGGAGCGGGGGAAGATCACGGTCTTCCCCCGCTCTTTCACGGCGGCGGGGGCCCGCCGCCGTTATTTCTTTTCCAGCTCCACCGCCGTAACGCCGATCGGGGCGTTGAACTCCCGGGCGGCTTTCAAAACTTCCTGCTGGAACTTCTCCGGCGTGTTGCTGACCGCACCCTCGCTCCAGGCGCCGGCGATCAGGAATTCGAAGGCGCCGTCCGGGGTGACCGGGACGCGGAAGCCGTGGGCCCCGCCGGAATCGTCCACCCGGATGTACTGCGGCCGGTAGGCGTCCTTGACCACGAGGGCGATGCCTTCGAAGGGGACGATGATCTTGGTCATGTACATCCGCCGGACGTCCGGGTCGAAGATATCGACGTTCTTGCCGAACGAGATGATGGTCCCGCCCTTCTGATAGGTCTTGTCCTCGCTCATGATCCGGCGCATGGCGCAGCCGAACACAGTGCCGGGGTTCTCCGGGATGAACGTCGGGAACTTGACCTTGCAGGTCGAGTAGATCTGCTTGGCGTAGGCCGTGTATTCCTGCTCGTACTCGTAGACCCCCTGCCCCGAACGCCAGTTCATGATGCGGACCTTGATGACGCTCCGCAGGGGCCCGTTCACCACCACGTCATAGGCGTAGCGGGTATCATAGAGCTGCCCCTTGCCCCGGGCGGGGCTGTAGCGGGCCCGGGAGGGCTTGCCGGGGCGGGAGGGATCCTCGAAAAGGCAGACGCCGCCCGCCCCGAACGTGTCGGAAACGGTCATGATGTCGTTGCCGTACTCGGAGCCCGCGGTGTAGCCGGACAGGTTCGAGGTGTTCTCGTGATTGGCCACCAGCCGGGGCTTGCTCTTGCCGTAGAGGTCCACGTCGCTGAAGTACCAGAGCTTCCAGCCGATGTACTCCGATTCCCACCAGGGCACGATGTGCTTGCCGTAGCTGCCGACCTCGGCGTGGGTGAAGTGCTCGAACTGGCCGCGCTCGTTCACCCCGATGTAGACGAAGAACGTCTTGGTCTCGCGCGGCTTGAAGTCGCTGGTGAAGAACAGCTCGTCCCAGATGCCGTCCTTGTCGAGATCGTCGAGCTGGTAGGGGACCAGGTGGCCGTTGGTTTCCTTGAAGGTCACCCCGCTGCCGATGGCCTTGGCCATCTCCGGGCTGGGGTCCGGCTGGGGCGGCAGGGCCGGGTCCACCACCGTGACGTCGGCCTCGACGGTGCTGACGACCGGCATGAGCCGGCGCGGGATGATGACCGGGCAGTTGGTCCGGGGGATGTCGAGCGAGTTGGTCAGGGTGATCCTGACCCTGGTGGCCGGGGCGAAGTCGCCCTCGGTGTACCAGCCGTCCTGGGCCAGAGCGGCGGGGGCCAGGACCAGGAGGGCCGCGATCAGGGAGGATGCTTTGTTGTTCATTGGAATCGCCTTCCTTTATTGAATTGGAGCCGTTCTCCGCGCCTCGGCGGGATCGTCGCGCCTCAAAAGGCCAGGTGCCTCCGGGCGTTGGCCCCGAATATGTCGATCTTGGCCGCGAGCGGGATATCGGCCAGGCCGACGCGGCCGATCTGCGGGCGAGGATCGATGAACGGGTTGTCCGTCCCGAACAGTATCCTCTCCGGCCCGACCTCTTTGACGAAGAACTCGATCTGCCGGGCCGGGCACATGGACAGGGTGGTGTCGAGGAAGATGTTCGGCACGGCCGCGGCCAGCTCGACGGCCCGGCGGCTGCCGCAGGGACCGCCGGAATGTCCCATGATCCAACGGGCCTGCGGATAGTCCCGGGCCGTCGCGGCGAAGAGGTCCTGGGAACCGAAGGGATCGCCGTCGTACCAGGTGTGGACGAGGACGAAGAGGCCGCGCTTCGAGGCGAACTCGTAGATGCCCTTCATGCGGCGGTCGTCCAGCCGGCATCCGGTGCCCCAGGGGTGGATCTTGACGATCAGGACCTCGGGCCGGGCGAAGCAGCGCTCGAGCTCGTCGCGGGACAGCTCGGGATGGTTGCCGTTGACCATGCAGGCGCCGTAGAGCCGGCCGGGGTGGGCGGCGGCCGCCTGGAGCATCATGTCGTTCCCCAGGACGATATCCGTGTCCCAGCCGACGTTGGCCGAGACGACCGTCCGGCGGATGCCGCAGCGGTCCATGACCCTGACCATGTCGCCGGCGCCGCTCGCCGGGATATGCATGTTGTAATAGGGGCCCAGGTGGGCGTGCATGTCGATGATCTCGACGCCCTCCAGGGGCAGGCCGGCGTGGATCGCGTCTTCGAAGGGGTTCATGATCCCGCCTCCCCGAGGAGCCGCCGCAGGTTCCCCCCGGCGATGGCCTCCTTGTCGCGCCGGTCGATGTCGGCGTAGGTCAGCATGGACACGGCCGCCGTCCCGGTATAGACGGGCATGTTGGTCCCGAAGAGGAGCGGCCGGGACCCGAAGCGGCCGACCAGGTCCTCGATGACGCCGGCCCCGAGGAAACGGGACATCTCGACGTGAAGGGTCTCGAACCTGCCGAGCAGGGGGTAGAGGAAGCGGTCGTGCCGGTAGCTGCATTCCGTCATGATGACCGGCAGCCCCCGGTGGCGGTCGAGGACGGCAAAGACCTCGTCCCAGGTCACGCTCTCGGTCTCCAGCATCAGCGGGATGCCGGCGGCGCCGAGCGCCTCCAGGACCCCGCCGGCGCACCAATCGGCCAGGGAAAAGCCGTGGCGGCTCCGTCCGGGGTACATCCGCGCGGCCTTGACGCCGCCGCGGCGCAGGTCCTCGACGAGCTTATCCGGCGCGGGCATCTCCCCGGTCTGCGGCGGCAGGATGACCCAGACGGGGTCAAGACCGGGATGGCCGGCGATCTCCTTCATCAGCAGGGCGTTGCCCAGGACCGGATCGCCGTAGCGGGCCACCGTGTGATAGACCAGGGCCCGGCCGACGCCGGCGGCGGCCATTTCGCCCTTCAACCCGGCGGCATCGGGGATGTCCAGGAGCAGCGGGCGCCCGACCCGCCCGACCGAGCAGTTGCAGTCGAAATACTCCAACCTGTCCATGTCCCCTCCCCCCGGGCCAGGGCTCCGGGGCTCCTCTCCTCTCAATAAGTGACCGTTCCTTCTCCCGCCTCCAGGGCCAGGGTCAGGCTCCCGGCGGCAGGGTCGTAAGCCCAGCCGCGACGGCTCCGGCCGTTGACCAGGACGGCGGCCGGACGGGAGGCCGCCCGCAGGGTCACGACCGCCGGAGCGGCCAGGCAGTACTTCATCCGGCGCGGGCCGAGCTCGCAGGTCACGGGCTCCGTCGAGGCCAGAAGCCTCTCCCCGCCGCGGTCGAGCGTCCGGGCCATGGCGGCGAAGACCAGATCCCCTCCCCACGTCAGCGCCAGCGCGTCCGTGGTGAAGCCGCCCGCCTCGAACGGCCGGCCGGGCTCCGTGCTGAAGGCGAACTCGCGGCCTCCGGCCGCGCCCGCGACGCAGCCCTGGCCCGTCCGGCCCGGGGAGGTCCGGCCGTCCGGCTCCCCGACCTCCAGGAGATTGGCCAGGACCAGGGGGCGCCCCTTGGTCCTGGCGGTCACCGACAGCAGGCCTTGTTCCGTCAGGGGGTTCTCGGCGTTCAGCGTCTTGATGTAGATCGGCGTCCTCTCGGCGGCAACCTCCACGGCCGCCGGCGCGAGGTGGGCGATGCCGAGGGCGCGGCCGTCCCGGATGATCCGGGACAGGGCCGCGTCCGGCCGGATATCGCCGAACCGGGCGGTCTGGAAGAGGAGCGTGACGTCGACGTCCTTTTCGGCCGGAACGACGGTATCGATCATCAGGACCGTCCGCGGCTTGAGGTAGAGGACGTTCCGGCGCAGCTCCCTGACCTTGCCCCAGTAGAGGCGGCCGATGTCGCCGCTGACGAAGGCCGCGTCCGTGCCGTCCAGGAAATGGCCGACGGCGGCCCGGTCCTCGAAGCCCGGGGCGAAGCCCAGGGGGTCGCCGGCCCTCTGGCTCTGCGGGTTGCGGTCGATGAGGATGGTCGAATGGGCGACCGGCTGGATGTAGTGCGACGGGTAGAACGGGTCGTCGTAGTACGAGCTGCCCTGGCGCTCCTCGATGAAGAGCGAGCCGCGGTCGGCCAGCCAGAAGGTCCCCTGGTCCAGGTGCTGGTGGTTGTAGAAGGCGCCCGTCCGCAGGACGAAGACGAAGTCGTCCTTTTCCCAGCCGCTCTTGAAGACGGCCGTGCCCAGGTCGCGGAAGAGGCGGACCGGGGCCTGGTCGAAGGGGTCCCTGGCCGGCCCCGCCTCCGTCGGATAGAGGACGTCGGAGAACGTCTCGCCCTTCTTGAGGAAGCGATAGAGCCAGGTCAGTTGCGGATCGCGGGCCTTGGGCAGGAACCAGGCCCAGCTCGTCAACGGCGTCAGCGCGCCGGTCGAGTCGCCGAACTGGAAAAAGAGCCGATCCTTGATGAGGCCGGCCCAGATCATGTCCAGGTGATTGAGCGCCAGGGGCCCGGCCAGGTCGAGGCCGAAGACGGACTCGAGGGCCGGCAGGGCGCTGGACAGGGACAGCATGGTGAAGCCGCAGTAGGCGAAGCTCTCGCCGTAGCCGCCGTCCCGGCCGGCCGAGCGGCGGATAAAATCCTCCAGCTTGAGGACGGCGCCGGTGAAGTAAGGCTCCCGGACCCCGGCCTCGGGGCCGTCGCCGAAGACGGCCGCCTGGGCCAGCAGCGAACCGCAGCAGACATGGGCCACCCAGTTCGACGTGTCGTTCGTGACCAGGTTGTCCTCGACGTAGCTCCGGTGGGTTCCCTCTATATGGTTCCGGAAGAGGGCCTCGCGGCAGGACTGGCGCTCCGCCTCGCTCATCAGGCCGTGCAGGAGATCGTAGGCCAGGGCCACGTCAATGGCCAGCTCGCCGACCGGGTAGTAGGTATGCTGCCCCCGGTTCTCGAACCAGGGGTGGAGCCAGAAGGGGAAGGCGCAGAGCTTCAGCAGGACGGCCTTGCCGTAGGCGCCCGCCGCCGGGTCGCCGAGCAGGGCGTAGGACAGGGAGCTCGAGCGCAGGGCGGTCGACCAGTCGTCGATCCGCCCTCCCCAGGCGCTGATGGACCTGGGCAGGTTGCCGATGAGGGCCTCGTTCCGGGGGAAGCGGTCGATGTCGAAGACGATCTTTTCGGGAGGAAGCTTCTCCCGGCTCCGGGCCAGATCCCGGGCGATCTCCTGCCGGACGCCGTCGAACCGGCTTTCGGCCAGGCGGGCCCGCAGGGCCGCGACCGTCGCCGGCGTCCACCACAGGCGCGGGTGGACGAGCCGGGAGGCGGGCAGCGCGACATGGACGGTGAATTCCGTCTCGGCCAGCGTCTCCCGTCCCGAACGCGCCGTCAGCCGGCCGATATAGAGGCCCTCCGGCCAGGCCAGGCCGATCCGCGCCTGCCATTCCCCCGCCTGCGGGGCCATCCGGCCGTCATAGAAGACCTTTTTCCTGGCCGGAAAATCCTCGATCCTGATCTCGACACGATCGGCCCGGAACGGCCAGCGCCCCCTCAGCCGGAGCGTATCGCCCCGGTGATAGGGCTGGTCCGGGATGCGGGGCCGCCATTCCGCGAGCTCGTGCATCCGCGGCTCGGCGAAGACGAAACGAGCCCCGCGGGCCGCGCTGAACAGGATATCGTCCAGGCCGAGAATGATCGGCATGTCCGGGTCGGCCTGGGGGAACTTGACCAGCACGGCCAGGGCGTTGACCTTGATCTCCTTCCCCTCGAGGCGGGGGTTCTGCCGGAGGATGTCTTCGTAGGTCGCCGTGACGGTCTGCCAGGCGTTGGTCCGGGGAGCCGGAAGCGTCAGGTCCACCGCCCCGGCCTCGCCCGCGGCCAGACGGACCCTCAGGTACTCGGCCGCGAGCTCGGTCTTGAGGTAGTAGCGGAAACCCACTCTGGAACCCGGCACGAGCCAGGCGTCCAGGACCTTCTGGGCGCCGGCGTAGGCTTCGAACGGGGAATGGGGCGTCACACGCTGGATGAGCGAGATGTTGGGATCCCCGGCCACCAGGCGGCCGGGGTGGAAGTTCGGGTCGAAAGCTGTGTCCTGGCTGAGAGGATAGGGAGCCCAGGCGTTGAGCTCGTTGGATTCGAAGTCTTCTTTATAAGAATAGGGCTCGAGGGCCGGCTTCGTCCCGGCGGCGAAGAGAACGGACGACAGACAGACGGCGGCCAGCCCCAGGACGGCCCTTTTCCTGTTCATGACAGCACCGGCCTACATGACATGATATTTTTCCCAGACGTCGCTGACTTTGGCCTTCGCCTTGAGGGCCGTGCGGACCTTGTTTTCCGCCCGGACGCGACGGGCGGCCTCCTTGATGACCTCCGCCTCGACCTCCTTGGGGATGAAGACGATGCCGTCGAGGTCGGCGAAGACGATCTGGCCGGGGAAGACCCGGCGGCCGGCGAAGAGGACCGGCTGGTCGCATTCGACGACGGCCGCCCGGTCCGTGGTGTCGATCGGCGAGACGCCCTTGGCGAAGACCGGGAAGCGCATCTGGACGATCTTGCGGGCGTCGCGGGTGTAGCCGTCGACCAGGCAACCGCGGGCGCCGCGGCTCTTCATGGCCGTGGCGGAGAGCTCGCCCATGATCCCCGATTCCAGGGGCGCGGTCGAGGTGGCCAGGACCACTTCCCCGGGCTGGAGGCTGTCCATGAGGGCTATCGCCAGCCGGTAAGGGTTCTCGCGCCCGGTCAGCATCGGGGCGTTGAGCAGGGTCCGGACCCGGCCGGCGCAGATGGCCTGGGGGAAGAGCGGCCGGACCAGGGCATGAGGGCTGGCCGCGCACTGGGTCTGGCCCATTTCGTCCAGGATGTCGGACAGGGCCCCGGAGTAGAAAACAGCCTCCATGAACTTGAACATTTCCAATTCATTCTTGAATTTCATGGTTCATCCTCATATGGCCCTCACCGAAATCGTATATCGTATATCATAAAACTCTGAGCGAATTCAACTTCTTGAGGACGGGGGCCCCTGGGAACGCCGGAGGGACCGGGCGGCCTCTTATAATGGCTTCGACCCATGCGCGGCGCATATGGGAAAACCCGCCGGCCCCCGGAAGCCGATCCGGAAGCCGGCGGCAAGGCTCAGACGTTGATCTTGATCTTTTCCGGCCGGCCGGAAGCGAGCGAGCGATGGATGGCTTCCAGGACCGCCGTGCTCCGGACGCCCTCGCGGGCATTGACGTGCGGCTCGGTATCGTGCTCGATGGCGTAGATGAAGCCGCGGATCGCCGCGGGGAAGGCCCCCTGCCATTCGTCGAAGACCTTGTAGTTGAGGAAGGTCCTCGGGCAGTTGAATTTCTCCTGGAGCATGGCGTCGACGGCCTCGGCCTGCCGGTCGATCTGGAGCGCCCCCTTGCTGCCGATGATCTCCATGTAGGAGTCGGGCATGTAGGGGCTCGTGTTCGGGTAGATCCAGACGGCCTCGTAGGTGGCGAACTTCCCGCCTTCGTAGGTGACCACCGACTGGATGCCGTCGTAGGTGTCGAAGCCCTCCTTGACCAGGACCTTCTTGATGCCCCGGGCGTAGGCCTCGACCGGGTCGGCGTCGAACCACCAGGTCATCAGGTCGATGTCGTGGCACGACAGGAACCAGGCCGGGGTCGTCCGGGCCGACCAGGAGCGGATCATCTGGGTCGGCACGGAGATGGGGTTGTTCTTCCGGGCGAAGCCGATCATCGGCTCGCCGAGCTGGCCGGCGGCGATGAGCTCCCGGACCTTGTGGTAGGGGGACAGCCAGCGATGGTTGAAATCGACCTGGAGCTTCTTTCCGGTTTTTTTAACGAGCCGGCAGATCTCCTCGGCCTCGGCCTGGGAGGTCGTCAGCGGCTTCTCGACGTAGACATGGCAGCCGGCTTGAAGGGCGTCGATGACGGGGTCCCGGTGGAAGTTGTCCGGCGTCGCCACGCCCACGGCGTCGAGCTTTTCCTTCTCGAGCATGTCCTTGTGGTTCGCGTACAGGGCCTTGACGCCGAACTCGCGGCCGCCGGCCTCCAGCCTGGCCTTGTCGGGATCGCAGATGGACGCGATCTCGACGCCGGGAACGAGGCTGAGGACCCGGGCCAGGGAATTGCCCATGATCCCGGCCCCGACGATGCCAAATCTCAGTGCCATGAAGGTCTCCTTTTTAGGATATTGCGGAGCTCAGGGGACGAAGATCCCCTTGATGCCTTTCTTGTCTTCCAGGGCGGCGAAGAACTCGGCCCACCTCTCGAGCCCGCCGACATGGGTCATGAGCGGCCGCACGTCTATCCGCCTCGTGTGGACGAGATGGATGGCCCGGTCCCAGGAGGTGTAGGACGTGGACATGTTGAAGATCCAGTCGGCCGCCTTGGACATGAGGGCGTCGTAGGGGATGCGGACGTCGGGCCGGCCCGTCAGGCCGATGGCCGCGACCCGGCCCATCTTGCGGACAAGGCGCGCCGCCAAGCCGATGCCCCCCTCGGAGCCGCTGGCCTCGACGACCAGGTCGGCGCCCCGGCCGCCGGTAAGAGCCTCGACGGCCGCGGGGACGTCTTCCTTCTGGACGTTCCAGACGTCGTCGACGGCCGCGGTCGACCGGGCCAGCGAGAGACGCAGCCCCTCGTCGGCGTTCGTCCCGGCGACGCCGACCCTGGCGGCCCCGCCGGCCTTGGCGGCCATGGCCGCCATGAGACCGATCGGGCCGGGGCCGACGACGACGACAGTGTCGGCGGTCTCGACCCGCCCCCGCTCCAGGACGTCGCGGACGACGTTGGCGGCGGGCTCGACGAAGGCGGCCTCTTCGAACGGCATGTCCTCCGGGATGCGGTGCAGGAGGCCCGGCTCGGGAAAGCGCATGTATTTGGCGAAACAGCCGTCGATGCCCCAGCCCGGTGACCTCTTGGACGGGCAGATCTGGCGATTGCCCGTCCGGCAAAGCCAGCAGCGGCCGCAGGCGAGCGTGTGCGGCTCCCCGACGACCCTGTCCCCGACCTCCCAGCCCTGGACGTCGCGGCCCTTGGCGGCGATCGTTCCGGCGAACTCGTGCCCCAGGATGACGGGCGGCCAGTAAGGGAAGGCGTCATGGACGATGTGCAAGTCGGTGCCGCAGATCCCCGCGGCCTTGACCTCGATGAGGACGTCCCCCGGTCCGATCTCGGGGACCGGGACGCTCCGGAGCTCGACCAGCCCCTTCCCTTTCGCAGTCTTGACCAGGGCCTTCATCCGCGTTTCATGAGACATGGTTCAATCCGCTCCAATCATCGATGAATCCGAGGACGGCCGCGGCGGCGTTCCGGATGTCGTCGATCGCGATGTGCTCGTCCTTGCTGTGGGCCGAGGCCAGCGAGCCGGGGCCGAAAACGACCGTCGGGATGCCGAGTCCGACCGAATACCGCCAGGCGTCGCAGGAGGCGTTCATGAAAACGGGCCGCGAGGCGACGCCGACCCGGCCGGCCGAGGCCAGGAAAGCCTGGACCAGGGGATGGTCGGACGGCAGGGAGGACGGGTCGTTGTTGAGCATGGGGAAAGTGATCCTGGCCCGGAAGGGGCTGACGGCCCGGACGAGCCTCTCCTGGATCTCTTTCCTGTTGAAGGGCGGGAGAAAGCCGAAGACGCCCTTGAGGACGCCCTCCGACGGCGCGGCCGCCGGCCAGTTGCCCGCCTGAAGAATGCCGAAGGTGCAGGGCGCCGGATCGGGGTGCTTGGCGATCGTCGCAACGCTCAGCCGGGAGATCGCCAGGGTCTCGGCCCGGACCGACTCGATGGCCTCCATGACCCGGATGGCCGTTTTGAGCGCGCTCGAAGTCGTGCCCGGGCTCCCGCTGTGGCCGGCGATCCCGGTCGTCCGGACCTCGAACCAGACGGCCCCGCGGACGAGGTGGGCGACCTCGAGGGCCGTCGGCTCCAGGACGATCGCGGCGTCCGCCTCGAGCCCGTTCCGCTGGACGAGAAGAGTGCCGTTGCCGCCGCACTCCTCCTCGAGAACGAGATCCGCCGTCAGGCCGCCGCGGGGCTTCAAGCGGAGATCCTTGAGCGCCCTGATGACGAGCCAGATGACCGCCGCCTGTCCCTTGGCGTCGCAGGCTCCCCGCCCGAAGACCTGGCCGTCCTGAACCCTGGCCTGGAACGGAGCCTCCTGTCCGGGCGTGGCCGGCACGACGTCGAGGTGGGTGTTCAAGGCAAGGCTGGCCCCCGGCCCGGTACGATCGAGCCTGACCCGCAGGTTGGCCGCCCCGCCATAGCTGAAGCCGGCCAGCCGGAAGGCGTAATCGGGATCGTCCTGGAGGGAATCGGGGACGGCGATAAGCTCCGCGGAATCGGCGCAGCGCTCGAACAGGGGTAGGAGGAAGCGTCCGGGACCGGCTTCGTTGCCTCTAGTCGACGGAAAAGAGATCAGCCCGGTCAGTATCTGGACGGATTCCTCGAGGCGTTTGTCGATGGCCCGGAATATCTCTTCTTTATTCATTTTTTACTTGATATTGACCATGCAAAATTGATAACATATCTCATATACGATATATATCACGATATAGACATTTGTCAAAAAGAAATATTAAAAGGAGGGCCGGCATGATAAAGATCGCGACCTTCGGCGAGATCATGCTGCGACTTTCTTCCCCGGGGAAGGAGAAGCTGCTCCAGTCTCCCCTATTTAATGCCACTTTTGGGGGCGGAGAAGCAAATGTCGCCGTCTCGACGGCCTGCTTCGGCCACGAGGCCCGGTTCATATCGGTCATACCCGACAATCCGCTCGGCGACGCCGCCGTCGCCGAACTGAGGCGGCGCGGCGTCAGGACCGACTTCGTCGTCCGGCATGGCAAGCGGCTGGGCGTCTATTATTCCGAAACGGGGGCCGACCGCCGTCCTTCCAAGGTCGTCTACGACCGGGAACACTCCGCGATCGCCGAGGCCGCCCCCGGCGACATCGATTGGGACGAGGCTTTCCAGGGCGTCGACTGGTTCCACACCACGGGCATCACGCCGGCCATCAGCGCCTCCGCGGCCGAGTTGACCCTGGAGAGCGTCCAGGCGGCCAGGCGCCGCGGGCTGACGATCTCCGTCGACCTCAACTATCGCGGCAAGCTCTGGAAATACGGCACCCCGGCTCCGGACGTCATGCGCCGCGTCCTGGCTTTCGCCGATATCGCCATCGGCAACGAGGAGGACTGCCAGAAATCCCTCGGCCTCGCCTCCCCGGGCGATGTCCGCTCGGGGCGCCTCGATCTCGCCGGCTACGAGGCCCTGACCCTCGAAGTCATGAACCGCTTTCCGAACCTCAAGGCCGTCGCCCTGACCCTCCGCGAGAGCCACAGCGCCGACCACAACGGCTGGTCGGCGGTCCTGAGGGACGCGGGCCGGTTCATCCAGGGCCCCCAGTACGAGATCCCGGTCATCGTCGACCGGATCGGCGGCGGGGACGCCTTCGCCGCCGGCCTCATCCATGGGATGGAGAAGTTCGGGCGCGGCGCCGAGGCCCTCTCCTTCGCCATCGCGGCCTCCTGCCTGAAGCACTCGATCCCCGGCGATTTCAACCTGGTCTCGGAGGCCGAGGTCCTGGCGCTCATGCGGGGAGACGCCTCGGGGCGCGTGCAGAGATGATGCTCATGATCTCAAGTTCGCTATAAGGATACCACACCATGTCCAACCCCTGTTCCAAGACAAACGAATTCCTGGAGATGTCCCGTAAATACGAGCCCGGCTGCATGAACTGGCAGGCTCCCGTCGTCTGGGACCACGCCCGCGGGGCGGAGATCTGGGACGTCGACGGCAAATCCTATATCGATTGGACGTCGGGCGTCCTGGTGGCCAATGTCGGCCACGCCCATCCGCGCCTGGCCGAAGCCGTCGGCGTCCAGGCCTCCCGGCTCCTCAATCCCTTCGATTTCCCGACGCCGGAACGGCTGCGGCTGGCTCAAAAGATCGTCGAGTCGCTGCCGGCCCACCTGGACAAGGTCATCTTCGTCACCACCGGGTCCGAGGCCGCCGACGCCGCCCTCCGCCTGGTCAAGAGATACACGAACAAGTACGAGATCGTGTCGTTCTGGGGCGGCTTCCACGGCCGGACGTTCGGCCCGATGAGCCTCAGCGGCATCCCCAAGATCCGCCGGAACTACGGCCCGCTCGTCCCGGGGGCCATCCTCGTCCCCTACCCCTACTGCTACCGCTGCCCGTTCGGGAAGACCCATCCGGAATGCGGGTTGTCCTGCCTGGACTTCATCGACGAGTCGGTCCGGATCCAATCCTCGGGCTCCCTGGCGGCCGTCATCGTCGAGCCCTATCAGGGGACCGCGGGCTTCATCTTCCCTCCTCCGGGCTTTCTGAAGAAGCTCGAGACCTGGGCCCGGAAGAAGGGCCTGGTCTTCATCCTGGACGAGGTCCAGGCCTCCTACGGGCGGACGGGCACGATGTGGGCCCTCGAGCACGAGGGCCTCGAGCCGGACGTCCTGCTCCTGGGCAAGGGGATCGGCAGCGGCGTGCCCATCGCCGCCGTCGTGACGCGGTCCGAGATCATCTCCTGCCTCGAATCGGGCGAGCTGTCCTCGACCATGGGCGGGAACCCGCTCAGCTGCGCCGGCGCGCTGGCGGTCTTCGACATCATCGAGACGGAGGGGCTGGTCGAGAAGGCGGCCAAGAACGGCGCCTACCTCAAGGAGAAGCTCCTCGGGCTCGCGGCCAAGCACGCCGTCATCGGCGACGTCCGGGGCCTGGGCCTGGTCATGGGCATCGAGTTCGTCAAGGACCGCGCGACCAAGGCGCCGGCGCCGGATGTGGCCAAGCAGGTCGTCCTCCGCTGCGTCGAGAACGGCCTGATGGTCGGCAAGCTCGGCACCCACGGCAACGTCATGCGGGTGGCGCCCCCGCTGGTCATCACGCCCGAGCTCATCGACCGCTCGGTCAGCATCCTGGACAAGGTCCTGTCGGGCCTGTGAGGCCCGCCATCACGCCCGCATCCACGGGCCGGCCGGCCGGCCCCCGGAGGAGGTCATAGAATGCAGAGCATCCGGCTCCCTGACTACCTGGTGATCCTGGCCTACTTCATCGTCATCCTGGCCATGGGCTTCTATTTCGCCCGCTACATCAAGAAGGCCAAGGACTATTTCGCGGCCGGCAATACCATGCCCTGGTGGCTGGCCGGGACGTCCTTCTTCAAGGCCTCGTTCAGCGCGCTTCTCTTCGTCATCTACAACGAGATCGCCTACAAGTACGGCATCGTCGTCATCGTCATCATGTGGATCTTCCCCGTTTGCGTCTTCATCTCGGGCCATTTCCTGGCCCGGCGCTGGCGGCGGTCCCGGGTGGTCACGCCCATGGGCTTCATGGAGCGGCGCTACAATTCGACCGCCCATCAGGTCTTCGTCTGGACCGGCATTCCCCTGCGGATGTCCGACAACGCCCTCAAGATCCTGTCGACGTCGATCATCTTCGTCGTGGCCCTGCGGGGCCTGGGGCTCTCCCTGGCCGCCTTCATGGCCATCATCGGCGTGATCATGATCCTCTACTCGTTCATGGGCGGGCAGATGACCATCATGATCACGGACTTCGTCAACGTCATCATCCTGGCTGTCTCCTGCCTGACCCTGTTCGTCCTGACATTGCTCAAGGTCGGCAACCTGGGCGAGTTCTTCAGCCGGCTGCCGGCCGGGTTCTTCAACCCGGCCCCCGAGCCCTACGGCTGGTCCTACCTCGTCTTTACGGTCTTCCTGATCATGCTCCTGAGCTACAGCGGGAGCTGGGCCCTCGTCCAGAAATACAACACCCTCAAGAGCGAGAAGGAGATCGGTAAGATGGTCCGCTGGGTGGCCCTCCTGATGTTCGTCACGCCGCCCATCTTCTTCTTCCCCGGCATCGCGGCCAGGGTCCTCCTGCCCGAGATCGCCAACGCCAAGGAGGTCTACGCCCTCATCAGCATGAAGATCATGCCCGTGGGCCTCATGGGCTTCGTCCTGGCCTCCATCATCAGCTCGACCATGTCCACGCTGGGCTCGGAATTCAATACCCTGTCCGGGATCCTGACCCGCGATTTCTTCAAGAAGAAGATCCGGCCGAACCTCAGCGAGAAGCAGGAGATCTTCACCGGCCGGGCCTTCACCATCGTCATCGGGGCCCTGACGATCCTCCTGGCCCTGCTCTTCAACAGCCTGCAGGGCTTCAACCTCATGGACATCATGTTCCGCATCTTCGGCGCCTTCGGCCCGGCCACCATCATCCCCCTGGCCTTCGGCCTCCTGTTCCGGAAGTTCAACTCCCGGGGCGCCCTCTGGGGCCTGGCGGCCGGCTGCGTCACCGGCTTCATCCTCGTCCTGGCCAACTTCTTCCTGGTCCAGAAGTACTCGGCCCAGATGCTGGCCGACCCGACCCTGGACTTCTGGCTGCGCAGCGGCTGGAACTCGGCCACCAACGTCCTGAGCGTCGCCGCGACCCTCATCGGCATGTGGCTCGGCTCCGCGACCAGGCCGACGGCCCCCGAGGAGACGGAACGGGTCCGCAAGTTCTTCGCCGACCTGGAGGTCCCCTTCCTGGCCGAAGAGACGGCGGAGAAGCCCCTCTCGCCCTGGCGGATCATCGGGTTCATGGTCGCGGGCTTCGGCGCCCTCGTCGCCGCGATCTCCCTCATCATCCTCTTCGGCTACAAGGACGCCGCGGCTTTCCGGGTCAACCTGATCGTCGCCTCGGTCCTGATCGTCCTGGGGCTGGCCATGTGGCTGGCCACGAGGCCGGCCAAGGCCCGCGTGAACTGACGCGTCGAGGCCGGGGGCCGGCCCGGAGCGGACTCTGGGGAGCGGAGGTCAGGATCACGGCCGAGCGCTCGAGGCCGGGATCCTGAGAAATATCTTCTATGATAGCGAAACGCAAGCCCCCCGTTTCTTTTTCCTTCTTTTCATCTCTTCCTCTGGCTGCCTCGGTTTCATG
>JAKLEN010000006.1 GCA_022711665.1 Acidobacteriota bacterium | reverse complement strand
TGGCCATACACCCAACAGGGAAGGCCGTTCAAATCGAAAATGGCCGAAATGAGACTTTATTAAAACTAGGTCAACAGGTTAGAAGGCTTCAGAAAAATAACAACCGGACAGGCCTGGGTTTGACCCTCTCCTCGTTACTGGGGCAGCCAGCCGACGATCCGTCGCGCCGCCTGGCCGGCGGTCGGAGGATCGAAATTCGTCAGGACGATGACAATATACCCGCTCCGCGGGTCCCATTCAAGGGCCGAATTGAGGCCCGGGGCGCCGCCCGAAAGGCCCAGCCCCTGGGAGGCGTCCGGCAGGTAGATCGTCCTGTTATCCAGGGCCAGGACGTATTTCAGCAGGTCCGCGGCCGTGGAATAGCCGCCGCCGGCCGAGCTCCCCCGCCCCGGCAGGGTGGCCAGGTTGAGGACGCGCGGGCCGCCGGCCGCCTGGCCCTCCGTCGTGTAGCCGCGGGCCAGGTTGGGCGTGTCCGCGTCCCGGAGATAGGAATCGGTATCCGTCATGCCGCAGGGCTTGAAGATGTTCTCCCGGACATAGGCGTAATAATCGATCCGGGCCAGCTTCTCGATGATCAGGCCCAGCACGATGTAGCCGCCGTTGGAGTACTTGTTCGACGTCCCCGGCTCGAACTCGAGCGGCAGGTCGGCGAAGAGCGGCAGGTAATCGCGGAGCGTCAGGATCTTCTCTTTCGCCGCCGCGTCGTAGCGCTCCCCGAAGAAATCGGGTATGCCCGAGGTCATGTTGAGCAGCTGGCGGACGGTCACCTTCTCCGCGACCTGGGCGTTGGGGTAATCCGGCAGGATCTTCTTGACGGGGTCGTCGAGCCCGAGGAGGCCCAGGCGGGCCAGCTGGTGGACGGCCGCGCGGGTGAAGTTCTTGTTGATGGATCCCAGGTTGAACTTGGTGTCCTTCCGGTTCGGGATCTTCTTGTCGCGGTCGGCCAAGCCGTAAGCCTCGTGCAGGATGACCTTCGGGCCCCGGGCCGCCAGGACGACGCCGGAGAAGCGGTCGGCCCGGGTCTCCTCCTCGAGGTAGGCCCGGACGGCGGCCGCGAATTCCCTCTCGCCGGCCTTGGGGTCGGCGGCGACGACGTTGTTCGGGTCCTCGACCAGGTCGATCATCAGGGTCAACAGCTTGTGCGGCGGGTCTTTCTCGACCGTGGCCTTGAGCAGGACGTACCCGCCGCTCGCGGTTTTGGCCAGGATGGAGGCCTGGGCGGGTCCGTCGGACACGACCCGCTCGACGGCGAGCGACCCCAGCTCGCGCTTGACGCCGCGGAAGCGCACCACCCGCTGACCGACCGGGATCTCGTTGAGGGCCGAAGCGGCGAAGCAGTCCTGGAAGAAGAGCTTCATCCGGCCCGGCACCCCGGAGTTGAAGGTCTCGATATAGCCCTGGAGACGGGCCAGGGCCGGCTTGGCGGCCGAGGCGGCGGCGGACGGCGCCTGGGCCGGCGCGGGAAAAGCCAGTCCGGCCGCCAGAAGGGCGGCCGCGGCCGCGCCGGCGATCGATCGCTTGGACCGTATCATAAGGCCTCCTGGGAACGGAGATTCGCCGGTTTAAGGATAAAATTATAGCACGCCCCCGCCAATGGAGGCGGGCCGGCCGGCCGGCGGCGGAGACGGAGGCGGACCGCCGTTAATTGAGCAGGAGCAGGATCTTCTTCTTGGCCAGCAGCCCGCCGGCCGCGTCGAACACGCGAAGCTCGAAGTTGCGGCCCGTCTTGCTCCGGAGGATGTCTTCCCGGCCGTCCGTGCCCCGGGCGATCCCCATGCCGACCTGCTCATCGGCGCCGCCGGCCCTCTCGGCCGAGGTCGCCGTGACGGAGTTGAAGGCATCGGCATCGACCGGAGGCAGGGTGAAGAGGATGAACTCCTTGAGCTCCTGGCCGCCGCCGATCATGCCCAGGGAGGTCACCAGGTGGTCGTTGCGAAAGAGCTGAACCTCCCAGGTCTCGGCCGGCTGGCCGAGGGCCTTGGTCAGGGGCCGCAGGTTGATGGAGTAGCGGTCCTGGGTGGGCGTCATGGCGCAATACAGGTTCTTAGGGAGCTTGATCTTCGCCGGCTTGGCATCCTGCCGGCCGTCCCCTGCGGAGGCGAGCAAGGCCCCGAAAGACGCGAACAGAACCGCGAAGGCGAGCGTCAGCCCGACCGATCTCGTGGTCTTCATGCCGGACCTCCTTTCGATCCTGGGGATCGATCTCCGGAACACAATGATACCCCTGAGGTCCGGGATTGGCAAACGCGGCGGGACCCGCGCCGGGCCTTCCTTGTTTTGCCTATGGGAATCGAAGTATTATCCAGATAAGTTTGATTGGGAACTGACCCCTCTTGTCGGCCGTGTCAACTGATGTTCGCAACTTCGGGGCCATCGTTCACTCACTTCAGTTAGCTGCTTGAGCCGTCAGCTCATGGAGCCTGTCCAGGGACCAGAGCGCCTTATCCTCCCGGATGTAGCTGCGTTCGTTCGCCCAGTCCTCCGAGTATTCGATGAGATAGCAGATCGTGAGCCGCACATAGCTCTCGACCGAAGGGAAGACGCCCACGACCCGGCTCCGCCGGCGGATCTCCATGTTCAACCGCTCCTGGCCGTTGGTCGAGGAGATCCGCTTCTTGTCGACCTCCGGGAAGTCGTAAAACGAGAGCGAGTCCTCGAGCCCTTCTTCCAGGCAACGGATGGCGTCTGGGAAGCGCTTCTCGTAGTCGTCGATGAGAGCTGCGGCTGCCCGCCGGGCGCTCTTTTTATCCGGCTCGAGCCAGATCTGCTTCAGATGGGCCGCGAACCGCGATTTTTCCCGGTGCGGGACCTTGGCCAGGATGTTCCGCATGAAGTGGACTTTGCAGCGCTGCCAGCTCGCTCCGAGCCACTCCTTACGGGCCGCGGCCTGGATCCCGGCGTGGGCGTCGGAGATCACGAGCGCCGTCCTTTTCATGCCCCGGGCTTTGAGCTTCCGGAAGAAGACCCGCCACGAGTCCTCCGACTCGTCGAACATAGGCTCCACGGCCAGGATCTCTCGAGAGCCGGCCGGGTTGACCCCGCAGGCGATCATCACCGCCACCGAGATGACCCGGCCCTCGACCCGAACCTTCTGATACAGGGCGTCGATCCAGAGGAAGGGATACTCCTCGGCCAACGGGCGAGCCTTGAAGTCCTCGACCTGGGCGTCGAGCTCCTTGTTGAACTCCGAGACCTGAGAAGCCGAGATATTTTCGATGCCCATCGCGTGGGCCAAGCGCTCGATCTTCCGGGTCGAGACACCGTTGACGAAGGCTTCCTGGACGACGGCGATCAGCGCCTGCTCCGACCGGCGCCGCTCCGAGACGAAGAACGGCACATAGCCGCCTTTCCGGACCTTGGGGACGAGAAGATAAACCGTGCCCATCCGCGTATCGACTCGCCGGGCTCGAGCTCCCGAGAAGTAAGTCGCTCGCTCAGAGCTGTGCTTCCCCTTGGCCGCGCCGACCTTGGCTTCGGCTTCGATCCTCATCATCTCGGTCATCACCCACTTGAGCATGGCCAAGTAGGGGTCCGGTTCGGCGATGAACTGCAATAGCGCCTTTTCGAGGGGTGACTTATAATGCTGCTGGGCCATCGTAGTAAAACTTCTCCTCTCTTTCGGATTGGCGTTCGAAGAGAGTTTACGATGGCCTACCTCCTACGCCAAGTTGCGAACATCACCATACATCAGCCCTCTTGTCGAGGAGGAAGCTATGAGAATAAGGCCGATGGGGCTCATTGTTTTGATTCTTGGGTTCGCGATGTTCGCAGCTTGTGCCGCCACAAGCGTCAGATCGCAGACTGACCCCCAAGTGGCGGGCCGCACGTTTCACAAGATCATGGTCCTCGTAAACTTCAGCGATCTGGGCATGCGTCAGGACGCTGAACGTCAATTCCGGACGACCCTTGCAGTTTCCCGGGTAGAGGCCGTGCCTTCTTCGGAGCTCTTATTCCCTGGCCGTGACTATTCAGTCGAGGAAATCAAGAAGATGCTGGCGGACGCTGGGATCGAGGCCGTGCTTGTGGTGGGCCCTGCCGGGTCTGGAACAACCGCGAGCTGGATTCCCCAGACAAAAACCACGGAGGCAAGTGCAACCGTCTCGGGCAATACCGTGCGCGGGCAAGCCACCTCGCGAACCTACGGAGGCTATGCTGTTCAAAAACCGTGGGCGCAGTTCGACGCATCGCTGTTCGATGTTGTCTCGGGCGCCAATGTTTGGATTGCCCGGATGTCGTCCAGGGGGAATGCTTTTGCAGGCTGGGATGATCTTGCCCGTTCGATGGCCAAGAAGGCATCCGCCCAGTTACTGAAGGATCGGATTCTGAGATAGATGTCGAAGCGCTGGCGGGCTCCGGCCGGCCGCCTTGCTCTCGAATTCGAATAGCAATAGAATCGGGGCCAGTCGGGACGGGCCCAGATACGGGCCGTCGATGACCTGCTGGCCGGTAAGAAGATCGAAATGCCCCCGATCAGGCAAGTCGACGCGACCTTCAAACGGGCGGAAGGGCATCGCCCTGGCGGTGGCATTCAGCTCGAGATCAAGGAACCGAAATCGGATTGAGCCCCGGATCCTATCTGTGGGGACGCCGGACCGCACGGCTGTCCCGGCTGAGGAGCCGCCATGCCGAATAAAATCTACGCATTCAGGTTGCGCTACACCCGCTCACCGCGAGACACCATAAACTGTAAAGAAAAAACTCTCCCCCTCCCCATTGCAGAGCCGGGGCGCGAGCTCGTTCTGAAGGCGCGGGAAGCTGACAAGACGATCGAGACTTCAGGCTCTCTTACGCTGAACGGTGCCGGATGGCCGACCAATGAGGAAGCGGAGCGAACCGGCCGTTTTTATGCAGATGTCCTATCAAGGACGTGTGCACGCTTGAGGCTCGGCGTCGACTTCGGCGACCGAGCTGGCAAATCATTCTTCACCAAAGCCGGATTGGACGCTATGTCGGAACGGTCGGGAAGGCCTGTGCTGAATGACGTGCATGGCCTGATGACCTATGAGCAGACTGGCAATCCAGGCTTGGCCTTCGCCTCTATGAATGCCAAGGGAACGCGGGGAATAGGTCCGGACCGATTCCTCTCAGTATTCGGGGCGGCCCTTGCCAGACCCCGAGAGCTCTCGAAGCAAGAGCAAGTAGCCTTGGAAATGTTCAACAGTTCGTTTTTTCAGGATTCCGCTGACGGCCGCTTCGTGCTGTTGATGATCGCGATCGAAGCGCTGATTGAGCAACAGCCACGGGACGAGATGACCAAGGCGATAGTCCAGGGCTTTTTATCACAAGTTGATGCCCTGGCCGACCTCGACGGTAACAGAAAGCACGAATTGAAGAGTGGGCTCGGGTATCTTCAGATCGAGTCTATAAGCCAAGCTGGTCGCAGAATGCTGAGGGAAAAGCTCGGGGCCAGGGAATACGAGGGGATGCCGGCCGACCAGTTCTTCGGATCCTGTTACAGCTTGAGGAGCAGGCTCGTCCACGGCCTGCAACCGTTCCCTGCATCGGACGAGGTAAAAAACGTCGTCGCCCAGCTCGAGGTCATGGCGTCCCACTTATTGTCGACCGACCTCCTTGATGCCGTTCCTGATTGACGACGCACGCGGGCCTTCGGGGTGCTCCCCCCGTCGAATAAGGCGAGTCGACTTTTCATATACTTTTGAGGGAAAAGACCACCAAAAACAGCACTACCCGGAAAGCGGCCCTGATTTGACGGAATTCCGGGTAGTCCGTGTAACTCGCTGATAAGTAAGGTGTGGCGGGAAGGAGAAAAAGAGCGCGCCTGGCCCGATTCGAACGGGCGACCTGCGGATTCGAAGTCCGACGCTCTATCCAGCTGAGCTACAGGCGCGCGGGGCCATTTTAGCACAATCGCGGCCGTCTCCCCGCCCGGATCGTCCGGCCGACCGCGCGGCGATCAGATCCGTTCGGCTCCGACGCCGATCGTCGTTAAGATAAGCCCCAAGCCGCCCAAGTACGCCCCCCGCCGGCCGCTCATCTGTGGCGGCATCAGCTTTTCGAGAATAGACAACCCCTATGATCGGTCTCTGTACCGGACATTTTCATTTTGCCGAGAACCGGACACTTTAATGTTGCTTTGAAAAGCCGGGGGCTCTCCTTGACAAAAGGCGGCTAATTTCGTTATATATTAAGTCTGTCAGCACAATCGTTTGTTCTACTCTTATTGCCGGCCCGATATATCGGAGGAGGAAGCACTCATGAAACACGGCCGCGACCGTTCGGCTCTGACGACAACGATCGGACGGGCGCCGTTGGCCCTGCTCATCCTGGCCTGCCTGGCCTTGGCCGCCTGCTGCGGGAAGGAAAGCCCCCGCAGCCCGCAAATGGGCGGCCGCCTCGGCGATCTCATCAAGCCCCAGCAGGGCCGGTCCAGGCGCGCCACCTCAGCCATGCGCCAGGGCGAGATCCGCCGCGGCCCGGACGGGAACAGGGAGACCGGACCGCGGCGCTACGACCCGACGGCCGACTTCAAGGGCGATTCCGAGGTCCAGAGCAACTGGGACAACTTCAACGTCCCGCCCGGTGCGACGCACGTTTTGCTCGACGCCAAGGGGCCGGGCCTCATCACCCATATCTGGATGACCTTCCTCGGGCCGGAGCCGCACCGCTGGGCCCCGCGCGGCTCGGCCACCCATCAGGAGATGCTGCTCCGAATCTTCTGGGACGGCGACTCCAAGCCGGCCGTCGAGGCCCCGGTGGGCGACTTCTTCGCCAACTGCTTCGGCCAGCGCCGCGAGGTCATCTCCCTGCCCATCGTCGTCGAGGACGGGGATTCCTACAACTCCTACTGGCAGATGCCCTTCCGCAAGTCGGCCCGGATCGAGATCGAGAACCAGAGCGACAAGCCGCTGAGCATGCTCTACTTCACCATCGATTGGATCGAGCTCGACGAGCTCCCCGCCGACACGCCGTATTTCCACGCCCAGTACCGTCAGGAGTACCCGGCCGTCAACGGCCGCGATTACGTGGTTCTCGAAACGGCCGGCAAGGGCCATTACGTCGGCACCGTTCTGGCCGTGCGCATGCGCAGCCCGGCCTGGTTCGGCGAGGGCGACGAGAAGATCTACATCGACGGCGAGACGAAGCCCTCCATCTGGGGGACGGGCACCGAGGACTACTTCCTTTCGGCCTGGGGGCTGAAGACCGCCGGCACGCCGACGTTCGGCGTCCCCTTCTTCGACAACCGGGGCGTGGGCGGGCACACCAGCGCCTACCGCTGGCACGTCAGCGACCCGATCGTCTTCAACACCGGGATCAAGGTGACGCTTGAGCACATGGGCTGGATGTCGCCGGACGAGAACCCGAAGTACGAATCCAACAGCTGGAACGAGCGCGAGGACGATTACTCCAGCGTGGCCTACTGGTATCAGACCGGTCCGTCGACCTTCGCCGCCCGGGCTCCGGATGCCGCCGCGCGCCGCCTGGCCGGCCTCGATCGCTTCGTCGCCTCGGCCCGCGTCCTGGACGAAGCGAAGAAGCTCGGCCGCGGGGAAGCGCCGGCCGCCTCCGGCGGCCGTGAACGGGAGGATCTCCTCTTCTACCGGCCGGCGCGTCAGGCCGGGGCCTGGCTGGAGATCCCCTTCGAGGTCAAGGCCCGGGAGCCCCTGCACCTGGTCGTCAAGGGCGCCGGGATCCCGGACGGAGGCCGCTACCAGGCGACGCTCAACGGCGTTAAGATCGGCGAGCCGATCGATTTTTACGCCGACGCCGACCAGCCGGTCGAACAGGAATTCCAGCTTCTCGATTTCTGGCCCGATCCCGGCTCCTACAAGCTCCGCCTGCAGTGCCTCGGGAAGAGCGAGCGGAGCACCGGCCTGGCCTGCGCCGTCGAGTCCGTCCGCCTTCTCGAGAGGCGGCCGCGCGTCGCGGCCTTCGGCCACGACAAGGACAAGGACTGGAGAACGGACCCGCTCCTCTATCGTTGACGCCGGAGCGCGCTGAACCCCGGAAGCGCTAGCGCCGCCCGGCCGGAGCCGCCGGCGGCGCGGGGGCGGCCGTCCCGTTCCAGTCCGGTGGGTTCTGGCCGAGCAGGTTACGGACGAAGAAGTCGAACATCTTCCGCTCGCCGTAGGCCCCGCCCATGCCGTGTCCCGCCCCGGGGATGACCAGGAGATCGAACATCTTCCCGGCCTTGATCAGGGCGTTGACCACCTGCATGGTCGAGGACGGGTCGACATTCATGTCCATTTCCCCGAGGATGAGAAGGAGCCGGCCCTCGAGCCGGGCCGCGTTCTCGACGTTCGACGAGGCCGCGTACTCCGGCCCGACCGGCCAGCCCATCCACTGCTCGTTCCACCAGATCTTGTCCATGCGGTTGTCGTGGCAGCCGCAGGAAGACACGCCGGCCTTGTAGAACTCGGGGTGGAAGAGCAGGCCGGCGAGCGTGTTCTGGCCGCCCGCCGAGTTGCCGTAGATGCCGACCCGGCTGATGTCGTAGGACGGGTACTTCGCGGCCACGGCCTTGTGCCAGAGGATCCGGTCGGGGAAGCCGGCGTCGGCCAGGTTCTTCCAGCAGACGTCGTGGAAGGCCTTGGAGCGGTTGCTCGTGCCCATGCCGTCGCACTGGCTGACGATGAAACCGAGCTCCGCCAACGCCCGCATGGAGCTGTAGGCCTGGAAGGACTTGGGCACGAAGGAGTCGTGCGGCCCGGCGTAGATGTACTCGATGACCGGGTACTTTTTCTTCGGGTTGAAGTCGGACGGCCGGAAGATGACGCCCCAGATGTCGGTCCGGCCGTCCCGGCCCTTGGCCGTGAAGACCTCCGGCGCCCGCCATCCGGCCCGGGTCAGCCCGCCGATCGCCGCCGTCTCGACCGTCGTCACGAGGGAGCCGTCGGCCGCGCTCCGGATCTCGGTCGTCGGGGCCAGGTCCACCCGGGACCAGGTATCGGCGAACCAGGTCATGTCCGGAGAATAGGCGATGACGTGGTTCGTCCCCGGTTGGGTCAGCCGGACGAGCCCCGTCCCGTCCAGGCTGATCCGGTAGGCGTCGACGAGATACGGGTCCTGGCCGGGGACGACGCCGCTGGCCCGGAAATAGACCTGGCGCCTGTCTTCGTCGACCTTGTCCACCGAACGGACCACCCACTCCCCTTTCGTGATCTGGTTCTTGACCGCGCCCGTCGCGCCGTCGTAGAGGTAGAGGTGGTTCCAGCCGTCGCGCTCCGACATCCAGACGACCTCCCGGCCGTCGGCGAGGTCATGGCGGAACTTCTTGCCGCCCCACTCGCTGTAGGTGAAGAACGTCTTCGCCCGCTCGTCGACGACCGCCCTGGCCGCGCCGCTCGCGCCGTCAACCTCGATGATCCGGAAGGCCTGGTGGCCGCGCTCGTTGTACTCGAAGGTGAAGGCCCGGCCGTCCTTGCGCCAGACAAGGTCGGAGAGCTCGAAGGGATTGGCGAACAGCGCGTCGTCGATCTCGATCGCCGCCTTCGGCTCGACAAGGAAGAGTACGGGCCGGGAGACGTCCAGGACGTCGCCGGGCTTGGCATATTCCATCTCGTAGTGCCGGGGCTGGAGCTGGTCGGCCGGCGAGGATTCGACGTAATGGACGATCCGGTGATAGCCCCGGCGCAGGCGCTTGGCCGCCAGCCGTTTCGAGTCGGGCCCCCAGGAGATCGAGTCGAAGGTGTAGTAGCTCCCCTCGGAGCCGTCATGGCTTAGGAGGATCTCCTCCCGGCCCCCCTTCTCCTTCACGGCCACGTTGTAGTTGCGGATGAAGGCCTCCCATTTTCCGTCGGGCGAGGCCTTGGCCTCCGGCGAGGCGGCCAGCGGCGCCGGGCCCGTCTGCCACATGGTCAGGTCGTAGCCGCGCGGCCCCGGGCCCGCCCCCGGCCCGCCGCCGGGCTCGAGCATCTTGACGGCGTAGGAGGCCAGATCGCAGGACCAGCGGCCGCCGGCCCCCAGGAACTCGAGGGTCTTGCCGTCGTCGCTGAACTTGAGGTCGAAAAGCGGCAGGGCCAGGGCTTCGACCTTCGCGCCGGAGGCGGCCGACAGCGCCGCGGCCAGCCTGGCATGGTCGAAAGCCACGGCCTTGGCCCGGGTCGAGGCGTCGACGATCCAGAACTCGCCTCCGGCGGCGACGGATTTACGGTACCAGTACCGGGGGGTCTTGCCGATCCATCCTCCCCTGTCGACGACGTTCAAGGCCAGGGCCGAGTACTTGGCCCGCAGCCCGGCGGCCCGGTCATAGTCGGCCCGGGTCACCTGGGCCGAAGCGACGACCGGCAGGACGACGGCGAAAGCCAGGATGACAAGAACGGCGGTCCGGTAACGGGGGTGGTTCATGGGGGCCTCCTCGGCGATCAGCATAAACGATTTCCGGGGAGGACCGCAACGGTCCCGCCGAGCCCTCGAAAAGCCTCCCGCCGGGCGGGACCCGTCCTACCGTGGCCCCGCCGGCCGGTCCGTGACCTGCTTCCAGACGCGAAGGAAATTGCCGCCCATGATCTTGCGGACGTCCTCGTCCGAAAAGCCGCGCCGCTTCAGCCCCTCGGTGATGCGGGAATAGTCCTGGGCCCCCCGCAGGCCGACGAGCGTCGGCGTCCGCGGGTACATGTCGGCGCCCAGACCGACATGGTCCACGCCGGCGATCTTGACGGCATGCTCGATGTGATCGAGAAGGTCCTCGATCGTGGGCAGGTTGTCGAGAGGCCAGTCGCGGCCGGCGTCGAGGTGCTCGACGGCCACGCGGAGGTCGAGGTCCTCGATGACCGGCACCTTGGCCAGGATAGGCCGGGAGACGGCCCGCAGCTCGGCGCGGGCCTGGCCGTAGGCGGCCGAGACGAAGCCCGGCTCGAAGATGATGCCGACGACCCCGCCGTTAGCGGCCAGGGCCCGGAGCATATCGTCCGTGACGTTGCGCCGGTGCGGATTGATGGCCCAACAGCCCGAGTGCGAGAAGATGACCGGGTCGCGGCTCGTTTCGAGGACATCGAGGCAAGTCTCGATCGAGGCGTGCGACAGGTCCACGACCATGCCCAGCCGGTTCATCTCGGCGACGACGGCCCGCCCGAGCGCGTTCAGGCCGCCCCAGCGGGACTTGGCCGCGGCCGCGTCCGCCCAGTCGTGGCTGATGTTGTGGGTCAGGGTCATCGACGAGACGCCCATCTCGTGGAACCGGCGCAGGAGCGAGAGGTCGTTCTCGATGCCCTGCCCGCCCTCGATCGAGAGCGGCATGGCGATCTTGCCGGCGGCCGTGATCCGTTCGATGTCGGCCCCGGTCCGGGCCAGCTCGACGTCGGCCGCGTTGGCCGCGAGCGTTTTGTGCATGGCCTCGAGCAGGGCAAAACATTGGCGGGCGGCCTTGTCGGGATAGAGGTAGTTCTGGATGAACAGGGCGACCACCTGGACGTCCACCCCGCCTTCCCGCAGGCGCGGGATATCAACCTGGCCGCCGGGGAGGCGCCGGCCGATGTCCAGGCCTTCATAGAGGACGCGGTAGGCCAGGTCGTTATGGCAGTCCCAAACCAGGGCGCCCCGATGGAGCTCGGCCAGCCGGCCCGCCTCGACGGCCCGGTCGGCCGCGGCGTCCCGCCGCGCGCAGCCGGCCGCCGCCAGGGCCAGGAGAACCGCGAGGGTCTTTCCGAGGACGTTTCCTGTTGCGGTCATGTCGCTCCCCTTTCCCGGGCCTCGAGTCCCCCGGCCTTCAGCGCCGCGGCCCGGATCAGATCCTGCGGCCCGCCTCGAGGTCGGCGGGCGTCAGCGAATCGTAGCACTCGAAGGGCAGGCCGAGCTCCCCGGCCAGGGCCTTGAGCCGGCCGAGGTGATCGCCCAGGGCCGTCATCGGATGGTTGGTGTTGAGGCGCCATTCGATCCGGCCGCAGAGCCGGAGGTACCAGTGCGGCCATTCCGGGTCGCAGCGGGCGGAGCGGTCCCGGGCCTCTATCTCGTCCGGAACGTCCGTCAGGCCGCGGCCGGCCGCGAGATACATCCCGTTGTCGCGGTAGGAGAACCGGGCCCAGGTGACGACGCCGGGCGCCCGGACGACCATGGAGCTCGTGCCGCCGCCCTCCTTGAAGTACATGGGGGTCTGGCGCGCGGACCAGGAGCCTTCGAGGGTGTCGTTCCGGCCCTGGGCGAAGAACGGGGCCAGGGCGCCCGAGTTGACGAACCAGTACAGGCCCTTGGCCGCGTCCCAATAGCGGAAATCGTTGAATCCCACGGGGTCTCCGCCGTTGAGGAGCTTCAGGGCCTGCATCGTCAGGGCCGCGCCGTCGTCGGCCTCGGTCGCCGCCACGACGGTCTCACCGTCCGATTCCGGCCGCAGCCGGTTGTTCAGCAGGCCCAGGGCCAGATCGGTGGCCGGATAATGCTCGATCCAGTCGAGCTGGTCCTGGACGCCCAGGTAGTCGAGGCCGAACTGCGCCTTGAGCTCGAGCAGGGCGAAATAGACCTTCATCTGGAAGATGACCATGTCCTTGGTCAGGTGTTGGCGCGGATCGGCGCCGAGGTCGAGGCGCATGCCCTTCTCGAGGAGGAAGCGCAGGGCCGCCTCGGCCCGCGCCTGGGGGACCGCTTCGGCCATCTTCAGGAGCCGGAGCCCGTCGAACCCTTCCCGGGCCGCGCCGAAGGTCCGCAGGAAATCCGCCTCGGAGACCTTGTTCCACATCTGCATGGACCGGGGTCCGACGGCGCCGTAGATCGAGCCGCGCAGGGCCTGCGCCGCCGCCCGGGCGGCGTTGCGGTCCTCGTCGGTCACCGGCACGTCGATGGCCGGCGGCAGGGCCGGCTCGTAGGACCCGGTCCGGAGGAAGGTTTCGATGGCCTCGGCGTACGAGGCCTCGTCGGCGAAATCCTCGACGAACAGCCGCGAGGTCCGGATGCCGACATGGGCCGTGCCCGCCAGGGCCGCCAGCAGGCCGACGGCCCCCGGAAAATCGGGAATGGAACTGCCGAGCATCAGCTTGGGGACGCCGGCGGGAAGCTGCCACATGGGGCTGACGGAAAAATCGGGATAGGCCCAGGCGGCCAGGAAGTTGATGAACCGGTCCCCCCGGGCCCGGCGGATGACCGACATGCCCTCCGCGACGCTCGAGACGAACTTGTCCGGGTTGAGCACGTTGGGTTGCCCGCCGCACTTGCGGATGACCTCGGTCAGATGGGCCAGCTGGCGGCTGGCCAGCGGCCAGACGGCGGCGTTGGGGCCGGGGCGGCTGTCCAGGGGGATATAGATATCGACGGTGGGTTTCATGATGGTCCTTTCTTTTCTTTCTCGCGCTCGCGGCCGGGTGGCAACTCTAGACGGTGAGGCCCGATCAGTTTCCCTTCAGCACCTCTCCCCCGGCCGCGACGTTGTCGGGCGTAAAGACCCTCGAATCGAGCGTGATCTCCTTGTCAACCGTTTCACCTTTGAGGATCCTCAGGGCCGTTTCGACGGCCTCGCGGCCGCCCGTCGGATACTCGAAGCTGGCCGCCAGGATGCCCTGCTTGACGTAGACCTGGCCTTCATGGGGCAGGCCGTCGATCCCGACGAAGAGGATGTCCTTCTCGCGGCCGGCCGCCTGGGCGGCCAGGTAGGCGCCGTGGGCCCCCGGGTCGTTGTGGGCATAGACGAGGTCGATTTTCGGGAACCGGGCCAGCGCCGATTCCATCTCCCGCCGGGCGTCGGGTTCGAGCCATTTCATGTCGGCCTCGAAGACGATCTCGAGCCCGCCGTCCTTGATCCCTTCCCGGAATCCCGTATGCCGGTCCTGGCCGGGCGTCGAGGTCATCAGGCCCTCGAGCTCGACGATCCGGCCCCGCCCGCCGAGGCGCTTGACGATCCATTCGCCGGCGGCCTTCCCGATCCGGACGTTGTCGGCCCCGATGAAGCAGGTGTATTCGTCGCCCAGGACGCGGCGGTCCAGGACGATCACCGGGATGCCCTTCCGGCAGGCGGCGGCGACCGGGGCCGTGAGCGGGGCGGCCTCCTTGGGCGAGACGATTATCAGGTCGACGCCGGCGCTGATGTATTCCTCGATCTGGGACGTTTGCCTGAGCGAATCGTTCTGGGCGTCCTTGTAGACGACCTCGATCTCGGGATGCTCCCGGGCCGCGTTGCGGATATCCTGGTTCATCTGGACGCGCCAGGGCTCGCCCAGATTGCACTGGCTGACGCCGATCGTCCACTTGGCCGCCCCGGCCTTCGAGGGGGCCCGGTCCCGGCCGCAGGCCGTGAAGGTCCCCGCCAGGAGGAGCAGGCCGAGCGCTGGCCCGAGTAGGGTCTTAGCCTTCATGATGACTCCTTCATCCATGCCGCTGGACGTTCATTTCCGGTGCCGCTGGAAGAGCACCGCTCCAACGATGATCAAACCCGTCAGCATCAGCCGGGTGGCCTCGCCCACGGCGTTGATGCTCAGGATCTTCTCCAGGTAGCCGATGGTCATGGCGCCGATCAGGGTCAGGCCCATGCCGCCCTTGCCGCCGTTCATGTTCGTCCCCCCGATGACGACGATGGCGATGGCCGTCAACTCGTAGCTCGATCCCGCCTCGGGATCGCCCTGCTGCTCCTGGACGGCGTGGCAGATGCCGGCGACCGCGGACAGGAGGCCGCCGAGCCCGTAGGCCAGGAGCTTGGTCCGCGCCACGGGCACGCCCGAGAGCCGCGCCGCTTCTTCGTTGCCGCCGATGGCATAGAGATGGCGCCCCCAGCGGAGCTTGGCCAGGAGCACGTAGCAGACCAGGACGCAGGCCAGGAAAATGATGGTGACGACGGCGATGTTCTCGGCGAAGAGCTTCGAGCCGATGACCTTGAAGACCGGTGGGACTTCCCGGTACTCGAAGCGGCCGTCGGCCAGCTGGACGGCCGTCGAGATCTTGCGGCCGCCCGAGATCCACTTGGCCAGTCCCCGGGCGAAGACCATCATGGCCAGGGTGGCGATGAACGGCTGCAGCCTGAACTTGGCCACCAGCCCGCCGGAGGTCAGGCCGCAGGCCGCCCCGGCGAGAAGGCAGGCCAGGATGGCCAGCCAGGCCGGCCAGCCGAGCTGGAGGGAGAAAAGCGAGAACAGGACCGCGGACAGGCCCAGCACGCTGCCCACGGCCAGGTCGATCCCCGAGGTGATGATGACCAGCGTCATGCCGCAGGCCAGGATGCCGAAGACCGAGATGTGGCGGAGCATGTCCCGGTGCGTGTGCCAGCGGAAGAACGCGCCGTCGGCGTTGAAGATCGCCCCGATGAGGACCACCAGGGCCAGGGCGGCCAGGGCCCGGGCCGAGGGCGACCGGAGGAAGCGTCCCGCCCGGGAATCGTCGGCGAACCGCAGAGTCATGATCGTTTCTCCTTGCCCATGGCCGCCGCGATGATGAGCTCCTGGGTCGCCTCCCGGCGGTCGAACTCTCCCATGAGCCGGCCCCGGTGCAGGACCAGGATGCGGTCCGAGAGGGCCAGAAGCTCCGGCAGCTCCGAGGTGATCAGGAGGATGCCCTTGCCGGCGGAGGTCCAGGCGTTGAGCAGCCGGTAGATCTCGTTCTTGGCGCCGACGTCGATGCCGATCGTCGGTTCGTCGAGAAGGAGGACCTTGGGAGAGGTCTCGATCCAGCGGGCCAGGAGGACCTTCTGCTGGTTCCCGCCGGACAGCGTCAGGATGTCCTGCTCGGCCGAGCGGACCTTGATGCCCAGGGCGCCGATGTGCCGGCGGGCCGATTCGGCTTCGCGGCGCTCCCTGATCCAGCCCCCCGGCGAGAGGGCCTCGAGCGAGGCCAGGGAGATGTTGCGGCCAACGCTCATGGTCGGGACGAGCCCCGAGGCCTTGCGGTCGTTGGTCAGGAGCGCCAGGCCGCGGCGGAGGGCCTGGCCCGGGGAGCGGGGAACGTACTCCTTGCCGGCCAGCCGGATGCGGCCGCGGACTCGGCCGCCGCAGGCCCCGAACAGGCCGTGGAAGAGCTCGCTGTTGCCCGAGCCCCGGAGGCCGGCGACGCCGAGGATCTCCCCCTCGCGGAGGTCGAACGACAGGTCTTCCACGGCCCAGGGCCGGACGCCGCCCGGATCGGGGACCGAGATGCCCTCGGCCCGCAGCAGCAGCTCCCCGGACCGCGCCTCGCGGGGCGGGAAGAGCCCGCCGAGCTCGCGCCCGACCATCTGCTCGATCAGCCGCTCGGGGCCGAGATCGGCGGCGGCGAACGTGCCGATGAACCGGCCGTCCCGCAGGACGGTGATCCTGTCGCCGATCCGGTAGATCTCTTCGAGGCGGTGGGAAATGAAGACCACGGCGCAGCCCTGGCTTTTCAGACCGCGGATGATCTCGAACAGCCGGCCGGCCTCGGTCTCGTTGAGGGCGCTGGTCGGCTCGTCCATGATGATGACCCGGGCCTCGTTGACGAGCGCCTTGGCGATCTCGACCAGCTGCCGGACGGAGACCGGGAAGTCCCCGAGCGGCCGGGAGACGTCGAGGTCGAGCCCGAGCCGGTCCAGGATCTTCCGGGCCCGGGCCCGCTCCGGCCCGAAGCGAACCCAGCCGCGCCGCCGGACGATCTCGCGGCCGAGGAAGATATTGTCGCGGACGCTGAGCGACGGTACGACCGCGATGTCCTGATGGATCGCGGCGATGCCGAGGCGGGCGGCGTCGTGGGGCCGCCGGAACCGGACCCGGCGGCCGGCCAGGCGGATCTCCCCTTCGTAGTCAGTGTGCACGCCGGCCAGGATCTTGATGAGCGTGCTCTTGCCGGCCCCGTTCTCTCCGGCCAGGATATGGACTTCGCCCGGCCGCAGCTCCCACTCGACGTCCTTGAGGACGGGGACGCCCGCGAATTCCTTCCTGATCCCGGTCATGGCGACGACGGGGGGCGGAAGGTTCGTTCCTGCGGTCTGTCCGTTCATCGTTCTTTGCGTCTCTACCCGGCCGGAGCGAGCGCCTCGATCGCCTTGACAACGGCCGGCGATTGGTTTAACTATAACACAGAATAAATGATTGCGCCAAACGATTGTTCTCTGAGGAGGGCCCATGAGCATTAAGAGGATCCAGGAACGAACCGGGTTCTCCTATTCGACGATCTCCAGGGTCCTCAACGGCAAGGCCAAGGAGTTCCGGATCTCGGATCCGACGCGCGACGCCATCATGGAGGCCGCCAAGGAGATCAACTACCGGCCGAACATGCTGGCGCAGAGCCTGCGGATGAGGAAGACCTACACCATCGGGCTCATCGTCCCGGATATCCAGAACCCCTTCTTCGGCGAGCTGGCCTGGCGGATAGAGCGCAAGCTCCGCGGCCACGGCTACAGCACCATCCTCTGCAACACCGACGAGATCTCGGAGAACGAGGAGTTCTACCTCCAGGTCCTCGTCGACCGCCGGGTCGACGGCATCATCATCGCGCCTGTCCATACCGAGGAATGGCCCGGCCTGGAGGAGATCCGCCGCAGGCGGTCGGTCGTTCTCATCGACCGCACCTTCTACGAAACGGACATGCCCTGGGTCACGAGCTCCAACGAGCAGGCCGCCGACCAGATGGCCTCGGCCCTGCTCCGTCTGGGCTTCACGCGCATCGCCTTCCTCGGCGGCGTGCCGGGGACCTACGTCAACACGGTGCGCTTCTGGGGGTTCCGGAAGGCCTTCGAGCGCCAGGGCCTGCCGATCGACAACGACCTGGTCCTCAACGAGGGCTACTCGCCGGCGGCCGGTGAGAAGATGATGACCGATCTCCTGGCCCGCTCGCCGGACATCAGGGCCGTCTTCTGCGTCAACAACCTCGTCTTCCTGGGCGCCATGAAGACCGTCCAGACGCACGAGCTCAAGACCGCGGACCGGATCCTGATGTCCGCCTTCGACATCTCGCCGTACTGCGGCATGTTCAAGAGGCCCCTCGTCTGCGCCAGCCAGAACCGGGAAAAGCTGGCCGACACGGCGGTCTCGCTGCTCCTGAGAGGCATCGAGGATCCTCTCGGGACGCACGACCACGTGACCATCCCGATCGACCTCAGCCTCTACCGGATCGCCTGAAAGAGGCCCCGATGAGCGAAGGGGCTCGGCGGCTGCTCCTCGGGTTCTGCGCCCTGATGACGCTCCTCTCCTTCCGGGCGCCGGCCTTTCCGGCCGGGACAGAGCCAACGGAGGACGGGCCGACCCTGCGCCGGCTCTGGGATCGCTGCCGGGCGTCGATGCCGCCCTTTTCCTACCAGGTGACGAGCGACCGCGTCGTCCGTTCGGACACCGACCCCCGCCTCGAGCTGCGGCGGGTGGAGGTCCGGTTCACCAGCCAGGTCGTCGGCCAGTGGGAGCGGCGGATGACCCATACCGCGGTCATCCACATGCCCGCCGATCCGGCCGTCCTCCGGGACCCCGGGCGGAAGGGCAAGGTCGTCGTCGTGGCCAACGCCTGCGGCGACCCGACGACCGTCGCGAACTACGGCGAGCCGATCGCCGCCCGGACCGGCTACCCGACCATGGTCCTGCCCATCCCGGGCGAGTACGACGGGCAGAACGGCGAGAGCAGCTGGGTCTATTTCCTCCGGGCCGAGCTCGAGGACACCGGGGACCCGATCAACCATCAGTACTTCCGCTTCGCCGTCCCCTATCTCCGGGCCCTGGACGTCTTCGCCGGGATCCTCGGCGAGGAGAAGATCCGGGCCGTCATCGGCGGCCACAGCAAGCGGGCGCCGGCGGCCTTCAACGCCGCGGCCATGGATCCGGTCCGCGTGGCCGGCGTCGTCTTCATGGGCATGGAATCGACCTTCGCCAGCTATGAAGGCAAGTTCTGGGAGCCCATCTCGCCGGTCCGCAGCCAGGAGTCCGTCGCCTGCCCGGTCCTCTATCTCGGGGCCACCAACGAGGACGGCTACCGGATGTTCAACGTCGCCCGCCTCCAGGAGAAGATGAAACGCCCCTGGACGATCGAGCTCATCCCCAATTACCGCCACGCCGCGTCATCCGAGATCCAGATCCTCGATTGGCAGATGTGGATCGCCCACGTTTTCGACGGCCGGCCCCTGACCCGCATCGGCGATCTCGCCTGGACCGAGACTCCGGAGGGCACGGAGTTCCGGGCCCGGATCGAGTCGCCGAACAAGATCCTTCTGGCCAAGGTCTGGTACGTCTACTGCGACGACGTTCCCTTCTGGCGCGATCTCATGTGGTACCCGGCGCCGCTCGAGGGCTCCGGAGACGCCTATCGGGCCTTCGTCCCGGGCAAGCTCCCCGACGCCTGGTTCATCGAGGTCAAGGACCTGGCCGCCGGTTTCGCCGGCTACGTCACCAGCCTGCCGCAGGACATCACCCATAAAGAAACGAAGGAACGGGTCTCGAGGGGCTCCCGCTCCCGGAACTGGGAGCCGAAGACAGCCGCGGTCAAGAGCCAGGGACCCTGATCAGGAGGTTCCCGCATGAAGCCGAACCGACTCTGGCGCACCTCGGCCTCAGCCATCGCGCTGCTCGTCGGCGCGGGCACGACCGGCCCGGCGGCTCCCGCCAGGCTCCAGCCCTCCGGAACGTCCCCCCGGCAGATCTGGGAGAGCATCCGCCCGACGCTGCCGCCGCTCGAGGTCCGGATCGAGAGCGACGCCTTGATCTCCTCGGATACCGATCCGCGGCTGAAGCTGCGGCGCCTCGAGGTCAAGTTCTATTCGCAGGAGATCGACGGGAAGAAGTGGGGCCATCCGTGCGTCGTCTTCCTGCCGGCCGGCGCCGGGGCGGCGAAGACGGGGGCGCGCCGCGGCGAGGTCGTCATCGTCGGCCAGCGGAGCTGGGACGATCTGGCGACCGGTCCGTGGCGGGATTCCTACGTCGGCAACTACGGCGAGCCCATCGCCGCCCGGACCGGGCGCCCGACGATGATCTGCCCGGTGCCGGGCGAATACGACGGCACGGGCGGGCAGGAGATCTCCATCGGCTTCCTGGGCGACCGGCGGCGGGCCAGCGGCGACCCGGCCGACCACGCCTACTTCCGGCTGGCCATCCCCTACCTCCGGGCCCTCGACGTCATGGCCGGGATACTGAACATTCCGCCGGCCGAGATCCGGGCCGTCATCGGCGGCCATAGCAAGCGGGCGACGTCCGCCTACACCGCGGCCGCGGCCGACCCGGAGCGGATCGCCGGCGTCGTCTACATGGGCAACGAATCGACGTTCGAGAGCCTGGACCAGGCCCCGTGGCGGGCCGTCTCGCCGGCCTACTCCCGGGCCGACGTCCGGGCCCGGGTCCTCTACATCGGCGGGACCAACGAGGACGGCTACAGGATGTACGGCATCAACCGCATCCAGGACATCATGCAGGGAGCTTGGGCCATCGAGATGGTCCCCAACTACCGCCACTCCTCGATGTCCGAGAAGCATTTCCTCGACTGGCAGATGTGGGTCTCCCACGTCTTCGACGGCCGGCCGCTCGCGCGCATCGACGGCCTGAGCTGGCGCCCGGTCGAAGCCGGGTTCGTCTGGGGCGGCTATCCGGTCGAGGGCGGCACCCTCTTCCGGGCCCGGGTCTCGTCCCCGAACAAGATCATCCAGGTCAAGGTCTGGTACGTCTACAACGACGACGAGCCATACTGGCGGGATCTCGTCTGGTATCCCGAGTTCATGGTCCGGAGGGGCGGCGGCGACGTCTATGAGGGCTACGTCAGCGGCAAGCGGCCCGACGCCTGGCTGGTCGAGGTCAAGGACACGGCCATGGGGTTTCCGGCCTACCTGACCAGCCTGCCGCAGGACATCACCGGGAAGAAGACCGAGACGCGCCTTTCGCGCGGCTCCAGGTCCCGGCAGTGGGCGCCCCTCGGGAAGGATTAGCGGTGTTCCCCGGTCTTCTCCAGGACGATGGCGTCAAGGCCCATGCGGAACCCCTTCGATTCGGGGTTCTTGGCCCTGACGACGAACTCGAACCGGTTCGTCCCGGCCTGGAGCGGCACGCCGCCGAGCAGGAACTCTTTCGGCGGCAGGACCGGCCGGGTCAAGCCTTCGGTCCTCAGGCAGGTATCGATGGGCTCGCCGGCCGGCCGGCCGTTGATCAGGCATTCGACCAGGCCGTAGTCCTCGGCCCGCAGCAGGAGCAGGCGGACGTCGTAGGTCCCGGCCTCGGCGACCGGAACGGCCAGGGTGAAGGCGCCGTCGCCGCCGGCGTCGAAGCCCAGGAAGCGGTCCCCGCTCAGGTTCGGCATGAGCAGGACGGGCTCGGGCCGCGGCCCGTAGTGGACCAGGGACCTCAGCACGTCCCGGCTCTCGGTCAGCGGCCCGATCTCGGCCGCGGGCCGGCGGCTCTCCACGGCCAGGCTGCGGGAGCCCAGGATGCCGAGGTCCTCGGCCTCGAGGGCCCCGGGAACATGCCAGCGGCCCTTGGCCGGGTCCCAGGGCTCGGACGACAGGAGCTTCTCCAGCCGCGGCCAGGGCTCGTGCAGCCCGGCCTGATACCAGAAGGACAGGCTCGAGAAATAGTCCCGGCCGGTGTTCGGCCAGGTGCTGAACCAGGGCCAGTGTTCGATCTCGAACCGGAAGGACTCGCGGAACGGGATGGGATCGGCGATATGGAAGCGGTAGGCGCTCAGCCGGTCCCCGATCTTCCGGCCTTCATACACGGGGACGCCGTGATAGAGCGAGGAGAACGGGCGGAAGCCCCAGGCGTCGCAGAAGTAATCCTCGGTGCCCGTGCCGGCGAAGGACAGGCGGCCGTCCACGGTGATGACGTCGTCCCCTTCCCCGAACCAGCCCTGGGTCCGGGCCCGCTGGCCCATGACCACGCCGACGAAATGGCCGCGGCCCTTGATGGCGGCCAGCTCGATCATCCGGCCGCGCGGCGCCGGGTCGGTTTCGACGAAGCGGGAATGGAAGTGGGGCAGCCCCGGGTCGGCCTTGCCGCCGCGCCGATAGTCGATGTAGTAGTAGAGCTCGATCGGCCGGGCTCCCGACGGTCCGGGCGCGGCGATGTTGCTGGCGGTGACGCGGGCCGCCCTGTTGAACGGCATGTACCACCAGCAGTTGCGGGCCCGGCCCTCGGCCGAGACCTGGATAGGGAAGCTCTGGACCACGGCGTCGATGCCCATGGCCACGCCGAAGAAGTCGCCGATGGGGGCCTCGACGCTGGGATGGCCGCTGCCCTCCCAGTAGAAGCGGAGGATGATGTCCCGGCCGCCGCCGCCGAACGTCATCCAGATATGGGTGATGGCGCCGGGCCCCTGCAGGTCGGCCAGCGTGACCTCCTGGCCGCCGGGCGGCAGGACGATCGTGTCGCGGTTGCCGCCGAGGCGGGCGAAGGAGCTGGCCCGGGCCGCGCTGTAGGTCTTGGGACGGGCCAGCAGCGACATCGGCCCGTCCGGCTCGACCGCGGCGGCCGGCGGCAGGAACGCCGGAGCGGGCTCGGCGTCGAACGCCGGCCCGTCATGGAAGGGCGGCTTGACCCGCGCTTCCTGCGTGAAGGCGAAGATCGCCGCGGCCGCGGCCAGGACCGCGAAGAAATATTTCGTCCGGAAAATTGTTTTCATCGATACCGTTCTCCTTTCCGCGCCGGGCGCATCGCGCCTCTTTTACCAGAAACATGGTCCCGGCCACAATGCCGGAATGAAAATATTTTACGGGAGGAAGCGCCATGACCTCGTTCCTGCGGAAAAGCCCCGTCCTCGTCCTGGCCGCCTTCATGGGCCTGACGCCGGCGCTGGGCCAGACGAAGGACCTGCCCGAAATCCTCGGCGTCCGGGCCCAGGCTTCGACGATCAACCGGCTGACGGCCATGCGGCTCGACCGCATCCTGCCCCGGATCATGGACGAGACCGGGTTCGACATGTGGATCATCATCTGCAACGAGGACGATCTCGACCCCGTCTTCAAGACGATGATCCCCTACAACCTCTGGTGCCCCATAACCCAGATCCTCGTCTTCTCCAAGAAGCCCGGCCGGCCCCTGGAGCGGCTCAACATCTCGCGGACCGACATGCTCGGCCTGCACGAAAACGCCTGGGATTGGCGGGCCTGGGACGGCGCCAGGAAGGAAAGCCAGTGGGATTGCCTGGCCCGGCTGGTCAGGGAACGCGATCCCCGCCGGATCGGGATCAACGAATCGGACGAGATCTGGGCCGCCGGCGGCCTGACCTCGTCCCTCAAGGCCCGGCTCATCCGGGTCCTCGGGCCGGAGATGGCCCGGCGCTTCCGCTCGGCCGAGCCCCTGACCGTGCTCTGGCTCGAGACCCTCCTCGACGAGGAGCTGGCCGTCTACGAGCGGGTGATCGCCGTCGCCCACGCCCTGATCGCCGAGACCTTCTCGTCCAAGGCCATCACCCCGGGGGTGACGACCGTCGACGACCTCCTCTATTATTATTGCCAGCGGATCTCCGACCTCGGGCTCAAGCCCTGCGCCTGGCCGACGTTCCGGATCCGCAACCGCGACGCCGCGGCGATCGAGAAGTACGGGGCCGACGACAAGGTCATCCGGCGGGGCGACTACATCCAGACCGACGCCGGCCTGGAGTACCTGCGCTACGCGACCGACCACTGCGAGTGGGCCTACGTCCTGCGGCCCGGCGAGACGGACGTGCCGGCCGGCGTCCAGGCGGCCATGGCCCAGACCAACCGGCTGCAGGACGTCTTCCTGGCCGAGTTCAAGGCCGGGCGGACGGGCAACGAGATCCTGGCCGGAGCCCTGAAGGCCGCCGCGGCGGCCGGCATCCAGGGGGCCAGGATCTATTCCCACGCCATCGGGCCGTACCTCCATGAGCCCGGTCCCCTGCTGGGCCTGCCCTGGGAACAGGTGAACACGGGGGCCCGCGGCGAGGTCCGCCTGGTCCCGGGAAGCGCCTTCACGGCCGAATTGAGCTCCGCCGCGCCCGTTCCCGAATGGGGCGGCCGGGAGTTCCGCGTCGCCCTGGAGCAGGTCTTCGCCTTCACCGGGAAAGGGGCTTATTTCCTCGACGGGCGACAAACCCGCTTTCATCTCGTGAAATGAGAACGGCCCCGGGCCGTTCACGATAACGCCAAAGGAGTCGGCAACAATGAAAAACAAGATCGGCATCGTCCTGAGCGTCCTCCTGCTGTGCGCCGCCGCGGCCGCCGCGGCGGTCAAGCCGCCGGTCGTCGGCGAGAGCGAGGCCTGCTATACGCTGGCCGCCGGGAACGAAGATGTCCGGGGCCTGGCCTTCGACGACGCTTCCCCCAAGGCCCCGCGCCTGTTCGTCCTCGACGCGGCGGGCCGGATCTTCGTCTATAGGGCGGCCGGGGACCCGAAGCCGGCCGCGGGAGAACTGTCACTGCTCGAGGTCATCCCCCTGCCGGCCGAGGCCGCCATGGAGAGCCCGCGGGGCCTGGCCTTCACGCTCGAGGAAGGCCGCGAGGTCTTCTACGTCCTGAACTGGGTCGGCCGGGCCGGCGCCCGCAAGTCCCAGCTCTGGCGCTTCAGCCCGGGCGGGAGGGCGGAATCGGCCGACCTGTCGCGCTACTCCTACAATATCGGCGAGCGGGAGCTCGTGACCCTCGGCTACGACAACGGCAAGATCCTGGTCGGCTTCGACGGCTCGTCCTTCAAGGACCGCAACCTGCGCGTCCAGAGGGGCCTGGCGCGCCTGTCCTGGCCCCGGGAGAGCGGCCAGCCCGTCTTCGTCAAGCACCTGCCGGACGCCGGCACGGAGCCGTCCCTTGGCCTGGCTTATATGACCCTCGACACCCACCTCTACCTCTGGGGGACCGTCGGCGAAGGCTATATCTATTGCGCCGAGGCGGAGACCGGCCGGGGGCTCTTCTTCTTCCCCCGTCCCCTCGCCGCCAAGGGCGGGACGGCGGTCCGGGGCCTGGCCTTCGGGGGGGATGCCCTCTGGGTCCCCGAAGGAGGACCGGGGCCCGACCGGGTCCACCGGGTCAACGTGACCCGGAACCTCGACGCCCCCTACGAGGGGCCGCGGATGCTGCGGCATCTCGTCATGTCCATCACGACCGAGCCGGAGGCGGGGGTGGCCGCCGGCGGCAAGGTCTGGCACAACTTCTCGCGTCCCTACAATTACGCCCAGCTCGGCCGTCAGGACGTCTGGCCGGAGACGGAGAAGTTCTCCGACACGTCCGGAGCCACGAACGCCAAGGCCCGGCTGATGACCATGGACCCGGCGGGCGACGCCTCGAGCCGCCAGTACATGGTCCAGGTCGAGTACGCCGACGCCCCGGCCCGGCGCTACGCCTCCCGCTACGAGATCGACATGTGGATGGGCCCCGGCCGGACCTTTGTCTATCCGCACCGGGTGGACAAGGATGCCCGGGTTCTCAAGGGCACGGACTATCTGGCCGATGATCCCGACCTCTATAACCTCGCGGACCGGAAGACCTACGAGGAGTTCCTGGGCCGCGTCCGGCGGCATATCCTGGCCAAGTACGGCGTCGAGGCCGACCTGGACAACGCCTACTGGGCGGCCCGCAACGTCGTCGAATACATCCAGGACACCTATTATTATCCGAGCCCGGTGAAACGGATTTCCGCCTCGGTGGACTATGACCGCCACCATTACGACGCGAATCCGGGCAACCTCAAGATCGAGCTCTCCAACCGCGGCTACGACAAGACCCAGATCATCGCCTGCTCGGGAACGAGCGTCATGGTCGCCGGAGCCATGCGTTTCCTCGGCATCCCGGCCCGCTGGCTGGGCACCGGGACGCCCGTGGGGCCGGCGGCCTGGGACGGGAACAAGAACGGCCTGCTGGACGAGGACGAGACGGCCGAGTGCTCGAACGGCCACCGCTACGACCAGGTCTGGCTCGGCAGCCACTACGGCTGGACCTGCTTCGACGCCACGCCGACCGTGCCCGACGACCTCGATTACGATCCCCTGCCGCCGCTCCAATCCCAATGGCGCTACATGAACCGGGCCGCGGCCGGCCACCTCAAGGACGCCCGGATCGTCTTCAACATCGGCTCGACCCTCATCCGCGAGCTCTACCGAGACTTCGAGTACGACGAGGAGCTGGCGGTGATCAACAACTGCGGCGGCGATCAGCGCTACAACCTCCAGGGCCGCTTTGAAAAGCCCGAACGCTGGAAGCTGGCCGAGCAGGATATCGCGGTGACGAACCTCTGCTTCGTCACCGACGTGGCCCTGGCCGGGCCGAAGGACAAGGCCGTCCTGACCTGGAAGCTCAAGGGCGCCTGGGCCAAGGACCCGGCGGCGACCGTATCTGTCTCGCTTCAGGCCGTCGATCCGAAGACCGGCGCCCTCGAGCCGGCGGCCGTCCTGGCCGACCGGCTCCTCCCCTCGTCCGGCCGGGCCGTCCTCGATCTCTCCCCGTTCGGCGGCCGGGAGTATCGCCTTATCGTCCGCAAGGACGGCGATCCGGAGACGGGCGGCGCCTCGCCGGCCTTCAAGATCGAGGAACTGCGCTGACGGGGATCGTCATGACCGGACTGGCGCGGAGAAGATTCCTTCGGTACGCGGGCGGGGCCGGCCTGGCCGCCGGGCTGAAGATCGGGGATCTCGCGGCCTCGGGCCGCCGTCCCCCCGAGGACCAGCCCGGCGGGCGGTCCGCCTACAAGGTCGGGATGGGACAGATGCTGGTCCGGGGCGGAGAGGTCGAGAAGAACCTCGGCCGCGCCGTGGACATGGTCCGGCGGGCGGCCGGGCTCGGTTGCGCCGTCGTGCTGCTGCCCGAATGCCTGGATTGCGGCTGGACGTATCCAGGAGCCCGCGGGCTGGCCCGGCCCATTCCGGGGCGCCACAGCGACAGGCTGGCGGCGGCCGCGGCCAGGCACGGCGTCTACGTCGTCGCCGGGCTGACGGAGAAGGCCGGGGCTAGGGTTTACAACGCCGCCGTGCTGATCTCGCCCCAGGGCGAGATCTTGCTCCACCACAGGAAGATCAACGAGCTCGTCATCGCCCACGACATCTACGACATCGGCGACCGCCTGGGGGTGGCCAGGACGCCGCTGGGAACGATCGGTCTCGACATCTGCGCCGACAATTTCCCGGACGCCCTGGTCATCGGGCATACGCTCGGCCGCATGGGCGCCCAGATCATACTCTCTCCCTCCGCCTGGGCGGTCCGGCCCGGCCACGACAACGCCAAGGATCCGTACGGCGGCAGTTGGAAAAGATCGTTCGCGACGCTGGCCAGGCTTTACGACATGACGGTCATCAGCGTCAGCAACGTCGGGCCGATGGACGCCGGCGTCTGGGCCGGGCGGACCTGCATCGGCTGCTCCATGGCCGTCGGTCCGGACGGGGCGGTCCTGGCGCAATGCCCCTACGGACCGGAGGCCGAGACCCTGGCGGTTGTCGACGTCGCCCTGACCCCCCGTAAGGCCAAGGGAACGGCCATTTCTACCATGCTGAAGGACAAAGGATTTGAGCTTCCCGAAGGGTGAGCTGCTCAACGGCCCTTGCCGCGCTCCTGACGGCCAAAAAAAAGGGTCTTGACAATGGCCATGGGATATGGATATTCTTAGACAAACGATTGCGCCAAACGATTGAGTAGCTGAGAAGCGAGCTTGTTATCAAGACCGGCCTTCGCAGGAACGTACCGGCGCTTAACCCCTGCCCTCGACTGCCATACTCGAGCCGTTCCTACCGGCTCTCCGTCATCAGACGATTCCCATCGTCGGTCTGGAAGGAGGTGCGACAACGATTACTCCCATGCGCCAAAATTCCAATATTCGCCTTTAAGGGTATTTTAGAAAGGAGGTATCATGTTGCGGAAGTTCCATCGTTCTATCTTCTCCCTATTGTTCCTCTTGACGATCCTGACGGGCCTCCTGCAAGCCCAGGTCATAACCGGGACCTTGCGGGGATACGTCACGGACGACGCCGGCATGCCCCTGCCGGGCGTCACGATCGATCTCACGAGCGACGCGCTCATGAAATCCCGGTCGGACGTCACCGATGAGAAGGGCCAGTTCCGGTTCCTCTACCTGCCCCCGGGCAAGTACGTCATCTGCGCCAAGCTCGACGGCTTCGAGACCTGCTGGATCAAGGGCGTCGCAGTCCAGGTCGGCCAGATCGTGACCTCCAACGTCACCCTGAAGACCGGCGGCCTCGAGAGAACGGTCGAGGTCACGGCCGAACGGCCGACGATCGACCTGGTGAGCAGCAGCAAGAGCTACGTCATCACCACCGATCTCCTGCAGACCGTGCCCCTGGCGGCCCGGATGAACTACGTCGACGTCTTCAACACCCTGCCCGGCGTCGCCGGAGCGTCCCTCGGCTCGCCCCTCGTCAACGCGGCCGGCGTCACCCACAACCTCGTGAATTCGACGTACTTCTGGGACCAGCACAACCAGGACGACGGCTACGAGAACAAGATCCTGGTCGACGGCATGGAGATCAACGACTCCATGAGCGGCACCTCGTACGCCAACTTCAACTACGAGGCCATGGAGGAGATCGACGTCAAGACCGCCGGCGCCACGGCCGAATACGGCAACGCCCGGTCCTCCTTCATGAACATCGTCACCAAGTCCGGCGGCAACCAGCTCAAGGGATCGGTCTTCGTCCAGTTCCAGCCCCAGTCCTTCAACTGGACCAACGTCGAGGGCGGGTCGGCCAGCCAGACGAGCTACATCATCCCCAACATCAGCCTGAGCGGCCCGATCATCAAGGACAAGCTCTGGTTCCTGGCCACCTATAAGTACGACAACCAGGACTACGTCATCCCCAACACGATCGTCGTTGACAAGATCACCCAGAAGACGCGGGGCCACATGCCCTACTTCAAGCTGACCTTCCAGCCCACGTCGAAGCACACGATCAGCGTCGTCTACCAGAACGACTACAAGGAGATCGAGCCCAACGGCTTCCCCAGCAGCGCCTACTCCCAGCTCGAGACCGCCAACATCGCCAAGCAGGGCGGCCCGATGGCCTCCTTGAACTGGCGCTGGCTCATCTCCGATTCGGCCTTCCTCAATTTCATCGCCGGCTACAACCACAAGCCCCGCAACACCTTCGCGATCAACGCCGTCCCCCAGAACCGCTATACGGAGCGGTTCAATGGCGGCTCGACGCTCCTCTATGACGGCGGCTACGGCGAGGATTACGTCTCCGTGCGCGAGAACCTGCTGTTCTCGACCAACCTGACCTACGTCGCCCCGGACCTGCTCAACACCGGCTCCCACGAGTTCAAGTTCGGCGTCGACATCCGGCCCTGGCAGCACGTCACGCGGAGCCGCATCTACAACGTGGACGAGCTCGGCTTCTACCAGTACCGCTACGGCCTGAACTACGCCAGCTACGGCCTGACCGAGCCCTACGTCTACCGCGGCTACAAGACCAAGGGGGCGCCCGGGCTGCCGCAGGACCGCTACGACAACGAGGTCGTCGTCACCAGCGAGAACGTCTTCCTCCAGGACAGCTGGGCGCTGACCAGCAACCTGAACTTCTCGCTCGGCCTCCGCTGGGAGCACCAGCGCGAGAACATGTACTACCGCGATGAGCTGCCGGCCTCCATGGACGCCATCTACGAAGGCATGCGCAACAACATCGAGTTCGACGACAGCGGCCTGGCTCCCCGGCTCGGCTTCACCTACAACTGGCCCAAGATCGGCGTCTTCAAGTTCCACTTCGGCCGTTACTTCGAGTATGTCGGCACCGGCGACTACAACAACTACGCCCGGACCATGGTCTTCCCCGAGTACCGGATGTCCACGGCCAACATCGGCCTGGGCGCCGAGGCCATGACTCTCTACACGGACCCCGAGCTCTCCTACCCCGCGGACTACAACAAGGACATGCAGATGGAGTACAACGACGAATACGTCGTGTCCTTCGAGCGGGAGCTCCTCTGGGACCTCGTCTTCGAGACCTCGTTCATCTACCGGCAGACCTACACCTCCTACATGGAGGACATCAACGCCGTTTTCGCGGACGGAGCCTTCGTCGATTACCGCTTCCCCGACTTCAACACGATCTGGCAGCGGACCTGGTACAGCGGTGATCAGCGCCGCTGGAAATTCGACTACAAGGGCCTCCAGTTCAACATCAAGCGCAACTTCAGCGGCAAGTGGGGCTTCATGGCCAACTACTCGAAGATGTGGCGCAAGTACTCCAAGCTGGCTTTCGACCCGACGGATCCCGATCAGTTCGTCTATGCCGATCCGAGCAACCTGGACATGAACAACTACGGCATCCGCTGGTCGTTCCACGCTTCGGCCTTCTACCGCCTGCCCTGGGACATCCTGTTCTCGACCTTCGTCAACGGCGCCTCCGGCATCTTCGTGCAGGACACGACCGGCGACTACGCCTGGGACGCCACCGCCCCGACCGTCACCATCTCGAACGGCCGCCGGGTCACCGACATCGTCTGGTCGGCCAAGAATTCCTATTATCTGGGCGGCTACTGGGGCGCCAGCGGGCGCTACACCGACGACATCTGGAGCGTCAATTTCCGCCTGGCCAAGGCCGTGCCCATCGGCAAGTTCCGCCTGGAGGTCGCCTTCGACCTCTACAACGCCTTCAACTGGTGCGGCTACAGCATGTACTACACGACGGACGTCCGCCGCGATTACGAGGACACGAGCGGGGTCAACCAGTATCAGAGGATGATCACGCCGCAGTCGCCGCGCGCCGCGCAGCTGACGTTCAAGGTTGCTTTCTAGGACTATCCGAGCTTTTTTGATCGCATTCCGGGCGGGCCGCCGGCCGGCGCGAGCCGGCGGGCGGTCCGCCCCCCTTATCTCCGGGCCGTGTCAGACGGCCCCGGGCCGGCCGGCGCCGGCCGCCGAATCTCCGATAAAGTGGAGGCCTCCCTTGACGACGAAAACGAAAATCAGCCCGATCCTGGCCGTCGCGGCCCTGGCCTGCGGGCTCGCCGCCTGCGGCCGTCCCGCCCCGGCCCCCGGGGCCGCCGCGAAGCCCGTTCTCGCCGCTTCGCACGACGAAGCCGCTTCCTGGGCCGAGCGCACGCTCGAAACGCTCGACCTCGAACGGAAGGTCGGCCAGATGATAGGCGTCGACATCCGCGGCGATTACGCCGCCCTCGACAGCCCCGCCAGCCAAAAGCTGCTGGGGCTCATAAGGGACCACGGCATCGGCGCCTTCGTCGTCTACGGGGGATCCCCTCAGGACACCGCCTCCCTGCTCAACCGGTTGCAGCGCGAATCCGCCCTGCCGCTCTTCTTCGCCTCCGATTTCGAGGGCGGTCCCGGCCAGCAGATCGCCGGGGCGTCCGAGTTCCCGGCCAACATGGCCCTCGCGGCGGCCGGGTCCGAGGAGCTCGCCTACGCCGTCGGCCGGGCCGGCGCCGCGGAGGGACGGGCCGTCGGGATCCACATCACTTTCTCGCCGGTCGTAGACATCCAGACCCGGCCCGACAATCCCGTTCTTGGCGTCCGGTCCTTCGGCGCCGACATCGGCGTCCTGGGCCGGCTGGCCGGGGCCTACATCAGGGGCTACCAGGAGAACGGCATGCTGGCCACGGCCAAGCATTTTCCGGGCCGGGGCGACGTCCGGCTGATCCCCGGGACCGAATTCACGGTCAACGACAAGCCCGCCGCCGAGGTCGAGGCCGGCGATTTCGCCGCCTTCAAGAAGGCCATCGACGCCGGGGTCGCCGTGGTCATGTCCGAGCACATCGCCGTCCCCTCGGTGACCGGCGGGTCGGACCTGCCGGCCAGCGTCGAGAAGAAGCTGGCCACGGATTGGCTGAGGGACCGCCTCGGCTTCACCGGCCTCCTCACGACCGACGACATGTGGTACGAGAAGGTCGTCCGGCGCTTCGGCGCCGTCGAGGCCTGCGTCCGGGCCGTCGAAGCCGGCCACGACCTGGTCCTCAAGCCGGCCGACCCGGTCGCGGCCGCCGCCGGCATCGTCGAGGCCGTGAGATCCGGCCGCCTCTCCGGGGAGCGCATCGACGCCTCGGTCCGGAGGATCCTCTACTGGAAGGCCCGGCTGAACCTCCACCGCGAGCGCTTCGTCGACGAAAGCCGGGTCGCCGCGGTCGTCGGCTGCCGGGACCACAAGGCCCTCGTCGCCCGTGTCGCCGACGAATCCCTGACCATCGTCAGGAATGACGGCTTCTTCCCCCGGCCGGCCGCCGGCCCGGGAAAAATCGTCCACGTGTCCATCCAGAAGAAGGAGATCGACCCGGCCCCGTCCGTCGTCGAGGCCAAGCTCAAGGCCGCGTTCCCCGGCTTGAAGAGCTTCGCCATCGGCCCCTACACCTCGGACGAGCGCCGGGCCGAGGCCCTCGAGGCGGCCCGCGGGGCCGACACGGTCGTTATCTCGCTCTTCAACGCCCGCACCGCTTACAAGGACAACGGCCCGCTCTCCGCCGGGGATCGCGCCCTGGTCGACCGGCTCGTCCAGGCCGGGCCGAAGGCCGCCGTGGCCGTATCCTACGGGAATCCCTATCTCGCGGCCGAGGTCAAAGGCGCCGCGGCCTTCGTCGTCGGCTATGGCGAGGGCGGCTTCTACGGCAACCAGACGATCTTCGCCGATTCCTTCATCCGGCTGCTCCGGGGCGAGCTCCGCCCCAAGGGCAAGCTGCCGGTGGCCGTCTCGGCCGATCTGCCGCTGGGCTCGGGCGTCGCCTACTGACGCCCGGGCTCCCGCCGGGGCCCGTCTCCGGGGCGGGCGCCGGCCCGATCTTTGGACCTGGGAGGCTCGATATGGACAAAGATTCCGGTCTCCGCGAAAAGGGGCGCCGCCGCCTGCCGACGCTTGTCGTCGCCCTGGCCGTTCCGGCCCTGCTCATCGCCTTCGCCGCCGGCCGCCAGGCCGGACGGGCCCCGGCCCCGCCGTTCCACACCGGCGGCGCGCTCTTCCCCGAGCCCTCCCCCGCCGCGCCTCCGGCCGGCCCGGTTACGGCCGACAACCCGATGATGCTCCTGGCCAGGCCGAAGAACTTCTCCGCGGCCCGGGTCAGCTCTTTCGCCCGGAACGGCCTCAACCTGGACACCCTCCCCGTTCCGCCCGACGGCCGGGAGGTGACGCTGGCCGATCTCAAGGGGCCGGGCGCCATCACCCACATCTGGATGACCTATCGGGGCGGGAGCGAGAACCTCATCCTCCGGATCTACTGGGACGGCCATCCCGAGCCGAGCGTCGAAGCGCCCCTGGGGGACTTCTTCGGCGTGGCCCTGGGGCTCGAGGCCCCCGTCTCGAGCCTGCCCGTCCAGTGCACCTCGGGCGGCCAATCGAAGAACGCCTGGTGGTACATGCCGTTCAACTCCTCGGCCCGGGTGACCTTGACGAACCTGCGGTCGCCGGACCACTTCAAGGGCTCCGCCGTTCCCCTGCGCCATCAGAACCGCTTCTATTACCACGTCGACTACCAGTCCTACGCCCGGCCGCTCGAGGACCTGCGCTATTTCCACGCCCGGTTCCTGGAGACCGAGCCCGCCGAGAGGGGCCAGCCGGTGACTCTCCTCGACATCGAGGGCCAGGGCCATTTCGTCGGCATCGTCCTGGGCAACCGCTCCCGGACGCCCGGCTGGTTCGGCGAAGGCGACGACATCTTCACCGTGGACGGCCGCCTGGCCATGGTCGGGACCGGGACCGAGGACTATTTCTGCGACGCCTGGGGCCTGCGCGTCTTCGACGAGCCCTATTTCGGCTGCCCCGTCTTCGAGGGCCGCGAGATCGGCGACCGGACCAGCCTCTACCGCTTCCATATCGCCGATCCCATCCCCTTCCGCCGGTCGTTCAAGTTCGAGATCGAGCACTGGCCCTGGATCAGCGAGTTCCCGAACACGGGCCGCGACTACTTCTCGAGTCTCGGCTTCTGGTACCAGAAGGGCTTCCACCGGCCCTGGCCCCGCCTGGGCCGGCTCGTACAGGCCGGGCCCTGGGACCCGGCCAAGGGCCGCTGGCGCGTGGCCGGCGCCCTGGAGGCCGAGGACCTGGGCCTCATCGGCTTCAAGAGCCTCAAGGGCGAGGCCGGCCGGCCCGAGCGCGTGCTGCTCACGCCCAACCAGAGCGGCGACCACATGCTCCAGTTCGACTCCGGCGGCGCGGGCGAGCTGACGCTGGCCGTCCCGGCGGAGGCCGAGGGGACCTACGACCTGAAGATCCACTTTCTCCAGGCTCCGGATTACGGCATCGTCCAGTTGGCGGTCAACGGCCGGCCCGTCGGCGAAGCCGTCGACCTCTTCCGGGCCTTCGCCGAGATGTTCCCCCGGCCCGTCTGGCCGCCCCGGGAATACGTTTTCCGCGGCGTCGCCCTCCGCGCCGGGGTGAACGCGCTGACCTTCGCCGTCAACGGCAAGAACCCGGAATCGGAAGGAGCCCGGATCGGCATCGACTGCCTGGTCCTGGAAAAGGCGGGCGGCCCGGCGGCGCCTTCCCGGAGCGATCCTTGAAGGACGCCGGTCCCGGAGTTATCCTGATGAGGCCGGATCGATCAATACCGAAGGAGAATGACCCATGACCATCAAGATGCCCCGCAGGAAGTTTGTCGCCGGGCTGGCCGGGCTGGGCGTCGCCCTGCCCTGGCTCCGCCGTCCGGCCGGAGCGTCAACCGCCCCCGGACCGCTCAATCGCCCGCTCGTCGTCACCAGCAAGACCAACGCCTTCGTCCGGGAGGCCGTCACGACGGCCGCCTGGGAGGAGCTGATGAGAGGCGGCAGCGCCCTCGACGCCGCCATCAAGGGGACGAACGTATCGGAGCTCGACCCCAGGGACGCTTCGGTCGGCTACGGCGGCGACCCCAACGAGGAAGGGTTCCTCCAGCTCGACGCCTCGGTCATGAACGGCCCCGACGGCAAGGCCGGGGCCGTGGCCGCCCTGGAGAACATCAAGACGCCCTCCATCGTCGCCCGCCTGGTCATGGAACGGACGGACCACCTCATGCTCGTCGGCAAGGGGGCCCTGAAGTTCGCCAAGATGCACGGTCTCAAGGAAGAGGACCTCCTGACCGACACGGCCCGCGAGCACTGGCGGGACTGGAAAGAGAACCTCAGCGACCGCGATTACTACATGCCGCCCGTGGACAAGGACAAGCCCGAGGGCGGCGGGACCATCAACGTCCTCGTCCTGGACGCCACGGGCGACATCGCCGGATGCACCAGCACCGTCGGCCACCGCTTCAAGATCGTCGGCCGGGTCGGCGACTCACCCATCATCGGCGCCGGCCTCTACGTCGACAACGCCGTCGGCGCGGCCGGGGCCACGGGCCAGGGCGAGGAGTCGATCAAGACCTGCGCCAGCTTCCTCGTCGTCGAGAAGATGCGGGAGGGCATGACGCCGCGGGACGCCTGCCGCTACGTCTGCCAGCGCGTCGTTGACCGCCACAACGGCCGGCCGATGTTCAGCCTGAAGGTCGTCGCCCTCAACAAGCGGGGCGAGTACGGCAGCGCCGCCGTCCGGGGCCGGGCCGACAAGGCCACGGGCAAGACGATCGGCCTCGACTTCGGCGTCCACGACGCCAGGGGCCACCGCATGGAGGCCGGCGTCGCCCTCCTGCCGCCCCTGACCGAGGCCGAGCTCAAGACCATTCCCTGGAGATAGGACCCGGCAACGTCCGGGAGAACGAATACGCCCAAAGGAGCCTGATATGAAGAACGTCGGAATATCCTTCCTCGCCCTGGCCCTCGTCGCCGCCGCGGCCGCCGGGACGCCGGCGGCCGCCCAGTCGCTCACCGCCCTGACCGCGCCCCAGGAGGGCCGGACGATGAGGGCGACGAGCGGCAACACCGAGAACAACGACGACTACCTCGTTTTCACCAAGGGAGAGACCAAGACCCTGGCCGTGCTCGAGGGTCCCGGCAAGATCACCCACTTCTGGTTCGCCCCCTTGTCCGCCGACATCCGCTTCCCCCGGGCCCTGGTGCTGCGCGTCTATTGGGACGGAGCGGCCAGCCCCTCGGTGGAAGTGCCCTTCGGGGACTTCTTCGGCGCCGGCAACGGCATGCAGGCCGAGGTCAACTCCCTGCCCGTCAAGGTCAGCTCCTTCGGGCGCGGCTACAACTGCTACTGGGAGATGCCCTTCCGCAAGCAGGCCCGGATCACCGTGTCCAACGAGTCCGACCGGGCCGGGGCCGAGCTCTACTTCCAGGTCGACTGGACGAAGTACGACCAACCGGCTCCAGTGACCATGTACTTCCACGCCCGCTACCACCAGGAATACCCGGCGGAGATGGGCCGGCCCTACACGGTCTTCAACGGCCGGGGCCGCGGCCACTACGTCGGGACCGTCCTCTCCTCCCAGAACGGCATCGGCCACTGGTTCGGCGAGGGCGACGACTACTTCTACATCGACGGCGAAACGACGCCCTCCGTCCTGGGCACGGGCACCGAAGACTACATCAACGAGGCCTGGAACATGCGCGTCCACACCGGCCTCTACACGGGCTGCACGATCTTCGAGCCGCGGGCCCCCGACGCCCGGGTGACGGCCTACCGCTGGCATATCCAGGACCCCGTCAACTTCAGGAAATCCCTGAAGTTCACGATCGAGCGGCGGGGATTCATCATGAACGCCAAGGGCGAAGTCGTGGCCGAATCCGGGTCGCGGCCCGACAACTGGTCGTCCGTCTCCTTCTGGTACCAGGACAGCGTCGCCGAGCCCTGGTGCGCCTTCCCGCCGTACCGGGAGCGGGTCAATCCCGAGATCGTCCTGCACCTGCCCGAGGTCATGGCCGCCATCAAGCATTCCGACGGCGTCGAGCTCCAGCTCCTGCCCTACAGCCGGGCCACCTGGACCAAGCCCTGGTTCCGGGCCCGGAACGAGGCCGTCGGCTCCTGGATCGAGATCCCCTTCGAGATCAAGGAGGCCGGCCGCTACTCGATGTCGCTCTTCCAGACCCTGCGCACGGACCAGGGCCTCTGGCAGGTCTTCGTCGACGGGCAGGAGCTCGCGGTCGCCGGCGAATCCCATATCCCCGGCGGCTACGACGTCGACCTCGTCCGCCAGCTCGCCCCCGGGGCCGTCAACACGGTCCTCGATTTCTACAACATCTACAGGAAGAACGAGCACGAGGACATCGTCTACGGCCAGCGGCATGAGGCCAAGATCGGCCTGTTCGAATTCAAGCCCGGCGCCCACGCCCTGAGGCTGGTCTGCGTCGGGGCCAATCCCCTGGCCGTCGACCCGCTGACGCGGAAGCCCGGCTACAACCTGGCCGCCGACGTCCTCTCGCTCCGACGCATCCCCTTCGAGAACATGGATTCCTGGGTCGAGAAGATGCTGCAGATGGAGAAGCGCAAGTAGCCTTGCGCCAAGGAGACAAGGCCATGAGAACGACGCCATCCCGTCTCATCCTAGCGGCGGCCCTGGCCGCCGTCCTGGCCGCCCCGCTGGCCGCCCAGGACCTCAACGACCTGATGCGGCCCCGGCCGGGGCGGAGCATGCGGGCCTCGACCGGCAACCTGACCGAGAACGAGGACGCCATCCACCTCGGCAAGGGCGAGAGCCGGACCATCCTCCTCTCCGGGCCGGGGAAGATCGAGCACATCTGGTTCATCGCCAGCTCGATGGACATCCGTTACCCGAGGGCCGTCGTCCTGCGGATCTATTGGGACGGCGCGGACGCGCCTTCGGTCGAGACCCCGGTCGGCGACTTCTTCGGCGTCGGCAACGGCATGCGGGCCGAGGTCGATTCCCTGCCGGTCAAGGCCAGCTCCTTCGGACGCGGCTACAACTGCTACTGGCCCATGCCCTTTCGCCGGGAAGCCCGCATCGTCGTGACCAACGAGTCCGACAAGGAGGCCGCTGGGATCTTCTACCAGGTCGACTGGGTGAAGCTGGAGCAGGCGCCGGAGGACCTGCTGTACTTCCACGCCCGCTATCACCAGGAATACCCGCCGGTCATGGGCCAGCCCTACACGGTCTTCGTCGGCCAGGGGCGCGGCCACTACGTCGGCACCGTGCTGTCCTCCCAGAACGCCATCGGCCACTGGTACGGCGAAGGCGACGACTTCTTCTACATCGACGGCGAGAAGACGCCGTCCATCCTGGGCACGGGCACGGAGGACTATTTCAACGACGCCTGGAACATGCGCGTCCACACGACCCTGTTCACCGGCTGCACCGTCTTCGAGCCCCGGGGCATCGACGCCCGCATCACGGCCTACCGCTGGCACATCGCCGACCCGGTCCTCTTCAGCAAGTCCCTGCGCTTCGAGATCGAGCGCAAGAGCATCATCATGGACGCCGCCGGCCGGGTCGTCGACGACTTCAAGCCGCGCCCCGATTACTGGTCCTCCGTGGCTTTCTGGTACCAGGACTCCGTCGCCCGGCCCTGGTGCCCCTTCCCGCCCTACCGGGAGCGGGTCAATCCCGAGATCGTCCTCCACCTGCCCAAGGTCGTCGCGACGATGAAGCATTCCCCGGGCGTCGAGCTCCAGGTCCTGCCCTACAGCCGGGCCACCTGGACCAAGCCCTGGTTCCGGGTCCGGAACGAGGCCATCGGCGCCTGGGTCGAGATCCCCTTCGAGATCAAGGAGGCGGGGCGCTATTCGATGTCCCTCTTCCAGACCCTCCGGGAGGACCAGGGCGTCTGGAAGGTCCTCATCGACGGCAAGGAGATCTACGAGGCCGGCGAGTCCCAGATCTCCGGCGGCTACAGCATCGACGAGGTCACCCAGCTGCCGAAGGACCGGATCAACAAGGTCCTCGATTTCTACAACGTCTACAAGAAGAACGAGCACGAGGACTACACCTGGGGCCAGGGGCGGGAGCGCAAGATCGGCCTGTTCGAGTTCGGCCCGGGGCGGCACGCCCTCCGGCTGGTCTGCGTCGGCGCCAATCCCTCGGCCGTCGATCCCGAGACCGGCAAGCCGGGCTACAACCTGGCCGCCGACATCCTGTCCCTGCGAAAGCTCCCGTTCGAGCACATGGACGAATGGATCGAGCGCGTGGTCAATATGGAAAAGGGCCGGAAATAGCCTATACTGTGATCTCGCCGCGCGAGAAAGGATGCTAGCGATGCGACGTTCCGTTCCCTTCGGCCCGGCGGCCGCCGGCGCCGCGGCCCGCGGCCTGGCCGCCGCGGCCCTGCTGGGCCTGGCTCCCCTCCTCTTCCCTCAAACGAAGCCCTCGGACCTGCCCGAGCGCTACCGGACCTGGCTCCAGGAGGAGGTCGTCTACATCATCACCCCCGGCGAGCGGAACGTCTTCCTCGATCTCTCGAGCGACCGCCAGAGGGAGCTCTTCATCGAGGCCTTCTGGAAGCACCGCGACCCCTCCCCGGGCACGGACGTCAACGAGTTCCGCGACGAGCACCAGAAGCGGCTGACCTACGTCAACCGCATGTTCCGGGGCGCCGGCCGCCCCGGCTGGAAGACCGACCGGGGCAAGGTCTACATCATCCTCGGCCCCCCGCGGACCACGCGCCAGTTCGCCGGGATCTCGACCGTCTACGAATCCGAGGTCTGGTCGTACGAGGGGCTCGAGGCCCCCGGCATCCCGTCGGCCATCGACCTCCTCTTTTTCAAGAAGAACGGCGGCGGCGACCCGGTCCTCTACGACCCGGCCGGAGACGGGCCCTGGAGCCTGATGTCCAATTACGAGAGCAGCACCGGGCAGTACGCCGATTCCTACGAGGCCCTGAGCCTGATCGAGCCCGAGTTGGCCAGGGCCACGATCTCCTTCGTGCCGGGCGAGACGGTCGTCCACATGCCGTCCCTCATGTCCATGGCCATCCTGCAGAACCTCGACGCCGCCGCCTACCGGACGGTCGAGGACACCTACGCCCGGAAGTTCCGGGAGTACAAGGACGTCGTCGAGGTCGAGTACACGGCCAACTACATCGACAGCGGCTCGATGCTCCAGGTCCTCCAGGACGCCTCCGGGACGTCCTTCATCCACTACCTGATCGAGCCGGCCGGCGTCTCCCTGGGCGGCGGGCAGAGCGGGGCCGCGACGGACCTGATCTTCAACGGCATCCTCACTGACAGCCTGGGCCGGACGGTCTTTCAGTTCGAAAAGAAGGTGCCGCTCAGCTTCACGGGCCAGCAGTACGAGAAGATGCGGCAGCGGCCGCTCAGCTTCTCCGGCGTCTTCCCCGTCCTGCCCGGCGAATACCGGCTGGCGGTGCTGATGAAGAACTCCGTCTCCAAGGAATTCACCTCCCTCGAACGGGCGGTCAAGGTCGAGGCCGCCGCCGCGCCGCGGCTCGCGCCGCTGCTCCTGGCGTTCAACGCCGCCCGCCTGTCGCCGGCCCCGGCCGGCCCCAGGCCCTACGTCGTGCGCGATCTCCAGCTGTATTGCCAGCCGGGCGAGACGTTCCTGACCAAGGAGCGTCTCTTCGCCCACACCCAGGCCCTCGGCCTCCCGCCGCAGCTGCGCCCGGCCGGGACCCTCAGGTTCACGATGGAATCGGAAGAGGGGGTCGTCGCGGCCAAGGTTCAGCCGCTGGCCGGCCCGGGCGATATCGATTTCGTCGAGACCTTCCCCCTCGAGTCGGTCAAGCCGGGGTTCTATCGGATCGTCGCCGCGCTCTTCGACGGCGACGGGCGGGAGATCGCCCGGCAGGCGAAGGACTTCCAGGTTTCGGGGGTCGGCTATCTGCCCAGGCCCTGGGTCATCAGCCAATCCGTCATGGACGGGGCTCCGGCCTCGCTCACCGACAACATCCTGGGACGGCAGTGGGCCGCCGCCGGCGATGAGGCCAAGGCCGTCGTCCTTCTCGAACGGGCCTACCGGGCCAGCCCCGGCGTGCGCGCCTTCGCCCTCGACCTGGCCCGGACCTATCTCGCCCTGAAGCGGATGACCGACGTCCTGGCCGTCCTGGAGCCCTACCTGCCGGAAGCGGAGAAGGACTTCGATCTCGGCTGCCTGCTGGCGGACACGCGCCGGGCCCTGGGGCGCCAGGCCGAGGCCCTGGAGCTCTATCAGGCGCTTCTTTCGTCCTTCGGCCTGAACGCCAGGATCCTCAACGGCATCGCCGAAAGCCGGCTGGCCCTCGGCGACAGGGCCGCGGCCGTCGCGGCGTGGAAGAAGTCGCTGGAGATCGATCCCTCCCAGACGGCCCTCAAGGACCGCATCGCCGAGGCCGAAAAGCGCCGCTGACTTCCCTATTTTTCGGTTCTTCTCCCTATTCCGGGATTCCCTCTCGCGGCGGCGATTGGCGTTGCCTCGAAGATCCCCGTTGCTGGAGAGGGGGACCGGCAGGGAGCGGAGTCATCGAAGCGACCATCAGAAGCATGGCGGAGCGACTCGGAGCCATGCTTCTGGGAGATATCGGAAGAAAGCGCTTTCCGAAGATATTTCCCAGTATCCCGGCCTCGAGTGCTCGGCCGTGATCCTGACCTCCGCTCCCCAGAGTCCGCTCCGTGCCGGCCATGAGCCTGGCCGAAGAGAGGGATTCTCCCGGAAATGGGAGAAGAGCCTTTTTTCAGCACATCGTCAGCTGGCTGTGGGCCAGGCAGAGGAGCGTCCGGACCGGGACGCCGTAGGGGCAGCCCTTTTCGCAGAATCCCCCGCAGGTCCGGCAGGCATCGGCCCGGGCCGTTTCCAGGGCGGCATACTCGCCCATGGCGTACTTCTCGCTCCCCTGGGCCTCGAAATAGTGGTTGAAGCGCATGATCGTGTTGACCGGGACGCCGTTCGGGCAGTCGGCCTCGCAGCGGCCGCAGGCATGCCGGCAATAGAACGAGCCGAGATGCCTCTCGTAGGCCTCGAGCAGGCCCTTCTCTCCCCCGCTCAGCCCGGCGCTCGAGAGCCCGACGAGGCTCTGGACGTCGTCGAAGGTGTTGAAGGCCAGGTTGAGCGTGTTGACGCGCCGGTCGGCCAGGACGAACTTGAGGGCGGCCGCCTTGATCTCGGCCGGCGTCTTCAGGCCGTGCTGGCGGATGAAGGGCTCGGCCTGCCGGATCTGCTCCTCCATCTGGGCCATGGCCCCCCGCATCCGGTCGTCGACCGGCTGGCCGTCCTTGGCCATCTGGGCCATGCGGTTCTTCATGTCGTAATAGCGCCCCAGGGGGTTCGATTTCATGATGGTCGTGCCGACGTTCGCCTTGGCCGCCGCCGCCAGGATCTTCTCCCCCGGCTCCTTCTGGAGGAAATTGTAGACGAAGAGAAGGACGTCGAACCGGCCGTCCTCGATCGCGGCCAGCATGATGTCCTCCATCGGATCGCCCTGGCCGGGCACCCGGGGGCCGTGGCTGGCCACGCCGCCGAAGAGGACCTTGCCCGCCTTCTTGAATTCGGCCATGGCCTGATGGTAGAGCTCGTTCTTGACGCCGGCCGCGGTCGAGGGTCCGAGCATGAGGCAGTCGACGTAGCCGGTCTGGAGGCGCTCCAGCGACTGGTCGAGCTTGGCCGCGACGGCGGCCGTGTCGGCCAGTCCGTCGAACCGGATCTTGGTGGTGATGAACACGGACTTGCGGTCCCGGCCCTTGATGGCCTCGCCGATGCTTCGCTCGGCCTGGCCCCGGCCGTAGCCGTCGCCCGTGTCGAAATAGTTGACGCCGGCGTCGAGGGCGGCCTTGAGGACCTCGGTCGGGAAGGTCTGGGAGGTCCCGATGCCGATGTCCGAGACCTTGAAGCCGGTCCGGCCCAGCGGCCTATAGGATTTGACCTTGGCCGCGGCGGCCGGAGCGCCCGGCGCCTGCCCCGCCGTCGCGGCGGCCGAAACCGGCCCTGCCGCCAGGGTCGCGCCGGCCCCGGCCAGTCCCGCGGCCGAAGCCCTGATGAAGCCCCTGCGGTCCATGCCCTTGCGTTCTCTCATCGAAAGCACCTCCTTGCCGATCTCATGACGATATCATGCCGCCTGAATGAAAAAGGTTCTTCTCCCATCTCCGGGATTCCCTCTCGCGCCGGCACGGAGCCAAGCCGAAGAGAGGGATCCTCCCGGAATCTGGAAAAAAACCAAAAAAAAGGGGCATGGGCCGAAGCCCATGTCCCTTTCCGGAGCTTTTGTCCTGCCGCGGGGCAGGTCGCGCCCATCTCCGTTCGGCTATTTCTTCTTGGCGGTCCATTCGATCTCGCGGTCCATCATCTTGAAGGTGCCCTTCATGGCCGCGCCGTCGACGGTGCCTTTGTACTCCATGATCATCTCGCCCCGCGGGGTCTGACGGACGATCTTCCAGGCGATGGCGTTGCCTTCGATGGTGCCTTCGCCGACCATGGGTTCGCCCTCGGGCCGGAAGGACGGCATGGTGACCTTGATCTTGCTGCCTTCCTGGACGATGGTGATGTCCGTGGTCATGATCTGCCCGTCCCGCCCGGGCCGGCTCATCTCCCAGGTGCCGGAGACGTCGACGGCCCAGACGGCCAGGGTCAGGACGGCCGCGACGGCCAGCACGCCGAGTGTCGCTTTCTTCATGGTGGGGACTCCTTTTTCCTCGTACTTGCCTACATGGGATTAGACGACGAGGAGAACGGTTCCTTCCCTATTTTTCCCGTTCGATGACGGCCAGGACGGTCCGCCCGACGGCCGCCAGGGTCTTCCGGTCGATCTTGTCCAGGGTGTCGCCGACGGTGTGCCAGCTGGCCGGAAAGCCGCCCCGCCCGGCGTCGTAGTCGATGATATCGATGGTCGGGATGCGGGCGTCGCGGTTGATGTAGAGGTGGTCGTCGATGAGCGGGTCGGACTCGGCCTCGATGAAGTAGCGGCCCAGCCCCAGGCCGCGGGCGACGGCCCAGACCTTGCGGACGACGGCCGGAGCGAACGACATCGACGTGCCCTCCATCGGGAAGACGGCGTCGGCCCCGCCGACCATGTCGAGCAGGATGCCGAAGCGGGCCCGGTAGCCCTCCCGGTGCGGCTGCCGGGCCCAGTGCTGCGAGCCCAGGCCCCAGCAGTCCTCGGTGCGGCCGCGCCAGTTGGCGTGCTCGCCGAAGTCCTCCAGGTCGAGGAGCAGGATATCGACGCCGACGGCCGGCTTTTTCAGGGCCAGGCAGCGGGCGACCTCGAGCAGGACGCCGGCGCCGCTGGCGCCGTCATTGGCCCCCGTGACCGGCCGGAAGCGGTTGGCCGGATCGGGGTCGTGGTCGGCGAACGGCCGGGAATCCCAGTGGGCGCAGAGCAGGATGCGCTCCGCCGCCGCCGGGTTGAACGCGGCCGCGATGTTCTGTCCCTCGAGCGGCCGGCCGTCGAAGGCCCGGGCCTTGAACTCCTGGACGACGACGTCCGGCGTCCATTGCCGCAGGGTCTTGACGAACCAGTCGGCGCAGGCGGCATGGGCGGGAGTTCCGGGCACGCGCGGCCCGAAGTCGACCTGGGCCTTGACGAAGGCGTAGGCCGAGGCGGCGTCGAACTCGGCCGTGGCCGCCGGAACCCCCGGCCGGCTGCCGCAGCAGAAGGCCGCCAGGACGAGAACGACGGCGACGATCAGGGCGTGTCTCATCGCTCTTCATTATACCGAAAAGCGGCGGCGGGGAAAGCCCCCATCTCCCTCTAGACGGCGGGCCGGAGGCGCTTGTGGAACCAGGGCTGCAGGGCCTTCATCCTGGCCTGCTGCGCGGCCGGGGCGCGGCGGCGGGCGGTGGCCCGTTCGGCGCTTCCTTCGGGGGCGCCCCAGCGGATCTCTATGCTGTCGTTCGGATTGTAGCCCGTCTCCAGGGCCGCCTGCCGGCGGAAGATCTCCTCGATGGTCAGGACCCGCGCCGAGCCGTCCGACCCTTTATAGGTGATGGACAGCTCGGCGGCCCGCTTCTTCGACAGGCTCTCGATCATTCGCCGGACCTCGTCGGGCGGCTTGCGGCCGCCGACGTCGTAGGCGGCCGGGTTGCGGGCGACCTTGTCGGGGAACTCCAGGATGGTGTCGATGGCGATGAGCAGGCGCATGTCGCGGTTGGGCGTCGAGTAGTCCTCCCAGGGCCCGAGCGACTGGAAGACCGAGGGGCCCGAGGGCATGGGGATGACCGCGCCGGGATGGGCCGTCATGTAGGCCTCGCCGTTGGCCACCGAGCCGACCCGGACGATGAGCTGCTCATGGAGGGCCCGGAACAGGTCTTCCAGGGCCGCCTCGGCGTCGAGCGGATCGGGATTTATGATCTTCTCCATGGCCGCGTAGAAGTCCTCGGCGGCCAGCTTCCGCTGCTGGAGCGAGAGATCGCCGTAATCGGCGCTCGCGGCGATCTCCTTGTTCGCGAGGAGGCGCGGCCGGCCGGACTCGACGACGATCGGCCGGAAGGCCTTGAAGCCCGGCTGGCCGACGACGCCCTCGGTGGTGAAGAGGAAGTTCCCCTTCCAGAACCTCTTGACGCCGATCGTGCCGTCGGGCTGGGCGTCGGTCCCGAGCAGCAGGCCCGGGGACTTGCGGGTCTGCCTGACCCAGCGGGCGACGGTGTAGGTGTGGCCGTAGGGGTCGGCGAAGACCGTGCCCGGCTTGAGGGCCCGCCGCGAGAGCGGCAGGGGGTAATAGTCCGTTCCCTCGGCGTCGAGCGCGGTCCGGCCGTTGCCGGCCTGGACGGTATTCTTGATGAGGCCGAAAAGGCTCCGCATGGCCGCCGGCGAGCGGCCGGGTCCTCCGCCCGGCGTCCGGGTCGTCCCGCCGTCGATGAAGCGCCCGGCCCGGGGCGGCGTCTCCAGCGTGCCCCAGCTGGCCTGATGGAAGCCGAAGGGCAGGCCGAGCTTCCAGGCGAAATAGGCCCGCAGGAAGAAGGGATTGTCGGCGCAGTCCGGCGTCATCACCAACGCGTTCGGTCCGGAGGCGTCGTCCTCGCCCAGGCCGAGGTGGTTGTGGAGGATGTTCCGCCCGCGGTCGCGGGTGACCTCGTGGAGGGCCTTCCAGGTCGACCGCTCGTCGGCCTCGGCGAACAGGGCCTCGATCCAGGCGGCGTAGAGGCTCTCGGAGGCCCAGGACCAGCCCCCGGCCGCGTCGAAGGCCCGCGCCGGATCGACGGCGGCCTCCTCCCGGCCCTCGGCCAGGACGACGGTGAACGGCCCGTCGGGGACGGCGGCGAATTCCGCGGCCGTCCAGAAGGGCGGGCCCCCTCCCCTCTTGAGCGCGGCGGCCTTCGTTTCGCCGGAGGGGCCGCGGAGCGAGATGCGGACCCTGGCCGCGTCGGTCTCGAAGGCGGCCAGGACGCGCAGCGGCAGGCCCGGACGAAGCCGGCCGGGCGAGACCAGGACGGCCCTTCGCCCGGCCAGGGCGCCGGACGGGGCCGCCGTGAGCGGCAGGAGGAAAGCCAGGACGGCGGGAACGATGAGGACGGCGGCCAGGGCCGGCGGCGGCGTCCGCCTCCGCGGTTCGCGGCCCTGCGGAGGAACGGCGGTCATCGGAACCGTCAGCGACCGGCCGGCCGGGCCGGCGATCAGAAGTAATACCGGAAGCCGACGGCCCCGGCCATCTGGAATTCGGTCGCCGGGATGAGGTCGAGCATGGGCACGACCTCGACGAAGATCTCGACCGGCGTTTTCTCGAACTCGTAAGCCAGGCCGACGGGGACGCGGATGCTGACCGTCGTGTCGTCGGCGAACTTGACCCGGCCGCCGAGGCCGTAGAAGAGCGACATCCGGCCGGTCTCGACCTTGAACAGGCTGAAATTGTGGAGGAGGAAGTCGCTGTGGACCTGCAGGTACCCGCCGTTGACGAAAGACCAGGCCGCCCCGGCGTCCCAGGCCACGGTCTGCTTGCTCCAGAGCTTGAAGCTCAAACCGGTCGGCTCGCCGAGGATGACGCCGACGCCGATATTGTGCTTGCTCTCGGCCAGGATCGGCGCGGCCAGGCAGCCGAAAAGGACAAGGATGAGCGCGACTTTCTTCATGGTCAGGACTCCTTATGCAACCGGATCGGATGAAACATTACCACCAAACCGGCCCCCGGTCAAACCCCCAAAGGGGGGACTTTGAGGCGGGACGGCCGCCGCTCCCCGGGCAGCTCCCCGGGCCGCTCCCGGGGCCTTTCCCGGCCTCTCCCCGGGCCTTGGCGGATAGGTTATAATGATCGCAAGCATGGAGGTGAACATCATGAGCAAGAGCCTGAAAGGCACGCAAACCGAGAAGAACCTGCTGACCGCCTTCGCCGGGGAATCCCAGGCGCGCAACCGCTACACCTATTTCGCGTCGGCCGCCAGGAAGGAGGGCTTCATCCAGATCTCCAACATCTTCCTGGAGACGGCGGACAACGAGAAGGAGCACGCCAAGGTGTTCTTCAAATACCTCGAGGGCGGCGACGTCGAGATCACCGCGGCCTACCCGGCCGGGACGATCCAGGACACGGCGAAGAACCTCGAGGCGGCCGCGGCCGGCGAGAAGCTCGAATGGAGCGTCATCTACAAGGAGTTCGCCGAAGCCGCCGAGAAAGAGGGCTTCCCGGAGATCGCCAATTCCTTCAGCCAGGTGGCCAAGGTGGAGCGCTTCCACGAGGCCCGCTACCGCAAGCTCGCGGCCAACGTCGCCGCCGGCCAGGTCTTCAAGAAGCCGGCCCCGGTCAAGTGGCATTGCAGCAACTGCGGCTACGTCTTCGAGGGGGCCCAGGCGCCCAAGGAATGCCCGGCCTGCAAGCACCCGACGGATTACTACGAGGTCCTGGCCGAGAACTACTGAGCTTTTTACCGGGCCGCCGACCGAAGGCCCTGAGCCCCGGCCCTATTTGTCTATAGTGACGAGGCGGGGCGGGACGGCCAGCTTGATCCCTTCGGCCCGGAAGCGCTCGTGCAGCCGCTTGTAGAACGCGTGGCGGACGCGGTACTGCTGCTCGTATTCCCCGATCCGCAGGCCGACCGAGAAGCGGACGCCCAGGTCGGTGTAGGCGTTGTAGCGGATATAAGGCTCGAAGCCGGGGACGTGCCACTCCGGCACGGCCAGGACCTCGGCGGCCACCTCGATCGTCACCCGCTCGACCAGGGCCAGGTCGCTGTCGAAGGCGACCGTGACCGGCAGGTAGAGCCCCATCTCGCTGGCCGGCAGGTGGGTGTTGGTGTAGATGGCCGCGGCCAGCTTGCTGTTGGGCACGATGACCATGTTGTCGTCGGGGTTCCGCAGGGTCGTGTTCCGCCAGCTGATGTCAACGACCCTCCCCTCCTCGCCCGAATCCAGGCGGATGTAGTCGCCCACCTGGATCTTCCGGGCCATGAGGATGTTCATGCCGGCGAAGAGGTTGGCCATCGTGTCCTGGAAGGCCAGGGCCACGGCCAGGCCGCTGACGCCCATGGCCGTCAGCAGCGGCGTGATGGAGATGCCGAGGTGGTCGAGGACGACGAGGAAGGCCAGCAGATAGATGATGAACGAGGCGAAGTTCTTGAAGATCGAAGTCGGCACCTGGACCTTGCGGTCGATGTAGACGTGGATGGACCGGCGCGCCGCCCGGGTGAAGAAGACGGCCGTGGACAGGATGCCCAGGACGGCGGCCGAGCGCCGGACGATCAGGGCCACCTCGGCCCGCAGCGGGACCAGGCGCAGGATGACGGCCAGGCCGATGAGGGCGAACCACAGGACGACCAGGCCCCGCATCGATTCGACGATGATGTCGTCCCACTCGTTGGCCGTCCTCTTGGCCATGGCGTGCATGGTCGAGGCGACCACCCGCTGGACGATGAAGCCCAGGACGATGGCCGCCGCCAGGATGGCCAGCGTTATGAAGAGGTGCGACAGCGCCAGGGGGGGCGGCGCGGCGGCGGGCCCGGCCTCAGGCCCGGCCTGGAGGATGGCGGCGGCGACGGCGGTGACGGTGGCGGTGAAGGGGATCAGGTGGCTCATGCGCATTTGCTCCAGCCGCAGTTGATGCAGACGGGGCACTTCTCGTCGGGGAGGAGCGCGCCGCAGATCTTGCAGCGAACGGTGTAGAAATCCTTGGCGTTGTGCCGGACCTCGCCGAAGTGCTTTTCCAGGACCTTGGCGATGGCGTCGGGGATCGACTGGATGAGGCCCCCCTCGGTGAAGATGGGCTCGGAGCCGCCGATGCCCTTGAGCTGGGTGATGACCTCCTCGGGCTCGACGCCGCTGCGGAGGGCGGTCGAGATGAGGCGGCCGAGGGCCTCGGCGTCGGCCATGGTCGAATAGCCCGACTTGCCGATCGAGGCGAAGACCTCGAAGGGCTTCTGGTTGTGGAAGGAGATGGTGACGTAGAGGTTGCCGAAGCCGGTCTTGATCTTGTCGGTGACCGAGGGCAGCGAATCCGGGCGGCCCTGGGGGTGGAGGACGTCCGCGCCGTCCTTGTAGAGGACCTGGCTCTCGCGGCAGCCGTCGCGGTAGATGGTGATGCCCTTGGCGCCCAGGTCCCAGGCAAGGCGGTAGGCCTTCTCGACGTCCTCGACCGCGGCCTCGTGGGGGAAGTTGACGGTCTTGGAGACGGAGTTGTCGACGTGCTTCTGGAAGGCCGCCTGGGTCCTGATGTGCCACTCGGGGGCGATCTGGTGGGCGGCCCGGAAGTAGTCGGGCAGGGGTTTTCCCGGGTTCTCCTCTTTCCAGGCGGCATAGAGCGGGTGGACGTCCTTGAGCTCGGCGTCGATGATCCTGGAGACGACCTCGAAGGCGAAGACGGGCTCGATCGACGAGGAGCAGCCGGCGATGCGCGAGATCGTCCCTGTCGGGGCGATGGTGAAGACCGTGGCGTTGCGCATCTTCGCGCCCTTGTAGACCGACTTGGCGATGGCCGGGAAGGAGCCGCGCTCGCCGGCCAGGTCGCGGGAGGCGGACTCGACCTCGGCCCGGAGGAAGGCCGCGACCTTGTCGGCCAGGGCCAGGGCCCGGGGCGAGTCGTAGCGGACCTTCAGGAGCAGGAGCAGGTCGGCCCAGCCCATGACCCCCAGGCCGATGCGGCGCGTCGAGCGGGTCATCTTTTCGATCTGCGGCAAGGGGTAGCGGTTGACATCGATGACGTCATCGAGGAAGCGGACGCCGAGACGGATGACGGCGGCGAAACGGGCCCAGTCGAAGCGGTCCCTGGCCCGCGGGTCATGGAAGTTGGCCAGGTTGATCGAGCCGAGGTTGCAGGACTCGTAGTCGTGGAGGGGCTGCTCGCCGCAGGGGTTGGTGGCCCGGATGGGCCCGAGACCGGCCGTCGGGTTGGCGGCGTTGACGCGATCGATGAAGATCAGGCCGGGGTCGCCGACGGCCCAGGCCGACTCGACGATGAGCTGGAAGACCTTGCGGGCGTCCCTGCGGCCGACGACCCGGCCCAGGCGGGGGTCGACCAGGTCGTACTCGGCGCCGGCGGCCAGGGCGGCCATGAAGGCGTCGGTGACGGCCACGGAAATGTTGAAGTTGGCGACGGACGAGCCGTCGAGCTTCATCTGGACGAAATCCTCGATGTCGGGGTGGTCGACGCGGAGGATGCCCATGTTGGCGCCGCGGCGGGTGCCGCCCTGCTTGACGGCCTCGGTGGCGGCGTCGATGACCTTAAGGAAGGAGATGGGGCCGGAGGCGACGCCCTGGGTCTTGCGGACGAGACTGCCCTTGGGCCGGAGGCGGCTGAAGTCGAAGCCGGTGCCGCCGCCCTCCTTGTGGACGAGGGCCGCGTTCTTGACCGTCTCGAAGATGGCCTCGAGAGAGTCCTCGATGGGCAGGACGAAGCAGGCCGACAGGCACAGGCCGCGGCCGGCGCCGGTCAGGGTGGGGCTGTTGGGCAGGAAGTCGCGGTCGGCCATGATCCGCAGGAAGGCCTCGGCGTACTTGCGGCGGTCGGCCCCGGTCCTTTCGGCCGAGGCAATGTGGCCGGCGACGCGGCGGAAGAGGTCCTCCGGGGTCTTGTCGACGAACTCCCCCTGGTCGTTCTTGAGGAAATAACGGGCCTTGAGGATCTTAAGGGCGTTCTCCGTGAAGCCGCGGGTCGCGGGCATACTGGTTTCCAATGACATGAGATCACTCACCCCAGATATAGCGGCGTGGCAACGATGATAGACCGGAAGACCACAAAATGCAAGGGGGCGGAGCGGGAAAGAAAGATGGGGGACACAATACCGTGTCCCTACTTTTTCTCCTGTTAGAAAGTCGGGACACGGTATTGTGTCCCCCATTTTGGTAGAATATACGCCTTTCCGGGAAGGAGGACCCCGATGGGAGAACACGGCATCGCCGACAAGCTGGGGACGCCCGATATCGCGGCGGACGCCTGGGTGGCGCCGGGGGCGGTCTTGGCCGGCCGCGTCATCCTGCGCCGGGGCGCCAGCGTCTGGTACGGCTGCATCCTGCGCTCGGACATGGAAGGCGCCGAGATCGAGATCGGCGAGGACTCGAACATCCAGGACGGGGCGGTCATCCACGTCGACGTCGGGCTGTCGTGCCGCGTCGGGGCCCGCGTCACGGTCGGTCATGGCGCCATCCTCCATGCCTGCACCGTCGGCGACGACGCCATGATCGCCATGGGGGCCACGGTCCTGTCCGGGGCCAAGGTCGGCAGCGGCTCGATCGTCGCCGCCGGCGCGGTCGTTCCGGAAGGCACGGAGATACCGCCCGGCGTCATCGCCGCGGGCGTCCCGGCCAAGGTCCGCCGCGAGATAAACGACGAGGACCGGGCCCGCCTCGACCGCGCCTGGAAGACATACTCGGCGCTCATGCTGCTCCACAAATCGGGGACACAATACTCATTTCCGAATTTCCGGCGGGGGTAAAGCTCATTGAAAAAGGCGGACGGTAAAAAGAATTCGGAAATGAGTATTGTGTCCCCAATCAGGGCCGTCATTTTCGACCTCGACGGGACGCTGCTCGACACCATCGAGGACATCACCGACGCGTCCAACCGCGTTTACGAGCCGCGCGGCCTGGGGCGCTTCAGCGCCGAGGAGATGAAGACCCTGGTCGGCGAGGGCGCCGCGGAGCTCATCCGCCGGGTCTTCGCCTGGCGCGGCCGGCCGGCCCCCGCCGAATCGGTCGTGGCCGAGATCCTGAATGATTACCGCCGCGAGTACGAGGCCTGCTGGCATGTCCACAGCCGCCCCTACGCCGGCATCCCGGAGCTCCTGACCGGGCTGGCCCGCCGCGGCGTCCGCACGGCCGTGCTCTCGAACAAAGCCCAGATGTTCACGGCCGCGATGGTCGAGAAGCTCCTGGCCCCCCACCGCTTCGATATCGTCCGCGGCTCCCTTCCCGGCGTGCCGCTCAAGCCCGACCCGGCGGCGGCCCTGGCCATCGCCGCCGAGCTCGGCTTGACCCCGGCTGATTGCGCCTTCGTCGGGGACACTAACATCGACATGATGACGGCCCGCGCCGCCGGCATGCTGGCCGCAGGCGCCCTATGGGGCTTCAGGACCGCGGAGGAACTTCGGGCCAACGGCGCCGACGTCCTGCTCCAGGACCCGCCGGACCTGCTCGCCCTCCTCTCCTAGCGTACGGCCAGGACGGTCCCTGCCTCTCGTATCCCTCCCGGCCATCGGCACCCTGCCGACCCGGCATTCGGTCGAATCATTCCTGATGTCGCCGGCCCCCGGGCCGCTTCGGGGCGGAGCCGCTAGGCGCCAGGCGCCCTCCGGCCGCGATTGACGTGCGGGCCGACTTGTATGATGATGAGAAACCGAGCGCCGACCGGACGGAGGTCTTAGATGAAAAGAGCGTTCTCACTCCTCGTCGCCCTGGCCGCGGGATGGCTCGCCGGCACCTGCCTGCCCATCCCCTTGGCCGGCCTCCGCGACGCCCTCGCCCCTGCCCCCGCGCCCGTCCGCTCCGTCCCCCCGGCCGCGCCGCCGGCCGCTTCTTCCCCGGCCGCCGGCCCCGCCCCGGGCCTCCTGTCCGCCGTCCCGTCCGGGGCCGCCGCGCCCTCGCCCGCCGCCCCGGTTCCGGCCGATTCTCCTTTCGCCGCCGTTCCCGACGTACGCCAGAGCACCGGCTATTCCTGCGGAGCCGCCGCCCTCCAGGCCGTTCTCGCCTGCTGGGGGATCGAGGAGCGCGAGGACCGGCTGGCCGCCCGCCTGGGCACGACGCCCGAACAGGGCACGCACCCCGACGCCATCGTCCGCGGCGCCCGCGAGCTCGGCCTGACCGCCGAAATGCGCGAGGGGCTCGAGCTGGCCGACCTCGAGCGCGCCTTGGCCGAGGGCGCCTCCGTCATCGTCGACCTCCAGGCCTGGCGCGACAAACCGGACGCTCCCTGGGCCGAGACCTGGGACGACGGCCATTACATGGTCCTGCTGGGTCTGGACGCCGCGAACCTCTACTTCGAGGATCCCTCCCTCCTCGGCGCCCGCGGCGTCATCCCCAGGGCCGAGTTCATCGACCGCTGGCACGACTACGAGGGCGAGGCGCCGCTCGATCCCTCCGACCGGCGCTACGTCCACATGGCCATCTTCCTCAGGGGCGAAGGCCGGTTCCGGGCCCGCCCGGCCGCCTTCGAGCCCGTGCGCTGACGCCGGGGCCGGTCCCCTGCCCCCGGCCGCACCCTCCTTTCGCCCTCCCCCGCCCGCCGCCGCCGCCCGCTGCCCCTCCCGCCCGCAACCCGGCCCGTCCGATCCCGCGAGGGGCCCTCTCTCCTGGGGTCACGGGAGGGGACAGACATTCCCCCCCCCTTTCACCCCCAGCGGGGATGGACGCCCTTCCGCCCCAGATTAGAATCGGCCTGTATTTGCCATCGCCGCGCCTGCGCCCGGCGAAAGGAACCGAGAGACAGCGACATGCGCGAGAACAGGAAGGACAAACGGATCGCCGAGGAGAACCGGGTGGCCATCGAGCTGCCCGGCGCCGCGTCCGCCGAAGAGCCGCGCGTCTTCAACGCGCTGACCAAGGATATCTCCCTCGGCGGCGCCCGGATCCTGACCGATCATCTCTTCGAGGTCGGCGCCTCGCTGCGCATGACGCTCTATCTCTCCAAGTCCAAGCAGATCGTCAAGGCCCGGGCCGACGTCCGCTGGAACCGCATGATCGAAGACGGCCTCTACGAGATGGGGGTCGAGTTCGAACACGGCATCCCGACCGGCGTCCTGGTCCTGATCACCCATCTTTACGGCAAAGGGCAGACCGTGCCCACGTCCGTCCAATTCTGAAGGAGGCCCCCATGAGCGCCAACCCGGATGATCTCCAGCTCGACCAGACGGATATCCTCGACGGCCTGGAGAAGCGCGTCAGCGAGATCTTCTCGGCCCAGAAGAGCGAGGTCGAGCAGTCGCTCATAGAGCGCATCAACCGCGAGAAGGAAGAGGCCCAGCGCCGGATCGAGGCCGTCAATCGGGAGTTCGCCGAGGTGCGCCAGCTGCTCGAGGGCCACAAGGTCACCATGGCCGAGCTGCAGTCCACCGAGGAGCACCTCCGCGGCGAGGTCCGCGGCCATTTCGCCCGGGCCGTCAACTACCAGAAGATGATGGAGAACGCCGCCGCCCTGGCCGGCGGCGAGCTGGAGAAGATCGGCGGCCTCAACGAGGAGATCGAGAAGATCCGGGTCCGGGCCGAAGCCGAATACGACTCGCTCAAGAAGCGCCTGGCCGGATACGCGGGCCTCGTGGCCGAGCTGCCGCCCCCGGCGCTCAAGGCCGGGGACGAGGTGGATTGGCTCGGCGAGATCGGCAAGCTGCGCCAGGTGCGCGACCTGCTGGCCACCCTGCGCCGGGCCGGGCTCTCGGACGGCGAGGGCGAGGCCGCGTCGATGGCCGGGACGGACGAGGCGCCGAGCGCCCCGGCCGTGGAGACGGCCGAGGAGCTGGCCGCCGCCGCCGGGCTGATCGATCGGGCCGACGACGGCCTGCATGACGACGTCGAGTTCGTCGAGGCTCGCACGCCCGCCGAGGAGTACGCCGCTCCGGCGCCCGAGCCCGCGCCCGCGCCCGACGCGGCCGCCGGTCCCGAGGCCGAAGAGGCGCCCCGAGAACCCCGTGAGGCCGCCGACGCCGCCGCGCTGGAAGGCCTGGCCCGCTATCGCCGGACCGAGTCGGTCACGAACGGCACCGAGCTCGCCTTTTACGCGTCCGAGGCCGGCACCCTGCTCGACGCCGACGCCTTCATGGAAACCGTGGACAAGGTCGTGGACGGCGCCCAGCAGCTCCACGGCCAGCTGACCCGGACGGCCTCGGTCAAGGACCTCTTCCTGCTCAAGCAGGAGATCCTCAACCAGCAGGAGATCCTGCGCAAGGTGTTCTTCCGGATCGTCCGCTTCTGCGACAAGGAAGACGGCCGCCTGCCCGGCTCGCTCCAGGAGATCGTCGGCCCGGCCGCTATGAAAGACATCATCGAGCGCCTGACCATGGCCAACTGGAGCGATCCCTCGGACTTCAAACCTTTCCTCAACGAGCTCAAGGCCATGAAGCGGGCCTACGACGTCCGGACCTCTAGCACGCCGAACTACCTGCGGACCATCCTCGACGAGGTCGAGGGCCGGGAGAACTGAGCCCCGGCGCGCGGCCCGGGCCGGCCTCTCGAAGCTCCGGGCCGGGCCCTAGATGATCTCCAGGTAATCCCGCGAGGGAAGCTTGGGGAACTTGGCATGGGGCTCCTGCTGGTACCAGAACCCCACCGACGAGATGTCGTCCTGGAGCGGCAGGTAGCGCCCGCCCGATCGCCAGCCCAGCGCCTGGATGGTCACCTTGAGGTCCTTCTCGAAGCGGATGGGATCCATGATGTGCCAGCGGTAGAGGCCGAACCTCTGCATGATCTGGTAGTGCCCGTCGCCGCGGATGACCTGGGGCAGGCCGGCGTAGGGCGTCGTGAACTCGCGGTACTGGATCGAGCCGTCGGGGGCCTTGGCGTCGAAGTCGTAGGAGCCGCAGAAGTAGTCTTCGGTCCCGGTGCCGGCGATCGTCGGGAACTTCGAATCGCCGTCCAGGTAGAACTTGATCTCCCCTTCGCCCCACCAGCCGTTGTTGTGAACGCCCCAGGCCATGTAGGTGCCGACATAATGGCCCCAGCCCTTGACGCCGTCGAGGATGGTGTAGACGTCCTTGTAGGGCAGCGGGTTGACGCGCCGGAACTGGGCGTGGAAATAGGCGGCGTCGTCCGGGACGTCGGTCAGCGCGTAGTTGATCTGGTAGTAGAGGGTGAACTGGTTGGTCGAAGGCGGCTCGCCTTCGCGCGGCTTGGCCCCGATGTTCTCCAGGGTCATGCGGAAGCCCTTGCGGAAGGGCATCTCCCAGTAGCAGTTGAAGGCGCTACCGGGGTTGACGCAGACGGGTAGCGACGAGACTTGGGCGTATTGGCCCCAGCCGCAGGCGAAGAAGTCGCCGACGGGGCACTCGACCGATGGCTCCGTCTCGCCGTCCCAATAGATGCGCAGGATGGCGTTGCGCCAGGTGCCGGCGGGCGTCAGCCAGATCTGCTGGATGGCCCCCTCGCCCTTGACGTCGGCCATGACGAACGTCTGGCCGGCCGGGATGCGGACATACGGCGAGACCTTCCAGCCCTGGCCGAGGTCGCGGGCGGCGTTCAGGGCCGGTCCATCGGTGGACATGGCCGCCTTGCCCTTCTCGCCGGTGAAGTTCTCCGGGCTGATCGAGCGCGTCTGGGCCTTGGACAGCCGCGCCAGGTTGCCCAGCCCCAGACCCAGCCCGTTGAAGCCCTTGTTCTCGTCCTGCTTGGCCAGGGCCGGGACGATCATCGCCAGGGCCAGGAGCGCCAGCCCCATCACGGAAACGATCGAACTTTTCATGCGCCCTCCTGTCATTTTCCCGCTCATTCTAATCAATATAAATCGGGGACACAATACTCATTTCCGATTTCCCTGGTCGCGACGTTTTAGCGGATCGGGGGGCACGCTCCCCTTTCGAGAGGGAAAGGGGGGTTGTGTCCCCAATTTCGGTGGATTATTTCGGCGGGCCGGATGTATCATCGTTGTCGACCGGCAAGCCGAACGGGAGGACCAGATGGACGATCATATTCACGACGCGAACGGTTATCCGCTGACGCCCGGGCTGCGACGCCGCCGTCCGCGCCGGCCCGGTCCTCTTCTCCCGGCCCTCGCCGCCCTGGCGATCGTCCTCGGCGCCGGCGCATCGGCCGTGGTCGCCGGCCGTCCCCGCGCCCCCCTGTCCGCCGCCCCGGCGGCGATCCCGCTCGTCGAAACGGAGAAGGTCGACATGACACCAGCCGATCCCGGCCAGATCCGCGGCAAGGCCGCCCGCGCCGCCGTCGAGAAGCTCATCGAGGAGCAGAAATTCGAGGCGGCCGCCGCCGAATGCGCCCGCGTCCGCGGGGAGGCGCGCCGGAACGGCGACACGGCGCTCTGGACCTGGTCGCTCATCCGCGAGGGCCAGCTGCGCGTCTCCCTCCACGGCTACGAGACCGCCGTCCGCTTCTTCAAGGACGAGGCCTGGCCCGACTCCCCCGTCGAGCGCGACCTGCTCGAGCTCTTCTACGCCAATTCGCTGGTCACCTACTACCGGGCCTACTCCTGGGAGATCAACCGGCGCGAAACGGTCGAGTCCAAGGGCCCCGTCGACCTCAAGTCCTGGACCCGCGACCAGATCTTCGCCGAGGCCTGGTCCGCCCTCCTCCGCGCCTGGAAGGACCGCGACCGCCTGGCCGCCCGCCGCGCCGCCGAGTTCCCCGACTTCTGGGAGGCCGGCGACTACCCGGCCGGCGTGCGCGACAATCTCCGGGACGCCGTCGTCTACCTCATGGCCGGCTTGATCTCCGACACGACCTTCTGGACGCCGCGCCAGTCGAACGAAACGTGGCTCGTAGACCTTCCCAAGCTCCTCTCCGGCGCCGGCCGGACGACCCCTTCCGGCGCGGCCGACCTCCTCGCCTCCGCCTCGGCCCACCCCGTCGAGAAGGCCGCCGCCCTGCTCGGCGAGCACGAGTCGTGGAGCCGGCGCGGCAGCCGCCCGGCGGCGGCCCTCGAGGCCCGCCTGGCCCTCGTCCAGGCGCTCTACGAGGCCTTCAGCGACGAGGACAGCCGGGCGCTCGTTCGCGGGCACCTGGCCGCCTTCCTGGCCGCCAACCGCCGGGACCCCTGGTGGGCGACGGGCCAGGCCCTGCTGGCCGAATACACCCGCGCCGGGGACGACCGCGACGCCCTGGTCCGGGCCCGCCGTATCGCGCTCGAAGGCCTCGAGCGCTTCCCCGGCTCGCCCGGCGGTCTGCGCTGCCGCCATATCGTCGAATCGATCGAGGCGCCCGAATTTACAGTCGACGCCATGGGGCTCGACGCGCCCGGCCGCCGCTCGATCCGCGTCCGTCACCGCAACCTCGACCGGATCTTCTTCCGCGCCTACCCTCTCGACCTCGAGGCGCTTCTCAAAACGGCCAAGGACTACTCGGTCTTTCCCCAAGGCCGGGAGGCCCTGAAGATCATCGAAGGACCGACCGCGGCATCCGCCGCCTGGCAGGCCGACCTGGCCAGGACCGCCGATTACCGCGATCACTCCACCTACGCCGACCTGCCGGCCGCGCTGGCGCCGGGGCTCTATCTCCTCGCCGCCTCGGCCCGCCAGGACTTCGCCGCGGCGGGCAACCAGCGCTGCGGCTTCACGGTCGTGGTCGGCGACCTGGCCCTGGTCAACCGCGAGGGCGGCGGCTTGTCCATCCCCATCCAGACCGGGCCCGAGCCCGCCAGGCCCGCCGGGACGCGCCCCGCCGCCTCCTCCGCCTCGACCGGCGTCGGCGAGGAGACGCTGGCCCTGTCCGGCGCCACGGGAAAGCCCCTGGCCGGCGTCACCGTAGACCTCTACGCCTTCGACTGGCGCAAGAAGGGCCACACCCGGATCGAGTCCAAGACGACCGGCGAGGACGGCCGGGTCTGGTTCGCCGCCGCCTCCAGCCGCGGCTCCTACTTCCTGCTGGCCAAGAAAGGCCGCGATATCGCCTTCGACCCCGACTACGTCTATTTCCAGGACCGCGAGGAGCCGCACGAAGATAGCCACGCCCTTCTTTACACCGACCGCTCCATCTACCGCCCCGGCCAGAAGCTCTATTGGAAGATCCTGGCCTACCGCGGCCGCCAGGATATCGGCCGCCTCTCCCCAGCCGCCGGCGCGGCCGTCTCGGTCTGGCTCGAGGACGTCAACGGTCAGCGCGTGGCCGAGGCCACGGCCTCGACCAACGCCTTCGGCACGGCCAGCGGCGAGTTCGCCATCCCCGCGGCCGGCCGCCCGCTCGGCGGCTGGCATCTGCGCTCATCTCCCTCGGGATGGACCGCCCTGCGCGTCGAGGAGTACAAGCGGCCGACCTTCGAGGTCTCCGTCAAGGACCCTGACAAGCCGCTGCGGCTCAACCGGCCCGCCGCCCTTAAGGCCGAGGCCCGCTACTACTTCGGCCTGCCGGTCGCGTCCGGCCAGGCCGTCTGGCAGGTTCGGCGCGAGCCGGTCTACCCCCGCTGGTGGTGGTGGGATAGGGCCGGCTCCCGCAGCCAAGTCGTGGCCGGCGGCCGGGCCGCGATCAACGCCGACGGGACGATCGAACTCGCCTTCACGCCGCGGGCCGACGAAAAGAAGGACGCCGCCGCCTCGGGCGTTTCCTACCGCTACACCCTGACCGTGGACGTCACGGACGAGGGCGGCGAGACACGTTCGGCCGAGCGGTCGTTCCGGCTCGGTTTCGTAAACGTCGAGGCCCGGGTAAACCCGGAGAGCGCTTTCTTACGCGCGACGGCCAGGGGTGTGTTCACGGCCTCGCGGACCGACCTCGACGGCGTGCCCAAGGCGGGTCAGGCGGCCTGGCGGATCGTCCGGCTCGTCGAGCCGGATACGACGCTGCTCCCGGCCGATCAGCCGGTCGGCGTCGCGCCCGGGTCGGCCGATCCGGCCTACCCGCCGACGCCGGGCGACCTCCTGAGGCCGCGCTGGGTAGGGGCCGTCGCACCCGACGAGATCCTGCGCCTGTGGAAGGAGGGCGCCGAGGCGGCCCGGGGGACGGCCGAACACGATGCCAAGGGGGCGGCCAGGATCGAGGCGCCCGGGCTCGCGGCCGGAGCTTATCGCCTGCTCTACGAGACCAAGGACGATTTCGGGGCCGTCTGCCGCGACAGCCTGAATTTCCTGGTCGTCGGAGAGGCCAAGCCGGCCTTCCGGCTGCCTCTCGTCCTGCGCGCGGAAAAGTCCTCGGTGACGGTCGGCGGCACGGTCCGCTTCCTCGTCGACGGCGGCTGGACCGGCCAGCCCATGCTCTACGAAACGTTCAAGGGCGGGGAGGTCTGGGAGAGGCGCTGGATCGAAGCAGGCAAGGACGGCGGCGTCATCGAGATCCCGGTCGTTGAAGGCCTCCGGGGCGGTTTCGGCGCGCGCCTCGCGGCCCTGCGCGACCACCAGTTCATGAGCGAAGAAACTTCCGTCTACGTGCCCTGGGACAACAAGGAGCTGGGCCTGTCCTTCTCGACCTTCCGGGACAAGCTCGCGCCCGGCGGCCGCGAGACTTGGCGGGTGACGGTCAAGACTCCGAAGGGAACGCCGGCCGAGAAGGGCGCGGCCGAGCTCCTGGCCTACATGTACGACCGGAGCCTGGACATCTTCGCCCCTCACCGGCCGCCGCAGCTGTCCGGGCTCTACCCGAACCGGATGTGGACGCGGACCTGGTTCACCAACCTGGGCCAGGCCCAGCTGGTCTTCAGGTCCGAGGAGGGTTGGCAGATCCTCCCTGGCTACCCGTCCTTCCAGTCGGACGAGCTCCTCTCGCTCGGCGGCTACGGCATCGGCGGACCCGGATCGAGGTTCAAGGGCGGCGTTCTAGGCGGGGTGGTCGGCGGCGCGCTCGGCGCCGTGGCCGACCGCGAGGCGCCCCTGCCGGAAATCGCCCGTCAGGCCCGGATGAGCGGCATGGCGGCCGAGCTGATGGCGAATAAAGGGCTGAGCCAGGCAACGCCGCCGCCGGCCAAGGCCCAGGCGCAGGAGGGGGCCGCGCCCGAAGCGGGCGCCGAGCTGCGCTCGAACTTCGCCGAGACGGCCTTCTGGCAGCCGCACCTCCTGACCGGGGCCGACGGCACGGCCACGATCGAGTTCACCGTGCCCGACTCGGTCACGAGCTGGCGCGTCTTCGTCCACGGCCTGACCCGCGACCTGGCGGGCGGCACGCTCGAGGGCGAGGCCAGGTCGGTCAAGGACCTCATGGTCCGGCCGTACCTGCCGCGGTTCTTCCGCGAGGGCGACAAGGCCGACCTGCGGGTCATGGTCAACAACGCGGGGGCGGTCCCGCTCTCCGGCGAGGTGACGCTCGAGATCACCGACCCGGCCACGGGCGAGAACCTGGCCCCGGCCTTCGGGCTGCCGGCGGCGGTGCCGGCCCGGGCCTTCAAGGTCGAGCCGGGCGGCGGGACGCCGGTCGCCTTCGCGTTGGCGGCGCCGGCCCGGGTCGGCACGGTGGCTTTCAAGGTCACGGCCCGGAGCGGCGTGCTCTCGGACGGCGAGCTGAGGCCTCTCCCGGTCCTGCCGGGGCGGATGCACCTGGTCCAGTCGCGGTTCGCGACGCTCAGGGAAGGAAAGACGCGGGAGCTCCGCTTCGACGACATGGCCCGGGCGGACGACCCGACGCGCCTCAACGAGCAGCTGGTGGTCACGATCGACGCCCAGCTCTTCTACGGCCTCATCGAGGCCCTGCCCTACCTCGTCAACTACCCCTACGAGTGCACGGAGCAGACGCTCAACCGCTTCCTTTCGACTGGCATCCTGACGAGCCTCTACGACAAGTACCCGTCGGTCGCCCGGATGGCCCGGGAGCTGGGCAAGCGGGAAACGGTCTACGAGACGTTCGACGCGGCCGACGCCAACCGGAAGATGGCCCTCGAAGAGACGCCCTGGCTCGAAACGGCGCAGGGCGGCAGGGACGCCGGGCTGGGCCTCGAGAAGGTCCTCGACCCGCGGGTGGCCAGGGCCCAGAGGGAGGCCTCGCTGGCCAAGCTCCTGAAGGCCCAGACCTCGCTCGGGGCCTTCCCCTGGTGGCCGGGCGGGCCGCCGTCGCCGTACATGACGCTCTACATCGTCAGCGGCCTCGCCAAGGCGGTCGAGTTCGGCGTCGATGTGCCGAAGGCGCCGGTCGTCAAGGCGTTCGGCTACCTGCACCGGCATTACCTCGACGAGATCGCGGCCGACCTCATGGCCCATGACGCCGGCTGGGAGTTCGTGACCTTCCTCAATTACGTCATCGGTAATTTCCCCGACGCGTCCTGGACGGGCGGGGTGTTCAAGGCCGAGGATCGGGCGAAAATGCTCGACTTCTCCTTCAGGCACTGGAAAGAACATTCGCCGTACCTCAAGGGCTATCTGGCGCTGACGCTCAAGCGGGCCGGGCGCGCCAAGGACGCGGAGCTTGTCTGGGACAGCGTCATGGACAGCGCTAAAACGACCGAGGACGGCGGCACGAGCTGGGCCCCCGAGGACCGCGGCTGGCTCTGGTACAACGACACGATCGAGACGCACGCCTTCGCCCTGCGGACGCTCCTGGAGCTCGCGCCGGGTGACGCCCGGGGCGAAGGGCTCGTCCAGTGGCTCTTCCTCAACAAGAAGCTCAACCACTGGAAATCCACCCGGGCCACAGCCGAGGTCCTCTACTCGGTGGCCTGGTACCTGAAGAAAGCCGGGGCGCTGGCCGGGCGCGAGACGGTCACGACCGAGGCCTGCGGCGCCATTACGACGTTCACGTTCGAGCCTGATAAGTACACGGGCAAGAAGAACCAGCTCGTCATCGCCGGGGATAAGCTCGACCGGCTCGGCCCGGCCTGCGCCATGGTCAAGGCGACCAAGGGCGGCAAGGGCCTGGCCTTCGCCAGCGCCACGTGGCACTTCAGCACCGAGAGGATGCCGGAGAAGGGCGAAGGCGACCTGTTCGCGGTCGAGCGGACATACTTCAGGCGCGAGAAGAAGGGCCAGGAGGTCGTGCTCAGGCCGCTGGCCGAGGGCGCAGCGCTTGCCGTCGGCGACGAGATCGAGGTCCATCTCTCGATCCGGGCCCGCCACCAGGCCGAATACGTCCACCTGCGGGATCCGCGGCCCTCCGGCTGCGAGCCGGCCGCCCTGACGTCGGGCTACAGGTGGGACCTGGGATTGGGGCGCTACGAGGAGATCCGGGACAGCGGCACGAACTTCTTCATGGAATGGCTGCCCGAGGGCGAATACACGCTCAAGCACCGGCTCCGCTGCGCCATGGCCGGGACGTTCAAGGCCGCCCCGGCGACGCTGCAGTCGATGTACGCGCCCGAGTTCGCGGCCTACTCCTCCGGCGCCCTGGTGAATATAAAATAGGGGGCCGGGCCGAAAGGTTAAAACGTTTAGGCTTGACCCCTTCTTTTCTTTTTCGCGGAGGCCAGGGCACCCAGCTCCGTCTTGATCTGCGTCGTCGAGATGCCTTCGGTTCGGGGCAGGTAAACGACCTTGCAGTACGGCGCGAGGAAGTCGAACCGGCCCCTCCAGTCCTCGCCGATGACGAAGACCGAGACCTGGTTGCGGACGACGTCGTCGATCTTCTGCTCCCAGCAGGTCTCCGGGATGACCTCGTCGACGTACTTGATGGCCTCCAGAATCTGCTTGCGCTCCTCGTACGTGTAGTAGGTCTGCTTGCCTTTGCCGGCGGTGAACTCGTCGGTGGACAGGGCCACGATGAGATAATCGCCGAAATCCTTGGCCCGGCGCAGGATGTTGATGTGACCGCGGTGGATGAGGTCGAAGGTGCCGTAGGTGATGACCTTCTTCATGCCCGTATCTTAGCCCCAAGTCCCGCCGGTTGACAAGGGCGCGCGGCGCGCATTACCATCCGGCCATGGACACACGAACCGAACGCCTTGCCCTTCCACGAAAGAACCCCGGCCGGGCCGCCGTCGCCTGCCTGGCGACGCTAGGCCTGCTCGGCCTGGTGCTTGCGTCGCCGGCCGCGACGGCCGGGCCCGCGCCGGCCCGCGGCGCCGCCGCCGACCCATCCCCGGCCCGGGTCCTCCCCGCCGGCTTCGACGCGCTCGTCGGCCGGATCATGAAGACCTTCGACGTCCCGGGCCTGGGCCTCGCCGTGGTCCACGACGGCCGGGTCGTCCTGGCCCGGGGCTACGGCATCCGCAAGATCGGCGATCCCGCCCCGGTCGACGCCCGGACGCTCTTCGGCATCGCCTCGAACACCAAGGCCTTCACGGCCACGGCCCTGGGCCTGCTGGTCGAGGAGGGCAAGATCGAGTGGGACGGCCAGGTCACGCGCTACCTGCCCTGGTTCCAGATGTGGGACCCCTACGTGACGCGCGAGATGACCGTCCGCGACCTGCTCGTCCACCGCAGCGGCCTCGGGCTCGGCGCCGGCGACCTGCTGCTCTGGCCCGAGACGACCTATACGCGCCGCGAGATCGTCGGACGCCTGCGCTACGTCCGGCCGGCGACGAGCTTCCGCAGCGCCTACGCCTACGACAACATGCTCTACATCGCCGCCGGCGAGCTCATCGAGGTCGTGTCCGGCATGTCCTGGGAGGACTTCGTCGCCGAGCGCATCCTGAAGAGGGCCGGGATGGCGTCAAGCCGGCCCCGCCACTCAGCCGCGCTGGCCGCCTCGCCCGACGGCAACGTGGCCATCCCCCACGCCGTCCTGGACGGCCGGCCCGTCCCGGTCGCCGTCGATGAGAACGACCACATGAACCCGGCCGGCGGCATCATCTCCTGCGCCGAGGACATGGCCCGCTGGATGCTCATCCACCTCGACGGTGGGCGCCTGCCGGACGGGACGCGGCTCTTCGCCGAGGGAACGGAGCGGCAGCTGACCTCGATCGTGACTCCCATGCCCATCGCTCCGCCGGCCCCGGAGCTGGCCGCCCAGCGCTCGAACTTCAGCGGCTACGCCCTGGGCTTCCGGGTCAGCGACTACCGCGGACGGCGGCTGGTCAACCACACCGGCGGCCTCTCGGGCTACGTCTCGCGGGTGGTCATGGTCCCGGAGCTCGGATTGGGGATCGCCGTCCTGACCAACCAGGAATCGGACGAGGCCTACAACTCCGTCATCTACGCCGTGCTCGACCAGGCCATGGGCGCCCCGGCCTACGATTGGGCGGCCGCCTACCTCAAGGTCCGCGAGCGCGCCGAGGCCGGCACCGACGAGTCGCTCGCGGCGGCCGAGGCCCGCCGGGACCGGGCGGCCAAGCCGTCGCTTCCCCTCGCCGCCTACGCCGGGCCCTACGCCGACGCCTGGTACGGGCCGATCGACGTGACCCTCGAAGGATCCGGCGAAGCCGCCAGGCTGGTCATGAGCTTCGCGAAGTCGCCGGGCTTGGTCGGCGACCTGGAGCACTGGAGCCGCGAGACCTTCGTCGCCCGCTGGCGCGACCGGGGCCTGCGGGCCGACGCCTACGTCACTTTCGTCCTGGATGCCGACGGCGCCGTCGTCGAAGCCCGGATGAAGCCGTTCTCGCCGGATACGGACTTCAGCTTCGATTTCCAGGACCTGCTGATCAAGCCTGTCCGGCGCTGAGGATCGGAGGACCAATGAAGAGACGGACGTTCGTCAGGGACGCGGCGCTGTGGGGCGGCGGGACGGCGCTTTTCGGCGGGGCCCTGGCCTGCCGCAGCGCCGGCGTCGCCTCGCCTCAGGCGGGGCCCGCCCCCGCTCCGGCCGCCCCCTCCCCCGCCGCGGTCGCCGCCCCTGCCAGGAGCCGGGTCGTGGCCGCGGCCGCCGACGACATGCTCGTCGATCTCGATTACAACCCGGCGGCCGTCCATCGGGCCTTCGAGCGCGGGCTGACCGAGCTCACGGGCGAGAAGACGCTGGCCGGCGCCTGGTCCTCGCTCGTCTCGCCCGACGACGTCGTGGGCATCAAGATCAACTGCATCGGCGCGCCGCGCGTCTCGTCGTCCCCGGCCTCGATCAACGAGACAGTCGCCGGCCTCAAGAGCGCCGGCGTCCGCAAGAACGCCATCGTCATCTGGGACCGCGGCGACCGCGACTTCCGGCGGACCGGCCTGGCCATCAACCGGGGGCCGGCCGGGGTCCGCGTCCAGGGCTGCTCGACCGAGTGGGAGGGCGTCGTGCCCTGGGTGCCGGGCTACGACCGGAGCGTTTTCGTCTCGTTCGAGGACGGCACCCTCAGGAGATTCCGCGAGCTGGCCGGCCGCGGCTTCACCCGGGACGCGACCCAGCGCCAGATCTTCAACTCCGTCACTTGGCTCTGGACGCTCATCCAGCAGGGCAACGCCAAGGCCGCCAAGTACGACAAGGAGATCCGCCGGCTCTACACCGATTACGCCGACCGCGAAGGCATCCGCCGCATCGCCGACGAGGTGGCCGGCGAGTTCGAGGGCGTCGTCATCGAGGACGAGGAGAAGTCCTGCTTCGCCGACATCGTGACCAGGGACATCACCAAGCTGGTCAACATCGCCGTTCTCAAGCACAACGAGGACAGCGGCGTCACCTGGGCGACCAAGAACATCGCCCTGGGGGTGACGACGAACAAGGTCCGCTTCCACATCGATTACTGCGAGAAGGCCATCCCCGAGATCCTGGCCCAGCCCTGCCTCAGGGACAAGACGGTCCTGCACATCGGCGAGGCGGCCAAGATCTCGACGGTCAGCGTGGCCGGGGCCCAGATCGCCCGCGACAACCGCATCTTCTTCAGCCGCGACCCGGTGGCCATGGACCGGATCGGCCTCGACATCCTCGAGGAAAAGCGGGCCGCCCAGGGGCTCGAATCGATCCGCGACCAGGCGACGCACATCGCCGCCTGCGCCAGGCGGGGGCTGGGAACGGACGACCTGTCGCGGATCGACCTGCGGCCGGTCAGGGCCTGATCGGGGAAAAGACCGCCTTCCTGCCCGGCGCCGCCGGCCGCAGGGTCTGACGCCCAGCCGGCCGGGCTACCGGGCCGCGGGCAGATCGGCCAGGATGGCGCGGAGGGCGTCCGGCGCGCCGTAGCTCCGGGTCCAGCGGCGTTCCAGCTTGGCCGGGAAGTCGGGACTGCGGACCGTCATGGACCGGTACAGGCCGGCGGCGTATTGCCGCTCCCCCTCCTCGAGCGTCGGCCACCAGGTGAAAAAGAGGAACTGGACGTTGAGGTTGATGGTCTCGTCGGCCGGCTTGAAGCGGAGGGCCTGGCGGAAATAGGCCCTGGCCCGGTCCTGGTAGGTCATCAGGGGGAAGTTGTACAGGAGATAGGCGGTGCCCATCTCGTAATGGAGGCCGGCGTCGATCGGGTTGGCGGCGATGGCCCGGCCGTAGCGGGCCACGGCCCGATCGCAGAAGGTGTCGCGGTCCTCGTCGCGGCCGGCGTCGTTGGCCACCCGGGCCATCTCCATGTCCAGCCGGGCCGATTCGGCCTGGAAGACGGCCAGGGGGGACAGGGACGCGGCCCTGGCCAGCCGGGCCTCGAGAGCCGGGAAAGCGCTCTCGACGCTGCGGGCCGCGGCCCGCTCCCGGCGATAGAGGGCCAGCTCGCGGTAGCCCAGGAAGCTACGGACGGCCGGGACGAAAACGGCCGCGGCCAGAGCGGCGGCGAGGAAGGGGCGCAGGCGGTCCCCCGCCCCCGGCCTCTTCCCGGCCCCGCCGTTCCCGACGGCGCGCGGCTCCCTGAACATCACGGCCAGGCCCAGGGCGGCCAGGGTCGTGAAGTAAACGGCATTGGCCGTGATCTGCAGGTTGAAGTCCGTGAAGGCGTGGATGAGCAGGGCCGCGACGCCGAGCATCGCGCCGAGCCCGATGCCCTTGTCGAAGGGATTCCGCCGCCGGCGCCACATCCCGGCCAGCGCGACCAGGAGCCCGATCCCGGCCGCGGCCAGCGCCCCGCCGCCGACCAGCCCGTTCTCGGCGGCCGTCTCCAGGTAGTCGTTGTGGGCGTAGGAGAGCCGCAGCCGATCGTCGACCTTTTCGTACATGGCGTAGGCGTTAACGTAGGTGCCCTTGCCGCTCCCCGTCCAGAGGTAATCGCCTATCAGCTCGACCGTGTCCCGGTAGAAGGTCCGCCGCGCCTCCGCCGAGATGTCGACCTCCGAGAAGCGCTTGATGACCGGGCCGATCCCGATCCAGACGGCCGCGGCCAGGACGAAAGCCAGGACGAAACGCACGATCCGCCCGAAGCGCCGCCGGCTTTCATTGGCCGCCTCCCGGTCCTCCCAGGCCCCGCTCGCTTCCCCGCGTCCCTCCCCTTCGCCGTCCGCGTCCGAGAGCTCGCGCCACGAGGCCACGGCCGCGGCCGCCAGCACGGCGGTGACGGCCAGGATCATGATGCCCGACCGGGACTTGGAAAAGATCAGCCCGACGCCGATGAAAACCGGCGCCAGGCCCAGGAGCAGCGTCCACTGCAGGCTCTCCTGGCTGAACCAGAGGATCCGCCGCCGCAGCGACAGGCCCTTCTCCATGGCGAAATACCGGGCTTTGACCAGGAGGTAGCCCAGCCCCAGCGGGAAGGCCATCTCCAGGAAGCCGGCGAAATGGTTGCGGTTGACGAAGGTCCCGGTGACCGAGCCCAGGCCGTAACGCTTGGGCCGGCCGAGGATCATCTCGTGGCCGCTGAACGTCTCGGCCATGCCGTAGAAGGCCTGGAACAGGGCCGACGCCAAGATGACGACGACCAGGATCTCGGCCCGTCCCCGCCCCCGGACCGTTCGCAGCACAAGGTAGCCGAAGAGGCCGTAGCAGACGATGAGGACGAGCTCGTAGAGGCTGGCCGCCGGGTTGAGCGAAAGCGTCAGCGACGGCGAAGGAGCGCTGATCGCGTCGCGCACCAGGCCGGCGTGGATGGCGTAGGCCCGCGGCGACAGGACCTTGACCAATGACGCCGGGAGAGGCGCGATCTGGAGGACGGAGAAACCCAGAAAGACACCGAGGAGAACCTTGACGAAGCCCGGCAGGCGCCCCTCGAGGCGGTCGCTGGCCCGAAGCCCAGGCTCCGGCCTCGCCGGGGCCTTCCGGCCGGCCAGCCGGCCCGCGACATAGAGCAGGGTCAGGAAGATCGTCGCCGCCTCGAAGGCGAAGACCGACCACTCCTCGACCGAGCCGATGGGCAGGGGGACGAAGACGAGGACCGCGCACAGCCCCCAGAAGACGATGCCTTCGATCACGCGACTCCCTTTCCGCTATCTTATGAAAGAACGACGAAGGGGTCAATGCCGCCGGGCGCGCCTCCGGCGGAAGGCTTCCGAAAAGGGTTCTGCCAGGTCCTAGTTCACGACCGGCGAGGCTTCGTCCTCGGCCAGCGCGACGGCGAAGAGGGCGACCTCGACGGCCGCGATGACCGTCAGGATGCCCGCCGGCGACTTGAAGAAATCGACGATCGTCGTTTTCTTCTTCCAGCTGCCGCTGCTCTGCTGCAGCATCACCGGGGCGTTACCGGGCTTCATGGCCAGGGAGAGCTTGGCCAGCGCGTCGGCCTTGATCATGATGCTGTAATGGAAGTTGTACGAGCCCGTCGGCCCCTGGACGCCCATCACGTAGCGGCCTTCCTCGAGGCCGGGGATCCTGTACATGCCGTCCGGATCCGTCGGCTCGCTCATATATTCCTTCAAGGTGGTCAGGTTACGCAGCTTGACGATGGCGTTGCGCACCGGCGTCCGCATGTCCTCGTTGTAGATATGGCCGGCCAGCGCCCCGCTCCCCTTGGGGGCCGAGAACGACGCCAGGGGCGCGATCAGCAAGACGAAAGCTCCGATCAGGAAAACAGCCACGAACTTTTTCATCTGCAGGCCTCCCACTCCGTTGTCTCGCCAATAATGAATCATATCAATGTCTTATGTCAAGGGAATACTTGCGGCCGCTTTTTTCGCGTCCCGGCCCCGAAGGCCGCGGGCGTCAGCGGACCGGAGAGACTTCCTCTTCGCTCTTGGTCAGCTCGTAGATCCCGAAACCGGCCCCGCCGGCGGCGGCGACGATCAGCAACACGCCCCCCGGCGTCGCGAAGAAGCTCTTCTTGCCGGACATCCGGCCGCCCTTGCCTTCGAGCATACCGCCCGGCAGCATCTCGACCGACAGCTTGGCCGTCTCGCCGGCCTTGATGTAGATGCCGTAATTAAGGTTGAAGTCCCCCGTCGCCGTCGTGACGCCCAGGGTGTACCAGCCTTCCTCGATCATCAGGATCCTGTAGTTGCCCTTGGCGTCGGTCGGCGCGCTCGAATATTCCTTCTGGTTGTTGAGGTTCCTGATCTTGACCACGGCATTGGCCACCCGGGCTCTCAGGCCCTCGGAATAGACCACGCCCTGAAGGGTGCCCTGACGCATCAGGCTCTTCGTCTGATCCTGGCCGCGGGCCGGAACGGCCGTAGGCAGGCTCACGAGAAGAAAGGCCGCGATCATCCCACCTGCCAAGGCCCGGGACTTAAAGGCGCAGAAATCGAACATCCGGGGACTCCTTTAGGCCTATTATACAACCATATTAGTCGGTCAAGCACCCTTTTTTTTGATTTTCAGCAGGGTCGTCGATCCCGGCCTGGCCCTCTTGGGGCCCTCCCCGGCCGGGCCCGCCTCGCTCCCCGGGTCTCCCTCCCGGTCCCGGTCTCCCACGGCGGCCCGGGAAGGCCGGCGCGGCATGCCCAGCAGCCGCTGCGTCCAAGCCTTGCGCCGGAGGGGGTTTTCGGGCTCCCCCCAATCCGGCAGGGCCTTGTTGTCGAGGATGGCCCGGGGGATCTCGGTGACCATGGCCCGGGCCTTGCTCTCGCCGACGATCCGGGCCGCCGCCTGGACGGCCCGGCTCAGCCCGGGCGGACGGCCGATGGTCCGGTGGGCGTCGCTGGCGATGATGTGGACGAGGTTGTTCATCATGAAGAGCCCGGCCGTGGCCCGGACCTCCTTGCCCAGCTCACCCGTCAGGCTGGCCGCCGTCACCTGGGCCGCGCAGCCCATGTTGACGAATTCGAACAGCAGCTCCGGCCGGGCGGCGAAGCCCCGGTTCCGCTCCGGGTGGCTGATGACGGGCACGAACCCCTTGCTCATCAGCTGGGCCAGCATGTTGGCCGCCCCGGCGGGCACGCCCTCCGAGGCGAACTCGAGGAAGACGTAGCTCGTCTGGTCCACCGTGAAGCGGTACTTCTCGACGGCCCTGACGACCTCGGCGTGGACGAAGACCTCGGCCCCCCAGTGGAACTCGATCGGGACGCCCGCGGCCCGCATCTCCCGGCCGAACTCCTCCATCCGCTGCCGCAGCACCCCCAGGTCGTCCTTGTAGCGGGTCATGCGGAAGATGTGGGGCGTCAGGCAGATCGTGTCCGTGCCGTCCTGCTCGGCCAGACGGCACATGGCCCGGGCCTGGTAGAGATCGTCCGGCCCGTCGTCCCAGTCCCACAGCAGGTGGGTATGAAGATCGATCATCGCTCTCGCCCGGTCTCAGCCCTTACTGCCCCTCAGGACGTGTGATAGCTGTGATAATAATCCTTATAATAATAGTATCCGTGATGGGGCAGGCTGACGTTGTTGATGACCACGCCCAGCGTCCGGACCTTGAGCAGGTCGAGCCTCTCCCGGGACTTCTTCAGGGCCTCCCGCGACGTCTTGTCGCCCTGGACGACGAGCACCATGCCGTCCACCTTGGCCCCGAGCACCAGCGCGTCGCTGATCTCGAGCATGGGCGGCAGGTCGAAGATGAGATAGTCGCACTCCTCGGCCATCATGCGGATGAACCGGGCCATCTTCTCGGAGCCCAGCAGCTCGGCCGGGTTGGGCGGGATGGGCCCGGCGTTGACCAGGAACAAATTCGGGATCTCGGTCGATTTGATGACGTCCTTGACCGGCACGGAGTCCGTCAGGTAGGTCGTCAGCCCGAAAGTGTTCTTGACCTTGAAGATGCGGTGCTGGCGCGGCCGCCGCAGGTCGGCGTCGACCACGACCACGGTCTTGCCCGACTGGGCCAGGGTGACGGCCAGGTTGGAGGTCGTGACCGTCTTCCCCTCGCCCGGCAGGGCGCTGGTGACGGCCAGGGTCTTGACCGGATGGTCGGCGGAAGAGAGCAGCAGGGCCGTCCGGATCGAACGGTAGCTCTCGGCCAGGCGCGAGTTGGGGAAGTAGTGCGGCACGAGCTCGATACTGCCGGGATGCTCGGCCCTCTCGACCTCGCCGACGATCGGGGCCGCCGGGCCGGAGGCGCCGCCCCCCTCCCCGGCCGCGCCCGCCGCGGCGGCCAGCTGGACCGGCTCCCGGCCGCTCTTCAGCCGCCGCCCGTAATTGTAGGCCTTGTTCATCCCCTCGAGGCTGAACTTGGGGACGAGGCCGAGCGTCGGCAGCCCGGCGTAGTGCTCGACGTCCTCGCTCGTCTTGACGCTGTTGTCAAGGACGTCGAACAGGAAGGCCAAGCCTATGCCCCCGGCCAGCCCCAGGAGGAGGGCCAGGATGAGGTTGCGCTTCTTGTTCGGGCTCGACGGCCGCACCGGCACGCGGGCCCGGTCGACGACGCGTATGTTCGAGGTCCGCAGCCCCTTGAGCCGGGCCTCGACGCCCGTCTCGCTCTCCCGCCGCAGCAGCGAGTCGAGGAGCGTTTTCTTGTTCTGGATCTCGACCTTCAGGCCGTTGTAGAGGACGGCGCTCGAGTTCATCTTGAAGGCCTCGCCCTTCTGCTCGTTGAACTCGGCCTGGAGCGACCGTTCCCGGCTGAGGGCCGTCTGGAATTCCGAGAAGGCGCCCTTGACCAGGTTCTCGGTCTCGGCCGCGAGCGACATGCGGGCCGCTTCGGTCTCGACCTTCATCCGCTGCAGCTCGGGGTAGTCCGGCTGGAAGCGCTCCTCCATCTTCTGCGTCTCGCGCTTGAGCCGGACGTACTCCTCCCGCAGCCTCTGGATGAGGGGATTGGTGAAGGCCTCGGGCACGTAGTCCGGGCTGACGTTCTTCAGACCGTTCCAGGTGGCTTCCTTCTGCGAGCGCTCGATCTGGGCCTCGGTCAGGGCCTTGTTGAGCTGGCTCAGGCGGTCGATGACCGTCGTCTCGCTGTCACTCAGGGCGACGATGTTGGCCTCGGCCTCGTAGCCCTGGAGCTCCTTCGACTTCCGCTCGATCTCGGCCTGGAGCCCCTTGATCTGCTCGGTCAGGAAGGTCGTCGCCTGCTCGGTCGCGGCGTACTTCATGTTGATGTTGAGGTCGATGAAGGCCGCAGTCAGCTCGTTGACGCAGTCGGCCGCCAGCCGGGGGTCGCGGGCCCCGAATGAGACGTCGACCAGCCGGGTCAGCCGCACCGGCTTGACCGTCAGGCGGGCCAGGAAGTCGTCGATGAGCCCTTCGCGGAAGACGTGGTCGGCCGGGTCGACCGGCTTCTTCCGGGTCTCGGGCTTGCCGACGAACTCGGGGTTGCCGTAGAGCTTCAGGCGCTCGATGACCGTGTCGGCCAGCCCCCGCCCGCTCAGGAGCCGGTACTGCGTCTGGTAGAAGTCGTCGCGCATCGACTCGATCTGCAGGACCTGCTCGAACGAGAGGATGTTCGGCTCCTTCTCGACGAGCAGCTGCGACTTGGCCGTATAGACCGGCTTCTGGATGAACGTCCAGAACGCGCCCAGGATGAAGACGCCCAGGGTGACGGCCAGGACCGTCCCCTTGCGCCGCATCAGGCGGTCCCAGTAGTCGCGCAGGTTGATCTGCTGCGGCTCCGCGATCTCGTAATCGGCCAGCTGGATCTCGTTACCGTTCTTCATTATTCCCTACCAAAACGACTCCGGCACGAAGACGACATCACCTTCCTGCAGCTTGATGTCCTTCTTCCGGCCCTTGAGGATATCGCCCAGGTTGACCTTGATCTTCTGCTCCTTGCCCGCCGCGTCCTTCCGGGTGATGGTGATCGCCCCCCTCTTCGCCCCCTCGGCCAGCCCGCCGGCGTCGGCGATGGCCTGGAGGAGCGTGATGCCCGCGGTCAGCTTGGACGCGACCGCGCCGGGCCTGGTCACCCGTCCCATGACGAAGACCTTGATCTCCCGGTCGACCGGCACGTTGATGACGTCGTTCGGCTCGACGGGCACGTTGAGGGCCTGGTTGCCGTTGACCAGCAGGTCCTTGAGGTCGATGGAGATCGTTTTCGTCCGGCCGTCCTGCCCCTCCCTGAGGATGAAGACCTCGTTGCCGGCCGTTTCGGCGAACCCCCCGGCCATGGAGATGATCTGCAGAAGGTTCTTGCGGCCGACCAGCTCGTAGCTGCCGGCCTTGACGACCGCCCCGATGACGGCCACCTGCTGGTTCTTGTATTCCTTGATGAAGATCGTCACCTGGGGGTTCTTGACGTACTTGGCGCTGAGCAGGCCGGTCAGCTTCTGGACGACGCCTTCCTGGGTCAGGCCCTCGACGGCGACGCGGCCGAGGAGCGGCAGCGTCAGCGAGCCGTCCTCGGAGACGCGGACGGTCTGGCTGAGCTGGTCGACCTCGAAGACCTTGACCTCGAGCAGGTCGCCCGGGCCGATGCGGTAGGCGCGGGCCAGCGTGTCCCTGGCCTCCTGCGCGGCCGCCGGGACCTGGCCCGGAGCCGGCGGAACCTGGGCCCGCCCCGGCGCCGCGGCCAGCGCGACGGCCAAAACGATCGCGGCAATCTTCATCTTCATCCTCTCCGGAATCGGCGACGCGGGCGGGGCCGGGACGCGTTTCGATCCTTTCGGACCATCCGCCTCCCCTGATGACGCCCCAGCGGCCGCGAATCCCGTCTATCCAAGGCTAAAAGTCGTAAGTCAAGTTTAACCCAAAGAACGTCCGCTTGTCATCCTCGCCGGAGATATTCGAGTCGCGCGTCCACCAGCTGGCGATGAACCCGAGGGCCGCCGTCTTGACGATGCGGACATAGACGCCGGCCGAATGGATCCCGAAATCGTCGCGCCGCTTGCCCTCCACGCCCGGCTGGACCTCCTGGTCCAGGCGGTAGTCGTTGCGGCCGAAGGAATAGTCGTAATCGAAGCGCAGGAAGCGGAAGACGTAGATCGAGACCCCGCCCCCCGGCCGGCTCTCGACGTAATAGGGGTTGTTGTACCAGAGGGAGAAGCAGACGTCCCGCACGTACGAGCCGCGGACGGCCAGGGGCCGGGCCAGGCGCACCGAGAGCTTGGCGTCGCCGACCAGCCCCTGGAAGTCGCGCCCGTCCGGGTTGCGGACGTCGAACTTCTTGTAGCCCAGGCGGAGGCTGCCCCTGACCCGGCGCCCGAGGGGCGTGAACTCGAGCCCGGCGTAGGCGGCCCCGCTCCGCGAATCCCGGAGGAGCGCCGTGCCGGCGAAGTCGAACTCGTAGACGCCGTACTCCCCTTCCAGGAAGAACCTTTTCCGCGTTCCGGCCTGGTAGTAGGCCGTGACGTCGAAATATTGTTCGCGCCGGTTCAGCCGCTCGCGGACGTTGAACCCGCCGTCGGCCTCGACGCTCTCGTAGTCGTAATCCACGGCGCGGTAGGCCAAGGCCACCGAGGTCCGCCACGAGGTCCGGACCAGCATCGAGCCGCCGTAGCCCTTCTCCGTCCGCCGGGGCCGGATGTCGATCTCCGTGTTCCAGCGCTCCCGGGCGTCGGAATAGACGCCGTCGAGCGAGAAGAAGACGTTCTTTAGGCTCAGCTGGGCCGCGCCCCGCAGATAATAGTTCCAGGTCCGCTCCCGCTCGGTCTTCGAATACCAGACGTACTGCGGCGAGCCGTAGATCGAGAGGACGAACTTCCGGGGCGCGGGGAGATAGATAGTGGCCGCCGGCCCGGCCGTGACCGTGTAATCCTTGACGGGGGCGGCGGAGGCGTAATAAACGTTCGAATCGACGCCGGCGTTGGCGATGACGAGGCGAGGCTGGATGCGGAACGGCCCGAAGCGCCAGGCCGCCTGCTCCACCTGCCGCCGCAGCTCCAGGCCTTTCCAGGTCTCGGCGCCGGCCGCAGCCGGGAGCAGGAGCGCGGCCAGGAGGGCCAGGGCCGGCTTCTTCATCAGGCCGTCCTCCGGTACCCGATGCCCATCTCCGCCAGGCCGCGGAGGATGCTTTCGACGTCCCCCGCCGTGGCGGCCTCGATGATGGCGTTCGTCCCCTTCAGGGCGCTGCCGTTGAGCGACTCGACGGGCGGGGCGATGAAGATCCTCTCGAACTTCGTCGATTTCGTCCGCTCCTCGTCGATCAGGAGCTCTTCGTAGAGCTTCTCGCCGGGCCGCGCGCCGACGAACTTGATCTCGATGTCGTCCTCGCGGTGGCCCGAGAGCCGGATGAGCGTCTTGACCAGGTCGACGATCTTGATGGGCTGGCCCATGTCGAGGACGAAGATCTCGCCCTTGTCCCCGACGGTCCCCGCCTGGATGATGAGGTGGACGGCCTCGGGGATGGACATGAAGTAGCGCCGCATCTCCGGATGGGTCACGGTCACCGGCCCGCCCCGGGCGATCTGCTTCCGGAACAGCGGCACGGCCGAGCCCCGGCTGCCCAGGACGTTGCCGAAGCGGACGCAGGCGAACTTGGTCTGACTGGATTTGGCTTTGCTCTGGACGACGACCTCGCCGAGCTTCTTGGTCGCCCCCATGACGCTCGTCGGGTTGACGGCCTTGTCGGTCGAGATGAAGATGAACCGCTCGACGCCGGCCGCGGCCGCCGTCTCGACGACGTTGATCGTGCCCAGGACGTTGTTCAGGATCGCCTCGGCGACGTTGGCCTCCATCAGCGGGACGTGCTTGTGGGCCGCGGCGTGGAAGACGATCTCCGGCCGGTGCTTCTCGAAGAGGACCTTGAGCCGGTCGCCGTTCTTGATGTTGCTGATGACCGGCCGGATGGCCACGCCGTCCAGGCGCCTGTCCTTCAGGTCGGCGTCGATCTCGAAGATGCTGTTCTCGTCCTTGTCCAGGAGGACGATCTCCGCCGGACCCAGCGCCGCCAGCTGGCGGCAGAGCTCCGAGCCGATCGAGCCGCCCGCCCCGGTCACCAGGATGCGCTTGCCGCGGTAGACCTCGGTGACCCCGGGCAGGTGCTTTTCGAGCTGGAAGACGCTGCGGCCCAGAAGGTCTTCGATGTCGATCTCCCGGACCTTGGTGATCTTGACGTTGTCGTCGAGCGTCTCGAGCAGGCCGGGCACGATCTTGACCTTGAGCGCGGCGCTCTCGCACAGGCCGACGACGCGGCGGATGTCCTTGGACGAGGCATTGGCGATGGTGATGACGGCCTCGTCGACGCCGAGCCTGGCCGCGATCTTCGGGATGTCGGCCGTCCCGCCCAGGACCCCGACGCCCTGGATGTTCCGGCCGTGTTTTTCGGGGTCGTCGTCCACGAAGCCGACGACGCTCAGGCCCAGATCGACGCGCTGCTTCATTTCCCTGAGAACAAGGTTCCCGGCGTCGCCGGCGCCAATCAACAGCACATGCTTGGCCGGGCCGGCGCTGCGCCCCAGGCTTTCGCGCTTTTTCTCCTCGAGCACCAGGCGTCGCAGGGCCCGGGCCCCGGCGGTGCCGAAGAGGACCAAGAGGAATTCGAGGGAGATGACGCCGAGCGGCACCCGATACGCCGAGAGGCTGTCCGGGCCCAGGAACCGGATCACGAGGAGCACCACCGTCACGGGCAGGGTGGCCAGGGAAAGGTTGAAGACGTCGCGGATCGAGACATAGCGCCAGACGATCGTATAGATCGAGAAGAGATGGAACGTCACGAGCCGGGCAACCATGATCACGGGCAGGAGCACGGCCATCTGGGTCAGGTAGTGTCCCGTCGGCAGGATCTCGAAGCGGGCGCCGTAGGCGGCCACCCAGGCGACCAGGAACACGACCAGGTCGATCAAGACCTGGCTGGCCTTGGTGAACACGTATTGGCGGATCCGCTCCATTAAACGTCTCCCATCAGAAAGGATTGCGGCGGAGCATATAGGAAATCATCGTCCTTGACAACATCCGCGTATGATCGCGGCGATCCGTTCGATATCCTCTCCGGACATTCCGCCGCCGGAGGGAAGGCAGAGGCCCCGGGCGAACAGATCCTCGCTCACCGCTCCCCCGCGCCGGGGGCAGCTCCGGAAGACTGGCTGCATGTGCATGGGCTTCCAAACGGGGCGCGCCTCGATGTTCGCGGCCTCGAGGGCCAGGCGGACGGCCTCCCGGTCGGCGCCGAAAAGGGCGGGCGTGATGAGGACCACGGTCAGCCAGTAGTTGGGAGCGCCGAAATCCGCCGCGGGCAGGAATTCCAGGCCCGGCAGGTCCGCGAAGGCTCGGCGGTAGATCCCGTTGATCTCCTTCCGGCGGGCGACTTTGGCGTCGAGGCGGGCCAGCTGGCCCCGGCCGAGCGCCGCCAGGAGATTGCTCAGGCGGTAGTTGTAGCCGATCTCGGAATGCTGGTAGTGCGGGGCCGGATCCCTCGCCTGGGTGGCCAGGAACTTCGCTCTCCTGACAAGGCCCTCGTCGTCGGACACGAGCATGCCGCCGCCCGACGTCGTGATTATCTTGTTGCCGTTGAACGAATAGACGCCCATGACCCCGAAGCGGCCGGCGGGCCTGCCCCGGTAGGTCGCCCCCAGGGCCTCGGCCGCATCTTCGACGACAGGCACCCCGAAGCTCCGGCAGGTTTCGCCGATCCGGTCGTGGTCGGCGCATTGCCCGTAGAGATCGACGATGACGGCGGCCTTGGGCAGGCGGCCCTTCCGGGCCTTCTCCCCGAGCTCCTCGGCCAGCAGCTCGGGATCGATGTTCCAGCTCTTCCTCTCGGAATCGACGAAGACCGGAGCGGCGCCGAGGTAGGCGATGGCGTTAGCGCTGGCCGAGAAGGTCAGGTCCGAGCAGACGACCTCATCGCCCGGGCCGACGCCGAGCATCAGCAGGGCCAGATGGAGCGCGGCCGTGCCGCTGGAGAGCGCCGCTGCGTACCCGACCCCGGTCCTGGCGCAGATCTCCCGCTCGAACTCGTTGACCTGGGGGCCGAGCGTCGTGATCCAGTTGGAGTCGAAGGCTTGGAGGAGGAGCTCCCGCTCCGCGCCGTCGAGGTGGGGAGGAGAGAGGTAGATCCGTTTCTTGTCCATGCTCGGCATCGCGTTCCGCCCTAAGCTGTGATGTTGATCGTCCGTCCGCCGTCGATGACGAACTGCTGGCCGGTGATCCAGCGCGACTCGTCGGACACGAGAAAGCTCGCCAGCCCGGCGATCTGATCGACCGTTCCCAAGCCCAGTGGATAATCCTTCTCCATCCGCCCGGCCAGATCGGCGTCGGCCAGCATCTTGTCGGTCATCGGCGTTCTCAAGCCGCCGGGCAGGATGGAATTGACCCGAACGTCGGGAGCGAGCTCGACGGCCAGGCATCGCATCAGCGAATCCAGGGCCCCTTTGCTGGCGCTGTAGAGAGAGAAGGCCTTGGCCCCGAAGTTGCTGACCGTGCTCGAGATAAAGATAATGTTCCGGAGCTGCTTGCGGTTGTTGGCTTTTTTCAAAAGGGCCTGGGTGATCAGGGCCGCGGACAGGAAATTGACGTTCATCGTCTCCGTCATCTGGGCCCGGGTCATGATCCTGAACGGCAACAGGGTCAGGGCCCCCGCGGAGTGGATGAACACGTCGACGACCGCGTCGTTCGTCCGCATCAGGTCCGCGAGAGAGGCCTCCAGCCCGTCGAGGCTGCCGAGGTCGCAGGTCCAGACGAGACGTCTTGTACCCGGCGAGCAGAGGGCGCCCGTTTCGGCCAGCTTGGCGGCGTCCCGGCCGTGAAGGATGACATTCCGCTCCGCCGAGAGGCGCACGGCGATCGCCCGGCCGATCCCCGAGGAAGCGCCCGTGACCAGGGTGAATCTTACAGGTTCTTCCATTTTCGCCTTCCCTTCCCGGCGGGCTTATTGGGCGGAGTAGCCGCCGTCCACGACCATGACCGTGCCCGTGATCCAGCGCGACTCGTCGGCCAGCAGGAAAGCCGCCGCGTTGGCGATGTCCTCGGGCTCGCCGAAGCCGAGCGCATGGAGGGCCTCGACGCGCCGCCGCTGCTCGTCGTCCCAGCCGGCGCTGGTTTTGTCGAACATCGGGGTCTTGACGAACCCGGGGGCCACGGCATTGACCCGGATCTTCCTGTTCGCGTACTCGAGCGCCAAGGCTCGGGTCAGGGAGTTCAGGGCGCCCTTGCTCATGGCGTAGCCCGCCGAAGCGGCCGAGCCGACAAGGCTCATCACGGAGGATATGAAGACGATGGACCCCTGGCTCCCGGCGAAGGTCCTGGGATTGACGAAGGCCTTGGCCAGGGCGAAGCCCGATTCCGCATTGACGAGTATGACCTCGCGCAGCCTGTCGAGGCCCAGCCCCTTGACCGGGCAGACGCACGGCACGCCGGCCGCGTGGACGAATCCGTTGAGCTGGCCGAAGGAGGAGCAGGCTTCGCCCAGCCAGGACGCGACCGCGTCGACGTTCCTGAGGTCGAAGGGCCGGGCGATGTGTCCGCTCCCCCGCAACCCGCCGAGCGTCTCCTCGAGACCCGGGACCTCGAGATCGGAACAGATCAGCCGCGCGCCCAGGCGCGACAACCGGACCGCCGTGGCGCGCCCGATGCCCGAGGCCGCGCCGGTGACCAGGTAGGACCGGCCCCGAAGGTCCAGGGGATGTTCGCCGCCGTCGTTCATTGTCCGTTCTTTTCGAGGCGGTCCTTCAGATCGCCGACCGTCGCGATGCCGTCTAGGTCCTTGGCCGTCAGCACCGTCCGGTAATCCGAATCGGCCAGGGCGATGATGGACAGCTTCGTCAGGGAATCCCAGGCGTCGAACTCGCGCAGAACATCGGCGTCTCCGACCTTCTCGACCTCGAGGATCTCCGCGAGAGCCTCATAAAAACCGGTCTTTTCCATCGGAATCCTTTCCCTCGTTCTTTTGTTCAGTCGTATTCTATCATCTCGCAGAAGGCGAGCGGTCCCACGTTCATCAGGATGGAGGCCCAGGTCAGCCCAACCCCGAAGCCGGCCAGGCAGATCTTGAGCCGCTCCCGGAGGAGGCGCTCGCCGGCATTGAAGGTCACGGCCAGGGGGATCGTCACGCCGCTTGAATTGCCGAAGTTCTCGACGATATTGCTCGGCATCTTCTCGTAGCCGACCTGCATCTTGTCGGCCAGCTTGCGCAGCATGAACCTGTTGGGCTGGTGGAACATGAAGTAATCGACGGAGCCCGGGTCCGCCCCGGCCGCGTTCATCAGGCCCGCAATCATGGGCGGGACCTCGGTCTGGACGAAGTTGAAAACGGCGTCCCCCTTCATGACCAGGTGGTCCTTGGCCCGGAAATTACCGTTCTCGTCCTCCTCCAGCCGCGCCGTCTCGGGCGATGAAGGGCAGCGGAAGCCGCCGGCGGGGATCATCAGGGCGTCGGCCTGGGAGCCGTCCATCTTCAGGTTCGCATGGATGGGCCCGCCGGACGGATCCTTCTCGACGATCGTCACCGACGCCGCATCGCCAATGAGCGGGAAGCTGTTCCGGTCCCGGGGCGAGACCCGGCGGCTCAGGACGTCGGCGTTCAGGAGGACGACCTTGCGGATCGCCTCCTGCTCGAGAAGCATGAAGGCCTCAACGAGTCCGATGACGAACCCGGCGCAGCCCTGGCAGATATCCAGGCACAGCAGGTCCCGCTTCAGGCCCAGCCGGCCCTGGATGATATTGCTCGTCGGCGGCATGAAATGGTCCGGCGACTGGGTCACCAGGATCAGGGCGTCGATCTCGTCCTTCTTCAGCAAGCCCCTGTCGAACAGGGCGGTGAGCCCGCGGACGCACAGATCCGAGGCGCAGGCGTCACCGGCCACGATCCGATGCTTGCCATAGCCCATGGCCAGCTTGAGCTTGAGGCACTTGGCCGGGGAGAAATTGTAGTTGGCCATTTCCTGCTCGAAAGCGACTTCGCGGGCCGGGACGACGGTCAGGATGCCGGAGATCGCTTTGTTGCTGAAGCGCAGGTTCATTCGCGGGCTCCGTTCTTCAGCAGGACCGCCCGGATGGCGCCGACGCTGGCGAAGTTCTCCGGCACGATATCGATCCCGTCGATGGAGATGCCGTAATGGCGGTCGAGCTCGTCGACGAGCGTGACGATATCGAACGAGTCCAGCATGCCGTCCTCGACGAAATCGGAGGAAGCCTGGAAATCGAACTCCGGCCGGATCCCTTTCAAGAGGTCGAGGATCTTATTCTCCATAGCGCATCTGTTCCTTGTTGCTGAATATCCCGTCGTGCAAGCCGTCCTCCTGGTAGCCGAAATGGATATAGCGCTTGATGGCGTTCTCGTTCGATTGCAGGACCCAGAGGATGAAACGCGAAGCCTTGCCGGACAGAAAGAAGTAGCTGCCCAGGAGCTTCGAGCCGACATGGAGATCCCTGAACCGCGGGTGGACGAACCAGCGCCGGAGGTGCGAGGTCAAGCCGGAAAGCTCGAAATGGAGGAAGCCCGCGATCTGTCCGTCCGATTCGCAGACCAGGATCCTCTCCGCCCCGATCTCGCGCCCGATCTCCCCGCTGGACTGGATCTGCTCGGCGAAGCGGTCAAAATGCTCGATGAGGAGCCGGTGGATCCGCGGCGCATCGGCGGCGGCCGCCAGGCGGACCCCCTCGGCCAGGCCGGCGAAGCTCCCGGCCGGCAGTCCGGTCCTGCTCAACCGAACGAGCGTGGCATAGGGATGAAAGCCGTGCCGTCCGACGAGATCGAACAGGGCCCGGCCCGAGGCCGCCTTGGCGATCACTTCCGTCACCAGGATCTCGGAACGCCCCGCCAGGGCGTCGAGTCCCGTCCCGAGCGCCTCGGACGACGGCGAGACGTAGAGCAGGCGCAGGAAATCTTCCTCCCGCTTGAACAGGAAAGTCGTGCCGGCGATCCTCTCCCAGGAGAGGTCGCCCGCGCCGATCCAGCGGGCCAGCAGCTCTTCGTTGGGATAATAGTTCGTCAGGAGCGAGCGCGAGCCGCGCTTGACGGCCTCGATCTCTTCCAGAACGGATCGCGGGCTTGTGATCAGGTCCATGGCCGCCCTTCCTGAAGCCGGGAGTTCAACAGGTTGCGGTCGATCTTGCCGTTGGGGTTCCGGGGCATTTCCGCCAGCCTGTGAAAGGCCGTGGGGATCATGTATTTCGGCAGGAGCTGGAGCAGCCGCTGCCGCAGGTCGGCCAGCGGGATCTCCTTTTTCGCCTCATAGACCAGGACGATCTCCTTCTTTTCCTTATGATAGAGCACGCAGGCGTTATCGATGGCCTCGATGGCGCTCAGCACGGCGTGCTCGACCTCCCCGAGCTCGATCCGGTAGCCTAGATGCTTGATCTGGAAATCCTTCCGCCCGATGAACATGATCTCGGAGCGCTCGTTGCGATAGACCAGGTCGCCGGTCCGGTAGATCGTCTCGGGATAATGGGGATTCAGGGGATTCCGGACGAAGGCCTTGGCCGTATTGACCGGGTCGTTCCAATAGCCCATGGCCAGCCCCGTGCCCCGGACGCAGAGCTCCCCCGGCTCCCCCGTCCCGGCCGGACGGTCCTCGTCGTTGAGGATGAGGATATCGGTGTTCCGGCAGGGGAAGCCGATCGGGACGGGCTCGTCGTCCGAGAATTCGCGCTCCAGAACGTAATAGGTGCAGTCGAGCGTGATCTCGATCGGCCCGTAAAGATTGACGAAGGTCGCCCCGGGCAGGCGCCGGCGCCAATAATTCAGGTGCTTGGTCGGGAAGACCTCCCCGGCGAAGATGACCTTCCTCAGCGGCGGCGGCTCGACCTTGCCCAGGATGTCGAGGTTGGCGATATTGACCATGACCGTGGGCACCCAGAAGATAAAATTGATACCCTGCCGCGTCAGGAACTCGACGATCCGCGCCGGGAACCCCGCCAGCTTGTCGGGGATGAAGACGATGGTCGAGCCCCGGGCGAGCATCAGGCACAATTCGAAGCTGTAGATATCGAAAAAGACCGGCGACAGGCTGCCGATGACCTCGTCCTCGCCGATGCGCAGGCGGTCGACGGCCCAGTCCGTGAAGTCGATGAAACTCCGGTGGTTCAGGACGACGCTCTTCTGAAGCCCCGTCGAACCGGACGTGTTGATGATGCAGAGCGGATCCGTGTCTAGCAGGCCTTCCAGCCGGGACAGGATCTCGCCGTTGTCGTAGGCGACGTCCTCAGCCGCCGCCGACTCGATCAGGATCAGCCGGTCCGCAGCCAGGCCGAGGCCGGCCAGGGAGCCCTCGAATTCCCCGGCCGTGATGACCAGGTCCGGACCGATATTGTCCAGAAGCCGCTTCATCCTCTGAGCCGGGGACTTGATGTCGAGATTGACGTAGATATTTCCGCTGTAGGCGATCCCCAGGTCTGCGACGACGACGCCGGCGCCCTTCGGCAGGAAGACCGCGACGGGCCTCCTGGTCCCGATCCCCTTCCGGGCGATAACGGAGGCGATCCTCTTGGCCAGGACCTCGACCTCCTTGTGCGTATACGACTTCTCGCCGTCGATGATCGCCGTCTTCCGGGGAGAGCGGAGGAGCGTGTTCTTCTCGAAATATTCCAGGACGTTGATCTGCATGCTCATATCACCCGGGCGGGATTTCCGAAGACCGTCTGGCCCCCGTGGACGTTTCGGATGACGACGCTGCCCGCCCCGACCTTCGCGCCGTCGTCGATCTTCCGCTTGGGGATGATCGTGGCCCCGGAGCCGACAAAAACGTTCCGGCCGATCACCGTGCCGCCGCCGACCGCGATATCGACCATCAGCGAGCTGAAATCCCCGACCTTGACGTCGTGTCCGAGCTTCGTGCCGCCGTTGATGGTCACGGCCGTCCCGATCTCCGCGCCCGGCCCGACGAGGGCCCCCGGATAGATCACCGTTCCCTCGCCGATCTTGGCGAACTTGCCGACCAGCACATCCGGGGCCACGTAGGTCAGGAACGAAACCTTGTCCTTCAGCGACCCGTGGATCCTGGCCTTGGCGGCCGGATCGGCGATGGCCAGAAGGGCCAGGTCGCCGGCGCGGAACTCGAAATCCTTGATGGTCGATAGGACGCGGTAATCCGACCGGAAACCGTCCAGGGCGCGGAGGTCGTCGTCCAGATAGCCTTCGATCCTCCAATCGCATTTCTTCATCGGCATCAGGGCCAGGAAGGTTTCCATGTCGCGGCCGAAACCGCTGGCCCCAAGGATGAACAACCTCTTCATCGACATCGTCCTCACTCCTTCGTCCCCTGGAATCCCGGCATCGTAACGTGGTTCTCGTGGGAGATGCCCTCGCGCGCGAACACCTTGACCAGGGTCAGCGCGATGATCCTGACGTCGGTCCACAAAGAGACATGATCGACGTACCAGACATCGCAGCGGAATTTTTCCTCCCACGTTATCGCGTTCCGTCCGTTGACCTGGGCCCAGCCGGTGATGCCGGGCTTGACCTCGTGGCGGCGGGCCTGTTCGGCGGAATAGCGCCCCAGGTAATCCGTGAGCAGCGGCCGCGGACCGACGATGCTCATATCCCCGCGAACGACATTCGCCAGCTCCGGGAGCTCGTCCAGGCTGGTGCGCCTGAGCCAGTTCCCGAATCCGGTCAGCCGGACATCATCGGGAGCGAGCCCGCCCCGTTCGTCCCTGATCTCGCGCATCGTCCGGAATTTCCAGATCTCGAACGGCCGGGCACGGCGGCCCGGCCTGACCTGCTTATAGACCACGCCTCGCCCCATGGTCAAGCGGATCGCCAGGGCGATGACAAGCAGCAGCGGCAGCAGCGCGGCCAGGGCGGGAAGGGCCAGGGCGATATCCATGGCGCGTTTCCCGAACCGCACGTACAACGAGGTCATGAGCATCACAATGCTTCGATGAACCTAACCATTTCTGGGTAAATCCTATTTTGGTCAAAAGCGGATTCCGCGAGACGGCGCGCGTTTTTCCCCTGCGCCGTTGCCTTCTGGGGGTTCGATATATACCCCATCATAGCTTCGGCAAGCGAGCTGGCTGAGCGAGCGATATAATACTCGCCAGCATCGTTCTCTTTTAGCATGGCCTCAAGTTCGCCCCGAATGCTATTAATGATTGGCAGATTCGCTGCAAGATAATCTCCGATCTTGTTTGGCACCGCGATATAGGATTCCGGTAGAATCGGGTTAAGCGCCACATGGCTATTAGCCAGAAGGCTCACAACCTCGGCGAATGGCAGGAATCCATAGAATCGAATTATGTCAGCCAACTTTTCTTCTTCTGCAATCTGTATCAAATGCTCGCTCTTGGGGCCCGAACCTGCGAACTTTATCCGGAAATTGGCTCCCCTGGACCTACATATGGATGCTGCATAAATAACGGTCTCCAAATCATAATTCTTAGACATACTGCCAACATATGCGAACGTCAGGGGAAGAATCGGAATATCGGCCGGCCCGCCTTGCTTATCTTGGTATTCAAGCCTAGTGCCTAAATGGGCGATATGCTTGGGAACAGAATATTTATCTGCTCCATATACATCGAGATATGTATTGGCAACAGCCGTGATGGCATCAGCATGGGCAATTGCATCTTTAGATTTGTTTTTATATCCCGCAAAAAGAATACGCCCGATCCTTTTCTTGAAATCTTGATTACCGGGGATCCACCGATAAAACGTTTCGGGCCAAGCGTCTTGCAGGTCGAGAATGATCTTCGTTCCAAATATCTTACGTATCTTGAAACTATACTTCGGTAAGTCGAGGGGAGGGATACTGAGAAGAATTTTATCAGGTACGGCTACCCGTTTATTTTCCAGTTCTTGTCGAGCGATAACAAAGAATCTCTTGGCGAAGAGATGATGATTAACAATTCGTTTCAAACTCACATTCTTGGAATATGGGGGGACCGGCACCAATCGTACAATAAACGGATATATGCCAGCCTGGGGGGGGGTCCGTTGGGTCTTTAGCAGATGATCAAAACTAGAGGTCCACCACATAACTGAGTGACCCTTCTTAACGAATTCCCTGGATAATGACCAATAGCGTCCTTCGTGATTCCCCTCACGGGGGATTTGATCAAAGGGATTAACAATCCAAATATTCATTGCTCTGCTTTCGACAATACGGGCGGCATATCTAGGACCTCGCGATATAGTGTCCTGATTCCCCCATTGTCCTTGGAAAAACTAACTGCTGCTGGATCAATTGTTTCGCATTCCCCCCATTATGCGCAATTTCTTGACAGACGCCGCTATGACACGAATGAGGCTGGCGGCGATTTCCTGCAGGGCCATTTACGTTGCGCTAATACCATATGCGCCCCTCGTTGTTCTTGATATAGTCAATGGTTTTTGAGTCCACAATATTTGCGGTTCTTCGATACCTTAAGAAGCAGCCAATTCCTTTAAGTATGCCATCCCCCCACTCTCTCACCGCATTATCTCTAAAGGAAAGAATAAACAGCGTTAAAGCCCAATATGCTATGTATGTTAGATAATAAGGGAATGGAAAGAACTTTGCAGAAATAATGCAGCGATTTCTCATTTGATAATAGTATTGCTTCTTGCCCGTTATCCTTATAGGAGATTTCTTGTGCATTACAAGTACGTCCGCCAGATAATAGATACGCCAATTCCGGCTCAGAGCCCTATAAGAATAATCCAGTTCTTCGACCGCATAAAAATAATCTTCAAAAAAAAAGCCCGTGTCCTGGATAGCGGTCCTCTTTAGGGCAAAGCCAGTCCCAACAAAATAGGATACAAACCTGGAATTCATAAGTTGGGATTCATTTCTGTATCTGAATGGCAACTCGCCAGGGTTAGGAGAATTGCTATAATAATTCAAAACCCTAAAGGCTAGAATGCCTATATTGTCATTAAATGCCTCTCTGATTAATCGGTCAAAATCGGGCGTAGCTATTTCTGCATCATCGTCAATAAAAAAAAGATATGCCCCCCTTGCAGCTGCTATTCCGAGATTTCTCCCCCCGGCTACGCCAACGTTATTAGGAGATTTTACATATCTGGCGCCATACTTCGAACTTAATGCTTCGCACTGCTCGCTCCCCGCATTGTCAACAACAATGATTTCGACTGTCTCTTTTTCGGATATCCTCGTTTCAACCGAATTCAAGCACTTCTCAAGATCGTCCATCCGCCTAAATGACACGATAATTATGGAAAGAAGTAATGACATCTGCTTTTATCACTTATTTCTATTCGAGATTAATGCTAGGGCAAGTCCAAGTGCAAGCCAGATATGGCTATATCCATAAAATCTGCTAGTGCATAGCATGAAGAATGAGGCCGCTAAGTAAATTAGTACAAAATCATCTTTTCCCCTTTCTATGGATTTTTTCCAGGCCCTCTGAAGGACAATTAATATGAGTGCCACAAATAATGACAGGACTATGAGCCCATACTCAGCACCATAGGACAAAATATTATGCACATATGCTCCACGGTCCTGATATATAAACTCATTCATATATTCTCCGACTATCGGGTGTTTCTCGATTATCCTAATTCCACTCTCTAACAAGGACATACGTTCTTTAAATGAACTATCTTCACGGATATTCGTCGCGGCGCTTATTATGGCTGGCCTCATCCTATTATACTGTAAATACAACGGCTTAAACGCGCTTTTTCCTCCATTCCCCGGATCTAGGAGAACAAAGGCTGAGATTCCAATTATGGCCACTAGTATCATATTAGTAGCCATACTAGACCGAAGATTCCTCATAGGGGCAGACGTCCTTCTATTACTCATTGTGACCAAATAAACCGCCGAAATAACTACAAAAGAAAACAGCGCACCCCTAGATCCCATGATCCAAAGGGAGATAAATGGGAATGAAATCGCAAACAGCCGCGCGATCCCTTTGTTCGTACTAATTATCATAAATAGCCCTAAGTACATAATATTGTCAGCGATAGATAGGACCGAAGACCCCCCGAGTCTGTTCAGAAAAGCGGAGCTCTGTTGCTGTAGAACTAATAACAATATTGGTACTAAAACTACTAATGTAAAAGATATTATCCGAAGGGCTTTTCGATATCTTTCAATGAGAGGAAAACATCGGTATCCCAGTAGAAATATTATAAGTATTAGGAAGGTATTGGAGTAATACCAATTCCACTTGTTCTCAATTGTACCCATAAAAAGAAGCTGGGTCACGGCGTTGATCTGAATAAAGATTAAGATCGCTATGGCAAGTCTACCGATATTGTCATGCAAGAGACTCGATATCGCCTTCGCGAGAGGAATTGATAACAATAGCAAAAGGCCGATTTCGATATAGCCAATTCGGAGGGATTCAATCTGATTTAGGTCATAAGCTAGGTGGAATGCGATTGGATATACAATAAAATGCACAAAAAGGAAAACCGCGGATAGAAAATCAACCAGGGTGCTGAGAGATTTCTTCTTAATGTATAGGTTTACCATGCTCATCTCTGGCCGCTAGATCCGCAGCCATTATCCATTCTAAAAAAGCCATCCTTTCTCTTTCTTTAATTGGGCTATTTATTGACTGAACCTCATTCCGATCTATTCTTTTACCTCTCCATTTCATGACAAATTCTTTAATAGCGCTGATGCCTCTCGGATCAGATAAATCCGAAGCTATTCGCAAAATAAATTCAGCACCATTTGGGAAATCGGTATCTTCATAGCCGATTATCACCGGTATTCCATGAGCTAAGTATTCCCTAACCTTAAGAGGAGACGCTTCTTTCATCCCCTTCCTGTTTAATGCCAATGTTCCAATTGAAACATCAGCCCTTTGATAGTAATACATATATTCTGGATAGGAGAGCTTGCCGCGAAAATGCACGTTTCGAGGGCAGCCATTCTGTTTGCCCATGCCAATAATGTTGAATTCCCATGAGGGAAATATTCCAGCCATTTCGCAGATTACGTCAATCCCATTCCACGGATAATCATCATTACCGACAAACACCAACTCCATATGTTCCTTTTCCACAGGATGAAGGATAGGATAATCCGACAACTTTATACCGTTCGAAATAATTTTTATCGGCTTTCGATATCTCAAGTACTTCTCGTTCAGTTCTTTTGTAACACAGATAAAAGCTGCTGCTTGAGATAAATACCTTCTGCGAGTACAGACAAAGAAAACATACTTAAAGGGAGAATACGTGAGTTTATATTCTCTGATCTCATCTGTGTTCACTTCAAATACGACGGGAAAATCGCGGAAGAGGTAATCAAGGGAGGGATAATAGGTCAAGCCAGCCCGCGCGTAAAGTATATCGGGAGACCAGGTCCGGATTTTCTCCGATAACCGCCTCACCTCACGAAGCCTCCTTATCATCATCTTAATCGAGGGCACAAGCTTCTTGCCTTTGTCTATCGATTCCACGGGCAGATCAAACACTTCGACAGCATGTCCCATTTCTTTCCAGGCTTCTACTTGACCCCTTACCTTCTTGCCGACTCCCGTCTGAGGATATATCTGCCCGATGAATATGTATGCGATACGCACGATTTGAATTCCTTTCTCAGTTATTAACCTGCCTTCATAGCCAAGCGCCGCAAGCTTCAGAGACAACTAATTCAGATCACGATTTTATAGAAAAAAGATGTCTAGCCTGCTAGGGTTCCGCTTTCCTGACTTTTTTTTACCATGAAGATAGCCTATTTAATGCGATTATGAATCAAGGGCTTTCAAGGTTTCGATGTAAAAGCTTTTTTCCCAGTCGAAAACAAGGCTCGTATTATGCCAAAGCATACTAAAAATGCCGCTAAACTGTTGGCATGTCCTGCAGAGCCGGAATGTTTTCTCTAAAGCCTGTTCGGGCAACAATCCCATATATTTACGGCTAAACAGTGTTTTGTCCATAACTACTAACGGATATTCTATCAAGCGAAGCTCCCTTCGGCTCTGAATATTAAAAACAGGGAAGGGCTTACACGTGCCACAACGGAACCCCACGCGGTCGGCATAACTGAGGGTTGCATCATAATTTAGCCCCGCATCCTCCCACGTCTGCCAGGTCGCGGGGTTCTCCCATCGTAGGTAATGCTGTCGGCCGCCCCACAATTTCTGTTCTATTCCCAACCTAGTCGCTACATTCAATATTTTTTTAAATTCGCTGGTTATCTGTTGCGGGTTGCGGTAAGAATTGTAGCTTGCATGCAATCCCAGATGATGTCCTCGTTCATGAATCCGCCCGATCAACCCCAATATGCTTGGATCATTGATATGATAGCAGCCATCATACTTGGATGTATGATCTGGGATAAAATAAAATTCGCTTTGATGTCCATATTGTTCGCTCAGGTCCATGATTAGGCCGAACGTATTTGATGGATCGGAACTCGTCTTCTTCATCGCCCGACTGCTAAATCGTCGCACTGCTATCCGCAAATTGTTCCTTTTTATTACATCACCCGCCATACTTTTCAATATCGCAGTCCAATTCATTTCACTGGACATAAATGGACTATCTACATCATGACTTAACATGATTCTAAATGAATGCTGTCTCCGCCGTATTTCAGGCCAAAGGCGCTTTATACAGGACCATAGTATTTCTACATACTCATCAACAATGGGCCGATCCAGGAAGTTCTCTCGTGAGGCCAATGAAGATGTAGCGGGAAATCTATTATGTTCATCTCTTTCGCCCTTAAGGAACTCCTCGTAACGTGTGAGCATAAAGAATGCGCTGCCAAAAATGTCTAATCCTAGCCAAATGCATTTTTCGTTATTTTCTATCCAGTATCCGTGACTGGATTTCCCGAAGATAACCGGGATAGAATCTGTTATTGAGTTAACCTCCGGCAAATCTTGAGAGACAGCCCACCTTTCAAGTGGTTGGGAGCTAAGTACAGACGGCCCACCCCAGAGGGCAAGAGGAGACTGGAATAATCTGTCGGATATCCTCAGTTCTTTCTGATCAGAGTCGCCCAAGGCAGAAATGAGATATTCTTCGCCGGCTACTTCGTTAATAATACAGCCGAGGCCAAGATAGTTTTCGATCAGTGCCCTGATTATATAGATCCTCTCTGGATTGTAGCCTCGGGGACAACATATTTGGAGAATTGGATTCACGATCTTCGCCTGCATGGAAAGCGCGGAACATATCCGAGTCGGAATAGCGTTCGCAAGCTTGGAGCAGAAATTAGATAGTATGGACGAAGGTCCCCTCCCCAATTTGCCTTTGCAGCACTTACCGAAGACAGGTTCGCTCCGCAAAAATCGAAATACCGGACATTTGTGCGGCTAAGCTCGTTTATGACACGATATGTCAGGTATTGAGTAGCGCCGGAGTTATAGAAACGCCGTCCGGTTCCAGCTACCCAATCGAGAGCGTTTGCCGTCTCCCCCACTATTACAATACGTGCACATGCAACCTCCCCAGAGGGAGCACGGCAGACAAAGACCCGGAGGTGTTCTTCCCCAAGCAATTGTTGTGCAGTGCGAATGTCTGATACCCCTAGGCGATAAGAGAATCCTTGTCTGGATTCTGTATCAGCAAGACATTCAACAGCTCCTTCAAAATCCGACTTAGTTAGCAAGTCATAAGTGAATCCAGCATTTTCTGCTTTTTTAATTTGCTTTATGACCTGATAATCAAGTTTATCTGTACCCGCAGTGAGTTCCAGGCAAAATGTATATCGGACCTCAGCGATATAACCAAGCCACTGCCATTGTCGGATATCGGTTATCTCGGGAGGGAAACTAACTGCGCATCTAATTCCCCTTCGTTTGTACTCTCCTGCTAGTAATGCGCTTGCTTTGAGCCATTGCCTATAGAGACGGGTGTTTTTTTCTGTCGGGCTATGGGTAAAACAAATTGGCAAATATGGATTAAGGGGCGGCTGCGTAATTCGGCCTTTTTTATCTAAATAGACAACCGTATCGATTGCCGGCAGTTCTTTGTCGTCTTCTTTTAAACGGAGCCTTAATGGTCTCAGTGACCATTTGACACGATTAAATTCGAGCCAACCATCTAACATCAGCGGAGAAGAAGATGTCTGAATAATTTCGTTGTTCACGTGGCTTTTAGCTCCGAATGCCGATATTTTTTATCCCATTTTCCAAATGTGACCGTTCCCAGACACGGAATACTAAAGGCAATAGTCCTGATTCTCCCATGGGGCACGAATCCTACCTTGAGTATACCTTTTTGGGATGCAACATTTCCTACCTCTGTGTCGATGAAAACATCGGCCTTTGGATTTATACTGCGCGCCCTGTCGGCCAAATGATATAAGTTTTGCTTATACGCTCCTCTCCCCTGATATGCTGATTTTGTTCTGCAATAGCATATCCAATAATTCGGCTGTTTTCTGATCTTTCGTGGGAGATGGGGAGGACCCATTGAACCCGGTTTCATCATCCATGCATAAGAAATCCATTCAGTTTCTCCTCTTAGGAAAACTCCGATAGCCCCGCCTTTAATAAATTCTTTAAATAGTGCGGCCCGATCCCTTTCTAATGCAAAAAGCTGATCTACGAGCAGCTCGCTGGCCCAAGCCCACTCATATTGCGGTCCAGAGAAGGCCCTTGTACTTACCCAGCTTTCAGGCAAACTAAATGCCAGTAGTTCTTTACGTTTAAGCATAATTATATTCCCCTATATAGATCGCTTTGCGTGCTGCTTGATGGCATGCCAGGCGAAGAGGGCATAAACCGCGTACCCCAGCGCACCGGCAGTTCCTATTGTCGCGACAGCACTTCTAGGGGGGAAATTGAACATCTTAATGACCACAAACGCAATGATAATGAATGCTACGCGGATAGCTTCGCGAGAAAGAAATAGTTCTTGCCTTTCTAGGATGTCAAGGGTGCCTCCGAGGGGCGACGATACGAACTGCGTAATGAAGAGGCCTGCGAGTAGGGGAACGTACGCACCAGACTCTTTCCAGGACGCTCCGAATACTATCGTGAACAATCTCGGAGCAAAGAAAACAATGGGGACAATTAGCAGCAATCCGAAACCCGACAGTCGTAAAAAGAGGCGCAAAAATAGCCTTTTGAATTTTACGGGTGACGATCGCGCCAATGGCGCTGCTTTTCCTACATAGACTTGCGCAACTGATTGACCAATGAGGTTAAGAGGCATACCTATAGCGCGTTGGGTGATGGAAAACCAACCTGCGACTTGAGGTCCAAATAAGACCGTTAACATAATCGCGGGTATATATACGGTAACAGAATTGAGTGCCGCGGCTGGTGCTGCGATAGACGGAAATCTTCTGTAGCGTCTAGCACAATAACACATCCGTTTTATCGAAACAGCCCTTAGAGTCGGCCTTTCTTGTCTGCCATAAAGCCTAATGAGTGTTGAGGCTCCAGATGCTTGGCCGACAATTTGGCCCGCTATAAGCCCAAATGCTTTTATGCCCAGGAAGCCTAAACCAACTTGAACTAGAACGGAACCAATGCCTTGATTGATCTTGGTACGAGCAACCAAGTGAAACGCTTGTTTGCGTGTAGCCCAATTTCCAAATACTTGATAGACTCCGATCATCCCAACGCCGATAGGCACGAGCCAGAGCACCGGCTCCAATGCTGGCACATTGACAAGATGTACTATCTCATTCCCGAACACAAGACAAGCCAACGCAACTACTATGCTAAATAAGACTATTATGCATAGTGTAAGGCTAATTATATTTACCGCATCCTCATCTTTCTCCGGCAACGGAATGGCCGTCTCATATCGCATTCCGGAAATCACAGAAATGATCCCAAGGATCGAGCTATAGACAGCCAGTGTCCCCAGGTCGGCAGGATTATAAAGCCGCGTGATTATAGGAGAAGCTAGAACCACGATTCCCTGGCCCAGAATCGTTCCCCCCGCGAGCACGAGGATATTCCGGACAAACCCTTCTCTTGGCGAAACAGCTCCAGCCACGGAAGTCAGACGTGACCGTGCATTCGATAAAATACCCAAAGAAGCTAATCCTTCAATGCTACTTTTGTGAACGCTATATGTTTGTTCAGGATACGCTATTATTCTGCTTGAACTAGCCTAGCGGCTCGACTTGTTCGGTAACCCTTCCTTTTTCGAATTTATAATATTTCGCTGAGCTTTCGCAAAAAGCTCGGCCGTTCATATCAAAGAGAAGCTTCTTGCCGGCGTCGCTGACCCAGCCGGCCTGCCTGGCCGGAACGCCCACGACCAGGGCGAAATCCGGCACGTCCCTGGTCACCACGGATCCGGCCCCGATCATGGCATGCCGGCCGATGGTGATGCCGCAAAGGATCGTGCAGTTGGCCCCGAGCGAGGCGCCCTCCCGGACCAGGGTCTTCTGATAGAACTTGGAGCCGATCTGGGGATACTTGCAGCGGGGATTCTGGATGTTGGTGAAGACGGCCGAAGGGCCGCAGAAGACGTAATCCTCGAGGGTCACGCCCTCGTAGACCGAAACGTTGTTCTGGATCTTGACGAAGTTCCCGATGATGACGTTGTTGGAGATATTGACGTTCTGGCCCAGCACGCAGCTCCGGCCGATCCGGGCGCCGCTCTGGATATGGCTGAAGTGCCAGATCTTCGTCCCCTCGCCGATCCGGACGTTCTCGTCGACGAACGAGCTTTCGTGGACGAAATAGGTCGGTTCAGACATTCGCGGCCCCCTTCCTGAGAATGGCCCGGGCCTGAGGATGCGCCTCCCCCGCGGCCGGGTCGGCCGGTCGGCCCCTGATCCCCTGGACGATCTCGATCGCCCGACGGCTGTCCTCGAGGCCGAAGCCGTTGCCCTTCAGGATCTCTTCGTAGCTCCGAGTGTGGAGATCGACGAAGCCCTCGGTGAACTCGAGCGGCGCGCCGTCGACGGCGATGCAGCGGAAGGTCCTCCTGCCCTCTTCCCGGACCTGGGGCGGAAGGTCGTCGCAGTTCAGGGACAGGAACCAGCGCACGTCGGCCCTTTGCAGCTCGAGGAAGCCGGCGGCCCGGTCGGCGGCCTTCAGGTGGACCCGGCTCTTCGCAACGGGGCCGAAGATCCAGGTCAGCATGTCGAAGAAATGAACCCCGATGTTCGTGGCGATGCCGCCGGACTTGGACTCGTCGCCTTTCCAGGAGAAGAAATACCAGCGGCCGCGGCCGGCGATATAGGTCAGGTCGATCTGGTGCCTGATCCCGCCCCCCTCAGTATCGACCTTCTTCTTGAGGGCCTGGATGGCCGGATGGAGCCGGAGCTGGAGGATGGAATGGACCCGCCGGCCCGATTCCCGCTCGATCTCCCCGAGGGCGTCGATGTTCCAGGGGTTGAGGACGACCGGCTTCTCGCAGACGGCGTCGGCGCCGACGCGGAGGGCGAACCGGATGTGGGCGTCGTGGAGATAGTTGGGAGAGGCGATGCTGACGTAATCGACGGCCTGGTCGTTCCGGCCCCGGCGGAGCTTCTCGATGTGCCGGTCGAAGCGCTCGAACTCGGTGAAGAAGTCGGCTTCCGGGAAGCAGCTGTCGAGGACTCCCACGGAGTCCGAGGGATCCAGGGCCGCGACCAGGCAGTTCCCCGTATCCTTGATAGCCCGCATGTGCCGGGGGGCGACATAGCCAGCGGCGCCGATCAAAGCGAAGTTCTTCATGGTCAGGCCTTTCGTTCGCCGTAGAACTCGTCGATCTTTCGGACGACATGATCCATCTGCTCGCGGGCGAGCTCCGGATAGACTGGGAGGGAGAGAACCTCGGCCGCGGCCTTCTCCGCTTCCGGGAAGTCCCCGGCCTTGTTGCCGAGCCCGGCGAAGCACTCCTGGAGATGGAGCGGCACGGGATAGTAGACCGCCGTCCCGATCCCGGCGGCTTTCAGGAAGGCCTGGAGGCCGTCCCGCTTCCGGGCCCGGAGCGTGTACTGGTTGAAGATGTGGTGGTTGGGATCGCCGCTCTTCTCCCGGACGGGGACCTGGACGGCCGATCTGTCCAGGAGGCCGGTCCCTGCGAGAAGCTCCGAATAGCGGGCGGCGTTGGCGCGGCGGGCCGCCGACCAGCCGTCGAGATGTTTCAGCTTGACCCGCAGGACGGCGGCCTGGAGGGCGTCCAGGCGGAAGTTCCCGCCGACAAGCTTGTGGTGGTAGGTCTTGGCCGAGCCGTGCTGCCGGAGGAGCCGGATCCTCTCAGACAAGGCGGGATCGTTGGTGACGACCATGCCGCCGTCTCCGAAGCCGCCGAGGTTCTTGCTGGGGAAGAAGGAGAAGACGCCGAGGTCGCCGAGGGAGCCCGCTTTGCGGCCCTTGTACTCGGCGCCGATCGACTGGCAGGCATCCTCGACGACCGGGATGCCGCGCGCCCGGGCGGCGGCCAGGATCGGGTCCATGTCGGCGCACTGGCCGAAAAGATGGACCGGCAGGATGGCCCGCGTGCGCGGCGTGATCGCCCGCCCCAGGAGCGCCGGATCGATATTGAAGGTGGCCGGGTCGATGTCCGCGAAGACGGGGACGGCGCCCAGCCGGGCGATGACGCCGGCCGTGGCGAAGAAGGAGAAGGGGGTCGTGACGACCTCGTCCCCGGGCTTGATGCCGAGGGCCATCAGGGCGACGAGCAGGCCGTCCGTGCCGGACGAGACGCCGATCGCGTGGCGGACGCCGGCGTAGGCGGCGATCTCGCTCTCCAGGGCTTCGACCTCCGGGCCGAGGATAAAAAACTGGGATTCGACGACCCGGTCGAGGGCCGGGCGGATCTCCTCGCGGATCGCGGCGTACTGGGCCTTCAGATCGAGCAGGGGGACATTCATGGGGTCCTCTTGGCGGACGTCGGATTGGAGCCGGCGGCGGCGGCGCCCGGCAAAGCCGCGGCCTTTCTCGGCCGGCCCCGGGGCCGGGCCTCGAGACGCCGTCCCACCATCGCCTCCAGCGCCCGCATGAACTCCGGGTCGCCGGAGGGACGGCCGGTGCGCAGCCGCGCCCTGGTTCGGGCCAGAACGGCCTCCTCTCCCCTCTCCCGGAGATAAGCCCGCCAGTCGGGAATCTCCCTGGTCAGGGGACATCTCAGGCTGAAAGGCGAATCCGTCGTGCCCGCGACATGCGCCCGGGCGCTCGACCAGGGATAATCCTCGGCCTGTCCGACGAGCCCCGTCCGCACGGGGTTATTCTCGACGAAGCGGATCTCCTCTTTGACGCTCGTCCGGTCCAGGGCGCAGGACAGGAAGCGGGCCCGCCAGAGATGGCCGCGCCGGGTGTGCTTGCCGTTGAAATATTGAGCGTAGCGCATGTGGATCGTGTTGTTGGCCCGGGCGAGGGCCTCCCCGACCCTGGGAACGCAGATCAGATGGACGTGATTGGGCATGAGGCAATAAGCCCAGATATCCAGGGCGTAGCGCGCCGCGCACTCCTTGAGAATGGCCAGGTACTGACGATAGTCGGTCTCGGACTCGAAGACCGGCTGCTCATAGTTGCCGCGCTGGACGACATGATGGGGATACCCCACGATGGTCGAACGGGCGAGGCGGGCCATTTTAGACGGGCTACCGCCGTTAGGCGCCGCGGGGCGCAGCGACGGCGTACGGGCTCCTGCTCATAAGCGGAGACGGCCTAACTCGAAAAAGTCAGGGGCATGGATCAAGGAGCCGGTACAATCCATTCCGGACCGGAATGAACCGGCTGTCCGATCCTTCGTGAGCTGGCGAAGGGCCTTCCATTTCCCTGAACTATCAAAGAATTGTCCAGATGATAAGACACATGAACAAGAAGTGTCAAGAATAATTGGGGACAGCGCTTATTTTCCGGGTCGGGCGGGTCTGTCTCCGCGAAATCCTCAACAATCATGATCATTGACACCTGCCGAGAATTTGCGGTATGCTCCGCCGAGCGGGCAAAGGGTCATCATATGGAATGCGGGTATTGCGGCGGAAGATTTTTCCGGCACGTCACCTCGAAAGACGGTTATGCCATCCTCAAGTGCCGCGACTGCGCCCTGGTCCAGGCGGACGTCCCCATGGACGTCGAGGCGTTCTATAACCGAGAGGATTACTTCTCCAGGACGAGCACCGGGGAGACGTTCGGCACCGATTTCCTGGAATGCAGGACCATAACCGACAAGATCCCGCTGAACGAGCGCACTTTCGACCTGTTCAACGCCTTCCGCGCCGGGGTCGGCGAGCCGGGCTTCCGGGACAAGAGCGTCCTCGAGATCGGGCCGGGCCCCAACGGGGGAACGATGAAATACCTGACGGCTCTGTCGGTCGTTGAAGGCCTGGAGATCTCGAAACGGGCGGTGGACCACCTCGGCGGGCTGGGTTTCACGATGTACTGCGGCAGCATCGGAGAGGTCCGGGTCGACAAGCAATACGATATGATCCTTGCCTACGAACTCGTCGAGCACTTGAGGGATCCGAAGAAGGCTTTTGCGGCGATCTACGGCCTTCTCAAGCCTGGCGGCATGTTTATGCTGTCCACGGGGAACGTGAATTCGCTCCGGGCCCATTTCTTCGGGAAGCGCTGGAGCTATTTCCTCCCTCCCCAACATCTCTTCTATTTCGGCGGCGCGACGATCACCCGGCATCTCGAAACGGCGGGATTCAAGAAGAAGGATATCCAGGTCCTCAAGTACAGCCTCTGGTCGAAGAAGCAGGCGATACAGCTCGGCTTCCCGAACCTGCGAAGTTCCCTCTTTCTCCGCCTGGTCAGCAACCTGACCAACGGCATGACCGTTTACGCCACGAAATAGCGAGGCTCGCCTACCGGCTGACCACCTTCCAGTTCAGGTCGGGAACGGCAGACAGCTTCTCGGTGCCCGTCCAGCTCAGCCCGTTCAGGTACCAGATGTAGACGTAGCCGCCGGTCCCGTTGTAGCGCCAGAGGACATCGACATCCCTGTCCCCGTCGTAATCAGCGACGGCGGCGATCTGCCAGTTGACGTCGGATACGGCCATCAGGTCGGCGCCAGAGACGATGCTCACGCCGTTCAAATACCAGACCCGGTTCCGGCCCCCGGTGCCGTAATACCGCCAGAGGATGTCGATGTTCCCGTCGTTGTTGAAGTCCCCGGTCCCGGCAACCTGCCAGTTGAGGTCGGTCACGGCCCCGATATCGGCTCCAGCGATGATGCTCGTCCCGCTCATATACCAGACGCGTACCTTCCCGCCGGCGCCGCTGTAACGCCAGAGGATATCGACGTTCCCGTCCCTGTTGAAATCACCCGTGCCGACGATCTGCCAGTTCAGGTCGGAGACCGCCGTCAGGTCGGCCCCCGAGAGGAGGCTCGTCCCGTTCATGTACCAGACCCGGACCCGGCCGCCGGTCCCGTTGTAGCGCCAGAGGACGTCGACGCTGCCGTCCTTGTTAAAATCTCCGGTGCCGACGATCTGCCAAGTCAGATCCGAGACCGCCGGGATGTCGCCGCCGCCGAGAAGGCCGGTCGCGGCGATGCTGACGCCTTCCCCCGCGTTCAGGGTGGCATTGCCTGCCGCGGAGGTCGGGAACCGCGGATCGGCTACACCGGGGTAGGCCGGAACGGCGCTCATTTCGGGAACAACCGTTGCGCGCCGGCCCTTGTTCCCGGCCGCCGGAACGCCGCGCCAGTTCTTCGGACTCACGGCCTCCCGAGGATCCCGAACGGAGCGTGCGCCGGCCTGACCCGTTCCCATGGCCCCGGCGTGGAGGTAGGCGTACAGCTTCGCCAGGCCACGGCCGCGTTCCCGGGCCGTCTCGTCGGGCTTGATGTCCATGCCCGCGTCGGCCGCCGTCGCCGCCAGGACCGTCGTTCCGGTGCTCCCGAGGAACCAGGCCCGGTTGCGGCCGCCGGCTCCGTTGTAGCGCCATAGGATGTCTTCCTGGCCGTCCTTGCTGAAATCCACCAGACGGGCGGGCGGCGGGATCTCGAAATCGGCGTCCGACTGATCCGCGACGGCACCCTGCCAGACCGTGATCCGGTAATCCGTGCCGACGGTCTCATCCCTGGGAATCGCCCAGGAGAAGGAGCCCGCTTCGGCGTCCGGCGTGCCCAGGGTCCTTTGGTAGCCGCCGCCCTTGTAGAGGTCGATTGTCACCTGCCCGCTCAATCCCTCCTGGGTCCAGCGGATATCGTGGGCCGAACCGGCCGCCCATCTCTCGCCGCCGTTCGGCGCGGTCACGGTCAGGCTGCCGGTTTCCGCGGCGAAGGTCGCGGTCACCACCCTGTTGACGGTCATGGCGAGGACCAGGGGATTGTCCTGTTCGTGCCCGGCCGGGACATCGCCCGTCCAGCCGGAAAACTCGTAATCCGTGTAGGCCGCGGCGCTGACCGTGACGGATTGGCCGGGCGGACAGGAATAGGTGTCCGGCACGGGAGTTGTCGTTCCGCCCGAGCCGCTCTGGAGGGTCAACGTGAACCATCCCGCTGGCGTGACGACGATCCGGTCGAGCCAGGCGCAATCGGACCCCGAGCTGAGGCCGGAGTCCTTGGAATAGACCCATCGAAGCGTGTGGGACCCCGATCCCAGAGCATAAATCATCTGCTGCCAGTCGACCTCGCCGCTGATCCCATTTTGCAGAACGCCGTCGATATAGAACCTCAGATAATCGTAGTTGGACTCGGATGAAACCTTCCAATAAAAGCCCAGCGGGGTCGGGCCTTCGACGGCCGTCTCGAGGTAAGTCGTTTCGCCGTCCAGCACGTCGGCGGACTGCAGGGCGTCTCCGTCATAGACATAGGACGCCGCCTGAGCGAAAAATCCGCCGTACTCGGGCGTCGTCCAGGCCAGCCCCTCCTGGTCCATGCCGCCGCCCGGCGTCCCGGCCGTTCCGCTGAACTGGACGTCGTCGACCCAGCCGCAATCCGATCCGGAGCTGACGCTGCCGTCCTTGGAATAGACCCATTGGATGATGTGCAGGCCGTCCGCCACCGGGCAATTGATCGATTGCCAATCGACCTCGCCGCTGATCTCGTCCTGCAGGGCGCCGTCAACATAGAAACGGAGATAATCGTAGCCGGACTCCGACGAAACCTTCCAATAGAAGGTCAGGTCGCCGGGGCCGATGAGCGAGGTCTGCATGGTTCCGGAACCGCTGTCCGCCGTATCCCGGCTCTGCGCCGCGTCCCCGCCGGAATAATAGGTGCCGGACTGGCCCATCCAGCCGCCCTGAGCGCCGATGCTGACCAGGGAAAGAGCGGCGTTGTCGACCGCGTCGACCAGCGGCAGGATGTAAAAGGCCACCGCCGTGTGGTTGAAATCGAGCGGCGGCGATACGGACAGCGCCTTGGAATAGTAGGAGCCTTCGAGGGTCCAGAAGCCGAAGTTGGCCCCGCCGGAAGTCTCGGGAGCGGTCAAGGTCACGGACGCGTACGGCGCGTAGCGCCGGGTGAAGTTCGTCGAGCCGGAGGAGGCCCCGTCGAGATCGGCCGGGGTGACGGTGATCGGCACGCCTGTCGAGGGCAGGCTCTGGACGCTCATCTGGAAGGACTCGACGTCCCCCATGACGAGCGAATTGTAGGCGTTGATCCGGCCCCCGGTCAGGACCTTGCCCGCCAGGGCGGCTTTTGGCTCGGCCCCGCCCAGGATCCGGTTCTTGATCTGCATCCAATCCAGGGAGAAATTGTAGGACTTGATCAGAGCCGCCAGGCCGGCCACATGCGGCGTGGCCATGGAGGTCCCGGAGAAAGAGCCGTAGGAGTCTCCCGTGATCGTGCTGTAGATGGACGATCCCGGGGCGGCGACATCAACCGAGTGGGCGCCGACATTCGAGAATGAGGAGAGGGCGTCGTTCGATGTCGTCGAAGCCACGGCGATGACGTTGTCGCTCGTATAGGAGGACGGGTAATGGGGCTGGGCGCCGTCGTTGTCGTGCCCGTAATCGTTTCCCGCCGCCGCGACGAACAGGATGCCGGCCGCGAGGGCGTCGTCGATGGCGTCCTTCATGGCCTGGTTGTAGCTGTAGCTCCCGTAGCTGTTGCTGAGGATGTGGGCGCCCTTGCTGATGGCGTATTCGATGCATTCGATGGCGTTCGAATCGTAGCCCGATCCCGAGGAATCCAGGAACTTCAGGGCCATGATCCTGGCCGTCCAGCAAACCCCGGCGACGCCGATGCCGTTGTTGCCGACGCCGGCGATCGTTCCCGAGCAGTGGGTGCCATGGTTGTTGTCATCCATGGGGTCGCCGGTCTCGGTGATCGAGTTGATGCCGTGGACGTCGTCGATGTAGCCGTTGCCGTCGTCGTCGAGGCCGTTGCCGGCGATCTCGCCCGGGTTCGTCCACATGTTCGCGGCGAGGTCGGGGTGGCTGTAGGCCACGCCCGTATCGATGACCGCGACAACGACATTGGGATTTCCCGTCGTCAGGTCCCAGGCCTCGGGGGCATCGATGTCGGCGTCTGACGTGCCCCCGGTCTGGCCGGTGTTGTGGAGCCCCCAGAGCAGGTTGAACGACGCGTCGTTGGGGATGCTGGCGTCGATCGTCTCCACGTAATCCGGCTCGGCGTAGGCGACGTTGGGATCCTTCTTCATGGCCTTGCGGATCTCGTCGATGGAGCCCGGGGCCTGATAAAGATAGATCCCGACCCGGGCAAAGTGCTTGAGCTGCTTCAGCGTATACCTGGTCTCGATCTGGCCTTTGGCCTGGACCGCGAACATGCCCGCCGGGGCGTCCTTGTACTTGACCAGGAGCCGGTCGGGCGCATACCGGACTTCTCGAATGCCGGCATGATCCTTCGGATTCCGGTCATCCGGGGAAACGATCTGTCCCGAGGCGGCAAGGATGACGAAGGCGATGAGCCCGCAGGCGGCGGAAAAAAGCGCGATCCACTTTTTCATCGAGACCTCCTGTTCCAGGTTGCGGCCCGCCCCCCTGCCGCGACGTGCCGGGACCGCGCGGCCGGAGAAGGCCCGGCCCCCTCACACTAACGGCTGACGATCTTCCAGTTCTGGTCGGTAACGGGCCAGAGCTTTTCTGTTTGCGTCCAGGTGACGCCGTTCAGGTCCCAGAGGTAGACATACCCGCCCGTTCCGGCATAGCGCCAAATGACGTCGACGTTCCCGTCCCCGCTGTAGTCGGCCACTCCGGCGATTTGCCAGTTCAGGTCGGAGACGGCGATCAGATCCGCTCCCGAACGAATGGCGATCCCGTTCATGTACCAGACCCGATCGCGGCCGCCGGTTCCATTATAGCGCCAGAGGATGTCGACGTTGCCGTCCTTGTCGAAATCGCCCGTGCCGACGATCTGCCAGCTCAGGTCCGGGACCGCGTTCAGGTCCGCGCCGGCGACGATGGCGATGTTGTTCATGTACCAGACACGGACGCGGCCCCCGGCGCCGTTATAGCGCCAGAGGATGTCGACGTTGCCGTCCTTGTTGAAGTCCCCGGTGCCGACGATCTGCCAGCTCAGGTCCGGGACCGAGGCGATATCCGCTCCGGAGATGAGGCCCGTTCCGTTCATATACCAGACCCTCACCCGGCCGCCGGTCCCATTGAAGCGCCAGAGAACGTCGGTGTAGCCATCATTGTTGAAATCGCCGGTGCCCATGATCTTCCAGTTTAACTCGGACACGGCCTGGATGTCCGCGCCGCCCAGGATCGCCGTTTCGACGGAGACCTTCCCATCTCCGGGCGCGGCCGCCGTTTTCGAGAGGACTTCGCCGGCCTGCCCGGGTTCGGCAGCCACGGGTCCGAGCGGCCGCGGGCTCATTTCGACTCGCGACAGGCGACTCCTCCCCCACTCGGCCCGGAAGCGGCCCTTGGCGGACCAGTTCCTGGCCTGCATGATCTCTCTCTCGGCCTTGGACCGGAACCGAACGGCCTGCCCCGGGGCCATTCCCCTGTCGCTTGAAGCCGGATCTGAAAACAAAGACCCGGCCGGCTCATCGAGAGCCGCAAGCGTCGCCGTGACGCCCGTATGACTCAGGAACCAGGCGCGGTTCCTGCCGCCCGTTCCGTAGTACCGCCACAGGAGATCCTCCTGGCCGTCCTTGTTGAAATCGACCCTGGCCCGGGACGAAGCCGACGCCGCATAGTCTTGGGCCGTCATGTCGGCTGCGACCGCCTCATAAGTCCGGTTGGCCGGGGCGAAAGTGTAGCCCGCGAGCGTCGGCGTGACCGTGCCGGACCAGCCGTCCTGCACCATCGCGGAGTAGGCTCCGTCGGCGCCCGAGACCGGGTCGCCGGGAAGCCCGGACATTAGAACGCCGGCCAGGCCGGCGCTGTCGAGCGTCACCGTGCCCGAGATCGCGCGCCCGACGAAGGCCGCATAATCCTGGTCCGCCACCGAGGCCGTAACGGGGGAATATGTCCTCGTCGCCGGGGCGAAAACGTGCCCGGCCAGGACCGGCGTCACCGTGCCCGACCAGCCGTCGGCCACGACCGCGGCATAGCCCCCGGAGCCGTTCGTCGCCGGCGTTCCGGGAAGGCCGCTCATCGTCACCCCGGCCAGGGGCAGGCCGGCCAGCGCGACCTGGCCGGAGATCGTATGGCCGATCCCCGTGTATTCCCCGATCGTGATGGACAGCTCCTTGGTCACGGCCTGCTGCGGCGACGTCGAATCCGTCAGTCGTACGACGAAGGCGAAGGCGCCGGTCATGGTCGGCACCCCGCTGATCTCTCCCCGGCTGTTCATGGCCAGGCCGTCGGGCAGGGTCCCCGAATCGAGGCTCCAATAATAGAACGGCCGCCCGCCCGAGCCCGCCAGGGCGCCGCTGTAAACGACCGCCAGCTGGCCGGCGGCCAGGGACTCGGTCATCACCGCCAGGGCCGGCCGTTCGGCCAGCACGGCGTCGATGCCCGAGGTCGTGCTGCCGACCGTCACCTCGACGGCGTCGGCGGAGCCGTGGCCTCCCTTGTCATCATAATATTCGGACACATAGTTGAGGTAGGCGACATCGGCGTTGAACAACACCTTGAACGAGCCCGTCGGCAGCCGCCGGAGAGTGTATCGGCCGTCCGCGTCCGTCGGCGTCGAATAACTGGTGACCGCCAGGCTGGCGTCCTGGGCGGCGACCATGACCCCCTCTATGGGCAAGCCCAAACCATTCGTCACCCGGCCCGTGATCAGACCGGTCTCGTTCGAAAGCACGCCGTCAATGCCCGTGACGTTCGCCCCGAGCGCGACTGTCACGACGTCGGCGGCGGCGAAACCGGCCCTGTCGTTGTACCACTCAACAGTCAGGTCTTCCGAAGCCGGCCGGAACCGGACCCGGTAGTCGGTGGGCGGCACGCCCCGGATCGTGTAGGCCCCGGTAATGTCGGTCGTCGCCATCACAGAATAGGAATTGTCCGGAGGGAAGCCATAGACGTTGGCCCCGGAGAGAGGCCGCCCGTCGGTGACTGTCACGGTGCCGCTGATCACGCCCGCCACGCCGAGAACGGCGTTGATGCCACCCGTCGTCTGCCCGGCGGTGACACTGATGCCCGCGGCGCTGGGCAGATCATAAACGTCGGAGTAATATTCCGCGAGATAGCTTCCCGTTTCGACCGTATTAGCGTTGAAGAGAATCTTGAACGTGCCCGTCGGCAGCCGGCCAACGGAATAATTCCCGTCCGCGTCCGTCGACGCGGATTGGAGGGCCATCCCCGCCGGGTCGTAAGCCGTCACCTGGACGTTTTCGATCGGGTTCCCTTCCCCGTCAGTGATCCGTCCGGCGATCACTCCGGCCGTTCCCAGGACGGCGTCGATCCCGCCGGTCGTCGCCCCGGCGGCCACGGCCACGGGCAGCGCCGAAGCGAATGATGTCGCCTCGCTGTGCCACTCCGTCGCCAGGGCGTATCCGACCGGGGCCCTGAAGCGCACCGCATAATTGCCCGCCCGCAGGCGATCGATCTCGAATCGTCCGTCGGCGTCGCTGACATCCGCCGCGGTCTGGACCGTGTCGCCCGCGTAGGCGTAGGCCACGCTATTGCCGAGCGGGTTCCCCGACGCGTCCATGATCCGGCCGCTGATGACGCCGCCCGGCGTGAGCTGGCCGTCGATGTCCGCCAGCGTCTCTCCCACCACGAGGGTCAGGACCTCGCCGCCGTGATAGGCCTCGCTGAGGTAATTGAGGTCCGGCGTCCAGTCGAATTCGTCGTTGAAGTCGGTGACGTTGAACTGGACGGTGTATAGCCCGGGCGTGTAGCCGATCCGGTAGGCGCCGTCCTCGCCGGTCATGGCCAGCGGCCGGCTGACATTCCAGTCGAACGGCGAACCGTAGAGCTCGACGTAGGCCCCGGCGATCGGATCCCCCTCGTCGTCCGTCAACGTGCCCGTGACGTAGGCCAAGCCGAAGTCCGCGTTGGCGTCGATCGTCAACGCATAAACGACCCCCGGCACCTCGTAGTAAACGTTCGAGATGTAATACCAGCCTTCGGCCGCGCCGTAGATGTAGGCCGTTTCGTCGTCGCAGCCGCTGGTGTTATAGCTCAAGAGACGCTTGTCGGCGTCGAGGATGGCGAAATCCATGTCCTGGCGAATCGCCGGATCGGGATAGGCGGTCCCGTTCATGACCACGCGGATGTCCTTGCCGGCGTCGGCCGCCGGGACGTAGAACTTGAACCAGTCCTCGTCGCGGATGATGAGGCCCGAGGTCTTTCCCATCGGCAGGACGGCCGCCGTCTCGAAGCTGTCGTTGTCCTCGAAGGCGTCGTCTACGCCGCCGGCGAAGGCCGCCGTGTAATCCTGGGCGGTCGCGTCCGCCGCGATCGCGTCATAGGTCCGGTCCGCCGGAGAGAACGTGAATCCCGGCAGGGTCGGCGTCGCCGTCCCCGACCAACCGGCCGGAACGGCCGCCGCATAGGCGCCGGCCGCGTCGGTCGCCGGCGCCCCGGGAAGCCCGGCCATCGTGACGCCGGCCAGCCCGACGCCGTCGCGCGTCACGATCCCGGCGATGCGGTATCCGGCCTCGGCCGCGTAGTCTTGTGCCGCGGCGTCGGCGGCGACGTTTTCGTACGCTCTTGTCGCCGGGCTGAAGGCGTAGCCGGAGAGGACCGGCGTCACGGTCCCCGACCAGCCAGAGGGAACGACCGCGATATAGCCGCCGGCCGCGTTCGTCGCCGGGTTCCCCGGCAGCCCGCTCATCGTCACCCCGGCCAGCGGCGCCTCTCCGGAAAGCACCGTGCCGGAGATCTTATAGCCGGTCCCGGTGTATTCGCCGATCGTGATGGACAGCTCCCGGGTCACTATCTGCTGAGGCACAGTCGAATCGGTCACCCGGGCCGTGAAGGCAAATGTCCCTGCCGTCGTCGGCATGCCGGAGATCTCGCCCCTGGCGGTCATCGTCAACCCGATCGGCAGCGCCCCCGAGTCGAGCGTCCAGTGATAGAACGGACGCCCGCCCTCGGCGCCGAGCTGCTGGCTGTAGGCCACGGCCGCCTCCCCGTCCGGGAGCGAGGACGTCGTCACGGCCAGGGCCGGCGCGTCGGCCAGCCCGGCGTCGATGCCCGGCAGGATCGAGCCGGACACGATCGGGATCGCGTCCGCGGTCTCGGAGCTTGGCTTGTCGTTATAGAACTCGGCGGCATAAGGCAGGGCGTTGGGTTGGAAAAGGACCCTGGCCGTGCCCAGGGGGACATTCAAGACCGTGTAATCGCCGTCGGCGTTCGTGACGGCGCTGCTGGTGTTGAATCCATCGAGGAAGCCGTCTATGGCCACGACCGCCAGGCCCGGGATCCCGGTCCCGGAGGAGTCGGTGACCCTCCCGGAGAAACCGCTGCCGTCCGCCTCGAGGACCCCGTCGATGCCGCTCACGGTCTCGCCCGCGATCACGGGAATAAGGCTGGCGTCGGCGCCGCTCGCGGCCTCCGGATACCACTCCGGCGGATAAGAGGAATTGGCGAAGCGGACCCTGTAGCTGCCCGGCGGAATGTTGCGGATCAGATAATTTCCTTCAAAGTCGGGAGCGGCGGTCCAGCCATCCCCGGTCGCGGCGTTGACGGCCGCGACGCGGCCGCTCATGAGGCCCCGGTTGTCCCCATCGGTCAACCGGCCGGAGATCGAGCCCGCAGGCTGCAGGACCACGTCGATGCCCGCCGTCGTGTATCCCTCGGCCACCGCGATCGGTCCTCCGGCGCCGTGGGTTCGCATCATGTAGTTGCCGGCGGACGAGGATGCGGGGTTGAAGATAAGGCTGTAGGTCCCCGCTCGAAGGCTGTCGAGAAGGTAGCTGCCGTCGGCTTGAGTGGTCGCCGATTGCATGGCGACGGAAGAGGCTTCATACGCGACAACCCCGACCCCGGGAAGGGGATCTCCAGACTCATTCGTCACCAGGCCAGAGATCCGCCCCCCGGCTTCGAGCACGGCGTTGATCCCCGTCGTCGTCGCCCCGGCCGTGACGGCCACGGGCAGGCTGGCGCCGAAGGCGCCCTGATCGTCATACCATTCGCGGGTCAGCGTGCTGCCGGCGGGCGGACGGAAAAAGATGGCGTAGTTCGCCGATCTCAATCGCCTGATCGAGTAGTTCCCGTCGGCGTCGGTAAAAGCCTGGGAGGCCTGGCTGGCGCCGGCCAGGTAGGCGATGACCCTCGCTTGAACGAGCGGATTCCCCTCCCCGTCCGTGACCCGGCCGCTGACGGCCCCGGCGGACGGCAGCACGACATCGGCGCCGGTGATCGGCGCCGCCGTGTCGAGGGTCACCGTCCGGTCGTAATCGTAGGAGTTCCCCAGGAAGTTGCGGACGGGCAGCCAGCCGTCGGGCAGCGCGTCGATCGGGCTGACGTTGAAATCCTCGAGGTTAGCCTTGACTTGGTAGTTGCCCGGGAAGGCCGCGATCTTGTAGTTGCCGTCGGCGTCCGTGATGGCCATCTGCCGGCAGACGTTCCAGTCGAAAGGCACGCCGTAAAGGGCGACGGTCACGCCGTCGATCCCCTGGTCGGCCTCGTCGGAGACCCTGCCGGAGATGGTGGCGACCGGGAAGTTGTCGCTCGTGCCGGCGTAGAGCTCGTAGACCGCCCCCGGACTGCCGAGATAGGTATGGGCGATATAGTACCAGCCGGGCTGGATGTCGGGGATGAAGGAGACCTCGTCGATGTCTCCGCTCATGTTATAGGTCAGGAGGGTCCCGGCGGCGTCCATGACGCCGAAGTCGAGGTCCATGGACTTCGTCGGGTCGGCGTGGGCCGTGCCGTTGGGGAAGGAGATCGCCCGGATGCGGACGGCCAGGACCTTGCCGGCGTCCTCGGCCGGGACCAGGACCTTGAACCAATCCTGATCGTTGAGGACGAGGTTCGGGATGTTCGTCCCCAGCGTGACGGCGGCCGCCGTCTCGAACGTGTCGTTGTCCTCGTAGGCGTCATCGGCCCCGCCGGGGTATTCCGCGACGTAGTTCTGGGCGGTCGTATCGGCGCTGATCCCGGCATAATCCAGATGGGCCGGCGAGAACGTGAATCCCGGCAGCGTCGGGGTCACGGTGCCCGACCAACCGTCGGGCAGCATCATCGAATAGCCCCCGTTGTCATCCGTCCGGAGGGCGGCGGGCAGGCCGGCCATCAGGACGCCGCCATGGCCCGCGCCGTTCAGGGTCACCTGGCCCGAAAGCACATGGCCCGCCGAAGCCGCGTAATCCTGGCCCGTGAGGTCGGAGTTGACGACGATGTATTCGCGGAGAGGCGGATCGAAGGCATAGCCCGCCAGGATGGGCGTGACCGTGCCCCAGAACGATCGCACGACGACGGCGGCGTACCGGCCCGCGCTGTCGGTCACCGCCGGAGGCTCGAAGCCCTCGAGCGTGACGCCGGCCAGCGGCGTCCCGCCGGACGTCACGGTCCCGCTGACCGTGAAGCCCTCGCCCGTGTATTCGCCGATCGTGATGGACAGCCCCTGGGTTATGGACACCTGCCCCAAGGACGAATCGGTCAAGGTGACCATGAAACTGAACGTGCCCGTCACGTTGGGCACGCCGGAGATCAGGCCCCCAGAGGTCATCGTCAGCCCTCCGGGCAGGTCCCCAGAATAGAGCGACCAGCGATAGAGCGGCCGGCCGCCCGCGGCGCCGAGCTGCTGGCTGTAGACCACGCCTATCTCCCCGCCCGCGAGCGAGGCCGTCGTGATCGCCAATTCCGGCTGGTTGGCCAGCGCGGCGTCGCTGAGCGCCGTCGTTTCGCCTTCGTTCACAGTGACCGCGTCGGCCGCATCGTGGCTCGTCTTGTCGTTATAGTATTCGGAGACGTAAGGCAACCAGTTCGCGTCGGCGTTGAAATAGACCTTGACCGATCCGGGAGGCACCTGACGGATCGTGAAGTAGCCGTCGCCGTCGGAGATCGTGCCGGCGTAGAAGGCCTGTTTCGAGGCGTCCTGGGCGACGACGTTGACCCGGGGGACGGGGTAGCCGTAGGAGTTGACCACCCGGCCGATGATCATGCCGCCTCCCCCCGAGAGGGTGACATCGATGTTTTCGGTCGTCGCGCCGGCCGCGACCGTGACGGTGCCGGCCGCGGCGTAGGACGTCGCGTCCGGATACCAGTGCGGAATGCGGTCGCCCTGCTGGCTGGGACTGGCCATGATCCTATAAGTTCCCGGCGGCAGGTTATTGAGGGTATAGGTCGGCTCCCCGGCAAGGGAGGCGAGCAACGAGATGCTCCGCTGGTAATTGCTGGCCGTATCGAAAGCGACGACGTCCACAGTGCCGTTGTTGTTCAATATCCGGCCGGAGATGGACCCGGCGGCCGGGAGCACAGCATCGATGCTTTCGGTCACCGCGCCGGCGACGACATGTACCGTTTCTGCTTCAGACAGGAAACGCGTGCCCGGGTAGTACTGGGAGACCAGGGAGGCGCCCACCGAGGCAGCGTTGAAATAGACCTTCCAGTCGCCGGCCGGCACCCGCGAATGGGTGTAGTAGCCATCGCCGTCGGTCCGGATAATCCACAGCATCAGCCCCATCGGATCCATGATGCCGACCTGCAGGTTGCCCACGGGGTTCATGTCGGCGTCGAGGACGCGGCCCGTGATCGTGCCCCAGGTCTTCTCGTCGAGCGACACGTCGATGCCCGCCGTCGTCCCGGCGGCGGCGGCCCCGACCGGGTCGGCCGAAGCGAAGAGCGCCTTGTCGTCGAACCACTCGTTGATCAGGGGGCCGGACCACGTCCGGGCGCGGACCGCGTAGTTGGCGGCCCGGAGCCGATCGATCCGGTATCCGCCGATATCGGCGAAAGCGCTGGCGACGCTCGTCCCGTTGCCGAGCCATACATACGCTCTCGCGTTGGCGCGCGGCGCCCCGGTCCCGTCTGTTATCTGACCGGTGATCGTCCCTCCGGGGACCAGGTACATATTGACGTTCTCGAGGGACGCCCCGCCGGTCAGCGTCAGGACATGTTCGTACTCATAGACGTCCCCGAGGTAGTTCGCGTCGGGCGTCCAGGCGACGCCGTCATCGCCGAAATCTCGCATGTTGAAACGGAGCGTGTAATCCCCAGGAAGCCAGCCGAGCCTGTAATAGCCGTTCGCGTCCGTGAAGACCATGGGCCGGGTGACGTTCTCATCGAACGGCATGGCGTAGAGCTCCACGGTCGCCCCGGCGACCGGGGTCTCCTCCTCATCGTCCAGCACCTGCCCGCTGATATAGGCGAGGCCGAAGGCGTCGCTCACTTCAACCGACAGGGAGTAGACCGTCCCCCCGGCCCCGATATGGTACTGAACGACATAGTACCAGCCTTCGGCGACGGCGCAGACGAAGGCCGTTTCGTCGGGCGCCCAGCTCACGCTATAACTCAGGAGATTGCCGGAAGCGTCCAGGACCCCGAAGTCCAGGTCCCGCCGCGTCGTCGCATCGGGGAAGCCCGTCCCCCAAACGCGGACCTTGAGGTCCTTGCCGGCGTCCTCGGCGGGAACATAGAACTTGAACCAATCCTCGTCGTTGAGCACCAGGTCGTGGGTCGTGCCGAGCGGCAGGGAGGGCGCGGTCTCGAACGTGTCGTTGTCCTCGTAGGCGTCATCGACGCCGCCGGCGAAGGCCGCCGCGTAGTTCTGGTCCGTCGCGTCGGCCGTCAGGTTCGTATAGGCCAGGCTGGCCGGGGTGAACGTGAAGCCGGGCTGGGCCGGGGTCACCGTTCCGGTCCATCCGGAAGGCACCGCGGCCGCATAGAAGCCCAGGGCGTCGGTCCTGACGGCGGTGGGAAAGCCTCCCAGGAGGACGTCGGCCTGGCCCAGGCCGCCGAACGTGACCTGTCCCGAAATGGTGACATCGGCCAGGGCGACGACCGGCTCATCCACGGCGACGGGCGCGTCGGCGAGAGACGCCTCCTGCCAGCCCCGGGAATACAGCTCCGTCCCGCTCCCCTCCTTGACGTCCCAGACGATGATCCCGCGCCCGTTGGCCCCGGCGGCCCGGACGATCGCGGGATTGCCGCCGCCAAGCCGCTCTTCGTCGAGGACGACCCCGGCCGAGGCGGCCGTGTCGCCCCAACCGAGGGTCCTGGCCGCGATGTCGCGCACGCCCGGGGACTCGAGGCTGGCCGTCTGATAGGTCACGAGGACCCGGCCGGCGAGCCCGGTGGCGAAGGCCGTCGGACGGGACTCAAGCTCGGACTCCGTCGCCGTCAGATCGCCGGACTGGAGTATCGCCTGGCCGTCGGTGCCGGCGAAGGCGATGTCCGAGCGGCGCGGGCCGCGCCGGGCCTGCCAGACCACGATGTACCCCGCCGTTCCGGCCGCGCCGGTCACGCTTGGGGCGGTGTTCCGGGCCCCGTCGCCGGCCAGCACGAGAACGTTTCCCAGCTCGTCGGCCGAGGCCGCGCCGGCCGGGACCTCCCGGCCTTCGATGTCGACGCGGCCGCCCGCCGCCTGCTTCTCCCAAGCCACGAAGAAATTCCCGCCGGCTTGGTTGATGGAGGGATTCTGGAGGCTGTCATAGGCCGAACGGCCGAGGACGATGGCTTGGCGAGCCTCTTCGCCGGGTCCGCCGATGCTCCGGCCCTTGATCACCTCGAGCCCGGATTCGTCGAGCTCCTCCCAGATGACGAAGAACCGTCCGTCCAGGCTGGAGAAGCCGATATCGGGCCGATCGACGGGCCTCGCAGCGCCCGGCGTAAGGCTCCCGAAGCCGTCGATCCGGCCTTCGGCGTCGACGGTGCAGGATTCGATTGATTTCCCCGTCGACCAGACGACCAGCCATGAACCGGCGCCGCTCGCCGCGACCCGGGGATGCCGCTCGTCTTCGCCCGAGGAGGCGATATGCATGACCCGGCCGACGGGATTCCCGTCGCCGTCCAGGATCCGGCTCCTGACGTCCCAATCTTCGGCGTTCCGTCCGGCCCGGTCCTGCCAGACGACCAGGTATTTATCGGCCTGGGCGTCATAGGCGATGTCGGGCAGCCCCTTGATCGTCCCGCCGCTGGCGACGGGCTGGACGCTCTTCCGGAATTCCGCGGCCGCGAAAGCCAGGGCCAGACCGAGGAAAAGGCAGGAAAGGACGAGGACGAGACGGGACTTTTTCATCGAACCCTCCCTCCGGTGCGCCGGTCGCCGGCACCCTTATCGGACCCGGACCGGCTCCGGCCGGCCCGTTCTCAACTAAGCCGGAACAGAGGATGAGGGAAGGGAATCAGAGTCATCGATAGAGCCGGGGAAACACTTGTGCGGCTTCCCGCTACTCCACTTTTACCCTTAAGATGGCAGAATTTTGCGACAATTCGCGCGATATTGCAAGCAAATATTTTGGACGATCAGCGGCTGACTATTTTCCAGTTTTGGTCTGTGGCCGCGGCCAGCTTCTCCGTCTGCGTCCAGGCGATCCCGTTCAGGTCCCAGACGTAGACATAGCCCGCCGCGCCGGCGTAGCGCCACACGACGTCCACGTTCCCGTCCCCGCTGTAGTCCGCCACCCCGCCGATCTGCCAGTTCAGGTCCGAGACCGCCAGCAGGTCCGCCCCGCCGATGATGCTGACGCCGTTCATGTACCAGACCCGGTTCCGGCCGCCCGTCCCGTTGTAGCGCCAGAGGATGTCGACGCTGCCGTCCTTGTTGAAGTCTCCCGTCCCGCCAACCTGCCAGTTAAGGTCCGGCACGGCGCACAGGTTGGCCCCGCCGATGATGCTGATCCCGTTCATGTACCAGACCCGAACCTGGCCCCCCGTCCCGTTGTAGCGCCAGAGGATGTCCACATGGCCGTCCTTGTTGAAGTCCCCCGTCCCGGCGACCTGCCAGCTCAAGTCGGATACCGACGTAATATCCGCTCCCGAGAGGAGCGTCGTCCCGCTCATGTACCAGACCCGGACCTTGCCGCCGGCGCCGTTGTAGCGCCACAGAACATCAACGCTGCCGTCGTTGTTGAAGTCTCCCGTCCCGACTATCTGCCAGGTCATGTCGGAAACGGCCGGAATGTCGCCCCCCCCCAGGAGGGCCGTGGCCTGGATAGTCATGGCCGGGTCGGCCGCGCACACCGCGGCGGCCAGGCCGGGATCGGACACTCCGGCGCTAAGAGGCAGCGCGCTCATCTCCGGATCCGATCCTTCCGTGCCTTTCCGGCCTTCCGCCCCGCTCTTCCGCCCTTCTCTCCATCTCCGGGGATCCACGGCGTCGCGGGGGTCGGCCACGATCAGCTTTCCCGACCGGCTCGCGCCCATCATACCGGCGATCCGTTCCGCGGAACCGGCGATCCCGCCGGCCGTCGCCCCGGCCTGCAGCTCGGGGTCCGGCCCGGCCAGCAGGAGCGCCGTGCCCCCCGTAGCGCCGAGAAGCCAGGCCCGGTTGCGGCCGCCCGTTCCGTAATACCGCCAGAGAAGATCCTCGCGGCCGTCCTTGTTGAAGTCGACCCGCACGGCCGCGGTCACGGTAAAATCGGCGTCCGAGTCATCCGAGACGCTGCCCTGCCAGACGAGCACCCGGTAGTCTGTCCCAGCCGTCTCGCTCGAGGTGATCGTCCAGGCGAACGTCCCGGCCGTCGCGCCGGCCGTGCCCAGGGTCTCCTGGTATACGCCGCCCTTGTAGAGGTCGACCGTGACGCTGTCCGCGAGCCCAGTGGACGTCCACGTGACCGCGTGGCTCGTCCCGGCCGTCCAGGCCTCTCCCCCGTTGGGCGAAGTGACCGTGATCGTCGCCGGCACCAGGGCCGCCGCGTAATCCTGGTTGAGCTGGTCCTCGGTGACCGAGGCGTAGGTCCGCGAGGCCGGCGTGAACGTATAGCCGGCCAGCGTCGGCGTCACCATCCCGCTCCAGCCGGCCGAGGCCGTCACGTCATAGACCCCCAAGGCGTTGGTCATGGGATCGCCGGCGAGGCCCGACAGGACGACACCAGCCAGCGGCGACTCGCCGGCCAGGATCGTCCCCGTGATCCGGACGTTGACCTGGGTCCAGGCCGTGGCCGAGGCCTCGGCGCTGTCGAGACTGTCGAGGGCGTTGGCGTTCGCCGCGTGGGCGTCCGTGTGCGTCCGGACGACGAAGTAGTAAGTCCGGCCCGGCGTAAAGCCGGTCAGCTGGAGCGATGACGTCGTCTTGTTCGCGGTCTGGCCGGCGGCTGTGTACGGCCCGCCCGCGGTCTCGGAGACGAAGACCTGATAATAGCCGGTGTAGCCGCTGAAGGCGATCGGCGACCAGGAAATAAGTATGCCGGCACCGTCCACGGAAGTGGCCGTCACGCTTGAAGGCGCGACTGTCTGCGTCGAGGCCCAGTCCGGGTCCGCCGCGTTCAGGAAGGCCGTCAGCGTCCCGTCGGAGCTGTAGAGGGCGTTGTAGCCGAGGTTCGTCGAGGCCGGGACGAGGGCCGTCAGGTTGGTCAGCGACGCGGGGATGGCCCCGCTCAGCTTATTGCCGTAGATGTTGAAGATCTGCAGCCTGGTCAGGTTGCCGAGCTCGGCCGGGATCGACCCTTCGAGCGCGTTGCTGTTGATCGTCAGATCGACCAGCTGGGAGAGCGTCCCCAGCTCCGGCGGGATGGAGCCGGTCAACTGGTTGGAGTAGAGATGGAGATAGCCCAGCTTGGTCAGGTTCGCCAGGGTCGTCGGGATGGCGCCGCTCAGCTGATTGAGGTGGATATAGAGCCAGACCAGGTTGGTCAGGTTGCCCAGCTCGGCCGGGATCGTCCCCGTCAGCTGGTTGGACTGGAGGCGGAGATCGGTCAAGGTCGTCAGGCCGCCGAGCTCGACCGGGAGGGACCCGGTCAGGTTGTTGAACTGGAGATAGAGCGTCCGGATGGAGCTCAGCCCGGAGAACGAGGCCGGGATGGACCCCTCGAGCTCGTTGAAGCGGAGGTCGAGCGTCGTCAGGGCGGCCAGGCCGCCGAGCTCGGTCGGGATCGAGCCGGAGAGCAGGTTGTTGCCGGCGACAAATTCCTGGAGATAGGCCAGGCCGCCGAAGCTCGCCGGGATCGACCCGGTCAGCTGGTTGTAGCGAAGATAGAGCTTCCTCAAGGACGTCAGGTTCCCCAGCTCCGTGGGCAGCGACCCGGTCAGGGCGTTCGAGTGCAGGAAGAGGTCCCGCAGGGCCGACAGGCCGCCCAGGCTCGATGGGATCGAGCCGGAGAGCTGGTTGCTGTGAAGATCGAGAGTCGTCAGGTTGACGAGGTTCCCGAGCTCGACGGGGATCTCGCCGCTGAGCTGGTTGGAATAGAGGGACAGGGTCTGAAGGTTGACCAGGTTGCCCAGGCTCGAGGGCAGCGAGCCGGTGAGCTGATTGGCATAGAGATTGAGCGCCGTGAGGTTCGTCAGGTCCCCGATCTCGGCCGCGAGCGTGCCGCTGAACTCGTTCTGGTACAACTGCAGAACGGTGAGATTCGTGAGTGTCCACAGCTCCGCCGGCAGCGACCCGGACAGCCGGTTGCCCCGGACGTTGAGGATCGTCAGGTTCGGCAGATCGCCGATCCCGGCCGGCAGCGACCCGACGAGGTTGTTCGAGGCCAGGATCAGGGCCGTGACCATGGAGTTCGAGGAATCGGTGGTGACGCCGTACCAGGTGTTCTCGGTTCCGGGCAGGGCGAAGCCGTCGGCGTCGAGGGGCTCCGTTTTCCAGCCGGTGTTGACGGTCCAGGAATCGCCGCCCGTGGAGGCGTAGAAGGCGATCAGGGCCTGCCGTTCGGACGCCGGGATGGCCCCCCGGAGAACGGCCGGCAGGAAGATCAGTGTGAACAGAAGAAGGACGGTGCTCGATCTTTTCATGGTCTGCGCTTTCAGGAGCGACGTGAGATAGAGAGATTCATGGGTTCCCGTGGCTCATCGCGATATTAATTTATTCGTTTATTATCAATGTTTTGCCGATACGATTGTAATCGCCCCTAAAGGTGATTTTCGCCTCCCCCGAAGCGGTGAGCCTCCTCCCCGCTGCCGGGTAATCAAACGGCCGGAGGAAGGACCTTCAAGATGGGTTCCGGCGTATCGGCGACGGTACGGTTATGAAGCTATCGGCTGACGATCCTCCAATTCTGGTCGGTAACCACGGCCAGCTTTTCCGTCTGCGTCCAGGCGATCCCGTTCAGGTCCCAGACGTAGACATAGCCCGCCGCGCCGGCGTAGCGCCACACGACGTCCACGTTCCCGTCCCCGCTGTAGTCCGCCACCCCGCCGATCTGCCAGTTCAGGTCCGAGACCGCCAGCAGGTCCGCCCCGCCGATGATGCTGACGCCGTTCATGTACCAGACCCGGTTCCGGCCGCCCGTCCCGTTGTAGCGCCAGAGGATGTCGACGCTGCCGTCCTTGTTGAAGTCTCCCGTCCCGCCAACCTGCCAGTTAAGGTCCGGCACGGCGCACAGGTTGGCCCCGCCGATGATGCTGATCCCGTTCATGTACCAGACCCGAACCTGGCCCCCCGTCCCGTTGTAGCGCCAGAGGATGTCCACATGGCCGTCCTTGTTGAAGTCCCCCGTCCCGGCGACCTGCCAGCTCAAGTCGGATACCGACGTAATATCCGCTCCCGAGAGGAGCGTCGTCCCGCTCATGTACCAGACCCGGACCTTGCCGCCGGCGCCGTTGTAGCGCCACAGAACATCAACGCTGCCGTCGTTGTTGAAGTCTCCCGTCCCGACTATCTGCCAGGTCATGTCGGAAACGGCCGGAATGTCGCCCCCCCCCAGGAGGGCCGTGGCCTGGATAGTCATGGCCGGGTCGGCCGCGCACACCGCGGCGGCCAGGCCGGGATCGGACACTCCGGCGCTAAGAGGCAGCGCGTTCATCTCCGGATCAGATCCGTCTTTCCGGCTTTCCGCCCCGCTCTTCCACCCTTCTCTCCAGCTTCGGGGATCCACGGCATCGCGGGGGTCGGCCACGATCAGCTTTCCCGACCGGCTCGCGCCCATCATTCCGGCGATCCGTTCCGCGGAACCGGCGATCCCGCCGGCCGTCGCCCCGGCCTGCAGCTCGGGGTCCGGCCCGGCCTGCAGCAGCGCCGTGCCCCCCGTAGCGCCGAGGAACCAGGCCCGGTTGCGGCCGCCCGTTCCGTAATACCGCCAGAGAAGATCCTCGCGGCCGTCCTTGTTGAAGTCGACCCGCACGGCCGCGGTCACGGTAAAATCGGCGTCCGAGTCGTCGGAAACGCTGCCCTGCCAGACGAGCACCCGATAGTCCGTCCCAGCCGTCTCGTTCGAGGCGATCGTCCAGGCGAACGTCCCGGCGGTGGCCGCAGCGGTCCCCAGGGTCTTGGAGTAGACCCCGCCCTTGTAGAGGTCTATCGTGACGCTGTCCGCGAGCCCAGTGGACGACCAGGTGATCGCGTGGCTCGTCCCGGCCGTCCAGGCCTCTCCCCCGTTGGGCGAAGTGACCGTGATCGTCGCCGGCACCAGGGCCGCCGCGTAATCCTGGCTGAGCTGATCCTCGGTGACCGAGGCGTAGGTCCGCGAGGCCGGCGTGAACGTATAGCCGGCCAACGTCGGCGTCACCGTGCCGCTCCAGCCGGCCGAGGCCGTCACGTCATAGACCCCCGAAGCGTTGGTCACGGGATTGCCCGGCAGCCCCGACAGGACGACGCCCGCCAACGGCGACCCGCCGGCCAGTATCGTCCCCGTGATCCGGACGTTGACCTGGGTCCAGGCCGTGGCCGAGACCTCAGCGCTCTCATGGCTGTCGAGGGCGTTCTGATTGCCGGCGTGCGCGTCCGTGTGCGTCTTGACGACGAAATAATAGGTCAGCCCGGGCGTGAGCCCGCCGACCTGAAGGGACGCGGCCGACTTGTTCGCCGTGTGACCGATGTCTGTATAAGGTCCGCCGGCGGCTTCCGAGGAGAAAAGCGCGTAATACCCGGTATGAGCGGTATAGGCGATAGGCACCCAGGATACGAGGATGTTCGCGCCGTCGAGCGCCGTGGCGGTGAGACCGGTGGGCGCCACCGTCTGGGTCGCCGACCAGTCCGCATCCTTGGAATTTAGGAACGCGGTGACGGCGGAATCGGAGGAGTAGAGGGCGTTGTAGCCGATATCGGTGCCCTCGGGAAGGAGGGCGGTCAGGTTCGTGATCGCCGTCGGGACGGGGCCTTCCAGGGCGTTGCCGTGAAGATGCAGGTATTGCAGGTTGACCAGGCTGCCCAGGGACGCCGGGATGGTCCCGGTCAGCATGTTGCCGCAGGCCCAGAGGTCTATCAGGTTCGTCAGGGAGCCCAGCTCCCCGGGAAGGCCGCCGCTCAGATCGTTCTCATCAAGCCGCAGGTAAAGAAGGTTCGTCAGGGAGCCGAGGGCCGTGGGGATCGCGCCGGTCAGTTGATTGCCTTGGAGGTAGAGGTAGAGAAGGCTCGAGAGATTTCCCAGCTGCGAGGGGATCGATCCGGTCAGCAGGTTCGCGTGCAGGTCCAGGATCTCGAGGGCGGCCAGAGAGCCGAGCTCGGGCGGGATGGACCCGGTCAATTGGTTCAGCTGGATCGATAGGTCCCCCAGGCTGGTCATGTTCCCCAGTTCGGCGGGGATCGTTCCGCTGAGCTGGTTGTGGTGGAGGCTGAGGACGAGGAGGTTCGTCAGCCCGCCGAACGAGGCCGGGATCGAGCCCTCGAGGCTGTTGTACTCCATATAAAGATAAAGGAGGTTGGACAGGTTCCCTAAGCTCGAGGGGATGGACCCGGAGAAGCCATTTTCGCCCAGATAGAGCTCCTGCAGGTTGGTCAGGTTGCCCAGCTCGGTCGGCAGGTTCCCGCTCAGGCTGTTACCGTGCAGGCGCAAGCTCCTCAGGCTCGTCATCCCGCCGTAGCCGGCCGGGATGGAGCCGGTCAGCAGGTTCGAGTGGAAGTTGAGCTGCTGCAGGTTCGTCAGGGACGCCAATTCGGCCGGCAGGCCCCCTTCGAGCTGATTGGATTGAAGCAGCAGGCTCTGGAGCGAGGTCAGGCCGCCGAAACTCGCCGGGATGCTGCCCGTGAACTGGTTCTGGTAGGCGTCGAAAACCGTCAGGTTAGTCAGGCTTCCCAGCTCGGTCGGCAGCGATCCGGTGAAGGAATTCTGATAAAGGTGCAGGAGGGTCAGGCCGGTCAGGCTGCCCAGGCTGGCGGGCAGCGATCCGGAGAGCAGGTTGGTGTGGAGGTTCAGGGCCGTCAGACCGGTCAGGTCGCTGATGGACGAAGGCAGGCTGCCAACGAGGTTATTGGACGACAGGTTGATGCCCGTGACCGTGGTGTTCGAAGCGCCCGTGGTCACGCCGTACCAGGTGTTCTCCGTTCCGGGCATGGCGAAGCCGTCGGAATCGAGCGGAGGCGTCTTCCAACCGGTCCGGTTGGTCCAGGAATCGCCGCCGGTGGCGTTATACAACGCGATAAGGGCCTGGCGCTGGGAGGCCGGGATGGCCGCCAGGGCGGACAGGCCGAACCCCGCCAGCAGGATCGAGATAACGACAAACGCCGCTCTTTTCATGCTGCCCCCAAGTTATAAGAAGGTTCCCGAAAAACCCTTCCCCACGTCTTGAATAAGGATAGCACACTTTATCCTTGGAAAACGAGCCCGATTCGATTGTCCGCTTCCCTTGGCATTAATTATTATCAGAGAGACGCAGCGCCGTGTCAAGGCGCCGTGGCCTGGAGGCGCAAGGTCCGGCGGCCCGATTTCCGCGCGAATTCAGCTTGACAAGGGGCGGTTGCCGCGCCATTTTTCATTAGGGGGGCCAAAACGGGGTTGGCATAGATAGCGGCCGTCGGGGGGGTGTCTGTTGGCGGGGGATTCCATCCTCCGGGCCCGGGCGTCCGGCCGCCTGGTGGGCGCGTTCGCGACGGCGCTGGTCTTGCTGCTCTCGGCCGGCGCGGCGGATGCTACTTGGTCGCAATCGGCTCAATATTATCACGTATATACTGGGGTTTAAATTATGAACGTCTGTTACACGCTAGCGGTTTGCTATCTTCCATTTAAGATCTGGGACACTGATGGTCGCTTCTCCTCCAATCAAGGAGGTGCCGGTCATATACCAGAACCAATTTAAACCTTCAGTACCTAAATATGTCCCGTTATACCTCCAGACAATATCCACATTTCCATCGCCATTGAAGTCACCGACACCTCCAATATGCCAATTGGAATCCTCTACCGGATAAAGCTGCACCGTCTGCGTCCACTCCGGCCCGTCCATATACCAAACACAATTATAGCCACCAGTCCCATTGTATCGCCATAGAATATCGATGTTGCCGTCCTTATTAAAATCTGCTATCCCAGCGACTTGCCAGTTTAGGTCGGCTACCGACAGTATTTCATGACCTCCAATCCAATTCGTCCCATTCATGTACCAAATCCAGTTAAATCCAGCAATCCCAGAATACGTACCATCGTATCGCCATAGAATGTCAGTGTTCCCATCTTTATTGAAATCCCCTGTCCCAACGACATGCCAATTCGGGTCCTCAACTGGCTCCAGTTCAATCGTCTGGTCCCAGTGGGTACCTTTCATCAACCAGACTAGATTCCACCCAGGTGACGCATTATACCGCCATAAGATGTCCACATTACGATCGTGGTTAAAATCCCCAGTCCCAACGATCTGCCAGTTTGGATCCTCAACCGTTAGCAGGTCAGCCCCCCCAAGGTAAGTAGAAGCCTGAATGGAAAAAGCAGCACTAAGCTTGGCTTCATTCCCTATAAGCTTGTTTAGCTGTGTAGGATCCGTAACCGATAGGAGCGGCGATAGATCCAAAGACTCCCCCTTTAGGATCCCCGCCATACGCGGATCGTCTATTACGATCGGCCGTCTGTCCTGAGCTGTGCTCTCACCCATCAGGTCTCGTTTGGACACGACTGTTTCTGAGCGACTTGAGCTCCAGCCCATATCCCGAGGGTCTTTAAGCCGCCGCCGAGTCATCTCCTCAACTGAGACCATTGATTTCTCAGCCGAATCGGGCTGGGCTGAAACGACCTGATTTTGACTCAGTCCTACCGTGGATCCCAAGAACCATACCCGGTTACGGCCGCCAGTCCCATAATATCTCCATAGAATATCTTCATGTCCATCCCAATTGAAGTCATTCTTGACCGGCGACGGAATCACTTCTCCGGTCCAAGATATATCATACGGATTTTCATCCTGATCATTGGAAGCGATTGAGATATGGACATCAAAAAGCCCTGGCTTCCACGGTCTGAAAACTATGCTGAATTCACTTGGCCATCCAGGTACTATCGTGGTACCAGGCTGATAATCAACCATGAAATCAGATATATTGGCGCCCGTAATTGTAATGACTGGAAATTGTCCGTTATTGAGTATCAGATCCGCTGACCCATTATTCCAGATCATGAAATCGTACCATTGTGTGGCCGAACCGGCATTGACGGAACCTAGGTTGAAAGTATGCCCATCGGGAATAGGCGTAGCCCCTCGTTGGATATCAATCTCAGGGTAGGTGGCTAAGCCTCCGCCCGCGAAGCTGATTAGATACCTGCCCTCATCATAATCGCTATTCTGGATTAGGATACTAGCTTCTTTTTGTCCGGCGCTGGTCGGAGAAAACCAAATGACAAAGCAAGACGAGGACGCAGAAGCTATTTCGCTGGTCGGTTGAAGTTCTACATGGTACTCCGCAGCATTTATGCCCGTTATTGAAATTATCGGATTTCCATAAAGAGCCAAAGTTCCCGTGCCGAGATTCTCGATGGTGAAGCTGGCCTCAGCACTTGCACCGACTGTGACGGAGCCGAAGTCATGGACAGCTCCTGATGCGTAACCTAACACATTAATCTCGGGCAGGAGCACAACGGGAATAACCTCGACATTGAACACATATTCGTCAGAACCACTGCTGGCCGAACTCGCAAGGACGGTAATCTGATGTTGCCCGACTTCTTCAAGCGTCGGCGATATTGGTATCTGATTCCCTGTTCCCGATCTATATCCAGAAAAAGCAATGTTGGCCGTATCGCCCTGCGCCAGCCCTTCTATGCCGACGAGGACCGTGACTGTAGATCCGACCTCAACGCTCTGATTGAGTATTGGTATAATTCTCAATTGAGATGTAGGCACATCGGGAATATCTGGGGTAGTAGACCCAGTGAGGTAGTTGGTTTCAAAGAAGGTACGCAGGTTCCGGTCCGCCGTCCTGTTGGCCTCGTAACCATCCATGATGTTTTGGAGTTCTTGGCGAGCGTCGTCAAGAATGTCATCGTAGACCCAATTCTGTAGTTGCGTAATTGCCATCATCGCGCCCTGGGTAATGGGGCTGACCATGCTGAATCCGGCAGTCGGTCCTGCACTTAAAAGTGATACGCCTGCATCTTCAAGCCACATTACCCATTCCCACCCCGATGAAGGAGCATAATAATCGACCGTCAAATCAATTAATCGGTAGGCTTGATAGGTCAAAAGGAACATTGCGTCCTTCTTCTTTATCACGATGGGGGGATCTATGATGGTTCCTGATTGAAAAGGAAGGTAGCTATCATACCTAGCAAGCATCTCATTAACAGTAAGCGCTGCTGCATAATTACGATAGAACTCTGAAGCCTTGCTTAAGAGTCTAACGAAAGTAGTTGCCCCAGCAACAACTGAACCCCAGAGAGGATGCTCGGGGACATTTTTGAAGATCGGAGAATTCACATTTTCACTCAAAGCGCGCACAATCCGAACCAATATCTGACCAGATACAGTGGCATCTGGCCTGCCTGTTGATATTTCCGTAATGACGTCGGCAATCCCAATTCCATATTCAAGTAGATTCGCCACTGTACCCTGGTTGAGGACAGCACTAAGGTTGGACCTCCATGCGGCCTCCTCGGTGCCTATCATCGAAGATAGACTCGTGAGCGCCGCACCCAGGGAAGCATCCAAGTTGGAAAGGCCGTTGTTACGGCAGTACTGGTAAGCCTCCCCCAGTAGAGCCAGCCTCCTCTTGGCGATGGCACTTGAGTTTAGATAGGCCCTCATAGCTATCTCGGCCGTAGCTTCATTCTCCACGGTCAAGCCGACTTGTGCTAAGTCGCCCGCGATTTCTAATATGTCAGTTCCGATTCTCAGCTGATTAACAAGCGTCGGATTCGCTTGCAGAATCCGGCCATATTCTTTAAGTAATCTGGCAATCGAATGCCCTTTACCAATACTCAACGTCCGTCCGTTGATAAAATCCAGCACATCCGAATCTTCGACGTCTCCCGCAATCACGGATAAATCGCTCACAAGTCCAGCTGCGACATCGGCATCTAGCCGTTCTAAGTGCAAGGTAGTCGTGTCTACCTGGACATCTTGTAGCTCTGTCGGGTATTCGACGTTCCGTCCAGATACGGCGTCCATTAGATAGCGCGAATAAAGGTTTTGTCTCTCTGCTGAATCGAATGGATTGAGTCCCCCATAGGCCAACTCAAGTACTAGAGGCCGGTAGATAGGAGGAGCAAAGAACATATCGTTCCCACTGGAAAATACCCGAGTATCAAATCTATAAGATGTGAACCAACGAGGGTAGGTAGCATCTGCCACAAGGTCCAGCCACCCACGGTTTGAGGCCTCAGTTAAAGGTAGGCTCGTATTAGATTCAAGTTCAGTAAGATACAGTGATGATATCCGGCTCCAATCAGCCATAGTCATCATGGTTGATTTATCAAATCCATTTCCTACGCTAGAGGGTTTAACATAGACAGAGAATGCTTCTGATCCATCTTGAACTCGGACGTCTGATAAAATGAAGTATTCCTGTACAACGGTAATCGTAAAGGTATCTGTCACAGGTACAATGCCTGGCCCGCTCGCGGTTGCTACAAAAGAAGAGGCCCCTAGAGAAGCGGATGGTTGGACATCTACCGTGATAGTGCCAGTACTTGTAGTTTCCGGATGAACAAGACCAAACGATATGCCAGCAGGGGGGGCAGGGCTGATCGAAAGTGTTATTGCCCCTTGATAATTGCTAATCCTCGAGATAGTCGCTTGCAGCTGTGCTGTTCCGCCACGATATACAGAAATCGCAGGAGGCGTGATGTCCAACGTAATAGCTTGGCGTGGCCCGACCGTCAGCTCAACGGTATCAGTAACGGAATCGACGTCTGATCCAGTGGCGGCAATTGTGAGGGTCCATGTCCCCAAGAGAGCACTAACATCGGCCGTGAGGGTGATAGTACCAGAATTCCCAGTCCCAGGTCCGGAATAGGACGCGGAAACACCGGTAGGAAGAGAACTGGTAATCAGTAGAGATACACTTCCGGTATATCCGCTTATCCTCGTAATGCTAGCGGCCAAGTCGGCTGTATTCCCCTGATATACTTCAATCAAAGCGGGGACCACATCCAAAGACCCTATTGCAGGACGTGGCCCAACTGTCAGATCAAAGGTATCAGTAACGGGATTAACGCTTGACCCACTGGCGGAAACCGTGATGGTCAATGTTCCAAGGGCCGCACTCGTGCTTGCAGTTAGTGTAATCGTTCCAGAATCCCCGGTCCCGGGACCAGAATAGGCCGCCGTCACTCCGGTCGGCAGCGTGCTCGTAATCAAGAGAGAAACGCTGCCCGTGTAACCATTGGTTCGCGTTATTGACACCGCTAATTGGCCACTGTTCCCCTGATATATCGTAATTGCGCCGGGCGTCACATCCATAGACCCGATTGCAGGCGGCGCGCCGACCGTTAGGTCAAAGGTATCCGTAACCGAGTCTATGCCGGTACCACCTGCCCTTACCGTAAGTGTCCAGGTACCAAGCGCGGTGCTCGTGTCAACCGTCAATGTAATCGTTCCTGTATTCGCAGTACCAGGGCCAGAGTAGGATGCTGTTACTCCCGTTGGAAGAGTGGATGTAATAAGAAGTGAGACGCTCCCTGTATATCCATTAATTCGTGTAATGTTCGCCGTCACTGCCCCACTGGTGCCGGGATATAGAGTTATGGGCGATGGTAGAACCTCAAGGCCTCCAATTCCTGCTAAGTTCGCTACTGTCAGGTCAAAAGTATCAGTAACCGAAGCGATGGTAGTCCCGCTGGCCGTAACCGTCTGTGTCGTGGTGCCCAGAGTCACGCTGGTTGTTGCCGTCAGCGTGATCGTCCCTGTATTGCCGGTTCCAGGTCCTGAATAGGTAGCCGTTACCCCACTGGGCAGTGTGCTGGTTATCAATAACGAGACGCTCCCAGTGTATCCGTTGACCCGCGTTATCGTGGCCGTCAATGACACACTTGCCCCAGGATTGAGAGTCACTGAAGAAGGCGTAACTGAGAGACTCCCGATTCCTGAGGGCCTAGAGACCGTAAGGTTAAAAGTATCAGTAACCGAAGCGATGGTAGTCCCGCTGGCCGTAACCGTCTGTGTCGTGGTGCCCAGAGTCACGCTGGTTGTTGCCGTCAGCGTGATCGTCCCTGTATTGCCGGTTCCAGGTCCTGAATAGGTAGCCGTTACCCCACTGGGCAGTGTGCTGGTTATCAATAACGAGACGCTCCCAGTGTATCCGTTGACCCGCGTTATCGTGGCCGTCAATGACACACTTGCCCCAGGATTGAGAGTCACTGAAGAAGGCGTAACTGAGAGACTCCCGATTCCTGCGAGTTTTTCACTAATAAGGGAGAAAGTATCGGTAACCGACGCGGCGCCGCTCCCGCTCGCCCTGACTGTCTGTGTCGTGGTGCCCAGAGTCACGCTGGTTGTTGCCGTCAGCGTGATCGTCCCTGTATTGCCGGTTCCGGGATTCGAGTAGGTTGCCGTTATTCCTGAGGGCAGAGTGCTAGTAATTAATAGCGAAACACTGCCTGTGTACCCACCAACCCGGGTGATTGTTGCAGTTAGAGAAACGCTTCCTCCTGGGTTAATTGTGACTGAGGTAGGAGTTACCGAAAGGCTTCCGATGCCCGGAGGAGGCGTAACCGAGAGACTAAACGTATTTGTGACGGGCGCTACGCCAGACCCCGAGGCCCTGACTGTTTGTGTCGTAGTGCCTTGACTCGCGCTAGTTGTTGCCGTCAGCGTGATCGTCCCTGTATTGCCGGTCCCAGGTCCTGAATAGGTAGCCGTTACCCCGCTGGGCAATGTGCTGGTAATCAAGAGCGATACACTGCCCGTAAACCCGTTAACCCGGGTGATTGTTGCCGATATGGACACACTACTCCCAGGATTTAGCGTAACGGAAGAGGGGGAAATGGAAAGGCTTCCAATTCCTGCGGGCCACGCGACTGTTAAGCTAAATGTCCTCGTGGTTGAAGATACCCCCGTCCCGCTCGCCCTAACTGTTTGCGTCGTGGTGCCCGTTGCCACGCTCGTAGATGCTGTAAGTGTGATCGTCCCGGTATTACCAGTTCCAGGGTGGGAGTAAGTTGCTGTCACTCCCGAGGGCAATGAGCTTGTAATCGCGAGGGACACACTCCCGGTATAGGACGTTCTGGATATGGTTACCGTAATCGACGCACTGCCCCCCGGACTCACGGTAAGCGTAGAAGGCTCAATTGAGGTAATGGAAATGCTTTGGGCATACGCGACGGTATATGTACCCGATAATAAGAGAATTAAGGAAAGGGCCGTTTTAAGCTTGTTCATTTGGCAAGACCTCCTGCGAAAATATCGAATGCTTAGTCAAGATCCCTTTCGTTTTGGGACAGAGGTGGATACTCCAACCAGAAGCGTCGGCATGTATCGCAACATGGGGGAAATGTGCTGTTGGAAGTGCGAATTTCCTCACTATTTCCCCCTGGACTACAGGAAATCTGTAAACAATCTTCATCGGCCCACATCTATCAAGTCAATAGGCATTAGATTGTTGTCATGAAATGTCTTATATTGTCACATTGTTGCGCAGGGATAAGGTTCGACTAAAGTCAAAAACTGGTTTTTATTTGCATTATCGCCAAATAATGTCGAGGTTTAAAAAAGTTGATACGGTCTGATAAAAAGTCGCTGACGGGATGGATGAGAAACGGGGTGCTGGTCATAGTTTGATACTTTTAAATTTAAGTATGGGTGCTCGGATATCTGACCCCAGCCACTCCCCGTTCCCCCTGAAGTTGGTGGCCGCGAAGTGGACCCGGTAAGGGTAGCAGCCCTTGACGAAATCGAAGTCCCCGTCGTGGGGCTCCTCGTAGACGTTGAGCAGGGGCGAAGAGCCGGTGGTCCCCCTGGACGTAGAATTCAGCTTGACAAGAGGCGGTTGCCGCGCCATTTTTCATAAGGGGGGCCGAAACGGGGTTGGCATAGCGGCCGTCGGGGGGGTGTCTGTTGGCGGGGGATTCCATCCTCCGGGCGAGGGCGTCCGGCCGCCTGGCGGGCGCGTTCGGGACGGCGCTGGCCTTGCTGCTCTCGGTCGGCGCGGTGGACCTGCTCAAGTCCGCCGGCAAGGCGGCTCCCTCGGTCAGGAAGATTTCCGTATTCGTGGTCGCCGACGGGCCCCTTCGCAGGAATGTCGCCTGGAAAAGTGAGGTCCTGCGGGCCCTGTCCGATGTCAATTGGTGCTTCCTCGAGGCGGCGGGACTCAGGTTCAGGATCGAGGCGTACGGCGGCTGGGAAGCGCGGCCTGCGGCGCGGGCATCCGGAAAGAGCGCGTCGAAGCCCGAGGCGCGCGTCGAACGGACGGCGGTCAAAACGGGGGGCGCCTTCCGCTCGATCTACTCGTTCCTCCCCGCTTTCCGGAGGCGGCTGACGGCAGCGGGAGGAGACGGCGCAAATGGAGCGGGGTCTGGCGCGAACGGCGCCCGCCGGACGGCCGGGACCGGGGAACCGGGCGGCTGCGAGATCGCCATCGGACTCGTCGCCCGGGGACCGGACGGCCCGGCGGAGCCCGGACTGGCCGATTACCCCGGGGGCATAGTGCTCGTCCGATACGAGGAGAATGCCAAAGGCCTGACATACATCCTGTTCCACGAGCTCTGCCATCTCTTCGGCGCGGTCGACCTGCAGGAGACCGGAACGGTGATGAGCCGGGAAAAGCCGGGCTTCCGGCTCGATCGTTTCACCGTGGACATCGTCCGCGTGAACAGGGACCGGTCGTTCCGGCAAACCGGGAGCGCGCTCAGCGACGAACGCATCCTGCAGGCCCTGGCCCTCTACCGCGAGCGCCAGGCGCTGAAGCTGGGCGAGGAGGAGCTGGCGATCTGCATCCGCGAGCTTCTGACGGCGGCTGCGGCGCGCCATCTATCTACGGCGCCGGACGCGCCGCGCTGAGGGCAATGACGGCGCGGACGAAACTGGCGACGCGGACGGTGCGCGCGTCGGCAGCCGCCCTTCATTCAGGCCCGGGGCCTTCCCTCAGGCCGCGTTGATGTCGTTGATCAGGCGGCGGAGCTGGGCGATGCTCTTGTGGTTGAAGGCCAGCGAGAGGCGGGGCAGCTCGGGGTACTCGATCTCCTCCCCTTCCCCTTCGAGCGGCGCGGCGTGCTGCTCGATGCGGCCCTCGGAGAGAAGCGTCGAGGCGTAGGTGTCGTTGAGGCGCTCGATGGCGTTCGGAGGGAGCGGCGAGGAGAGGCGGAGCATGAGCCGCGACCCGACGTAGCGCATCGAGTGGTAGCGGCGGTAGAAGCCGACGATCTCTTCGACGGCCTCGTCGATGTCGTCGGTCAGCTTGAACAGGCCCATGTCATCCTCGTCGATCATGCGGTTGAGGACGAGCTCGGCCTTGAGGTAGGTCCGCCAGTGCTGCCAGTACGTGCCGCCGGGCGCGTCGATCATGACCAGGGGGAGGAGGTTGGTCTTGCCCGTCTGGATCATGGTCAGGGCCTCGAAGCCCTCGTCCTGGGTGCCGTAGCCGCCGGGGAAGAGGGCGATGGCCGAGGCCTCCTTGAGGAAGAGGATCTTGCGGGTGAAGAAATACTTGAAGTGGATGAGCTTGGGATCGTCGGCGATGACGACGTTGGTGCGCTGCTCGTGGGGCAGGCGGATGGCTACGCCGAAGGAGCCTGTGCGGCCGGCGCCGAGCTGGGCGGCGCCCATGATGCCGTCGCCGGCGCCGGTGATGATCATCCACTGGCGCTCCCGCATGCGGCGGGCGAACTCGACGGCCTGGAGGAACTCGGGGTGGTCGGAGGGCGTGCGGGCCGAGCCGAAGACCGAGACCTTGCGGATGCCATGGTAGGGGGCGAAGACCTTGAAGGCGTAGCGAAGCTCCTTGAAGGAGTTGGTCAGGAGCTTGAGGTCGCCGCGGCCGGCGCCGTCGCGGGCCACGCGGGTGATGGCCACCATGAGGTCGGCCAGGACGTCGTGGTCGGGGCAGTCGGCGGCGAAGCGCGCCAGGAAATCGTCGATGGCGGCGTCACGGGCGGCGGCCCAGCCGGGGGTCGCGGGCTCGCCGGGGACGATGCAGGACCGAGAGGTGGGGTCGTTCTTGTCCGTAGGGTCTTTGGCCATGGAACGATTTTACCATTAAATGGGGGACACAATACTGTGTCCCCCATTTTTCGATCATGCCGTCAGGGCATGGCCTCGATCTCGGCGATCTTGCGGGCCAGGCGCACGGCGGATATGGGGAAGGCCGTCTTGATCTCCGGGGCGAAGAGGGCCAGCTTGAACTCCTCGATCATCCAGCGGAGCTCGTCGACGGCGGCCCGCCGGGCCTCGAAAATGGGGGACACAATACTCTGTCCCCGTTTTTCCGGCGAGGGTCTCGCCCCGGAAATCGGAAATGAGTATTGTGTCCCCGATTTCGAGAGGCGGGCGAGCTCGAAGGCGTAGGGCTCCACCTGGCCGGCCTTGGCCTTGTCCTTTTCCGGGGCGATGCGGGCCCTCTCGAGCCGGATCAGGAGCCCCTCGAGATAGCTGCGGATGCGGATGAGCCTGGCGACCGGATAGACCGCCAGAAAGTCCTTGGGCGTCAAGCGGTCGAGGTCGGCGGCGATGGCGTCCAGGTACTCGGGCCTGACCCTGTCCTTGAAACGGTCTAGCTCGTTCAGGCTGAGCGGCCGTGTCCGGCCTCCGCTGCGGGCCCGGGCCCCCGTCGCGGCCGCCCCTCCCCCCCCGGCGCCCTTGGCCAGCTCGGTCCGCAGCTTGGCGTTCAGCTCGACGATCTTGATGGCCGTCTGGGTCAGGGCATGCCCGCGGTCGAAGAGAGTCCGGCCGATCTCCGCCTCGCAGGCCCTGTATTCAGCCTCGGTGCGGATGTTGCGCTCGAAGACCTCCCGGGCCAGGGCCTCCTCGATGGCCCGCTCGAGGGCCTCGCGCCCGCCGAAGTGGAGGGCCGCCCGGTCGAGCTCGGCCGGGACCTTGTGATAGCGGCGGACAAAGGCCAGGTCCTTGGCGAACTTACGCATGAGCAGCCGCCGGACGCCCTTCTTGTGTGCGGCCTCGGCCTCGGCGCGCGTCGCGAACAGGCGGATATCGACCGTCCCGGCGGCTCCGGTCCCGGCGGCGGGTGGTGCCGACGGCATTGCGTCCCCGATTTCCAGGGCGGGGTAGGCGGTGAGGGAGGTGCCGACGGCGATCCTATCCGGCAGGTCGCCGAAGTTCCATTCGTTCAAGCCGCTCTTTTCCCAGACGCGCCGGGCTTCCTGCCAGGCCGGCGACTCGACCTTGGACGGCGCCTGGTCGGCCGCCCCGAGCTTCTTGCGCAGCAGCTCGACGTCCCGGCCGGCGTCGATCGTCCGGCCCGTCGCCGGATCGACGACGGCGACCCGCATGCGCAGATGCCTGGGGACATCGGCCAGGGCCCATTCCCGGGCTGGGATGTCGGCCCCGAAGCGGCGCCGGGCGAAATCGGCCACGGCCTTGACGAGGGGCACTTCCTCTGGCGCCCGGGGCATCTCGCGGGCGATCAGGGCCGCCTTCTCCCCCGCCGGCATGAGCAGCTTGCGGTAGCGCTTGGGCAGGCCCTTGATGAGCGCGGCGATCTTGTCCTCGTATTGGCCGGCAACGCCCCACTCGAGGCGCTCGGCCGGGATGGCGGCCAAAAGCTCGGGCGGGACGGTCAGCGTGACGCCGTCCTCCTCCTCGCCCGGCGCGAACCTGTAGACCGCCCGGAACGGCCGCCCGGCGACCTCGACGCTGTCGGGGAAGCCGGCGACGATGCCCTCCTCCGGCCGGTAATTGAGGAGATCGTCCTCTTTGAGGCGTAGGAAGGCGTCGTCGCCGCCGCGGTCGCGCGTATCCTTCAGCAGCTTGCGCAGGCTCCGGACGTCGTGGAGGCCGGGCAGCTTCTCCGAATAGAACCTGGCGATCTCGCCCTCGGCCACCAGGATGTCGCGGCGACGGAGCTTGTCCTCCATGGCCTCGACCCGGCGCTGCAGGGCCAGGTTGTGGACGAGGAACGGCGGCGGGTCGTCAATCTCGCCTTCGACCAGGCCGTTCATGACGAAGATCTCGTGGGCCTCGGCCGGGCTGACCCGCCCGTACGAGACGCGGCGCTCGCGGACGATCTCGAGCCCGAAGAGCGTCACCCTCTCCTTGGCCGTGACCTCGCCGCGCGCCCGGTCCCAGACGGCGTCGGAGTAGGAGCGCTTGCAGAGCGGGCCGCCGAGCCGCTCCAGCCAGGCCGGGTCGATGCGGGCCGCCCGGCGGGCGAACAGGCGCGAGGTCCTGACGACCTCGGCCGAGACGATCCAGCCGGCGCCCTGGCCGAAAAGGACGGACCCCGGCCAGAGCGTGAGCTCACGGTTCTTGGCCCCGTTATAGGCGTTCTTTTCCTTGTGCGCGGCGATGTTCGACAGGTAGCCGCTGAGGATGGAGCGGTGGATCGCCCCGTAGAGCGCCGGCGACACGTCGGCGTGCAGCTGCGAAATCGGGGACGCCGGCTCGATCCCGGCTCTGCCTCTCGCCGCTTCCGGCGGCGAAGTCCGGTCCGCGCCGGCCAGGAGAGGATCAACCCTGCCTTTTGCCCGTTTCTGGGAAAAAGGCAGGTTTGGCCCCCTCCTCATTTCCCCGCGCTCGAGCTCGCGCAGGGCCGACTCGATCTCGGCGTGCAGGTACGTCCACTCGCGCATGCGCGGGAACGACAGGTAGCTCTCGTGGCAAAAGCGCCGCTTCTGGACGAGCGAGCCGAGCTTTTCGAAGTCGCCGTGGTAGCGGTTCCAGATGTTGAGCAGCACCAGGAAATCGGAGTCCGGGTGCTTGAACGCGGCGTGCACGGCGTCGGCCTGCTGGGCCTTGTCCGGCGGCCGCTCCCGCGGATCGCGGATGCTCAGAGCCGCGGCCAGCACGGCCACCTCGGGGACGCAGCGCTCGTCGCGGGCCTCGATCAGCATCCGGGAGAGGCGCGGGTCGAGCTGCATCCGGGCCATGGCCCGTCCCGTGTCCGTCAGCTCCCAGCGGGACGCCCGGGAATTCGGAAATGAGTATTGTGTCCCCTTTTTAACGGCACCGAGCTCGACCAGGGTGTCGTAGCCGTCGTGGACGGCCTTGGCCGCCGGCCGGTCGACGAACGGGAACTGGAGCGGGTCGCCCAGTCCCAGGTCGGTCATGCGCAGGATGACCTCGGCCAGGTCGGACCGCAGGATCTCCGGCTGGGTGAACTCGTCGCGCGACTCGTAATCGACCTGGCTGTAAAGCCGGACGCACAGCCCTTCCCTGACCCGGCCGCACCGCCCCTTCCTCTGGTCGGCCGAGGCCCGCGAGATCGTCGAGATGGGCAGGCTGTTGATCCGCGTCCCGGGCTGGTACTGGGCGATCCGGGCCACCCCCGTGTCCACGACGTAGCGGATGCCCGGGATGGTCAGCGACGTCTCGGCCACATTGGTGGCCACGACGATCTTCGGCGCGGTGACCGTGTAGACCAGCCGCTGCTGCCCCGCCGGCAGCCGCGAGAAGAGCGGCAGCACCCGCGCCCCCGGCCACTTCCGGCCCTCGAGCAGGCGGCAGGTCTCGAGGATGTCCTGCTCGGTCGGCATGAACACCAGGACGTCGCCCGGCGGCTTCTCCCGCCGCAGGTATTCGACCGCCTCGACGGCCTGGTCCACGTAGTCCCTGTCCTCGGCCTCCTCCTCGTCGGGCACCCGGTACTCTACCTCGACCGGGTACATCCGGCCGCTGACCTCGATGACCGGCGCGTTCTTGAAGGCCTGGGAGAACTTGGCCGTATCCATAGTCGCCGAGGTGATGACCAGCTTCAGGTCCGGCCGCTCGTCCAGGAGCCGTCGCATGATGCCCAGCAGGAAGTCGATATTGAGCGACCGCTCGTGGGCCTCGTCAATGACGATCGTGTCATATTCGTGGAGGCCGTGGTCGCCCTGCGTCTCGGCCAGCAGGATGCCGTCGGTCATGATCTTGATGTAGCCGTCGCGCGAGGTCCGGTCCTGGAAGCGGATCTTGTAGCCGACGGCCCGGCCGACCGACTGGCCCATCTCCTCGGCGATGCGGGCGGCGATGGTCATGGCCGCCAGCCGCCGCGGCTGGGTGACGCCGATGCGGCCGGCGACGCCCCGCCCGGCCTCGAGGCACATCTTCGGGATCTGGGTGCTCTTGCCGCAGCCCGTCTCGCCCGAGACGATGAGGACCCGCCGCCGCGGCGACCGCAGGGCTTCGACGATCTCGCCGGCCCGGGCCGTGATGGGCAGGTCCGGCGGATAGGAGACGCGCGGCACGTTCCGGGCCCGGGCCTCGAGCCAGGCTTCGAGGCGGGCCGCCCGCGCCCTCGCGTCACGCCGGGGCCGGCCGGTCCCGGGGTCTTCCTGGTCGTTCATGCTGACGCCCATTCTACCCTAAAGCGCCCCGCCCGGCACAAGGGGCGGATCGCCCGCCGCCGCCGCGCCAGGGCTATCAGGCCGCCAGCTTCTTCAACGAATCCAGGACCGCCGTCACGTCCTCATCGCGGTTGTTCAGGTAGAACGAGACGCGGATCGAGTCCAGCCCGCCCTCCGTCACCGGCCGGGCCCGAAGGCGGTCCTTGGCCAGGTGGGCCATGATCTCGCCGCCCGTGCGGCCCTTCATCCTGAAGCCGATCATGAGCGTGCGATAGGCCTCTTCCTCCGGCGACAGCCGCACCACCCCGGGGATCTCGGCCAGGCCGCGGTAGAACCGCTCGGCCATCGGCCGGCAGCGCCTGGCGATGCGGTCGACGCCGATCGTCTCCACCAGCTCGAGGGCCGTGCCCAGGGCGTAGAACAGGGCGTCGTTCTGCGTCCCCGACTCGTACCGCTCGGCCGTCTGCTTGAGGACGAACTCGCCCTTGGCGACGTCGTAGCGGTCCGAGGAGCCGCCGCCGACCGTGAGCGGCCGCAGGACGTCGAGGAGCCCCGGCCGGACATAGATGAACCCCGTGCGCTTCGGGCCCATCATCCATTTGTGCGTCGAGCAGGCGTAGAAATCGACGCCGGTCGCGGCGATGTCGAACGGCGCGCAGACGGGCGCCTGGGCGCCGTCGAGGGCGAACCAGATGTTCTTCGCCCGGGCCAGGGCGGCGATCTCCTTGACCGGGAAGAGCTGCCCGGTCGTGCAGGTGACATGGCTGAAGGCGATGAGCCGGGTTTTCGGGGTGACCAGCCGGGCGATGCGATCGACGTTGCCCGCGGCAACGGCGATGTCCGGCTCGAACAGTCGGATGACGATGCCGTCGTGCCGCATGCGATGGAGCAGGGCCGAGTGCAGGGCCACGTGCTCGTGGGTCGAGGTGATGACCTCGTCGCCCTTCTTGAGCGGCAGGCCGTGGACGATGACGTTGACGCCTTCGGTCGCCCCGCCGATGAGCCCGAGGTCTTCCGGGCGGCAGGTCCGGCCGAGGGCCCGGGCCAGCCTGACCTTGACCTCCTGCCAGGCCTTCTCATCGTGCCCGGCGCTGGGGGCCCGCTCCTCCGCCCGGGTGAACTCGGACAGGGCCTCTAGGACGGGCAGAGGGCAGGAGCCGAGGCCGCCGAAATTGAGGAAGGTCCAGCCGGGATCGAGGATGAACAGGTCGCGGACGAGCGTCCAGAAGTATTCATCGTCGCCGGCGGCGGCCGCTCGGGCCAGCCGGGCGGCCGAGGGGGCGGGCTGCGCCCCGGCCACGATCCCCGCCCCGGCAATCAGCGGCAATCCCGCCGCCCCGCCGGCCAGCCCCGCCGTCATCTTCAGGAATTCTTTTCTTTTCATGCCGCACCTTCCTTGCGTCGATACCGGCGTCCGGCCGGCGCGAAACGAGGCCCCCCGAATTATTCAGCGGGCGGCGGCCAAAGTCAACCGGCCGGCTTGTTCGCGTCGGCGGGGAGACGTGCCCGGCCTAGGGCCAGGGAGGGAAAACCAAGCGGGGGACGCGCCAGAACGCGTCCCCCGCCTTATACAGGAGGTCTCTAGGAGGCTGCCTGCCGGTACCCGAAAGCCGGCGCCTGGGCCTTCCTGCCGGGATAGGCCAGGGCCGGGAACCCCGGGCAATAGGGGAAGAAAAAGCCGGCCACGGAGATCGTCGAGGCGCGGGAGGGAACGCGCCTCGACAACGCCGTGGCCAGCTGCGTCACCACCGACGTCCCGGGTCTTACGGCGACGCGGAGCGTCTTTATCCTCGAAGCAACGGGCCTTCGGTTTGTCATCTCATTGTCTCCATATAAGTAGACGCGCTCGGCCCCGGAAAAGTTGCAGTCGGCGTCAACGGGAATGCGGCCCGCGGGCTCGTGAAAGCCGGCCGCGCTCCTCTCCCCGGGATCTTCGGTCCGCCCGGATCGGGCGCCCCAAAATGGAGGAAAAGGAGGAGGAGCCGGCTAGAAGCGGAAGAGGTAGCTGACCTTGCAGAAGAAGCCGCGCTTCATCTCGTGGAACCGGCCGCTTGGCGCGAAGCCGGGCAGGCTCTCGTCCCACTCGGCCTTCTCCAGCGCCGACCCGTAGCCGACGTGGATGACCGTGCCCGGGATGTAGGTGAACGAGACCAGCCCGTCCAGGGTCAGGCGCTTGTAGAAGTCGTTGTACTCGGCGATGCCGCGCACGAACAGGTACTTGTTGATCTGGAAGGTGTTCTTGCTGCGGACGATCAGGTAGTCATAAATCTTGACGTGATCGAGCTTGCGATAAAAGTCGACATAACTCAAGCTTAGGGTGAAGTCGAGCTGGCTCGTGGGCTGGTAGATGAGCCCGCCCATCGCGGTCGTTCCATAGCCCTGGTAGGGATCGGCCGGGTCGTAGAACGTCTTTGCCAGGCGCCGGGCGTAAGCCTCGATATAGAGCGACTTGGCCAGCTGCGATTCCGCCCGGAAGCCGAAGCCGCCCTGGCCGAACCGCCGCCCGGCATAGACCTCGTTTGCCAGCAGCGTGTCGAAGCGGATCATGGTGTTGCGGGGCAGATTGAAGCGCAGGGTGAAGAGGTTGACGCTCTCCCACATGCGGTCGATCGTGTCGTAGAGGTGGTAGCCCCAGTAAAAGGGCTCGATCTTCTGGAAGAACTTGGACTTCGGGTAGATGCTGTAGATGGCCACGGCCGAGATCCGCCGCAGGCCCGTCCGGTAGACGAAGCCCGAGTCCACCTGGAAGTCCGGCGAGATGTCCTGGTAGCCCAGGTCGACGTACCATTTCCGGTTGGATAAGCTCCAGTCCAGCCCCAGGGCGTGATCGGCGTTGGTCGCGTCCGCGCCCGCGGGCCGCGTCCACGAGCCGAGGAGATGGAACGCGGCGACCTGGGTTTTGCTCAGGCGGAAGCGGCCGTCGAAGCCGCCGACGCGGTTCCAGGCCGCCCCGGCCTCGCATCCCGTGTAGAAGGCGCCGACGTAAGCGTCGTCCTTGAGGGAGTGCTTGTAGCGGAAGATGGTGAAGTCCGGGTGCTCGTCGACGACGTCGCCGGGCAGGTTGTCCTCGGCGTAGATGGCGGCCACGGTGTCCCGAGGCGTCACCTTGCCCGTCAGGCGGAAGCCGAAGACCGGGTCGACGATTGTCCGGGTGTAGACGATGGCCTGGAGCGGGCCTTCCTCGACGGCCCCGCCGAACCTCCACATGTCGTTCCCTTCGAGGAAGAAGGGCCGCTTCTCTTCGTAATAGAGCGAATAACGCTGGTTGAAGTCGATCTGGCCGGCGTCGGCCTCGACCTGGCTGAAGTCGGGGTTGTAGGTGCCGTCCAGGGTCAGGTCAGAGGTCAGGCCGAACTTGCCGGTCAGGCTGACGTCCTTGATGTCGTACTCGGGGTTGTGGACAGGACGGCCGGCGCTGGCCTCGGTCGCCTCCTGCGTCCGCCCGTAGGTGAAGGCGGGCAGGAGCTCCCTGACCAGCTTGTGCTCGAGACCGGCGACCTGGAAGGTCTGGGCCTGGCCCATGACCGAGCCGTAGTTCGGGTCCAGGGGCGGAAAGCTGACCTGCTCGGAGGTCCGGGTCAAGAAGCGGACGAACATGACCCGCATGGTCAGGACGTCGCGTCCGGGAAAACGGATGCTCTGGAGCGGGACGCGGGCCTCGACCGTCCAGCCTAGGTCGTCGATGCGCCCCTTGCTGTACCACACCGCGTCGAAGCTGGCGTCGATGTTGCCGTTGACGTCGAGCATGCCGTCGCCCTGGATGCCGAGCGGGTTGAGGATGAAGCAGAAGCCGCTCTGGGCGTCGTTGAAGGTGTCGAGCATGATGAAGACGACGTCGTCCTGGAAGACGGCGTCGCGCTTGCTCAGGACGGCCTTGACCTTGGACGGCTCGGTGTCGTAGCAGCGGAAGGCGAAATAGAGGTTCCGGGCGTCGTAGGCCAGGAAGGCCTCGGTCTTCTGGCTGGGGACCTTGCCGTAGTCGGGCTTGAAGGTCTTGAAGCCGTCGTATTTCTGGCAGGAGGCCCAGACGGCGTCGTCGAGGATGCCGTCAATGACGGGCGGCGTGGCGGCCTTGGCCAGCGGAGGCGGGGGCGAGCCGGCGGCGGCATCTTCCCCGGAAAGGGCGGCCGGGCCGGAGGCCGCGAAAGCGGCCGCGGTCAAAAGGAGCCCGGCGGCGACGCCGGCCAGGATCAGCTTCTTGATCATTTTTACCTCCGGCCCGGGCTCGAACCGAGCCCCCCCATCGAAAATATCTACGCAGGGCTTCCGGAAAAAGTTCGCTCCTCCCGGCAGGAATTCGCCGGCGGCGGATATTCTTGCGCCGGCCCAGGCAAGAAACGCGGGGCCGGGGCGTCTAAAGGAGCGGAGGGAGCGATATCATGAAACACAGCAGCCTGTCGGATCCGGGAGCGCGTCTTTCGCCCGGCGCCCCCGTCCGGGCCGCCGAGGCGGCCCGAAGAGCCGGGCGGACGGCGGTCGCCGTCCTGGCGGCGGCCGTCCTGGCCGGCGCCCTGGCCGCCTGCCGGGAAAAGCCGCCGGCCGATGTGCCGGGCGAATTCACCTTCCATGGCGCGGCCATCCATCCGGCCGCCGTGGCCGCCCTCTACCGCTCGTCGACCGGCCAGATCAACCTGGCCTCCTTCGAGACCCGGCTGGAGATGCGTCAATGGGAAGATCAGCCCGGCTGGTGGGTGACGGATTTCGAGACCGACCCCGAGACGGGCCGGGCCCCGTTCTTCGCCTATGCCGCCTTCGCCGGGAGCGGCAGCGGCGGCGCCGAGCTCTATGTCCTGGCGATCATGTTCAACAAGGACGAGACGGCCGACGTCTCCAATATCGTGCTCCTCCAGAAGGCGGGCAGCCTGCTCGGCCTGATCCGGTCCTGGGAGGAAGGCAGCGCCTGCGACGGCGGCATCCTCAACCCCAGCCTAGAGGGCGACAGCTTCATGTACGCCCGGGAGCTCACCCCCTCCCGCCTTCTCGGCCTGGCGGTCGGCGTCGGGCTCGAGATCAGCCCCCACCAGGACCTCGAGGACGCGAGCGAGAGCTGTTACGCCGCGGCCAACTTCGTCTACAGCCTGGCCCAGGACCGCGAGGATCTGGTCTCGGTCCGCCTCTACGACGAGCCCGTCCAGGACGAGGGGGGCCGCACGGAGCGTTTCCGCTACCAGTCCTGCTTCAACCGCATCTTCAACGACTACCTGTCCCGGGGCAAGACGGCGCTTTTACCCAAGGAAGTGGACGAGTTCGCGGCCCGTTTCCGCGACGAGTGCGTCCGGCCGGCCACGATGGCGGAGCCCGCGCCAACGCCGGCACCGGCCGGCCCGGACAACTGAGAGGGCAATCGGGCGGCCGGACGCCTGGTCACGGCATCTTTACGGCCAGGAGGTCTGCGGCCGAGGCGTCCTCGGCCATCTGTTCCGGGCTTTTGACGCCGGGGATGACGGCCGTCACGACCGGGTCGCGGAGGCACCAGGCCAGGGCCCAGCGGACCCGCGAAACCCCCAGCGGCAGCTCGCGCTCGGCGATCCGCTCCCCTTCCCTGACCCTCCGGGCGATCTCGTCCCGTCCCAGGGTCGAACGGTAGTCGTCGGGCCCGAACTTGTCCCGGGCGTCGTGCCGGCCGCCGAGCAGCCCGCTGGCCAGCGGCACGCGGGCCAGGACGCCGAGGTTGTAGCGGCGGGCCGTGGGGAAGACTCCGGACTCGGCCCGGTTGTCGAGGCGGTTATAGACGACCTGGAGGACGCCGTAGCCGCGGGTGAAGGCTTCCCGGACCTGGCTTTCGCTGCCGGCGCTGCGGAGGGACAGGCCGAGGTTGCGGACCATGCCGGCCCGCCGGGCCTCGTCGAGGAAGGACCGCAGCCCGTCGTCGAGGAAGGCCTGGTCGCTCCCGGAGTGGAATTGGTAGAGGTCGATGCGGTCGGTGCGCAGGGCCCGGAGCGAGGCGATCAGCTGGGCCCGGACCTCCTCGGCCCCGAAGGCGTCCGTCCGGTCCATGAAGCCGTTGAAGCGGTGCCCGAACTTGGTGGCCACGATCCAGCGGTCGCGCTCGTGGCGGGACAGGTAGTCGCCGACCAGGCGTTCGGCGGCGTGGTCGCCGTAGCATTCGGCCGTGTCGATGAGGTTGACGCCGGCCTCGGCGGCCTTGTCGAGTATGGCGTCGACCTCGGCCTGGGTGAAGGTCTTGCCCCACTCCCCGCCCAGCTGCCAGGTGCCGAGGCCGACGACGGAGACCTTGAGGCCCGTGCGGCCCAGCGTTCGGTACTTCATGAAGGTCCCATCCTCTCCGTCAAAGCCTCATTATATTAGTCGGACGAGACGCCGGCCGTCAAGGAATCCGGACCCGTTTTGCCCGGCCGGCGGCCCCCCCGCCCGGGCGGGCGAGGCGGCCTGATGCAACCCCCGGACCAGCGGCGGCGTTGATATCGATGTGGATGTTAAATTTTTAGCAGAAACGCTTGACAGTCCAGGCCATAGGTGCTAATTAATTAGCATGCTAAGATATTAGCATCTCAGCCAAGATCCGTAATGAGATGGAGCCGCCCATGAAAAAGGACGACCAGAGCCTGAGCCGCCGCGAGCGGGAGATCATGGACATCGTCTACGAGATGAAGGAGGCCACCGCCCAGCAGGTCCTGGACCGGCTACCCGCGCCGCCTAGCTATTCGGCCGTCCGGGCTCTGCTCCGGGTCCTGGAACGGAAGGGCCATCTCCTCCACCGCCAGGATGGCCCCCGCTACGTCTTCGTGCCGCGCCTGCCCAAGGACAAGGCCCGGCGGAGCGCCCTGGCCCACCTGAAACGGACGTTCTTCGACGGCTCGACGACCGACGTCGTCGCCGCCCTGCTCGACATCTCCGAAGAGGACCTGTCCGAGGACGACTACCAGGCCCTGGCCGAGCTCATCGCCAAGGCCCGGGCCGAGGGGCGCTGACATGTCCGCCTGGACCGCCGGAGTCGCCGGCCTCGCGGCCGGCTGTCTCGTCAAGACGACGGTCCTGGCGGCTCTGGCCCTGCTGGCCGCCGCGGCCGCGAAAAGGCGGTCGGCGGCCTTCCGTCATTTTGTCCTGTCGGCGGCGCTCGCCGGCCTCGTCTTCCTGCCGCTCCTGTCGCTGGCGCCGGTCGGCTGGCGGACCCCGCTCCTCCCCTCCTGGGCGGCCGCCCGCTCCTCCGCGGCGGCGCTCGGGCCCGAAGGGCCGTTGGCCGACATCGGGTCCGGCCTGCTGGCGCCGGAGACCGCGGCTTCGGCTGCCGCAAGCCCCGTCCCGGCCGAGCCCGCGGCCGGAGTGAGCACGGCGCCGGGAACCGCCGCCTTCGCCGGGCTGCCGGACCCGGGCGTCCCCGGCGCGAAGCCTCCGGCGACGGCCGGACGGGCCGGGGCCGCGGACCGGCTGGGCCTCGTCCTGGCGATCGCCTGGGCGGCCGGGATCGCGGCGTTCCTCCTCCGGGTCGTCTTCGGTCTGGCCGGGGCGGCCCGCCTGACTGCCCAGGGCAAGCCCCTCGAGGGGCCTGCATGGCGCGCCCTTGTCGAGCGCTTCCTGGCCCTCGTCTCCCTGCGGCGCCTGGTCCGTCTCAGGAGCCATCCGCGGGTCGCCGTCCCCCTGACCTGGGGTTGGCGCAGGCCGGTCGTGCTCTTCCCCGAGGGCGCGGAAGCCTGGAGCGAGGACGAGCGCTCCTCGGCCCTGTACCACGAGCTCTGCCATATCAAGAGGGCGGATTTCCTGGTCATGCTCCTCGTCCGGACCGGCCTGGCCCTGTTCTGGTGGAACCCCCTCTGCTGGCTGGCCTACCGCCGGCTTCTCAGGGAGCAGGAGATCGCCTGCGACGAGCTGGTCCTGCGCGCCGGGATCAGGCCGTCAACCTACGCCGCCAGCCTGCTGGCCGTCCGCCGCTCGGCCGGGCTCCGCTGGAACCCGTCGGCGGCCCTGCCCGGCCTGCTCGGACGATCGCCATTCCAGCAGCGACTGACGGCTATCCTCGGACAGAAATGGACTTTCATGGAGGTCAAGATGAGAACCAAGATCACCATCGCCCTGACCCTGGTCGCGGCCGTAGCCCTCATAGGGACGGCCCGGCCCGCCTCGGGGCACGACGGGCCGCAGGCGAAGACGGTCCTGGCCGAAACGGCCCTGCCCGCAGCGGACTCGCCGGCCGCCGTCATCGAGCCCCGGGCCGCCGTCCAGGACAAGGGACAGGAGAAGGCCAAGGAGGCCGCGAAAGCGCAGGAAGCCGGAAAGGCCGAAAAGGCGAAGGCCGCGGACGTGAAGGCCGTCACCGTCGTTTCGGAGGACGAAGATGCGCCGGTCGAGATCACGATCGTCGAGAAGGGCCGGCCGCTGCGGAAGCTCCTTTTCAAGCGCGGCGCGACCATCACCAAGAGCGAGAACGGCGACATCCTCGTCCTGACGCCCGAGGACAAGGAGCCCATCGTGCTCACGGGCGAACCCCTGAGTCTGCGGATCAAGGGCGACCATCTCGAGGTCATCGAGGAAGGCGGAGCCCCTGAGCACGGCCGGGCCGCGACGGTCAAGATCGTCAAGGAAGCCGGCGAAGAGGGCCAGGTCGAATATTGGCTCACCCCGAGGAGCAAGGTCCGGACCTTCACGCTGGCCAAGGAGGGCGAGGCCGGGGCGGCCTGGACGGTCAAGGAAGCGCCGAACGAGACCGTCTGGATCAGCGAAGGCAAGACGTTCGCCTTGACCACGAAGAGGGACGCGGAGATGCTGAAGAAGGTCCAGGCCCTGCAGGAGCAGGTTCAGGCGATCAAGGCCAAGAAGATGGACCTCTCGACGCTCGAGGAATCGCTGAAGAAGCTGGAGGCCGAGCTCAAGGCCAAGGAAGAGAAGCTGCGGGCCATTGAGAGCAACTTCGACAAGGAGCCGGGCCGCACGGTCGTCTCCAAAACGATCGTCAGGGACGTCCCGGAGAAGGGCGTCGCCATCGTGGTCAGCGAGAAGGACGAGGACCTGGAGCCCGCCGAAGCCGAGACGCTGGTCAAGGTCTCAGAGGGCCAGGGCGCGATCGCCATCATCCTTGGCAGAAAGGGCCTGAGCCGCGGCGATTACGAGCAGGCCCTGGCCAAGCTGAAGAAGGACCTGCCCGAGGGCTACGCGCTGGCCGGATCGGAGTTCGACGAGAAGGCGGGGTCGATGAGCTTCAGGATCTCGGCCGCCGAGGGCAAGACGACGGACAAGGAATTCGTCCGCCGCCTCGTCGACAGCCTCCGCCCCGAAATCGAGAAGAAGTGACCCTTCTTTAGGCTCTTCTCCGGATTCCGGGAGGTCCCTCTCTCGGTCTTTAGCTCGAGGATGTCCTCTGGTTCCCCGGCCCCCCGGGGAACCAGTTTGCACGGTTCCCCCCCGCTTCGCGGGCCCCCTCCTCCAGCAACGGGGAACTGCGAGGACAATCCCCTCGCCGCCTCGAGAGGGAATCCCGGAAATGGGAGAAGAACCTTTCCCTATTTCCGGACCCTGACCGGATAAGCCGGGCGCTTCGGCTTGGCCGGGGGGTTGGCCTTCAGCTCGTCCAGGGCGACCTTGATGGCCGCCTCGAGCTGCGGATCATGCCCGGCGATGACGTCCTTCGGCGTCTGCTCGACCTCGAGGTCGGGCGGCACGCCGATGTTCTCGACGACAAAGCCCTCTTCCGTCCAGATGGCCAGGTTGGGCGCCGTCGTCGAGGAGCCGTCCATCAGCACCGGGAAGCCGAGGATGCCGACGAGGCCGCCCCAGGTCGTCGTGCCGACGATCTTGCCCACGCCGAATTTGCGCCACATGAAGGGCAGGAGGTCGCCGCCCGAGCCGGCCGTCTCGTTGACGATCATGACCTTGGGCCCCTGGATCGAGGCGCTCGGCGTTTTGAGGTCGGCGCCGTAGCGCATGGCCCAGTAGGCCGAGACGGGCTTGCTCAGCCAGTCGATGTAGTAGTCGGCGACCTGGCCTCCCTGGTTGAAGCGCTCGTCGATGATGATGGCATCCTTGTCGGCCTGGGGGAAGAAGTAGCGCTTGAAGTAGACATGCCCTAAGGTCGTCGTATTGGGAACGTAGACGTAGGCGACCCGGCCGTTCGTGGCCTCATGGACCTTGCGGATGTTGCCCTCGACCCAGTCGCGGTTGCGGAGGGCCGATTCGTCGGGAACGGGCACGACCTTGATCGACCGCGAGCCCCGGCCGTCCGGGGACGGACCGACCGTGATCTCGACGATCTTCCCGGCCGTGGCCTCGAACCGGGCGAAGAGATTGTCCGGCGGGACGAGCGGCCGCCCCTCGACGGCCAGCAGGTACTCGCCCGCCTCGACCTCGGAGCCGGGCTCGGCCAGGGGCGCCCGCAGCTCGGGCGTCCAGTTGAGGCCGCCGAAGACCTTCTTGAAGCGATAGCGGCCGTTCTCGACGGCGTAGTCCGCGCCGAGCAGCCCGCCGGGCACGCGGGCCGGCCCGTCCGGGAAGTCGCCGCCGGCCAGGCGGTGGTGGCCGACGACCAGCTCCGAGCACATCCACTGGATGAGCCGGTTGAGGTCGGCCCGGCAGGCCAGGTCGGGCAGGAACGCGGCGTATTTGGCCCTCATGGCCTTCCAGTCCGCGCCGTGGAAATTCGGATCGTAGAAGAAGTCGCGGTTGACGCGCCAGGCTTCGTCGAAGATCTGGGGCCACTCGGCCGCCGGCACGACGCGGACCTCGACGGCATCGACGTTCAGCTGTCCCTGGCCCGGCTCGGGCCTGCCGGCCGTGGGCAGGATGGACCAGGACCCGGCGGAGGCGACGAGCATCTTCTTGCGGTCGGCCGTCAGCCGGAAGCCGAAGTTGGCCGGCCCGGCGGCCTCGTCCTTGCGGCTGGCCAGGTCGAAGACGCGGATGGAGGAATCACCGGGACCGCCCGACGTCGAGGTCGGCGGCGGGTCCTCCTTGCGATAGAAGATCCTGCCGCCCTCCCCCGCCTGGAGGTTGCTGTAGAGGCCGGCCTGGATGGGCACGGCGATGATGCGCCGGGAGAGACCGTCGAGGTCGATGCGGACGGGTTCCGGGCCCGAAGCCGCGGCTCCGGCCTTGGCCTTGTCCCCGGCCGGGCCGCCCTGGCCGGCGGGCCGGCCGGCGGCCGCCTTCTCGTCCCGTGGCTTCTCCTCGTCGCTCTCCCGGGCCAGCGGGTTGGGCAGGTCTTTGCGCAGGACCGCCAGGTAAAGCGACACGGTCCGGCGGGCGTCCGCATTCGACATGTCGAACCACTGGTTCGAGGGGCCGGCGTCGGTCGAGGCCAGGAGCCAGAGGTACTTGCCCTCGGCGTCGAAGGTCGGCTCCTCGACGTCGCTCAGGCCGTCGGTGACCGGGAAGGACTTGTCCTGGTCGAGCGAGTAGACGTAAACGCGGCGGAAGTAGGTCGGCGTGCCGAGGGTATAGGCGATCCACCTGGAGTCGGGGCTCCAGGACGTGAGCATGTCCGACTGCCCGCCGCGGAGGTAGAGGTATTCGGAGCCGATTCTCCTGGTCGCCCCGGTCTTGACGTCGAGCCAGAAAAGGGTCAGCGAGTTGTCGGCGAAGGCGATCTTGGCGCCGTCGGGCGACCAGTTCGTCGAACCGTAGAAGCCGGAGCCGGACAGCTTGAATTTCCGGACTTCGCCCCGGCCGTCCTGGGGCTTGATGTGCAGGGCGTATTCGCCGGACTCGTCGGAGAAGTAGGCGATCGACCGGCCGTCGGGCGACCAGGCCGGGGCGCGCTCATGGACGGCCGGCGTCATGGTCAGGTTGCGGGGGTCGCCCTTCTCGGCCGGGACGGTGACGATCTCGCCCCGGAACTCGAAGACGGCCCGGGCGCCGGTCGGCGACACGCCGTCGGCGAAGACCCAACGCCGGCCCCTGGCCAGGCGCTCACGGAGCTCCGGCAGCTCGGCGGCGACGCCGATCTTGAGGCGGCGGTCGCGGCCCTGGGCAAGGTCGTAGAGGTGGAGCGTCCCGGCCTGCTCGAAAACGATCCGGCCGGCGCCGGCCGAGGCCGAGAGGACGGGGAAGTCCCGGAAGTCGGTCAGCTGGTCGATTCTCTTGGTGGCCGGATCGAAAGCGAACAGGTTGAACTCGCCGTTGCGGTCGGAACGGAAGACGATCCGGCCGCCGACCCACATCGGGTCGACGTCGTTCGAGCGGCCCGCGGGCTGGGGCAGCTTCTCGATTTCGCGGCTCCCGGTGTCGAAGATCCAGATCCGCGAGAAGCGGCCGCCGCGATAGTTCTTCCACTGGCTGAACGCCTCGGCGAAGGGCGTGTAGGCGATGAACCGGCCGTCGGGCGAGATCTCGGCGTCGGCGGCGTTCGGGATCTCGAGCATCTCGGGCTCGCCGCCGGCCACCGGCACGGTGAAGAGCCTGGTGTAGAAGCGGTTGTCCGAGAAGCGGCCGGAGACGAAGAGGACGGACCGGCCGTCGGGCGTGAAACCGGCGACGAGGTCGGCCGCCGGATGCCAGGTCAGGCGCCGGGGCAGGCCGCCGCCGGCCGGGACGACGAAGACGTCGGTGTTGCCGTCGTACTGGCCGCTGAAGGCGATGAGCGACCCGTCGGGCGAGAAGGCCGGGGCGGTCTCCGTCCCGGGGCTCGAGGTCAGCCGCCGGACGTCCCGGCCCTCGAGGTCGGCCGTCCAGAGATCGTTGGCGTAGGAGAAGACGAGGCGCGCGGCCGAAACTGCCGGCGTCGTCAGCATCTTCGTGTCGGTGGTGTCGATGGCCCGCAGCCCCGCGGCCGGGGCGAGCAGGAGCGCCGCGGCCAGGGCGAGCGTCGGAACCGTCAGCCTTCTGTTCATCGGGGTCTCCTAGACAGGTCGGATTGGGCGAAGCGGAAACTATACACGCGCCCGGCTGAACATGTCAAAAGGGAATTCGGCGCCGCGCCGCGCCGCGTCAGGAGAGCGGTCCCCAGACGATCCGGGACGGCGCCCCGAGGGAGGTGGCGGCCCGGAGCGATCCTTCCAGGACCAGCGCCACCAGGTCCGTCGGGAGCCGGCCCGTCAGCTCGTTCGGATCGGCCCCGGGCGAAGCGGCGATGCCGACCCACGCGTCCCGGCCGGACCGCTTGGCCGCCAGGAGGCAGCGATCGGCCATCTCGACGACGTTCTCCCAGCTGAACGAGCCGGGCCGGCCGCCGACCACGGGGTAGAACGAGAAGCCGATGGAGCAGGTGCAGCGGATGACCCGGCCGCCGCCCAGGTCGAAGGGGTGGGAGGCCACGCGCCGCCGGAACCTTTCGGCCAGGGCGCCACCGTCGCCGCGGCAGGCGTTCCTCAGCACCAGGAGGAACTCCTCCCCTCCCCAGCGGACGACGGTATCGGTGTCGCGCACCGCGTCGAGTAGGACCGAGGCGACCTGCGTCAGGACGCGGTCGCCGGCGTCATGGCCGTACTCGTCGTTAACCGCCTTGAAAAGGTCCATGTCCAGCATGGCCAGCATGAGATCGACGTTCGCCGGCTCGGCGGCCCGCCGGGTGACCCCGATCTCATGATGGACGCGGTCCACCCGGGCCAGGTACTCGGGCAGGGTCAGGTCCAGGAAGCGGCGGTTGCGCAGGCCGGTCAGCGCGTCCGTCAGGCTCAGGTCCCGCAGGGTCTCGTTGGCCGCGGCCAGCTGCTCCGTCCGCAGGGCCAGCTCCCGCGTCCTCGAGCCGACCACCGCCTCGAGCCTCTCGGCCCGGCGACGCAGGGCCAGCGTCCGGACGTTCAGGATGAGGTAGGCCAGGGCCAGAAGGCCGGCGATAAGTCCGAGCCGGGCCCAGATCGTCCGCCACCAGGGCGAGCTGATGACGAAAGGCATGACCACGGCCGTGCCCCAATCGCCCCGCCCCGTCCGGGAGCGGATCTCCAGCCGGTAATCCCCCGGGCGCAGGCCGGGGTACCTGATCTCGTGCCCGGCCGCCGCGATCCAGCGGTTTTCCAGGCCGACGAGGCGCATCTCGTGCTCGACGGAGTCGCCGTAGATATAGGAGGGCGTGGCGTAATAGGCGCTCAGGTCGTTGGCGCGATAGCGGACCCGGACCGGCTCCCCGGCGCCGACCGGGACCGGCTGCCCGCCCAGGGAGGCCCGGAGGATGACCGTCGGCGGGGGCGAGGGAGGGGCGCACGGCAGCGCGGCGACGAAATGGCCTATGCCGCTGCGCGTGCCGATCCAGCAATCGCCGTTCGGGTCGGCCAGGAAGGCCATGGCGTCGGTTTGCTCGTCTACGAGCCCTTCCTCGCCGCCGAAGTGCCGTACCCGCCTCGACGCGGAGGCCGGCCCCTCGATGACGTCGACGCCCCGGTCGGTGCCGACCCAGAGCCGGCCCCGGACGTCGAACCCGAGGAGGAAGACGTCGCCCGACGAAAGCCCCTGGCCGGGACTGATCGTCTGCATGACCCTGAGGCGGCCGCCCTCGAGGCGGACCCGGGAGATGCCGAACTTCTCGTAGTAGGCGATCCAAAACTCCCCGGAGGTGGTCTCGATGATATAGCTGATATCGTCCGCCAGGAGCCCGTCCCGCTTGGTGAACCGGGTCCAGCGGTCGCCTTCCAGGCAGGCCAGGCCGGCTTCCCCGCAGGCCCACAGGCGCCCGGACCGGTCCAGGAGGAGATGATAGACGCTCTCCCGCTCCGATCCCCCGGGCAGGCGCACGAACTCGGCCTGCCAGCCTCCGGCCGACCGGGAAGCCTTCATCAGGCCGTCGCCTGACGTTCCGAGCCAGAGCCGGTCCGGGCCGTCGCAGAGGAGATAGTAGATCCTGGAGCTCCTTTCCGCAGCCAGGGGCAGCGTCGCCAGCTCGCCCGACCGCGGATCCCACGACATGACCTTGGCCGGATCGCCGGCCATGTAGATGAGCCCGTCGGGAGAAGCCGCCAGGCTTCGCGCGCAGAACCGCTGGCTGCCGGGGACGACCTCCCAGCCGTGATAGGCCAGGCGGGCGAGCCCCTTCTGCGTTCCGACCCAGATCTGGCCGTCGGCCGTCCGCAGGAAGCTCCAAACCGGCGCCGGCAGGCCTTCCCTGGATGTGGCGGAACGCCAGACGCCGCGGTTGACGAGCCGGTAGAGTCCCAGGCCGCCCAGCCACAGGGAACCCTCGCGATCGACCAGGACGGCGCGGGAAAAATCCGTCGGCAGGCCGTCCCGGGCGTCCCATTGCACCCAGGCGCCCCTTTCCAGCCGGGCCAGGCCGGTCTCGTTGGGCGCCCAGACGGTCCCGCCCGTGTCCACGTACATCCGGCTGATAGGACCGTCGGACCGGCCCTGGCGATCGACCAGGCGGGGCTGCGCCTCCCCGGGATCGAGCCGCCACAGGAAATTAGAGCTCCGGATCCAAACGCGGCCCTGGCCGTCCTCGAGGGCGCGCTCCAGGCCGTCGCGCGAGGCGGCGCCGCCCCGGTCGACGATCGACCAGCGCCCGCCCGGGTCCAGGCGCCAGAGGTCGTCCTTCCCGACGGCCCAAAGGCGGCCTGAGGCCTGAGCGTAGGATACCGCCTGGGCCAGGCTGTCCGTCCAGCCGTTGCAGGCCCGGAAACCAGCGGCGGCGTCCCCCTCGAAAAGGCCCTTGTCCGTGGCCAGCCAGAGCCGGCCGTCGGCGCCGGCGGCGATGTCGTTGACCGCGACGCCGTCCGGCAGGCCGCGGCCGACGGCCGCGAAGGCCTCGCCCTGCCGGCGGAACAGGCCCGAAGGCAGACCGACCCAGAGGTCGCCCTTCGCATCCAGGCACAGGGCATTGGCGCGATCGTCCGGGATGCCGCGGGAGGCGTCGAAGAGCTCGAACCGGGCCCCGTCGTAACGGAAGAGGCCGTTCTCGGTGGCGGCCCAGATGAACCCGTCGCTATCCTGGACCAGGAGATTGAAGATCAGGGTGCCCCGGCCTTGCCCGAGCTTGAAGGCCTCGAAGCTCATCTTGGTCGGCGGCGGCAGGCCGGGCAGCTCGGCCGCGGCGGCCGGCGCGGCGGAGGCGGCCAGGACAGCCGCGAAAACGAACGGCGCGAGACGGCGCTTGGACCTGGCCTTCAGGTTCATGGTCCCTTACTATCGGCGCGAGGAGGTTCCGCTGTCAAGCCCGAATCGAAAAAAAATAGTTCTTCTCCAGATTCCGGGAAGTCCCTCTCTCGGTCTCTAGCTCGGGGATGTCCTCTGGTAGCGGGAAGCTGACTCTTGGGAGCGACCGGGCAGAACGCGGCTGAGTGCTCGAAGCCGCGATTCTACTATTTATCTGACAAGAGCTCTTTTCGGATATCTCCCAGAAGCATGGCTCCGAGTCGCTCCGCCATGCTTCTGATGGTCGCTTCGATGACTTCGCTCCCTGCCGGCCCCCCTCTCCAGCTACGGGGAACTGCGAGGACAATCCCCTCGCCGCCTCGAGAGGCGATCCCGGAAATGGGAGAAGAACTAAATAATCGATTCTAACTCTCTGGCCGCAGCGTTGACCGCGTCGCCGTTATTCGTTTAAGATGTCGGAAACGTCATGGCCGGACCCCCGCGCGACTTCTACGAGATCCAGGAGCGGCAGCGCCGCAGGAGCCTGCCCCTCTTCGCCGCCGTGCTGCTTTTCCACTTCGTCCTGCTCGGCCTGATCGGCCTGGCCTTGCTGGCCACCGTGGGCCTCTTCGCCGGATGGGGCCTCACGGCCGGGCCCGGCTTCTGGACGCGCTTCCTGCTCGTCGACCTGGCCGCCGCCCTGATCGCGGCCGCCGTGCATTTCCAGGACGCGCGCCGCAACGGGCCCCGGATCATCCTGAGGCGGCTCCAGGCCGCTACGCCCGATGTCGCCGACCGCTGCCACGTCCAGTTCCTCAACACCGTCGACGAGATCCGCCTGGCCGCCGGGCTGCCGCGCGTCAACGCCTACGTCCTGCCCTCGTTCGCCGTCAACTCGCTGGCCGTCATCGAGGCGGGCGGCACGCCGGCCGTGGCCGTCACCGAGGGCCTCCTGGCGGAAGGGACGCGCGACGAACTCCAGGCGGTGGCCGCCCACGAGCTGGCGCATATCGCCCGCGGCGACGCCTTCTACATCACCCTGGTCTGCTCGCTGGCCAACCTCTTCGAGACGTTCAAGGACGCCCTGGGCGCCGCGGCCGAGGATGACGGCGATCCGCGGCGCGGCCGCCGGAGCGCCGGCTTTCCCCCGGTCCTCTTCTATGCCGCCGTGGCCCTCTCGGCCCTGGTCATGCGGCTGCTGAGCATGCTCGTCAGCCGCGAGCGGGAGCTCCTGGCCGACGCCGCCGCCGTCGAGCTCTGCCGCTCCCCCGAGGCCCTGGCCCGGATCATCTACAAGGCCCACGTCAAGAACGCTTTCGTCGGCGATTTTACCTCGAGCTACTCCCCGCTCTTCATCGTCCCGCCGGACGCCCGCGACGTGCCCGATACTCCGGCCGGCCGCGTCTTCAGCTCCCATCCGCCGCTCCGGGTCCGCCTCGGCGCGCTCGCGGCCATGGTCCGGAAGACGCCCGAGGCCCTGATCGAGTCGGTCCGGGAGGAGGAGCGGACGCGCGAGCGGGCCCGCGGCGTGCTCCATTCCTACGAGGAGCTGCGCCGGCCCCAGCTCGAGCTCTTCGGCGGCGCGGACAAGGCGGCCGGGGACGGCGCGGCGGAGGTCCCCGAAGAGGCCCGGGTCTGGATGCTGGCCGGCGCCGGCGAAGGCGCCTGGGAAGGGCCGTTCACCCTGGCCGAGCTCCTGGCCCGGCCCCGCTTCTCGGTCCTGATGAAGGTGCGCAACACCCAGGAAGGGGTAGCGGCGCTGGCCCGCGAGTTCCCCCAGGTCCGGATCGCCATCCACGACCTGGCCCGCAAGAAGCCGCTGGCCCCCGGGCGCCGGAACCTCTGCCCGCGTTGCCGCGTCCCGCTGGCCGAGACGTTCTATGAAGGCGTTCCCGTCAGGGTCTGCGGCCGCTGCGGCGGAAAGCTGGCGGACTCGGCCACGGTTGACAGGATCGTGGCCCGGCGCGAGGTCGATTTCTCGGCGGCGCTGCGGGAGAAGGCCCGGCGCTTCCGCGAGGCCTCCGTGCGCAATCCGCTCCGGCGCCAAAAGATCGAATCGGCCCTGGCCGCCGGCGTGCCCTGCCCGAGCTGCGGCTTCCGGCTGGCCGCGCGGCCGTACAGCTACCAGGACTTCGTGCCGGTCGACAAGTGCCTGTCCTGCGGCAAGATCTGGTTCGACGCCGACGAGCTCGAGATCCTGCAGATCCTCATCGAGGACCGCAAGGCCCGCTAGCCGGCCGGCCGGTCCGCCTCAATCGAAGATCTTTTCCAGCTCCTGATAGCGGTCGTGGACCTTGACGACCGCGCGCTCGACGGCGGCGCCGTCGGCCTTGGCGTCGAGCCCGGCCAGGACGTCGACGGCCTGGACCAGCTGGTCCGCGGCCGCGGCGAAGGCTCCGGCCTTGGCCGCCAGCCGCGTCGACAGCTTGGCCTGGGGGATGGCCGCGGCCCTGACCTTGAGGTCGGGAGCGGCGGCCCGGACGGCGGCCCAGTCCTTGGCCGGCAGGTCCTTGTGATAGACGACATAGAGGACCTTGTGGAACTCGTCCATCTCCTTGAGGACCGGCCGGATAATGCGGACGAGCATCTCGTACCTGGCATGAAGCGCCTCGGCGGCGTCGAGCATGGCCTTGTCGTCGGAGCCCTTGGCCGCGGCGTCGTAGGCCTCGACGGCCTGGCGCAAACCGGCCAGGCCGGCGTCATACTTGGCCTGCTTGTCCCGCAGGATGCCGGGCAGCTTGGCCGCGTAGATCTTGGCGGCCAGCTCGTCGACCTGTGGTACCAGGCTCTTCAGCATGGCGATGTCCTTCTCGGGATAGGCGGTGTGCCAGATGGGATAAATGACTTCGTGGAAGGCGGCCAGCTCGTCGACCGAGCTCTCGGTCTCCTGGGCGGCGGCGGTCAGGGCGGCCGCGGCGAAAATGGCGAGGGCGACGGCTCCGCAACGACGGATCTTCATGAGGTCCTCCTGGAATGTGTCTTCGCGAGCAGGCATTATAACGGAAGGGGCTCAGATTTTGAACTCCCCGGTGTCGATCCAGTCTTTTTTCAGCACCGACCAGAAGTCCTCGGCCAGGCCCTTCAGGACATAGGCGTACGGCAGCCAGCCGTAGCCCTTCTCCCCCCAGCCCCGGCCCCAGGAGTTGCGGATGAGCAGGGCGCCGCGGGCCGGCTCGCCGCCCGAGGCGTTGGCGATCTCCAGGGCGTCGTCGTAGCCCATGGCCACCACCGCGTGTCCGCCTTCGATGCGCTCGCGGCCGAACGGCAGCGGGATGCGGCCCGTCCGGCCGGCCTGGTCGATCGAGCTGTAGACGGTGAAGCCGAACATGGCCGGATGGCCGGCGGCGAGATGGGTCTTCAGCCGGTCGAGCAGCGCCGTTCGGGTCGTCCCGGCCGGGTCGTGGCGGTAGTACAGGAGCGTTTTGTAGTTCTGGGCGAAGGCGTAGCAAAAAGCGGGCGGCTCCCGGTCGAAGCCTTCCTCCGCGTCCGTGTAGGGCCAATAAGTCTCGGGCGGGACGCCGAAGAGCACCATGGCCCCCATCGTCGTCCGCAGGTAGGCCCCGGAGTCGCCCCGGCTCTTCATGAGGTTGCGGGTGGCTTTATAAAGGAAGAGGCGCGACGATTCGACGTGATGGCCGAAGGCCTTGCGCTCATAGTACTCGATGACCCCGGCGCCAGCCTGGGCCGTGCAGGAGCCGAGCCCGCCCTGGTCTTCGATCGGCGAGGCCCAGGCCCTCAGGTCGGCTGCCGCCGGCAGCCGCGGCGGCCGAGTCCGGCCGGCCGCGGCCGGCGCCAGTCCGCTCGGCCCGAGAAGGCCGCAGACGCCGGGCGTCTCTTCGGTGAAGTCGCGGATGTCGGGCAGGTCGGGGATCCAGCCCAGGCCGCGCGTCGTCGTGTTTTCCATCTTGTTCCCTCCTTTTCCGGGGCTCTTACTCATCGATTACGCAGCCGCTCCCCCGGCGGTTTTGGGGCCTCGGGCCGGTTCCCCGCCTCCCCGAAATAAAGGTTCTTCTCCCAATTCCGGGATTCCCTCTCGCGGCTGCGATTGGCGTTGCCTCGAAGATCCCCGTTGCTGGAGAGGGGGACCCGCGAAGCGGGGGGGAACCGTGCAAACTGGTTCCCAGGGGGGCCGGGGAGCTAGAGGCAATGCCATGAGCCTAGCCGAAGAGAGGGGCTCTCCCGAAGATGGGAGAAGAACCGAAAAAAAGGGTCTTCTCGGGGGCGTCCCCCGGGGACGGGGGGGAAATCATCCCTGGAATCATCTAAAGGGGTGATTGACCCTTTCAGGGGGTGAGAAAAAAATGGGACCATGCGAACGCGAACGCCGATCGAACGACTGCGCGACGGGAGAACGCCTTAGGACATTGGCATGAAAAAGATCCTCATTATCGACTATGACCAGAACTCCCTGGCCTCCCTGCAGGGCGTTCTGGCCGGGCAGGGCTACCAGGTCGTCACCGCGGCCGACGGCCAGTCCGGCTGGGACAGGTACAACAAGGAGTCCCCGGACCTCGTGCTGATGGAGGCCATGCTGCCCAAGGTGCACGGCTTCGAGCTCTGCCAGAGGATCACCTCCGAACGGAATTCCCAGGCCACGGTCTTCATCATGACCGGGGTCTACAAGGACCGGGCTTACCGGACCGAGGCCCTGCGGACCTACGGCGCCGCGGAGTATTTCGAAAAACCCCTCAAGATGGCCGAGCTCCTGGCCTCGGTCGAGGCCGTGATCGGCAAGCCCGAGCCCAAGCCGGCGGAAGAGCAGCCGGCCCGCACGGCGGCCGCCCCGGACGCGGTTCGGCGTCGCGAGAAGCCCAGGGACGACGACAGCATCTTCTCCCTGCCGGAGGATCTCGACCGCCTGACCCGGGACACGCCCAAGGTCCGCAAGCCCGTCTCTTCGTCGGTCCGCCGCGAGGCGCCGCCCGACACCCGGTTCGACAGCCTGGCCGACGAGCTGCTCAAGTCCGTCATCGTCGAACAGGCCTCGTCGGCCAAAACCGTGACGCCGAAGCCGGCGGCCGGCAACGGGAACGGCAACGGGAACGGCAATGGGACGGCCGATATCGACGCCTTCCTCAAGACCGCCCTGGCCGGACTCGACCTGACCAAGGAGAAGGTCAAGGTCCCCAAGACGGCCCCGCTCCCCCCGCCGCCGGGCCAGGCCAAACCGGCGCCGGCGCCCGCCCCCAAGCCGGCCCAGGTCGCCGAAGCCAAACCGAAGGTCACGCCGCAGCCGGCTCCCGAGGCCAGGCCGAAGCTCACGCCGCCCCTGGCCGTCGAGCCCAAGCCGCGGCCGCTGCTGCCGCTCCAGGGACTGTCCGTCCCCGAGCCGGCTCTGGCCGACATGAAGAACGTCCTGACCCCGGGCGATCCCGGCTCGGACGTTTCTCCTTTCTTCACGCCGCAGAAGCCGAAGCCCGCGGCTCCGGCCGAGAAGCCGCGGCTCGCGACGGCCGATAAAAGGACCGCCCCGGCCGAGAAGAAAACCGCCCCGGCGCCCGCGCCGGTCCGGCGCGAGGCCGCCCGGCCGGAAGCCGCGAAGCGCGAGCCGGCCCGGACCGAGCCGGTCCAGGCCGAGCCCGTCCGCCCCGAGCCGCGGCCGCGCGAGGCCGAGGCGATCGCGGCGGCCGACATCTTCCAGGGCGTTTCCGCCGGGACCGAAAAGAAGTCCTTCCCGAAGGTCGCGGCCGTCGCCGCGGCCATCGTGGCCGTAGCCGCCGTCGGGTTCATCCTTCTGCGGCCGAAGCCCCAAGCCAAGGCGCAGGAGGCCGTTCAGCCGGCCCAGCAGGCCGTCATCCCGGCCGACGTCCCGTCCCAGCCGGTCGAGACGGCCCCCGCCCCCGAGGCCAAGCCCGCGCCGGTCAAGCCCAAGGCCCAGCCGAAGGCCAAGCCGGCCGCGGCCGAGACGGCCGGGACCGAGGCCATCCTGCCGGCTGAAGCCGGCGCGGCCGGGCTGCCGCCGCTCTCTTCCCAGATAAGCGCGGCCGGCGGTCAAGCCGACCCCGGCGCCCCCGGCGCGATCCTGCCGCCGGCCGGGGAGGCGGCGCCGAAAACGGTCGAGACCAATCCGGCGGCCGATGCCGCCCCGGCGCCCGCGCCCGTGAACGCCGCGCCGGCGCCCTCCGCCGTCCCGCCGAGCGAAGGCGCCCTGGTCGAGCTGGCGTCGGTCACCGAGCAGCCGAAACTGGTCAAGTCGGTCAACCCGGCCTACCCGGTCGCGGCCCAGCGCCTGGGACAGGGCGGATCGATCACCGTCAACGCCCTGATCGACGAGAGGGGCAACGTCATCGACACGGGCATTCTCAAGGGCATCCAGGACGACAACGGCCTGGGCAAGGCCGCCGAGAACGCCGTCAAGAAGTGGAAGTTCCAGCCGGCCCGCGTCCAGGGCGTGGCCGTCAAGGTCTGGAAACAATTCGTCATAGTATTCAAGCCCGAGGCCGATCAGGCCAGGAGCAAGGCATAAAGGAGCCGCATATGGGTCTCAGCAAAGATCAAGAGGAACTCTACAAAAAGACGATGTCCGAGGTGAAGAACCAGCTGGACCACCTCGACGAGGAAGTCGAGAAGGAGCTCCAGAAGGTCCGCAAGCGCCTGGCCGAGCTGCAGGAGTCCAAGAAGTCCCTGAAGATGGTCTACGAGGGCACGGCCAAACTCCTCGGCATCGAGCTCGAGGTCGAGGAAGAGGCCGAGGACCAGGCCGCCTCCATCGCCAAGATGTGAGCCGGCGTCCTCCTTCTTCCGCCTCGACCGCTTCTTGCCCGTCCGGCCGCGTTTGACGGCCTTCCGCGGTTTTGGTAATCTCGGCGGGAGATGTTCGCCCTTCTTGGTATCTTCTTCGGGCTCATGGCCTCGGTGCCCCTTGGACCGATCAACCTCTTCGTCGCCTCCCAGGCCCTCAAGCGCGACATCCGCCACGGCGTGATGGCCGGGCTGACGGCCTCCATCCTCGACGGCATCTTCTGCTTCATCGCCCTGGCCGGGCTGTTCAAGATCAAGCTGAACCTGCCGCCCTACGCCATGTCCGTCTTCAAGGCCGTGGCCGCGGTCGTCATCCTGCTCCTGGCCCGCAAGCTCATCAAGGACTCCCGGACCTTCGAGCTGCCCGAGGACCGCGATCACGTTCCGCCGCCTTCGCCCAAGGCCGTCCTGGGGGTCGTCCTCCTCTACGTCAGCAACCCGACCCTCTACGTCTACTGGATCTTCGCGGCCGGCGTCGTCACCGGGCACAACCTCCTCGGGTCAAACCTGGTCCGTTACGGCACCTGGACCGCGGTCGGATTCGCCGTCGTGGTCGCGCTGACCTCCTTCGCCTGGTACTTCGGCCTGGTCCATGTCATCGGCTACCATCAGAGGCGCATCAACCAGCAGACGTTCCGCAGGATCCTCCACTACCTCGGCCTGGCCCTGGTCGCCTTCGCCATCTATACGCTGGTCCGCATCTTCGTCTGACCTCCATGACCAAGCGCGAACGGGTCGAGAAGGCCTTGGCCTTCGAGCCCGTCGACAAGCTCCCCTTCGTCCCGGCCGTCTATGAGCACAAGGCCCGCCTCGTCGGCCGCTCCCCCTCCGAGGTCTGCCGCAGCGCCGACCTCCTCCTCGAGGCCCTGGAGCGGGAGCTGGCCGTCTACGACCCCGACGTCCTGACGGTCGGCCTCGATGTCTACAACGTCGAGGCCGAAGCGGCCGGCTGCGAGGTCCGCTACTTCGGACGGGAGCCGGACGTCCCGGCCGTGGCCGGGCCCGTCCTCGCGGGCCCGGACGGGATCGGCCGGCTGCGGCGGCCCGACCCCGCCGCCGACGGCCGGATGCCCCTCTTCGTCGATGTCGCCGCCCGGCTGGCCCGCGAGAGGGGGCGCGACCTCGTCGTCCGCGGCGCCGTGACCGGTCCCTTCTCGCTGGCCTGCGCCCTGACCGGGACGGAGGAGCTGCTCGTGGCCACCGTCGAAGATCCCGGGTTCGTGCGGCAGATCCTGGCTTTCGCCTCGGCCGTCAGCGTCGATTTCGGCCGGGCCTTCCTGGAGCGGGGCGTCGAGCCGGTCCTGTTCGACTCCAAGGCTTCGCCGGGCGCGGCCTCGCCCCGGGTCTTCCGCGATTTCGTCCGTCCGGCCTACCGCGACCTGGTCTTCCCGGCCCTGCGGGCGGCCGGGGCGCGGATGCTGCCCCTGATCATCGGCGGCGACACGACCCCGATCCTCGAGGACCTCCTAGCGACCGGCGCGGGCCAGCTCCTCTGCGACGCCGGGGCCGACCTGGACCTGTTCGCCCGGAGATGCGCCGAGGAGAAGCGGGCTTTCCGCGCCAGCGTGGACGCCCGGCTGGTCCATACGGCCCGGCCGGGCCGCGTCCGGGAGGAGGCCCGGGGCGTGCTCGGCCGTCTCGTCGGCAGAACGGGGGTCCTTTTCGGCTGCGGCGTCGTGGCCTACGACTGCGATCCGCGGAACGTCCTGGCCCTCCGGGAGGCCCGGGACGAGTTCGCCCGGTCCTAGGTCCCGGGCGCGGGCCTGACCGAGATCGCCCGGGCCAGCAGGGCGCCCTGCCTGGCCAGCAGGGCCTCGACCTTGCCCGCCTCGACGGCCGTCGTCGTCCCGACGCCGGTCGCGCAGACGGCCCCGCAGGCCGAAGCGTAGATCAGGATGTCCTTCCAGTCGGCCGGGGCGAGATTGCGGCCCCGCGACCCGCGGCGGCCGAGCCGCCGCCGGAGCTCCATGATGATCCCGGCCGAGAAGGCGTCGCCGGCGCCGGTCGGATCGACGACCCGGACCCGGAAAGCGGGCAGGCGCAGGACGGCCCCGGGCACGGCCGCGATCGCGCCCTCGCCGCCGAGCGTCACCAGGACGCTCCCGGCGCCCAGGCGGCGGATCCGGGCCGCGGCCCGGAGCGGATCGGCCTCCCCGGTCAGCGCCCCGGCCTCGTCGGCGTTGCAATGGAAGACGTCCGTCCAGGGCAGGGCCGGGCGCAGGAACGACCAGGATTTCTTGTAGGGGCTGACGACGTCGACGAAGGTCAGGGCGCCCAGCTTCCCGGCCCGGCGCAGGACCTTGGGCAGGTCGGCGTCGAAGCGTCCCAGGAGCCCGACCCCGCCGGCGTAATAGACGAGCGGCCTGGCGCGCTCGAGGAGCGCGAGGACGGGAGCGGCGGTCATCTCGGCGTTGGCCCCCGGGTCGGCGTGGTAGCGGCGGTCCTGGCCGCGGGCCACAAGGATGAGGTCGAGCGATGTCGGGGCCCGGCGGGCGAGCACGCGCTCCACCCGGACGCCCCGGCCGCCGAGCTCGTCGGCCAGGTATCGTCCGAAGACGTCGCGGCCGGTCGGAAAGATCGTCCGCAGGCGGGCCGGGGCGAGGCCGAGGCGGACGAGATCGCCGGAGACGTTGCAGGCGTGGCCGCCGATCGACGGCCGGACCGAGCAGAAAACGAGCTGGCCCGGCCGGGCCGGCCGCGCCAGGCCGCTGCCGATCAGGTCGACGAGGGCGATGCCGCTGACCAGGACCACGGCGCTTACCTTCCGGCTCTAGGCGAAATGGAGCTTGAGCTGGCCGACGCGGCGGCCGATGTCGACGCGGCCGCGGCACCTGGCGACGCAGGTTTGGCACGAGGCGCAGGCGTCGAGCCCGCGGCCGGCAGGCAGGCTGCCGAGGGCCTCGCGGGCCTGGAAGACGTTGGGGTAATGCAGGTACATGTGGGCCCGCATCAGCGTCGGCGTGTCCACCCCGGCCGGGCAGGTGCCGGCGCAGCCGCCGCACTGGAGGCAGCGGCCCTGGGCCAGCCGGACGCCCCGTCCGGCCAGGAAGGCCTTTTCGGCGTCCGTCAGGGTCAGGTCGCGGGCCACGGCGGCGTCCTCCTCCAGCTGGGCGAAGGTCGTGAAGCCGGGCACGGCGCAGGTGATGGCCTCGTTGCGGAGGGCCCACTTGAGCACCGCCGTCTGGCTGATCGATCCGTTGTAGAAGGACTGCATCTCGGCCGGCAGCTCATCCTTGTACCAGGACTGCATGCACTGGGTCTTCATGGCCACCAGGCCGATGCCCTTGGCCGCGGCGGCGGCCAGGGCCTTCTCCAACCGCAGGTCGTCCTGAAAGGCGTAGTTGTAGGTGACGAGCAGGACGTCGTAGAAGCCCGAGGCCGTCGCGGCCTCGAGACAGGCGGCCATGTTCTGATGGGTGGAGAAGCCGGCGAAGCGGATCTTCTTCTGTTCCTTGAGCTCGGCGAAGGCCTCGAGGAAGCCGGGCCGGCTCATATCCTCGACCCGGCTGATATCGTGGATATAGAGGATGTCGACGTAATCGGTCTTGAGGCGCCGCAGGCTGCCCTCGAAGATCTTGATGAAGGCGGCCTTGAGCTCGGCGGCCGTCAGGGACTCGCGCTGGGCCGGAGGGATAAGGGCCTTGGTGGCGATCGTCGTCTGGGGCCGGGCGTTGAGGCCGGCCAGGACCGTGCCGATCATCTCCTCGTTCTTGCCGCGCCAGTAGCCGGCGGCCGTGTCGAAGTGGCGCATCCCCAGCTCGTAGGCGCGACGGACGAGGTCGGGGTTGTCGGCATTCATGACCCCCATATTGACGACCGGCAGGACGACTCCGGTCCGGCCCAGGGTCCGGGTCAGGAGCGGCCGGCCCGCGGCCGGCCCGGCGGGAGCGGAGGGACGGCCGGAAGCCGGTCCGCCGGCGCAGCTCATCAGGGCCGCGGCGCCGGCGCCCTTCAAGGACCTGGAGATGAAATCCCTGCGCTTGAGCGTGTTCGCCATGCGGACCTCCCTCCCAGCGAAATCCCGGCCGCCGGCTCGGGGCCCGGCCCCGGACCGGGCTATTGTAACCGACCTCGGCCCCGGAAGCCAGCCGCGGCCGGTGAACCCCCGGCCGGGCCGGCCCGTATAAACAGGCGAAGGAGACGATCGATGACCAAATTCCTGCTCTGGCTTATCCTCCTGGTGATCTGCTGGCCGATTGCCTTGCTGGCGCTGATCATGTATCCGATCGTCTGGCTCCTGCTCATCCCCTTCCGCCTTCTGGGCCTGACCGTCGGGGCCGTCCTCGACCTGTTCAAGGCCATCATCACGCTGCCGGCCCGGCTGCTTCGCGGCCCGAGCCGGACCTGATCCCGGCCCTTCGGGCGGCGGCGGTTGCATTCCAGACCGCCGAATCTCTATAATCATGCCCATGGAAGTGGGCGAACACTATTATGCCGACGATCCGGCCCGCGGGCCGGCCGACGCCAAGACAACCCTGGCCGGGGTCGAATATTTCTTTCTCGGCAACGGCCTCATCCAGGCGGCCGTCCAGGCCGCCCCGGCCGGCGAAGGAACGCCTGTCGGCCTCCTGGTCATGGACCCGGAGCGCTTCGGCGTCAAGCGGGCCGCCCTGAGCTTCGACCCAGAGACCGGGCTTCTCCCGACGGCCATGTCGATCGTCGACCGGGACGGGACGCACGCCGCCCGGCCCGGGGCCGTCCGGGCCGGCTGGCGGCCCGGCGCGGACGGGCCGCAGGTCGAGATCGTCTGGCGCTCGGGCCCCTATCGCGTCACCGAGCTTTTCTTATGCCCGGACACGGATTCGGCCCGGCTGGAGCGCCGGGTCTCGGTCGAGAGATCGGCCGCCGGGACCGCCGCGGTCCGGCTGCTGACGGGTCTCCCCGGACGGACGGCCGAAGCCCGGCTGTCGTTCCGCGGGAAAGCCGCCGGCCCCGTCCGGTTCGAATACCGCCTGACGAAGGCGGCCGGCCGGCCCGCCCTCCGGCTGCGGGTCGCGCCGGCGGGCGGCGGCGAAAGCGGGGGCGGCGGGAGCGCGGCCGCCTATTGGCGCGGCACGGCCGAGGCCCGCTTCCACGATCCGCTGCTCGACCGTTTCTTCGCCGCCTCCAAGCACCAGCTCCGGGCCGCCGTCTCGGCCGCGGGCCGGCTCGACGGCAGCATCTGGCAGTACAACCTCGAGTGGGTCCGCGACCAGTCCTTCATCGTCCTGGCCCTGGCCATGTCCGGCCAGGCCGGCCTGGCCCGGACGATATTGGACCGCCTCCTCCGCGAATTCATCAGCGACCAGGGCGCGCCCATGGACTCGAGCCGCTTCCGGCCGTGGCAGGAGAGCGAGGTCGACCAGAACGGCGTCCTCCTTTTCGCCCTCGAATCGTACGTCAACTGGACCGGCGACCTGGACCTCGTCAAGGAGCATTGGGACAGGATCGCCCGGGCCGCCGCCTTCCCGCTCCGGCCGGTCTTCCGCCACGGCCCGTCGGGGCTCCTCCTCAACCGCCGCGAATTCTGGGAGCGGCACGGCGCCCACGGCCTCCAGCCGGGTATGGAGCTGGCCCACCAGATGTTCATGGTCATGGGGCTGCGGGCCGCCGGCCGGCTGGCGGCCCGGACGGGACGCGACGCGACGAGTCGCCGCTGGACCGCGGCGGCCCTGGACCTGCGGGCGGCCACGCTCAAGGACCCCGTCTTCTCGCTCGTCGAACGCGGCACGCTCATCAAGCGCCGCGGTCCGGACGGGCGGGTGGAGAAGGCCATCCGGCCCGAACCCGGAACGGACCTGCCGCGCCAAGCGCCCCTCTTCGGGCCCGGCCGCCATTGGCTCGACCCGGACACGGAGGCCGCGCTGGCCGTCGCCTGGTCGTTCGTCGACCCCGGAAGCCGCCTGGCCCAGCGGACCCTTGATTCCATGGAAAAGCTATGGAACCAGCGCTGGACGGGGGGCGGCTACGGCCGCTATCACGTCAGCTCGGAACCCGACTCTCCCGGCCCCTGGCCCTTCGCCTCCCTTTTCGTGGCCCGGGCCGCGCTCGAGGCCGGCCAGCCGGCCAAGGCCCGCCGCGTCCTCGACTGGCTCGGCCGGGCGCCCGGCGGCCGGGCCGCGTCGTGGTTCGAGTTCTACGGGCCGCGCCCCGTGCCGCCCTATCCCCAGGTCGGGATCATCCCCTGGACCTGGGCCGAGATGATCATTCTCTGCGTCCACCACGTGCTCGGCGTCCGGCCGGACGAGGGCTTCGTCAGCCTGCAGCCCCGGCTCCTGCCGGGCCTCGACCACGTGGAGGCCGACCTGCCGCTCCGGGGCGGCCGGATCGAGCTCCAAGTCCGCCGGGCCCGCCGCGGCGAGAAGCCCCGCTTCGAGTCGGGCGGCCGCCGGGCGGCCTTCCACCGCTACGGCTTCGGACTCGAGCTGCCGCCCCGCTTCGACCGCGTCGTCATCCGGGCCATCATCCCCTGAGGAAAGGACCCCCCATGCCCGTCCGCAAGGTCCATCTCGTCGCCAACGCCCATATCGACCCGGCCTGGCTCTGGGAATGGCCGGAAGGCGCCGGCGAAGCCCTGTCCACCTTCCGCCAGGCGGCGGAGTTCTGCGAGAAGCGCCGCGGCTTCGTCTTCTGCCACAACGAGGCCCTTCTCTACGCCTGGGTCGAAGAGCACGAACCGGCCCTTTTCCGCCGCATCTCCAGGCTCGTCCGGGAGAAGAAGTGGCACGTCATGGGGGGCTGGTACGTCCAGCCGGACTGCAACATGCCGAGCGGCGAATCGTTCGTCCGCCAGGCCCTGCTGGGCCGGCGCTATTTCCGGGCCAAGCTCGGCGTCGAGCCGCGGACGGCGGTCAACCTCGATCCCTTCGGCCACAGCCGCGGCCTGGTGCAGATCCTGGCCAAGAGCGGCTACGCGGCCTACCTCTGCTGCCGGCCCGGCAACAATGAATGCCCTCTCCCCCGCGACGAGTTCGTCTGGGTCGGCTACGACGGCTCCGAGGTCCTGGCCAACCGGGCCTCGGCCCATTACTGCTCGGTCGGCGGCCGGGAGCGGGCCCGGCTGGAGAAGTGGCTGGCCGAAAACCCCGACGGCGATCTCGTGATCCACCTCTGGGGCATCGGCAACCACGGCGGCGGGCCGTCGAGAAAGGACCTCGACGACCTGGACGCGCTGGCCGCCGAACGGCCCGATCTCCTTCTCGTCCAATCGACGCCGGAGGCCTATTTTGCGGATCTCGAAAAACGGCGGGCGACGCTGCCGCGCCGGGAGAAGGACCTCAATCCCTGGGCCGTCGGCTGCTACACCTCGATGGCCCGGGTCAAGCAGGGCCACCGGCGCCTCGAGAACGAGCTCTTCGCCGCCGAGAAGATGATCACGACGGCCTGGCTCCAGGGGCTCATGCCCTACCCCCAGGAGGACCTCGGGGCGGTCATGCGCGACCTGGCCTTCGTCCAGTTCCACGACATCCTGCCCGGGTCGGCCATCGCGCCCGCCGAGGAGGGCGCCCTGAGGACGATCGGCCACGGCCTCGAAACGCTGGCCCGGCTCAGGGCCAAGGCCTTCTTCGCCCTGGCGGCCGGCGAGCCCGGGGCCGCCGCGGGCGAGATCCCGCTCCTCGTGTTCAACCCCCAGGCCTATCCCGTGCGGGCCCTGGTCGAATGCGAGTTCGAGCCCTGGGAGCCGAACTTCGGGAAGACGCCCTGGACGCCGCGGGTCTACGCCCGGGGAAAGGCCCTGCCTTCCCAGGCCGAAAAGGAAGAAAGCAACATCAGCGTGGAGTGGCGCAAGCGGGTCGTCTTCGAGGCCGAGCTGCCCCCCGGCCGGATGAGCCGGTTCTCTTGCCGGCTGGAACAGGCGGACGGCCGGCCCGCGGCCGGTGCGGCGGTGAAGGACGGCGCCGTCACGGTCGCCACGGCCGACCTCGCGGCCAGGATCGACGCCCGGACCGGGCTTCTCGACGCCTTCGCGGCGGGCGGGACGGACCTCCTCGAGCCCGGCGCCTTCCGGCCGCTGGTCATCCGCGACAACGCCGATCCGTGGGGCATGAAGGTCCGCGGCTTTCGGAACGTGGCCGGCGCCTTCGTCCTGGCCTCGCCGGAGGAGGCGGCCCGGTTCGCCGGCCTGCGCCGGGACGGGCTCGAGCCCGTCCGGGTGATCGAGGACGGCGCGGTCCGGACGGTCGTCGAGGCCATTCTCGCCTACGGCGCGTCGCGGCTGGCCGTGCACTACAAAATCCCCAAGCGGGGCGCGGAGATCGAGGTCGCCGTCCGGGTCTTCTGGGCCGAGCGCGACGCCATGCTCAAGCTGGCCCTGGCGCCGAGGCTCCGGGCGCCCCGCTTCCTGGGCCAGGTCGCCTACGGCGCCGACGAGCTGGTCTCGAACGGCGACGAGGCCGTGGCCCAGAAATGGCTGGCCCTTGTCTCGGAAGAGGACGACGCCGCGCTGACCGTCATCAACGACGGCACCTACGGCTCGGATTGGGACGGCCGCGAGCTGCGGCTGTCGCTGCTGCGGTCGCCGGCCTACGCGGCCGACGCCTGGGAGGACAGGTTGGCCGTGGCCGGGGACCGCTTCATCCCGCGCCAGGACACGGGCGAGCGGACCTTCCGCTTCTGGCTCAACGGCGGCCGGCGGGCGGCGCGCCTGGACGCCGTCGACCGCGAGGCCCTGGCCCATAACGAGGCGCCCTACGCCCTGGCCTATTGCCCGCCGGGCGGAGGGAAGAAAGCGGCCGCGGGGGTCGTCGTCGAGGGCGAGGCCGTCGAAGTGACGGCCTTCAAGAAGTCCGAGGACGGCCGGGATGTCGTCATCCGGCTGTTCGAGCCGACGGGCCGGCCGCGCCGCGTCGTGGTCAAGATGCCGGCGCTCGGGGCCAGGACGGCCGTCCGGATGGGGGCCTTCGAGATCAAGACCCTGCGCTACGACCGCCGGACGAAAACGTTCGCCGAGACCGACCTCCTGGAACGGAAGCGTCCGAAAGGATGACCTCGAAGGAGCGGGTGACCGCGGTCCTCGAGGGCCGCATTCCCGACCGCGTCCCCTACGCCGAGTTCGCCGTCGATTTCGACACGGTCGAGCGGCTGCTCGGCCACGAGACCTTCCTGCGGGCCAAGGCCAGGTCCCAGATCGCTTTCTGGGCCGGCCGGCACGACGAGGTGGCCCAGAGCTGGCGCGAGGACCACATCGCCCTGCACAAGAAGCTGCCCCTCGACATCGTCACCTTCCCCATGGCCACCTGGGAGCTGCCGCCGCCCGACGCGCCGCCGCCGCCGCGGCGGATCGACGCCGTGACCTGGGAGGACCGCGAGGGCCGCATCTTCAGGCTGTCCGAGGCGACCCAGGACATCACCTGCGTCCATGACCCGGTCCGGGACGCCCGGGTCTTCACGGCGGCCGAGTTCGAGCGGGAGCCCGAGCCGGTCCGGCGGGACGAGCGGTCGTGGGCCATCCTGGACGCGGTCGTCCGGGAGCTCAAGGACGAGAAGTTCATCGCCGGGCCGTCGGGCGGATCGGTCGGCATCGTGCTGCTCGGCGGCCTGGAGCGGGGCCTCTTCGAGCTCGCGGCCAACCCCGAGGCCGTGCGGGCGGCCACCCGCCAGCTGGTCCGGCGCGAGAACGCGGCCGACGAAGCCCTCATCCACCCCGACGCCGACGCCGTGCTCTGGGCCGACGACCTGGGCTTCAAGACCGGGCCGCTCATCGGGCCGGCCATGTTCCGCGACTTCTTCCTCGAGGCCAACAGGGAGAGGGTCGGCCGGATCAAGGGCCGTTACGGCCTGAAGGTGCTGCAGCACTGCTGCGGCAACATCAACCTGCTCCTGGACCAGTTCGTCGGCATCGGCTACGACGCCTACCAGTCCATCCAACCGACGGCCGGCATGGACCTCGGCCGGCTGAAGCGGGAATACGGCGGCCGGATCACGCTGTGGGGCGGGGTGGCGGTCGAGAACCTCGTCGCCGGCTCGCCGGAGGACGTCCGGGCCGACGTCCGGCGGGCCATGGCCTGCGCCAAGCCCGGCGGCCGGTTCATCCTGGGCTCTAGCCACAGCGTCGCCGTCGGCGCGAAGTACGACAACTTCATGGCCTTGCTGGACGAGCACGCCGAACTGTGTCAGTATTAGCCCCGAGGTGAGGACCATGGCGGAGCCGGTTTCCCTGGTTCTGGTCGGCATCGGCGGCATGGGCGCCGTCTATCTCCAGGCCCTGCTCGAGCGTCGGGAAGAAGGCCTCTTCCGCATCGCCGGGGCCGTCGACCCGCAGCCGAACCGCTGCCGGCAGTACGTCGAGATGCGGGCCATGGGGGTGCCCTGCTTCGTCAGCCTCCAGGACTTCTACCGGAACCGGAAGGCCGACCTGGCCATCCTGTCCTCCCCCATCCAGGTCCACATGCCCCAGACCGCGTTCGCCCTGTCCAAGGGCAGCCACGTCCTCTGCGAGAAGCCGGCGGCCGGCACGATCCAGGAGCTGCGGACGGCGGAAGAGGCGGAGAGAGCGTCCGGGCGCTGGGTGGCCATCGGCTACCAGTGGTCGTTCTCCCCGGCCGTGCAGGCGCTAAAGGCCGATATCCGGGCCGGGCTTTTCGGCGCGCCGCGCCGGCTCAAGTGCCTTTACCTCTGGCCCCGCGACGAGGGCTATTACGCGCGCAACGACTGGGCCGGCCGGAAGCGCGACGCCGAGGGAGGCTGGGTCCTCGACAGCCCGGTCCAGAACGCCATGGCCCATGACCTGCACAACATGCTCTACGTCCTCGGGCGGGAGACCGACGCCGGCGCCCGGCCGGCGTCGGCGCGGGCCGAGCTCTACCGGGCCAACGCCATCGAGAACTTCGACACCGCGGCGGCCCGCATCCGGACGGACGAGGGCGTCGAGATCCTGTTCCTCGTGAGCCACGCCTCGGCGGAGGACCGCGGCCCCGTCGTCCGCTACGAGTTCGAGAAGGCGGTGGTGCGCTGCGACAGCCGGACCTCGGGCCTGTGGGCCGAGTTCCCGGACGGCCGCCGCAAGGACTACGGCGTGCCCGACGCCGAGCCCATGAACAAGCTCTGGCAGTCGATCGAGGGAGCCCGCGAGGGCGGGGCCCGGCCGGTCTGCGGCCTCGCGGCGGCGGCCAGCCAGACGCTCTGCATGAACGGCATCCAGGACTCGATGCCGGAGATCCGCGACTTCCCGGCCGGGATGGTCCGGACTGTCGACGGGCTGGCGGCGCCGCGAACGGTCATCGAGACGCCGGGCGCGAAGCGGCGGGTCGTCGAGGGCCTGGACGAGGCGCTCGCCGCCTGCTACGAGGCGGAGAAGCTGCCGTCCGAGCTGGGCCTCCCTTGGAGCGCCGGGGGCGAGGAGATCGACCTGAGGGAGTACGCGGCCTACCCCTCGCGCTAGCGGGACGAGGGCCTCGGAGAAACGGCGGGACGCATGCAGATCCGTATCGAGAAGATCGTCTATCCCGGCCGGCGCCTCGGCCTGCTCGAGGGCAAGGTCGTCTTCACCGACCGCGGCCTGCCGGGCGAGACCGTCGAGGTCGAGGTCTTCAAGGACCGGCCGAGCTACGCCGAGGCTAAAACCGTGCGGATCGTCGAGCCGTCGCCGGACCGCGTCGAGCCGCGCTGCGGCCACTACCTGGCCTGTTCGCCCTACCAGGACATGGACTACGGCCTGGAGACCGGCATCAAGCGCGCCCAGGTCGCGGAGATCCTGGGGCGGGCGCTGCAGCGGACGGTCCCCGACATCGTCATGACGCCGTCCCCCGAGGTCTGGGGCTACAGGAACAAGATCGGGCTGCGGGTGCTGCGGCAGGACGGCCAAGCCCGGTTCGTCTATCATGAGCCCGGCGAGCGGGCCTCATTCGTGCCGGTCGACCGCTGCCACCTGGTTCCGGACCGGGTCAACGGGCTGCTGGCCTCCCTGCTCGGGACCATCAACGAGCTGCCCCTGGAGACGGTCGAGGGCGTCGAGATCCGGACCAGCCGGTCGAGCGGCGAGTCGCTCCTGTCTTGCGACCTGACGTCGGGGGCGGAGCGGGAGGCCGCGGCCGGGGCCTGGCGGGGCCTTCGCAAGGAGCACGGGCTGGCCGGCGCGGTGGCCTCGATCCCCGAGGGGAAACGGACGCGGGACGAGCGGCTCTTCGGCCGGGATTACATCGAGGAGCGGGCCGGCGGCCTGGTCTTCCGCATCGGGGCCCGGTCCTTCTTCCAGACGAACGTGGCCGTCCTCGAGCGGGTCTTCGAGGACCTGGCGGCGGCGGCCGGGCTCGGCGGCGAGGAGATCGTGGCCGACCTGTACTGCGGCCTGGGGACCTTCGGCCTGTTCCTGGCCCGGCGCTCGCGGGAGGTCTTCGGCGTCGAGCCGGACCCGGCGAACGTCGCCTTCCTCAAGAAGAACCTGGAGATCAACGGCATCGGCAACTTCGCCGTCTGCGAGGGCACGGCCGAGGAGTGGCTGGAGGAGATCCTGGAGCGGGCCCCGGCCGTCGTCGTCCTCGACCCGCCGCGCCGCGGCGTCGATCCGGAGATCGTTCGCAGGCTAGTCGACGATCCGGCCGGCCGGGTCCTCTACCTCTCGTGCAACCCGACGACGCTGGCCCGCGACCTCAAGGGCCTGGCCGAAAGCTACGACCTGGCCGCCGTGCGCGTCTACGACTTCTTCCCCCACACCCCGCACATCGAGACCCTGGCCGTCCTCGAGCGCCGCCCGCCGGCCATCACCGTCGTCTGAGGACGGGCCCGTTTTCCCGAAAACCGGAAGTGTCCCCTTTTTCCGGCCGCAGGTATGATACAATCGGCCCGATGGCTCCCGGTCCTCCCCCCGATATCCGCGACATGACGCTCGACGAGTTGCGGGCCGAGCTCGCGGTCCTGGGCGAGAAGCCTTTCCGGGCCGTCCAGATCTTCGATTGGCTCTACAAGAAGAGAGCCGCACGGTTCGAGGACTTCACCAGCCTGCCCAAGCCGCTCCGCGAGAAGCTGGCCGCCCGGTTCTCCCTGGGCTCGCTCCGGCTCGCGGACCAGCGCTCCTCCCCCGACGGCACGACCAGGTATCTGTTCCGCCTGGCCGACGGCCAGCACATCGAGAGCGTCCTCATCCCGGCCGGCCGGCGCCTGACGGTCTGCCTGTCGACCCAGGTCGGCTGCAAGTTCGCCTGCGCCTTCTGCGCCAGCGGACGGCACGGCTTCAAGCGGAACCTGGCCCCGGCCGAGATCGTCGGGCAGGTCCTGGCCCTCGAGGCCGCGCTCGGTCAGGACCTGACGAACTACGTCTTCATGGGCATGGGCGAGCCCCTGGACAATTGGGCCAACGTGGAGAAGGCCATCCGGATCATGAACGCGCCCGAAGGGCTGGCCATCGCCGCCCGCCGCATCACAGTCTCGACGGCCGGATTCGTCGACGCCTTCGACCGCCTGTCCGCCCTCGACCTCCAGATCAACCTGTCGATCTCCCTGCACGCCGTCACCGACCGGCTGCGGGACCGGCTCATGCCCATCAACCGCCGCTTTCCGCTCGAGCCGCTCATCGAGGCGGCCGAGGCCTACGTCCGCCGCGGCGGCCGGCTGATCACGCTCGAGTACATCGTCATCCGCGGCGTCAACGACTCGCTCGACGACGCCGACGGCCTGGCCGCGATCGCCCGCCGGCTCCGGGCCAAGGTCAATCTCATCGCCTACAGTCGGGTCGAGGGGGCGGAATTCCGGACGCCGTCCGAGCCCGACATGGCCCGCTTCCGGCGCTGGCTCGAGGAGCGCCGGGTCAACGCCCTCATCCGCCTGTCCAAGGGCGCGGACATCGCCGCCGCCTGCGGTCAGCTGGCCGGGCGTTTCCTGGAAAAGGCCGGGACGCCGCCGCGTCCGGCCGGGAGGAAGCCATGAGCAAGAGCCGGAGTCTCCGCCTTGCGGTCCCGATCCTCGGCGTCGCCTTGGCGGTCGTGGCCGCCGGCTCGGCCCAGGACACGCCGACGGCCGGCGCCCGGCGCTTCTTCCCTGCGGCCGACCTGATGAGAATCGGCGTCTATTATTATCCCGAGCAATGGCCCGAAGCGCAGTGGGAGCGCGACCTCCGCCGCATGGCCGGGCTCGGCTTCGAGTTCACCCATTTCGGCGAGTTCGCCTGGGCCTTCATGGAGCCGTCCGACGGCCGGTTCGATTTCGCCTGGCTCGACCGGGCTCTCGACCTGGCCGCCCGGGCCGGGCTCAAGGTCATCCTCTGCACTCCGACGCCCTGCCCGCCGGCCTGGCTCGGCGAGAAGCACCCGGAGATCTATCTCGTCGGCGCCGACGGCCGGCGCCTGGAGCACGGCACCCGGGCCAACGGCTCGCTGGCCAACGATGTCTTCATACGCTATACGAAGCGCATCGTCGCCGAGCTCGGCCGCCGCTACGGACAGGACCCCCGGGTCTGGGGTTGGCAGCTGGACAACGAGCCCTGGGGACCGCCGGACTACAGCCCCTCGGCCAAGCTGAAGTTCCAGACCTGGCTGGAGCGGAAGTACGGCGCGATCGACCGGCTGAACGCGGCCTGGGGCGGCGCCTTCTGGAGCACCAGGTACGACTCCTTCGCCCAGGTCCTCATCCCCAACGAGGGCCTGTTCGGCGAGGACGCCCTGAGCCCCCAGGCCCTGCTCGACTTCCGCCGCTTCACGGCCGACACCCAGGCCGGCTACCTCAACCTCCAGTACGACATCCTGCGCGGCCTCGTCCGGCCGGAGCAGTGGATCACGACGAACTACATGAACGTCACCGATTCGGCCGACCCCTGGCGGAGCGACCGGCTCGACTTCCTCTCCTTCACCATGTATCCGGTCCGCGGGACGAGGAACCTCGGCGAGCTCGGCTTCCGCCTGGGCGATCCGCATCGCCTGGCCATGGCCGCCGACTATTTCCGCTCGTTCAGGGGCGTCACCGGCGTCATGGAGCTGCAGCCCGGACAGGTCAACTGGGCGGCGATCAACCCCCAGCCCGAGCCGGGCGCCGTGCGCATGTGGCTGTGGCACGCCTTCGGCGGCGGCCTGTCGTTCGCCTGCACCTATCGCTACAGGCAGCCCCGCTACGGCAGCGAGCTCTACCACGCCGGCATCGTCGGCCCGGACGGGGTGACGCCGTCGCCGGGCGGCCTGGAGTTCGTCCGGGTCATCGGCGAGATGAAGGAGCTGCGGCGGCTCTACGATCCGGCCGCGAAGATGCCGGAGCGGCTGGCCGCGCGCCGGACGGCCATCCTTTGGAGCCAGGACGTCCTGTGGGACCTCGGGATCCACAAGCAGACGGCGCTCTGGGACACCCGCGACCACGTCAACAAATGGCTGGCCGCGATCAAGGCGGCCGGGGCGCCGCTCCAGTTCGTCGACGAGGGCGCCGACTTCGCGGCCTATCCCTTTCTGGTCGCCCCGGCCTATCAACTCGTCGACGAGGCCCTGGCGGCCAAATGGACGCGCTACGCCGAGGCCGGCGGCCGCCTCGTCCTGACCTGCCGGACGGGGCAGAAGGACAAGACCGGCCAGCTCCCGGAGAAGCCCTGGGCCGGGATGATAGCGCCGCTCATCGGGGCCGAGGTCAGGCTTTTCGATGGCCTCATCGAGGGCGCGAGGGGCCTGGTCCGTTCGGGCGGGCGCGGCTACGCTTGGAACCGCTGGGCCGATGTCCTCGAGCCGGCGCCGGGCACGGAGACGCTGGCCGTCTACGCCGACCAGTTCTACGCCGGGAAGGCGGCGGCCGTGACCCGCAAGCTCGGGCGCGGCACGGTGACCTACGTCGGGGTCGACTCGCTCGACGGCGCCCTGGAGCGGGACGTCATGCGGCTCGTCTATGAGCGGGCCGGGGCCGGGCCCGAGGCCTACCCGCCGGGCGTCTACGTCGAATGGCGGGACGGCTTCTATGTCGCCGTCAACTATTCATCGCGACCGTACGATGTGCCCGTCGGGGCGGCGGCCCGGATCGTTCTCGGGCGCAATCCCCTGCCTCCCGCCGGCGTCCTCATCTGGCGCTAAAAATGGGGGACACAATACTGTGTCCCTACTTTTCTGCCTGTAAAAAAACCGGGACACGATACCCGGTCTTCATTTTCTTTCTGGTTTGAGCATTCCTGTTCCTCCCGTACGTCCTAATATGCGAAGGAGCAAGAGTGTCCAGGATCGCCAGGGTCATCATTCCCGGCTGCCCCCACCATCTGATCCAGCGGGGGAATCGGCGCCAGAAGGTGTTCTTTTGCGATGAAGACAAGGCCTTCTATCTGACCCTGCTGGGCCGGCTGGCCCATCAGTGCGGCATCTCGATCTGGGCATATTGCCTGATGGATAACCACGTCCATCTGGTGGCTGCCCCCCAGGCCGTGGACAGCTTCTCCCGCGGACTCGGCGAGGCCCATCGCCGCTATACGGTGGTCGTCAATACCCGCGAGGGCTGGCGCGGCTACCTTTGGCAGGGCCGCTACCTCTCCTACCCTCTCGACGAAACCTACTGCTATGCCGCGGTCAGGTACGTCGAGCGGAACCCGGTCCGGGCCGGCCTGGTCAAGCTGGCCGAGGCCTATGAGTGGTCGAGCGCGCGGGCTCATGTCCGGCGAGAAGGCCATCCGCTGCTCGCGCCCTTCCCCCTTCAAAGGGCCATCCCCGACTGGTCGGCATACCTCGGCCAGGAGGAAAGCGCCGACGAGATCGAGGAGTTCCGCCGTCACGAGAGGACGGGTCGCCCCTTGGGAAGCGAGGATTCCATTAAAAGGATGGAAACACTCACGGGGCGGATCTTAGCTCCAAAGAACATGGGCCGGCCACTGAAGGGCGGGACAAAGTATCATGTCCCGACATTTAATCGGGCAAAAAAGTAGGGACACAGTATTGTGTCCCCCATCTTCAGCGGATGTTGACCATGAGCCAGAGCAGGAAGACGATGACGCCGACGAGGACCCAGCAGCCGGCGAAACCGATGACGTCGACCAGCCTGGGCTTCATGATCTCCCAGCTCGAGCCGGGCCGGAGCTTGCGGGCCTCGATCTCCTCGTAGTGCTCGACGGCCTGGCGCAGGGCCCGCGCCTCGGCCTCGGGCGTCGGCTGGACGGCCGTGTGGACCTTGGCGAAGAAACGGTCGAGGTCGGCTTTGGGCACCGGCCGGGTGAAGGCGCTGAACAGGAAAAGCAGCAGGAACGGGAACAAGGCGTCGAAGGCGAACCGCACGGCGCTCAGCTGAGCCTTTGAGAATCCTGCGAAGTCGATGCCGCACCAGCTCAGGACCCAGATCTCGGCGTGGAAGCGGCCGATGCCGACCTTGGGCGAGGCCGGGTCCTTCGGGTCGCTCCGGGCGACCTTCTCGAAGAAGATCCCCTCGGGCGGGCTGACGTGCTCCTTGCTGATGATCTGGCCGATCGCGGCGGCCCGTCCCGCTTCGACGTCTTCCCGGACCGCCGGGGTGGTGATGGTCGCCGTCCGGGCCCTGGTCTCCAGGAGGTAGCCCGGCCGGGTCCGGGCCCAATCGAGCGACTGGAAGACGTTGGGGATGAAGGCATAAACGGCGAAGCAGATCACGACCTGGGCGATGACCGCCGGCTTGGTCACCCGCCGCCACAGGAAGCCCAGCCAGATGGCCGCCCCGAAGATGGCCGGCAGCGAGATGAAGTACTTGAACATGTCCAGCAGGTTGCCGATGAACAGGGCCACGCCCACGCCGCCGACGAGGGTCACGGCGATGGCCGCGCGCCCGACATTGAGAAGGTGGCGGTCGGACTTGGGCTTGACGAAGGGCTGGTAGAGGTTGCGTATGAACAGTGCCGAGTACGAGACGCTCGAGCCGGCCAGGCTCGACATCTTGGCCGAGAGCACTCCGGCCATCATCAGCCCGATGGCGCCGGGGAAGAGCAGGTCCACGGTCATATGGCCCCAGATGAGGTCGGGGTCGTGGAGCCGACCCGAGTAGAGGGCGATGGCCAGGAGGCCGGTCAGGGCCCAGAAGATCATGATGAAGCGCTTGAAGAACATGCCGCCGATCATGCCCACCCGGGCGGTCGTCTCGTTCTTGGCCGAGCCGGCCGTCTGCATGCCGGTGGCCACGGCGATGATGGAGACCAGGTTGGCCAGGACCATGGCCAGGATCGTGTACCAGGCGTACTCGCTCGTCGCCGAGGAGCCGAACAGCCGGAACATATAGTCCGGGACGGCGGCGTGGAGGCCGGCGAAGCCGCCCACGCGCTGCAGGGCGATGGGGATGAGCATGAGCGAGAACGTCGTCAGAAGGATCCCCTGCAGGACGTCGGTGATGGCCGCCGCCAGGAACCCGCCCATCATCGTGTAGACGGCGACGATGACCGTGTAGATGAGGTAGATCGTGACGGAGTCGGTGTAGGAGATGAAGGCCTTGAGCTCGCCTTTCTTCTGGCGCTCGCCCAGCTCGGCCAGGCGGGCCGTCTCGGCCGGGTCGAGGGCCGTTTTGTCGGCCTTGACCTGGAGGGCCCGGTACTCGTTGAACAGGTCGACGCTCTGCCTTTCCTGGACGGTGTACTTGGCGGCCGGCTTGGGCGTCAGGGCCATCATGGTCTTGGCCGCGACCATGTAGCCGGCGCCGTTGCCGAGGAAGGCCATGAACAAGGTGAAGACGGCGAAGGCGGCGCCGAGGAAGCGGCTCTTGAACCGCTCGGTGAAGAAATCGCCGATGGTCACCAGCCGGACGCGGCGGAAGAAGGCCGTGGTGAACCAGTAGAACGGGGTCAGGAAGAGGACCAGGTACTGGATCCACATGCCGCCGACGCCCTGGCGGTAGACCTCGCGGGAAACGACGACGGCCTGGTCGGCGTTGGTCGAGGTGCCCAGGTTGAGGAAGAACTGGTAGACCTTGCCCAGGCGGCGGCCGGCGACGAAAAAGTCCTCGGTCGTCTTCGTCCGGCGCGAGGCCCGCCAGCCGAGGTAGAGGACGAAGGCGACAAACGCCACGACGATGGCGAAATCGATGGCGTTCAGTCCGAAGACGGTCATGCCCGTTCGCTGGCGCGATATCTCCTATTATTGAAAACGGGTATTATGTCCCGCATTTTTTACAGGCGGAAAAGTGGGGACACAGTACTGTGTCCCCCATCAGAAGTTCCCGGAGTATTTGAGCCAGAGGTCGTCGCCGAGCTTCCAGTAGGCCTGGACGGCCTGGGTGGCCAGGCTGTGGCAGTAGCTCGTCAGCCGCTCCCGGAACCGCTTGGGGTCCTTCTTGTAGAGCTCCAGGGCGTCCTTCTCGAACTGGGCCTGGTCGGCCAGGGCCTTGTCCTCGATCGGCTTCCAGACCTTCTCGATTTCCCGGGACATCTCCTGGTAGCGGAAGTTGGCCAGGCGGCTGACGGTCCGGAAGGCCCACCAGGCGCACTCGCGGCTGAAGGCCCAGCGGCCGTCGACCATGTACGAGGCCGGCATCTGGCTGATCCCGATATAGAACGGCAGGTGTGGCGTCGTGGCCGGATTGTCGTAGCCGATCCAGACGACGCCCCCGAGCGGGCCGGGCAGCCAGTCGCGCGATTGGGTGATCTGGAGGTACGTGGCGGCCGGGCAGCAGATCGTCCGCTCCCGCTTCAGCCGAAACAGGGCCAGCGCGTCGGCGCTCATGAACGGCGTCGCGATCGGGCTCTTGACGGTCTCCCCCTTCCGGTTGACCGCCGTCAGGGTCCGGGTCATGTCGTACTCGGTCCCGCCGTAGGTGTCGCGGAAGATGGCCAGGAGGTCGGCCAGGCCGACCTTCTTGTCGGGCTTGACCGAGAAGGGGAAGTTCTCGGATTCCGGGTTGAGCTTGAGCGACGGGGCCAGCAGGCTGAGGACGCGCCACTCGCGGCGCCGGCAGTAGAGGCTGGTCCGCGAATCGGGGTTGTAGGCATAGGTGAAGTCGAACGGCCTGCCTCCCGCCTTCGACCAGTAGCCCATCTCCTCGGCCAGCGACGTCACGTTGGCCGAAGCCAGGTAACGATCGGGGTCGCCGGGATCGATCTCCCGGATGCGGCCGGCGTTGGCCGAAACCCCGATCTCGTCGTCGGGGACGCGCTGGGCCGCCCAGACCGCGCCTTTTTTGCCTTTGCCGGGGCCATGGATCTCGAAGTGCCAGACCTCCTTGGTGTCGGCGAAGGTGAAGCACTCGCCCCAGTCGTTGTAGCCGTAGTCCCTGGTCAGCTCGTCGGCCACGCGGATGGCCTCGCGGGCCGTCTTGGCCCGCTCCAGGACCAGCCGGTAGAGCTCGGGCGCGTCGATGATGCCGTTCTCGCTGATGAGCTCGCGCCGGCTGCCGATGGTCGTCTCGCCGATGGCCAGCTGGTGTTCGTTCATGATCGGGTAGGCGGCGTTGAGATAGGCGTAGGTCTCGGCGACCTGCGGGATCTCGCCCGTCTCCAGCCGATCGGGATCGTTCGGACCCTTGGTCCGCTTGGGCTCGTAGTAGACCTTGGCCGTCTCGCCCGGCTTGTGCTTCATGTTCGGGACGATAGTCATCCAGGTCCGGTCCGTCCCCGAATCGCACGAATGGGAGGTCATGGTCGAGCCGTCGACCGACGCCAGCCGGCCGACCAGGATGCTGGTGCAGGAATCGAACTCCGGCGTCCCGGCCTCCCCGCCCTCCGGGGCCTGGGCCGCGGGAAGCATCGCCAGGGCCAGGACCGCCGCCAGGATCATCACGTACGGGAATCGACGTATCTTCATGGCGCGTCTCCTAAGGGCCGGTTATAGCATGCCCTCAGCGCGGCGGTCAAACGAGATTGACGGCCGGGCACGTCTCTGCTATACGATGTCAGCCATGCTGGACGCCGCCCCGACCGCTCCCCGCGCCCTCGGCGAGATCCTCGCCGCCGGCTCGGCCCTGGCCTGGGCCGTGGCCGTCATCCTGTTCCGCATCAGCGGCCGCCGCGTCCATCCGGTCGGGCTCAACCTGGCCAAGACCGTCCTGGCCTTGGCGGCCATGGCGCCGACCCTGGCCCTTCTCGGCGAGCCCTTCCTGCCGGACGTCCCCGGAAGGACGATCGGCCTCCTTCTCTTCAGCGGCGTCCTGGGCATCGCCATCTCCGACACCCTGTTCTTCTACGCCCTCAACCGGCTCGGGGCCAGCCTGACGGCCGTCGTCGACTGCCTCTACGCGCCGTTCGTCATCGGCTTCTCGTTCCTGCTCCTCGGCGAGCGGCTGTCGCCCGTCCAGCTGGCCGGCGCCGGGCTCGTCGTGTCGGCGATCCTGACGCTGTCGAAGGAAGGGAAGATCGAGCGGATCGGGCGCCGGGATCTCGTCCTCGGCATCCTGTACGGCGCCCTGGCGATGTTCTCCGTCGCCCTGGGCATCGTCATCGTCAAGCCCGTGCTGGGCGGCATCCCGGTCTTCTGGGCGACGTCGGTCCGGCTGGTCGGCGGCGCCCTGGCCCTGGCCGCGCTGATCCCGTTCCTCCGCGGCCGCCGGGCCATCCTCGCCCCGCTCTTCGAGCCGCGCAATTGGAAGGCCCTGGTCCCGGCCTCCTTCTTCGGCTCCTACCTGTCGCTCGTCCTGTGGATGGGGGGGATGAAGTTCGCCAAGGCCTCGGTCGCGGCCGTCCTGAACCAGCTGAGCACGATCTTCATCGTCGTCATCGCCGCCCTCTTCCTCAAGGAGCGGATGACGGCCTGGAAGGCGTTGGCGGTCGCGCTGGCTCTGGCCGGGGCCTGCCTGGCCTCGTGGCCCTTCTGAGCGGCGGCTATTTCGCCGGAGCGGCGGCCAGCCTGACGTCGATCCAGAAGGCGTGCTGCCTCATCGCCGGATCGTGAGACAGGACGGCGCCGAATTCCCTGGCCTGGTCGTCGCGTTCGGCCGACACCGAACCGGACAGGCTGGGGGCCGCCGCCGGCCGGCCGCCGCCCAAGCCCATGATGGCCCGCTTCATCTCGCTGGTCAGGCCGCCCCAGTCGAAGCCGAGCTTGAGGGTCTGGCCGGGCTCCGCCCCGAGGCCGCCGGGCTGGTTCGTCCGGCTGAGGGGGACGCGGAACTCATAGATGGTCTCCCCGGTCCGGGACCGCGCGCCGAAAGCTGGCGGATCGGTCGCCACGGCCGGGTCGATAGATGCCGGGGCCTTCTTCTTGTTGATGACCTCGGCCTCGAACATCTCATATTCCTTCTTCTGCCGGATCTCCGCCTTGCGGGCATCGGTCAAGGCCTCCCCCTGCTTCTCCAGTTGCCCGATCAGGGCGTCGGCCGTCAGGCGTTTCTTCAGGAAATGGACGCCGCGGTCCTTGCTCTTCCTGCCCTCGACGCAAAAGAAGACCTTAAGGCCCGTGGCTTCGATCGTTGATGCCGCCTCGGGGGTCTTGAACAGGAAGATGACATAGAGGTTCCGGCCGTCGTTCCGGAGCGCGTACTCGGCCTTCGAACCCTTGTCGGAAAGGAACGGAACGCCCTGCCAATCCTGGCCGAGGCCGTCGATCTTGAGCGGGGCGGAGGCCCAGGCGCTGTCGATCGCCCCGGCCTCGTCTTTGTCTTTGGGGAGCGCGGGCACGGCCGATGCCGCCGTTGCCAGGATCGCCAGGATCGCGAGAAGGCAGCTGCTCTTCCGGGTCATCTCAACCTCCTCGGGCCGGGAGGCCCTAAGTCCCATGACCCGGCCGGGCCGCATCGTTCGACCGACCGTTCAGCCGCCGGGTCGGTTTCAGGCGGTGATGAGCCGGCCGATCTCCTCGACCGCCGAGGCGGCGTCGGGAGCGTAGCCGCGGGCCTTGATCCTGTCGGCGTAGTCGCGGGTGACGGGCGCCCCGCCGATGACCACCGGGATCCCCAGCCCGTCCTTCTCGACGGCCTCGACCACGGCCTTCATCTGGACCATGGTCGTGGTCAACAGGGCCGACAGGGCGATGGCCCCGGCGCCGTTCGCCTTGGCCGCTTCGATGTACTTTTCGGGGGCCACGTCGACGCCGAGATCGACGATCTTGTAGCCGTTGCCGCGGAGCATCATGGCCACCAGGTTCTTGCCGATGTCGTGCAGATCGCCCTTGACCGTGCCGATGACGACGACGCCGCGGGGCTTGACCCCGGCCCGGGCCAGGTGCGGCTCGAGCTTGGCCAGCCCGGCGTTCATGGCCCGGGCGGCGACGAGGACCTCGGGGATGAAGACTTCGTTGTTCTTGAACTGGACGCCCAGGCGTTCCATGCCCGGGATCAGGCCCTCGTTGAGGATGGTCCCGGCCGGCGTGCCGGCGGCCAGGGCCCGGTCGACGAGCGCCTCGACCTCGGCTTTCTTCCCGGCGATGAGGGCTTCCTGCATCTCTGTCAGCATCTCGACTCTCCTGGCGAATGATGGCCGGCCCCGCGGGCCCGACCTAACGGATGAACGGAAAGCTCAGATAAGCCTGGATGACGGAATTCCGGAGCGGCCCGCCGGGCTCCCCCGCCCGGAGGACGTTGATCAGCCCGGCCATGTAGCGGACGTGAAGGACGAGCCCCGTCCCGCCCCGCGGCCGGGTGATCGTCCAGGACGCCTCGCAGGCCAGGCCCACGTCCGTCTTCCGGAACCGGTCCGAGACGTCGCGCTTGTACCTCAGGTCCTCTCCGTCGTCCAGGTCGGCCCGGAACCGTTCCGAGGCCCCGGAGAGAAAGCTCACGACCGGCCCCGCCCCGAGGTGGAAGCGGCCCCGGCGGTACTTGACCAGGACCGGGACGTCCGTGTATCGGAGGTCCAGCGACGACGCGGCCGGGTCGGCGAACGCGGCGTCGAGCGCCGGGTCGCCGGTCGCCGTGAAGGGGATGCCGGACAGGCCCTTGCGGGAGAAGGGCGTGATCTCGGGAGCGAGAGACCACCGGCCGCTGAGCCGAATAAAGGCCGAAAGCCCGACGTTGAAGCCGCCGCTGCGCTCGGTCCCGGCCTCAGCCCCCGTCAGGTAGGAGACGTTGAGGCCGAGCTTCAGGCTGAAGTAGAACTTTTCGCTGGCCGCCTTGTCGCCCGCGATCTGGCTGACGATGGAGGATTGGGCCAGGGCCGGGCGCGGGACGAGCCCGGCGGCCAGGGCGAGGACCGCCAAGACCTTTTTCATCGGGCGCTAGGATATCCCAAGGCCCCGGCCATTTCAAGCCCGCCGGCCCGCCCGTCTGTTCAAGGCGGCCCGAAAACTGCTAAAATGGGGCCGCCGGACCGGGCCATGCGCAAACTCAAGGTCGGAGTCGACAGCTACAGCCTGAAGCCCCTCGACCTGACGCCCTTCGAGATCCTCGAATGGGCGGTCCTGAACGGGGCCGAGGGCGTCCAGTTCTCCGATATCAACGTGCCCGCCGGCACGGCCCTCGACCGGGCCTTCCTCCAGGATCTCCGCGCCTACGCCGACGAGAACCGCCTCTACATCGAATGGGGCGGCGGAGAGCATATCCCCCTCGACCTGGCCTCCGGCCGGCCCAAGGACATCGAGGCCTCGAACCGCCGGGCGGCCGAGCAGGCCGCCTGGGCCGGTTCGGCGACGGTCAGGTCCTGCTCGGGCGGGCTGATGCGCTGGGACAAGAACGGGCCGTCCTCCGAGGAATTCCTCCGCCTGACTGCCGAGTCCCTGCGCCGGCAGAAGCCGGCCTTCCGGGACGCCGGCGTCATCCTGGCCATCGAGACCCACTTCGAGTTCACCTCGTTCGAGCTGCTGCGCCTGTTCGAGATGTGCGGCGCCGCGCCCGGCGAGTACCTCGGCGTCTGCCTCGACACCATGAACCTCCTGACCCTGCTCGAGGACCCGCTGCTGGCCACCCGCCGGCTCCTGCCGTGGATCGTGACCACCCACATCAAGGACGGCGGCCTGGCGCTCGGGCCGGACGGCTTCGTCTCGTTCACGGCCGAGGCCGGCAAGGGCGTCATCGACCTCGCGGCCATCGTCGAGGTCCTGGCCGCCGTCCATCCGCAGATCACGTTGACCGTCGAGGACCACGGCGGCGATTTCTCCATCCCCGTCAACGACCCCGCCTTCCTGGCCGGCTTCCCGGACCTATCGGTGCCCGAGCTCGTCCGGCTCCAGGCCCTGGCCGTCCGCACCCGGGCCCTGATGGACGGCGGCAAGCTCGCCGTCCTGCCCCGCGAGCGCTGGGCCGCGGTCTGCGAGCCGCGGGTCAGGCGGGACATCCAGGCCGTCCGGCGCCTGGTCGCCGGCGGACGGGAGTGAACCCAGATGGCCAACCACGAGAGATTCCGCTTCCGCTCGGTCGAGGCCCTGCGCGCCGAGGCCGGGCGCCTGGGGCTCGATATCCCCTGGCGCGAGGACGTCTCGGTCCTGCTGGAGAAGGCCCCGCTGGCCGGGCGGAAGATCGCCAACCGCCTGGCGGTCCTGCCGATGGAAGGCGCCGACGCCGAGCCGTCCGGCGCCCCCTCCGAGTGGACGCGGCGGCGCTACCGCCGCTGGGCCGCCGGCGGGGCCGGCCTCATCTGGTGCGAGGCCACGGCCGTCCGGGCCGACGGCCGGTCCAATCCCGCCCAGTTGATGCTGACCGAGGGCTCTCTCGGCGGCTTCGCCCGGCTGGTCGAGGAGATGCGGGCCGTCGCCCGGCGGGCGCACGGCGCCGGCCACGATCCCCTGCTCGTCCTGCAGCTGACGCACTCGGGCCGCTTCGCCAAGCCGGAGGGAACGCCCCGGCCGCTCATCGTCCAGCACAACCCGCACCTCGACCCCATCCACGAGCTTCCCCCCGACGCGGAGCTCGTCTCCGACGACGAGCTGGCCGCGATCCGGGACGACTTCGTGGAAGCGGCCGACCTGGCGGCGGCCGCCGGCTTCGACGCCGTCGACGTCAAGGCCTGCCACGGCTACCTCGTCTCGGAGACGCTGGCCGCCCACAGCCGCGAGGACAGCCGCTATGGCGGACCCTTCGAGAACCGGACCCGTCTCCTGCTCGAGATCGTCCGGCACATCCGCGAGGAGGCGCCGGGGATCCTGGTCACCAGCCGGCTCTCGGCCAGCGACGCGGTCCCCTTCCCCTTCGGCTTCGGCATGGACCCGGACCAGCCCGAGCGCCTCGACCTGGCCGAGCCGAAGGCCCTGGCGGCCCTCCTCGGCCGGGCCGGGGTCCGCTTCATGGCCCTGTCCCTGGGCATCCCGGCCTGGAAGCCGTACGTCGGCCGGCCGTTCGACCGGCCGGCGCCCGGCGGCGCGGTCCCGCCGGAGCATCCCCTCGAAGGCGTGGCCCGGCACCTGGCCGCGGCGGCGGAGATCGGCGGCGCCGTGCCGGACCTGGCCGTCATCGGCGCCGGCCTGACGTGGCTCCGCGCCTACGGGCCGGGGGTCGCGGCGGCCGCGGTCACTTCAGGCCGGAGCGCCGCCTTCGCCCTCGGCCGCGGCGCGCTGGCCTATCCAGACTTCGCCGCCGACCTGATCGACGAAGGCCGCCTTGCGCCGGACAAAGTCTGCACGACCTGTTCGCTCTGCTCCTATCTCCTGCGCCGCCAGGAGCGGGTCGGTTGCGTCGTCCGGGACCCGGCCTTCAAGAGCGCCATTCGCCCGGGGAGGAAAGAATGAACAAGGCCGAATGGAGGTGGCTGGCCGGGACGACGGCCGCGTTCCTGATCATCCTGGCCGCCGTCACCGTCTACACGCTCCTCCTTCGGCCCTGGTTCCCGTTCTGGGGAGCGGCCGAACGGGACCGGACCCGGCCGCTCACCGGCGACGACGCCTGGATCGGCGGCGTCGTCACGGGGACCCGGGCCGTCACCATCGCGGCGACTCCCGACAAGGTCTGGCCCTGGCTCATCCAGATCGGCCAGGACCGGGCCGGGTTCTACAGCTACAGCTGGCTCGAGAACATGTTCCTGGCCGATATACACAACACCTACGCCATCAAGCCGGAGTGGCAGGGACGCAGGGCCAAGGACTTCGTCCGCAACGTCAAGCCGGGATATCTCTTCGGCCGGCGGAAGGATGAGTCGGGCTCCAACGGCTGGAAGGTCTCGTTCGTCGCCCCGGACCAGGCCCTGACCCTGCGGAACTGGGGCACCTTCGCCCTCGAGCCCTACGGCGACGGCGGGACGCGGTTCCTGATCCGGACCCGGTCCGAGCCGCTGCCCGGCGTCCCCGGACGACTGATCGGCTTCTGGTTCGTCGACCCGGCCCATTTCATCATGGAAAAGCGCATGATGACCGAGATCAAGCGCCTGGCCGAGGGCCGGCCCGGGCCGCCCGGCTGGCTGCGGCTGCTGGCGACCGCGGGATTCGCCGCGGCCGCGCTCGGCGCCGCCTTCCTGATCGCGACGCGGAAGCGGCGGCGCTTCTGGCTGCTCCTGCCGGCGGCCTACGCGGCCCTGATCCTGGCCCAGACCTCCGACGCCCGGGCGGCGCTGGCCGGCTTCGCGGCCCTGGCCCTGACGATCGTCGGCTTCCTCTACTTCCCGAGGCGCTGGTGGGCCTATCTCGGCTTCATCATCATCGCCGTCATGACCGTGTTCTTCCTGGCCTCCGACGCCTGGATCGTTTTCGGCCTCATCTTCCTTGCGGCATTCGCGGCCCTGGCCGTCGCCGCCCGGGAAGGGCTGCGGGTCCGATGACGAGCGGCCGGGTCCGGATCGGCGGGCTGAGCCTGCCCGTCCATTCGCTGAACACCCTCGTCATCGGCAGCGGCGCGGCCGGGCTCAACGCCGCAGTCCGGCTCCACGAGCTGGGCCAGACCGACGTCGCCGTCCTGACCGAGCGGCTCGGGGCCGGGGCCTCGGCCGAATCCGGCTCCGACAAGCAGACCTATTACAAGCTCTCGCTGGCCGGCGACACGCCCGATTCGGCCGCGGCCATGGCCCGCGACCTGGCCGCCGGCGGGTCCATGCACGGCGACATCGCCCTGGCCGAGGCCCAGGGCTCGCTCGAGGCCTTCTTCCGCCTCGTCGCCCTGGGCGTCCCCTTCCCCTTCGACCGCTACGGCGCCTACGTCGGCTACAAGACCGACCACGACCCGCGCCAGCGGGCCACCTCGGCCGGCCCGCTGACGTCGCGCCTCATGTTCGAGGCCCTGGCCGCGGAGGTCCGGCGCCGCCGCATCCGCGTCTTCGACGGCCACGCGGCCATCGCCGTCCTGACCGCCGGCCGCGGCGCCTCGCGGCGGACGATCGGCGCCCTGGCGCTCGACGCCAAGCGGGCTGGCGGACCGGACCGCGGCTTCACCCTTTTCAACGCCGTGAACGTCGTCGCGGCCACGGGCGGGCCGGGCGGGATGTACGGGCACTCGGTCTATCCCGAGAGCCAGGCCGGGTCGCACGGACTCCTGTTCGAGGCCGGGGCGGCGGCCCACAACCTGACCGAGTCCCAGTTCGGCCTGGCCTCGGTCAAGTTCCGCTGGAACGTCTCCGGCACCTACCAGCAGGCCGTGCCCCGCTACGTCTCGACCGATGCGGCCGGCGGGGACAAGCGGGAGTTCCTGGCCGGCTATTTTCCCGACATGGGATCGCTGGCCACGGCCGTCTTCCTCAAGGGCTACCAATGGCCGTTCGACGCCCGCAAGGCGGCCGGCGGCTCGTCGCTCATCGACGTCCTGGTCCACGAAGAGACGGTGGTCAGGGGCCGCCGCGTCTTCCTCGATTTCCGGACCGACCCCGACGGCGGCGGCCGGCTCGAGCCCTTCCGTCCCGAATTGCTGGCGCCCGAGGCCCGGGATTATCTCGACAGGTCCGGGGCCCTCCTGCCGACGCCCATCGCCCGGCTGGAGCGGATGAATCCGCCGGCCGTCGCCCTCTACAAAGCCCACGGCATCGACCTGCGCCGCGAGCCCCTGGAGATCGCCGTCTGCGCCCAGCACAACAACGGCGGCTTCCGGGGCTCGATCTGGTGGGAGTCGAACGTCAGGGGCCTCTTTCCCGTCGGAGAGCTCTGCGGCACGCACGGCGTCACCCGGCCGGGCGGCTCGGCCCTCAACGCCGGCCAGGTCGGGAGCGGCCGGGCGGCGCTCTTCATCGCCCGCCGCCGCGCCGGCCGGCCGGCGGCCGAGCGCGACTTCGCCCGGGCCGCGGCGCCGGCCGTCTTGAAGAAATGGCGGCAGGCCGGCCTCTGGCTCGGCCCCGGGTCCGGCCCGGCCCTGACGCCCGAAGCCTGCCTGGCCGAAGTGCGGAGCCGGATGTCGGCCTGCGGCGCCATCCTGCGGGACCCGGAGGAGGTTCGCGCCGCGAAGGACCGGGCCCGGGCGCTCTGGCTGCGGGCCGGGCGTGGCCTGCGCCTGGCCTCGGCCCGGGACCTGGCCCGCGGCTTCGAGGCCCTGGACCTGGCCCTGACCCACGCCGTCTATCTCGAGGCCATCGCCGAATACCTAGCCCGGGGCGGGAAGAGCCGCGGCTCCTTCCTCGTGCCCGACCCGGACGGCCGGCCGCCGCATCCGCTCCTGGGCCGGCGCTGGGCCTTTTCCCTGGCCGGGCCGGAAGATCCCGTCTCCGAGCGCATCCTGGAGGTCCGGCTGGACGGCCGCGGCCGCGTCGTCAAAGAATGGGTCCCCGTCCGCCCCGTGCCGCGGCCGGAGGACTGGTTCGAATCCGTCTGGGCCGACTACCGGGCCGGGCGGATCGTCGTCGAGGAGGATTGATCGTGCCAAAGACACAGCGCTTGTCCGCGCCGGCGGCCGTCGTCACCGGGGCCGGCCGGGGCATCGGCCGGGGCATCGTCCTGGCCCTGGTCCGCGAAGGCTTCGACGTCGTCGGCATCGACCTCGTCTTCGAGCCCGGCAACCGCAAGGCCGGGCTCTTCGAGGTCAAGGCCCGGGTCGAGGAGCTCGGCGGCCGCTTCCTGCCCGTCGCCGGCGACATCTCCCGAATCGACGACCACGACCGTCTGCTCGACGCGGCCGTCGGCGTCTGCGGCCGGATCGACCTCCTGGTCAACAACGCCGGCGTCTCCCCGCTCAAGCGCGTCGACGTCCTGGAGACCTCGCCCGAAAGCTACGACCGGCTCCTGGCCGTCAACGCCCGGGGGCCGTTCTTCCTGACCCAGAACGCGGCCCGGCGGATGGCCGCCCAGAAGCCGCGCCGCAGCAGGCCCGGCCCGGCCATCGTCTTCATCACCTCGATCTCGGCCGCGGTCTCGTCGACGTCGCGGGCGGAGTACTGCGTCTCCAAGGCCGCCTTGAGCATGACGGCGACCGTCTTCGCCGACGCCCTGGCGCCAAAGGGCATCGCCGTCTACGAGGTCCGGCCGGGCGTCATCGCCACGGACATGACCGCCGGGGTCAAGGACAAGTACGACCGGCTGATCGCCGGCGGCCTGGTCCCCCAGGGCCGCTGGGGCGCGCCCGGGGACGTCGGCCGGGCCGTGGCCGCCCTGGCCCGGGGCGATTTCGGCTATTCGACCGGGGCGGCGATCGAGGTCAGCGGCGGCATGAACATCCGCAGGCTCTAGGCCCGGGCGCCTTCGCCCGGACGGGGCCCTGTGGTATCCTAGGGACCGAACGGAGGCATCCATGAGCGAACACAAGAGCCAGAGCCGCATCTTCTGGGGCCTGTTGCTCGTCGTCCTGGGCGTTCTCTTCCTCTTCGACCAGATGGGGAGGCTGGACTTCGGCGACCTCCTCGGCCGCTACTGGCCGGTCGTATTCATCCTCATAGGCGTGTCCATCCTGCTGAGCAACAATTTCAAGAACGTAGGCTCGGGCGTCTTCTTCATCCTCTTCGGCGCCTTCTTCCTGCTCATGCGCATGAGGATCTTCGAGCGGGACCTCTGGCACTACATCTGGCCGCTGGCCATCGTCGGGGCCGGCCTGTGGATCCTGCTGCGGCCGGCCTTCCACCCGGGGCGGACCGTCGCGGCGGCCGGCGCCGCCGACACGCTGGACATCAAGCAGGTCTTCTCGGGCACGTCCCGCACGATCGAGTCCCAGGAGTTCCGCGGCGGCCAGGTCGAGGTCGTTTTCGGCTCGGCCGAGCTCGACCTTCGCAACGCCCGCTTGGCCGGGGGCCAGGCCGCGCTCGACCTCTCGGCCGTCTTCGGCGGGATCGACGTCCGCGTGCCCCGCGACTGGCAGATCGTCCTCGAAGGGACGCCGGTGCTGGGCTCGATCGAGGCCCGGAAAGCGGCCGGGCCGGACGTTCCCAAGACGGGCACGCTGACCGTCCATGGCTCGGCCGTCTTTGGCGCGATAGACATCAAGGACTAGGCGTCGTGCGGAAAGGCCTCCTCTGGTCCCTGGCCGCCGTCGTCACCCTGTCGGCGGCCGTCTATCAGCGCATGACCGGGCCGACCCATCCCTTCCGCGTCCGGGCCGGCTTCGGAGGAACGGCGGTCAGCTTCAAGCTGCCGCGAAGCGCCGAGACGACCGGCGACGTCGTCATCAGCGTCCCGGCCCCGGCCCCGGCCGAGGGCTGGGTCGACTGGAAGAGGCACAAGACCTCCGACGCCTGGAGCCGGGTGCCGCTCGTCCGCGAGGGCGGCCGGCTGGTCGGACGCCTGCCGCGGCAGCCCGCGGCCGGCAAGATCGTTTACGAGCTTTCGCTGCAGGGCTCGCCCGGGGCCGCGCCGGACACGCTGCCGCGGCCGGTCGTCCTCCGCTTCAAGGATCCGGTGCCGGGCTGGATCATCATTCCCCACGTCCTGGTGATGTTCGCCGGCATGCTCTGCTCGACGGCCGCCGGCCTGGCCGCGCTCGACAGGAAGCGGAACCCGCGCCGGCTGGTGCTGTGGACCGTGGCCCTGCTCTTCGCCGGCGGCTTCGTCCTCGGACCGCTGGTCCAGAAGTTCGCCTTCGGCGTGGCCTGGGCCGGCTTCCCGGCCGGATCGGACCTGACCGACAACAAGACCCTGCTCGCCTTCATCGCCTGGGCGGCGGCCCTCGTCGCCGGCCGGAAGGGCCGGCCGGCCCGGCCGTTCGTCATCGCCGCCTCGCTGGTGACGCTGCTCGTCTACCTCGTCCCCCACAGCCTCCGCGGCTCCGAGCTCGATTACGCCGGGATGGACAGGGGGGCGGGCATGACCACTTCCTATTCCAGCACGAACCGGACGGTGACGGTGAAAACGATGGGCACGGGTTTGCCGCCGACGATCGCCGGCTCATAGATCCACTGCCTGACGGCGTCGATGGCCGCCTGGTCGAGCAGCGGGATGGAGCGCAGGACCATGGCGTCGACGACCTTCCCAGTCTCGTCGGCCCGGACGCTCAGGATGACCACGCCCTCCACGCCGGCCTGGCGGGCAGTCTCGGGGAAGACGGGCGCGACTTCCTTGATCAGACGGGGCGGATTGACGCCGCCCTCGGCCTTGACCGCCCCTTGGGCGAACTTCTCGAAAGCCTGGCTCTTTTCCTTGAGCGCGAAGCGGACGGTCACCGTGAAGACGACCCGGCGCGGCTTGCCGTCGATGACCAGCGGTTCGTATATCCACTGCTTGACGGCGTCCAGCGCCGCTTGGTCGAACGGCGGGGCGGAGCGGAGGACCCGGGCGTCGACGACCTTGCCGTGTTCGTCGGCCTTGGCTTCGATGATGACCAGGCCTTCGACGCCGGCCTGGCGGGCTTCTTCCGGGTAGACCGGATTGACCTGCTTGACGAGCTTGGGCGGCTTGATGTCGCCGACGGCCCGAACCGCGTCGCCGTCAAACTCCTTCGAGGCCTGATGGTCGATGGTTCCCGCGGTCGCTCCCTTGACGCCTCCCCCGACGGCGCCGGCCACGCCGCCTTCAACGCCGGTGACGACCCCGCCCTGAACGCCGCCCGCGACGCCGCCGGCCGGCTTCTTGTCCTTGTCGAGGGCGAAGCGGACCGTGACGGTGAAGGTGACTTCGCGCGGCTTGCCGTCGATGACCATGGGCTCGTAGACCCATTGCTTGAGCGCGTCGATGGCGGCCTGATCGAGGAGCGGGATCGACCGCAGCACTTTGACCGCGGCGACGCGGCCGTAGGTGTCGGCCGTCGCCTCGAGGATGACCACGCCTTCGACGTTGGCCTTCCTGGCGGCCTCGGGATAGACCGGCGCGACCTCATGGACGAGCTTGGGCGGTTTGATCTTCTCGCCCGTCTGCGGCACGCCGGAGGCCGCGCCGCCCGTCAGCGGACCGCCGCCGGCCCGTTCGCCGACCCAGCGGGCCACCCTCAAGGTAATGAAATAGGCCTTGAGCTTGCTGTCCTCGAAGCCGAAGACCGCCGCGGTCTTCTCCGGCAGCGAGAATTCCGTGTCCAGGAGGCTGGCCTTGCCGGCCGGGCCTTGCTCGAAGACCTGGATATGGAAGTGGTTGCGCTCGGGCAGGCGCCCCGGCGCGACCATGACCATGTATTCCTGGCCGTTGATGCGAAACATGTGGAAGGCCGGGCCGGCCTGGCCTTTTTCCCAAACCAGGTTGGCCTCGGTCACGAGGCCGATGTCCTTGAGGTTGAAGACCTTCGTGATCTGCTCGTCCGTGGCCACGTTGGCCTCGTCCTCGAAATTGGCGAAGGTCAGGAACTCGAGGTACGACGAGGTCACCGGCCGATTGGGGGCCAAGGGCTTATCGCGTCCGCCCTCCAGGATCCGCATCTGCAGCTCGAAGGCTGAGGCCGTGGTCCGGGGGTTCTGGGCTTCATCCTCCGTCGTCGCGGCGGCCAGGGAAGCGATCATCGCTCCGGCGCCGATGAGGGCTCCCAGGACCAGGATGCCAAGCGTCTTTTTCATCTCACCCCTCCTGTTATGGCGTCCTCGAGGCCCAGACGAAGACGGTGTCCGAGCCTTGAGGCTGATAGACGAACGTTTGGGCGGGCTCCCCGCCGACATTGACATAGTCGATCTGGAAGCGGCCGGCCGGCGGGGCGAAGGCGGCCTCGAACCCGGGGCGGCTCGTCTCCCGGAGGAGCCAGAAGCCGGCCAGGGCGACGACCGCCGCGGTCGAGAAGGACGCCGCCCAGCGCCAGGCGATCCGGCCGCCCCGAGGTCTCGACGCGGGAACGGCCGCGGCCGCGGCGGCCTGCGCCGAGATCCGCCGCCACAGGCCGGCGGCGTCCCCGATCTGGTCGGGCCCGACGAGCAGCCGCCTGGCTTCGTCGCGGTCCAGGAGCCGGGCCTGGCAGCGCGGGCAGCGGTCGGCGTGGACGCGGATGAGCGCGTCCCGGAACGGCCGCAGCGGCAAGGCGGCGTAGAGCCGGTCAACCATTCTGCAGAAGTCCATGGTCGTTCTCCAGCAGCGCTTTGATCTTGCGCCGGGCGTTGAAGAGATAGACCCGGGCCGTCGAGGCGGAACAGCCCAGGACCTCGGCGATGTCCCGCGCCGCGCAGCCCTCGTTGGCCCAAAGCGTCAGGGCCGTCCGCTCGCGCGGCGAGAGCGTTTCCAGCAGTTTCGACGGCAGGGGCGCCGGATCGGCCGGGCCGGGGTCGGTCGCCAGGGGGCCGGCGGCCGGCTCGTAGCGGGCCCGGGCCGCAAGTGCCGAGAAGCGTCGTTTTTTTCTCAGCATATCGAGCGATCTCCTGTAAGCGATGGTCAGGAGCCAGGTCTTGAAGCTCCTGTCCCGGTCATAGCGGTCCAGGCGGCTGAAGACCTGGAAGAACGTCTCCTGGCAGACATCCTCGGCATCCTGCCGGTTGCCGATGACGTTCAGGGCGACGGACAGGACCAGCGCCCCGTAGGCCTCGACCAGGAGCCGGCTCGAGGCGGGGTCCCCGCGCAGGCAGGCATCGATCGTCGCGCGTTCGTCCACGGAGCGTCTCTTCCCTTCTTCCATCGAGATTACGCCGGTCCGGCCTTGGATGTTTAGGCCTTCCCGCCCCGCCTCCATTAGACCATCCTTCCGCCCGGCTGTCATGCCCGGCGTTCCGGTTTCCCATTTTCCGTTTTGACAACTCCGGCCGGTCTTTGCTACAAATGACCCCAATGAGCTCCCCCGGCGCCCCCAAGCCCGCCCGCCCGATCGCGTCCGTCGCCTCCCCCGGTCCCGCCGGGAGACGGGGCCCGCAGCACGCCTCTTTCCGGCAGACCGGCCGGGACCGCTACCGGGCCCTCGTCGAGCAGCTGCCGGTCGGCGTCTACCGGACGACCCCGGAGGGCCTCTTCGTCGAGGCCAACGCGGCCCTGGCCAGGATGCTCGGCTGCCGCAAGGCCGGCGATCTCTACAGCCGCAACGTCAAGGACTTCTACATCCGCGGCGCCGACCGGAACCGGCGCCTGGCCGCTTCCATGTCAAGGGCCACGGCCTTCCAGGAGTTCGAGCTCCTCAGCGCCGCCGGGAAGCGGTTCTGGGTCCGCGACTATTGCCGGGCCATAAAGGGAGCCGACGGCCGGATCGTCCATTACGACGGCATCCTGGTCGACATCACTGAGCGGAAGACGGCGGAAAGGAAGCTCGAGCGGGCCAACCACAAGCTCCGGCTGATCAACGAGAAGCTCGAGAGCCTGTCGACCTCGGACCATCTGACCGAGCTCAACAACCGCCGCGGCTTCTTCCAGTTCGGGCTCCAACAGATGAAGATCGCCAAGCGGCTGAAGAAGGACAATTTCCTCGTCTTCCTCGATATCGACTACCTCAAAGAGGTCAACGACACCTACGGCCATCCGGCGGGCGACCTGCTCCTGCAGGGCATGGCCTCGATCCTCCGGACGACGCTCCGCGAGTCCGACGTCATCGGCCGCATCGGCGGCGACGAGTTCGCCATCCTGGCCATGCGCTCGAAAGGCCTGGCCGAGCGGGCCCTCCTGGCCCGCATCGAGGAGGGCGTCCAGGCCTACCGCATCAAGGCCTATCCCCGGCTGCGGCTCTCCGTCAGCATGGGCCTGGTCCGCATCGATCCCCAGAAATACCAGCAGCTCGACGACTTCCTAGCCCACGCCGACTACCTGATGTACCAGGAAAAGAGAAAGAAAGAACGACAAGGAACAACGCCATGACCAAGCTTCGCTCCCTCGCCATCGCCGCGCTTCTTCCGGCCATTCTCGGCGCCGGCCTCCCCGGCGCCGCCCAGGACAAGCCCGCCGCCCCGCGCCCGATCGCCCTCCAGGACATCCTGGCCTGGAAGTCGATCGGCGCGGCCGAGCTCTCGCCGGACGGCGCCTGGTTCATGTACAGGCTGAGCCCGCTCGAGGGCGAGAGCGAGGTCGTCATCCGCCAGGTCGCCGGAACCCGGGAATACCGTTTCCCGATCGGCGAAGCGCCCCGCTACGGGGCCGGGCCGCGGCCGGGCTTCTCGGCCGATTCCGGGTGGGCGGCCTTCCTCGCCTATCCCGGCTCCAAGGAGGCCAAGTCCCTGCGGAAAGAAAAGAAGCGGGTCCAGACGACCGCCGTCCTGGTCAACCTGGCCACGGGCGAGAAGACGGAGCTCGAGAAGGTCCGCAGCCTGGCCTTTTCGGGGGACAACCCCGGTTTCGCGGCCCTGCACCGCTACGCTCCCGAAAGCCAGGAGAAGGAGAAGGACAAGTGGACCGGCTCCGACCTCGTCGTGCGCGAGCTCGCGACGGGCCGGGAAGTCAACATCGGCAACGTCGCCGAGTACGCCTTCGACAAGGCCGGGGCGCGCCTGGCGCTGCTCATCGACGCCCAGGGCCAGGCCGCCAACGGCCTACAGCTGCGGGACATGGCCGCGGGAACGGTCGTCGCCCTCGACAGCGACAAGGCCTCCTATAAATCCCTGTCCTGGTCCGAGAAGGGCGAGGCCCTGGCCGTCCTCAAGGGCAAGGAGGACAAGGCCTACGAGGACAAGCTCTGGACCGTCCTGGCCTTCGACGGCTTCCGCGGGCCCCGCCAGGCGCGGAAGATCGTCTACGATCCGGCCGCCGACAAGACCTTCCCCGGGGGGATGACCGTCAGCCCGGACCGGACCCCGGCCTGGACCGAGGGCCTCGACGCCATCCTCTTCGGCATCCATGAGGCCAGGAAGAAAAAGGACGCCGACAAGAAGGAAGACGGCCAGGCCAAGCCGGGGGACGCCGGGCCGGCGCCGAAGGAGGAGGAGATCGCCGACGAGGACATCCCCGACCTGGTCCTCTGGCACGGCCGGGACCGGCGCCTCCAGTCGGAGCAGCAGGTCCAGGAGTCGCGGGACAAGAGCTTCAGCTATCTCGCGGAGTACCGGGTCGCCGAGAAGAAGTTCCTCCGCCTGGCCGACGACGAGGTCCGCGATGTCGAGCCCGCCCCCAAGGGCCGCTACGCCATCGGCCAGGACATCCGGGCCTACGAGCTCGACTCCAACCTCGACGGCCGGAACTTCGCGGACATCTACGTCATCGATCTGAAGACGGGGAAGCGCTCTCCGGCCCTGACCCGCTGCCGATACCTGTTCATGCCCCTCTTCGACGGGACGCATTTCCTCTACTATGAGGACGGCCATTTCTTCGCTTACGACATGGCCGCGGGAAGATCCGTCAACATCACCAGGGACGTCCCGGCCTCGTTCTTCAACGAGGACGACGATCACAACGTCGTCCGGCCGCCCGACTATCCGGTCGGCTCGGCCCGGGACGGGCTGAACGTCCTGCTCTCGGACGGCTGGGACATCTGGTCCGTCCCCGTGAGCGGCTCCGGGAAAGCCGTCAACCTGACCGGGAACGGCTTCCGCGACAAGATCCGCTACCGCCGGCTCCGCCTCGACCCCGAGGAGAAGGCCATCGATCTGGGCCAGCCCCAATACTTCAGCGCCTACGGCGAGTGGACCAAGAAGGCGGGGATCGCCCGCCTGGAGAAGGGCCGGGCGCCGGCGATGCTCCTCTGGGACGACGCCGGCTTCGGCGGCCTGGCCAAGGCCAAGCGGGCCGACGTCTTCGTCTACACCCGGGACACGGCCACGGACTATCCCGACTACTTCGCGGCCGACGCGCTCCTGCGGAACGGAAAGCGGCTGACCGAGGCCAATCCCCAGCAGAAGGACTTCCTCTGGTCGAGCGGCGTCATGCTCCTCGACTACAAGACGGCCCCCAAGAGCGGACTGGACAAGCCTCTCCAGGCGGCCCTCTTCCTGCCGGCCGGCTACGAGAAGGGCAAGCGCTACCCGACGATCGTTTACTACTACGAGAAGATGTCGCAACAGCTCAACCGCTACGCCCAGCCCTCGGCCAACGGCTTCAACATGTCCGTCTACACCAGCAACGGCTACGCCGTGCTCATGCCCGACATCACCTACAAGGTCAACGATCCCGGCATGTCCGCGGCCTGGTGCGTCCTGCCGGCCATCGACGCGGCCGTGGCCGCCGGCGTCGTCGACCGCTCCAAGGTCGGCCTCCAGGGCCATTCCTGGGGCGGCTACCAGACGGCCTTCCTCGTCACCCAGGCCGACTTCGCCGCCGCCGTAGCCGGGGCGCCGCTGACCAACATGATCAGCATGTACAGCTCCATCTACTTCAATTCCGGCTCGGCCAACCAGCCGATCTTCGAGTCGAGCCAGGGCCGGTTCAAGGGCGGCTACTGGGACAACCTCGAGGCCTACCAGCGCAACTCGCCGGTCTATTACGCCGCCAACGTCAAGACGCCCCTCATCATCCTCCACAACGACAAGGACGGCGCGGTCGACTGGAACCAGGGCATCGAATACTACAACACCCTGCGCCGGCTGAAGAAGCCCGTCCTCATGCTCCAGTACGTCGGCGAGAACCACGGCCTGCAGAAGCCGGCCAACCAGAAGGACTACACCGTCCGGATGAAGGAGTTCTTCGACCACTGCCTGATGGGCAAGCCGGCGCCGGCCTGGTACACGGACGGCGTCCCCTACCTCGATCTCAAGGAACACCTCAAGGAGAGGGCGAAAGACCTCCGGCCGCGGCCGGCCGAAAAGGCCGAGAAGGCCGAAAAAAAGGATCCTGGGAAATAGCGCCGCTCCGGCGGAAAGAAGGCGGCCCGGGCCGGCCTTGCGGGTTTGTCTGAGAAGGCTGGCTGGCGAGGCGCCAAGGTTTCAAAGGAAAAGGAAGCGGGGCTAAGGAGGATCCCTCTCCAGCCAGCGTTTTCATTATAGGGCCCGTTTTTCCGGCTTGTCAATCAGAAAGTGTCCAATTTTGGAAATTGTGCCCTCCCGGAGGCGCCCTTGATCCCGGCTCATCTCCCGATCCCGGGAGAAGGACCTTGATTTTCGGGCCCGTTAATGTATACTGTTTTAGTAGGAATAGGTCGCAGGGGAAGCTCCGTTGCCGGCACGCGTCAGGCTCGCCGTTTTCGCCCTGGCCGTCGGCCTGGGCCTGGCCGGCTGGCGGGGGCTCGAGGCGCTGGCCGGGCTGAAGACGCCGGCGGCCCTCCCCGCCTCCCAGGAGGGACCTGATATGCCCGCCAAGGTCAAGAAGTCGGAAAAGGAATGGAAGGCCGCCCTGACGCCGGAGCAGTTCGACGTCATGAGGAAGTGCGGCACGGAGCGCCCGTTCACGGGCCGCTACGACGATTTCTGGGACGAGGGCGTCTACGTCTGCGCCGGCTGCGGCACGCCCCTGTTCCTGTCGGCGGCCAAGTACCAGCACGGCACCGGCTGGCCGAGCTTCTCCAAGCCGGCCGACGAGAAGAATATCGAGTACCGGGACGACTACGCCCTTCTGGTCAAACGGGTCGAGGTCCGCTGCGCCGCCTGCGGCGCCCATCTCGGCCACGTCTTCGACGACGGGCCGGAGCCGACCTTCCTGCACTACTGCATCAACTCGGCCGCCCTCGGGTTCAAGCCCGCGGCCGCGGCGCAGGAGGGCCCGTCCGCGGCTGACGCCGCGGCCGAGACGGCCACTTTCGCCGCCGGCTGCTTCTGGGGAGTCGAGCACAAGCTCGGGCAGATCCCGGGCGTCGTTTCCACCGTCGTCGGCTACACCGGCGGCCGGACCGAGAACCCGACCTACGAGCAGGTCTCGACCGGCCGGACCGGCCACGCCGAGGCCGTCCAGGTGGTTTTCGACCCGGCCCGCCTGAGCTACGAGGAGCTGGTCCGGAGCTTTTTCCGGATCCACGACCCGACCCAGGTCAACCGCCAGGGGCCGGACCGGGGCACCCAGTACCGCTCGGCCATCTTCTATCACAGCCAGGCCCAGAAAGAGACGGCCCTCCGGGTGATGGATGAGCTGGCCGGCCCGGGCCGGCGCAAGAAGCGTCTGGCCACGGAGGTCGTCCCGGCCGGGCCTTTCACCAAGGCCGAAGAGAATCACCAGAAGTACTTTGAAAAGCACGGCTTCGTCTGTGACTGAGAGCGGACGGCTGGCTGTCCCCTGAACGGGACACTCCGGCCTCCGGATCGCCGTTCCTCCCCTGAAATCCGGGCCGAAATCTGGCACGAATCTTGAAGTAATAATGGTCTAGACCGGGAGGAAAACGATGGAGATTACGCCGGGAACTGACTTCCCCAGGGGGGAACGTCCCGAAACGGCCCTCCCAGGCTGGAAAAAGTGCTGGAATGTAAAGTTTCTTCTTGACATCCGGGACGGGTGGGGTTATCCTCCGCGCTTCGTACTTGGCAGACCCGCCCCCCGGGGGTGAAGCGAGACGACCCCCGATCCCGTCGGAACACTGGAGTCAAGGGCTAGGTCAACGATGAAAAGGCCGGGCGCTCGAAACGAAAAGCTCTCTAATGTAGTTTTTCTATAGTAATAATATTATTAATTCGCGATGGGAGACGATCATGGGCAGCGGCTATAAATACAAGAACGAGGAAGAGCTGTTGCAGCTCATCCCCGGCGGCACGGGGGGCAAGCTGTACACGGATGAAGAGGAGGCCTTCCTGGCCTCCGACGGCTCCTCCGCCGGCTCGCGCCTCGGCGAGCCCCGCAACGGCAACGGCAACGGAAACGGCAATGGGAACGGGAACGGCCACGGCAAGGGCCTGAACTCGCCCGAGGACATCGAACAGACCGCCGATCTGGTCAAGATCTACCTCCGGGAGATGGGCAGCATCCTGCTCCTGTCCCGGGAAGAGGAGATCGCCCTGGCCCGGCGCATGGAGCGCGGCGAGAAGACCATCCTCAAGGCCCTGGTCAAGACGCCGGCCACACTCGAGGAACTGGAGTCCCTGGAGGACCTGCTCAAGCGGACGCCCGAGGCCTTCGTCAAGTATTTCAACATGGCCGAGGACGCCTTCTCCGATGACAGCCTCGAAGCCCGGCGGCGCGATGTTTTGGTCCGGCTCCAGAAGCTGCGGGCCCTCTGCGCCCGGCTGCAGAAGGTCCGGCCCCTGGTCCGCAACCGCTTCGCCCGCGGCCGCCTGGCCGTCCGGATCATCCACCTGGCCCGCGAGCTGGAGCTCAAGCCGGAGTACCAGGACCGGACCGTCCAGGCCGTCCATCTCCGCCTGAAGGAAGGCCTGCGCCAGGTCTCCAGCAAGCAGAAACCGGTCGACAAGGCCATCCTGCAGGCCATCCAGTCCGGCCGCCGGACCCGGGAACGGGCCAAGAGCGACCTCGTCTCGGCCAACCTGCGGCTGGTCGTGTCCATCGCCAAGAAATACCAGGGCCGGGGTTTGCAGCTCCTGGACCTCATCCAGGAAGGCAACATCGGCCTGATGCGGGCCGCCGAGAAGTTCGACTACCGGCGCGGCCACAAGTTCTCGACCTACGCCACCTGGTGGATCCGCCAGTCCATCACCAGGGCCATCGCCGACCAGGGGCGGACCATCCGCATCCCCGTCCACCTGACCGAGACCATCCACCGGCTGAAGAAAATCTCCCAGGCCTCCGTCCAGGAGACCGGCAAGCTCCCCGATCCCGAGGACCTGGCCCGCAGGATGGGCCTGCCGGTCAACAAGGTCCTGGAGATGCTCTACTCCTCCCAGGATCCCGTCTCGATCGAGACCCCGCTCGGCGAGAACGGCGAAGGCTCGCTCGGCGACCTGCTCGAGGACAAGGCCTTCCCCTCGCCGCCCGACACGGTCATCCACATCAACCTGCGGGAGCAGATCGAGGCCGCCCTGCGGACCCTGCCCGAACGGGAGACCCTCGTCCTGCGGATGCGCTACGGGCTCGGCGACGGCCGGGAGTACACGCTCGAAGAGGTCGGCCAGCATTTCAAGCTGACCCGGGAAAGGATCCGCCAGATCGAGCTGAAGGCCCTCCGGGCCCTCCAGCTTTCGGCCCCCGGCCAGAAGCTCAAGTCCTTCTGACCGCAGCCGCGCCGCCCCAGCCGCGGATCCCGGCGCGTTGAACGGACCCCGCCTTTTTGCTAGGCTTCTTGCGGCCAGGTGACGGCATGACCTACGAGAAGATCGGTTTCATCGCTCCCTCGACCTGCCTGTCCGTCAAGGAGCGGCCCGTCCTCAACCGCACGGCCCGGCGCCTGCGGCAGGCCCTGGGCGTCCGGTCCGTCTATCTCAGCCCCCACCTTTTCTCCAGCGACGTCGAGATCGATCATGTCACCGCCCCCGTCGACGATCGGGCGGCCGTCTTCAAGGAGGCCATCCGGGAGCTCGACCTGATCATCTCGGTCGCCGGCGGGACCGGGGCCGAAGACCTGATTCGCAAGATCGACGCCAAGGACCTGCGCGTCATCCGGACCCGGCGGCCCCTCTTCGTCGGCTTCTCGGACTTCACCTTCCTGCTGAACGAGATCTACCACGCCTGCCGCGTGCCGGTCATCTATTTCCCATCGCTCAAGGTCGGCAAGGGCGACTTCCGCAACCTCCTGGCCCTCATCAACGGGCAGGAGATCGAGTACAAGGGCTCGGCCTGGCTGACCCCTCCCCCGCCCCGGCGGCTCTCCGGCATCCCCATCGGCGGCAACCTCTCGACGTTCGTCAACTTCCTCAACCGGGGCCATCCGCCCAGGTTCAGCTGGCGCCGGCATATCCTGTTCATCGAGGACGTCCAGGTCGATGTCGAGGACGTCCACCGCCTCCTGGCGGCCCTGCGCCGCCACGACGTCTTCGCCGGCATCAAGGGTCTCGTCATCGGCTCCCTGACCCCCCCGGGCAAGGGCCAGTACTGGCGGAAGGAGCAGCGGGAGTCCGTCCGCTTCGTCCGCTCCTATCTCGCCGACGTTATCCAGGAGCGACGGCGCCGGGGCGATCCGCTGCCCATCCTGACCGTCACGAACTTCGGCCACGACATCCGGCGGAACCTCATGGCCGTGCCCATCGGCGGCAAAGTCACGATCTCCCGCTCTAAGCGGATCGTTTTCCTGTTGAACCGGCGCTCGCCCCGTAACCACTGGGCCGCTTGACCCCCGGGCCGGGACAGGGGACCGGCGCTTCGTCATTGAACAACGGGTTCGGCCGGGGCAAACGGTGATAATCGGCAGGAAGCCGGAATCTTGTCCCGATCCCGGGAGCTCGCTCGCCCCGGCCTATCCGGCCTGCGCCTCCTCCCGGAGGTAGACGAGGGCCTGCAGTCCGGCGACGCAGCCCTCGCCGGCGGCCGCGACGACCTGCAGGCCGCCGCAGGTGATGTCCCCGGCGGCGAAAACCCCGGGGAGATTGGTCCGCTGAAAGCGGTCGACGGCCACGCACTGCTTGTGATCGAGGGCCACCCCGGCCCGCTCGAACAGGGGGCCGGCCGGGATCTCGCGAAAGATGAAGACGGCGGCCACGGCCAGCTCTTCCGGCCCGGCGGGCGTTTCTAAAACGACGCCCTCCACCCGGGTCAGGCCGCGGATCTCCCTGATCCTGGCTTCGCGCCGGATGGCCACCCCCCGGTCCTCGAGGGCCCGCGCGGCCGGCGCATCGGCCGCCCCTCCGGACCGGCCCGGCACCCAGACGACCCCGACGCCCATGTCCACGAGGGCCTGGACGTCCTCGAGCGCCTCCTCGGCGTGGCCGAAGGCGGCCACCCGGGCGCCGCGGAAGAGCGGCCCGTCGCAGGTGGCGCAGTAGCTGACACCCTGGCCGACCAGCCGGTCCTCGCCTTCGATCAGCCGTTCCCTGGGCATGGGCTTGCCCGTGGCCAGGATGACCGCCCCGGCCTCGATGACGGCCTCCTTGGTCGTGGCATACTTGGGACGGCCCTCGAGGGCCAGGGCGATGGCGTCGCCGGCGACGATCTCGGCCCCGAAGGCGACGGCCTGGTCGCGGAAGAGGCCCAGCAGGTCGCCGCTGGCGATGGACCGGAAGCCGGGGTAGTTCTCGATGGAGTACGGGATGGCCAGGCGCGAGCCGGACCGGCCCTCCAGGACGAGGACCTTCTTCCCGGCCCGGGCGACGTAGATCGCGGCCGTCAGGCCGGCCGGGCCAGCCCCGACGACAAGGATGTCCGTCCGAAGCGATTTGATAGCCACGGGTCCCCCAGCGCCGGGGTCGGCGTCAGTCGGCCAGCCGGCCGCTGTCGCCGACCTTCCAGGCGTTCTTCGTCAGTATGTAGAGGACGGTCCGGCGGATCTCCCGGCCCTCCTCGCCCTTGTACCAGATCTCGACCAGGGCCCAGGCTTCGAGTCCCTTGAACTGCATCTCCAGGACCGAGACGCCGGAGCCGGCCATCTTGGACCCCCGGAACTTCTTGAGGACGGCGGAGCTCGAACCGAAGTTGCGGAACTGGAGCGGTAGCAGCTCCTTCTCCCGGAAGTCGTTCAGCATGAATTCCTCGAGCTCGCCGGTCGGCTGGTAGGATTCGTCCATGGTCGTCCAGGCGATGCCGGCGGTCGGGTCCTCTCCCCCGCCGGAACCGAGGGCCCGGATGCCGAAATAGGCGCCGACGGCCGCGAGATCGACGGCCAGGATGATCAGAACGATGCGGAGCGTCTTACTCATCGGGTCCTCCTGTTTTCGGCGGGGCCGGCGCGGCGGCGGCCCGGGCCCTCTCCAGGGCCGCGGCCTCGGAGGCCAGCAGCCGGTAGCGGTCGGACGGGATGGTCCGGGACTTGCGGAACAGGGTCCGGGTCCGGCGCTCTTCCTGGCCGGCCAGGGAGCCGAAGACTTCCTGCTCGCGGTCCTCGGGGCCGCGCTTGAAGAATTCCTCGAACTTGGACTCGGCCAGGAAGCCGCGGCCGCGCAGGGTCCGCAGCATGGCCCTGGTGCTGACCCCGAAATAGCGCTTGAGGAACAGGACGTCGTCGAAGCCCAGGGTCTTGGTCCGGACGTCCTTCTCGACGAGCTCCTGGAGCTTGTCCGGCGGCACCAGGAAGCGCGAGGCGAAGGTCTGGGCGTACTGCTCCCGCGGCGGGTAGAGCGAGACGTACTCGTCGACGACGACGTCGGGCCCGTCAACGATGGGGCCGTCGTCCCGGTCCATGAGGTAGTGGCCGTAGAGGTGGGCGGCGATCCCGGTCTGGAGGCCGGCCGGCTCGTTGGCGTTGATCAGGGCGAAGGCGGCCTGGCGCTCATCGTCGAAGATGAACAGGCCGGAGATGCGGTCCTCGTCGGCCAGGGTCTGGCGGATGATGCGGAGGCCGTTGATCTCGCATAGGCCCAGGATGTCGCGGATGGGCTCGCTGCCCAGGCCCAGGCGGCGCCGCTCCTCCTCTGCCAGCCGCTCCGGGGCGATGCGGGGATAGCGCGGCGCCAGCTCGAGCCGGCGGCCGGTCGCCTCCTCGAGCTCGAGGTAGCGCTCGCAGGCGGCCCGGAACTTCTGGAGATCCCGGCGCAGGCGCTCGCTCGTCTCGGCCCCGCCGGGCAGCCGTTCGAAGGCCGGACGGCGGTCTTCGAAGAAATAGGAGACGTTCTTGTTGAGGAAGCCGGCGACCTTGAGGAGAGTCTCGAAGCTGGGCGTCCGCTTTCCGGACTCGAGGAGGGAGATGTACTCGGACGACAGACCGAGGGACTTGGCGAAGGCGCCCTGGCTCAGGTTGATCTCCTCCCGGGCCCGGCGAAGTCGAGTCCCAAGAAGCTTATCCATGGCGGCGCACCCCTGGGCGGCGTCGGCAGGATAACATGAGGTTAGCGGTGTGTCAACCGCGCCCGGGGCGAAAAAAAGATTGACAATTCGACGGCCCTCCCTAGAATGAAGGGAGAAACAAGGGAATCCCATGGCCGAAGCGAACATCCTCGATATCTTTCCCGGGGCCCGCCGCGACCTCTGCAACGCCGTCCTGAGCCAGGTTCAGGACGCGGTCGTCTGGCTCGACAAGGACCGCAAGATCGTCTATTGGAACAAGGCCGCCGAGGAGATCTCCGGCCGGGAGGCCGCCGGGGTGCTGGGCCGGGCCTGCTTCGAGGAGCCGACCCTGTTCGTCGACTACGCCGGCATCGACATCTGCCGCGACAAGTGCCCGGTGGCCATGACCCTGAAGGACGGCGCGCCGCGCACGCTCGACGTCTATCTCCAGCATAAAGAAGGCTTCCGCACGCCCGCCTCGCTGCGGATTATCCCGGTGTTCAAGGAGGACGGCGATATCCTGGGGGCCGTCGAGACGTTCTCCGGGACCGCGCCCAAGGTCACCCTGCCCCTGGCCCTGACCGAGCTGGAGAAGATGGGCCTGGTCGAGAGCGAGACCGGCATCCCCTCCAAGCAGTACCTGGACATGACCCTGGCCACCCGCCTGGAGGAGTTCCAGAAGTACAACCTGACCTTCGGCCTGGTTTACGTCGACATCGACAACTACGGCAAGATCCTCGAGCGCTACGGCCGGTTCAACGCCAGCAAGATCGTCCGGACCGTGGCCCGCACGCTCTACAAGAACATCCGCTTCTTCGACATCGTCGGGCGTTGGAGCACCGAGGAGTTCCTGGTCCTCCTGCTCAACATCGACGAGGGCCGGCTGGACATCGTCGCCAACAAGCTCCGCCTCCTCGTCGCCGAATCCTACATCACCACCGAGACCGGCATGCTCAACGCCACCGTTTCCATGGGCGCCAGCCTGGTCCTGCGCTACGACACGGTCGAGTCCCTGGTCAAGCGCGGCGAACAGCTGATGCTGCACAGCAAATGGCTGGGCAAGAACCGCGTCAGCATGAGCTTCGTCCAGAAAGACATGGTCTAGGGCCAACAAAGGCCCCCCTTCCCGGGGGGTCGGGAAAAGGGGCAAAAAACTAGAAAGGAGGGGTTTAGAAAGAGGCCGGATTCTTGGCGCTGAGATCGTTGACTTCCGCGGCGAAGAGCACTTCGCTGTTCTCCCCCGTCAGGCTGAGGCGCAGTCCCGTGCCCTGGTAGCTCCATTCCGCCGAGAGGCTCAGGCTTCCGGAGGTGACCGCCGCGCCCAGGTTCTCGCCCCGGTCGGCCGAGGCCCGGTCGCGCCAGACGACGTTGTCGTAGCGCGGCTCGCCGACATGGGCGTTCAAAAAATCCCGGATCTTGTTGTAGTCCGCGACGTAGCGGTCCTTGTTGGCGTAGCGCTCGAGCAGATGGAGCCGGAGCGTCGCCAGCTTGCGGCCGACCAGGATGTAGGTTACGAGGCAGCGCTTGCCCAGAACGTCCCGATGGTAGCGCAGGAACGTCATGTCGCCTGAGGCTTCCCGGCTGAGCGGCCGCCCCTCGGCCCGCATGATGATCTCCTCGGACCGGCCCCAGGGGATGGCGGGCAGGCGCATGGCGGACAGGTCGAACTCCGAAGGATCGGCTATCTCCGGAGCGGTGGGGGTCAGCTCGATCACCTTGAGGGTCGAATTCAGCTTGCGGACCCGGTCGTCGAGGACATACCCGGTGAGCGTCCGGCCCGACCGCGTGGAGGTGAACAGGACGTAATACCAATTGGTCCGGAACTTCTGGGCGCTCGAGAGCTTGACGACCGCGCCGCGGGCCAGCGTTTCGACGACCGGGCTGCGGCTGTCGGGCTCGAGATGGATGGAGACCTGGGCGGCCGTGACCTCGAGCCGAACGATGATGTCGGCCCAGGCTGGACGCGGCCCCAGGCCGCAGAGGACCGCCAGAAGAAGCCCTGCGGCGGCTCCCCCCCGGCGGCTCGGCTTCGTTTTCACGATGACCTGGTCTCCCAACGAGCCCATTCTCGGGCAGGCGGACGGGGGCTTCAATCACCGGGGATGGTGATTTTTGGGGGGGAGGGCCCTCACCCCAAACGGCTAATGGCCGCCGGGCCGGCCCCAGGGGGGACCGGCCCGGGGCCGGGCTCATTTCAGCTGGAACCGGACGGTCACCGTGAAGACGACCGGCCGGGGCCGGCCGTTGATGATCATCGGCTCATAAACCCACTGCCGGACCGCGTCGATGGCCGCCTGGTCTAGCAGGGGGATGGACCGCAGAACCTTGACGCCCGTCACCCGGCCGTAGACGTCGGTCGTCGCCTCGACGATGACGACGCCCTCGACCCGGGCCTGCCGGGCGATCTCCGGGTAAACCGGCGCCACCTCGCGCACGAGCTTCG
>JAKLEN010000005.1 GCA_022711665.1 Acidobacteriota bacterium | reverse complement strand
GAGGCTTGCTTATGATGGTCCACGCCGATAAAATACAACTGCGCACCTCCTTTAAGAGTTTTCCCAACGGGCAATCTAGCACAGGTTACCCGTCAAGGAGGTGCGTTTCGCTATCATGCTACCTTTAAAAAGCTCTTTCTCCCGATAGCTCCCATAAGCATGGCTCCGAGCCGCTCCGCCATGCTTATGATGGTCGCTTCGACGACCGGCCCGGAGCGGACTCCGGGGAGCGGAGGTCAGGGTCACGGCCGAGCACTCGAGGCCGGGATCCTGAGAAAAATCCTGGGAAAGCGCTTACTCCCGGTATCTCCCATCGCCGGCGCGAGAGGAAATCCCGGAGATAGGAGAAGAACTAAAAAAAAGGGCCGGGGAGGCTCTCTCCCCGGCCCGTTCAGGCGCGTATTCGCGGCTCGGCTTAGAACAGGAAGCGGAAGCCGACGCCGGACTTCCAGTTGTGATCGAAGGACCGGCCGATGGGCAGGCGGAACTCGAAGAACAGCTGGCCGAAGTTCTTCCAGTTGTCGAAGACCTTGAAGCCAGCCTGGATGGGGATATCGAGGCCGAACTTGTGGTTGTCGTCCTTGGCCTGGGTGGCCGAGCTGACGCCGACGCCGGTGCCCAGGAAGAAGCTCTGGAAGTGGCCGTTGATGAGGGCGTCGCCGGTGAAGGCGAACTTCCAGGGGTCTCCCTTGAAGGGCATGCTGCCGCCGCCGGTCAGGGTGAAGCTCCACTTGTCGGGCGTGAGCCAGGCAAAGAGACCGGCGCGCAGGAAGCCGTAGAGGGCCTGCGTCGTGCCGGTCACCGTCTGGCCGTCCTCGAATTTGCCGCCGGCAAAGAGCCCCAGGCCCGCGCCGACGCTCCAGAACAGCTTCTTCTGGGTGACCTCGAAGGTCAGCCGGCAGGGATCGGAGGCCGGCGACTGGGCGCCGTCGTTGTCGAAGACGGTCGTGTTGATGGTGTAGGTCCCGGCCTTGGTGAAGACCTTCTCCCAGGTCCAGGGCTTGCGGGTCGTCACGCACGTATCGATGACGTTGCCGTTGGAGTCGAGAAGCTCGAAGACGACCTTGACGATCTGGCCGTCAGGGTCGCTCGAGCCGGAGGCGTCGAACGTGATCGGCCGGCCGACGTAATCCTCGCAGGGCATGCAGGAGGTCCAGAGCTTGCAGATGGGCGGGAAGTTGACGGCCGTCTTGACGGCGGCGGCGCAGGCCGAAGCCTTGCCGTCCAGGCCGACGGCGCTGCCCTTGAACGTATATTCGCCGGGCTTGTCGAACTTGGTCTGCCACTTGGGCGACTGGGGGGTCAGCTCCTGGGTGGCCAGCCTGTTGCCCTGGGCGTCGGAAACCTCGACGATCATGGACTTGGCGTTCTGCGATCCGCTCATGTCCACGGTGATCGGGTCGTTGGCGTTGACCCTGGCCGGCGTGACGGACAGGCTGCAGACGGCCGGCTGGATGAGATCGGTCACCTTGTTGCTCAGGGCGATGTTGCCGCAGCCCTTGGGGATGACGAATTCGTAGCGCTTCCAGTCCTTGGTGACGGGAACGATGAACACCGGGGCGGGCGCCTTGCCGGCCCACTCGACGTTCCGGGCCACCTTGACCTGGTTGTGGGACTTGAAGAGCATCCAGGGAAGCACCTCGCCGACGGGCATGGTCGTGTCGACCCACTCGGCGGTCTTCATCTGCTCCATGAAGGGTTCGTAGAGCTCGGGGTTCCCGGCCAGATCGAAGCCGGCTTTGATCTCGGCGGCATGGGCGTCGAAAAGGCCTTTCATGGTCGCCGGGGTCGGCTCCTGGCCCTTGATCGTGCAGAAGGTATAAAGCCCGATCCTCTTGAGCTTGGTGGTTTGAGCGAAGGACAGGGTCGTCATGACGGCCAGGGCCATGACGACGAAAATCAGGACGGATTTACGCAGCTTCATCATCGAATCCTCCTCGGCGAACCTTTTATAAACGCAAGGTTAATCGAGACTTATATATTAAAGCCGGGCCCAATTGTCAAGCGAATTCAGGGTCTCGGCCGGTCCGTCTCTCCCGCGGCCAGGAAGGCCGGAACGATGCGGTGGATGAGCCCGGAGTCGCGCGGCGTCCGGGCCAGGGCGGCCAGGAAGGCCTCCCAGCCCTTGAAGCCCCGTTCAGCCATGTCCCGGCAGGAACGTAGCCCCGTCGGGACATCGATCTCCGGGTGGCATTGCAGGCCCCAGACCGGCCGGCCCCTGAGGCGGAAGGCCTCGACGGCGCAGGCCTCGGTCGAGGCCAGTATCTCGAATTCCCCGGGCGGCAGGTCGCAGACCTCGTCGAAATGAAGGGAGAACGTGAAGGGCCTCTCCCCCGCCGGACCGAGGAGGTCGCTCGACCGGTCCAGGCGGATGGGGATCCAGCCGATCTCCGGGGCAGCCGCCCGGCGGATATGGCTATCGCCGGCCAGGGCGAAAGCCAGAAGCTGGTGGCCCCAGCAGCTGCCGAGAACCGCCGTCCCGCGGGCCACTGCCTCCCGGGCCAGGTCCGCTTCCGCCTCCGCCCAGGGCTCGCGCTCGAGGATGGAGGCCTCCGACCCGGTCAGGATGATATGGCTGAAGCCGCCGGGGTCCGGCAACCGCCCCCGGCGGGCCGCAAAAGCCTGCCAGGGCACGTCGAGATAGCGGCTCCAGTGGTCGACCGGCCGGTAGACGTCGGGAAAGACCGAATTGTCGACGATGGCCACGGTCGGGCCCCTGCGTTCGCTCATGCTCCTCCCATCCCGCGGGGCCGGCCCGATGGCCGAGCCGGCGTCCTCACGGGGATTCTGGGGATTATAGGGGGTCGGAAAAAAAACGCAAGAGGCCGGGGCATTTGTTGCGTCCGGGCCGGATTTGGTATAATGCCCCTCCACCGGAGGATAACGACCGTGACACATCTGAGCGAAGAAACGGAACTGACCGTCACGGCCCCTGACGAGCCCGGGATCTTCGGGCGCGTGCTGGGGACGCTGGCCAACGCAGGAGTCAACGTCAAGGCCTTCTACGTCTACTCCGAGGGCGAAGCCGGGCACTTCCACCTGGTCACCTCGGACGCCAAGAAGGCGGAAACGGCCCTGCGGACGCTGGGCTACAAGGTCAAGTCGAAAAAAGTGGTCACCGTCCTGGTCACCGACCGGATCGGCGCCGGCGCCGAGATCGGCGCCCTCCTGGGCAATGCCGTCATCGATATCCGCTACTCCTACGGCTCGTCGTCCGGGGAGGGCAAGACCCTGCTGGTCTTCCACACCAGCAACAACCGCAAAGCCATCGATACCCTGAAATGATCGGCCGGGAATTTCCGTTGACAAGACCGGCGAGTTATCATAAAATATCTGCCTTAGAGTTGTATCAAGGAGGCCATTATGGCGCATGCCGAGCCTAACGTCGTTCCCCTGTGCGACGTCCTTCTCGTTCTTCTGATCATCTTTATGGTCATTACTCCCCTCGTCCAGAAAGGCATCGATGTCAAGCTGCCCGAGACCTCCGATTCCTCGAGCGGCGGCGGCCAGCCGACCGGCCTTATCGTCGTGACGCTGCAGGACAAGGATGTCGTCGAGATCAACCAGATCAAGTACGAGCTTCGCGGCCTGCTCGAGGAGCTTCGGCGCCTCTACAGCACGCGCCAGGACAAGACCGTGTTCATCCGCGCCCTGGCCAAGCTTCCCTTCGCCAAGGTCATGGAAGTCATCGACATCGCCCGCGGCGCCGGGATCGAGACCATCGCCCTGATCCCCGAATACATCGAGAACTAAGGGGAGTCCGGACTCCCCTCGCGGGCGCCCCCGTGAGCAAGTCCTTCGTCGTCCTGCTCGCCGCCCTCGCGGCGGCGGGCGGGATCGTTCCCTCTCCCGTCTTGGCCCAGGAACTCGTCGGCCCCGCCGACCGCGACGCCATCCTGGCCCGCTGCCCCGCCTGGGAGGGCGTCGCCGCCGCCTATCAGCCCGATCCGGCGAGCATCGAAAAGCTCCGCGGCCTGTCCCGCGAGGTCCGCATCGAGGTCTATTTCGGCAGCTGGTGCTCGGACAGCGAGGCCCATGTCAGCGCTTTCTTCAAGGTCCTTGATCTCGCCGAGACCCCCCTTCTCCGGCCCGTTTACACCGCCGTCCCCGAAGCCAAGGACAAGCGGGAGCCCTATTGCCGGGAGCGGCGGATCGAAAAGCTGCCGACGTTCGTTGTCCTAGCGGACGGCATCGAGGCTGGCCGGATCGTCGAGACCCCCGATAAGACGATCGAGGCCGATCTCGTGAAGATACTCGGCCTCTGAACAGCCCGAATCCAGATCCCTTATGCCGTGACAGCCAGTCCTCAGCGGCTGCGGATCGGGCCGATGACGTCCCGCGAAATGACCAGCCGCTGGATCTCGTTCGTCCCTTCGTAGATCTGGAGCAGCTTGGCGTCGCGGACAAGCTTCTCGATCGGGTAGTCCTTCATATAGCCGTAGCCGCCGAAGATCTGGAGGGCCTCCAGGGCGTTGCGCATGGCCGCGTCCGAGCCCAGGCACTTGGCCATGGCCGATTCTTTCCCGTTGGGCCGGCCTTTATCCATGAGCCAGGCCGCCCGCCAAACGGCCAACCGGGCCGCCTCGACGTCCATGGCCATCTGGGCCAGCTTGAAGGCCGTGGCCTGGAACGTGGCGATGGGCTTGCCGAACTGGACCCGCGTCTTGGCATACTCGACAGCGTGCTCGAGGGCGGCCCGGGCGACGCCCACCCCGGCCGCGCCGACCGCCGCCCGGGTCTTGTCGAAGGTCCGCATGGCCACGATGAAGCCCAGGCCCTCCCGGCCGATGAGGTTGGCGGCCGGGACGCGGACGTCTTCGAAGAACAGCTCCGTGGTGTTCGAAGCCCGGTGGCCGAACTTGTCCTCGACCTTGCCGACAGAGAGCCCCGGCGTGCCCCGCGGCACGGCGAAGACGCTCAATCCCCGGGCCCCCTTCTCCGGGGCCGAGTTGGCGAAGACCATATAGAGGCTGGCCACGCCGCCGTTGGTGATGAAGCACTTGGAGCCGTTGATGACGAAATCGCCGCCGTCCTTGCGGGCCGTCGTCTTGACGGCCGATGTGTCCGAGCCCGCCTCCCGCTCGGTCAGGCAGTAGGAGGCGAAGGCCATGTCCTTGAGGAACGGCGCGAACAAACGCTTCTTCTGCTCGTCGGTGCCGAAGAGCAGGAGCGGCGTGAAGGCCAGGGAATTGGCCATCATGGTCGTGTACATGCCGGCGCAGCCCCAGGCCAGCTCCTCGCTGACGATGGCCGTGTCCAGCTCGCCCAGCCCGACCCCGCCGTACTCCGCCGGCACGGTGCAGGTCAGGAAGCCGACCTCGAAGGCCTTGCGCATGACGTCCTCGGGGAACTCGTGGCCCTGGTCATAACGGGCCGCCTTGGGCCGCATCTCGGTCGCGGCGAAATCGCGGGCCATGTCCCGGAGGGCGATCTGGTCTTCCGTCAGTTCGAAATCGATCACGGTTGGTTCTCCCCTGCGGAATTCAGGCCGAATCGTAGCCGATTGACCCGCCCCTGTCAATTCTTCAGGCGGACGGCGTCCCGGCGGATGAGGTGCACCGGGTCGGCCAAGCCGAAGATCCCGGACACGAGATCCTGGATCCGGGCCCCCTTGCCCGGATCGGGCGGCAGGCTGAAGACGACCCGGCGGCCGGCGAAGCGGACCTCGGCGGCCGCCGGCGCCGCGCCGCGGTCCGCCGCCATGCGGTCAAGGGCCTGCCGGATCTCCCGGGCGGACAGGCGCGGGCCCGCCGCCGGAGCGGTCCGGTCGAGCGAGTAGACCAGCCCGGCCGTGACGGCGTGGAGCGACGGCGATCCCGGGGCGATCTCCTCGAGGCCGGAGAAGCGCAGCCCCGGCGGGGCGCTGCGGTTGACGCGGGCCAGGAAATCCCGGGGCTCGAGCCGGCGCTCCGTCCGGAACTCCAGGACCTCGCCCAGCGCCTCCATGCCGAGCGGCAGGGCCGGTCCGTAGCTGAGGTCCATCTTCGGGTGGAACCCCTGGGTTTTGCGGACCTCGATGCCCGCCCGGCGGAAGGTCCTCTGGACGATGTGGATGAGGTCGATGTGGGACAGGAAGCGGGCCTTGCCCCGCTTGGCGTAGAAGGCCCGGTAGCGGAGCGTAGTTCCGGCCGGCTCCCCCGCCGGCCCGGCGGCCGGCGGCACGGCCCCGATCCGGGCCGGCCGCGCCGGGGCCTTCCAGGCCCGCTCGTCGCAGCCGCCGCATTCGCCGCAGGAGCGTTCGAGGCAGCCGGGCGTCCGCTCGGCCCGCAGCGCCGCCTCGAGCTCGGCCGCCAGCCGGCTCTTGCGGAGCCGCGTATCGATGTGGTCCCAGGGCAGGACGGCCTCCCGGGACAGGGGCCGGAGATAATCGCGGGGATCGAGGCCGGCGGCGGCGAAGGCCTCCTGCCAGGCCTTGAGGTCGAGCCGGTCGTCCCAGCCGTCGAAGCGCGCCCCCCGCCGCCAGGCGTCGACCAGGACCGGCCCGAGCCGGCGGTCGCCCCGGGAGAAGACGGCTTCGAGGACCGAGGTGGCCAGCGGATGGGTCTTGACCTCGACGCTCCGGAAGCGGCGCAGCTCCCGCCGCAGGAAGTCCTGCTTGGCCGCGAGCCGGGTCTCGTCCTCCATGCCCAGCCACTGGAAGGGGGTGTGGGGCTTGGGGATGAACGAGGAGACGCTGACGTGAACGCGCGGCGTCGAGCCGAGGATGGACCGGCCGAGGTCAAGGACCCCGCGGACCAGTTCGACGATGCCGGCCAGGTCCTCGTCGGTCTCCGTCGGCAAGCCGACCATGAAATAGAGCTTGACCAGCTGCCAGCCGCCCTCGAAGGCGAAGGTCAGGGCGTCCCGGATCTCCGCGGCGTCGAGCTTCTTGTTGATGACGGCCCGCAGGCGTTCGGAGCCGGCCTCGGGCACCAGGGTGAAGCCGGTCTTGCGGACCTTGAGGATGTCGGCCACGAGACTGCGCGACAGCCTCCCCGGCCGCAGCGAGGACAGCGACAGGGAGATCTTCTCCCGGGCCAGGTCGTCCATGAGCGAGCGGACGACGGCCTCCAGCTGGGGGTGATCGCCGACCGAGAGGGCCGACAGGGACAGGTCCTCATAGCCGGTCTGCCGCAGGCTGCGGAGCGCCGTCCTGCGGATGACGTCGGCGTCCTTGGGACGGTGCGGGAAGTAAAGCGTCGAGGCCTGGCAGAAGCGGCAGCTCTGAGGGCATCCCCGGGCCGCCTCGACGGCCACCCGGTCGAAGACGACCCGCAGGCCGGGCACGACGATCTTCTCCGGGAAGGGCGACCGGGCGAAGTCCCGGGCCAGGCGCTTGCGGACGACGGCCGGGGCCCCGGCCTCGGGCCGGGGGACGACCAGCGCCTGGCCCGCCGCCGGCTCGGCCCGGTAGAGGGAGGGGACGTAGGCCCCCTCGATCCGGGCCAGCTCGCGGAGGCGGAGGGGGCGCGGCAGGCCCCGCCGCTTCAGGTCCGCGGCGGCCCGGACGATCTCCGGGAAGCCCTCTTCGCCGTCGCCGACGAAAATGAGGTCGAAAAGGCCGGCGACCGGCTCGGGATTGAAGGCGGCCGGGCCGCCGGCGATGACGAGCGGATCGTCCTCCCCCCTCTCCGCGGCGGTCAGGGGGATGCCGCCGAGATCGAGGATGGTCAGGACGTTGGTGTAGTTGAGCTCGTAGAGCAGCGAGAATCCGACGACGTCGAAGGTCCGGAGCGGCAGGCCGTTCTCCAGGCTGGCCAGGGGCAGGCCCGCCGCCCGCAGCTCCCGCTCCATGTCCGGCCAGGGCGCGAAAACCCGCTCGGCCAGGACGTCGCGGTCCTTGTTGAGCAGGTCGTAAAGGATCTTCTGGCCGAGATAGGACATGCCTATCTCGTAGACGTCGGGGAAGGCCAGGACGACCTTGGTACGGACCCGGGCCGGGTCCTTGCGGATCTCGTTCCACTCGCCGCCGACATAGCGGCCGGGCTTCTCGACCCGGGCCAGGACGCCGCCGTAGGGGATCCGCTCAGACATTGGCGAACCGCCTCATCCGGACGTTCAGGACCAGCCCGACGGCGATGAAGCTCGTCAGCAAGGACGATCCGCCGTAGCTCAGGAACGGCAGGGTGATGCCGACGACCGGGACGAGGCCGACGACCATCAGGACGTTTGTCAGGAACTGGAAGGCGATGAGCAGCGAGGCCGTGAAAACGATGTAGACGCCGGCCCGGTCGCGGGCCTTGGGCACGGCCAGGAACATCCTGGCCAGCATGGCGAAGTAGAGCAGGATGACGGCCAGGACGCCGAAGAAGCCTGTTTCCTCGCCGATGACGGAGAAGATGAAGTCGGTGTGCCGGGCCGGCAGGAACCGGAGCTGGCTCTGGGTGCCCTTGGTGAAGCCCTTGCCGGTCAGGCCGCCCGCGCCGATGGCGATCTTCGACTGGTTGACCTGGTAGCCGGAGCCGCGCGGGTCGCCGGACGGATTGATGAGGACCGTGATGCGCTTCTTCTGATAGTCCTTGAGACCGACCTTCCAGCCCCCGATGCCGAGGAGAAGGGAGGCGGCCACGAGCAGGATGATCGTCTTGCGCTTCAGCCCGGCCAGGATGAAGGAGCCGCCGACGATGGCCACGAAGGTCATGGCCGTGCCCAGGTCGGGCTGGAGGATGATCAGCAGGAGCGGCAGGCCGGCGATCAGGAGGGCCCCCAGGGTATGGTGGGTCGTCAGATAGGGGCTTTTATATTCGGCGAAGATCCGGGCGAAGACGAGGATCATGACGATCTTGGCCATCTCCGAGGGCTGGAACTGCATCAGCCCCAGCGTCAGCCAGCTCTTCGTGCCGGCCACCAGCCGGCCGAAGACCAGCATCAGGGCCAGGAGGGCGACGACCAGGCCGTAGAAATACGCGGAGAGGGAAACGAAGAACTTGTAGTCCACGGCCAGAACGAGAAAGAGGGCCACGATCGAGACGCCGATCCAGACGAGCTGGCGGACGTAATAGGCGCCCGGCAGGAAATGGGAAGAGCTGTAGATGAAAGCGGCGCCGATGAGAGACTGCAGGAGGACGAGCCCAAGGAGCACCCAGTCGATCTCGCTGAGGTGCCGGCGGTCGATCATCATCATTTCGGCTCGAGCTCCTGTTTGTAGAGGTCGAAGATCCGTCCCGCGACAGGCGCGGCCATGGCCCCGCCGCCGCCGCCGTATTCGACCAGGACGGTCACCACGATCTTCGGCCCGACGCGGGGGGCGAAGCCGGAGAACCACGAATGCGTCTTGATCACCCGGCCGGCCCGGGCCAGCCGTTCGGCCGACTCGCGGCTCATGGTCTGGGTCGAGCCGGTCTTGCCGCAGACGTCGAAGCCGTCCACCCGGGCGCCCTGGCCCGTGCCGCCGTCGTTGACCGACTTCCACATGCCGGCGATAACCGCCTCATAGGTCGCCGGCGAGAACGGGGCCGGCTCGCCCGGCGCCGGCGGCGGGTCGGCGACAATGGCCGGCGGGCGCCCGTCCTCCACGAGCCGGGGCCGGACGCCCGGGCCCCGGCGGGCGATGCGGGCGGTCAGGGCCGCGACCTGCATGGGCGTTACCTGGAGCTGGCCCTGGCCGATGGCCACGGAGATCGTCTCGCCGGGATACCAGGCGGCGTTGAGGGCCTTCTTCTTCCAGCCCACGCTGGGGACCAGGCCCTCCTTCTCGCCGGGCAGATCGAGCCCGGTCTCGCGGCCGAGGCCGAGGCGGCCGGCGGCCAGGGCGATCTGGTCGATGCTCATGCGCCGGCCCAGGGCGTAGAAGTAGATGTTGCAGGAGTTCCTTATGGCGTCGGCCAGGTCCATGGCCCCGTGACCGGGCGCGAACCAGCAGTGCCGGACGGCGCCGTAGATCTCCGTCGCCCCCGAGCAATAGACCGTCTGGGTCTGGTTGACGAACCCGAAGCCGAGCCCGCCCAGGCCCATGACCAGCTTGAAGATGGACCCGGGCGCGTAGAGGCCGCGGATGGACCGGTTCTCCAGCGGCGAAAGCGGATCGCTCTGGAGCGCCAGCCACTCCTGCGGCGTGAACCGGGTGATGAACTTGTTCGGATCGAAGGTCGGGGAGCTGGCCAGGGCCAGGACGTTGCCCGTGCCCGGCTCCAGGGCGATGATGACGCCTTCCCGGCCCTCCAGGGCCCGCTCGGCTTCGGCCTGGAGCCGGCGGTCAAGGGTCAGCTTGAGGTCGTTCCCCTGGATGGGATAGACTCGCCCGCCTTCCTCGATCACCCGGCCCCGGCTGTCGACGATCTCGTAGATCGCGCCATCCTGGCCCTTGAGGACGTCGTCGTATTGCCGTTCGATGCCGCTCTTGCCGACCATCTCCCCCGGCCGGAGCTTCCGCTCCGGGCGGGCCCGGATCTCCTCGACCGTGGGCTCCTGGAGGTAGCCGAGGACGTGGCCGGCCAGCGTCCCCCCGGGATAGATCCGCCGCGGCTCGGCCTCGACGACCAGCTCGGGGAACTCGAGCCGGCGGCTCTCGACGGGCGCGATGTCGTTGGGCCCCAGGCCGTCGGCGATGACGAGCGGCTCCCACAACGGCAGGTCGCGGTGCAGATCGAGGCGGGTCCGCAGGGTTGCTTCGTCGATCCCCAGGAGCCGGCTGACCAGGGGGAAGGACTCGGCCTCGTCCTTGACGTTCTCGCGCAGGAGCGAGATCTTGAACGAGGCCACGTTGTCAGCCAGGATGCCGCCGTCCCGATCGCGGATGAGGCCCCGCGGCGCGGCCAGGACGCGCATCCGGCTGCGGTTGGCCTCGGCCATCTGCTCATATTTACGGTGATCGAGAATCTGGAGCTTCCAGTAAAAGGCCAGGGCCAGGAAGCTCAGACCGGCGACGATCCAGAAGACCGTCCGGGCCCTGCGGACGAGGAGCGACAGGTCCTCGTAGATGCGATCCTGGGGCATCAGCCGCCTCGCAGGCTCCGGATCCGGGCCCGGCGGCGCTCGAAGGCCAGCCAGCCGCTCACCAGGACCGCGGTGATGACCGGCTGCAGGACGACGAGCCCGCCCTGGAGGTTGACCGAGCCCGGCCGGACGACGGCCGTCAGGAGCGTCCAGAGGATCATCTCCAGAACGGACAGGGCCAGCGTGAACAGGATGTTGCGGCCGAAGGACGCGACGTCGATCCGCCGGGAGATGAAGCCGGCCCAGAAGCCCAGCAGCGTCTTGGTCAGCCCGGCGACGCCGAAGACGCCGAGCGAGAAGGCGTCTTGGACCAGGCCGGCCGCCGTCCCCAGCACGGCGCCGAAGATCTCGCCGCGGCGGATGGCGAAATAGAGGACGAAAACCGAAAAGGCGTTGAAGACGGCCAGCAGGGCCGGAGCCCCGGCGCCGGCCGCGGAATAGACGGCCACGGCCAGGGCCACGGCCAGGACGGTCCGCAGGATGTCCTTGACCGCCGTCTCCCTCATCCCCCGCCTCCCCGGCGCGGGCCCAGGACGGCGACGACGTCGATCGTGTCGAAGCGGAAGTAGGGCGCGATGACGATGCTGAGGAAGATCGGCGAGGTCTGGTCCGGGTCCACCGACTGGATGACCCCGACCGGCAGGCCGGCCGGGTAGATCTTGTCGAACCCCGTCGTCCGCACCTCCTCTCCCTTCGTGTCCGTGCCGCCGGCGCTGGCCAGGACGTAGCGGAGATCGCAGAGGGCGGCCGCCCGGCCGGTCATCGAGCCGGTCAGCCCGGAGACGACGGACTTGACGCTGACGCTGCTGTCCTTGTCGGTGATGAGCTGGACCATGGACTCCTTGAAGCCGATCGGCGGGATGGTCCGGCCGACCAGGGCCCCGGTCCGGTCGCAGACGGCCATGTCCCGGACCACGCCGTCGAGGCTGCCCTTGTCGATGATGATGGACTGGTGGGGATTGACGCTATCGACGCCGATCGTCCGGGCCGTGATGAGCGAGCCCTCGAAGTCGGCCAGGCTCTCCCGGATCTGGGCCTCGGAGCGGGCCAGCTTCAGCCGGTCCTCGAGGAAGCGGAGGTCCTGGGCCAGGAAGAAGTTCTTCAGCCTGAGCTCCCGGTTCTCGGCCCGGACGCCGCGCAGGTCGAAGTAGTTCCGCCAGAGCGAGCCGAGGCCCCGGACGGCGCCGGTCGCGGCCCTCTGGATGGGGGCGAAGACGAAGAAGACGCCCCGCTCGAAGAGGGATTTCTCGGCCCCCCGCGGCACCTGGACGGAGATCAGGAGGATATGGAAGACGACCAGGCCCGGCAGGACCAGGGCGCTTCGCCGTTTCACCCACGGGGGCATGGCACCTCTCGCACCGCCGCGGCCCGGTCCCCCATCAGATGAGGGAGATCTTCTTCAGGAGCTCGAGATCGTCGAGCATCTTGCCCGCCCCCAGGACGACCGTGGTCAGGGGGTCGTCGGTGATGAAGACGGGCAGCTGGGTCTCCTCGCGGATCCGCTTGTCCAGGTTCTTGAGCAGGGCCCCGCCGCCGGTCAGGATGATGCCGCGGTCGATGATGTCGGCCGAAAGCTCCGGCGGGGTCCGCTCCAGGGCGATGCGGATGGCGTTGACGATGGCGGCCACGGTTTCTTCGATGGCCTCCCGGATCTCCTGGTCGTCGACGACGATGGTCCGGGGGATGCCCTCCCGGAGGTCGCGGCCCTTGATCTCCATCGTCATCGGCTCGTCGAGGGGGTAGGCCGATCCGATCTGCATCTTGACGATCTCGGCCGTCCGCTCGCCGATGAGCAGGTTGTACTTCTTCTTGAGGTAGTGGATGATGGCGTCGTCCATCTCGTTGCCGGCGATACGGATGCTGTGGTTGAAGACGATGCCGTCGAGGGAGATGACGGCAATGTCGGTCGTGCCGCCGCCGATGTCGACGATCATGTTGCCGGTCGGTTCGGAGATGGGCAGGTCGGCGCCGATGGCCGCCGACATGGGCTGTTCGATGAGATAGACCTCCGAGGCCTTGGCCCGCATGGCCACGTCCTTGACGGCCCGCCGCTCGACCTGGGTGATGCCCGTCGGGATGCCGATGACGATGCGCGGCCGGAGGAGGAAGCCGCGGTTGTTCATCGCCTTCTTGATGAAGTAATCGAGCATCTTCTCGGCGATCTCGAAGTCGGCGATGACGCCGTCGCGCATGGGCTTGATGGCCACGACGCTAGTCGGCGTCTTGCCCAGCATCTCCTTGGCCCGCGCGCCGACGGCCTCGACCTTGCCCGTGGCCTTGTTGACGACGACGATCGAGGGCTCCTGGACGATGATGCCCTTGCCCTTGAGGAAGACCAGGGTGTTGGCCGTTCCCAGGTCGATGGCCAGGTCGCAGAAGAGTCGGTCCTTCAACCAGCTGATAAGGCTCATGTTCGGCTTCTCTCCGTCCGGGCCCTTTTTAACATAATTCCCCGGCAGACGCAACTGGGGGCCTCCCGGGGGGGGCCGTCCCGCCTTGACTTTGGGGCCCGATTTCCCATATACATTAGGCCGTCGAGCCGGATTCTTTCCGAAAGGAGCGCGTCTTGAGCTACCAGCCCTATGTTCCCGAGAAGACCGACATGAAGGAGTTCACCCTCCGGGCCGTCCTCATCGGCCTCGTCCTGACGGTGATCCTCGGGGCCGCCAACGCCTATCTCGGCCTCCGGGCCGGGATGACGATCGCCGCCACCTACCCGGCGGCCGTCATCGGCATGGCCGTCCTGCGGATCATGAAGGGATCGATCCTCGAGGAGAACATCGCCCGGACCATCGGCTCCATCGGCGAATCGATCGCCGCCGGGGCCATCTTCACCATCCCGGCCTTCGTCATCGCCGGCGCCTGGACGAACTTCAACACCCTCGACGCTTATATCAAGTCGACGGCCCTGATGTTCGTCGGCGGCCTCCTCGGCATCCTTTTCGTCACCTTCCTGCGCCGGGTCATGGTCACCGATCCCGACCTGGTCTTCCCCGAGTCTGTGGCCGCGGCCGAGATCCACAAGGCCGGCCAGAAGGGCAGCCAGGGTTCGCGGTTTCTCTTCCAGGCCATGGGCGTCGGAGCCCTGCTCTACTCCCTCGGCGTCATCCAGGTCTTCGCCGCCAGCAAGGACTTCATTCTCAAGGTCGGCAGGATCGGGACGAGCTTCGTCCGCATGGGCGCGGGCAAGGACTCCCCGACGATCGGCGCCGGCGGGACCGTGGCCGTCTCCGGCCCGGGCATCTTCCCCGCCTATATCGGCGTCGGCTACATCATCGGCCCGCGCCTGGCCGCGCTCAACTTCGCCGGCGGCGTCCTGGCTTGGGGCCTGTTCGCGCCGCTCCTGATGTTCTTCCTCGGCCCGCAGCTCATCCCGACCTTCTACGGGCCGGGCGTGGCCGCGGCCGACGTCAACTGGGTCGACATGGTCACCAACGTCTGGAAGTTCATCATCCGGCCGATCGCCGTCGGCGGCATGCTCGTCGGGGCCGGCTACACCCTCTTCAAGATGCGCAAGAACCTGGCCGCCGGCCTCAAGCGCTCCGTCGGCGACGTCAAGAAGGCCGCCGGACAGGGCGAGGTCGTCTCCCGGCAGGAGAAGGACCTGAACATGAAGGTCGTCATGATCCTCATGGCCCTGACCTTCATCCTCATGGTCTTCATCTACCAGACCTTCTCCAAGTCGTTCGGCTCGGCCCTCCTGGCCGCGGTGGTCATGGCCATCGCCGGCTTCTTCTTCGCGGCCGTGTCCGGCAACCTGGTCGGGACGATCGGCTCGTCCAACAACCCCATTTCCGGGCTGACCCTTTCGACGCTCATCATCGCTGCCCTGCTGATGGTCCTGGTCGGCGCGACCGGCATCACCGGCGTGGCCGCCGTCCTCGGCGTCGCGGCCGTGGTCTGCGTCTCCTCGGCCGTGGCCGGCGAGATGCTCCAGGACCTCAAGGTCGGGCACATCCTCGGCGGCACGCCCTACAAGATGCAGATCGGCAACATCTTCGGCATCCTCATCGCCTCGCTGGTCATGTACTTCCCGCTGATGCTCCTCAACGGCGCCTTCACCTTCGGCAGCAAGGACCTGCCCGCGCCCCAGGCCGGCCTGATGGCCGCCCTGTCCCAGGGCATCGTCGGCGGCGAGATGGCCTGGCCCCTGGTCATCGTCGGCATGCTCATGGGCTTCGCCCTCATCCTCGTCCAGGTCAAGTCGCCCATGCTCGTGGCCGTGGGCATGTACCTGCCCCTCGAAACGACCTTCGCCATCTTCGCCGGCGGCATGATCAAGGGCCTCGTCGACAAGGCCATGGCCAAGCGCAAATTCAACCCGGCCCAGATGGCCCGGACGACCAACGTCGGCATCCTGCTCGCGGCCGGGCTGATCGCCGGCGAGGGCCTGATGGGCCTGGTCCGGGCGGCCTGGAAGTTCTTCTTCCTGCAGAACATCATCCACTTCGACATCCCGACGGTGTTCAAGGGCGGCAAGTACTTCGGCGCCGTCGACCTCTATGTCGGCGGCCTGGCCGTGCTGGTGCTGATCGCCCTGTACCTCATCCGCATCCCGCTCAAGAACGCGGGAGCGGCCGACGAACCGGCGCCTCCCTCGGCCGTCATCTGAGCTCTCCGGGGGGGCATGGGTCTCCGGCCCATGTCCCCCTTTATTTTTGCCGCTTCCCCCATCATCGGGCCTCCCTATCGCGCCGGCTCTGAGCCAAGCTGAAGAGAGAGATACTCCGGAGCCGGAAGAAGCCCTGTCTGTCTTCGGTTTTGCAGAAAAGGCGGTCTTTCGGCTAAAATAAGCCTGGAAGAGAAAAAAAATGGCCATCAGAGATATCGTCCTCATCGGCGATCCGGTCCTGACCCGGACCTCGGAGCCCGTCGCCGGGATCACCGAAGACATCGTCCGCCTGGCCCGGGACATGGTCGAAACCCTGCACGCCGCGCCCGGGGTCGGCTTGGCCGCGCCCCAGGTGGGGGTCAACAAGCGGCTCATCGTCGTCGACGTCTCCGTGGGCGAAGACCCGGACGCCCTGCACATCCTCGTCAACCCCGAGATAGTGACCCGAGAAGGCGAAGCGGTCTGCGAGGAGGGCTGCCTGTCCGTCCCCGACATCAAGGAGAAGGTCGTCCGGCCTTACCGGGTGGTCGTCCGCGGCCTCGGCCTGGAGGGCCGTCCCGTCGAAGTCGAGGCGGAAGACCTGGCGGCCCGGGCCTTCTGCCACGAGATCGATCACCTCGACGGCATCCTGTTCGTCGACCGCCTGTCGGCCCTCAAGCGGAAGCTCATCAGGAGGAAGCTCAAGAAGAGCGCGGCCTCCGCCAAGACCCCATGAGGATCGTCTTCTTCGGGAGCCCGGCCTCGGCCCTGCCATCTTTCGAGGCCCTCCTGGCCGCCGGGCACACCGTCGCCCTGGCGGTCACCCAGCCCGACAGACCGGCCGGCCGGGGAAGACGGCTGACGCCGGCGGCGGTCAAGGCCTTCGCCCGGGAGCGCGGCATCCCGACGATCGAGCCGGCCCGCATCCGCGGCGACGAAGCCGCCTTGGAACGCATCCGGGCCGCCGCGCCCGACGTCAATGTCGTCGTCGCCTACGGCCAGATCATCCCCCGGTCCGTCCACTACTTTCCTCCCTATCACTCGCTCAATGTCCATTTCTCGCTCCTGCCCCGCTACCGCGGCGCCGCGCCGGTCCAGTGGACGGTCCTCAACGGCGAGGCCGAATCCGGGGTGACCATCATCGAGCTAGACGATCGGATGGATGAAGGCGACATCCTGGCCAGGGAGAGCGTGGCCCTCCGGCCCCGCGAGACCGCCGCGGCCCTGGAGGCCCGTCTGGCCGCGCTGGGCGCGGATCTTCTCGTCGCCACCCTGGGCCGGATAGACCGGATCGAGCGCCTCCGCCAGGACCCTGCCCTGGCCACCCTGGCCCCCAAGATCCGCAAGGAGGACGGCCGGCTGGCCTGGACCGACGCCGCGGCGGCCATCGACCGGAAGGTCATGGCCCTGGCCGAACGGCCCGGCGTCTTCACCGTCTTCAGGGGCAAGCGGCTCGGGATCGTGAGCGGCCGGCCGGCCGAGGAACGCGGCTGCCCGCCGCCCGGCCCCGACCCGGAGCCGGGGACCGTCCTGGCCATAGGCAAGGCCGGCCTGGAGATCGCCTGCGGCGCCGGGACGGCCTATCTGGTCGAGAACGTCAGGCCCGAGGGGAAGAGCGCCATGTCGGCCCACGCCTTTTCCCTGGGGACGGAGATCGGCCCGGGCGTCAGGTTGGGTGAGTAAAAGGTTCTTCTCCCAATTCCGGGATTCCCTCTCGCGGCGGCAAGGGGCCGGCGCGGAGCGGACTCTGGGGAGCGGAGGTCAGGATCACGGCCGAGCACTCGAGGCCGGGATCCTGAGAAATATATAAAAAAAGCTCTTTCTCCGATATCTCCCAGAAGCATGGCTCCGAGTCGCTCCGCCATGCTTCTGATGGTCGCTTCGACGACTCCGCTCCGCGCCGGACCTTGAGCCTAGCCGAAGAGAGGGATTCTCCTGGAGATGGGAGAAGAACCGAATAAAAGCCCTGGGTGACGGCCCGAGGCGGAGGCGGCCCCTATTCTTCCAGGAGGAAATTCCGGGGATCGATCCGCTTGCCGTCCTTCCAGACTTCATAATGGACGTGCGGACCGGCCGCCTTCCCGGTCTGGCCGACATAGCCGATGACATCGCGTCTCTTGACCTTCTGGCCGGCCTTGACGGCGAAATTGCTCATGTGGCCGTAGACGGTCGTGTAGCCGTTGCCGTGGCTGACGGTGACGTTCTTGCCGAGATAGCGGTCGGTAATGACCTTGATGACGATGCCGTCGGCCGTGACCATGATGGGGTTGCCGGTGTTGGTGGAGATATCGAGGCCCCAGTGCATGACCCAGGAGCCCGTGAACGGATCGTTACGGTGGCCGAAGACGGAGCTGATCCAGCCGGCGGTCGGCATGATAGAGGGGGTCGTCGCCAGGCGGAGCCGGTCGCTCTCGAAGAAGCTGAGCAGGCTGTTGAGGTTGCTCTCGATGCTCTGGGCCTTCTGGCTCAGGTTCTGGATGGTGCCGGGATTGATGATCTGGGGTCCCCCGCCCTGAAGCGGGACCTGGCCGGGCTGGCCCGAAGGCTCCGGCTCGTCGGTCTCGGGCCCGCCGCCCCCCACGCCGGCCGGGGAAGTCAGGATGTCGGGCGATTTCAGCCCGGCCATGACATTGAGCTTCTTGGCATAGCTCTCCAGGCTGGAGATCTTGGCCTGGAGCTCGGTAATGGACCTCTCGTAACCGGCGATGGCCGATTTCTGCTCGGCCGTCTCGGCCTTGAGGGCCCTGTAGCGGCCCCGGATGACGTTCATCCGGGCATAGTCGACCAGCATGGCCAGCAGCGCGACGGCCAGGACTATACCGCCTATCACCAAGCTTTTAAGCATCTTACGCGAAAAACACAGGGTCCGGGTGCTGGTCTTGGTGTGCGGGACGATGATGACCGAAAGATGCTTATTGGGCATTTGACCCGTTTTTAGTACCACAGAAGCCGGAAAAGTGTCAATACTTAAAAGGGGGTATTCGCCTTGCCTCGGTTTGGCTAGCCGGGCCGCCGCTCCCCTATCCGCCGCACAGGACCGAGCCCCCGTTGACGTCCAGGATCTCCCCGGTGACGTGCCTGGCCAGGTCGGAAGCCAGGAACAGGATGGGCCCGGCCACGTCCTCCGGCGGCGGGATGCGCTTCAGGGGGATGGACTGGCGGACCTTCTCCCGGAAGCCCGGCTCGCTGAAGGACCCCGTGCACATGTCGGTGTCGGTCCAGCCGGGGGCCACGGCGTTGACCCGGATGCCCCAGGGAGCCAGCTCCACGGCCAGGGACTTGGTCAGGCTGTGCAGGGCCCCCTTGCTGGCGGCGTAATGGGAGTGGAGGGCCTCCCCCCTGACGCCGGCCGTGGAGGACACGGTGACGATCCAGCCCCGGCCGTGCTCCTTCATGGCCGGAACCACGGCGTTGATGGCGTAGAAGACGCCGTCTAGGTTGACCCCGATCGTCTCCTGGTAGACGGCGTCGACGAGCTTGCCCATCTCCAGGAAGGTCCAGATCCCGGCGCTGTTGACCAGGGTGTCGAGCTCGCCCCACCTGCCCAGGATGTCTCCGGCCATGCGGTCGATGTCCTCGCGGCAGGACATCTCGGCCTTGTAGGCCAGCGAGCGGCGGCCGAGCTTCTCGACCTCCCGGCAGACCTCGTCGGCCGCCGCCTTGTTCCTGACATAGCTTATGGCCACGTCGGCCCCGGCCCGGGCGAACATCAGGGCGGCCGCCCGGCCGATGCCGCGGGAGCCGCCGGTGATCAGGACCTTGCGCCCGTCGAGGCGGATCATCGGACGTACCCGAGGGTGAAGTCGCCCATCTTGTGGAACTCGAGGTAGCGATAGATCTCGGCGGACTTGGGCAGGACCCTTTCGGCCATGGCCGCCATGTATTCCTCGACCTTGGGGATGCGGCCCAGGAGGGCCGTCAGGGCGGCCAGCTCGGACGATCCCAGATAGACCCGGGTGTTGTCCCCGAGCCGATGGTCGAAGTTCCGGGTCGAGGTCGAGAACACGGTCGTGCCGGCCGCCACCCGGGCCTGGTTGCCCATGCACAGGGAGCAGCCGGGGATCTCGGTCCGGCCGCCGAAGCCGATGAAGGAGGCATAGACGCCCTCGCGCATGAGCTGGGCGGCGTCCATCTTGGTCGGCGGGGTGAGCCAGATCCGGGCCGCCGGGGCCCTCCCTTCGAGGATGCGGGCGGCCGCCCGGAACTGGCCGATATTGGTCATGCACGAGCCGATGAAGACCTCCTGGACCGGGTCCCCGGCGATGGCCGAGAGCGGCCGGACGTCGTCGGGATCGTTCGGGCAGGCCACCAGCGGTTCCGTGATCCAGCCCAGGTCGATCTCCAGGACGGCCTTGTACCCGGCGTTGGCGTCGCGCTGGAGAAGGGAAGGATCGGCCAGCCAGGCCCGGCAGGCGTCGATGCGGCGGCGCAGGGTCTCGGCGTCCTGATAGCCTTCCTTGATCATCTCCTCCATTAGGGCGGCGTTGCTCTTGAGGTACTCTGCGACCCGCTCCTTCTTGAGCGAGATGACGCAGGCGGCGGCCGAGCGCTCGGCCGAAGCGTCGGTCAGCTCGTAGGCCTGGTCGCCGGTCAGGTCCTCCAGGCCCTCGATCTCGAGGACGCAGCCGTTGAAGGCGTTCTTCTTGTTCTTTTTCTCGACCGTCAGAAGCCCTTTCTTGACGGCGAAATACGGGATCGAGTTGACGACGTCCCGCAGGGTCAGCCCGGGCTTGAGCCGGCCCGTGAACTTGACCAGGACGGATTCGGGCATGTCCAGGGGCATGAAGCCCAGGGCCCCGGCGAAAGCGACCAGGCCCGAGCCGGCCGGGAAGGAGACGCCGATGGGGAAGCGGGTGTGTGAATCGCCGCCCGTGCCGACCGTGTCCGGCAGGACAAGGCGGTTGAGCCAGGAATGAATGACCCCGTCGCCCGGCTTCAGGGCGACGCCCTTGCGGGCGATCATGAACGCCGGCAGGGTCTTGTGGACCTTGACGTCGGCCGGCTTGGGGTAGGCGGCCGTGTGGCAGAACGACTGCATGAACAGGTCGGCCTGGAACTCCAGGCAGGCCAGCTCCTTGAGCTCGTCGGCGGTCATGGGACCGGTCGTATCCTGGGAGCCGACCGTGGTCATGTGGGGCTCGCAGGCCGTGCCGGGCAGGACTCCGGGCAGGCCGCAGGCCCGGCCGACGATCTTCTGGGCCAGGGTGTAGCCCTGGTCAGGCCGGGGCCGGGGGTTCTCGACCGTGGTGAAGAAGGACGCTTCGCCCAGGCCGAGGGTCTGCCGGGCCTTGGCCGTCAGCTGGCGGCCGATGATGAGCGTCAGGCGGCCGCCGGCCCGGAACTCGTCCTTGAGCGTCGCCGGCCGGACCGCCAGGTCGGAGATCTTGGACCCGTCGGGGCCGAGGATGGCCCCGGCGGCGAAGTCGAGGGTGATGAGGTCGCCGGTCTTCATCTTGGTCACGTCGGCCATGAGCGGCAGGCCGCCCGAATCCTCGGTAGTGTTGAAGAAGATGGGGGCTATCAGGCCGCCGATGACGACGCCGGCGCGCCTTTTGTTGGGCACGCGGGGGATGTCCTCGCCGATGTGCCACATCAGGGAGTTGCAGGCGGACTTGCGGCTCGAGCCGGTGCCGACGACGTCGCCGACAAAGGCGACGCGGTGGCCCTCGTCGCGGAACTTCTTCATGGTCTCGTTGCCGCCCGGGAAGCGCTTGCGGCCCATGGACTGGGCGTGAAGCGGGATATCCGGCCGGGTCGGGGCGTCGCCGGCCGGCGAAAAGTCGTCGGTGTTGATCTCGCCGTCGACCTTGAAGACCTTGAGGACGAGCCGATCGGGGAAGGCGGGACGCGACAGGAACCACTCCCCCGCCGCCCAGGATTCGAGGACGGCCCTGGCGTGCGGGTTCGCGGCCGAGAGCTTGACGATCGTGTCGAAGTGGCCGTAGACGAGGATGATCTTCTTCAGGGCCTCGGCCGCGGCGGCGGCGATCGCCGGGTCGGACAGGCCCTGGACCAGCGGATCGACGTTGTAGCCGCCGAGCATCGTGCCCAGGATGGCCACGGCGTCGGCCCGGGAGACGGCCGGCGATTTGACCTCGCCCCCGGCCACGCCGGCCAGCCAGCCGGCCTTGATCTTGGCCGCTGCGTCCACGCCCGGAGGGACGCGGTTCTCGAGAAGCGCGCGGAGCTCGGCGCCCTCGTCCCGGCCGGCCGTCTCCAGACCGCGGCAGACCTCCTCGACCTCGGCCGGCGTCAGGGCCAGCGGCGGCAGACCCGCCCGGACCCGTTCTTGTTCCATCTGATGATAAGCGTCGAGCATCTGTTTCTCCTCGCGTCGATTTTAGCGCGTCTAATTTATCGGTTTTCCGGCGCGCTTGTCAAAGCCCCAGGCTCAGGACCCGCCGACTCGGGGCACTCTTCGCCCGCCTGGCTCCCGCGGGCATGAGGAACGGGCGCCGCGGAAGAGGCCCGCGCCCGGCGGCGTTCCCGGCGACGGCCCTCTGAGCTTGCATTGCCGGCCGAAGATGGCTAGAATCGGGGCTCAAATGGACCACGCCGCGATCAGGAGGGCCAAGGAGCACTTCGGACGCCTCCTCGAGACCCAGATGCGGCGGGTCGAGGCCGTCAAGTCGTCTCCCGGCTGGATCGATTACCGGACTCTCTCCCCGCTCAAGATCGGCGTCCTGGCCGGCGACGGCATCGGCCCGTTCATCGCCGCCCAGGCCCGGCGCGTCCTCGAGTTCCTGCTCCGGGACGAGGTCCGTTCGGGGCGGATCGTCATCGCTGACATCGAGGGGCTGACCATCGAGAACCGGGCCGCCCACGGCTGCGCCATCCCGCCGGACGTCCTGGAAGAGATCAGGAAGTACCCCGTCACGCTCAAGGGCCCGACAACGACGCCGCGCCAGGGCGACCCCTGGCCGAACATCGAGAGCTCCAACGTCGCCATGCGCCGGGAGCTGGACCTTTTCGCCAACGTCCGGCCCGTCCGCGTCCCCCGGCTGGGCATCGACTGGAAGTTCTTCCGCGAGAACACCGAGGACCTCTACGCCTTGGGGTCCAACGGCCTCGACGTGGACGCCGACATCTCCATCGATTTCCGCCTGATCACCGCTACCGGGGCCGACCGCATCTGCCGCCTGGCCTTCGAGGACGCCCGGAAGAACGGCCGGCGCCGGGTCACCTGCGTCACCAAGGCCAATGTCGTCAAGACGACCGACGGCCGGTTCCTGGAGAGCTTCTACCGCGTCGCCCGGGACTATCCGGAGATCGACGCCGACGATTGGTACATCGACATCATGACGGCCAAGCTGATCGACGAGACGCGCCGCCGCGAGTTCCAGGTTTTCGTCCTGCCCAACCTCTACGGCGACATCCTGACGGACGAGGCGGCCCAGTTCCAGGGCGGCGTCGGCACCGCGGGCAGCGCCAACATCGGCCAGCGCTACGCCATGTTCGAGGCCATCCACGGCTCGGCGCCGCGGATGGTCGCCGAGGACCGGGCCGCCTTCGCCGACCCCAGCAGCATGATCCGGGCCGCGGCCCTGCTGCTCGGCCACATCGGCTTCCCCCGGCTGGGCCGGGACCTGGAGATGGCCCTGGACATCGCCGGCCAGTACGAGAGGAAGATCGTCGTCACCGGACGCTCGACCGGCGCCAGCGGCCAGGCCTTCACGGACTACGTGATGGACTGGCTCCGCAACCCCGAGCTCAAAGACGCCTGGGAGGCCTGCCTCAAAGGCTGAACCGGGCCAATACCATAAAGGAGTATCATCATGCGGAAGAAGATCGCCCTCATCGGCGGCGGGCAGATCGGCCAGATCCTGGCCATGATCGCGGCCCAGAAGGAGCTCGGGGACATCGTCATCCTCGACATCCCGGAGCTCGAGAACCCGGCCAAGGGCAAGGCCCTCGACCTTATGGAGATGGCGCCCCACGGCAATTATGACGCCGCCATCACCGGCTCGTCCGACTACAAGGACATCGCCGGCGCCGACGTTGTCATCATCACCGCCGGCCGGCCCCGTCAGGCCGGCATGACCCGGGAGGACCTCCTGGCCGTCAACCTGGACATCATCACCAAGGTGGCGGCCGGGGTCAAGCAGTACGCCCCCCAGGCGTTCTGCATCATCGTCACCAACCCTCTCGACGCCATGGTCTACGCGTTCTACAAGCTGACGGGCTTCCCCAGGAACCAGGTCGTCGGCATGGCCGGGACGCTCGACACGGCCCGCTGGCGGGCCTTCATCGCCATGGAGCTGGGCGTGTCGGTCAACGACGTCGCCGGCACGGTCCTCGGCGGCCACGGCCCCGACATGGTGCCCCTGCCCCGGCTGACCACGGTCGGCGGCGTCCCCCTGACCGAGATCGCCACCAAGGAGCAGATCGACAAGCTGGCCACCCGCACCCGCGAGGCCGGCACCGAGATCGTCAAGCTCTTCGGCAAGGGCTCGGCCTTCTTCAGCCCGGCCTGGAGCGCCATCGTCATCGCCGAGTCCTACCTCAAGGACAAGCGCCGCGTCCTCCCCTGCGCCGCCCTGTGCCAGGGCGAATACGGCGTCAAGGGCCTGTTCATCGGCGTGCCCGTCATGATCGGCGCCAAGGGCATGGAGAAGGTCTACGAGATCAAGCTCAACGACGAGGAGAAGGCAATGCTCCAGAAGACGGTCGGAGTCGTCCAGAAGACGGTCGAGGAGACCAAGCTCTAAGACCGGTCGTCGGTCGCATTCACGGCCGGAGGCGGCCTTCCGCCTCCGGCCTTTTTTTTGCTTCTCCTCGATGGAACCTTGGCCGTTCACAGAGCGTCTCAAGGTATGTCATCGCCCGATGCGGAGGATAACCATGCCTTCACGTTCCCGCCTCGATATCAGCCGGCTGATCGCCTGCCTCGCCCTTCTGGCCATCATCCCCGGCCCCGCCTTCCCTCAGGTCAAACCCGTCGATTATGCCGTGAAATGCCCCGGCCTAGAGGGCCTCTACGAGGTTCGGCTGCCGGGCGGCAAGACGACCGTCATGCAGGTCTATTTCAAGGACGGCTCGCTCCGGACCGTCGATTCCGGGGATGCCTCGTCGACCGCATTCGCCCCTGTCGAAGGCGCTGAGCTTCGATTCGCCTACGCCTCCTCCGAAAAGGGCACGTTCCGGCTCGAGTTCCTCAAGGACGAGCAGGGGCGATTCACGAAGTTCAGGGCCACCAACCCGGCCCAGAAGCTGGACGTGATCGGGACAAAGATAGCCGACTTCGACGACGCCAAAGCCGACCCGGCTTCGCCCAGCGACCGCCGGGGCTATTTCGAGAGGCACTACAGCAAGACCGAGGTCATGGTCCCGATGCGGGACGGCGTCCGTCTCTTCACCCAGGTTTACAGCCCGATCGACGGGTCCGAGAGGCACCCGATCATCCTCTTCAGGACGCCTTACGGCATCGCGCCCTACGGCGACGCCTTCGCCAACTTCACCATGCCCTCGCTCCTGTTCATGAAGGAGAACTACATCCTGGTCGGCCAGGAGGTCAGGGGCACCTACAAGTCCGAAGGGACTTTCCACTACTTCCGCCCCTTCGTCGAAAACAAGAAGGGCCCCGCCGACATCGACGAAAGCAGCGACGCTTACGACACCGTCGACTGGCTCCTCGAGAACGTGCCCGGCCACAACGGCAAGGTCGGCGCGTGGGGTATCTCCTATCCCGGCTTCACCGCGACCATGACCGCCCTGGCTTCACATCCGGCCGTCGCGGCCGCCTCGCCCCAGGCGCCGATGGCCGACCTCTTCATGGGCGACGACGGGCTCCACAACGGCGCGCTCTATCTGGCCCATTACGCGAACTACGTCTATACCATGGGCCAGAAGAGGGAGGCGCCGACCGAGGAGGGGCCGTCCCGGCTCCGCTTCCCCACGCCCGACGGCTATGCGTTCTATCTCGGCCTCGGCCCCCTGCGCAACCTTACGGCCAAGGTCATGGGACCGGCCAACGAGGTCTGGCGGGAGACCATGGCCCACGAGCCTTACGACGCCTATTGGCAGGCCCACTCGACTTATCCCCATCTCCGCGGCGTCAAGCCCGCGATCCTCGTCGTCGGGGGCTGGTACGACGCGGAGGACCTCGGAGGCACGCTACAGACCTACAAGACGATCGAGCGCCGGCAGCCGGGCCTGCGGAACTCGATCGTCATGGGCCCTTGGCTCCACAGCGGTTGGAACCTGCTGGCCGGAGGGAGCGAGAACCGCGGCCCATTCGCCTTCAGCGGGACGCGGCTCTATTTCCAGGAGAAGATCGAGCTCCCCTTTTTCAACTACTACCTGAAAGGCAAAGGGACGCTCGACATCCCCGAGGCCGTCGTCTTCGAGACCGGGACCGACCAGTGGCGGACCTTCGACGCCTGGCCGCCGGCCGGGGCCGGGACGAAGAAGGTCTTCTTCGCCGGGAGCGGCCGCTTGAGCTTCGACGCCCCCGCCGGGTCCGCGGGGCCGGGATTCGACGAGTTTCCGAGCGATCCGGCCAAGCCCGTTCCCTACACCCAGCAGATCACCGCCCGCTACAACCGCGAGTATTTTGTCGAGGACCAGCGCTTCGCGGCCTCGCGCCCCGATGTCCTGGTCTACGCCTCCGAGCCGCTCGCCGACGATGTCACAATCACCGGGCCGATCAAGGCCGAGCTCTACGTCTCGACCACGGGGACCGACGCCGACTGGGTGGTCAAGGTGATCGACGTCTACCCCGACGACTCGCCGGACCCCAAGCCGAATCCCCTCAACGTCCGCCTGGGCGGCTACCAGCGGCTCGTCCGCGGCGACATCTTCCGCGGCAAGTTCCGGACGAGCTTCGAGAAGCCCGAACCGTTCGTCCCCGGCCGGGTGGCCAAGGTGGCCTTCGAGCTGCCCGATGTCCAGCACGCCTTCCTCAAGGGCCACCGCATCATGGTCCAGGTCCAGAGCTCCTGGTTCCCGCTCTTCGACCGCAATCCCCAGAAGTATTGCGACATCCGGACGGCCGGGGAAAAGGACTTCCGGAAGGCGCTCCACCGGCTCTACCGGACAAAGGAGCACCCGTCCAGCGTCGAATTCCGGATCCTCACGAAGGCCATGAGAGGGTTCTAACCTCCGACCTTTGGATCCGGAGTTTGAGGACCGGCTTTACCAAATCGGAGAAAGAAGATATCGTGGGATGACTATGCGGCTCCACGAGTTCCAGGCCAAGAAGTTGCTGGCCGGTTTCGGCCTCCCCGTTCCCAAAGGCCAGGCGGTCGCGACCGCGGCCGAAGCCCGGGCCGCGGCCGAGGACATCGGCGGGCCGGTCGTCGTCAAGGCCCAGGTCCTGGCCGGCGGCCGTGGCGTCGCCGGCGGCGTCCTCGCGGCCGCGACCCCGGCCGAAGCGGCCATGGCCGCCGAACGCCTGCTCGGCCGGCCCCTGGCGGCCGCCCAGAGCGGGCCGGCCGGCCGTCTCGTCCGGCGCGTCCTTGTCGAGGAGAAGCTATCGGTCGCCCGCGAGCTCTATGTCGCCGTGACCCTTGACCGCGCGGCGGCCGGGATAGCGGTGCTCGCGTCCCCCCGCGGCGGCGTCGATATCGAGACCCTGGCCCTGACCGATCCGGGCCTGATCTTTAAAGAGACGCTCGGCCAGCCGGCCGGACCGTCTCCTGAACTTACCGGGCGGGCCGCCGCGGCCCTCGGTCTGACCGGTCCCCCCCTCGACCGGGCCGCCGGCTTGATGGCGGACATGGTCCGGGCCTTCGAGGCAAATGACGCCACCCTCGTTGAGATCAATCCCCTGGCCCTGACCGCCGCCGGCTCCCTCGCGGCCCTGGACGCCAAGGTCGAGATCGACGACAACGCCCTCTTCCGCCATCCGGACCTGCGCGCCCTGGCCGATCCCGACGAGCGCGCGCCCGAGGAGAACGAGGCCGCAGCCGCCGGCCTGAGCTTCATCCGGCTCGACGGCGACGTCGGCTGCCTGGTCAACGGGGCCGGCCTGGCCATGGCCACCATGGACCTCATCGCCCTGGCCGGCGGCCGGCCGGCCAATTTCCTCGACATAGGCGGCGGCGTCTCCGAGGAAGCCGTGGCCCGGGCCTTCGCCCTGCTCGCGGCCGCGACAGGGGTCCGGGCCGTCCTGATCAACGTTTTCGGCGGCATCGTCCGCTGCGATCTCGTGGCCCGCGGCATCGTCCGGGCGGCCCGCGAGGGCGGCCTCCGCATCCCCGTCATCACCCGCATGGAGGGCACCAACGCCGAGCTCGGCCGAGCCATCCTGGCCGACTCCGGGCTGCCCTTCGCTTCTGCGGCGGACATGGAGGCGGCCGCCCGCGAGGCCGTGCGCCTGGCCGGCGGAACCGGAGGGGCCCGATGAGCATTCTCGTCGACGGCTCGACCCGCGTTGTCGTCCAGGGCCTGACCGGGGCGGAAGGGACATTCCACGCCCGCCGCATGATCGAGTACGGCACGGACGTCAGGGCCGGCGTGACCCCCGGCAAGGGCGGCAGCCGCCATCTCGACCGCCCGGTCTACGACACCGTGGCCGAAGCGGTTCGCCGCGAGGGCGTTGATGCTTCGATCATCTTCGTCCCCGCCCGGGCCGCCGCCGGCGCCATCCTGGAGGCTGCCGCGGCAGGCATCGGGCTCATCGTCTGCATCACCGAAGGCATACCGGCCCTGGACATGGTCCGGGTCAAAGCCGCCCTGCGTGACAAGTCCGTACGGCTCGTCGGCCCGAACACCCCCGGCATCATTTCGCCGGGAAGGACCAAGCTCGGCATCATGCCCGGCGCCATCCACAAGCCCGGCCCGGTCGGCGTCGTCTCCCGTTCGGGCACGCTGACCTACGAGGCCGTCCAGCAGCTGACCCGCCTCGGCTTGGGCCAATCGACGGCTCTCGGCATCGGCGGCGATCCGATCATCGGCCTGTCCTTCGTCGACGTCCTGGGCTCGTTCCAGGCCGACCCCGCCACCGAGGCGGTCGTTCTCATCGGCGAGATCGGCGGCTCGGCCGAAGAAGACGCGGCTGCCCTGATCCGAGGCGGCTACGGCAAGCCGGTCGTGGCCTATATCGCCGGGCTGACCGCCCCGGCCGGCCGCCGCATGGGTCATGCCGGGGCCATCATGTCCGGAGGCATGGGCACGGCCGCCCATAAGATCGCGTCTCTCGAGGCCGCCGGTGCCCGGGTGGTCCGCAACCCGGCCAGGATCGGGGAGGCCGTGGCCTCCGTCCTGTCCGGCCGGGCCTGAGACGGCCCCCCCTTGCTTTTGGCCGCCGAAGGCCTATAATAGAGTGCAGTCATTCTTCCTTCCCCATCCAATACCCAAAGAGCCTCGCAATATCCCCCAGGTCCATTATGAACGATGAAAACGGAACGCTCGGCGACAAGATCCGGAGGACGGTCTTCGGCAAGCCCCGCAACATCAAGGATCCGTCGCTGTTCCATAAGCTTGCCCTGATCCCGGTCCTGGCCTGGATCGGGCTCGGCGCCGACGGATTGTCCTCGGCGTCCTACGGCCCGGAGGAGGCCTTCCGGACCCTCGGCCAGCACACCTACCTGGCCATCGGCCTGGCCCTGGCCACGGCCTTGACCGTCTTCATCATCTCCTACGCCTACTCGCGCATCATCGAATATTTCCCGTCCGGCGGCGGCGGCTACATCGTGGCGACGCATACGCTCGGCGAGAAATTCGGCGTCATCTCGGGCGCGGCGCTCCTCGTCGACTACATGCTGACGATCACTGTCTCGATCGTCTCCTGCGGCGACGCCCTGTTCAGCTTCTTCCCGCTGGCTTGGCAGCCCTACAAGACGGTCTTCGAGGTCGGGGCCATCCTGTTCCTCGTCGTCATCAACCTGCGCGGCATCAAGGAATCGGTGACTCTGCTGGCCCCGATCTTCCTGACCTTCGTCGCGACCCACGCCCTCCTGATCGGTTACGGACTCGTATCCCACATTGGCCAAGTCGGCCCGGTCTCGCAGAAGATCGCCGCGGACTACAGGTCCGGGCTGGCCGCGCTCGGCGGCTGGGGCATGCTGTTCCTGTTCCTGCGGTCCTTCTCGATGGGCGGCGGGACGTTCACCGGCATCGAGGCGGTCTCGAACGGACTCCAGATCCTGCGCGAGCCCCGCGTCCAGAACGGCAAGCGGACGATGGTCTATCTGGCCGCCTCCCTCGCGGTCACCGCCGGCGGCATCCTGGTCTGCTATCTGCTGCTGGGCGTCACCCCCATCGCCGGCAAGACGTTGAACGCGGTGCTGGCGGGGAAGGTCTTCGCCGGTTGGGGCTTCGGGCCCCTCCTGGCGCTCGTCACCATCTTCTCGGAAGGGGCCCTGCTTCTCGTCGGGGCCCAGACCGGTTTCGTCGACGGGCCCCGGGTCATCGGCAATATGGCCGTCGACTACTGGTTCCCCCACCGCTTCGCCTCGCTGTCCGACCGTCTGACCATGCAGAACGGGGTCCTGATGATGGGCGGGGCCGCCCTGGCCCTTCTCCTCTATTCGAAGGGGCATATCTCGACCCTGATCGTCATGTATTCGATCAACGTCTTCCTGACCTTCTCGCTCTCGGAGCTGGGCATGTCCCGCTTCTTCATCCGCAACCGGAAGACGGAGCCGCACTGGAAGAAGCACCTGCCGGTCCACCTGACCGGCCTGACGCTCTGCCTGACCATCCTGATCATCACGACCTACGAGAAGTTCACCCACGGCGGCTGGTTGACCTTGATCATCACGGCCGTCGTCATCGCCCTCTGCTATCTCATTAAGGGCCACTACAGCCGGGTCCGCAAGGGCGTCCGGGAGCTCGACGACATGCTCGTCACCGCCATGCCGCACAAGGGCGCCTACAACGCCGAGCCGACCAATTCCCGCGAGATGACGGCCATCCAGCTGGTCAGCGGCTACTCCGGCTTCGGCGTCCACACGTTCCTATCGATCATCCGGGGCTTCCCCGGCCTCTACAAGAACTTCGTCTTCGTCTCCGTGGCCGAGGTGGACGCCGGCGCGTTCAAGGAGTCCGAGTCCGTCGCGCATCTGACCGCGGCGACCAAGGATTCGCTCAAGAAGTACGTCGACCTGGCGCGGCATCTCGGCTTCCCGGCCGAATCGCGCTTCGACACAGGCATCGATGTCGTCGCCACCGCCTCGTCGCTGTGCGAATCGGCGGCCAAGGAGTTCCCCAAGTCGACCGTCTTCGCCGGCCAGACCGTCTTCCGCCGACCGGGCATTGTGAACCGCATCCTCCACAACGAGACCGCCTTCGCCATCCAGCAGGAGCTGCGCTGGAAAGGGATCACGACGGTCATCCTGCCGATCCGGATCAACATCTAGCCCCGGCCGGAACTCGCCGCGGGCTAAGTCCCCCGTCGTCTCGTTGACAAAGTTTCGTCGGACGGATAATAAGGGAGGGACAAGAACGCCGCTGTATGAGGAGGCTGGCATGATCCGGAATCCCCTGATGAATCTCCCGCGCTCCCCGCTCGCTCTCGCCTCCGCCGCGTTCCTCCTGGTCCTGTTACTGGCCCTGGCCGCCGGCCCGGCCTGCCGCCTCTCCCCGTCCCCCGGCGCGACGGCCGAGGAAAAGATCGAGACCATCCGCACCTATCCCTTCGCCGATCCCGATCCTGTGCCCATCCTGGCCCGGTCTTCGACGGGGGGCCAGGGCGCCCGGCTCTACCCGTATTTCATGTTCGACCGCTTCACGGCCGAGGGCGTCGACAAGCCCTGGACCGTCGTCCGGCTGCGGAACCCCTACATCGAGGTCGCCGTCCTGCCCCAGGCCGGCGGCAAGGTCTGGGGCGCCAGGGACATGGCCAGCGGCCGCGACTTCCTCTATTGGAACCGCGTCCTCAAGTTCCGCCAGATCGCCATGCGCGGCCCCTGGACCTCGGGCGGCATCGAGTGGAACTTCGGCGTCGTCGGCCACGCCCCGTCGACGGCCACGCCGGTCGATTACCTCATCCGCCAAAACCGCGACGGCAGCGCCGGCGTCGTCGTCGGCGCCATGGACCTAGCCTCGCGGACCCGCTGGAGCGTCGCCATCACCCTGCCCAAGGACAGCGCGGCCTTCGAGACCCACGCCCTCTGGGTCAACCCGACGCCCTTCAGCCAGTCCTACTACGCCTGGTCCTGCGCCGCGATCAAGGCCGCCGACGACCTCAGGTACGTCTTCCCCGGGCGCTGGTTCATCGGCCACGACTATTCCGTGCCTCTCGAGCCCTGGCCCGTCGACCGGACCGGCCGGGACCTCTCCCGGTATCGGAACAACGACACGCCGGGCTCCAAGAGCTATTTCGCCGTCGGCCGGCACGCCGATTTCTACGGCGCCTGGTACGAGAAGGCCGACGCCGGCTTCGGCCATTGGTCGCCCTATGAGGACATGCCCGGGCGCAAGGTCTGGATCTGGGACCTCTCGCGGTCGGGCGGGATCTGGGTCGACCTGCTGACCGACGAGGACGGCCAGTACACCGAGCCCCAGGCCGGCCGCCTGCTCAACCAGTCCGATCACGGCGATTTCGCCCCGGGATCGGCCGACCGCTGGCAGGAACATTGGTTCCCCTATTCCGGCATCGGACCCCTGACCAGGGCCACGCCGGAGGCCGCGCTCAGCGCCGTCCGCGACGGGGAGACGCTGAACCTCGGCATCTTCGCCATCCGGCCCCTGGCCGGCGACCTGTCCGTTTCGGCGTCCGGCCGCGAGATCTTCCGCGAACGCCTGTCCCTCCGGCCGCAGCAGTCCTGGAAGAAGGGCGTTCCCCTGGCCGGCGGGCCGGCCGATGCGCCGTTCGAGGTCCGGCTCGGCTCCCAGCTTCTCTTCACCAGCGCGCCCGGAGCCGACGAGCCCGAACGGCCGCTCCATTTCGGCACGCCGTCGGGCGGCTCGGCCGAGGCCCTGTATCTTCAGGCCCGCACCCTCGAGCGGGAGCGGCGCCTGGCCGAGGCCCTCGACAAGTACCTGGCCGCCTCGGCCGAAGAGCCCCTCCACGTCCGGGCCCTGGCCCGGGCGGCCGAGCTGACTACCCGCCGGGGCGAGCCGGCCCGGGCCCTGGACCTGGCCGACCGAGCCCTGTCCGTTTCGATGTACGACCCCGAGGCCAATTACGTCTACGCCGTGGCGGCCCGCCGGCTGGGCCGGCTCGTCGACGCCAAGGAGGCCCTGGGCTGGGCGGCCCGCTCGCCGCAGTTCGAAGCCGTGGCCCGGGTCCAGCAGGCCGAGATCGCGCTCGTCGAGAAGGACCATCCGGCCGCCGTCGAATACGCCCTCAAGGCCCTGGTCGCCGACGACCTGAACGTCAACGCCCTCGAGGTCCTGGCCGTGGCCGACCGCCTGGCCGGCCGCAAGTCCGACGCCGGCCGCGTCCTCGACTGGCTCCTCCAGGTCGACCCGCTCGATCACCTGGCCCGTTTCGAGAAGTACCTCGGCAGCCGGAAAGCCGGGGACCTGGAAGCCTGCCGGGCCCTCATCCGCAACGAGCTGCCTCACGAGACCTGGCTGGAGATGGCCGCGTTCTACCACCGCCTCGGCCTGGAGGCCGACGCGGTCGAGGCCCTGAAGGCGGCCCCGGCCCAGACGACCGTCCTCTATACCCTGGCCTATCTTTTACGCCAGAGCGCACCCTCGGACAGCGCCGCCTGTCTCGAAAAGGCGTCGGCGGCCTCGCCGCTCCTCGTCTTCCCCTTCCGCGAGGAGGAGATCGCCGTCTTCTCCTGGGCCCTGGCCGCCCGGCCGGCCGACTGGAAACCCAAGTATTATCTGGCTCTTATCTACTGGGCCAAAGGCCGACTCGAGGAGGCGCGCGACCTTCTGGAGATGATCGAGAACGCCGATTTCGCGCCGTTCTACATCGCCCGCGGCGCGTTCTTCGAGACGACCGACCCGCGGCGCGCCAGCGCGGACTACCGGCGGGCGGTCGAGCTCGATCCCTCCGCCTGGCGGGCCCGCCATGCCCTGACCGCCCATTGCCTGCGGCAGGGGCAGGCCGCCGAGGCCCTGGGCGCGGCCCGGAAGGCGGCGGCCGACTTCCCGGCTGAGGTCCCGATCCAGGTCGACCTGGCCGAGGCCCTGATCGCCGCCGGCGATCCGCATGAGGCCGCGACCGTCCTCGACGCCGTCTCCGCCCTGCCCTATGAAGGCGCGAGCGACATCCACGGGCTCTATGTCCGGGCTCACGTCGGGATCGGCCTCGAAGCCATGAAGAAGGCCGCCTGGGCCGAGGCCCGGCGGGCTTTCGAGCTCTCCAAACTCTACCCGGAGAAGCTCGGCACCGGCGCCCCCTTTCATCCCGACAGCCGGATGCAGGACTACCTGATCTCGCTCTGCCTCGACCGGATGGGAGAGAAGGACGAGGCCTCGGCCCTGCGGGAATCCATCCGCGACTACACGCTGAGATACTGGGACGAAGATCAGCCGTACGGCTACTGCGGCGGGCTGGTCCTGGAAAAGCTCGGCCGCAGGGAGGACCGGCTCAAGGCCCGCGAGCTCCTCGGCCGGCCCAAGCCCCCGGCCGAGGTGCTGGAGATCATCCGGCGGCTCGGCTAGCGCCGGCCCGCCTCGACCTCAGCATTCCACGGCCGCCTGGGCCCGGAGGAGGTCGTGGAGCGTGATGATGCCGACGACCGTCCCGTTCGACCGGTCCACGACGACCAGGATGTTCGACGGCGATCCGATGAACTTGTCGCCGATTTCCCGAACCGTCTGATCGGGATAGCACTTGACTGCCGGGCCGATCGCCGGCGCGGCGCCGGAGGCCGCGGCGGCCAGGATTTCCTTCCTCGCGACCAGCCCGGCCAGGACCCCGTTGCGCACGACCGGGAAATGGGCGTAAGGATGGCGGTCGACGAGCTGCCGCAGGCCTTCGGGGCTCAAATCGTCGGCGAAGACCGGCCGGAGATTGGCGATCGCCGATACGGGCAGGTTCTTCCAGCTCTGGAGGTCGAGCGGCGGACGGATCTTGTGGAGCTCGTGCCCGTTCATGACGAGCAGCGCGTCGTAAAAATTCAGCGGGCCGCCGCGGCGCGCGACCGCCTGGCTGACGACGGCCCCCAGCAGCAACCCGGGGACCAGCACGAACTGGTGGGTCATCTCGAAGACGATGAGCATCGAGGTCAGCGGCGCCCGGACGATCGCTCCGAGGCAGGCGCTCATGCCCACCGCCGCGAGAACGATCCGGTCGGCCGGCGTCAGGGGCAGGAAGAGCCCCGCCAGCCCGCCGACAAAACACCCCGCCATGCCGCCGAAGAACAGCGAAGGCGCGAAGATGCCGCCGCAGCCGCCGCAGCCGTAGCTGGCCACCGTGGCCACGAACTTGGCGGCGACGAGCAGGCCGGCGATCCGCCAGTCGAAGCTGTTGGCCAGAGCGCTCGAAAGGTCCCGGTAGCCGAGGCCGAAAACGCCCAGCTTGCCGGTCGCCAGGAACACGGAAACGCCGATGACCCAGGTGGCGAACCCGCCGAAGACGGGCAGGAGCCAGCGGGGCAGGCGCGACTGGCGCGTCACCCGGCCCAACAAACGGAGCGTCGAAGCCTGGAAGGCCCGGCCGATCAGGGCCGCCAGGAGGGCGACGACCGGAACGATGAGATAGTGCAGCCAGCTCGCGCTCTCGACCGACGGCAGGGAAAAGGACGGCTGGCGGCCGAGGACGGCCTGGACCGCCAGCGCGCCGATGACCGAAGCCAGCGCCACGCGGCCGAGGAAGCGGCTGTTCAGGTCCCCGATGACCTCCTCGACGGCGAAGGTTATCGCGGCCAGGGGCGTGTTGAAGGCGGCGGCCAGCCCGGCCGAAGCGCCGATGATGGCGGCGCCGCGGCGGTCGCGCCGGGGAGGCCGCATCGCCCCGGCCAGGTTCGAGGACACGCCGGCCCCGAGGAAGACCGACGGTCCCTCGCGTCCCAGGCTCTGGCCGCCTCCGATGCTGAGGATGCCGGCGACGAACTTGACCACGACCGGCCGGGCCGGGATCCAGCCCAGGTCCTTCCAGAACGCCGCCTTGGCCTGGGGGATGCCGCTGCCCGCGGCTTCCGGCACGGTTCTGAGCAACAGGCCCGCGGCCAGGGACACGGCCATGATCAGCAGGAAGCTGGCCGCGACGAAGAAGAGCCTGGAGCGCGAAGCGAAGACCACGTAGGTCTTGTTGAAGAGGAGATTGGTCAGGACGAGGAACGCGACGGCGGAGAATCCGGCGGCCAAGCTAAGGATGACCGTCCGGGCGTTCTCCCGGATGTCGGCCGGCAGCCTTTTCGTCCAGGCGGCGGCGAGGCGGCCGGCCCTTCCCGTCCCTTCGTCAGAAGTCACGACGCCGGGCTCTCCTATTGCCAGCGCTTGTAGGGGACGACGGACGGTCCCGGCGTTCCCGTGAAGCGCAGGATCTCGAAGACGCCGCCGGCCTCGGGCACGAGCCTGAACTTCCAATAGCGGATGAGGCCGAACTCCGACTGCGGCTCGAGCAGGCAGGGCACGAGGTTGGCCGCTGGCTGGACGCAGTCGATATAGAAATCTCCCTTGCGGATCGGGACCTCTACGGCCCGGGCGGCGACGTCGATCCTCGTCGGGGCCAGGTAATCGAGCCCGGCCGGCTCGATCGCCTTGACGTCATAGGCCTCGGCGCTCGCCGTCCCGTCCTTGTCGACGAGGCCCACCTCGACGCCGAGGCCGAGCAGGGTCTCGATGATGTCGAGCCGGTCGCGGCGGATGATGTAGCCGCGCGGCCGCGTGACCGAGAGCGTCGGCTCGACGTTCGGGAACCAGTTCTTGACCACCTTGTCGACGATCTTGACGGTCCGAGGCCCGGGATAAGGAGCGACGTCGGCGTTCGTGAGGGGCTCACCCGCCTTCTTGTCGACCTTGAGGACTCCCCGGATGGGCGAGGCAACGGTCTCGAAGGCCTTGAGCGCCAGCTCGGGCTCCTTCGGGTCGCGGGCGAACTTCATGCGCAGATGGACGGGATCGGCCGCGCCACGGAGGGCGGCCCGCTCGAGCAGCCGGCTCCGGTCCCGCCGGACCATCTGCAGGATCTCCGCCGCGTGGCCGGCGACCGATTCGAGCCAGGCCCGCAGTCCCTGGTACTGCCAGGCCGTCCGGGCCTCGAGCGTTTCGACGTCGTGGCGCGAGGCGCCCTCCTGGATGAAGGACAGCGTCTCGAAGATTCCCAGGCTGTTCCGGCCGTCGTTGAGGTCGGTCGTCGAGAATCGCTTCATCTCCTCGCGCGGACCGGACGGCCCCGGCGCAACGGCCGCCCCCGACGAGGTGTCCGTCCCGAGGTCTTCCGTGACCAGGTATTCGTGGAAGGCGACGTTCTTTTTCTTCAGGGCCTTCCCGACCTCGGCCAGGACGACCGAGCGCGAATACTCCTGCAGGTCCCGGCCGATATTGACGTTGGAGACGCAGCCGATGGAGACCCGGTAATAATCGTCGCCCTTCTCGTGGACGTCAAGCGTCGCCTCGGGCGTCCAGCGGCGGAAAACGCGGTGGATGGCCCGCACGCCCTCGGCCTCGAGCTTGACGTGGTCGCGGTTCATGTCCAGGTCGAGCTCGTTCACCCGGACGTCCATGGCGTTGCCGTAGGGGTTCGTCTGGGGCATGACCAGGACATTGACCTTGTCCAGGAGCGGCCGGAGCTCGCCGGCGGCCAGGTCCCGGACGAGCCGGAGCACGGCCTCCTTGGCCGACTGCTCGTTGCCGTGCTGGGCCGCCGTGATCATGACCGTGAGCTTGGTCCGGTCGAGCGCTTCGGGCCGGGCCGCGCCCTTGGCGCTGAGGACGGCCAGGAAGATCTCGCGGGCGCCGTAGGTGCCCGAGGCAAGCGAACGTCCGACGACCGAGACGGCGACGTTGTCCGAGACGGCGTCCAGGGCGCTCAGGAACGCGGCGATGGCCTCGTTCTGGCTGTATTCGCGATAATCGGCCAGCTCCGCGGGTGTCTTCAGGACAGTCTGCGTCGCGGCGCGCGACACCTCCGCCGCTGGCCCGGCCCAAGCGGCGCCGATCATCGTCATCAGGCCCGCGGCCAGGACCGACAAGGCCGAAATCCGTTCCCAAGCCGTTCGTCTCATAATCCGTTCTCCTTCAGAAATTTCGGCATTGATCCGCCCCGTATCATATCCGCGGTCTTCCGGGCCTGTCAACGCGCGGCCAGCCGGGGGCATGGCCGGCTTCGGGACGAGTTACGGCGCCCCCGCGGGATCCACGGGACGGTTCCTTTTTTCCGCCGACGCGATATAATCGGAGTCCATGCCGGAGCCAGCTTTCACCGAAACGGGCGCCGCCGCGCCGGCCGAGACGCGCCGGACCCTCCGCACCTTCGCCGTCGCCTCGTTCCTGAACGACATGGGCTCGGACATCATCAACCCCGTCTGGCCGCTCTTCGTGACCCAGGTCCTCAAGGCCAACATGGCTGCGCTCGGCTTCCTCGACGGCCTCGGCGAGGCCATCGTATCGCTGTCGCAGGCCGTCGCCGGCTACTACTCCGACAAGATCCGCAAGCGCAAGGTCTTCATCTGGAGCGGCTATCTCTGCGGCGCGGTCTCGCGCCTCGGCTACGCCGCCTCGTCGGTCTGGCAGCACCTCATCCCCTTCCGCGTCCTCGACCGGGCAGGCAAGATCCGCGGCGCGCCACGGGACGCCATGCTGGCCGATATCTCGACCGACGCGAACCGGGGCCGTCATTTCGGCCTGCTCCGGGCAATGGACAACTCCGGCTCCGTCGCCGGCATCCTCATCTCCATCGCCCTCTTCGGGGTGCTCGGCTACCGGCTCCTCTTCGCCCTGGCCGCCGTTCCTTCCCTCGTATCCGTCTTCCTCGTCCTGCGGAACATCCGGGAGAAGCGCTCCCCCGCGGCCCGGATCTTCAAGGGCCTGTCCTTCAGGGACATCGACAGGAACCTGGCCCTTTATATCCTGCTCAACGCCGTCTTCGCCCTGGGCGCCTTCACCTATTCGTTCCTGCTTGTCTATGCCCGGTCGGAGGGCTTCCGGACGGGCGCCATCCCCGTTCTCTTCCTCGTCTACTCGGCCGTCGCCGCCCTCCTCTCCTATCCCTTCGGCCGGCTCTCGGACAGGATCGGGCGCAAGCCCGTCCTCTTCCTGGCCCTCGGGGCCTGGGCCGTAGTTTGCGCCGGCGTCGTTTTCGCCCGCGGCCCGGCGGCCGTCGCCACGATGTTCGTGCTTTACGGCCTGCACAAGGCCGCCCTCGATCCGGTCCAGAAGACGATCGCCGCCGAGCTGGCGCCGGACGCCTACCGGGCCTCGGTCCTGGGGGGGTTCCAGATGGTCATCGGCGTGTGCGCCTTCCCGGCCTCCATGGCGGCCGGCTTCCTCTGGGACAAGGCGGGCCGGCGGGCGCCCTTCCTTCTTTCGATGGGGTTGACGGCGATCGCCGCCCTGCTCCTCGTCTTCGTCAAGGACAAGCGGCGGCGATTAGTTTAAACGGTTCTTCTCCCCTCTCCGGGATTCCCTCTCGCGGCGGCGAGGGGATTGTCCTCGCAGTTCCCCGTTGCTGGAGGAGGGGATCCGCGAAGCGGGGGGGAACCGTGCGAACTGGTTCCCCGGGGGGCCGGGGAGCCAGAGGACATCCCCGAGCTAAAGCCCGAGAGAGGGACTTCCCGGAATCGGGAGAAGAACCGCATCAGTTCCCCTCTCGCGGCGGCGATGGGCCGGCTCAGTCCTCTTCTTCGGGCTTGACCCGGCCTTCCTTGACCGCCTCGGCGATGATCTTCTGCTGGATGTTCGATGGCGCTTCCTCATAGTGCGAGAACTCCATCAGGAAGGAGCCGCGGCCGCCGGTGATCGAGGTCAGGGTCGGCTCGAAATCGAGCATCTCCGACATGGGCACCTGGGCCTTGAGGACGCGCATGGGACCCTTCTGCTCCATGCCCTGGACCCGGCCGCGCCGGCCGTTGAGGTTGCCCATGATATCGCCCATGTAGGCCTCGGGCGTGTAGATCTCGACGTTCATGACCGGCTCGAGCAGGGTCGGCTTGGCCTCGCGGATGCCCTTCTTGTAAGCCTTGTTGGCCGCGATCTTGAAGGCGATGTCGGACGAGTCGACGTCGTGGTAGGACCCGTCGTAGAGGATGGCCTTGAAGTCGACCGTCGGGTAGCCGGCCAGGACGCCCTTCTTCCTGGCCTCCTGGAGCCCCTTCTCGACCGAGGGGATGAAGTTGCGCGGGATGGCCCCGCCGAAAACCTTATCCTCGAACTCGAAATCCTTGCCTCGCGGCAGGGGCTCGAACTTGACCCAGACGTCGCCGAACTGGCCCCGGCCGCCGGTCTGCTTCTTGTGCCGGCCCTGGACGTCGGACCGGCCCTTGATCGTCTCGAGATAGGAGATCTTGGGCGGCTTGAGGTCGACCTCGACGTTGTAGCGCTTCTTCAGCCGCTCGGTGATGATGCGGACGTGGAGCTCGCCGTTGCCCGAGATGATGAGCTGTGAGGTATTGGCGTCGCGCTCGATGCGGACCGTCGGGTCCTCCTCGATGATGCGGTGGGTGGCCTGGGAGATGCGGTCCTCGTCGGCCCGCGTCTTGGGCTCGATGGCGAAGGAGATGGACGGAAGCGGGAAGTTGATGGCCGGGAAGACGATCCCGGAGCCCTTGAGGCACAGGGTGTCGCCCGTGGCCGTGACCTTGAGCTTGGCCGTGGCCACGATGTCGCCGGCCTTGGCCTGGCCGGCCGCGATCTGCTCCTTGCCCTGGAGGAAGAAGAGGCCGCCGAGCTTCTCGTCGGCGTCGCGGTTGGGATTGTAAACCGCCCCGTCGGGATTGACCCGGCCGGAGATGACGCGCATCAGGGAGATCCGCCCGGTGTAGGGATCGGAGATGGTCTTGAAGACGACGGCCGCGAAGGGTCCGTCGGCCGAAGGGGCGACGGTCTTGTCCTCGCCCTTGACGGAGGCCTTGACCGTGCCGGCCTCGGCCGGCGACGGCAGGTAGGTCAGGATGCCGTCGAGGAGCGTCTGGGCGCCGACGTTGGCCAGGCCCGAAGCCGCGAAGACCGGGAAGATCTGGTGCTGGCGGATGCTCTTCTTGAGCCCGGCCTTGAGCTCCTCCGGCGCCAGCTCGCCCTTGTCGAAGTACTTCTCCATGAGCTTCTCGTCGGTCTCGGCGACCATCTCCATCAGCTCTTTGTAGCGGCGCTCGACCTCGCCGGCCAGGGCTTCGGGGACGCCCGCCTGGCTCATCTTGCCGCTCTCGTCCTTCTCGAAGACGTAGGCTTTCCGCTCGACGATGTCGACGACCCCGGCGAAGTTCTTCTCCTCGCCGATCGGCAGCTGGACCGGAACGGCCTGGCGGCCGAAGAATTCCCGGATGGACTCCAGGGCCCGTCCGAAATTGGCGTTCTCGCGGTCCATCTTGTTGATGACGAACAGGCGGGGCAGACCGCGCTCCTCGATCATCTCCCAGACCTTTTCCGTGCCGACCTCGACGCCGGCGACCGCGTCGACCAGGACCACGGCCCCGTCGACGGCCCGCAGGGCGGCCCGGGTGTCCCAGAGGAAGTTGCTGTAGCCGGGCGTGTCGATGATGTTGATCTTGTGGTCGGCCCACTCGGCGAAGCAGGGCGTGGCGTTGATCGAGATCTTGCGCTCGATCTCGTCGGGATCGTAGTCGGTGATCGTGTTCCCCTTGTCGACCTTGAGCAGGCGGCTGGTCGCCCCGGCGTCGAACAGGAAGGCCGCGGCCAGCGAAGTCTTGCCGGACGAGCCGTGCCCGGCCAGGGCGATATTGCGGATGTTTTCGGCGGAGTAGTCTTTCATCATCGAGCCTCCATGGGATTCTCGGCGAAAACGAAAGGCTATTCTACCCAAAAAAGGAGCCAGGCTCAAGAGGGCATATTGACTCATCTCTCAAGAAACAGAAGGGGGGGCCTTTCGGCCCATGGTTTGGCGCATCCCTGTCACATTTTCGCCTATTTTCACGCTTCTGCCTCCTTGCTTTCGGCCCCTCGGAATTCAATATTTTCAACGCGATGCGAGTTCCCGGAAGAGGCGTTCCGGGGACGGGGAGGCGAAATGGCCAGTCCGGTCAGGAACGGCGGCCGCAAGCCCGGGGGGAGCCGGGCGGCCGAGGCCCCCGCGGCCGTCCTGTCCCGGGAGCTCATCGAGCTCTACCTCCGCCAGGTCTGCCTGGAGGACCGCGCCGGGCTGAAGGGGGCCCTGGACCGGCTCGAGCGGGACATCATCGTTTATGTCCTGGAACAGACGAACGGGCGGCAGAACCAGGCGGCCAGGATCCTCGGTCTAAAGCCGACGACGCTGCACTACAAGCTCCGCTCGCTGGGCATCGTCCCCGTCCGGAAGTTCGAGACCGTAGTCTCCCGGCGCTGATCCCCGCGCCGTTCAAAAGGATCACGTTCGTTCGAAGGATTGAACGTCTCCCGGAAGAGCCGGGCGGAGGAGGAAGCCGATGCGGTCCTGGCGGCAGAAGATCGTTGGAGGCGCGCTGGCCCTCTGCGCCGCCCTCCCCGCCTGGCCGGCAAGCGGGCCCGGCGGCCAGCCTCCGGGCCGCTCGGTCCGGATGACGACCCTGCCCGACGGCTACAGGATCGCTTATCGCTGGACGGACGCGAAAGACGTCGTCCGCTCGATCCAGCTTGAGATCCCGCGCCGGGCCCTCGAGGAATCCGAGCATGCCTTGGGCTTTCCGATCGAAGACCTGAGGCGCCATCTCCTCGAGGCCGAGGCCCGGATCCGCCGCCAAATGGGTCTAGCCGCCATCGACATCGCCCGGGAAACCGCCTCAGGCGCGTCCGGCCCCGGCGGCTTCCAGGTCAGCCAGGCCCCGGCCAAGGACTTCGAGATCGCGTTCAGGCCGGCCAGGCCCGCCGGCGAGGCCGAGGTGGCGGACCTGGTCGCGGCCTTCGAGCGGCGCTGGCAAGCCAGCCATAAAGAGGTCCAGGCGCGCCTGCGCGGCGAATTGAGGAAGTACGCCGGGGCCCACGGGCTGCGGCTCACCCCGGGCGGCCTGGCCGTCGATTACCAGCGCCTGGTCAAGGTCAGCGCGGACCGGTTGGAGCCGCTGGCCGACGCTTTCCGGCGGGCCTTCGGCCCGTCCCGGTCCGAGCTCTTGGCCGCCCTGCATTCCTTCGTCCTGGCCATCCCCTACCGGCCGATCCCGCCGGTCGACGACGGCCGCTTCCGCTCGGGCCTCGACGTGCCGCTCCGGGTCCTGGTCGACGACAACGGCGACTGCGACTCCAAGTCGGTGCTCTTCGCGGCGCTCTGGCTCAAGCTCTCCCATTGCCGGGTCATCCTGATCCGGGTGCCCGAGCACATGCTGGCGGGAGTCGCCGTGCCGTTCGTTCGGGGCTCGACCCTGACCATCCAATCGATCAGCTACGCGCTGGTCGAGCTGAGCTGCGGCGGCCCGGCCCGGCCCGGAGAGATCAGCAGCTATACCGCGGCGGCCCTGGCTCGAGGGGACTACCGCTACATGATCGTCAGCTAGGCGGCAGCCCCGGGCCCCCCTTGCTTTCCCCGAAATAGTCCTGCTATAGTAGTGTCCAGGGGGACATACGAGAATGGCGCCTGGGACTATTCTCGATTCTTGGAAGGCCGTCGCCAGCTACCTCAACCATAGCATCCGGACCTGCCAGCGCCTGGAACGGGAAGCCGGGCTGCCCATCCACCGCGTCGATGATACGCCCAAGGCCCGCATCTACGCCACGACGGAAGAGCTCGACCAGTGGCTCAGCAAGACGAGACACCAACACCCCCGCTCGGCCCGGCGGAAGCTGCTCACCCGGGCGGCCGTCGTGGCCGGGCACGCCGTCCTCTTGACGATGGTCCTGGTGGTCCTGCGGACCGGCTGGCTGAAAAGAGGCGCCGGCGCCCCGGCCAGGCCCTCCATTTCCCTGGCCGTGCTGCCGCTCCTCAACGATACCGGGGACGCCGGTCTGGACGCCATCGGCGGCCGGCTCCAGCGCCGGATCATCGCCGAGATCAGGGCCGGGAGCGAAGAGCGCGTCGCCGTCGTCAATGCCCCGGCCGTGGCGGAAACCCTGGAAGCCCTCGGCGCCTCCGGGCTGGCGGACCTGTCCGAATCCCTGATCCGATCGGTCATGAAAAGGACGGAAGCGACCCATCTCTTCATCGGCCATTTCTGGAAGGACCAGGCGGGCTGGACGCTGAGCTACGACCTCTTCGGCCCGCAAGGCCGGTCCGCGAGCGCGTCCCTCAAGACCGACGCGGACCCTCTTGCCCTGGCGCCCCTGGCCGCGGGCCGGCTGTTCCTGGACCTGGGAGCGCCGGCACACCGGGACCTGGCCGGCCGCGAGCCGGCCCGCCTGAAGGCCGCCGGCGAGGAGCCCGGGCCCTTCCTCGAAGCGGCCCAGTCCGCCGAACGGTCGTCCGTCTCGGAATTCTTCGACCCCGAGCAGCTGCAGCAGGCCATCGCTCTCTACCGCCGGGCCATCGCCGTCCGGCCGGCGAGCGCGCCGGCCTACTTCGGCCTGGGGCACTGCTATCAGACCCAGTACTACGTCTGCGGCACCCTCGATCGGACGATCTTCGAGGCCATGGCCGCCGCCTACCGGGAAGCCCTGCGTCTGGATCCGGAGCTGCCGGAGGCGCTCATCGGCGTCGGCTGGACGAATTTGCTCGGCGGCGACGTGGACGGAGCCTACGCCCAGTTCAAAAAGGCCCGCGACCTGGCCCCCGAGGAGCCCGAGGTGAACTATCATGTCGGGGCCTTCCTGGGGCAGGTCGGCCTGGCGGACAGGGCGGTCTTTTTCCTGACCCGGGCCGTCGACCTGGGCGACCGTTCGACGCGGTCCTATCGCATGAGGGCCTATTACGAGATGCTGGCGGGGCAGTTCGGCGCGGCCGAGCGGGATGCGGCCAGGCTCTGCGAGATGAACCCGACCAACGCCAAGATGTTCGCCATGCACGCCCAGGCCCTGCTATGGCTGGGGGACCTGGAAGGGGCCCGGCGCAAGCTCGGCGTAGCCGCGGTCCTGGCCGCCGAGGACACGGACGTCCGGCTGACCCAGGCGGTCATATGGGCGGCTGAGGGAGAGAAGGACAAGGCCCTGGGGATCTTGCGGGACCTCGGGGGCCGCGTACCGCTGCCTGAGCTGTACAGCACGGCCGTCCATGCTTTTCTCTGCCTTTTCGAGGAAGCGCTGGCCGAGATCCGTTCGGGGATCGAGAGGGGCCGGCGGACGCTCCACCGGATCGATTACCCCTTCCCTCTCCTGGCCGATCCGCCGGGCCCGGTCTGCGGCGGCCTCCGCGACCACCCCGGCTACCGCCGGATCGTCCAGGAACTCGAGCGGGAGCGGGACGGCCTCCGGAAGAAGTACGGCGGGCTATAAGGCGCCGCCCCGTCAGCTTTTCAGGGAGAGCTCGCGGTCGATGACCGCCTCGAGGTCTGACGGCAGGGGCGAGGCGAAGGCCAGCCGCTTTTCGTTTTCCGGGTGCAGGAACGACAGCGTGTGGGCGTGGAGGAAGATGCGGGGAAACTGGCGCGGCTCGCGCTTGCGCCCATAGACCGGGTCGCCGCAGATGGGATGCCCGGCGGCGGCCATGTGGACGCGGATCTGGTGGGTCCGACCCGTGACCGGCTTGACGTCGAGGAGCGTCGTGTCCCTGAAGGCCCGCTGGACCTGGAAGAAGGTCTCGGCCCGCTTGGGGCTCCGGGTCCGGATGGAGATGCGCGCGCCTTCCTTGGGGTGGCGCCCAAGGGCCCAGCTGAGCCTGCCGGTCGTCTCCGACATGCGGCCCCAAACCAGCGCCAGGTAGGTCTTCCAGACGTCGCGCCGCTTGAACTGGTCACGCAGGAAGACGTAGGCCCGCATGGAGCGGGCCACGACCATGACCCCGGAGGTGTCCTGGTCGAGCCGGTGGACGATGCCCGGCCGGTCCTCGGGGCCGATGATCGAGACCTCGGGGAAATGGTAGAGCAGGGCGTTGACCAGCGTCCCCGAAGGATGCCCCGGCCCCGGGTGGACGACCAGGTGGGGCGGCTTGTCGATGACCAGGACGTCGGGGTCCTGGTAGATGATCTTGAGCGGGATGTCCTGCGGCGCCAGGAGGCCCTCCGGCTCCGGGATCTCGTAGGCGATGTGGACGTGGTCCCCCGGCTTGACCTTGTAGGAGGCCCGGCGCGTGAACGAGCCGACCCTCGCGCCGCCGGCGTCGATGGCCTTGCGGACCTGGGCCCGCGGCAGCCCCTCGAGGCGGCCGGCCAGGAAGACGTCCAGGCGCAGGCCGCCCTCGGCCTCGGGTCCGGCGACGAGATCAGCTGTGGGCAACCCGGCGCCTCTTCATGACGACGCAGAAGACGGCCCCGGCGATGAGCCCGAGCAGGCAGTAGAGCTGCGGGTACGACAGGCTCGTCAGGGCCGAGGCCCCGCGCAGGAAGTAGGTCTGGTCGGCGTGGTCGCCGCGGAAGTACTCGGTGAAGAAGCGGATGACGGAGTAGTTGATGATGTAGAAGCCGAAGACCTGGCCGTCGAACTTCTTGCGCTTCAGGATGAGGTAAAGGACGACGAAGTTGAGAAAATTGAGGCCCGCCTCGTAGAGCTGGACGGGGTGCAGGGGCGAATCCAGGGGGATCCCGGTCAGCTGCGAGGCGTACTTGTCGGTGAAGGTAGCGGCCCAGGGCGCGGTGCTGGCCCGGCCGTAGCAGCAGCCGGCGCTGAAGCAGCCGATCCGGCCGAAGCCGTGGCCCATGGCCAGGGCCGGGGCGATGATGTCGGCCGTCTTCCAGGTCGGGATCTTGCGGCGGTGGAAGTACCACAGCGCGAAGATCGTGCCGAAAGTCAGGCCGCCCTGGAAGACGCCGCCCGACTGGGCCAGGGACAGGAGCTCCTTGGGATACTTGGCGTAGAAGGAGATGTTGCCGATGAAGAGGATGAGCTTGGCCCCGATGAGCGAGACGATGATCGTGTAGAACGAGGCGTCCATGATCCGGTCGGCGTCCAGGCCCGCGGCCTTGGCCTGCCGGTAGATGAACCAGAGGGCCAGGGCCACGCCCACGGCCATCAGGAAGCCGTAGGTGTGGATGGTCAGCGGGCCGATCTTCACGAGGATGGGGAGCATGCGGGTTTCCTCCTGAACAGGACGATGAGCATCAGGCAGGCGCCGATGGTGATGCAGGAATCGGCCGCGTTGAAGAACGGCCAATGGGCCTGGCCGATGTAGAAATCCAGGAAGTCGATGACATGGCCGCGGACCAGGCGGTCGAACTGGTTGCCGACGGCCCCGGCCATGATCAGCGTCAGGGCGAACTTCATCAGCTTGTCCGCGGCCGGCGTCTTGAAGAAATAGTAGACGACGAAGGCCAGGGCCAGGAGCGAGGCCGCCGTCAGCAGGACGAAAACCAGCGGGTTGCCGGTCTGCGAAAAGGTGCCGAAGATCGCGCCCTTGTTGTGGATGCGGGTGATGTTGAAAAAGCCGGGGATGACCGGGATCGACCGGTAGAGAGCGACCTTGGAGGCGACGAGGTTCTTGGTCGCCTGGTCCAGGGCGACGAGGCCGGCGGCCAGCAGGAAGTACGGCCCGTTCCTGGTCATGCCCGGCCCGCCTTGACGGCCTTGGCGCAGCGGGCGCAGAAGGTCGGGCAGTCCGGGCTGGTCCCGACGGAGGTCGAGTAGTTCCAGCAGCGCTCGCACTTGGCGCCCGCCGCCTGGCCGACCTCGATGACTAGGTCCCCGCCCTCCGGGGCCGGCTCGACCTCGACCTGGGAAACGATGAGAAGCGCGGCCAGGTCCTCCCGGCGCGCCTCGAGCTGGCCGGCCTCGGCCGGCGGGGCCTTCAGCGTCACCCGGGCCTCGAGGGAGTTCCCGATGAGCTTGGACTCGCGGGCCTTCTCCAGCTCCTTGAGGGCCTTCTCGCGCACGGCCAGCAGCCGTTCCATCCCGGCGGAGAAGCCGGCCGGGGCCGATCTCAGCCAGTCGGTCGGGCCGGGGAACTCGCCCAGGTGGACCGAAGGGTCCTTGCCCTCGTAGTCCGGGACGCGGGCCCAGGCCTCCTCGGCCGTGAACGACAGGATGGGGGCCAGGAGCAGCAACGAATCGCGCAGGATCGTGAACATGGCCGTCTGGGCCGAGCGGCGCTCGGGCGCGGCCTGGGCCGAGCAGTAGACCCGGTCCTTGACCACGTCGAGGTAGAAGGCGCTCAGGTCGACGGTGAAGAAGTCGAGGATGTCATGGAGGATCGGATGGAATTCGAACTCGCCGTACGACCGGACCACCCGCGACCGGACCTCCTCGAAGCGCTGCAGGATCCAGCGGTCGAGATCGGCCAGGTCGGCCTCGGCCACCGCGTCGCGGCCGGGCACGAAGTCCGAGACGTTGCCGAGCAGGAAGCGCCAGGTGTTGCGGATCTTGCGGTAGGCCTCGACCAGCCGCTGCTCGATCTCCGGGCCGAAGCGGGCATCCTCCTTGTAATTGAGCATGGCCGCCCAGAGCCGGACGATCTCGGCGCCGCTGCGTTTGATGACTTCGCCGGGCTCGATGACGTTGCCCATCGATTTCGACATGGCCCGGCCCTGCTCGTCGAGGATGAAGCCGTGGGTGATGCAGGTCCGGAAGGGGCTGGCGCCCTTGGCCCCGACGCCGATGAGCAGGGAGCTGTTGAACCAGCCGCGGTGCTGGTCGTGCCCCTCGATGTAGACGTCGGCCGGCCAGGCGTGCCCGGCCTCGCGCTCGAGGACGTTCTGCGACGAGCCGGACTCGAACCAGACGTCGAGGATGTTGAATTCCTTTTCGAAATCCCGGCCGCCGCAGGAGCCGCAGGAAGCGCCCGGCGGGACGAGCGCCGCGGCCTCGCGGACGAACCAGGCGTTCGAGCCTTCGGCGGCGAAGATGCCGGCGACGTGGCGGGCCACGGCGGCCGAGGCCAGCGGGGCGCCGCAGCCCCGGCACTTGAAGGCCGGGATGGGCACGCCCCAGGAGCGCTGGCGCGAGATGCACCAGTCGGGCCGGCCGGCGACCATGCCGTCGATGCGGTCCCGGCCCCATTCGGGGATCCAGCGGACCCCGGCGATGGCCTCTCTCGCCCTGGCCCGGAGGCCGCCCTTGTCCATGGAGATGAACCACTGCTCGGTGGCCCGGAAGATGACCGGGTTCTTGCAGCGCCAGCAGTGGGGATAGGAGTGCGTGATCAGGGTCTCCTTGAGCACGGAGCCGTCCCGCTTCATGTCGGCGGTGATGCGGGGGTTGGCCTCGAAGACCTGCATCCCGGCGTAGCGCGGCACCTCGGGCGTGAAGCGGCCCTCGTCGTCGACTGGCGTGTAGATATCGATGCCGTTGGCCTTGCCGGTCAGGTAGTCGTCGTAGCCGTGCCCGGGGGCGGTGTGGACGCAGCCCGTGCCGTCCTCGAGCGTGACGTACCCGGCCAGGACGAAGACCGAGTCGCGCTCGACGAACGGGTGGCGGGCCCTCAGGCCCTCGAGCTCGCGGCCCGGGAACGAGGCCAGGACTTTCGGCTGCGGCCAGCCGAGCTCCTCGGCCACGACCGGCAGGAGCCGCTTGGCCAGGATGTAGACCTCGCCGTTGACCTCGGCCGCGGCGTACTCGGCCTCGGGATGGAAGGCGATGGCCATGTTGGCCGGCAGCGTCCAGGGCGTGGTGGTCCAGATGAGCGCGTAGGCCGGCCGGCCGGCCAGGGCCGGGAACTTGGCCGCGAGGTCGGAGACGACGCGGAAGCGGACGTAGATCGAGGGCGACGTCTTGTCCTTGTACTCGATCTCGGCCTCGGCCAGGGCGGTGCGGCAGTGGACGCACCAGTGGACGGGCCGCTTGCCCTTGAAGACCTCGCCGTGCTCGAAGAAGTCGGCCAGGTATTCGAGGACCTTGGCCTCGTAGGCCGGGGCCATTGTCAGGTAGGGCGTCTCCCAGGCGCCGAAAACGCCCAGGCGCCGGAATTCGCCGCGCTGGATATCTATGAACTTCTCGGCGTATTTGCGGCACTCCTCGCGGACGGCCGTGACGCTCAGGCTCTTCTTCTTCTCGCCAAGCTGCTTGTCGACGTGGATCTCGATGGGCAGGCCGTGACAATCCCAGCCCGGGATATAGGGGGCGTAATGGCCGAGCATCGACTGGGACTTGATGATGAAGTCCTTGAGGATCTTGTTCATCGACGTGCCCAGATGGATGTGGCCGTTGGCGTAGGGCGGCCCGTCATGGAGGATGAACGGCGGACGGCCGGCGGCGGCCCTCTTCTCCAGGATCTTCTCGTACAGGCGGCCGGTCTCCCAGGCCTTGATGGTCTCCGGCTCCCTCTGGGCCAGGGCGGCCTTCATGGCGAAATCGGTGCGCGGCAGGTTGAGCGTCGCCTTCACGTCGGACTTGTCGGCCATAGGGGGTCTCCGTTAAACGAAATACAAAGGGCCATTATAGAACAAGCTGCCGCATCCCGCCAGCCTCCCCGCCCCGCCGCTCTCTCCCCTTGCGGGAGGAAAGAATGAAGGGGCGCCGGGCCGCGCCTATTTCCTGATGTAGTGGGCGCCGCGGGAGACGGGGTTGGCCAGCGCCGCCTGGGTGATCATCAGGGCGACGAGGATGCCGTGGCGCAGGCCGACGATGTCCGGGTTGACCGGCGCCGACCGGTAGAACTGCTCGATGCGATGGCGGAGGTAATCGAGGTCGGCCTTGGCCCGCTCCAGGCGCTTGCGCGTCCGGATGATCCCGGCGTAGTTCCACATGGTCGAACGGATGGTCCGCCAGTCCTGGTGGACCAGGGCCGGGTCGAAATGGTCCTCTCTTTTCGGATTCCGCCAGAGGAAGATCTCCGAGGCCCGGTGCGGCCGCGAGCCGTCGAAGCGGGCGGCGATGTCCCGGGCCGCCCGCGTCCCCCAGACGAGACCCTCGAGGAGCGAAGTCGAGGCCAGGCGGTTGGCGCCGTGGACGCCGGTGCAGGCCACCTCGCCGGCGGCGTAGAGGCCCTCGAGCGAGGTCCGGCCGCAGCCGTCGGCCAGCACGCCGCCGCAGCAATAGTGGGCGGCCGGCACGACGGGGATGGGCTGGCGGGTGATGTCGACGCCGTCCTCGAGGCAGGTCCGCAGGATCGTCGGGAAGCGCTTGCGGATGACCTCCGGCCCGGCGTAAGAGGCCAGGTCGAGCAGGACATAGTTGGCGTTGCTGAGGATCATCTGCTCGTAGATGGCCCGGGAAACCTCGTCGCGCGGCGCCAGGTCGCGCTTCGGCGAGTACTTCTCCATGAACGTCCGGCCGTCCCGGGTCTTGAGCCGCGCCCCCTCGCCGCGGACCGCCTCCGAGATGAGGAAGCCGTCGCCCGACTCGCGCATGAAGACGGTCGGATGGAACTGGATGTACTCCATATTGCCGATCCGGGCCCCGGCCCGGAAGGCCATGGCGTAGCCCGAGCCGTCCGCTCCGGGCGGATTGCAGGTGTGGAGGAAGACCGCGCCGCAGCCGCCCGTGGCCAGGACGGTGAACGGGGCGAAGACGCGGCCGACGCGGCCCGTGGCGTTGTCCAGGACGTAGGCGCCGATGGCCCGGGGCTCGCGGTAATAGGCCACCGGGTTCTTCGAGTGGTGCGGCACGGTCATCAGGTCGACGGCCGTCCGCCCCGTCAGGATGGTCACCCGGGGCTCCCGCCGCAGGGCCCGCAGGAAGCGGTCCTCGATCGTCCGGCCGGTGGCGTCCTCGACATGAAGGATGCGCCGCCGCGAGTGCCCGCCCTCCAGGGCGTAGTCGAGGGCGTCGGGCGAGCTCTGCGTGAAGGGGATGCGGAGCCGGTCGATGAGCGTTTCCTGGACCAGCCGCGGGCCGTCCGCGACCAGGATGTCGACGGCGGCCGGATCGCCGGCCCGGTCGCCGGCCTCGAGGATGTCCTCCTTGAGCAGCTCCGGCCGGTCATCGGGGGCGAACGAGACGATGCCGCCCTGGGCGTAAAGGGTGTTGGACTCCTCGACCCGGGCGTCCTTGGTGATGACGACGACGTCCAGCCCGGCCCTGGCCGCCTCGAGGGCGGCCGAGGCGCCGGCGATGCCGCAGCCGATGATCAGGACGTCGGTCCTGATGTCGGACGTGAGGTCGCTCACGCCGGGCCGCCTCGACGGACGAAATCCAGGCTGATGTCGACGGCCCGGGCCGAGTGGGTCAGGGCGCCCACGGAGATGAAGTCGACGCCGGTCTCGGCCACGGCCCGGACGCGATCGAGGGTCATGTTGCCGGAGGCCTCGAGCGGCACGCGGCCGCCGGCCAGGGCGACCGCCTGGGTCATGGTCTCGAGGGGCATGTTGTCGAGCATGATTATGTCGGCCCCGGCCGCCAGGGCCTCGCGGACCTGGAGCAGGCTGGCCGCCTCGACCTCGACGCGGACGCCGGGCCGGGCCTTGGCCCGGGCGCGGCGGACGGCCTCGGAGACGCTGCCGACGAAGCGCAGATGGTTGTCCTTGATCAGGATCATGTCCGACAGGGAGAGGCGGTGGTTCGTGCCGCCGCCAGTGCGGACGGCGTATTTCTCGAGGAGGCGCAGGCCCGGGGTGGTCTTGCGCGTGTCGAGGATCTTGGCCTTGGTGCCGGCGACGGCCTCGACGAAGCGGCGGGTGGCCGTGGCCACGCCGCAGAGGTGCTGCAGGAAGTTGAGGGCGGTCCGCTCCCCTCCGAGCAGGGCCGCGGTCGGTCCCTTGACCCGGGCCAGCTTGTCGCCCTGATGGAAGGAGGAGCCGTCGCGGAAGCGCTCGATGAAGATGACCGAAGGATCGATCTTGGCGAAGACCCGGGCCGCGACTTCGAGGCCGGCCAGGACGCCGTCCTCCTTGGCCAGGAAGAAGGCCTCGGAGCGGGCCTCGGCCGGGATGATGCTCCCGGAGGTGATGTCGCCCTCGGGCATGTCCTCGCGCAGGGCCGCGTCGATGGCGGCGTTGAGGGCTTGCCCGAGATCCGTTTGCGTTCCCATGGCCGGCTCGGATTATATGCCTTCCCCCAGTTGGGCGTCAAACCGCAGCGTGGGCAGGCGGGAGGGCCGGCTCACGGGCATACGCTCGGGCCTGCCCCTACCGGCCGGCCTTGTCCCGCGCGATCCGGGCGGCGGCCGCGTAGGCCTCGGCGGATTCCTTCTTCAGGCCTTTCTGCAGAAGGGCCGCGCCGAGGTTGCGGTAGGCTTCGTCCATCTCCGGCGCCAAAGCCAGCGCCGCCCTGGCCTGGGCGACGGCTTCGTCATACCTCTTCCTCTCCAGGGCGATCGAGCTCAGGTTGAGGTGGATCTCCGCCGTCCCCGGGCCGAGGGCCAGCGCGGCCTGGAGCTCCCGGGAGGCCGCGTCGAGGTCCCGGCGCTTGAGCAGGCAGGCGCCCAGGCCGGCGCGGGCCACCGCGGAGTTCTGGTCAGAAGCCAGAGCCTCCCGGAAGAACCCCTCGGACTCCTCGAACGCGCCCCGGCCGAAGGCGCAGATGCCCAGGTTGACGGTCGCCCTCCCGTCCTTCGGGTCGAGGGACTTGGCCAGTAGATAGTGCGTGATCGCCTCGTCCGTGCGCCCTCCGGCCTGGTCCACGTTGCCCTGGATGAGCGCCGCCTGGACCAGGCCGGGGTCCAGCCGGGCGGCTTCGTCGGCCTCGGCCCCAGCCCCGGCGACGTCTCCTCTTCTCAGCATGAGCCCGGCCAGGTTGGCGTGGGCCGCGGCCAGGCCGGGCCTGGCGATAACGGCCCGCCGGAAGCACGCCTCGGCCTCGTCGTAGCGGCCCTGCCGGAGGCGGATGTTGCCGATGTTGTTGTGCGCCTCCGCGTAGGCCGGCCTCAGCGCCACGGCGGCTTCGTAGGCGGACAGGGCGTTCTTCAGGTCGTCCTGCTGGGCGTAGGCGACGCCCATATTGAACAGGACCTGGGCGAATTGAGGGTCCTGTTTGAATACCCCGAGATATCTTTCGATGGCCTTCCCCGGGTCGCCAGTTCGGCGGTAGATGATCCCGATCGTGTTCTGGGCCTCGAGATCGCCAGGATTGAGCTTGAGCGCGCCGGCGCAGAAGGCCATGGCCTCGTCCAGGCGTCCGGCGTTCAGATGGAGTTGGGCCAGAAGGAGATGGGCTTCCGTCACGTTGCCGATCGCTGGGACCGGCAGGGCCTCCTCGCCGTCGGGCGGTTGGGACGGGGCCTCCGCGCCTTCGGGCTGTCCGGCCAGGGCGGCCGCGCGCTGGGCCTTCCGGACGGCAGCCTCTCTTTCGATCGAAGCGCAGATCGAGCCATAGAGCTCGATCGCCCGCTCCGTCGCGACCGGAAAGGCCGGAGAATCAGGCTGGTTGAACGTCCGGTCCCGGTTGAGGAGGATGATCTCCCGGTTCTCGGCGGAGAACGTGAACCGATCGGGGTCCCCGGGCGAGAAGGGCAGGTCCAGCCGCGGCCCGAGGGCGTGCAGGGGAACCTCCACGGCCCCGAACAGGCGCCCGAGAAGGCGCTCGAAGACCGGCACCAGGCTCGAGAGGTGCGTGGGCGGCGCCAGGAAGATCAGGCCTTCCTTATACATCGCGTATGACATGCGCCAGTCCCCGGTCCATTCCCGGCCGGACAGGACCACGAGGAGATCGGCGCCGCCGCGGTCGAAATCCCGCGCCAGGGACTCGGCGGCCGCATCCAATCGGGCCAGTGGGCCGTCCGACCGCCAGCCTTCGAAGGGCCGGGCCGTGAGGCGGATGTTGAAGAGCTTCTCGAAGTCGTCCGAGACGGCCTTGATCATGGCTGAGGTGCGCGCCATCCAGCCGGGCCGGCGCTGGTATTCCTCGTCCGCGATGAAGATCAGCCGCAGGTCGCGGCGCGGCAGGCCGGGGACCGCCTCCGCCGAAGCCGTCAGAGCCAGCCGGGGCGGCGATGGAGCGCAGGCCGGGGACGCCGACCGGGCCGCCGGAGGACCGGCCGTCAAGAGCATCAGGAGGATGACGAAAAACAGGAGCCGCGCTTTTCCCATGCCGCCTCCCATCAATCAGCGGTTTTGCCGGGCCAATGCTAATGCCCGGCCCTTCCCGGTGTCAAGGAGGCGCATTGACTCATGTAATACCTGACCGAACGGCAGGTTGTTGGATCAAATAAAGCCGGCTTCGGCACGGGGCGCGGAGCAGGACGCGGGCCGGGGGCCCGTTTGCCTCGGCCGGGAGAATGTGCCATCATGGCCGCATCTTGAAGCGCCAAACGGAGCCGCGGGCCATCCCCTACGCCGACCACTTCGGCCTGAGCCCGGCCGACCTGCGATCGGTCCTGGCCGACGCCCTGTCGAGCGGCGGCGAGTTCGCCGAGATCTTCATGGAGCACCGGGCCTACGACCTGGTCAACATGGAGGAGGACATCGTCAAGGAGACGGCCGAGTCCGTCAGCCTGGGGATGGGCATCCGGGTCATCCGCGGCGACCGGACCGGCTTCGGCTACACCAACGATTTCGCCATGGACAAGGTCCGCAAGGCGGCCCTGACGGCCGCGGCCATCGCCCGCGGCCGGGGCGTCCAGGCCTCTCCCCCGCCGCTCCGGGACCGGACCCGGGCCTCGGACCGCCTGGCCGTCCGCCGGCCGGCGAGCGGCTCGGCCCTCGGCCGCAAGGTCGCGCTCGTCCGCGAGGCCTATGGCGCGGCCCAGGCCTACGATCCGCGCATCGTCAAGGTCAAGGCCTATTATTCAGATTCCCTCGTCCATCTCTGCGTCGCCAACTCCGAAGGCCTGCTGGTCCGCGACACCCGGCCCATGGTCAAGCTCGTCTGCGTCGCCATCTCGGAAAAGGATGGCCAGCGCGAGGCGGGTTACTGGGGCGGCGGCGGCCGGGTCGGCCTGGAGTACTTCCGCGACGTCCTGACGCCGCGCCAGATCGGCGAGCAGGCGGCCCGCGAGGCGGTCGTCCTGCTGGGGGCCGTCGACGCCCCGGCCGGCGAGATGCCCATCGTGCTGGCCCCCGGCCACAGCGGCGTCCTCATCCACGAGGCCGTCGGCCATCTGCTCGAAGCCGATTTCAACCGCAAGAAGACCTCGATCTTCTGGAACAAGATGGGCCGGCGGGTCGGCTCCGAGCTGGTCACGATCTACGACGATCCGACCATTCCCTCGTTCCGCGGCTCCTACAACGTCGACGACGAGGGCACGCCGCCGCGGCGGACCCTGCTCATCGACAAGGGCGTCGTCCGCGGCCTGCTCCAGGACCGGCTCTCGGCGCGGCTGATGAAGGGCGCGGCCCTGACCGGCCACGGCCGCCGCCAGGACTACGGCCACTGGCCCATCCCGCGCATGGCCAACACCTACATCGCGGCCGGCGGCGACGCGCCGGAAGACATCGTCCGCTCGGTCGACAAGGGCTTCTACGTCGCCAGCCTGTCGGGCGGCCAGGTCGAGGACTCGGGCAAGTTCACCTTCTCCGTGACCCTCGGCTACCTCATCGAGGGCGGCAAGCTCACGGCCCCGGTCAAGCAGGCGACGCTCATTGGGACGAACATCGACATCCTGAGGCGCATCGACCGGGTCGGCGGCGACCTGGCCTTCGGCCTGCAGACTGGGACGTGCAGCAAGGACGGCCAGGACGTGCCGGTCAACGACGGCTGCCCGACCCTGCGCATCGGCCGGATGACGGTGGGAGGCCGGTCATGACGCGGAGCCGGGGCGCCGGGCGCCGGGGAACGGCGGGGCCGGAGCCGGCCCTGCGCGACCTGGCCGAGTCGCTCGTCGAGTATGCCCGCAAGTGCGGCGCCGGCGAGGCCGAGGTTTCCATCGTCGACGGCTACGAGTTCAACGTCGACGTCCGCAAGGGCCGCATCGAGACGCTGGTCGAGGCCGGCTCGCGCTCGGCCGGCGTGCGGATCATCAAGGACAAGAGGACGGCCTACGCCAGCTCGTCCGACCTCGACCCGGCGACGCTGCGGCGCCTCGTCCGCAACGCCGTGCGGCGGACCGAGCTCGGCAGCCCCGACGAGTTCGCCTCCCTGGCCCCGCTCTCGACCGAGCGGGTGGACGCCGCCGGGCTCGACCTCTACGACCCGGCCATCGCCGGGCTCGACTCGAAGACCAAGATCGGCCTGGCCCTGCGGACCGAGCGGGCGGCGTTGCGGGACAAACGCATCACCAACTCGTACGGCGCGACGTTCTCCACGAACGAGATCCGTTCCGTCCTGGCCATGACCAACGGCTTCGTCGGCGAGTGCGCGCAGACCTATTGCGGCCTCGGCGTCGGGCTCCAGGCCGGCGGCACGGACGACCGGGTCGAGGACTCCTGGTCCTCGGCCAAGCGGCACTTCAAGGACCTGGAGACGCCCGAGGAGATCGCCCGCAAGGCCGTCGAGCGGACGGTGCGCCAGCTCCATCCCCGCAAGGTCCCGACGCAGAACGTGCCGGTCCTATTCGAGCCGACGCAGACGTCCTGGCTGATGGGATTCCTGTTCGGGTGCGTCGCCGGGACGGCGGTCTACCAGAAGGCCACCTTCCTCGAGGGCCGGCTGGGGCAGCGGATCGGGAACGATCTGATCACGGTCGTCGACGACGCCCTCATGCCCGGCGCGCTCGGCTCGCACCCGTTCGATTCGGACGGCCTGCCCTGCCGGCGGACCGTGGTCGTCGAGAAGGGCGTGCTGAAGAGCTACCTCTGCAACTACTACGCGGCCCGCAAGCTCGGGCTGCAGTCGACCGGGAGCGCCGACGGCGGCGGCGTCGGGCCGGCGAACTTCTTCCTACAGCCGGGGCCGGGGGCGGTTTCGCCGGCGGACATCATCGCCGGGACGAAGAAGGGGCTGCTGCTCATCCGGACGATCGGCCACGGCCTGAACGCGGTGACGGGCGACATCTCGAGGGGCGCCTTCGGCCTGTGGATCGAGGACGGCCGGATCGCCTACCCGGTGAGCGAGATCACGATCTCGGGCAACCTGGGGCGCATCCTCGAGACGATCGAGGCGGTCGGGACGGACCTCGATTTCAATAGCTCCGTCACCGGGCCGACGATCAAGGTCGCGGAAATGACCGTCGCCGGCTCCTGACAGGCCCCAGCCCCCGCAGGCGTTCCCGGAGATCGATCACAATCCCTTCCCTCGCGAGGCGGCCGGGCCGCGAAACGATAGCGGTGGCCATATCCAGCCGTTTCGGTTAGAATGAGCGGACCCATAACCGGAGGTTGCCATGCGAAACGCCCGACGCGCCGGCCAGATCGCCGGCCTCGCAGCAGCGGTCCTGATCGCTCTTCCAGCCGTCCTCGCCGCCGCCCAACAGGGCCAGGGCCGCGGCCGCCAGGGAGCGGCCGGGATCCTGGCGATCATCGCCCGCCCCAAGTTCGCGACCATGCTGGTCATCGGCTTCGTGGCCCTGATCCTGCTCCTCACCCGGAAGATGAAGAACACGGTCAAGGTGCCGATCCTGGTCCTTTCGACCTTCCTCTACGGCGTCGCCGCCAACCTGCCGACGAAGCTGTTCGCCGGCTTCGCCATGCACCCCTCCCCCATCTGCTCGGCGACGAAGTCCGTGCTTTACGGCTTCCGGCCGCCCATGATCGCCTTCCTGGCGGTCATCCTCGTGCTGACGCTCGTCGGGCCACGGCTTTTCTGCGGCTGGGTCTGCCCGGTCGGCGCCATCCAGGAGCTTATCGCCATGCTCGCCGACAAGCTCCGCATCCGCCGCCGCAAATGGAGCTTCCGGGCCACGCAGGGCGTCCGCGTCGGCATCTTCCTGCTCTTCGTCTTCCTCAGCGGCGCCGCCGTCCTGCACACGACGTCGCAGAACGGCCAGACCGTGGCCCTGTCGCTCTACGACTACATCAACGCCTTCCACGGCTACGAGATCGCCATCCAGCCGACGCTGCTCGACAACCTCTTCCACTTCCTGCCCTTCCTGCTGACGCTCGGCTTCGCGTTCATCGTTTACCGGCCGTTCTGCTACCTTGTTTGCCCCATCGGCCTGCTGACCAACCTCGTCGAGAACTTCGCCTTGTTCCGCGTCGTCCGCCGCAAGTCCGCCTGCACCGATTGCGCCGCCTGCGCCGCGAAGTCCCCCTGCCCAACCGTGCCGGAGATCCTGAAGGACGCGGCCATACGGCCCGACTGCTTCTCCTGCACCGTCTGCGTCAATTCCTGCTGCCCGAAGGGCGCCTTCTCCTTCGCCATCAAATCGAAATAGGTATCATCGCCATCTGGAAGGCCAATATTAAGGAGACCCCGATGAAGCGTCAGAAAGCCAGCCTCGCCCTCGTTCCCATCCTGGCCGTTCTCGGCCTCGCCACGATCGCCGCGGCCGATCCCGCGGCTGTCCTCGTCCCCGGCCCGCTGCCGGCCCTCCAGGCCGCCGGCCCGGCCGCCGACAATCTTCCCACGTGGCTGCGTTACCCGGCCATCTCGCCCGACGGCGCGGCCATCGCCTTCGTCTACAAGGGCGACATCTACCGCGTCCCCGCCGACGGCGGCGCGGCCGTCCCGCTGACGCTGCATGAGGCCCACGACACCAACCCCGTCTGGAGCCGCGACGGCAAGTCCATCGCCTTCGCCAGCGACCGCTACGGCAACTTCGACGTCTTCATCATGCCCGCGGCCGGTGGCGAGGCCCGCCGCCTGACCTACCATTCGGCTTCCGAGATCCCCTATTCGTTCACGCCTGGCGACCAAGCCGTCCTCTTCGGCGCCGCCCGCCTCGACGCGGCCGACAACCGGACCTTCCCGGCCGGCTCGCAGCCCGAGCTCTACAAGGTCCCGGCCGCCGGAGGCCGCGCCGTCCAGATCCTCGGCACGCCGGCCGAGGACGCCAAGCTCAGCCGCGACGGCCGTCTCCTCCTCTACCACGATAAAAAGGGCGGCGAGAACGAGTGGCGCAAGCACCACGTCTCGGCCATCGCCCGCGACATCTGGGCCTACGACACCCAGACCGGCCAGCACCGCAGGATCACCGGGTTCGCCGGCGAGGACCGGAGCCCCGTTTTCACCTCCGACGAGAAGGGCTTCTACTACCTGAGCGAGGAGAGCGGCACGTTCAACGTCCACCGCCTGGCGGCGGAAGGCGGCGCCTCGACCCAGATCACGAAGTTCGCCAAGAACCCGGTCCGCTTCCTGTCGCGCGCCGACGACGGCACGCTCTGCTTCGGCTACGACGGCGCCGTCTACACCCAGCGCGGCGACACGGCCGCGCCCGTCCGCGTCCCGATCCTCATCGCCTCCGACGCCCGGGCCAACAACGAGATCGTCGTCCCGGCCGGCGGCGAGGTCCGGGAGTTCGCCGTATCGCCCGGCGGCAAGGAGATCGCGGTCGTCTCCCGCGGCGGCATCTTCGCCGCCGGCGTCGACGGCGGCCTGACCAAGCGGGTCACTTCGTCCTTCGGCGACGAGACCGCCGTCTCCTTCTCCCCCGACGGCAACGCCATCGTCTACGCCTCGGAGCGCGACGGCCATTGGGGCGTTTACGAGACCCGCCGGGCCCGGACCGAAGAGCCCTACTTCTACGCCTCGACCCTGCTCAAGGAGACGCCGCTCGTCGTCAATGCCCGCCAGAACACCCAGCCGGCCTATTCACCCGACGGCAAGAAGCTGGCCTTCGTCGAGGACCGCGCCACCCTCAAGGTCCTCGACCTGGCCACCAAGCAGGCGCTGACGCTCCTGACCGACCGCCAGCTGGCCCCGTCGGCCGGCGGCAGCCAATACTACCAGTGGAGCCCGGACGGCCAGTGGATCCTCTTCGACTACTCCGTCCCCGGCTTCGCCCCCGCCGAGATCGGCCTGGTCAAGGCCGACGGCTCGGGCAAGATCGTCAACCTGACCGAGAGCGGCTTCGAGGACCGCCAGGCCAAGTGGATCCTCGGCGGCCAGGGCATGCTCTGGTTCAGCAACCGCGACGGCCTGAAGTCCGTGGCCCAGAGCGGCGCCGCGCAGTACGACGCTTACGCCCTGTTCTTCACCCGCGAGGCCTGGGACCGCTTCCGCCTGACCAAGGAGGAGGCCGCCCTGCTCAAGGACATCGAGGAGAAAAAGACCAAGCCCGAGGCGCCCAAGGACAAGGCGGCGGCGGACAAGGAGAAGAAGGACGAGGTCAAGCCGCTGGTCATCGACTGGACCGACCTGGCTCTGCGCAAGTCGCGGCTGACCCTGCACTCTTCGTCGCTGGGCGACGCCCTGGTCAACAAGGACGGCGACACCCTCTATTACCTGGCCCGCTTCGAAAAGGGCCTGAACCTGTGGACGACCAACCTCAAGACGCGCGAGACCCGGATGCTGGCCGGCCTCGACGCCAACGGCGGGCGCCTGGTCTGGGACAAGGACCAGAAGTCGATCTTCCTCCTGGCCGACGGAGCCGTGGCCAAGGTTGACCCGGCCAGCGGCAAGCGCGAGCCCGTCCGGATCAAGGGCGAGATGACGGTCGACGCGGCCGCCGAGCGCCGGGCGCAGTTCGAGCACGTCTGGCGCCAGGTGCTGGAGACGTTCTATACGGCCGGGTATCACGGGGCCGATTGGGATTCCCTCAAGCCCGTCTACGAGAAGCACCTGAGCGGCATCAGCGACGGCTACGACATGGCCGAGCTCCTGTCGGAGATGCTGGGCGAGCTCAACGTCAGCCACAGTGGGGCGCGCTACGGCCGGCAGATGGAGAACGCCGACGAGACGGCCTCGCTCGGCGCCTTCTACGACCCGGCCTACGCCGGCCCCGGCGTCAAGGTCGTCGAGGTCATGGCCGGCGGGCCGCTCGACAAGGCCGGCTTCGATATCGCGCCCGGGACCGTCATCGAGGCGGTGGACGGCGAGACCATCGCGCCCGACAAGGACATCGAGCGCTACCTCAACCGCCGGGCCGGGCAGAACGTCCTGCTGACGCTCACGGCTCCGGCGGCGCCGGCGGCGGCCAAAGGCGCGGTTAAAAGCGCGGCGCCCCTCCGGCGCGAAATCACGGTCAAGCCCATCTCGCCGCGCGAGGAGAGCAATCTTCTCTACCGACGCTGGGTCCTGCGGAACCAGGCCGAGGTCGAGAAGCTCGGCGGCGGGCGCCTCGGCTACATCCATGTGCCGGGCATGAGCGACAGCGCCTACCGCTCGGCCTTCGAGGAGGTCATGGGCAAGTTCGCCAACAAGGAGGCGCTCGTCGTGGACACCCGCTTCAACGGCGGCGGGGACCTGGTGGCCGACCTGGCCATGTTCCTGAGCGGCAAGAAGTTCTTCGATTACACCAGCGACAAGCGCAGCACCGGCTACGAGCCGAATTTCCGCTGGACCAAGCCGTCGATCTCGATCGTCGGCGAAGCCCAGTACAGCGACGGCCACTGCTATGCCTTCGCCTACCAGTACCTCAAGCTGGGCAAGCTCGTCGGCATGCCCGTGCCGGGCACCTGCTCGTTCGCCGGCTGGGAGATGCTGGGCGCGAGCGGCGTGCGCTGGGGCGTCGTTCCGATGGGCGTCAAGGTGGAGGGCATCGGCTACCTCGACAACCACCAGACGGAGCCCGACGTCAAGGTCATGAACACCTTTGAGCGGGTGGCCAAGGGCCGCGACGAGCAGCTTGAAGCCGCCGTCACCGAGCTCCTCAAGGAGATCAAGTAAGAGCCGCGAGCCCGCGATGCCGGCGATCGACCCGACTCGACTGCTGAACGTCTCCAAACGCTCGGAGTGGCGGGCCTGGCTGCGCCGGCACTACAAGACGTCCAACGAGGTCTGGCTCGTCTTCGCCAAAAAGAGCTCCGGCCTGCCGCGTGTCGCTTACAACGATGCCGTCGAAGAGGCCCTGGCCTTCGGCTGGATCGACAGCACGGCCAAGAGGATCGACGAGGGCCGCTTCGCCCAACGGTTCACGCCGCGCCAGCCGAAGAGCCCCTACTCAGAGGCCAACCTGGTCCGGCTCCGGGCCATGGCGGCCGGAGGCAAGGTCGTCCCGGAGGTCCTGGAAAAGGTCCGCCCGTTGCTCGTCGAGAAGCCTCTCGTCGTTCCGCCGGACATCCTGGCCGCCCTGAAGGCCGACCCGGCGACTTGGAAGAACTACCGGGCCTTCTCCGGCTCCTACAAACGCATCCGCATCGGCTATATCGACGCCGCCCGCGGCCGGCCGGAGGAATTCGCCAAGCGCCTCCGCAGCTTCCTACGCGCGACCAGGGCCAACCGGATCGTAGGGTTCGGCGGCATCCAGAAGCATTACTGACGGATGGCAGCGTTCAAGTAATGATAAAGGGCCGCTTCAGCCGCCGGCAGAGCTCCTGGATGGCCCGGCGCCCCGACAGCGCGTTGCCGAACAGCGACCCGGACATGCTGGCCCACACCCCCACGAAATAGAACCGGTCGAGCCCGGGCAGGGTCATGTCCCCGCCGGCCCCCTTCAATCCGGACCAGAGCGAAGCTTTCTTGGCAGGCATATTGGCGAACCCGTGCGTCCCGCCCATATACCGCTCCCAAGTCAGCTGCGTCGGCACGTCGATCGTCTCGACCTGCGCCCGCAGCCCGGGCCAACGCCGCTCGAGCACGTCGATCGTCCGGTCGGCCGCCCGGGCCTTCTCTTCTTCGTATCGGGCCCGATCCCCGGCCAGGCGCTTCCAGTACGAGTAGTCCGAGAAGAGCTCGGCCTTGATGACGCTCTTCCCCGCCGGCGCCATCGTCCGGTCGAAGCCGTAGATCTGCATCTCCAGGGTCTCGCAGCGGTGCCCGGCGATCTCGACCGGCTCGTCGAGCAGCATGATCATGGCCGACGGCTCGCCCGTCAGATCGCGCTTGACGCCCAGATAGACGTGGACCGACCAAGCCGTCGTTTCCGGCGGCTCGCCGCAGGCCCGTCGCACCCCGTCGTCGACGAACCGTCCCTCGAGCATGTCCATGATGGTCTTGCGGCCGTCCGCGTCCGAGATGACGACGTCGGCCCGGTGCTCACCGCCGTCGGCCAGCCGGACCCCGACCGCCCGCCCGTTCTCGGTCAGGATCCTCTCGACCCGACTGCTGTACGCGATCTCGCCGCCCAGCTCCTTGTAACGCCGCGCGATCGACAGCGCGAACGGCAGCGTCCCGCCGCTCGGCCACTGGAGAGATCCTGCCGCGCCATAGCCGTGACGAACGAGATGCACGAAGAGCGGCGCCGCGGGATTCGAATAGACGAGCTGAGGCACGGCCCGCTTCAGGAACAGGTCCTTGAACCGCCGGCCGAATTTTTCCATCGTTGGCGTCAGCCATTTCAGCCGCGCCGCCATCCCGACCAGGGCCCTGGCCCGTCCCGCCCCCGTCCCGAGCATCATCTCGCCGAGACGATCCGCGCCGACAAAGGCCCGGCAGCCCCGAACGTACTCGTCGATGGCCGCGGCATCGCCCGGCGCCAGCTCCGTCATGTGGGCCCGCAGCCGGTCGAGGTCGTAATAATCGCGGAACAGCCGCCCGTCCGGCGCCAGGACGCTGGTGCACTCCTCGGGCTGGACCATCGCCCGCGGCATGGCCCCCAGCTCCTGCCACAGGCCGTATAGCCGCGAGCCCGGCGCGCACCCGAACAGGTGGTGGATGCAGCCGTCGAACGTGTAGCCGCCCCGTTTCCAGGCGCAGCACTGCCCGCCCGGCACGGCGTTCATCTCAAAGATCTTGGTGTCGAAGCCGTTCATCCGGCCGTAGATGCCCGCCGCCAGCCCGCCCACGCCGGCGCCGATGACGATGATGGATCCCGCCATGTCCGCCCCCGTGCCGTCAAGGAAGATGATTGACGGGAAGTATACATAACCGGACGGACTTGGCGCAAGCCCGGCGCCGGCGTGAGAAAAGCGCCTCCTCCGGATCGTCCTCTAGAACGGCGGAAGCGATGCGCCGACGAACGGACCGATTGCGTCGGCGTCTGATTTGGGAGAAAATCCCCGGGATGACCAGGAAAAGCGCTCGCAAACCGAAACCGGACGAGCCGGACCGGTCTCCGGGCCGGACGCCGGGCAAGGCGCCGGCCATCGAGATCAATCCCGGTTTCCGGCGGGCACTCGATATCATGGAGGGCACCTCGCGCCACGTCTTCATCACCGGCAAGGCCGGCACCGGGAAATCGACCCTCCTGGAGCTCTGGCGCAACCAGACGCTCAAGAAGATCGCCGTCCTGGCCCCGACCGGTGTCGCCGCCCTCAACGTCCGCGGCCAGACCATCCACTCGTTCTTCGGCTTCAAGCCCGACGTCACGCCCGAGTCGGTGCGCAAGCTTTCCAAGGGCCGCGGTGCCGCCGCCGACCGGGTCGCCCTGTACCGCAACCTCGACGCCATCGTCATCGACGAGGTCTCGATGGTCCGGGCCGACCTGATGGACTGCGTCGAGAAGTTCCTGCGCCTCAACGGCCCGCGCCCCAAGGAGCGCTTCGGCGGCCTGCAGATGATCTTCATCGGCGACCTCTACCAGCTGCCGCCCGTGGTCACCGGCCAGGAGCGCGGCCTCTTCGCTCCCGACCCGGTCTCGCTCCGCCGCTGGGGCGCCGGGAACGCCGGCCCCTCCCCCGCCGCCGTCCTGACGTCCGGCGCTTCCGCCCCCCGCTACGAGTCGCCCTACTTTTTCTCGGCCCGCGTCTTCGCCGAGCCCGGCTTCGACATGGACTTCGTCGAGCTGGAGAAAGTCTACCGCCAGAACGACGCCGCTTTCATCGGCCTGCTCAACGCCATCCGCAACCGCTCGATCGACGACGCCCAGATCGCCCTTCTCAACAGCCGCCTCGATTCCGCCTTCGTCCCGCCCGACGACCGGTTCTACATCACCCTGACCAGCACCAACGACCTGGCTGCCGCCCGCAACCGCGAGAAGCTGGCCGCCCTGAGCGGCCACGCCCGCCGCTACGAGGGCCTCGTCGACGGCGAGTTCGACCGCCGCTCCCTGCCGACCGAGGAGGCCCTCGAGCTCAAGCCCGGCGCCCAGGTCATGCTCCTGACCAACGACCGCAAGGGCCGCTGGGTCAACGGCACGATCGGCCGCGTCGCCCGCATCCGCAAGTCGGAGGACATCGACGCCGACGACATCGTCACGGTCGAGCTCGCCGGCGGCGCCGAGGTCGACGTCGGGCCCAACACCTGGGAGCTCTTCCGCTTCCAGTATGACGCCGAGGAGGACCGCATCGACTCCGAGGCCGTCGGCGCCTTCACCCAGTACCCGCTGCGCCTGGCCTGGGCCGTGACCATCCACAAGAGCCAGGGCAAGACCTTCGAGCGCGTGGTCGTCGACATCGGCCGCGGCGCCTTCGCCCACGGCCAGGTCTACGTCGCCCTGAGCCGCTGCACCTCGTTCGAGGGCCTGGTCCTGCGGACGCCCATCCGCCGCGCTCACATCCTGATGGACTGGCGCATCGTCCGCTTCCTGACCCGCTTCCAGTACAAGAAGGCCGAGCAGGCCCTGCCCCCGGCCGACAAGCGCGCTCTCCTCCTCGAGGCCATCCGCGACGGCCGCGAGCTCGAGATCGTCTACCTCAAGCCCGACGACAAGAAGTCACGCCGCCGCATCCGGCCCGAATCAGTGGAGATGATGGAGTACCACGGCCGGACCTTCGAGGGCCTGCGCGCCTTCTGCCACAGCCGCGGCGAGTGCCGCACCTTCCGCCTCGACCGCATCCTCGAGATCGGATGAAGGCCGATCCAGCTTATCGCCGATAGATCTCGCTGCGGCGGCCGATCTTGACGATCTCGACGACCCGGTTCTCGTCATCGATCGAGTAGACGACTCGATAGTCCCCCTGCCTGACCCGGTATCTCTCCTGCCCGGAGAGCTTCTCGCATCCGTCGGGCCTCGGCTGCAAGGCCAGCTTGCCGATCCTGGCGACGACGCGGGCCAGGTCCTTTTTCGGGATGTCCGCCAACTCTCCGGCCGCGGACCTCCGGACAAGGACCCTATAGCTTTCCATGGCGCTTGAGGTCCCTGACGACGTCCTCGAAGGCAAGCAGCGGCTCTCCAGCCCGCTTTTCGAAGGCCTCGAGATCGACGGCGTCCTCGAGGAGCGCCCGCTTGACGGCCGAATTGACCAGGTCGGAGATGGAATACTCGGTTTCCGCGGCCTTGACCTTCAGCGCCCTATGGAACTCCGGCTTGAGATAGATCGTCACGCGCTTGTTTGAACCAGTCATTCTGCCCTCCCTTAAACATCATAGCGTTATAGCGTCTTGCTGTCAAAGGCGATTTCCCCGGCCTTTTCGCGGCCCGCGCCCGTCTCGGATTCGATCGTCTCAACGCGTCGCCTGGGACGGCCCGGCTGCAGAACGATTTGACAGCCCCGCGTTCCGCCCCTAGAGTAAGGAAGGCCCCGAAGAGAGGCATAAATGAAAGCCGTCGTCGCCGACATCACGACCCTCGAGGTCGACGCGATCGTCAACGCCGCGAATGCCTCGCTCCTCGGCGGAGGCGGCGTCGACGGGGCCATCCACCGCGCCGCGGGACGCGAGCTACTCGCCGAATGCCGCACCCTCGGAGGATGCGCGACCGGCGAGGCCAAGATCACGAAGGGCTACAGGCTCCCGGCCAGGTTCGTCATCCACACGGTCGGGCCCGTCTGGCGGGGCGGCCGCGCGAACGAGCCTGCACTCCTCCGCGGCTGCTATCTCAAGTCGCTCGAAGTTGCTCTTGAGAACGGCGTACGGTCGATCGCCTTCCCCTCGATCAGCACCGGCGTCTACGGCTATCCCATAGAGCTCGCGGCCGCGGTCGCGGTCAAGGCCGTACGGGAATTCCTCGACGGGCACCCGGCTTGCGGGATCGAAGTGACATTCTGCTGCTTCTCGGCCGCCGACCACGCCATCTACTCGGCCCTGCTTCGGGCCTAGCGATATCTGCTTATGCTCGCAAGGGCCCCCGGCTCAATCCTGTCATCCACCCGGGAGCGCGCGTGAACCATGCGCATTCCGGCACCTAGTATTCCCGGGCGGCCTCGCGATACCGCTCATAACGCTTCGAAAGGAGCGCTTGATCCGGCCTTAGACTCAGCCGCTCGGGCACCAGGATGCTCGTCCCGTTCAGCCCCTGGATCGCGTGCCTCAACGTTGGACCGTCCCCCTCTCTCAGGATATCCGGGCGGATCTCGATGACGTAGTCAGGCCGCACCCCGATAAAGAACTTGTCGAACGCCGCATGATGGAGATTGCACAGCGCCAGCCCGTTCTGGACCACGGGCTCGCCTTCCGGGCTCGCGTCCGGAATGATGTGGGCGGCGTCGAGCAGCTCCTCATGCCTGAGCCGGCAGAACGCGCATTGCCGGCGATAGGCCTCGAGCACGCGCTCCCTGAAGGCTCTTTGGTGGAGCCGGACCCGAACGGTGGACGTTATGTATTGCCGCCGGGCGGTATCGCCTTCCTCGCCCACGGCGCCACGCTCATTTCGGTCCTCGGCGACGACACCCAAATGCCCCTTGTCATCGACAGCTACCGAGAACGACGGCGAGAATGGATCAGGATGGTCGCCGACTATGAAGACAGGCCAAGCCGCCATATATCGTCCGGGCGCGATCCCATGGAAATAAGCCAGCGGCAACCGGTTCGCCATGGCCTCCCGCAGCCCCCGATTGTCTCTATGGTCCGGGTCGGTCCCCCGGTAACGGTAGCGCAGCAATTTATCCGGGCCGAAGGCATCGTTATAGGGGCCTTCCGGCGCCGTCGTAATCGACAGCGGCAGCTCGAGGATGCGAGGCTTGAAGATCCCCTGCGGGCCGACCAGCGGAACCCTCGAGTCCCCGAAATAGAATCCCTGGACCAGGAGGCTGCGGGGCAGCACGTCTCCATGCCGCAGAACCTGATCCGTCAGCCACTCGAAGGCCGCGGCCCTGATGCGGGCGTCATGAACACGATCAAATGCCATCGGCACCTATCTCCTTCCGTCCTCGGCGAGGCGCTTCAGGATCGGGTCCTTATCGAGCTCGCTGCGGGAAATGACGATCCGTAGGGCGCCGCAAGCCCGGCTGACGGTGATGTTCATCCGCACCGCATACCGGCCGGTCCCGGGCGCGACATCAGCGACAAGGTCGCCCTGGGAGGCCGGGATTTCAAAATCTGTGTCCGGGAAGGCGGCGGCCACGCCGATCGGCGGCGAGATACGATCCTTTTCCCTGAACTTGGCCAGGAGTAACATGATGAAGCGGTGCGCCTGGTCGAGCGGCAAGGATCTCATGGCCTGGCCGTTCTGCCGCCAGGCGCCGTCCTTCTTGTCGAGGAGGCCGCCCTTGACCTCAAGGCCGAGGACGCCACGGGCGGGGTCGGTGATGATGAAGTCCGATTCGGCGAACTCCGCGCCGGTCGTCCGGACCCTCATCGAGTGCCAGACAGTCCAGTCCTCCGGCAGCGACCCATCCAGGCGCCAATAGACCTCCTGCTCGGACTCCGGCCAGTCGCGGGAGGACCCGCCCCTGGGTTAAATGCCGTAGCTCTCCGTAGCGCTCATTTCGTCATGATCTTTCGTCCCGCCTTACGGCTAGGGCCAAGCCCACGAGGCCCATTCCCTCAGGCAGCCCCCCTATACGCCCGTTCCCATAAGGGAACGACACCGCAAAGCAGTATGTTTTCGCGCTTACGAATAAAATTATTCATATATGCCCAGACCCTGAACAATTGGCAGTCGTCATGGGGAATTCACCGTTGGTCTGGAAGTTGGCCAATGTTCCATGCGGAGGCTTTTTATCTCCATCACGGACGGAATTTCATTGTCTCATAGCTTCTTGTTCTATATAAGCTATCCTGTTAATCTAAAAAACGGGTGGCTTATGAATGACTGACCGAATTCCCCCGGCAAAGCGCAGTTGGAATATGTCAAGGATTAGGTCACGAAATACTATGCCCGAAATCCGAACTCGTTCGCAGCTACATCACATGGGATTTCGTTTTTCTTTGACTCCCGGTATCTTGCCGGGATCCCCCGATATCTTACTTCCAAAATACAAGATTGCAATATTCGTTCATGGATGTTACTGGCATCGGCATAAATCATGTAAGTATGCATACATGCCAAAGTCAAGAACTGATTTTTGGAAAAAGAAATTCGTTGAGAATCAAAGGCGGGATATTGAGATTGCCCAGAAGGTACAAGTATTGGGATGGACTTATTTCACAATATGGGAATGCGAGGTGGAAAATCCCGAATGGAAAATACGGCTTCTTCAGTTAGTCCGGCGAAAACCTAATATTAAAAAGGAAGCCGATAGGTGTCCCGGCTAATTCTAAGATATCGTGCTCCCCATATTGGAGGTTATGCACATGAATTGCTAAGATGGGCAAAAGCGGTCTTGGGAAATGTATGAGTCATTATGCCTTTTGGTTGCCAGCCTGATAAAAAATCCCCGCAACAATATCGGCAATTTGAATAGCTAATAACGGCGGTACCGCATTTCCGACCTGTCTATATTGTTCAGTCCTCGGCCCTTCAAAGAAATAATTATCTGGGAATGTCTGCAGACGTGCTACTTCACGAACCGTAAGACTACGACATTGTTTTGAATCATAATGAATAAAATAGTGACCGTCTTTGCATATATGGGCCGTGACCGTGGATGCAGGACGGTTTGATACTTGGACATGAAAACGATCCCCGAACTTCCGGTCGCGGATCGCATCTCCGACATTGGCATGATCTGGCAACAATCCCTTCGGAAAATCAATCAGTCGTGGGGAATGTCCATTAACTTGCGCATATGCTGAAGCGAATAAATACCGATGCAAATCACTCTCCATATGTCTGCGAGTGCTATGGTTACATACGCCGCGCAGTCTGGTATCCCTAAACCATTCCGCCATTATTTGGGGGGCAGCTACAGTTTTCACGAACTCCCCCCCCCGAGAAAAAGCCAGATTTTGGCTTTCTGCTACGGCTTTTATAGCGCCACGAATCTCTTTCGTAACAGCCCCCTCCTTTAGCCATTCAGAGCGAGTAATGCTACGAACCACCGCTAGCCATCGTTCATAAGAATCAATCATTCTTGATATGCCGCTCCTTACGGGCGGAACATCTCCAATCGCTTGTTCGACCGACAATGTGCTTTCTTGTGGTATCAAGTGTTTTGGTTTTACGCGTACGTCGGCTCGGATTCCCAGTAAAATGATCCTGTGACGCGTTTGCGGTATTCCATATGCCTCAGACTTTACGATAAAGTCCTCAGGAGTCAGTTCTGTGTATTGCTTCTTTGTCGGCGCTAAACAATGAAGTACATATTCGGCACCATTATGCTTTGAACTATTCCGTACTGCTTGACTAGGGTTCCGTAAATCGCGGAGGATATGTTCGACAATCCTCTGGTCGTTAATTTCCGTGGATAATAATCCCTTTACGTTTTCCATTACAAATACAGGAGGCTTATGTTCAGCCAATATCTTCAAATATTGGCGATATAAAAAATGGCGATTATCGGATTCATAATCCTTAATACTCTTTCCCTTTATCCGAGAGCGGCCGATGAGTGAATAAGCTTGGCAGGGAGGACCTCCGATAAGAACCCAGCGGTCACCATGTCTTCCCAGAGCAGTCCTGATCTTCTTATCTACCTGAGCTTTGGGATATTTCCTGTTCCCTAGTTCAGCCTGCCAAGCTTGGTTCCTGGCCTTATTGGCTTGCGTCGGAAACATCTTGAATAGCTCTTCGCGACTAATTTGATGTTTAAGGTAATTATAATATTCAGAGGGAGGATCTTCGTCGAAACTACGAAAGAATGCCCGCAACTCAAGAGTCCGATGAGCGAATCTGTCCTTTTCAATTGAAAGCCGTACACAAAAAGTAGATCCTTCCTCATAGGAAGAGAATCCCTCACTAAGTCCCCCTGGACCGGCAAATAGATCAATAACGGGAATGGGGTACTTTGTAATCGTCATAGCTTATAAGATACCCGCCGTTCGTGCACTTTCGATCATGTGAACACCATGATAGGCCTGTTTGGAGCTTGGCCTTTTTACCCATTTTTCGGCAGCATATCCGGAAAGAGTACGGGCAATTCCCCTTTGCCAATCCGCAAGAATGTTAGTTTTCTGGCCCCAAAGAGCTATCGCCAGCCATTCTTTCTGCCCAAGTTCCATGCACCGTGCTATGTTATTCTTGTCATTTGAAGACAGCTTCCTGCTATCACGCCGCCTGGCTGCGGATAATTCGTCTTCCCCTGCAGGGACATCCACGAGTTCTTTATCAATAGTTTTCGGCACAACCAGATCCAACCCTCGGATATTATCCCAGCATGCGGACGCCTTGAAGGACTCACCAATGTGTTTCCCCACCTTTGCTGCATAATCAGGAAGGTGTTTAAATACTATTGGCACCCAAGCCGCCAGCAGTTCTGACGTCGCTTCAGAAACCTTCTGCATTCGCCATATACGTTTTAGGTCTAGTCGGCGGGCTGTTTTTTCGGCTAGAAGGGCAACGGTATAGGCCGCTACATTAATCTGATATGCTGTTATCCTCCTATCTGCCCGAATTACCCTTTGAGCTTCTTTGAAAAGTAACCCCTTCGCAACATACTGCCGATACTGATCCATATCTGGCTCCCAACCTTCGTCGTATTGCCCCAGCTCATGCATGAAGTGGACAAAGTTCTTTTGACTTCCACGACTAACAATATGGGGCAAACCAAGCCAAGTGTTTTCGAATCTGGCCAAATCTTCTTTCGAAAACCGCTGGTTACTGGGGTACCTATCTTCAAAAGCCTTCCTTTTCGAAGGAGTGTTGCCTTCACGGATCTTCGCCGTCTGATAGCTTCCGCGTGCGCGTTCATAGAACCACATACTGCGTTGGTCGGGCGTCCATTCCCGCCTAGAAACTCTTTCCATCCCGATATGGAAAGGATGGTTAGCGCTCAGGTCAGCTTCTGTTACGCGATTTTGGGTATTTGAAAATCGTGATATTAAGGGCACTATATCTTGAAAACGGGCCCCGTCAACGACCGTCACTTTCCCCTGCACACTTACGCACGAAAGGTCAGCCCCGAAGTCCTTTGCTGCCCTATGTATCGATGCGGTTGTCTGGCCTCCATTTACGATTTGCATTCCACGAAGCTCTAATATTCCCAGTGAACCATTAGAAAGTTTTCCGAATATGATCTCTTCGGCAACGACCGTTATCCCGTTATTATAAGCTAAAAAATCTTGTGGACTTTTCTGGAGGGTCTCCATTATTCCTTTGTTTACTTTGCCTCGCGCCTGTAGGTATGACCTTACATTCAGTTCAAGCAGGCGTGGCCCGTACTCATCATAGAGTTCACAAAGCAGTTCCCCAGGGAACAAAGTCACGCAAGTTTGGGAATTGCCTCCATTTGTTCCTAAGAGAACGCACGGAAGACCTCCCAGCTTCTGATCTTCGAGGTTGACCACCAATGCCTCATAGCTGGTTCCACTTTCTCTCAGGCGGCGAAATCTCTCCAGGTCCCATACTTCATAAACAGCTTCAAGCCCAAAGATATCGGACTTATGTTCTTTTTCCTTTCTCTGTGCCAGTCTGGCATTAGTAAATAAATAGAAACAGACTCGGTCCATTTTGGCCTTTAGCCCTTGGATATGCTCCGCCATCAAGTATTGATCGCCAGCCGGATCCAGCTCTTTATACAGGCCGTCTAGGCTCTTTCCAAAGAAACGTTCTAATTTTTTAAACGCCGTTTCGACTTCCGCTGCATTTATAGTGACAATCTCATCCGAAGGGCCATAATGAAGCGTAATAAATAGGTCTATCCGCGAATCCTCTTCCGGAACCCCATACCCATTCACCTTAATAGATGCATTGCCTTTACCGCCCTCCAAATGACATACTTCCGGCGATTCAAGCACGCCCGCAGCCGAGAGCTCTTCCGCATAAATACTCGTCAGCACGTTCTCACGGAACTCACCCGAGCCAAAGCCGCCCTCCTGCCGTGTGGATTCTGTGATTTCACTCTCGATTTGCTGATGGAACTGAACTATTACCCGTTCATTGTCCACTCTGCTCTCCAGTCATTAAAGCACGAAAGATCGCTTCAATATGAATCCTATACTTATGGCAGACAGCCAAATCTAATTGGTAGGATACACGGGAAACTCCACCAGGTAGTGCTGTCTCATCGATACGTGGGAAACTTGGCTGGACTTCGAACGCCGATTGCTTCCTTTCCGTGAACCCATAGTTGTCGAAAACAGGTTTATACTCGCCCGAATATCCGGCCGAAATAAGTAATTCCTCGAATAGGATTATTGCGTGCGGCGATGTGTCTTCTAGACGCTTCTTAATATCACCGATAAGCTTTTTTAATGTTCTCCCAGAATTCTCCCGGAAGTCAAAGGCTTGATGAAAAAGGAATAGTGTTGTTAGCCCAGTAGAATCCAGCTGCCTCTCACTAGTAATTTTTACAATATCTGCTTCATTGGCAGTCGTGCACTTCACTTCCACTGCTTTAGAACCAAAGAGAAAATCCTGATTTGTTCCAAGGGGTCCCTTCCATGCCATGACTGCTAATTCTGACGGAACTCCATAATCAAGCAATAATTCAAGAAATCGGAGTTCTCCATAAAGACCAATGATTTCTTCTCTGCTCAATCCTCCGCCATGTCGCTGAAAAAATCGACGCCAATAAGATAGTCGGTGAAAGATTGCGGCGACAGCCTTGTGGCCCTCCATATCCGAACGGCATAACCCAAGCAAATCAGCGCATAGGAATACGAATAATTCATCATTCCCTGCCTCCATTCTTGAGGCGAGGTGAATGAATGACTTATGTGTGCCAGCTTCTGCCAACTCAATTCTTACGGAATAACCATTTGTTTCGTCTCGCTGAGCAGCAACGCCAAGAGCTTCTGTATCCACCAATATAGAAATACAGCGCAAACGTCCTGGATTAATAATCCCAGCATAAACGGGGAAAGGAAGCTCTTTCTGCATCCTGCGGTAATAATAGCCTGGTAGATCCCCCTTGTCTTCCATAACAAGGTTCCATATCTGAATTAGTTCCTCAGAAGCTTTCATCATCTCCGCCCTGCTGCGTAAACACATTGTTCACTGTATAAATCACTTCTTTTGCGGTGTCGCTCTTTGGAAAACTAATGGCCATCCCTATAATTGGCTTCGTTCCGGCAGGATAAAAGCTAGGCGGCCCGATGGGATATAGAAGCAATAATCCGTTGTTCTTATCACGGACCTTACGTATCTCCCTTCCGCCTGCTCTTTCCGGCTCGCCCATTCTATGCTCAGCTTTCCATCGTTCTTGAGTCAACCGAATTGCCTCTTGCTGCTGTTCTTTGCTTAAATCTACAAGTTCATCAGTCGGGCTTACCAGCCGTCTGATTGTATATCGATCCGCTTGCGGGTCATAAGGCTGAGGGAATGGCGCGCGCATAATAAGGCCAACCTTCTGATTGCCTATTGCTTCACGTATTGCGTCAGCTTTACCTGAAGAGCACAAATGAATGGTCCATTTAGCTAATTCACCATTTTCGTTTTGTGCCCGGATATATTTTGCCAGCAACGCGGTGTCCGCCCGACGGACATCATTGTGAGTCTTGTACTCATTCAAATATTGAAGTACCGTCTCTATGGGAATTTCTTGCCATGTATAACCGGAATTACGAAACCCTAAATATTTTTCCATTGGCAGGCTAGAAAGCAGACCTACGGTCGCATCATAATTACTTAGGACCCACCAAGGTTCCCGCTGGAATATTATCGTTTCACTAATCTCGCCAGAAAAAGATATCCTCATTGAAGTCCCGTGACGCATCTTAACAGCCGATGTTACTAATAGGGCAGGGTGTGCACGGATTTTCAGTCCATAATCTTTCGGCGTACCGCCCACAGATACCATCCGTTCAAACTCATGCCGAAGCTCCTCTGCTGCTGCAGTGATATGAGCAAACCACTTTATTAGCTCTGAAGTAGTATAGAGTCGGCAAATGTCAATATATTGCCCACGATAGCCGAACCACCGCCCCATCTGCATTAACGTATCGTACATACGAGAAGCCCGTAAAAAATAGCTGATGGAAAGACCCTCAAGAGTTAGCCCGCGCGAGAGTTTGTCTCCTCCAATAGCGATCACGTTCATCCCAGTCTTCTTATTCTCTTCATAATCTAGAACATCCCCAGCGCTACCGTTAATAATCTTTACTTTTATGCTCGTCGCTGTAGATAGCAAGGCCGGCGTGATTGCTGTCCAGACTGGAAGCTCGAGCCTGTCGTTTAGGATTTTATTACAGCTTTCTGTCGTTTTCTTGAAATCTTTAAGATAAAGATTCCGGAACTCATCGGTTATCGTCGGACGGCGGCTGCCGTCCCCATACCTCAGGCGCTGTGTTATCTCGCGGAGAGTTTCTTCTACTTGATCTGAAACAAGCTTTTGAACCTTTGTATAGCGGACGACATGGATGAGCATAGAATTATGTGCGGGCAGACAGCCACGAGATTTGCGTACTATCGATGCTAAAATAAAGGAGAGAATTGCTTCTCGTAATGTCGGAGGTATACGTCGTTCTCCCAGATAACGGGGCATATGGTCAGTTCCGGCGATTAGTCGAGGGGGCATCCATCCCCGGGTTTCATTCATATCAGCGCTGACTGCATGATCTTTTACGTTTCGTATTACCGGTAATGGCGTTACCTCCTCTAGGCCTGCATCTTCGTCTTCCGAAATCCCAAATACACGCGCAGGACCCATATAGTTACTCGGGGGAGGAATGCTGACAACGAAGCTTCTAGGAAAAAGGTCGTCGCCTAATAGGGGCGTAAATCCTCTATCATAAATATAAATATTCGCGTACGGTGTAGCCGTATAGGCGACATAGGCAACCTTTTCGAATGCTCGTAGGAGTTTCCTAATCTGCTTATTGGTTTCGGCCGGATTATGATCAGGGTCAGGGTTGCCGTTTTCATCAAGCTCTTGAAAATGCGTATCTACCGACGCGAGATCGGCTTCGTCGTCAATCACCAGAAGAGGGACATCTCTGACAAAGCGCCTAGTCGTCGATGGATCTTTGGCATTCATACAAGAAGATATCCAATTGTTGAGGTTCCTAAGCACACTCACGTTCTTCTTCGTAACAAAGAGGAGAGGCAGGCCGCCTGGATGAATTCCGAATTGGCTAGCTATCGTACGATTAAAATCACCACGCTCCGTCCGATTTGTAGCAGTATTGGGATTGATGCTAGGGCCGTTAATGCCCACCCCTGCGGGGACAAAACCCCGCGTCCCGTCAGCCAGCGGTTCGCTCATGAATCCAAGAAATCCTTCGTCTAATCGAATTTGTGTCTGACTACGCAGGCTATTATGAATTCCAGAAAGGACGATAATGACCTTGTATCCGGCGTCTGCCGCCTTGCATATGAGGCCGCAATAGTTGGCGGTCTTTCCTGATTGAACATTCCCCATCACTAAGCCGCGCCTGTCCCAAATACCCGTACGATAAGGATCTTCAAGGCGCTGTAATATTTCCTCCGTGGTTTTGCCCACGCCCTCAACAGCAGCGGGTGGGAGTAGCCCTTCAAGATAATTTTTATAACGTTCCCAATATTGCCAATTAATAGAGCTGCGTTTTGCCGACAACCAAGCAATATGGTTGTCATCCGATCCGAGAGTAAGATGATTCGGCACATAGACGGTGAAACGTTCCTCAAGCGTTTTAACCAATTCCTCTTTATCTATGCCTTTGGCGGGTTCTAGAGCGGCGAATTGTTCAACAACCGCTAATATGTCTTCACGGCAAATAGCGGCATCTTTATTGGCCCGCTTTTGCCCTAATAATATTTGGCATATGGCTAGGGCAGCATTGGTTTCCATTCCTGTCTCCGTTCTTATAGCTCGTTAATAAGATTAGTATAGTGGTTGTATGGTTCCATAGCCTTCAGTCGCGCGAGAGCCGTATTCCTATCTATTCCGGACTTTGTTAAGAAAATATAGATTTTCCGGAGATCTGAACGTATAACAGAATAATCGGTACCGATAAATGGACGAGCAACGTCTTGAGTCTGATCTGCGATGTCCAGCCATATCTGCTGTACCGGCACGGTTTCTTCGAGAATCCTCAGCATCGATTCTATATCGGGAGCTGCCGTCCCAGCAGCCTGAATTGCCTGGCTAACGGCAGGATGACCTCGGTTTATTTTATATATGCGATATCCCTGACGTGTTTTTGCTTCCCAAGGCCTTTCATATTCAGATATGGGCGAAATTCGTGCTCCATATTTTCCCCTATGGGCAAAAACGGATCGTGCCCGCTTTCGTATGTTTTCGGCAAGTTCAGTTAGTCTTTCTTTAACCAGAGCAGGTGGCCGAGCCATAGATTTCTTCACATCAAGATGCCATTCATTATCAGCGTCATTAGAAATATCTAGACATATGCGTGCCAAGTTATAGTGCTCTGCTTTTATCCACGGCTTTGGACTCCCTAATCCTAGCCAATCGCCGGGAACAAGAAGTCGCCTGTTTCTGTAGACGTAAAATCCTTGGTGTGCTGTCCAGCCTAATGGACCTGCCGCAGATTCGTATTGTTCATGTGTTAGCATATCCTTGTGAGGCAATACGTAACCACGAAAATAAATCTTTGATTTCCCGAAAGGAATAATCTCATCAGGTGCTCTATAAGTAGCTTTATGGTTTTCTAGATAAGGATTCCACCCATTAACAAGATTGTTATTTATAAATATCCTGACCTCTCCAGCTTCGATAAACCTGTGATAAATAACCGCCAAGTGCTGACGCACTTGGTCAATGGAATCATTAAATCGATTATGTGCAGACGCGTCATTAGCATTCTCACCTTGCGTTATTATTCGGTCAAGGTGTGTCCAAATGACTGCAGTTCCCGTCTCAGTCTTCGCGAAACTGGCTACGCCTTCCTCAAGCTCATCTCCACTTCTTAAAAGGCGCCATTCATCATGACGGACAACATAATCAAGGTCCCAGACGCGGGTTACAGCACGACAGCCCTTGCTACGCGAAATAACGGTAAGGCGTCTACATTGAGAAAAGGACGCTGTTTTTAGGCCGAGCCCGAAACGCCCTAAATCGGTCTGACTGCGCTCGACGATCGGACTAATTGAGCCAGGCCGCATCGCTTCTACCAAGGCACTTTCTGTCATTCCCCGTCCATCATCTATGATCGAAATGAGCGATTTCGCTCCCGCCCATTTAAAACGTATCCAAATGTTTCTTGCATCGGCCGCAATGCTGTTATCAACGATATCGGCGATCGCTGTGGAAAGCTTATATCCTACAGACCTAAGCGATTCGATTAGAGCGCTTGGCCTGGGATCAGCAATTTCATATTTCTGTGATTGAACTACTTGCCCATAGGCTTTTGTCTTAGGCATAGAAAACCCCATTCCAATTGGCTATTATTATCGAATCTTGATCTGCTGCTTACAATCTTTCCAAAAGCATTGCTTATTAATGGGGGCTAAATCAAGTCAGTCTCCCTGCCTGAGGCCTGCATTGCACATTTAGTAATTTCATATCGCTCACTATTGTGATGAGACCTCCCGTTCCATCAGGCGATACCGGTCGGAAACGACGATCCCAGCCGAATCAAGCCCCGATCCCGGCCCATAGTCCTCGTCGGTTCCGCCGAACACTCTCTTTTCGTGCTGAACCGGATCGAGCCGGGCATATTCCTGATGCCGGCCGGCGGTGAGCAGCCCCAAATTGCACAGGGCCCGAAGCATGGCCTGGGCGCTGACCCCGAAATAGCGCTTGATGAGCAGGACGTCGTCGTAGGACAGCCGGCCGGCTCCGAAATCCCGTTCGACGATCTCCCGGACCTTGGCCGGAGGCATCAGGAAGTGGGCGGCGAACTCCTGGGCGAACTGATCCTTCTTATCGAAGCGCGCCTCTTTCCGCGCGGCTTTCGGCCTGGCGGCATCCTCGAAGATCCGGTGGGTATCGATGATCGGCGGCTCGCTGCGGTCCTTGAGGTAATGGCAGTATTCATGAACCGCGGTGAAGGCCTGGCGGCACGGGGTTTGGGCCGAGTTGATAAGGGCGAAAGCGGCGTTACGGGCCTCGAGGAAGACGAAAACGCCGGAGATCGCAACGGCCGGGGGCAACGGGCCGCGCAGGATCCGCAGGCCGTTGCGTTCGAGCAGGGCGAAGATATCGCGGACCGGCTCGTCCCCGAGGCCCAGGCGGCGCCTTTCTTCGGCGGCCATCCGCTCAGGCGAGAGCCGGCCGGAATAGAGGGGCGCCAGCTCCAGGGTGCGTCCGGTCGCTTCCTCGAGACGCATATAATCGTCCACATAGCGTCTGAATCGTTCCAGCTCCTGGCGGGCTATCTGGCTGATCTCGACGGCCGGAGCCCGGAACAGGACTTTAAAGGCCGGCTCCTTATCGCCCAGGAAAAAGGCGGCGTCCTTATGGAGAGCGGCGGAGATCCGAGAGAGCGTCTCGAGCGAGGGGGCCCGCTTGCCGGCCTCGAGAAGGGAAATGAACTCGGAGGAAAGACCCAGCGAGCGGGCAAAGCTCTCCTGCGTCAGCCCGGCGTCTTCGCGGGCTTTCTTCAGACGGGCCGGCAGAAACTGCCCCATTCCCTAAAAATCCCCATGAAACTCGATGCGATGGAAATTAAACCCAAAGTTAGACAAATGTCAAGAAATAAGACAACTGCTGTCATCAAGTCAGGTAAACAGGCGTTGACCTGGGTTTTCTGCATCTCTCCCAGACAACCTGATCCGGAGTAAACTACAGGCTTCATATGGTAAAGACAGGCTAGAGCGGTCGAAATTCGCGGCGACCGAAAAATATTCTAAGAAATCCGTGACCCCTTCCGCCTTCAGGCCGAGGACGGCCGGGCGCACGGTTTGGCGGCACGTTGATATGTGTCCCCAGGTTGCGGTTCGCGCGCCCGCATCATTGACACTCCCCGCCGCCCGGTGATAGTTCTTCTGGCAGGGGCATACGAGCCTTGAGAAAGCGCTTCTATAGGCGAAGCCCGCGGCGGTCCATAAGGGAGCCGCGCAATTATGTCCTAGTGGTCGAGCTCGACGATGTCGTGCCGCGCCGCGATCCCGGGAAGCCCAATCTCTATGTGGCCATCACCACCCAGGAGCCGTCGAATCGGTTCGCGGCCCTGCTGAAGGGGAAAGGGCCGGAGTGGCTTCGGGACCACCTGGTCATGCTGCGCGACGACCTGACATCGGGCCCTTTTCTGCTCCGGGAAGAAGCCGACAGCGAAAAGCGGGCCGCCGTCAAGTGCCTCAAGTCGGAGGGATTCACGGTCAACCGCGACCCGAAGGTCTGGACGGTCTACGTGATCGAGCTCGACCCCAAGGGCTGCAAAGACCAGGGAAAAGGGTTCGTTTACGTAGGCGAGACGTCAAAGACCCCCGAAGAGCGCTTCGAGGAGCACCGCAAGGGCAAGAGGAACAGGCGCGGGCCGCTCTTCTCCCCCGTCGCCCGGAAATACGGCCGGCGCCTGCGCCCGGACCTGGCCCCCGAAACCAAGTACTACGACCAGGCCGCATCGAAAGCCGCCGAGAAGAGATGGGCGGCCAAGCTGAGGGAGATGGGCTACAAGGTCAGCGGCGGACACTAGGATCGCGTCCCCGCGCCGGCCTGACCGGGGGCACGTTCGCGCGTGTCCCCGGCCCCGGTTTCGGTCCCGGTTTCGGGCCGTTCAGCGGAGCTTCAGCACGCCCTTCTTGACCGCCTCGTCGAGGAGCCCCAGGACGGCTTCCGGCGTGACCGTGCCGTAATAGTAGGCTCCCGCCGACAGGGCCTCCGCCTGGACCGCCCGGAAGATGTCCAGACCGGTCCTCTTCCCGTCGACGAAGCAATAGCATTCTTTGGCCATGATCGAATGCAGGCCGGGGTAGCCGACGCTCCAGCCCCGCCGGCCGAAGTACTCGTCCAGCGTGCCGGCGTTCACGGGTTTGCGCGAGGCCAGCTCCTTCTCGACCGGGGTCAGCCCGCCCGCCGGCCCGGCCTTCCGGACGCGCCCCGCGACTTCGGGGAAGGCCGCCTCCAGGTCGCGGACGAAGCCCGCGGCCCTTTCGCCGATCCGGACGGCCAGGCCCTCGGCGTAGGCCGCGTTGGCCCCTCCCGCCGAGGCGAAGACGAGGGCCGATCTCACCGCGGCGGTCTCCCTCTCCCCGGCCCGCTCCAGCAGGTTCCGCGCTTCCCGGAACGACCGCTCCGGCGCGCCCGCCTTGTCCTCCCGGACGTGGGCCAGCGCGGTCCGCAGCTCCGCGCCCAGCCGGGCGACGCCCCGGCCGTAGATCTCGCCGGCCGTCATGGGGACGTCCGGGTCCCCGGCGTTGGCCAGGAAGAGCGCCGTCGCCGCGGTCACGAAGGCGTTCCGCTCGAGCTGGGTCGGATCGATGTTCGGCAGGTCGTCGTCGCTCGAGTGGATGTAGACGTCCGGGTTGTTGATCAGGGCGACGCACGGCACCCCGACGACGCCCTCGACGAAGACCTCCTGGTCGGAGGCTCCGCTGTGCGGGATGACCATCGCACCGTAGCGCTCGCGCGAGCCGTAGGACGCCAGGATGGGTTTGCCGTACGGCTGGGGCGTGCCGGCCTCGTCGGCGGCCAGGAACGAGGTGTTGCCCAGGATGACGTACTCGGCCACGGACTCAACGACGTCGCTGAGATAGCTCGGCAGGGAGTGCGGCGTCCGGATGATGTGCTGGATGCGCGAGCCCATTCCCTGCCGGGCCCCGACCATGTCCTGGTTGACGGCCGCCAGCCACGACCGGCGCGCCTCGGGCTCTTCCCGCAGGAGCTGGTACTCCGAGGTGTGCTCGTTCGGCCACCAGAAGACGATGTCGCGCTTGGGCCGGGCGATCCGCCCGTCCTTGATCAGGGCGTTGACGGCCCGGCCGATCTCCAGGATGGAAGCGCAGCCGCTGCCGTTGTCGTTGGCCGACGTGCTTTCTTCGTCGAGGTGGGCGACGAGCACGATGTCCTGGTCATGGATCTCCGAGCCCGGGATCTCGGCCATGAGGTAGGCCTGCTCGCCCGGCTCGCGGACCTCGGCCTCGATCTCGGCCCGGACCCTGACCGGCGTGCCCCGCGCCTTGGCCTTCCGGAGCAGGTCCTGCAGCGCGCCATGCCGGCGGGCCGAGATCATGAAGGCCCACGGCGCGGCCTTGCCCGGAGGGCAGGACGCCGGGACCTTGATGTAGGCGATCTGGTCGGGCGTATCGAAGCGGGCGTCGGGGTGGACGCTGGCGCAGGAAATGACGCCGAGCGCCCCCCTCTCCCAGACCGCGGTCCGCACGGCCAGGGCCGGCGCAGCCGTCGTCAGCACGATCTTTCCGGCGACGTCGATCCCGGAGAAATCCCGCGGCGAGGCGCCGCCCCCGATATCGACGAGCTCGGCCTCGGCCCGGGCCGACCGGCTGAAGACCGCCAGCGACACCGGGACCTCGGCGAAATCGCAGAGCTTCTCCTCTTCGGGGTCGAGCAGCCACAGCCGGGCGGAGCGGGGATCCCAGCTGATGCCGCCGTCGAACTTCTGCCGGACGACGCGGACGTTCTCGAAGCCGTACTCCCGGGCCAGCCCGGCCAGCATCTCCGCGGCCTGGACGTAGGCCTCGGACCCCATGATGCGGTGATAGGGCGTCAGGCGGCGGACATAGTTGTAGGCCCTGTCGCCGGAGATCTCGTTGCGGAGCTCCCGGGCCAGCTTTTCCGGTACGAAGGGGCTTTCCTGGGCCAGGAGAGCGCCGGCGGGAAAGGCGGCAAGCAGGAAGACAACGGCCGCGAGGCCGGCGGGGAAGAAGCGCGATCTCGTCATCATGGTGAACCTCCGTCCGGCGATTATATGCTCAGCGCGCCGCCGGGGGCAAAGGAAAAAGAGGGGGCCGGGTTCCCCACCTCACCCGGAGCCGAATATCCCCCCGCCTATCACCCCCCGCGGCGATTGAGGGCTAGTCCGCCCGACCCTAGCATGGGGGGCGGAAAGGCGAAGCGGAACAAACGAAGGAAGGTGCGAGATGATGAACACGTCCTGCGGAACCACCCACGGCCACGGTCACGTCCACAGCCACAGGCCGGCCAAGAGCAACGGCCGGAAGCGTGACGTCATCTGTCCCTACTGCCACGAGACGGACGAGGTCATCCCCATCCTCTACGGCTTTCCCACGGACAAGGCCTTCCTCATGGCCGACCGCGGCGAGATCTACCTCGGCGGCCTGGACATCAGCCCGTACAACTACTACTGCAAACGCGACGACCGCGAGTTCTAGCCCGGAGCGGCCGTCTCCCCGGGGCCGGCCCCGCCCTAGCCCCGTCCCCCCGCCGGCGGCCGGACGATGATCTCCGGGTCATCGACCAGTAGCGCCTCGCCGGCGCTGACGCAGAACGCGTAGGGATAGAATCCCGGCGCTGCGTCCGCCCTCACCCTGGCCGCGAGCGCCCGGGCGCCGCGCGGCGCCACTCGGGCGGTCCAGTCGAGAGGCGACTCGACGGCCTTGACGATGACGGCGAACGGCCAGGGCCTGTCGAGGTGCCAGACGATCGTGTCGCCGCGCTGGACATGGACGCAATGACGGTCGTACTCGATCTTCCTGCCCTTGACGCTGACCTTGACCGTGTGCTCCGTCCGGAGCTTCCTGGGCGGTCCCGCCCTCCTCGGTTTTCTGATCATCTTCATCCCCTCCTTGACGGGTGCGATCCAAGCGTCATTTCGACGCGATGGCGGCGTAGCCGGGGTCCCGGCGCAGGGCGGCCAGCAGCGGATCGCGGCTGACCTCTTCCAGCGGCCCTTTGAGCCGGACGTACCGGCGCAGGATCTCGAGGGCCCTGGTCCGGTCCCCCAGGAGCTCGAAGGCGAAGACCGCCCGCTGCAGGATGGCCGTGTCGTCCGCCCGGGCCCGCAGCGCCGCTTCGATCTCCCGGCGGGCGCGCGCCGCCTCGCCCGCCTTGGCCAGGTCCACGGCCAGGGTGGCCCGAACGCGGTCGTCCCGGGGATTGGCGGCCAGGGCCCGCCCGGCCAGGTCGGCGGCCCGGACGTAGGCCGCGGCGGCCTTGTCCTCGTTCCCTTTGGTGAAGCGGTAGGCGTCGCCCAGGTTGCCCCAGATGACGTAGGCGTAATCGCTCGGCCCGAAGCCGAGCGCGGCCTCGTTCATGTTGACCGAGTCGGCGAAGCGGCCGCTGTAATAATAGAGGGTGGCCAGGTTGGCGCAGGCGTCGGGGTTGCGCTTGACGGCGTTGGAGCGCTCGAAGACGGCGGTGGCCTGGTCATAGGCGTTCAGCTTGAAGTGCGCGGCTCCCAGGTCGTTCAGGACGACGATGTTCGCCGGGCAGGCGCGGCCGGCGGTCTCGAGCTCGTCCCTGGCCCGGACGTAATCGCCCCGGTAGAAGTGGAAGATCGCCAGAAAGGCCCGGCCGGCCCAGTAGTCGGGCCGGGCCCGGATCGCCGCCCGGTAGGCCGCCTCGGCCAGGCCGGGCTCATTCATGTCCTCGTAGAGGTAGGCCAGCTTGATCTGGGCGTCGTAGTAGAGGGGATCGAGGGCCACGGCCCGTTCGATCTCGGGCCGGGCCTCGGCGTCGCGCCCGAGACGGCGCAGGGTCAGGCCGAGGACCAGGTGGGCGCGGGCCAGGCCGTCGTTCCCAGCCAGCACGGCGCGGATGAGCGATTCGGCGCGGGCGGCCGCGGCCGGGTCCCCGCCGGGAACGGTCTGCCGGCGGCAGGTGTCGGCCAGATCGATCGAGGCGTCTATAAAGGAAGGGTCGAGGCGGACGGCTTCCTCGAAGGCCGCGATGGCCGGAGCCAGGGTCCCGGCGCGGGCGGGAGAAGCCGGATCTGGGGAGGCGGCGTAGCCGGCGGCCAGATGTCCGAGGCCGCGGACGTAGGCCTCGAACGCTCCGGGCACGGTCGTGGGCGCGGGCGTGGCGGCAGCAGGACGGGCCGGCAGGCCGACGGCGGCGGCGGCTTCGCGGACGAGGTCATCGCGCCAGGCGGCGACGTTGGCGATATGATCGGTCTTCTGGATCGAGGCCAGGCGGCTGGCCCGGGCCGGATCGAGCGCGTCGAAGGTCAGGGTCAGGCTGTCGCCGGAACACTTGAGGGTCCCCGTGAGGACGACGTTGGAGCCCAGGATGCGGCCGGCCTCCGACGCTTCCCGGACGTCGTAGGTCGAGAGATGCTCGGCCGGCGTGACCCAGGAGCGGGAGGGGCGGGCGAGCGCGTCGAGCCGGACGCGGAGGTACTCGGCGAGGCCGGCGGCCAGGACGCGGTCGGCCGGCGATTCGCCGAGGACGGCCGGGGCGAATATGGTAATGCGGCGGGAAGCGCCGGGAGGCGCGGAGGCGACGCCGAGGAGGACGGCGACTTTGCGGGGAAGGCCGAGGAAGACGGCGGCGACCAGGAGGGCCAGGAGGGCGGAGAGGGCGACGGAGAGCCGGGCCAGCGGCGGCAGCCTGTGGGCGCGGGCGCGGGCGCGGCCGGTACGGGCGGCTTCCCCGCCGACGGCCTCCAGGGCCAGGGCCATCTCGACGGCGGAAGCGTAGCGGCCGGCGGGGTCCCTGGCCAGGGCCCGGCGCAGGATCTCGAGGCAGCCGGGCGGCAGGTCGTCGAGGGGCGGCGGGCCGCCGTTGACTATGGCGCAGGCCAGCGAAGGCTCGTTCTCTCCCCGGAACGGGAGCGCCCCGGCGAGCATCTCGTAGAGGACGACGCCGAGCGACCAGACATCGGAGCGGGCGTCCGCGTCCCCTCCCTGGAGCTGCTCCGGCGACATGTAGGCGACGGTGCCGACGGCCCGGCCGTCGCGGGTCAGGCGGGCTTCGCCGGCGATCTTGGCCAGGCCGAAGTCGGCGATGCGGGCCGCGCCCTCCCGGGTGACCAGGATGTTGGCCGGCTTGATGTCGCGGTGGACGATGCCGGCGGCGTGGGCGGCGGCCAGTCCTTCGGCCACCTGGGCGGCGAGCGACAGGGCCGCCGCCGGGGTGAGCCCGCCGCGCCGGATGATCGTCCGCAGGCTCTCGCCCCGGCAGAGGGCCATGGCGATGAACATGCGGCCGTCGCCGCCTTCGCCGATCTCGTGGATGGTGCAGATATGGGGGTTGTCGAGGAGGGAGGCGGCCCGGGCCTCGTGGACGAAGCGCTCCCGGGCCTCGGGGCTGTCGGTCAGCTCGGCCGGCAGGAACTTGAGGGCGACGGGACGCCTCAGGCTCAGGTCCTCGGCCTCGTAGACGACCCCCATGCCGCCGCGGCCGATCTCGCCGAGGATGCGGTACTTGCCGGCCACCACCGTGCCGGCGGCCAGGGCGCGGCCGAGAGGATCGATGGTCGTGGTGACGGAATCCAACCTCTCACCCTCCCCCGCTGGTTAAACGATAAGCCGATTCCCGTCCGGCGTCAACTTGGGGGCGGCTCCAGGGCCATTATTTCGCAAATTGTCGGGTTGAACCGGCCGGCCCTCAGGCGCAATTGACAAATTTTCACAATGGCCGATAATGGCCATCGTGAATCCGGCCCCGAGGAGGTGAAGAATGAGCGAAAAGCACTATTTCACGAGCGAAAGCGTCACCGAGGGCCATCCCGACAAGATCTGCGACCAGATCAGCGACGCCATCCTCGACGACCTGCTGCGGCAGGATCCGGAAACACATACGGCCATCGAGGCCCTGACGACGACCGGCACGGTGCACGTCGCCGGCGAGGTCACGACCGACGGTTACGCCGACGTCCAGAAGATCGTCCGGCGGACGCTCCGCGAGATCGGCTATACGGACCCGCGGTACGGCATCGACTGCGAGGACGCCGGCGTCTGGGTCGCCATCCACGCCCAGAGCAAGGACATCGCGCGCGGCGTCGGCCGCAAGGAAAAGCGCGCCCAGGGCGCCGGCGACCAGGGCATGATGTTCGGCTTCGCCTGCGACGAGACGCCCGAGCTGATGCCCCTGCCGATCATGCTGGCCCACCGGCTGACGGCCAGGCTGGCCGAGGTCCGGCGGCGCAACGCCGGCCACGCCCTGGGACCGGACGGCAAGAGCCAGGTCACGGTCGAGTACCGCGACGGGAAGCCGGTCCGGCTCGAGGCCGTCGTCATCGCCCAGCAGCACATCGCCGACCTCTCCGAGCGAGAGCTGCGCAAGCTCATTCTGGAGAAGGTCGTCAAGCCGGTCTGCGGCAAGTATCTCGACAAGAAGACCAAGGTCTACATCAACGCCACCGGCCGGTTCGTCATCGGCGGTCCGGAGGGCGATACGGGCGTCACCGGCCGCAAGATCATCGTCGACACGTACGGCGGCATGGGCCGGCACGGCGGCGGCTGCTTCTCCGGCAAGGACCCGAGCAAGGTCGACCGCAGCGCGGCCTACGCCTGCCGCTACATCGCCAAGAACGTCGTCGCGGCCGGGCTGGCCGGGCGGTGCGAGGTCCAGCTGTCGTACGCCATCGGCGTCGCCGACCCTATGGCGGTGTACGTCGACACGTTCGGCACGGGCCGGGTGCCGGACAACAAGATCGCCGGGCTGATCCGGGAGCATTTCCCGCTCCGGCCGGCCGACATCATCGACCATCTGAAGCTCAAGCGGCCGATCTACAAGAAGACGGCGGCCTACGGCCACTTCGGCCGCAACGATCCGGACTTCACCTGGGAAAACACCGACAAGGCCGAGGCGCTGCGCCGGGCCGCCGGCCTCGACTAGCAAGGAAGAAGGGGTCAAACCTAAACGTTTTAACTTTTCAGAATGTGACCAATGGGTGGTCGCCGAAAGGTTAAAACGTTTAGGTTTGACCCCTTCTTATGACCCCTTCTTTTTAAGGAGGCGCCCGATGAAGATGATCAAGGCCTCGGCCGCGTTCGCCGGCCTGTTCCTGCTGAGCGCCCTGGCCGCATTCCCCCAAAGCGGTTTCCTGAAGAAGGGCCAGTACGGATTCAGCCTGACCGGCGCCTACGCCTCGAACAGCGCCGCCCACGGGCTCTCCGGGACGGTCGGCGTCGGTCTCGGCGGCATCTTCGATCTGTCCTTCGCGGCCGGGCACGTGACGTACGACGACACCGGCGAGTTCACCGAGCTCACCGCGGCCTCGCTCTCCCCGCAGCTCACGGCCCACGTCATCAAGCAGAACTCTTCCAGATCGCCCGTCTCGGTGTCGATCACAGTCGGTTACGCCAGGGACAGCTTCGCCTCTCCGGACCTCGACCTCATCGACTACAAGATGTGGGCCAACACCCTGATGATCGGCGGCACGGTCTACCGGGATGTCCGGCTGTCCGGAGCGGCCTATCTGCAGCCGTACGCCGGGCTCGTCTATTCCAGCACGTCGCTGAAGATCTCGGACCCCAGCTCCTACACGCTCAGCGCGGACGATTCGCTGGTCTCGCTCGGGCTGGGCCTGCCCGTCGTCTACGCCCTCGGGCCGAAGGCGCTGCTGGTCATCCAGCCCGGCCTGACCTTCGAGCTGGAAAAAGGCGGCCGCACGACCTTCGCCCTCTCCGCCGGCCTCGTCTATATCATCAAATAGTGTAATCCTGCGGGCATCCGGAAAGGGGTCAATCCAGAAAGGGTCAAACCTACCTTTCACCCATTTTTAGGTAAAAGGTAGGTTTGACCCCCTCTTGATCTCTCCGATTATTGCACGGTCAAGCCGCGGTTCTTCAGCAGCCCGTCGATCTTGGGCTCGGCGCCGCGGAACCTGACGTACTGGGTCATCGGGTCCTCCGTGCCGAAGGGCTCGAGGATGTTCTTCCGGAACGATTCCGCCGTGGCCCGGTCGAACACGCCCTTCTCCCGGAAAGCCTCGAAGGCGTCGCAGTCGAGGACCTCCGACCAGATGTAGGCGTAGTAGCCGGCCGAGTAGCCACCGCTGAAGATGTGGCTGAAATAAGTCGAGCGGTAGCGCGGCACGATGGCCGGGATGAGCCCGATCTTGTCCATGGCCTCCTTCTCGAAGGTCCGGACGTCGGCGGCGCCGGGATCGGCGGCCGTGTGCCAGGCCATGTCGAGGATCGAGGCAGCCAGGTATTCCGCGGTGATGAAGCCCTGGTTGAAGAGCTTGCTCTTCTCCAGCTTCCCGACGAGCTCCGCCGGGATGACCTCGCCGGTCCGGTAGTGCCGGGCGTAGAGGGCCAGCAGCTCGGGCTCGAAGCACCAGTGTTCCATGATCTGCGACGGCAGTTCGACCGAGTCGCGGGCCACCGTCCTCGTCCGGAAGCGGGACTGCGAGAAGAGCGTCGCCAGCGAATGGCCGAACTCGTGGAAGAAGGTCTCGACCTCGTCCGTAGACAGCAGGGCCGGGGCGTCGGCCGTCGGGGCGGTGAAATTGCAGGTGATGGTCGAGATCGGCGGGACGCGCACGCCCTCCTCGGAGTAGGCGCGGCGGAACGAGCCCGACCAGGCCCCGCTGCGCTTGCTCGGCCGCGGATGGAAGTCCATGTAGAGGATGCCGGTATGACGTCCGTCCGCCTCCTGGACCTCGAAGACCTGGACGTCGGGGTGATAGCGCGGCAGCTCGGGCCGGGGGATGAACTTCAGGCCGTAGAGCTTGCCGCACAGGGCGAAGATGCCGTCGCGGACGTTGTCGAGCTTGAAGTACGGCCGCAGGGCCTCGTCGTCCAGGGCGTACTTCTCCTGGCGCAGGCGCTCGGTGTACAGCCACCAATCCCAGGAGGCGAGCGTGCCCCGGCCGGCCTTCGGGTCGCGGTCCATCAGGGCCTGGAGCGCGGCCGCTTCCTCCTTGGCCTTGACCAGGGTCGGCGCCCAGAGCTGGGCCAGGAAGGCGTCAACCTTCTCCGGGGTCTTGGCCATGTTGCGCTCGAGGACGAAGGCGGCATGGTTGGCGTAGCCGAGGAGCCGGGCCCGCTCCAGGCGCAGGGCGGCGATTTGGCGGACATTCTCCTTGTTGTCGTACTCGGAGTCGTTGTCGCCCTTCATGAAGTAGGCCCGGTGGACCTTCTCGCGCAGGGGCCGGCGCTCCGAGTAGGTCAGGAACGGCGTCATGCTCGGGACGTGGATGGTGAAGAGCCACTGCCCGTCCGGCAAACCGGCCTGCTTGGCGGCGGCCGCGGCCATGGCCACGACCGAGGCCGGGAGACCGGCCAGGTCGGCCTTGTCGGCGATGACCAGCCGGAAGGCGTTGGTCTCGGCCAGGACGTTCTCGCCGAAGCTGACGGTCAGGAGCGAGAGCTGCTGGTTGAGCTCGCGGAAGCGGGCCTTCTGCGCCTCGTCGAGAAGAGCGCCGCCGCGGACGAAGTCCTTGTAGGTGTTCTCGAGGAGGAACAGCTCCTCGCGGCCGAGGCCGAGGGTCTCGCGCCTGTCGTAGAGGGCCTTGACCCGGGCGAAGAGCTTCTCGTTGAGCGAGATGTTGTCGGCGTGGGCGGCCAGCAGGGGCGCGGTCTGACGGTCGATGGCCTGCAGCTCCTTATTCGTCATCGAGCTCTGCAGGGAGCCGAAGACGCTCTCCACCTCGGTCAGGAAAATGCCCGAGTGGTCCAGGGCGGCGATGGTGTTCCCGAAGGTCGGCTCGGCCGGGTCGGCTACGATGGCATCGACCTCGGCCTGTTCGCGGCGGATGCCTTCCTGGATCGCCGGCAGGAAGTGCGCGGTCTGGATGCGGTCGAACGGCGGGACGTTGAACGGCGTACCGTACGGCTTGAAGAACGGGTTGTCCGGGTTGGCCGCGGCCGCGGCTTCGGCGGCGGCCCGGGCCTCCGGCGAGATCCCCTGCGCCGGGGACGTCGTCGTGTCGCTCTTGCAGGCGGCGATAGCGATCGCGGCCAGCGCGGAAAGCAGGACGATGATCATGGCTCTGCCTTTCATGGCCCTCACACCTCCAGGGGGGAATCCGGGCGGGGACATGATACCCATTTCCCGGAGTGTTCCGCAACCGCAAAGCTCAGAACCAACGGACTGGTCCCGGCGGGAAACCCGGCAGGCGGGCGGGAATGAAAGCGGAAAAGGGGTGCATCAGCCCCGTTTTTAGATAGAATACCGGCAAGGTGGTTCCCATGAGCATCAAGAACCGAGCGGAAAAACCGGGGTCGCCGCGGCCGGATTGGGCGCCGCCGCTGGGTCTCCTTATCCTTCTCCTTCTCCTGCTCGCCCTCGCCGGGGCGGGCTGCGGCCGGGGACCGGGAAAAGGCCCGGGGACCGCCGTCACCGTCGAAACGCTCCTGCGGGAGATGGTTGACCTCGAGGGCCTGGCCGCGCGGCCGGCGCCGTTCTTCAAGCAGGCCCAGGCCTCGAGCTACGACCGGGAGAGCCATCGGGGCGGAGATTCCTGGTTCGCCAACCGCGACGCCGGACAGTACGTCCGCACCGAGACGACCGGGGAGGGCCGCAGGGAGCACGTCCTGGCGGATCTCGCCGGCCCGGGCGCCGTCTCCCGCTTCTGGTCGGCCAATCCCGGCCGGACGAACGTCGTCCGGTTCTACTTCGACGGCGAGGCCGAGCCGCGGCTGGCCCTGCCGCTGGCCGACCTGTTCAAGGGTCTGGCCGCCCCGTTCGGGCCCGACTTCTCGTACGTCAGCGGGACGGGCGGCAACCTCTACTTCCCCCTCCCCTACGCCAGGTCGCTCAAGATCACGGCCGAGGAGACGGACACGCCGCTCCGCCTCTATTACGAGATCGGCTACCGGACGTACGACCCGGGCGCCCGCGTCGCGACGTTCGATCCAAGGGACGCGGCGGTCTGGGAGAAGACCGCGGCCCTCGTCGCCGCCAGGCTGGCCCGGCCCGAAGCGGCCCGGCCCGCGTCCGGGGGGCGCGGCGCCGCGTCCGGATGGCTCGCCGCCACCCTGGTCGTCGAGCCCGGGGCCACGGCGGCCCTGCCCCGGATCGAGGGCCAGAAAGCCGTCTACGAATGGTCGGTTCGCGTCCTGGGCGCGGGCCAAGGCCGGGAGGAGGGCGACCCGGGCCGGGCGAGCGACGCCTACCGCTCACTCGTCCTAGAGGTCCTGTTCGACGGCGAGCGCTCGATCGAGACGCCGCTCGGCGATTTCTTCGGGTCCGGACCGGGCGTCAACCCCTACGAGAGCCTGTTCTTCACGGTCGACGTCACCGGCCGGATGACGAGCCGCCTGGTCATGCCGTTCCGCGAGTCGATGGACCTGCGCCTGACCAACGCCGGCCGGGCCGCCTGCACCGTGGAGATCATGATGCGCCTGGGGCCGCGGCGGTTCGCGGACGGCGACTATCACCTCCGGGCCCAATGGCGGACGCGGACCCGCCACTCCTGGCCGCCCTTCGACACGAACCTGCTCGACACGACGGGCGAAGGGAAGGTCGTCGGCACGGTCTACGAGATCGCCAACGACGGCCTCATCTGGTGGGGCGAGGGCGATCAGAAGGTCTCGATCGACGGCGAGCCGTTCCCGAGCACGTTCGGCACCGGGACCGAAGACGACTACGGCTACGCCTACGGCGACAACCGGCCGTTCGTCCGGCCCTACCATGCCCAGACGCGGGTCGACGGCCCGGCGAGCGGCGGGCACATCAGCCTCAACCGCTGGTACGTGCTGGACGCGCTGCCCTACCGCGCGGCCCTGCGCTTCGACCAGGAGATCTGGCATTGGATGCCGTGCCGCCCGACCTGGGGGCATATCATCTACTGGTACGCCAGGCCCGGCTCCCCCGGGCCGGCGCCCGTCGACCGGGAGACGCTGGCCCCGGTCGATCTGGGCCGGCGCGGGGACATGCTCGAGCCGATCGAGGGCGAGGCCCTTCGTTTCGCGGCCTCAGGCGGCCGGGCGGGGAAAGAGCGGCTGGCCAACTGTTCCGGGGCCGAGCACCTGGCCTGGTCCGGGGCCAGGACGGGCGACCGGCTCACGGTCACGTTCACCGTTCTCAAAGCGGGGCGGTACGCGGTCGAGCTCAATCTCTGCAAGTCGCCGGATTATGGCCGGTTCGCGCTCTACGTCAACGGCCGGCCGGCCGGGACCGGCCCCGTCGATTGCTGGTCCAAGACGCTCGATTGGACGCGTCCGGCGCTCGGCGTCTTCGACCTCAAGGAAGGCGACAACACGCTCGAGATGCGGGCCCTGGCGCCCAACCCGGCGGCCAAGGCCGCCAACCGCCTCGGTCTGGACTACATCTTCCTGAAAAAAGGGGACACAATACTCATTTCTGAATTTCTAAATCGGAAATGAGTATTGTGTCCCCGATTTGTTTGTCCCCTAATTGTTCAGCGCGCTCCAGTTGAGCAGGGCGTTCCAGAGCAGCCGGTGGTCGGAGCGGTTGAGGTCGCGGTGGATCGGGTTGAACAGGAAGGCCACGACGCGCCCCTTCCCCGCCGGCAGGTCGAGGACGGCCGGACGGCCTTCGAGCTCGTCCTCCCCCTTGATCGTGCCGCTGACGAGCATCTTTGGCTCGTCTTTCTTGGCCGCGGCGGCCGGGCCGGCAGCGCCGGCTTCCTTCGCCTTTACGGCGTCCTCGCTCATGGTCTCGCCGGGCTTCTCCTCCTCGCGGTCCTCGGCCCGAAGCTTGGTCCCCCATTGCAGTACGACCGTGCCCCGGATCGATCGGGCCACGTCGTAGACGGGCATCATCGACCGGAAGACCGACGTCGTCTCGCCGTAGCCATAGGCCAGCGGATGCCCGGGCCGCACGAACTTGGCCCGGAGCTCCGAGCCCGGCGTGAACACGGCGCCGCCCCGGCGGTCTACGTCGCGCACTAGCCCGCCCTGGAGGGCGATGGCCGAGCCGTTGCCGAGCGTCACCAGGACCCCGCCCGCGCCGAGGAACTCTTCGAGCTTGCTCATGCCGGCCCAGCCGATGCCGCCGGTGATGTCGTCGGAGGCGTCGGGCCGGCCGAGGTTGGGCGTCTCCTTCGTTTTCTTGTAGGCCAGGGGGCCCCACTTCTTATCTATGCCCAGGATCTGCCCCTGCAGATCGAGGTAGTTGTGCCCGTAGATGATGACGTCGAAGCGGTCCCTGAGCCGCCCGGCCCGGACGTCCTCGTCGCGGATGTAGGCATAGGGCACTTTCTCCCGGTCGAGTACGAAGCGGACCCAGCCGGTCGCTTCCGTGTCGGCCCACGAATGCCAGACGGCCAGCCGCGGCAGCTTCGATTCGTGGCGGGCGACGTCCGGGACGGCCGCGGCGCCGTCGAAGTCGAGGGCCAGCTCCTCGGCCGCTTTCCGGACCGCGTCGCCGAGCCCATTCTGGCCGGGCATGATCCACGATCCGGCGGGATAGTCCTTGCCGCCGCTCTGGAACGGCTTCTCGGCGATCTCGACGCGGAAGGCGGCCAGCCGGGCGCGGAGGGCCATCAGCCCTTCCTGGCCCGTGTCCTTCAGCAGGAAAACGGGCTCCATCCCGGCGGCGGCCCCGGCGTTCCCGGCCGGGACGCTGACGGTCCCGGCCGTCGCGAATCCCGGCTTGAGGGCCTCGAGCGCCACCCCGGCCGCGTTCATGATCCCGGCGTCGTCGATGCGCCGGGCTTCGAGCCCGTAGTGGACTGGCAGGGCCCAGGACACGTCGTCGTAGGGCTCGTAGGTCGCGTCCTGGGGGAAATTCTGCGGCGTCAGCAGGTCCACGGCGTAGTTGCGGTAGGGCTGGTCGAGCCGCACCACGTAGGTGCCGGCCGGGAACTCCCCTTCCGCCACCTTGAACGGCGCCACCGCCCGTCCGACCTCGATGCCGTGGCGCATCAGCAGATCGACCATGTCGGCGACGCGCCGACGGTCGCCCTGCTCCGCGGGGATGGCGAAGGCGTAGGGACCGCCCTTGACGCCCTTCTGCCAGGAGTTGCGGCCCTTGCGGTAGAAGTCGCGGAGCATCTCCCTGGCGTTCTTGGCCGTGTAGTCGAGGGCGGCCAGGCAGGCGCTTTCCATGTAGTTGGTGTTGTTGCGGAGCGACCAGAGGAGCTTGCGCGGCGGCGGCAGGGGCCGGTACCACTCCTGGCTCGTCACCGGGCGCCCGGCATAACGCTCCTCGTTCGGCCGCAGGACGCGCTCGACCGTCTCGGCCGTGCCGTTGCCGAAGGTCTCGTAGCCGCGGCCGATGCTGTTGAGGTTGACGCCGATCGAATCCAGGAAGACGTGCTCCCAGCCGTCGCTGAAGCCCCATGTCCAGACGCCGGGCATGCCGGCCGAGGTCAGCGCGCCAATCTCGGCCAGCGACATCGCGAACCACTCGTTGAGCAGGATCGGGTCGAGGTTGGTGTTGAACGGGCCGGTGCCGTTCCAGGTCTGGAGCAACGGGATGGACTCGTGGAGGTCGTGGACGACCTGCGGATGGTAGGCGAAGAACATGCGGCTGACGGCCTTGGAGAGCTGGAGGGCTTCCTGGTGCGAGTCGCGGTTGTTGTCGTGGAAAACGTAGTGGCCCCAGTACGGCGGCGATTCCGGCGGCAGGTTGTCGATGTCGGTCCGGCCCTTGAGGTAGCGGTAAAACCAGTCGACCTGCTTGTCGCGGCCGTCCGGCTCGGAGACGGGATTGATGAGGACCAGGAGGCTTTCGCGGATGCTCCGGATCATCGGCTGTTCGGAGACGGCCAGGCGATAGGACAGCTCCATGACCATCTCTGGGCTGCCGAGCTCGGTCGAGTGCAGCCCGGCGTTGAAATAGTAGATGGGCCGGGCCGAGGCGATGAGGGCCTCAGCGGCCTCGGGCGTGGTCTTGCGGGGGTCGGCCAGGGCGGCCGTCGCTTCCTTGAGGCGGTCCAGGTCGCGGATACCCGTCTCGTCGGCCACGACGGCCAGCAGGATATCTCGGCCCTCCTCGGTGCGGCCGATCGTCTCGACGCGGACGCGCGGCGAGGTCTCGGCCAGCTTGCGGAAGTAGCCGTAGATCTTCGACGTCGAGCTGAGCTCGCCTGCGGCGCCGACGGCGTGGCCGAGGTATTCCGCCGGCGACGGCACGGTGGCCGAGTCCGGCAGGTAGGCCACCCAGGGGTTGCCGAAGCGGGGCTCGGTCGTGAACCTGGCGATAGCCTCGACGGACCCCGGCTCGGGAGTGTCGGGGGTATAGGGGTTTTTGGCTTGGTCCGCCTGAGCCGCCGTCACGGTCCGGGCCTTGACGGCGGACGCGGGCCCGGCCGGGGGCTGCGCCAGCGCGGCGCTCAGGATGGCGATGGACGCCAGCGCCGTTATCAGGATGGGGAGCTTCGATCCGACATGAAGCCGGGGCTTGGTCATGTTTATCCTCCAGTTCGACACGATATCAATTTCCGCACCCCCGGGCAAGCCGCCAAAAAAACGGGGACACTTCCGATTTCTTTATTCATCAATGAATTTTTAAAATAGAAACGTCCCTGTTTCCTATCTATAATACCGGCCGGAAGGAGACCGAGCCATGAAGCGCATCGCCACTGTATCGGCCGCTCTTGTCGTCCTGTCCGCCGTCGCCATCGCCGCCGTATCCCCCGCCCCGGCCGAGCCCAGGCTCGTCCTGACACCCCGGTCCGGCCCCGAGCCCCGCATCAACGGGGCCCGCGTCTTCGGCGTCCGCCCCGGCTCGCCCTTCCTTTTCACCATCCCGGCGACCGGCGAGCGGCCGATGACCTTCGGCGTCGAGAACCTGCCCGAGGGCCTGATGCTCGACACAGCGACCGGCCGCATCACCGGTTCCCTGCCCGGCCCCGGCGTCTACACCGTCACCTTCACCGCGGCCAACGCCCGCGGCACGGCCTCCCGCCCCTTCAAGATCGTCTGCGGCCCGGTCCTGGCCCTGACGCCCCACATGGGCTGGAACAGCTGGTACGTCTGGGAGAACCGCGTCTCCGACGCCATCATGCGCGCCGCCGCCGACGCCATGGTCTCGAGCGGCCTGATCGACCACGGCTACCAGTACGTCAACATCGACGACTGCTGGTCGGTCCGGCCCGACGCCGCCGACCCCGGCCGCCGGGGCGAGCCCCGCGACGCGCGCGGCCTGATCAACTCCAACAGTTATTTCCCGGACATGAAGGACATGACCGGCTACATCCACGCCCGGGGCCTCAAGGCCGGCATCTACACCTCGCCCGGCCCCCGCACCTGCGCCGGCTACACGGCGGCCGCGGGGCACGAGGAGCTCGACGTCCGCCGCTTCGTCGAATGGGGCTTCGATTTCCTCAAGTACGACTGGTGCTCCTATGGCGACCAGGCCGACGAGACGGTCCTCGACGACCTCCAGAAGCCCTACCGCCTGATCAGCGGCATCCTGGCCGCCCAGCCGCGCGACATCGTCCTCAACATCTGCCAGTACGGCCTGGGCAACGTCTGGGAATGGGGCCGCGGCGTCGGCGGCAACAGCTGGCGCACCGCCGGCGACCTCGGCCACGACGTCGTCGGCAACCTCTTCCGCGACGGCTTCGACGTCTATACCCGCAACGAGCTCCACCGCTACGGCGGGCCGGGCGGCTGGAACGACCCGGACTACCTGCTTATCGGCATCCTCAGCTCGGCCTTCGTCACCGACCGGGAGGGCAGCAACGAGGCTTCGCCCCTCTCGCCGAACGAGCAGTACACCCACGTCTCGCTCTGGTCGCTGGTGGCCGCGCCGCTCATCTTCAGCGGCGACATCACCCGCCTGGACGACTTCACCCTCGGCCTGCTGGCCAACGACGACATCATCGAGGTCGACCAGGACCCGCTCGGCCGGCCCGGCCGCCGCGTGGCCAAGGACGGCGCGCTCGAGGTCTGGATGCGCGAGCTGGAGGACGGCTCGAAGGCAGTCGGCCTGTTCAACCGCGGTCCGGCCCTGGCCTCCGTCACGGCGAAATGGTCCGACCTCGGCCTCGACGGCCCGCAGCGCGTCCGCGACCTCTGGCGCTCGAAGGACCTGGGCGTCTTCGACGGCTCCTTCGAGGCCTACGTCGCCCGCCACGGCGTGGTCATGATCCGGCTCCGCCCTCTCAACGGCCGCTGAGCCCCGCGCCGATCGGGTAACGGTCGCTGACCCGCACCGGCAGCCGGCCCGACGGCTGGAGCCCGCCCTTGAGCGCCTGGATGAACGAGTCGAAGTAGACGGACTGGTTCCCGAACCAGCCGCGCTCGCCGTACCCGACCAGGAAGGCCCCGACGTCCGGGATCTTGCGGATCAGCTGAGGATTGCCGTAGGACATGGCCACGACCGCCTTGGGCTTGGCCGCGATGACCTTCTTCAGGAAAGCCAGGTCGCCGTCCCGGAAAGGCGCCGCGTCCCCCATCCGGCTCCGGGCCACGAAGAGCGACAGGACGACGCGATCGGCCTCGCCGACAGCCTTCCAGACGGTCTCGTAATAGGCCGGGTCCATGTCCGGCCGCAAGGCGAAGCTCGGCGTGCCCGGGAAGGCCGCCGCCAGCTTGGCCGCCAGGGCCGCCGGCCCGGTGTCGCCGTCGACCTTCTGGACGGCGATGTTGACGATCCGGGAAGGGCCGGCCGGCCGCCCCGCCGCGCCGCGACCGGCCCCGGCGCCGAGCGGCAGGACCCCGTCGTTCTTGAGCATGGTCAGCGACCGGTCGGCGACCTCCCGGACGAGGGCCTGGTGGGCGGCCGTGCCGACGAACTCGCCGACCCGCGCTTCGTCGACAAAGCGGTCGAGGTGCAGGCCCAGCCGGGCCTTGAGCGTCAGGAGCTTGCGCACAGCCTCGTCGACCCGCGCCTCCGGGATGCGGCCGGACCGGACCGCCGCGGCCAGCGCGCCGATGGCCGCGACCGGGTCCTTGGGCTTGAGGATGATGTCATGCCCCGCCTCGAAGGCCTTGACCGCGACCTCCTCGGCCCCGAACCGGGCCGCGACGTGGTCGTACCAGAGGTCGTCCGAGGTCACCAGGCCCTTGAAGCCGAGCCGGCCCTTGAGCCAGCCGGCGACGAGCTTCGGCTCGACGCTCGCCGGCAGCCGGGAGCCGTCCGTGACCGACGGCACGGCGATGTGCTCGGTCATGACGAAATCAACGCCGGCCTCGATGCCGAGCTTGAAGGCCGCGAATTCCTGCGATTCGATGTCAGCGGCCGGCTTGGGGTTCCAGGCCCAGGGAGGATTGCCGGGCATGTTGGCGACGTCGCCGCGGCCCGGGAAGTGCTTGGCCGAGGTCAGCATGCCGTGCTCGTGGTAGCCGCGGACGTAGGCCCGGACCAGGCGCCCGAGCCGGTCCAGGTCGCCGCCGAAGGAGCGGACGCTCTCGGCGGGATTGTCGGGGTTCCAGGCGATGTCGCAGACCGGAGTGTAGGTCAGGTGGACGCCCATGGCCCGGCCCTCGACGGCGGCGGCCGAGGCGGCCCGGTACATCAGGTCCTCGTCGCCGGCGGCGGCGAAGGCCATGTTGGCCGGGAACTCGCTGGCGCCCGTCACCTGCTGGCCGGGACCGCCCTCGAAGTCGGCCGAGATCAGGAGCGGGACGGCAGCCGCCTTCTGGAGGCGGTTGAGCAGCCGGGCGACGTCGCGCGGCGTTCCGCCGTAGAAGACGAACATGCCCAGGCCGTGGTCGCGGGCCAGGGCGGTCCAGCCGGCCAGCCGCGGATCGTCGTCGGCGATGTAGCCGCCGGCGACATCGGCCGTGACCAGCTGGGCGATCTTCTTTTCGAGCGTCAGCCCGGCCATCGTCTTCGCGACCCAGGCCGCGGCCGCCGCGGAAAGGCCGTCCGCCGGCGTAAGCGCGGCTGCGGCCGCTCCCGCCTGGGGGGCCGTGTGGGCTGGCCGGGCCGGCGCCAGCGTCAGGGCCGCCGCGGCGGCCAGGATGACGGCGAGGATCGAAATGGGTTTTCGCGATCTCATGGTCTTCTCCTTCTTCTCAACAGCCTGGGGCGGCGCCTAGCGCATCCGCTCGAAGATGATCCGGGCCAGGTCGAACCCGACGCCCTTCGATCTGGGATCGGCCCCGACCAAGTGAAGATAGACGATGTTCTCCCCTTTTTGCAGCTCGAACTCGCCGAGGGGCAGCGGACCGCTGATCGTCCGCTGCGGCGAGTACAGGTTCACGGCTTGGCCGGCCGGCTTGTCGTGCTCGAAAAGCTGCAGGAGGCCCTGGTCCGGGCCCGTCACGGCCGTGACCGAGACCCGGTAGGTCCCCGCCTCGGGCAGGTCGCAGATGAACGAGACATGGTGGGGGCCGAAGGAGTCGTTCCCGGCGGTCTTCATCGAAAAGACGCGTATCCTGTCCGGCCCGACCGTCGTGGACATCTTGGTCCAGGTCGCGTTCTGCAGCGACATCGTGTGGATGGGGACGTTCCAGCCGGGGGTGAAGACGACCCGGTCGAGCGCCGTGACCCGCCGCGCCGCGACCGGCCCCAGCGGCTCGGCCGGGGGCGGAGGCTCCTGAGAATAGAAGAAGACGACACTGGCGTAATCCGCGGGAACGGAGTTCCCCTCGCCGCCGTGCTCGACGGTGTAATCGATCGACGCCGAGTAGGCGTAGGCGTCCGTCAGGAAGAAGCGGTAGCCGCCGGTCCGGCCCAGCGCCTTCTTGTAGTCGAGGCAGCCGCTGAGCGGCAGCGACGTCCGCGTCTCCCACCTCCCGGGCACGTCGTAGTAGCCGCCGTTGAACGAATCCTCCGTGCCGGTCCCGGGCACGGCCAGCCGGCCGTCGATCAGGGCCCGGTCGTCGCCTTCGAAATAGTAGGTGTTCCCAGTCTCGAGCCCCTGGGATTGGAGGATGACGCCGACGACATGGCCGCGCCCCTCCGTCCGGAGATAGGTGTGCGGCCGCCCTTCGAGGCACGGGTTCTCGCGCCGCCAGCGGGCGTAGAACCGGCCTTCTTCCGCCCTTTTACCCGCGTCGGCCGTGACGATCTCGGCCTCGACTTCGACCTCCCGCCCGCCCGGGGCCCGCTCCGAAACGAGCTCGATGCGGGCCGACCGCTCGAACGGCATGGGGAAATAAAAATAGTTCGTCCCGTAGTCCGTCGTGCCCAGCAGGAGCGACCTGACCGCCGGCTGGCCGAAGCTGTAGCCGAAGAAGTCGCCCGCCGGGCACTCGATCCCGGGCTCCGCCGCGCCGTCCCAATAGGCCCGGAGGACGATGTCGCGCCCGTCGCCGGCCAGGGCCGAGGCCGGCCCGAGCCGCAGGCCGACGATCCGTCCCGGTTTCGAGGCCTCGAAGAGAACGGCCCGGCCGCCGGGCCCGACCCTGGCCTTGACTGTCTTTTTCGAGACGCGCGCCCCGGCCGGGACGAGCGCGTCGCCGATGTCCGAGCCGGCGCGCCGCAGGAGGGCGGCGGCCCTTTCAACGCGGCCCAGGAATTCGGCCGAGGGGGGGTCGGTGTACGTCTCGACCTCCGTGCCCGGCGGGAAGACGGCGTAATTGATGTCGTAGAACTTGAAGGACTCCGCCTTGAGGACGATCCGGCACGACTTCCGGTAGGTCAGCGGAACGTACGAGGTATAACCGCCCGCCCCCGGCATGGCCAGCGGGGCGATGAACGGCGGGCGCGTCCCGTTGAAGAGGTCGTTGAACCTCAGGGCCAGCCGCGGCGCGGCCTCGCCGTCGAAGTAGAATTCGAGGACGTCGTCCGTGGGGGTCGGGGTATGGATGCGGTAGACCGCCCCCGGCCCTTCGAGGTCGGCCAGGACCAGGCCGCCCGGCTCCTTGCGGATGAACGAATACGCGCCGCTGAAGCCGTCATCGTTGCCGCCGCTGCGGTCATAGCTCGAAACCATCCCGACCTCGACCGACCGCTTGAATTGCGGCAGAAGGTCGAGCCGGACGAGCTCGTCGATGCCGACGGCCGCCGCGGCGGCGGGCGGCGCCGGCGCCGCCGGTCTGGAGCAGGACCAGGTCATCGCGGCCGCCGTCAGAACGGCCGCCGCCAGGCTCAATGAACGCATCTTTTCCCGGAAGCTCATGCTCTGTTTGCCTCCTCTAATAAAGGGGTTTTCGCGCGCAAAGGTTTGTCCTGCCCCGGCCACATGTCCCTCGGGAACGCGGCTCATGGTTCAATCCTTGGCCGGAACCGTTCCGGACGAGTGGTCGAGGATGCGCATGGCGGCTTCGGCCGCGGCGCCGTTGCCCCAGTCGTAGATCGTAAAAACGCCCATGCCCTCACCCTCGGGGCTGGTCCGGCCGCCGTGGCCGTAGTTTTCCATGGTGAAGCCGTAATCGGCCGGGCCGAACCAGGGGTAGACCTTCTCCCACATGGCCTTGACCGCGGGATTCTCCGGGCAGTACATCATGACGAAGCCGGCCTCGACCGCGGCCATCCCCCGCTCGGCGTAGGCCGGCTCCCCCGTCGCCTTGCCGTAGTCGAGGAAGAGCTCGGCGAAAAGCGTCTCCCGCGAGTCGTTCCACTCCCCGTCGGAGTTCATGACGCCGAACCCGCCGAGGGCCGGGACGTAGATGAACGGCGGCTGCCAGACCTGCTGGAACATCGACAGCTCGTCGAGCGTCCTGCGGCCCCAGTCAAGATAGCGCCGCTCGCCCGTCGCCCGGTAGGCCGCCAGCAGCGCCTCGGCCGTCCAGAACATCGACAGCGTGTTCTGCTTGTGCCTGGCGTTGCGCTCGATTCTCTTGTCCAGATAGATGTCGCGGCCCCAGCGGCAGCACGACCAGTTGGTCTCGAAGTCGAGCCACTGGCCCTCCGGCACGATGTTATTCAGGACCGCGTCCAGGGCCCGCAGCGCTGCGGTCCGGTACCGCGGCTCCCCGGTCATCTCGGCGAGCTTCAGCAGGAACGTCGCGCTCAGGCTCGTCTCCGGCGTCCTGTTCATCACCGGGCCCGGCGCCTGCGTCTGGGGATGGAGCCAGCCAGGGAAGAACCCCTGGCCGTCCTGGAGCGTGAGCAGCCGCTGGCCGTACGTCCGGGCGTAGTCGAGAAGCCGGGCGTCCTTTTCGAGCTCATCGTGCCAGCGCAGCATCAGGAGCGCGGTCCAGCTCATGTCCAGGACATGGTACCACTCCGCGGTGATGCCGTGGTCCCGGGGGGCGCGATTGGAGTTGGTCCAGACGGCCTCGGACCAGGGCCGGGGCCGGACGAGCTTCTTGCCCCCGATCTCGACCTCCTCGTTGGCCGTGCGGAGGACGGACGGGAAGAGGCCGTCCGAGAGCGGCGCGGCCAGGGCCAGCTCCTTGGTCAGACGGGCCCGGGCCATGAAGTCCCGGCCCTCGGTCCCGCCGATGCGCCGCCCGAAGCGATAGAGGCCCGAGGCGCTCCGCAGCGACGAGAACCAGGCCTGGTTCCAGATCGACAGGAACTCGCGCTGGAACCACGGCTCGGGCGAATTGGGGGATTGCGAGACGTTGACGATGAACTGCGGCGCGCCGACCCGCCGGCCGCCGAGGTCGAACTCCTGCCAAACGGAATCGCCCCAGCCCTTGAAGGCCCAATCGTAGGTTCGCCGGGCGTAGGCCTCGAGCGGCGCCTGGACCGGCTCGCCCCGGGCGTACAGCGGGCGGCCCCAGCGCGCCCAGAGGAACCTGGCGGCCCGGGCCCAAGGATCCGGGACGGCCGAGCCGTCGCGGTAGGCGGCGATGTAGAAGCCCAGCTCGACCTTACCCGGGGCGAAGGTCATTCCCGGGACCTTCTTGAACAGCACGTGCTGCGGGATCTCGGTCCGGACCATCCCCAGGGCCATCTTCTTTTTAGGCGCGTCTGAATCCAGGAACCAGGGGTTCTCCGGCCGGGCGCCGACGATGTCCAGGTCCGGAACGATGGCCAGGGTGACGGGGCCGCGGGCGGCGATGAGCGCCGGCGAGCGGAAGACGTGCTGGGCGACGACAAAGCCTTCTTCGGGAGAGAGGTGCGGCGCCCACCAGAAGTCGGGATCGATCTCGACGTCGAAGGCGACGGCCAGCTCATCCTGGGCCGCCGGGCGCGCGACCTCCCAGGTCATGCGGACGCGGCGCCAGCCGTCGGCGTCGGGCTCCCCGATATCGACCGCGGGCCCGCCCGAGCCGGCCAGCGCGGGGGCCGAAAAGCGCAGAAGGCGCTCCCCGTCCAGGCTGAGGGCATAGCCGGGGCCGCGTTTCTCGATCTTCGTCTTCCCGTCGCCGGGCGCGCCGCAGCCGGACGCCAGGCAGGCAAGGGCCAGGGCCAGGACGGCGAAAGAGGCGGTCCGCCCCGCGCCGCGTTTCACTCCGATCATCATTCCGCTCTCCTTCTCCGGAACGGGATCCGTTTCGATTGCCCAGAGTATAGAGAACGGGCCCGGCCTTGACAAGCCCGGCCCGCGGCGGGCCGCCTTGCGCCCTCCGCTTTTTATTGGTATAAGCGGATCGGAACGGGGAGGCGGACGATGAAGATCACCATGGCCCAGCTCAACCCGGTCGTCGGCGACCTGGCCGGGAACCGGGCCGCCGCCGCATCGGCCTACGAAGCCGCCGCCAAGGCCGGGTCCGATCTCGTCGTCCTGCCGGAGCTCTTCCTGACCGGCTATCCGCCCCGGGACCTGCTCGAGCGGCCCTGGTTCGTCAAGGCCGCCGGCGCGGCGGCGGAGGCGCTCGTCCGGCTGACCGCGGCGCATCCCGGGACGGGCCTGCTCTTCGGCGCGCCGCGCCCGGCCCGCCGGGCCGGCGCCGGCAAGCCCCTGTACAACGCCGCGGTCTTGGCCGGCGATGGCCGCGTCCTGCTCGAACAGCCCAAGTCGCTCCTGCCGGCCTATGACGTCTTCGACGAAACGCGCTACTTCGCCCCGGCGCCCGAGATCCGGACGGTCGCCTTCAAGGGCGAGGTCCTCGGCATCACCGTCTGCGAGGACGCCTGGAACGATCCGGCGCTCTGGCCGAAGGGCCGCCTCTACGGCCTCGATCCAGTCGGCGTCCTGGCGGGCAAGGGCGCGACCGTGCTCGTCAATATCTCGGCCTCCCCCTTCCACGCCGGCAAGGAGGAGACGCGCTTCGGCCTCATCCGCGGTCACGCCCGCCGGCACGGCCGGCCATTCGTCTTCGTCAACCAGGTCGGAGCCAACGACGAGCTCGTCTTCGACGGCCGGAGCTTCGCCTTCGACGGCGCGGGCGAGCCGGTGGCCGTCGGCGCCGCCTTCCGGGAGGACGTGCTGACGGTCGACACCGGCCGGCCCGGAACGCCGGGCCTCTTCGTTCCGCTCGCGCGGATCGCCTCGGTCCGCGAGGCCCTCGTCCTGGGCCTGCGGGACTACATGCGCAAATGCGGCTTCGGCCGGGCCGTCGTCGGGTTGTCCGGCGGCATCGATTCCGCGGTGACGTGCTGCCTGGCGGCCGAGGCCGTCGGGCCGCGGAACGTCTTGGCCGTCACCATGCCCATGCCCTTCTCGTCGCCCGGCAGTGTCGCCGACTCGCGGGAGCTGGCGGCGCGCCTCGGCGTCTCCTGCCTCGAGGTCCCGATCGCCGCCGTCTACGAAGCCTACCTGGCCGCGCTCGGGCCGCACCTGGCCTGGCGGCCGGCCGATACGGCCGAGGAGAACATCCAGGCCCGCATCCGCGGCAACATCCTCATGGCCTTCTCCAACAAGCTCGGCTGCCTGGTCCTTTCGACCGGCAACAAGAGCGAGCTGGCCGTCGGCTACTGCACGCTCTACGGCGACATGAGCGGCGGCCTGGCCGTCCTGTCCGACGTGCCCAAGACCATGGTCTACGAGCTGGCCGCCTTCATCAACGCCGCCGGCCGGAGCGAGATCATCCCGCGGACGATCCTCGACAAGCCGCCGAGCGCCGAGCTGCGGCCGGGCCAGCTCGATACCGACTCGCTGCCGCCCTACCCCATCCTCGACGCCATCCTGCGCGAGTACGTCGAGGAGCTGCGGTCGGTCGACGAGATCGCGGCCCTGGGGTTCGAGGCCGACGTGGTGAGGCGGGTGGCCGGCCTGGTCGACCGCAACGAATACAAGCGGGCCCAGGCCGCGCCGGGGATCAAGGTGACAGCCAAGGCCTTCGGCGTCGGCCGGCGCATGCCCATTGCCTCCCGGGTCCGCCTGGCCTGACGCCGCCGCCGCTCGTTGCCATGGCGGAAAGGCGAGGATATAATCGCCTGGCAGACCCATCGCTCGCGGATCACGGAGGCGCCCCATGCTCTCGAAACGACGGATATCCTTCATCGTGCTCACGGCCGCGCTGACGCTGGCCGCCGCCGGTTCGGCCTGCGCCCCGGCCGGGAACGGGAAGAACGGCGCCGGATCGCCGCTCGCCGTGTCCTCGCCCGACGGCTCGCTGGCGATCGCCGTTTCCCTGGCCGCCAAGCCCCAGCCCTATCTCCCGGGGGAGCGCCTGTACTACCGGGTGACCTACAAGGGCGCGCCCGTCCTCGCCGATTCGCCGCTCGGCCTCGACCTGGCCGGCGGCCCGGCCCTGGACCACGGCCTCGAGGTCGTCTCGACTGACCGGCGCTCGAACGACGCGACCTGGGAGAACGCCTTCGGGGCCCGGCGGACGGTCCCCGACAGGTACAACGAGCTCGCCATCCGGCTGCGGGAGAAAAACCCGCCGCACCGGCTCCTGGACGTCGTCCTGCGGGCCTACGACGAGGGCGTGGCCTTCCGCTACATCCTGCCGAAGCAGGAGGCCCTGTCCGACGTCGCCATCGCCGCCGAGACGACCGGCTTCTACTTCGCCGGGACGGCCTCGGCCTTCGCCCAGAACCTGGGACGCTGGGACACCAGCAACGAGGGCGAGTACCTGCGCACGCCTCTGGCCGACATCAAGCCGGCCTCGCTCGTCCACGTGCCCCTGCTCGTCGAGATGCCCGAGGCCGGGCTCTGGGCCGCCCTCCTCAAGGCCGACCTGACCGACTACGCCGGGATGTACGTCGGCGGCGTCGCCGGCGTGCCCAACGCCCTGACCGCCCGCCTGGCCGTGGCGCCCCGCCGCCGCCTCGACCGCCCGGTCGTCGGCGCCACCCCGCTGACGACGCCCTGGCGCGTTTTGATGGTCGGCCCCGACCCGGCCCGGTTCATCGAGCACAACTACCTCGTGCTCGACCTCAGCGCCCCCTGCGCCCTGGCCGACACCTCGTGGATCAAGCCGGGCAAGGCCGCCTGGGACTGGTGGTCCGGCAGCTACGCCACGGGCGTTCCCTTCAAGCCGGGCATGAACACGGCCACGATGAAGCACTACATCGACTTCGCCGCCCGCCACAAGCTCGAGTACATGCTCGTCGACGCCGGCTGGGCGCCCCTGTCGCAGGACGGCCGGATCGAGGACATCCTCCGCTTCCGGCCCGAGGTCGACGTGCCGGCCATCATCGCCTACGGCCGGTCCAAGGGCGTGGCCACGCTGCTCTGGGTCGAATGGCAGGCCCTGGACCGCGTCATGGACGAAGCCCTGGCCCTGTTCGAGAAGTGGGGCGCCGCCGGCATCAAGGTCGACTACATGAACCGCGACGACCAGGACATGGTCAACTATTACCAGAAGGTGGTGAAGAAGGCGGCCGAGCACCGCCTGACGGTCGATTTCCACGGCGCCTACAAGCCGACGGGGCTGCGGCGGGCCTACCCCAACCTGCTGACCCGCGAGGGCGTCATGGGCCTCGAGTACAGCAAGTGGAGCGACCGCATCACGCCGACGCACGACGTGACCATCCCGTTCACCCGCATGCTGGCCGGACCGATGGACTTCACCCCCGGCGCCATGCGGAACGCGGCTCGGGGCAAGTTCGAGGCCCGGGACGTCGCGCCGATGGCCCAGGGCACGCGGGCCCATCAGCTGGCGATGTACGTCGTCTACGAGAGCCCGCTGGTCATGGTCTCCGATTACCCCGAGGCCTGCGAGGGCCAGCCGGGGCTCGAGTTCATCGAGAAGGTCCCGGTCGTGTGGGATGACACGAAGGTCCTGGCGGGCAAGCCGGCGAAGTTCGTGGCCATAGCCCGGCGCAGCGGCGACGGGTGGTGGATCGGGGCCATGGCCGACTGGGACGGGCGCGCGCTCGACCTGCCGCTCGACTTCCTGGGCGCCGGCGCGTACGAGGCCACGGTGTTCGCCGACGGCCCCGGGGCGGCGGAGGACGGCACGAGCCTCGACGTTTCCCGGCGGACGGTCGGGGCCGGGGACCGCCTGGCCCTCCGGCTGGCGCCCGGCGGCGGCGCCGCGGTCATGCTCATGCCCGTTAAATAAAGAGCTGGGGCGTTTCCGGTTGGAAGCGTCCCCGTCTTTCCGGGGCGTCGTCCGGAGGGATCGAAAGGTTTCGGTTTATCATATCCCTGGAGTGTAGTAGAATAACCTCTCACAGACGGAGGTCGCGCCATGCCAGGACGAGAGATCATCATCACCAGTCTGGACCATGGGTTGCTGACGGCCATCCTGAACTCCCCGATCGCCCAGCAGGGGCCCGACCGGGACCATCTCTCGGAGCTCAGGGCCGAGCTCGACCGGGCGACCATCGTCGAACCCGGCGAGGTGCCGGCCGACGTCATCACCATGAACTCGCGGTTCCGGGTGCGCGACGCCGCCTCGGGCGAGGTCCACGAGTACACCCTGGTCTACCCGAACCTGGCCGATATCACCAAGGGCCTGATCTCGATCCTGGCCCCCATCGGCACGGCCCTCCTGGGCTACCGGGCGGGCGACACGGTCGAATGGAAGGTGCCCTCGGGCACCCGCGTTCTCAAGGTCGAATCCGTCCTCTACCAGCCCGAATCGGCCGGCAAGGACCTCTGATCAGCCCTTGATGGCCTTGACCTTCTTGTAGCCGGCGGGCAGGTCGTAGGTCCCGGCGGGCGCGGGCTTTTCCGAGGCCTCGAGCAGCTCGGTCGTCGACCCCATCTCCGAGCCCATCATCTTGGTCTTGGAAGCCTGGTAGACGACGAAGCCCTTGATCTTCCTCATCTCCTGGATGATGTTCTCGAAGCCGGGCATGCGGGCCATCATGGCGCTGGCCGCCGTGAAGACCTTGAGGTAATCGATCTTGAGGTCTTCCGTGGCCCAGGTCTCGGACGAGGTCGTCCCGGCCATGCCCATGTTCATCTCGACCAGGTACTTGCGGCAGGGCCAGCCGTTGATGGTCTTGGTCTCGCCGGTTTCGGTCACCTTGGCCGACATGCCGCCCATCATGTTCTTCATCAGGCCCGGCATCTTGGCCATGGCCTCTTTCGCCTCGGGATCGTCGCCGGCCGCTTCCTGCATCATCTTGTCGAAGTCGAGCGGCATCTCGGCATACTGCTTATTGGCGTGGTCGATCATATAAAGGACCTTCTTGTCGGCGGCGAACAGCGTGGACGTCCCTTCGTCGTTGTCGATCCGGGCCATGTTCTCCGCGATCCAGATGACGGACGTGCCGTCCTTGGCCGGCCGGCTCTGGCCCATCATCTGAAAGGCGTCCGTGTGCGTTTTCTGCTTCAAGTAGACATCGGCCCGGGCCGAGGCCGCGAGGGCCAGGACCGCCAGCGTCAGGATAAGGCAGGTGCGTTTCGTTTTCATGTTATTCTCCTTGTTATTACGGAATAGATATAGAATCCCGCCCCGGCGAAGTCAAGCAACCGCGCCGGGGCCTGCCCCGGCCCCGGCGGCGCTCCTCCCCCGGGACGGCCGCGGGTCAGAAGGCGTTGTAGTGGGCCACGGCGGCGCGGGGCCGCTTGGGCACGTGCAGGCGCCCCGCCGCGTCCTTCCAGTACCGGCAGGACTCGCCCAGGACCTCGGCCGCCGGCTCCTCGGCCGGATAGCCCAGGGCCAGGACCGAGTCGATGCGATAATGCCCGGGCACGCCCAGGATGGCCGCCAGCCTGTCCCTGTCGACCGACAGCAGCCAGCAGCCGCCGACGCCCTCGGCCAGGGCGGCCAGGATCATGTTCTCCATGGCCGCGCCGACGTCGTACTCGAACATCTTCTCCCGTATCTTGGTGTTGACCAGCGTCACGATGTAGGCCGCCGGCTCCTCGCCCGGGCCCGGATCGCCGGCCGGGGCGATGTAAGCCGCCCACTTGAGGCAGGGGAAGATGGCGGCCCGGGGCCCGGCCGCGTCGACGGCGATGAACTCGAGCGGCTGGAGGTTGGCCGCCGAGGGCGCCAGCCGGCCGCTCTCGATCAGACGCTCCAACAGGTCCCGCGGCACCGCCTCCGGCTTGAACTTGCGGATGGTCCGGCGGGCCACGATCGTCTCAAACATATCGTCCCGGCACATCTCGTTCTCCTTTCTTCAGATGGGGTCAAACCTACCTTATACCCAAAAATGGGTAAAAGGTAGGTTTGACCCCATCTTGCTTTTCCGTCACCGGGGCCTTGGCCATGAAGGCCGCCGTCGAAACGAGCAGCAGCAGCCCGGCCACCCGGTACATCCAGCGATAGCCGGCCAGGTCCGAGATCCAGCCGAAGACCGGCGCCCCCAGGCCCATGCCGACGTCGAACAGCGAATTGTACAGGCTGATGGCCAGGCCCTTGTTCCCCCGGCCCAGGAAATCGATGATGTAAGTGCTCAGGGCCGGGAAGATCAGGCCCTGCCCGAGCCCGCCCACGAAGCCGGTGACGAGGAGCAGCGGCAGGCTCCGCACCTGGGCGATGGCGAACAGGTTGAGGGCGATGATCAGCGCGGCCGGCAGGATGACCGCCTTGCGGCCGCGCCGGTCCGAGACGTCGCCCAGGTGGAAGCGGGTCAGGATGGCGGCCAGAGAGAAGACGACGAAGAACGGCCCTACCCGCCCGATGCCGATGGAGCCGGCGAAGACGGCGATGAAGAAGATCATGGCCCCGCGGATGGCCCCGTGGAAGACCGGCACCGCCCCGATGACGGCGGCCTGGAGCCACGGCACCGCCTTCAGCGCCTTCAGCCCGCCGGCCTCCGGCCCGCCCTCGCCGCGCGGCATCTCCCGGGCCGCCAGGACGCAGGCCAGGGCGGCCGCCAGGAACAGCAGGCTGGCGTTGTAGAGCCGGGCCGCGCCGCCGCCCCGGAGGAGCTCCTCGGCCAGAAGCGGCCCGAGCGCGTTGGCCACCAGCCCGGCCACGCCGATGATGCCCATGGACTTGGCCAGCCTGTCGACCGGCCCGAGGTCGGAGCACATGGCTATCGTGGCCGTCATGCTGACGCCCCAGCCCAGGCCGGCCAGGGCCCGCAGCAGCGCCGGAAGCCAGCCGGCGTCGCGGACGAGGTGGAAGAACGGCGTAACGGCCAGCAGCAGGAGGATGCCCAGGAGGGCGAAGCGCCGCCCTCCCCGCAGATCTATGAGCCGGCCGAAGAACGGCCGGATGGCGATGGCCACGACGCTGTAGACGCCCATGATCAGGCCGATCCGGCCCCGGCTGGGGCCGAACGCCTCCAGGACCACCGGGTAGAGGAAGAACAGCGAGACGGCCATGAAAAGGAAGAAGTAGCCGAACAGGGCCAGCAGGAAGTCCCGGTTCCAGAACGAGGCCCCGGAACCGCGGCTCATCGTTCCTTGCCGGAGCCGAGCGAGGCCATGAGCGTCCGGGCCCGCGTTTCGAGCGTCGACCAATCGCAGCGCTCGACCGTCTTGGCGTCGACCAGGGCCGTGCCGAGGCCGACGCAGCAGGCCCCGGCGGCGATGAAGTCGCGGGCGTTCTCGAGCGTGACGCCGCCCGTGGGCATGAGTCGGACCTGGGGCAGCGGCCCCCTCAGGTCGCGGAAGAAGGCCGGCCCGAGCGACGTGGCCGGGAAGACCTTGACGATGTCCGCCCCGGCCCGCCAGGCGGCGACGATCTCGGTCGGGCTGAAAGCGCCCGGGACGACGAGGACGCCGGCCTCGCGGCAGGCGGCGATCATCTCCGCGTCGCCGATGGGCGAGACGACGAAGTCGGCGCCGGCGGCGATGACCTCGGCCGCCGTCTTGGCGTCGAGCACGGTGCCGGCGCCGACCAGCAGGCCCGGCGCCTTGGCCTTGGCCATCTCCCGGATGACGCCGGCGGCCCCCGGCACGGTCATGGTGATCTCGATCGCGGTGACGCCGCCCCGGCGGAGCGCGTCGGCCGTCGCGGCCACCCGGGCCGCATCCTTCATCCGGATGACGGCCACGGCCTTGGCGGCCAGGAGCCCCTCGAGGGCCTTGTCTTTCGTCATATCCGCCTCCCCGCTCCGGCCGCCGGACCCGGCCCGGCGGCGGCGCGGCCCCGCCGCCCGCAGTCCGCCGCGTTCCCGGTCCCGAAGCCGCTTCTTAGCGACCTCCTCAAGATATCATACCGTCGCTCCGCCGTCCAAGGACCGCCGCCGGCGGGCGGACCGCCGCCCGCTTTGCATTGCCCGGGCAACGGTGTAAAATGATGCGGTACGTCCATGCAAAAAACCAAGAACGCGCTTCTCATCCTGGCCGGCTGCGTCATCTGCGGCCTGGCCTACGCCATGTTCCTCATCCCCCACCACTTCGTGCCCGGCGGCGTCTCCGGCCTGGCCATGATCGGCAACTACTTCTCCGGCCTGCCTGTCGGCGCCCTGATCATCGTCCTCAACGTCCCCGTCTTCCTGCTGGGGCTGAGGACGATGGGCAAGAAGTACGTCCTGAGCAGCCTGGCCGGCATGGTCGTCTCCTCCGTCTTCATCGACCTCTTCAACAAGGTCCTGAAGCTCCCTTCGGCCACCGACAACCCCGTCCTGGCCTCGATCTACGGCGGGGTCATGCTCGGCGTCGGCCTGGGCATCGTTTTCCGCGGCCGGTCCTCGACGGGCGGCTCCGACATCATCGGCATGGTCATCAGCAAGTACGCCGGGGTGTCGCTCGGCTTCGGCATCATGATCACGGACTTCATCATCATCTCGGCCTCGGGCTTCATCATGCGCAGCCTCGAGGCCCCGCTCTACGGCTACATCGTGCTCTTCCTCTCGACCAAGGTCATCGACCTGGTCCTGGAGGGCTGGAGCTACTCGAAGCTGGTCATCATCACCTCGTCGCGGACCGACGAGATCGCCGACTACATCCTCCACGGCCTCGACCGCAGCGGCACGGCCCTGCGCTCGCGGTCGCTCTACCTCAACCGCGAAGGCGAGATCATCCTGACCGTCATCCACCGCAAGCAGCTCGCCGACCTGCGGACGTCCATCCGGAGGATCGATCCCGAGGCCTTTGTCATCATCAACGACACGTACGACGTGCTGGGCAAGGGCTTCAAGTCGCACCTCATCACCTGAGGCAGGAGAAAGGAGAGCCGCCGATGCGCCATGTCACTACACCCCTGACCGCCGCAGCCGCCTTCCTCGCGGCCGCGCTGGCCCTCGTTCCCGCCCCGGCCGCGGCCCAGCAGGCCGGAGCCCTCGGTCCCGAGGCCCTGGGATTCACCAAGCATTTCGCCGTCGAGATCGCCAATCCTACGCCGCTCACGCTCGAGAACCAGGCCGTCATCCTCGACGTGGCCGAGATCCGGGCCGCGGTCGCTCCCGATTTCAACACCTACATGTACGCTCTCTTCACCGTCTCGAAGGACGAATACGGCCTGGTCGTTTCCCAGGCCGACGACCTGGACAAGGACCGCTACCACGACCAGATCGCGCTCGTCCGGACCCTGCCGCCGAACTCGACGACGCGCCTCCTTTGTTATTACACCCCGGCCCGGAGCTGGCCACAGGTCATCACCACGCAGAAGGCCTTCGCCCGCGGCGCCTGGGAGCCGGGCGGCGCGGAAGCCGGCTGGGAATCCAACCTGGCAGCCTTCAAGCTGGTCCGCGGCCGCGTCGGGCTCTACGGCAAGCTCCAGGCCGGGCTCATCCTCCGCACGTTCCCGGCCGCCGAGGCCAAGGACCGCGATTGGGGGCAGGAACTGCTCCAGGCTGACGACAAGGCCGGCCTGGGCGGCTTTTCGGTCTGGGACGGCGCCACCCGCATCCCCCTCTACGGACCGGCCGCGCCCCAAGCCAAGGTCACCGTCGTCTCCCCCGGCCCGATCCGCGGCCTGGTCAAGGCCGAGTATCCGACCGTGAAGACCGCCGCCGGCGACGTCGCCGTCACGGTCTATTACTCGGCCTTCGCCGACAACATCTACTCCCGCCAGGACGTCGTCGTGGCCTCCAAGGCCGGCGCCGTCATCCTCGGCCCGGCCCTGGCCGGGCTCGAGGGCGAGACCTTCGGGCTGGACAAGGCCAAGGGCACGCTCTGGTCCTGGGGACGCGGCGCCGGCCGGGCCGAGATCGGCCTGGCCGCCGTCTTCAGCCCCTCCGAGCTCGAAGGCAGCGACGACGCCGGCGCCAACCACGCCCTCCGGCTGACCGCCCGCTCCGGGCAGCCGCTCACGTTCTGGACCGCCGGCGCGTGGGCGAAGGGCGTCACGGCGCCCCAGCCCGCCGACGCCCGGGCCTGGGCCCGCCGGGCCGGAGACCTGGCCGCTCGGCTGCTCGCGCCGGTGAAGGTCGAATTCAAGTCCAAATGAAGTCCGATCCCGGCTTCCAGCCTGTCTATCCCGCCTGGTCGGCCTACCTCGACCGGGCCAAAGCCTCCGGCCCGGCGCCGCTCCGCCTGGCCGTCGAGCGGGAGGACGGGCTGGTCTCGGTCTTCGATGCCGTCGCCCCGGAACGGGACGCCGACCCCGAAGCCACCTACCGCCTGGTCGAGCGCGTCGTCAAGTTCCTGCTCTGGTCGCGCGGCGGCTGGCGCATCCACGTCCAGGGCCCGGCCGCGATCGGCCGGCGCCTCCAGGCCGATTATGCCCCGGACGGGCCCCGGGCCTTCGACGTCCGGACCATGGCCGGCGTCTACGAGCGTCCCTTCGAGGTGGTCCGGCACAGCCCGGCCACCTTCCCCGAGGCCCGGGAATCCATCCACTTTCCCGGCGGCTATCTCGACGGCTTTCGCATCGGCTTCGACCTCGGCGCCAGCGACTACAAGGTGGCGGCCGTGGTCGACGGCCAGCCCGTCTGGAGCGAGGAGATCCCTTGGGCCCCGGCCGAGCACGCCGACCCCGAATACCACTACGAGATGATCCAGGCCGGCCTGAAGAAGGCCGCTGCCCACCTGCCCCGCGTCGACGCCGTCGGCGGCTCGTCGGCCGGCATCCTCATCCGCCGGCAGGTCCGCATCGCCTCGCTTTTCCGTTCGGTGCCCGCGGCCGACTTCGAGACCAGGGTCAAGGGCATGTTCGACCGTCTCGCCCGGGAATGGGGCGTGCCCTTCGAGGTCATCAACGACGGCGAGGTCACGGCCCTGGCCGGCCGGCTGTCGCTTGGCGAGACCGGCGTCCTGGGCGTGGCCATGGGCTCGAGCGAGGCGGCCGGGTTCCTCGACGGCGAGGGCCACATCCCCGGCTGGCTCGACGAGCTGGCCTTCGCCCCCGTCGACCTCGCTCCCGGGGCCGCGGCCGACGAATGGTCGGGCGACCGCGGCGTCGGGGCCAACTACTTCTCTCAGCAGGCCGTGGCCCGGCTGGCAGCGGCGGCCGGCCTGTCGTTCCCCGAGGGCATGAGGCTGCCCGAGCGGCTCAGGGAGGTCCAGGCCCTGGCGGCCAAAGGCAACATGCCGGCGGCCCGCGTCTTCGAGCAGATCGGCGCCTATCTCGGGCACACCGTCCCCTGGTACGAGGTTTTTTACGGCTTCAAGAACCTTCTCGTCCTGGGCCGGGTCATGTCCGGACCGGGCGGCCAGATCATCATGGACACGGCCGCCGATGTCCTCCGGACCCGCTATCCGGAGACGGCCGGCCGGATCCGTCTGCACCTTCTAGACGAGAAGAGCCGCCGTGTCGGCCAGGCCGTGGCCGCCGCCAGCCTGCCCGAGATCAAAGGAGCCCGCACGTGAAATTCCACAAGACCGGCGCTTCGATCTTCGTCCCCGACGGCTTGGCCGCCGAGGACGCCTTCCGCCGCGTCACCCACCTGGGCATCGGCGCCCACCAGGACGACCTCGAGATCATGGCCTTCCACGGCATCCAGAAGTGCTTCTCCAGCCAGGAGCTCTGGTTCGGGGCCGTCGTGGCCACCGACGGGGCGGGCTCGCCCCGGGCCGGCGAATACGCCGCGTACAGCGACGCCGACATGGCCGCGCTGCGGCGGCGCGAGCAGGAGAAGGCGGCCGTCCTCGGCAACTACGGCGCCCTGGTCCAGCTCAACTACGCCAGCGCCGAGGTCAAGGACGTCGGCACGGGCCGGCTGAAGGCCGACCTGGTCAAGATCCTCAAGGCCGTCCGGCCCGAGGTCGTCTACACCCACAACCCGGCCGACAAGCACGACACCCACGTCGCGGTCGTCTACGCCGCCCTGGCCGCCCTGCGCGAGCTCGAGCCCGACGAGCGGCCGTCGACGGTCTACGGCTGCGAGGTCTGGCGCGGCCTCGACTGGATGGACGACGAGGACAAGGTGCCCCTCGATGTCGGCCGGCGCGAAGCCCTGTCGACCGGGCTCCTCGGCGTCTACGATTCCCAGGTCGAGGGCGGCAAGCGCTACGACCTGGCCACCCCCGGCCGGCGCCGGGCCAACGCCGTCTATTTCCAATCGCACGCCACCGACGAGGCCGGGTCCCTCTGGTTCGCCATGGACCTGACGCCCATCGTCCTCGACCCGACGCTGGACGTCGGGCGCTACATCCTCGGCCATGTCGACCGGTTCCGCTCGAGCGTCGAAGAGAAGCTCAGGAAGTACTGGATCGTCACGCGCTGATCGAAGGAGGCCCCCATGGAGATCATCATCCAGCCCGACCAACTGCAGGCCAGCGAGGTCGCCGCCCGCATCGTCGCCCGCACCGTCCGCGAGAAGCCCCACGCCGTCCTCGGCCTGGCCACCGGCAACACCCCGCTCCAGCTCTACCGCAACCTCGTCCGCATGCACCGGGAGGAAGGGCTCGATTTCAGCGGCGTGACGAGCTTCAATCTCGACGAGTACGTCGGCATCCCGCCGGCCCACCCGTTGTCGTACCACAGCTACATGTGGGCCCAGCTGTTCAGCGGCATCAACATGCCCAAGGAACGCATCAACATCCCCGACGGCATGACCCCCGATATCCCCGCGGCCTGCCGCAAGTACGAGCAGGCCATCCGCTCGGCCGGCGGCATCGACATCCAGGTCCTGGGCATCGGCACCAACGGCCATATCGGCTTCAACGAGCCGTCCTCGTCCCTGTCTTCGCGGACCCGGATCAAGACCCTGACCGAGCAGACCCGGGCCGATTCGTCGGCGGTTTTCGGCGGCGCGGAGTCCGTGCCGCACCACGTCATCACCATGGGCCTGGGGACGATCATGGACAGCCGCCTCTGCCTGCTGCTGGCCTTCGGCAGGAAGAAGGCCCGGGCCGTGGCCCAGGCCGTCGAGGGCCCGATCACGGCCATGGTCCCCGGCTCGATCCTCCAGATGCATCCGCGGTCCATCCTCGTCGCCGACCGGGAAGCCGCGAGCGAGCTGAAGATGGCCGACTACTACGTCTGGGTCAACGACCACAAGCCCGACTGGCAGAAATACTGACATCCCTCCGGGGCTCGTCCCCCGGCCCGGCCGTCGCCGGGACCCTTCCTTTTTTACGCCGTCCTGTGTAGACTGGATAAGGCCGGGACGGCGCTCCGCGCCGGCAGCCCGGCCGAACGTCAAGGGGAGGGAACCGATGATCCAATCCATCAAGCATGTCCTTTGGGCCACGGACTTCTCGGCCGAGTCGAAAGAGGCCCTGGCCTACGCCGACTTCTTCGCCCGGTCGTTCAAGGCCAAGCTGACGGCCCTGCACGTCGTGCCCGACTTCGCGCCCGCCCTCTACGAGACCTGGCCCGAGGCCGAAGCGGAGCTCCTGGCCCAGGTCGAGGCCAACAAGGCCAAGGCCAGGATCCGGATCGACGAGCTTTGCCAGACCGAACATATCTGCCCGTCCAAGATCATTGTCACCGAGGGATCGGCGGCCAAGACCGTCCTCCGGACGGCTAAGAAGGAAGGCGCCGATCTCATCGTCATCGGCCGCAAGGGCCGTTCGGGCGACGGGCAGAACCTCATCGGCAGCGTCGCCAACCGCATCCTGCGCGGCTCCCGGGTGCCGGTGCTCGTGACCAAGGGGACCACGGCCAAGCCCGAGGCCATCAGGAAGATCCTCGTCCCGACCGACTTCACGGCCGCCGAGGACATCGAGCGCGACCATGCCTGGCGGCTGGCCAAAACGCTCGGCGCCGGGCTGACGTTCCTTTACGTCTTGGAGCTCTTCGGGCACGACTTCCGCCTGACCGACGAGATGTTCAACGCCGTGCTCAAGAAGCTGCAGGCCCGCAAGAAACGGACGCAGGCGGCCGTCGAGATCGGCGAGGACGTGGTCAAGGCCGTCCACAGCTGGGAAGGCATCATCGAGTACGCCCGGACCAAGGGCTGCGAGCTCATTGTCATGTCCACGACGGTCAAAAAGCTGTCGCGGTTCTTCCTGGGCAGCACGACCGAAAAGGTCATCGCCTTCAGCGACGTGCCCGTCTACGCCATCCCCCGCGAAAAATAAGGATCCGGAGGGGGTCGGTTCGACCCCCTCATTTTGGCCCCGTCTTCAGGCTGTTGACATGGAGTGGGAAAACCACTCTAATTGACCAGAGGTTCGTCATGATGCATCTTCGCCGTTGCCCCTGCCGGATCGCCCCGTTCGCGGCCCTCATCGCCGCGCTCCTCGCCGTCCCCGCTCCGGCCGCCCAGGACGAGCCCCGGATCGTCCAGGTCAAAGGCTGCCTGTCACGGGACGCCGTGCGCCCCGGCGAAACCTTCCAGGCCGCTCTCGTCCTCCGGATCCAGCCCGGCTACCACATCAACGACAACGCCCCGCTCGACGAGTTCATGATCCCGACGACCCTGACGATCGACGGCGGTACGGATTTCGAGATCGTCGAGATCGCCTATCCCAAGGGCCGCCGGGCCCGCTTCTCCTATTCGGAGGCCGAGCTCGTCGTTTACGAAGGCGAGGTCATTCTGGGCGCCCTGGTCAAGGCCAAAAGCGGCTTGGCCGCCGGTCCCAGGGTCCTCAAGGGCGCCCTGGGCTACCAGGCCTGCAACGACGCGTCCTGCCTGCCTCCCAGGGAAGAGCCCTTCGAGATCGCCGTTGCGGTCACGGCCGCCGGCGGCGCCGCCGACCTCCACCCTGAGATCTTCGGCCGGATCCGCTTCAACGCCCTCCGTAAATAGGATCCGCCGGGGACTGGCCCTGATGACCGAAACGATCAAGAACGCGGCCTGCCGCCGGATCCCTTCCCTCGACGCCCTGCTCGGCGATCCCGCCGCCGCCCCGCTCCTCGACCGATACGGCCGCGAAGCGGTCGCGGCCGCGGCTCGCGGCGAGCTCGAGGAGATCCGCCGGGCCATCGCCGCCGGCCCCGCCCCGGCCTCCGGAACCGCCCCCGACCTCTCCCCCGCCGCCCTGGCGCCCCGGGTCCGCGCCCGTCTCGAGCGCAGGCTCGCCCCGTCTCTGGCGCCGGCCGTCAACGCCACGGGCGTCATCATGCATTCGGGCCTCGGCCGCGCCGTCCTGTCCGCCGCCGCCGGCCAGGCCCTGGACGACGCCGCTTCCGGCTACTCGACCCTGGCCCTCGATCGCGACTCGGGCAAGCGCGTGTCCCGCGACCGGCACGTCGAAGGGCTCCTCCGCGAGCTCACCGGGGCCGAGGCGGCGACCGTCGCCAACAACAACGCGGCCGCCACGGTCCTGATCCTCAACACCCTGGCCCGCGGCAAAGAGGTCATCGTCTCCCGCGGCCAGCTCGTCGAGATCGGCGGCTCCTTCCGCCTGCCCGACGTCATGGCCATGAGCGGCGCCTCCCTGCGCGAAATCGGCACGACCAACAAAACCCACCTGTCCGACTACGAGGCCGCCATCGGCGAATCGACCGGGGCCATCCTGCGCGTCCACCACAGCAACTACCGCATCGTCGGCTTCGCCGAGGAGCCGCCCATCGCGGACCTGGCCGCCCTCGGCCGGGCCCGCGGCATCCCCGTCGTCGACGACCTCGGCAGCGGCGCCCTGGTCGACCTGGCCCGCTACGGCCTGGCCGCCGAGCCGCTCGTCCGGGACAGCGTCACGGCCGGCGCCGACGTCGTCTGCTTCAGCGGCGATAAGCTCATCGGCGGCCCCCAGAGCGGTCTCATCGCCGGCGGGAGCGCCTGGATCGCCAGGATCCGCAAGAACCCCCTGGCCCGGGCCTTCCGCTGCGGCAAGCTGACCCTGGCCGCGCTCGAAGCCACGCTCAGGCTCTTTCTCGCCCCCGACAGGCTCGAAGATGTCCATCCCATCTATCGCATGCTCGCCCTGACGCCCGACGAGCTCGGCCGCCGGGCCGGGAACCTGGCCGCCTCGCTCCGCAAGAACTTGCCCGCCTCGGCCGCCGTAGCCGTCGAGGACGGCGCCTCCGAGGTCGGCAGCGGCGCGGTCCCTGTCGAGACGCTGCCGACGAAGGTCCTGAGCGTCCGCTCGAGCGCCGTCGGCGCCGAAGAGCTGGCCCGCCGCCTGCGCCTCTCGACTCCCCCCGTCTTCGCCCGCATCCACAAGGGCGCCGTCCTGCTGGATCTCCGGACGGTCCAGCCCGGCGAGGATACGGTCGTCGAACGGGCCGTCCGCGAGGCCCTGACTTGAAAAAAACGGAAACGTCCCCGTTTTTCGCCCGGAGGAAAAGGATCATGGGCCGGTCCATCCGGCTCGGCCATTGCATCTGCAACCCCAAGTCCCCCTGCCCCTGCGATCTCTTCAAGAAGCGCAATGTCTGCCTCTGCGCCGGCGAGCGCCTCCAGGACGCGCCCGAGGATGTCCCCCTCACCAGCCTCGTCGAGAACGCCGGCTGCGCCTCCAAGATCGGCCAGGAGGACCTCAAGCGGGCCTTGTCCGGCCTGCCGCGCGCCTTCGATCCCCGCGTCCTCGTCTCCTCCGAGACCTGCGACGACGCCGGCGTCTACCGCCTGACCCCCCGCACGGCCCTCGTCCAGTCCGTCGACGTCTTCACGCCCGTCGTCGACGATCCCTACGCCTTCGGCGAGATCGCCGCGGCGAATTCCGTCAGCGACATCTACGCCATGGGCGGCCGGCCGCTGACCGCCCTCTCGATCGCGGCTTTCCCCATCGAGACCCTTTCGCCGCGGATCATGAACCGCATGCTCCAGGGCGGCGTGGCCAAACTGCGCGAAGCCGGCGTGGCCCTCCTCGGCGGCCACAGCCTCAAGGACCGCGAGATCAAGTTCGGCTTCGCCGTGACCGGCGTCGTCGATCCCCGCCGCATGACCGTCAACAGCCGGGCCCTGCCAGGCGACATCCTCGTCCTGACCAAGCCCATCGGCACGGGCACGTTGAGCTTCGCCCGCCAGCTCGGCCGGGCCCCGGCCGACGGCCTGGCCGCCGCCGAGGCGTCCATGCACGCCCTCAACCGGGCCGCCGCCGAGCTCATGCCCGCCTTTCGCGTCACCACGGCCACCGATATCACCGGCTTCGGGCTGGCCGGCCACCTGGCCGAGATGGCCGTCCAGAGCGGCGTCGAGATCGCCGTCGAGGCCCCGGCCATCCCCGTTCTCCCCGGCGTCCTCGACCTCATCCGCGACGGCCTCGTCTCCGGGGCGATCGAGCGCAACCGCGAATACGCCGGCCGCTTCGTCCGGCGGGCCAAGGGCCGCCGCGCCCCCTCCGAAGATCAGGAAACCCTCCTCTACGATCCCCAGACCTCCGGCGGCCTGCTCGTCGCCGTCCGCAAGTCGCGGGCCGCGGCCTTCCTGGCCGCCCTCCGCGGCGCCGGCGTCCCGTCCGCCTCGGTCATCGGCCGCGTCGCCCGCAAGGGCCCGGCCCGGATCATCCTCTCCGCCTGACCATGCCCGGCCCCGACCATGTCATCATCGGCACCGCCGGCCACATCGACCACGGCAAGAGCGCCCTGGTCAAGGCCCTGACCGGGACCGACCCCGACAGCCTGCCCGAGGAGAAGGCCCGGGGCATGACTATCGAGCTCGGCTTCGTCTTCCTCGACGACCCGGACTACCCCAAGCAGATCGTCTTCATCGACGTCCCCGGCCACGAGAAGTTCGTCAAGACCATGGCCGCCGGGGCCAGCCACATCGACGCCGCCCTGCTCGTCGTGGCCGCCGACGAGGGCATCGCCGTTCAGACCCGCGAGCACTTCGACATCCTCCGGCTCCTCGACGTCAGGCACGGCCTGGTCGCCCTGACGAAGTGCGATCTCGTCGATGAGGCCCGGCTGGCCGAGGTAACGGCCGCCGTCCGGGCCTTCGTCGCCGGCTCGTTCCTGGACGGCGCGCCCGTCCTGCCGGTCTCGGCGCTCGCCGGGAGCGGCATCGCCGCCCTCAAGGCCGCCCTCCAGGAGATCGGCCGCCGCGTCCCGGTCCGCCCCGACAACGGGATCTTCCGCATGCCCATCGACCGCGTCTTCACCGTCCACGGCTTCGGCACGGTCGTGGCCGGCACGATCCTCGGCGGCACGGTCGGCGCCGGCGACCGCATCGCCATCTTCCCGGAGGGGCTGGAAACGCGCGTCCGCGGCGTCCAGGTCCACGGCGCGAAGGCCGACCGCTCCGGCCTGGGCCGCCGCACGGCCCTCAATCTCCAGGACGCGGCCAAGGATGACCTGCGCCGCGGCCAGGTGGCCGCCGCCGTCGGCTCCCTCTCGCCGACGTCGCGCCTCGACGCCCGCCTGGACGTCCTGCCCTGCGCCCCCCGCGAGATCAAGCACCGCGACCGGGTCCGGCTCCACGTCGGAACCGACGAGGTCATGGCCCGCCTGGCGATCATCGGCGGCCGGACGATCGCCCCGGGCGCTTCGGCCCCGGTCCAATTCGTCCTCGAGCGCCCGACGGTCGCCCTGCCCGGCGACCGCTTCGTCATCCGGTCGTTCTCCCCCATCGTGACCATCGGCGGCGGCCGGGTCCTCGACGCCGCGCCCGAGAAGCACAAGCGCTTCAGCGGCCGGGTCCTCGAGGGCCTGGAGAAGCTCGGTGGCACGACCCGCCAGGCCGTGGACCAGATGTTCGCCCAGTCCGCCGGCCGGCCCCAATCCGCCGCCGACATCGCCCTCAAGCTCGGCCTGGCCGGATCCGAAGTGGCCGAGGCAGTCAGCGCCCTTGTCGCCGAAGGACGCCTGGTCGCCCTGCCCGGAGAAACGCCCGGCCGCTTCCTCCACAAGTCCGGGCACGACCGCCTGGCCGAGGGGCTCCTGGCCGCCGTCCGGGCCTATTTCGAGAAGAACCCCTGCCGTCCGGCCATGCCCTATTCCGACCTGCGGGCGGCCTTCCTCGAAACGGGCGACGCGGCGACGCTCAAGCTCCTCCTCGACGCCTCGGTTGCGGCCGGCGTCCTGGTCCGTCATGGCGCGGAGATCGGCCTGGCCGGACGCGAGCCCAGGACCGATCCAGCCGAGACGGCGCTCCGGGCCGGGATCGAAGGGGCCTTCAAGGCGGCCCGGTTCGCCGCCCCGCTCGAGGATCAGGTCCGGCTCCGTCTCGGCCTGAACCCCTCCGTCTTCAACCCCGCGCTGAACGCCCTCCTGCGCTCCGGCGAGCTCGTCCGGCTGGCCCCCAAGGTGATCTATCACCGGGAGACGCTCGAGGCCGCCCGGACCGCGGTGGCCGGCCTGGTCGAGCGCCACGGCAGCGTCACCATCGCCGGCCTCCGCGACCGTCTCGAGCTCTCCCGCAAGTACGCCCAGGCCATACTCGAATACTTCGACAAGACCGGATATACCCGGCGCGTCGAGGACCGGCATGTCCTGGCCAAGCGGCCCTGACCCTCCCCTGGTGGCCCGAGCGAAAGCACCCTTCTCCTGATCCGTTCCAGCCCGGCGGGATGAGCGTCCCGGCCAGCAGGACTCGGCCGGGGCCCGCCTCCGCCCGGGCCAGGCGCCGCGTTCGTTCTACAGGCGGACGGCCCGATCCCGCCGAGGCTCCGAGCTTGGCAAGTATCCTGCATACACTCAAGAGGCGCCGAATATCGCCAACAAGGAGGATTATCATGCACCGCAAAGGTCCCGAGACCCTGGCCATGCCGTCCCCGGAATCGATCCTGACGATCGAGCGGGTATTCGACGCCCCGCGCGAGAAGGTCTGGATGGCCTGGACGACGCCCGAGCTCATCACCCGCTGGTGGGGTCCCAAGGGCTACACCGCGCCCGTCGCCCGCGTCTCCCTGCGGATCGGCGGCTCCTATCTCTTTTGCCTGCGCTCGCCGGAGGGCAAGGACACCTGGTCGACCGGATTCTACCGCGAGATCGCGCCCCTCCAGCGTTTGGTCGTGACCGACAGCTTCGCCGACGAGAAAGGCACCATCGTTCCGGCCTCCCATTACGGCCTGGACTCCGAGATCCCGCTGGAGATGCTCATGACCCTGACGTTCGAGGACCGGGCCGGGAAGACCAGGCTGATAATCACGCACGCCGGCCTGCCTCCCGGCCGGGACATGGAAGGCGCGCGCCGGGGGATGAACGAGTCCCTGGACAAGCTGGCCGCCCTGCTGGCCGAATAAGCGGGCGATCGGCGCCGGCCGGGAATCCCGGCTGACCGCCGCGGCGTATTATGAGTATAATATGCCGCGGATGAAAGCCGAGCCGGCCCTATTTCTCTTCCATCTCCGGGTCGGAGCCCGTCTGGCCCTGCGCGTCCTGGCGCCGGTACTAGCCGCCGGCCTTTTCTTCTACTATGTTTTCTGGCCGAATTTCTCCCTGGAACTGGCCAGGATCCTTTTCATCGAGGGCAGCCTGGCAGAGTCCGGCCTGATCGGAACGCTTCTCCTCGTGGCCCTGGCCCGGATCGTCGTGCCGCGGATCGCGGCCGCGAGCGGCGGCTGGGTCCGTTCCCTGCCGGCCCGGGCGGGCGTGCGGCGGCTGTCCACCGTATTGTCGGTGCTCGTCGCCGAAGCGCCGGCTCTGCTGGTGCTGGGCGCATTGGCCGGGGTCGTCTCGGCCCCCGACCCGTGGCGCATCGCCGCCCGGCTGGCCGGCCTTCTCGTCGGCGCGGCGGCGGCCGGCCTGGCCTGTTTCCCCTCCCCGGGTCCCCGCCTGGCGCGGCTCGTTCCGCTGGCCGCGTGCTTTCTTTCATTTGCCGGCGAGGCCGCCATCGTCGGCCTGGCCGCCGTCATCCTGGCCGTCCCGATAGCCCGGCCCGGCCGGGGCGAGTTGGCGAAGAGACGAGGGGGGCCGCGGCGCAGTCTCCCCGCCCAAGGATTCTTCCCGGCTCTGGCCCTGCGCGCCGTTCGCGTCCGGATCCTGATCGCCTACTTTCCCGCCGCGGCCGTCCTCGGCGCCGGTTGGCTTTTTCTGAGGAACAACGACCTCGAGGCGCGTCCGGCCTTCACCGTTTCGCTCGCCGGCCTGGTGCTGGGCCTGGCCGTATTCATCGCCGTCGCCGCGGACACCCTGGCCTCGCGCCGCCCGGCCTGGCCCTGGCTGCGTTCGCTGCCCCGGTCGGCGGCCGCCCGCGTTTGGGACGACGCCCGTCTTCTCGCCAGCCTGGCCCTGCCGCTGGCCGCCGGCCTGGCTCTGTTCGGCCGCCCGGCCCGGGAGGCGGTCTATCTCGCGGGCCCGCTGGTCTGGCTCGCGATCCGCGGCGCCGCGGCGATGCGCCAGGCGGGAGACCGTCCTTTCGGGGCTTTCGGCCAGGTCGCGGGCGAAGGCGTCGTCCTGGCGCTGGCCCTCGCTCTTCTGCCCCCGGCGTCCTTCGCCCTGGCCGCCGCGGCGCCCGCCGCCTTCCTCCTGGCCCGGGACGCCGAACGGCGGTTCAAGCCCACCCTCTGGGTCGAGCGGCATCATTCGAGCGCCGGCGATCCCCTTTCCTGGAGCTCACCATGATGGTCTTCGAAGGCGTCACATTCGCCTATGAGCCCGGGCGTCCCGTGCTCAAGGACGCCGGCCTGACGTTCGGCCCCGGCCTGACGCTTCTCGTCGGCCCGAACGGCTGCGGCAAGAGCACGCTGCTTAAGCTCGCGGCCGGCGTCGAACGCCCGGACAGCGGCCGGATCCTCGTCGACGGCTTCGATCTCTGGAAACGGGAGGTGGAGGCGCGGCGAAGGCTGGCCTATCTCCCCGAGTTCCCCGACATCACGCCTTACGCCACCCTGGCCGACGTCCTCCGCCTGGTCTGCCGTCTCCGGGGCGAGCCGCGGCGGGCGGGCCTCGAAGCCCTCGAGCGCTTCGGGCTGGCCGCCGAATCCGGCCGTTCGGTCCGGGAGCTGTCCTCCGGACAGCGGAAGCGGGCCCTCTTCGCCGCGGCCTTCGTTGGCCGTCCCGGCCATGTCCTCCTGGACGAGCCGCTCGACTCGCTCGACCGGCAGATCGCCGACGACGTCCTGCGCTGGCTCGGCGAGCGGACGGCCGCCGGGGCGGCCATGGTCGTCGTCTCGCATTCGCTGGAGCCGCTGGCCGGCCTCGTGACCAGGGCCGTGACCGTGCACGACGGCGCGGCCTCGCTCCACGAGGAGATGCCGGCCGGCGAGGCGGCCAAGTTGCGCTTCCTCGACACCCTGGCCCGCGGCCAGGACGGAAGGACGGCCTGATGCCCTCCGGGCGGCTCCTCCTCGTCGACGGCTACAACGTCATCCATCGGCTGCCCGAGCTCGAGCCCAGCCTGGCGGACGGGCTCCAGAACGCCCGCAACCAGCTGGCCCTGCGCGTGGCCGGATGGAGCCGGGAGCACCCGGGCGTCGAATGCGTCATCGTCTTTGACGGCGACTTCGACCGCTCGGGAGGCCGCGTCGGCGAGCGGCGGGCCGGCGTCCGCTGCGTCTATTCCCTGGCCGCCCACGGCGGCGACGCCGAGATCGTCCGGCTGGTGCGGGAGTTCCGGGGCCGGAAGTCCGACGTCATCGTGGTCTCCGACGACAACTTCGTCGGCAACAACTGCCGGGCCCACGGCGCGGTCGTCCGGCCGTCCGGGTTCATCCTGGCCAGGAAAGCCGCCGGGCGGGGCGCCGCCGCGGCCAAGGCCCGGTCCAAGAGCCCTGCCGAGGCCAGGGGCATCGACCGCAAGACGGCCGAGGCCATCGACGCCGAGCTCAAGAAAAAATTCGGGGTCTGAGGCCGGACCGGCCGGACGTCAGCTCGAGGCCGACCGGCGGATGGCCATGATGGTCAGGTCGTCCCCCGTCGGGACGCCGCGGCGGAAGGCCTCCAGGTCAGCCAGGCAGGAATCGATGATCTCCCGCGGCGCGCGGCCCGGCCGGCGCAGGGCCAGGTCGCGAACGCGTTCGCTGCCGTACATGCGGCCCGCCTCGTCGCGGGCTTCAGAGAGACCGTCGGTATACAGGAGCAGGGCCTGCCCCGGCTCGAAACGGAGCCGGGTCGTGGCGAACGGAGCGTCGCAGAACGCGCCGATTGGGACCCCCGTCGGATCGATCTCGGCCACGCCGGCCTCCGAGATCAGGAGCGGCGGCGGATGCCCGGCATTGCAGATCTCGACCTCGCCCGACCCGGCGGCGCGCCCGCAGACGAGCGTCGCATAATGGTTCGGCAGGATGCTCTGGCAAAAGACCCGGCTGGCGTGCTCGACCAGCTCGCGCAGGGGCAGCCCCATCGGGATCATCGTCCTGAACATGGCCTGCAGATGGACCATCAGCATCGAAGCCGCGACCCCCTTGCCGACGACATCGCCCAGGATGAAATACAGGTCGCCGTTCGGGGCCGGGACGAGGTCGCAGTAGTCCCCGCTGACGAGCCCGGCCGGCTGGTAATGATAAGCGGCTTCCCAGCCCCTGTGGACCAGCTGCGGCCCGGGCAGCAGGCTCTTCTGGATCCTGGCCGCCAGGCCCAGGTCGCTCTCGAGGGCCCTCTGCTGCGAGGGAGTCAGGTGGTCCAGGCAGAAGCGGGACAGGGGGTCGGCGATCAGCCGCTCGGTCTCGATGGGCTCGCGGCAGACTTCGCATAAGCCATAGGCGCCCGCGTCCAGGCGGGCCAGCGCGTCGTCGACGTCGCGGATGAGCGCCTGCACCCGAAGGCCATCGGCGCCGGTCGACGCGGCCTGGTCGAGCCGGCTGCGCCGGTCGGCGAGCATCTGACGGAAAACGGCATCAAGTTCCGCGGACATGTCTGCGACCCCTCCCGGCTATGATAGGCGCCGGCCCGGCCGTCGTCAATTCGACGCGGCCGGCTCTTTGAGGAAGCTCGCGATCCTCGGGTCGCTGAGGACCTTCCCGAACTCCGCGTCGCGGAGGATCCTGGTCCAATCCTTGAACCCGGCGTCCCGGGCCTTGCCCAGGAAAGCCACGGCCTTGCCGACGTCGCCGGCGGCCGCATAAGCCCTGGCATAGGCGAAATAGGCTTCCTTCATGTCGAAGGACCGGGCGTTGAACGCCGCGGTCATCTCCGCGTTCTTCTCCAGGTAGTCGGGATCGAGGGCGATGCCGCGGGAGATAAACCCGAATCCCTCCTTGGCCCGGCCCAGGTTGCAGAGCAGGACTCCCAGGTTGTAGTTGGCGGAAACCATGTCCGGCGAGAGCGCCAGGGCCTTTTTGTACAGCTCCTCGGCCCGGGCGAACTCGTTCTTGATGGAGCAGACCCCGGCCAGGTTGTTGTAGGCCGTGGCGAACGAAGCGTCCGCGGCGATCGCCTTTTCGAACTGCTCCCTGGCCAGGGCATAATCCTTGTCGTGGAAATAGCAGAGTCCCAGGAAATTGCGGGCCTTGGCCGAATCGGGCCTGGCTTCCGCGGCTGTCCGGAACGAGGCCGCGGCTTTCCCATATTCGCCCCGGGCCAGGAACAGCAGGCCCTGGTCAAGGGCCCGCTCGAAGGCAGGTTTTCCCGCCGCGCCGGCCGGCGCTGACGGGGCCGGACGGCCGGCGCAGGCGGCCGCCGCGACGATGCAGACGACCAGGGCCAGGGCGCATATACTTTTCATTTTGATTCTCCCAACCGATCCCCCGGACCTCGGCTTCATTCTCTTTATAAGGACCGGCGACGATGATGTCAAGGCGCCGCCGGTCTTCTCCTAGACGGCGAGACCAGCGCCGCTTTCGACGAACTCCCTGAACCTCTGGATAAAGCGGGCGGCAGGCGCCCCGTCGACGATGGCGTGGTCGAAGCTGACCGTGACGCTCAGGAACTGCCGGACTGCGACCTGGCCGTCGACGGCGGCCGGCTTGTTCGCCAGACCCCCGACGACGACGCTCAAGGTGTAGGACGAGACCGGGATACCCCAGCCCGAGCCCTGGCCGAACATGCCCACGGCCGAAAGCACGACCGTCCCTGTCAGTTTCTTGCGCCAATATGGGGACCCCAGCCACAGCCGCCAGAGCGAAGACCGCACGAACCGGGGCAGATGCCAATAGCGGGTCGTCTGCCGGGCCATCCGGGCCGTTTCCTCGTCCCTGGCCGTGCCGATCTCGGCCTGTATCTCGCGCGGGGACTTCCGGTTGGCCGCCTTGACGACGTGGGGATAGATCGGGGCTTTCCCCTGCTCGGCGACGTCCCGTTCGACCAGGATCGAAAGATCGACGTCGTCGAAGATGACCAGGCGGCCGCGCCGCCGGTAGGCCTGGACCGTCCGGTCTTCATCGACCGCCCGGGCCAGGCAAAAGGCCAGGAAGGCCGTGAACGAGAGCGGCTCGCCGGTCTTCCTGCGAAACTCGCGGACGCCGGCCCTGGCCGCCGTGACGTCGAACTCGACCAGGGCGTGCATGACGCTGGTCGATCGTCGCGACCAACGCAGGGCGTCAACGATCGGCTGCCGGACCCGCGGGAACGGGACGGTCACGTATCCGGGACCTTTCACGTCCATGACTCACCTCGCCGCGGCCGCGCGCCGGCGCGGCCGGCAGTGCCACTGTATCATCGCGGCGCCGGCCACATCAAGGGTCGATTGACAGCCGGAGCGCGGAGTGGATAAGATGCGGCCTGCGGAGGCGACCCATGATCAAGGTTATTCGGCTCGAGGATAAGTTCGCCCTTTTCACCGACCTCTGGAGCCCGAAGATCGTCGGCCGCGTGGACGACTACGATGTCAAGATCGTCAAGGTCCAGGGCGAGCTTGTCCGGCACGACCACAAGGACGAGGACGAGTTCTTTTACGTCCTCAAAGGCCGGTTCGATCTCGAGCTGGACGACGGCGCGGTCAGCCTGGGGCCCGGCGAGATGGCGGTGGTGCCGCGGGGGGTCGCCCACAAGCCCTCGGCCCAGGAAGAGACGTGGCTCCTGGTCTTCGAGTCCTCGAAGATCAAGCACACGGGCGACGTCATGAGCGAGAGGACCCTAACGCAATTCGAGGAGATCTGAGAGCCGACCTATTTTCCGGGCTTGAAGACGATATTGAACTGCCTTAAGTACTCCTCGAGCGGCTCCAGCCCGATCTCTTTCCGCCACTCGTCCACCTTCGATTCGTCCTCGAGGGGGTAGAGCTCCTCTTTCTTGGTCAGCTCGTTGTACTTCGTGTGCGTGCCGTATCGCTGCGGCTTGTTTTCGTTGAACAAGGCCCGGTCGTAGATATTAGCGTATCGGACCCAGGGAAGTTCCCCGGCCTGGCAGGCTCTCTTGATGTCGGCCAGATATTTTTTCTGGGCCCCGTCGCGGGAATGCATAGCGACGAGGTAGGCCCCCATGGCCGCTTCAGACCCGACCTCGCGCACCCGGGGCCATCCCTTGCGGGCCACCAGGGCGGCGAGCTCGGCCTGGTTTCTCTCCTGGACCATGAACTTGAAGGCCCATAAGGCCTCCACGACGGAGGATCTCATGCCGATCTTCCGGCCGGCGATGCCGACCTCGAGGAAGAAGGCCTGGTCCCAAGCCCGCAGCTTCCACAGGGCCTTGGCATACTCCACATCCTTAACGGAGAGCTGGGCTCCGGCTTCGAGCTTCGCCATGAGGCCGCCCTCGAAAGCGGTCCAACGCTTGTCCAGCCGGGCCGTGACGAGGTCCGGCTCGATCAAGGGCGCGAGCGACGACTCCAGCGCCACGGCTTTGGCCAGGAACTCGAAGCACTCGTCGAGCCGCCGGCCGATCGACAGTGCGCAGGCCAGGTTGTAGACGTTCTTCGGATCGCCGGGGTTTTGGGCGTAGGCCTTCTGGTACTCGGCGATCGCACCGGGGATGTCCCCCTCGTTCCGCAGGCGCTCGCCCGGGCTTCCGGCCGGGGGCTGGGGAGGCTGGGCCAACCCCGCTCCCAAGGCCGCCAGGAGGACAACGACGAAAAAGCCGCCTCGTTTGGCCATTTCGACTCCTCTCCTCGTTATTTCGCCTCGCCCGCTTCGAACGTTTATCGTTCTTCCAGAAAAGGCGACACGGCGATCTTCGCGCCGATCGGACGTGCCGGTCCCCCCTATCGCCGGCGATCGCCCGCCGGGCGGCGCGCGGCGTTGGCCCCGCAGTGGACCTCCCCGCCGCAGCGGTTACCTTAGAAGCCGGTCCCACCTTTCGGCTTCGCCGGGAGGCTCAACACGTCCGCCAAGGTGTTTGCCCAAAAAGGCCTCAATGGCCGCCCAACGCTTCAGGAAATCCGCGTATGCTCCTCCGCCCACATGCCCGGCGCCAGGGAAGACCAGGTAGGTGACGTCCTTTCCGTTTTCTCTCAGGGCCTTGACCATCCGCTCGGCATGTTCCAGCTTGACCCGCACGTCGTTGGCGTTGTGCATGATCAAGAGCGGGCGCACAACCTGGGATGATTTATGAACTGGGCTGATGGCCTTCAAGAACTCGGGATCTTTGCCCATGCGTGTCTCGAACCTGGCCTTGGTTGTCGTCCAATACGGGGGCATTGACGCCATGAAGAGATTGGCGTCGCTGATGGCGTTGATGGCGATACCGCAGGCGAATTCCCGAGGATGAAAAGCCAGGGCGGCGAGCGCCGCATAGCCGCCGAAGCTCCCGCCCATGATAGCCGCCCGTTTGGGGTCGGCGATGCCTCGGGAGACGACCCAGTTCTTTCCGTCCACGAGATCCTGGATGACCTTGCCTCCCCACTCCAGATTGCCGGCGTTCTGATAGGCCTTTCCGTAGCCCGTCGAGGCGCGATAGTTCACCTGCAACACGGCATAGCCGCGGTTGGCCAGGCACTGGACGGGAAAGTCGAGGCGCCAGCTGTCGCGGGCCCAGGGGCCGCCATGGACCTGGACGATGAGCGGAAGGTTCCGGGCCCGAATGCCCACCGGCAGCGAGAGGTAGCCGTAGATGGTCAGGCCATCTCGAGCTCTGAACTGGATGGGCTCTTTTTTCGCGAGCCGGAGTTTCTCCAGCTTCGGATCCTCGGAAAATAGAAATACCGCTTTTTTGGCGGAACGATCGAAGTGGTAGTAGGTCGTCGGGCTGTCGGGCGCCTCGAACCGGACCAGCCAGATCCTGTCGGTCCGGTCTCGGCCGCGGATTGAGATCTCTCCGTCCCGGAGCTTCCTCAGGGCCTCGAAATCCTCCCGCACCGAGGGGTCAAGGAAGATCCAGGTCAGCCGTTCCTTTTCATAAGCGACCGCTTCCAGTGAGGAATTCAGCGGATTGACCAGCAGTCTCGCTATATCGAACTGGGGATCTTCGCTCAGGACCTTCCTTTCGCCCGTCCGAAGGTCGACCTCCAGCAGGCGCTCGGCGTTAGCCCCGAGACTGGTGATGATCCAGATCTTGGTATCCTCGGCATTGAATCCTGCGATCCCTGTCGAGTCGGAATTCATCTCGTCCGGCCCCCAGGCGATGAGGCTTCTCCAAGGGTCCTCGAGGCCGTCCCGCACGCGGATCTCTGCGGAGTTATCCGGTTTGGTCACATAGGCGGCCCTGACGCGCAGCTGGTGGTCGGCATAGAACCGGGCCACATCTCCGGGATTTTCCGCATCGAGCTTCAGGGATCCGGTCTTCAGGTCGAGTCGGTAAAGATCGAAGAGACTCTCGTCCCGGGCGTTGATATGGATGAGGAGCGTATCCGGGCAGCGGGGATCGTCGATGAGGTCCGTCGCACGAGCCCCGGGAAAAGGGGTCAAGTCTTTGGTTATCCCCGTTCGGATGTTCGTCTGGAACAGATGCTTGTTTTCGTCCCCGCTCTGATCCTGGTAATAAAGCACATGCTCCCCGTCCGCTTGCCAGAAGCAATAGTCGATGCCGTCCTTGGCATTATGGGTCACGATCCTGTCGCCGTTCTTGCCTACGGTCGCCAGCCAAATGTTGCCCACTCCGTTTTCCGGGGCGATGTAAGCGATCTCCCTTCCGCTCGGCGAAAGCACCGGGTTGCCGCGCTCGGATTCCTCCAGGATGATGGCCCGGGGGATCAACGGGGGTTGTCCAGGCTTGCACCCCGGCATGGCGCCCAGGGTCGAGACCATGACCAAGCCGGCCAGGATCAGCTTCCCGGCGTCCAGCGGCGTTCTTTTCATTGTGTCCCCCCACTATCAAGACTGGGTTCATAACGAAAAGGTTGCGGGCTCACCCGGGAGAAGCTAGAATGCCGTTATTGCGCCCCCGGGAGGGTGAAGGATCCGGTGATCCTTCCGGACTTCAAAAGCGAAATTGAGGGAAATCGGCGTCCGCGGTTTCTCCCCCGTAAAACCGCAACTAACTTATTTTTCTTGCGTTTATCGATCTTGACGATTTGATCACGTTTAGGCTAGACTGAGCTATGTTGAGCAGAAGTTTGCACAATCTCTGCACATGTTCTCAATTGGTGCTGGCTCTTGTCCACCGGCAATATTCCGACGTTCTTGTTTTCCCGTAAACATAACCTCGGCCTAGCCAGTATCTATTATATCGGGCATAGGAGTCTGTTATGAAAAAGAAAGTGGCCTTCAACTGTGCGGTATTCGTTTTGTTTCTCATTCTGCCCGGGCCGGCCCAGGACAGGGCAACGACTCTGACGCGGGCTGAAATCGCCCAGGCGGTCGACAAGGTCTGTCAGCTCCTCAACCGCTTTTATGTCCTGCCGGAGGTCGCGACCAGGATGGAGCGGCACATTCGGGCCAAGCTCGAAGCGGGAACGTTCGATCGAATGACCGATTCCGACGAGTTCCTGGAGGCTATGACCCGGGAACTGAGGTCGGTCTGTCACGATAAGCACCTGGCGATGTTCAAAGGCGCCAACCCCGACGAGCGGAGCAAGGAGGAGCGGGACCTGGACAGGTTCGCGGGCCAATTTGAAAGCAAGAGGCGCAATTTCGGCTTGGACAAGGTCGAGATCCTCGGCGGCAATGTCGGTTACCTGCGCATCCGGTCGGTGATGTACTCCCGAGAGGCCATGGAGGTCGTATCGGCAGCCTTGAAGTTCCTGGAGAATACGGACGCGCTGATCATCGACCTCCGGGAGAATCGCGGTGGCGATCCCGCCTACATGGCCTCTGTTCTAAGCTATTTTTTTGAGAAGCCCACGCACATCAACAGCATCTATTGGAAGGACCGGGACCGCACCGACGAGTTTTGGACGAAAGAGAGCGTGCCGGGAAAGAAACTCGTCGACTTACCTCTGTATGTCCTCGTCAGCGGCCAGACGTTTTCCGGGGCTGAGGAATTTGCCTACGACCTCCAGGCCCTCAAGCGGGCGGTCGTGATCGGCGAGAAATCCGCCGGCGGGGCCAACCCGGCCTCGAGTTGGGTCGTCTATAAGGACTTGAGGATCTCCATACCCTACGGACGGGCCATCAATCCGACGACGGGCACAAATTGGGAAGGCGTTGGCGTGAAACCGGACATCGAAACCGGAGCGGACAAGGCGCTCGAGGCCGCCGTCGCTGTCGCTGAGCCGGCCGCGGAGGATCGCCGCGCTAAAATGATGGAGAACCTGCTCGCAGCCTATAACGAATGCTCGAGCAGTCTAAAGCAGGCAGAAATGCTATTCCTGCAAAAGAAGACCGAGGAAGCTGAGACGCTGGTCCTCTCGATCTTGAAGCGGGCGATCGAGAGAAAAGTCATGGATCAGTCCTCGATAAACCAGAAGGGTTATGAGCTGCTCCGCCAAGAATCCCGCGCCATGGCCATCGCCGTTTTCAAGTGCAATGCGCAGGCCTATCCGGGATCAGCCAATGTCTACGATAGCCTGGGGGAGGCCTATTTAGCCAACGGCGACATTCAACTTGCGATCGACAGCTATCGCCGGGCGCTTGCTTTAGAGCCCGGCCTGGAGTCCGCCAAGAGGGCACTGGAAAAGATCCGGAAGTAGAGCCGTCAGTAAGGCCGCCTCGCCGAGGACATGAATCCACCGGGTTTTGCCGTCGCCGTGGCCCGGTGGTTCATTCCTTGACACGTTTTTCCGGGAGGATTACCATCACTCCGCCCTCGGGAGGGTGAAGGATCCTGTGATCCTTCCGGACTTCAAAAGCGCCCCAGAGCGAAATCGCCACTTGCCTGTTCTTCCCTGTTGGACTGTTTCTAGTTTGGTTTTCTTGCACTTACCGATCTTGATGGTTTTAGCCTGATCTATCTGGACTGAGTTGTTTTAGGCAAGGGTTTGCACAATCCTTGCACAATTAATTGGGATCGTGTTACGCGGCGGAGTGGTCCGCACAGCCTGAGAGATACCTTGTACACGCTTTCTTTCCTTGCCGGTCTATGCTAGCCTGATGCCATCTGCCAACAAGGCACCCATTGGAGGGGAGGGCTTCAATGACAAAACTCCGAGGATTGTTGGCATTGTTTGGCATATCCTCACTCTTGGCAACGCAATCGTCCTATTCCCTCTCTGTCCTCACATCAGCGTCAGACGTTCGATGGAATCGGCAGGATGTTCCCGCTGGCGTTACGTACAAGCGTGCATCGCAGGCTGTCAACGAACAGGTACAGTCCTGGCTCATGCAGATGCTGCAAGATTCGAAGAAGGTGCCGCCCTGGTTTAGCGGAAACCTGATCACCGTTGGCCCGATGCTATGGAAGGAGATCGATACGGCGGCAGACAAACGTTTCGGAGACACCGGACGCTTTATGCTGATGGTCCAGACGTCCAAACCCCTCGTCGTCCCGGGCGGCGTTCTGAGAACAGAACCCGCCAGAGAAGCGTTCTGGGAGGTCCTTTGGAAATCGCATCCAGAATTGAAGAGTGCCATCATAAGGAAAGCAAAAGCCCGGGAACTGTCCTATTATTGGGCGATGATCCCCTACGACATCGAGGAACCCTTCTTCACGTTAGATACGGGAGAGAAACAATTCATCATGAATGTCATCTATGAGACGAAGGGGATCTCTATGATCTGGATCGACTTGGTTGGCGATCTTGACGATCTGGGAAACCAATAAGGCAGCCACGGACAGTTCTGGCCGGTGTGACACGGCGGGCCAGTCTGCCTCCGCCCTGCTACGGTCCTTGCCTCACTACCCTGCCCTTTGCCACCGTGCCGGCCGGGCGCGCAAGCCGCCGGCCGATTGACGGCCGGAACACGGAGCTGATAAGATGCGAAGCAAGTCTCCCCACCGCCGCAGAGGAGGGTGAACATGAAAGTGCGCCGGATGCTCGCGGCCCTGCTGGCTTTCTCTTTCGCGGTCGTCTCGCTGGCCGAGGCCCGGCCCGGAGCGGCCGCAGGCGAGGACAACTTCGCCAAACCCGTCTTCCAGGCCGCCCACCCGAATCAGATCAAGGTGACCAAGGAGGGCGGCGAAATTGAGATCTTCCTGACAGGCAAGGACCTGGCCATCGGGGCCGAGAACCGCTGGGACGCGCGGCAGATCCTGCTCTACGTGCGGCGCTCGGGGACCGGCGAGCCGTGGCAGGGGCTCTACAACAACCTCCGCGGCGACGGCTACCCGAACTTCCCCATCGAGAACGGGCACTGCGCTTACGACTGGAACGAGTCCATTCGGGTCTGGCTGCCTAAAGCGCGCTGGTGCTCGACAGAAGGGCAGCTCGAGTTCATCATGGTCAAAGGGAAATGGGACGGACAGACCGGGGACATGCTGATCCAGGAAAAGACCCGGTCGGCCGTCTTCCCCGTTCCCGTGAGAACCTACCTGGACGGCCCCGTCTGCTATGCCAAGTCACTCTACCCCGCCTATTATGTGGTCAACGAGTCCAACCCTTCCCCTCTCCGCGTCTGCGGATATTATTCCCCCGGCTCGGTCGTCGTCGTCGACGGGACGGATTGGCCGGTGACGAACGACCAGGCGGCGCCCGCCTGCCTCATCACGGCCGGCGTTCCGGCCGGCTTTCTGAGCGTCCCCGGACAGCACAAGGTCACGATCAGGGACCCGCAGGGCAGTCCCTGCGTCCCGGCCACCCTTTGGGTCTACGGCCCGCCGAAGATCAAGGACGTCACGCCGAAGGGACTGTTCATCGGCGCTCCCGCCGCCACGATCGTTCTGGCTTACGAAGGCCTCCAGATCGACAAAGCGGAGGTCCGAGTGGGACACATCTACGAGATGGGGAGCCAGGGAAACCAGCCAGCCGGGCCGGCCACGGTCAAGCCGGTCGCCGGCGCGGGCGGGACGGGCTCGACCCTGGTCGGCAGGAAGGTCACGATCCCGGCCGGTTCGACGGCCCCGGCCGCCTCCGAGGGAGGGCCCAAGCAATGGACCCCCGTCGATTCGGCCGTCATCGGCCCGGACAAGGTCAAGATCACTATCCCCGCCGAATGGCTGAAACAAAAGGGCACGGTCGGCCTCAAGATCACGAGCAAGGCCGGGAGCGCCGAGATGACCGTCCCGATCCAGAAGCCGCCGGTCTCGGCCGTCTCGAAACCGACCGACAAGGCCGTCGTCCGCCATATTCTCCCCAATCCATGATCATAGCGCCATAGATCTGCCCTCGGTACCTTGACACCTCGTCGCTGAGGGGCTACCATCGTTCGGCACGCCGGGAGGGTGAAGGATCCGGTGATCCTTCCGGACTTCAAATCCGGTATGGGGCTATAAACGTCCCGGGTGGGTTCGACTCCCACACCTTCCCGCCACTCGCTTATTTTTATTATCCGTTGACTCGTCCGGCATGCCTAGGAGGCCTGATAGATAAGGCGCTCTTCGGTCAAGGCGCGCTTTTTCTCATTCTATAAGTTGATTAATCCGTCCTCCATACATATCATGTCCTCATAGTTGTCACACCGCGGCAGAGGTGCTGATGAAGATGGGGATCGGAACTGGCCTGATAGTCCTTTCGGTCTTGCCCTCGGCGTGGGCTTCAGGATTCGTAATATTCATCGATAATCTGGCCGGGCCCAGTCATCCCAATAGCGAAACTGCACAGCCTGCGTCATAGGAGGAGGATCAATGAAAAAAGGCCTTTGGTCCATCATAATCTTCTTTCTTGCCGTGTCGGCAGGTTCTTCACAAATGGACGAGTTGCTTATCTTTGGGAATGGTTGGATGTTCAATGTAAGGGAACCGAAGGGCTGGACGGGCCATACGGAAGATGCATATCGATATCGCATGAATATCTATTTCTGCTTGGGGAAAAAGAGCTTCGAAAAATCGTCGGTTGTTATGCACATTACGATAAACACCAAAAGAGGAGAGACTCTGCAGCAGAAGATGGACTCTGACGTCGCGGACTACAACAAGCAGCATCAGAAGCTCGAACTACAAGAATTTACAATAAGCGAACCGGCCTATAAAATCTTGTCCAAGAAATATTCATATGATGATAAGACGACTGACTATGTTTGTTTTCTCGATCCTGACGAGGATTCCCCCTTCTATTTAATACTCGTCCTAAATGGGCCGAAAGAAGAGAGCCCAAAGTACGAGAAGGACTTCCTATCATTAGTCCGGTCATTTTCCTGGCTAGGCGGAAAAGCGAAGAAATGAGTGTGGCGAGTGAAACTCCGCATTGCCGGCTCGGGTCAATTTATTTTACAGAGCTCCCTGAATGGACCGCAGCCGGCTTAAACCCGTGACCTGGCCATCGCGTTTCTTTTCTACGACTTGCAGAAACAGGGAGATAGCTCCTGAAGCGCCATATGCCTGGCACGCATATTGCTCCACTCATCGTAGAGACAAGAAGATGGGAACCGAAACCCTGAATCCGCCCAGGTTCCTGCCATCCTTCTTCGCCTGCTTCTTCGCCACGATCCTCATAGTCGCGCCGCTCCGGGGCCAGAAGGACGATGACCTGGACAAGGCTCTGTCGAAGCTCGGCGCGGCGAGCTCGTCTTTTGCCGCGGGCCTGAGGGATTTCGCCGCCGGCCGTCTGGACAAGGCCGAAAAGGCCTTTGCCGGCTGCGTCGACAAGTTCCCGAGTCACGCTTACGCCCGCTACTACCTGGCCAACATCCTCTTCCTGCGCCGGGATTACGCTGCCTCCCTGGAGCAGATGGAGCTGGCCTTGGCCCATCTCGATCTCATGAAGGTCCTCGGAGAGCGGGCCGAACAGCGCAAGATAGCCAAGCTCGGGGAATTGCGGGCTTCCCTCGACGCCATGTGGGAGGCGGCCGACCACACCTCGGAGCCCTGCCGGAACAGGCGCTCCATCGAATGGGACAAAAGAGAGGTCGAGAACGAGGCCTTCCAGGCGGAGAAGGCCGTGGCCGAAAAAGAGGCCGCCTTTGGGCGCGTCAAGGCGCATTACACATATTTCCTGGGCAATATCCTCTTCCGGCTCCAAAGGACCCCGGAAGCCTTCCGCCGCTACGAGGAGGCGGTCCGGATCGATCCACGGCACGCCGATGCCTACAACAACCTCATCGCCATCTCGTATATCGCCCGCCAGTACGCCGTGGCCCAGGCTTTCCTCGAGCAGGCCGAGCGGCAGGGTCTCGATGAATCGCTTAACCTGGAGCTCAAGGAAAGGCTTTTCAAGGCTTTGGGCCGCCCCATCGAAGGGATCCTGTTCGAGGACATCCCCGTCCCGGAGGAAGACGCCCTGCGCGTCCGCCGTTTCGCCCTGGCCTATCAGCCGGAGCCGGCCGGGACGCTGAAGATCTACGTCAATGCCTACATCATCTTCAGCCCGCGGACGCGGGACGCGATCCTCATCGACCCGGGTGCCAAGGACGCCCGCCTCGAGGATTTCGTCCGCGAACAGGGGCTCAATGTCCGGGCCATCCTGAACACGCACGACCACTTTGACCACTTCGGGGCCGACGCTTTCTATGCCGCGCTCCTGCGGGCTCCCGTCTTCGCCCCCGCGGCCGCCCGCCGCCGCCTGCCCCAGGCCCCTGACCGCTTCCTCCGGAACGACGAAGTCCTCGAATTCGACGGCTTCCGCGTCCGGGTTGTCCAAACACCCGGCCATTCCCCGGAGAGCCTCTGCTTCCTCGTCGGCAAGGTCCTTTTCTCCGGCGACACCCTCTATCGCGGCGACATCGGGCGCGTTGAGCACGAAGAGAGCGTCCGGCGGGACGAAGCCCTGGCGGCCATGATCAAGGTCATCCGGGCCAAGCTCCTGACCCTGCCCGATGACACCGTGGTCTGCCCGGGGCATGGCAGGACGACCACGATAGGGAACGAAAAGGCCGACAACCCTTTCCTGGCGAGGTAGGGGCGGCCCCTCGAGCTTCGGCCGGAGGGGACGTGCTCTCAGCGCTCGAAGATCAGGCTGTACGGCAGGCGGCCGAACTCGAAGGCGAAGACGAAACGCCAGCCCTCGCCGGCGTACTGGTTGAGCATCTGCTCGACGTTCTGGCCCGTCGACGGGTAGGCCACGACCTTGTATTCGCGGCCGACGTCGGCCCGGGCGCTGGCCGGAGCGGTCAGCAGTGCCTTGGCCAGCAGGGCGATGAGCAGGATCAGGGCGACGTTGACGAAAACGGTCGTCGATCTCGAAAGCTTCATGGTTTCCTCCCCGCATAACTATACCACGCCCGCGGGCCATAGGGGCGCGGCCCCGTCCCGGCGGCCCGCTCACCCGCCCCTCGCGTCCCGGCCCCCGCGTCCGGGCCAACGACGAGGCCCAGGTCATCCTGGCGGCAAGCCCGAAGTAACCGTTTGACATCGCGGCGGGTCTGCGGGCATGATAGGCCCTCGTAAAATCAACAAGGGAGGAACGCCGCCATGAGATCCCCGCTGCCCCTGGTCATCGCCGTTCTCGCGGCCTGCGCCGTCGCGGCCGCATTCGCCGCCCCGCCCGACGGCGAGACGACCGTCTTCAGGGCCCAGATGCTGACCGGAAAGGCGCCGGTCGAGCCGCCTCTCATCAAGATCCAGATCGAGGTCAAGGGCTGGACTTCCCCTGAGGAGATCCGGGCCTTCCAGCAGGCCTTCGAACAGGGAGGAACGGACGGCTACCTGGCCGCCTTCGACAAGGCCGATAAAGGCGTCGTCCGGTTCATGTACGCCCGCGGCTTCAACATCCCCATCCACGCCGCCGTGACCGTGCCCGCGGAGAATGGCAAGAAGGTCCTCCTGTTCATGAATCGGCAGCAGTGGGATCCCGGCTACCAGAAGACCAGGGGCCGTTATCTTTTCATGGCCATCGAGCTCCGGCTCAACGAGAAGGGCAAGGGCGAAGGCCGCTTCTACGACGACGCCCAGGTCCGGCTGGAGCCTTCCCTGGGCCTGATCTCCGTCGAGACCTACGACTCGACGCCGAAGATCTTCCCGCAGGTCCAGGAGGTCGTCAAGAAGCCCGCAGCGGACAAGGCCAAGTAGGCCCCGGCCGGCCGCTCAGATCTTTTTCAGCGTCTTCAGGAAGGCCGGGTCGACGTCCACGCCGAGCCCCGGCTTCTCGGGGACGATGATCTCTCCGTCCCGGATCGTGAAGCCGTCGACGACCGGGTCAGCCAGGTGCTCTTCGTTCCCGTCGAGGTCGGCGAAGAGGATGTTGCGCTGCGAGGCCACGACGTGGACGGCGGCCGTCAGGGCGACGCGGCTCTCGTTCATGCAGCCGACCATGCAGGCGACGTTGGCGCTCTCGGCGATGTGCGAGATCCTGACCGAGTTGAAGATGCCGCCGGCCTTCATGAGCTTAATATTGATGTAGTGGCAGGCCTCGGCCTGGACCAGCTTCAGGGCGTCCTCCGGCCGGAAGCAGGCTTCGTCGGCCATGATCGGGACCGGGCTCCGGTCCTTGACGGCCTTGAGGCCGGCCAGGTCCCAGGCCACGACCGGCTGTTCCGCGAACTGGATGCGAAAAGGCTCCATCCTCTGCAGGGCCCAGACGGCCTGGGGCACGCTCCAGCCCTGGTTGGCGTCGATGCGGATGCCGGCCTCCGGGCCGACAGCTTCGCGGACCGCGGCCACCCGGTCGACGTCCGTCGCGGGATCCTGGCCGACCTTGACCTTGATCGTCCGGAAACCCCGGGCCCGGAAGGCTCTGGCCTTGGCGGCCATGGCCTCCGGAGCCGCCAGGCTGACGGTCCGGTCCGTCTCGAAAGAGGCCTTGTCCCCGCCCAGGAGCCGGAAGACAGGCAGGCCGGCCATCTGGCCGACGATGTCGTAGAGGGCCATGTCGTAGGCGGCGACGACGCTCGGCGCGGTGTGCAGGAACATGGCGAAAGCCCGGACGGCGCTCTCGACGGCCGTCGGATCGCGGCCGATGAGCAGGGTCCGGATGTCCCGGGCCGCGGCCAGGCAGCCGGCCTGCGTTTCGCCCGTGATGGGCGGGGCCGGACAAGCCTCGCCGATGCCGATGATGCCGGCGTCGGTCCGGACGCGGACGAGGATGTCGTTGGCGGCGGTGATGGTCCCGATGGCGATCCGGAACGGCTCCTTGATGGCCAGGTCCATCGGGTAAATGTCGACCCCGGTGATCTTGACGCGGCGGCCGAGGCCCCCGGCGGCCGCCTGGTCGAGGCCGGCCGCCAGCCCCCGACGGCCGAGCGCGCCGGCGCCGGCGAAGCCCAGGGCCAGGGTCTTCAGGAAGTCTTTACGGGAGATCATGGTCATTCCAGCCTCCTGGCGAAGAGCTCGCGCTTCCCCTGGACGAGGACGAAATCGGTCACCCGCCCGGCGGTCTTATGGAAGGTCAGGTCGAAGCTGACGCTCTTCATGAAGAACTGCGTCTCGGACTCGGCCCAGAGCGGCGCCCGCGGCTGGCCGGGCACCTGGACGTAAAGGCGGCCGTTGTCCCGGGTGATGGTGAAGACTACCGGCAGGCCGTCGGGCTGGTAGCGCCCGGCGTAGGCGTCCAGGACCTCGTCCGGCGGCGCGACGACGGTCCGGGCCCGCGGGATCTCGACGGGCTGGCCGAAGAGGCCGGCGGCCAGGGCGTCGCTGATCTCGGAGATGAAGCCGGTGTTGAAGTTGTTGAGCACTATGATGCAGGCGTCGTCGTCCGGGAACCGGGAGATGTCGGTCGAAAAGCCGTTGATGCCGCCGCCGTGGCGGATGTTGCGGCGGCCGGCGGACGATCCGACGAGCCAGCCGTAGGCGTAGCCGTCCTTGAACGGCGTAAAAATCCGGTCCAGGACGGCCCGGGGAACGAGCCTGTCGGTCGAGAGCGCCCGGTCCCACTTGTAGAGATCGTCCACCGTCGAGTAGAGTGCCCCGGCGGCGAACGGCACGGACATGTCGATGTACGGGGCGTTGACCATGCGGTCGTCGGCGAAATCATAGCCCGAAGCCCGGCCCTTCAGGACCGTGGCGGCGTGATCGTAGCCCGTATCGTTCATGCCCAGGGGAATGAGGATGTTCTCGCGGAGGCACTCTTCGTAGGGCCGGCCGCTGACCTTCTCGATGATGGCGCCCAGGAGGATGTAGCCGGAGTTGCTGTAGGAGAACCGTTCGCCCGGCTCGAAGGCCAGGGGCAGGTCCTTGAAGCGGGCCAGGGACTCCGCCGGCGTCGTCGGCAGGGCCATCGTGGCGGCGTAGTCCGGGAAGTCGGTCAGGTTGGGGATGCCGGCCGTGTGCGTCAGCAGGTGGTGGATGGTGATCCGGTCGCCCTGCGGGTAATCGGGGAAGAAAGCCGCCACGGTGTCCGTGACCTTGAGCAGGCCCCGGGCCTCGAGCTGGAGGACGATCATGGCCGTGAACTGCTTGGTGATGGAGCCCAGCCGGAACTTGGTTTCGGGGGTATTGGGGACGCCGAGCTCGTAATTGGCCAGGCCGTAGCCCTGGCGCAGGACGATCCGGCCGCCGCGGGCGACCAGGACGCTGCCGCTGAAGCGCTCGAGCTCGTGCGAGGCCTGGAGATAGGCGTCCAGCCGCGCCGCCGCGTCCCCGCCGGCGGGGCGATCGTCCCGGCCGCCGCCGGCGCAAGCGGCGGCGGCCAGCACGACGGCGGCCAGGACCAGGGCGACAGGCGCTTTTCGTTCGGTCACAGCGGCCGCTCCCGTTCCGTTAGAACTCGAACTTGAAGCCGAGCCGCGTGGCCCGGGGGTCCATGATCGCGGTCATCTGCTGGAAGACCAGGGCCGGGCTGCTGCTCCGGACCTGGACCGCGGTCGCCTCGTTGGAGTTGAAGAGGTTGAAGACGTCGGCGAAGAGCTTGAACGTGGTCGAGCCGAGAGCGAAGGCCTTTTCCAGCCGCAGGTCGAGCAGGAACTGGGCGGGCAGGCCGTAGGATCCCTTCTCCTCGGCGAAGATGATGGCCTGGCCCTGGTTGAGGGCGATGCCCAGGTCCGTGTTGGCCACGGTCCGGGAGTAGCGCTGCCCCGAGTAGTAGCGGAAGAAGCCGCTGAAGTTGATGCCCCAGGGCCCGTTGACCATGCCCTGCAGCTTGAACTGGTTGCGCCGTTCGAGAGGCAGCCGGCCGATGGCGTTGATGTGGGCGTTCGGGTCGTTATAGAGCGTGGAGCCGGTGATGCTGCCGGTCCAGTCGGTGCCGATCAGGCCGCGGGAATGCTGCCAGACGTAGCTGGCCATGAGGGACCAGCCCCGGGTATGGCGCTTGGCCACTGAGAACTCGAAGCCGTCGTAATCGCGCTTGGCGCCCGGAGGGTTCACCAGGTAGAGGTCGGTGGCCAGGATCGCGTTCTGGTTCCAGAAGTACTTCTCGGCGCCGTCGTAGGGATCGGTGAAGGACACCTGGGTCCAGTTGGTCCAGACGAGCTCGCCGTCGTTCATCAGGGCGTCCATGTCGAGCTGGCTGGCGTCGACGTCCTCGATCAGGTTGCGGTCCCACCTCCGGGTATAGCGGGCGGTGACGGACCAGTCGCTGAAGAGCTCGCGCTCGACGGCCACGGTGACCTCGTCGGTCCGGGGCGACTTGAGGTCCGAGCCGTTGTAGCCGACCTTGGCGGCGGTGGGATAGGAAGCGAACATGTAGGCGCCCGGGATGGCCGTATAGTCCGGCGCCAGCATCTGGGCGTAGACGAAGAAGCCGTTGGGGTTGGCCTTGTAGTAGTAATCGGTGACGTTGGCCTGGATGTAGCGGGAGAAGCTGGCCTTGAACAGCGTCTTGCTGTCGCCGGTCAGGTCATAGACAAAACCGAGCCGCGGCGAGAGCGAGGTGCGGTTGATGGCCGTGAAGGACTCGGGGACGCTCCGGTTGAAGGTCACGCCCAGGAACGTCTGCGGGCCTTCCTCCTGGTTCTGGGCCGGGACCCGGCTGATCTGGTTCGTGGCCCGCAGCCCCAGGTTCAGCGTCAGGCGCCGGTTGGGCTTCCAGGAATCCTGGACGTAGCCGTGGATGTTGGTCGTGGCCAGCTTGGAGTGGACGGGGGCGAAGACCAGGCCGTAGAGCGGCGTTCCCATCAGGGTCATGATCTGGCTCATGCCGTTCCGGGAATCGACGCTGGGCGTCATATCGCGGCTCGACCCGGTGATCTGGAGCTCGGCGCCGGCCTTGATCTCGTGGCTGCCGGTCCGGCCGTCGAAGAAGCGGGTCAGGTTGGCGTTGCCCTGGAAGCGCGAGGCCGTGTAGAGGTCGGTGATGCCGTAGCCGCCGCTGACGTAGTTGGTCATGGCATCGACCTGGGCGGCCTGGTCGTTCTTGGCCCGGAGGTTGATCTCGCTCGTGAAGTAGCCGATCTTCAGATCGCCGTAGAGGTTGGCCGAGAACATGCGCGTCCACTGGAAGTTGAAGATGTGGGCGGGCTGCGACCATTTGATGGTGCTATCCACGGTCATGAAGGGGTTGGCCCCGTTGTTGTCCTGGCGGTTGTCCGAGAAGTTGTAGGAGAGGGTGAAGCGGTCGGCCTGGGTCGGCTGGAAGGTCAGCTTGAAGAACGGGAACGGCCGGGTCGTCTTGGCCGGCACCTGGGTCTCCTGGTTATAGGGGAAGCCGGCGACGTTGGCCGAACGGGAGTTGTAGCTCATGCTGGCGAAGAACCAGAGCTTGTCCTTGACCACCGGCCCTCCCAGGGTGACGGCCGGCTCGAAGATGTACTTGTAGCCGCTGGTCGAGCCTTCGAGGGCCGTGCCGGCGGTGTTGACGGCCTGCAGGTGCTCGCTGTTGTAATAGACGCTGGCCGAGCCGGACAGCCTGTTGCCGCCGGACCTGGTGACGACGTTGACGAAGGCGCCGGAGGCGTCGCCGTACTCGGCCGGCAGGCCGCCCGACTGGATCGAGATCTCGTCGATGATGTCGACGCCGAATTCGACCTGCTGGGTGCCGACGTCGGGGGCGGTCATGTTCACGCCGTCGAGATTGAAGGTGTTGTCCCTGACGCCGCCGCCGTTGGCCGAGGACATAAGGCCGTTCGTGTTGTTCGCCTCGGCCACGACGCCGGGCGCCATGTTGAAGAAGCTGTCCAGGTTGCGGGCCGCGGGAACGGCGGACAGGAAGGACTGGTCGAGGTTGGTCGAGCCCGTCGTCGACTTCTGATCGATGGTCGGCGCCTGGCCGACGACGACGATGCTCTCGTTCAGGGTTTTTTGCTCGAGAACGGCGTCGATCGTCGCGGTCTGCCCGACGCTGACCTTGACCTCCCGCCGGACGAGCGTGTTCATGCCGTCCAGGGCGAAGGTGATCTCATAGAGGCCGGGCGGCAGGGAGAGGAAGCGGTAGACGCCCTGCTCGTTGGTGACCTGGGCCATCTGGGGCAGGATGATGGCCGGGGACTTGATGGTGACGCCGACGCCGGGCAGGGGCAGTCCCTGGGCGTCGCTGACGGTCCCCTCGAGCGTGCCGGTCTGGTTGAGCTGGGCCAGGGCGATCGAGGGCAGCGCCGCGGCGACGGACAGGATGACGAGGATGGCGAGCAGCCTGCTTTTCATGCATTCACTCCTTGTTTCGGTCTGGGGAAATCTCATGGCTCCTGTTTCAGATGGGCAGAAGCGGCCCTATCTCCCGGGCCAGGGCGAGGACGGCCGGAGCGAATCGCTTTTCGGCCTCCTCGACGTTGTATTGGGCCGTGGCGGTGTCGAACGACACCGCTCCCAGGACGTCGCCGTTGGCGTTGACCAGAGGCGCCCCGATGGACACCAGGCCCTTGACGTATTCTTCGTTGCAGACCGCGTATCCCCGTTCGCTCGTCCGCTTCAGGTCGGCCAGCAACCCGGCCCTGGTCGTCTGCGAGCTCGGCGTCCGGCGGACCAGGTCGAGGCCCCCGACCGTCCGGATGCGGTCCTTTTCGGCCAGGGCCCCGAGATAGGCTTTGCCCAGGGCGCTGCAGTGGAGATCGGAGGAGACGAGCGGCAGGGACAGGGTCAGGGTGTTCCTGGCCTCCCGCCGGTACAGCAGGACCAGGTGACGGTCCTCGACGAGGGCCGAGTCGACGGTCACGTCGAACCGGGCGAAGGCCTGGTCCAGGAGCGGCTTGACGATCTGGAGAACGTCGAAGCTCCGGACGATGTTGTGGCTCATGGCCAGGGCCATGGGGCCGAGCTTGAGCAGCTTGGTGGCCGGGTCCTTCCGCAGGTAGCCGAGCTGGACCAGGGTCTCGACGAAGCGGAAGGTCGAGGTCGGATTGATCCGGGTCTTGAGGGTGACGTCCTTCAGGCTCAAGGTCGGCGTTTCGGGGGTGAACAGGGTCAGGATGCGCAGGCCCTTCTCGATGATCTTGGAAAAGTAGGGACCCCGGCCCCCGGCGGCGGCTGGCTTCGGAGCTTTGGTCATTTCCGGCCCATTTCTATAATAGGAATTGGATTTCTATTATAGAATGACGCGAGAAATTTTGTCAAGCGCTATTTCGCGGGTTTCTTCGGCCCCGGGGACCGGCGGTCAGCGCGCCCGGGCGTAGAGGTCGCCGCCCCGGCCGTCATAGATGACGAACGCGGGCAGGTCCCTGACGACGACGCGGCGCACCGCCTCCATCCCCAGGTCGGCGAAGTCGATCGTCTCGCTCGAGACGATATGCTCCCGGGCGATCAGGGCCGCCGCCCCGCCGATCGTGCCGAGGAAGACGCCGCCGAACGTTTTCAGGGCCTCGGTCGCCGCCGCGGTCCGGTTGCCCTTGCCCAGCGTGACGAGCGACGCCCCGGCCCGCATGAACTCCCCGAGATAGCCGTCCATGCGCTGGGCCGTGGTCGGGCCGAAACTGCCCGAAGGCAGACCCCGCGGCGTCTTGGCCGGGCCGGCATAATATACGGGGTGGCGCTTGAAGTATTCGGGCACGTCCCCCGTGTCCCGCAGGACGCGGGCCAGCCGGGCGTGGGCGATGTCGCGGGCCACGACGACCGGGCCGGAGAGCTTGACCAGGGTGCCGACCGGCAGGTCCCGGAGCTTGGTCAGGATCTCCTCCATCGGCCGCTCCAGATCGACCGCTACGGCCGCGGCCGGACCGGCCGGCCGGGCGCCTTCGAGGAAGCGGGACGGCCGGCGCTCCACGTCCTCCAGGAAGACGCCGTCAGCCGTGATCTTGCCGCGCAGGCCGCGGTCGGCGTTGCAGGAAACGCCGATGCCGATCGGGCACGAGCCGGCATGGCGCGGCAGCCGGACGAAGCGGGCCTCGTGGGCCAGCCACTTGCCGCCGAACTGGGCTCCCAGCCCGGTCGCCCGGGCCAGGGCCATCAGCCGCTCTTCCCAACCGGCGTCGCGGAAGGCCCCTCCCCTCTTCGAGCCCCGCCGCGGCAGCCCGTCGAGGAAGCCGGCCGAGGCCAGCTTGACGGTCTTGAGGGTCATCTCGGGCGACAGGCCGCCGACGACGACGGCCACGCGGTAAGGCGGGCAGGCGGCCACGCCGAGGGCCCGGATCTTCTCGGCCAGGAAGGACTCCAGGGCCGCGTCCTCGAGGCGGGCTTTAGATTCCTGGAACAGGGCGATCTTGTTGGACGAGCCGCCGCCCTTGGCCATGAAGAAGAAGCGGTACTCCGGGCCGGCAGCGGCCTGGAGGTCGATCTGGGCGGGCAGGTTCGTGCCCGTGTTGACCTCGTCCATGACCGTGAGCGGGGCCATTATCGAGTAGCGCAGGTTGCGCTTCCGGTAGACTTCCGAGGCGGCGGCGGCCAGGACATCCTCGTCCCTGCCGTCCGTGACCACCCGGTGGCCGCGGAAGGCGAAGACCTGGATCGATCCCGTGTCCTGGCAGAGCGGCAGGACGCCCTCGGCGGCGATGACCGCGTTGCGCAGCACGGCATCGGCCACGAAGCGGTCGTTGGCCGGGGCTTCCCGGTCGTCGAGGATCCGGCGCATGGCCGCCAGAAAGCCTGGCCGCAGGAAGAAGGCCAGGTCGGTGAAGGCCTCGCGGGCCAGGACCTCGAGGGCCCCGGCGGCGACACGCAGGGCGGGACGGCCGGCGCAGACGGTCCGCCCGACGCCCCGGGCCGCGATCTTGCGGTAGCGGGCCTTGTCCGGGCCCGGATCGATGAGGTTCATTCGTAGTTCCCTTCGACGTCGATCAGGTCCTCGAAGGCTTCCTCTCCCCGCTTGCCCACGAGGCCGATGACGTAATACTCCTTGCTGATCTGGTCGTAGCGGTATTCCTTGATCAGGCGGAAGTTCTCGATCTTGCCGCTCGAGGAGACGTGGGTCCGGGTGCCCGTGCAGGGCATGGTCTCGGCCCCGATGCTGATGGTGTTGTCGCCACAGGGCGAGATGGGCACGTCCTTGGCGATGATGGCCCGGACCTTCTTCTCGAGCTCGTGCAGGTCTACGGCCGGCCGCTCGGTGAAGTTGAGGACGAAGCCCTGGGGCACGTCGGAGTGCAGGGGCGGGAACGGGATCTTGTAGTCCTCCTGGAGGACCATGGTCGTGATGTCCTCGGCCGAGTGGGCCATCAGCCTGTACTTGATGGTCTTGTCGACGATCGACTTGATGACCTGGGGGAACGGCCCGAAGACCGTCGGCCGGGCGACGATGATCTCTTCGCCGATGCCGACCAGGACCTGGGCGTTGTGGCCGAGGGCCTCGTAGATGAGGTCGAAGTGCTCGACGACGACCCGGCGGTTGTGGGCGATGGCCTTGAGGACGGCCTCGGCCACCTCGTATTTCTGGTGAAAGGCCAGCTCGTAGCGGACGTCGACGTGGAAGGTGTGGCCGGAGAACGGGTCGGCCGGGTCGAAATCGTATAGCGGCGTCGGCCGGACGTTGATGCCCTCGTCGTCGTTGGTCAGCTCGAGGCCCGGGAACAGCCCCTTGATGAGGGTGGACTTGCCCGAGCCCTCGGCTCCCAGGATGCCGATGAGCAGGTCGGTCGGGGTCAGGTACTTCTGGGCCAGCTCGGCGGCGACGAGGTAGAGACGGTAGCTGCCCCGCGGGGCGTAGTAGGCCGCGTAGAGCAGGGTTTCTCGGTGGGCCGCCCCCGGCCGGGACTTGATCATGGCCGCCGCCCGCAGCCCGGAGTGCTGCCAGCCCTTTGCCGCGAAGCAGATGCGGAGGGCGTTTTCATGGATAGTCCAGCCTCAGTAGGTCAGGCTCAGGAGCGGCGCGTGCTGCTGGGCGCCGTAGATGTCGGTCTCGCCGGCGTCGCCCGAGGGGATGGGCCGGCGCATGGTGATCTTGAGGGCGTTGGACGGCTCGAAATAGACGATCTTGAGGATGTCCGCGACGGGCCGGCCGTAGAGCCCCGCGATCCGGCGCTTGGTGACGACGTTGCGCCGGCGGAAGAGCTCGAAGTGCTCCCGGTCCTTGAACAGGATGTCCAGGGTCAGCTCGTAGGGGCCGGAGTTCTTGGACCGGATGACCCGGGCGGCGGTGAGGATGTTGCGTTTCATTTCGTCTCCTTTCCGCCCCGGAGCGTGACCACCCTCATCGGGAAGTCGTCGGGCCGGGCCAGGGGCATCAGGTGATAAACCGAGAACTCGAAGACCTCCCCCATTCTGGCATCCGAGGGGGAGAAAGGCAAGGCCAGGTTGCCGGCCGTCGAGATGCGGCCGGGATAGCCGTAATGGAGGAGCGTCGAGCGGGTCAGGCTGCAGACCGAGTCGGCCGCGGCCTGGGTCGGCCCGACGGCCTCGATGACGATGCCCAGCTCGTGGGAGCGGATGCGCTTCTCGGGCTCCAGGCCGCCCATGACGCCGTCCTTGCCGTAGACATGGAAGAAGATGCGGCCCTCGACCGATTCGGCCTTGAGCAGGTCGCGGACCTGGGCCTCGACGCCGGCCAGGATGCCGTCGATCTCGCGGATCATGATCGGGTCGCGCGTGCCGGCCACGGCGATCGTCCGGAAGCCGACGCGGCGGACGCCTTCGAGCTTGACCCAGTAGCGCTCGGTCTCGACGTGCCGGCTGCCGCGGACCTCGACCCTGCCGCCGGGAAGCTCGGTGAAAGAGCAGCCGGTCAGGTCGAGCTCGCCGCCGGGGCCGGGCAGGTGATACGGATCTGTCTTCTCGTAGAGGGTGTGGGCGGCCGTCGACAGCTTGGTGAAGCGGCGGGCCGGGTTGAGCGCTTCGAGGACGAACGAGTCCCCGGTGAGCGTGCCGAAGGCGCAGTCGGCCCCGGAGCCCGGCGTCGCGGCGATGGCCGCGCACTCCAGGATCTTGCCCATGTGGATGGCCAGGCCGGGGTCGAAGCCGAGCATGATCGGCAGGGAGGCGAACACGGCCGGGTCGTAGGACCGGCCGGCCAGGACGACCTGGCAGCCGGCGGCCAGGGCCTTCTGGATGGGCTCGACGCCCATCTGGCAGACGATGTTGACCGACTCGTCGAGCACGGCCTCGGTCAGCGGCGGGACGTAGGTCAGGGGCGTGATCTCCCCTTTCTTCAGGTGCCGGCGGACGCGGGCCTTGGGGACGTCGGCGTAGATGACGCCCATCTTGAAGCTCAGCTTCTCCTCAGCCGCGATCTCGCGGATGATGGCCTCGCACCAGTCGACGTGGGGCCGGGCGCCGCTGCCGCCGGCCGTGCCGATGACGACCGGGATGCCGCGGCGGACGCCGGCCGTCAGCATGAAGCGCAGGTCGCGCTTGACGGCGGAGCGGTCGGTGAAGGACTTGCCCGCACCGAGGTAGTAGGGGCCGGGATCGGTCGACCCGGCGTCGGCGCCGATGAGGTCGGGCTTCTTGGCCAGGCCGGCGCGGAACGAGCTCTCCGGGAAACCGTAGCCGAGGATGGCCGTGGTCGAAAGGACCCGGAACTCCTTCTTCTTGGCGGTCTTCTTGGCCATGGTCAGGCTCCTTTCGCCTCAGGCCCGGCGGGCCCGGAGGACGGCCAGGACGCGCTCCATCTCGTTGCGGACGATCATGAAGCCCTCGTCGAAGCCCATGCCCGGCTTGGCCAGGACGCGCTCGGCCCGGGCGGCCACCGCGGCGTGGACGCAGGTCCTGGTGGAGACCTCCGTCTCGTTGCAGGTGCCGCCCTGGTAGGCCTCCATGCCGTGCTTGCGGCAATAGAGGACGGCCTCGATGGTGTTCTGGATGCCGCCGAGGTCGGGCGTCTTGATCTGGATCATGTCGCAGCTCTGGGCGTCCGTGAAGTCGACGACGTCCTCGTAGGTGTTGCACCATTCGTCGGCCACGATCTTGACCTTCGATCCCTTGGCCTTGAGCTCGCGGCGGATGGCCGCCAGGAGCTCGATCTGCCGCTCCCGCTCGCCGGCGTCGACGGGGCCCTCGATATAGAGGGGGAACTCCGCGGCCAGGGGCTCGAGCGAGACCAGGTAGTCGGCCACCCGGGCGGGCTTGAGGGCGCTGATGACGCCGATCGTGCCGTAGACGTCGATGTGCAGGGTCGGCACGTAGGCCGGGTCGGTCCGGACCGTGCGGATGCGGTTGACGAGCCAGCCGAGGTACTCGCGCAGCAGCTCGCCTTCCTGGCCGAGCTTGGTCTTGACGTTGTTGATCAGGGCGTGGGGCAGGACGTCGACCCGCTTCATGATCATCTTGTCGGCATTGATGTAGCGGTCGTCGCCGCTCTGGCCGAAGATGGGCACGGGCGCGGCCACGACGGGCAGGCCGTATTCCTCGCAGACGACCTCGGCCATGATCCGCCGCGTGGCCAGGGCCCGGGCGTGAAGCAGGGCCTGGGACAGGCCGTAGCGGATGGCCGTGTGGAGCCGCTGGCCGTCGAATTCGAGGGCCTCGAAGCGGCCGGCCATCTCGCGGAAGGGGCCGACCTCGGCGCCTTCGAGGAGCGGGCGGATCCGCTTCGTCAGGAGCGGCACATAGTCGGCGGCCAGGAAGAGCGGGTCCCGCCCGCCGGCGCCGGAATACTGGACCGCGGCGCAGTCGCCGAGGGCCCAGCTGCCGTCCTCGAGGAGGAGCAGGATGGACAGGGACTCGCCGGCGATGCGGACGGCCTTGAATCCCGGGGTCTCAGGCTTGCCGCCGTAGACGGCGCCGTCATGGGGCGCGCCGGATTTGATGGCTTGCTGGTCGTCGAAATAGAACGCCGACGAACCAGGCACGAACAGGGCTTTGACGATCTTCATTTGGGCCTCCCGATGAGTTTGCCTTTGCTGATGGCGTAGATGTCGTCGGTCACCATCTGGAAGGTGACCGGGCGCCCCTCGGCCTTCGAGCGGTCGCTGAGGCGCTCCTTGTGGTAAGACATGATGTCCTCGCCCAGGGGCAGGTTCCCCTTGGCGAAGAGGCGGATATAGCCTTCGTTGTCGCGGATGGGCAGGACCTTGCCCTTGTTGTAGATCGACGGGGCGAACGGGACGTCCAGGAGCCCGCCGGAGAAGGCCCGGACGATGCCCTGGACGAGATCGTCGCCGGCGGCGTCGAGCACGGCCGTCAGGAGCGCGCCGACCTCGCGGCGGATGAGCTCGATCTCCCGCTGGACGACGGCCATGTCGGTGGCGATGCGCTGGTCGGCCATCATGCTCAGGACCTGGCGGGTGGCCTTGAGCCCGGCGGCGTTGGCCTCCTTGGTCGGGATGCCCATGGCCTCGTGCGGCGACTTGACGATGGTCTTCTCGACCTGGGCCGCGCCGGCGACGAAGGCGCCGAGGCTGATGACCGAGAAGGCCTTGGCCTCGTCTTCGGGGAAGCCGCCCATCCACTGGTGGAAGACGAGCGTCAGGTCGTAGTCGGTGAAGCCGGCCCGGTGGAAGTACTCGTCGGCCAGCTGGCGGAGCGAGGCCAGGGCGGCCAGGTCCTGGAGGACGTTGCCCCCCTGGCCGTAGCCGAGGGTCAGCGACTTGACGCCCTGCTCGAGCGCCAGCAGGCCCTCGAGGATGGCGATGGCGTGCGAGATGAAGGGTGGGACCAGGGTGCCGGTCAGGGGGCCGAAGGGCTCGCGGTTGATGGTTACGCCGTTCTCCTGGTAATAGCCGGCCAGGCGGTCGACGTACTGCCAGTCGCGCAGGGACTTGCCCACCTCGACCTTCTTGGCGTAGGGGATGTTGTAGGAGATGCCGCCGCCCTCGAAGGAGGTGAAGCCGCCGGCCAGGGAGATCTCGGCCAGCAGGCGGGCGTCGGGCGTGCCGTGGCGGACCTGGGTGGGCCGGGTGACGGCCTCGGTGACCGCGCGGCAGCCGTCACGGCCGTGGTTGACGGCCGGGAAGCCGTTGAGGAGCGACACACCGGCGGCCCGGGATTTGTCGATGCCGCGGGCGGCCTCCTCGTAGCGGTTCTGGCGGGTGTAGGCGTCGATCGTCGTCGGCAGCAGGTCGGCCGTGCCTTCCGTCTCGAGGTAGCGGAGGAGGCGGATGTGGTCGTCGATCAGGGCGACGCCGGCCCGGGGCTGGATCAGGGTCCGGCCCTCGGCCTTGGCCCGGGCCATGGCCTTGGCGAAGTTCTTCCCTTCCGGGATGGCGCGCTGGTAGCGCAAACCGTCTTCGACGGCGGCCACCTCGCGGCCGGTCGGCCAGGAGTCGAGGACGGTCTGGCGCTGGGCCAGGAAGTCCTTCCAGGGCAGGCGATGATATTTCATGGTCATCCTCTTCAGTTCGTGCGCGGCCCGAGCGGCCTCAGGCCGGCGACGGCGGCGCGGCCGGCCGCGCCGGGAAAGTCCGCCGCCAGGTTCCCCAGGAGGGGGATGAGATATTCGGCATCGGCGTAGCAGGCCGGCGCCTCGGGGACGAGATGCCGGGTATCCACGTCGTCGGCGTCGGTGGGACAGGCCTCGAGCAGGATGGCGGGATCGGTCAGGCCGGCCAGGTAGCCGCCCGAGCCGACGAGGCGCCGGACCCGGCGCAGGTCCTTGCCCCGCTGGACCTGGAAGCCGCCCTGGGGCGTGAAGACGCGCTGCAGGACGCCGGCGTGGCGCAGCGAAGCGGCCCGGACGCAGGCGGCGGCCAGCAGGCGGTCGAAGCCCCGGCCGGTCCCGTCGCCGGGCAGGTAGTCGGTCCGCCGGCTGACTTCATCGACATAGCCGCGGAGCGCGGCCGGGTCCGTCCCGGCGGCCCGCAGGCGCGAGTCGAGGAAGGCCGATTCGGAGCGATAGAGGGCTTCGGCCGAGACCCGCAGGCCTAGGTCGCCCTCGACCGTGCGCTTGAGCGTCGGCTCGAGCAGGCCGCGCAGGATGACCGAGTCGCCGCCGTGGAAGGCCTTGGTGTGCGAGTAGAAATCGGTCGTCGCCCCGCCCATGTCGATGAGGGCGAAATCCTCCCATCCCGGGACGCGGGCGGCGATCGTCCGGACCAGCTCGAAGACGGCCAGCGGCGTCGGCAGCGGCTCGCGGCCGGTCGCCTCGACGACCGAGGACAGGCCCTTGCCGTCGACGATGCGATCGAGGAAGATGCGGCGGATGACGTCGCGGGCCGGCTCGATGTCGATCGTCCCGACCTCGGGCATGACGTTGGCGGCCGTCTCGACGTCGCGGCCCCGGAGCAGGTCCAGGACCTGGTCCCGGACCTTGCGGTTGCCGGCGTAGAGGACGACGGCCGGCGAGACGAGCCCGGCCAGGCGGGCGGCGTTGTGCAGGACGACCCGGGAGTTGCCGCCGTCCGTGCCCCCGGTGAACAGGATGATGTCCGGCTCGACGGCCTCCAGCTCGGCCAGGTCCTCGGGGGCCAGCTCGTAGGAGAAGGCCCGGACGATCTTGCCGCCGGCGGAGGTGGCGGCCATGCGGGCGACCGACAGGGTCAGGTCGGGGGTCAGCCCGACGGCGGCGATCTTCAGCCCGCCCCGGGCCGACGAGGACCAGTAGACCGGCACGTCCGCGGGCCCGGCCGCTCCGGCGTGTCCGGCCAGGACGGCCTGGCGGACCCGGAAGAAACCCTGGGCCAGGTCGTCGACGGTGGTCGGCACGATCCGGCGGCCGGCGCAGCGCAGCTCCTCCCCTTCCAGGAGGAAGAGTCCTCCCTTGGTGTAGGTCGAGCCGATGTCGACCGAGAGGAGGGGCGTCGCGGCCATCAGGCCTGCTTTCTCCCGGCGATGTCCTGCCGGAGCATCACGACGACGTCGGCCAGGTCCACCTGGGGCGAGAAGACCCGGTCGAAGCCCATGGCCTTGAACTTCCGCTCGACCTCCTCGAACGGGGTCTTGCCGACGACCAGGTTGCCGCCGACGTAGAGGAGGACGCGGTCGAGGCCGCGCTCGTCGGCCTTCTGGCGCAGGCCCTCGCAGTCGATCAGGCCGTGGCCGTAGAGGGACGAGACGAGGATGGCGTCGGCGTTCGACTCGACGGCGGCGTCGAGGAACTCGTCCTGGCTGACCATGACGCCGAGGTTGACGACGTGGAAGCCGGCCTCGGTGAAGTAAGCGTCCAGGATCTTGTTGCCGACCGAGTGGCAGTCGGCCCCGATGACTCCGAGCACGATCCGGGGGGCGTCCATCAGAGTCCCCGCCGGGCTTCGTCGAGCAGGGTCCGCAGCCGCTCCTCGACGTTGAGGAGCGAGCCGCGCTCGATCTGGTAATCGAAGGCGATGATGGAGCCGCCGCGCTCGGTGAATTCCTGGATGGCGGCCAGATGCTCCCGGCCCTTCTGCAGCGAATAGCCAGCCGGGATGATGACGGCGTCGAGGCCGGCCAGGAAGCCGTCCAGCCGGTCGAGCTCGGCCCAGAAGAGCGGGGCCACGGACGAGGCCGGGATGTCGAAGGCCCGGAGGTGGTCCAGGATGATGTCGAGGAAGCGCCTGGACTCGCAGACGACCCCGATCTTCTGCGAGGGGGCCAGGCGGGCCAGGGCGATGATGGAGGCCCGGGTCGGGGCCACGGCGGCCTGGACGAGCTTGGGCCGGAGGTCGGGGAAGCGGTCCAGGACCTCCTGGAAATGGGCCGTGGTGGTCAGGATGAGGTCGAAGCTGCGCAGCCGGTCCGCGCCGGCCGGGTCCGCCAGGACGTTGTCGACGAGCATCTTGGCCAGGTTGATGTGGGGGATGATGAGGAGCTGGCGCTCGAAGATGGCCAGGGCTTCGGGGTTGCAGTCGACAGCGACCACGTTCAGGTTCTGGAGCTCCTCCTCGCGGCCGAGGAGGCGGAGATCGAAGAAGATGCGCATCTCGTTGGCGTTGAACTTCAGCCGGGCCATCTCGTCGATGACCTCGTCGATGAGGCGCAGGGCCTTGTCCTTGCGGCTCTCGGCCGGGGCGTGGCGCTCGGGGGCGACAAAGCTGCCGCGGCCGGGCGCGGCTTCGATGAGCCGGCGCCGGACAAGCTCCTCGTAGGCCTTCTTGACCGTGCCGCGGGCCGTGTGGAGCTCCTGGGCCAGGTCGCGCTCGGCCGGGAGCTTTTCTCCCGGCTTGAGCCGGCCGGATTGGATCTCTTTCTCGATGAAAGATATGATCTGTTGATAAGCCGGCTTGGCTCCTGGAAATTTCTCAAGCCTGAAATTTTCCATGGTCGCTCCTTATGGTCTGTACCACGGCAACTTGGACTATACCATATATAAGTGTTTTTATGTCCTTTGTCAAGTACTAATTGCCTAAAAAGGACTGGTCCATGAAATAACCGCTTGCGACCGTGGCCTGCCTTTAAATATAATATCCCGGGACGCCCATGAAAAGGTCTTCCGCTTCCTCGGCCCGGGGGCTGCTGGAGAAGATCGAGCGCGGCTTGGCGTCCGGGCGCGGACCCGGCGGCAGCGAGTCCCGGGCCTTCCTCCGCAGCTCCTCGGACCCGGCCTTTCTGCGCGAACTGGGGACGACGGAGCTCCTCGACCGCTGGGCCGAGGCCTCATTCGTCCTGCTTCAACGCACCGGCTACGGCCTGTGGGACCTGTTCGAGGACCGGCTCCGGGAGGCCCCGGACCGCGTTCTCTTCCGGGACATGGCCCTCTCCCCGCCCCGGGTCTGGACCTACGACGCCGCCGGCCGACACATCCGCGAGACGGCCGCGGCCCTCCACCTCCTGGCCGACCGGGACGGTCGCGAGCCCCGCCTGGCCATCTACGCCGAGAACCACCCCGAAGGCGCTTTCGCCGACCTGGCCTGCCTGTTCTACGACATCCTCGACACGCCGCTAAATCCCCACTTCAGCCTGGACAACGTCGTCGGCATCTTCGACGCCCTGGACATCGGCCTGGCCCTGGCCAACGACCGCGAGCGCCTCGGCCTGCTCAAGGAGGCCCGCCGCCGGACGGCCCGGCCCTTCCAGATCCTGGTCTCCGATCCGGCCCTGCGGAACGACGGCGAGGTCGTCTTCCTGCCCGAGCTCTGCAAGCGGCTCGGCGCCCGCGACATCGACGCCCGGCTGGAGAAGCGCCGCCGGTTCCGTCCGGGCGAGGTGGCCACGGTCATGTACACCTCGGGCACGACGGGCCGGCCCAAGGGCGTTTCGTTCTCCATCTACAACCTGATCGCCAAGCGTTTCGCCCGGGCCGCCGCCCTGCCGGCCGTCGGCCCGGACGAGGTCTTCCTGAGCTTCCTGCCGCTCTACCACACCTTCGGCCGCTACCTCGAGATGCTGGGCGCGATCTTCTGGCGGGGCACCTACGCCTTCGCCGGCAATCCCTCGGCCGAGACGCTGTTCGGCCTGCTGCCCACCGTCCGGCCGACCGGCTTCATCAGCGTCCCGGTCCGCTGGGCCCAGCTCCACGAAAAATGCCTGGAGAGGATCGACGCCGCCCCGCCGGAGGCCGATCCGACGGCGATCGTCCGGGAGATCGTCGGGCCGCGCCTGAAGTGGGGCCTGTCGGCGGCCGGCTATCTCGACCCGCGCGTCTTCCGCTTCTTCATCGCCCACGGCGTCGAGCTGATGAGCGGCTTCGGCATGACCGAGGCGACCGGCGGCATCACCATGACGCCGCCGGGCGGCTACATTGACGGCTCGCACGGCCTGCCTCTGCCGGGCATCCGGGCCCGGCTCACCCCGGAGGGCGAGCTCCAGGTCAGCGGCCATTACGTGGCCCGCTACCTCGAGGACAAGGGGCCGGGCGACGTCATCCCCTTCCCCGGCGGCGCCGCCGGGCACGACCACTGGTTCTCCACCGGGGACGTCTTCGAGCGCCAGGCCAACGGCTACTACCAGATCATCGACCGGATCAAGGACATCTACAAGAACAACCGCGGCCAGACCGTGGCCCCGCGCAAGGTCGAGGACAAGTTCGCCGGCGTGCCCGGCATCAAGCGGACCTTCCTCGTCGGCGACGGCCGGCCCTACAACGTCCTGTTCATCGTCCCCGACTACCGCGACCGCGTCCTGGCCGAAGGCCTGGGGCGGGAGAACGCCCGCGAGTACTACCGCCGCATCGTCACCGCGGCCAACGAGGGCCTGGCGCCCTACGAGCGGGTCGTCAACTTCGACGTCCTGGACCGCGACTTCAGCGCCGAGCGCGGCGAGCTGACCGCCAAGAGCTCCTACAACCGCAAGCGCATCGAGGCCTCTTTCGCCCCGGTCATCGACGGCCTGTACCGGCGCCGGGCGGTCGACCTGGCCGGCCCGGGCCTGCGGGTTCGCATCCCGCTCTGGTTCTTCCGCGACCTGGGCATCCTCGAGGACGAGATAGTCCGCGAGCCCGACGGTCTCAAGGACCTCAACCGCGGCCTGCGCCTGCCGCTCCGGCGCGGCGCCGACGAGCGCTTCTGGCTCGTCGGCGACCTCGAGTACGAGATCGAAGGCGGCATCCTCGACCTGGGCCTGTTCGCCCGCCAGCCCGCCCTCTGGGCCGGCAATCCCTCGCTGGCCGCCTTCGCCCCGGTCAAGGAGGGCTGGGACCTGCCGCTGGACACGGCCACCGGCCGGATATCCCTGCCCCGGCGGCGGGCCCGGACCTACGCGGCCGGCGAGATCGCCGCCCCGCCCAAGCTCGGCGACGCCGGCCTGGCCCGCCTGCACGCCCGGCTGTCCGAGCTTCTCTTCTCGGCCGACGAGCCGCCCGGGACGCTGCTCACGGAGGTCGAACGGGTCTTTTACGAATCGCCTCTGCGGACCGAGGAGCTCGTCCGGGCCCGCCTCCGGGCCCTGGCCCGCCATCCCCGGGAGAAGCTGCGCTGCTGGGCTTACCGCATCCTCCTTCTCTTCGATCCCGACATCGACTACGGCCAGGGCGGGGCGGCGGCCTTCGTCCGCTCGGGCCTGCCCTTCCTCAACCGGGAGAGCATGGACGAGATCGTCTCCGCCAGCCTCGGACGGGGCCGCCTCGACGCCTTCAGGATCCGGCTCCGGGCCTACCGGGAAACGTTGCCCTGGCCGGTCGACGAGAGCGGCCGGCAGCAGTTCGTGCGCATCTTCCGGTTGCTCGCCGATCTGGGCATCCGCGAGCCGTCCTTCTTCAGCCCGGTCCGGGCCGAGCTGGCCAGTTGGACCCTGCACCGGGCCGACCCTCACTTGACCGTCGCGGCCGAGCGTGAGCTCGACCGGATGATCCTCCACTACGGCCGGAACGCCGAGCGGCTCCGGGGCCGGGCCGGCGCCGCCAGGCCGCCGCGGCCGACGTGCGACGACAGCGTCACCCCGGCCGAGGCGCGCCGCATCCGGGCCGTCCTCGACCTGCCGGGATTCCTGCGCGATTCGATCCGCCTGGCCTGCGGCGCCGAGAGCTTCGAGGTTTCCGAGATCGCGCCGGACGGCATCTGGGTCTCGCGCATCTACAACGCGCCGCGCCGGACGACCTTCCGGATCAGCGTCAACACCTCCGCCGGACGCCATTACGACCTCAAGCTCGTCCTGCCCGAGGGCCGCCGCGACGGCGCCGAGCACGAGACGCGGCTCTGGTCGGCCGTCCTGGCGGACCAGCCCGGCGGGCCGCGCGTCCTGCCGCCGCTCGGCGCCACCGACGAGAGGACGGGGGCCGTGACCTGGCGCCATCTCGGCGACCTGACCGTCTGGGAGAAGATCCGCGAGTCCGCCGGCCGGCGGGCGGCCGACGGGCCCCTGCCCGCACCTTCCCTCTGGCGCAAGCTCTTCGTCGAGGCCATGTCGGCCCTCTTCCGGGCCTGGCAGGCCAGCGGCCGCCGCGTCCTGCCGGGCCGCATCTCGCCGGTCAACGTCGTCGTGCCCGAACTCGAGTTCCGCGACGACACCTTCCTGGCCTCGATCGACGGCTGGCGCGCCTCGGCCGGCCCGCTCTCGATCGTCCGGCCGATGATCGACGGCTTCTACCGCCGGACCTCGGCCAACTATCCCTGGACCCGGGACCTGCTGGACCTCGATTGGATCTTCGACGCCGCCTACGACGCCCTGGGCCGGGACAAGGCCTCGGCCTTCTTCGCCGACCTGCAGGCCGCCCTCGAAAGGACCGCGGCGCCGCTCGTCCCCGGCGAGGACCTGGCCGTGCGGCTGAGGCGCTACCGGGCCGAGTTCGACCGGAGCTACGCCATCCCGCTGCCGGCCGAGTCGGCCGTCGAAGCCTACCAGGAGTGGCGGCAGGACCACCCCCTGGCCCCGCCGCGCGACCGCGAGCGCAAGGTCCTCGACCTGGCCCGGCGCTACGCCCTGGACCGCTATCCCGAGATCGTCCGCTACTATCTCTACCGCCATACGTATTTCGCCGGCCGGAGCGAGAAGATCGAGACCCTGTTCGACCGCCTGCTGGCCCGGATGAACGCGGCCCTCGGCGAGCCGGCCGTGCAGCGGGTCGAGCTCTCCGACCTGCAGTCGGCCCTGCACGACGAGCGCGACCTCCTGGTCTTCAGCCGCATGGTCTTCCCGCGCATGGAGCCCGACCGGCGCCTGGACGTCGTCACCCAGGGCGAAGAAGGCGAGCGCCGGGTCATCGTCCAGTCCTTCCTCCAGGACCGGGCCGGCCGGACCTACACCTTCAACGAGACGGTCGACCCGGCCGAGATCGGCCAGAACTACCGGCTGTTCTTCAAGGAGAACTACCCCAAGATCGTCTCGCAGCAGGACCGCCACTTCGTCCTCAAGGACGCCCAGGAGCGGATCGTCGGCGGGCTGTGCTACCGGATGCTGTCCAACCGGGTGGCCTGGATCGACGTCATAGCCGTCACGTCGCGGCTGAAGTCGTCCGGCTTGGGCGGGGCGGCGCTCGAGGATTTCTGCGGCCGCATGGCCAGCCAGGGCGTGCCCCTGGTCATGACCCACCTCTACCTGCCCGGATTCTTCCTCCGGCACGGCTTCAGGCTGGACAAGCGCTGGGGGGCGCTGGTCAAGACCCTTTAACCATCCCCGGGAAACGCCGTGTCGCTCTCAAGCCTCGAGAGCCAGGAATGGCGTTGTCACCCTTCGGGGTGGCGCTCCGCCCGCAGGTCCGGGGCGGTCTCGGTCTTGCCCAGGAATTCGTAGCTGACGGCTCCGAACTTGCAGGACGAGACGCACTTCAGGCAGCGGATGCAGTCGGGCGAGTTGGCCGACTCGTAGATCTTGTGATCGACCGGGCAATCCTTGCGGCACTTGTCGCACCGCGTGCACTTCCCGTCGTCCACGGTCATGCGGAACAGGCTGACCTTGTTGAACAGCCCCCAGATCGCGCCGAGCGGGCAGATCGTCCGGCAGAACGGCCGGCGGCTGACGACGAACCAGGCGACGAAGAGGACGAGCAGCCCGACCTTCCAATTGAACATGAAGCCGACAAGGGGCCTGAGATCAGGCTTGATGAGCATGAGGGGCAGGCCGGCCTCGAGAGTCCCGGCCGGGCAGATCCACTTGCAGAACCAGGTCTGGCCGTAGCCGACCTCGTCGACGATGAGCAGCGGCAGGGCCACGACCATGACGGCCAGGACGGCGTACCGGAGGAAGGTCAGGGCGCGCGGCACGCGGAGCTTGGGCGAAGGGATCTTGTGGACGAGCTCCTGGAAGAAGCCGAAGGGGCAGACCCAGCCGCAGGGCAGGCGGCCGACGGCGCTGCCGACGGCAGCGATGAAGCCGGCGACGTAAAGCCCGAACTTCTTCTCGGCGACGGAGAGGTTGAAGCGCAGGCCGCCGAAGGCCGTCTGCAGGGCCCCGATGGGGCAGGCGCCCATGGCCGAGGGGCAGGAATAGCAGTTCAGGGCCGGCAGGCAGACCCCTTTGATCCCTCCCTGGAAGATCTGGCCCTTGAACCATGACGGGATCCAGCCGTTGAGGGCCAGGGCGAAGGCGGCCTGGTACCAATGACGGCGGTCGCGCGGCTTGCGGGGCGGGGCGGGGCGGGCGCTCATCCGGCTCACCCGATGCCGATGCAGTCGAGGCAGACAGTGACGGCCTTCTCAAGGACGGAGCGGTACTCGCCGAGGAGGAGCCCGCCGATCATGACGACGAGCGCGAGGCCCAGCAGGATCCAGGGAAGCCGGCGCTTCACCGCCCCGCTCCCCCGACGAGAGCCTTGACGGCGGCGTCGAGCTCGGCCATCTGGGCCTCGGTGGCGCCGACATGGGCGTGGGTGATGGTGCCGGAGGCGTCGACGACATAGACGACCGGGATCTCCTGGACCCCGTAGCGCTTCTTCACGTCCCCGGAGGTCGCCGCCAAGCCTGCGGCCGGCGCGGCCGCGGGCGGGTCGGCCAGCAGCGGGTAGGTGATCTTGAGCTTCTGGTAGAAGGGCCGGACGACCTTGCCGCCGGCCGCGTCAAGGGCGATGCCGATGACGTGGAGCCCGCCGGAGGCCTGGCCCTCGGCGGGCTTCAGGCTCTCGTGGAGCTTCTGCATGTGCGGCATGGCCTTGCGGCAGGGCACGCAATAGGTGGCCCAAAAATCGAGGAGAACGGCGGCCGGGCGGGTCTTGACCACCTTGGTCTCGCCGCCGACGGTCTCGGCGACGGTCACGGTCAGCCGGCCGTCTTCCAGGGCCACGGTATAGTCCTTGCCGTCGACGTTCTTCAGGGAGAACGGGACGAGCTTGTCGCCCGGCTTGAGCACGGCGAACGAGGGGGTAGCGAGGAGGAGCAGGGCGGCCAGGACGCCCAAGGTCCGCAGGGCGGCTTTCATGGCATCCAGTTTAGCGGTCCGTCCCCTCGATTTCAAGGGCGGTTAAGACGCATAAGGTTCCGGTTTTATCAGAACTTGAACGACGCGCCGAGGCCGACGGAGAGACCGCCCAGGTCGGCTTCGAGGGGGTCCTCGTCATCCGTCTTGACGGTGCCAAGGCGGTAGCCGGCGAAGAGATCGAGCCAAACCGGCCCGACCAGCCGCAGCTGGACCCCGGCCTGGGTCAACAGGCCCAGCCCGCTCTCGCTGGCCGAGCCGATGGGGTTTTCCTCGTGAAGCATGAAGTAGGCGGCCGCCGCGCCGATATAGGGCCTGGCGTTCTTCCGCCCGAACTGGGCCCGCAGGCCGGCGTAGAGCGGGATGAGCCGGACCTTGGTCTCCTCCTCGGAGACCGGAAGCAGCCCGGTCTTGCCGATGTACTCCGCGCCCGCCCAGAACTGGAGAGGCCCGGACAGGGGGACCGTGAGGTCGACGCCGAAGAGCGGCGGGCTGGCGTAGACGTCGCGGAAGACGCTGTCCGACGGCAGGAAGAATCCGGCCTTGAGGGTCACGGCCGTATCGGCGCCCCGGACGGGAAGGGCGAGCCCGGCGAGCGCCAAAACGAGGATGACGGCGGCAGGGGTGGCTTTTCTCATGGTCCGTTTATTTTACCGCATTTCGCGGCTATCTGTCATCAAGCTCCGGCAAGCTCCCGCCGGAGCGGAAAAGGGATTGACTCGCCCGGCTCCTCTCCCCTAGAATCGGCGGGAAAGAAAGAGGTTAGCCATGCCCCAATACGCCGCCGGCATCGATTCCGGAACCCAGGGAACCAAGGCTCTGATCGTGGACGCAGCGTCGGGCCGCGTCGTCGGCCGGGGCAAGGCGCCCCACGCGATGATCGCGGGTCTGGGGCCGGGCTCGAGCGAGCAGGACCCCGCGGTCTGGGCGGCAGCCATGGAGAAGGCCCTGGCCGCCGCCCTGAGCGAGTCCCGCATCGATCCCGGCAAGGTCGCGGCCATCGGCGTCTCGGGCCAGCAGCACGGCTTCGTCCCGCTCGACGCCAAGGGCCGGGTCATCCGGCCGGCCAAGCTCTGGAACGACACCTCGACCATCGCGGAAACGGAAGAGATCGTCGCCGCCCTCGGCGGCCGGGTCCGGGCCATCGCCCGTCTCGGCATCGCTCCGGCCGTGGGCTTCACCGCCTCCAAGATCCTCTGGCTCAAGCGCCACGAGCCTGGCCGCTTCGCCCGCCTGGCGACCGTTCTCCTCCCCCACAACTACCTCAACCACTGGCTGACCGGCCGGCCCCACATGGAATACGGCGACGCCTCGGGCACGGGCCTGATGGACGTCCGCAAGCGCCGCTGGAACGAGGCGGCCGTGGCCGCGATCGACCCGGAGCTCGCCGGCAAGCTGCCGGCCCTCCGTCACCCGGCCGAGCCCGCCGGGGAGATGAAGAAGGACATCGCGGCGCGCTTCGGCTTCGGCCGGGTCCTGGTCGCGGCCGGCGGCGGCGACAACATGATGGGCGCGATCGGCAGCGGCAACGTGGCCCCCGGCCTGTGCTCCCTGAGCCTGGGCACGTCCGGCACCGTCTATTCCTATTTCGAGCGGCCCTTCGTCGATCCCGAAGGAGAGATCGCCGCCTTCTGCGACAGCACCGGCGGCTGGCTGCCGCTGCTGTGCACGATGAACGTGACCAACACGACCGAGATCGTCAAGTCGCTTTTCGGCCTCGACAACGCCAGGCTCGAGCGCCTGGCCCAGCGCGCCCCGGCCGGGGCGGGCGGACTCCTGTTCCTGCCCTTCGTCGACGGCGAGCGGGTCCCGGTCCTGCCCTTCGCCAGCGCCGTCCTGTTCGGTCTCGACCGCGGCACCTTCGACGCCGGCCATATCGTCCGGGCGGTCATGGAGGGCACGGTCTTCAACCTGGGATACGGCTTCGCCCGGATGAGGGATCTGGGCCTGAAGCCGGCCGAGATCCGGGCCACCGGCGGCGGGGCCAGGAGCAGGCTCTGGCTTCAGATCGCGGCCGACGTCCTCGGCACGCCGGTCGTGACGCTCAAGGAATCCGAGGCCGCGGCCTACGGGGCGGCCCTGCAATCGGTCTGGAACTGGCGGCTGGCCGCGGGCGAGAAGATCGCCATCTCGGACATCGCCGCGAAGTGGGTGGTCCGTGGGCGGCTTGCGGCCGAGCCCGACCCGGCGCGGGCCGCGCTCTACGCCGATCTCCAGGGCCGGTTCAACGACCTCTGGAAGCGTCTCGTCCCCGATTTCCAGGCCCGCCGCCGGGCCTAGGCCGGACGCCCCCGGGCGGTCTCGTACATGGCCAGCACGTTCTCGACGGGCGTGATCGCCTGTATATTGTGGCAGGGCGCCAGGATATAGCCGCCCCCCTCCCCCAGGATCCGGAGGTTGTCCTCGACCTCGCGCCGGACCTCGGCGACGGTGCCGAAGGGCAGGGTATACTGGTTGTCCATGCCGCCGTGGAGGACGACGTGCGGCCCGAATTCCTTCTTCAGCCGCTCCCTCTCCATGCCCGGACAGCGCCATTGGAGCGGGTTGAGGAGATCGATGCCCAGGCCGATCATGTCGGGGATGATCCGCCAGCAGCTACCGTCGTTGTGGTGGAAGGCGCAGGCGCCAGCCTGGTGGGCCAGGTCGATCATGCGCTTCATGCCCGGCAGCAGGAACTCGCGGATGTGGCGGACCGAGATCATCAGGTCGGTCTGGCCGCCCATGTCCTCGGCGATGTAGGAGATGTCGACGCGGCCGGGAGCGGCCTCGTAGATGCGGAGGGCGCAGTCGTAGGCCAGGCCGAAGAGCTTGTCCAGGCAGAAGCGGACGATCTCCGGGTTCTCGACGAGATCGACGTAGGCCTGCTCCATGCCCCGGAGCTCCTTGTAGACGAGGAAGGGTTCCGAGCCGCCGCCTCGCAGCGGGTGGGTCTCGTTCCTCCGGGCCTGCTCCCCGATGCCGCTGAAGTCCCACCAGTCGGCCGAGGGCCAGACGTAGCTCCGCTCGATCTCGGCCACGGACCCGAATCCGGCCAGCGGGTTGTGGATGCACTCGCGGTAGGCGCCCGGGCCGTAGCCGACGCGGCGGAAGCGGCGGCCGAACTCGTCCTGCATCCGGGGCAGGCGCGGTCCGACGTAGGCGGGCTGGAGCCGGACCTCGTAGTCGATCCCCAGCCGGTCGAGGGCCTGGCGCCGGGTGCGGCAGCCGAGATGCCGGGCCAGCTTGGCGTCGAACTCCGGCGTGGCCCAGTAGTCGAGCGGCGCCCGGTCGGGCGTCCGGCGGGCGAGCACGGCCCGCCAGCGCTCCCGGGAGGTCATCGCGCCCACGGCCGCCTCAATGCTTGTGCAGGTCCTTATGCATGATCTTGCGGATCTCGTGCAGCCGGTCGTGGGCCGGCAGATCGGACAGGCGCTTGTTCATGAACTCGTCGTCCTCGGCCTCGAGCCTGCGGGCCGCGTAATCGATGACCGACGGCGGGAAGATCCCGTCGCGCTCGTAGAGGCCGCGCTTCGCCAGCAGGACCCGGCTGGACTCGACGCAGCTGGCCGGCAGGACGGGCAGGCGCTTGAGCAGCTCGGTATCGGCGAAAATGTTGCCCTTGACATACAGGCTCTCGGCCAGCTCGAGCGGGCCGGAGTCCCTGAACAGGGAGCGGTCGCCGCCGAAGGCCCAGTTGGCGGCCATGGCGATCCCGGCCAGGGTCAGGTGGATGAGGGCGCTGCCGTCCGGGCTGCGGATCTCGACGGTCTGCCGGCCGCCGCGGTCGTCGACGAAGTCCTGGCTCTCGGCCGGGTTGACCCGGCGGGCTAGGCCGGCGACGCCGGACCAGCCGAGGGGGACGCGGATGAGGGCGCTGCGGTTGAGGTCGCTCCAGCAGATGCGGGTCGGCGCTTCCTGATTGGGGACCAGACGCAGGTAGGCCGACGAGACTGTGTTGCCGAAGGCCGTCAGGGAGTCGGCGTACTGGCACAGGCCGCCGACGAGCTTGCGAGCTTCGGTCGAGAGCCGGCCGTCCGGGGCGCGCATGATGTTCCGCCCGTCCTTCGCCAGGGCCAGGTGGAAGTGCAGGCCGCTGCCGGCGATGCCCTCCTCGAGCTTGGGCGTGAAGGTGGCCACGGCCCCGTGCCGGAAGGCGGTGTTGCGGATGATCCAGCGGCCGAGGACGAGGTCGTCGGCCGCTTCCTCGACGGGCCGGGGCACGAACTCGATCTCGAGCTGCTCGGCCAGGCGGCCGTTGATCTCGGCCAGGTCGCTGCGGACGGGATCGATGACGCCGTTCTCGCAATGCGCGTATTTCACCGCGCCGGTGACCGAGGCGATGTGCCGGACCATCTCGTGGAGGATGGGGCCGCTCTTGGCGAACGGCGCCGAGCCGTGATAGCCCCGGTGGTCCTCGACCGGGTAGGAGCGGTCGGCGGGCGTCGTCAGCAGGTAGAACTCGAGCTCGCCCATGGCCTGGAGTTCCAGGCCGGAGACCTTGCGGAACAGGGCCGCGGCCCGGGCCAGGATGCCGTCATAGGTGAAGGAGGCCGGCGAGCCGTCCTGGGCGAGATAGCGGCAGACGAAGTCCAGGCTGCCCTCATCGAAGGGATTGAAGAAGGCCGAGCGGTAGACGGGCACGATGTAGAGGTCCGACAGGCCCATATCGACCATGCCCTTGAACAGCGACGAGCCGTCGGCCCGCTCCCCCTCGGCCAGGACGGCGTCCAGGTGATAGCGGTCGGTCACCGGGATGGTCAGTTCCTTGAGCTTGCCGTCGATAGCCAGGTAATGAAAGGTGACGCGCTCGATCTGCCGGGCCTCGACGACCTTGAGCAGGTCCGCCCGGGTAAAATCGGCGGCCGGCTTGTCCAGGACAAGAGACAGGGGGTTGGCCAGGGCGTAACGGGGAGAGTTCATCGTCATCGCGTCAATCTCCTTGCCTGATGATCGTCCCGTTAAGGGGAAGGGCTTTATTCTAGCAAAGACGGGGTCAAACCTGAACCCTTTAACTTTTTTACGGCGGGTATAGGGCGAAAAAGTAAAAAGACTTAGGTTTAATCCTTTCTGAAAAGCCTAAGTTTGGTTCTTCTCCCATTTCCGGGATTCACTCTCGAGGCGGCGAGGAGATTGTCCTCGCAGTTCCCCGTTGCTGGAGGAGGGGGGCCGGCAGGGAGCGAAGTCCTCGAAGCGACCATCAGAAGCATGGCGGAGCGACTCGGAGCCATGCTTCTGGGAGATATCGGGAGAAAGCGCTTTATGAAGATATTTCTCAGGATCCCGGCCTCGAGCGCTCGGCCGTGATCCTGACCTCCGCTCCCAAGAGTCCGCTACGCGCCGGCCGGGGAGCAAGAGGACATCCCCGAGCTAGAGCCCGAGAGAGGGACTTCCCGGAATCGGGAGAAGAACCTTAGGTTTGACCCCTTCTTTCTTTAATAGAGCAGATAAGCCCGGCGCAAAGCGGCGAAAGATTCCAGGCCGGGCCGCATGCTCTCCAGGATGGCGGCCACGTCCGTCCCCGCTTCCAGGGCCTTGCGGACGGAGGCCGTGCCCATGACCTTGTCGAAGTAATCGGCGTGGAAGGCGAACTTGCCCGGGGCCGCGTCCCGCACCGTCCTGATGATGTGAAGGACTGTGGCCACCGGGCGGAAGGCCGTCCGGTCGGTCACGTGAATCTGGCAGCCGCCGCAGAGCTCGCCCTGGAACTTGGAGAAGGACGGCGTGAACCAGGCTTCCCGGAAGCGGACCCCCGGCAGGCCGAGGGCGTTCAGCCGGGCGGCCAGGGCGTGGCCGTCGAGCCACGGCGCGCCGAAGAGCTCGAACGGCCGGGTCGTGCCCCGGCCCTCCGACAGGTTGGTGCCCTCGATGGCCACCAGACCGGGGTAGACGGTCGCCGTGTCCAGGGTCGGCATGTTGGGCGAGGGGATGACCCACGGCAGCCCGGTCTCGTCGAACCACATCGACCGCGACCAGCCCTCCACGGGGATGACCGTCAGCTTGGCCGTGCGGGCCAGGAACTTGTCGTTGAACAGGCGGGCCAGCTCGCCGGCCGTCATGCCGAACCGCAGCGGGATCGGGAACAGCCCGATGAACGAGCTGAGCTCCGGGTACTCGAGGATGGCCCCTTCCATGTCGACGCCGTTGATCGGCGCAGGCCGGTCCAGGACGATGAAGTCGAGCCCGGCCTCGGCCGCGGCCTGCATGGCGTAGGCCATGGTGGCGACGTAGGTGTAGACGCGAGTCCCGACGTCCTGGATGTCGAAGACGAGCACGTCGACGTCCTTGACCATGCCCCCCTCCGGCACCTTGCCCGCCTCCCGGGTGTCGAAGGAGCGCATGTACTCGTCTATGTTCCTGAGCATGCCCGGATCGGGCTTGAAGGATTGTCCGTAGAGGCTGAATACGGGCAGCTTATAGGCCTGGTCGTAATAGAACGGCACGTAGACGCCGGCCTGGGCGTCGCCCCGGACGCCGTGCTCGGGGCCGTAAAGGGCGACCAGCCGGATGGCGGGGTTGGACTGGAAGAGCTCCACGGTCGAACGCAGCCCGGCGTCCGTGCCGGTCTGGTTTGTTATCAAGCCGACCCGCTTGCCCTTGACCAGGTCGAGGTGCTTCTCCAGGAAAACCTCGACGCCGGGCTTGACCCGGGCCGCGGCCGCCGTCGTCCCGGGCCCGGCCGGCCTCTCCCGACCGGCGCAGGACGCCAGGGCCAGCCCCAGGACCGCCGCCAGACCGGCCGCCAGCGCCAGGCGGGCCGCCGGTCCCCTCCCCCGCCGGCCCCCCGCCGCGAGATCCGTTCGTTGTCTCATGGTCGCGAGTCCTTTCATCGGGGAGGCGGCCGTCCGCTCCGGAAGGCCCCTGTCCGGTCCCTGATGGGGGCAGGATATCAGGAGGCGCGCCGGCGAGTCAAACCCCCGGCAGGACTTGAAGAACCGCCCGAAAGCGGCTATAAAGGAATAGGATGTTCCGCCGCAGAAAAGGCCGTCCGGAGCTGCGTCCCTTCCTTTCGGGGCTGGCGCTGGCCCTCGCCCTCCTGGTCCGCCCCGCCCCGGCCGACGAGATCCCCTATCAATGGACCGGCGTCGACCGGGTCGTGGCCGTGGCCGACCTCCATGGCGACTACGACCGCTTCGTCTTCATCCTGGCCCATCCCCAGATCGGGCTGGTCGACGCTTCGCTCCACTGGATCGGGGGCCGGACCCACCTCGTCCAGCTCGGCGATGTCCTGGATCGGGGCCCGCGGGCCAAGGACATCCTCGATCTCATCCGGCGGCTGCAGGGCGAAGCGGCCGAAGCCGGCGGCGCCGTCCACATGCTCCTCGGCAACCATGAGGAGATGAACATCACCGGCATAGTCCTGGACTATCCGGATTACGTGCCCGTCGAGCAGTTCGTGGCCTTCCTGCCGGCGGACTTCCGCCGCAAGCGGGAGGCGGAATTCCTCAGGACGCTCCCGGCCGAGGAGCGCCGCAAGGCCGAGATCGAAGGCCTCGACATCTATGCCGACGAGGACCTGGCCGGATTCTGGCACAAGGCCCTGACCGCCAGGGACCCCGAGGCCCGCCGGGCCTACATTCTGGGCTTCAACAAGGCCTGCGGCGACTGGCTGGTGCGGCAGAACTCGGTCATCAAGATCGACGACATCGTTTACGTCCACGGCGGGATCAGCGAGGCCGTCTCCAAGTGGCCCCTCCGGGAGATCAACCAAGTCATACGCACCGAGCTCCAATTCTTCCAGGGGCGCATGCGCAACCCCCAGGATTACGGCAAGCCGTTCCATCCCCGGCTCGTCTACGACCCCGACAGCCCTCTCTGGTTCCGGGGCCTGGCCACCAAGAGCGAGGCCGCGGCCCAGGCCGAGATTGACCGGACCCTGGCCAACCTGGGCGCCAGGGCCATGGTCATCGGCCATAACTACTTCCGCTTCAACCACGGCTCGAGCGCCGTCGTCGAGAAGAGCCGCGTCACCCGGTTCCAGGACAAGGTCTGGATAATGGACACGGGCATCTCCGGCAGCTACGGCGGCATCCCCTCGGCCCTGGTCTATGAGCGCGGCGAGTTCAAGGTCTGGGGCGAGACGGAGGAAGTGGCCGCCCGCAGCGGCATCCGGCCGCCCCCGCCGCGGCCCCTGTCGCCGCGGGAGATGGAGACGTTCCTGCGGACCGCCGCCGTCACGGGCCGCGGTCCCGGCGTCGGCGGCCGCACCGATGCCTGGCGCCTGACCCTCGAATCGGAGGGGTTCTCCCGGCCGGCCCTGTTCAAGTACATCGACCGGCGGCGGCCCGACTCCCTGGCCGACAGCTGGCGCTACGACCTGGCCGCTTACGCCCTGAGCACATACCTCGACATCGAAGCCGTGCCGCCGATCGTCGAACGAACGGTCGAGGGCGTCGCCGGGGCCGTGCAGGCGTTCGTCTCCGGCGCCCGTTCGCTGGCCGAGCGGCGGGAGGCCGGGATCGAGCCAAGGGACCGCCAGGCCTTCGAGCGGGCCCTGGCCGACCTGACCGTCTTCCAGGCCCTGGTCAACGACGACTGCCGCCGGGACAAGGACACGCTCGTCCGGGAGGGCGACGAACGGATCTATCGGGTCGACTTCTCCGAGGCCTTCGCCCCGGACAAGGGCGAGGGCTCGGGCTGCCAGGTCCGGAGCTGCTCCAGGGCCCTCTACTCCCGCCTCCAGGCCTGGGACGGCAAGGCCGTCGCCGCTTACCTGAGTCCCTACCTCGGCCGGGAAGAGATCGAGGCCCTCAACGCCCGCCGGACGCTTCTCATCCGCAAGATCCGCAGCCTGATCCGGACCCTGGGCGAGGCCCGGGTCCTGTTCTGACCGGGCCGGAGGATGGCGCCAATGCCCGATCGTCTCGAGGCGGCGGCCGCGGTCGCGCCGCCGCAGCGCTACAGCCCGGGCTACCGGTTCCTGCGGCTCTTCGCCGACATCCGGCCAGGCGAGGCGCCCAAGGCCCTGCTCTTGGGCCTGAACGTCTTCCTGTTGCTCCTGGCCTACTATATCCTCAAGCCCCTGCGCGAGGCGCTCCTCCTCGTGGACAAGGACTCGGCCGTCGTCAAGAGCTGCCTGAGCGGGGCCCAGGCGGTGCTCTTCGTCTTCGTCGTCAAGGCCTTCAGCCGCCTGTCCTCCAGGGTGCCGCGCCACGTGCTGATCACCTGGACGACGTCTTTCTTCATCTCCAACCTGGCCCTGTTCTACCTGCTCGACCTCGGCGGGATGGCCGTCAGGCCCATGGGCATCCTGTTCTTCATCTGGATCGGCATCTTCAATTATTTCGTCATCGCCCAATTCTGGGGTTTCGCCAACGACCTCTACTCCGACGAGGCCGGCAAGCGGGCCTTCCCGCTGGTGGCCCTGGGAGCGACCTCCGGCGGCCTGGTGGCCACGCTGCCGTTCATGAAACGGCTGCGGGACCTGTTGGGGAGCCACTGGGAGTTCAAGCTGATGCTCCTGGCCGGGATCATCCTTTTCGTCTGCATCCTCCTGGCCCGGCATATCCACCGCCGCGAGGTCCGGGCCGTCGCGGCGGCCCGGGAACGGGGCCAGGCCGGCGCCGGGGCCCGGGCCGAGACCCAGGAGATGCCGCTCCGGGCCGGAGGCGGCTTCAGGCTCGTCTTCCGCAACCGCTACCTGCTGCTCATCGCGCTCATGATCGGGCTCTACAATTTCGTCAACGCGACCGGGGAGTACATCATCACCACGGCCACGGTCAACCGGTCGATCGCCGGCCCCTCCGCGGCCTCGGCTCCGTCGCCGGCGCCGGAAGGGGCCAACGAGCCGGCGGAGAAAGCCATCCACGACGCCTTCATGGACTACCAGTTCCTGACCAACCTGATCGCCCTGGTCATCCAGCTCTTCCTCGTCTCGCGCATCTTCAAATGGATCGGCGTCAACGGGGCCCTGCTCGTCCTGCCCCTGCTCGCCCTGGGCGGCTACGCCCTCATCTCCTTCGGCGCCGTCCTGGGCCTGGTCCGCTGGGTCAAGGCCCTGGAGAACGGCACCGACTATTCCCTCCAGAACACGACCAAGGCCGCCCTGTTCCTTGTCACCCGGCGCGAGGAGAAGTACAAGGCCAAGGCGGCCATCGATACGTTCTTCGTCCGCGGCGGAGACACGCTCTCGGCCCTGGCCGTCCTTATCGGCACCGGGCTCCTGGGCCTGCCGGTCGAGCGCTTCGCCCTTCTCAACGTCGTCGCAGTCATCGTGCTCCTGGCGATCTGCCTCAAGATCATTCCCGCCTACGCCGGGCGGAAAGCGGCCACGGACGCGGCCGCCGGGGAGGCCTGAATGAAACGATCCCTCGTTCTCCTGTCCCTGGTCCTGGCGGCGGCCTGGCCGTCCGTCGCCTCCGCCCAGTTCACGGCCGAAGAGGTCGCCCGGCGGGCGGCCATGGAGGACTTCCTGCTGACGGCCCGGATCGTCCGCTCGGAGGAGATCGGCGAAGGCGTGACCCGTCCCTGGCGGCTCTACCTGGAGAAGGACGGCGTCGAGCGCAAGGCCGCCTGGAAGAACCCCCGCGGCCTGCAGAACGGCCATCTCGAAGGCTGGCAGTACGAGATCGCCGCCTACCGCCTGGACAAGCTCCTGGGGCTGAACATGGTCCCGCCGGCCGTCGAGCGCACCTTCCGGGGCCGGAAGGGCGCCCTGGTCCTTTGGGCCGAGAATAAATACAGCCTGCTCAAGCTCGTGGAGGAAGGCATCCGCATCCCGGACGAGGCCCAGGACCGCACGGAAAAGATGAAGTACCTGGCCCGGGCCTGGGACAGCCTGATCGCCAACGAAGACCGGACCCAGCAGAATATACTCTACACCGAGGACTGGCGGATGATCCTCTTCGACCACTCCCGGGCCTTCCGCAGCGGCGGCGAATTCTCCAAGCGGCTGATGTTCGGCCGCGACGGCATCAAGAGAGGGGACGCCGGGGAGCCGTTCCTTTTCCGGCGCCTGCCCCGCTGGTTCGTCGACCGGATCGGCACGCTGACCTTCGACAACATCCGCGCCGCCGTCGGCGCGACCCTCACTGACCGGGAGATCCGGGCCGTCCTGTCCCGCCGCGACCTGCTCGTCCGGGAGATCGCCCGGATGATCGGGGAACAGGGCCAGGAGGTTGTCTATTGAGCCCGCGGTCGGCCGTCATCCTGGCCCTGGCCGCGGCCCTGGCGGCCGCCCTCCCGGCCGGCTGCGAGGACCCGGCCGCGCCGCCGCAGTTCCGGGCCGAGGACCTGGCCCAGCGCGGCCGCTGGGAGGCTTTCCTGGCGGAGGCCGTGGTCGTCGAGAGCGAGAGTCGGCAGATGACGGGCGCCGAAGCAGTGACCTCCCCCTGGGTCCTGATGCTCGAGCTCGGCGGCGTCAGGCACCGCGGGCTGTGGAAGAACGCCCAGGGCCGCATGGGCGGCTACTGGGAGGGCTGGCAGTACGAGATCGCCGCCTACCGCCTGGACAAGCTCCTCGGCCTGGAGCTGGTGCCGCCCACCGTCGAGCGCCGCTTCCGCGACGAGCGGGGGTCCTGCCAGTATTGGGTCGACGGCTGCATGTCGCTGCGGGACAAGGAGGACCGGGGCCTCAAGATCCCGCCGCGGCAGGTCCCGGCCTGGAACCGGGCCACCTACCTCCAGCGGCTCTTCGACAACCTCATCGCCAACGAGGACCGGCACCTGAACCAGATCCTGATCACCGCCGACTGGCGGATGGTGCTGATCGACCACTCGCGCTCGTTCCGGACCTCGGGCCGCTTCCTCAGGAGCCTCCTCTACTCGGCCAAGTCGCCCGACGGGCCGAAGCTCATGAGCGAGCTGCCCCGGGCCGTGGTGGCCAGGGTCAGGGCCCTCGACTTCGCCGCCGTCCGCTCGGCCGTCGGCGCCTACCTGACCGACGAGGAGATCCGGGCCGTCCTGGTCCGCCGGGACCTCGTCCTGGACGAGATCGGCCGGCTGATCAAGGTCAACGGCGAGGCCAAGGTCCTCTATTGATCAGAGGGCCTTGCGGACTGTCAGGATGTTCTGGCCGCCGGCCCGCCGGTACGACAGGCCGTCCATGAGCGTCTTGAAGAAGTAGACGCCCAGGCCGCCGGGGAGGCCGCGGCGCAGCTTGACCTTCAGGTCGGGGTTCTTTTTGCGGACGGGGTTGAAGGGTATGCCCGAGTCCCGGACCTCGACGTAGAGGGAGTCGCCATCCTGCCAGATGCGGACGATCATGTCCCCCTTGCGGCCCCGGGGATAGGCGTAGCGGGCGATGTTGACGCAGATCTCGTGGAGGGCCAGCTCGACCCGGAGCCGGTCCTCCTCGTCGAGCGGCAGGCCGGCGATGGCCTCGCGGAGGAAGGCCCTGATGCGGTCGACCTCCGTGATCCGGGCCGGGACCCGCAGCTCCCGCGGCTCCGGTCCGATCACGGCCCTCCCCCGCTCCGTTATCATGGGTTCCGCTTGACGACGACGAGTGTCATGTCGTCGCCGGCTTCGTCGCAGGCGCTGAAGGCGAAGACGTCCTCGAAGAGCCGGTCGCGGATCTCCCGGGCCGGGCGGCCGCGCAGCTCCCGGACCTTGTCGGCCAGGCGCTTCTCGCCGTATTCCTCGCCGCCCCCGGCCCGGCTCTCGACGATGCCATCCGTGTAGAGGCAGAGGATGTCGCCGGGGGCCAGCCCGGCCTTCTCCTCACGGTAAGCCTGGCCGGGGAACATGCCCAGGCACAGCCCGGTCGTCTCCAGGGACTTGGCCGGGCCCTTGCGGCCGACGACGAGGGGCGGATTGTGGCCGGCGTTGACGTAGCTGAGCTCGTCCCGGGTCCGGTCGAGGATGGCCAGGAAGAAGGAGATGAACAGATGGCTGTCCGAGCTGGCGTAGACGAAATCGTTCAGGTGGGAAGCCACCTGGGCCAGGTCGATGACGCCCGGGAAGCGCTCGTGCAGGCCGCCCCGCAGCGAGGCCATGAGCAACGAGGCGCTGACGCCGACGCCCGAGACGTCGGCGATGACCAGGGCCAGGCGGTCCTTGTCGACGGCGATATAGTCGAAATAGTCCCCGCCGACATGGCGGCAGGCCCGGGCGCTGCCGCTGACCTCGTAGGGGGCGAAGTCGGGGTCGGTCCGGGGCAGGAAGTTCATCTGGATCTGGGTGGCCAGGGCCAGCTCGCGGTCCTGGCGGGCCTTCTCCAGGGCCTGTTCATAGAGACGGGCGTTCTCGATCTTGACCGCGGCCAGGTTGCCGAGAAGGGTCAGCAGCCGCAGGTCGTCCTCGCTGAACTGCTCCAGGAGCGAGGCCCGGTCGCAGTAGATGAGGCCGATGATGTCCTGGTTGTTCCAAAGGGGCACGCACATGGCCGAGTGGATCCGGGCCTGGATGACGCTGAACTGCTCGCGCAGGTCCTCGTCGGCCTGGATGTCGGAGATGAGGATGGCCGAGTTGCGCTCCAGGGCCGTCCGGACGATGGTCTGGCTGACGAAGATGCTCTGGTTCCGCAGGGCGCCGTTCTGGATGCGGACGACCTTGGGCTCGAGGGCCTCGGTGGCCTCGTTCTTGATCATCAGGACGCCGCGGTCCATCGGCAGGTGCTGGATGAGGACGTCCATGATGTGGCCGAGGAGCTTCTCCAGCGGCATGTGGTAGATCAGGGCCTGGCTGACGGCCGTCAGGACCGAGCTCGTCTTCTGGTCCTTCTGCAGGCGCTCCAGGTCGAGCCCGCCGCCAGGCGTCTTCATGATGACCCCGGTCCCCGGCGTCTTCCTGAGGATGTCCTTGACCTGGATGATCGTGTTCGAGCTGTGGGTGAAGGTCGTGCCCTCGACGGTCTCGACGGGCGGCTGGAAATCCTTGTCGAAGAAGAAGCGGGTCGAGCCGATCAGGATCTCGTCGCCCCGGGCCAGGTCGATCTCGCCGTTGACGCGCCGGCCGTTGACGAAGGTGCCGTTCTTGCTGCCCTGGTCGATGAGGGCGTAGCCGTGCTCGGTCGGGGCGATGACGGCGTGGACGCCCGAGCTGAACTGGTCGGACAGGACGATGTCGTTGGCCGATGAGCGGCCGACTGTGACGCGGCGCCCGGCCAGCGGGAAGGTCGAGGGCTCCCCCGACTTCGGGTAGATGTAAAGGTTGGCCATGGGCGTTCTCTCCGCCGTCATTCTAGATGACGCGTCCGGTCATTTCAACCTCAGGGCCCGGCGCAGGCGCTGGGCCCGCTCCTCGGGCGACAGGCCGGCGTCGACCAGGGGCAGGAGCAGGCCCTTGAGCTCCCGGTCGAGAAGCATGTCCAGGTGCTCGAGCGAGTAGTCGGTCGACTGGGCCGTCCCCTGCAGGATATTCTGGTAGGCCTTGACGATGTCCTCCGGCGGGTAGAGGAGCGTCAGGAGGTCGAAGACCCGCTTGAGCCGGATATCGAGTAGCGCCCTGGCCTCGGCCGGCGGGCCGGCCGGCGGGTCCAGGACGATCTCGCAGGTCCTCCGGACGAGGCCCAGCAGCTCCAGCCGGACCGCCTTGTGGGAGAAGCGGATCTCGGGCCGGTCGAGCCGGATCTTGGCCAGGGCGTCGACCAGGGCCTGTTCCAGGGCCTCGTCGCGGCGGCCCAGCCCGTCGAGCAGGATGTCGGCGGCGGTCTGGGTGCCGAGGCGGGCCAGGACCTCGGGCAGGGCCCGGCGGATCTCGACGGGCGTCCCGTCCGAAGCCAGGGCCGGGGCGACCAGGGCCGCGACGCCCGGCCCGTAGGCGGCCAACGCCGTCTGGGCCGCGGCCCGGAGCATGGGATTGGCCAGCTGATCCAGTATCAGGGGCACGTGGCCGGGGTGGCGGTGCACGGCGGCGCTCTCCAGGGCGTAGAGGGCGACCTCCGCCGAGGGGTCCCGCAGCAGCCGGCCCAGGGCCTCGATCGTGGGCGGGTTGGGGACCATGCGGCCAATGAGCTTGGCCACCTCGATGCGGTCGAGCTCGGCCGGGGAGGCCGCCATCTCTCCCAGCCGCTGGGCCATGATCTCCTGGTAGACCGGCAGGAGGAAGACGAGCTCGATCTCCCGGCGGAAGGCCGGATCGTCGACGGCCTCCTCGAGCCCGGGGAAGAAGGCCGCGCCGCCGACATCGAAGAGGGCGTCCATGCCCCGGGCCTTGATCTCGTCCCTCTTGAGCCCGAGCAGGCCCCTGAGGTCGGGGGTCAGGTCCCGGCGCCGGACCAGGTCGAAGATGTTCATGAGATAGAGGGTCGTGCTCCGCTCCCGGCTCTGGATGGTATTGAAGACCTTGAGGGTCAGGTCCTCGTCGACGTGCTCGCGGATGACCTCGTCGGCCGGGGTCCACTTGCGGCGGATGGGCTGCTTCAGGACGGCCGGGTACTCGCGATAGACCAGGCGGGTCAGGACCAGCCAGACGAGGACGGCGGCGACGGTCAGCACGCCGATCTCGCGGAGGATAGCCAGGTCCTGGCCGGCGCGGTAATCGAAATTGCGGACGGCCCGCAGGCCCAGGAACACCAGGGCGCCGCAGCCGGTGGCGAATTTGCTGACGAACATGTCGATGAAGATCTTGGCCCGGTACTTGACGTCCGCCGGCACAGGGATGTAGAGGAGCTCGCGGACGGACTGGCTGAGGGTGTTGTCGAAGCCCTTGTCGGCCCCCCGGACGAGCGAGGCCCAGGGCAGCGCCAGGACGGCCGGGATGACGAAGACGGCCGCCGAGCCGAGGAGCAGGGCCAGCGGCGCGAGCGAGATGGCCCAGCGGATGCCATAGGTCTTGAGGAAGCGGTCGGTCGTCAGGAGGTGGAAGACGGTCGAGACGGCCAGGATGACGAGCAGGAAGCCGGCGATGTAGGAGGTCCGGGCCTGGTCGCCGGGATAGGCGCTCTTGACGGCCGTCTTGAACTGGTAGTTGATCAGGGTCCCGGCCAGGATGGCCGAGGCCAGCATGGCCGCCAGGAGCCGGAGGTAGCGGTGCCGGAGGACCTGGCCGAACCCGGCCGGGGCGCCGGCCCCGGCCGCCGGGCCGATGCGCCCGTCCCCGGCCGCGGCGTCGATCCTCTGGCGCCCGGCGTAGACGAAGTTGACCGTCACCAGGGCCAGGAGGAGCAGGACTGGGCAGACGAGGAGCAGGGTCTCGACCTTGACGGCCTTGAGCGTGGTGGCCAGGAAGGCGATGGCCGCTCCGGCGATGCCGCCGACCAGGCCTCCCGTGACGAACAGGCCGACCAGCCGCTTGGCCTGGTGGGCGTGGAGGACGTCGTTGACGGCGATCCAGAACTGGGTCACGGCCATGGCGATGAACACGTCGGCCCAGAAGCTGAAGACGATGACCGGAACGAGCGGCGCCCTGAGGATGACCGTCTGGGCCCAGAGGAGGAAGAGGATGCCCGAAGAGTCGGCCACGGGCGTCTGGACCTGGCTCGTCCGGATCATGTCGAAGACGAGCCAGAAAACGAGCAGGCTGGCCACGAAGAACAGGAGCGAGGCCGTGAGATAGGTGCGCCGCGGCAGGCGGTCGAGGAGCCTGGCGTTGAGGGCGACGACGAAGCCGATGAGCAGGGCCGTGGCCAGGTCGGCGTACGACCACCAGGCCGGATGGATGCCGATGAGCAGGCTCTCCTTGACCGGCTTGATGATATAGAAGGCGGCCGTGATCAGGAAGAAGTAGGCCGACAGGGCCAGGGCCGCCCGGGCTTCGCGGCCCCGGACGTCGCCGAAGCCCCGCAACAGGCGTTCGAGCCGGCCGTCGGTCACGCGGCCTCCCCTCTCCGGCGCCCCGAAGATCAGGCCTGGCTGAAGCTCTCCAGGGCCCGGCTGCAGTCCTCACGGATGTCGAGGACCCGGTCGAGCCCGGTGATCTTGAAGATCAGGAGGAGCTTGGGCGAGATCCGGCAGAGCTTGAGCCTGCCGCCGAGGTTCTGGATGGATTTATAGCTGGCCAGGATCTCGCCGACGCCGTAGCTGTCGATGAAGCCCACGCCGGAGAGATCGAGGAGGATGTTGCGCCGGCCGCGATCGAGCTCGTCCTGGACCAGGCTGGAGAGCGTGACCTGGGGCGTGTCCTGGCGGCTGATCTCGCCTTCGATATCGAAGACGACGATGCTCGAGACTTCGCGGGTTTTAATAATCAGGGGTGTCGCCATGTCAGGATTTTTTATATCAGGAGCCCCCCGCAAAGTCAAACCTACCTGGTTGACCCCCTCGTCCGGCCTGATACAATGGGCGGGAAAGGAGACTACCCATGCCTCTCGTCGAGATACATCTGCTCGAAGGCCGCACGGACGACCAGAAGAAGGCCCTGCTCGGGGCGGTGACGGCGGCCGTGCACGACTCGATCGGCGCCCCGCTCGAAACGATCCGGGTCTGGATCCAGGAATTCTCGCCGAAGGAATACATGGCCGCCGGGGTGCTGGCCGCCGAGCGCCGGGACAAGAAATAGCCCGGACCGCCCCGTCAGTCCCCCACCGGCGCCGCCGGCCTCAGGAACCGCCGGCGCGCGAAGTAGACCGGGATCCCCAGCAGGACGATCAGAAGCCCGGGGAAGGTGTACTTCGTCTTGAAGACGAGCAGGTCGACGGCGATGGCCGCGGCCGCCAGGACGTAGAGGGCGGGCAGGACCGGGTAGCCCCAGGCCTTGTAGGGGCGCTCCCAATCGGGCCGCTTCTTCCGCAGGATGAAGATGCCCGAGACGACCAGGACGAAGAAGATCAGCACGGCGAAGACGACGTAGTCCAGGAGATCGCTGTAGGTCCCGCTCAGGCACAGGAGCGAGGCCCAGACGCACTGGACGACCAGGGCCGTCCCGGGGACCGCCTTGCGGTTCAGGCGCCCCGTCGCGGTGAAGAACAGGCCGTCCCTGGCCATGGCGTAGTAGACGCGCGCGCCAGACAAAATCAGACCGTTGTTGCAGCCGAACGTGGCGATCATGATCAGCACGGCCATGATGACGGCCGCGGCCGGGCCGAAGATCATCTCGGCGGCCGCCGTCCCCACCCGGTCGAACGAGGCGAACTGGATGCCCCGGCCCATGACGTCGGCGGCCTCCGGGCTGCCGTGGACGGGCAGGATGAGGATATAGGCGATGTTGGCCAGGACATAGAGCAGGACGACGGTCCCGGCCCCGAGAACGAGGCTCAGGGGGATGTTGCGCTTGGGGTTCTTGACCTCGCCGGCGATGTAGGTCACGGTGTACCAGGCGTCCGAGGCGAAGAGCGAACCGACCATGGCCGCCCCGACGGCGGCCAGGACCATGAGCCCCGAGAGCGGCTCGACCGAGGCGATCTGGCCGCCGGCCATGTGGGTCCAGCTGGCCTTCCAGAAAGCGGCCAGGTTGGCCTTGATCGCCCCGGCGTTGGCCCCGACGAAGAGGCCGAGCAGGATGAACCCGGCCAGGGCCACGGTCTTGGTCACCGTGAAGACGCCCTGGACGGTCTTGCCCGTCCGCACGCCCCGCATGTTGAGCCAGGTCAGGACGACGATGCTGGCGATGGCCAGGAGCTGGGCGGCCGAGATCCGCAGCCCCAGGACCGTCGCCAGGATGTGCTTCTCGCTGAACCAGGGGATCAGGAGCCCGGTGAACTTGGCGAAGGCGACGCCGACCGCGGCGATGGTCCCGGTCTGGATGACCAGGAAGGTCGTCCAGCCGTAGAGGAAGCCGACGAGCGGGTTGTAGGCCTCGCGGAGGTAGACGTACAGGCCGCCGGCGTGGGGCATCATGCCGGCCAGCTCGCCGTAGCTCAGGGCCCCGATGACCGTGACCACGCCGGTGATGACCCAGACCAGGACGAGCAGGCCGGGCGAGCCGACCGTGCGGGCGATGTCGGCGCTGACGATGAAGATGCCGGAGCCGATCATGGCCCCGATGACGATCATCATGGCGTCGAACAGGGACATCTCGCGCTTGAAGCCGGGCGCGCCGGTCCCGACTGAGGCCAGGGGGGCAGGGGCGGGATCGCTCATGCGGACCTCCGGAGCTTGCTCTTGCGCAGGCCGTAGGCGAAATAGATGACCAGGCCGATGGCCATCCAGATGAGCAGGCGGCTCCAGGTGGCCCACGGCAGCCCGGACATCAGGTAGATGCAGGACAGGATGCCCAGGATCGGGACGAAGGGGACGAACGGGGTCTTGAACGGCCGGGGGAGATCGGGGCGCGTGTAGCGAAGGACCAGGACGCCGCCGCAGACGATGACGAAGGCGAAGAGCGTGCCGATGCTGACCAGCTCGCCGACGATGCCCATGGGCAGGAGCGAGGCGGCCACGCCGACGATCACGCCGGTGATGATCGTCGTGACGTGCGGCGTGCCGTACTTCGGGTGCACCTTGCCCGCCGCCGCCGGCAGCAGGCCGTCCTTGGCCATGGTGAAGAAGATCCGGGGCTGGCCCATCAGCTGGACCATCATCACCGACATCAGGCCGACGATGGCCGCGATCTTGACCAGCGGCGAGAGCCAGAAGAGCTTCATGGCGTCGATGGCCACGGCCACCGGGGCCGGGACGTTGAGCTCGGTGTAGGGCACAACCCCGGTCAGGACGAGCGAGAAAGCTATGTAGATGATCGTGCAGGCGCAAAGCGAGCCCAGGATGCCGATGGGCATGTCCCGCTTCGGGTTCCTGGCCTCCTGGGCGGTCGTCGAGACGGCGTCGAAGCCGAGGTAGGCGAAGAACATGACCCCGGCTCCGCGCAGGACGCCGCTCAGGCCGAAGAAGCCGAACTGCCCCTGGTTGGGCGGGATGAAGGGCTTCCACAGGGAGGGCTTGATGAAGAAGATGCCCGCGGCGATGAAGACCAGGATGATGCTGATCTTCAGGAAGACGATGACGGAGTTGACGGTGGCCGATTCCCGGATGCCCCGGACGAGGATGAATGTGATCAGGCCGATGACGAAGAGGGCCGGCAGGTTGATCAGGGCGCCCGTCCGGGTCCAGACGCCGGTCTGGGGGTTGAAGGCGAACGGCGCGTCGGCCAGGACGGCCGGAAAATCGACGCCGATGCCCTTGAGGAAGCTGACGACGTAGCCCGACCAGCCGATGGCCACGGTCGTGGCCCCCAGCGAATATTCGAGGATGAGGTCCCAGCCGATTATCCAGGCGAAGATCTCGCCCAGGGTCGAGTAGGCGTAGGTGTAGGCGCTGCCGGCGATCGGGATGAGCGAGGCGAACTCGGCGTAGCACAGGCCGGCGAAGGCGCAGGTCAGGCCGGCCAGCATGAACGAGAGCGTGACGGCCGGGCCGGCGTATTGGGCGGCGGCGTGGCCGGTGATGACGAAGATGCCCGCGCCGACGATGGCTCCGACGCCGAGGAAGATGAGGTGCCAGGGTCCGAGGACGCGTTTAAGACCGGAGGAGTCGGAGTCGGCCTCCCGGGTCAGCTGTTCGATGGATTTGGTGGCGAGCAGGGGGCTTTTCATGAGCCCGAAGATATACCATAGGGACAAGAGGGGGTCAAACCTGCCTTTTACCCACAAATGGGTAAAAGGCAGGTTTAACCCACTCATCCCGGCCCGGTTGTCGCCGGCGTTATCGGCTTAATCAGCGGCCGCGACTGCGTTCCTCCCCTGCTTCCCTCGCCCGATCCAGCTGTACAGCACCGGCAGGACCAGGAGGGTCAGGAGGGTCGAGGAGATCAGGCCGCCGACCACGACAACCGCCAGCGGCCGCTGGATCTCCGACCCGGGCCCCTGGGCGAAGAGCAGCGGCACGAGGCTGAGGACGGTGATGGTGGCCGTCATCAGCACCGGCCGCAGCCGGTTGAGGCAGCCCTGGACGATGGCCGGTCCGGGGGCCATCCCCTGCTCCTCGAGCTGGGTGATGTAGGAGAGCAGGACGATGCCGTTGAGGACGGCGATGCCGAACAGGGCGATGAAGCCGACCGACGCCGGCACGGACAGGTAGAGCCCGGAGATCCAGAGCGCCAGCACGCCGCCGATCAGGGCAAAGGGCAGGTCGAGCAGGACCAGGAGCGACAGCCGCAGCGAGCCGAAGGTCATGAAGAGCAGGAGGACAATGAACCCGATGGTGACCGGCAGGATGACGGCCAGCCGCCGCATGGCCCGCTGCTGGTTCTCGAATTGGCCGCCCCAGGTCAGGAAGTACCCGGCCGGGAGCCCGACCTCCCGGCCGATGGCCCGCCTGGCCTCGGCCACGAAGCCGCCCAGGTCCCGGCCGCTGATGTTGCACTCGACCCCGATGCGGCGCTGGCCGGATTCGCGGCTGATCTGGCTCGGACCCTCGAGCCTGGCGATGTCGGCCACCTGGCTCAGGGGGACGCGCGCCCCGCCCGGCGTCCGGACGAGGATGGCCCCGATCGTCTCGACTGAGTTCCGGCTCGCCTCAGGATAGCGGACCTGCAGATCGAAGTACCGGTCCCCCTCGTAGATCTGGGTCACGGTCTTGCCGCCGACCGCCGTCTCGACGACCGATTGGACGTCCTCGACGTTGAGGCCGAGCCGGGCGATGCGGGCCCGGTCGGGCCGGACGACGATGTACGGCTGCCCGGCCACGCGCTCGACGTTGATGTCTTTCGCCCCCTCGATCCGGCCGAGGGCGGCCGCGATCGCGTCGGCCTTGGCCTTGAGGACGTCGAGGTCCTCGCCGAAGAGCTTGACGATGAGCTGGGCCCGCGTCCCGGCGACGAGCTCGTCGATGCGGCAGGCGATGGGCTGGCTGAACGAAAAGGCCATGCCCGGGAAGTCCTCGAGGGCGGCCCGCATCCTGTCGGTCATCTCCTGGCGCGTCCGGGCCGACGTCCATTCGTTCCGCGGCTTGAACACGCCCACGAAGCCGGTCTTCTCGACGCCCCGGGCCTCGAGGGCGACGCCGGTCTGCCCGGTCTTGCCGATGATCGTCACCAGCTCGGGAAACTCCATCAGCCGGGCCTCGACCTTGCGGCTCATCTCCAGAGACTCGGCAAGCGAGATGCCGGGCAGGAACTGGACGTCCGCGTCCAGGGCCCCCTCGTCCATGATGGGCATGAACTCGGTACCCAGCCGGGGGATGAGGGCCGCAGTCCCGGCCAGGAGCGCGACCGCGGCCACGACGACCAGGGCCTTGCGCCGCAGCCCCCATCGCAGGACCGGCAGGTAGGCCTTTTTGGCTCCCTCGACGAGGAAGCTCTTCTTGTCGCCCTGGGGCTTCAGGACCATCAGGCAGAACGCCGGGATGGCCACGAGCGAGAGCAACAGCGAGGCGAACAGGGCGATGATGTGGGTGAAGGCCAGGGGCATGAACATCTTGCCCTCCATCCCCTGGAGGGCCAGGATGGGGATGAAGGTCAGGGCGATGATCAGCTCGCCGTAGATCGACGGCTTGCGGACCTCGAGGATGGCCTGGAGGACGGTCGTGAAGCGGCGGGCGCCGGCCCCCTTTTCCGAGAGGTGCCTCTGGGCGTTCTCCACCTGGATGATCGTAGCATCGATGATCATGCCCAGGGAGATGGCCAGGCCGCCGAGCGACATGAGGTTGGCCGAGAGCCCGAAGACGCGCATCATGACAAAGGTGAACAGGATCGAGAGGGGCAGGGCCAGGACGACGATGAAGGCGCCGCGGGAGCTGCGCAGGAAGACGAGGAGGATGAGGACGACGAGGACGCAGCCGATGAGCAGGGCCTCGGTGACGGTGCCGACGGCCCGCCGGATGATGTCCGACCTCTGGTAATAGGGCTCGATCCGCAGGCCCAGCGGCAGGACGCCGGAAGCGTTGATCTCGGCCACGCGGCTCTGGACGGTTCGGACGACCTCCCGGCCGTTGGCGCCGCGAAGCATCATGGCCACGCCGCCGACGACCTCGCCGCGGCCGTCCTTGACCGCGCCGCCCTGGCGGACGGCCTGGCCGGCCCGGACCTCGGCGACGTCGCGGACGAGGACGGGCGTCCCCCGCTCCGTCTTCAGAGCCACCGCGCCGATGTCGTCGACGGATTGGAACAGGCCGATGCCGCGGACGAGGTACTGCTGCTCGCCCCGTTCGAGGATGTTGCCGCCGACGTTGAGGTTGTTCCGGCGCAAGGCCTCGCCGACGTCCCCCAGGGTCAGGTCGTAGGCCAGGAGTTTCTGGGGATCCACGGTGACATGGAATTGCCGGATGTAGCCGCCGAAGGAATTGATCTCGTTGACGCCGGGGATGGACTTGATGAGCGGCGACAGGATCCAGTCCTGGACCGTCCGGACCTCGGTGAGATAGGCGACCGGGTCCAGCCCCGCCGGCCGCGTCCCGGCCAGCGTGTACTGGTAGATCTCTCCCATGGCCGTCGAGACCGGACCCATGGCGATCTCGGTGCCGGCGGGAACTCGCTCCCGGGCTTCGATCAGCCGCTCGAGGACGCGGTCCCGGGCGAAATAGACGTCGACCCCGTCCTCGAAGATGAGCGTCACGACCGAGAGGCCGGCCTTGGAGACCGAGCGGACCTGGACGAGCCGGGGCAGGCCGCGCATGGCCGTCTCGACCGGGAAGGTGACGAATCGCTCGACCTCGGGCGGCGACATCCCCGGCGCCGTGGACAGGACCTCGACCTGGATGTTGGTCACGTCCGGAAAGGCGTCGATGGGAATGCGCAGGACGGCCCAGACGCCGAGACCGATGAGGGCCAGGACCCCGAAGACGACCAGGGCCCTCTTCCTGAGGGAGGACTCGACGATGCCGTCGACGAAGCCCATGTCAATCCTCCCCCATGGCGCTCTTGTGGAGCTCCGACTTCAGGAGGAAGCTGCCGGACGCGACCACGCTCTCCCCTTCCGCCAGCCCGCCCGCGATCTCGACCACACCGGCGAAGCGCGCGCCGGTCTCGACGGGGCGCCGGGCGAAGGTCCTCTCCCCCGTCTTGACGAAGACGACGGGCTTGCCCTCGTCGTCCTGGACGCATTCCTCGGGGACGACCAGCGCCCGCCGCTCGCCGCCCGCCAGCGTCGACGATTCGACGTACATGCCCGCCTTCAGCCGGCCGTCGGGATTGGCGACCTCGACCCGGCCCTCGACCGTCCGGGTCCCGGCGTCGATGACGTCGCCGACGAGGGCCAGCCGGCCGCGGAACTCCTCGCCCGGATAGGCCTGGGTCCTCAGGACGACCTCCGCGCCGGTCTTCAGCGCGCCGAGGTCCTTCTCCTGGATATGGAGGCAGGCCCAAAGGACCGACGGATCGGCCAGGCGGAACAGGCTCGTGCCAAGCTCGACCGCGTCGCCCGGGACGACCCCGCTCTCGGTCACGGTCCCGGCCAGCGGGGCCCGGACGGCCAGCAGCGGACGGGGGGCGCCGGCGGCCGCCAGAGCATCGATTTCGGCGGCGGTCAGGCCGAGAAGGGCCAGCCGCTCGCGGGCGCCGTTCAGGACCGCCCGGGCCGCGCCTTCCTCCGCCGCGTCGCCGGCATGCCGTTTGGCCCGGGCCTCGGCCTGCAGGAACTCCGCCTGGAGGGTCAGGAAATCCGGGCTGTAGATCTCGGCCAGCAGCTGGCCCCGGCGGACGCGGTCGCCCCGGACGGCCAGCACGCGCTCGAGCCGGCCGGGCGTCCGGGCCGTGAGATGGACGACGCGGCGGGGATTCCATTCGAGCTCGCCGGCGGCCGCGATCGGCCGCTCGACGAGGCGCGCGGCCACGCTCACGATCTTGAGGTCAGCCGCGGCCACGGCCTCGGCCGAGAGAATCACGGAGGATGGACCGGCGGCTTCGCGGGCCGAGGCGTCGGTCGGTGCGGCCGGCGCGGCGGCGGGATCGGCCGGGCGATCGGCCCGGCATCCCGCCAGGAGGGCGAGCATCGCGAAAGAGGTCAGGATGAGATATCGGAACGGTGCCTTCATGGGTTTCTCCATCAGTCCGCGGATTCGCCGGCCGCCTCGAGGTCGGCCAGGGAGAGATTGTAGAGGAACAGGGCGCGCAGGTGCTCGACCTGGGCCAGGACAAAGGTCCGGTGCAGGTCGAGTAGGCCAAGCGCCTCGGTCTTGCCGAAGCGGAAGTACTCGAGCTCGATGGCCAGCTCGTCCTCGAGCTCCCGGAGCAGGCTCCGCTCATAGACGAGAACCTGCTCCTCGGCTGACTTGGCGGCGACGTAGGCGCTCTCGACGGCCGTGCGGACCCGCCGGTCGAGGGCCGCGGCGGCCCAGCGGCCGGCCTCGGCCTCGGCGGTCGCTTCCAGCAATTGGCCCTTGGCCCGGCCGGGGCGCAGGAAGGGCATGGTCATCCCGAACGAAACGCCCCAGGCGTTGGTCCGCACGCTCGGCAGGAGGAAGCCGGCCAGGAAATCGGGCCGGCGGCCGAGCCCGGCCAGCTTGACGGCCGAGTCCGCCTGGGCCGACCGGAGCGCCGCGATCCGGAACGAGGGCAGGCCGGCCCGGGCCCGCTCCACGAGGGCCGCGGCATCGGCCTGGAGCGGGACGAAGGGCAGGGCCGTCGCCAGCGTCAGCGGCTCGCCGGCCGGGCGGCCGAGAAGCTCGTCGAGGGCCAGCTCCGCTTGGCGCTCTTCCCGGCCTTGTTCGAGGATCTGGTTTTTCAGCCGGGCCTTCTCCGCCCGGGCCCGCAGGAGGTCGGCGTATGCGGCCGCGCCCGTCCGGTACTTCGCCTGCAGATCCTCGATAAGCGCGTCGAGCCGGGCCGAGGAGCGCTCCAGGGCCTCGGCGGCGCTCCCGGCGAAGACCGCGGCCCAGTAGGCCCGCTTGACCCTGGCCCCGAGCAGGAGCCGGACCCGGTCGAGCTCGGCCTGGGCCATATCCTCCCCCAGGCGGCCGATCTCGGACCGCAGGCGGCGCTTGCCCGGATACTCGAAGGCCTGTTCGAGGCCGAGATGGACTTCGATCTCGTCGCCGGCCTTCTTCAGTCCGGGGATGGGCACCCCCTCGACGCCGGCGGTCACTTCGGGCGCGGGACGGGACCTGAGCTGGAGCGTCCGGCCCCGGGCCGCATCGACCCTGGCCTGGGCGGCCAGGACCTCGGGGTTGCGGGCCAGGGCGGTCTCAACGGCCTGGTCGAGGGTCAGGCCCTCCGTCTGAGCGGGAAGTTCGGCGGAAAGCGGCGGCGCTAGAGCCAGGGCCGCGGCGGCGATCAAGATCGGGACGAACGGTCTTGTGACCGGCATGGCGATCCTCCTTGTCTGGGACGTCGGAACGGGACCGGACGGGGCTCAGACGAAGGAGGCTCGAGGAGGCGGCGTGATGTCCGCGGCCGCCCGGCCGAGGACGGGCTCGGCGGAGGGCGGAACAAGAAACGTCAGGAAGGCGCCCATCTCCGGAAGGTCATCCGCCTCCGGGCCCATGAGGGAAGACCAGAAGCAGAGACAGACCGAGCCGCCGGGATGGTGGGCATAGACATGGCCGAATTGCCCGGTTCGGGACGGGCAATGGACGGGGCAATGGTCTTCGGCGAAGAAGAAATGGATCAAGCCGGCGACGAAGAGAGCGGCGAGCGCCAAGGCCACAGCCTGTTTCATAAGGAAGCGATTATCCCAGAACGGGTCCCGGGCGTCAATATCCTTGGCCGAGGGCCGGATGCGGCTCCCGCTCCCCCGCCCGGGAAAGAACGGGGGGCGGCCGGCGGCCGCCCCCCTCGCAAGCTTCTCTGATCCGACCGCCTCAGAAGGTCAGGTAGAAAGAGAGCGCGAACTTCCGGGGCGGGGCGTACGACGTCGCGTCCATGAACGTCGGCTGGTCCTGCCGCACGTCGCAGTTCAGGACCGTCTGGGTATCGAAGATGTTCATCAGCCGGGCCTCGAGCGTGCCGGTGAACCTGCGGCCGATCGGGATGAGGTAGGAGAGCTGAAGGTCCAGGTTGATCCAGGTGTCGAGCGTCCTCGACCCGGCCTTCTCGGCGTAACGGTAGTAGTTGCCGTAATAGTCGGTGAGCCTGGCTTCCCAGGGCCGGCCGCTCTGGAGACGGCCGAACCAGCCCAGGGTGGCGTTCTTGTAGAACTGCCAGGTGCCGAAGACCTTGACGACGTGCTCGCGGCTGCCGGTCATGATGCCTTCGCGCAGGTTGGCCGCGTCGCCGGGGTCGCCGATGTAGAGCCCGGGGGCGTCTTCGATGTAGGAGGAGGAATAGAACAGGGACGTCCCCGCCGCATAGTCGAGGTCCCAGTTCCCGTAGAGCTTGCTCCAGGTGTACATCAGGCTGAGGGACCAGTTGTCGGAGTACTGTTTCTTGATCTCGATGTTGGCCGCCTTGTAGACCCGCTTGGCCTTGCCGACCGTGAACGCGGCGCTGCCGCCGTAGGACATGGTCTGGCCGTCGAGGTTGCCGTAGACATAGGTCCCCGGGGAGGTCTCCCGGTTGGCGGTCGGGAAGTCCTCGATGACGTGCTTGACCGTCCGGTACTGGCCCCAGAGCTCGACGCTCCAGTGGCCGGCGAACGGCCGGCTGTAGCCGACGACGTACTCGTCGGTATAGGTGGGCTTGAGATAATTCGAGCCCTCGGGCGTGACGCTGGCGTTGGGCAGGATGACCTTGCCGGTCTCGCCGGCCTGGATGACCGTGTTCAACAGGGTCCCGTCGGCCTGGCTGAAATAAAAGTCCGTCCGGAAGATGCGGATGGGCGCGGCCGCCCGGGCCAGGCTGCGGTTGTCCATGTTGTTGTAGCGGCCCCAGTTGGCGTAGATCTTGTCCCCCGCCTTGGGGAAGAGCGTGTAGGTGAAGCCGAGCCGCGGCTGGATCTCGTCGCCGAAGCCGAACTTGAGGAAGGTGTTCTTTTCCCCGGCCGTCTTGGCGCTGAACTCGTCCCGGTTGAGCAGGACGCCCAGGGTCAGGGTCAGCCGGTCGGCGATGGTGATGTTGTCCTGGACGAAGATCGAATAGGTCCGGCCGCGGGAGTTCTGCGGATCCTGCTGCGTGTACATCCGGCCGCGGAAGGCCGGGAGGCCGCCGCTCAAGGAGCCGGTGTAGGTCGTGATCGAGCCCCAACCGTTGCCGATCCGCTCGAGATGCTCGCCGCCGTCGTCGTAGGAGACGCCGGCCTTGATGACGTGGGAATGGCCGGGCAGGTCCAGGTACTGGCTGAGGACGAGCTTGGCCTCGTCGCGGAAGAAATTCTGGATGTTGAACTCGGAGGCCGCGCCGACGTACTGGCCGCTCAGCGTCGCCGGCGGGAAGATGTAGGCGCTGGTCGTCCGGAAATAGCCCATGGCCGGGAGGTCGGCGATATCGAACGCCGGCTGGTAGCCCAGGTCGGTGATGGGCACGCTGGAGTAGTTCTCCTTGACGTGGTCGTAGCGGGCCTCTAGGAGCGTCGATTGCGAGATCGTCCAGACCCAGGACCCGTAGATGATCCAGTCGGACCCCTCGCCGTCGATGGCCACCGACGGCGCGTCGTTGACGCCGATGCCGGAGTTGTTCTGGGTGTAGTCGTTGTTGCGGAGGCTGACGGAGAGAAGGTGGGCCTTGAAGGGATTGGCCGTGATCTTGCCGAAGAACTCGCGCGAGGTCGTCTTGGCGTCGGGCACGTCCCCGAGGTTGTTGATCCGGCCGGTGGTCTTGGAGTACGGAAGGTTGGCCGAGACGTAGAAGAACACGCGGTCCTTGATGAGGGGCCCACCGAGTCCGAACGAGGGCGCGCTCTGGTTGTATTTCGTGACCAGGGTCGGGTCCTTGGAGGCCCCGGTGAAGCCCGACGGCTCGAAGACGAACCGCAGCGACCCGGTGAAATTGTTGCCGCCCGACTTGGTAATGGCGTTGGTCACCATGCCGGCGGCCCGGCCGAACTCGGCGCTGATGCCGCCGCGCTTGATGTTGACCTCCTGTATGTCCATCTCGGAGAAGTTGGCGCCCAGGTAGCCGAAGAGGGGGTTGGTGATGTTCGAGCCGTCATAGAGATAGACGTTGTCCTGCTTGTTGCCGCCGGCGTTAGGGGCGAAGTCGCGGTTGTCCGCGACGCCCGGCGCCAGCTGGAAAAGCGAGGAGTAGGACCGGCCCATGGGCAGCTTCTCGACCAGCTCCTTCTGCCAGCTGGCCGAGACCTCCGTCGACCTCAGGTCGACGACGGGCGAGACGGCCTGGACGGTCACCTCTTCGGAGACCCGGCCGACCTCGGACAGCGTGACGTTGACGGTGGTTTGGCGGTCGACGTTGACCAGGACCTCGGCCGCGTAGTCCATCATCCGCGGATGGGTGACCAGGACCGTGTAGGTGCCCGGCGGGACCGCCTGGAAGAGGAAGGCGCCGTCGCGGCCGGTAACGAACTCCCGCCCCAGCGGGATGAGGGAGCCCGTGATCGAGACCTTGGCGCCCTCCAGCGCCTGGCCCGCGGCATCCTTGACGACGCCCCGGACCGACCCGCGTTCCTGGGCCGCGAGGAAAGCGGCGCCGCAGAGGAGACAGAGAACCAGACTGCACAAGACGAACCTGCTCTTGGGATGCATTCCCTACCTCCGAATGGATTTGAACGCGGCAGGCAGGGACCTCCCCTTCGATCGATGAGACGAAATCGGCATGCTCGCCATCGGGCGATCCCCTCTCCGCCGTCTTCTGGGGGGGACGTTATCACCGGAGGGAGGGGAATGTCAACCGCTCGGGACCGGGCGCGCGGCAGGCGGCGGCGGACGGGCCGGCCTTGCCTGGATTCCCCCCTGGGATTCTGCTAGAATCTTGGGTCCGGAAAGCCATGAATAATCCACGCCTGGAACCCCGCCGATGAGGGCCCTGGTCACCGGGTCCAGCGGCTTCATCGGGGGGCGTCTGGCGGCCGCGCTGGCCCGGGACGGGCACGACGTCGTCTGCCTCGTGCGCCCGACCAGCCGGACTTCCGGCCTGGCGGGACTCCCGGTCAGGCTGGCGGTCGGCGACCTTCGCGACCCGGGGTCTCTCGACGCGGCGCTGGCCGGACGGGAGGTCGTTTTCCACGCCGCCGCCGTGCTCCAAGCGGTCGACGACGGCGCCTTCGACGCCGCCAACGCCCAGGGCACGCGCCACCTCGTCCAGGCCTGCCTGCGGGCGGAGCCGGCCCCGGCCCGCCTCGTCCTCGTCTCCAGCATCGCGGCCGGAGGGCCGAACAGGACCGACCGGCCGGGCCTCGAATCCGACGAGCCCCGCCCCGTCTCCGCCTACGGCCGCAGCAAGCTGGCCGCCGAACGCGCCGTCCTCGAGGCCTCCGGCCGCCTGCCTGCGGTCATCGTCCGGCCCCCGAACGTGATCGGGCCGGGCTCGAAGGAGCTGGAACGGACGCTCGGGCTCCTCCGCCGGAGGATCGTGCCCGCCGTCGGGGACGAACGGCCGCGGACGAGCCTCGTCGACGTCGACGACCTGGTCGAGGCGCTCCTTCTGGCCGCCGCCGATCCCCGGGCGGTCGGCCAAACGTACTATGTCACGGACGGCCGGGCCTACGCCTGGCCCGAGATCATAGCGGCCGCGGCCGCCGAGCTTGGCCTCGGCCGGCTCCGGCTCCGGGTCCCCTATGGCGCCCAGATGGCCTTCGCGGCCCTGGCCGAATCCGCCGCCCGGCTGACGGGACGGCCGCCGGCCCTGACCCGGGAGATCGTTCGCTCCGGCCGGGAGTACTTCTGGGTCTACGACGGCTCGAAGATCGTTCGCGAGCTCGGCTTCCAACCCCGTTACGGCATGCAGGACTCGGTCCGCCGGATGGTCAAGGCCGCGGCGGCGGGACGGGGGGGCGGCCGGCGATGAGCGCCAGACGCATCCGGCTGGCCGGTCTCGACCTCGGGCTGACCGACATCGTCACCCTGGGGGGGCTGGTCGCCTTCACGCTCCTGACCGTCGTCTTCTCCGGCCGCATCGAGCGCCCGGTCGCGGCCGTCGCCGCCGACCTTTTCTGGATCGCTATCTACCTGGGCGCGCTGGCCCTGCTGCGGCGCCTGCGCCGGCCCTGGCTCCGCTTCCTGGTCCGGACGGGCTCGGTCCAGCTGGCCTTCCTCCAGGTCTACAGCGCCGCCTGCCGGGTTCAGCTCCTCTTCTTCCCCTGGCAGGACGACCGCGTCCTGGCCTGGGAGCGGGCCCTCTACGACGTCCAGCCGCTCGTGGCCGTCCAGAAGCTCTACACTCCCGTCCTCAACGAGTGGATGTTCTTCGTTTACGTTTTCTACATCGTCATCTATCCCTCCCTGGGGGCTTTGATCTTCTTCAAGCGGGGCGAGGACGCCAACGAGGATTACCTTTATCAGCTTGGCCTGGTGAACCTCGCCTGCAGCGTCGGCTTCGTCCTCTTTCCGGTGGCCAGCCCGATGCACTGGGAGAAGATCCGGACGCAGCTGACCGAGCCGCTGACGGCCCGGCTGTTCGGCTCCATCGGCGAGTGGATCCGGAGCGACGTCCATACGCCGGGCGGCTCCGTCCCCAGCCCCCACTGCGCCGTGGCCACGGTCATGTGGTTCATGTCCCGGAAGTACACCCGGCGCGGCGCGCTCTGGCTGGCGCCCATCATCCTCTCGCTCTATGTCTCGACGGTCTACCTCCGCTTCCACTATGTGGCCGACGCGGTCATCGGCGTCGCCGCGGGCCTCCTGGTCATCGCCGTGGCGCCGGCCCTCGAACGGGCCTGGGACCGGACGCCCGCCGGGGCCCCGGGAGGAACGCCATGAGCCGGGTCCTGGTCACGGGCGCCAACGGCTTCATCGGCTCCAACCTCTGCCGCTGGCTCCTGGAGCGGGGCTGGCAGGTCGACGCCCTGGTCCGGGGATCCTCGGATCTCCATTTCCTCGAGGGCCTCGAGGTCCGGCTCATCCGGGGCGACCTGCGCCGGGCCGACCTGATCGACGTCCCGGCCGGGACGACCCACGTGATCCACGCCGCCGCCCTGGTCTCCGACCAGGCCGGCGACGACGAGTGCAGCCGCAACATCTATGACGCCACCCTCGGCCTCGTCCGGCGGCTGTGGTCGACCGGGGCCCCGCTGCGGCGGTTCGTCTACATCTCGACGGCCCTGACGCTCGGCCAGGACGGACGCGGCATCTCGGAAGACCGGCCCGGCCGCTCCGTCCTCTACGTGCCGTACGTCCGCCACAAAGTCCGGACGGAGAGCGTGCTCCGCGACCTCCGGGCCCGGCGCGGCCTGCCGACGGTCATTCTGCGGCCCGGCGACGTCTTCGGGCCGAACGACCGGATCACCTGCGCCCAGGTCCTGCAGAGCTGCGAGCGGGGCATGCCGCTCATCGCCGGCCGGGGCCGGTGGCATTTCGGCTACTGCCACGTCGACAACCTCTGCCGGGCCGCCGAACTGGCCCTGACCGTGCCGGGCATCGAGGGCCGGTCCTACACGGTGACCAACGGCGTGCTGCCCACGTGGGGCGAGTTCTTCCGGGCCCTCCAGGACGGCGTCGGGGTGAGGCAGAAGCTCTATGTCCCGGTCGCCGCCGCCCGTCTCCTGTCGGGCGTTCTCCGCGCCGTCGCCGCGGTCCTGCCGCGGGCCAAGGTCAGCCTGAACCCCTACCGCATCCGCCGCGCCACGACGGAGACGACCTACGACATCTCGCGGACGATCGCCGAGCTGGGCTACGTCCCGGACGACGACCTGGAGCGGCAGTTCGCCGGGATCCTGGCCTGGTACAGGAAGGAGAAGGCCTGTGGCTGGCTGGCTTGAGCAGGCCGCAGGGCCGGGCGGTCCGGCCCTGGCCCTCGTTTATCTCGAGCTCGCCGCCGGGCTGACGCTGCTGGCCACGGTCCTCCATTTCCGCCGGCTGAAGGAGACGCCCCGGGAGCGGGCAGCCGTGCGCCGGTACTTCCTGGCCTTCTTCGGCCTCCTGCTCGCCCTCCCCTGCCTCACCGTCGCCCTGGCGGCCGGCCGGCCGCTGGAGACGCTGGACTCGTTCGGCTGGACCTTCGGACGGGCCGGACTGGGAGCCGCGATCATCGCGGCCGGGCTGCCGATCGCGGTCCTGGCCGGGTTCATCGGCTCCAGGGATGCCGGGCTGCGGAAGATGTACCCGTTCGCCAAGGCCGCCTGCGCCGACGCGGGAAGCTTCGTCCGCTACGAGTTCCAGTACCTCGTCTTCTATTACCTGCCGTGGGAATCCGTGTTCCGCGGCGCGCTGTTCCTGCCCCTGGTGCCGGCTATCGGCCTCGTTCCGGCCCTGGCCGTGCAGACGATCGCCTCGACGCTGCTCCACATCGGCCACCCCGATACGGAGATCTTCGCCGCGGCCGGCGCCGGCCTGGCCTTCGGCCTCGTCGCCTTCTTCACCGGCTCCTTCCTCTACGCCCTCGTCCTTCACGCCGCCACCGGCCTGGCCACGGACACCTTCATCTTCCTCGGCCGGAGAAAGGGCCGGGCATGAAGATCCTGGTCACCGGCGCGACGGGATTCGTCGGGGCGGTCCTCATGCCCGAACTCGTCCGCCGCTATGGGGCCGGGGCCGTCGACGCCTTCGTCCTGCCCGGCGACTCCGTCCCGGGGTCCTGGCGGGAGGCGGGCGTCCGACTCATCCCCGGCGACATCGCCGATCCGGCCGCGGTGACGGCGGCGGTCCGCGGGCACGACCGGGTGGTCCACATGGCCGGCCTCATTTCCTATTGGAAGGGCGACGAGGCCAGGCTGAAAGCGGTCAACGAGGACGGCGTCCGGGCGGTCGTCGAGGCCTCGCTGGCGGCCGGCGTCGAGCGGTTGGTCCACATCTCCTCGGTCGGCGCGGCGGGCTTCCACGAGGACGGGACGCCGGCCGACGAGACAGCGCCTTTCAACTGGCCGCCGGACATCCTCTACATGGCCTCGAAGCGCCGCGGCCAGGACATCGTCGAGCGCGCGGTCCGCAGCCGCGGCCTCCGGGCCGTCATCCTCAATCCGGCCTCGATCATGGGCCCGGGCGACCACAATCCGGCGACGCCGCACAACCGCCTCTACAAGATGATCAGCGGCGGCCCGCAGATCGGGTCGTTCGCCGGCGGGCTGGCCATCGTCGATGTCCGGGATCTCGCGTCCGTCATCCTCAAGGCCGTCGAGGGCCGCGGCCGGGACGGCGAAAGCTATCTTGTCGTCGGCGCCAACCTGACCTATCCCGAGGTCGTCCGGAGGATCGGCCGGGCCTGCGGCCGCCGCGCCTATCCGTTCAGGGTCCCCGGCCCCCTGTTCACGGCCGCCGGCGGCTTCCTGGAGCTGGCCGCCCGCGTCACCGGGAAGCGGCCTCTCATCACCGCCGCCTACGGCCGGCTGAGCGGTTGGACGGCCTACTACGACAACGCCAAGAGCCGGCGCGAGTTCGGCCAGGACTACATCGACGCCGACAAGACCATCGCCGACGGCTGGGCCTATTACCGGGACAATTTCCTGAACGGCCGGGCCTGAGCCCGCCGGCATCCCGGGGCGGAACGGGCCCTCGTCCCCTACCTGACGCGGACGGGCAGGACCACGGCCGAAGGATGGGCCTTCGAACGGAAGACCTTCTGCGTCGCCGGCCGGAAATCCTCCGCCCCGGCCAGGAAGATGTTGTCGACGTAGGTCTGGGGGTTCCGGTCGATCAGCGGGAACCAGGTGCTCTGGACCTGGACCATGATCCTGTGCCCCTTGAGGAACCGGTGGTCGGCGGCGTGCAGGTCGACGGCGAACTCGGCCACCTCTCCGGGGACGAGCGGCTCGGGCCGCTCGAAGCTCTTCCGGAACCGCCCGCGGAAGACCTCGTTGGCGATCATCAGCTGGTAGCCGCCCATCGCCGGCTCGGCCGGGCAGTCCTCGGGATAGACGTCGATGAGCTTGACGATCCAGTCGCTGTCGCTGCCGCTCGTCGAGGCGAAGACGCGGGCCAGGATCCGGCCCGTCACCGTGAGGTCCTCGGCGAGCGGCTCCGTCTCCCAACTGAGGACGTCCGGGCGCAGGTGGGCGAAGCGCTGGTCGCCGACGAGCCAGGTCCGCCAGCCCGAGCCCCGCGGATCGTAGGTCGGCTCGATCGGCCGCGGCCGGTACGGGACGGGATGCGCCGGGTCGGAGACGTAGCTGTCGAAACCGCCCTCGTCCGAGGACGCCGGCGGCTCGAAGGCCAGGCGGCCGTCCTCCCTGAGATAGAGGGCCCGGTCCTCCGTCAGGCTGCGCGGCGGCCAGGCGTCGTAGACCTGCCAGGCGTTCGTCCCGGTTTCGAACGTGATTGCTTCGGGCACGGTCCAGCCCGGCTTATCCTTGAGAAAGCGGGCGAAGAACGGGGCCTGGATCCTGGCCCGGTAGTATTTCGCGGTGTCGCCGCCGAACTTGATCCGGCCCAGGGAGGAGCCGTCCCGCATCCAGCCGCCGTGGTTCCAGGGCCCCGCGACGAAGAAGCTCAGACCCCGGTCGTCGTGCGGCTCGAGCGTCGCGTAGATCTTCTGGGGGCCGTAGAAGTCTTCCTGGTCCCACCAGCCGGCGACATGCAGCGCCGGCACCGTCACCCGGGTCAGGTAGGAGGCCATAGCCTGCTTTTGCCAGAAAGCGTCGTAGTTCGGGTGGGCGACGAAGTCGTTCCAACTGGGGATCCTCCCCCCGAGGATGCGCTTGTTGACCGCTCCCAGCGGCCCCAGCCGGAGGTACCACTCGAAGGTGTCGTAAAGGTCGAAGCCGAAGTTGAAACTCTCCTTCGACGTCTCCATCATGGCCGCGTACTCGAAACCGTAGCTCAGGCGGAAAGCGCCGTTGTGGTGGAAGTCGTCGCCGAGCCACATGTCGGCCGGCGAGGCCTGGGGCGAGACGGCCCGCAGGGCCGGGTGGGGGTCGATCATGGCCTGGGCGGCCAGCCAGCCGTCGTAGGAGACGCCGTAGAAGCCGGCCCGGCCGTTGTGGCCGGGGACATGGGCCAGGAGCCAGGCCACGGTGTCATAGGCGTCGGTCGCCTCGTCGATGGCCCGGGGGGCGCGGCGGTCGCGCGGCGGCCGCTGCATGACGAAGGTCCCCTCGGACTTGAAGCGGCCGCGGATGTCCTGGAAGACGAAAATGTAGCCGTCGGCCACCAGCTCGGCGTAAGGCTCGCCGGCCAGGAGCTCGGCCGATTCCGGGACGCCGTAGGGCGTGCGCTTGATCAGGAAGGGCAGCGGGCCGGCCGCGGCCTCGGGCGCGAAGATGACCGTGTTCAGCTTGATCCCGTCGCGCATCGGGATCATGGCCCGGCTGACCGTGAAACCGGGCCCGGCGGCGGCCGGCGCCGGGGGCGCGAACAGGACCGCGGCGACGGCGGCCAGCAGGACAGCCGCGACGGCCGGCGCGACGGCGGAAAAGGCGTTCGGACCCGGACGGCGGATGCTCATGGCAGGCTCCTTCCCGTCGATGATAGCCGCCGTCCCGGCCGCCGTCAACAGCCGCGGCGGGGCGGGTCCGGCCGCGTTGACAGGGCCGCCGTCCGCGCATAGAATGCCGGCGTCGGGAGCGCCGGCGTGAAGATCGTGCTGTCGGAAACCCTCAGCTACTGCGTCGGCGTGCGCCGGACGCTCGAGCGGACCCGGCGGCTGCTGGCCGACCGCCGCGGCCGGACTTGCTTCATGCTCGGCGAGATCGTTCACAACGAGCGCGTCATCGAGGACCTCAAGGCCCGGGGCCTGCGCATCGTCCGGGACCTCGACGAGGTGCCGCCGGACGGCGTGGTCATCCTGCAGAGCCACGGCTCGACCCGCCGGCGCTACGAGGAGCTGGCCGCCCGCGGCCTCGAATTCGTCGACGCCACCTGCCCCATGGTCCGCATCATCCACGACCGCATCCGCGAGGTCGAGGCCGAGGGCCGCCTGCCCGTCGTCATCGGCCAGGCCGGGCACGAGGAGGTCCGGGGCATCGTCGGCCAGGTCGCCCGGGCCGTCGTCGTCAAGTCGCCCGAGGACGTCACCCCCGGGCTCTTCGCCGGCGTCTCCCGGGCCGGCGTCGTCGCCCAGTCCACCTTCGTCGAGGAGGACGCCCGGCTCATCGTCGAGCGCCTCCGCGCCCTGGTCCCCGACGTCGTCTACCACGACACAATATGCCGGCCGACCAAGACCCGCCAGCGCGACGTGGCCCGGCAGACCCGCCGGGCCGATTGCGTCATCATCATCGGCTCCCGCCGCAGCGCCAACACCATGCATCTTTTCGACATCGCCCGGGCCATCAACCCGGCCACGCACCTGATCGACCGGCCGGAGATGGTCGACGGCATCAAGATCCCTGAAGAGGCCACGGTCTTCGTCGCCTCGGGCGCCTCGACGCCCATGGATCTCGTCACCGAGGTCGTCCGGCGCCTGGAGACGCGCGGCGGGGGCCGGCCCGCGCCGCAGGACGGCCCCCGATGACGTTCGAGGCCTTTTTCCCGGCCGCCGGCGAGCGCCTGCGCCGCGACCTGGCCGCCTTTCTGGCCGCCAAGCGGCCCGACGTGGCCCGGGTCCTCCCCTGGGGGCCCGACGCCCTGCGGCGCCTGGAGGCCTTCACCCGCAAGGGCAAGGCCGTCCGGGGATGCCTGGTCGCGCTCGGCTGCGAGATGGCCGGCGGGCGGGCCTCAGCGCCGGCCGCCGTCCGGGCCGGCTCGGCCTTCGAGCTCATCCAGTCGGGTCTGCTCATCCACGACGACATCATGGATCGGGACCCGCGGCGGCGCGGCGGCCCCTCGATCCACGTCCAATACGCCCGCCTGGCTCCGGGCCGGGGCGGCGCCGAGGCGGCCCGCTTCGGGACGAGCCAGGCCATCTGCGCCGGCGAGATCGCCATCTTCCTGGCCTTCGAGGCCATGGCCGGCCTTCCCGGGCCGGCGGCGCGGACGACGGCCGTCGGGAAGCTTTTCGCCTCGGAATTCGGGCTGGTGGGGCTCGGCCAGATGCTCGATATCGAGGCCGGCGCCGCGCGCCGGCCGTTGACCCGGCGCCGCATTTTCGCGATCTACCGGGTCAAGACGGCCCGCTACTCGTTCTATCTGCCCCTGGCCGCCGGCTGGCTCCTGGGCGGCGGCCGGCGCTCGACGCTCCCGGCCCTGGAGCGCCTCGGCGAGGACCTGGGCCTGGCCTTCCAGATCAAGGACGACGAGCTGGGCCTTTACGGCCGCCCCGCGGCCACCGGCAAGCCGGTCGGTTCCGACATCCGCGAGGGAAAGCGGACGCTTTACGCCGCCGGCCTCCTCGAACGGGCCCGCGGGGCGGAAGCGGCGCGCCTGGCGCGCGTCTTCGGCCGGCCGGACGCGACCGCCGCCGACATCGACTTCGTCCGCGACCTGGCCGGGCGGCTCGGCGTTCGCGACGAGGTCCGCGGGATCATGGAAGGCCTCGGCCGCCGGGCCCGCCGCGAGATCCGGGCCCTGCCCGTCAGGCCGGCCCACAAAGACATCCTCGAAGGCCTTCAGGCTTATATCCTGGACCGCCGCGGCTGACCCCCGCCGCCGCGGTTTTCCGGGGGGTGAGAAATCACCTCGCGAATCACCCTTAGGGGTGATTGCCGCCCCGGCTCCTCTGGGCGAGGATGGGCCTGCAACGATCCGAGCGCTTAATAAAGGACAGAGACGATGGACAACCGTAAAGACAAGCGGTTCATGGAACGCAACACTGTCTTCATCAAGTCGACTTCCGAAGGGGCGGAGGCCCTCGTCGGCCACGGCATCAACGCCCATACCCACGACCTGTCCCTGTCCGGGGCCCGGATCTGCACTCCCCACTACTTCCCGGTCGGCAGCGTCGTCCGAATCGTCATCGACCTCGAGAGGACCCACCAGTCCGTCAAGGTCGACGGCGAGGTCAAGTGGACGAAAAGGAGCGAGGAGGACGACGACCTTTTCGAGAGCGGCGTGGAGTTCCTCCACAGCATCTCCCAGACGCTGCTCTCCCTGATCCGGCACCTTTACGCCGAGCGCAACGGCGCCGGCATCCCGACGGCCGTCCAGCACTGACCGGGGCCGCATCCTCCGCTGCGCCGGCCGGCCCCGGCCCGTCCCTGAGATCCATTCCCGTCCGCCCGCTTTTGCCCTATAATCGGGAGCCGCGGCAGCCATGAGCGATCTTGCCCCCTTCTTCTCGGCCGGCACGGCGGAGCTCGGCGGCCGGGTCGAGGGGCTCGTCCGGACGCACGTCGACCTGTGGCGCCAAGCCCGGCCCGATCCCCCGCCTCCCCGCCGGACCTACGCCCGGCGCGACAGGAAGGTTGCCGAACGGGAGCTGTCCGGGCTCGTCGAAGCGCTCTCCTCGGAACGGTTGCGGTCCTCTTTTCTCGACGGCGCCGCCGATGCGCCGGCCCTCGAGGCCGTCGCGGCCGATATCCGCCCGGGGTTCCGGCGGTTGCTGCGCCTGGTCGACCTGCCCCTCGAGGCCGTCTACGACGCCCGCTTCATCGACGCCACGCGCCGCTTCATCCAGGCCGCCAGGGACTTCGACCCGGAGCTGGGCCTGGACTCGGCCTACCAGGCCCTGCGCAACGTCTGGATCATGAACTCCCTGCAGTTCGACCTGGGCCTCCCGGTCGAGCACACCGACGCCGTCTTCGCTTACAGCATGATCTACCCCTACCTCGACAACGTCCTCGACGACGCCGGCGCCTCCGAGGCCGCCAAGCTGGAGTTCGCGGCCCGGCTGAAGGGCTGGCTCGAGGGGGCCGGCCCGGCGGCCGCTTCGTCCGTCGAGGAGAAGATCCGGGCCCTGATCGGAATGATCGAGGGCCGCTTTCCGCGGGCCGCTTTTCCCGGCGTCTACCAGGCCCTCCTGGCCATCTACAACGCCCAGGTTAAGAGCCTCGCGCAGCAGCGGCCCGGCGCGGCCGCGCCGGCCGGCGACATCCTGCCGCTCAGCCTGGAGAAGGGCGGCACATCGGTCCTGGCGGACGGCTATCTCGTGGCCGGGACGCTGGCGCCCGCCGACGAGCGGTTTTGCTTCGGCTTCGGCACTTTCCTTCAGCTGGCCGACGACCTGCAGGACATCGCCGAGGATGCCGGCTCGGGCCGCCGGACCCTGTTCTCGGCGGCCCTTGATCGCGGGCCGCTCGATGACCTGGTCCTGCGTCTCGAATCGTACCTCGCGGCGGTCCTGGAGCGGGCCCGCCAGGGCGCGTCGCCAACCCGCCTGGCGCTGTGCCAGGCCATCGGCGCCGGCCAGGGGCTGATGTTCCGGGAGTCGGTCGGCAAGGCGCCGGCGTATTTCCGCCGCCGCTTCGTCCGCCGGGCCAGGCGCTCGTTCCCGCTGCGCTTCTCCTATCTCCGGAAGCTCCGCCGGCGCCTGGCGACGACGCTCCCGGAAGGCCGCGGCCGGCTGGTTGATCTGGACCCCGGCCTGGCCGCCCTCATGGCCCTGTCGTCGCGGGCCTTCTCGCTCGACTGAGGCCGGACAAACCGGGCTAGCGGGCGATGCTCACGGCGGTCTTGGGATCCCGCTCGGCCTTCCAGGCGACGGCCGCGGCTCTGGCCGCGCCGGCCGGCCGGACCGTGCCGGTTATCGTATCTCCCGAAACCCGGCCCTCATAAATGGAGGACTGCATCCGTCCCTCGGACTCGACGTCGAGCCGGAACGTGAACAACGGACCGCTCAGGCTCACCTCGCCCGCCGCCAGGGGCCAGTCCCCTTCCCGGGCAGAGACGGTCACGTCCTGGAACATCTGATCGGCTTCGAGGACGCAGCGTTTCCAGTCGGCCCCCCGGCCCTGGCCCCATTCCCAGCGGCCCGAGACGTTGGCCGGCACGATCCAGAGGTGGACGTCGCGCTCGTCGCCCCGGTCGGTCGTGACGACAACGGTCTTGTCGGGCCGCCACTCGCTCATATCAAAGCTGTGCGAGACCAGCCGCGTCCCGGGTTTGAGCTCGGTCAGGAGCTTGGGCCGGAGGCGGAGGTTGACCGAGGACAAAAGGTACAGGGTGACGACGGTGGCCTCCCGGAGGTCGGCCTCGAAGAGGTTCTGCTCGAGAAAGCGGACCCGGCCGGCCAGACCGGCCTTGGCGGCGTTGGCCTTGCTTTCGGCGATGCGCCTGGGATCGATGTCGATGCCCACGGCCCGGACGCCGTAACGCCTGGCGGCCTCGACGACGATCCGGCCGTCGCCGCAGCCGAGATCATAGAGGACGTCCCCGGCCTGAACGCCAGCCAGGCGGAGCATCTCGGCGACGACCTCAGGCGGCGTCGGCACGAACGGAACGTCGTAATCCTGGGAGCTCGCCCAGACCGGCTCCTGGGCCGGGGCCGGCCCGTCGCCGGCCAGGGACAAGGCCAGGGCCAGCGCGACAGCTACGGGGGCTATTCTCATCGCGTCCCTCCTCGCGACGGAACGGGGCCGGACGGGCGTCCGGCGATGCCGTCATCATAGCCCCCCTCCCGGGGAGGTGTCAAACCGCCGCGTCAGTCCACGACCTGGCCGTCAAAAAGGCGGATGACCCGTTCCGAACGGGCGGCGATGTGGTCGTTGTGGGTGACCATGACGATAGTCCGGCCGCCGCGCCACAGGTCGATGAGGATGGCCATGATCTCCTCGCCGCTCCTCGAGTCGAGGTTGCCCGTCGGCTCGTCGGCCAGCAGGATCGGCGGGTCGTTGGCCAGGGCCCGGGCCAGGGCGATGCGCTGCTGCTGGCCGCCCGAGAGCTCGGTCGGCCGGTGGTCGCGCCAGTCGTAGAGGCCGACGGCGTTGAGGAGCTCCGAGACCCGCTCGCGCCGCCGCCGGCCGTTCTTCCCGTCGAACAGCAGCGGCAGCTCTATGTTCTCCCAGGCCGTGGCGTAGGGCAGGAGGTTGAAGTTCTGGAAGACGAAGCCGATCTTGCGGCCCCGCACGGCGGCCAGCTCGTCGAACGTCAGGCCGGCCACCTTGTCGCCGTCGAGGACGTAGGACCCGGACGTCGGCGTGTCCAGGCAGCCGACGATGTTCATCAGCGTCGACTTGCCCGATCCCGACGGGCCCATGATCGAGACGAACTCGCCCTTGCCGATGCCAAGGCTGATGCCTCGAAGCGCCTCCAGGGACTGGCTGCCCGTCCGGTAGACCTTGGTGATGCCGTCGAGCTCGATCATGGCGACCTCTATTCGTAGCGCAGGGATTCGATGGGATTGGCCCGCGAGGCCCGGAGGGCCGGGAAGATCCCCGACAGGAAGACGAGGACGCCCAGCACGGCCAGATAGATCAGGAGGATGCCGGGCGAGAGCTGGGGCCGCAGCAGGTAGGCCTCGACGCCGAACGAATCGTAGTTGATGGGGACCAGGCGGACGAGGTGGATGAGGTTGAAAGCCAGGATGAAACCCCAGAACGTTCCCTTGGCGAAGACGAACGTCGTCTCCAGGAGGAACTGCTGGATGATGATCCGCCGCCGGGCGCCGATGGCCAGCTTGACGCCGATCTCCTTGGTCCTCTCCTTGGCCGCGGCGTACATCAGGTTGGTCACGCCGACGGCGCCGATGAGCAGCGTCAACCCGCCCATGATGCCGAGGAAGATCTCGATGCCCTGGAAGATGGCCTGCCCCTCCTTGGCGTCCTCGATCGTGTTCCAGAAGCTGATGGCGTAGCGGTCGGCCGGATCGAAGCGCGACTTGCGCCCGAGGAGCGTCCGGACGCGCGACTCGATCAGCTTGGAGGACGAGGCCTGGAGCGGCCGGATATGGATCTGATCGAGGTAACGCTGATTGTCTATCTGCCGGAACGACCGGAACGGCAGGTAGACCTGCTCGGCGTCGGGCCCGTTGTACATCGAGTCCTGGACCTTCTTCTGCAGGACCCCGACGACGGTGAACGGGACGCGGTTGACGATGATCGTCCGGCCGACGGCCTCCTTCGTCCCGAAGAGGTCGGCGGCGACCTTCCAGCCGATGAAGGCGACCTTCCGCCCCAGGCGGTCGTCGTCGTCGTCGAGGAAGCGGCCGCCGGTCTGGGCCACCTGGCTGCGCATGAGCCCGAAGGCCGCGGTCGTGCCATGGACCGTGCGATTGATCTCCTTGCCTCCGGCCGAGACGGCCCAGCCGTTGTACGACTCCGGGGCGATCAGCCCGATCTCGGGGATCCGCTCCCGGAGGTAATCGACGTCCTCCGGATAGAGCCGGATCGTGCGGCCCTTGGGCAGGCCCTCGAAGGTCACGGACGTCTGCCCGCCGTAGACCATGATCAGCGTCTGGCCCAGGCCGCTGAAAGCGGCGTGGAACTGCGCGGTCAGGCCCCGGCCGAAGGCCATCAGCAGGAGGATCGAGAGCGTTCCCCAGAAGAGCGCGAAGGTGATGAGCGAGGTCCGGCGGCGGCGTTTGCGGTATTCGCTCCAGAAGAACCGGGGCAGGGTGCCGTTCATCGCCTTCCTCCCCTATTTCCTGAGGGCCTCGATGGGATCGGTCGAGGCGGCCGTCCGGGCCGGGATGAGGCCGGCGGCGACCCCGATCACGAGCAGGATGAAGATCGTGGACACGACCACCAGGGGATTGAGAACTGGAAGGCCGACGAACCCGGTAAAGCCCAGGTCGCCGGAGCCGGACTGCGGCAGGGCCCGGAGCGCCTGGAGGACGGCGGCGGCCAGCCCGAAGCCGGCCAGGCCGCCGAGGAGCATGATGGCCAGCGATTCGCTGAAAAACTGCCAGAGGATGGTCCGGCGCCGGGCTCCGACGGCCAGCTTGACGCCGATCTCGCGGGTCCGCTCGTCGACGACGACCCGCATGATCGAGGCCACGCCGACGCCCCCGACGAGGAGCGTGAACGTCCCGATGACGCCGAGAAAAATGGTGAAAGCCAGGAAGAAGGTCGTGAACTGCTTCTCGAACTCGAGCGTGTCCCAGACGCCGAGGGCGTCCGGGTCGGCCGGGGAGAAGCCGAGGAGCTTCGCGAGGAGGCCCTTGATGTCCTCCATGGCCGCCTTGCTGCGGGAGGCGTCGATCGGCCGGAAGATGAAGTTGGAAACGTACTTCGATCCGTAGAGGGAGGCGTACGTCGTCCAGGGGATGAAGGCGCAGCGCTCGTCGCGCTGGCCGTTGTAGTTGGAGCTCTGGAGCTTCGTCATCATGACGCCGATGACGGTGAAGGGGACGCTGTCGACCAGGATCGTCCGGCCCACCGGCTCGTCGGTCCCGAAAAGGTCCGAGGCCAGGACGTTGCCGATGAAACAGACCCGCTTGCGGCCGGCCATGTCCTCGGGATCGAGGAACCTCCCCCTGGCGGCGATGGTGTTGCGCATGAGCTCGAACTGCGGGTTGACGCCGCGGACGGTATTGCGGTACTCGCGGCGGCCGAAGCGGATGAGGCGGCTGCCGACGAACTCGGGGCTGATGAGCTCGATGCCGGGGACTTTGCCGGGGATGGACTCGACCTCCTCCGGGGTGATCCGCACGGCCTTGCCTCGCAGGAAGCCCTGCCACGGCAGTGTCGTCCGGGCCGGGAAAACGAGCACGATGCCCTGGCCCATGCCGTGGAAGCGCTTGATCTGGGCCTTGGACACGGAATCCCCGAAGGCCAGCAGGAGGACGACGGAGAACGTCCCCCAGACGACGCCCGAGAGGGTCAGGGCGGTCCGCAGGGGCTGCCGCACCAGGTCGCGGAAGAAATTCCGGAAGAAGATCGCGATCACTTGATCTCCCGGGGCGGCCGCTCCACGACCTGGTCCCCTTCCTTGAGCCCGTCCAGGACCTCGATGTTGAGGCCGTCGGACAGGCCCGTCCGGAGCTCGACCTTCCGGGTCTTCTCGCCATCGGGGACCTCGACGAACTTCTTGCCGTCCTCGAACAGGATCAGGCGCTCGGGGATGAGGACGGCTCCCCGGCTCTCCCGGATGCGGATGCTGGCCGTCGCCGAGAATCCGGCCCGGAGCGTCGCCCCGGCGGAATCGCTGATAAGGACCCAGATATCGAAGAGCGTGGCGTTGCCCTCTTTCTTGGCCTTCGGGAAGATGCGGTCCACGCGGCCCGGTATCTTGGCGTCGGGCAGGGCTCCGATCTGGATCTCGGCCGGCATGCCATCGGCGATCTTGCCGACGTCGATCTCGTCGACCGTGCCCTTGAAGAGCAGGCTGCCCATGTCGGCGAGCGAGCAGAGCTCGGTGCCCGGCTGGTAATTGGTCAGAGGGACGACGGGATCGCCCTGGAAAACGCCCTGGGACAGGACGATGCCGCCGATCGGCGAATTGACCAGGGAATCGATATCCCGGTTGGCCATCCGGATGCGGCCCTTCTCCAGGAGCTCGAAGCGCTCGGACGAGGTCCGGAAGCGCAGCTCGGCCTCCCGGTAGGCGCCCTCGATGGCCTCCATCTCGGCTTTGGAGATGAGGTTCCCCTGGTAGAGCTCGAGCTGGCGGGTCCAGTCGCCCTTGATCTTGCGCATGGTCACCTCGGCCAGCTCCATGGCCCGCCGGGCCTCGACGTATTCGAGCGGGGTGGGATTGGGCGAGATCTTGAAGAGCGGCGCCCCGGCCCGGACAAAGTCGCCGACCTTGAACAGGACCTCGGACACGATGCCCGGGATCGTCGACTTGACCTTGATCTCCTTCTCGGGCTCGATGGTCCCCACGGCCAGGGCCTTTTCCTGGATGTCGCCCCGGGAGGCCGCGACCAGCTTGATCTCCGCCTTTTTATGCCCGCAGGCGAACAGGAAGTAGAAGAACACGGCCAGCAGGACGAGGGCCAGACCGCGGATGATCCATTTTTTCATCGCTCCTCCTCGACGACAACCTCTATCCCCCTTAGACGCAGGGCGGGGGGCAAAGGTTCCCGGGGAAGGCGGGAAAGGGGGCCGGGCCCCCGTCCCGGGAAAGGTCCGGGAGGAGCGGCCCGGCGCCGGCAGGCTAGCGGGCGGCCTGGGTCAGGACCACCTCGACCCGGCGGTTGCGGGCCCGGTTGGCCTCGGTGTCGTTGGGCGCGACCGGGCTCTCGGGGCCGAAGCCCTGGAACTTCATCCGGTTGCTGGAGATGCCCTGGGTCAGCAGGAAATCATAGACCGCGCGGGCCCGGTCCACAGACAGCTTCATGTTGAGCTCGGCCGACCCGGTCGAGTCCGTGTAGCCCTCGATGCTCAGGTCCATGCGGGGAAAGACCATGAGGATGCCGGCCAGCTTGGCCACCGTGAGCTGGGAGGCCGGTTTGAGCGTGGCCTTGCCGACGTCGAACAGGATGCCGGAGAGGCTGACGATGACGCCGCGGGCGGATTCGGTCGTCTCGGCGACCGAGGACAAGGCGCCTTTCAGCAGGCCGGCCAGCTCGTCGCGCTCCTTCTTGATGGCGTCGCGGTCCCGGGCCAGGGCATCGCGCTCCGCCGTTAGCGAATCGCGCTGGGCGGCCAGGGCTTCGGTCTGTTTGGCCAGGCCGGCCGACTCGCTGGCCAGGGCTTCCCGCTGCGCCTTGACCTCGCGAAGCTCCCGGGCGATCCGGTCCGCCTCGTTCTCGGCCGTGGCCGCCCGCTCTTCGAGGGCGGCCCGCTCGGCCAGGCGCTTGGCTTCGGCCTCGGCGGCGGCCTTGGCCTCGGCGGCCTTGATCGTCTCCTTGATCGCCTGCGAGGCCAGCTGGACGGCCACCCGGGCCTGGTCGGCCATGACCTTCTTGTCCTTGGAGGCCATGGCCTTGCCGAAGGCGATCTGGGCCCCGTCCATGGCCTTGGGATTGATCTCGGCGGCCTTGAGCCGTCCGGCGATCTCCAGGGCCTTCTGGGCCTGATTGACGGCCGCCGGAGTGGGATCGTTGTACTGGATGCTGGCGATCGAAGGGATGGCCGGCCGGTATTCGGCGCTGAAGTCCCGGAACGCGAACGGCGTATTGACGGCCCCGACGCCCTGGACCTGGCCGGAGAGGAACAGGACCAGCTCGGTCGGGCGGGTGACCGTGGCGAACGGCTCGGCTGTCACCATCAGGGCGAACGTCTTTTTGCCGGTGTAGGCCTGGACGGAGCCGGAGGCGCTCTTCTTGTCGGCGATCACCTCGCCCAGGTTCTCGACCGTGCCGTCGGGCACGACGGCCCAGAGGACATAGGCGGCGATGTCGCCGGCGAAGAGGATGGCCGGCTCCATCTTCTTATAGGTCAGCTTGACCGAAGCCTGCCCGTTGTCGAAGCCGACCGCGGCCTTGACGGACGCCCCGGACGGGGCCCGGTTGGTCTTGGAGAAGCCGAGCTCGAAGGTCTTGCCGGACTGGAGGGTCAGGGCCGTCAGCTGGATCTCGGCCGCGGTGAGCGCGGATGACGCGGCGAGCAGGGCCGCCGCCAGAACGACGATGCGACGCTTGAACATGGGAGCCTCCTTGACAACGGGCCTCGCCGGCGCGGCCGGCGCTTTCGCCCGGCCCGCCGTCGGCCGGGGGGTCAGGTCTCCCATCTCCCCCGCCGTTCGGACGGAACGGATGATAGCACCGGCCGGAGCCGGGGTCAACGGACGGAAGGGCGCGGGTCGGCGCCAGCCGTCTTGCAAAGCCGCCGTCTTCGGCCTATATTCCGCATGGGGAATGCCCGGTAAGGGAGGGGATCATGGCCATCGATCTGAGCCGGCCGGAGCAGGAGTTCCTGGTGGCGCTCCTGCAGGAGGAACTGGACGAGGTCCGCTCCGAATTCCACCACACTCAAGCCTTCGACTACAAGGAAACCCTCAAGGAGCGGGAAGCGCTTGTCCGCGGACTGCTGGCCAAGCTGAAAGCCTGAGAGAGGGCCGTCCGGTCGCTCGGCCGCCCGGCGGGGGGAAGCGGCAGTCGGGCCCCAAAAAAATGTTGACAAGACAAAGGATCAGTTCTATAAGCCTGATTTTAGCAATCTAAAAGGTTGGCCCGGGGGGGACAACACAGTCATTATCAGGCGATCAAGTCTTTCATTTTTTAATCCTTGGTTTAGGGGGAAAGAATGAAGAGTCTGAAGGCTGTGACGGCGGTTCTCTTGTTTTTCTCCTTGGCTCTCCTGGCAACGGCTCAGATCTCGAGCCGGGAAACAGGCTCAATCCGGGGCATCGTGACGGACAAGGATAAGGCCCCGATCCCGGGGGTCAGCATCACCCTGACAAGTCCGGCCCTGATGGGCAAAGCGACGGATGTGACCAGGCAGGACGGGGCATTCAGGTTCGTCCTCCTTCCACCCGGGGAATATACCCTGGTGGCCGAGCTGAAGGGGTTCCAGACGATCCGGCAGGAAAAGATCGACGTCCGGCTGGGCCTGACCGTCACCCTCAACTTCGCCTTGCCCGATACCAGGCTCGAGGAAGAGGTCACGGTCGTGGGCGCGGCGCCCGCCGTGGACGTGAAGGCCTCCAAGACGGAGATCATCATGAAGGCCGACCTTCTTCAGAACCTGCCCATCGGCCGCAACCTGGCGAGCATCATCGCCCTGACGCCCGGCACGGTCGACTCGACCAACGTGAAGGGCTCCACCGCGGGCGGCAACACCTATCAGATCGACGGCCTCAACGCCAATGACCCCTGCCAGCAGCAATTGAACATCCCCATCGAATTCAACCTGATGGAAGAAGTGGAGATCATGACCGGAGGGATGCCGGCCGAGGTCGGTACGACCTCCGGGGGCTTCATCAACGTCATCACCAAATCCGGCGGTAACAGGTTTTCCGGCGTCGTCCAGGGCTTTTATACCGACAAGCACATGACCCGGTCCGTGCTGCCCCTGGATCAGCTCTCGGCGTTGGGGCTGGCCAAGCCGAACGCCCCGGTCTATGATTGGCAGGGCATCCTGGGTCTCGGCGGGCCGATCCTGAAGGACAGGCTCTGGTTCTACGCCAGCGCCCGCTATGCCCGCAACAAGTACGGCACGGCCTTCGTCCCCTTCACGGACCCCTACGGGACGTTCTATGATACCTACGATCAGAAGAACTGGAACTGGGCAACCTTCCTGAAGCTCACCTTCCAGCTGTCGAAATCCATACGATTCGCGCTGATGGGGAACGTCCAGAAGGCCTTCGACAACGCCGGAGCGAACGGAGGCCTGGGCTGGAATATCCCCTTTGAGGTCAGCCAGAAGGACGATCCGTGGGCCAACTACGCCTTAACGGGAGCGATGAACTGGCTCATCGATAAGAATACCATCCTGGAGCTCAGAGGGGGATACACTAACGTCGACGCCACGATCCTCCTGACCCGTCCGGAGCTGACCGACACCTATTACAATTACGATTATTATACGGGGGAATACTTCGGGACCGGCTACCGCGGGGTCAATGAGTGGACCGGACGGCCCTCGTGGCAGGCCTCGGCCCATGTCATTCGCTTCCTGGACAACGTCCTCGGCGGCGACCACGAGGCCAAGGCGGGGATCGAGATCCAGGGCGGGGCCGACAGCTGGGCGATCTGGAAGAACCAGCCGGTCGAGATGTACTGGTACGACGGCAGCCCCTATTACTATGATCAGGTCTACGGCACGAACTATTGGGGAGACAGCTTCATCGGCGTGAACATGTACACGCCCGAAAAGAAAGGATACATGGCGCAGGGGAATTTCCTGAGGGTCGGGGGCTATATCCAGGATTCCTTCACAATCAAGAAAAGGCTGACCATCAATTTCGGGGCCCGCTATGACAACGTCCGCGGCTGGCTCCCGGACATCCATCATGACCAGACCGGCGGCATCGCCTTTGCGCTTGGAGAAACGTACATCGCGCCGTACCTGGACGGCTTCAATCCCTACGCCGAGTTCGACATGGAGGGCGTCAAGAACATCATCAAGTGGGACATCATCACGCCCAGGATCGGGCTGACCTACGACCTTTTCGGCAACGGGAAAACGGCCCTCAAGCTGCATTACGGGATGTACAGCGACAACATCTGGGTGTCCATCTTCGAAAGGATCCACCCTCTACGCTGGAACACGTACTATTTCGCCTGGTGGGACGACAACGGGGACAGGCTGCCCAGCGCGCCGGGCGAAGGCGGAGACCAATACGAGATGTACTGGAGCTGGGGCAATCCCGGAGGCATGCTGAGGGAAAACTGGATCACGGGCGTCGCGCCGGGCATCAAGTCGCCTTATGACAACCAGTTCTCCGCCGGGATCGACCACGAGCTGTTCAAAAGCTTCAGGGTCGGGCTGAGCTACATCTACAAGTACAAGAAGAACATCATCGACGACGTCCTGTACGACCTCGATACGGGGAGGTACTGGTACAATCCGGCCACGTCGCCCGGCGACGGCTATTGGGTGCCCTTCACAACCACGGTCCCCGCGGTCGGGACGACCTTCCCGGCGACGACGGTCACCATGTACTTCCAGAGCAACGATTCCCCCGGCAACTGGATCGAACGGGTCGCCAACGTCCCCGAGGCCTTTCGAAAATACTCCGGGGTCGAGCTGACCTTCGAGAAGCGCCGGGCCAATGGTTGGCAATTGGGCGGTTCCCTCAACCTGTCCAAGACGTGGGGCAACATACAGGGCGGCTATGGGGACATCCACGCCACGACATCCGTCGGGGACAATGCCAACTGGTTCGTCAATTCGGGCGGGCGGACGAGCGAGGACAGGCCGGTGGTCATCAAGCTCTTCGGCTCGTTCGACATCCCCCTGGGGATCCTGGCTTCCTTCAACTACCAGTATGCCAGCGGGACCCCCTGGGCCAGGACCGTGACCGTCGTCCCGCCCGAGGATTGGGCGGCGGCCAACAACGTCATCGTCTCCGGCGGCGAACAGACCGTCTCGCTCGAGATCAACGGCGCCAGAAGATATTACGGCTGGCAGAACCTGGACATCCGGCTGGAGAAGTCGTTCACCCTGAAGCATTACGGCACCATCGCCTTTTTCGCCGATGTCTTCAACGTGCTCGGCAATCACTACTACAATCTCTACCAGGACCCCGCGGGAACATGGCAGCCGACGGACAACAACGTCAGCACGGGAACGTACACCATCAGCGGGACCTACAAGAAGATCTACAGCATCTCTCAGCTGACCCGGCGCATCAGGCTGTCCTTCCGCTACAGCTTCTAGACCGGCTCGTGAACCGAGGGAGGGGCCGCCCCCTCCCTCTTTTTTTTTATGGTTCTTCTCCCGTCTCCGGGATTACCTCTCGCGGCGGCGATGGGCGTTGCCTCGAAGGTCCCCGTCGCTGGAGAGGGGGGCCGGCAGGGAGCGGAGTCCTCGAAGCGACCATCAGAAGCATGGCGGAGCCGCTCGGAGCCATGCTTCTGGGAAATATCGGAAGAAAGCGCTTTCTTCAGATATTTCTCAGGATCCCGGCCTCGAGCCCTCGGCCGTGATCCTGACCTCCGCTCCCAAGAGTCCGCTACGGGCCGGCCGGGCGGGCGCCGGCCGGGATACGGCGAACAACGCGAAGGCCGCGAGATAGCAGAATCCCCCGGCGAGGAAGGCCCGGCTGAATCCCGCCAGGATGCCGATGGCCACGGCCGCCGTCGAGCCGAGGACGGAGCAGACGCCGTTCAATCCCCACATCCAGGGGATGAGATCCCCGGCGTTCTTCGCCTCCAGCGCCCTGAGGGCCAGGGGAAAAGGGAAACCCATGAAGAAACCCAAGGGGACGAGAAGGACGGCGGTCATGATCAGGCGAAGCGGCAGGCTCGATCCCAGGACGTGCCCGAGGACCGGAGGCAGAGCGGCGCTGAAGACCAGGATGACCGCGAAGACGGCGAGCGAGGCCCGGGCCAGGCTTGCGGTCAAGCGGCCCGCCGCGACCCTGCCGCTGCGCAGGCTGCCCGCCGCGGCGCCCGCCAGGAGCGCAAACAGGATGACCGAGATCGAGAGAACGGGCCGCCCGAGAAAAAGCACGAATCTCTGGATCAGGGAGATCTCGACCAGCATGAACCCCAGGCCGAGCAGCGAGAACAGGACGATGAACCGGGGATCCCGCGGCGCAGGGTCCCGCCCCGTTCCGCGGCGCAGGAGCGGCGCGGCCAGGGCGACGAACGCCAGGAGAGCGGAGATCCAGAGCCCCCGCGAGACGGCCTTCGGCAGCCCCGGCTCGAGCTTGTAAAAGAAAGGCCGGTCGTCCGACACCGGACCGACGTCATAGCCGAGGGCGCGGATCTTTTCCTCGAAACCCTGCGGGCTCAGCCGGCCGTCGCCCAGGGCCGTGAGCATGGATCTCCGCGTCTCCTCTTTTCCGATGTAGGGAAAATAGGACGCGTCCAGGCGGACCCCGAAAGATCCGAGGGAATCGGCCATGGAGGACGCGACCTCCGGATCGAAGGGCGTCTTCTTCAGGACGAAGACGGGGTATTTCTCCGAGCCCAGGACGCAGATGCGCGTCATCGCTTCCGCCTGGCCGATGGCCGTATCTTTAAGCGCCGAGAGCGCGAGGATCAGGAGCCGCGAGACTTCGGCATCGCCGTGGCAGACGACGATCAGGCGCCCTTCGTCGGTCAGATGGCCGACGTAGTCCTTGATGGAATCCGCGGTGAAGAGATAGTTCTCGGTCAGGGCGAACCCTTCGAGGCTCCGGCTGGTGGCGGTGACGGGGAGACTGAGCATGATCAGGTCGTACCGGCCTCTCTGACGCTTCAGGAAGCTCCTTCCATCGTCGACGGCGATCCGGACATTCGCCAGGCCGGAATAGATGCCGCCGTTGTACCGGGCCTGGCCGCGGACGATATCCACGAGATCGCCGTTCACCTCGACGGCCGTGATCCTCTTCACTCCACCCAGGAGCATCACGAGGATATCCCGGCCTCCTCCCGGCCCGATGATCAGGCCGTCGTCCCGCTCGTTCTCCTTCAGGAAGAGGAAGGGAAAGTACCCCGAAAACGAGGTCCGAAGCCTGCGGACAGCCGGATCGGGGTCAGCCGCCGATCCTGAGAACCGGTACATCGGCGTCCCGGCGGTGCCGTCCAGATAGATCTCCATCTGATCGGGGTAGCCTTCGAACTCGACGAGATCGGTCCGCCCGAAAGCGCTCCACCTGGATTCGACGATCTTCCCTCTGAACTCCGGCCTGGAGAGGACGTCATGGATCTCCTTGGCCGGGTTGGCCCCGACCTCCAGACCGGCCGCCAAACGGCCGCTCGAGCCCGCGGCCAGGAGAACGATCGAGAGCGCCAGGGCCGCGAGAGGAGGCAGGACGGGCCCTTTCTTCCCGCCGCGGCCGGCCAGGGCGAAGAGAAGGGCCGCCGCGGAAGCGATCACGGCTAAAAAGAAAACGGCGGTCATTCCGCCGAAGGCGTTCAGGGTCAGGACCGCCCCGACCGCGGCGGCGGCCGCCCCGGCCAGATCGGCTCCGTACAGCCGGGCGCTCATGGCGGAAAACGCGCGGAAGACCTCCGCGACGACCCTGCCGGCCAGGAGGAAGGGCAAAAAGAGGATCAGGCCGAATATCAGGACGTTGTCCCGGATCCTCTCCTGCCGGCTGACGAAGATGATCAGGAGCGGCGAGGCGGCGACGCAGAAGGCATAGAGACTGGCCTGGAGAGAAAGGGATCTCGAGCCTCCGTTCGGGCCCGCCGCCCGCGGCCCGGCAAAGTGAGCCCAAAGCCCTCCCAGCCCCAATCCCATCAAGGCGAGAGAGATCGCGAGGAAGACATAATGGTACGACAGCAGGACCGAAAGGACCCTGGTAAAGGCGATCTCCAGCGAGAGAAGGGAGAACGACACCATGAACAGGCCGACCACCACGGAGGCCATCGTTCGGTTTTTTATCCGGTTTCCCGCCCTTCGAATCCATGTTAGCACGTCCAAGGCGCCGGAATCCAGGGATCATCCCGATTAAGGGGATCGCGGACGGGCCGGGAAAAGCCGAGAGCCCCGCGGCGCGCCTTTCGAGGGATGATGCCCCGGGGCGGGAACTCAGTCGTCCGAACCGTTCTCGATCCGTTGAAAGGGCGTTTTGAGCCTTTCCCCGGCGTATGGGCTGATCTCGTATTTCAGCCGGTACTGCGAGTGCGACCAGGTCATGGCCAGGCCCAGGTCCGCGGCCTTCCGGTAGCGGCCGAGCGCCTCCGGCCGCCGGCCCAGGAGATCGAGCATGTGCCCCTGCCAGATCAGGCCGAGGCCCTTCAACGGCGGCTCGCCGCCGAGCTTGGCCTCGAGCCGCTCGAAGACGGCCAGCGCCTCGGCGTACCGTCCGACGTCATACAGGGCGAACCCGGTCCGCAGGAAGTTCTGGAAATCGCTGAGCGAGTCCAGCCACTCCGGCAAGTACCGGCCGGCGAGCTCCCGGCTGGACGCAAGCCCCCAGTCCAGGCCGGCGATGGCGAACCCGGGACGGGCTTTCATCCCGGCGACCCATCCGGCCAGGAAGGACTTGTATCCGGCGAGCGAGGCCTCGTCGATCGGGGCGAGACCCGCGAGGAAATCTTTGAGGGTCCGGAAGAAGGCCTCGGGATCTTCGTCGTAGATGCCGTGCGCCGCCTTGTCGAAAACGGCCAGGCGGCTGTTCGGATGATTGCCCTTGAGCGAGTCTTTCTTCTTCTCCCCCCAGGTCAGGTCCCAGCGGCCTTCGAGGATCAGGGTCGGGATGGGATTTCCCGCGAACGCCCCGGCGAAATCCCAGCGGCTTTCCGATTGGCCCATGAGGCTGTTGAAGCTCTGGTCGTTCACCCATTCATAGCGGGCCATCTGGGCCAGCCGGTCCGGCGAAGGCCGGTAGAAGTGCTGCCGCTTCCAGTCGCCGTTGAGGAAATTGTTGTAGATCGAGAGAGCGACCCGCTGCTCCCTCGGCAGCGCGTTGGCCTGGGCGTAGGCGTCGAGCTCGCGGCGAAGCGCGGCCATCCGGCTCTCCTCCGCTTCGGAGATGAAGTCCCCTTCCCGGGACGGGCCGTCATCGACGTGCAGCCCGGTCGATGCGCCCAGCAGGACTAGGCCGGCGACTCTCTCCGGGTGGAGGACGGTGTAGAGCTGGGCCAGGAAGCCGCCGTAGCTGTAGCCGAGGACGACCCATCTCTCGCAGCCGAGCGCCCGGCGGACGGCCTCGAGGTCCTCGACGGCCTGCTCGACGGAATAGCCCTTCTCCCCCGGCGCGAAATCCGAGAGGCCGCAGCCGCGCTGGTCGTAGTAGACGACCCGGGCCGACCTTTTCAGCCGCGAGAACCAGGGGTGGAAATAGTGGTGCGTCCCGCCGGGGCCGCCATTGATGAGGACGATCGGCGTCCCCCGGCCTTCGACCTCGACGTAGAGCCGGGCGTCGCCGGCATCGACCCGGCGCTTGTCCAGGCCCGGGAGCCTGTCGCACCAGCGGGAGGTCTCGGGGATGGATGTTGCCAGGGCCGGCTCAGTGCGGACGACGCGGTCGAGGACGGACTCGCCGTGGGCCGGCTCGTCGACAGCCGGCGCCTTGGAGCAGGCGGCCGCGAGCCCGGCAAGGAATGCGAAAAGGCCAAGGATGATGCCGGAACGGAGGTTGTTTTTCAGCATTGATTGTCCTTCTTGGTTATGACGCGCGAAGGCCCGCGAACGTTGTCTCCGTTCGCCGCGCTCCGGGCCCCGGCCCCCCAAGCCTCGAAAGGCGCAGCCTAATCCCCGACCTCTGGTGGTGCCGGTGGAGGGAATCGAACCCACACACCCATTTCTGGGCACAGGATTTTGAGTCCCGCGCGTCTGCCAGTTCCGCCACACCGGCACGGCTCGATAACTATAGAAAAAACCGCGGTTTAATTCAAGGATGACGCGTTCGATTCCTCTTCGCCTCCCCGATCCCCCTGTGATATAGTCCGCCTATGCCCACGCCGGAGCGTATCGCCAAGGTCGAGAGGGTCCTGGCCGGCCGCCAGGCCGATCTGCGGGTCGTCCTCGAAGGCCTGACCAACGCCCACAACGCCAGCGCCGTCATGCGCACCTGCGACGCGGCCGGCGTCCTCTTTCTGGACCTCATCGGCCCCAACCCCGAGCTCCTGCGGCCCAACAAGGCCATCTCGACCCGGGCCGACAAGTGGCTGGAGATCGGCGTCTCCCCGACGCCGGCGGCCTGCCTCGAACCCTTGAAGAGGGCCGGCTACGAGATCGTGGCCACCCATCTCGTCCGCGACGCCGTTCCCTACTCCGAGGTCGACTTCGCCCGGCCGACGGCTCTGGTCTTCGGCAGCGAAGCGGAGGGCATCAGCGAGGAGTGCCAGGCCTTCGCCGACCGGAACGTCCGCATCCCCATGTTCGGCATGGTCCAGAGCCTCAACCTCTCGGTCTCGGTCGCCGTCATCCTCTACGAGGCCCTGCGGCAGAGGGCGGCCCGGGGATACGAGTCCCGGCTCCCGGCCGCGGAGATCGAGAGGCTCAGGAATCTCTGGTTGAACGCCGGGGATTAAAAAGGTTCTTCTCCCGATTCCGGGAAGTCCCTCTCGCGGCGGCGATGTGCGTTGCCTCGATGATCCCCGTTGCTGGAGAGGGGGACCGGCAGGGAGCGGAGTCATCGAAGCGACCATCAGAAGCATGGCGGAGCGGCTCGGAGCCATGCTTCTGGGAGATATCGGGAGAAAGAGCTATCTTAAAGATTCTCTCAGAATCCCGGCCTCGAGTGCTCGGCCATGATTCTGACCTCCGCTCCCCAGAGTACGCTCCGCGCCGGCACGGAGCCAAGCCGAAGAGAGGAATCCTCCCGGAATCGGGAGAAGAGCCGATAAAAAAGGGGGGACGAACCCCTGGAGGGGCAATCCCCCCGCGAACGATGAGACCGGAGCAGGTCTCTCAGATCCGTCTCTGGTTGCCCTTGAAGGCCGGGCCCCGCCGCAGGACCGGAACCTTGTCGCCGGTCAAGGTCTGCAGCTCCCGCCGCAGCGCGTCGGTGTAGCCCTGCCAGGATTCCAGAAACTCCTGGAGGCCGTCGGGAACGGCCGGGTCGCCGCTCTTGGCCTCGGCGACCTCGACGGCGACGGTCATCGTCTTCTTGTCGCGCAGCACCTCAAGCTTGATCGTCTCGCCTTTGGCCTTGGACTGGACGAGGTCGATGAGCTCGTCGCCGGACTTGATCCTCTTGCCGTCGGCGCTGACGATGACGTCCCCGACCCGGAGCTTGGCCCGGGCCGCCGGGCCGTCCTCTGTCAGCTTGGAGATGACCACGGCCGGGCCGTCCTTGACCCCGAAATGGGCGGCCAGCTCGGGCGTGAGATCGCTGCCCCAGAGGCCTATGAACCGGCGCGTCTCGTAGGTCCAGCCGGGGGCCTGCGGGGTCCGGGCCCCGGGCGCCTCATCTTTCGGAGCCGCCGGCGGCGCGCCCGGCCGGGTCTTGAACATCGTCTCCGGTCCGGGAGCGAACAGCCCGGGGAAGCGGGCTATCATCTCCTTCATGGCCTCGTCCTCGGCCATTTCGCCCAGCTTGGCCTTGACTTCCAGGGGCTTGCCGTCGCGCTCGAGGCTCAGGGCGACCTCCTGTCCCGGCTTCCGTTTGCGGATCTCCGCGGCCAGGACATCGGGGCCGGCCACGGCCCGGCCGCCGATCTCGAGGACGATATCGCCTTCCTGGAGTTTGGCCCGATCGGCCGGGCTGTCCGGATCGACGTTGGTGATGACCGTCCGGCCATCCCTGTCCTGGCCGATGCCCACGCCCAGCCAGCCGCGTTCGACCCGGCCCTTGTCCTTGATCTGGGCTGCGATGTCCTTGACGACGTCGACCGGCACGGCCAGGGCCATGCCCGACGAGGGCGCCTGGGCCTGGCTGTTGACGACGACACCCGAGGCGGCCTGCTCCCGGTCGCGGAACTGGAAGACGATGGGCCGCTCGTCCATGTAGATGCCGCGCAGGAGACCGACCATGCGGCCATCCTCGTCGACCACCGGGCCGCCGCTCGAGCCGGGCGTCACCCAGACGTTCAGGCGGAGCTTGTCCTCGGCCACCGAGCTGACGATGCCCTGGGTCACTGCGGCGGTCCTCTCGGGCGAGACGCCGATAACGCAGATCCAGGAGCCGGGGGCCAGGCCGCCGGTCTTCGCGGCGGCGAGGACGGGCAGGTCCGCGCCCTTGGCCCGGAGCAGGGCCAGCCGGGTCTCGGTGTCGAAACCCAGGAATTCGGCGTCGAAGTCCTTCCCTTCCGACGTGGTGATGATGACCTTCTCGTCGCGCGGCGAGACCAGGGCCGTCGTGACGACGTACCCTCCCTTCTCGACGGCCACGCCCGTGGCCACGCGGCGGGTGTGGTTCCGGACCTCGACCCGGACTACGGACGGATAGACCTTCCTGGCGACGGCGGCTATGTCGGGCCCGGCGACGGACGCTCCGGCCGCGGCCGGCCCGGCGCCGGACGCCGGGGCCAGGGCGGCAAGGCAGGCCGCGATGACAAGGGCCGGCTTGTGCATCTTGTTCATGCCTTCGGATCCTCCTAATAACTGATTTCCGATGCGGGGATCTCGGAAACCTGCTCCAGTATATAAACGGTCGCCGGTTGCGGCCGGGCGTTCTGCAGCTCGGAGGCGTAATCCATGGTCTCGTAGACGGGGACGGTCCGGCGGTCGACGGACGGCGCGCCCGCCCCGGCGGCCAGGGCCTGGCGCTCGGCGTAGGTCAGGACCGTGTCCGGCTCGGGCGGGGCCGCCGGGCGGAAGACGAGCACGGCGGCCAGGACAAGGGCCGCGGAGCCGGCGAAGCCGACGACGAAGCGCGCCCGGCGGGCCCGCCGCCGCTCGCCCCGGCGGGCGGCCGGCAGCCGGCCGAGCACCGCCTCCTCGAAGCCCGCGGGGGCCTGGACCCGGTTCAGTCTGCCGAGGATCTCATGCTCATCCATGTTCGCTCACTTCCCGGTCGACCGCGCGGGCCTCGTCGCCGTGCCGGGCCTTCTCCAGCTTGAGCCGGAGCTGCTCCCGGCCCCGGCTGATCCGGGCCTTGACGGTGCCGACCGGACGTTTGATGATCTTGGCGATCTCCTCCTGGGAAAAGCCCTCCATGTCCTTGAGGACGACCGGGACGCGGTAGCGGGGGTGGAGGGAGTCGAGGGCCTCGCGGAGGTTGCGCACCAGGCCGGGATCGGCCGGGTCCTCGTAATAGGTGCCGCTCGAGTAGTTGTTGGGGATGTCGTCGAGGGGGACGGTGGCCGTGCGGCGGGAGCGGCGGCACTCGGTCTTGGCCAGGTTCGAGGCGATGGTGTAGATCCAGGACGACAGGGGGGCGATCGGCTTGTACCGGTCGGCCTTGAAATAGACCCGCAGGAAGGTCTCCTGGGCCAGGTCGACGGCCTTCTGGTAGTCGCCCGTGAACTGGTACAGGTAATTCACGATCTTGTCCTTGTACAGAGCCATGATCTGGCCGAACGCCCACTCATCGCCCTTCTGGACGCGGCGGATCAGCTCTTGTTCGTCCATGCTCCGTTATCCTAAAACCCTCTTTTCCCCGAGAAAGTTACATTTCGCCCTACCATTATAGGCCGTTTTTGGCGAAAATGGTCCGGGGATGGAACCTTGAAAGATCCGCATCCGTCAACCAAGGTGGATTGAGTGGACTTGGACGCGATCATCAGGGACTGCCTGGAAGGCAGCCAAGAGGCCTGGAAAAGTCTGGTGGACGCGTACGCCAGGAGGATTTTTAACATGGCCTATCAGTTCTGCGGCAGCCGGGAGGAGGCCGAGGACCGGACCCAGGAGGTCTTCCTCAAGCTCCACGGCGCCCTGCCGAAGTATGATTTCGGCAAGAACTTCACGGCCTGGTTCCTGACCCTAGCCAAGAACCACCTCATCGACGAGTACCGCCGGACCAAGTGGGAGAGGACGCAGCGCGACGAGTTCGACGAGCGCGTCCTGGCCCAGCCGGCCGGCGGCGACCCCGAGGAGAGCCTGCAGGCCGCCGAGACCAAGGCCCTCGTCTGGGGGGGGCTGAACGCCCTGTCGGCGGACATGCGGATGATCCTCATCCTCAGGGACCTGCAGGGGCGGAGCTACGAGGAGATCGCCGGGATCCTCAGGCTTCCGCTGGGAACGGTCAAGTCCCGGGTCAACCGGGCCCGGATCCAGCTGGCCCAGACCCTCAAGGATCGCCGGGGAGGCGTGTCATGACCTGCGAGCGGATCGAAGAGCTCCTGTCCGCCTATCTCGAGGGCGAGCTGGCCCCGGCCGAGCGGGCCGAGGTGGAGGGCCACCTGGCCGCCTGCCCGGCCTGCGCCGAATTCGCCGGCCTGATGAGGGAGGCCCTGGCGGCCGCCGCCTCTTTCCCCGAGGTCGAGCCGTCGCCGGCCCTCGTCGCCCGGCTCTACGAGATCCCGGATCGGGCCCGGGCCCGGAAGAGCCCCGCCCGGACCGTTCTCGAGTGGCTGACGCGGCCCTCCCTCCAGCCCGTCTATGCGGCGGCGACGGCCTTCCTCGTCATCCTGACCTTCGTCCTCTTCCACCCGGAGGGGCGGGACGTCCGGAAGAAGCTCGACATCGGGCTCCATCGCGGCGTCGGCGCCGTCGAGAAGCTCTGGGCCGACGCCGGGACGATCAAGGGACAGATCGGCGCGTTCACCGGGGACGTCATCAAGTCGTTCAATACCCTGGGCCTGCTCGGGGACAAGAAAGCAGAAGAGACGAAATAACCGTCACACGGAGGAAAGAAAATCATGGAAGAAAAACAGGTCATTCCGCAAAGGCCGCTGAAATCGCCGGGGCTGGCCGGGCTGCTGGGGATGTTCCCCTTCGGGGCCGGCGCGCTCTACAACGGACAGTACGTCAAGGCCCTGCTCCACCTGATCATCTTCGCCGGCCTGGTTCACATGCAGAGGGACGGCGGCGGGCAGCCCTTCCTGGGCCTGCTCCTGGCCGGGTTCATCGCCTACCAGTTCTTCGACAACATCCACTCGGCCAAGGCCATCAACGCGGCCGCGGCCGGCCAGGCGCCGGCGGGTCCGTCCGCCGCGGCTCTGCCGGAAGTCTCGTCGTCCGGGTCGATCTTCTGGGGCATCGTCCTCATCGTCCTGGGCGTCGTGCTCATCCTGGCCAACCTCGAGATCCTGTCCTACGACCGGCTCTTCGACTTCTGGCCCGTGGCGGTCATCGTCATCGGCTTGAAGCTCGTGGCCGATTCGATCGGCCGGCCCGGGAAGGGCCGGAACGGGAAGTAAGGGAGGTTCCCATGGCAGACGCGAAAAAGGGCAATTCCTTCGTCTGGGGCGTCATCCTCATCGTCGTCGGCGCCCTCTTCCTGCTCCAGCAGCTCGGCATCGACTTCTTCGACGAGGTCTGGCGGTTCTGGCCGGTCATCCTGATCATCTGGGGCGCCAACAAGATTTGGCTTGGGCTCAAGGAACGGAACGAGCGCTCCGAGACGCCGGGGCCGGACAAGACCCATGAAGTTTAAGGAGGTCGTCCTCGTCATCTTCCTTATCCTCGCCGGCCTGGTCCTGTACGAGGTCAAGACGGGGCACTGGAGCTTCGACTGGGCGTGGGACTGGGACGAGGGGGGCTTCGGGCCGGCCGGCCGCGAGGTCACGGCCGAGGAGACCCGGACGATCGCCGCTCCCCTGCCGGCCGTCCTCGAGGTCGAGAACGGCCACGGCTGGGTCGAGGTGCGCGGCGCCGACCAGGACTTCGCCCAGCTGACCTTCAAGAAGGTCGTCTGGCGGCGGAACGAGGCCGAGGCCAGGGAGATAGCGGGCCGGATCCGGTACACCATGGATACGGCCGCGGGCAAGCTGCGCCTGGCCACCAACCGGGAAGAGTTCCGGCGGAAGAACTTCGAAACCGGCTTCGTCCTGACCGTGCCGCGGTCTATGACCGTGCGCGTCACGAACGGCTACGGCACGGTGCGGATCGAGGACGTCGGGGAAGCCGCCGTCACGAGCCGGCACGGCGAGGTCTTCGTCTCGGGCATCGACGGGCCCTGCGCCCTGGAGACGAGCTACGAGGACGTCGAGGCCCGGGACATCAAGGGCACCTGCCGCATAGTCAACCGGAACGGCGACGTCCGGGCCGTCTCGATCACTGGCGACCTGACCGTTCGGACGAGCTACGCCCGGATCCGGGTCGAGGACGCCGGCGGCCGGGCGGACCTGTACGGTCCGAACAGCGCCGTCGAAGCCCTGCGCGTCGCCGGCCCGGTGCGGGTCGAAGCCTCCTACGAAAAGGTCCACGTCGCCGACGTCGGCCCGGCCGGGATCTTCGGCCACAACATGACCGTGTCGGCCGAGAACGTCCGGGGCGACCTGGAAGTCCGGACCAGCTACGAGGCGGTGAAGGCGGCGGGCATCCGGGGCAAGCTCATGGTCGAGGCCCACAACGCCGCGGTCGAGGCCCGGGATATCGAAGGGCCGCTGGTATCGATCCAGACGTCCTACGACAACGTCACCCTGGCCGGCTTCTCCGGCGAGGCGAGCATCGTCAACCGCAACGGCAACGTCAGCCTAGAGCCGAAGCTCCTCAAGGGCCCGATCTCCGTCGACAACGAGCACGGTTCGATCGTCTTCCTCTGGCCGGCCGGCGAGCGGGCCCGCTTCGAAGCCCGGGCCCGGGGCGGGTCGATACGATGGGGCCTGTCGGCCAAGCCGGACGTCGACGAGACGAACGGCTCGGCCGTCCTCAAGGCCTTCTCGGCGGAGGCCGCGGCGCCGCTCGTCACCCTTTCGACGGCCTACGACGACATCCGCGTGGAAGAAGCCGGCAGGAAGTTCTAGCCCGGCTCATCAGCGAGAATGGGAGGCCGGTTCCCTCGGGAGCCGGCCTTTTTTTAGGTTCTTCTCCCATCTCCGGGATTCCCTCTCGCGGCGGCGATGTGCGTTGCCTCGATGATCCCCGTTGCTGGAGAGGGGGACCGGCAGGGAGCGGAGTCATCGAAGCGACCATCAGAAGCATGGCGGAGCGACTCGGAGCCATGCTTCTG
>JAKLEN010000004.1 GCA_022711665.1 Acidobacteriota bacterium | reverse complement strand
ATAAAATACAACTGCGCACCTCCTTTAAGAGTTTTCCCAACGGGCAATCTAGCACAGGTTACCCGTCAAGGAGGTGCGTTTCGCTATCATGCTACCTTTAGAAAGCGCTTTCTCCCGATATCTCCCATCGCCGCCGCGAGAGGGGACCCCGGAGACGGGAGAAGAGCCGAAAATTTTCGCCCTCTTTCCCGAGGGCCGCCGGGGCCGGAGGCCGCGCCGGAACTCCGGAAAACCTCAAAAGAAGCCCTTGACAAGCCCCGGGTTTTTCTCTAACATACCCTCGGTCGTTCTATATATTTCAGAATAACCCTCTGAAAAAAAAGAACACATTCGAGCTCGAGGAGAGAGGTTTTTCCGTTTTTTTGCCATTTCCTGCATTTTTCCCGAAGGCGAGCGGCGAGACTAGCGAAGGGCACGCCAGCGTAGCTCAGCAGGTAGAGCGGCTGATTTGTAATCAGCGGGTCAGGGGTTCGAATCCCTTCGCTGGCTTCGACGGGCGAACGAAGGCGAAGACGATGCACCATAACGAGGGCAGGTTCCAGAGTGGCCAAATGGGACGGGCTGTAAACCCGTTGCGGAAACGCTTCGGAGGTTCGAATCCTTCCCTGCCCATTTCCCCCGCCTTCTTCGCGATTGGCTTTTCGTCGTTAAAGGAACCCGGCGTTCCGAGCCGGAAGCCGGGCGACGCGGGAATAGCTCAGTTGGTAGAGCGTCAGCCTTCCAAGCTGAACGTCGCGGGTTCGAATCCCGTTTCCCGCTCTTTAGAGGTTGCCGAGCCCAAGTAGCTCAGTTGGTAGAGCACGTCCTTGGTAAGGACGGGGTCACCAGTTCAATTCTGGTCTTGGGCTTTTTCCTGATTCCGAGAAGGGCCCGCCGGGGCCGGGAAGGACCGATATGCGAGAGATCATCACGCTCCAGTGCGGCGAGTGCAAGAGGCGCAACTACAGCACGACCCGGAACAAGAAGAAGCAGACCGACAAGCTCGAGACCAGCAAGTATTGCCCGTCGTGCCGGAAGCACACGATCCACAAGGAATCGAAATAAGGACGACAGGTGAGTAGCTCAATTGGTAGAGCAGCGGTCTCCAAAACCGCAGGTTGCGGGTTCGAGCCCTGCCTCACCTGCCATTCCAGCTCCCGGAGGAGGGGAGACCGGGCCTGAAGTCCCGGCCGCCGGTCCCCGAAAGAGAGAACATCATGAACGAGACGAAGGCTCGCTGGTACAGGCGGCTGTGGAACTTCCTCAAGGACGTTTGGGCCGAGCTCAAGCGCGTCACCTGGCCGTCCAAGAACGAGGTCATCAACACGACCATCGTCGTCATCGCCGCCACGATCTTCTTCGGATTCTTCCTGTTCTTTATGGATGTCATCTTCGCCTGGCTCCTCAATCAGGTCAAGAACCTCTTCGGGTGAGGCAAGGATAGGGACGATGGCAAAGAACTGGTTTGTCGTTCATACCTACTCGGGCTTCGAGAAGTTCGTGGCCGAGTCGATCCGGCAGAAGGCCATCGAGTGCCATCTCGAGGACCAGGTCGGCCAGATCATCATCCCGACCGAGGACGTCATCGAGATCCGGGCCGGCAAGAAGGTCGTCTCGACCAAGCGCTCCTATCCCGGCTACATCCTCGTCGAGATGGAGATGAACGACGAGAACTGGCTCATGATCCGGCAGGTCCCGAAAGTGACGGGCTTCGTCGGCTCGGGCCGGACGCCGACCCCCCTGAGCAAGAAGGAGGTCGGCCAGATCGTCGAGCACATGGAGACCACGTCGGAGAAGCCCAAGCCCAAGCACTCGTTCGAGAAGGGCGAGGCCGTGCGCATCATCGACGGCCCGTTCTTCAACTTCAACGGGATCGTCGAGGAGGTCCACCCCGAGCGCAGCACGCTCAAGGTCCTGGTGACCATCTTCGGCCGGTCGACGCCGGTCGAGCTCGAGTTCCTGCAGGTGGAAAAGCTTTAGGAGGCCGTTCATGTCGAAAGAAGTCGTCGCCAAGATCAAGCTGGAGATCGTCGCCGGCCAGGCCAGCCCCGCACCGCCCGTCGGGCCGGCCCTGGGTCAGCACGGCGTCAACATCATGGGCTTCGTCCGGGAGTTCAACGACCGGACGAAGAAGATGGACGAGGGCACGGTCGTTCCCGTCCTGATCACCGTCTTCAAGGACAAGTCCTTCAACTTCGTCGTCAAGACCCCGCCGGCGTCCTACCTCCTGAAGAAGGCGGCCGGCATCGCCAAGGGATCCGGCACGCCGAACAAGGAGAAGGTCGGCAAGGTCACGGCCAAGCAGATCGAGGAGATCGCCCGGATCAAGCTGGCCGACCTCAACGCCTACGACGTCGAGGCGGCCAAGAAGATCATCGAGGGGACGGCCAAGAACATGGGACTGGAGATCATCAGTGAGTAAGCACGGCAAGAACACCGTCAAGGCCCGGGAGGTCAAGGGCGACGAGGCCCGGATGTACACCCTCGAAGAGGCCGCCGCCCTTCTCAAGAAAGCCCACTTCGCCAAGTTCGACGAATCCGTCGACGTGGACATCCGGCTGGGCGTCAACCCCAAGTATTCGGACCAGATGGTCCGCGGCACGGTCGTCCTGCCCCACGGCACGGGCAAGACCAAGAGAATCTGCGTCATCGCCGCGGGCGAGAAGATCAAGGAGGCCGAGGAGGCCGGGGCCGACTACTTCGGCGGCGACGAGCTCATCGAGAAGATCGCCGGCGGCTGGATCGACTTCGACATCGTCATCGCCACGCCCGACGTCATGCGCGGCGTCGGCAAGCTCGGCCGCATCCTGGGGACCAAGGGGCTGATGCCCAACCCCAAGGCCGGCACGGTCACCTTCGACATCCGCAAGGCCGTCGAGGAGACCAAGGCCGGCAAGGTCGAGTTCCGCGTCGACAAGACGAGCATCGTCCACTCCACCGTCGGCAAGGTCTCGTTCCCCGAGGAGAAGCTGGTCGACAACATGCGGACCTTCATCCAGGCCATCGTCCACGCCAAGCCGCCGGCCGCCAAGGGCAAGTACATCAAGACGATGTTCGTGTCCTCGACGATGGGCCCGTCCTTCCGGATCACCGAGGACATTCTCGAGAGCTAGAGGAGAGCGCCGTGAAAAAGGAAGCCAAGCAGCCCATCGTCGAGACGCTCGGGCGTCTCTTCGAAACGAACGATACTTTCTACCTTATCGACTTCAAGCGCATGACCGTGGCCCAGGCCGTGGAGCTGCGCAAGACCCTGCGCAAGGCCGGCTACGCCTACAAGGTTATCAAGAACCGGCTGGCCCTGCGGGCCCTGGGCGAGAAGTGCCCCGAGGCCCTGCGGCCGATCTTCCAGAAGCCGACCGCCGTCGCCTTCGCCGACAAGGAGCCCGTGGCCCTGGCCAAGATCCTCAAGGACTTCTCCAACCAGGGCAAGATCCTGGCCGTCAAGGGCGGCCAGGTCGAGGGCCAGATCCTGCCGGCCGGGCGCTTCGACGAGGTCACCAAGCTCGGCTCGCGCCAGGCCCTGATCGGCCAGATCGGGTATCTCATGGCCAACCCCCTGCACCGGCTGATGCGGACCCTGCAGGCGCCCCTGGGCAACCTGGGCATCCTGCTGGGCGAGCTCAAGAAGACGAAAAACACCTGAAATCTCATAATTATTAAGGAGAGCGTGATATGGAAAAACTCACCAAGGAACAGTTCTTCTCCCACCTGGACAGTCTGACGATCCTCGAGCTCGCGGACTACATCAAGGAGTTCGAGAGCCGGTACGGTATCAGCGCCGCCGCGGCCGCCCCGGTCATGATGGCCGGCGCCGCCCCCGCCGCCGAAGCCGCCAAGGCCGAAGAGAAGACCGAGTTCACCGCCGTCCTGAAGAGCGTCGGCGACAAGAAGATCAACGTCATCAAGGTCGTCCGCGAGGTCACCAGCCTCGGGCTCAAGGAAGCCAAGGACCTCGTTGACGGCGCCCCCAAGCCGCTCAAGGAAGGCGTGAGCAAGGAAGAGGCCGAAGCCATCAAGGCTAAGTTCGCCGAAGTCGGAGCCGTCATCGAGATTCAATAAGTGACCCGGTCGTCTGAGCGTCCGATGGACTGGTCCCTCGACCAAGGACACTCGATCCCTGCGTGAGAGTGAGACAGCATGGCCAAAGAAGCTAGACAACCGTACCGCGAGCGGGTCGATTTCTCGAAGATCAAGGCGGTCTTCCCGATGCCCGATCTGCTGGACATCCAGACGCAGTCCTACCGCGATTTCCTCCAGATGGAGCTCTTGCCGGAGGAGCGGAAGGACGTCGGCCTGCAAGCCGCGCTGAAGGACGTCTTCCCGATCTCCGACTTCAAGGAGACGACGGAGCTCGAGTTCCTGAGCTACTCGATCGGGACGTGGGAATGCAAGTGCGGGCGGCTCAAGGGCGTGGAGAATTCCCGGGCCAAGTGCACTGCCTGCCAGACCCTGCTCCCCGCGGACATGGAGATCTCCGACAAGGAGGTCTGCCCGTTCTGCGGCGCGGCCCGCAAGATCGAGCTGCCGCTCTGCGAGCACTGCGGCGACCGCGTCGGCCTCAGGATAAAGTACTCCCCGATGGAGTGCATCCAGAAGGGCTACAGCTATTCCATCCCCCTCAAGCTCAAGGTCCAGCTCGTTTCCTGGGAAAAGGACGCCACGACCAAGGCCAAGCGGCTCAAGCACATCAAGCAGCAGGAGGTCTATTTCGGCGACATCGCCCTGATGACCGAGAAGGGCACTTTCATCTTCAACGGCATCGAGCGGGTCGTCGTCAGCCAGCTGCAGCGCTCGCCCGGCGTGTTCTTCCGCCAGGCCGAGAACAAGGGCTTCTATATCGCCAAGATCATCCCTTACCGGGGCGCCTGGGTCGAGTTCGAGCACGACGCCAAGAACCTGCTCTGGGTCCGCCTCGACCGCAAGAAGAAATTCCTGGCCACCGTCTTCCTCCGGGCCCTGGGCCACGGCAGCGACGAGGAGATCCTGCGGCTCTTCCACAAGACCGCCAAGGTCGTCGTCGAGGACGGCAAGCTCTACTGGGAGGTCTCCGACGGCCTCCTCGGCCGGACCCCGGCTGACGACGTCACCGACGCCAAGGGCCGCAAGGTCCTGGCGCCGGCCAAGAAGAAGCTGACCCCCGAGACCCTGGCCGCCCTCAAGGACGCCGGCGTAGCCCGCGTGCCCGTCCTCAAGAAGGACCTCCTCGGGGCCTATTCGCTGACGGCCATCAAGGGCAAGGTCCGGACCAACGAGCCCCTCGAGGATACCGCCCTGGAGATCCTGACGGGCCGGGGCGAGCCGTTCGAGGTCTTCTACCCCGAGGAGGACCGGGCCGGCCTGATCATCAGCACGACGCTCAAGAAGGACCTGCGCAAGGACACGCCCTCGGCCCTCGGCGAGATCTACCGCAAGCTGCGGCCCGGCGAGCCGCACACCCAGGAGAGCGCCCACAACCTCTTCCAGAGCCTCTTCTTCAACCCCCAGAAATACAACTTCTCCCGCATCGGCCGGCTGAAATTCAACATCAAGCTCGGCCTGGAAACGCCGCTCGAAGAGAAGACCCTCGGCCCGCAGGACTACGTCGAAGTCCTCAAGTACCTGCTCAACCTGCGCTTCGGCGAGGGCTCGATCGACGACATCGACCACCTCGGCAACCGGCGCGTCCGGTCGGTCGGCGAGCTCGTCGAGAACGCCTTCCGCATCGGCCTGACCCGCATGGAGCGGACGATCAAGGAGAAGATGACCATCACCGCGGACCTGGCGGCGGCCATGCCCCAGGACCTCATCAACTCCAAGCCCGTCATCGCCGCCCTCAAGGAGTTCTTCGGCAGCTCCCAGCTCTCCCAGTTCATGGACCAGATCAACGCCCTGGCCGAGATCACCCACAAGCGGCGCCTCTCGGCCCTGGGGCCCGGCGGCCTCAGCCGCGAGCGGGCCGGCTTCGAGGTCCGCGACATCCAGAACTCCCATTACGGCCGGATCTGCCCGGTCGAGACGCCGGAAGGCCCGAACATCGGCCTGATCTCCTCCCTCAGTTGCTTCGCCCGGGTCAACGAGTACGGCTTCGTCGAGACCCCCTACCGCAAGGTCGAGAACGGCCGCATCATCGACTTCGTCAAGGTCATCCACCCCGGCAGCAGCGACTACAAGATCGGCGACATCGTCAAGAAGGACGAGATGGCCAAGGCCATGGACCGGCTCAAGGCCGAGAAGGCCCGCCGCCTGCCGACGGTCGAGCCCTACTGCTGGTACCTGACCGCCTGGGAAGAGGAGAAGTACAACGTCGCCCAGGCCAACGCCGTCGTCGACGACCGCGGCCGGTTCACGAACGATGTCGTCAGCGCCCGCGAGAAGGGCAACTTCAAGAACATCCCCCGCGAGCAGATCCACTACATCGACGTCTCGCCCAAGCAGCTTGTTTCCCTGTCCGCGGCCCTGATCCCGTTCCTCGAGCACGATGACGCCAACCGGGCCCTGATGGGCTCGAACATGCAGCGCCAGGCCGTGCCCCTCATCCGGCCGGAGGCGCCGCTCGTCGGCACCGGCATCGAGGACCTCGTGGCCGTCGGCTCGGGCGACGTCGTCGTCTGCAAGCGCAGCGGCACGGTCGGCTTCGTCGACGCCGAGCGGATCATCGTCCGGGTCGACGAGAAGGAAGGCGCCCGGAGCTACGACGTCGGCACCGACCTCTACACCCTGACCAAGTTCCTGCGGACCAACCAGAACACCTCGACCAACCACCGGCCGATCATCCGCCGGGGCGACAAGGTCGTCCGCGGCCAGGTGCTGGCCGACAGCTCCTGCACCGACGGCGGCGAGCTGGCCCTCGGCCGCAACGTCCTCTGCGCCTTCATGCCCTGGCGCGGCTACAACTTCGAGGACGCCATCATCGTCAGCGAGAAGCTCATCAAGGACGACGCCTTCACCTCCCTGCATATCGTCGAGGAGACCATCGAGGCCCGCGACACCAAGCTCGGCCCCGAGGAGATCACCCGGGACATCCCCAACGTCCCCGAGAACCTGCTCCGCAACCTCGACGAGAACGGCATCGTCCGCATCGGCGCCCACGTCAAGTCCGGCGACATCCTCGTCGGCAAGGTCGCGCCGAAAGGGGAGACGCAGCTGTCGCCCGAGGAGAAGCTGCTCAAGGCCATCTTCGGCGAGAAGGCCCTGGACGTCAAGGACGCCTCCCTCTACTGCTCGCCGGGCGTCGAGGGCACCATCATCGACGTCCGCATCTTCTCCCGCCGGGGCATCGAGAAGGGCCCCCGGGCCAAGGCCATCGAGAAGGACGAGATCGCGACGCTCAAGCGCAACCTCGACGACGAGATCCTGATCATGGAGCGCGAGAAGTGGGACAAGGTCAAGGCCCTGCTCAAGGGCGCGACCGTCGAGAAGGCCCAGAAGATCGAGAGCCTGAGCCTGGAGAAGGGCGCCAAGCTGACCGACAAGGTCCTCGAGGCCATCGAGTTCGAGGACGCCCTGAAGCTCAAGCTCAGCGACGACGAGGGCCGCGACCGCGAGATCAAGGACCTGGATAAGAAGGTCAAGCGCCAGATCGAGGCCCTGCGCGGCATCTTTAAAGAGAAGGTCGAGACCCTCAAGAAGGGTGACGAGCTGGCCCCCGGCGTCATCCAGTCGATCAAGGTCTTCATCGCCATGAAGCGGCGCCTCTCGGTCGGCGACAAGGTTTCCGGCCGCCACGGCAACAAGGGCATCGTCGCCAAGATCGTCCCCGAGGAGGACATGCCCCGGCTGCCCAACGGCTTGCCGGTCGAGATCGTCCTCAACCCCCTCGGCGTCCCCTCCCGCATGAACGTCGGGCAGATCCTCGAGACCCACGCCGGCTGGGCCGCCCGGACCCTCGGGTTCTGGATGGCCACGCCGGTCTTCGACGGGGCCAGCGAGAACGAGATCAAGCAGCTCCTCAAGAAGGCCGGCCTGCCCGAGAGCGGCAAGACGCCGCTCTACGACGGCATGACCGGCGACCTCATGGACCAGGAGGTCACGGTCGGCTACATCTACATGATGAAGCTGTTCCACCTGGTCGACGACAAGATCCACGCCCGTTCGACCGGCCCGTACTCCCTCATCACCCAGCAGCCGCTCGGCGGCAAGGCCCAGTTCGGCGGCCAGCGGTTCGGCGAGATGGAGGTCTGGGCCCTCGAGGCCTACGGCGCCGCCTATTGCCTCCAGGAGCTCCTGACGGTCAAGTCCGACGACGTCGAGGGGCGGGCCAAGATCTACGAAGCCATCGTCAAGGGGGACCTCGACTTCACGCCCGGCCTCCCCGAATCGGTCAACGTCCTCATCCGCGAGCTCCAGAGCCTGTGCCTGAACTTCGAGCTCGAGAAGGGCGAGAAGGACGACGTCCTGCCCTGGGGCATCGCCGTGCCCCAGCCGGGCAAAGGAGAAGCTTAATGGACATCCGACCTCCGATCGTCTCGGCGCCCCGGCCGCGGCTCGAATTCGACCGGGTCCGAATCAGCATCGCCTCCCCGGACAAGATCAAGAGCTGGTCATGGGGCGAGGTGACCAAGCCGGAGACCATCAACTACCGGACCTTCAAGCCCGAGAAGGACGGCCTGTTCTGCGCCAAGATCTTCGGACCCATAAACGACTACGAGTGCCTCTGCGGCAAGTATAAGCGGATGAAGTACCGGGGCATCATCTGCGAGCGCTGCGGCGTCGAGGTGACCAAGAGCAAGGTCCGCCGCGAGCGCATGGGCCACATCCATCTGGCCTCGCCCGTGGCCCACATCTGGTTCTTCAAGAGCCCGCCGAGCCGCATCGGGCTCGTCCTCGACCTGTCCATCAAGGACCTGGAAAAGGTCCTCTACTTCGAGTCCTACATCGTCATCGACCCGGCCGACACGCCGCTCAAGGAAAAGCAGCTCCTCAACGAGGAGGAGTACAAGGACGCCCAGGAAAAGTACGGCGACAAGTTCGAGGCCTCCATCGGCGCCGAGGCCATCAAGGTCCTCCTGGAGAAGATCAACATCCAGAAGGAGGCCGAACGGCTGCGCAAGCTGATGAAGAAGGAGACCTCGCAGCAGCGCAAGCTCCGCTACGCCAAGCGCCTGCGGGTTTTCAAGGCCCTCAAGCGCTCCGGCAACCGGCCGGAGTGGATGGTCCTGGACGTCGTTCCGGTCATCCCGCCCGACCTGCGCCCGCTCGTCCGGCTCGACGGCGGCCGCTTCGCCACCTCCGACCTCAACGACCTCTACCGCCGGGTCATCAACCGCAACAACCGGCTGAAGAAGCTCATCGAGCTCAAGGCCCCCGAGCTCATCATCCGCAACGAGAAGCGGATGCTGCAGGAGGCCGTCGACGCCCTCTTCGACAACGGCAAGCGGGGCCGCGTCCACCTCGGCGCCAACCGCCGGCCGCTCAAGTCCCTGAGCGAGGCCCTGCGCGGCAAGCAGGGCCGCTTCCGCCAGAACCTGCTGGGCAAGCGCGTCGACTATTCCGGCCGCTCGGTCATCGTCGTCGGCCCCGAGCTCAAGCTCAACCAGTGCGGCCTGCCCAAGAAGATGGCCCTGGAGCTGTTCAAGCCGTTCATCTTCAACAAGCTCGAGAAGGAAGGCCTCGTTCCCAGCGTCAAGGTCGCCCGGGAGTGGCACGAGCAGGAGCGGCCCGAGGTCTGGGACTACCTCGAGGAGGTCGTCCGCGAGCACCCGATCTTCCTCAACCGCGCGCCGACCCTGCACCGGCTGGGCATCCAAGCCTTCGAGCCCCTCCTCGTCGAGGGCAAGGCCATCCAGATCCACCCGCTCGTCTGCGCCGCCTTCAACGCCGACTTCGACGGCGACCAGATGGCCGTGCACATCCCGCTCTCGGTCGAGGCCCAGATCGAGGCCCAGACCCTGATGCTCTCGACCAACAACATCCTCTCGCCGGCCCACGGCCGGCCCCTGACCATCCCCAGCCAGGACATGGTCCTGGGCTGCTACTACCTGACCCTGGAGAAGAAGGGGATGAAGGGGGAGGGGCGGATCTTCGGCAGCCCCGAGGCCGCCCTGCTGGCCATGGAGGCCGGCGAGGTCGCCCTCCAGAGTATCATCAAGCTGCGCTTCAGTGGCCCGTTCATGAACCTGGCCGTCTATTACGACGACCAGGGCGTCATGACCTGCCCGGTCCAGGAGTTCAAGAAAGACCTGGTCGAGACGACCCCCGGCCGGATCATCTTCAACGGGGTCCTGCCCAAGGGCCACCCCTACGTCAACGGGGTTCTGCGCAAGAAGGGCATGGAGAACCTGGTCTTCTACACCTACCTCAAATCAGGGCTGCAGCCGACCGTCCAGATGCTGGACGCCCTGAAGCAGCTCGGCTTCACCTACGCCACCCGGGCCGGATTCTCCCTGGGCATCGACGACTTCGTCATCCCCGGCGAAAAGAAGGCCCTGGTCGACAAGGCCGAGAAGGAGGTCCTGGCCATCGAGAACCTCTACCGCGACGGCACCATCTCCTCCGGCGAGCGCTTCAACCGCGTCGTCGAGATCTGGGGCACGGTCACGGACAAGGTCTCGGGGGCCATGATCGAGGAGATGAAGCGCATCAGCCTCGAGGGCAAGGAGCTCAACCCGCTCTACGTCATGGCCGACTCCGGTTCGCGCGGCAACAAGCAGCAGATCCGCCAGCTGGCCGGCATGCGCGGCCTGATGTCGAAGCCCTCGGGCGAGATCCTGGAGACGCCCATCACGGCCAACCTGCGTGAGGGCCTGAACGTCCTGCAGTACTTCATCTCAACCCACGGCGCCCGCAAGGGCCTGGCCGACACGGCCCTCAAGACGGCCAACTCCGGCTACCTGACCCGCAAGCTTGTCGACGTCTGCCAAGAGGTCGTCGTCGACGAGCACGACTGCGGCACCCTCAAGGGCATCAACGTCTCGGCCATCGTCGAGAACGGCGAGATCATCGAGCAGTTCCTCGACCGCATCGTCGGCCGGGTGGCCCTGGAGCAGGTCGTCCACCCCGACACGGGGGAGACGATCGTCGATATGAACGAGGAGATCACCGAGAAGGTGGCCCAGCAGTTCCAGGACCTGGGCATCGAGCGGGTCAAGATCCGCTCGGTCCTGAGCTGCGAATCCAAGCGCGGCATCTGCCAGCTCTGCTACGGCCGCTCGCCGGCCTCCGGCAAGATGGTCGAGCTCGGCGAGGCCGTCGGCATCGTCGCCGCCCAGTCCATCGGCGAGCCCGGCACCCAGCTGACCATGCGCACCTTCCACGTCGGCGGCATCGCCATGGGCGGCGCCGAGCGGTCCAAGCTGGAAGCCAAGAACGAGGGCGTCCTCAAGTTCAACAACCTAAAGTCGGTCACCAACAAGGAAGGCACGCTCATCGTCGTCAACCGGAGCGCCAACATCGCCGTCCTGGACCATCGCGGCCGCGAGGTCGAGCACTACCAGGTGCCCTACGGCGCCCGCATCCTCGTGCCCGAAGGGCAGGAGATCAAGTCCCGCCAGGCCTTCGCCGAGTGGGACCCCTTCAACACCTTCATCCTGACCGAGGAGTCGGGCACGATCCGTTTCCACGACGTCGTCCTCGGCGTCAGCATGGAGGAGGTCCAGGACGAGTTCACCGGCCTGATCACCCAGGTCATCATCGACCCCAAGGACGAGAAGCTCCAGCCCCAGATCGAGATCATCGACCCGAAGCGGACCGACGACAAGGGCCAGCCGGTCCTGCTGCGCAAGTATTTCCTGCCCTCGGGCGCCAACCTCCAGATCAAGGACTCCGAAACTGTCTTCGCAGGCGACGTCCTGGCCAAGATCCCGCGCGAGGCGGCCCGCACCAAGGACATCACGGGCGGCCTGCCCCGGGCCGAGGAGCTGTTCGAGGCCCGGCGGCCCAAGCTGCCGGCGGTCATCAGCGAGATCGACGGCACCGCCCAGATCGGCGGCCTCGTCCGCGGCTACCGCAAGATCACGGTCCGCAACGAGCGCGGCGGGGAGAAGGAATACCTCATCCCCAAGGGCGCCCACCTGTCCGTCTCCGACGGCGAGCGCATCCGGGCCGGAGACGCCCTCATGGACGGCCCGGTCAACCCGCACGACATCCTCCGGGTCCTGGGCGAGAAGGAGCTGGCTGAGTACCTCCTCAAGGAGGTCCAGGCCGTCTACCGGCTCCAGGGCGTGGCCATCAACGACAAGCACATCGAGACGATCATCCGGATGATGCTGCGCTGGGTCAAGGTCGAGGAGGTCGGCGACACCGAGTTCCTGGTCGACGAGCAGGTCGACAAGTTCGTCTTCCAGGCCGAGAACGAGAAGGTCATCAAGAAGGGCGGCAAGCCGGCCAAGGCCCGGCCGCTCCTCCTGGGCATCACCAAGAGCGCCCTGAGCACGGACAGCTTCATCTCGGCCGCCTCCTTCCAGGAGACGACCCGGGTCCTGACCGAGGCCAGCCTCTACGGCAAGGTCGACTACCTCAGGCGCCTCAAGGAGAACATCATCATGGGCCGGCTCATCCCGGCCGGCACGGGCTACAAGTACTACCGGAACGTCGAGCTCAAGGAGGAGATGCAGCCGCTCCTCCCCGAGAAGGAAGAGGAGGATATCCTGCCGGACGTCTGATTCCCGGCGGACCGAAAGGGATGTCAAATTCCTTGACAGGATGGCCAAATTTTGCTAATATCGCGCTATTCGTCTCGGGCTATCCCCCTGGGGATGAATAAAACCTTTTGAGGAATCTTGTGTAGAGGAGTATTTTTCATTGCCGACCGTAAACCAGCTCATCCGCAAGGGGCGCACGCCCAAGAAATACAAGAGTAAATCCCCGGCCCTCGACGCCTGCCCTCAGAAGCGGGGCGTCTGCACCCGGGTGTTCACGACGACGCCCAAGAAGCCGAACTCGGCCATGCGCAAGGTCGCCCGCGTCCGCCTGACGAACAACATCGAGGTCACGGGCTACATCCCCGGCATCGGGCACAATCTTCAGGAACACTCGATCGTCATGATCCGGGGCGGCCGGGTCAAGGACCTGCCCGGCGTCCGCTACCACATCGTCCGCGGCACGCTCGACGCCGAAGGGGTCCAGAACCGGTGCAAGGCCCGCTCCCGCTATGGGGCCAAGAAGCCGAAAGAGAAACGGGCCGCGGCCTAGCCAGGAGCTTTTTTCATGCCCAGACGCGGAATCATCAAGAAGCGCAAAGCGCCGGTCGACCCCATTTACGGCAGCTCGGTGGTCGCCCGGTTCATCACCCTCTTCCTCCGCCAGGGGAAGAAGACGACGGCCCAGCGGGTCGTCTACGGGACGATGGACATCCTCAAGGCCAAGACCAAGGAAGATCCCCTCAAGATCCTGGAGAAGGCCCTGGAGAACGTCCGGCCCTTCCTCGAGACCAAGTCGCGGCGCGTCGGCGGCGCGAACTACCAGGTCCCGATCGAGGTCACGCCGGGGCGGTCCTGGTCCCTGGGCTTCCGCTGGCTGGTCAAGTACGCCAAGGAGAGGGGCGGCAAGAGCATGCAGGATAAGCTCTCGGCCGAGATCCTCGACGCCATCAACAACCGCGGCGGCGCGGTCAAGAAGCGCGAAGACACGCACAAGATGGCGGAGGCCAACAGGGCCTACGCACATTATAAATGGTAGTCCTCAAGAAAGAGCTCGGTCTGTGATTCGGGTCGATATGGAGCGAACGGTTTATGCGGTCATACCCGATCGAGAGAGTACGGAACATCGGTATTATGGCCCATATCGACGCCGGCAAGACTACAACGACCGAGCGGATGCTCTTTTATACGGGTATGACCTACAAGATTGGCGAGGTGGACGACGGAACGGCCGTGATGGATTGGATGGTCCAGGAGCAGGAACGCGGGATCACCATCACCTCGGCCGCGACGACGTGCGCCTGGCGTGACCACCGTATCAATATCATTGATACACCCGGTCACGTGGATTTCACCGCGGAGGTCGAGCGCTCCCTGAGGGTGCTCGACGGCGCGATAGCCATACTGTGTGGAGTTGGCGGCGTCGAACCGCAGTCCGAGACAGTGTGGCGCCAGGCCGATAAGTATCGGGTGCCGCGGATCGTGTTCATCAACAAGATGGACAGGGTCGGAGCGGACCCCGAACGGGCGGTCCTCATGCTGAGGACGCGGGTGGCGGCCAAGCCTCTGCCGGTCCAGATTCCCTTGGGAAGGGAAGACGGATTCCGCGGTGTGATCGACCTCATCGACCGCAAGGTCTATGACTGGGGTCAGGACCTCTTGGGGACGGACTATACCGTCCGGGAGGTCGCGGACGAGGACCGCGAGGAAGTCGAACGGAAACGACAGGATATGATCGAAATGTTGAGCGAGCACGACGACGCCCTGATGGCGAAGTACCTCGACGGAGTCGAGGTGACGGCGCCTGAGCTGCGGGCCGCCGTCCGCCGGGCCACCCTGACCCAGGAAGCCGTCCCCGTTCTCTACGGGGCGTCTTTCCGGAACAAGGGCGTCCAGCCGCTCCTCGACGCCGTCGTCGATTACCTGCCGTCGCCGGTCGACGTCCGGCCGGTCGCCGGCCGCCATCCCCGGACCCAGGCCGAGGAGACGCGCCCGGCCTCCGACGACGCGCCTTTTTCGGCCCTGGTCTTCAAGATCGCCAACGACCCCTTCCTCGGCAGCCTGGCCTATTTCCGGGTCTATTCCGGCAAGGCCAAGGTCGGCCAGGCCGTCTACAATTCGGCCAAGGGCGAGGAGGAGAAGCTCTCCCGCCTGCTGGAGATGCACTCCAACAAGCGGACCGAGGTCAAGGAAGTTTACGCCGGGGACATCGCGGCCATGGGCTCGATGAAGAACATCTCGACGGGGGACACGCTCTGCCTCAAGAGCCATCCCATCGTCCTCGAGTCCATTCGCTTCCCGGAGCCGGTCATCGCCGCGACCATCGAGCCCAAGACCAAGGCCGACCACGCCAAGCTGGCCGCGACCCTGGCCAAGCTGGAGCGCGAAGACCCCACCCTCAAGGTCAGCCAGGACCCGATGACGGGCCAGACGCTGCTGCGGGGGATGGGGGAGCTGCACCTCGAGATCGTCATGGACCGGATGGAGCGCGAGTTCGGCGTCCGGGCCAACCTGGGCAAGCCCCAGGTGGCCTACAAGGAGACCATCCAGGCCGCGGCCGAGGGCGAGGGCAAGTACATCCGCCAGGCCGGCGGCAAGGGCCTTTACGGCCACGTCGTCCTGGCCCTGGAGCCCCTGGAGCGGGGCCGGGGCGTCGAGTTCGTCGACCGGACCCGGGGCGGGAGCGTCCCGGCCGAGTTCGTCGGCGACGTCGAGAACGGCGTCCGCGAGGCCTGCGAGGCCGGCGTCGTGGCCGGCTTCCCGGCCACCGACCTGCGGGCCGCCCTTATCGGCGGCTCGACCCACGACACCGACGCGGCGCCCGTGGCCTACAAGATCGCGGCCTCCCTGGCCTGGCGCGAGGCCGCGGCCAAGGCCGCCCCGGCGCTTTTAGAGCCGCTGATGAAGCTCGAGGTCGTCGCCCCGGACGAGTACCTGGGCGACATCGTCGGCGACCTCAACGCCCGGCGGGGCAAGATCGAGGGCATGGAGATGCGCAGCGGCTCCCGCGTCATCATGGTCCATGCCCCCCTGGCCGAGATGTTCGGCTACGCGACGACGCTCCGGACCCTGACCCAGGGCCGCGGCGTCTTCAACATGGAATTCGCAAGGTACGAGCGGACGCCCCAGGGCGTCCAGGATGAGATCGTGGCCCGGATCGAGGGACGCATCCCGTTCCGGGCCGACGCCTAAGGAAGCGTCATTGAGTTCGTAAGCCATACAGGAGGTGAGCGATGGCGAAAGAAAAGTTTGCGAGGACGAAGCCCCATGTCAACGTCGGGACGATCGGTCACATCGACCACGGCAAGACGACGCTGACGGCCGCCATTACCAAGGTTCTGGCGACCAAAGGCCTGGCCCAGGCCAAGAGCTACGACGACGTCGCCAAGGCCGACGCCAAGATGTTCCGCCGCGACGCGACGAAGATCCTGACGGTCGCCCTGAGCCACGTCGAGTACGAGAGCGAGAAGCGGCATTACGCCCACATCGACTGCCCCGGCCACGCCGACTACATCAAGAACATGATCTCCGGCGCGGCCCAGATGGACGGCGCCGTGCTGGTCGTGTCGGCCGCCGACGGCCCCATGCCCCAGACCCGTGAGCACATCCTGCTGGCCCACCAGGTCAACGTGCCGGCCATCGTCGTGTTCATGAACAAGTGCGACCTCGTCGACGACCCCGAGATCCTCGACCTGGTCGAGCTCGAGGTCCGCGAGCTGCTCTCGAAGTACGACTTCCCCGGCGACAAGATCCCGGTCATCCGCGGCAGCGCCACCAAGGCCCTGGAAGACCCGGCCGGCGACGGCGCCAAGCCGATCTGGGAGCTGGTCAAGGCCATGGACGACTACATCCCCGAGCCCCAGCGCGAGGTCGACAAGCCGTTCCAGATGGCCATCGAGGACGTCTTCTCGATCACCGGCCGCGGCACCGTCGTGACCGGACGCGTCGAGCGCGGCGTCGTCAAGGTCGGCGACGAGTGCGAGATCGTCGGGCTCCGCCCGACCCGCAAGACCGTTGTCACGGGCGTCGAGATGTTCCGCAAGCTCCTCGACCAGGCCCAGGCCGGCGACAACATCGGGGCCCTGCTCCGCGGCGTCGGCAAGGACGAGGTCGAGCGCGGTCAGGTCCTGGCCAAGCCCGGGTCCATCACGCCGCACCGGAAGTTCCGGGCCCAGGTCGTCGCCCTGACCAAGGAAGAGGGCGGGCGGCACACGCCGTTCTTCAAGGGCTACCGGCCGCAGTTCTACTTCCGGACGACCGACGTCACCGGCTCGGTCAAGCTGCCCGAGAACGTCGAGATGGTCATGCCCGGCGACTCCGTCAACCTGGAGATCGAGCTGATCACCGACGTCGCCATGGAGAAGGCCCTCCGCTTCGCCATCCGCGAGGGCGGCCGGACGGTCGGCGCCGGCACCGTCACCGAGATCATCGAGTAACAGCGAGGCCGCCGAGGGTCCGCGGGCCGCGGGGCCCGGGAGAGCCCGAGCGAGAACAGAGGAACGAACGATGGAAAAGATCAGAATCCGCTTACAGAGCTTCGATCACCGCCTGCTCGACCAGTCCGTCAAGGACATCGTCATCAAGGCGAAAAGGACCGGCGCCAGCGTGGCCGGTCCCATCCCCCTGCCGACGCGCATCCACAAGTTCTGCGTCCTTCGTTCCCCGCACGTCGACAAGAAGTCGCGCGAGCAGTTCGAGATGCGGATCCACAAGCGGCTCATCGACATCAGCGAATACAACAACGAAACGATCGAGGAGCTCCAGAAGCTCGACCTGCCGGCCGGGATCGACGTCGAGATCCAGGCCTCCGGGACGGGAGAATGACCATGATCCAGGGACTGATCGCCAAGAAGATCGGCATGAGCCAGCAGTTCGACGACGCCGGCAACGTCGTCCCCGTCACCGTCCTCAAGGCCGGGCCGTGCACGGTCATCCAGAAGAAGACGCCCGAAACGGACGGCTATCCGGCCGTCCAGCTGGGCTTCGTCGAGGAGCGGGCCGTCCGCCGGGCGACCAAGCCCCAGACCGGGCATTTCAAGAAGTCCGGCGTGCCGGTCGTCAAGAAGCTTCAGGAGGTCGGCTGCTCCGATCTGGCCGCGGTCAAGGAAGGCGACCAGGTCCTGGTCGACATCTTCGAGATCGGCGAGACGATCGACGTCATCGGGACGAGCAAGGGCAAGGGCTTCGCGGGCGTCGTCAAGCGCCATCACTTCGCCGGGGGCGACGCCGCCCACGGCTCCATGTTCCACCGCGCGCCCGGCTCGATCGGCGCCTCGTCCTACCCCTCGCGGGTCATCAAGGGCATGCGCATGGGCGGCCATATGGGCCATGACCGGGTCACGGTCCGCAAGCTCAAGGTCGTCGCCACGGACAAGGATCAGAACCTGCTCATCGTCAAGGGCGCCGTGCCCGGCGCCAAGGGCGGATACGTCCTGGTCCGCAAGGCCGCGCCGGCTCCCGCGCGGGCGAAATGAACGGGAAAGAAGGCACCATGGCCAAACTCGACATCATCGACCGCAGCGGCCGGACGGCCGCCCAGGTGGACCTGCCCGACGGCGTCTTCGCCGGGCCGGCGAAGGACCACCTGATCTACGAAGCCGTCGTCAACTACCGGGCCAACCAGCGCCAGGGGACGGCGGCCACCAAGACCCGGACCGCCGTCAGCGGCGGCGGCAAGAAGCCCTGGCGGCAAAAGGGCACCGGCCGGGCCCGCGTCGGCAGCACGCGCTCACCTCTCTGGAGGAAGGGCGGGACGGTCTTCGGACCGCAGCCCCGCGACTACTCCTACGAGCTGCCGAAGAAGGCCCGCCGGGGCGCCCTGGCCGCCGCCCTGGCCCAGAAGCACGCCGCCGGCGAGCTCCTGATCGCCAGCGACCTGGAGGTCAAGGAGCCCAAGACGAAGGAGGCCGTGGCCCTGCTCAAGGCCTACAACCTCGACTCGGCCCTCCTGGTCGACACGCCCGAGAACGCCCATCTCTTCCGGGCCGCCCGGAACCTGCCCCGGGTCAAGGCGGTCGACGTCGCGGGGCTCAATATCTACGACGTCCTCGCCCACAAGTCGGTCGTCTTCAGCCGGCGGGCGTTCGAGGCCGTCCTGGAGAAACTGTCGTGATCAAAGACCCCCATAAAATCATCCTGCGCCCGGTGATAACGGAGAAGACGACCCAGCTCAAGGCCCAGAGCGGGGTCATCTGCTTCGAAGTCGCCCGGAGCGCCAACAAGATCGAGATCAAACGGGCCATCGAGCAGCTGTTCAAGACCAAGGTGGCCGAGGTCCGGACCCAGGCCAAGGCGGGCAAGGTCCGCCGGGTCGGCCGCAACGTGGGGCGGCGGAGGGACTGGAAGAAGGCCTACGTCCGGCTCCGCCAAGGCGAGAAGCCGATCGAATACTTCGAGGCGGCGTAACATGGGCATCAAAACATACCGGCCAATGACCCCCGGCCTGCGCCACAGGACGGGCAACCGTTATGACGAGCTGAGCGGGGACGCCCCCTACAAGCCCCTGCTCGTCTCCCTGTCCAAGTCGGGCGGGCGCGACAGCCGCGGCCGCCTGGCGATGCGCAACCGCGGCGGCGGGCACAAGCAGCTCTACCGCGTCGTGGACTTCAAGCGCGACAAGATCGACATCCCGGGCAAGGTCGAGACCGTCGAGTACGACCCCAACCGCTCCTCCTTCATCTCCCTGGTGCGCTACCGGGACGGCGAGCGGCGCTACATCATCTACCCGGCCGGCCTCCAGGTCGGGCAGGAGGTCGTTTCGACCGACCGGCAGGCCGACATCCTGCCGGGCAACGCCATGCCGCTGCGGTTCATCCCGCTCGGCACGGTCATCCACAACATCGAGCTGCGCAAGGACAAGGGCGGCCAGGTGGCCAAGTCGGCCGGGGCCGGCGCCCAGATCCTGGCCAAGGAAGGGGACTACGCCCAGGTTCGGCTGCCCTCGTCGGAGATCCGCAAGGTCCACCTGGACTGCCGGGCGACGATCGGCCAGATCGGCAACGCCGATCACTCGAATATCAGCATCGGCAAGGCCGGCCGGAGCCGCTGGCAGGGCATCCGGCCGCACGTCCGCGGCACGGCCATGAACCCCATCGACCATCCGCACGGCGGCGGCGAAGGCAAGGCCAAGGGCGGCCGGCACCCGGTCAGCCCGACGGGCATCCCGACCAAGGGCTACAAAACGCGCCAGAACAAGCGGACCCAGGCCTTCATCGTCCGGCGCAGGAGCAAGTAACCATGAGCAGATCGCTTAGCAAAGGCCCCTTCATCGACGACCACCTCCTCGAGAAGGTCCAGGCCCTGTCCACGCCCGCGGCCAAGCGCCAGGTCGTCAAGACCTGGTCCCGCCGCTCGACGATCATCCCCGAGATGGTCGGCATGACCATCGGCGTCCACAACGGCCGGAAGTTCATCCCGGTCTTCGTCACCGAGAACATGGTCGGGCACAAGCTCGGAGAATTCTCGCCGACGCGGCACTTCAAGGGCCACACGTCGAAGACGGCCAAGCAGCTGAAGGTGGAAAAGAAATGAACGCCCCCCAGCCAACTCCCGTCGCCCACGCCATTGCCCGGTTCGTGCGCATGAGCCCGCAGAAGGGCCGCCTGGTCGCCGACCAGGTCCGCGACCGCTTCGTCGGGGAGGCCCTGACGATCCTGCGCTTCAGCGAGCGCAAGAAGATCAGCGCCATCCTGGAGAAGGTCCTGCGCTCGGCCATCGCCAACGCCCAGCAGAAATCGCCGGACGTCGACGTCGACACGCTCTACATCTCGCGCATCCAGATCAACGGCGGCCCGATCGCCAAGCGCATCCGGCCGGCGCCCCAGGGACGGGCCTACCGGGTCCAGAAGCGGACCAGCCACGTCCACATATATCTCGACGAAAAGGGGAAATGACCGTGGGACAGAAAACACACCCTTATGGATTCCGGCTCGGCTTCAACAAGCCGTGGACGTCCCGCTGGTTCGCCAAGGGCCCGGACTACGCCCGCCTCATCCATGAAGACCTGAAGATGAAGAAGGCCATCAAGGAGAAGTACTTCCACGCCGGCATCGCCGGCGTCGACGTCGAGCGCGTCGGGCCGAAGATCCGGGTCATCATCCACACGGCCCGGCCCGGCATCATCATCGGCCGGGGCGGCAAGGAGATAGAGAGCCTCAAGTCCTACCTCGAGACGATCGCCAAGCGCGATGTCTACGTCGACATCCGCGAGGTCGACAAGCCGGAGCTCAACGCCCTGCTCGTCGGCGAGAGCATCGCCGTCCAGCTGGAAAAGCGGATCGCCTACCGGCGGGCCATGCGCAAGGCCGTCGAGTTCGCCCTCAAGATGGGGGCCAAGGGCATCAAGGTCATGTGCGCCGGCCGCCTGGGCGGCGTCGAGATCGCCCGCTCCGAGTGGTACCTCAAGGGCCAGCTGCCCCTGCAGACGCTCAGGGCCGACATCGACTTCGCCTTCACCGAGGCCTTCACGACCTACGGCCAGATCGGCATCAAGGTCTGGGTCTACAGGGGCGACGTGGAGAAGCCCAAGATGACCTCCCAGATGGCCGAGGTCGAGGAGATCTAGCCATGTTGATGCCCGCCAAAGTCAAATACCGCAAGCAGCAGCGGGGGCGCATGCGCGGCACGGCCCTGCGCGGCGGCACGCTGACCTTCGGGGCCTACGGGCTCCAGGCCCTCGAGTGCGGCTGGCTGTCGTCCCGGCAGATCGAAGCCGGCCGTATCACCATAACCCGGCACATGAAGAGGAAAGGCAAGCTCTGGATCCGGACCTTCCCCTGGAAGTCGATCACCAAGAAGCCGACTGAGGTCCGCATGGGCAAGGGCAAGGGCGACCCCGAGATCTGGGTCGATGTCATCCGCCCGGGCAAGATACTGTTCGAGCTCGAGGGCATCGAGCCCGAAGAGGCCCGGGAGGCCATGCGCCTGGCCGCGCACAAGCTGCCCATCAAGACGCGCTTCATCTCCCGGGAAGCGAGGGAGCTCAGATGAAGATCAAGGAACTCAGAGAACTCTCGGCCGAAGAGCTGAAGCACAGGGAGGCGGAGCTCGTCGACCAGCTCTTCAAGCTCCGCTTCCAGAAGTCCCTGGGCCAGCTCGAGAGCCCGATGAAGATCAAGACCATCAAGCGGGACATCGCCCGGATCAAGACCCTCTTGAACCGGACGACGGCGCCCACGGAGTAGCCCATGGACACTTCCACGAAAGCCCGGAAGACCACCAAGGTCGGGACCGTCATCGCCAGGAAGATGACGAAGACGGTCACGGTCCAGGTGGAGCGGCAGATCCGCCACCCCCTGTACCGCAAGACCATCCGCCGCAAGCAGACCTTCCTCGTCCATGACGAGGCCGGGACCTGCAAGGTCGGCGACGTCGTCCGCATCATCGAGACGCGGCCGATCAGCAAGACCAAGCGCTGGCGCGTCCTGGCCGTCATCGGCCTGACGCCCGAGCTGACGGCGACGCCGATCCAGACTGACCCCCTGGCCGCCAAGGCCGAGGAGCCGGGAACGGGAGACGCCCAATGATCCAGATGCGCACGATGCTCAAGGTCGCCGACAACTCCGGCGCCCGGAGGATCCAGGCGATCACGCCGATCGGCGGCGCGGTCGGGCACATCGCCCGGATCGGCGACATCATCTCGGCGACGGTCAAAGAGGCCGACCCCGAGAGCAAGATCCAGAAGGGCAAGGTCATCCGGGCCGTCGTCGTCCGGACGCGCAAGGAGCTCCGCCGCAAGGACGGCTCCTACATCCGCTTCGAGGACAACGCCGCGGTCATCATCGACAAGGCGGGGGAGCCCGTCGGGACGCGCGTCTTCGGGCCCGTCGGCCGCGAGCTGCGCGAGCGGAAGTTCATGAAGATCGTCTCCCTCGCGCCGGAGGTCCTCTGATGTCCAAGATCGCGCTGAAGAAGAACGATCTCGTCGTCGTCATCCGGGGCAAGGACAAGGGCAAGCAGGGCAAGGTCCTGAAGCTCGTGCCCGAGACCAACCGGGTCATCGTCGAACGGATCAATTTCGTCAAGCACTTCGTCAAGGCCGACCGCAGCCGGAACCAGCAGGGCGGGGTGATGGAGAAGGAAGCCCCCATCGCCGTGGCCAATGTCATGCTCTACTGCGCCGAGTGCGGCCAGGGCGTCCGGGCCCGCAGCCGCCGGCACGAGGACGGCACCAAGGACCGTTACTGCCACCGTTGCGACACGCTCATCGAGAAGGCCAAGTGAGGTACCGCCCATGAGCCGCTTATACGAGAAGTACCGCAAGGACGTGGTTCCTGAGCTCCAGAAGGAGCTCGGCATCACGAATATCATGGCCGTGCCCCGGCTGGTGAAGATCATCGTCAACGTCGGGGCGGGGGACGCCATCGGCAACATCAAGCTCCTCGACACGGCCAAGGCCGAGCTGGCCCAGATCACCGGCCAGCTGCCCGGCGTCGGCCGGGCCAAGAAATCCATCTCGGCCTTCAAGCTGAGGAAGGGCCAGCCCATCGCCTGCTACGTCACCCTCCGCAACCGGCGGATGTACGAGTTCCTCGACCGGCTGGTCAACATCGTCCTGCCGCGGGTCCGCGACTTCCGCGGCGTCCCGGCCACGTCCTTCGACGGCCGGGGGAACTACACCCTGGGGATGCGCGACCAGCTGGTCTTCCCCGAGATCGACTACACCAAGGTCGAACGGCCCCGGGGCATGAACATCACCATCGTCACGACGGCCCGGACGGACAAGGAGGCCCTGGCCCTCCTCAAGCATCTGGGCATGCCGTTCCGGGAATCCTGAGAAGCGAGGTCGATATGGCAACCAAAGCGCGCAAGGCCAAGATGGTCCGCCCCCTCAAGTACGCCATCAGGGTCCGGCACCGCTGCCGGCTCTGCGGACGTCCGCGGGCCTATTACCGGAAGTTCGATCTCTGCCGCCTCTGCTTCCGCGAGCTGGCCCTCAAGGGCGAGATCCCGGGCGTGACCAAGTCGTCCTGGTGAGATCGGAGAAAGGAAGACCCATGGACTCTTTATCGGACCTGCTCACCCGGATCCGCAACGGCGTGAAATCCAAGAAGCGGGAAATCAACGCGCCCGCCTTCCGGCTGGGGATCGAGGTCGTCAAGATCCTCAAGGAAGAGGGCTACGTCAAGAACTACAAGGTCATCGACGACAAGAAGCAGGGGATCCTCAACGTGACGCTCAAGTACACCGAGGACAACCGGAGCGTCATCAGCGGCCTCAAGCGTGTCAGCACGCCCGGCTGCCGGATCTATTGCACCGGCGACGCCGTCCCCAAGGTCCTGGACGGCCTGGGCCTGGCCATCGTCTCGACGTCCCGCGGCGTCCTGACCGGGCGGGCCTGCGAGGAAGCCGGGGTCGGCGGCGAAGTCCTCTGCAGCATCTGGTAGGCGGGGAGAGAGGGAATCATGTCCAGAGTCGGGAAGAAACCCATCGCCGTTCCGGCGGGCGTCAAGGTCACGGTCCATCCGGACCGGATCGAGTTCGAGGGCAAGAAGGGCAAGCTCTCGACCCCGCTCCAGCCGGGCATCACGGCCGCCCTGGAGGGCTCGAGCCTGGTCCTCAGCCGGGCCGACGACAGCAAGACCTCGCGGGCCAACCACGGCCTCGGCCGGGCCCTGGCCCACAACGCCCTGGTCGGCGTCACCGAGGGCTACGTCAAGCAGCTCGAGATCGTCGGCGTCGGCTACAAGGCCAAGCTCGACAAAGGCAAGCTCGAGATCAGCCTGGGCTATTCCCGGCCGATCGTCTACGACATCCCGGCCGGCATCGAGATCACGGCCGAGAAGCCGACCCTGCTCACGGTCAAGGGCATCGACCGGCAGAAGGTCGGGCAGGTGGCCGACGACATCAAGAGCCTCCGCATCCCGGACCCCTACAAGCAAAAGGGGGTCAGGTACCTGGGCGAGCGGCTCATCAAGAAAGAACGCAAAGCGGGAGTGACCGGTGCTTAAAGACAAGACCAGCGAACGTAAGGTCCGGGACGACCGTCTCCGGAAGCGGATCCGCGAACGGGTCCAGGGCACGCCGGAGAGGCCCCGTCTCCACGTGTTCAAGAGCAATGCCTACGTCTACACCCAGGTCATCGACGACCGGAAGGGGACCGTTCTCCTGACGGCCTCGACCCTGGAGAAGGAATTCCGGGCCAAGGCCAAGGGGACCAAGAACAAGGACGCCTGCGCCCTGCTCGGCGAGATCATGGGCCAGCGGCTCAAGGCGGCCAAGATCGACAAGGTCGTCTTCGACCGCGGCACCCATCCCTATCACGGACGGATCAAGACCCTGGCCGACGCCATCCGCAAGGAAGGCATCCAGTTCTGAGCGAACGGACGCACAAGGAGACAGCAACGTGGACGATCGCAGACACCAAAGGAAAGTCGGGGTCCTCGACGAAGAGGGCATGGAGCTCAAGGACCAGGTCATCTCCATCCGCCGAGTCACCAAGGTCGTCAAGGGCGGCAAGAACCTGAGCTTCTCGGCCCTCGTCGCCGTCGGCGACGAGCGCGGCCGGGTCGGCATCGGCAAGGGCAAGGCCCGCGAAGTGCCCCAGGCCATCGCCAAGGGCGTCGAAGCGGCCCGCAAGAGCATGATCCGGGTGCCCCTTGCCGAGACGACCATCCCGCACCTGGTCAAGGGCATCGACGGGGCCGGCCTGGTCGTCCTCCGCCCGGCCTCGAAAGGCACGGGCGTCATCGCCGGCGGCGCCGTCCGGGTGATCATGCAGCTGGCCGGCATCCGGGACATCCTGACCAAGTCCCTGCGCAGCAGCAACCCCATCAGCGTCGCCAACGCGACCCTGGACGCCCTGCGCCATGTCCGCAATCCCGAGGATGTGGCCAAGATCCGCGGCAAAGCGAAAGGTGCGTTATGAGCGAAGTCGCCAAGAAAACCGGCAAGGCGTCCCGGAGCGTCCGGCAGGCCGCCGCCGGCCCCCTCGTCCGGGTCACCCTCGTCCGCAGCCTCATCGGCACCCCCCTGGACCAGCGCCAGACGGCCCGGGGGCTGGGCCTGCGCAAGCTCAACTCCAGCGCGGTCCTGGCCGACACGCCGGCGGTCCGGGGGATGATCCGCAAGATCGTTCATGCCCTCAAGGTGGAAGCGGTGGAGGAACGATGAACCTGAGCAACCTGAAACCGGCCCCCGGATCTCGGAAGGGACGCAAGCGCGTCGGGCGCGGCCCCGGCTCCGGCCACGGCAAGACCGCCGGGGCTGGCAGCAAGGGCCAGCTCCAGGGCAGCGGCTATTCCCGCCTGCCCGGCTTCGAGGGCGGCCAGATGCCCCTGACCCGGCGCATCCCCAAGCGCGGCTTCACCAACATCTTCCGCCAGGAGACGGCCGTCGTCAACCTGGACCGCCTGGCCAAGATCCGCAAGGACGAGATCGGCCCGGCCGAGATGGCCGAGCACCGCCTCATCCCCGGCGCCGGCGGCCGGGTCAAGGTCCTCGGCCGCGGCGACCTGGCCTCGGCCAAGACCGTCCGGGCCCACGAGTTCTCCGCCTCGGCCCAGCGCAAGATCGAAGCCAAGGGCGGCCGGGCCGTCGTCATCGGGAAAGACTGATGTTAGACAGCATCCGCAACATCTTCAGCATCCCGGAGCTGCGGAAAAGGGTCATCTTCACCCTTCTCCTGCTGGCGGTCTACCGGGCCGGCGGCGTCATCCCCAACCCGGGGCTGAGCGCCTCCGCCCTGGCCGAGTTCTGGCAGAGCCAAAAGGGCTCCCTCCTCGGCTTCATCGACCTCTTCTCCGGCCGGAACATGTCCCGGATGACCATCTTCGCCCTGGGCATCATGCCCTACATCTCGGCCTCGATCATCCTCCAGCTGCTGACGGTCGTCTGGCCCTACCTCGAGCGGCTGTCCAAGGAGGGCGAGCTGGGCCGGAAGAAGATCACCCAGTACACCCGCTACGGCACGATCGTCATCTGCCTCATCCAGGCCGTGGGCATCGCCATCTTCCTGGAGGCCCTGCGGACGCCGGCCGGCGCCTCGGTCGTCATCAACCCGGGCTGGGGCTTCAAGCTGCTGACCATCCTGACCCTGACGACCGGCACGGTCTTCGTCATGTGGCTGGGCGAGCAGATCTCCGAGCGGGGCATCGGCAACGGCATCTCGCTCATCATCTTCGCCGGCATCGTCGTCGATTTCCCGGCCACCCTCGGCCGCATGATCCAGGGCCTGAAGACGGGCACCATGGATCCCCTGAAGATGATCTTCCTCGGCGCCCTGATGACCGCCGTCGTGGCCTTCATCGTCTTCGTCGAGCGCGGCCAGCGCCGCATCACCGTCTCCTACGCCAAGCGCGTCGTCGGCCGCAAGGTCTACGGCGGCCAGAGCACGCACCTGCCGCTCCGGGTCAACACCGGCGGCGTCATCCCGATCATCTTCGCCGCCTCGGTCATCAGCATCCCGGCCACCGTGGCCAGCCTGATCAAGGCGCCGTGGGCCCAGAGCATCGCCGAGCAATTCGGCATGGGCATGCCGCTCTACAACCTGCTCTACATCGCCTCGATCATCTTCTTCACCTATTTCTATATCTCGATCATCTTCAACCCGGTCGACGTGGCCGACAACCTCCGCAAGTACGGCGGCTTCATTCCCGGCATCCGGCCGGGCAAGACAACCTCCGACTACATCGATGACGTCCTCAGCCGCATCACCCTGGCCGGCGCCATCTACCTGGCGGCCGTGGCCATCCTGCCGGAGTTCCTGTTCACCGGGTTCAAGGTCCTCGGCCTGCCCTGGATCGGCCCCTGGCTCGAGGCCAACCTGCCCAAGTTCATCACCCAGGGCCTGGGCATCGACGTCATGATGTTCGGCGGCACCTCGATCCTGATCGTCGTCGGCGTGGCCATGGACACGATGCAGCAGATCGAGGCCCAGCTGGTCATGAGGCACTACGACGGCTTCATGCGCCGCAGCCGCATCCGCGGGAGGCGCGGATGAGGATCATCCTCCTGGGCGCCCCCGGCAGCGGGAAGGGGACCGTGGCCGAAGCCCTCCGCTCGGCCTACGGCCTGCCCAAGGTCTCCACGGGGGACCTGCTGCGCGAGGCCGTCCGGGACAAAACGCCGCTCGGCCTGGTCGCCGCGTCCCAGATGGGCAAGGGCGGCCTGGTCGACGACGACACGGTCCTGGCCCTGCTCCGCGAGCGCCTGGCCCGGGACGACTGCCGCGGCGGCTACGTCCTCGACGGCTTCCCGCGGAACGTGGCCCAGGCCGACAGCCTGGACGCCGCCGGCCTGCCCGGGCCCGAGATCGTCATCGACCTCAGGGTCTCCGACGAGGTCGTCCTGGAGCGGCTGAGCCATCGCCGCATCTGTCCGAACTGCGAGGCCATCTACCACCTCGTCACCAAGCCGCCGAAGACCCCCGGCGTCTGCGACGTCTGCGGCGGGGCCCTGGTCCAGCGCAACGACGACAAGCCGGACGTCATCCGCGAGCGGCTGCGGACCCATTACGCCAAGACCGAGCCGCTGGTCGCCCGCTACGCGGCCAGGGGCCGCTTCCACCGGGTCGACGGCAACGGCCCGGCCGCGGCGGTCATCCGCGAGGTCCGGCGCATCCTCGACGCCGAGCCGGCCCTGGCGGCCGAGGCGGGGAAATGAGCATGATCACGTTCAAGTCGGCCGCCGAGCTCGAGGCCATGCGCCAGAGCGGCCGCATTGCCGCCGCGGTACTCGGCGAGCTCGAGCCGCTCATCCGGCCCGGCATCCGGACGCGCGACCTCGACCTCTACGCCGAGAAGCGGACCCGGGAGCTCGGCGCCGTGCCGGCCTTCAAGGGCTACCGGGGCTATCCGGCCTCGGTCTGCATCTCGGTCAACGAGGAGATCATCCACGGCATCCCCTCGGGGCGCATCCTCCAGGAGGGCGATATCGTCAGCCTGGACTTCGGCGTCCTCTACGAGGGCTTCTACAGCGACTCCGCCCTGACGGCGCCGGTCGGCCGGATCTCGGACGAGGCCCGGGCCCTGATCGCCGCGGCCGAGCGGTCCTTCGGCAAGGGGCTGGAGCAGATGAAGGAGGGCAACCGCCTCTCGGACGTCTCGGCGGCCATCCAGGCCTCGGTCGAGAGCGAAGGCTTCTCGGTCATCCGCCAGTTCGTCGGCCACGGCATCGGCCGGGCCCTGCACGAAGAGCCCCAGGTCCCGAACTACGGGGCGCCCGGCCGCGGCCCCAAGATCCGGACGGGGATGACCCTGGCCATCGAGCCGATGATCGCCGCCGGCGGCTACGAGGTCGAGGTTCTCGAGGACGGCTGGACGGCCATCACCAGGGACCGGCGCCTCTCGGCCCACTACGAGCATACCGTGGCCATGACCGAGAACGGCCCGGAGATACTGAGCGCCCGGCCGCCCGGCGCCGGGACGGGGACCCGCCCGGCCAAGGAGGGACCGCATGCCTAGACAGGACATGTTCGAGGCCGAGGGCGTCGTCCTGGAGACGCTGCCGAACGCCATGTTCCGGGTCGAGCTCCAGAACAAGCACGTCATCCTGGCCCACATCTCGGGCAAGATGCGCAAGCATTTCATCCGCATCCTGCCGGGGGACCGGGTCCTGGTGGAACTGTCGCCCTACGACCTGACCAAGGGCCGGATCACCTATCGCTTCAAATAAAGGACGGGACGATGAAAGTCAAAGCTTCCGTGAAGAAGATCTGCCGGAACTGCAAGATCGTCCGGCGCAAGGGCGTGGTGCGGGTCATCTGCGCCAACCCGAGGCACAAACAAAAACAGGGATAGACGAGGTACATCCATGGCACGAATCGCAGGCATCACCCTCCCGCCGGACAAGCGCATCGAGATCGGCCTGACCTACATCTACGGCATCGGCCGGTCCAAGAGCCGCCAGCTCCTCGACGAGGCCAAGATCGACAGGAACAAGAAGGTCAAGGCCCTGTCCGAGGACGAGGTCAACAAGATCCGGCAGATCATCGAGAAGCGCGAGAAGATCGAAGGCGACCTCCGCAAGGAAGTCACCCTGAACATCAAGCGGCTGGTCGATATCGGCTGCTACCGCGGGCTCCGGCACAAGAAGAAACTGCCGGTCCGGGGCCAGCGCACCAAGACCAATGCCCGGACCCGCAAGGGAGTCAAGGGGCAGCGGATCAAGAAGCTCAAAGAAACGGCCAAGAAAGCGTAAGGAGGGCCCGCCGCCATGCCGCCTAAAACCACTGCCAAGAAGAAGAAAGCCCGGCGCGAAGTCGGGTTCGGGGTGGCCCATATCCAGTCCACCTTCAACAACACGATCATCACCATCACCGACCACGTCGGCGCCACGGTCGTCTGGGCCAGCGCCGGAACGTCGGGATTCAAGGGCGCCCGCAAGGGCACGCCCTTCGCCGCCCAGTTGGCGGCCAAGGATGCCGCGACCAAGGCCCGGGACTACGGCGTCCGCTACGTCGACGTCCGGCTCAAGGGACCCGGCGCCGGCCGCGAGTCGTCCATCCGGGCACTGCAGGCCGCCGGCCTGGAGATCAAGACCATCAAGGACGTGACGCCCATTCCGCACAACGGCTGCCGCGTCCGCCGCCGCCGGCGGGTCTGAGGAGAGGATAATCATGGCGAAATACCAAGGAGCCGATTGCCGGCTTTGCCGGGTCGAGAAGAACAAGCTCTATTTCAAGGGCGCCAAGTGCCTGACGGACAAGTGCCCCCTGGAGCGCCGGGCCTACGCGCCCGGGCAGCACGGCCGCTCGCGCAAGCGGGTGCTGGGCTACGCCATCCAGCTGCGCGAGAAGCAGAAGATGAAAAGGTACTACGGCATGTCCGAGGAGCAGTTCCGCTTCTTCTTCAAGCGGGCCGAGCGGCAGAAGGGCGTCACCGGCGAGAACCTCCTGTCCATGCTCGAGCGCCGGCTGGACAACGTCGTCTTCCTGAGCGGCTTCTCCCTGTCGCGGGGCCACGCCCGCCAGCTCATCGGGCACGGCCACTTCCGCCTCAACGATCACAAGGCCGACGTCGCCTCGACGCTGGTCAAGCCGGGCGACGTCCTGGCCTTCCGGCCCCGCTCGGCCAAGAGCGAGGACATCCAGGCCGTCGTGGCCTCGAACCGGTCCAAGACCGTGCCGGGCTGGCTGGAGGTCGATTGGGAGAAGATGAAGGCCCGGGTCAAGGCCCTGCCGACGCGCGCCGACGTCACCCTGCCGGTCGAGGAACATCTGGTCGTCGAGCTGTACTCCAAGTAAGGAGGAGGTCCCATGACTGAGACGAATTTCCAGAGACCCAAGTTCCTGGAGTGCGATTTCGAGACCCTGACGCCCCAGTACGGCAAGTTCATGGCCCAGCCGTTCGAGCGGGGCTACGGGGTGACCGTGGGCAACGCCTTGCGGCGCATCCTCCTGTCCTCGATCACCGGCGCGGCGATCACCTCCGTCCGGCTGCACGGCGTCCTGCACGAGTTCTCGACCATCCCCGGGGTGGTCGAGGACGTCACCGACATCATCCTGAACCTGAAATCCATCCCCCTGAAGCTCCAGAGCGACGAGCCGCGGCGGATGACGATCAAGAAGACGGGCCCGGCCACGGTCACCGCGGCAGACATCGCCCACGACGCCGACATCGAGATCCTGGACAAGGACATCGCCATCGCCTCCCTCGACATCGACGGCACGCTCGAGTCCGAGATGGTGGTCAAGAACGGCCGCGGCTACATACCGGCCGACCAGAACCTCGACGAGGACCAGAGCCTCGACTTCATCCCGCTCGACTCCTCGCACTCTCCCGTCCTCAAGGTCAACTACAAGGTCGAGCCGGCCCGCGTCGGCAAGCGCATCGACTACGAGAGCCTGACCCTGGAGATCTGGACGACCGGGGCCATCCGGCCCATGGACGCCCTGTCCCAGGCGGCCAAGATGATGCGCGACCACCTCGGCATCTTCCTCAACGTCGTCGACGAGCCGCTCGAGCGCGAGCCCGCCTCGTCGAAGAAGGAGATCCCGCTGCTGGACCAGGCCGACGTCCTGGCCAAGACCATCGATCACCTGGAGCTCTCGGTCCGCTCCAACAACTGCCTCCGCTCGGCCGGCATCGAGAGGATCTACGAGCTCGTGCAGAAGACCGAGGACGAGCTCCTCAAGACGAAGAACTTCGGCCGCAAGTCCCTTGCCGAGATCAAGGAGACCCTGGCCAATCTGAACCTCGGGCTGAACATCGAACTCCATCCCCGGCTGATCGAGCGGATCCAGGCGGAGGTCAAGGCCGGCACGCCCGAAAAGGAGACTGAGGCATGAGGCACCAGGTTAAAAAAGGAATGCTCGGGCGCAACACCGCCCATCGCCGGGCGCTGCTGCGCAACCTGACGACTTCCTTCCTCGAGAGGGAGCGGGTCCGGACCACCCTGGCCAAGGCCAGGGAGATCAGGCCGATCGCCGAGAAGATGATCACCCTGGGCAAGCGGGGTACGCTGCACGCCCGGCGCCAGGCCCTGGCCTACCTGACCAAGGAAAGCGCCGTCCAGAAGCTCTTCACCGACGTCGGGCCGCGCTTCAAGGAGCGGGCGGGCGGCTATACCCGGATCGTCAAGCTCGACCGCCGGGCAGGCGATGGCGCGGCCATGGCCATGATCGAGCTCGTGGACGCGGAATTCAAGGCCAAGACCAAGAAGAAGAAGAAAGAGGCCAAGAAGCCGGCCGCGGCCAAGTAAGGAACGCGAAACGGATCAGGGCCCGGCTTCGGCCGGGCCCCTTTTTTTTGTTCTTCTCCCGATTCCGGTAGAACCCCTCTCTTCGGCTTGGCTCAGCGCCGGCAGGGAGCGGGGTCGTCGAAGCGACCATCAGAAGCATGGCGGAACGGCTCGGAGCCATGCTTCTGGGAGATATCGGGAGAAAGAGCGTTCTTAAGATATTTCTCAGAATCCCGGCCTCGAGTGCTCGGCCATGATTCTGACCTCCGCTCTCCAAAGTCCGCTCCGCGCCGGCCCATCGCCGCCGCGAGAGGGAAGCCCGGAGACGGGAGAAGAGCCCTTATTACTGGCTTACATAGGGCGCCGCGCGGCCTGGTAGATCTTCGCCCAGTACTTGTCGGCCAGGCGGTCGATGCGGACGCAGGGCGTCTCGTGAACCGTGGCGTTGATGAAATACTCGCCGTCGATCATCATGCCGACGTGGCCGATTTCGTCCGGGGCGTCGCCGAAGAAGACCAGGTCGCCGGCCTGTTCCCGCCCCTTGGGCACCTCGAGGAGGCCGCTGTCGGTCATCTGGATGCCGGCGTCGCGGAGGATGGGGACGCCGTTCATCTTGTAGACGAGCTGGGCCAGGCCCGAGCAGTCGATGCCGAGAGGCGTGGTGCCGCCCCAGAGGTAGGGCACGCCGAGGAGGCGCTTGGCCAGGGCCGCCATGTCGGCGCCGGGCCGGCGCGGCCAGGTCCAGGGCCCCTGCCCGACAATCCCGTCTCCTCTCTGGATCCAGGCCCGGGCGCCGTCCGGCAGCAGGACCTCGAGCCAGCGTTCGTTCTTCTCGCCGGCGATCTCGAGGACGGCGCTGAGAGGCGCCGCCAGCGCCGGCTTGTGGGCGGTGACGTCCGGCTCCCGATAGGCGTTGGCCATCAGGCCAGTGACCACGAAAACCCGCCCGGCCCCGGCATATGGCTTGTCGCCGGGCTTCAGGACGCGCAGGGATGAGGCGGAAACCCAGCCCAGGTAGGTGTCGGGGGTTTCGATCCGGGCCCAATCCTCGCCGGCCGCGTTCTTTTCCAGCTTGAGGACCGTGACGTTGTCGCCGAGCAGGGCCTGGCTGACCACGTCGACGCCGTCGGTCGGGCCGCTGAACATGTTCTCGACCGTATGGATGACGACGGCCCGGGCCGGAACGGCCGCGAGGTCCGGCGGCAGGCCGGCCGGCTTGGCGGCCGGGGGCCGGTCCTGGCCGGCGCAGGCCAGGGCGGGGGAGAGGGCGATGAGCAACACGGCGAACAGTCTCTTGGACATCGGGCACCTCCTCGTGGCGGCCGAGAGACCATCATAGCCTTGTTGAAGAAGGGACACAAGACCGGCCCCCGGCCGGGGAGACCGCGAACCGGGTGGGCGCCCTTCATTCAGGGAAACGGCATCATGGCCCATGTTTTCGGGTATAATCCGGAAGAGAGGTGACGCCATGAAACGCAAGGAATTCCTCGAATTGGCCGGCGCGGCCGCGGCCGGATCGCTGCTCACCGGCTGCTCCGCCAAGCCGTCGGAGGCCCCCGCGGCCGCTTCCGGTACGACGCGGGTGACCGTCAAGATCCATGACCTGAAGCTGCGCCACGCCTGGGGGCTGTCCCGCGGCACCTGGACGACGCGGCGGAACGCCTTCGTCAAGATCGAGCGTGACGGGATCGTCGGCCTGGGCGAGGCCGCGCCCATAGCCCGCTACAACGAGACCGCCGAGAGCGCGGCGGCTTTCATCGAGAAGGCCCGCCCGGTCCTCGAGCGGGACCTCGGCGATTACGCCGTCCGGTTCCGCGAGATCGAGGCCGTAGGCCCCGGCGAACACGCCGCCAAGGCCGCCCTGGACATGGCCGTCCTAGACTGGTTTGCCAAGAAGCTCCGGGTCCCGCTCTGGCGGCTGCTCGGCCTCGGCCGCGACAGGATCATGACCACCACCTATTCCATCGGCATCGACGAGGTCCCGGTCATGCAGGAGAAGGTCCGGGAGGCCTCCGCCTTCGGCGTCTACAAGATCAAGGTCGGCACGGCGGACGACCGCAAGATCATCGAGGGAATCCGGGCCGTCACCGACAAGCCCCTGCGGGCCGACGCCAACGAGGGTTGGAAGACCAGGGAGCAGGCCCTGGAGATGATCGATTGGATGGCCGGCCAGGGCGTCGAGCTCATCGAGCAGCCCATGCCGGCCGACCGGCTCGAGGATTATGCCTGGCTCAAGGAACGGGTCAAGATCCCCGTCTTCGCCGACGAGAGCCTCATCCTGCCGTCCGACCTGCCCCGGATCGCGCCGTGTTTCCACGGCGTCAACGTCAAGCTGATGAAGTGCGGCGGCGTCCAGGAAGCCGTGCGCCTGGCCGGCATGGCCCGGGCCCTGGGCCTGAAGCTGATGATCGGCTGCATGGTCGAGACCTCCCTCGGCATCTCGGCCGCGGCCGCCGTAGCGTCGCTCTTCGACTATGCCGATCTCGACGGCGCCCTGCTCATCTCCAACGATCCCTTCCGGGGGGTCGTCGTGGACGGGGACAGGCTGGTGCTCAACGATAAGCCGGGACTGGGCGTCGAAGGCGATCTGGTCTGAGGCGCGGCCGCGAAGAGGCGGTCAGGAGGTCTTGCCGGAGGAGACGACGAGCTTCTGGCCGATGAACAGGATGTCGGACGACAGGCTGTTGTCGGCCTTGATCTTCTCCACCGTCGTCTTGAAGGACTGGGCGATCTGGAACAGGGTATCGCCGCCGCGCACGGTGTACGTGACCTTCTCGCCGGGCGCCGCCGCCTGGGCCGGGGCCGAGGCCGGGACTTCCGCGCCGCCCCGGGAGGGGACGCGGAGGACCTGGCCCGGGCGGATCAGGGTGCCCCTCAGGCCGTTCAGGCGCTGGAGGGCGGCGACCGACGTCCGGTAGCGCCGGGCGATCGCCCCCAGGGTGTCGCCGGAGCGGACCGTGTGCCGGTCGGTGACGACGTCGGGGGGGATGTACTGGGGGAGCGAGGCGATGCAGGTCAGGCATTTCTCGCCGTAGCCCGCCGGGACCCGAAGGTCGTAGGCGTAGTTCGGAGTGGAGTCGTGCCGCAGCTCCGAGTTGAGGGACACCAGGACCGCCGGATCGAGGCCCAGGTTCTGCGACAGGGTGGCCAGCTTGACGGCGGCGTTGACCTTGACCGTCTCGAAGACGACCGGCGGGTCGGGCGTCGGCAGCTCGAAGCCGTACTTGGCCGGGTCGGCGACGATGAGCAGGGTGGCGATGAAGCGGGGCACGTGCCGGGCCGTCTCGAAGGGCAGGTTGGCGAAGATATCCCAGAAGCTGTCGAAGTACCCGACCTTCTGGGCCCTTATGACCCGCTGGACCTGGGCCTCGCCGCAGTTGTAGGCGGCGATGGCCGACATCCAGTCGCCGAACATGTCGTGAAGCTCGATCATGTAGAGGATGGCCGCGCGCGTCGCCTTGGCCGGGTCCATGCGCTCGTCGACGTACTTATCCTGCTTCAGGCCGTAGCGGAAGCCGGTCGAACGGATGAACTGCCACATGCCCAGGGCCCTGGCCCGCGACAGGGCCCGCGGCCGGAAGGCGCTCTCGATGAGCGGGATCCAGGAGAGCTGATCGGGCAGGCCTTCCTTGCGCAGCTCGGCCAGGATCATGTCCCGGTACTGCCCGGAGCGCCGGTAGGAGTCCAGGAAGGCGGCCCGCTCGACCGTCTGGAAGGACTTGATCTCCCGGGCGACCCATTGGTTCTCGACGAGGGGGATGGAGCCGTTGACCGAATGGGACAAGGTCGTGTGCGCCGCCGAGATCTTCTGGACGCGCTGGGCGATAAGCAGGCGAAGGTCGTGTTTCTCCTGGAGAAGGGGCGAATCGGCCGGCACGGCCACCCGGACGAGGTAACCGTAGGCCTCGTCGAGCCTGGCCAGGGCGCCGTCCATGTCCTCCCTGTCGATGGCCGCCTGGGCCTCCTCGACCGTGGCGTAGGCCGCCTCGAGAAGGACGGCCGGGTCCTTCTCGTCGGGGTCAGGCTTGGCCGCCTGGGAGGCGTCTTTGTCCTCCTGGTCGGCCGGCCGCGGCGCCGGCTCCGCCTGGACGGCGGGCTTTTCGGCCTGGGGCGCCGGGGTCTCGACGGCCTGCGGCTTGGCCTGGGCCGGCGCGGGGACGGGCCGGGGGGCCGTCCGGGGCGGCTTCGGGGACGAGCAGGAGGCCAGCAGGCAGACGATCAAGGCGAGGGCGAATCCGGCCGGGCGGAGATGGTGTATGCGCTTCATTTTCAATCGTATTTTATACCACAGGGTCCGCCGGACCGTCAACGCCGGAAAGGGGTATAAGGCGGCTCAGACGGCCTTGCGGTGCCAGTTCCAGGCCGACTCGACGATCGTCTCGAGCGACGACAGACGGGGGGCCCAGCCCAGGATGCGGGCGGCCCTGGCCTTGGAAGCCAGGAGCACCGCCACGTCCCCCTGCCGCCGGGGGGCGAGGTCGTAGGGGACCGGCCGGCCGGTGACCTTCTCGGCCGTACGGATGACCTCCAGCACCGACCGCCCGGCCTCGGTGCCGAGATTGATGACGTCTCCGGCCTCTCCGGCCAGGAGCCTCTTCAGGGCCAGGACGTGGGCCGCCGCCAGGTCGGTGACGTGGATGTAGTCGCGGACGGCCGTCCCGTCGGGCGTCGGGAAGTCGCCGCCGAAGACCTTCAGCCGCGGCGCCTTTCCCAGGAGGCTCAAGAGGACGTTCGGGACGAGGTGGGTCTCGGGGGAATGGCATTCGCCGGCCGTGCCGTCGAGGGCCGCGCCGGCGGCGTTGAAGTAGCGAAGCGAGATGGAGCGCAGGCCGTGGGCCCGCTCGTAATCCCGGAGGATGTCCTCGACCATGAGCTTGGCCCGGCCGTAGGGGTTGGCCGGCCGCGTCGGATGGTCCTCGGGGATGGGGGTCGTCTCGGGCTCGCCGTAAACGGCGGCCGTGGAGGAGAAGATCAGGGCCTTCGTTCCGGCCTCGAGCATGGCGTCGAACAGGTTCAGGCTGGTCGTCAGGTTGTGGGTGTAGTATTTCCGGGGGTTGGCGAACGATTCTCCGACCTGGATGAGCGAGGCGAAGTGGAGGACCGCCCCGATCGGCCGGTCGCGGAAGATCCGGCCCAGGGCTTCCCGGTCGAGGAGGTCGGCTTCGACGCAGGGGACCCCGGCGACGAGCTCCCGCCGGCCGCTCGATAAGTTGTCGAGGACCAGGACGTCGAAGCCCTCCCGGGCGAGCTCCCGGACGGTGTGCGAGCCGATGTAGCCGGCCCCGCCGGCGACGAGGATGGTCATGGCGCCGTCCTTTCGAGGAGGCGGCGGGCCCTGGCCAGGCCGGCCGCCTTGGTGTCGAACACGTTGTCGAGCTGGGCCCGGTAGAGCTTCTTGAGCAGGCGGCCCATCTCCGGGCCGGGCGGGACCCCGAGGGCGATGAGGTCCCGGCCCATGACCAGGGGCTTGATCGTCTCCCGGTTGACCCGGAGCTGGTCGAACTTCCTGAACAGCCAGCGGGCCTGGCGGTCGAGGCCGCGGACCAGGCGGGCCCCCCGGCCGGCCCGGTCCGCCGCGTCGAGCAGGACGACGAGCTCGATCTCGCCCTGGACGTCGGCGGCCAGGCGGTTGAAGGCCTTCCGGGTGACGTCTTCGCGGCTGTTCCAGAGCTCGCCGGCCCGGTGGTGGACCCGGATGAGAAGCGGGACCAGGCGGCCGATGGGACAGCCGTTCCAGGTCTGGACCTTGAACCGGAGCAGGACGCGGCGGGCGGCCCGCTCGCTCTGGATGTCGTGGCCGGCCGAGGTCACGGCCATGCGGCCGCGCTTGAATTCCCAACGCGTCGTCGTGGCCTTGCCCAGGTCGTGGTACAGCGCGGCCAGGAGCAGGGCCAGCCGCCGCGGCGGCGGGAGCTCGCGCCGGCGCCCCAGGGCGGCGGCCTGATCGACGGTGAGCTTGATGTGGGCCCAAACGGTGTGATGGCCGTAGTCGTCACGCTCCGGGTGGAAGACCGAGTCCTGGATGGCCAGGGTCAGGGCCTGGAGCTCGGGGAACCACTGTTCGAGGATGCCGAGGCGGAACATCTCCTCGAGCCCGACCGACGGCCGCGGCGAATCGAGGAGCAGCTTGAACATCTCGTCGTTGACCCGCTCGACGCTCAGACCGGACAGGTCGACCGCCCGGGCGGCCGGGTAGATCGAGGGGTCGACCCGGAAGCTCAGGACCGAGGCGAAACGGGCCACGCGGACGACGCGCAGCGGGTCGTCGGGGAAGGCCGACGGGTTGGTCAGGCGGAGGCGCCGGGCCAGCGTGTCCCGACGACCCTCGAAGGGATCGATGAGGGCGCCGTCCTTGAGACGCACGGCCATGCTGTTGGCGCGGAAGTCCCGCCGCTCGAGGTCCTTCTCCACGGGCAGGCCGGGGTCGGCGGCCACGACGATGTCCTTGTGGCGCCGGACGTCCGCGGCCGCCGCCCGGTCGACCCGGGGCAGGGCGACGTCGTAGGTCCGTCCCAGCCGGGTGAACTTGATGATGCCGAAACTCTTGCCGACCAGGTCGACCCGGCCGTGCTTCTCCAGCCGGGCCACGATCGTTTCGAGCGGCCGGCCGGCGACCAGCAGATCGACCTCCGGCGAGGGGCGGCCGAGGATCCGGTCGCGGACGGAGCCGCCGACGGCATAGACGTCCCCTCCGAAGAGCCGGACGAACAGGGCCCGGTCGGGGAAATCGAAAGCCAGCTTGGTCATTCGGCGGCCGTGAACTTCTCCAGCATCTCCCTGACCCCGTCCTTGTGGACCATGAACATCAGGCACTTCAGGCGGACGTAGTCGTCCTGGTAGAAGAAATATCCCTTGGCCCGGCCCCACCAGGCGTTCTCCCAGGAATCCTTGATCAGGAACCAGTTGCCCTTGGCCTCCTCGATGTAGCCGACGCAATGGACGGCGTGGTCGTCGGTCGAGACGCCGTTGGCGAAGCGGTACTCGCGGCTGGATTGGTCGATGTACTGGGAGGGGATATCGAAGGTCGGGACCATGGCCAGGTCATCCAGGCCGAGGTAGCCCGGCTCGGAGAAATCGACGGCCAGGGTCGTGGAGTAGCCCCGCCGCAGGGCCCGGAGCAGGGCCAGCGAGAACTCGTAGAGGGGAAGGTTATGGTAGTCCTGCGAGCGCCGCCAGTTGTCGGGGACCTTGTACTCGCACTTGGCGTAGAAGGGGCCGTAGAGGAAGCTCGTGAACGAAACGTAATCGTCCGGCTTGAGACCGAGCGAAGCCAGGTACTCGAGCGGCGTCAGCGACCGGCCGTCGACGTCGATCCGGGCCGGCGGCCGTCCCAGGTGCTTGTCCAGGATGGCCCGGACCCCGCTGACGGCGGCCGCCTCGTCCCAGGCGTTCCCGGCCGCCAGGCCCTGCAGGTACTCGCGGAACTCTCGGAACAGGGCGCCGTGGTCGTGCGCGGTCCGGCCGGCGGGGAGGCCGCTGTAGTCGGATTCGCGGACCAGGCCGTACTGCTTGATCCGGACTAGGGCTGAATCGGGCTGGGAGCCCTGGCCGAGGAAGGACTGGCCCTTCTCCCGGACGAAGCGGCGCGCCTTTTCCACGTATTCCCAGTAGACCGTGTGCATCTCGGAGAGCTTGACCTCGGCCTGCCCCTGGCGGCGCAGCTCCGATTCGAGGAGCGAGGTGGCGGCGAAGGCCCAGCAGGTCCCGGTGCGGCCCTGCTGGACGGGCGGCAGGTGGAAGAGCTTGGTGAACTCCTTGGGGTCGGTCGGGTGGACGAAGCCGGTCAGGTCGGCGGCCAGGAAATTGGCCTCGGGGCTCTCGGGCCCTTCTTTGACGTAGACGGCCTGGTCGTGCTTGGGGCCCGGGCCGGCGGACGCCGGGGCCTGTCCCTTCCGGCCGCAGCCGGCCGTTAGGATCGCGGCCAGAACTAGGATGACGAGGACCGATCCGCGAAGTTTCATCGTTGTCCCTCCTCCCCGGAGAGCGGCCGGGGCATGGACCCTCATTATAGGATTCGCGGGCCCGGACTGCAAAGGGAAATGGGGGCCGGGCCCGGCCGGCGTTTCCGGCGCCCTGTCCCGTCCGGCGCGTTTCGCCGGCCTTGTCAGAGGGCCGGGTTTTGGGTATCCTGTGATGTCGACATGGACAACCGCACGCGTTCGATAGCCCTTTTGGCGCTGGCCGCCTTCGGCCTGGGGCTCGTCCCGGCCGTCGCCGGCGCCGCGGCGGCCCCGGCCGCCGGGGCCCGGGACGATGTCGTCCTGACCCTGACGGAGAAGGTCATCAAGGACCTCAGCTCGTCGGGCCTGGTCCTGGCCTTCCATGTCCTGGTGTCCAACCCGGCCGCGGCCCCCCGGGAGCTCGTCCGCTACCGCTACCGGGTCCGCATCGACCAGAAAGAGTACATCAACACCGAGGTCTCCCTGGACGCGCCGCTGGCCGTGCCGGGCGGCGGCCGGACGCTCATCGCCCTGCCGGTCAAGATCACCTACGAGCTGCTGTTCAAGGCCGTCGGGCCGATCGAGGGCCGGGCCCTCTGCGACATCGTCGGCGATATGTACTTCCGGAACGAGCGCCAGAAGGAGCAGAAAGCGCCCTTCGCCTACAGCGGGGAGTTCCCGATCTTCAAAGACCCCGAGATCGACCTGCCGGCCCTCGACGTCCTGGACCTGACGGTCGGCGGGGCCGACGTCGTCTTCAAGCCCCTGTTCAGGAACCTCAACGGCTACGACCTCATCGTCGAGGCCATCGACTATGAGCTCTTCTTCAGCGGCCGGCCCGTTCTGGCCGGGGCCATCCCCGGCGACAAGAGCCTGCCGGCGAACGGCGAAAAGAGCTTCGCCCTGCCGTTCCTGCTGGACTTCTTCGAAGCCGGGGAGGACGTCCGGGCCGGCTTCGCCGGGGACGAGTTCCCCTGCCGCTTCACCGGCCGGATCGTCATCGCCTCCGCCTGGGGCCGGCTGGTCATTCGCTTCGACCGGAGCCAGCCGCTCAAGCTCGACATAAAGCGCTGAGTCCCGGGATCCAGCGGCAAGTTTAAAGTTCTTCTCCCATTTCCGGGATTCCCTCTCGAGGCGGCGACGGGGCGGCGCGGAGCGGACTTTGGGGAGCGGAGGTCAGAATCACGGCCGAGTACTCGAGGCCGGGATTCTGAGAAATTTCTGAAAAAAAGCTCTTTCTCCGATATCTCCCAGAAGCATGGCTCCTAGTCGCTACGCCATGCTTCTGATGGTCGCTTCGACGACTCCGCTCCGCGCCGGCCCTGAGCCAAGCCGAAGAAAGGGATTCTCCCAAAATCGGGAAAAGAACAAAAAAAGGGCGCGTCCCGGAAGGACGCGCCCCGGCGATCGAGCTCCGCGCCTAGAACCAGAAGCTCAATCCCGCCGTCAGAGAAAGCCCGCCGAGATCGAAGTCGTCGAACCCGGCGAACCATTCCTCGAGCTTGGCCTTGACCGAATGATAGCGGACCTCGGCCTCGACGGTCGCCCGCTCGCTGATCGGGAACTGGAAGCCGCCGAAGGCGTGCCAGCCGAAGGAGATGCCGTTCTCCCGCCCCAGCACCTGCTCCACGGGATAGATGTCCACGTCGCCCAGTTCGGTATCGGTATAGACCCAGGGATCGGCGAAGTTGACCATGTCGCCGAACATGCGCACGCGCCAGAAGACCAGGCTCCCGCCGCCGCCGAAGTAGGGGACGAGCCTGACCCGGCGGCCGAGGGGCAGGAACTTGACCGACAGCTGCAGCGGCGTCGAGGACACCCGGAAGGAATGGGTGATGTCGTTGCCCATGTAGTATTCATAGGGGAAGGCGAAGTCGCCCTCTTCGAGCGTGTTGACGACCCAGTCGTTGTAGTAGCCGACCTCGCTCTGATTGTAGAAGTCCAGGGCCAGGCAGAGGTTGATGTTCTTGCCGACGAAGTAGTCGTAGCCGAAGCCGATCATGCTGCCCTGGTAATCCTTCTTGGCGAAGCTCATCTGGTCGAGCTCGATGGCCCAGAGGCTGTTGGGATTGCCGGTGACGTCGGCCGAGAAGCGGGGGATGAAGTATCCCAGCCGCAGCTGGACCGAATCGGCGAGGGCGGCGGCCGGGACGATGAGGAGCAGTCCCGCCGCGAGGACTATCAGCTTTTTCATGTCTTTCCTCCTGTTCGCAAAGCATTATAGCAAAAAATATGCCAGGCCTGCCCTGGGAGGCCGCGGGCCGCCGGCCGGCCCGGCTGTGCCCAAAACAGGTCAAATGTCCTCCGGCCCGGGCCCCGGCGTTTGACTTTTAGACAAGTCCCGGCTTACCATCCCGGCGGAGGCCATCCTTGACCAAGACCCGGATCGTTACCCTCGCCCCCGGAGAGCCGTTCCCGGCCGGGGAGATCGCCCGCGGCCTGCTGGCCGGGGCCGTGGCCGCCTATCCCACGGAGACGTTTTATGCCCTGGGGGCGGCGGCCTTCAACGCCGGGGGAGTGGCCAGGGTCTTCCGGTTGAAAAAGCGCGACGCGTCCAAGCCGCTGTCGTTCATAGTCTCCGACCTGGACATGGTCCGGGAGGTCGTGGCGCCGGACCCGCCGGGCGCCTTCAAGGTCCTGGCCGGGGAGTTCTGGCCTGGTCCGCTGACCCTCGTCCTGCCGGCCGCCGCCGGTCTGCCCGACCGCCTGCTCGGGCCGGGCCGGACGATCGCCCTGCGCCTCCCGCCGCTGGCCTGGCTGCGGGACCTCGTCCGGGAGATGAGCGAGCCGCTGACCGCGACCAGCGCCAACCTGGCGGGCGAGCCCGAGATCGCCGATCCGCGGCGGATCGCGGACCTCTTCGGCGGCCGGGTCGACCTGGTGATCGACGGCGGCCCGGCGCCCGGCGGCCGGCCTTCGACCATCGTCGATCTGGCCGGAGAGGCGCCCCGGCTCCTGCGCGAAGGGCCTATCTCCGCGGCCCGGATCGAGGCCGTCCTCGGCGCCCGGGTCCTTACTTGACCATGGCCCCGGCCGCGATGTCGCGGTCGAAGAAGGGGATGAGGGCCTTGTTGTCGGGGGTGATGGCGGCCAGGAGCATGGCCTGGGACTCGATGCCCCGGATGACGGCTGGCTTGAGATTGCAGATGACGATGAGGCTCTTGCCGACCAGCTCCTCGGGCGTGTAGGTCTCGGCCACGCCGGCGACCATCTGCCGTTGCTCCGTGCCGATGTCGATCTTGAGCTTGAGGATCCTGGTCGCGCCGGGGACGCGCTCGGCCTCGAGGATGCGGGCCACCCGGAGGTCCAATTTCTTGAATTCTTCGTAGGTGATGATGTCCATGTTCGTCGCTCCCTTCGTCGTTTCGGGCCCGGCCGCGGGGCCGGAGTCCTGACCGGCGGCCGATTCGTCGCCCAGGAAATCCTTCAGCGCCACCCTCGGGAAGAGGGCCTGCGGCGTCCCGACCTTGCGGCCGGGGCCGAAGCTGCCGAAATCGATCGCCTCCCAGCGGACCCCGGCGGGCCCGGCGGCCTCGCCCAGGAAGCCCCAGACCTTGTCGACCGAGCGGGGCATCACCGGATAGGCGAGGTAGCTCGCCCCGCGGATGGCGGCGGCGGCCTGGAGAAGCACCCGGCCCAGCCGGGGCCGGAGGGCGGGGTCCTTGGCCATGATCCAGGGCTGGTGATCGGCCAGGTACTTGTTGACCCGGCTGATATAGGACCAGATCTCCTCGAGAGCCTTGTTCAGGGCGCAGGCCTGAAAATGATCGAAGACGCGCCCCTTGAGCCCGTCGAACTCCGTCCGGATCGCGGCGTCTTCGGCCGTCTCTTCGCCGGGAGCTTCGATGGCGCCGCCGAAATAGTTGCCGATCATGGTCAACGTCCGCTGGACCAGGTTGCCGAAGTCGTTGGCCAGGTCGGAGTTGACCCGGTGCAGGAAGCCCTCGTGGGAGAAGTTGCCGTCCAGGCCGATGGGGATCTCGCGCAGCAGGAAGTAGCGGATCGGATCCGGCCCGAAGGTCTTCAGCAGGACGTGGGGGTCGAGGACGTTGCCCCGGGACTTGGACATCTTGGTGTCGTCCTTGAGCCACCAGCCGTGGCTGAAGATCGTCCGCGGCAGGGGCAGCCCGGCGGCCATCAGGAAGGCCGGCCAGTAGACGGCGTGGAAGCGCAGGATGTCCTTGCCGACGAGCTGGACGTCGGCCGGCCAGAACTTCTCGAAGCGGGCCTCGTCCCAGCCGTAGCCGCTGGCCGTGACGTAATTGTGCAAAGCGTCGAACCAGACGTAGATGGTGTGCTTGGGATCGCCCGGCACGGGGATGCCCCACTTGACCGTGGTCCGGGTGATGCTCAGGTCCTTGAGCCCGCCCCGGACGAAGCTGGCCACCTCGTTCAGGCGGCTCTGCGGCCGGACGAACTCGGGATGCTCCTCGTAGAGCTTCAGGAGCCTGTCCTGGTAGGCCGAGAGCCGGAAGAAATAGGTCTCCTCGGACACGGCCGAGGCCTTCTTGCCGCAGTCGGGACAGGTCTTGCGGCCGTCGGCGTCGACGGGGATGTCGTCGGCCAGGAAGTTCTCGTCGGAAACGCAGTACCAGCCCTTGTAAGTGCCTTTATAGATGTCGCCCCTGTCGAGCAGGAGCTGGAAGAGCTTCTGGACGCCCTTCTCGTGGAAATCCATGGTCGTCCGGACGAAGAAGTCGTACTCGATATCCAGGGCCTTCCAGAGGCCCTGGGCCCGGCCGACGACCGAGTCGGCCAGGGCCTTGGGGGTCGTCCCCTTCTCGGCCGCCGCCTTTTCGATCTTCTGGCCGTGCTCGTCCGTCCCGGTCAGGAAGAAGACGTCCTTGCCGGCCAGCTTCTGGAAGCGGGCCAGGGCATCGGCGATGACGGTGGTGTAGGCGTGCCCGATGTGGGGCACGTCGTTGACGTAATAGATCGGCGTCGTGACGAAAAAAGTTCTTTTAGCTTCGGAGCTCGTTGACATTGCTGGATCCTCCCCGGATTAGCATCATGGCCTCGGCCCGCGTTGCAGCGTTCTTCCGGAAAACGCCGCGGACGGCCGAGGTCACCGTGATCGACTTGGGCTTCTTGGCCCCGCGCATCGACATGCACATGTGCTCGGCTTCGATCACGACCATGACGCCCAGGGGCTCGAGGTGCCGGTCGAGCAGGTCGGCGATCTGCTTCGTCAACCTCTCCTGCACCTGGAGCCGCCTGGACAGGGCCTCCACCACCCGGGCGATCTTGCTCAGTCCGACGATGCGCCCGGACTTCGGGATATAGGCCACGTGGGCCACCCCCGCGAAGGGGAGAAGATGGTGTTCGCACATCGAGTAGAGGGGGATGTTCCTGATGAGGACCATCTCGTCGTGCTTCTCGTCCTCGATGACGCGGAGGTTGCGGGTGGCCTCCGCTTCGGAGCCGCCGAGGATCTCGGCCAGCATGCAGGCCACCCGCTTCGGCGTCGCTTTGATGCCGGGGCGGCGAGGGTCCTCGCCGACGCCCTCGAGGATGAGGGCCACGCCCTTTTCGATCTTCCTGGTGTCCATGTTGTCGTTCCGCCTCCGGCCGCGGTCAGCGCTTCCCGGGGAAGGCGCTGACGGCCCGGTGGGCGATCTCCTTCAAAGGCTTGCCGGTCCCTCGGGCCGCGGCGACGAGGTCGTCGTACTCCGGCTGGACGTTGACCGGCCGGCCGCCGAGCCGGGCCACCTTGAGCCCGATCCGCCGGCCGTCGACCCGGACCGGGCGGATCTCGCGCTCGAGAACGCGGCGTTCGACCGGATAGAAGCGCACCCCGATGGAGGTCGTTTCGCGGAAGACGGCCTCGATCAGGGCGTCCAGGCGGGCCGACTCGACGAGGAGCGAGAGCTTCGTCCCCAGCCGGTTCTTCTTCATGACGACGGGGGAGAGGGTGGCGTCGAGCGCGCCCTCCTCCAGGGCCCGCTCGAGGAAGTGGGCCAGGAGCTGGGGGGTGGAGTCGTCGATCGTCGCCTCGACGATGTAGACGCCCTTGCCCGGGTCGAAAGAGCCGGCCCGGCCGTAATACACCCTCAGGATATTGGGGATCTCGGGGAATTCCTTCGTTCCGGCGCCGCGGCCGATCTTCTCGTAGACGAGCTCGGGCAGCCGCAGGAACTTAGCGGCCAGGGCGGATACGATGGCCGCGCCGGTCGGGGTCACGAGCTCGGACTCGACCCAGGCGGAATAGACGGGCGCCTTCTTCAGCAGCTCGGCCACGGCCGGCGGCGGCACGGCCAGGCGTCCGTGCGCCGTGTCGACCCAGCCCGAGCCGACATTGAGCGGCGAACAGAAGACCTCGCCGACGCCCAGCTCCTCGAGAAGGAAGGCCGTCCCGACGATGTCGACCAGGGCGTCGTCGGCGCCGGCCTCGTGAAGGTGGGCCTCCCTGAGCCTGCGGCCGTGGACCTTGGCCTCGGCCTCGAACAGGCGCCGAAAGACGGCCAGGGAGCGGTCCTTGACGGCCGCCGCGAAACGGCTCCTGGCGATGATCCGCTCGACGTCGGCCAGGGTCCGCTCGTTGTGTTCGTGGCCCCGGATCCCGACGTCGACCTTGAGCGCGGCGAAGCCGCCCCGGCGGACGCGCCGGACGGCGATCTCGACGGGCAGGCGCAGCCCGGCCAGCCGCTCCCGGAAGAGGGCCGGGTCGATCCCCAAGTCGAGCAGGGCGCCGAGGCACATGTCCCCGCTGAGCCCCGAGGAGGCGTCGAGATAAACGTACTTCATGGTCCATAAAAGATATCGTTTTCATGGGAAAAATGCAATCTACGCGGGGGTTGACTCGGCCTCGCCGAAAAAGGTATATCAAAACGAGGAGGATCCATGGCCGGGACAAAGAAAAGCGCGCCGCCCGTGGCGACGATCGGCATCCTCGGCGGCACGGGGCTCTACGAGATCGAGGGTTTCAGGAACAGGAGGGAGGTCCGGCTGCGGACGCCCTTCGGCGAGCCCTCGGGACCATACGTCGTCGGCGCCCTCGAGGGCCGGCGGGTGGCCTTCCTGGCGCGCCATGGCCAGGGCCACCGCCTTCTCCCGGCCGAGGTTCCGTACCGGGCCAACATCTTCGGATTCAAGAAGCTGGGCGTCGAGCGCCTGATCTCGATCAACTCGGTCGGCTCGCTCCGCGAGGACCTGCCGCCGCGGGACATCGTCCTGCCCGACCAGTTCTTCGACCGCACCCGCCGGCCGAACACGTTCTTCGGCGGCGGCCTGGTCGCCCATGTCAGCCTGGGCCAGCCGGTCTGCCCCGACCTGGCGGCGGCCCTCCACGACGCGGCCGCGGGCCTGGGCCTGCGGGCCCGCCTGGGCGGCACGTATGTCTGCATCGACGGCCCGGCCTTCTCGACGAAGGCCGAGTCGAAGGCCTACCGGTCCTGGGGCGGCACCGTCGTTGGCATGACCGCGGCCACCGAGGCCCGGCTCTGCCGCGAGGCCGAGATCTGCTACGCCACCCTCTGCCTGGTGACGGACTACGATGTCTGGCACGAGACCGAGGAACCGGTCACGGTCGAGATCGTGCTCCAGAACCTGTCCTTCAACATGGCCAACGCCAAGGAGGTCATCAGGAAGGCCGTGGCGGCGATGGGCAAGGACGCGAAGCCCGGCTGCGACTGCGGCTCGGCCCTCCGGAACGCCATCGTGACCGCCCCGGCGGCCGTCCCGGCGGCGACGAAGAGGGCCCTGGCGCCGATCGTCGGAAAGTACCTGGGTTAGGGCCGGAGCGGGCGTCATGAGCCTGGTCATCGTCGGGTCCGTCGCCTTCGACACCATCAGGACGCCGTGGGGCGACCGGGAGAGGATCGTCGGCGGCTCGGGCACGTACTGTTCGCTGGCGGCCAGCTTCTTCACCCGGCCGCGCGTCGTCGGCGTCGTCGGCCGCGACTTCCCGCGCAAGACTATCGCCTTCCTGCGGTCCCGCGGCATCGACCTGGCCGGGCTTAAGGTCAAGGCCGGCAAGACCTTCCACTGGGAGGGGAAGTACGGGAACGACCCCAACCTGAGGACGACCCTGAGGACGGACCTCAACGTCTTCGCCGACTTCCGGCCGGAAGTCCCGCCGGCCTACCGGGGCTCGCGCATCGTCTACCTGGCCAACCTCAACCCGGAGCACCACGAGTTCGTCCTGCGCCAGTTCCGCCGGCCGGCCGTCGTGGCCATGGACACCATCCGCCTCTGGATCGAGACGAAGCGCGAGGCGCTGCTCCGGGAGCTCGGCCGGAGCACGATCTTCTTCGCCAACGACGAGGAAGCCCGCCTGATAACCGGCGAGACGAACCTCATCCTGGCCGGCCGGGCCCTGGCCGGCCTGGGCCCGTCGCTCGTCGTCCTGAAGAAGGGCGAGCATGGCGCGCTCGTTTTCGGCCGGGACTTCGTCTTCGGGGCCCTGGCCCATCCCTGCGAGCACGTCATCGACCCGACCGGGGCCGGGGACAGCTTCGCCGGCGGCTTCCTAGGCCATCTCGACCGGAGCCGGGCCTTGACCGCCCGCGACGTCCGCCGGGCCGCCGTCTACGGCAGCGTCATGGCCTCGTTCGCCATCGAGGATTTCGGGATCGGCCGCTTCCTGGCGCTCGACCGGGACCTGGTCGAAGCGCGGTTCCGGCAGTTCCGCCGGCTGACGGCGTTCTAGAAGAGATCAACGCCGGCCCCGGCCCGTCCGGGAGGCGGCGAGGAAGGAGAGACCGATGTCAGACATCAAGCCGCCCATGGAGCCGTTCCGCATCAAGGCCGTCGAGCCGCTGCACGCCACGACGCGCCGGGAACGCGAGACCCTGCTGGCCCAGGCCGGCCTCAACCCCTTCGGCCTGCCGGCCGAGAAGGTGACCATCGACCTGCTGACGGATTCCGGCACCTCGGCCATGAGCGACAACCAGTGGGCCGGCATCATGACCGGCGACGAGTCCTACGCCGGGGCCCGCAACTTCTATAACCTCCAGGAATCGGTCCGCTCCATCTTCGGCTTCAGCCACGTCATCCCGACGCACCAGGGCCGGGCGGCGGAGCGGGTCCTCTTCGGCTCGATCCTCAAGAAGGGCGACAGCGTCCCGAGCAACACGCATTTCGACACCACCCGGGCCAACATCGAGGTCCTGGGGGCCCGGGCCGAGGACCTGGTCGGAGCCGCCGGCCACGACCCCGACGCCGACGAGCCCTTCAAGGGCGACATGGACGTGGCCCGGCTGAAGAAGTTCATCGAACGGCGGGGCCGGGAGCGGGTGCCGCTGGTCATGATGACGATCACCAACAACAGCGGCGGGGGCCAGCCAGTCTCGCTCAAGAACATAAAGGAGACGAGCGAGGCCTGCGGCCATTTCGGCATCCCCTTCTTCCTGGACGCCTGCCGCTTCGCCGAGAACGCCTGGTTCATCAAGAAGCGGGAGAAGGGCTACGCCAAGAAGAGCGTCCTGGAGATCGCCCAGGAAATGTTCTCCTACGCCGATGGGGCGACCATGAGCGGCAAGAAGGACGCCCTGGTCAACATCGGCGGCTTCGTCACGCTGGACGACGACGCCCTGGCCGAGAGGATCAAGAACAACCTCATCATCAGCGAGGGCTTCACCACCTACGGCGGACTGGCCGGCCGCGACCTCGAAGCCATGGCCCGCGGCCTCAAGGAGGTCCTGGACGAGGACTACCTCGAGCACCGGACGGCCCAGGTGGCCTACCTCGGAGGGCTCCTGGACCGGGCCGGGGTGCCCGTCCTGAAGCCGTTCGGCGGCCACGCCGTCTATATCCTGGCCGACCGCTTCCTGCCCCATATCCCGCGGGGCCGCTACCCCGGCTGGGCCCTGACCGTGGCCCTGTACCGCGAGTACGGCATCCGGGCGGTCGAGATCGGCGGGGTCATGTTCGGGAGGAAGAAGGGGAAGGGCGGGGCGGAAGCCTTCCCGGCCCTGGAGCTGGTCCGGCTGGCCATCCCCAGGCGCGTCTACACGGCCTCGCACCTGGGCTACGTCGCCGAGGCGCTCATCGATCTTCACAAGAACCGGGACAAGGTGCGGGGGCTGCGCATCGTCCGCGAATCCCCCTTCCTGCGGCACTTCACCGCGCAGCTCGAGGAGGTCTGAGGGCCGGCCCCGCGGCCCTAGATATTCATCTGCGGCGAGGGCTCGCAGCGCAGGTCGATGCTGCCGATGCCGGCGTCGATCTCGACCTCGATGCTGACGGCGCTCTTGCCGTAGGCCTCGTTGACGTAGGCCCCGTGCTGCTTGGTCAGGCCGTGGGCGTCGACCGATCCGAGGCCGCCGTCGACCTTGACCCGGACGCCAACCTCGGCGGGCAGGCGCAGGTCGCCGCTGCCGACGCCGCCGTCTATCCTGACCAGGAAGCCGGCGTCGTGCGGGCCGCGCAGATCGAGGTTCATCTCGCCCACACCCATGTCTATCTCGACCCGCTGGAGCTTCAGGCCCTGGAGGTCGAGATCGCTGCGGCCGGCCCCCAGGTCGATGTTGAGGTCGAGCGGCAGGGCGTTGCCCAGGACCAGGTCCCAGCGGTTCCGGTTCGTGCCCAGGCCGAAATGGAAGTTGCGGTGCCGGGCGTGCCGGACGTCGAGGACGCCCTTGTCGCCGAGCAGGCGGTATTCAACCTCGGGCCGGTAGCGTTCGCGGCTGAACTCGAACGAGGCGTCGAGCAGGGCCGTCTGTCCGGCCCCGCGGATCCTAAGCTCTCCGGCGCCCATATTGATCCGGGCTTCGACCCGGGCCGCTCCTCCGGGATCGACCGTCCGGGTTTCCCTCCTCGTGTTGCGCGGTGCCTCGCAAGCCGCGGCGAGGACCGCCAGGACGGCGATCGCGATCGCGATCCCGATCTTGTTCTTATTCAGTGGCATGGTCCGACCTCCCTGATGGCACAAACTCTCTTGCCCATATATACGAACGCGGCGGCGAAGGGGTTCCCCCCGCCTCAGGGCGTCTGGAGCTTCCTGGCCGGCAGGTCCTGTCCGCCCTGGTGGAGGACCAGGCCGGTCGTCCGGCCGTCGGCGTCGAGGACGAAATCGACCTGGGCGTCGACGACCTTGAGAAAGAAGCGGGTCGGCGACTCGGGGAAGAGCTGGACCTCGGGCTGGCCCGTGGCCTGGGAGATGAGCGTGTCGCCGCGCCGCAGGATCCTGATGATGAAGCCCGGGGTCAGCTCGTAGTCTCCGACCAGGCGGTCGTAGAGGCCGGGATCGAGCGCCATCTCCTTCGGGGGCGCAGGCAGGGCCTTGTCCGTTCTGGGGAAGACCTGGACCGGTCCGATCCGGGAGAGGATGCGCAGGCCGGTCGTCCGGCCGGCGGCGTCCCGGACGAACAGGAAGCGGGCCGGATTGTCCTTCAGGAAGAACTCCGTCGGCGAGGCCGGATAGAGCTCGCTCTTCGAGCCCCCCTGCCTCTGGGCCAAGAGCCGGCCTCCTTCCTGGCTGATGCGGTACTCGTTCTTCTGCTCGTCGGCGTAGACCCCGGCGAGCTTGTCGAGCTCGGCGGCCGGGACGGCCACGGCCTTCCGCTTCGGCTCGGTCAGGCCGAGCGTCAGCCAGGCGATCTTGACCGCCCGGGCCTCGGGCGCCCGGCCGGCGACGGCGCTGTTGGTCAGGATGGCGATGAAGATCCCGTCCTCGGGGAAGGTCAGCTCGTAGGTCGTGAAGCCGTTGATGCCGCCGCCGTGCTCGATCGAGCGGTGGCCGGCGAAATCCGAGATGAACCAGCCGTAGCCGTAGCCGCTCGATTCGCCGTCGGCCAGCCGGCAGGGCGTCCAGGCCTTGTCGAGCCACTCCTTCCCGACCAGCCGGCCGGACAGGACGGCATCGCTCCAGACGGCCAGGTCGTCGATCGTCGAGAGGAGCGACCCGGCCGCGTAGGGCTGGGTCATGCTCAGGTACGGGGCGTTGACGAAACCGTCCTTGTCCGCGTGGTAGCCGCGGACGCGGCGGGGGAGGACGCGTTCGGTATGGTCGTAGGAGGAGTCCTTCAGGCCCAGCGGCTTGAAGATGCGCTCCTCGACGAACTGCTCGTAGGTCTTGCCGGAGACCTTTTCGATGATGGCTCCGAGCAGGATATAGCCCGAATTGTTATAGGCCCAGCTCCGGCCGGGCTCGAACTGCATGGGCTTGTCCTTGAAGAGGGCGATGAGCTCCCGGACCGTGAAGTCCTTGCGCCAGAGCGGCAGCCACTCGGCCAACTCGGTGTAGCTCTGGATGCCGGAGGTGTGGGTCAGGAGGTGCTCGACGGTGATCTTGCGGCCCTGGGTCGGATAGTCGGGCAGGAACCTGGTGATCTCGTCCTGGAGGCCGAGCTTGCCCTCCTGGGCCAGCAGGAGGATCGAAACGGCGGTGAACTGCTTGGTGATGGAGCCCAGGCGGAAGATCATGTCCGGCGCGACCGGGACGCCGAGCTCGAGGTCGGCCAGCCCGTAGCCCTTGCGGAACAGGGTCCGCCCGTTGCGGCGGACGATGATGGCCGCGCCGGGCTGGTTCGGCTTGTAGACCTCGGCCATGACGGCGTCGATCCGGGCCGCGAGCGCGCCGTCCGGGGACGGCGCGGCGGCGGGCCGGACGAGCGAAACGAGCCCGAGCAGGGCCAGGGCGGGAACGGCGGCTTTCGCGATCCTGATCATGCTGACCTCCTGGGCGCCGGGCTCGGATATGCTGGCCTGTCGGGCCGCTCCCCGGCAAATCGTACATTAATACAAGACGGTGGCCCTTGGCAAAATGTTCGACCGTGCCGCCGGCGCCCGGCCCGGGCGGACGCTCAGGCCGCGCGGCCATTGCCGTTCCGGGCATAGGCGTCGAAGTCGAGGAAGCCGTGCCCGCTCAGGTTGAAGAGGATCGTCCGGGGACGCCCCTCGTTCCTGGCCCTGAGGGCCTCGGCCGCCGCGACGGCGACGGCGTGGGCGGACTCCGGCGCCGGCAGGATGCCCTCGGTCCTCATGAACAGCGCGCCGGCGTCGAAGACGGCCTGTCCGCCGACCGCGACCGGCTCGATGAGGCCCCGGGCCGCCAGGTGGCTCACCAGGGGGGCCATGCCGTGGTAGCGCAGGCCGCCGGCGTGGAGCGGCGGCGGCACGAAGTCCGGGCCCAGGGAATGCATGAAGAGAAGGGGCGTCAGGCCGGCGCTGTCGCCGAAGTCGTAGCCCAGCTTGCCCCCGGTCAGAGTGGGGCAGGCCTCGGGCTCGACGGCGACGAAGCGGGTCCGGCGGCGTCCGGCCAGGACGTGCCGGACGAAGGGGAAGGCCAGCCCGGCGAAGTTCGAGCCGCCGCCGACGCAGCCGATGACCGTGTCGGGAACGGCGTCGAGCTCCTCCATCTGCTTCTCGGCCTCCAGGCCGATGACCGTCTGATGCATCAGGACGCTGTCCAGGACGGAGCCGAGGGCGTACTTGACGCCGGGGTCCTTGAGCGTGACCTCGACTGCCTCGGAGATGGCCATGCCCAGGCTGCCGGGATGGTCCGGGTCCTGATCGTAGAACTTCCGCCCGGCCTCGGTCGCCGGGCTGGGGCTTTCGAGAACGCTGGCGCCGAACATCTCCATGAGGGCCCGGCGGCCCGGCTTATGGCGGTAGCTCGAGCGGACCATGAAGACCCGCGTCTCGATGCCGAAACGCGAGCCGGCGTAGGCCAGGGCCGAGCCCCACTGGCCGGCGCCGGTCTCCGTGGCCAGCGTCCGGACGCCGTCCTTCGCGGCCAGGAAGGCCTGCATGAGAGCCGTGTTGGTCTTATGGCTGCCGACGGGCCCGGCGCCCTCGTACTTGTAGAAGATGCGGGCCGGGGTGTCGAGCTCCTTTTCGAGGGCCGTGGCTTCGACAAGGGGCGTGGGCCGGAAGGCCGCAAAGGCCTCGAGGACGGGGCCGGGGACGGGGACCTCGCGGGCCGTCTCGACCTCCTGGCGGATGAAGCTTTTCGGGAAGATCGCTTCCAGGTCCTCGGGCCTGAGGGGCGCCTTCGTTCCGGGATGCAGGGGCGGCTTGGGCGGCTCGGGCAGGTCCGCCTTGATGTTGTAGAAGGCCCGGGGCAGGAATTCGTCTCGGCGCGATGCGAAGCGCATGGTGGTCAAAGTCCTTTCACGGCGTTGTCGCCGGTCTTCGGGGGTCGAGGCCTCGGGGACCGGGCGTTCGGGCGGCCGTCCCCGCAGGGGACCGCCCACCTTGTCAGGTCGGGGCCGGTCCCGTGACGGGAACCGTCGATCTCGGGCCCGGCCGCACCAGTCCCCGGAAAAGGGGGAGGGGCGGGGGGAAAGGACTTATCGGGCGGTTGGCACCGCCCACCAGTTCCAGAGCCACGAGGACAGCGCGGCGGCGGCGGGTCTCAGGTCGTTCCGGCTGTCCATGTCCGGGGCATCATAGGCCCGGCCGCGGTTCCTGTCAAGGGAAAAAGGGAAGCATCGACTTTTCTGCCGCAAAAAGGGGGAGCGGGGGCGGCCGGTCAATAATCGGTCTTTTGCGGCAGGGCCATCCAGGCCCGGAAGAGATCCAGGCATTCGTCCTTCATGAAGCCGGGGACGAGCCTGATGCGGCTCCGCCCGATCTCTTTCATCCGGGCGTTCGAGATCCGCAGCTCGTGGAAGCCGGCCCGGGCGGCATCGCGGATGCCGGCCCCGTAATAGACCGTGCCGATGCGGGCCCAATGGATGGCCCCGAAGCACATCGGACAGGGCTCGGCCGTCGAGTAGATCTCGCACCCGCTCAGATCGAAGGCGCCGAGCTTCCTCGAGGCCTTGCGGATGGCGTTGACCTCGGCGTGACAGGTGGCGTCGTGCCGCAGGACCGTGTTCCGGGCGACGGCGACGACCCGGCCGTCCCTGACGATGCAGGCGCCGAACGGCCCGCCGTCGGGCCGGACGAGGTTCCTGCGGGCCTCCCTGACGGCCAGGGCCATGAAACGGCGTTCGGGCGCGCGCTGCTTAAGGTTCATCGAAAACCTCCGGGCCGATTATAACCCGGTTGACCCTCCCGGCCGAAATCTGGTAATACAATTGAATATGAAGCGCACCAAGGTTTGCCTGGCGCTCATCCTGGCCTCCATCGTTCTCCTGTCCGCCAGACCGGGCCCGGCCCGGCCGGACCGCCCGGCCGGCCGCGGCGGCGCGCTGGCCCTCGTCCGCATCCCCAAGACCGCGACGCTGCCGCTCGGGACCCTGGTCCGGCTCGGGATCGACGTCCGCCAGGACCTGGCCACCTGCCTGTTGGCCCTGGCCGACCGCGACGACATGACGATGCTGCGCCGGAGCGGCATCCGTTTCTCGGTCCTCGACCGGAACGCGCCCCGGCCCGAGTACCTGCTCGTCGAGACCGGCCTGCCGGGGGCCCTGGACTCCCTTCGCGCCGCCGGCCGCGCCGTCGCCGTCGAGGCGGGGACGGCCGTCTTCTGGACGGAGCGGGGTAGCGCCGCCGCGGAGGTCCCCGCCGGCCTGCCGTCGAAGGTCCTGCCGGCGCGCTCGGTCCTGCCCTACCTCCGGTCGCGGCCGGCCGCCGCGGCGGCCGCCCCGGTCGCGGCCGTCCAGGACCCCCTTGTCGAGTCCATCGTTTCGCTCGTCTCGTCCTCGAGCCTGGCCGCCGACGTCCAGACCCTGCAGGATCTCCAGACCCGCTACGCCTCGACCACCAACTGCGAATCGGCCGGCGATTCGCTCTACGCCTCGTTCTCGGCCCTGGGCCTCGACGACGTCCATTTCGAATCGTTCACGTTCTCCTCGGGCTACACGTCGCGCAACGTCGTCGCCGAGAAGACCGGGGAGAGCTTTCCCGGCGACTTTTACATCATCTGCGCCCATTACGACTCGACCTCGCCGTCCGCGACGCGCCAGACCCTGGCGCCGGGCGCCGACGACAACGCCAGCGGCGCCGCCGCCGTGCTCGGGGCGGCCCGGGCGCTGGCCGGCTATCCGCTCGATTACAGCGTCCGTTTCGTCGCCTTCTCGGCGGAGGAATGGGGCCTCTGGGGCAGCCGGGCCTACGCCGACGCGGCCCGCGCCAGGGGGGAGCGCATCCTCGGCGTCATCAACCTGGACATGATCGCCTACGCCAATGCCGTTCCCGAGGACCTCCAGATCATCGTCAACGACAGTTCGGCCTGGCTGGCCGATCTCTTCGCCATCGCCGGGGCCCAGTACGGCGTCGTCACGACGGCCAGGATGATCGATCCCTCGATCATCTACTCGGACCATTCGCCTTTCTGGGACAACGGCTATCCGGCCCTCCTGGCCATCGAGGATTACCCGTTGAACAATCCCTATTATCACCAGACGACCGACACGCTCGACCGGCTCAACCTCGACTTTTTCACGGCCGCGGCGAGGGGCGCCACGGGGCTCCTGGCCGGGCTGGCCCAGCCCATCAGGGACGGCTATCCGGCCGCCCCGGCCCGCCTGACCGCCGCCTGGGAGACTTACCGCTCGCTGTTCAATACCCTGGCGGCCGTCAACCTCGAATGGGATGCCCAGGCCGACGCGGCGGGATACAACGTCTATCGGACGACGACCTCGCACCTGGGCTATGTCAAAGTCAACGACGAGCCGATCGTAGGGACGTCCTTCAGCGACACGGGCGCCGTCTCGGGAGGCGAATACTATTATGTCCTGACCGCGGTCGGCCCGACGGGGCTGGAGAGCAACCGCTCGCGCGAGAACGCCTGGCGCTCGGCCGCCGCGGTTCCCGCGGCGGCGGCTTCCTCCGGCCGGACCATCCGGCCCGCGGGCCCGAGGGGGATCCGATGAGAGCCCGGCGGGCGGCCGCCTTTCTGGCCGGCCTGGCGCTGGGGCTCGCCGCGGCCGCGGCGGCGCCGGCCCAGGAGCTTTCGGTCTCGCTGGCCGGCGGCGTCTTCTCCCCGTCTTCCTCGGCCTACCGGGGAATCTACGGCTCCGGTGCGGTCCTGGCGGGAGACGTCTGGCTCAAGCTCCACGGACCGGTCGGGCTGGCCGTCGGCTTCAGCCGCCTCTCGGATAAGGGCTTCGCCGTGGCCGGGGACGGCGGCCAGGAGACCTACCCCCTGGAGTTCCGCCGGACGTCCGTCCCGGTCGTGGCCTTCTACCAGATCAAGGTCGGGCCCGCGGCCCTGCGGCTGGGCGCGGGGGTGGGCCTCCACAGCTACCGCGAAACATGGACGACGGCGGACCTCGAGTACAAAGGGCACAAGGCGGCGCCGCGGCTGATGCTGGCGGCGGCCGTCAAGGTCGCCGGCCGGCTCTCGATCTTCGGCCAAGCGTGCTGCGAATCCATCCGGACCGGCCGGGGCACGTCCCTCGACGTCAACGTCAACGTGGGCGGCGTCCAGGTCCTCGGCGGCCTGTCTTTCCGCATATTCTGAGAAATCCCATCACCGATCAACCAGGAGGAGCCATGAGCGAAGACCGCGCCAGCCGGAGCCGGAGGGACTTTCTGAAGATCGGCGCCGCGGCCGGATTGGGCGCCGCCGTGGCCGGCCTGGGCCTCAAGGCCGGGGAGCCGTCGCCGGCCCCGGGCCAGGCCCGGACGCAGTTCCGGGCGCCGGCCCTGCCGACCGTTAAAGTCGGCTTCGTCGGCGTGGGCGGCATGGGCTCGGCCCATGTCCAGAACTACCTCCAGATCGACGGCGTCGAGATCAAGGCCATCTGCGACATCCGGCCGGCCCATGTCGAGCGGGCCCAAAAGTGGGTAGTCGATGCCGGCCAGCCGCAGCCCAGGGGCTACTCCAACGGGGAGCGGGACTTCGAGCGCATGTGCGAGACCGAGGACCTCGACCTGGTCATGACGGCCACGCCCTGGGAGTGGCACGTGCCGGTCTGCCTGGCGGCCATGCGCAACGGCAAGCACGCCGCGACCGAGGTGCCGGCGGCCATGTCCATCGAGCACTGCTGGGCCCTGGTCGAGGCGGCCGAGAAGTACGGCAAGCACTGCCAGATGATGGAGAACTGCTGCTACGACCGGATCGAGCTCATGACCCTGAACCTGGTCCGCCGGGGCTTGCTCGGCGAGATCCTGCACGCCGAGGCCGGCTACCTTCACGACCTCCGCGGGGTCAAATTCTCGGACGAGGGCGAAGGGCTGTGGCGGCGGGCCTGGGCCCAGAAGCTCAACGGCAACCTCTACCCGACGCACGGCCTGGGGCCGGTGGCCCAGTGCCTGAACGTCAACCGCGGCGACGCTTTCGACTACCTGGTCTCGATGAGCTCGCCGGCCAGGGGCCTCCATGAATACGCCGTGGCGAGCTTCGGGGCGGATTCGCCGCAGGCCGGGGAGCGCTATGTTCTCGGCGACGTCAACACCAGCCTGATCAAGACCAAGCTCGGCAAGACAATCATCCTCATCCACGACACCAACCTGCCGCGGCCGTACACGCGCATCAACCTGGTGCAGGGGACGCGGGGCCTGGCCCACAAGTGGCCCGACCGGATCTATGTCGAAGGCCGGGCCGCCAAGCCGCACGAGTGGGACGACTTCGAGAAGTTCGCCGCCGAATACGAGCACCCGCTCTGGCGAGCCATCGCCGCGAAGGGCGAGGGGAGGGGGCACGGCGGCATGGACTATATCGAGGACTACCGGCTCGTCCAGTCGCTGCGGCGGGGCGAGCCGCTCGACCAGGACGTCTACGACGCCGCGGCCTGGAGCGCCATCGTCGGGGCCAGCGCCAGGAGCGTGGCCCTGAAGGGCCGGCCGGTAGACATCCCGGACTTCACCCGCGGCCGGTGGAAGACCACCCCGCCCCTGGGCATCGTCGAAGCCTGAAAAATTGGTTTGACGCCTCTGCTTGACAAGGCAAAATTTGTATTTATAATATAACTGTGAAAACCAAAAGAGTTTCCGTAGTATCCAGACCGGGACGGCGGGAAATCGACGCCGGGCCCGCGGCGCGGGCGAGGATCGTCGCCGCGGCCCGGGACCTTTTCCTCCAGCGGGGCTTCCAGGGAACGACCGCCGACGAGATCGCCGGCCTGCTCGGCATCAGCAAGGCCACGCTCTACAAAGCCTTCCGGAGCAAGGAGGATATCCTTCGGGAGGTCGTGCGCGGCATCATGGACGAGATCCAGGCGGGCATCGAGGACCGGATCGACGACGCCTCCCTGGGCTTCGTGGAGAAGATGGCCGCGCTCCTGGGCTTCCTGGCCGAGCGGATCTCCCTGTTCGGTCCGTTCCTGGCCAGGGATATCCAGCGGACGGCCCCCGACATCTGGCGGGAGATCGATGCATTCCGGCGGGACAAGATCCTCAAGAACTTCCGGATCGTCCTCGGATCCGGCCGCCGCGAGGGCATCTTCCGCGCCGACGTCGACCTCGATCTCCTCCTGCGGATGTTCCTCGGCCTGGTCCAGCAGTTCGTCACCCCCGACGAGGTCCGCCGCACCGGCCGGTCGCCGGCGGAGATACTCGAATCGATCATCAAGGTCTTTTTCCAAGGCATCCTGACCGACAAGGGGCGGCTCGACCTCTCGGCCCGCACCCCGGCCCTGTTCGGGCCCCGAAAGGAGAGCGCATTATGAGATCGAAGATCATAGTCGTCGTCCTGATCCCGCTGGCCGCGCTGGCCTGCTCGGGCGGCAAGGACGAGAAGGCCATCACTGCCTCGGGCACGATCGAGGCCATCGAGGTCAACGTCGCTTCCAAGGTCTCCGGCCAGATCCTTTCCCTGGCCTTTGACGAGGGGTCCCGGGTCAAGCCGGGCGATGTCCTGGCCACTATCGATCACGCCGCGGCCGACATCCAGCTGCGCCAGGCCGAGGCCGGCGTCAAGCTGGCCGAAGCCCAGCTCGCCCTCCTGGTCAAGGGTTCCCGCAAAGAGGACATCCAGCAGGCCGAGGCCGCCCTGAAACAGGCCGAAGCCGGCCTCCAGGTGGCCTCCGACGACGCCAGGCGCATGCGCGAGCTGGCCAAGACCGGAAGCGTCACATCCAAGCAAAAGGACGACGCCGAGGCCCGCCTGATCGTCGCCGAGGCCCAGCGCACGGCCGCCGCCGAGACCCTGAACAAGGTCCGCCGGCTGGCCCGGCCCGAGGAGATCCAGGCCGCCGAAGCCCGCCTGGCCCAGGCCCGGGCCGCCGCGGACCTGCTGGCCAAAACGATCGCCGACTGCGCCATCACTGCTCCCGCGGGCGGCATCGTCACCCACAAGGCCCTGGAGGCCGGCGAGCTCGTCTCGCCGGGCGCGACCGTGGTCACCGTCTCCGCGCTCGACAGCGTCTATGTCATGATCTACCTGCCCGAGCGGGAGGTCGGTCGGATCCGCCTTGGGGACGCCGCCGAGATAGAGATCGACAGCTACCCCGGCCGGCCCTTCCCCGGCCGCATCACCTACATCTCGCCCGAGGCCGAGTTCACGCCCAAGAACGTCCAGACCAGGGAGGACCGGATCAAGCTTGTCTTCGGGGTCAAGGTCGAGATCGAGAACCGGGAGGGCCTGCTCAAGCCGGGCCTGCCCGCCGACGCGGTCCTCCGGGCCGCCGACGCCGGCCGCTAGGAGGACCGGGCCATGGCCGCACTGGCCGTCGAAACGCGCGGTCTCTCCAGATCGTTCGAGACCGTGGAGGCCGTCCGCTCCCTCGACCTCTCGATCGCGGAAGGGGAGATGTTCGGCCTCGTCGGCCCCGACGGCGCCGGCAAGACGACGATCCTGCGCCTGCTCTGCGGCCTGCTCGCGCCGAGCTCGGGCCGGGCGGCGGTCCTGGGACGCGACGTCGTCAAAGAGGCCGAGGCGCTCAAGAGCCGGATCGGCTATTTCTCGCAGAAGTTCAGCCTCTACGGCGACCTGACCGTGGACGAGAACATCGAGTTCTTCGCCGAGATCCACCGCGTCCCGGGATTCAAGCCCCGCCGCGAGGAGCTGCTGGCTTTCACCCGCCTGACGCCCTTCCGCGGCCGGCTGGCCGAGCGCCTCTCCGGCGGCATGAAACAGAAGCTGGCCCTGGCCTGCGCCCTCATCCACACGCCCCGCATCATCTTCCTCGACGAGCCGACGACCGGCGTCGACGCCGTCTCGCGCCGCGATTTCTGGAAGATCCTGTCCGGGCTCCTGCGGACCGGCATCACCATCGTCATGACGACGCCCTACATGGACGAGGCCGAGCGCTGCACCCGGGTCGGGCTGCTGGCCGGCGGCCGGCTGCTGGCCGCCGACACGCCGCAGGCGCTCAAGGGGCTCATGCGCGGCGCGGTCGTCGAGATCATCTGTCCCGAGATCCGGCGCGCGTTCGCCGTGCTGAAGGACCTTCCCGGCGTCACCGAGGTCCAGCTCTTCGGCGACCGGCTGAACGCCGTCGTGGGCGACCCGGACCGCGAGATCCCCCGCATCGAGTCGGCCCTGGCCGCGGCCGGCATCACCGTCGCGCAACGGCGGGTTCTGGCGCCGTCACTGGAGAACGTCTTCATTTCCGTCACAAAAGAGGGACCGCCTCCTGGAGGAGAGATCCAGCCCAGCTCGCTTGAGGGACGATCCCCCCAGGGGACGATCACCGGAGGTCGATCATGACCAGGAAATTAATCGCCATCGCCGCGTTCTTGGCCTTCCCGCTGGCCGGCCTGGCCCAGACGCGATCGCTTACCCTCGATGAGGCCGTCGCCGCGGGTCTCGACGCCAGCCCGGCCCTTCACGCCTCCCGGATGAGGGCCGAATCATCGGCCGCCCGGGCCCGCGAGGTCGCCGCCGCCCGCCTGCCCTCGGTCCGGCTGGGCGCCGGCTACACCCGCTTGAGCGAGGTGCCCGACTTCCAGGTGACGCTGCCCGTCTCGCCGAACCCGATCGTGGTCTCCCAGAGCTACTTCAATAACTGGAACCTGCGCCTCTCGGTCCAGCAGCCGGTCTTCACCGGCTTCCGGCTCGAGGCCGGCGCCAGGTCGGCCCGGATGCTGGAGCGGTCGGCCGGCTTCGACCTGGCCAAGGACCGCTCGGAGCTTGTCTTCGCCATCAAGAGCGCCTACTGGGGCCTGGCCCGGGCCCTTCAATATGAGGCCATCGTGGCCGAGACCGTCGGCCAGGTCCGGGAGCATCTCAAGGACGTCCGGGCCTTTTTCGACCAGGGACTGCTGGTCAGGAACGAGGTCCTGCGGGCCGAGATACAGCTCTCGAACGCCGAGCTGGCGGCTATCGACGCCCGGAACGCCGTCGAGGTCGCCCAGACCGCGCTCCTGAACCTGATCGGCCTGCCCGTCGATACGAAGATCGAGCTGGCCACCTCGGCCGAGAGCCAGGCTGGGCGCGTCCCCGGCGACGAGGAGGCCGCCGCGGCCCTCCTTGACGCGGCCCTGGCCGGCCGGCCCGAGATCAAGGCGGCCGAGTTCCGTATCCTGGCCTCCGAGGCCGGGCTGAAGGCCGCCAGGTCCGGCTGGTACCCCCAGGTCTCGCTGGCCGGCAACTACTACTCCATGCGCCCGAACTCACGCTATCTCCCGGCCCTGGACGAGTTCAAGGACACCTGGGACGTCAGCCTGTCCGTCTCGCTCGACGTCTGGAACTGGGGCCAGACCAGGAACCAGGCCGCCCAGGCCCGGGCCCAGCTGGCCCAGGCCCGGGACGGCCGGAAGCTCCTCGCGGACCAGGCCGTCCTGGAGGTCACCCAGAGCCGGCTGGCCCTGATCCAGGCCCGCCGCAAGACCGAGGTGGCGGCGGCCGCCGTCAGCCAGGCCGACGAGAACCTGCGCCTGGTCCGGGACCGCTTCCGCCAGGGCGTGGCCCTCAACACCGACGTCCTGGACGCTGAGGTCTTCCAGCTCCAGACCAGGACCGCCAAGGTCCAGGCGGCCATCGATCTCGTCCTGGCCCAGGCCCGCCTGGAAAAAGCGCTGGGGAACTAGGGTCAGGAGGGGAACGAGAGGAGCGCGCCATGCCCGCCAACGCCGTCGAGGTCAAGTCGCTGAGCAAGAGGTTCGGCGCCTTCACGGCCGTCGACGCGGTATCGTTCTCCGTCGAGAAGGGGGAGATCTTCGGTTTCCTCGGCGCCAACGGGGCCGGCAAGTCGACGACCATCCGCATGCTCTGCGCCCTGCTCGATCCGACCTCGGGCACGGCCTCCGTCGGCGGCTTCGACATCCGGCGCGAGCCCGAGAAAGTCAAGCGCTCGATCGGCTACATGTCCCAGAGGTTCTCGCTCTACGACGACCTGACCGTGGCCGAGAACATCCGCTTCTTCGGCGGCGCCTACGGCTTGAACCGCGGGACCGTCGCCTCCCGCCTGCCCTGGGTCCTGGAGATGGCCGGTTTGCGCGGCCGCGAGGGCAGCCTGGCCCGGACGCTGTCGGTCGGCTGGAAGCAGCGCCTGGCCCTCGGCTGCGCCGTCCTGCACGAGCCCGGGATCGTTTTCCTCGACGAGCCCACCGGCGGGGTCGACCCGGCCTCGCGGCGGCGCTTCTGGGAGCTCATCAACGGCCTCTCGGAACAGGGGATGACCATCTTCGTCACGACCCATTACCTGGACGAGGCGGAGTATTGCAACGACATCCGGCTCATCCACGCCGGCCGGATCGTGGCCGGCGGCAGCCCGACCGAGCTCAAAACCGCGGCCATCCGCCATCCCATCCTGGAAGTGGCCTGCGACCGCCCGGTCGAGGCCCTGGAGATCCTGCAGAAGGAGCCCTGGGTGGTCGACACCTCGATCTTCGGGCTGTCCCTCCACGTCGGCGTCGGCGAAGAGGCCGAGGGCCGGCGTCTCCTGGCCGATCGGCTGGGGCGGGCCGGCATCGCGGTGCGGCGCGTCGACCGCATCATGCCCTCCCTCGAGGACGTCTTCATCCACGAGATCGAGACGAACGCGGCCCCCGGGCCGGCCGCGGCCGGGGAGGCGAAGCCGTGAAGGGCCCCACGCTCGGCGGCATCCGGTCGGTGGTCAAGAAGGAGTTCCGCGAGATCCGCCGGGACTCCCGCTCGCTGGGCTTCATGATCTTCCTGCCGGCCTTCCTGCTCCTGATGTTCGGCTTCGCCCTGACCCTCGACGTCAAGCACATCGCCCTGGCGGTCGTCGACGGTGACGGCAGCCAGGCCAGCCGCGAGCTCGTCGACCAGTTCAGCACCACCGAGTACTTCGACCTCAAGGCGGTCCTGCCCATGACGACGGCCATCGACCCCCTGATGGCCCGGGAGGACATCGGGGCCGCCCTGGTCATCCCGCCCCGGTTCGCCGAGGACCTCCTGGCCGGCCGCAGCCCCTCGGTCCAGGTCCTGCTCGACGGCTCGAACGCCATGACCGGGGCCACGGCCGGGGGCTATATCGCCGCCATCCTCCAGACCTATTCCCAGAAGATCACGCTCGAGACCCTGGCCCGGCGGGGCCTGGGCGGGCTCGCGGCGCCGGTCGCGGCCGAGGTCCGGGTCTGGTACAATCCCGAGCTCCGCAGCTCCAACTTCCTCATCCCCGGCCTGATCGCCTTCATACTCATGGTCATCGTCACGATCTCCACCGCCTCCTCCATCGTCCGGGAGAAGGAGCGCGGCACCATGGACCAGCTGCGGATCTCGTCGCTCGGCTCGCCGGACCTCATCATCGGCAAGATGATCCCCTACGCCCTGATCTCGCTCGGCTCGGCCCACCTGGTCCTGCTCCTGAGCCAGGTCCTGTTCGGGGTCGGCATCAAAGGCAGCTATCCCTTGCTCCTCCTGGCCATGGTCCTGTTCGTCTGCGGCGCCCTGGGCCAGGGCCTGTTCATCTCGTCGATCACCCGGACCCAGCAGGTGGCCTTCCTCCTGGCCCTCCTGACGAGTATGCTGCCGACCTTCATCCTCTCGGGCTTCATCTTTCCCGTCCGCAACATGCCCGCCGTCGTCCAGGCCATCACCTACTTCGTGCCGGCCCGGTATTTCCTGGCCGCGCTGCGGGCCATCGTCCTCAAGGACGCCGGCCTGGCCGCGGTCTGGCCGCAGATCCTGTTCCTGGCGGCCTTCGCCCTCCTGGCGCTGGGGGGCAGCGCGGCCCGGATGGGCCGCGGCGAAAAGGAGCCGCGGCCGCGGCGGGGGAGGGCTCGGGCATGAAGGCCATCCTGTCCATCGTTCACAAGGAGTTCCTGCAGCTCCGGCGCGACCGCCGGCTCTTCCCGCTCCTGTTCCTCTCGCCGATCCTGCAGCTGCTCCTCCTGGGCTACGCCGCCAACCTCGATGTCCGCAACATCCCGGCGGTCGTCTGCGACCAGGACGGTTCGGCGGCCAGCCGGGAGTTCATCGCCGGCTTCCTCAACTCGGGCTATTTTTCGGTCCGGGCCCGGGTCGGCCGGCTGGAGGCGATCGACGCCTACCTCGACCGGGGCCTGGCGTCAACCGCCTTCGTCATCCCCCGCGGCTTCGGCGACGACCTGGCGGGCGGCCGGCCGGGCAAGGTCATGATCATCGCCGACGGCGTCGAGAGCCAGACGGCCACGATCGGCGTCAACTACTCCACCATGATCGCCAAACGGTACGCCCAGCGCCTGCTCCTCGAGCGCCTCGAGCGGGTCCAGGGCCGGGGAGGGATCCGGCCGGTCCAGGTCGACGCCCGGGTCCGGGTCTGGTACAACCCGGAGCTGAAGAGCCGGAACTTCATGATCCCCGGCGTCCTCGGCCTGATCCTGATGGTCATGACCATCGCCCTGGCCTCCATGGGCATCGTCCGCGAGAAGGAGGCCGGGACCATGGAGCAGCTGATCGTCACCCCCATCCGGCCCCACCAGCTGATCGTCGGCAAGCTCCTGCCGTTCGTGCTCATCGGCCTCGTCGAGGCCGCGTTCGTCCTGGCCGTGGCCGCGTTCTGGTTCGTCGTCCCGGTCCGGGGCAGCCTCGGGCTGATCCTCCTGGCCTGCCTGGCCTTCATGCTCAACACCCTGGGTTTCGGCCTGCTCATCTCGACCATCTCCCGGACCCAGCAGCAGGCCATCTTCACGGCCATTTTCTTCATCATGCCGATGATCCTGCTCGGCGGATTCGTCATCCCGATCGAGAGCATGCCGCCGTTCTTCCAGGCCGTGTCCCGCGCCATCCCGACGCGCTACTTTTTCACCATGATCCGCGGTCTCATGATCCGCGGCGCCGGCTGGCCGGAGATCTGGGACCAGATGCTCCCGCTCGCCGCGCTCGGCGCCTTCGTCCTGAGCCTGAGCATCGCCCGCTTCAGAAAGAAGCTCGATTAGCGTCCGGCGGATTGACAGTTCCCGGGACACCGGGCTATAAGGGCCCCATGAGCGCCATCCCGGTTCTTCTACGTTGCGGACGGCCGCGGCGTCCCGCCCGCCGCTGGGCCGTACCTTCCGTATCTTCGGCCTTTCTCCTGGCCGCCGTACTGGGTTTCGGGGCCTGCGCCGCCGACCGGTCCGTTCCTGCCGGCCGGGCGGTTGCCCCCGGCCGGGACCGGCTCTGGTACCGGCAGCCGGCCGCCGACTGGAACGAGGCCCTGCCCGTCGGCAACGGGCGTCTCGGGGCCATGGTCTTCGGTTCCCCGGACCGCGAAAAGCTCCAGCTCAACGAGGAGACGGTCTGGGCGGGCGGCCCCATCGACAACAACAATCCCGCGGCGCTCGAGAGCCTGCCCCTTGTCCGCAGGGCCCTGTTCGAAGGGCGCTACGCCGAAGCCTCGGCCCTGGCGGAGAAGCACCTGCTGGGCAGGCCGCCGCGGATCCGGTCCTACCAGCCCCTCGGCGATCTCCTCATCGACCTCGATGACGTCCGGGCCGGGACGGGCTACGAGCGCTGGCTCGATATCCGTGACGGCATCGCCGGCGTCGCCGCCGAGACACCCGAGGCGGTCCCCGTCAGGCGCGAGGCCTTCGCCTCCGCCGTCGACGACGTCCTGGTCATCCGCCTGGAAGCCGCCCGCGGGGCGCGGATCGCGGCTTCGATCCGCCTGACCCGGGCCAGGGACGCGGTGACGAAAGCGATCGGCCGGAACGGGCTCCTGCTTTCCGGGCAGATCGTCGACCGGCCCGATCCCATGACCGGGCCCGGCGGCGCGCACCTGCGCTTCGCGGCGGCCCTCGCGGTCGTCGCCGACGGCGGCCGGGTGGGCCCGGCGGGGGAGGGGCTCCGGGTCGAGGACGCGCGGTGCCTGACCATCCTTCTCGCCGCGGCCACGGACTACGACCCGGCCCTCCTAGCCTGCGATCCCGGCGTCGATCCGGCGGCGGAATGCGCCGGGACCCTGGCCCGGGCCCGGGCCAGGGATTACCGGGAGCTCCGCGCCCGCCACGTCGCCGAGCACCGCTCGCTCTACGATCGCGTCGCTCTCGACCTCGGAGGATCGCCGGAGGCGGCCGCGCTCCCGACCGACGAGCGTCTGGCCCGGGTCAGGGCCGGCGGCGAGGACGCGGGGCTGGCCGCGCTCTATTTCCAGTACGGCCGCTACCTGCTCATGGGATCGTCGCGCCGTCCCGCCGTCCTGCCGGCCAACCTCCAGGGCCTCTGGAACCAGGACTTCGAGGCGGCCTGGAATTCCGACTTCCACACGAACATCAACCTGCAGATGAACTACTGGCCGGCCGAGGCGGCCAATCTGTCCGAATGCGTCGCGCCGCTCGCCGATTTCATCGGCCGCCTGACCGTCCCGGGCGCGGTGACCGCCCGAAAGACCTACGGCACGCGAGGCTGGACCCTCCACCACCTGACCGATCCCTTCGGCCGGACCGGCGTCGCCGACGGCGTCTGGGGCGTTTCGCCCCTGGCCGGGCCCTGGCTGACCTTTTCGCTATGGGACCATTACGAGTTCAGCGGCGACACGGCCTTCCTCCGCAATGTCGCCTACCCGGTCATGAAGGGCTCGGCCGAGTTCGTCGCCGATTTCCTGGTTCCGTCGCCCGAGGGCTGGCTGGTCACGGCGCCGTCCCATTCGCCGGAGAACGCCTATATCGACCCGAGGACGGGCCGGCCGGAATCCCTGACCTACGCCGCGACCATCGACGTCGAGATCGCCCGGGCCCTGTTCGGGAACTGCGTCCGGGCCGCCTCGATCCTGGGCCTCGACGCCGGATTCGCGGCCCGGCTGAAGGAGCTCGAAAAGCGCCTGCCTCCCCTCCAGATCGGGAAACACGGGAACGTCCAGGAGTGGATCAAGGATTATGACGAAGCGGAGCCGGGCCACCGCCACATGTCCCACATGCTGGCCCTCTACCCCCTGGCCCAGATCACCCCGGAGACGCCGGAGCTCTTCGAGGCGGCTAGGCGGACGATCGCCCGGCGGCTCGAGCACGGCGGCGGCCAGACCGGCTGGAGCCGGGCCTGGATCGTCAGCTTCTACGCCCGCCTGCTCGAGGGCGAGACGGCCCACCGGAATCTGCTGACCCTCTTGCGCCAATCCACCCTGAAGAACCTCTTCGACACCCACCCGCCCTTCCAGATCGACGGCAACTTCGGCGGAGCCGCGGGCCTGGCCGAGATGCTCCTCCAATCCCACCGGGGCTTCATCCAGGTCCTGCCCGCCCTGCCGGCGGCCTGGGCCGACGGGCGCTTCCGGGGTCTCCGCGCCCGGGGCGGCTTCGAGATCGACGCCTCATGGCGGGCGGGGCGGACGGTCGAGCTGCGCGTCCGGTCGAAGGCCGGCGGCCGGCTGCGGCTGGCCGATCCCTTCGGCGGCCTGGGGGTCAGGGTCAGCGGCGCCGACCCGGCGGGCGCGCTGCCCCGGCAGGGGATGATCGAGCTCGAGACGCGTCCGGGCCAGGAGATCGTCTACTCGACGACGATCTCGTCGGCGAAGATCCAGGACTTGCCGCCCGCGCCGTAATGCCAGTCGGGCACGGCCCCGATCGACCTGGCAAAAACGCGGACGAAGCGCGCGGACCGGGCGGCGAAGCCGACTCCGAACTCCTTGATCACGGCCTGGCCCAGGCGCGGCGAGAGGTCGTTCCCGACGCGCCCGACCGTTTCGTAGGACCTGCCGTCCGTCGAGACGGAGAGCTCGACAGAGGCCGGCAAGAAGATCCAGGAGTTGATGTTCTGCAGGCAGCGCACGGCGACGCCGCGGACGGTCCTGGGCTTGCCCAGGTCGATGACGGCATCGAGGTCCGTTCCCTCGAAACCCTGCCAGCGGCCGTCGCCGGCGTTGAGCGAGCCGAGCAGGCCGTCGACGAGGCCGGCCTGGCCGCCGGCGGCGTACCGCGGGCTGAAGGGGAAGGCCAGGACCGGCTGGCGCCCGAGCGCGGCGTGGGCCGTGAAGCTCTCGGACGCGACGGCCGGGCTCATCCGTTCGGCGCCGAGGAAGGCCGCGGCCCGGACCCGGCCCGTCCTCTTGAGGACGATCGGCTTCCTGTAGCGCTTCGAACCCGGACCGGGCTCCGTGCCGTCCGTCGTGTAGCGGATGTCGAGGCCGGGGATCTCGGTCGAGAGCGTCAGCTCGACCCGCCTGCCGGCGTCCCGCGAAGCCGTTTTGACGTTAACGAGCCAGGCGCTGCGGGAGTAATTCAGGCCGGCCTTGGCGTAGCGGGGGAGAAGGCCGCCGATCCGGGCCGCGAAGCCGGGCCAGTCCCGGAGTTCCCTGGGCGACCAGACCACTTCGGCCAGCGCGGCCAGGCGGGGCAGGGCCATGTACTCGGCGTGCCGGTTGTCGGAAACGTATTCCGTCCAGAGATTGGCCTGGCCGCCGAGGATATGCCCGGCCTCGGCCGCGGTCAGGACTTCGGGCACGGGCTCGAAGGCATAGATCTTGGAGAGGGGCACGTAGCCCCCTATCCCCGGCGGCTCGACCGCCGGATCGCCTTGATAATAATCGATATAGCAGTGCGACGTCGGCGACATGACGACGTCGTGGCCGGCCCGGGCGGCGGCGATGCCGCCCTCGGTCCCGCGCCAGGACATGACCGTGGCCCGCGGCGCGATACCGCCCTCGAGGATCTCGTCCCAGCCGAGCAGGCGCTTGCCCAAGCCTTCGAGGAACCGTTCGATGCGCCGGGTGAAGTAGCTCTGGAGCTCCTGTTCGTCCTTGAGCCCTTCGGCCTTCATGCGGGCTTGGCACTTGGGGCAACGCCGCCACTCGGTCTTGTCGACCTCGTCGCCGCCGATGTGGATGAAGGGACCGGGAAAGAGACCGGCCACTTCGGCCAGGACGTCTTCCAGGAAGGCGAAAGTCTCGTCGTTGCCGGGGCAGAAAACGTCGGTGATGGGCCAGTACCCGCCGGGCTTGACCGTGAAGGGCCCGCCGGTGCACGACAACCCCGGATAGCCCGCCAGGGCCCCCATGGCGTGGCCGGGCATCTCGATCTCGGGCACGACGGTGACGCAGCGCGAGGCGGCGTAGGCGACGACCTCGCGGACGTCGTCCTGGGTGTAAAAGCCGCCGTACGTCGCGGCTTCGCCCGGCTGCTGGGGCTCGCGGGCGTTCCAGTGCTGGTCCTCGCGGTCGACCCGCCAGGCCCCGACCCCGGTCAGCCTGGGGTACTTCTTGATCTCGATCCGCCAGCCCTGGTCGTCGGTCAGGTGCCAATGGAAGGTGTTGAGCTTGTGGGCGGCCAGGATGTCGATCCAGCGCAGGACGAACTCCTTGGGGAAGAAGTGGCGGGAGCAGTCGAGCATGGCCCCGCGCCAGGCGAACCGGGGCCTGTCCTCGATGGTGACGCAGGGGACCGTCAGGGCCGCCGGGCCCGGCGTCCCCGCGACCGAGGGCTCTTCGACGACGGCCGGCAGGAGCTGGCGCAGGGTCTGCACGCCGTAGAAGAGGCCCGCCGGCGCGGCGCCGCGGATCTCGATCCCGTCCGGCGCGACGTCGAGGAGGTAGCCTTCGGCGCCCACCCGGGCGGAGATGTCGTCAAGGCGCAGGAGGATGGACCCGGCTCCGGCCGGGGCGGCGGTCGAAGATACCGGCCGGGCCTCGACGGCGATATCGAGCCCCGTCGGCCGGTCGAGCAGGTCCTTGAGATAGGCCGTGACCGGAACCAGGCCGGCCTGGTCTTCCGGGAAGACGATCTTCGTCCGCGCTCCTACGACAAACGATCCCGGCCGGGCCTTCAGGCTCGCCGGAGCTGGAACTACCGCAGGCCCCGCGGCCCCGGCCGGCGTCCGGCCCGCCGGGCCCGCGGCGCAGCCGGCGGCCAACAGGACCAGGGCGAGGGCCGCCCATCGAAGGGTCATCCGGGCTTGCCTGCGTTCCGTCATGATGCGCCTCCTGGCCGGGGGATCGGGATGCCGATAGTAGATTCCCCCCGCCGGCGTGTCAAGGCCGGCGCCGTTGACCGGGGCCTCCCCGAGGCGTATCATAACTCGCTGAACGAGCCTTTCGCGCGAGTCCCGGCCTTCGCCGGGGCCTGGATCACCCCCCCCGCAAAGAGCCCGCTGAAGAGGTTTATACGCCATGGCCACGGTCGCCCTTCTGACCATCTCCAACGTCTTCATGACCTTCGCCTGGTACGGGCATCTCAAGTACAAGAACGCGGTCCTGTGGAAGGTCGTTCTCGTATCCTGGTCGATCGCCTTCCTCGAATACTGCTTCCAGGTCCCGGCCAACCGCCTCGGCCACCGGCATTTCTCGGCCGCCCAGCTGAAGACGATCCAGGAGGTCATCACCCTGGTCGTCTTCGCCGGCTTCTCGGTCCTTTATCTCAAGGAGGACCTGAAGTGGAACTACCTCGTCGGCTTCGGCTTCATCCTGCTGGCCGTCTTCTTCGTCTTCCACAAGTGGTGAGGCCGGTTGACAGTCCGCGCGGCCGCGGTCTATGATGCCCCCAGCCCATCGCGGAGGGAGAGCGACATGCGCAAGACCGTCCTCGGGATCCTCCTGTTGAGCCTGGCCGCCTGGGGCTGCCGGGGCGATAAGGCTCCGGGACCGGCCGCCGGGAATGGTCCGCAGGCCGCGCCGGCCGCCTTCGTCACGGTCCGGAACGGCAGGTTCATGCTGTCCGGACGGCCCTACTATTTCGCCGGGGCCAACTTCTGGCAGGGCATGAACCTGGCCGTCGACGGGCCGAGCGGCGACCGGCCGCGGCTGCTGCGGGAGCTCGACCGGCTGCGCGACCTCGGCATCACCAACTTGCGGGTCATGGCCTCGTCCGAAGGGCCGGACACGGAGCCCTTCCGCATGGTCCCGGCCCTGATGACCCGGCCCGGCGAATACAACGGCAGCGTCCTCGACGGGCTCGATTTCCTGCTGGCCGAGATGGGCAAGCGCGGCCAGCGGGCGGTCATGGTCCTCAACAACTTCTGGCAATGGTCGGGAGGCATGGCCCAGTACGTCTCCTGGCAAGAGAAGACGCCCATCCCGTATCCCGGCGATTACCCGAAGTTCATCGCCTACTCGGCCAGGTTCTACGGCTACCCCGAATGCCAGGACTGGTTCCGCGACCACATCGCCATGATCGTCGGCCGGACCAATCCCTACACCGGGCTCAAGTACCGGGACGACCCGGCCGTGTTCTCCTGGGAGCTGGCGAACGAGCCGCGCCGCTCGCCGCAGAGCTGGATCGACGAAACGTCCGCCTACATCCGCTCGCTCGACCCGAACCACATGGTCACGACCGGCTCGGAGGGCGCGCCGCCCGAGGAGAAGGACCAGGACTTCATCCGGACCCACGGCTCGCCCGGCATCGATTACGCCACCATCCACATCTGGCCGCAGAACTGGGGCTGGTACGATCCCCGGCGGCCGGCCTCTTACAAGGCCAAGGCCGAGCCCCTGGCCATCGCCTATTTCCGGAAGCTGGCCGGGGAGGCGCAAGCCCTGGGCAAGCCCCTGGTCCTCGAGGAGTTCGGCCTGGCCCGGGACTGGGCGACGAAGCGCGACAACTACAACCCGGCCTCGACGACGGCGACGAAGGACCTCTACTACGCGGCCCTCTACCGGCTCGTCGAGGATTCCATCGCCGCGGGCGGTCCCGTTATGGGCGACAATTTTTGGGCCTGGGCCGGCGAAGCCAGGCCGGGCGGCCTGCCCTGGGTCGGCGACCCGCCGCACGAACCGGCCGGCTGGTACTCGGTCTATGACGCCGACGCTTCGACGATCGCCGTCATCGCCGGGCACGCCAAGAAACTCGCGGAGCTCATGAAGTAGGATGGCCAGGATCATCGTCGCCTCCGACTGGGCCCCCATCCGGGCCTTCGAGCCGATCGTGGCCGCGGACCCGGAGGCCGTCTACGGGGACATGCTCCCGGTCCTGCGCCGGGCCGATCTCCGGATCGTCAATTGCGAGTGCGCCCTGACCGCGGCCCGCAAGCCCGTCTGGAAGAGCGGCGCGGTCTTCAAGGGGCTGCCGGCCCATGCCGCCGGCCTGGCCGCGGTGCCGTTCGAGGCGGCGACGCTGGCCAACAACCACGTCTTCGACTACGGCCTGGCCGGCTTCAAGGAAACGCTCCGGGTCCTCCGCCGCAGCGGCATCCGCACGGTCGGGGCCGGCCTCTCGCACGCCGAGGCCGCGGCCCCGCTGCGCCTGAAGGCCGGCGGCGAGCGGGTCACGGTCGTCAATTTCGGCGAAGGCGAGGATCTGACGGCCTCGACGGGCGGCCCCGGCACCTGCGGCTGGGAGATCGAACGGCTGGCCAGCGAGGTCCGGCGGGCCAGGAAGCGGGGGGATTTCGTCCTGGCCATCGGCCATGCCGGCCTGGAGTACATACCTTTCCCGCCGCCGTACGTGGCGGCGGCCTTCCGGGCCCTGGCCGACGCCGGGGCCGATTGCGTCATCGGCCATCATCCGCACGTGCCGCAAGGGCTCGAAATGCGCCGCGGCCGGCTCATCGCCTACAGCCTGGGGAATTTCGCCTTCTTCCAGCCGGCCGAGCTCCATTACCGCCGGACCGGGTTCTGCCTGGCGCTCGAGGTCCGGGCGGGCCGCCTGGCCTCTTTCGAGATCCACCCCTACCGCGTCACCGGGCGCGGGCTCCGGGCTCTCGACGGGGGAGAGGAGCGGGAGTTCCGGCGGGACCTCCGCCGCGTCTCGAGCCCGCTCGCCGCGGCCCGGGGCGTCGCCGAGGCCTGGCAAACCTATCTCGCGTATTACGGGGCCCGGGGGTTCAGGGAAGAGGTCCTGGGCATCCTCGGGAAGATGGAGAGCGATCCCCGCAAGGGCGCGGCCATGTTCCGCAACCGCCTGACCACCCTGCAGCACGCGGAGCTCTGGCGGGACGCCCTGACCAGGCTCATCTCGGAGAAGCCCGTCCCGGCCCGGCCGGCCTGGACCCGGCTCATAGACGAGTGGCTGACGAGGCCCCTGGCCCAGGGCTCGCGCTGACCCTCAGGCCAGGCCGTAGCGCGCGCCGGCCGCCTCGACGATCCGTCCGATCAGCCGGCGGTAATCCTCGCCCTCGCCCTGGGGTGAGCCGTGGTAGAGTGTGTAGATCTGCGGCGACCAGCTCTTGTGCGGCTTGAGCCCGGGGATGCCGTTGACCTCGATGATGCGCAGCCTGCCCGTCCGGTCGACCCGCATGTCGATGCGGATGTGATCGAGGCAGCCCATGGCCTCGGCCGCGGCGTCGCCCAGCCGCCGGGCCTCGTCGGCCCGGGCCCCGGCCAGGCCGACCCGGGTCAGGCCGACGCCCCGCAGGTCGCTCCGCAGGATGCGGTAGTTCCGGTAGTGCGAATCCTCGACCGTGACCAGGCCGGGCAGGACCTCGCGCGTCCGGCCGTTGCCGAGCACCAGGGCGGTGTATTCGTCGCCGGGCAGGAATTCCTCGACCAGGGCCGGCTCGTCGAATTCCTTCTCGATGAAGGCGATGCGCCGGCGCAGCTCAGCCTCGTCGTGAACGACGCTGTCGTCGGAGATGCCGACCGACCGCGACTCGCAGATGGGCTTGACGAAGGCGGGGTAGGAGACCATGGCGGCGGCGTCCCCGGAGCGGAGAAGGACGTGGGCCGGGACGGCCACGCCGGCCGCGGCCAGGATCTCGTGGGTCTCGAACTTGTCGATCATGGCCCGCATGACCCGGCTGTTCGAGCCGATGTAGGGGATGCGGCGCTCGTCCAGGACGTCGGCCACCCAGGTGCCGGCGGCGTTGCGGCCGATGAAGGCCTCGTTCGGCGTGATGTGGTAGAGGGCGCTCCAGACGATGTCGAAATCGGGCCGGTCGAGGAGGCGGTGGAACTCGGCCTCGTCGGCGACGTAGGCGATCCGGGCCGGGTGGCCGAGGGACTCGGCCGCCTCCCGCATGGATTCGGTGACCTTCATGTCGCCCCAGCCCTGGGCGTCGCCGCCCGGGCCGGTCAGCAGCAGGATCTTCATGGCGTTTCTCCCTGGAAAAGATCGGGGGTGTGGCGGTAGTCGAGAAGGGCGCGGGCGGTCGCCGCGGACAGGGGCTCGAGGCGCCGGGCCACCGCCCGCCGCTGGGCCTCCGGCAGCTCGACCTTGGAGACGACCTCGACGGGGACGGGCCGGGGACCGGATGAGGCGGGCCGGCGGGCCAGCCCTTCAACCAGGCCGTCCACCAGGCGCCCGCCCGGGTCCAGAACGACGACCCTCGATCCGGTCTGCCGGCCTAGCGCGGCCCGGAACGCCTCGGCGGCGTAAGCGTAATGCGTGCAGGCCAGCCCGGCGTACACGGGCGCCCCGGGCGGGATGCGGGCGGCGACCCGGCGGACGCACTCCTCGACTAGGCCGGCCACGTCCGGCGAGTCGGGGTCCTTGTCGATGACCGAGGCCAGGCCGTGGCAGGCTTCGGCCGCGACGCGCGCCGGGTCCAGGCCCCTGCGGGCCATGCGCCGGACGTGCTCGCCCGAGCCGATGGTCGTCCTAGTTCCGACGAGCGCCAGGCAGCCGGCCGGGTCGCGAAGGAGCTCCTCGGCGAACAGAGCCGCTCCTTCGTCGAGGATGCCCGTCACCGGCACGGCGGGGAAGCGGCTGAATGAGGTCGCCTCGTAGACGACCGACAGGGTGTTGCAGGCGATCAGGATGAGATCGGGCCGGAAGGACGTCATGGCGGCCAGGGCCCGGTCGAAGACCGCCGCCCGGGCGCCCAGGTCCGGGAGGTCGTTGTAGCCGTGCCGGGCGTCGGGCCAGGCGTTGACGTAGAGGAGGCGGACCGGCTCGTCGCCGGCCGTGGCGCGCAGGCGCCGCTCCAGCTCGCCGCAGATCAGGAGCCCGCCCAGCCCCGAATCGGTGATGACGACGGTCGCTCCGCCGGGGCGGCCATCGAAGGCGGCGAGGCCTTTCATGCGCCCGGCCGTCTCAAACGGCCTCTCCCGGCGCGTCGTCGTTCCCGGCCCGGAAGTCGGCCCGGACGCTCTCCAGGAGAGCCGGATCGGCCAGGAGGCGGGCCGCCGCCGCGGCCAGGACGTAGACGCCGTCGAGGAGGGCCCGCTCGCCCCCCGGCCCCACGGCGTCCCGGGCGAAGCCCTCGGTGTGGATGGGGAAGTCGCTGGCCTTGATCATGGGCTCGATCGTCGGGACGACCCAGGAGACGTTGGCCAGGTCGGTCGAGCCGTAGGAGTCGCGGACCTGGCGGGGCTCGCTGCGGCCCCGCTCCTCGAAGAGCCCGGCGAAAAGGTCCTCGAGGACGCGGTTGCGCCGGAAGGTGGTGACGCCCGGCCCCGGCTCGGTGATCGAGACCCGGCATCCTGTCTCCGCGGCGGCTTTCTCGGCCTGGTCCCTGGCTTCGCGGACCAGGCGCTCGAGCCCGGCCATCGAATCGGCCCGCAGGGAGAAGCGGCCGCGGGTGTGGTCGGGGATGATGTTCGGCGCTTCGCCGCCGGCCTCGATGACGCCGTGGAAGAGCGTCCCGGGCGGGAACTTGGACCGCGGCAGGGCGGCGGCATGGTAGAAAAGGACCAGGGCGTCGAGGGCGTTGCGGCCCTCCCGGGGCGCGGCGGCGGCGTGGGCCTTCTTGCCGAAGAACTCGACGACGAGGGTGCGCCGGGCCAGGGCCTGGCAAACGACCGTGTCCAGCATGTGGGGATGGATCTGGAGGACGGCGTCCGTGCCGGCGAAGACCCCGTCCCGGATCAGGCGGACCTTGCCGCTGCCGCGCTCCTCGGCCGGCGTGGCCACGACCTCGATCGTGCCGGCCGGGCTGCCGTCGAGAGCGTCCTTCAGGACGACGGCGGCGTAGGCCCCGGCGGTGCCGATGATATTATGGCCGCAAGCGTGGCCCAGGCCGGGCAGGGCGTCCATCTCGGCGGTGAAGGTCACCCGGGGGCCGGCGCCGGCCGGCGGGTGAACGGCCCGGAAGGACGTCGGCAGGGCGCCGGTCGCGGGAGAGATCTCGAACCCCTCGGCGGCGAGCAGGGACCGGAGCAGGCTCGACGTCCGCACCTCCTCGAAGGCCAGCTCGGGATCGGCGTGAATGCGGCGGCTCAAGCCGAGGATGGCGTCGCGCCGATCCTCGACGGCTTTGGCGATCCGGGCTTTGATATCCATGTCCGATCCGGAAGCCATGATAATCCAGAGGCAAAATCGTTGTCAAAAAAAAGGCGGGAAAAAGGGGCGGCGACGTCGGGGGAGCGTCGGAAATGTTCCGCGATATCGGGGCTTCAGCTCTTGTCGCCGTCTACGGGGACGAGCTCGATCGAGTCGTGGATCTTGAACGACTCGCCCTTTTTGTCGTAATGGCCGCGGCAGACCGGGATGACGTACCAGGAGGGGTCGGCCGGCTCGCCGTCTTTCTGGACGTGGGCGGCGACCTCCGGCCTCATGAAGCAGTTCACCTCGGAGCAATAGCGCGGCAGGGCCTGCCGGCTGTGCTTGAGCCAGTGTTCGAGCCAGGAGCCGCAATGGCATTCGAAGCCATCGGCCCCGTTGACATTCCTGATCTTCAAAGCAGTCTCCTTATGCCGCCCGTTTATTCCGAGGACCGGCGGCGGGGCCGCCGGGCGATCGAGCGGCAGGCGCCTTCCGGCGCTCCCCTGACGCCGGAAGGCCGCCGCTCCATTCTGGTCAGCAGTCTATCCAAAGGTAATAGATGCTCAGCGTGCCTGCCTTGCCGCCCAGGAGATCGGAATAGATCATGACATAGCACATTCCATCGCAGCAGTTGGGGCAGTTGCACTTGACCCCGGGCGTCGCGGCCGAGATCCGGGCGACCTTGCGGACGACGCCGTCATAAGTGACGTACTTGGCCGTCAGGGGCACGTAAGCGACCTCCGGGCCGTGGACCTCGACCAGCGGGCCCAGCGTCCCGTCCGCGACCGGCCTGTCGATCTTCTGGCCGCCCGAGCCGAGGCCCAGAAAGAGCACGGCGATGAGCACGAGAAACAATCCGACCCTGTTTTTCCTTTTCGACATGGATGCCTCCTCCTCGTGAAATTGGGATCGCTCCTACCGATAAAGACAGATATCGCGGCGCGTTGTCGTCGCCGGGAAAAAATATTTTTGTGAAGCCGGCATGGCCGGCTTGCCGTGAACCCCGTTTTTCCCTAGAATGTCCCGAGTCGTCTCGGACGGCTTTTCATTAATAATGACGTTTTTTGCCACGAAGCAGCGGGTTTTGGCGCTCTTGGCCCTGATCGCCGCCTGGGCCGGTGCGCCCGCTCTGCCAACAAGCGCCGCCGGGATAAGGCTGGCCGAGTCCGAACCGGCTTTTCTTGCCGCGGGGCGGGCGCTTATGGAAAAGGGGGCCTACGAAGAAGCCATCGCCCGTTTCCAGGAGGGCATCGCCAGCCCGGAGACGAAATCTTCGGAAAGGGCCAGCGCCTTCCATGCCCTTGGCTACCTTCTCCTCAGCACGGACCGCCGCGAGGAGGCCCTCCGGAGCTCGCGGGCGGCGGTCGAATGGGCCCGCGGACAAGGGCTTCCGGCCGAAGCCGCCATGTTCAAGGCCGAGCTGGCCGTCCAGCAGGCTTTTATCGAGGCGCTCGAGCTGCGCGAGGCCGGCGACATCGCCGGCTCCAACGGGCGATTCGCGGCAGCCGACAGCATGGCCGTGAGGATCGCCAGCCGGCCCTATCAGCTCAGGATCGCTTCTGTCTGGAGCGTCAATTATGCCGGCACTAAGGAAGGGCAGGCCCAGTATCTGAAGCTCAGCCTCCGGGCCCTGGATCTGGCCGGCGCCCTCAACTACAACCTCGAAGCATCCAAAGCCGCCAAAAGGGTCGGCACCTATTATGCGATGAGGGGCGAATACTCCCGGGCCCTGAGCTTCTTTCTTCGAGCACTGAACTACCTGGAAAAGGACTTGCAGGGAGGGCGTGATTTCGTATCGTGCTTGAACAATATCGCCGTGACCTATGGCTCGATCGGCGACTATGTAAAAGCCAAGGAATACCTGTTGAACGCGGCCTCGCGCCTGCCCGGACCTTCGACGAAGGCTTTCGAATCCTCGCTCCTTCTAAACCTCGGCAACATGTTCCTGGGCCTCGGCCGACGGCTGGAATCCGAGGATTACCAGCAGAGGGCGCTGGAATGCTACACTTTATATCTCGAGATCGATACGGTCCTGGAGGGGGAATCATTCCGCCTGGACGCCCTGGCCGGCCTGGCCGCCGTCTATCTGGACCAGAACCGGTTGGAGGAGGCGCGCAAGATCCTTTCTCCGGCCCTCGAGGAGGCCAGGCGGACCAAGGCCCCGGCCCTTGTCATCGGAAAAATTCTCTCCTTGCTCGGCAACATAGCGGTTCAAACGGGAGCGACGGCCGAGGCGCAGGCCCATTTCGAGGAGACCAGGACCCTGGCCGAGCGCACGGACATGCCGCTCCTGCGGCTGAGCGCCGCCTTCGGCCTGGGCCGCTGCGCCGAGGAGCGGCAGGACTACGGCCAGGCCATCGAGAACTACGAGCTGGCCCTGCGGATCGTCGGCGAAGGGTTCTCCGGCATCGTCAGCGATATCCAGCGGGCCGAGTTCATCGGCAGGTCCCTCAAGCCCTTTCAGGCCCTAGTCGGCCTTTATCTCAAGCTCTCCCGGACGGAGGACAGGGAGATCTACGGGCGCGAGATGTTCCGTCTGTCCGAGTACCTGAGGGCCCGGTCCTTCCTGGAGTTCCGGAACCGGCTTTCCGGCGCGGCGCCGCGCCCGGAAGCGGCCGCGGCCGATCTCGACGAGGCCAAGCTCGGCCGGGAACGGGCGGAGCTCCTGAAAACCCTGGCCCGGGGCGGCCTGAGCCCGGAGGCGCGGGACGAGCTGGAAAAGAGCCTCGTCCGGATCGACGACCTGATGGACGCGGCGGTCTTCGACCGGTATGTGTCAGCCGGCCGGACGATCCGTTCTCCCCGGCCCATCTCCCTGGAGGTCCTGCAGGGCCGGCTCGACGATCGGACGGCCGTCCTCGAGTACCTCCTGGGCGACACGGCTTCGATCCTCTTCTGCGTCACCAAGGACTCCCTGCGCCTCGTCGAGCTGCCGCCGGCCAAGCTCCTCCAGGGCGCCCTGACGGGATACTTGAGCTTTCTCGAGGATTCCTCGATGGATGCGGCCAAGGGGCTCCCGGCGGCCCGGCGGCTCTACCAGGTCTTGCTCGAGCCCGCCGTATCCGGCCTTCGGGCCGGGGTCGACCGGCTGATCATCGTTCCCGACGGCATGCTCTTCCGGCTGCCGTTCGAGGCCCTGGTCCCGCCCGCCTCCGGCCCGGCGAAGCCGGCCTATCTCATCGACCGCTTCGCCGTGTCCTACGCGCCATCGGCTTCGTCCCTCGAGTCCGCCGCGCCGGGCCCGGCTGCCCCCGGCGGCTCCAGGACGCTCGCCTTCGGCGTCTCGAAATACCCGCGGCCGGCCCGCCTTCTTTCGGGAACGGCGCCGCTTTCGCCGAGCGCCGTCCTGGATGATGTTTACGGCCGGAGCGGCTTCGAGATCGCCCCCCTGCCTCACGTCAGGAAGGAGATCGCCGACCTGGCCGGGCGCTTCGCCCCGGGCCGGATCGACGTCTTCGAGGGCCGGGAGGCCACCGAGAGCGCCCTGAAGGGCGTCGACCTGGCCTCCTACGGGCTCATCCACCTGGCCTGCCACGCCTTTTCCGACGACAACCACCCCCTGAGATCGGCCCTCCGCCTGGCCCCCGAGGAGGGCGACGAGGAGGACGGCTATCTCCAGGTCTCGGAAATGTACGGTCTGGGGTGCCGCGCCGACCTGGTCGTCCTGTCGGCCTGCCAGACGGGCAGGGGCACGATCGTGATGAACGAGGGCAACCTCGGCCTGCCGAGGGTCTTTTTCTACATGGGAGCCCGGTCGGTCCTGTCAACACTCTGGCCGGTCAACGACGAGGCCGGGGCGGCGTTCATGAAGCTCTTCTATGATGCCTATTTCCGCGGCCAGGACAAGGCCGCGGCCGTCCGGGCGGCCAAGAAGGCCATGCGGGAAAAGGGGTACGCCCATCCCTGTCTCTGGGCGCCTTACGTGCTGACGGGGGGATATTAGGCCGGCATTTTTCCGACCGAGAACTCGGCCAGCTTCGAGGCCAGCTCCTGGCCGTCCTTCAAGACAGCGGTGACCCGCCAGAAATAGCTCTCGCCGGGGCGGATGGCCCCCCGGGCGTCTTCCGGCAGGGGCAGCCGGACCTCGGTGAGCGGCCCGCTGCGCCAGAGCCTTTCCAGGGAGCCGTTGAAAATCTCCAGGGAGTAGCGCGCGGCCTGGGGGACCGTCTCCCAGAGGAACTCGATCTCGCCGGCCGGGACCGAGGCCCCCTTGACTGGGCTGATCAGCCGGACCTGGGGCCCCGCCGCTCCCCGGACGACGGGCTTCTCGGCCAGCCGGATGACCGAATAGGTGACGATGGCCAGGCCCAGGGCCCCGGCCAGCGCCCCGAAGGCCGCCCGGCGGCCAAGCAGGAACCGCGGTCCGCCCGTCCCGGCCGCGGCCCCTTCCCGGGGGGCGATCCGGAGGGCGCCGTCCCTTCCGAGGACCCTGTCGATCTCGCCGGACAGCCGGAGGGCCGACTTCAGGAGAAGGGCGCAGTCGACGCAGCCCGCGACGTGATCCAGTATCATCTTCCGCTCTTTCCGTCCGGCCTGCCTTTCCAGGAGCCGGACCAGGCCTTCGGGAGCCGGACAGCCCGAACAGGCGCCGCGCTCCTGGTCTTCCAGATGGGCCTGATAAGCCTCCATCAGACCGGCCAGGTCAGTCTTCATAATGGATACCCCTTTTTGCCAAACTATCCCGCAGATCGGCGAGGCCGCGATAGTAGGCGCTCTGGGCCTTGCGCAGGGACCAGGAGTTCAGCTGGGCGATCTCGGCGAAGGAGAAGCCCTCGAAGCGCAGCTCGACGACCCGCCGCTTCTCCCGGCCCAGGGATTGCAGCGCGTCGGCCAGGATGTCTTTCAGCATGTCGTTCGATTCCACGCGATCCTGCCCCTTCTTCCCGATCCGGTTCTCGTCGCATCCTGACGGATCGAAGATCTTCCTTTCACGACTGATCTTCCTGCCTGCATTGATAAAGACAGATAAAACCACCTTTTTTACATAGGCGTTGAAAAAATTTATTTCGCCCTTCCGTTCCCTTAGGGCCTGCCAGATGCGGATGCGGATCTCCTGGAGCAGATCGTCCCTCTCGGGGGAAGGCGCGACATAGCCGAGGGCCCTGAGCTCGGAGAGGAGGAAGGGGGTCAGCGAGTCCAGAAAACTGTCGAACGATTCCGGCTTACCTGTCATAGCCCTCGGCCTTGGCGAGGGCCATCCTACCGGAGAAGTCCGGCTAATTCAAGCCGGGCCGGCCCGCGGGGCCGGTCTTCCCTCCAGGCCCGGGAAGTATTAACATGCGGGGGCATAAAGGCAGGCACGGAGAACGACCGGCATGGATTCGCGCAGGGAACGGGCCTGGATCTTTCGAGCGGCGAGGGCCGGATCGCGGCCCGGGCGCCGGCTGATTCCCTTCCTGGTCGGGTTCGGGCTCGGCTTCGGCTGCGCCGGCCAGACGCCCCGCCGGGCCGCCCCGAAGCTCTGGTACGACCGCCCGGCCGACGCGGCGGCGCCGGACATCAGGGACGGCTGGCGAAACGATCCGGAATGGCTCAAGGCCCTGCCCGTCGGCAACGGCTCCCTGGGGGCCATGGTCTTCGGCGGCGTGGGCCGGGAGCGGCTGCAACTCAACGAGAAGAGCCTCTGGTCGGGCGGCCCCGACGACAACGACAACCCCGGGGCCGCGGCTTCCCTGGCCGAGATCCGGCGGCTGCTCTTCGCGGGCAAGTACAAGGAAGCCACGGAACTGACCCTCGGGACGCAGGTCTGCCTGGGCGCCGGTTCGGGCCAGGGCAACGGCGCCGAGGTCCCGTACGGCTGCTTCCAGACGCTGGGCGACCTGTGGCTCGATTTCGGGAAGACGTCGGCTTTCGACGGCTATCGCCGGGAGCTCGATCTCGAGCGCGGGCTGGCCGGCGTGTCCTACCGTCAGGACGGGGTCCGTTACCGGCGCGAGGTCTTTTCGAGCTTCCCCGACCGGGCCCTGGTCGTGCATCTGGCGGCCGACAGGAAGGGGGCCCTGAGCTTCAAGGCGGCCCTGACCCGGCCGGAGCGTTTCGAGACGCGGGCGGCGGAAGACCACCTGTTGATGACCGGCGTTCTGACCGACGGCAAGGGCGGCGATGGCGTCCGTTACGCCGCCCGCTTGATGGCCATCGCCAGGGGAGGGCGCGTGACCTGTTCGCGGCAGACCCTGGAGGTCAGCCGGGCCGACGATGTCGTCCTGATCCTGACCGCCGCGACGGATTACGGGCCCGGGTGTCCCCCGTATCGCGGGACCGACCCGCTGGCCGCGACGGCGGACGATCTCCGGCGGGCCGCCTCCCGATCCTATGCGGCCCTGCGACGGCGGCACGTCGAGGATCACTCCCGGCTCTTCGGCCGGGTCCGCCTGACGCTTTCCGGCGGCTCCCCCGACGCGGTCCCGACCGACCGGCGCCTGACGGGGCAGAAGGAGCGTCCGGACGACCTGAGGCTGCAGGAGATCTACTTCCAGTTCGGGCGCTATCTTCTGATCGCGTCGTCGCGCCAGGGGGCTCCGGCCGCCAACCTCCAGGGGCTGTGGGCCAACAAGATCCAGACCCCCTGGAACGGCGACTACCATACGGACATCAATGTCCAGATGAACTATTGGCCGGCCGATCCGACGAACCTCGCCGCCTGTTACGGGCCGTTCGTCGAGCTCGTCCGGTCGCTCGTCAAGCCGGGCGAGCGGACGGCCGCCGTGCAGTACCAGGCCGGCGGCTGGTGCGTCCATCCGATCACCAATGTCTGGGGCTTCACCGCGCCGGGCGAGCACCCGAGCTGGGGATTGCATGTCGGGGCCGGCGGCTGGCTCTGCCACGAGCTCTGGGACCATTACCAGTTCACGCTGGACCGGCGGTACCTGGAGGCGATCTACCCGATCATGACGGGCTCGGCCCGGTTCTACCTCGATTGGCTGGTCGCGGATCCGGCGACGGGCGAGCTCGTCTCGGGGCCGGCCACCTCGCCCGAGAACTCGTTCTACGCCCCCGACGGCTCGACGGCCCAGATGAGCATGGGGCCGTCGCATGACCAGGAGGTCATCCGCGATCTCTTCGCCAACGTCCTGGCCGCGGCGGCCGTCCTGGGAGACCGGGACCCGCTTCTGGCCAGGATCGAGGCCGCCCTCGGCAGTCTGGCCCGGCCGCGGATCGGGGCCGACGGCCGGCTGATGGAATGGCGGGAGGAGTTCAGGGAGGTCGAGCCAACGCACCGGCATGTCTCCCACCTCTTCATGCTCCACCCCGGCAGCGGGATCGATCCGGAAAGAACGCCCGAACTGGCCGCCGCGGCCCGCAAGAGCCTGGAGGCCAGGACGGACATCGGCACCGGCTGGTCGCTGGCCTGGAAGATCAGCTTCCGGGCCCGGCTCGGGGACGGAGACCGGGCCTACCGGCTTCTCCGGGACCTTCTCCGGCCGGCCGGCCAGACGGGCGTCGATATGTCGAACGCCGGCGGGACCTATCCCAACCTCTTCTGCGCCCACCCCCCCTTCCAGATCGACGGCAATCTCGGGGCCACGGCCGGCATCGCCGAGATGCTTCTCCAGAGCCACCTCATGGAAAACGGCCGATACGTCCTGAAGCTCCTGCCGGCCCTGCCCGGCGCCTGGCCGGACGGCGAGGTGACGGGCCTCCGGGCCCGCGGCGGCTTCGAGGTCGACATGGCCTGGCTGGGCGGCAAGCTCGTCAGGGCCGTCATACGCTCCGAGAAGGGAAGCCCGCTGATCCTCCGCTACGGGGGCGAGAGGCGGGACCTCCGGACGAAGCCGGGACAGCGCCTCGTCTGGGACGGCCGCGGGCCTTTCAAACGATGAGCATGCAGTCGCCGTAGGAGAAGAAGCGGTAGCGCTCCTCGACCGCCCGGCGGTAGGCGGCCATCATCAGATCGTAGCCGGCGAAGGCGGAGACGAGCATCAGCAGCGTCGACTTGGGGAGATGGAAGTTCGTCAACAGCCGGCCGACGACGTGGAATTCGAATCCCGGCGTGATGAAGAGAGCCGTGGAGCGGCGGCCGGAACGGACGGCCCCGTCGCGCCAGGCGCTCTCGAGCGTCCGGACGACGGTCGTGCCGACGGCCGTGACCGGCCGCCCCTCCGACCGGGAGGCGTTGACGGCCATGGCCGCGGCCGGGGAAACCGAGTAGGTTTCCTCGAGCATCGTGTGCTCGGCCACGAGATCGGCCCGGACCGGCTGGAACGTGGCCAGGCCGACGTCCAGGGTGACGCGCTGGATGCCGACGCCCCGATCCTCGAGGGCCCGCAGGACGCCCCTGGTGAAATGCAGGCCGGCCGTCGGCGCGGCGATGGCGCCCTCTTTCCGGGCGAAGACGGTCTGGTAGCGGTCGATGTCCTCCGGCCTGGCGGCCTCATCCTGCCGGGCCCGCTTGATGTACGGCGGCAGGGGCGCGTAGCCGGATTCGCGAAGCAGGGCCCGGACGTCGGTCCGGCCGAAGTCGAGAAGCCGCCGGCCCTCCGCCGCCGCCCCGGCCGCGCGGGCCTCGGCGCCGGAGGGGAAGCGAACGGCGTCCCCGTCGCGGACCCGCTTCGCCGGCCGGCAGAGGACCTCCCAGAGGCCCGGCCCGGTCTCGCGGATGAACAGGAACTCGATCCGGGCCTGGCCGCTCAGGCCCCAGAGCCGGGCCGGCAGGACCCGGGTGTCGTTCAGGACCAGGAGGTCGCCCGGGCCCATGAGGCCGGCGAACTCGCGGAAGCGGCCGTGGCGGATCGTGCCGGCCCGCCGGTCCACGACCATCATCCGCGAATCGTCGCGCCGGGGCAGGGGATGCTGGGCGATGAGCTCCGGCGGCAGGTCGTAGTCGAAGTCGGAGACGCGAAGGGGCTTGCCGCAGGTCATGGCCGCTCGAAGGGCGCTCAGTCCCGGAAAAGCTTCCTCTGGCCGGAGGCCCTGGCCCGGCCGCTCCGGCCGGCCTGCGGGCCTTCGTAGCCCAGATGGGCGTAGGCCTTCGGGGTGACGACCCGGCCGCGGATGGTCCGGTCGAGAAAGCCGATGCGCATCAGGAACGGCTCGTAGATGCTCTCGATCGTGTCCTTCTCCTCGTCGATGGCCGCGGCGATGGTGCCGATGCCGACCGGGCCGCCGCCGAAATTCTCGATGATGGTCGAGAGGATCTTGCGGTCGACGTCGTCGAGTCCCAGGGCGTCGACCTCCATCATGTCCAGGGCCCGCTGGGCCTCCCGGGCCGTGATGACGCCGTCGCCCTTGACGTCGACGTAGTCGCGGACGCGCCGCAGCAGCCGGTTGGCGACGCGCGGCGTGCCCCGCGAGCGCAGGGCGATCTCGCCGGCCCCGGCGTCGTCGACCTTGACCTTGAGGATCCTGGCCGAGCGCTGGATGACCTTCTTGAGGTCCTCGTCCTGGTAGTAGTCGAGGCGGTGGATGATGCCGAAGCGGCCGCGCAGCGGCGCCGTGATGCGGCCGGCCCGCGTCGTCGCCCCGATCAGGGTGAACTTCTTGATCTTGAGCTTGTGGCTGCGGGCCCCCGGCCCCTGGCCGATGACGATGTCCAGGCTGAAGTCCTCCATGGCCGAGTAGAGGATCTCCTCGACCGAGGCCTGGAGCCGGTGGATCTCGTCGATGAACAGGACCTCCTTGGTCTGCATGTTCGTCAGGATGGCCGAGAGGTCGCCGGCCCGCTCGATGACCGGGCCGGAGGTGGGCTTGATGCCGACGCCCATCTCCTTGGCGATGAGATAGGCCAGGCTGGTCTTGCCCAGGCCGGGCGGCCCGTAGAGGAGGACATGATCGAGGTGCTCGTCGCGCTTCCGGGCCGCTTCGATGAAGATCCTGAGGTTGGCCTTGACCTTGTCCTGGCCGACGAACTCGTCGAACGTCTTCGGCCGGAGGCTGTCCTCGAAGAGGACGTCCTCCTTGGTCCGGATGGGGCTGAGGATGGCAGGCATTATTGCGGCTCTCTGCTATTTTACTCAACTCCCGTTTCCGGGCAAGTCCGCCGTGAGGCGGCCGCGGCGGCCGGGCCGGGGACGGGCCCGGGACCTAGCTGTCCCGGCGGCCAAGCTGCCGGGCCAGGGCCTTGCGGTTGAGGACGATGTGGATGACGGTGACGATGATGAACGCCCCGGCAACCAGGACGTGATGTTCCGCCCGGCCCGGATGGAGACGGCCTTCCACGACGGCCACGACGATCGTGGCGATGAAGAGAACGAACATCGCGAGACTGACGATCCTGCGCATGCGATCCTCCCTGGCCTGCCTGGCGTTCCGATCGCCGGCGCGGCGCCGCGATCTTCCGGCGAAGCATAGCGCATCGCCGCCCTTTTCTCAAGACGCTGAGGCGGGCGAGGGCCGCCCCGGGCTCTTCTCCGGCCCCTGGACCGCGGCTCCCCTCCGCCCGCCGCTGGCCCTTCGCCTTGGGGAGGAACGCCCCCGGGAAAAAGATCGCGCGTTTTTTCGGTTTCACTGTTTTCCCCGGCGCCTGAAAGGCCTATAATAGAATGTTCGAGCGGATCCTTCCCGGGCATCGAGAGATCGAGCCTTTACCCGCCGGCCCCGGCAGGCCGGGGCCTGCGGCTAGAACCGCCTCCGAGCTGAGAGAAGTTGCGGCACGATGAGCCAGATTCTGCGCAAGGAAAAGCTTGCTCCCGACATCTTCAGGATGCGTCTGTCCGCCCCGCTGATCGCGGCCAGCCGGCATCCCGGCCAGTTCGTCATCCTGCGGGCCACGCCCGACGGCGAGCGCATCCCGCTGACCATCGCCGACGCCTGCAGCGAAGCCGGATGGATCGAGGTCATCGTCCAGGTCGCCGGCGCCGGCACGATGCGCCTGTCCCGGCTGCGGCAGGGCGACTCGGTCGCCGACCTGGTCGGCCCCCTGGGACAGCCCACCCGGATCAAACGGTACGGCCGGTGCATCGGCATCGCCGGCGGGGTGGGCATCGCCCCGCTGTACCCCATCGCCCAGGCCCTCAAGGCGGCGGGCAACAGCGTCACGATCATCCTCGGGGCGCGGAGCCGCGACAAGATCATCCTGCGCTCCGAGATCGAAGGCTGGGCCGACGAGGTCCTGCTGGCCACGGAGGACGGCTCGGCCGGCAGGAAGGGCCTGGTCTCGGACGTTTTCCTCGACCTGGCGCGCCAGGGGCGGACGTTCGAGCGCGCCGTGGTCATCGGCCCGGCCGCGATGATGCGGGCCGTCTCCAAGCTGACCCTCGGCCAGGGCATCCCGACCGTCGTTTCGCTCAATCCGATCATGATCGACGGCACCGGGCTCTGCGGTGGTTGCCGGGTCGAAGTCGACGGGAAAATCAAGTTCGCCTGCGTCGACGGGCCGGAGTTCGAAGCCGAAGGCATCGACTGGGAGCCCTTCATGAGGCGCCTGCGCAGCTACCAGGATTTCGAGCGCCAGACCAGGGAGCGCGAATCATGCCGACTGATGAACGCCTGACCGGGAGCCGCCGTGAGCCGCTCGGGCCGGTGAGCCGCGTGCCGATGCGCGAACAGGAGCCGGCCGTCCGGACATCGAATTTCGCGGAGGTGCCTTTCGGCTACTCCGACGAAGAGGCCCGGATCGAGGCCAATCGCTGCCTGGGGTGCCGCAAGGCGCCCTGCGTCGCGGCCTGCCCCGTGGCCGTCCCCATCCCGACCTTCATCAGCCAGATCTCGGACGGCGCTTTCGCGGCGGCCGCCCGGACCATCCGCCAGGCCAACTCCCTGCCGGCCATCTGCGGCCGCGTCTGCCCCCAGGAGGACCAGTGCGAAAAGGAATGCCTCCGCGGCCGGCGCGGCGAGGCCCTGGCCATCGGGCATCTCGAGCGCTTCGCGGCCGACTGGGAGCGCCGGGGGGGCCGGATCGAGGCGCCCGCCCGCAAGCCCGAAACGGGCCGGCGCATCGCCGTGGCCGGATCGGGCCCGGCCGGCCTGACGGCCGCCTCGGAGCTGGCCAAGGAAGGGTGTTCGGTCGTCGTCTTCGAGGCGCTCCATGAATTGGGCGGCGTCCTGACCTACGGCATCCCGGAGTTCCGCCTGCCCAAGGCCATCGTCCGGCAGGAGATCGCGGACCTGGAGGCCCTGGGCGTCAAGTTCGTCCGCAATTTCGTCGTCGGCCGGACCGAGACCGTCGATCGCCTCCTCGGCCCGGACGGCTTCGAGGCCCTCTTCATCGGCACGGGCGCCGGCCTGCCGGCTTTCCTGGGCATTCCCGGGGAGAGCGCCATCGGCGTCTATTCGGCCAATGAGTACCTGACCCGGAGCAACCTGATGAAGGCCTACCAGGCCGGCGCCAGCACGCCCATCCTGTGCGGCCGCCGGGTCGTGACCGTCGGCGGCGGCAACGTGGCCATGGACGCGGCCCGGACCGCCCTGCGGCTGGGAGCCGAGGTGTCGACCATCGTCTATCGCCGCGGCGAGGCGGAGATGCCGGCCCGGGCCGAGGAAGTCCGGCACGCCCGGGAGGAAGGCGTCGTTTTCCGGACGCTGGCCAATCCCGTCGCCGTCATCGAGGACGGCGAGGGCTTTGTCCGCGGCCTGACCTGCCTGCAGATGGAGCTCGGCGAGCCCGACGCGTCGGGCCGCCGCAGCCCCAAGCCCGTCCCCGGCAGCGAGTTCGAAGTAGACTGCGACATCGTCGTGGTGGCCATCGGCAACCGGCCGAATCCGCTCATCTCCTCGACGACGCCGGACATCCGCGTCTCGGCCAAGGGGACCATCCTGGCCAACCCCGCCGACGGGCGGACCTCCCGGCCGCGGGTCTACGCCGGGGGTGACATCGTCACGGGCGCGGCCACGGTCATCCGGGCCATGGGCGCCGGCAAGGCGGCCGCCCGCAGCATCCTCGAGGATCTCGCCGGAACGCGCTGAAGCGTCGGCGCCGGCCGCCCCGAGCTGTCTATTTCCTCCCGAAGCGGCGAGGACGCCTCAGGCCGACGCCTTTTTCCCGGCTCCGCGGCGGATGACCGTCCTCAGGACCATCCAGGAAAGCCCGAAATAGAGGACCGCGAGAAGGGCCTGGTGCAGATAAGCCCCGCCCAGCCAGCGGAAGGAATCGGGGATGGCGGTCAGCGTGGTCCAGGCATTCAGGATGGGTGTCGTGGGCAGGACGGCCGCCAGCGGGCGCAGGGCCGGCGACATGTCTTCGATAGGCCAGGTGTAGCCGCCCAGGAAGAAAGCCGGCATGGAGAAGAACAGCGCCGACTGGAGGAGCGCCTGCCGGCTCCGGAAGAGCGCGCCGAAAGCCTGGGAAAAGGCGATGACCGCTTCGAGGAATAGGACCAGGAAGAGGATGAGCGGCAGGAGATTGGCCGACGGCATGCGCAGGATCCAGCAATACCCTCCCAGGATGACCAGCAGGACCGGCCCCTGACAGGCGGTATACACCAGCTGCCGGCGAAGGAGGTAGCGCAGGGCCCCGCCCGCTTCCGCGACCGTGCCGGCCAGGGCGCCCCGCTCGGCCTCGCCGGCGACGCCGACGGCCGAGCCGACCAGAAGGCACTGCTGCAGGATCATGATCAGCACGCCGGTGAGGATGAAAAAGGAGTAGTCCACGGTCGGGTTTCCTAGGGCGCGGGAGCGGAAGCGCAGGGGCTGGACCATCTTCCGGGCCTCGGCCGCCGGGGCCAGCTTCTTGTAGATCAGGAACTTGATCCCCGCCTGTCCGAAGCCGAGAGACTTCTGCATGGCGGTCATGATGAAGTTGGCGTTGACCAGGTTCCGGGCGTCGACCAGGACGTCGACCCGGACGGGCCGGCGCGACTTCAGATCGCTCTCGAGCGACGCCGGCAGGACGATCGCGGCCATGATCCGTCCCCGGGCCATTTCCCCGCGGGCCTCCTCTTCGGTCCGGACGATGGACACGACCTCGAGCTCGGGGCAGCTCTCAAGGTAATGCCCGACGAGACGGGAGCCGTAATCGGCGTCCCGGTCGACGAGGGCTACGGGATAGTCCCGGCCGACGCGGTTCATGAACAGGGTCCCGTAGGCCAGCAGGCCGAGCGCCGGGAAGATGACGAGATAGATCAGGGCGACCTTGTCCCGGATCACCCGGCCGATCTCGAGTTTCAGGAAGGACCGGGCGCCGCTCATGTCCGGCCTCCCGCCAGCCGTTTGATATTGACCGCGGCCAGCGCCAGCCCCAGGTAGGCCAGGGCCTGGGCGGCCATCTTCCAGACCTGGACGGGGAATCCGGTGCCGTAGATGATCTTGACCGTCTCCTCCAGGAACGGGGTCAGCGGGGAGACATAGGCGATCGTCTTCCACGCCGCCGGGAACAGGAACATAGGCCAGGTGTATCCGGAGAAGGTGAAGCCGACGGCCCCGACGATGAGGATCAGCGACGTCCCCAGCGCCCGGTCGCCGGCCAGGGCGGCCACGGCCAGGCCCATCCCGATCGAGGCCAGGGAGAAAACGGAGAAGGCGAGGATCATCGCCGGCGCCGAGCCCTGGGGCAGGCCGAACAGGGGGAAGAAGGCCCCGTACGTCAGGGCGAAGGGGATGAGGAAGAGGCCGAAGAGGACGGCGGTCTTGACGGCCAGGAAGCTGGCCCTGGAGCGGCCCCGGTATGCCGCCGCGTTCATGAAGCAGGAGGTGGCGCCGAGCAGGGTCATCATCTGGAAGAGCACGGCCAGCAGGACGCCGGGCAGCATGAAGCTGGTGTACTCGAGGGAAGGGTTGTAGAGCGGCCGGAAATTGAGCGTCGCCGGATTGGCCAGGAACTCGCCGGCGCTCGCCATGAGGCCCCGGTCCTTGAAGGAGTCCTCGAGGCGGTCCTTCTGGTACCAGGATTCGACCTTGTACAGGTTCTTCATCAGCGTCCGGCCCGGCAGCAGGAAGGTGAAGTCCTCAAAGACGACGACATCGGCCGTCTCCCGGCGCGCGATCTTCCTGGAGAAGCCGGCGGGGATGATCATGAAGCCGCGGATCTTCCGCTGGGACAGGAGCTTCCGCCCCTCCTCCTGGTCGGCCAGGACATAGCGGAGGTCGAAGGCCGGGTTGCTCCGGATAAAGCGGACGAGCTGGCGGGAGTCGCGGCTTCCATCCTGGTCCCAGACGGCGAAGGGGAGGGCCCGGGCCGTCCTGGCCGGAAGGAAGATCGCCCCGAACAGGACGTTCAGGGCCACGGGGACGGCGAGAAGCAGGACGAGGAAAGCCGGGCTGCCGAGGCAGGCCCTGGCCTCGCTCCTCGCCAGCGAAAGGAAGTCCTTCATGCTCCTACCATTCGATCCTGACCGTCATGCCGGGCCGCAGGCCGCTTTCCCCCGCGGTCAGGCGGCCCCTGACCTCGAAGGTCTTGATGTCCCAGGAACCCTTTTCCTGGGTGGCCTCGACCTTGGCGAAGTCGGCCAGCGGCGCGATGTAGTAGACCTCGATCTGGCCCGCCCGTCCCAGGGCCGGGATCTCGACGTCGAGCTTGTCGCCCAGCTTGAGCCCCCGGTAATCGGTCTCCCTCAGGTTGAAGACGACGTAGGGTCCGGGTTCCAGCATGGTCACCAGGGCGAATCCGGCGCTGACGACCTCGCCCACCTCTCCGTTGATCTCCTTCACCTCTCCGTCGAGGGGGGCCCTGATGAGCGTTTCATCCTGATAGCTCTGGGCTTCCTTGACCTTTTCCGCTGCCGCCCTGACCTGGGCCCGGAGCTGCTCGATCTGCTCCTTGCGGGCTCCGTTGTTGACCATGTCCAGGTAGGACTTGGCCTGCTCGTACTGCTCCCGGGATATCCTCCAGCGGAATTCGGCCGTGTCCTTTTCCTGGGCTGAGATGCCGCCGTCGTTGAAGACCTTGAGGACGCGCTCGTAGGTCCTCTGGACGATCTCCATGTTGTCCCGGGCGATGTTGAACTGCCTCTCGGCCATGCTTTTTTCCTCGTCCCGGGCGCCCTTGAGACCGAGGCGCAGCTGGGCGTCGGCGGCCTGGAGGCCGGCCTTGGCCTGTTCGACCTTGGCCCTGATGTCATCGCTCTGCAGGACGGCGATGAGGTCGCCCCGGCGCAGGGAATCGCCCTCCCGGACCTTCATCTCGATGATCCGGCCGGGGATCTTGGCCGCGACGTCGACCTCCTCGGCTTCGGCATAACCGTATTGGACGCGGGCCGGCGTTCCCGAGCAGGCGCCAGCCGCGGCCAGGGCCGCGAACAGGATCGCGGGCTTCATGGTCTTCATCGGACTCCCTCCATTTCCTTGATATAGCCGTCGAGGCTCTGGGCCAGCTCATGGATCTTCAGCCACGAGACGACGTATCCGTAAACCGCCTGGGCCCTCTCGGCGCGGATCTTTTGCAGGATCAGGTTGGCGTCGACCACCTCGAGGGAGATGCCCAGGCCCGAGGAGAAGCGGGACTCGGCCAGGCGGAGGTTCTCCTCGGCCTCCTCCTGCCTGGCCGGAAAGCTCGCCATGGTGTTCTTGCGGGACTCGGCCTGGTCATAGAGCTGGTCACAGGCCCTGGTCAGGAGATCCTCGACGCCCTTCTTCTTCTCCTCGACCTCCTGTCGGAGCTTCTCGTCGGCGGCCAGCCGGTAATGCTTTTCGCCGCTCGAGAGGATGTTGAGCTTGACGCCCACGCCGACGGCCCAGTCCGGGTCCAGGAAGGTCAGATCGCCCCGGTAGAGCTCATAGCGGCCGAAGGCGTAGACCTCGGGCAGCCAGGCGGCCAGGTCGCCGCGCTTCTTGGCGCCGATGAGGTCCCGCTTGATGTCCAGCATCTTCAGGGCCCGGTTGCCGGCCAGCACGTTCGAACGGATTTGGCTCCGGGAAGCGGCGGCGGGCGCGAACGGCAGGGGAGTGGTCAGTACCAGAGCGCCGGGATCGCCGGACTTGACAAGGTCGGCCAAAACGCCGCGGGCGGTCTTCAGATCGAGCTCGGCGTTCTCGAGGTTCTTCCGGGCCTCGGACCAGGCCACCTTGGCCCGAAGGAGCTGGGATCTGGCGATCAGGCCGGAGTTGTAGAGGCTCTCGGCCTGCTGAAGGTGCCGGGCGATGCCGCTCTCGGCGTCCTTGTTCGCGGCGGCGACCTCCTCGAGGAGCTTGGCCAGGAAGTAGACCCGGCAGGTTTCCTCCTTGACCGTTTCCCGGTCGATGAGGAATTCCTCCAGGCCCTCCTGGTACTGCAGGTCGGCGCCCCGGTTGAGGGCGCGGAGCCTGCCGCCCATCCAGATGGGCTGGACCAGCTCCAGGGAGGCCCGCCAGACGTCCTGATCGAGGAAGTGGATATTCATGGACGGGATGGCCGCGTCCAGGGCCGAGGCTATCTGGGAGGCATAGGCGACCGTCTCGGCGTCGGTCAAGCCGAAGCCGCGGCTCACCAGCATCTGCAGGTCGATGTCGCCCAGCTTGTTCTGGGTCTCCAGACCTATGAGCAGGGTTCGCAGGGAGCCGAGGTCGAAGTCGACCGGATCGTTCAGCCTGGTATAGGACCCAGCGAGATCGATCCGGGGGAAATAGTGGCTGCGGGCCTCTTTCTTGCCGGCCTGAAGGAACTCGATATGTTTGCGTTTGGCCAGGAGGTCGTGGCTGGCCGTCAGGGCCTTGTCGACGGCCGTCGACAGGGTCATCTCCTGGGCCCCGAGCAACGCCGGGAGCATCAACACTGCGACCCAGATTCTTTTCATGGTTTCCTCCGTTGCCGCCTTTTGTCAGGCCGGACGCCGCCGGGCCAGGCCCGGCCCCTCCCGGCGCCCTGCGCTAATCGTCCCGGCGCGCTTTCCCTTCGGCCCGTTTTGGCAGGACGTCCGGCCGGGGGAGGGGGGCCTGCCGCGCTGCGGGCGTCCGGATCCCCTCCAGGACCGAGGCCAGGACCAGGTCCTTGACCTGGCGGAGATCGGCGGCCCCTGCCTTGACGGCGGGTCCGATGACCATGGTCAGGACCAGGCCGACCCACATGGACACGATGCCCAAGTTCAGCCGGGCGGCCGGCAGCGACGTGGAGAACTGGCCGCCGGCCTGGCCTTCCCTGATGATGTTCTCTCCCAGGGCCAGGAAGCGGCGGAAATTTCCGAAGGCCGGCCTTTTGGGCAGTTCGATCTCCTTCCGGCGCAGATCGACGAAGATGATCAGGAAAAAGTCCGGATGCTCGAAAGCGTAATCAATGGCTTCTTCGATATAGACGGCGTACTTTTCCAACGGGTCAGTCCGGCCGCCGATCCTTTCGGTCAGCCGCTCCAGGAGCAGCGCCGAGGAATGGCGGTAGATGCCGGTCAGGAGGTCCTCTTTGTTCCTGTAGTAGAGGTAGATCGTGCCCACGGCGGTCCCGGCCGCATCGGCGATATCCTGGACGGACGTCTCGCTGTAGCCCCGGCGCGAGAACAGGCGGGCGGCCGCCCGTAGGATGATGGCCCTCTTGCCGTTCTCCTCCCGGAGGCGGAGCCGGGCCTCGGCGGCATCGGAGTTTCGCATGGCCTCTCCTGAATGAATGTTCATTCATAATGTACGCCCGGCCGGATCTGCTGTCAAGCCCATCCCTTTCCCCGGCGCGGCTCACCGGCCGGCCCGCCTCCAGGGGTGAGACGGGAGGCCGGAATCTCACCCCCCATAACCGCCGCGGCGGAGGATGGCCGAGCCTGTCCCGGCGGATAAGATGGACGGGACCGAAATCCAAGTTCCGGAGGAATCGTTGAAAAAGATAGTGCTCGTCTCCCTCGCAGTCCTGCTGGCCTTCGCCGCCCTGCCCCAGACCGCAGCGGCCGGCATCGGCATCAAGGGCGGATTCAGCCTGGCCCGGTTCTCCGCCTCTACGACCGAGCCGATGCCCATCTCGTTCGTGAACAACGCCGGGGTTGTCGCCGGCGTGTCCGCCGATCTCGGCTTCGGGCCGCTGTCCATCCAGCCCGAGATCCTTTATGCCCGGATGGGCGCCAAGGCCCAGGTCGAAAGCGTCGAAATCAAGTATCTGCTCGACTATATCCAGGTGCCCGTTCTGCTCAAGCTAAGGGTCGTTCAAGCCGGTCCGGTCCGCCCGGTCATCTGCGCCGGCGGCTACGGCTCCTGGATGATCAAGGGCCAGGGATCCTCGACGAACGGCGTGGATTCCGAAAGTGAGGACATCACGGAATACATGAACCGCTTCGATTATGGTTTCGTCGGCGGAGCCGGGGTTGAATTCAAGCTGCCGGGCGTCCGCCTGTCGGTCGAGGGACGCTACAACTTCGGCCTGGCCAACGTCCTCAAGGATCCCGAGAACGGCAGCGTGCTGAAGAACAGGACCCTCATGGCTCTCATCGGGGTCGGATTCTAGTTCCGAGCCCGGTCCAGGACGCTTCAGGCGCCTCGCCGCCCGGACCGGTCCCTGCGAGCCTGTTCGGGGCCGGGGCCATCGTGCCGCGGGCCTTCAGGCCTTCCTTGACAAGCACAGGCGGCATGGGCAAAATTGCCGTGGTAGTGACCTGGGACCGGGGGTGCGAATCGTGAGGCAGGGGATGAGTGGGCCGCTCATGGACGGCGTTATGGGTCCGGGGGCCCCGGGGTCTCCCCGGGAATCCTGCCTGTTCCTAATCGTCTTGCTGCCGGCCGTCCGGCCGGCCCCCCAGATCCCATCCAGACGACATTCGCGGCGTTGAGGAGCCAGTCATGCTGAAGCGATCACGACCGAAGGGGCCGTCGCGGACGGCGGAAGAAACCGGCCTCCGGTCGGCGAGGAAATGGCGGGACCTCTACGACGACGTGCCGGACGGCTTCGTCAGCATCGACCGCCAGGGCCGGCTCCTGGAGATGAACAGGGCTTTCCGGGACCTGACCGGGTATACGGCCGAGGAGCTGCGGCGGATGACCTTCAGGGACCTGACCCCCGGGAAATGGCTCCAGAGGGAGGAGGAGATCATCGAGAGCCAGATGAAAACCGGACGGTCCTCCTCCATCTACGAAAAGGAGTATCGGAGGAAGGACGGCACGGTCGTTCCGGTCGAGCTGCATACGTTCCCGAGCCGGGAGGGTAAGGGAGCCCGGGAATGGATGTGGGCCATAGTCCGCGACATCAGCGAGCGCAAGCGGGCCGAGGAGGAGGCGCGCGAGAGCCGGAAGCAGGCCGCTTTCCTCTTCGCCTCCAGCCTGGACGCCATCCTCCTCACGGCCCCGGACGGATCGATCTTCGACGCCAACCCGGCGGCCTGCGAGATGTTCGGCCGGACGGCGGAAGAGCTCCGCTCCGTCGGGCGCGCCGGTGTCGTCGACATGTCCGACCCCCGGGTCGCGGCGGCCCTGGAAGAGCGGGCCCGGACGGGACGGTTCCGCGGGGAGCTCAATTTCCTGCGCCGGGACGGTTCGAAATTCCCCGGGGAGATCTCGACGTGGGTCTACTGGGACAGCGAAGGCCGCGAGAAGACGAGCATGATCATCCGCGACGTCTCCGCGCGAAAGCGGAACGAGGAGGCCCGCCGCCTTTCGGAGGAGAAGTTCTCCAAGGTTTTCGCCGTGAACCCGATCGCGCTGTCGCTGACCTCGATCCGCGACGGGACGCTCTTCGATATCAACGAGGGCTTCGTCAGGACCACCGGATTCTCGAGGGAAGAGGCTGTTGGACGCTCGGCCGCCGAGCTGGGGCTCTATCCCGACGCGACGGACCGGACGCGCTTCCTCAGCAGCCTCAAGGAGGCAGGCCTGATCCAGGACGTTCCGATCAGGATCCGCAGGAAATCCGGCGAGGTGCGCGATATGCTGCTTTCGGGGACCACGCTGGTCCTCGGCGGGGAGCCGTATTATCTGATTTCGGGCACGGACATCACGGAGCGCCAGAGGGCCGAAGAAGCGCTTCGCCTCTCGGAGGAGAAGTTCGCCAAGACCTTCGCGGGAAGCCCCATCAGCATGAGCCTGACTTCGGTCGAAGACGCGAAGATCGCCGATGTCAACGAGGCCTTCGTGCGGAACAGCGGGTATGCCAGGGAAGAGCTTCTCGGGAGGACGCCCGGCGAGATGGGCTTTTATGTCTCGCCGGAGGACCGGGAGCGCCTGATCGCGGGGAGCCTGAGCCAGGGCCCGGCCTTCAGCCTGGAGACGATGTTCCGCGTCAAGTCCGGAGAGCTCATAGACTGCCTGGTATCGGTGGCCCGGGTCGTCGTCGGCGGCAAAGATTATTTCCTGTCTTCTATATTGAACATCACCGAGCGCAGGCGCATGGAAACCGCTCTTCAGGAAAGAGAGGCCTTCATCCAGGCGATCCTCGACAGCCTGCCGGTCGGCGTGGCCGTCCATTCGACCAAACCGGGAGCGGCGTTTTATTACATGAACGACAATTTCCCCAGGTTCTACCGGACCACGAGGGAGAAGATCGAAAGCGTCGACAGGTTCTGGGAGGCCGTCTACGAGGACCCGGAAGCCCGGGAGCGGCTTAAAAAGCGCGTGTCGGAGGATATAGCGTCGGGAGACCCGGGCCGGATGCTGTGGGCGGACATCCCCATCGCACGCGCCGGGGAGGAGACGAGGTTCATCACCTCCTGGAACGTCCCCGTCCCCGGAAGGCCGCAGATGATCTCGCTCGTCCTCGATGTCACGGACCGCATCCGGAACGAGGCGACCCTCAAGAAGCGCCTGCGCTACGAGGAGACTCTGTCGTCCATTTCTTCTCTGGCCGCCTCCGTCGCGGACCTGGACGGCTTCCTGAACGAGGTCCTGCGGAGGCTGGGGACGGCCCTGGATATCAGCCGGGTCTACATCTTTGAGTATCGCCTGGAGACGGGAACCGGCGACAACACGTTCGAATGGACGGCCCCGGGCATGGAGGCCATGAAAGCCCGTTTGCAGGGACTTTCGGTGGCCGAGTTCGCCTGGCTGGCGGAGCGGTTGAGGGGCAACAGGGTCGTCAGCTGTTCCGACCTGGCGGAGATCCCCGATGAAAAGACGAGAGAGATCCTGGCTCTGGGAGGGACCCGATCGGTTCTGATCGTGCCGCTTTTCGTCAACGACGAGCTCTTCGGTCTCATCGGCTTCGACGAATGCCGCGTCCGCCGGGAATGGCCGCAGGAGGACGTGGACCTCCTGCGGGCGATATCGAGGACCATCACCGGCGCCATCGAACGCAGGCTGGCCGAGGAGCGCCTGGCCGAGCAGCTCGACGAATTGCGCCGCTGGCAGACCGTCACGCTGGGGCGGGAAACGCGCATCCTCGGCCTCAAATACGAGGTCAACGAGCTCCTGGCCAGGTCCGGCCTGCCGCCGCGCTATGAGAACCCGGCGGAGGAGAAATGATGTTATCCGGTCCCCCGGGAATCATCGCCTATTTTGTCCTGGTCGTATTGTCCTCGGCGCTGGCCGGCTTCCTGGCCGTTTACGCCTGGCGGCAGCGGGGCCGGGCCGGAGCGGCCAAGTCTTTCGCCGGGCTGACCATCTGCCAGAGCCTCATCTGCCTGACGGAAGCCCTGGCCATGGCCAGCTCCTCCCCGGGCCGGGCTCTTGTCTGGTTCAACCTCCGTTTCCTTTTCGCCGCGTTCGGCGCCGTGCTCTGGCTTGTCTTCGCCGTCGACTACGGCGGCCTGCGGCCGTGGCTTTCCAAGCGCCTGCGGGCCGGGCTGTTCGTCATCCCGGCCGTCACCCAGGTCGTGCTCTGGACCGAAAGCCGGCACAGCCTCTGGATCAAGCCCGAAGCCGGGTTCACGGCGAACGGGCCTTTCCTGGTCCCCAACACGGCCACCCTCGTCCCCGGTCTCTGGTTCCTGATCTACGCCAGCTACAGCTTCCTCCTGATCGCCATGAGCATCGGCCTTCTGCTGTCCGCCGCCCGGCGCCTCAGCAAGGCCGCCCGGGTCCAGGCGCTTCTCCTGGCCGCGTCGGCGATCGCGGCCGTCGGCTTCTCAGCCATCCCGGCGATCGGCGCGCGGCTGTCGTTCCGATTCAATCCCTTCACCCCGGGAATGGGGGTGAGCGCCCTGATCATGGCCGTGGCCGTCTTCCGTTTCGGGTTCCTTACGGGCCCCTCCGCCGAACGCCCCCGGCCCCGAGCGCCCGAAACCGGGACCGCGGCGCTCCAGTCTCCCGCCGGCCTGATGCTCCTCTTCGTCCTCTTCGCCTCGGCCATCGGCGCCGTCAGCATCTCGGGTTTTCAAAGCTACAGGGAGAGATACCGGGCCCAGGCGGAAACGATGCTCGATTCCGTCTCCCGGCTCAAGGACGAGGAACTCCGGGACTGGCGGCGTAACCGGCTGGCCGACGCGCATATCCTGTTCCGCAACGACGCCTTCAGGCAGGCGGTGATGCTCTTCATCGCCGATCCGGGCGCGGGCCGGCCCCTGCTTCACGACTGGCTCGATCATTTCCTTGCTTCCGGGCGCTATGACCGGGTTTGCCTCGTGGACCGGCGCGGTTTCGAGGTCTTTTGCGTTCATGGAGAGATCCAGGGCCAGGCCGTCTGCCCGGCGGGGGAGATCGAAGCGAGCCTGGCCCAGGAACAGGTGGCCTTCCTGGACTTCCGCCGGGCCGAGCCTTCGGGGGACATCCATCTTATTCTCCTGGTCCCCATCCTGGACCTTCCTTCGAACGGGAAAGGGATGCCGGCCTGCGTCATCCTGCGCATCGACCCCCGCCGGAACCTCTACCCCCTCATCCGGCAGCGGCCCGGCGCGGGCATCAGGGCCGAGACGTTCATCGTCCGGCGCGAGGGGGACGACGTCCTCTTTCTCAGCGATCCCGAGGGCCGGCCGGACTCGGCCCTCAGGCTGAGACTGCCCGTCGTCCGTGGCGACAGGCCTTCGGCCCTGGCCGTGACCGGAGGAGAAGGAGTCGTGGAGGGCGTTGACAGCCGGGGCGTCCCCGTCATCGCGGCCGTGCGCCACGTGCCCGGCTCGCCCTGGTTCCTGGTTGTCCAGGCGGCCAGGTCCGAAATCTTTTCTCAGCTCCGGGAGCGCCGCTGGCAGACCATCTTCGTCATGGCGGCGCTCATCGTTCTCACCGGCGTGGGCTTGAGCCTGATCTGGCGGCGGCAACGCGAGGTCTATTTCCGCGGCCAGGCCCAGTCGTCGCAGAGGCTCCAGGAAAGCCTGGAACGCTTCGAGCTCGTCAATCGGGCCACCTCCGACGTCATCTGGGACTGGGACCTCCGGACGGGGGCGATCTGGTGGAACGACAACTTCGAGCGGCTCTTCGGCGGCCCGGCCAGGCGGGACTACGAGGCCTGGACGGGGCGGATCCATCCCGATGACGCGGTCCCTGTGCGGGAAGGCGTCCAGGCGGCGATCGATTCCGGGGCTTCTTCGTGGTCCGGGCAGTATCGCTTCCGACGCGGGGACGGCTCCTATGCCGATGTCGTCGATCAGGCCTATATCGCCCGTGACGGGACGGGCCGGCCGGTCCGCCTGATCGGAGCGCTGAACGACATCACGGAGAGGCACGCCGTCATGGCCGCGCTCCGGGAGAGCGAGGAGCGTTACCGGCTGCTGACGGAGCACGCCCCCATCGGGATCGCCCTCTTCCGCGACGACCGGATCGTTTTCGCCAACACGGCGGTGGTGCGCATGCTGGGTGCGGACGCGGACGCGCAGATCCTCGGCAAGTCCATCGCCGACATCGCCCATCCCGTCTCGTTGCCGGCGATCCAGGCCCGTGTCCTGAAGCTGAAGGCCGGTGAAGAAGGGCTATATCCCGCCGAGGACGTCTACCGGAGGCTGGACGGATCCTCCATCGACGTCCAGGTCATGGCCACGCCCCTGATATTCGGGGGCAGCCCGGCCGTCCAGGTTATCATCATGGATATCTCCGGACGGAAAAAGGCCGAAAGGGAGATCCAGGACGCCCAGGCCGAATTGAGGCGGCTGCTGGACGAAGCCGTGCAATCGCGGCGGGCCCTTTTAAGCGTGGCCGAGGACGAGAAGGCGGCCGAGGAGGAGGTCCGCAAGCTGAACATCGAACTGGAACAGCGCGTCCGCGACCGCACCGCCCAGCTGGAGGCGGCCAACGCCGAGCTGGAGGCCTTCACGTACTCCGTCTCCCACGACCTGCGCGCCCCGCTGCGGGCCATCAACGGCTACACCCGGATCCTGTTCGAGGACTACCAGCCGTGCCTCGACGAGGAGGGCCGGCGCGTCTGCGCCGTCATCGGCGACAGCGCCCGCAGCATGGGGCAGCTCATCGACGACCTCCTGGCCCTGTCCCGGTTGGGCCATTCGGAGATCCGCCTCTCGGCCATCGACATGCGGACGCTGGCCAACTCGATCTTCTGCGAGCTGGCGCCGCCGCAGGTCCGGGAGCGGATCGATTTTCGGCTCGGGCCCCTGCCGGCGGCCGTCGGCGACCCGACCCTCATCCGCCAGGTCTGGACGAACCTTCTGTCCAATGCCCTCAAGTTTTCGGGAAAGAGGGACAAGCCGGTCATCGCCGTCGAGGGGGAGCGGGCGGGGATGGAGAACATCTATTCCGTGACCGACAACGGCGTGGGCTTCGACATGACTTACGCCCACAAGCTCTTCGGCGTCTTCCAGCGCCTCCACAGCGCCAAGGAATTCGAGGGGACGGGCGTCGGCCTGGCCATCATCCAGCGCATAGTCCGCCGCCACGGCGGGCGGGCCTGGGCGGAAGGCCGCGTCGGCGAGGGAGCGACGTTCCATTTCGCCCTGCCGGTGAAGGAGGCTTGATCATGGACGTTCCCGGGGTCGTGGACGTTCTCCTGGTCGAGGACAACCCGGCCGACGCGGAGCTGACGATCCGGGCCCTCGGCCGGCGCGATCTGGCCGGGCGCCTGCACACGGTCGAGGATGGGGCCGAAGCCCTGGATTTCCTGTTCGGCCGGGGGGCCTACGCGCCGCGCGGCGCCGGGCTCCCGCCCAAGGTCATCCTGCTTGACCTCAAGCTCTCCAGGATCGGCGGGATGGAATTCCTGCGGACGGTCAAGCGGGACGAGCGGACGCGGACGATCCCGGTCGTCGTCGTGTCCTCCTCGCGCGAGGACCGGGACATCCGGGAGGCCTACGATCTCGGGGCCAACGGCTACGTCGTCAAGCCGGTGGATTACGGGTCTTTCATGGAGGCCCTGGGCACGCTGGGCCTCTACTGGCTGGTCGTGAACCAACCCCCGGAACGAAGAGAGGAACCATGACAGGATCCCTGCGCGTTCTCATCATCGAGGACCTGCCGACGGACGCGGATCTGTGCGAGAGGGAGATCCGGAAGGTCGCCGCGGCGGCCGAGTTCGCGCGCGTGGAGACGCGCCCGGAGTTCCTGGCGGCCCTGGAGGCGTTCCGGCCAGATCTCATCATCTCGGATTTCAAGCTGCCCCAGTTCGACGGCATGACCGCCCTGCGTCTGGCGCTGGCGAACGCCCCCGACACGCCGTTCATCGTCACGACCGGATCGATGAACGAGGACACGGCGGTCGAGTGCATGAAGGCCGGCGCCTGGGATTATGTCATCAAGGAGCACATCAAGAGGCTGGGGTCGGCCGTCGTCTCCGCCCTGGAGCAGAAGGAGGTCCGCCTCAGGCAGAAACGGGCCGCCGAGGAGCTCCGGGCCAGCGAGGAGAAATATCGCTGCCTCATCGAATCGACGGACGATTACGTTTATCTCATCGACCGCGATCTCCGCTTTATCCACGCCAACGGAAGGTACCTGGAGCGCCACGGCAGGACTCTCGAGAGCCTGGCCGGACGGCCTTACGGGGATTTCCATCCCCAGGACAGGACCCGGATGTTCGCCGAGAAGATCGCCCAGGTCGTCGCCTCTGGATCGTCGCTCACCTACGAGCACAGCAGCCAGAAGGACGGCAAGACGTTCCTCCGCACGTTGAGCCCGGTCCGGGAGACGGCGGGAGGGGCCGTCGACAAGATCACGGTGATCTCGATGGACATCACCGAGCGCAAGCGGGCCGAGGAGAGGATCAAGGCCGTCTTCGGCTCCATCATCAGGGTCATCGCCGGGATGGTCGAGAAGCGGGACCCCTATACGGCCGGCCACCAGAAGAGGGTTTCGGAGCTGGCCTGGGCCGTGGCCCGCGAGATGGGCCTCGAGACCGAGCGGGCGGAGATGATCCGGACGGCCGCCACCATCCACGACCTGGGGAAGATCGTCATCCCGGCCGAGATCCTCAGCAAGCCGTCCGTGCTGTCCGAATACGAGTTCGAGCTCATCAAGACGCATCCCGCCGAAGGCTACGACATCCTGAAGAACGTGGACCTGCCGGAGCCCATCGCCCGCATCGTCCTGGAACACCATGAGCGGATGGACGGCTCGGGCTATCCCGACCGGAAGAAGGGCGACCAGATCCTCCTAGAGTCCCGGATCGTCACCGTGGCCGACGTCATCGAGGCCATGGCCAGCCACAGGCCCTATCGTCCCGCCCACGGCCTCGACCGGGCTCTCGCGGAGATCGAGCGGGGCCGGGGGACCGTCTACGACCCGGACGTCGTCGCGGCCTGCCTGCGGCTGTTCGCGGAGAAGAGGTTCGCCTGGGACGCCGCGCCGGACCGGCGCTGACGGGCGAGCTCGGCCGGCGGATCCCGTTTCAGATCCTGGCCAGGCGCCTGAGGCAATCCCGCAGGAGCTTTTCGAATTCCGTCCCGGGCTTGTGGGCGGCCAAAGCCTGGTCGGCGGCCTGCTCGGCTTCCCTGCGCCGGAAGCCCATGTTCTGGAGGGCCGAGAGCAGGTCCTCCTTTTCCGGCGAGCCCTTGGCCGCCAGGAGCTTTTCCTTTTTTTCCAGCTTGTCCTGGAGCTCCATCGTCAGGCGCAGGGCCGTCTTCTTGCCGATCCCCGGCACGAGCGAGATGCGGGCCAGGTCGCTCGAGCGGATGGCTTCTTCGAGGTCGGCCGGGGCGATGCCGGAAAGGACGTTCAGGGCCAGCTTCGGCCCGACGCCGGTGACGCCGATGAGCTTGAGGAACATGTCCTTCTCGTCCTGGGACAGGAAGCCGTAGAGGGCCAGGGCATCGTCGGAAAGGTGGGTGTGGATGAACAGCTCGACCGTGCCGCCGGTCTCGCCCAGGCGGGCGTAGGACGAGACGGGGATGGCCGCTTCGTAGCCGACGCCGCCCGTCTCGACGACGACCCGGCCGGGGGTCTTGCGGATGAGCGTGCCGCGGAGGTAGGCGATCATGACGCGTCCTCGTCCCCAATCTTGGCCCGGTACTGCCGGGCGTTGAGGTGACAGATGGCGGCCGCCAGGGCGTCCGAGGCGTCGAGCGGCATGGCCTCGTCGTCGATCGCCAGGAGCGAGCGGACCATGGTCAGGACCTGCTCCTTGTCGGCCTGGCCGTAGCCGGTGACGGCCTTCTTGATCTCCAGGGCCGAGTATTCGGCCAGGGCGCAGCCGGTCGCGGCCACGGCCACCAGCACCGCGCCGCGGACCTGGCCGAGGATCAGGGCCGTCTTCTGGTTCTGGGCGTAGAAGGCGTTCTCGATGGACACTTCGGCCGGCCCGTAGGTCCGGACGAGGGTCTCGATCTCGGCCTTGATCTCGGCCAACTTCAGATGGAAGGCCAGCTTGGCCCGGGGCTTGATGACGCCGTAGGCGACGGGGGAGAGGGCGCCCCGGTTCTCCTCGACGATCCCGAAGCCCGTCGACTGGAGGCTGGGATCGATCCCGAGGACCCGCATGGCTGGTGCCGGGGCGTCACCCGGCCTGCGAGAAGCTGGCGATCTCCTCTTCGGAGATGTCGAAATTGGAGGAGACGGACTGGACGTCGTCGTGGTCCTCGAGCTCCTCGACCAGGCGCAGGACCTGCTGGGCCTCCTTGCCCTCGACCTTGACGTAATTCTGGGGCAGGAACCCGACCTCGGAGGCGGCGACCTCGATCTCGGCCTTCTTGACGGCCTCGAGGACGGCGTCGTACTTCTCGGGCGAGGTGATGACCTCGAAGAGCGAGCCTTCGTCCTTGAGATCGTCGGCGCCGGCCGACAGGGCGATGTCCATCAGGATGTCCTCGGAGACCTTGGCCTTCTCGACGTCAATATAGCCCATGCGCTTGAACATCCAGGCGACCGAGCCCTTCTCGCTCAGGGTGCCGGCGTTCTTCTGGAAGATGTGACGGATCTCGGAGACGGTGCGATTCTTGTTGTCGGTGACGGCCTGGAGGAAGACGGCCACGCCGCCGGGGCCGTAACCTTCGTAGGCCACTTCCTCGTAGGCCGCGCCTTCGAGCTGGCCGGTGCCCTTCATGATGGCCCGCTTGACGTTGTCGGCGGGCATGTTCGCGCCCTTGGCGTCGGCGATGGCCTTGCGCAGGGCGGCGTTCTTGTCGGGGTCGCCCCCGCCGGCCCGGGCGGCCATGCTGATCTCGCGGATCAGGCGGGTGAAGATCTTGCCGCGCTTGGCGTCGGTTGCGGCCTTTTTATGCTTGATGGAAGCCCACTTGGAATGTCCGGACATAGTCGTCTCCTTCTCTTTCCGAGCCCCAAAAGGATAGCACAAAGGGCCCCCGGGCGCAACCCCGCCGGGGGGATATACTACTAAAACACTAGGGAATATGCTATTATGAGGGATCGAGGCGGTCGCCCGGCCCGTCAGGCGGGCCGGCGCGGGAACGGACCAGGGGCGGGAGCGGCGGCCCGGAACGCCTCCGAGGGAGGGACAAGATGGATCAGCAGGCCCGCGACCGGATCAAGAAGACCGGACCGGCGTCCGGGGCTAGGTTCGAGTTCTCGGTGACGGGGATGGATTGCGCCGGCTGCGCGGCCAACGTCGAGCGGGCCCTGAGGAAGGTGCCCGGCGTCAGGGAGGCGGTCGTCAACCTCGCCGCCGGACGGGCCGCCGTCCTCTACGATCCCGGGCTGGCCGGGCCGCGGGACCTGGCCAAGGCCGTCCGGGACGCCGGCTACGGCGTCGCCGCGTCCCGCGAGGCGGCCGAGGAAACCGCCGACAGGGACTATCGCGCCCTCAGGACCTCGGTCGTCTGGGGCGGCCTGCTGGCCCTGGCCATCTTCCTGGGGAGCATGAGGCGCTGGTTCCCCTGGATGCCGGCGTTCCTCCAGGATTTCCGCGTCCTCTGGGCCCTGGCCACGCCGGTCCAGTTCGGGCTGGGCCGGAGGTTCTACGGAGCCGCCTGGAGCGCCCTCAGGCGCGGCACGGCCAACATGAACACCCTCGTGGCCGTCGGCACGTCGGCGGCCTACCTCTTCAGCGCCGCGGCCACGGTCTTCCCCGGCTTCTTCCGCCGGGCCGGGATCGAACCGCAGGTCTATTTCGACACCTCGGCCGTCATCATCGTCCTCGTCCTCTTCGGGCGTATGCTCGAGGCCCGGGCCAGGGGCAAGACCACGGGCGCCATCCGCCGGCTCATGGGACTGCAGCCGCGGACGGCTCGAGTCCTGGGGCCGGAGGGGGAGCGGGAAACGGCCATCGAAGAGGTCCGGCCCGGCGACGTCCTCGTCGTCCGCCCCGGCGAAAGCATCCCGGTCGACGGCGTTATCCTCGAAGGCCGGACGTCGGTCGACGAATCCATGATCACCGGGGAAAGCGTGCCTGTCGACAAGGGCCCCGGCCAGGAGGTCGTCGGGGCGACGATGAACAAGTGGGGGAGCTTCCGTTTCCGCGCCGTCCGGGTCGGCCAGGACACGGCCCTGGCCCGGATCATCCGGCTGGTCGAGGAGGCCCAGGGCACTAAGGCCCCCATCCAGCGCCTGGCCGATGTCATCTCGGCCCGCTTCGTGCCCGCCGTCATCGGCGCCGCCGTCCTGACCTTCGCCGCCTGGTCCCTGTTCGGCCCGCCGCCGCGCCTGGTCTTCGCCCTGCTCAACTTCGTGGCCGTGCTGATCATCGCCTGCCCCTGCGCCATGGGCCTGGCCACGCCGACGGCCATCATGGTCGCCACGGGCCGGGGGGCCGAGCGCGGCATTCTAATCCGCAGCGGCGAGAGCCTGGAGACCGTCCACAAGGTGGATACGTTCGTCTTCGACAAGACCGGCACGCTGACCAACGGCCGGCCGGAGACGACCGACGTCATCCCGGCGGCCGGCGTCGAGCCCCGCCTGCTCCTGGCCCTGGCCGCCTCGGTCGAGAACGGCTCCGAGCACCCGCTCGGCCAGGCCGTCGTCCGCCGGGCCCGGGCCGACGGCGTCCCTGTCGACGCGGCCGGTGAGTTCCGGGCCCTCGAAGGCCTGGGGGTCGAGGGTCTGGCCGCCGGCCGGCGCGTCCTGATCGGCAGCCGCCGGCTCGTGGCCGGGGCCGGGATCGACGTCGCGCCGCTCGACGGGTTCGCGGAGAAGCTGGCCGGGGAGGGGAAGACGGTCGCCTACGTCGCCGTCGACGGCCGGCCTGCCGGCCTGCTGGGCCTGGCCGACACCCTGAAGGCCGGCGCCCGCGAAGCCGTCGCGGCCCTGCGCCGCTCGGGCCGGCGCGTGATCATGCTGACGGGAGACAACTCCCTGACCGCCCGGGCACTTGCCGCCGAAGCCGGCATCGAAGAGGTCCGGGCCGAGGTCCTGCCGGCGGACAAGGCCGAGGTCATCCGCGGGCTCCAGGCGGACGGCCGGCGCGTGGCCATGGTCGGCGACGGCATCAACGACGCTCCGGCCCTGGTCCAGGCCGACGTCGGCCTGGCCCTGGGGACGGGCGCCGACGTGGCCATGGCTTCGGCCGGCATCACCTTAATGTCCGGAGACCCGGGGACGGTCGTCGCCGCCGTCGAGCTCGGCCGGCGGACCATCCGGACGATCCGGCAGAACCTGTTCTGGGCCTTCGCCTACAACGTCATCGGCATCCCGGTGGCCGCGGGCGCGCTCTATCCCTTCTTCAGGATACTGCTTGATCCCATGATCGCCTCGGCGGCCATGGCCCTGAGCTCGATCTCGGTGGTCGGCAATTCCCTGCGGCTGCGGCGGGCCAGGATCTAGACGGCCGTGATGTCCGGCCCGGCGGCCGCCCGCGGCGTCGACGTCGGCGGCGGTCAGAAGACGAAGCGGATGGCCAGGCCGGCCCGGAAATAGGACGGATCGACACGCAGCGTGCCCAGGCCGATAGCCGCCTCGATCTCGTCGAGGGGCACGGTGATCGTTTCGTCCTCCATGATCGCCAGCTGCAGGTCCGATTTGGCGGCGGCGTAGTAGCGCAGGTCGAAAGCCAGGATGACGTGGCGGAAAGCCTCGTAAGCGGCCTCGACGCCGACGTTCATTCCGTACCTGGTGTCGGGCCCGAAGGACGCGACCATATGGAAGGTGCCGGCGGAGAGCTGATATTCCTCGCCGACCAGGGCCAGATCGGCGTAGGTGTAGTCGATGTAGCCGGCTTTGCCCTCGAAGTGGAAGACGCTCGGCCCGGCCGAGACGCTCAGCGACAGCGTGTCGGTCAGCCGGAAGCGGGCCAGGGCGTTGAGGCTGAAGGTCGTCTCGGTCAGGTTCCCGTCCGGGGACGGCCCGTCTACGGTGAAGGTGTAGGTTTCCGGCTCGAAGGCCGTGAACTGCAGGCTGACGTCGTAAGGGCTGTTCGAGCCGCCCATGTGGGGCCGGTGATAATCGGCCAGGAGCTGAAGGCCGAAATTCCCGCCGAAGAGCACGTTGAAATAGCCGTTCATGCCGTAGGTCGTCTTGGGCTTGAAGCGGAGGGTCTGGGCGGCCGCGCTGTCGATGTAGCGGTCGGCCGGCGTGAACGGGGGCTTGTAGCTGTTGACGTAGGTTGAGCTCATGGTCGGGCCGACGAGCGTCCAGCCGAACCCGAGCTCGAACCGGATATCGCCCGCGGTCAGGGGGGCGGCGGCGAGAAGGAGGGATAAGGCAATAAACGGGGTGAGCTTCCTGATCATGTCCTGGCGCCTCCTAAGCGGGGGGAGCGTAGCACGGCCGGCGGGGCAAAGTCAACCCCGGCGGCGGCCAAGTCTTTTAAGATCAATCCGTTCGGGCCGGCCTAGCCGAAGAAGACCTTGGCCATGTCGTAGAGGTCGGCGTCGACCGTCTTCGGCTCGGCCAGGGCCTCCTCCAGGGGCACGGCCACGATCCGGTTGCCCTTCAGGCCGACCATGAGGCCGAACTTTTCGTCCTTGACCAGATCGATCGCGGCGATGCCGTAGCGCGTCGCCAGGATGCGGTCGAAGGCCGTGGGCGAGCCGCCCCGCTGGATATGGCCGAGGACGGTCACCCGGGTGTCGATGCCCGTCCGCATCTCGATCTCGCGGGCGATCATGTTGCCTATGCCGCCCAGGCGGACATGGCCGAAGGCGTCCCGCTCGGACGTCTGGGTGATCAGGCTGGCGTCCTGGGGCTTGGCCCCCTCGGCGGCGACGACGATGCTGAAGAGCTTGCCCCGCTCCCGGCGCTTCAGGATCTGGGCGCAGATCTCGTTCAGGTCGAAGGGGAACTCGGGGATGAGGATGATGTCGGCCCCGCCGGCCAGCCCGCCTTCGACGGCGATCCAGCCGGCGTGCCGGCCCATGACCTCGACGACCATGACCCGGTGATGGGCCTCGGCCGTTGTATGCAGGCGGTCGAGGGCCTCCGCGACGACGGAGACGGCAGTATCGAAACCGAAGGTGTAGTCGGTCCCGGAGAGGTCGTTGTCGATGGTCTTGGGCACGCCGACGCAGCGCAGCCCCTTGTCGCTCAGCTTCTTGGCCACCCCGAGGGTGTCCTCGCCGCCGATGGCGATTACGGCGTCGATCTCGAACTTCTCGATGTGGGAGAAGATCTTGCCGACACCGTCCTCGACCCGGAACGGGTTGGTCCGCGAGGTGCCGAGGATGGTGCCGCCCCGCGGCAGGATGCCCGAAATGGAGTTCAGGTCAAGCGGATAGATCTTGCCCTCGATCAGGCCGAGCCAGCCGTTCTTGATGCCCAGGATGTCGAAGCCATGGTTGACGATGCCCTTGCGCGTCACGGCGCGGATGACCGCGTTGAGCCCCGGGCAGTCGCCGCCGCCGGTCAGTATACCGACTCTCATATCAGCAAACCTCCGAATCGTGCTCCGTCTTCTCCCCGAAATCGGGGTGAATTATACGCGCCGGCCCGCGCCATTTCAAGGGCGCGGATCACGCCGGCGGAAGGTTTTTCAAAGGCCGATGATATGACCCGGATCGACCCGGCCGGGACCGGCTCCCTGGACATGGCGCAGCCGCGGGAGTATCCTGAAGCCAAGTTTCTCCGGAAAGCAGCCGTCGCATGATCGAGCTTCGAGGCGTTTCGAAAAAGTTCTCGGTCTTCACGGTGGTCGATGACGTCAGCTTCGCCGTCCGGCCCGGCGAGGTGCTGGGCTACCTCGGGCCGAACGGGGCGGGCAAGACCACGACCATCCGGATGCTGGCCGGCCTTCTCGAGCCGACCAGGGGGGAGATCCTGTTCGAGGGGCGCGATATCCGGCGGGATCTCGTAGCCTTCAAGAAGCGTCTCGGCTATGTCCCCGAACAGGCGGAGATCTATCCGCACCTCAGCGCCGGCGACTACCTGACCATGGTCGGGCGGCTGCGGCGCCTGCCGGAGCGGCTCCTCCGCGACAGGATCGCCGGATTCATGGACATCTTCGGCCTGCGTCATGACATGGACAGCCCCCTGTCGGCTTATTCCAAGGGCATGCGGCAGAAGGTCCTGATCGCCGCGGCCCTGCTCCACGATCCTGACATCCTGCTCCTGGACGAGCCCCTGTCCGGCCTGGACGTGACGACGGGCCTGGTCATCCGTGACCTGATCCGGAAGCTGGCCGCCGAGAACAAGATCATCATCTATTCCTCCCACGTGCTCGAGGTCACCGAGCAGGTCTGCTCGCGGATCATCATCCTCCACCGGGGCCGCATCGTGGCCAACGATTCCGTGGCCAACCTGAGGACCCTCATGCACCTGCCGTCGCTGGCCGAGATCTTCAGCCAGCTCGTCGTCCACGAGGACACGGCGCTCGCGGCCGAACGGATCGTCAAGACCATGAAGGGGGGCGGCTGATGGCCGCGGGGGAGGAGCTCGCCCAGCTCCGTCTCCTGACCAGGCACTTCTTCACCCGGCTCTTCCGCAACGACGTCGTCGACTTCGAGGACCAGATGAAGGCCCGGCTGATCGCCGTCCTGGCCGTGCTGGCGGTCATCATGGGATGGAGCTCCTATATGCTGATCTTTTTCAGGTACGAGCTCTCTCCCGACGCCGGCACGTCCTGGCAGGAGAAGAACTACATCTTCATCCTGATGATGATCATGTTCGGCATCGTCACCCTCCTCGAATGGGAGATGCTCTTCCCCGACCGCCGGGACTTCGTCAACCTGACGCCCCTGCCGGTCCGGCTGCGGACGGTCTTCGCGGCCAAGCTGGCCTCGTTCGTCGCGTTCATCGGCCTTTTCTCGGCGGCCATGAACAGCTTATCCTCGGCCTCCTTCGCGTTTTTCCTGGCCCAGTGGCGGTCGGACAGCCTGCTCTTCCTGGCCCGCTACGTCGGCGCGCACCTGGTCAGCGCCTTCGCCGCCTGCTTCTGCGTCTTCTTCGCCTGCGTCTTCGTCAACTTCTTCCTCATGGCCGTCCTGCCGGCCGGGCTCTATCGCCGGGCCTCGGCCCTGGTCCGCTTCGTCCTGGTCGGCTCCTTCATCTTCCTGCTGCTCTCGTTCCTGGCCGATCCCGGCGGCTCGAGCGGCGCCATCCGCTCGCTGGCCCGGCTCAAGGACCATGGCTCGCCGATCGTCTCCCGGATTCCGTCCATGTGGTTCGTCGGACTCTACGAGGTCCTCCTGGGCACGTCCGATCCCTCGTTCATCGCCCTGGCCAGGAAGGCCGGCCTGGCCCTCGGGCTGTCGCTCGGCGCCTTCGGCCTGGCCTGCGCCCTGAGCTATCTCCGCCATTTCGGCAAGACCCTGGAAGCGGCGAAGAAGAGGCTCCGGCCCGGCGGCCTGCGGTCTGGCGTCGGGAACGCTCTCTGGAAGGCCCTGTTCCGGAAGCCGGAGGAACGGGCCGTGGCGGCCTTCTTCACCAAAACCCTGCGGGCGAGCCCGCGGCACCGGACCGTGCTGGTCAACAGCCTGGCCGCCGGGGCGGCGCTGGCGACGCTGTCGATCGTCGCCAACCGGCGGAACCTCCAGGCCCTGGCCCCCGGCAACGCCTTCTTCCTGGCCCAATCGCTCCTGCTCGTCCTTGTCCTTCTGGCCGGGCTCCGCGCCGTCGTCGACGTGCCTGCCGCGCTCGAGAGCAACTGGATCTTCCGGGTGACCGAGACGGCCGAGCGGAGCCGCTATGTCTCGGGTCTCAAGAAAGCGGTCTTCTTCCAATGGCTCCTTCCCCTGTCGGCGCTCCTCTTCGCGGCCCATCTCTGGCTCTGGCGGGACGGGCGGGCGGCCTCGTTACACGCCGTTTTCTGCCTGGCGCTCTCGGCTCTCGGCGTCGAGGCCTTCTTTTTCCGCTACCGCAAAGTGCCTTTCGCCAGCACCTTCGTCCCGGGCAAGCTCCGGCTCCAGACCCGGGGCATGCTTTATGTCGCGGGCCTGCTGGCGCTCCTGGCCGCGCTTGCCGCCGTCGAGAAGGCCCTCCTCGCTCACCCCGGGTCCTTTGGAGCTTTCATCCCGGCGTCGGCCGCCCTTTGGGCCGTCCTGAGGATCGACAGCGCCCGCTTCCTCAGGGACCATCCGCTCATCTACGAGGAAGAGCCTGAACCGGCTTTGGTCGGGTTTCCGGAGGGCGGCTGACCATGGGGAAGCGGCGCGCCGTTGCCCGGCTCCTGGCCGTCGCCATGGCTCTGGCCCTGGCCGGCTGCCGCGGCGGGCCGCCCGACGGATGGAGCCGCAAGGCCCGGACGATGGTCCTGACCAGCGGCCCGACGGAGATCGTCATATCTTCCTCCAAGGCCCCCGGCTATTGGGCCGACCAGCTCGGGAAGGAGATATTCCTCTACACCCGGGACCGAGCCTTCAAGAAGGGCAACCGGGTCAGGGTCGAAGGCCCCTACGGCGGAACCTACGCCGCCGTCTTCCGCGACGACGGCGCTTATTTGCAGTCCTGTCCGTTGACCGTCCTGGTCGTTTGGAAGATGGAGAGGTCCAACGATGCGGAGAGTCGCTGAAGTCCTCCTGCCGGCCGCGTTATTGGGGCTGGCGCTCGCCTCGGCCGGCTGCCGATCCGGCGCCCGTCCCTGGGTGGAGCCGGAGGATCACAGCGTGAAGGTCGTCTCCGAGGCGCGGTTCCTCCGGACCGAACAAGGCGATTACGTCGACGGATATCTGGCCGAGGACGAGGCGCGCTTCGGGAGCGGGCGGATGTTCATCGTCCTGGAGATCACGCGCTACGTCAGGGGCGAATGGCTCGATGTCACGGGAAGGTTTACCGGCGGGAGCGTCCGGTTGACCCTCGGAGGCCGGGCCCCGGAAAACGTCCCGGTGTTCGAGGTCGAACGGGCGGCGCCGCACGACCCCAAGGCGCCGGACCTCCCGCCGATCAAGTAGCCCCGATCGCCGGACGCCCGAGGACGGCGGCTGGCGCGACCACGCGATTTTCCCGCCTTGACCGTCCCCGTCCTTTTGTTTAAGGTAGGGAGGACAGCCATCGCGATTATGGAGGAGGACCCCATGGCGGCGACGATCATCAGCGGCAAGGACGTCTCGGCCCAGATCCGGGAGGAGCTCAAGGCCCGGGCGGCCCGGCTCAAGGAGAAGGGGCACACGCCCGGCCTGGCGGTCGTCCTCGTCGGCGAGGACCCGGCCTCGGTGTCCTACGTCACGGCCAAGGGCAGAGCAGCCGAGGAGATCGGCATCTTCGAGACAACCATCCGTCTGCCCGCCGACGCCTCGGAAGCAGCCATCCTCCGCCAAGTCGAAGAACTCAACCGGGACGAGCGCTACAACGGCTTCCTCGTCCAGCTGCCCCTGCCGAAGTACGTCAACCCGGAGAAGGTCATCAACCTCATATCGCCGGAGAAGGACGTCGACGGCTTCCACCCGGTCAACGTCGGCAGGATGCTGCGGGGCGAGCCCTGCCCGCTGCCCTGCACCCCCTACGGGGTCGTCCAGCTTCTCGTCCGGGGCGGCCACGGCCCAGACGGCAAGCATGTCGTGATCTGCGGCCGGAGCAACATAGTCGGCAAGCCGCTGGCGGCCATGCTCATCCAGAAGCGGAAGGGAGCCAACGCCACAGTGACCGTGTGCCATACGGCGACGCCCGACATCCGCCGCTTCACGCTCCAGGCCGACATCCTCGTCGCCGCCATGGGCGTGCCCCGGGCCATCAAGGCCGACATGGTCCCCGATGGCTGCGTGGTCATCGACGTCGGGGTCAACCGCGTGCCTGACGCGACGGCGGCCAAGGGCTTCCGCCTCGTCGGCGACGTCGATTTCGAGCCGGTCAGGGAGAAGGCCCGGGCCATCACCCCCGTGCCGGGCGGCGTCGGCCCCATGACGGTCACCATGCTGATGATGAACACCCTCGAGGCCGCCGAGCGCCAGGCCGGGCTGGCCTGAGGCGCGGAGGGGAGACGGTGAAGATCGGCAAGATCGACGAGACCGATTTCCGGTCGCTCGTCATGGGCAAGTTCGGCCGGCGCGATCCGAGCGTCATCGTCCCGCCCCGGACCGGCGTGGACGCCGGCGCCGTCGACCTCGGCGGCGGCCGGGTGCTCGTCGTCGCCGAGGACCCGATCTTCACCATGCCCCGCCTGCCGCTGGAGATGTTCGGCCGGTTCACCGTCCATATCGGGGCGAGCGACGTCGCCGTCATGGGCGTCCGGCCCCGCTATATGACCTACTCGCTGCTCCTGCCGCCGGAAACGGGCCGGGAGGCGATCGGCCGGATCGTCGATTCCATCCACGGGGCGGCCCGCGGCCTGGGCATCGCCATCGTCGGCGGCCACACGGGCTATTATCCGGGATTCACGGCCCCGACGATCGGCGGCATCACCGTCTTCGCCCTGGGCCGGAAGAAGGACCTGGTCACTCCGGCCGGGGCCCGGCCCGGCGATGAGGTCATCCTGACCAAGGGCCCGGCCATCGAGACGGCCGCCCTGCTGGCCTGCCTGAGGGAAGGGGAGCTTCGGGCCAGGCACCCCGCCGCCCTCGTCGCCCGGGCCAAGGGCCTGGCCAATTCCATCACCGTCGTCGAGGACGCCCTGGCGGCGGCCGCCGCCGGCGGAGTCACGGCCATGCACGACGCCACGGAGGGCGGGGTCATGGGCGGGCTGTTCGAGATCGCCGCGGCGAGCGGCGTCGGCATGGAGATCGACGAGGCCCGCTTTGTCTATCCCGACGAGGTCCGCGCCGTCTGCGAGACTTTCGGCCTCGACCCCGTCCGGGCCATCGCCGAGGGCAGCCTGCTGCTGACCGTCCGTCCGGGGACAAGCGCCGGCGTAATCGCCCGGCTCAAGAGGAAGCGCATCGCGGCTTCCGTCATCGGGGAGGTCGTCCGCGACCGGCGCCGGCGGACGATCCGCCGGGCCGACGGCCGGACAGAGGCCCTGGCCGTCCCGGAACAGGATCCCTTCTGGCCGGCGTTCTTCGCCGGCCTGGAGAAGGCCTAGCGGCACATGGCCCTGGTCTTGCGGGCCTTCTTGCCGGCCAGGGCCAGGGCGTCCTTCAGAGAAATGCCGTTAAAATAACCCTTCAGCAGCTCGGTCGCGCCCTTCCAGATCTCGAAGGTCGGGCAGGACCCGGTGAACTCGCAGAAGGTCCCGTCCTCGACGCATTCGACCAGGCAGCAATTGCCCTCGAGGGCCTGGAGGATCTCGCTGATCCTGATGTCCTCGGGCTTGCGGGCCAGGGTGTAGCCGCCGCCCGCGCCGCGGATGCTCTTGACCAGGCGATTGATCTTGAGGGGGATGATGATCTGTTCGAGGTAGCGGATGGAGATGCGCTCGTCCTCGGCGATGTTCTTGAGGATGACGGCCTCGCTGCCGGCTCCGTAATGCCGGGCGAGGTTGAGCATCAGACGCGTGCCGTATCGCCCCTTGGTGGAAAGTCTGATCATGGCCGGCTCCTTGGAAGACCATTCTACAGGGGCGGCCGGCGGAAAGCAACACGGCCTGATAGGAATTATCAGGATTATAGATTCAGGCCGCCGCGGCCGGCTGGCGCGGCTTGACACCTCCGCTTCCCCTCGATATCCTAGCGTAGAAATCCCTTGTCGCGAGGAATGCCCATGTCCCAACAAATCCTGCTCGGCGACGAAGCCGTAGCCCTGGGGGCCGTCCACGCCGGCCTCTCGGCCGCTTATTCCTACCCGGGAACCCCCGCCTCGGAGATCCTGGAAAGCCTGGTCCGGCTGTCGGCCGAGAGCGGGGCCTTCAAGGCCGTCTGGTCGGTCAACGAGAAGGTCGCCTACGAAGAAGCCCTGGGCGTCTCCTTCGCCGGCAAGCGGTCCCTGGTTTCGTTCAAGCACGTCGGCCTGAACGTGGCGGCCGACCCGTTCATGAATTCGGCCATCACCGGGGCCAACGGCGGCTTCCTGGTCGTCAGCGCCGACGATCCCGGCATGCACAGCTCCCAGAACGAGCAGGACAGCCGCTATTACGTCCAGTTCGCCCATATCCCCGGCTTCGAGCCGTCCAACCACCAGGAGGCCTACGACATGGCCCGCGAGGCCTACGACCTGTCGGAGCGGCTCGGCCTGCCCGTCCTGATGCGGCTGGTCACCCGGCTCTCGCACAGCCGCTCGGCCGTGGAGACGCGCCAGGCCCGGGCCCAGAACGAGCTGAAGAAGGGGGCCGGGAAGGACTGGATCCTGCTGCCGGCCAACGCCCGCCGCCGCTTCAGCCAATTGCTCGACCAGCAGGCCGAGATGGTCCGCTACTCCGAGCAGTCGCCGTTCAACCGGCTGGAGCTCAATGACCGCGACCGCTCGCTCGGCGTCATCGCCTCGGGCATCGCCTACAATTATTTCCGCGAGGCCGTGGCCGGGAACGTCGGCGCGCCGCCGTCCTTCCTCAAGGTTTCGACCTATCCGCTGCCTGAGGGGCTGATCCGCCGGCTGGCCGCCCAGGTCGACCGGATCCTGGTCCTCGAGGACGGCTATCCCTTCATCGAGCGCCAGGTCCGCGGCCTTTTCGGCCTCCCCGGCAAGACCGTGTCGGGCCGGACCGACGGGACCCTGCCGGCCTCGGGCGAGCTCAACCCGGACATCGTTCGCCGGTCCCTTGGCCTGGCCCCGCTCCCGTCGCTCCCGCCGAGCGGCCTGCCGCTGGCCAACCGGCCGCCGCAGCTCTGCGTCGGCTGCCCGCACGCCGACACATTCAAGGCCCTGAACAAGGCCCTTGAGGGGCGGGCCCTGTCGAACGTCTTCAGCGACATCGGCTGCTATACGCTCGGCGCCCTGCCGCCCTACAGCGCCATCCACAGCTGCGTCTGCATGGGCGCCAGCGTCAGCATGGCCCGCGGCGCCTCCGACGTCGGCCTCCGCCCGGCCGTCTCGGTCATCGGCGACTCGACCTTCGCCCACTCGGGCATCACGCCGCTGCTCGGCGCGGCCCGGGCCGATGCCGACATGACCGTCATCATCCTCGACAACGCCACGACGGCCATGACCGGCGGCCAGCCGACGTACGGCTCGGGCCAGGAACTGCTGCGCCTGCTCGAGGGCCTGGGCGTGCCCCGGGCGCACATCCGGACGATCGAGCCGCTGCCGAAGAACCACGAAGCCAACGTCCAGGTCATCAAGGACGAGATCGCGCACCCCGGGCTGTCCGTCATCGTCGCCGTCCGCGAGTGCATCCAGGAACAGCGGAAGAAGAAGAGGAGCTAGGTCATGAAACAGGACATCATCCTCGCGGGCGTCGGCGGCCAGGGCATCCTGTCAATCGCCTTCGTCATCGACAACGCGGCCCTGGCCGACGGCCTGACCTTCAAGCAGGCCGAGGTCCACGGCATGGCCCAGCGCGGCGGCGCGGTCCAGTCGCACCTGCGGCTTTCGGACGGGACGATCTGGAGCGACCTCATCCCCAAGGGCGAGGCCGACCTGATCCTCAGCGTCGAGCCGCTCGAGGCCCTGCGCTACATGGACCACCTCCGGCCCGACGGGGTCATCGTCACCAGCTCGACGCCGTACAAGAACATCCCCGACTATCCCGACGTCGCCGAGGTCCTCGAGGCCGTCCGCCGGGCACCGAAGAGCGTCATCATCGACGCTGAAGCGCTGGCCAAGGAGGCCGGCACGGCCAAGGCCCAGAACATCGTCCTCCTAGGCGCGGCCGCGCCGGTCCTCATGCTCAAGGAGCAGAGCCTGCTGGCGACGATAGACAGCCTCTTCCGCGGCCGCGGCCTGCCCATCCTAGAAGCCAACCTCAAGGCTTTCGCCCTCGGCAAGAAGGCGGCCCTCGGCTCATGAGGACCCGCTGGACCAGGACCCTCCGCGTCCTCGAACAGGCGGAGAAGGACGGCCGGAGCTCCCTCCTCGAGCCCGAGGTCTACGAGATCCTCAAGGACGCCGGCCTGGCCACCCCGCGGCGCGTCTTCGTCCCCGTCGGGAAGGCGCCGGGAAGGCAGGAGCTGCGGGCCCTGGGAACGGCGGAGGCGGTCGTCAAGGTCGTTTCGCCGCTCATCATCCACAAGTCCGACGTCGGCGGCGTGGCAGTCTGCAAGGCCGAGCCGGCCGCCGTCAGGAAGACCTGCGCCGCCATGCTGAAAACGGTCGTCGCCCGCAGCCGGGCGGCGGAGAGACGGGCCGTCCGCGAGTCCATCCGCGGCTTTCTCGTCGTCGAGAAGGTCGCCTTCGACAACGTCGGGTTCGGCTCGGAGATCCTCTTCGGCCTGCGGCGCTCCCCGGACTTCGGATCCGTCCTGACCGTCGGCTCGGGCGGGCTGGACGTCGAGTACATGAACGCCCGGCTGAAGGAGGGGCGGGCCGTGGCCATCGCCTCGGCCCACCTCCTGGAGGACGAGCAGGCGCCCGCCCTGCTCGAGCCGCTGGCCTTCTACGGCAAGCTGGCGGCCGAGTTCCGGGGCCGCCGGCCCCTGGTCGCGCCCCGCGTCCTGGCCGAGGCCCTGCTCCGCTTTCGCGACCTGGCCGCCGCCTTCTCGGCGGACTCGACGGAGACGCCGTTCGTCCTCGAGGAGGCCGAGGTCAATCCCTTCGTCGTCAGGCGGGGCCGGCTGGTGCCGCTCGACGGCGTCTGCCGCTTCTCGCGCAACAAGGTCGTGCCTTCGGCCCGGCCCGTCGAGGCCGTCGGCCGGCTGCTCAAGCCGGCCTCCATCGGCATCATCGGCGTCTCGGAGAAGATGAACATCGGGCATGTCATCCTCAACAACATCCTCAAGGGCGGGTTCCCGCCGGCCGCGGTGACCGTGGTCAAACCGGGGCTGGAGGCGATCGAGGGTTGCCGCTGCGTCCCGTCCATCGCCGACATGCCCGAGACCGTGGACATGTTCGTCCTGACCCTCGGCGCCGACCAATGCCCCGGCGTCATCGAGGACCTGGTCAAGCTGGGCAAGGCACGCTCGATCATCCTGATCGCCGGCGGCATGGGCGAGAAGGAGGGCGGGGCCTCGATCGAGGACCGCATCCGCGGCCTCCTGGCCGAAGGCCGGGCCAGCGGCCGCGTCACCCCGGCCATCAACGGCGGCAACTGCCTGGGCGTCGTCTCCAAGCCCGGGCTCTACGACACCCTGTTCATCCCGGGATACAAGCTGCCCCGGCCGAAGGAGGCCGGCTCGGCCTCGGCCATGATCAGCCAGAGCGGCGCCTTCATGATCTGCCGCATGAGCAAGATGCCGTCGATCGAGCCCCTCTATTCGGTCTCCCTGGGCAACCAGCTCGACCTGACGGTCTCCGACTACCTGAATTATCTCAAGGACGATCCGGCGGTCCGGACGTTCAGCGTTTACATGGAAGGCTTCAAGCCCGGCGACGGGCTGGCTTTCGCCCGGGCCATCCGGGAGATCACCGCCACGGGCCGGACCGTGCTCGTTTACAAGGCCGGCCGGAGCCCCGAGGGCCGGTCGGCGACCTCGAGCCACACGGCCTCCGTGGCCGGCGACTACGGCGTCTTCAAGGCGCTCTGCGAACAGGCCGGGGCCATCGTGGCCGGAAGCCTGGCCGAGTTCGAAGGCTTCATGAAGGGCCTGGCCTGGCTCGAGGGACGGCCGGTCCGGGGACGGCGGGTCGGCCTGGCCAGCAACGCCGGTTTCGAATGCGTCATGATGGCCGACAACCTCAAGGACGGGGCCGGCCTCGACCTGGCCGCCTTCGCCCCGGAGACCAAGGAGCGCATCCTGGTAAGCCTGCGGCCGCTCGGCATCGACAAGCTCCTGGACATCCACAATCCGCTCGATGTCACCCCGGTCGCGGACGACGCCGCGTTCATGGACAGCGTCCAGGCCTTCATCGGCGACCCCGGCGTCGACTGCGCCGTCATCTCCAACGTGCCGCTGAGCAAGGCTCTGCAGACCTTGCCGGCGGGGGAGGGGCACGCCGAGGACCTGACCCGGCCGGGGGGCTTCGCGGCCCGGACGATCGAGATCTTCCGGTCCACGGACAAGCCCGTGGTCGTCAACATCGATGCCGGCCCGCTCTACGACCCGCTGGCCGCCCATCTCGAGGCCGCCCGGATCCCGGTCTTCCGGCGGGCCGACGAGGCCCTGGGCTTCCTGCGGACCTACGTCGACCGCCTGTCCCGCCGCGGCTAGGGCCGGCGCGGAGCGGACTCCGGGGAGCGGAAAACGGGGACGATCGAAAAACGGGGGCGTATCCGGCTTTATTATTGGTCCTTCTCCCAATTCCGGGATTTCCTCTCGCGGCGGCGATGGGAGATATCGGGAGTAAGCGCTTTCCCAAGATATTTCTCAGGATCCCGGCCTCGAGCGCTCGGCCGTGATCCTGACCTCCGCTCCCAGGTGTCCGCTCCGCGCCGGTCATCGAAGCGACCATCAGAAGCATGGCGGAGCAACTCGGAGCCATGCTTCTAGGAGATATCGGAAGAAAGCGCTTTCCGAAGATATTTCTCAGGATCCCGGCCTCGAGTGCTCGGCCGTGATCCTGACCTCCGCTCCCCGGAGCCCGCTCCGCGCCGGCGGGCTTTAGCGGCGCCGGGCCTGGAACCTGTGGGGGTAATTGTATGGGTTCGTCGTGGTGATGGGGCCCGTATGGCAAACGTTGCAGGAAGTCGGCCGGGTGCCGCCATGGGCGGTCACGATCCCGTTCAGCCCGCCGCCCTTGGAGTTTTCGTGGCAGACCTTGCAGCTGCCTAGCGCCAGGGCCTTGGCCTGATACTGCAGGGCCTGGTAGTTGTCCGAATCCTTGTTCGACGGCACCTGGGCGTGGGCCGGACCGTGGCAGGCCGGGCAGGACAGGCCGCCGTGGCCGACGCCGTCGCGATAGAGCGCCGTGCCGGTATCGACCTCGGCGACGAAGGTGTGGCAGTCGACGCACTTGGGCTCGGTGGCCCAGGGCACGCGGCCGGCGGCTATCGTGGCCGCCAGGCTGGTCAGGCTCCCGTGGCAGTTCGTGCACTCCCCGTCGCTGCTGGTGTGGGCCGTGCTGCGGTTGCCGTCGGTGTCGTCGCCGGGGTGGCAATCATAACAGGCGATGTCCTCGGCGTAGTGGTAGATGTGGATGGCATAGGACATCGTTTCCTCGGCCGTGGTCGAACCCGTCCGGCCCAGGGCCAAGCTGTCGTGGCAGGACGCGCACAGCACGGGCTGACCGTCGTCGACGAAGGTCGTCTCCTCGGCGTCGTCGTGGGATTGGAGAACGGAGCCGATCTCCTCGTCGTCGATCGTCTGGCCGTGGCACTTGGTGCAGTTGATCTCGTCGGAGGTCTCGACCGTGGCCCGGGTCCTGGTCAGCTCGACCCCCGTGGACGAGTCCTTGACGACGACCTCGGCGACCTGGTAGGGGTCCCAGACGTCGTCGTCGTCGATCGGCACAACGGGGATGCCGTCGGCCTGGAAATGCGTGTCCTTGAGGAGCATCGTGCCTGTCAGGCCGTTGTTTACGCCGGGATCCACGAGGTTGAGGCCGGTGTCGTGGGCCAGGTCGACGCCGAACAGGCCCAGGGAGTTGTCCCAGAACTGGGCGAAGCTCCGGACCGGGTCGGTCGAAGCCTTGCTGTACGAGGAGGCGTTGTTGACGATGCTGTACTCGACCGTGACGCCGCTGGTCACGATCTGGGGCGGATCGCCGCGCCTGATGACCTGGGCCCGGAGGGTGTTGTAGGGCACCGAGAGGACCTCGGCGCCGTAGGTCGAGTTGAGGAAATGCATGCCCTCGGCGCTCCAGGCCAGGACGACGTAGCTCATCGAGGTGGCCGGGATGTCGACGGCCGTCATCTCGTCTTTTGTCGAGCAGGCGCCCAGGCACAGGGCCAGCGCCAGGAGGAGCAGTGCGGCAGCGGTCCGTCGGCGTTCAGGCATACGAGTCTCCTTCCGGGATATTATTCACGGAATCCCTCGAATTTGCAAACGACGGCCGGCCCCGGTCCGTTTCCTTGTCACCTCGGGAGGGGCGTGATAGAATCTGGGCGAATGAAAGAGGCCGCCGTTCTCGCCGCCGTCCTGGCCTGTCTAGGAGGGATCGCCCCGATGAGCCGACCCCAACAACCGCCCGATGCCGGCCGCCTGGCCTCGTATATCCCGCAGACGGCCGGCCCCTGGCTTTCCGAGGCCGACCAGGTCTTCGACGCCGGCTCGATCTTCGATTACATCGACGGCGCCGGCGAGGTCTACCGGTCCTATCGCATGAAGCTCCTGGTGGCCCGCCGCTTCCACAAGGACGGCAAGCCGGATCTGGTCGTGGACGCCTTCGACATGGGGACGTCCGCTGACGCCTTCGGCGTCTTCACCCACGACCTCGACGGCGCGGACGCCGGCCTGGGACAGGGCTCGACCTACAAGGCGGGCCTCCTGTCGTTCTGGAAAGACCGCTACTTCGTCTCGGTTTACGCCGAGGAAGAGACCCCGGAGACGAAGGCGCTCGTCCTCGATCTGGGACGGGCCCTGGCCGCGGCCATCCCCGGCGAGGGCCGGAAGCCGGGGATCCTGGAGCTCGTGCCGCCGGCGGACCTGGAGGCCCGGAAGATCCGTTATTTCCACAGCTTCGCCATCCTCAACTTTCACCGTTTCGTGGCCGACGCCGATGTCCTGAGGTTCGACCTGGCGGAGGAGGCGGTCCTGGCGCCCTATGCCGGCCGGAGCGGACGAAGCGATCTCCTGATCGTCGCCTATGGCCGGGGATCGCAGGCCGAGCTGGCGGCGGGCTCCTTCCGCGAGGCCTTCCTTCAGGGCTCGAAGGACCGGGCCGTGAGGCTGGAGAACGGCCGCTGGACCGCCTGCCTGGCGCTCGACCGGCACGTCGCGGTCGTTTTCGACGCGGCTTCGGCCGCCGAAGCGGAAGCCCGGCTGGAGGCCGTGGCCGGCCTGATGACGGGACCGCGCGGCGGCGCTGTCCGGCCCTGAACGGCCGGCGAAATGCAAAAGGAGGGAACCAGATGAACAGGAAACCCATCACCCGGCGTGATTTTCTTAAAGCGGCCGCGGCGGCTCCCCTGGCCGGGGCGGCCAGGCCGGTTCTGCGCGGCGCGTTCCCGGCCGGGCCGGCGGGCTCCGGGGCCGGGGCGGCGCCGGCCGGCAAGGTCCGCGTCGTTCTCGTCCGCGACCCGAGCCCGATCGGCGCCGGCGGCGCGCCGCCGGCCGAGGTAGTCCAGCGCCTGCTCGACGACGGCGTCCGGGCCCTCGTCGGCGAACCAGACGTCGCCGCGGCCTGGCGGGCGCTCATCAAGCCGGAGGACACGGTCGGCATCAAGACCAACGTCTGGCGCTACATCCCGACGACGGCCGAGGTCGAACAGGGCCTGAAGCGGAGGGTCCTCGAGGCCGGGGTGGCCGCTGACCGGATCGCGATCGACGACCGGGGGGTCCTGCGGAACCCGGTCTTCCAGAACGCCACCGCCCTCATCAACGCCCGGCCGATGCGCAGCCACCATTGGGCCGGCGTGGGCAGCCTGATCAAAAACTACATCATGTTCACGCCCCAGCCCTCGGCCTGGCACGACGACACCTGCGCCGACCTGGCCAAGATCTGGTTCCTGCCTCAGGTCAAGGACAAGACCCGGCTGAACGTCCTGGTGATGTTCACGCCGCTCTTCCACGGCATCGGCCCGCACCACTACGCCAAGGAATACACCTGGGAATACAAGGGGCTCATCCTCAGCCGCGACCCGGTGGCGGCCGACGCGACGGGGCTGCGCATCATCCAGGCCAAGCGGCGGGAGTTCTTCGGCGACGACCGGCCGCTGCAGATGAACCCCCACCACATCGCCCTGGCCGACACCCGCCACCACCTGGGCGTCAGCGATCCGGCCCGGATCGAGCTGGTCAAGATCGGCTGGAGCGAGGGGATCCTGATCTAGAGGGGAAGGAGTCCTGATGGAGATCCTGCTGTTCGCCGGCGGCGCCGTCTTCGGCGCGCTGGTCGTGATCGTCATCCACGCGATGCGGAAGAAGGACACCCGGGAGATCGCCCGGGCCCTGGTCCACGAGACCGAGGCGCAGAAGATCCAGGACCTGGAGTCCCTGATCGGGCGCGTCCGCGACAGCTTCGGGGCCCTGTCCCAGGACGCCCTCAAGGCAAGCACCGGGGAGCTGCTCAAGCTGGCCAAGGAGAACCTGGACGGCCGCGTCCACCTGAGCGAGCGGGACCTCGACTCCAAGAAGCAGCTCATCGACCAGAATCTGGCCGTGATGAAGGGCGACATCCAGAAGATGCAGGACCTCGTCCAGCGCTTCGAGAAGGAACGGGCCCACCAGTACGGCGAGGTCTCGAACCAGCTCAGGAACGCCGCCGACCAGACCTCCCGGCTCCAGGAGACCGCCGACCGCCTCCGCGCCGCCCTGGCCAGCACCAAGGCCCGGGGGCAGTGGGGGGAGCGCATGGCCGAGGACGTCCTGCGCCTGGCCGGCTTCATCGAGGGCGTCAACTACATCAAGCAGAAGGTCCTGGACCTGGCCGCCTCGCGCCCGGACTACACCTTCTGGCTACCGCAGGGCCTGAAGGTCAATATGGACGTCAAGTTCCCCCTCAACGGCTACCTGCGCTACCTCGAGGCCGACAACGACACGGCCCGCGAGACCTCCAGGGCCCAGTTCCTGCGGGACGTCCGGACCCGGATCAAGGAGGTCACGACCCGGGACTACATCAACCCGGAGGAGAAGACCCTGGACTACGTCCTGGTCTTCATCCCCAACGAGCAGGTCTACGCCTTCATCAACGAGAACGACCCGGGGATCATGGACGAGGCCCTGAAGGCCAAGGTCATCCTCTGCTCGCCGTTCACGCTCTTCGCCATCCTGGCCATCATCCGGCAGTCGCTCGACAACTTCAGCATGGAGAAGACGGCCGGCGAGATACTGGGGCTGGTCCAGAATTTCAAGAAGGAATGGGAGCGGTTCGGCGACTGCATGGCCAAGATGGGCGAGAAGCTCGAGGGCGCCGCCTCGGAGTACCGCAAGCTGACGACCACGAGGCAGGTCAAGCTCGACAAGTCCATCCAGAAGATCGAGGACCTGCAACGGCTGAAGGGCCTCGAAGGCGAGATCCCGGCCGTGGAGGCCGAGGCCGAGCCGGCCGAGCTCGAGGCCGGGGAGCCGAAAGCCCGCTAGGATCGGGGGCGCGGGCCGAAGATGGCCGTGCCGATGCGGACCAGGTTGGCGCCCTCCTCGACGGCCACGCGCCAGGAATGGGACATGCCCATGGATAGGCGGCGCATGTCGACTCCCGGGACGGCCAGGCGCCGGAGGGCCTCGAAGACCCGCCGCGTCTCCCGGAAATAGGGGCGCGATTCCTCGGGGTCGCCCGCGAACGGCCCCATGGTCATCAGGCCAAGGACGCGAAGATGGGGCAGGGCCGCCAGGGAGCGGACCAGGTCCTCGGCGTCGTCGGGCAGGACGCCGGCCTTCTGGGGCTCGCGGCCGCTGTTGACCTCGATCAGTACCTCCATCGTCCGGCCGGCGGCCGCGGCCCGCGTCTCGAGGGCGCGGCCGAGGCCGAGCGAATCCACGGTTTCGACGAGGTCGAATATCTCCACGGCCTTCCCGGCCTTGTTCGTCTGGAGGTGGCCGATGAAATGCCAGCGGGCCCGGCGGCCGACGGCCGGGAAGACCGCCGCCGCCTCCTGGACGTAGTTCTCGCCGATGATGGGGACCCCGGCTTCGACGGCCTCCAGGACCTCGACCGCCGTGCGGGTCTTGGCCGCGGCGACGAGCTCGACGCCGGGCGGGAGCTCGGCCAGGATGGCCTTGACGTTCGTCGTGATCGCGCTCATGCCCCAATTCTAGCAAATCAGAAGGGGTCAAACCTAAACGTTTTAACTTTTTCCTTCCTGACCTTCCAGCCGGGCTCGATGATAACAGGAAAAAAATGAAAACGTTTAAGCTTGACCCCTTCTTGACGGCGGGCGCTTGGGTTATAATCGGCCAGTTCCGGGGAGCGCATCCATGACCATCCGCGAAGAGCTGGAGAAGACCGAGCTGAAGATACTGTCGCCCCGGGCCTGCCCGAGCGCCCGGTCCAGGGGCCGCGTCCGGCCCGAGGCGCCGCACGTCCTGCGCACCGACTTCCAGCGCGATCGCGACCGCATCATCCACTGCAAGTCGTTCCGCCGGCTCAAGCACAAGACCCAGGTCTTCCTCTCGCCGTTCGGCGACCACTACCGGACCCGGCTGACGCACTGCCTCGAGGTCTCGCAGATCGCCCGGACCATCGCCAAGGCCCTGCGCCTCAACGAGGACCTGACCGAGGCTATCGCGCTGGGCCACGACCTGGGGCACACGCCCTTCGGCCACGCCGGCGAGCAGACCCTGCGCCGGCTGCTGCCCGGCGGCTTCCACCATGCAGACCAGAGCCTGCGCGTCGTCGAGAAGCTCGAATACGAAGGCAAGGGGCTGAACCTGACCTTCGAGGTCCGGGACGGCATCCAGAAGCACTCCAAGGGCCGGGGCCGGATCTTCGACGAGGACGTCGAGGACATGCCCTCGACCCTGGAGGGCCAGATAGTCCGCGTCTCCGACGTCATCGCCTACGTCAACCACGATATCGACGACGCCCTGCGGGCCGGCATCATCGGCGAGGCGGACATCCCGCCGGCCCTGGTCAAGACGCTGGGCAAATGGCACGCCACGCGCATCGACCGCATGGTCCTGGACGTCGTCGAGGCCAGCCTGGCGGCCGGCCTGGAGCGGATCGCCATGAGCGATCGCATCATGAAGGCCGTCGTCGACCTGCGGGAATTCCTCTACCAGAACGTCTATTTCAACTCGGCCGCCCGCGACGAGCTTCGCAAGACGGAGAAGATCATCGAGGACCTCTTCGGCCACATCATGGAGCATCCCGGCGACTATATCCGGCCCTATCCGGCCGGCGACCCGATCGTCGTCCGGGCGGGGGATTTTATCGCCGGCATGACCGACAGCTACGCCATGGCCCTGTACGAGCGGATCTTCCTGCCCCGGGCCTGGCCGATCCTCTAGCCGCCGACGGCGCCCCGCCGCCGGCCGCCCGATACTGGGGCGGCGGCTTTGTCGGTCAGTGATTTCGTGCTATCATCCTCCCTTCAAGGGCCCGGCCCTAGTTCACTGAGGAGATTCCCATAATGGCCAGAATCGACGACCTCCAGAAGATCGCCACCCGCCTCCGCATCCACAGCCTGCGCATGACCACCGCGGCCGGCTCGGGCCATCCCTCGACGTGCTTGTCCTCGGCCGACGTGGCCGCGGCCCTCTTCTTCTCGGAGATGCATTGGAACACCCGCAGCGCGACCGACCCGGCCAACGACGAGTTCGTCCTGTCCAAGGGCCACGCCGCGCCGCTCCTCTGGGCCGTCTACGCCGAGGCCGGCCTCGTTCCCTTCGACGATCTGGCCGGGCTCCGCAAGATCTCGAGCCCGCTGGAGGGCCACCCGACGCCGCGGATGCCCTGGATCAAGGCGGCCACGGGCTCGCTCGGCCAGGGGCTGTCGGTCGGCGCCGGGCTGGCCCTGGGCCAGCGGCTGGACAAGTCGCCGGCCCGCACCTTCGTCCTCCTCGGCGACGGCGAATGCGCCGAGGGCCAGGTCTGGGAAGCGGCCGCCGCCGCGGCCAACTGGAAGCTCCGCAACCTCGTGGCCATCGTCGACGTCAACCGCCTCGGCCAGTCCGATCCGACCATGCACCAGCACGACCTGGCGGCCCTGGCCCGCAAATTCCGGGCCTTCGGCTGGAATGCCATCGTCTTCGACGGCCACCGCATGGCCCGCATCCTGGCCGCCTTCAAGAAGGCCCGCCGGGCGGCCAGGCCGACCGTCCTCCTGGCCCGGACGGTCAAAGGCAAGGGCGTCGGCTTCATCGAGGACAAGAACGGCTGGCACGGCAAGCCGCTCAAGGCCGACGAGCTCGAACGGGCCCTGGCCGGGATCGGGCCGATGCCCGAGATCGACGCCAAGCGCCTCATCCACAAGCCCAAGCCGGTCCGCAAGAAGAAGACCTTCGTCGCCCAGGGCCTGCCCCGGACCGCCTACAAGGACAAGACGGCCACGCGGCTGGCCTACGGCAACGCCCTGCTCGCCCTGGGCCGCATCGACCCCTCGGTCGTGGCCATCGACGGCGACGTCAAGAATTCGACCTACGCCGACAAGTTCTTCGAGGCCTTCCCGAACCGGTCTTTCCAGGGCTACATCGCCGAGCAGAACCTGGTCGGCGCCGGCATGGGCCTGGCGGCCAAGGGCTACGTCCCGTTCCTGGCCTCCTTCGCCGCCTTCTGGACCCGGGCCCACGACCAGATCCGCATGGCCGCCTACTCGTTCTCCAACATCAAGCTCTGCGGCTCCCATGTCGGCGTCAGCATCGGCGAAGACGGGCCGTCGCAGATGGGGCTCGAGGACCTGGCCATGTTCCGGCCCATCCCCGGCTGCGTCGTCCTCTACCCGAGCGACGCGGTCTCGTCGGAGGCCTGCGTCGCGGCCGCGGCCGCGCACCGCGGCCTGTGCTACATCCGGACCTCCCGGCCGGCCACGCCCATCCTCTATCCGGCCTCGGAGGGCTTCCCGATCGGCGGCTCGAAGGTCCTGCGCCGGGCCGAGGGCGACGCCGTCACGGTCATCGCCGCGGGCATCACCGTCCACGAGGCCCTCAAGGCCGGCGAGGCGCTGAAGAAGGAAGGCCTCGGTTTGCGCCTCATCGACGCCTATTCCATCGCCCCGCTGGACGCTGCGACCATCGCCCGCGAGGTGGCCGAGACCGGCGGCCGGGCCGTCGTCGTCGAGGACCATTACGCCGCCGGCGGCCTGGGCGAGGCCGTGGCCGAGGCGCTGGCTGGCCGGGCCGCCCTGGTCCACCTCTGCGTCCGCGAGATGCCGCGCTCGGGCAAGCCGGACGAGCTCCTGGAGCGGTTCGGCATCAGCGCCTCGCACATCGTCCGGGCGGCCAAGGAGCTCCTCGGCCGTTGAGGATCCGCCAGGCCGTTCCGCCCGTCCTGACCGCCGCGGCCGCCGCCGCGTTGCTGCTCCTGGCCGCTCCGCGGCCGGCCGCCCCCGAAGGCGGCCGAGGAACGCTTCATGGCACGGTCACGGCGGTTTACGACGGGGACACGGTCAAGGTCCGGCTCGAGGGGCGCGCCGACGAGAAGGTCCGCCTGATCGGCATCGATACCCCGGAGCTCGACGACGAGCGCGAGACAGTCAGGATGATGGCCTTCCTGGCCAAGCGGTTCGCCTTCTCGCGCCTCTACCGGGCCGAGGTGGAGCTCCTGCCCGGCCCAGAGGAGCGGGACCGTTACGGCCGGCTCCTGGCCTTCGTCCGCCTGGCCGGCGGGGAGATGTTCAACCTGACGCTGGTCCGGGAGGGCTATGCCTTCGCCTTCCTCAAGTTCCCCTTCGACGAGTCCCTGCGCCGGGAGCTTAAGGCGGCCGAGACGCAGGCCCGGCAGGCCGGCCGAGGCCTCTGGCGCCGGGAGCCCTATCCGGTGGTCGAGGCGGGGGAGGCCGGCCGGCGCCAGGGCGAGATCCTGACCGTCCGCTTCCTCTGCCGGCGCTCCGTCAAGCGCGGCGGCTTCCACCTGCTCGAGGCCGATGGCGCGGACTTCGACGCCGCCATCCCGGTCGAGGTCTTCCGGTCGCTTCCCGGCCCGCTCGATTTCGAGGGGCAGACGGTCGAGGCGACCGGCCTGGTCGAAGCCTACAAGGGGCGGCCGCAGATCATGATCGGCCTGCCCGTCCAGATCAGGCGCAGCGGCGCCAAGGAGAACCCATGAGCTCGAAGATCGCCCCGGCCGTCCGGGCCGCCATCGAAGCCGTCGTCGGAGCTGGCCAGGCCTTTTCCGACCCCGACAAGTCCCGCGATTACGGCCACGACGAGTTCTCGCTGAAAGAGATCGCCCGCGAGCCGGACCTCGTCGTCCGGCCGGGATCGGCCGCCGAGGTCGCGGCCGTCCTCCGGATCGCCAACGCCCACGGCATCCCGGTGACGCCGCGGGGCGGGGCGACCGGCCTGTGCGGCGGCTGCGTGCCGGTCCGGGGCGGCATCGTGCTGTCGCTCGAGCGGCTGGACCGGGTCCTCGACATCGACGCCGACAACCAGATGGCCGTCACCGAGGCCGGCGTGCGCCTGTCCGACTTCATCCGGACGGTCGAGGAGGCCGGGCTCTATTTCCCGCCGCACCCCGGCGACGAGAGCGCCATGATGGGCGGCCTGGCGGCCACCAACGCCGGCGGCAGCCGGGCGGTAAAGTACGGCACCATCCGGACCTATGTCCGCGGCCTCGAGCTGGTCACCCCGTCGGGCGACGTCCTCGAGCTCGGCGGCAAGCTCGAGAAATCGAGCACCGGCTACAACCTGATGCACCTGGTCATCGGCTCGGAGGGGACGCTCGGCGTCGTCACCAAGCTCACCCTCCACCTCATGGCCAGGCCCGGGCTGATGCGCTCGCTGGTCGTCCCCTTCGAGGCCCTCGAGCCGGCCCTGGAGACCGTGCCGCTGATCATGAAGCGCGGCATCGTGCCGCTGGCCGTCGAGTTCCTCGAGGTCGAGCCGATCGTCATCACCGAGGCGCACCTGGGCAAGACCTGGCCGACCAAGCTCGGCCGCACCCACCTCCTGATCATCCTGGACGCCTCGACCGACGAGGAGATGGACCGCCTCTCCCAGGACGTGGCCGGGATCTGCTGCGAGAGGGGGGCCATCGACGTCTTCATCGCCGACACGCCCAGCAAGCAGGACGAGGTCCTGACCATCCGCTCCAGGATCTACGACGCCATCAAGGCCGGCACCGTCGAGATCCTCGACATCGCCGTTCCCCGGGCCGAAGTGGCCGGGCACGTCCGCAAGGTGCGGGAGGTCGCGGCCCGCTACGACATCTGGCTGCCGACCTTCGGTCACGCCGCCGACGGCAACGTCCATACCCACATCATGAAGGCCCGCTACGAGAACGGGGCCATGACGCCGGTGCCGGAGAGCGAGTGGCGCCCCAAGACCGATCCGGTCCGCCAGGAGCTCTTCCGCGACTGCCGGGCCCGGGGCGGCGTCATCTCGGGCGAGCACGGCATCGGCCTGGTCAAGAAGCCGTACCTCCCCCTGACGCTCGACGGGCGCCAGATCGACCTCATGCGCGGCATCAAGAAGGCCTTCGACCCGAACGGCATCATGAACCCGGGAAAGATCTTCGATTGAGAGGATTTGCGGAGGGAAGGGAATCGTGCTATGAATAGGGCAGAGGGGCGAAAAAATTCCGGTCTAGGGGGTAGGCCTATGGTCGAACGCATCACCGAGATCTACGTCATCCTGGAGAACAAACCGTCCCAGCTGGGGGACCTCTGCAGTTTCCTGGCCGAGAACGAGATCAACATCGACGCCATCGGCGTTTTCCACGACACGGCCAAGCTGATCGTCCAGCAGCTCAACAAGGCCGTCAAGCTCCTGACCAAGCTCAACTACACGACCGAGCTGCGCGACGTCCTCAAGGTCGATCTCGAGAACCGGCCGGGCGCGCTGGCCGATGTGACGACCAAGCTCGGCGACGAGGGCATCAACATCGAATACTGCTACGGTACGCTGGCGCATAAGGGCAACGGCATCTCGGTCATCATGGACGTCTCCAACATCGAGAAGGCCTGCCAGATCCTCGGGGCCTGAAGCCGCCCGGGCAGCCCCGCCGGCGGCCCTTTGCGCCGCCGGCCGCAATCGGATAGACTGACCGCATGGCGGACACGTATGACCTGGCCGTCGTCGGCGGCGGCGCGGCCGGCCTGACCGCGGCCATCAGCGCCGCCCGGCGCGGGAATTCGGTGGCCGTCCTGGAACGGCTGCCTTCCCCGGGCAGGAAGATCCTGGCCACCGGCGGCGGCCGCTGCAATCTCCTCAACGAGGGTCTCGCGCCCTCTTCGTTCACCTCGACGGACCCCGCGCTGGTCGCCTCCGTCCTGGAGCGGTTCGGTCGGCGGGAGATCCGGGAGTTCTTCTCCGGGCTGGGGCTGCGCCTCCAGGCCGATGAAAAGGGCCGGGTCTATCCGGCCACGAACCAGGCGGCTTCCGTTCTCAAGGTCCTCGAGCTCGAGGTCCGGCGTCTCGGCGTCCAGGTCGAGGCCGGCTTCGTGGTCGGGAGGGTCGAGCCCCGCGCCGGGGGCTTCCGCCTCCGGGCCGCGGATAGCCGGGCCGTCGAGGGCCGGGCCGTCATCCTGGCCGGGGGAGGGAAGGCCTACCCTGCGCTGGGCTCCGACGGCTCGTGCTACGGGCTGGCCGCCTCGTTCGGACATCGCATCGTCACGCCCGTGCCGAGCGCCGTGCCGCTTCTCGTCAAGGACCGGATGTGCCATCTCCTCCAGGGCCAGCGCCTGCTGGTCCGGGCCGGGAGCCGGATCGGGGGCCGGGCCGGCCGGACGGCCGAAGGCGAGCTGCTCTTCACCCAGTACGGCCTTTCGGGCACGGCCGTCCTCGATATCAGCGAGGACATTTCCATCGCCCTGAACCGCGACGGCCTCCGGGACGTCGCCGTCGTCGTCGATCTCCTGCCGGACATGACGGCGGCGGACGTCGCCGGCGAGCTCTCCCGAAGGATGAAGGCCGGCTGGGAGACCCGGAGCCTCGTCTCCGGGCTGCTGCCGGAAAAGCTCGGTCCGCTCGTGCCGCAGCTGGCCGGCGAAGCGGGGGCCGCGGCCGGAAAGGGCGATCCCCGGGAGAAGGCCCGCCGCCTGGCCGGGGCCCTCAAGCGGATGGAGTTCGCGGTCCAGGGGACCCGGGGCTGGAACGAGGCCGAGTTCACCGCGGGCGGAGTGGACGCCCGCGAGGTCAAGCCGGGGACGCTCGAGTCCAGGCTCCGGGGCGGCCTTTATTTCGCCGGCGAGGTCCTCGACGTCCAGGGCGGCCGGGGCGGCTTCAACCTGGCCTGGGCCTGGGCAACGGGCCTGGCCGCCGGTTTGACGGAATAGCCCCGCCTGACGGGAGCGCCGGAGATGATCCGGCGAGCCGCGCCGCCTCACATGTCCGGATAAAGAAGGGCGTTCAGCAGGAACTTGTACGTCCCGTGGGACTGGGCCCGGTGCTGGCAGCGGATGCCGATCAGGATGATCCGCCCGTCCTTGTACCTGGTGTCGACGACGGCCGCTTTGCGGGTCAGGTGCTCCTGGCCCAGGAGCCAGCCGCTCAGGAGGATCTCATCCTCGGGATACGAGGCCACGACCTTGCGCTCCCAGCCGAAGGCCGGCGCGAAGGTGTTGAAGGCCGGGCTGTTGACGAACATGGCCGCGGCTTCCCTGGGCAGGCCGTAGCCGAGGGGCGTCGTGTTGTCGACCAGGATGCGGAGTATGGAGGTCGGGCAGAAGAACTTCGTCCGGTCGAGGCCGGCCAGGGCATTGCGGGCCGGCGCGGCGAGCTCGGCGATGGCGAATTCCGAGGCGCCGTTCAGGGCGACCAGCCGGCCGCCCTTCTCGACGAAGGCCTTCAGGGCGTCCACGCCCTCCTGGCCGATGCCGCCTTCGTACTCGGGCGGGACTGGCATCTGGCGGAACATCCGGGCCAGCGGCGAATCGGGGGCCGCGCCGCCCGGGCCGGCCCCGGGCCGCGCGCCCTTGATCAAGTTGGCGTTCTCATCGGCGAAGACGATGACGTCGTAGCCGGCCCGCAGGTCGACCTTCTGGTCCTTAGCCCCCTTGATGTCGGCGTTGTGGAGGGTCTTGTAGGGGATGCCCAGGTCGTCGAAGACGTAGCGGGTCCAGCCCTCGTCGGCGTTGCCGCGCCAGGATTGGTAAAGCCCGATGCGGGGGAACCTGACCGGCGCCTTGTCGAGGCCGGAGACGTCGTCGACGTCGAGGACGGTCAGGCCGTACTTTTCGGCCAGGGCCGGCAGGGCTTTCCTGACCGCGGCCGAGTTCCTGACGACGAAACAGCCGGGCTCGAGCTCGTGCCCCTTGACCGTCGCCCGGGCCTTCGTCCGCCAGGCTTCCGCCCCGTCCTTGAGCAGGGCCAGGACCAGGGCGTATGACGCGTTGGCGCGGGTGTCGAGGAGGAAGTAGCCGCTCCGGCCCTGGGACGGCACCTTGGGGTAGGGGACGGCCTCGATCGCGGCCAGCTCGGCCTCGAAGGGTTCCGCGACCTTGTCGCACTGGACGCCCATCTGCAGGGGCAGCGTCCAGGCGGCGTTGTCGTAGGGCGGGATCGGCGGTCCGCCAGGGTATTGCCGCAGGTCGGGGTACTTCTGCCTGTCGAGCAGGGCCCAGGCGAAGGTCTTGTAGGGTTGGGCCGTCTTGACCACGAACGAGCCGGCGGCGTAGAGCCTGCCGCCGGCCGTGAAACCGGCCCTGGCCTGGTGGATCTCGACGCCGCCCATCTTCAGGACATCGAGCATCTTCAGCATGGTCGGATAGTCCCGCTGAACGGCGGGGATGACGAAGGCGTAGGGCTGGCCCGGGTCGACCTTTTCGACCGAGGCCCTGTTCATCTGGTAGAAGTTGAAGAGGAGATCTTCCTTGTGCAGGCCGGCCGTCTTGATCAGGCTCTGGGACAGGACGAGGTCGTAGTCGACGATGTCGCGCAGCCGCCACCAGCCGCCCGGCCAGGGGTCGACGAAGTCCATCCGCTTGTCGAAGAATTCCGCCTGGATCTCGTTGGGCTCGATGTAGAGTGGGCTGGCCACGCGGACTGAGGCCGCCTCGCTCAGGCAGCTCAGGACATTGTGGAGCCAGCCTGTATCGTCGCAGGCCCCGATCCACCAGGCCGTATAGGAGCGGCCGTTGACGATGCCGCTCAGGCCGTGCTTCTGGAGGTCGTAGCTCATCTCGGTGCCGATGAGGTTGACGCCGCGCCAGACCGAGGGCTGGATGTTCGGCAGGGGCGGGTCCATGAACGGCGGGACGAAAAGGCGCGCGCCGTTCGAGCCCTGCTGGTGCTCGTCGAGGTGGATCTGGGGCAGCCAGTCGTGGTAGAGGACCTTGGTCACGGCCCGGGTCTCGGGCAGGTTGAACATGTACCAGTCGCGGTTGTTGTCGTGGCCGGCATAGGCGTGATAGAGCCAGGGCAGGTTGCCGCCCTCGTATTGCGTCCCGACGTACTTCTCGTACCAGTCGACGACCATCTGGTTGCCGTCCGGATTGTGGGTCGGGACGAGGAGGAGGACGACGTCGTCGAGGATCCTGGCGGCGTCGAAGAACGTCTTGCCGGCGACGAGGTCGTAGGCCAGCTCCATGGACATCTGGGCGGCGCCGACCTCGGTGGCGTGGAGGGAGCAGGTGATGAGCACCAGGACCTTGCCCTCCCTGGCCAGCCGGCGGGCCTCGTCGACCGTCGTCGCCCGGGGGTCGCGCAGCCTGCGGGTGATCTCCTTCCAGCGGTCGAGCTTGGCCAGGTTGGCCGGCGTGGAGATCGCGGCCATGATGATCGGCCGCTTTTGGACGGATTCTCCGATGGTGAACAGCTTGATCCTGTTCGATTCGCGGGCCAGGCCTTCGAAGTAGGCCTTGATCTGGGCGTAGTCGGCGAGCTTGCGGTCCTCGCCGACGCGGTGGCCGAGGAACTTATCGGGCGGCGTCTGGGCGGCCAGCGGGCCCGCCGAAAGGGCCAGCGCGGCCAGGGCGGCAGCGGTCAAAGCGGCGAAACGGGTTCTCTTCACGGACGGCCTCCTGCGAAGATGGGAGAGGTCTATCTACACCGGGGGGAAAAGGCTGTCAAGGGAAAGGCCGGTCTAATCCCGGGACGAGCGCAGCAGGAACATGCGCAGGAGCTGCACGGCGGCCATGGCCGTCGAGGCGACATAGGTCAGGGCCGCGGCGCTCAAGACCTTCCTGGCCCCGACCAGCTCGTCCGGGGTCAGGAAGCGGCGCTCGCCCAGAAGGGCCAGGGCGCGTTTCGAGGCGTTGAACTCCACGGGCAGGGTGACGAGAGAGAAGGCGACGGCCCCGGCGAAGAGCAGGATGCCGATGTCCATGAACGTCGTCGAGCTCCGGCCGCCGAAGAACATCCCGATCAGGAAGACCGGGAAGGCCAGGGTCGAGCCGAGACTGGCCACGGGGTAGATGATCGAACGCAGGGCCATGGGCCGATAGTGAGCCTGGTCCTGGAGGGCATGGCCGGTCTCGTGGGCGGCGACGCCCAGGGCCGCGATCGAGGGATTGTCGTGAACGGCCTGGGACAGCCGCAGGACCTTCTTCCGGGGGTCGTAGTGGTCGGTCAGCTGGCCCGGGATCTTTTCGATGGTGACGTGGCCGGCCCCGCCCGCCTGAAGAAGCTGGTAGGCGGCCTGGGCCCCGGTGAGGCGCGACGAGGCGACGACCTGGCTGTACCTGGCATAGGCCCCCTTGACCTTGGCCTGAGCATAGAAGGCCAGGATCAGGGCCGGGATGACGAGAATGAAAGTCGGATCGCCGAAAAACATTTGGAGTTCCTCCTCGCAGCATCTATTTTACCGCATTCCGGGCGAAAACTGTATAATAGGGACGACCGTGCTAGACGGGGAGCCAGCGGTGCCCTGTGGCCCACAATCCGCTCCAGTGGGGTCGAATTCCCTGCCGAGGCTTCCCTCTTTCTGGCCGGTGCCCGGGCGCGTGGCGTCGAAGGCCGGGGCCCTGCGCGAAGGGCCTCCCGTGAACCCCGTCAGGACCGGAAGGTAGCAGCGGCAGCGGGACGGTTCCTTGTGCTGCGGTCAGCCTCGCCGGAGCCGGCGGCCCGGAACACGCGGGAAGAGTGTTGTCGGAGCAGGGTGCACGGTCACACCCGAAGCTCGCGTAGCGAGCGGAGGTCAGAAATCCGCCGGAGCAGACACGGAGGCGGATTTCTGAGAAATATCTTGGTAAAGGTGTTTTCCGGTTTTCGCGTAGCGAGCGGAGGTCAGAAACCCGTCGAAGCAGACACGGAGACGGGTTTCTGAGAGATATCTTAGTAAAGGTGTTTTTAGCTTTCGCGTAGCGAGCGGAGGTCAGAAACCCGCCGGAGCAGACACGGAGACGGGTTTCTGAGAGATATCTTAGTAAAGGTGTTTTTAGCTTTCGCGTAGCGAGCGGAGGTCAGAAATCCGCCGGAGCAGACACGGCGGCGGGTTTCTGAGAGATATCTTGGTAAAGGTGTTTCTTGGCTTTCGCGCAGCGAGCGGAGGTCAGAAGGAGGGTCCGATGAAAAGAACCGTTTGGTCGGCGATCCTGGCGGCGCTCGTCCTGCTCCCGCTTGCCCTGGCGGCCCAGGAAACGGACGCGGAAGGCTGCCAGGATCATCCCTTGCTGGGCCGGATGAAAGGGTTCGTCCTGACCGAGTGCGAATCGAACTTCGACGCGGTCGAATTCTGCGTCGCCGAGGATACGTATGAGAAGCTCGAGGGACAGAAGACGCTGCTTTACTACAACCTGATGGAAGGGTTCAAGGAGCCCTCCGAGCTGCAGATCGTCCGGAACTACACCAACGCCGTCAAGGCCGCCGGAGGCACGGTCGTCTACGAGTACTCCGGCTACGCCGCCATGAAGATCATCAAAGGCGCCGGTCAGGCGGTCTGGGTGCGCGTCGAGGTCTACAACAACGGGACGGCCTATCAACTGACCATCCTCGAGATCGGCGAGATGGCCCAGGAGGTCACGGCCGGGGACATGCTGGCCGCGCTCAACAAGGACGGACGCATCGCCCTGGAGATCCATTTCGACACGGGCCGGGCGAGCATCAAGCCGGAGTCGCAGAAGACAGTCGGCGAGATCGCCGCGCTCCTCCGGGACAACCCCGGCCTCCTGGTGTCGATCGAGGGGCATACGGACAATACCGGGACGCCGCAGGGGAACAGAACACTCTCCGAGGAGAGGGCCAAGGCCGTCGTCGCGGCCGTCGCCGCCCTCGGGATCGAGGCCTCGCGGCTGAGCGCGGTCGGCTGGGGCCAGGACAAGCCGGTCGCCGACAACGCGACGGAAGAGGGACGGGCCAGGAACCGCCGGGTCGAGGTCGTCAAGAAGTAAGCAGGCCGAGCCGGCGCAGGATCGCGGCGATCTCCGCGCTGGCCGCGTCGTCGACCGGAAGCAGGGGCGGCCGGGGCGGGCCGCCCCAGAATCCCCGCAGGTCCTGGGCGTGCTTGAGCCCGGCGATGCCGTATGTCTCCGTGAGCGCCTTGTTCAGGGGAACGAGATCGAGCTGGAGCTCGCGGGCCCTGTCCTTGTGGCCGGTCTTGTACTGCCGGAAGATCTCGGCGGCGAGCTCCGGAGCGGCGTTGGCCACGGCCAGGATGGCCCCCGAGGCGCCCATCTCCAGGCCCGGGAAGACGACATGGCCCGAGCCGACGAAGTAGTGGAAATCCCCGGGCACGCGGCGGACAACTTCCTCGAGGTAGCCGATGCTGCCCGAGCTCTCCTTGAGCCCGATGATGTTCGGGTGGCCGGCCAGGTCGACGACCAAACCGGGCTCGAGCGACAGGCCCGTCAGGGCCGGCATGTTGTAGATGACGACGGGGAGGGGGCTGGCGTCGGCCACGGCCAGGTAATGGGCCCGGAGCGCCTCGCGGGTCATCTTGGCCCTGAAGTAGGACGGCGGCCTGACCAGGACGGCGGCGACGCCGCGGGCCGGGAGACCGGCCGTGAAATCGATCGTGCCCTTCGTCCATTCGCGGGCCGTGCCGACCAGGACCTTCTTGTCCGGGGCGGCCGCGTCCAGGACGGCCTCGACGAGGGCCAGCGATTCGGCGTCCGTCAGGGACACGCTTTCGCCCGTCGAGCCGAGGACGAGGAAGCCCGCGACCGCGGTGGAGTTGAGCCGGCCGACGTTCTCCCGGAGCTTGTCCGGCGCGATCCGGTCGCCGGCGAATGGGGTGGTCAAAGCGACGTAGACGCCTTCCAGGGGCTTGGTCATGTCCGTTCTCCTCGGCGCCGCTCCCGGACGGCCCGCTCGATCTGGCGCAGCTCCGCCTCGCCCAACCCGAAATAATGGCCGACCTCGTGGAGGACCGTGTCCCGGACCTGGTCCTTGATGTCGTCGTCTGTCCGGGAGACGGACTCGATGGGCCGCCGATAGATGACTATGACGTCGGGCGGGTAGTTGCCGTAGGACGCGGGGCTGCGGTGGGGGTAGGGGACGCCGTGATAAAGGCCGAGCAGGTTGGTCCCCGGCGGGCAGTCGTCCTCGACCATGACGTTGACGTTCTCGATGAGCCGGCGGAACCTCGATGGGATCTCGTCCAGGGCTTCGGCCACGAGCTCCTCGAAGCGGGTCCGGTCCAGGGGCGGCCGGAAGGGGCTGCGGCCGAACGGGTTCGGGCGCCGGTTCATTTCTCGATGCCCTCGCGGGCCTTGACGCCCTGGGCGAAGTAGTGCTTGATCTCCTTCATCTCCGTGACCAGGTCGGCCCTGGCGATGAAGGAATCCGGGGCGTAGCGACCGGTCAGCACCAGCTCGACCTCGGCCGGCCGGGCGTCGAGAAGGGCCAGGACGTCGGCCTCGGGCAGGATCTTCAGATGGACGGCGGTGTTGACCTCGTCGAGGATGACGATGCGGTACTCGCCGGAAAGCATCGCCTCGCGGGCCCGGGCCAGGCCGGTCCTGGCCCGTTCGAGGTCCTCGTCGCCGGGACCCTCCCGGACCGTGATGAAGCCCTCCCGGCCGAACTGCTCGATGCGGATGAGCGGGGCCAGCTTCTTCGCGGCCTCGATCTCGCCCGTGGGCTGGGCCTTGAGGAACTGGGCGATGTAGGTCCGTAAGCCGCGGCCGGCCGCCCGGAAGGCGAGGCCCATGGCCGCGGTCGTCTTGCCCTTGCCGTTGCCGGTATAGATCTGGACGAAGCCTGTCATCCGGAACATTGTCGGCGAATCGCGCCGGCTTGTCAAAGCGATCCGGACTCCGGCGGCGTTCGGCCCGATGAGGCCGGACGATGAAAACCGCCGGATTTTATATTAAAATCGGGGAAAGGCAGGGCCATGTACCACGATGTCAAGAACATCTTCCATGTCCTGATAATCTTCCAATGCCTTTTCTTCGCCTCGCTCCTCCTCATGCAGAAGAAGAAGGGGAGGCGGACAAGCAACCTCATTCTGGCTGCCTTTCTGGCCGCCCGGGCCGCGGCGGAGCTCGGGGGGGTCTTCCTGCATTTTCGGGCTCTCCGGGCCGCGATCTACGCCGTCGCCCCGCGCCTCTTCTGGATCGACGTGCCCTTTGATTTCTCCTTTGTCCCGCTCCTCTATCTCTATGTCCTGTCCCTGACGGACAAGGACTTCGTCCTGAGGTTCCGGCAGCTTATCCACGCCCTGCCCGCGGTCATGGCTTTCGCATATATCCTGATCCGGTTCGAATTCCGTTCCGCCGAGGCGCTCCGGGCCGTTCTCACGCCAACGGGGCGCTTCCCGTTTCCAGAAGGGCATATCTTAACCGCCCTGGTCTATCTCCAGCTCTTCGGCTACACGGTGGCCGGGCTGGTCTCCCTTCGCTATTACCGCGAGGAGATCAAAGGGGTCTTCTCAACCGTCGAACAGGTCAGCCTTCCCTGGTTGAAGGCGGTCCTTTATGGGTTCATGATCTGGGGAGGGCTGTCCGCTTCCGAGTACGGACTGTGGCTGGTTGTCGGGACGACGCCGGCCGTTTTCCTTCTCTATATCGCCGCCGAGATCACGTTCCTCTTGTTCCTCTGCCTGCTGTTCATCCGCGGCCTGGGTCAGCCCGAGATCTTCACCGGCGAGATCGCCGTCGCCCTCAGGCGGAAGTACGAAAAGACGCTCCTCCCGGAGCCGGTCAGGGACGCTTATCGAGATAAGCTCCTTGCCGTCATGGAGGCCCAGAAGCCCTACCTCGACCCCCTGCTTTCTCTGCCCGAATTGGCCAGGAAGGTCGGGCTGCCCGCTCACCAGCTTTCCCAGGTCATCAACAGCGGCTTCGAGCGGAACTTTTTCGATTTCGTCAATTCCTACCGGATCCGCGAAAGCCAGCGGCTGTTCGCGGCCATGGAATCGCAGGGGCGCACCGTCCTCGATGTCCTTTATGAGACGGGCTTCAACTCCAAGTCCGTTTTCAACACGGCCTTCAAACGGCACACCGGCCTGACCCCGACCGAGTACCGAAAACGGGTCCGCGCCTCTTAGTCAAGACCTCTTCGCGCCTTTCCCCTTGCCCCGGCCGGCCGCGTTTGGCCCCATGAGGCAGGTCGAACGCCCTGTCTCCGCCGCCTATCCTGGTGGGGAATCCAACGCGAGGAGACGATTTTCATGCACCCTGGCCGACCTATCCGGGAACGCCGCGCTTCCGGCTCGCCTCGGGCCTTTCATTCGGCCGCGCGCGTCCTGTCTCTCCTGGTCCTTATGCTGGTCCTGCCGAAGGCCGCCTTGCCCTTCCCTGACGCCTGGCCGCCGGCCGCCGCCTCCGGCGAGCCCGGCCCCCTGACGATCCCGCGGATCCCCGTCCCCATCAGCCTCGACGGATTCAGCGACGAGCCTGCCTGGAAAACCGTTCCGGCGCTCGGCCTTGTCACCCACAGCCCGACGTTCGGCCGGGAGCCGAGCGAAAGGGCCGAGGTCCTGATCGCCCATGACGACGGGTACCTTTATGTCGCAGGCCGTCTCTTCGACAGAGAGCCGGACAGGATCCAGGCCAATTCGCGCCAGCGGGATTCCGGGGACGCGAGCAGCGACTGGTTCGGCGTGATCATCGACACCTTCAACGACAAGGAGAACGCAGTGGCCTTCTTCACGACGCCGGCCGGACTGCGCTGGGACGCGGCGGTCTTCGATGACGCCGCGGGGGAGCGCCCCGTCAACGAAGAATGGAACTCTTTCTGGGAGGTGGCGACTGCCCGCGACGCCCGGGGCTGGTTCGCGGAGCTGCGCATCCCGCTCTCGAGCCTCCGCTTCCAGGTCCGGGACGGGCGCGTCGTCATGGGCTTGATCACCTGGCGGAGCATCGCCCGCAAGAACGAATGGGACATCTTCCCGGCGATCCCGCCGAACTGGGGCTTCTGGAGCCTGTTCAAGCCGTCCCGGGCGCAGGAGATCTCGCTCGAGGGCGTCAAGAGCCGGATGCCGTTTTACGTCGCGCCCCACGTGCTGTCGGGGACGCAGCAGGAAACCGGTCCGGACGGAACGGGGACGGGTTTCCGGACCGTCCGGAACCGCCGGATCGACGCCGGCGTCGATATCAAGTACGGGCTGACGAACAACCTGACCCTGGACCTGACCGTGAATCCCGATTTCGCCCAGGTTGAAGCCGACGACCGCCAGGTGAACCTGACCAGGTTCTCTCTTTTTTTCCCAGAGAAGAGGCCCTTTTTTCAGGAGCGAGCGAGCATTTTCGATTTCGCCTTCGAAGGCGTCGACTCCAACCGGCTTTTCTACAGCCGCCGCATCGGTCTCGACGGAGGCCGCCTGGTCCCGGTTTACGCCGGCGCCAGGCTCGTCGGAAGGCTGGGCCGTTGGGATATCGGCTTACTCGATGTCCAGGCCGAAGGGCCGGCTGGCTCGGCCAGCGAGAATGCGGGCGTCCTCCGCGTCCGGCGTCAGATCTTCAACGCCTATTCTTATGCGGGGGCCATGCTGACCTCGCGGCTCGGGACCGGCGGCCGCTTCGACCTGGCCTATGGCCTGGACGCCCAGGTCCGGGTCTTCGGAGACGACTACGTCAGCCTGAAATGGGCTCAGACGTTCCGCAACGGCCTGGCCAACGAGCCGTTCTCCCTCAAGCCGTCGCGAATTTTCGCCGGCTGGGTCCGGCGGACGAACAAGGGCCTGGGCTACGGGGTGACCTATTCCCGGGCCGGCGCGGATTACGATCCGGCGCTCGGCTTCGAGCTCCGCCGCGACTTTTCCCGGTACGTGGCCAGCATCTATTACGGGCTGCTCCCGGCCGGCCGGTCCCGCTGGTTCAGGCACAACTTCAATTTGACCGGCCTGGTCTGGACACGGAATTCGTACGGATCGCTCGAATCGGGCTGGGTCGGGGCGTCCTGGCGTTTCGAGACACGGTCCGGCTTTGTCGGCCTGGTCGAGCCCCAGGTCTCCCGGGAGGACGTGCGGCAGCCGTTCGCGCTGTCCGAAGGCGTCGAGGTCCCAGCCGGCCGTTACAATTTCGGCGCCGTCAGCGTGACCGGCGAGACGCCCGGGGGCCGGTCCGTGAGGTTTTCGGCCACGCTTACCATGGGCGCGTTCTATGACGGGCGCCGTTTTTCGGCCGTCCTGGGTCCCCGGTGGAACGTCTCGGCCGGTTTGGGGCTCACCGCGGAGTACGAGTTCGACCGGGTCCGGTTTCCGGCCCGGCAAGCCGAATTCCTGGCCCACGTCGCCCGTCTCCGGATCCTGGCGATGCTGAGCGTCAAGCTGTCCGGGTCCGTCTTCCTTCAGTATTCGAGCGAAGGCGGCGAGGTCTCCGGAAACCTGAGGCTTCGCTACAACCCGCGGGAAGGCGTGGATCTCTATCTTGTCTACAACGAGAGGTTGAACACGGACCGTTATGCCGGCCTGCCGGTCAAGCCGCTCTCCGCCGGACGGACCCTGATGGTCAAGGCCGGATATACGTTCGATTTTTAACGTGCTATAATCGGCCCATGCTCGACCCCAAGTTCGTCCTGGAAAACCTTGAATCCGTTCAGATTAGCCTGGCCCGGCGGGGACCGCGGATCAGTCTCGAGGAGTTCGTTCGCGTCTCCCGCGAGAGGAAGGACGTCCTCAAGAAGACCGAGGACCTGCGGGCCGTCAAGAACAAGGCCTCGGAGGATGTCTCGCGGCTGAAGCGGGAAGGGAAGGACGCTTCGGCCATCATCGCCGATATGCGCCGGGTCGGCGAGGAGATCGGCGCCCTCGAGGAGCGGCTGAAGGGCCTCGACGAGGAGATCCGGACGACCCTCCTCAACATCCCCAATATCCCCCACGGGTCCGTGCCGGAGGGCAAGAGCGCCGAGGACAACCGCGAGGTGCGGCGGTGGGGGAGCCGGCCGGAGTTCGCCTTCAAGCCCCAGGCCCACTGGGACGTCGGCGAAAAGCTCGGCCTCCTCGACTTCGAGCGGGCGGCCAAGATCACCGGCTCGCGGTTCGCCGTCTATTTCGGGGCCGCGGCCCGCCTCGAACGGGCCCTGATCGGCTTCATGATCGACCTCCACACCCGCGAGCGGGGCTTCACCGAGGTCCTGCCGCCGTTCATCGCCAACGCCGACAGCCTGACCGGGACGGGCAACCTGCCGAAGTTCAAGGAGGACCTGTTCAAGCTCGAGGGCTTCGACTGGTATCTCATCCCGACGGCCGAGGTGCCGCTGACGAACATCTACCGGGGCGAGATCCTCGACGGCGCCGCGCTGCCGGTCCGGTTCGTCGCCTGGACGCCATGCTTCCGGAGCGAGGCCGGGTCCTACGGCAAGGACGTCCGCGGCCTCATCCGCCAGCACCAGTTCAACAAGGTCGAGATGATGATTTTCAGCCGGCCGGAGACGTCCTTCGACGAGCACGAGCACATGACCGCCTCGGCCGAGGAGGTCTTGAAGCGGCTGGGCCTCCACCACCGGGTCGTCCTGCTGTGCACCGGGGACATGGGCTTCGCCAGCGCCAAGACCTACGACCTCGAGGTCTGGATGCCCAGCCGGGACGGTTTCATGGAGATCTCGTCCTGCTCGAACTGCCTGGACTTCCAGGCCCGGCGGTCGAACATCCGCTTCAAGCGCGAGGCCAAGGGCAAGCCGGAGTTCGTCCACACCCTCAACGGCTCGGGCCTGGCCGTCGGCCGGACGGTCAGCGCCATCCTCGAGAACTACCAGCAGGCCGACGGCTCGGTCGTCGTGCCGGAAGCGCTGCGGCCCTATATGAACGGCCTCGAGCGCATCGAGTCCGCCAAGAAATAGATCCGACGGAGGGATGGCCGAGTGGTTGAAGGCGGCGGTCTTGAAAACCGCTTTCCGGTCCTCCGGAACGGGGGTTCGAATCCCTCTCCCTCCGCCAATGTCGCCTGGCCGCGCGGCCTCGCCGCGCCGGCGGTCCGAAGATCGCCGGGGCCCGCGCCCGTTTCCTGGAGCCCGCCGGAACGGCGGGAGACGTAAGATACTAGCCAAGAGGAGGCGCCGTCATGAGCGTAGACGACAAGGACCAGGAGTGCTGCCCCAAGTTCGATCCCGCGCCCTGGGACGGGAAGATCTTCGCCTGGGACCGGAAGAAGTTCGTCAAGGACCGCGTCCGGACGTTCTTTTTCATGCCCCTCAACTTCGGCGCCGTGATGAGGCGCCTGGTCCCCAAGGTCGCCGCGGCCGGGGCCATGTCGCCGGAGGCGATGTGCCTGTCCGAGCATACCTCGAAATGGAACATGGATGTATATCTCGCCGTGACCGGCGACGTTCCGGGGGCGGCCAACGCGGCCCTTTCCGGACGGTTCCTGATCAAGATCTATGAAGGAGACTTCAAGCAGACCGGGGCCTGGTGCAAGGATTTCGAGGCCTTCGCGGCGGGGAAGGGGCTGGCCGTCAAGAAATGGTATATGTGGTACACGACCTGTCCGAAATGCGCCAGGAAGTACGGCAAGAACTACGTCGCCGTCGTCGGGGAGGTCGAAGGGCAGGCCCAGCCGTGAGAGCGCCGGCCGGGTCCGTCCGGAGGCTCACCGACCTGCCGAACATCGGCAAGACGACGGCGGCCAGGCTCGAGAGGATAGGCCTCAGGACCGCCGAGGACTTCCTCAAGCGCGATCCCTACGACGTCTTCCATGAGCTGCGGACCAAGGTCGACAAGACCCTCTGCCGCTGCGCCCTGGCCGGCATCGTCGGGGCCAAGACGGGGGAGCCCTGGCACAAGATCACCAGGAAAACCGCCGCCGAATACGAGAAGCGGCATCCCCGGCACATCTGGGGCCCCTGCTGACGGCGGGACCGCCGGCCCTTGAGATCCGGGGGACCGTCCCGTCCGCAAACAGGCGGATCGTTTGGCGTTCTCCCCGGTCTCGTGCTAGAATAACCCGGTTCCCCGACCGCGGAGAGGTGCTGGAGTGGTCGATCAGGAACGCCTGCTAAGCGTTTGCCCTGGCTCAAACCGGGGCCGCGGGTTCGAATCCCGCCCTCTCCGCCATTCATCTTTCCTCCCTTCCCGGAAGGGCCTTTCCGGCCCGGCCGGCGCGGCTTGACTTTGGGTCTCCGTTCCCCTAGATTTGAGGGCGAATGCTCTCGTTCTCCGACGCTCTCCGCTCCCGCCCCCCGATTCCCGACGGAGACAGAAAGGCAAGCCTCATGACCATGATCCGCCGTTCGCCGGCCGCCGCCGTCCTGGCCCTGACCCTGGCCGCCGTCTTCGCGGCCTGCGCGCCGAAGCCGCAGGGGCCGACCTACGAGGCCTTCAGAGCGACCTTCGCCGACCCGCCGGCCGACTACCGCAGCGCCCCGCTCTGGGTCTGGAACGGCGTCGTCACCCGGGACGAGATCAAGCGCCAGCTCGAGGACTTCAAGGCCCGCGGCATCGGCGGCGCCTTCATCCACCCGCGCCCCGGCCTGATCACGACCTATCTCTCCGACGAGTGGTTCGCCCTCTGCGGCTACGCCGTCGAGGAGGGCAAGCGCCTGGGCCTGAAGATCTGGCTCTACGACGAGAACTCCTATCCCTCGGGCTTCGCCGGCGGCCACGTCCCGGCGGCCATCCCCGACGCCGCCCGCTCCGGACTGAGGATGAGGACCTTCGACGGTCCGCCGCCGGCTTCCGGGCCGGCCCCCCTGGTCGTCCTGCGCCGGACGCTGACCGGCCTCGAGGACGTCAGCGGCAAGACCCCTCCGCCGGGCGACGCCGCCAGGTATTACGTCTTCGACGTCGTCCGGGCCGACCCGTCCCCGTGGCACGGCGGCTACACCTTCGTCGACCTCATGCGCAAGGACGTCACCGAGAAGTTCCTCGACCTGACCCTCAACGGCTACAAGAAGGCTATCGGCGGCGAGTTCGGGCGGACCGTGCCAGGCGTCTTCCAGGACGAGGCCGAGATCGGCCCGGCCGGCGGCCGCGAGGCCGTCAACTACACGCCCGCCCTGTTCCAGACCTTCCTGGCCCGCCGGGGCTACGACCTGCGGCCGAACCTGGTCTCGCTGTTCGAGGAATCGGGCAACTGGAAGCGCGTCCGGCATGATTTCTACGCCACGCTGCTGGACCTGTTTCTGGAGAACTGGGCCCGCACCTATTACGCCTACGCCACGGACAACAAGCTCGTTTTCACCGGCCATTACTGGGAGCACGAGTGGCCGCGGCCCCGCGTCTCGCCGGACAACCTGGCCCTGGCCGCCTACGCCCACATGCCCGGCATCGACATCCTGATGAACGAATTCTCGACCGCCGTCGACGCCCAGTTCGGCAACGCCCGGGCCGTCCGCGAGATCCGCAGCTCGGCCAACCAGCGCGGCCGCGAGCGGACCATGTCCGAGACCTACGGCGCCGGCGGCTGGGACCTAACCTTCGCCGACCAGAAGCGGATCGGCGACTGGGAATACGCCCTGGGCGTCAACTTCCTCAACCAGCACCTGTCCTACGCCACCATCGTCGGCGCCCGCAAGCGTGACCACCCGCTCTCGTTCTCCGACCACGAGCCCTGGTGGGAGCAATACAACACCCTGGCCGATTACTTCGGCCGCCTGTCGGTGGCCATGAGCCTGGGGCAGCAGGTCAACCGGATCGCCGTCATCGAGCCGACGACGACGGCCTGGATGTATTATTCGCCGGCCGCCGAATCGGCCGAGTTCAAGGCCCTAGGCGCCGATTTCCAGGCGTTCATCCATCTTCTCGAGTCCGAGCACGTCGAATACGACCTGGTCAGCGAGAAGACCCTCGAGGAATTCGGCTCGACGGCGCACGAGCGCCTCGAGGTCGGCGCCCGGTCCTACAACCTGGTCATCCTGCCCCCGGGCCTGCGCAACCTCGAGAATACGACCGCGGCCCTGCTCCGCGACTTCCTCATCCGCGACGGCCGGATACTGTCCTGGGTCACGCCGCCCGAATACGTCGACGGCCTGCTGACCGGGGACCTTCGCGAGCTGCAGGCCTCTTTCGGCGACCGCTGGCGGGACATCGGGCCGGGCGGCGGCTTCGACCTGCTGCGGGAGATGAGCCCGCCAGCCGTCACGTTCTCGGGACCCGCGGCCGGGGCCAGGCTCTTCCACCAGCGGCGGGAGTTCGACGGCGGCCAGATCGTCTTCCTGGCCAACAGCGAGCCCGAGGCGACGGTCGCCGGGACCATGACCCTGGCCGGCGGCTCGGTCGAACGCTGGGACCCCTTCACCGGGAAGGCCGAGCCCTATCCGTTCGAACGGCGCGGCGGCCGGCTTGAGGCTCCGTTCTCCCTGCCCCCGGCGGGCAGCCTGCTCCTCTGCGTCAAGAACGAGCGGGCCAAGCCGCCGGCCGCTCCGGCGGCCTCCTGGGAAGAGCTCCCGGCCGGCGGACCGCTGGCCGTCCAGGCCCTGGCGCCGAACGTCCTGACCCTCGATTACTGCGACCTGGCCGTGGCCGGCCGGACCGAGAAGGACCTCTACTTCTATGACGCCCAGCGGAAGGTCTTCCAGGCCCACGGCCTCGACCGCAACCCCTGGGACAGCGCCGTCCAGTACAAGACGAACATCGTCGACCGCGACAAGTTCCCGGCCGCCTCGGGCTTCGAGGCGGTGTTTTGGTTCAGGGTCGTCAAGGACGACGCCAGGGACTTCGCCGACCTCGAGGCCGTCGTCGAAGAGCAGCGGCCGGGCCTTTTCCGCGTCTTCGTCAACGACAAGGAAGTCCAGGCCGCTCCCGGCAAATGGTGGCTCGATCGGGCCTTCGCCGTATATCCCGTCGGCGCCCACGTCGTCGCGGGGAAGAACAAGATCACCATCAAGTCGCGTCCGTTCACCATCCACAGCGAGCTCGAGCCGGTCTATCTCCTCGGCGACTTCCGGCTGGCCGCGGCGGCCCGGGGCTTCGAGATCAGGCCGCCCGCCCCGCTCGGGGCCGGGGCCTGGAACGCCCAGGGCTGGCCGTTTTACGGGGCCGCCGTCCGCTACGCCAGGACCTTCGACATCTCCCCGGACGGCGCCGGAGCCCCATACCGCCTGCGCCTGGGGGACTGGCGGGGCGCCACGGCCGAGGTCTATGTCGGCGGCCGCAAGGCCGGCACGGCCGCCTTCCCGCCCTTCGAGGTCGACCTGACCGGCGCCCTGGCCGCCGGCCGCAACGAGGTGGCCGTGGTCGTCTACGGCACGCTCCGCAACACCCTGGGCCCCTTCCACAACGATCCGCCGCTCGGCCGGGCCTGGCCCGGGTCCTTCCAGCAGGGCGCCAGGGGCGGCCTGCCGCCGGGGTCGGAGTATTCATCGGTCGGTTACGGCCTGTTCGGCGATTTCTCGCTCATAAAGGGGACCCGATGAATCACGCCGTCGGCTTCGATAACGGCTATTACCTCCAGGAGCAGAAAAAGGCCATCCTGGGGCGCATGGAGCGCTTCCCCAACAAGCTCTACCTCGAGTTCGGCGGCAAGCTCTTCTTCGACTACCACGCCGCCCGCGTTCTCCCCGGCTATGATCCCAACGTCAAGATGAAGCTCCTCCGGGAGCTGCGCAGCCAGGCCGATTTCCTGCTGTGCATCTATGCCGGGGACATCGAGCGCAAGAAAATGCGGGCCGACTTCGGCCATACCTACGACGTCGACGCCATGAAGCTCATCGACGACCTGCGCGAGTGGGGCATCCAGATCCGGGCCGTGGTCATCACCCGCTTCGAGGATCAGCCCTCGGCCCGGGTCTTCAGGAACAAGCTCGAACGCCAGGGCATCCGGGTCTACACCCACCGCTTCACCAAGGGCTACCCGACGGACGTCGACGTCATCGTCAGCGACGAGGGGTACGGAGCCAACGACTACGTCGAGACCGAGCATCCCCTGGTCATCGTCACCGGGCCGGGGCCCGGCAGCGGCAAGCTGGCCACTTGCCTGTCCCAGATCTACCACGAGTACCGCCGGGGCCTTGTCTCGGGCTACGCCAAGTTCGAGACGTTCCCCATCTGGAACCTGCCGCTCAAGCACCCGGTCAACGTGGCCTACGAGGCGGCCACGGCTGACATCTGCGATTTCAACCTGGTCGACCCCTTCCATCTCGAGGCCTACGGCCAGGTCGTCGTCAACTACAACCGCGACGTCGAGGTCTTCCCGGTCCTCAAGCGGATCATCGAGAAGATCACCGGCGCGCCGTCGTTCTACAAGTCGCCGACGGACATGGGCTGCAACGCGGCCGGTTTCGGCATCACCGACGACGCCGTCGTCCGTGAGGCGGCCAAGCAGGAGCTCATCCGGCGCTACTTCCGCTACTCCTGCGAGTACACGCTCGGCTTCGTCGAGAAGGAGACAGTCCAGCGGGCCGAGCTGCTGATGAAGGAGCTGGGTGTCAAGCCCGAGGACCGGCCGGTCGTCGTCGCCGCCCGGCGGGCGGCCGAGGAGGCCCGGGCCGCGGGCAAGGGCAACAAGGGGGTTTTCGTCGGGGCGGCCATGGAGCTCGGCGACGGCACGATCGTCACCGGCAAGAACTCGCCGCTCATGCACGCCGCCTCGGCCCTGGTCCTCAACGCCGTCAAGACCCTGGCTGGCATCCCGGACAGCATCCCCCTACTGTCGCCGAACATCATCGAATCCGTGGGCGCCCTCAAGACGAGCGTCTTCGGGGCCAAGAGCGTCAGCCTCGACCTGTCCGAGGTCCTGACCTGCCTGGCCATCAACGCGGCCACCAATCCCATGGCCCACCTGGCCCTGCACAAGATGAAGGAGCTCCAGGGGGCCGAGGTCCACACCACCCATATCCCGACGCCGGGGGACGACGCCGGCCTGCGCCGGTTCGGCATCAACCTGACGGCCGACCCCCAGTTCGCCAGCAAGCACCTGCTGGTGACGTGAGGAGGGAGGGTATGGCGGGCGGATTCCGGACGAAGATGAAGTCCCGGGCGAAGGCGTTCAGGAAGCGGCACCCGATGCGGAGCGCCGTCATCTCCCTCGGCCTGGTCGCGCTGGCCTACGCCCTGTCGTCGGCCGTCCTGGCCCTGGCCGGGAACGTGCCGACGGCGCCGGTCGTGGCCGGGATAGATACCGACAACTACTACGTCTGGCAGATGATCTTCATCCTGCCGCTTGTCCTGGCCGGCTGGGTCCTGGCCTCGGGCGTCCTGCTGGCCCTGGGGACGAAGGGCTGCCACCGTAGCGACGTCCTGGCCCGGGCCGCCAAGGCCTGGGGCGGAGCTCTCCTGCTGGCCTGGCTCCCGTCGGCCGTCGAGGCGGGTTTCGCCGCCCTGGGCATGGGGCAGGCCGAATGGGTGGAGATCCTTTCCCGGCCCGGCTCCTGGCAGACCCTTTACCTGGCCGTCTACGCGGCGGCCGGGCTGGCGGCGGTCTGGAGATTCGTCCGGACGGCCCGGAGCGTCCACAAGAAATCCTGGCCGGCGGCGGCGGCGACGGGCCTGGCGGCTTCGATAGTGGCCATCGGCATCTTTATCCTGTTCGTGCGCTGACCGCAACGGAGGCCGGGGCCGGGAAAAGGGAAAGAGGGAAGGGGGGAGGAGCGAGCCATGGCTGAAGACCTCGTCATCCGCGGCTTCCGGATCGAAGACTACGACCGGGTCATGGAGCTCTGGGCCCGGTGCGGCCTGCCGCTGAAACCCCTGGGCCGCGACAGCCGGGAAGGGATCGCCGCCCAGACCGGCCTGGCCAACGTGCGTTTCCTCGTGGCCGAGGAGGCCGCGACCGGACGGCTGGCCGGCACCATCCTGGCGACGCACGACGGCCGCAAGGGCTGGATCAACCGGCTGTCCGTCGAGGCGTCCCTGCGCCGGCGGGGGATCGGCGCCCGTCTGGTCCGGGCGGCCGAGGACTGGCTCGGGTCGCAGGGGCTGGGCATCCTGGCCTGCCTGATCGAGGAGGGCAACGATGCGTCGATGGCCGTCTTCCAGGCTTTGGGCTACAAGAAGCACCCCGAGATCGTCTATTTCGCCAAGCGCAGGTTCCCCGGCGTCTAGCGCCGACTCCGGTCCGAGGCCTGGGCTCCCGGGAGCCGGTCCCGAGCCAAGCCGGAGAGAAGAGGCCTCCGAGAATCGGAAGTAGAACCTTTATTTTTGGCGGGAATACTATAAAATAACTAGGAATTAATCCAACCGAGGTGATCACCATGAAGCCCCGAGAGATCGTCCCCGGCGTCCATTATGTCGGCGCGCCGGATTTCGACCGCCGCCTCTTCGACGCCCTCATCCCCCTGCCCGACGGCACGAGCTACAATTCCTACCTCGTCCGGGGCCGGGACAAGGTCGCCCTGATCGACGCCGTCGAGCCGGCCAAGCTCCCGGTCCTCGAAGCCTATCTCGAGGAGGTTCCCCGGATCGATTACCTTGTCTCCAACCACACCGAGCAGGACCATTCCGGCGGCATCCCCTGGCTCGTCCGGCGGTATCCGGGGATCCAGGTCCTGTCGTCCGAGCCGGCCAGGCTCATGTTGGCCGACCACCTGGGGCTCGATCCGGCCCGGATCCGCGCGGTGGCCGACGGCGAGCGGCTCGATCTCGGCGGCAAGACCCTGCGCTTCGTCTACACCCCCTGGGTCCACTGGCCGGAAACGATGTCGACCTACCTCGAGGAGGACGGGATCCTATTCAGCTGCGACTTCTTCGGCTCGCACATCGCCCAGACCGACCTTTTCGTCGACGGCGCGGATCGCATCCTGGCCGAGGCCAAGCGCTACTACGCCGAGATCATGATGCCGTTCCGCAAGATCGTCCAGAAGGACCTGGATAAGATCAAGGACCTCGACATCCGACTGATCGCTCCGAGCCACGGCCCCATCCACCGCGATCCGGCCTCCATCATCGGCGCTTATCGTGATTGGAGCGACGACAAGCCGCATAACACGGTCGTCCTCCCCTGGGCGACCATGCACGGCTCGACGGCCCTGATGGTCGAGCGCCTGATCACCGCCCTCGTCGAGCGAGGCCTGACAGTCCACCCCTTCAACATGGCCGCGGCCGATATCGGACAGCTGGCCATGGCCCTGGTCGACGCGGCCACGATCGTCGTCGGGGCCCCGACCGTCCACGTCGGGCCGCACCCGGTCGTCTTCAACGCCGTCGTCCTGGCCAACGCCCTGCGGCCCAAGGCCCGGTTCGCCTCGATCGTCGGGAGCTACGGCTGGGCCGGGCGCATGCCCGAGATGATCAAGGCGGCCATGCCCAATCTCAAGGTGGAGATCCTGCCGCCGGTCGTCGCCAAAGGGCTGCCGAAGCCGGCCGATCTCGAAGCCCTCGACGCCCTGGCCGCGGCCATCGCCGCCAAGCACAAAGAGGCCGGGCTCTTCTAGGGAAAGCCGGGCTACTTTTTATCGCCCGGGCCCTCCTCGGGCTTGGCCGGAGCGGCTTTCCAGTCCCGGGCGCTCTTGGGCCAGTTCTGGAGGAACGCGGCGTCCACCCGGAAAAGATATCCGAGGCCGGGGCTCTTGACCACGACCTCCTTTTTGGCCGCGTCCTCGTTTCCGACGAGGAGGACGGTCTCCTTTTCCAGGCCCTGGTAGTCCTTGGTCCTGATCCTGATCTCGGCGCCCGGCTCGAGCCCGTAGGGGGCCAGCGGGCCCGGCGCGTCGATGAAGGAAGCGGCCTCGAGCCCCTCGATCCGGCGCAGGAAATCCTCGATCCGGGTCCTGTCGGCCTCTTCCTTGGCCGGCCCGTCGAGGACCCACTTCTCCGCGTCCGCGGCCTTCTCCCTGGCCGCCGCGATCTCGACGCCGCCGCGCTTCAGGACGACGCGGTCCGCGTCCCAGGAGTAGAAATCGGCGACCTTCCTCTCGCGCAGCTCGTCGACCTTGCGGTCGAGGTCCGCCAGGAGCGTGCCCTCGAACGTGATGACCTTGGTCGATTGCGAGGTCGTGGCGTACGAGCTCTCGCCCTCCTTGTGCAGGGAGAAGACGATCTCCCGGCCGGCGGCGGGCAGGGACAGGGCGACCTCGTACCCGGGCTTGTCCAGGCCGAACTCCTTGAGGCTGGCCGCGGTCTTGTCCTCGGCCACGAAGGCCTTGGCCCGAAGCCCCGACAGGGAATCCAGCAGCGAGTCCATCTTGCCCTTGGCGGCCAGGGCGGCCGCGGGGTCCTTGAAGAACCAGCCGGCATCTTCGCGGCCGGCCTGCCAGGCGACGGTCCTGGTCTTGACCCGGATCTCCTTGACGTCGGACGCCGTGAACCTGAAGACGTCCTTCTGGCGGAAATCGAAGACCTTCTTGTCGAGTGTCGTCTTGAGCGTCGACGGTAGCAGGACCAGCCGCGGATCGCCGGCCCGCTGGGCGAAGAGCGCCTGGTCGAGCGGGTTCTCCATGCCGACCAGCAGCCTGACCGGCTCTTCCCGGCCCTTGAGCCAGAGCGAGACCTCGGTCTTCGGGATCTCGTAGGCGGCCGGGTCCTTGGCCTCCTTCTCGACCACCCGCTCGATGCGGAGCGAGGACAGGGCGCCGACCAGGCCGTTGACCTCGGCCTCGTCGGCGGCCGCCTGGAATGGCGCCGTCAGCCGCCAGGCCCCGGCCTCGTCGCGCTCGAAGGCCAGGGTCTCGCCGCCGCGGACGAGGGCGGCCTTGCGGACGTCGGCGGCCGCGACGTCGATCAGCATGTTCGTCTTCTCCTCGGCCGACTTGGCCTTGGCGCCGCGCGAATCGAAATAGAGGACGATGGCCAGCAGGCCGAGGCCGACGGCCAGCAGGACGAGCGTCGTCTTGAACTTCACAGCGACCTCCTCCTGACCCAGACGGAGACGCCCAGGAGCAGGGCCAGGAGCGGCAGGATGACGATGCTGACCAGGAAGATCAGGCGCCCCTGGGACGGCGTCAGGGTGATCGTCCGCGGCGTCTGGGTCTTGGGCTGGATGGCGATGAGATCGGCTTCCTCGGTCAGCCAGTTGGCCACGTTGAGGAAGAAGTTGCCGTTGCCGGACAGCCCGAAATAACGGTTCTTGATGAAATCGGAATCGCCGATGACCGCGATCCGGGCGTCCTTCTCGGCCGTCCCGGCTTGCGCCTCCGGCGCGGTCTGGCCGGGCTTCGCTTCGGCCTGGGCGGCGGCGGGCGCGGCCGGCTTGACCTTGAAGTCCGCCACGGCGGCCAGCCCGATCGGGCCCTGGCGGTCCTTGGCCGGGTTGAACTTGACCTCCTTCTGGTCGAGCTCGCGCTCGGACCAGGAGTTGGGGCTGGTCCTGGCCAGCTCGGTCACCGTCGCGCCCTCGGGCTTGGTCTCGCCGACCTCGACCGACCGGGCGTAGGGGAAGAACGTGGCGTAGCCGAACTTGTCGGTGATGGCGTGGGTCTCGTACTCGCTGACCACGGGCATGAAGTAGTCGCCGCCGAGGAGCCGCGAGACGGTGTCGACGACGATGTCGTTGTCGAGCTTGAAGCCGTAGTCAGCCAGGAGCAGGGGCAGCAGCGTCGGGGTTTCGGGATCGACCAGGAACAGGACCCGGCCGCCGTTCTGGACATAGGCTTTGATCGTCTCGTACTCGTTCGGCAGCAGGTCCTTCTGCGGCCCGGGCACGACCAGCAGGGCGCAGTCCCCGGGGAAGCGGTCGGCCAGGGCCAGGTTCTGCTTCTTGACCTCGTAGCCGAGCTTCTCCAGCTCGGCCTTGGCCGTCGAGAAGCTGTTGTCGCCCGCGCCCTCGACGGACTCCTCGCCGTGGCCCTCGAGGAAGCAGATGGTCTTCTTCCGCTCCCGGGTGGCCTTGATCAGGGCGTTGGTGACGTCCTCCTCGGAGGTCGTGGTGACGCGGCCTTCCTTGTCCCCGGCCTCGATGATGGTCGTCCCGTCCTGGGTGACGCCGTAGCGCTTGACCAGGCCGGGGTTCTTGTCCGGGTCGATGAACTCGTAGCGGATCCGGCCCGAATGGTAGGCGTAGATCTTGAGCAGGTTCTCCATGGCCGACCGGCCGTAGTTGCCCTCGCGGAAGAAGCCCTTGAACGTCACGTCGGTCTTGAGGGCCTTGAGCACGGTGATGGTCTGGTCGGACAGGCTGTGGACCTTGGCCTGGGTGAAGTCCCAGCGGTGATTGTGCTTCGACAGGAAATAATTGGCCAGCCCGAGGATGGCCAGGACCAGGACGACCACCAGGACCATGTTCCCGGAGTAGAGAAGGGACTTGCGGGAGAGCTTCGGGCCGAGCGCCGCCCGGTTGAGGTAGGCGTATAGGGCCAGGGCGGCCAGGCCCAGGGCGGCGACGATGAGGGCGGCCGTCTTCTTCTGCGGCCAGACGATCCAGCCGACGAGGCCGGCGGCGACGAGCACTCCGGCGACCGTGTTGAGGTTCTTCTTCAGGGCGTCCATGGCTCACCTCCACCGCCGCGACTGGAGGACCGAGTGGGCCAGGAAGAGCCCGAAGAACGAGAACGACGCGTAGTAGACGAAGTCCTTCGTGTCCAGGATGCCGCGGGTCATGTCCTCGAAGTGCTCGGAGAACGAGATGTAGGAGACGACCGACCGCCAGCTGCCGCCGCCCGACGACGTGACCCAGCTGAGGACCAGGAGCAGGAGCAGGGTGACGACCGTCAGGAAGGCGGCCACGATCTGGTTCTCGGTCAGCGACGAGAAGAACAGGCCGATGGCCAGGAACAGGGCCCCGAGGAGGAACAGGCCGAGGTAGCCCGTCAGCCAGGGGGCCGGCTCGGGATTGCCCCAGGCGAAAGCGAAGATGGAGAGGATGGCGGTCAGCCCGAGCATGACGGCCCACATGATCAGGGCCGCCAGGTACTTGCCCAGGACGATCTCGCCGATCGACAGGGGCGAAGTGTAGAGCAGCTCGTCTGTGCCGGTCTTCTTCTCCTCGGCCAGCAGGCGCATGGTCAGGAGCGGGGCCACCAGGATGAGGATGATGGTCATGTTGTGGAACAGGGGGGAGAAGACCATCTCGTTGATGTTGACCTGCTGGGCGTAGTAGGGGTTCTGGGCCATCTGCATGGCCGCCCCGTTGAACCACATGATCAGGCTGTAGTAGAAGTAGCCGACCAGCAGCAGGAAGCCGGAGATGATGACGTAGGCCACGGGCGAGGAGAAGTAGGCCCGCAGCTCCTTCTTGACCAGGGACATGACGTTGCTCATTGTTCGAGCCCTCCCGCGACGACCTTCATGTAGAGGTCCTCGATGCCGGCCATCGAGCGCATCTCCTTGATCCCCAGCCCCTTGTCGAGGGCCAGGCGGGCCACGTCGTCGCGCAGGTCGCGGCCGCGGCCCCACTCGATCCGGATCTCGTCGCCTTCGAGGGCGACCCTATCGACGCCGGGCAGGCCGCGGAACAGGGCCGCTTCCTCGGCCCCGCCGCGGCGGAGCCGGACCAGGACGCCGTCCGACTTCTCGAAGGAAGCGGCCAGCTCCTCGAGCGAGCCCGAGGCCATCAGCCGGCCGCGGTCGATGATGACGACACCGTCGCAGACCTGGGTGACCTCGGGCAGGATGTGGGTCGACAGGAGGATGGTATGCTCGCCGCGCAGGCCGCGGATGAGCTCGCGGATCTCGCGGATCTGGGCCGGGTCGAGGCCGATGGTCGGCTCGTCGAGGACGAGGACCTTCGGATCGTGGATCATGGCCTGGGCGATGCCGACCCGCTGCTTGTAGCCGCGGGAGATGTTCTTGATCAGCCGCCCGGCGTGGTCCTTCAGGCCGGCCGCTTCGAGGGCCCGGGCCACGGCGGCCTTGCGCCGGGCCTTGGGCACCTGCTTGATCTCGGCCACGAAGGCCAGATAGCCCCGGACGGTCATGTCCAGGTACAGGGGGACGATCTCGGGCAGGTAGCCGATCGAGCGCTTGACGTCGTCGGGCCTGTCGAAGACATCGAACCCGGCCACCGTGGCCCGGCCGGACGTGGCCGGCAGGTAGCCGGTCAGGATGCGCATCGTCGTCGTCTTGCCGGCGCCGTTCGGGCCGAGCAGGCCCCAGATGCGGCCGGCCTCGACCTTGAAGGCGAGGTTGTTGACGGCGACGTGCTCACCGTACCGCTTGGTGAGCTCCCGGACTTCGATCATGTTCACCTCCGCTATAAGGTTCTCAAACCTCCGACGGGCGGGAGGGGTTGCGTTACATGCGCTCCGGCGGCTGGATGCCCATGAGCCCCAGGGCCGTGATGAGCTGGTCCTTGACGGTCTTCAGGACGAGCAGGCGGAAAGACCGGAGGCCGGCGTCCTGCTCGGCCAGGACCGGGTATTTATGGTAATAGCCGTTGAGCTTCTGGCAGAGGAGGAAGGCGAACTTGGCCAGGTGGGAGAGCTCCAGGGCGGCGATGGAGCGCAGGACCTCCTCTTCCAGGGAGGCGGCGGTCAGGATGAGGTCCCAGGAGTCGGCCGCCTCGGCCTCGGCCAGGCCGGGCGGGATGAGGAGCGCGCCGCCGGCAGGGGGCCGGATGTCGGCCTCGCCCAGGCCGAAGCGCTCCTTGAGCTTGCGGAAGATGCCGGCCAGGCGGACGGCCGTGTACTGGAGATAGGGCCCGGTCTCGCCCTCGAAGCTCAAGGCCTCCTCGAAATCGAAGACGATGAGGGAGTTGCGGGCGTACTTGAGCATGAAATAGCGCAGGGCCCCGGTGGCGATGTCGCGGGCCGTCCGGCGCCGGTCGGCGTCGGGCCGGTCCGGGTCCCGCTTCTCGATCTCGGCCAGGGCCTTGGCCTCGAGCCGGTCGAGAAGGTCGTCGGCCTTGACCCCCAGCCCCTTGCGGCCGGAGACCTCGAGGAAGGAGCGCTCCTTCTCCTCGTCCGTGGCGGCGTAGCCGAGCTCGTCCAGGCTCTTGGGGGAAAGGGCCACCATCTCGTAGGAGAAATGGACGGACTGGGCCGCCTGGGCCTCGTACTTGAGGGCCCGCAGGCCCTGGACGACCACCTTCTGGAGATAAGCCTGGCGGGTATCGATGACGTTGTAGACCTTGGTCGCCCGGCCGAAGGCCGGGGCGCCGCCGTTGGAAGGCGCCGCGGTCGAGATCCAGAGCGTCCGGCCGTTCTCGACGGAGAAAGGCTCATAGAAGAAGTCGCGGCCGAGCAGGCCGAACTTCCAGAGCTGGTAGGCGATATCCTTGCCGACGTAGGTCACGGTGCCGTCCGAGCGGACGATGACCTTCTCCCGCTCCTCGTCCTCCTCCAGGCGCATGACCCAGCAGCCCTTGTTATCGCCCTCCGCGGCCAGATAGATGGCCCGCCTCTCCTTTAGCAGCTCGAAGGCCCTGTCCCAGAACTTCAGGTGCAGGATGGTGCTCTCGCAGGGCAGGACGTCGTAGCCGATGCCCAGGCGGGCCATGGTTGCTAGGTGAGCCCGGACGATGCGCCGCGAGACGTAGCGGGACAGGCCGTATTCGGGATCCTGGCCGTGCTCGATCCTCTTCGTGATCTCGGACTTGCGGGCCTGGGCCTCGGGATGCCCGGCCAGGTAGGCCGAGACCCGGGCGTAGAGGTCCCAGCAGTAGTAGTCGAACCTGCCGGGCAGCCGCTCCAGATCCTCGAGCGATCTCTTCTCCAGCTCCATGAAGCCGAAGACGACGTCGACGACCTGGACGCCGGTGTCGTCGATGTAATTCTGGACCTCGACCGGCTCGCCCTTGTAGCGGAGGCATCGGGCCAGCGTATCGCCGAGGCAGGCGTTGCGCAGATGGCCGATGTGGGCGGCCTTGTTCGGGTTGATGTTGGTGTGCTCGATGACGATCTTGCCCTCTTCGGCGGCCAGGTCGGTGCGGCCGGCCAGGCGGAGCGTCTCGGCCAGAACGGCGGATCTGTCGAGCCTGAGGTTGAGGAACCCGGCGCCGGCCACGACGGTTCCGGCGACGCCGGGGATCCCGGCGAGCAGGGGAGCGGCCTCCTGGGCGATGGCCCGGGGAGCCTTTTTGAGCTTCTTGGCCAGCTGGAAGGGGAAGGTCAGGGCCAGGTCGCCCATCTTCGGGTCGGGCGTCGGGGCCAGGTCGAGGTCCTCGAGGGCGACCGGGAAAGCGGGCTTCAGGCGTTCGAGGACGGCGGCTTTGAGACGGTCTTTGAAGGTGATCATTTGGCTCCCCATTATAGCAAAGAACGCCGACTGGCGGGGAGCGGATTCTTCGACGCGGGGCCAGCGGAAGCGCGGCCGGCGGCCCGGGACCAGGATGCCGCGGAACATATTGGGGAAGATGTGACCGGCGGACATCCGCCGGGCCGCGAGCCGGCGACCGAGCCGTGATCGGTCCCTTGAACGCGTCCGCGAGTTGTGGTAATTTTGGTCTTCTTCCGAGAAAGGATTCAAACCATGAAGAAGACCCGCTTCAACGAACTGCACAAACGTCTGGGCGGCAAGATGATCGAGTTCTGCGGCTGGGAGATGCCGGTCGAGTACTCGGGCATCATCCCCGAGCATCTGGCCGTGCGGACCAAGGCCGGCCTGTTCGACGTCAGCCACATGGGCGAGGTCCTGGTCACGGGCAAGGATGCCCTGGCCTTTGTCCAATGGCTGACCCCCAACGATGCCGGCAAGCTCGTCCCCGGCCAGGTCCAGTACACGGCACTGATGACGCCCGAATCGACCTTCGTCGACGACATGCTGGTCTACTGCATGGGTCCCGAGGAATACTTCCTGGTCGTCAACGCGGCCAACGACGACAAGGACTTCGCCTGGATCGCCGGCCACACCCAGGGCTTCGACGTCAAGGTCGAGCACCAGAGCGACGCCACCTCCCAGGTGGCCATCCAGGGCCCGCTGGCCGAGGCCATCCTCCGGCCGCTGACCGACATCGACCTGGCTTCGATGAAGTCCTTCCACTGGGCCAGGGGCAAGGTCGCCGGCAAGCCCTGCCTCGTCTCCCGGACCGGCTACACCGGGGAGGACGGCTTCGAGATCTACACGACCGATCCCGAGCCGCAGGTCATCTGGACCGGTCTTATCGAGGCCGGGAAGCCCCAGGGCCTGCTGCCCATCGGCCTGGGCGCCCGCGACACGCTCCGGCTCGAGGCCAAGCTGATGCTCTACGGCAACGACATCTCGGACAAGACGACCGTCCTCGAGGCCGACCTCAAGTGGATCGTCAAGCTGCAGAAGGGCGATTTCCTGGGCAGGCCGGTCATCGAGAAGCAGCTGGCCGAGGGCCTGACCCGCAAGCTTGCCGGCTTCGAGATGGCCGAGCCCGGCATCGCCCGGCCGCATTATCCGGTCTATTACCATGGCCAGCGCGTCGGCGACGTCGCCTCCGGGACGTTCGCGCCGTACCTGAAGAAGGCCCTCGGCCTCGTCTACCTGCCCATCGACGGCACGGCCGTCGGCACCGAGTTCGAGATCGAGATCCGCGGCAAGCGGACCAAGGCTCGCGTCATCCCCACGCCCTTCTACAAAAGGGCCAAGAAATAACGATCCGGTCACCAAGGAGGATTCCATGTATCCGAACGATTTCCGCTACACCAAGGAACACGAGTGGATCAAGGTCGAGGGGGACGAAGGCGTCATCGGCATCACCGACTTCGCCCAGCACCAGCTCGGGGACATAATCTACGTCGAGCTGCCTGCCGTCGGCAAGGAGCTGGCGGTCCGCCAGTCCATCGGCGTCGTCGAGTCCGTGAAGTCGGTCTCGGACGTCTACACCCCCGTCCCCGGCGTGGTCACGGCGGTCAACGAGGCCCTCGGCCAGGCGGCCGACCTCCTCAACAAGGACCCGCACGGCCAGGGCTGGATCGTCCGCATCAAGATCAAGGACAAGAAGGACCTCGACGGCCTGTTGTCGGTTGGCGATTACGAGAAATTCCTGGAGGGTCTCGAGCACTGAGGCCCGTTCCGGCCTGACAAGGGGATTCCGTTCATGAGCTATCTCTCCCTCAGCGACAAGGACAAAGCGGAGATGCTGGCCCGGGCCGGCGCCGGTTCGATCGACGACCTGTTCGGCTGCATCCCCGAGGCCATCCGGCTGAAGCGGCCGCTCGACCTGCCGCCGGCCCAGTCCGAGATCGAGCTCGTCCGGAGCGTCGAGGCGATCGGCCGGAAGAACGACGGGCCCGCCCTGCTCTCGTTCCTCGGCGGCGGGGCCTACGAACACTTCATCCCGACGGTCGTCGACTACCTGACCTCCCGGGGCGAGTTCCTCAGCCCCTACACGCCCTACCAGCCCGAGGTCAGCCAGGGCACCCTCCAGGCCGTCTTCGAATTCCAGACCCTCGTCTGCCAGCTCACCGGCCTGGACATCGCCAACGACTCCCTCTACGACGGCTCCACCGGCGCGGCCGAAGCCGTCCTGATGGCCCAGCGGATCACGGGGCGGAACAAGGTCCTCGTGGCCGGCTCGATCCATCCCCAGTACCGCGACGTCATCCGGACCTACATCCGGAACCTCGGCATCGAGGCGGTCGAGATCGGCTTCGGGCCCGACGGGCGGCTCGACAGGGACGCCCTGGCCGGCGCCCTCGACGACAAGACGGCCGCCGTCGTCTGCCAGTCGCCCAATTTCTTCGGGATCATCGAGGACGTCCGGGCCCTGTCGGAAGCCGCTCACGCCGTCAAGGCCCTGTCCGTGGCCGTCGTCGCCGAGGCCCTGTCGCTGGGTCTGCTCGAGGCTCCCGGGAAGCTCGGGGCCGACATCGTCAGCGGCGAGGCCCAGTCGCTGGGCCTGCCGGTCAGCTTCGGCGGTCCCTACCTCGGCTTCATGGCCTGCCGCAAGGAATTTCTCCGCCAGATGCCAGGCCGGATCACCGGCCAGACCGTCGACAGGGACGGCCGGCGCGGCTTCGTCCTGACCCTCTCGACCCGCGAACAGCACATCCGCCGCGAGCGGGCCACGTCGAACATCTGCAGCAACGAGGCCCTCTGCGCCCTCCGGGCGACCGTCTTCATGGAGACCCTGGGCAAGCAGGGCCTGCGGGAGATGGCCTGGCAGAACGCCCAGAAGGCGGCCTACGCCGCCGACCGGCTGGCGGCCGTCAAGGGGGTGAAGAGGAAGTTCAGCGGACCGGTGTTCAACGAGTTCGCGATCGAGCTTCCACGGCCCTGGGCCGCGGTCGACGCCGGGCTCCGGGCCCGGGGCATCATCGGAGGCTACGGCCTCGAGGCCGCCTATCCCGGCCTCGGGAACGCGGCCCTCGTCTGCGTCACCGAGCTCAGGACGAAGGACGAGATCGACCGGCTGGTCCGGGCGCTCCAGGAGGTCCTGTCATGATCAACGAGATCCGCGAACCCCTGGTGTTCGAGATCAGCGCGGCCGGCAAGCGGGCCGTCGAGCTGCCCGCCCTGGACGTCCCGGAGAAGCGGGACCTGCTGGCCGGCGTGCCCGTCAGGCGGGAGATCGAAGGCTTTCCCGAGGTCTCCGAGACCGAGATCACCCGCCACTTCACCCGCCTGTCCCAGAAGAACTACTGCGTCGACATGGGCTTCTATCCGCTCGGCTCGTGCACGATGAAGTACAACCCCAAGGTCAACGAGCGGCTGTGCGCCCTGCCGGCCTTCGCCGGCTCGCACCCGCTGGCCCCGGCCGACCTGGTCCAGGGCAACCTCGAGCTCATCAAGACGCTCGAGACCTGCCTCTGCCGGATCGCCGGCATGGACGCCTTCACCCTCTTCCCGGCGGCCGGCGCCCACGGCGAGCTGACCGGCATGATGCTCGTCCGGGCCGCCCTCGAGGCCCGGGGCAACGCCCGCAAGATCGTCCTCATCCCGGACTCGGCCCACGGCACCAACCCGTCGTCGGCCCATATCTGCGGCTACACGGTCAGGGAGATCAAGTCCAACGAGAAGGGCACCATCGACCTGGCTTCTCTCGAGCGGGAGATGACCGACGAGGTGGCCGCCCTCATGCTCACCAACCCCAACACCCTGGGCGTCTTCGAGTCCGACATCTGCCGGATCGCCGAGATCGTCCATTCCCGGGGCGGCCTCCTCTATATGGACGGGGCCAACATGAACGCCCTGACCGGGATCGTCCGCCCCGGCGACATGGGCGTCGACGTCATGCACATCAACCTGCACAAGACGTTCTCGACGCCGCATGGCGGCGGCGGTCCGGGCGCCGGGCCGGTCGGGGTCAAGAAGGAGCTGGAGCCCTTCCTGCCGCTGCCCGTCGTCACCGGGAAGAAGGACGGGCGCTACGCCCTCGACGGCGACCGGCCCCGCTCGATCGGCCGCATCCGGGCCTACTACGGCAATTTCGCGGTCCTCGTCCGGGCCCTCTGCTATATCCTGTCGCTCGGGCCCAAGGGCGTCCGCGAGATCGCCGAGTACGCCGTCCTCAACGCCAACTACATACGCAAGAGCCTGGAAGGGGAGTACGATCTCAAGTACAAGACGCCGTCCCTGCATGAGTGCGTCTTCTCCGACAAGCTCCAGAAGGAATACGGCGTCACCAACCTGGACATCGCCAAGCGGCTCATCGACTTCGGCCTGCACCCGCCGACGATGTCCTTCCCGCTCATCGTCCACGGCGCCCTGATGATCGAGCCGACCGAGACCGAGAGCCGGCGCGACATCGACATCTTCATCGAGGCCATGAAGGCCATCGCCAGGGAGGCCAAGGAAAACCCGCAGGTCCTCCACGACGCGCCCCACGTCACCTACGTCCGCCGGCTCGACGAGGTGGCGGCGGCCAAGTTCCCGGTCCTGCGCTGGGAGAAGAAGGACTAGATGTCCGTCCAGGACCTCATCCTCGGCCTGCACCGGTTCTGGGCCGGACAGGGCTGCTATCTGGCCCAGACCTACGATGTCGAGGTGGGCGCCGGGACCATGACCCCGGACACCTTCTTCCGCGTCCTGGACAAGCGGCCCTGGCGGGTCGGCTATGTCCAGCCCTCCCGGCGGCCCGATGACGGCCGCTACGGCGAGAACCCCAACCGGGTCCAGAAGCACTTCCAGTACCAGGTCATCATGAAGCCGTCGCCCGACGCCATCCAGGACATCTACGTCCGGAGCCTGCGCTCGCTCGGCGTCGTCCTCGAGGACCACGACCTGCGCTTCGACGAGGACAATTGGGAATCGCCGACCATCGGGGCCTGGGGCGTGGGCTGGCAAGTCATGCTCGACGGCCTGGAGATCACCCAGTTCACCTATTTCCAGCAGTGCGGCGGCATCGAGCTGGCCCCCGTCCCCGTCGAGATCACCTACGGCCTGGAGAGGCTGGAGATGTTCCTCGAACAGAAGGACGATATCTACGACCTCGACTGGTCGGCCGACGTCACCTACAGGGACCTCCGGCTCCGCGAGGAGAAGGAATTCTCCGAGTACAATTTCCAGGCCGCCTCGGTGACGGCGCTGAAGCAGGCCTTCAACGCCTGCCAGAAGGAGGCGGGCCGGCTCATCGCCAAGGACCTGCTGCTGCCAGCCTATGACATGTGCCTCAAGTGCTCGCACAACTTCAACCTGCTCGACTCGCGCGGCGCCATCAGCGTCACGGAGCGGGTCAAGATGATCTCCCAGATCCGGGCCCTGGTCAACGACATCGCCCGGCGCTATACCGGCGGCAAGGACGGGACCTGATGGAATTCCTTCTCGAACTGCTGACCGAGGAGCTGCCGGCCTCCCATATCCGCTCGGCCCGCGAACAGCTCGAGTCCGGCTTCCGCCGCGAGCTCGACGAGGCCCGCATCGAGGTCCGGTCGCTCCGGACCCTGGCCACGCCCCGCCGGCTGATCGTCACGGGCGACCTGGCCGAGGGCCAGGAGGACCGCGAGGAGATCGTCACCGGGCCGCCCCTGGCCATCGCCAAGGCGCCCGACGGCTCGCTGACGCCGGCCGGCAAGGGCTTTGCCCGCTCCCAGGGCGTCGACGAGAGCCTGCTCGGGCCCGTCCGGACGCCCAAGGGCGAATACCTCGGCTTCACGCGCCGGGCCAAGGGCACGCCGACGGCCGAGATCCTGGCCGCCGCGGTGCCCCGCGTCCTGGGCTCGCTTGCCTTCCCCAAGCTGATGCGCTGGGCCGAGAGCCCCCTGCGCTTCTCCCGGCCGATCCACGGCCTGCTCTGCGTCTTCGGCGGCGCGCCAGTGGCCGCCTCGTTCGCCGGCTTTCAGGCCGGCGACGAGACCGTCGGCCACCGCATCGCCGCGCCCGGCCGGATCAAGGCCGCCGACTTCGCGTCCTACCGCCAGGCCCTGGCCCAGAGCTCCGTCATCATCGACCCGGAGGAGCGGCGGCGGATGATCCTGGACCAGATTGAGGCCGCCCTGGCCCCGGTCAAGGCCAGGGTCTATCCGGACCCCGGGCTGCTCGACGACCTGACCCTCAACGTCGAATGCCCCCTGGTCATCTTCGGGGCTTTCCCGGAGAGCTTCCTCAGCCTGCCCCTGGAGGTCCTGTCCACGGCCATGCGCGAGGGCCAGAAGCTCTTCTCCGTCGTCCGCGACAAGAAGCAGCTGCCGTACTTCCTGGGCGTTGCCGACGCCCCGGCCGACGCCAAGGGGCTCATCCGCCGCGGCAACGAGAGGGTCCTCCGGGCCCGGCTCGAGGACGCCCGCTTCTTCTGGGACCAGGACCGCAAGGTCCCGCTGGCCGACCGGGCCGAGGGGCTCGAAAGCGTCCTTTTCCAGGAAAAGCTCGGCACCTACGAGGACAAGACACAGCGCCTGAAGAAGATCGTCGGCTATCTCTGCGACCGCCTCGGCGCGGCCGGGGAGCGCGAGGCCGCCGTCGAGGCCGCCTCGCTCTGCAAGGCCGATCTGCTGACCGAGATGGTCAAGGAGTTCTCCGGCCTCCAGGGCCGGATGGGCGGGCTGTACGCCAAGGCCGAAGGCTTGCCGCCGGCCGTCCACCAGGCCATCTACGAGCACTACCAGCCGGTCGGCCTCGACGACGCCTCGCCGTCCACGACGGCCGGGGCCCTGCTCTCGATCGCCGACAAGATGGACTCGATCGTCGGCGGCATCGGCGTCGGCCTGCAGGTCAGCGGATCGAGCGATCCGTTCGGCCTGCGCCGCAACGCCCACGGCGTCTGCAAGGTCGTCCTCGACCGCAAGCTGCGCTTCTCGTTCCCGCTCTTCCTCGACCGCATCCTGGCCGTTTACGGCGACCGGCTGACCCTGGCCCGGCCGGAGGTCAAGGCCGCCTGCCTCGACTTCTTCGCCGGCCGCCTGCGGTTCATCCTGGAGAAGAAGGGCTGGCGCTATGACCTCGTCAACGCGGCCCTGGGTCCGGGCATCGACCAGATCCTGGACGTCCAGGCCCGGGTCGAAGCCCTGGACGCCCTGAAATCCAGCCCCCAGTTCGAGCCCTTCATCCTCATGGTCAAGCGCATCAACAACATCCTCAAGGGCCTGCCGGCGGCCAAGGTCAACGCCGACCTCTTCGTCGAGAAGGAGGAGCGCGAGCTGGCCTCGACGCTGTCCATCGTCGGCAGCAACGCCCAGCCGATGATCGCCCGGGGGGATTTCGCCAGGGCCCAGGGCATCATCTTCAAGCTCCAGCCGGTGCTCAACACCTTCTTCGAGAAGGTCCTGGTCATGGCCGAGGACAAGAAGATCCGGCAGAACCGGCTGGGGCTGCTCCAGTCGATCTCGAAGATGCTGCTGGGGATCGCCGATTATTCCCAGGTCGTCGTCGAAGGGGAGAGGACGGCCAAGCCGAAGGGCGGGCGCTGAGCCGGCGGATCAGGCGACGGGTCCGCCGCCTTCGGTCGGGCCGACCGGGTTCTCGGGCTCCACGAATTTCGTCTCCAGGGCCACGATCCGGGTCAGCGTCTGCGGCGCGTTCTGGCCCTTCTCCAGCCCGTAGGGATGGAACTGGACGCCGGCCTGGTATTTATAGCTCTTGCCGGTGTTGAAAGTCGACCAGCGCACCCGGCCGCAGAGATCGAGGGGCGCCCGTTCGCCGGGCACCGTGAGCTGTATCCGGATGCGGGACTTGAACTTCAGGGGCTTCTGGGTCAGGAAGCGGACGCCGCCGCGGCTGAGATCGAGGACCGGGCAAAACTCCTCGTCGGTGCCGGACCCGGACGAGAAAAGGCGCACGACGCGGTAGGACACGGTCGCCCCGGCGATCCGGAACCTCTGGCAGAGCCTCTTTTCCACGGCCTTGTCGCCCATCTGGATCCTCCCGTTGTTTCGGTCCGCCGTCGCGGGCCTGGCGCGCGAGACGCCGTTCCGGACATCCCGCGCCGATCAGAGATATATCAGAGGCCCGGGGCCGAAGTCAATCCCGGTCATTCTTCGTCGAGGATGACGGCCCGGGACGGCGGCAGCGAGATGGAGGCCCGGGCCGAGACCGTCTGGTCGGCCGAGATCGTCCGCGAATAGGCGAAGGACAGGCTGCTGACCTTCTGGTAGGACGGGGCCGCGGGCTTGGGCGGCTTCTTGGCCACCATGTCCTTGATGGTCTTGTAGGCCAGGGCCAGGGCGTCGAGGATGTTGACGCCGCTCATGATCGGGTCGGTCCGGGGGGGCGGCATGTAGGGTTTCTGGCCGGGCAGCAGGGGTCCGCCCAGGGGGAAGGAGAAGGAGGAGGCCCGGGCGGCGATCTTGCGGCTTTTCAGGACGAGCCGGCCGTCGATGTAGAGCGAGATCTCACCCTCGCGGATCGGCCGGAGCGGTACGCGCGGCGGGGCGGCCAGGAAGTCCTCCCGCCTGGCGACGGGGGCCGGGCCGACGTCGGCGATCTCGATGCGCAACCGGATGGGCCGCCGGCAGATGACGTCACCGGCCTTGAGGTCCAGGATGAACTCGTAGGTATCGGAGCGATTGAACAGTCCGCTCAGAGGTATAGTCAGGATGTGGAAGCCCTTCGACCACTGCCCGCCCTCCAGGACGTAGGGGCCGAGGGAGATCCGGTAGAGGGCCTCGTTCAGGAGATCGAGACCGATGTCGACCGATGCGGGGAGGCCCGTGGCCGGGGTCCTCGAATACGAGAGCAGGGTGACGCCCGAGACCAGGGGATAGCTCCGCTTCCAGCGGGCCCAAAAAGCGAGAAGCTCGTAGAGCGGGCCGGCGTTGAGGAAGCCGAGATCGGGATCGTTATCCTGGTAGGTCTCGAAATAGTCGGCGCTCAGGTCCTTTTCGGCCTTGAGCTCGCCGCAGCGGGCGGCCAGATAGGGCAGGATGAAGGCCGCGGCCTGCTTGTCCTCGGCCGGGAGCGTCGGGAGCGCCCCGTTCAGCAAAAGCCAGGCCCCGCGGTAATCGCGGTCGGGGCCGAGGCGGGAGTTCAGCTCGGATTTCCAATCGGCCCGCAGGACGGCGGCCGCAGCCAGGACGAGGACCAGGGCCGCCGTGATGCGCTTAATCATTGTAGACGAACTCGAAGGTGATCTCGAGAAGGTCGCCGGGGAAGTCGGCCGGCAGGGCGGGGAAGGGGAGCGTGACCCGGAGGGCGTCGAGGGCGGCCCGATCCAGGGCCTCGATGCTCGTCCCCTCTATGATCTCTATCGAATCGAGCTGGCCGGTCTTCTTGATGACCACGATCATGCCGATCTTGGCGCCTTCGGGCACCTCGGGGGCTGAGGGCAGCATCCAGTTGACCTGCAGGCTGTCGACGACCTTGGTGGCCCAGGGCAGCAGGTCGTAGCCCTTGAGAGGGATCGATATCCCGACCCGCTGGCCGCCTCCGCCGCCTCCTCCCCGTCCCCCCCGGCCGCGGCCCCGGCCATAGCCGGCCGGGCCGCCGGCGCCGTAGACGCCGGGCTCGTAGCGGGAGAAATCCGGCAGGGGGGCGCCGCCGGCGACGGAGGCGGGGCCGGGCGGCGTTCCCGGGGGAGCGAGAGGGATGGTCAGGGACGACCGGCCGCGCACGGCCAGGGACTCGCGGAATTTCGAGGATAGGGAGGGAATGGCCGAGCCCGAACCGGGCGGGGGGGTCAGCCAGCCGGATCCGGGAGCGCCGGGCGCGGGGCCTTCAGCGCCTCCGGCCGGCTCGCCGGCCCCGGCTTCTTCCGCCGCGGCGGTCCGATCGGCCGGCCCGGCTCCGCCGCCGGCCGCCGGGCCCGGAGCGCCCGGCGTCCCGCCAGGGATCTCGGCCAGGCCCCGTCCGCCGACGATCTTAGGGACGGCCGCCTTGAGGGGCGGAACCAGGACGACGCTGCGGACCTCTTCGTAGGGGGAAGGGAAGATCTTGACCGTGACCCGTCCGAAATAGACGACCAGGCCGAGGACGACATGGACCGCCACCGTAACGAGGAGGCCGGCGATCCGGTCGCGCGAGCGCGGCTTACCCGGCTTGGACGAAACGAACGAATCCTCGAACATGGATAATCCGGTCCATTATATTACAATCCCGCTCGGCTCCGAAGCGTTACACGGCCGCGAAGACGCGGTCGAAGGGCCCCTGACGGAGCGCCGGGCCCCGCCGGGCGCGGTGACCGGCACGGACCGGTCAACGGCGGGGCGAGAAGACGACGTAGAGGAACGACAGACCGTTGAGGACGGCCAGCCGGAGGATCAGGGCGGGGATGCCATAAAGAGGGATGATCAGGGCCGAGGCCAGGACGACGCCGGTGAACGAGGCCAGCAGATCGATCCCGTACGCCAAGCCGGCATGGGGCGTCCCGACCAGGAGCCTCCTGTTGGAGGCGACGAAGAGGTACCCGCCCAGGCCGCCGAAGCCGAAGAGGACGGCGAACGGTCCGGCCTGGCCCCCGGTCCCGCCGATGATCCGGAGCGTCGGCAGAAGGAGGAGGGCGAACGCTCCCTGGACCGCGGCCAGCTCGAAGCCTCCCGGCCGCCTGCGGGCCCGGGCCGCGACGGCTCCGAGTACGACCCCGGCCATGAACAGGGCCAGGAGGAGCGGCACCTTGCCGTAGACGGAGCCGAAGCGGGCCTGGAAGGCGACGAAAACGGCCAGCTCCACGGCCATGGTGGTGAAGCCCATGACCGCGACGGGGACAAGGAAGCGGGCCGGCGAGCGCCTCCGCAATGCCGCCAGGACGGCCAGCCCGATCGCGCAGAGGGCCAGGGGCGCATCCAGGATCCAGCCAGGGGCGACCTTGGCCGCGGCCCTAAGGATCCGCGACTCGACCCCGCGGAACTGGCTGGCCCAGAGGATCGAGTGGAAATAATAGCTGGCCGGGACTAGATCGCGGTTGATCCTGGCTCCCGGGCCGGCGAGCTTGCGGGCCAGGTATTCGACGCGGGCCGGATCGAGACGGGCCGCCAGGCTGCCGGGGTTCAGGGTCCGCAGGTCGAGCCCCCGCCGTTCGATGGAGGCCGAGAGCGCGGCCGGGTCGAGCGACAGCGGCCCCGCGGAAGCCAGGAAGACGCAATGTTCCCCGGGGACGGCCCGGACGTTGGGGAAGACGCCCCGGAGCGTCGCCGCGATCGAGCTCAGGAATTCGCCGAGCGGAGCGCTGATGTAGTTCTCGGCCGAGGGCACGACGAAGCCGAGAACGCCGTCCGGCGAGAGCCGGGCCCGGGCCTCGGCGAAGAACTCGCGGGTGTAGTAGCGGTTGACCTGGGCCGTGGCCGGCTCGGGTAGATTGAGGAGGATGGCGTCGTAGCGATCGCCTGGCCCGGCGACGAAGGCCCGGCCGTCGCGGATGAAGATGCGGACGCGGGGGTCGTCGAGAGCCGCCCGGTCGGGACCGGTCAGGTACTTCCCGGCCAGCCGGATGACCGCCGGGTCGAGCTCGACGCAATCGACGCGGACGCCGGCGTGCTTCAGGGCCTCGGTCGCCCCGCCGCCGGCCCCGCCGCCGACAAGGAGGACCGCGCGCGGCCCCTGGCGCTGCAGCAGGGCGAAGTGGACCGCCTCCTCGGCGGCTCCCGGGTCGGGATGGGAGAAGACGGCCTGGCCGTTGTCGAAGAACGTGGCCTGCTCTTCGTTGCGGACGACCTGCAGCTTGCCGTAGGGGGTATCCTGGGAGTCGACCAACCGGAGAGGGGCCCAGGCCGCCTTCTGGCTGCGGAGATCGAAGGCGGCCAGCCCGGCGGCCAGGACGAGGGCCAGGACGGCGAAGACCCGCCGCCGGCCCGGCTTCATGCCGGACAGGATGACCAGGGCCGCGGCCGCCGAGACGATGGCCGCTCCCCGCCAATTCGAGAGGCGAGGGACCAGGCCGAAGCTGACGATCAGGCCGGCCGCCGCGGCCCCGGCCGATTCGAGGATGTAGACCGTCGGAACGTCGCCTCCGAGGAGCCGGGCGTTCAGGGTGAAGCCGCGCCCCAGCGGGAAGTTCAGGAGAAGCCCCAGCAGGAAGGCGAATCCGAGGGCGGGAACGAGGCCTGTCAGCTCGGCCGGGAGGAGTCCCAGGAGCCTGTGGGAGAACCTCAGGACGGCCAGCGCGACGGCGAAGAGGACGAGTACCAGGCCGTAGAGGCCGGCCAGACCGGGGCCCGCCGGAACCGCCGCCCGGCGCGGCCGGACCAGGCTCCCGATCCCGCCCCAGAGGAGCCAGCAGCCGAGGAACAGGCCGAAGGTGAGCTCGTTGCCGTAGAATTCGGCGCCGAACTCCCGGAGGAGATAGGCCTGGCAGGCCGTGGCCAGGAAGCCCAGGAGGAAGGGCGGCAGCCAGGGCTTCAGGCCCAGATCCCCGGGATCGGCGTGCCGCATGACTCGCACCGGCCCTTCTTCATCCGCATGGCCTTGATCGTGAACCCGAACCGGGAGATGACTTCCCGGCCGCAGCCGGGACAGAAAGTATTCTCGGCTTCGTGGCCGGGGACATTGCCCACGTAGACGAAGCGCAGGCCCTCCTCGAGGGCGATCCGCTTGGCGGCGACGAGCGTCGAGACGGGCGTCGGCGGCAGGTTCCGGACCAGATACATCGGCTGGAAGCGCGAGAAATGGACCGGGACTCGGTCACCGGCCTCGCTCCGGATCCAGCGGCACATCTCCCGGATTGTCGCCGGGTCGTCGTTGAGCGTGGGGATGACCAGGACGACGATCTCCAGCCAGACCTTGGATCCGGCCACGGTCCGGATGGTCTCCAGGACGGGCTTGAGGGCGCCGCGCACGTACGACCTGTAGAATGCCTCGGTGAATCCCTTGAGGTCGACCTTGACCGCGTCGACCACCTGCAGGAGCTCGGCCAGCGGCTCGGGGTTGATGTGTCCGCCGGTGACCACGACGCTCCGGATCCCGCGACGGCGGGCCCTCACGGCCGTGTCAACCATGTACTCGAAGAAAACGGTCGGCTCGGTGTAGGTGTAGGCGATCGCCGGGCAGCCGGAGCCGGCGGCCCGGGCGGCGGCGTCCTCGGGCGAAAGATCGTAGGCCTCGACCTGCTCCGGCCGGACCTGGGAGATCTCCCAGTTCTGGCAGAACTTGCAGTTGACGTTGCAGCCCGCCGTGGCCAGCGAGAGGGCCGTCGCTCCCGGCAGGAAATGGAAGAAGGGCTTCTTCTCGATGGGATCCACGTTGAGGCTGCAAACTTTGCCGTAGACCAGGGAATAATACGTTCCGCCGACGTTCTCGCGGACGCCGCAATAGCCCCGCTCCTTGTCGCCGAGGCGGCAGAAGCGCGGGCAGAGCCGGCATTCGATCTCCCGGTCCGGCAGCTTGACATAATGACGCGCCTCGACGCGGGAGAGGTTGGGGCCGGCGGCAGCGGCGCAGAGCCTCCGGCCGATCGCCGGCAGGCCGCCGCCCAGGACCAGGCCGGCCCCGGCCGCGCCGCGGAAAAAGCCGCGCCGGTTCAAGGCTCGTCCTCCTCGATCGTCTCGATGGCCGCGAGATCGAACGTTCCCAGGCCCAGCCGCTCGGCCGTCCGCAGGTAGCCCGGCGCCCGGCCTTCCGCCTCGAGGGTCGGCAAGCCGGCCCCGGCCCGGAGCCGCTCGATGATCTCCCAGCCGACCCGGTCGACGGCCACCGGGTCGAGGCCGAAGACGAGGCCGCCGTAGCGGGCGGCCCAGCGGGCGTGATAGGACGGGCCCTTGTGGAACTGGACGGTCAGGGCGTCGAGGACGCTCAGCCGATGGCGCGACCGGACCGGCGGCGCGTCGAAGACCTCGGCCACGGCGGGGTCGCAGCGGCTGTCGTGGTACTTGTTGGGATTGTGGATGGCCCCGAAATAGTTCTTCATGCCGGCGGTCACCCCGGCCAGGCCGTGGTCCTTGAGAATGGCCAGGCTGATGGAGGCCGTGGTCAACTCGGTCAGGACGCGGGAAAAGAGGCTGCCGACGCCGAGGTGGACGACGAGCTCCGGCCCGTAGCCGAGGCCGTCGGCGTCCGTGCCGAGGACGCGGACGCCGCTCCGGCCGGCATTGGGGGAGTAGCCTGCGTCGCGGAGCTCGCGCGTCGTCCGGTCCCAGACGAAGATGTCCTTGGCCGCCAGGCCGGCCGCGGCCAGGCGTCGGGCCAGGGCCAGCGCGACCTCGGGCCGGGTGCTGATGGCCCGGCCGCCGATGGTGTTCACCTTGATGCCCACCCGGTCGCCGGGCCGGAAAAGGGCGGCCGCTGGGGCCGTGCCGGGGCCGCCGCCGGTCAAGGCCAGCCCGCGCTCTAACATCCTGTCGATGACGGCGGGGTCGGGATCTCCGGCGGCCGTCCAGGCCCGGGCCGACCTGACAACGACGACGCGGGCCTTGGCCATGGCTTTTCCATGATGGGCCATTTGCCGAGACCTGTCAACCGAGGCGGCGGCTTGCCAACGCGCCGGGCCTCCGATATAGTAATCGTGATCCGCGAACGAGGAGGTCGACCATGACAAGCGCCCGATCGAGATGGATTCCGTCCGCCGCGCGCGTCCTGGCGATCCTCATCCTCCTGGCCCCCGCGGCCGCGATCGCCCAGACGAGGGCCGCCAGCCCGGCCCTGGCCGCGCTGGCGCCCGAGCTCCCGGGCTGGACGCTGACCGAGGCGCCGCGCAGCTATTTTCCCGACAACCTGTTCGAGTACATCAACGGGGCGGCCGAGAGCTATTTGAGCTACGACTTCCGGGAGCTCCTGGTCGTCGACTTCGAGAAGAAGGGCACGGCGGCCACCCTGACGGCGGAGATCTACGACCTGGGCCTGCCGGTCAACGCCTTCGGCATCTTCGGCTCCGAGCGCTATCCCGAAAACAAGCCGGTCGGCCTGGGCGACCTCGGCTATGTCGAGGGCGAGGCCCTGAACTTCCTTTCGGGCCGCTACTACGTCAAGATGCTGGCCTTCGGCCTCGGACCGGACACCGAGTCGGCCCTGACCGGGGCCGGCGGGCGGATCGACGAGGCCATCCGGAAGGCAGGGAGCGGCGGCGGCGGGGTGCCGGCCCTCGTCCGGGCCTTTCCCGTCCGCGACCTGGTGCTCCGCAGCCAGCGCTACATCAAGAAGAACTTCCTGGGCTACGAATTCCTCCACGACGGCTACGTGGCGGCCTACGCCTCCGGCGGCCAAGAGATCGAGGGCTTCTTCATCGACGCCGGCTCGGAGGCCGAGGCCGCGGCCCTGACGGCCAGGCTGCTCGAGGCCCTGAAAGCTGACGGCCAGGCAGTGGAGAAGGCCGGGTCTGGATCCCACGTCCGGAACCGCTACGGCCAGCACCTCTTCATCGACCGGGTCGGCGGCGTGATCTGCGGGGCCATGCGCGTTCCCGACGGGTCCGAGGCGGCCGGCCGGGCCCTGCTGGAGGCCCTCGTCGCCGCCCTTCGGGCGCCGAAATAGGCCGGAGCCGCAGTGGACGACGACCGCTATCTCCGGGCCGGCCTGGCCGTCATCCTCCTGTTCGTCGCCGGCGTCGTGCTGAAGGTGGCCCGGCCGGTCCTCGTCCCGTTCGTCCTGGCCGTCTTCCTGTCCTACATCATCGATCCCGCGCTGACGCTCCTGACCCGCTGCCGCTGCCCCCGGCCCTTGGCCGTGCTGGTCATCCTGGCACTTATGTTCGTCGTCCTCGGCGTCCTCGGCGTCCTCGTCTATTCGAGCGGCAAGGCCTTCGTGGCCGAGCTGCCCCGGTACCAGGAGCGGCTGGCCGACATCGGCCGCTTCCTCGAGAAGGGGATAGGGCCGTTCCGGATCGACGTCTCTTCGGCCCTCGGCAGCCTGGATTTCGGCAAAGCCGGCAGCCTCATCGTCAAGGCCATCGGCCCGTTCTTCGGCTTTCTGGGCAACTTCTTCCTGGTCTTCCTTTTCCTGGCGGTCATCGTCGCCGGCCGGGGCCGGGCCGAGAGGAAGATCGCCAAGGCCGTCGGCGACGACCACGCCGGCCGGGTCCGGGGCGTCCTGGCCCGGATCGATCTGGAGGTCCGGAAGTACCTGGTCCTGAAGACCCTGATCAGCCTGGCCAACGGCCTGGAGGTCTGGCTGGTTCTGACGCTTTTCGGGGTCGATTTCGCGGCCCTTTTCGGCCTGCTGGCCTTCCTCCTGAACTACATCCCCAACATCGGCTCGCTCGTGGCCACCGTTCTCCGCGTCGGGTTCGCCTATTTCCAGTTCGGCACGTTCTGGACGCCTTTCCTCGTCCTTGTAATCACGGTCGGCATCGACGAGATCCTGGGCACAATCATCGAGCCGCGGGTCCTGGGCAGGGGCCTGGACCTCAGCCCGCTGCTGGTCTTCTTTTCGCTGCTCTTCTGGGGCTGGCTGTGGGGCATCCCGGGCATGATCCTGTCCGTCCCCTTGACGGCCGTCATCCGGATCGTCTGCCAGAACGTCCCGGCCCTGCGGCCCGCGGCCGTGCTGATGGGCCAATGACGGGACCGGGCCGGCGGCCCGGGCTCAGGGCAGGACGAGGTCGTCGGCCTCGATGACGAAAGCCTCGGGCGAGAGGCGTTTTATCTTGCGGCCGAAGAACGACCGGAGGGCCTTCTCGGCGGCCGCCTGCTCGGCGGCCTTCTTGGACGCTCCCTTCGACCGGGCCAGGACCTTCTCGCCGAGACAGACCTCGACGGTGAACGTCCGCTTGTGGGCCGGGCCCTTTTCCCCGACCAGCCGGTAGACGGGCGCCGCCAGGCCGGCTTTCTGGCAGATCTCCTGGAGCGCCGATTTGGCGTTGTTGATCGTCTGGGAATCGGACTTGATCGGCTTGGAGGCCGCGCCGAGGGAACGGGAAATGAAGGCCCGGGCGGCGTCGAAGCCGCCGTCGAGATAGATGGCGCCGGCCAGGGCCTCGAAGGCGCCGGCCAGGATGGAGACCTTCTTCCGGCCGCCGGACTTCTCCTCGCCCCGCCCGAGACGGATGGCCCTGTCGAGCTTGACGGCCCGGGCCAGCTGGGCCAGGGCCAGCGTGCTCGTTGACGATGCCTTGAGCTTCGACAGCTCGCCCTCGCTCCGCTCCGGGAAGGCCCGCAGGAAGAATTCGGCCGCGACCAGGCCGACGACGGAGTCGCCCAGGAACTCGAGCTGCTCGTTGTCTCCCGGGGCCGCGGCCCGGGCCTCGAAGGCGTAGGAGCTGTGGGTTAGGGCCTTTTCCAGGACCGCCCGGTCCTTGAAGGAGTAGCCGGCCGCCTTTTCCAGGCGTTCGACGATCTGGGCGTCCCGCTTCAAGGCCGGCCTCCGGGAGCGAGGCCGTCGAAGGGATAGACGATCCGGCCGCCGACCATGGTCAGGACCGGGGCGCCGGTGACGGCCCAGCCGTCGAAGGGCGTGTTCCGGCCCTTGGATTCGAACCGGGCCGCGTCGACGACGGCCGGGCGGCCGAGATCGAGGACGGTCAGGTCGGCGTCGGCCCCCGGCTCGATCCGGCCCTTGGCGGCCAGGCCGAGCAGGCGCGCCGGACCGGTCGAGAGCAGCTCGACGAACCGGGAAAGCGTGATTGCCCCCGGCCGGACCAGGCGGTCGAGGACCAGGGCGACCGTCGTCTCCAGCCCGACGATGCCGAACGGCGCGGCCGCGAACCCCCGGCTCTTCTCGGCCGCCGTGTGCGGCGCGTGATCGCTGGCGATGGCGTCCACGACGCCCGTCCGCAACCCTTCGACCAGGGCGGCCCGGTCGGCAGGCGAGCGCAGAGGCGGGTTCATCTTGAAATTCGGGTCGGGCCAGGCGATGTCCTCGTCGGCCAGGAGCAGGTGGTGGGGCGCGGCCTCGGCCGAGACGCGGACGCCGCGGGCCTTGGCCTCGCCGACCAGGCGGACCCCGCCGGCCGTCGACAGGTGGGCGATGTGGACGCGGGTCCCGGTGGCTTCGGCCAGGATGATGTCCCGGGCGGTCACGATGTCCTCGGCCGCCGCCGGGATGCCGGCCAGGCCCAGCCGGACCGCGGCCGGCCCTTCGTTCATCACCCCGCCCTCGGCCAGGGCCCGGTCCTCGGCGTGGTCGTCGATGAACCGGCCGGCCGCCGCCGCGGCCTCGAGGGCCCGGCGCATGACCCGGCTGTCGGAGACGGGACGGCCGTCGTCGGAGAAGGCCACGGCCCCGGCCGCGGCCAGGTCCGCCATGTCGACCAGCTCCACGCCGCCCGAACCGCGGGTGACGGCGGCTATGGGCAGGATATTGGCCAGGCCGGCCCGGCGGGCTTCGGCCAGGACCCGTTCCGTCGTCTCCCGCCGGTCGTTGACCGGCCGGGTATTGGGCATGGCGCAGACGGTGGCGAAGCCGCCGCGCACGGCCGCCCTGGCCCCGGTCAGGATGGTTTCCTTGGCCTCGTCGCCCGGCTCCCGCAGGTGGACGTGCAGGTCGATGAGCCCGGGCGCGACCACCAGCCCGGTCAGGTCGACCTGATGGGCCGCCGGAGCGTCGATCCGGGGGCCGACGGCCGCGATCCGGCCGCCCTCGACGAGGATGTCGACCGCGGCGTCCAGCCCGCGCGAGGGATCGACGGCCCGGCCGCTGCGGAGGAGGATCACCGCGGCCTCGCCCCGGCGATCTTGACCGGCTCGGCGATGACGATCTCCTCGCTGCCGTCCGTCTCCCGCAGCCGGACCCGGACGAGCTCGCGGCGCGAGGTCGGCAGTATCTTGCCGATGTAGTCCGGACAGATGGGCAGCTCCCGATGGCCGCGGTCGACCAGGACGGCCAGCTGGACCGTCTGGGGCCGGCCCTTGGCGATGACGGCGTCCATGGCCGCCCGGATGGTCCGGCCGGTCATGAGGACGTCGTCGACGAGGACGACGTTCTTCTTGGCGATGCCGAAGCTCAGGCCCGCGGCATAGAGCTTGGTCTTGGCCGGCTTGACCGGGATGTCGTCCCGGTAGTGGGTATAGTCGAGAAGGCCGGTCGGGACCTCGACGCCTTCCATGTCCTTGATCTGCCGGGCCAGGCGCCGGCCGATCGCCAGGCCCCGGGGCTTGACGGCGACGATGACCAGGTTCCTGAGGTTACGATTCCGCTCGATGATCTCGGTGGCCACGCGGGCCAGGACGCGCCGGATCCGGGTGGCGTCCATGATGCGGGCCTTGGTCTTTTCTTCCATGAGCTCGCTCCTGGGATGATCGGTGTCCCGTCCCATGAACATGCCTAAACCCGGCCGAAATGTCAACCCCGCCGGTCGAACCAGGCCCGGGCCGTCGCGACATCCCGGCCGATGGCCGCGGCCAGCGCCTCGGCCCCGCCGAAGATCCGGGTCGGGCGGATCTTGCCCAGGAAGCGGACCGTGATGGCGGCCCCGTAGAGCGGGCCGTGGAAGCCCAGGAGCAGGGTTTCGACGCTAAGGGGATGGCCGGGGCCGAAGGTCGGGTTCGTGCCGACGCTGGTGACCGAGGGAAAGGCCCGGCCGCCGCGGACGGTCTCGGAGATGAAGACGCCCGGCGGCAGGATCTCGTTGGCCGTCTCCAGGTTGGCCGTGGGGAAGCCCAGGCGCCGGCCCCTCTGCCGGCCCCGGACGACGCGCCCGGAGACCTCGTAGGGGCGGCCGAGAAGCCGGGCGGCCTCGCCGGTCCGGCCCTGGCCGAGCAGCCGCCGCACCAGAGTTGAGCTGACCGTCCGACCGTTGCGGACGACCGGCGGGACGACATGGACGCCGATGCCGGCCTGCCGGCCAAGGCGTCCGAGCTCGGCCGTGCCGCAGCGGCGGTTCCGGCCGAAGCGAAAGCGCCGGCCGACGACGACTTCCCGGGCGGCCAGGGCCCGGCCCAGGACGCCGTCGACGAAGGCCGGCCCGTCGAGGCGGGCGAAGGCCCGATCGAAGGGGATGACGACGGCCGCGTCGGCGCCGGCCTCCCGGAGCAGGTCCAGCCGCTGATCCAGGGTGGTGATCATCGGCACGGACCTCAGGCCCAGGACCCGCTCGGGATGGGGATCGAAGGTCAGGACCAGCGACCGCAGGCCGCGCCGCCCCGCCAGGCGGCGGAGGCGGTCCAGGATGCGGCGGTGGCCGAGGTGGAGCCCGTCGAAGATGCCCACCGCCACGGCGGCGGGGAGGGGGCGAAGGCGGGGATCGTCGAGGCCGTGATAGACGACCATGCCTAAATCTTCACGATCTCGGCCTTCTTCAGGTAGGCCAGCTTGAGCTGGTCGAGAACGCCGTCGAGGAACTCCTTCTCCTCGTCCTCGAGGTTGTCCTTCGTCCGGTCCCGCAGCAGGTCGAGGAGGTCGATGTTGCGCTTGGCCAGCGCCAGGTTCTCGCGGCGCTCGCCGGTCGCCGGATCCTCGACCAGGCCGAGCTGGACCAGGGCCGGAAAGTACAGGAGGATGACGATGGAGGAGAATTCGAGAGCCGGGAGGAAGTCCGGGGCGTTGGCCGGGCCGGAGGTCTTGTCGTCGGGGGTCATGCATCTCTCCTTGATTCGGCGCCCGCGGCCGTCTTCTTGCGCAGGACCAGGGCGGCCTTGATGAACTCGTCGAGATCGCCGTCGAGCACCCGGTCGGTATCGCCGGTCTCGACGCGGGTGCGAGTGTCCTTGATCATGCGGTAGGGGTGAAGGACATAAGAGCGGATCTGGTTGCCCCAGGCGATGTCCGACTTGGAATCCTCGAGCTTCTCCAGCTTCTCGTTCTGCTTGGACTTCTCGAGCTCGTAGAGGCGGGCCTTGAGGATCTTCATGGCCATGGCCTTGTTCTTGTGCTGGGAGCGCTCGTTCTGGCAGGCCACGACGATGCCCGTCGGCAGGTGGGTCAGGCGCACGGCCGAGTCCGTCCGGTTGACGTGCTGGCCGCCGGCCCCCGAGGACCGGTAGGTGTCGATCCGCAGCTCCTCGGGATTGATCTCGATCTGGATGTCGTCGTCGACCTCGGGGTAGACGAAGACGGCGGCGAAGGAAGTGTGGCGCCTCTTGGCCGCGTCGAAGGGCGAGATGCGGACCAGCCGGTGGACGCCGGTCTCCTGGCTGAGATTGCCGAAGGCGAAATCGCCCTCGAAGCGGATGGTGGCGCTCTTGAGGCCGGCCTCTTCCCCCGGCTGCTGATCGAGGATCTCGGTCCGGAACCCCCGGCGTTCGCCGTAGCGCAGGTACATCCGCATGAGCATCTGGGCCCAGTCCTGGGATTCCGTGCCTCCGGCGCCGGGATGGATGGTCAGGATGGCGTTGCGGGGGTCGTCGGCGTCGTAGAACAGGGCCCGCAGCTCGGCCTCCCGGAGGTCGGCCTCCAGCCGGCCGATGGCCGCCTCGATGTCGCCGTCGACGCTCTCGCCCTCGGCGGCCAGCTCGGTCAGGACCTCCAGGTCCTCCTTCTGCGTCAGGATGCGCTTGAAGAACTGGAGATCCTTCTCCAGGAGCTTCTTCTTCTGCTGGAGGGTCTGGGAGGCCTTCTGGTCCTGCCAGACCTCGGGCGAGGCCAGGCGGGCGTTGACGGCATCGAGCTCTACGGTCTTGTTATCCAGGTCAAAGAAAACCTCGGACCTCTTCGACTTTGGCGAAGAGGCCGGCGAGGCGTGTCTTGAGGTCGAGGGATTTGCTGTCGACGGGTGTCATGCGGATCCTTTCTCCAACCGGGACGGCCGGTCAGTCCTGAACGACGCGGAAATCGGTCTTCTTCCCGGCCGCCGCGTTCAGCTTGGCCAGGAGCTCGACGGCCCTGTCCCGGGAAGTATACCCGCCCAGCCGGACCCGGTACCAGGTCTTGGCGTCGGCGGGCCGGGGATTGGACACCACCGCGGCATAGCCCCGGCTCTTGTACCGGTCGGCCGCGGCCTGGGCCTGGGCCCGGTCGGTGAAGGCGGCGACCTGGACGTAATAGAGCCCGGTCTTGCGGGCCTCGGCGCCGGTCTTCGAGGCCGCCGGCTTGGGCGCCGGGGTCTCTTTGGAGGCCGGCCTGGCTGCCGGGTTTTCGGCCGCCCGGGGGGCGGCCGGGGAGCCCGCCCCGGAAACGGACGGGGTCAGCGCCGCGGCCGGGCCGGCGGTCCCGGATGGGGGCTCGGCGGCCGCTTCCGGCGCCGTCTCGGACGGCACCGGCTTGACCGGCGCTTCCTTGACGGGCTCCGGGATCTGCTGGGTGACGATCTGGGTCGGCGCGGCGGCGGCCGTCTGCTTCTTGCCGACCGAGACGCCGAGGATGAAGATGAAGACCCCCAGGGCGAGCACCCCCAGGAAGATGACGACGAGGAGGGTGCTCGAGACCTGGATCTCCCGGAAGTCCTTATTTTTCATCAGCTATTTTTTTCTCCAAGTACTTATCATAGGAGAAGGCCCGCAAAAGCTCAAGGGGAAGGGGAAAAACGATGGTCGAATTCTTCTCGGCGGCGATATCGGTGAGCGTGCCCAGGAACCTCAGCTGCAGGGCCTGCGGGTTCTTGGAGATGATGTCTGCTGCCTGGATCAGCTTGTCGGCGGCCTGGTACTCGCCGTCGGCGTGGATGACCTTGGCCCGCCGCTCGCGCTCGGCCTCGGCCTGCTTGGCGATGGCCCGCTGCATGTTCTCCGGCAGGTCGACCTGCTTCATCTCGACGAGCTGGACCTTGATGCCCCAGGGGTCGGTGTGCTGTTCTATGATCTCCTGGAGACGGGTGTTGAGCTTCTCCCTCTCGGACAGGAGGTCGTCGAGCGGGACCTGGCCGAGGAGGCTGCGCAGGGTCGTCTGGGCCAGCTGGGAGGTAGCGTAGATGTAGTCCTGGACCTCGATGACGCACTTGAGCGGATCGATGACCCGGAAATAGAGCACGGCGTTGACCTTGACCGTGACGTTGTCCTTGGTGATGATGTCCTGCGGGGGGATGTCCATGGTGATGAGGCGCAGGCTGATCCGGACGATGCGGTCGATGGGGGAGAAGACCAGGATGAGGCCCGGCCCCTTGGGCTGGGGCAGGAGCCGGCCGAGACGGAAGACGACGCCGCGCTCGTACTCCCTCAGGATCTTGATCGAATTCAGGAGGTAGAGGACGATCAGACCGATGACGATGATCGGAGCAGTCAAGACGTTCATGCCTTTCTCCTTGGCGGGGCCGCCGGGCCCCGCTTGAGCTGTCGGGTCAGGCTTTGCCGACCCGTATCTTCAGGCCGTCGAGGACCTCGACGACCTTGACTTTCTCCCCGGCCCGGACGGGCTCGCCCGCCTCGGCCTCCCAGAGCTCGCCGTGCACGAAGACCTTGCCGGCGGGGGCGAGGTCGGTCCGGGCCGTCCCCGTCTCGCCGATCATCCCTTCCCGGCCGGAGAAGGAGCGGCGGCGGTGGGCCTTGAAAACCAGGGTCAGCAGGAACAGGACGATCAGGGACGCGGCCAGGACGACCGGCAGGACGTAGCTCAGGCTCGGCCGGAGCTCCGTAATGGGGGCCTTGATGAGCATGAGCGAACCGATGATCATGGCGGCGATCCCTCCGACGGCCAGCATGCCGAAGCTCTGGACCTTGATCTCCAGGATGAACAGGATGACGGCCAGGACGATCAGGCCCAGGCCGACGTAGTTGATGGGCAGGATCTGGAAAGCGAAGACGGCCAGGAGCAGCGAGATGCCGCCCAGGACGCCGGGCAGGATGGCCCCGGGGTGGGAGAACTCGAAGTAGAGCCCCAGCAGCCCGATCATCAGCAGGATGTAGGCCAGGTTCGGGTTGGCGATGGTCAGCAGGAATTTCTGGCGGAAGGTCAGGGGCCGCGCCACAACCGGCTTGCCGGCCAGGGCCAGCCGGGCCTCGGCGCCGTCGAACCGCCGGATCGTCCGGCCGTCGAGCCGGGCCGCGATCTCCTCCTCGGAGGAGGCGATGAGGTCGATGAGGCCGCCGTCGAGGGCCTCTTTCTCCGTGTAGGAAAGGCTCTTGCGGACGGCATCCTCGGCCAGGCTGACGTTGCGGCCGCGCTTCCCGGCGATCGACCGCACGTAGGCCGCGGCGTCGTTCGTGACCTTCTCTTCCATGGTCTTGTCCATGGCCTGGCCGGTCAGGGACAGGCCGACGGGATGGGCCGAGCCCGTGCTCGTGCCCGGGGCCATGGCGAAGACATCGCAGCTCAGGGCGATGAGGAAGCCGGCCGAGGCGGCCCGCGAGCCGCTGGGGCCGACGAAGGCGGCCACCGGGGTCTTGGCGTTGACGATCCGCTCGATGATCTCGCGCATCGAGGTGTCCAGGCCGCCGGGCGTGTCGAGGGTCAGGATGAGCAGGTCGGCGCCGGCCCGGTCGGCCGCGTCCAGGGACCGGACGATATATTCGGCGGTGACCGGATGGATGGGCGCGTCGACCCGGATCTTGATCACCTCCGCGGAGGCGAAGGCCGGCCCGAGAAGGGACAGTAAAACAAGGATCTTGGCTCTCACCGCGTCCTCATTATAAGAACACGGCCGGGCCGAAGTCAATCGCCGGCGGCCCGGCGAGTTTAGGCTTGACTTTTTATTTTCAATTAATTAAATATAGACTTTGCGTGCCGCGCAAGGAGTGACTCCGATGATCAAGAACGATATCGCCCTGGCGATCGAGAAGAAGACCGAGTTCAACAGGGCCAAGTCCCTGTCGATCGTCGAGGCCGTTCTGGAGTCGCTCAAAGGCGCGCTGGCCAACAAGGAAAAGGTCGAGATCCGGGGCTTCGGCAGTTTCAAGGTCGTGGCCAAGAAGACCGGTTTCGGCCGGGATATCCGCCGTCAGAAGCAGATCCGCATCGAGAAAGGCCAGCGCATCAAGTTCCGCCCCGGCCAGGAGCTCAAGACGCTCCTCTCCAAGTCCAAGTCCGCCTGAGACGGGCCCGGCCCCGTCCGGCTTCGCCCTACCCGGCGTCCGCAGGTCCGGGATCAACCCCCACCCCCAGCTCGGCGTCGCGCTTCAGCTGGGCGTAGACGCGCTCCGTCCGCTCGACCGTCTCGGCCAGGGTCCCCGCGGTATCGATGGCGTAATCGGCCTGCTTCAGCTTCTCCCGGACGGGCATCTGGGCGCCTATCCTGCGCAGGGCGTCGGCCGGGCCGATGCCGTCCCGCTGGCGCAGGCGCCGGACCTGGTCCCGGCGGGAACAGTGCACGACGACGACGCGGTCGAAGCGGCGGGCCTGGCCCGTCTCGACGACCAGGGCGGCCTCGACGACGAAGAGGGCGGTCCGGCCCCGCCGCTCGAGCCGGCGGAAGGTCTTCTCCTGGTCGGCCAGGACGAGAGGATGGACGATGCGCTCGAGGTCCCGCCGGGCGGCCGGGTCGGCGAAGACGACGGCCCCCAGGGCGGCCCGGTCGATCGTCCGGTCGGTACGGAGGATTGAGGGCCCAAAGCGGGCGGCGATCCTCTTCCAGGCCGGGAGGCCCGGACGCATCAGGTCGTGGGCGGCCCGGTCGGCGGAATAGACAACGCAGCCTTTTTCGGCGAGCAGACGGGCGACGACGGACTTGCCGCAGGCGATCCCGCCGGTCAGGGCGACCCGGAGGACCTTATTTCTTCTTCCTGGCCGCCGGCTTCTTTTCGGGGACGACCTTGAACATGTCATCGCTGAACCGTACGGCCACGCCCTGGCGCTTGGTCTTCTTGTCGGGCTTCTCCAGGCGGACGGTGATGCCGCCGATGCGCATCCTCATCTTCTTGCCGTCGGCCAGCTTTTCCGGCAGCTCGATGAAGAGGTTGAGCTTGGAGCCCACGACGACGCCCGAATCGAGCGTGAAATAGGCCCCGCCGGAGGAGATGTTCTCGAGGTGGGTCTCTTCCTTGAACTTGGCTCCGTCGGCCAGGCTGCCCTCGATGAGGGTGTCGAGCGGGAAGTCGAACCTCCACTCCCGGCGGCGGTTGATCTCCAGTTCCTCGGGCAGGGGAGCCGGCTTTTTCGCGGCGGCCTTCTTGGCGGTTGTCTTTTTGGCGGCGGCTGTCTTGGTCATGGCGTCCTCGGTACCTCGCTTTAGAAGAGAGCCGAATTGATGGCGTAAAGCGCCAGCTGGAGCCGGCTGTGGGTGTCGAGCTTGGCGTAGATGCTCTTGATGTGCGAGCGGACCGTGTTCTTGCTGATGAACATCAGCTCGGCGATCTCGTCGTTGCTCTTGCCCTGGCCGATGAGGCGCAGGACCTGGAACTCGGTCGGCGTGAGCTGGTCGAGGGTCTTCTCCTTGAGCTCCCTGCCGACGACCGAGATGATGCGGTCCATGATGCTGGACATCTTGTCGCGAGGCAGCCAGATCTCCCCTTTGTGGACGGCCCGGACGGCCTCCGGCAACTGGGACGAGGAGTCGTTGAGGTCGAAGTAGCCCCGGGCCCCGGCGTTTATGAGATTGACGATCTCCTCGTGGGCCGGGATGCTGCCCATCAGCAGCAGCTCCGAGCGTCCTTGGGTCTTGGCCATCTCGCGGATGGCCTTGCAGATCTCGCGCAGGTTCGGCAGGGCCTCCATGTGGGCGAAGAGGATGACCTGGGGCTTGAGCTTCCTGATCGAATCCATGAACGACTCGATCGTGTTCTTCTCGATGTTCAGGATCTCCAGCTCGGGGTCGGCCTCGAGGGCCCGGAGGATGCCGCTGAGGATGATGTCGGAAGGGCAAAAAACGAGCAGCGAGATCTTCGGTTCCGGCGTGTCGGGGGTTTTCTTTTTCTCCATGCTGGCCTCGGCGCCTTTGGACGGCTTGGGGGATTTGGTCGTCGTCTCCATAGAAATCGCCCGGAATCATAAGCCATTCCCCGAAGGCTTGTCAAGCAAGGGGGGTGAGGGGGGGTGAGGGAGGGGGGAGAACGGCCGCCGGCTCAGGGGGGCGGGAGGCTGGCGGCGGGCCTCCTCCGTCCGGCCTAGGCCGGAGGCGCGCCGTTCGGATGCAGGCGGAAGCCGCGGTCGAGCCGGACGACGATGTATTGCGATTTCTCGGCCTTCTCCTCCAGGCGGACGTAGACCACGGCGCCGGACAGGACCAGGCGCAGCGGGCTCTCCAGGATGAGCGTCCGGGGGACATCCAGGAAGACCGTGACCCGGGAATCGATCATCAGGCGGGCCTTGAGGCGGAAAGAGACCTCCTGGGAGCTGATGGCGCAGACAGCCGTCCGTTCCTCGAACTTGCGCCCGGCGGCGTCGAGTCCTTTGACCAGGGCCGGTAGAGAGAGCTCGAACGAGCGCTCCCTCTTGCCGGCCCTGGCCGCGCCTATGGTGGAGGAGGGATCATGAAGTGACTTGACCATTTCCATATCGGCCCTATTTTCCCTGGTCCGGCCGGGCCGGGCCATAGCCATTCCTGGCGAATCGAGGGGTCATATTCGGGCCGCGGAAATCACCGGTAAGGGCTAGGCGTCCGGGCCGGGCGGCGGATCAGGCCGCGTCCGGTTGGATGATATAGCGGGACTCGAGGCGCAGGGCCACCTGGGGCGGGGTGGCGTTGCCGTCGCCGCCGTCGATATCGACGATCGTGCCCTTGACGACCAGGGTCAGGTTCTGCCCCTCGCCGAGCTTGGGCGGCAGGGCGATGGCCAGCTTCAGCCGGGACCCCAGGGCCACCGGGTTCGCCAGGGGGAAGAGGGCGCCCTGGTGGCTCATGAAAGACAGGGTCGTCGTCTCGCGGAAGAACGTCCCGCCCGGATCGGGCCCCTCGACCGTCATGGGCAGGGAAAGCTTGAACCCGCGCTCGGCGGGTCGATGCCGGAAGGTCCTGGAATCCCAGGAAATCCTGCTCAACATTCTAATAATCCTTTTCCTTCGAAATTGGCGAGACCAGCATCGCAGACGGTCCGCGGCCGGTCAATCACCCCTAACGGTGAAGCCGCGGGGGATATTGAAAACCGGGGGGCGGGAGGCCCTCCCGGGCCGGCCGGGACCCGCGGCGGGCCGATCCCGGCGGCCGTTTCCTTGACAATTCGGCGGCCCGCCGGTAGAATCGTAAAACGCTCAAACTCAAGGAGATGCTGTGAAAGAGTCAGAACGCCAGGTCCAGCAGATCACGCCGAAGAGCGAGGATTTCTCGCGCTGGTATGTCGAGATCGTTCAGAAGGCCGAGCTGGCCGACTATACGCCGATGAAGGGCATGATGGTCATCCGGCCGCACGGCTACGCCGTCTGGGAGAACATCCAGCGCTCCCTCGATAGCCGCATCAAGGCCGCCGGCCATGTCAACGCTTATTTCCCCCTGTTCATCCCCGAGAGCTTCCTCAAGAAGGAGGCCGAGCACGTCGAGGGCTTCTCCCCGGAGGTCGCCTGGGTGACCGTCGGAGGCAAGGAGGAACTCGAGGAGCGCCTGGCCGTCCGGCCGACCTCCGAAGCCATCATCGGCCACATGTACGCCAAGTGGATCAAGTCCTGGCGCGACCTGCCCGTCCTGGTCAACCAGTGGGCCAACATCGTCCGCTGGGAGAAGGTCACCCGGCCGTTCCTGCGGACGACCGAGTTCCTCTGGCAGGAGGGCCACACCTGCCACGAGACCGCGGAGGAGGGCGAGGCCGAGACGCTGAAGATCCTGGCCCTGTACCGCGATTTCTGCGAGACAGAGCTGGCCGTCCCCGTCCTCACGGGCCGCAAGTCCCTGAGCGAGAAGTTCGCCGGCGCCTCCATGACCTACGCCATCGAGGCCCTGATGTCGGACGGCAAGGCCCTGCAGATGGGCACGTCCCACAACCTCGGGCAGCACTTCTCCAAGGCCTTCGACATCAAGTTCGAGGACCGCAGCCAGACCCTTCAGTACGTCTGGCAGACGTCCTGGGGCATGACCACCCGAACGATCGGGGCCCTGATCATGGTCCACGGCGACGACTCGGGCCTGCGCTTCCCGCCGCGGATCGCCCCGGTCCAGGTCGTGGCCGTGCCCATCTCCATCGGCAACTGGAAGGAGACTGTCCTGCCGGTCGCCCAGGCCGCCGTCGAAGCCCTGAGGGGGCTGGGCCTGCGGGCCGAGCTCGACGCCCGCGAGGAAGCCACGCCGGGCTGGAAATTCTCCGAGCACGAGATGCGGGGCGTGCCGCTACGCCTCGAGATCGGGCCGCGCGACGTCAAGGCCGGGCAGGCCGTGCTCGTCCGCCGCGACACCGGGGTCAAGGAAACCGTGCCCCTGGCGGCGCTCCCGGCCCGCGTCCCGGCCCTTCTCGACGAGATCCAGGCCGGGCTGATGGCCCAGGCCCGGGCCTTCCTCGAGGCCAATATCCGCGACGCCTCGGATTACGCGACCTTCAAGGATATCCTGGAGAATAAGCGCGGCTTCGTCCGGGCGCCCTGGTGCGGCGACGCGGCCTGCGAGGCCCGGATCAAGTCCGAGACCATGGCCACCATCCGCGTCATCCCGCTCGAGGACAAGGACGCCGCGACCGACCAGCCCTGCGTCGCCTGCGGGGCCAAGGGCCAGGCCCTGGCGTATTTCGCCCGCTCATATTGAAATAGACCGAAGGGGGCGTCCCCGGTGGAAAGCGACTTCGGCGCCGCGCGCCGGATGATGGTCGAGACCCAGATCCGGGCCCGCGGGGTCCGCGATCCGCTGGTACTGGCCGCCTTGGCCAAGGTCCCGCGGCATGCCTTCGTCCCCGAGCCCCTGCGGCGCCAGGCCTATGCCGACGAGCCCCTGCCGATAGGCGAGGGGCAGACCATATCCCAGCCCTACATCGTCGCCTTCATGACCGAAGCCCTCGGCCTCGGCGGCGGAGAGAAGGTCCTCGAGATCGGGACGGGCTCGGGGTACCAGACGGCCGTGCTGGCCGAGATCGCCGGGGAGGTCTGGACGATCGAGCTCGTCGAGCCGCTGGCCCGGCGGGCCCGGGCGGCGCTGGACGGGCAGGGTTACGCGAACATCCATTACCGTGTCGGCGACGGCTCGGAGGGCTGGCCCGAAGAGGCGCCCTTCGACGCCGTCATCGTCACCGCCGCGGCGCCGGCGCTGCCGGCCGCGCTCGAGGATCAGCTGGGGCCGGGGGGCCGGATGATCGTGCCGGTCGGCACCGATCTCCAGGAGCTGGTGCTGGTCCGCCGGACGGCCGGGGGGCTGGAGCGCGAGACCCTGCTCGGCGTCCGCTTCGTCCCTCTCGTCCGGTCATCCTGACCGCGGGGCCGCCCCCTTCCGCTCAGCGCTTCTCGCCGTAGTAGACGATCCGGGGCTGCTTCTTGGGGTCCTGGCCGTAGAAGAACAGCCACTTGTCGTGGCTCTCCTGGTCGTTGTAGATCTTGACGGACTTGTTCGTCGACGTGCTGACGACGCCGATGATGCGGGGCGCCTTGATGGCCGCCAGGGCCCGCTCGGGCGCCACCAGGACCTCCTGGCTGGACGCGGCGGCCGCCGTCGCCGCTCCGCCGCGGGCCGACACGGGCCTGGCCGCCGGCCCGCCGGCCGGCGCCGCGGCCGGCCCGTCCGGGACCAGGATGACGTTCCACTGGCCGTCGCGGGCGAAGGGGTCCTTGTAGAGCCGCCGGATGCACTTTTTCTCCAACAGCTCCTTGAAACTGGCGGGGTAGCGGCCGGGGTTCTTCTGGACATAGATGCGGACCGCCTCGACGTACTGCCGGCCGCGGAAAATGAGCTCTTCCTCCTTCTCCCGCTGGAGCTCGGTTTGCCAGACGGGAACGGCGAGAAGGAAGCCCAGGCTGATGACGAAGACGGCCATCATCAGGATGATGAGGATGTAGCCCGGCCGGCCGGGCCCGTCACCAGCTGTTGTAAGGCGATCCATCGATGGGCGACTTCGATTCCGAACCGGACTTGACGTCGACGATGCCGGGGATCTCGGTCAGCATGGGGTCCTCGGGGGAGGGAAGCTCGCGGACCTCGACCCAGGTCGCGGACTGGTTGGTCATCGGATCGATCGGGATGGCCCGGATGTAGCTGTCCTGGACGAGGGCCTGGAGGGAGGCCGGGTACTTGCCCTTGTCCTGGGCGTACTGATCGATCAGCCGGCGCAGGATGAACAGGTTCTCCTTGAGCACGGCCTCTTTGGCCTTGACCGTGGCCGACTTGTAGGTCGGCAATCCCAGGCCGACGAGGAGCCCGATGATGCCCAGGACGATGATGATCTCGATGAGGGTGAAGCCGAGCTCACCAGTCCTTGTAGAACGTGCCGTCGAGGGCTCGGGCCGGGCTCTTCGTATAGACATCGTAGACATTCTCCTCTCCCCAGACGTCGGCGTCGAAATCGTCCTGGTAGGACCGCAGCCCCCAGTCGTAGGAGTCGGTCATGGGGTCCTTGGGGATGCGGCGGAGGAACTTGACGGTCTTTTTTCCGCCCGACTTGCCCGGGGCGTCCTTGTCCTGGATCTCGACGCCTTTGACCAGGTCCTCCAGGGTGGGCGGATAGCCCTCGGTGTCCTTTTCGACCTCGATTTTTTTCTCGTCGGCCAGCTTCTTGTAGGCGTCGATGGCCTCGCGCATCAGCCGCAGGGAGCGCTGGAGCTCGACCTCGTTCTGGCGCTTGATGGCCATCTTGCCGAGGGGCAGGGCGGACATGGCCAGGACGGCCACCACGGACAGCGTGATGATCATCTCGATCAGCGTGAAACCGGAGCGGTCGTCTCGGCTGCGCATGTCGTCCCGGACCGCCGCGGGGCGGTCCCTTCGGATTATAGGCGAACGGCCGGAGAAATCAAAACCGGCCGCGGCCGCCGCGATCGCCCCCGCCCCGCCGGTCGGAGCCGTGCTCGCGGGGGTAGCGGCGCGGAGCGGGCGGCCGGGGCGTCGCCTCAGGGTTCTCGCCGCCGCCCTCCTCGCAGGCCTTCTTGCTCAGGCGGATCTTGTTGTCCGCCGGGTCGATGCTGACGACCTTGACCGTGACCGTGTCGCCGAGGTGGAGAACGTCATGGATGCTGGCGATCCGGTACGGGGCGACCTCGGAGATGTGGAGCAGGCCGACCAGGTTGGGCATGATCTCGACGAAGGCGCCGTACTCCTCGAGCCGGACGACCTTGCCCGTGTAGATCTTGCCCAGCTCGGCCTCGGCCGTCAGGTCGAGGATCATCTGCTTGGCGGCCTCGGCGGCCGACATGTCGGGCGAAGCGATGAGGATCTTGCCGTCCTCTTCGATGTCGATCTTGGCCCCGGTCTGGCTGACGATCTTCTTGATGACCTTGCCGGCGGGGCCGATGACCTCGCCGACCTTCTCGGGGTTGATGTTGAGGATGAGGATGCGCGGCGCGTAGACCGAGATGTCCTTGCGCGGCTCGGCGATGGCCGCCTTCATCCGGCCCAGCACCTCGATCCGGGCGGCCTTGGACTTGGTCATGATCTCGCGGAGCATGGGCAGGGTGACGCAGGGGATCTTGAGGTCGAGCTGGATGGCCGTGACGCCCTTCTCGGTGCCGGCCATCTTGAAGTCCATGTCGCCGAAATGGTCCTCGAGGCCGGCGATGTCGGTCAGGATGGCGTAGTCGCCGCAGTCGGAGGTGACCAGGCCCATGGCGATGCCGGCCACGACCATCTTCAGGGGCACGCCGGCGTCCATGAGGGCCAGGACGCCGCCGCAGACCGTGGCCTGGGATGACGAGCCGTTGCTCTCGAGGATGTCGGAGACGATGCGGATGGTGTAGGGGAAGGTCTCCATGTCCGGGATGGCCGGCAGGATGGCCTTCTCGGCCAGGGCGCCGTGCCCGATCTCGCGGCGGCCGGGCGCCCGCAGGAACCCGACTTCGCCGACCGAGAAGGACGGGAAGTTGTAATGGAGCATGAACCGCTTCTTCGATTCCTCTCCCAGGCTGTCGAGGCGCTGGGCGTCCTCGAAGGTGCCCAGGGTGACGGTGGCCAGGGCCTGGGTCTCGCCGCGGGTGAACAGGGCCGAGCCGTGGGTCCGGGTCAGCAGGCCGACCTCAGCCGAGATGGGCCGGATGTCGTCGAAGCCGCGTCCGTCCGTCCGCAGCTTCTTCTTCAGGACGATCTCGCGGAAGAGCTTCTCCTCGAGCTTGTAGAAGAGGGCCTTGGTCTCCAGCTTCTCCTCGGGCTTGTCCTCGGGGATGAGGGCCAGGGCGGCCTCGCGGACCGCCGCCAGGGCGGCCTCGCTGGCCTTCTTGCCCTTGACCTGCATGGCCTGGAGCAGGGCCGGGCCCTGCTCGGCCTCGAGCTTGGCCAGCTTTTCGGGGTCGAACGGCTTGGCCGTGAACTCGCGCTTCTTGATGCCCAGCCGGGCGAAGAGGTCCTTCTGGGCCTGGATGATGCGCTGGTTCTCCTGGTGGGCCAGGGCCAGCCCTTCGAGGACCTTCTCCTCCTCGATCTCCTGGGCCCCGGCTTCGATCATGATGATGCCGCTCTCGTTGCTGACGACGGTCATGTTGAGCGGGCTCCGGTCCAGCTCCTTGTCGGTCGGGTTGACGACCAGGGCGCCGTCGACGATGCCGACCTTGACGGCGCCGAGGGGCGTCGTGAAGGGGATGTCGGAGAAGTACAGGGCGACCGAGGCGCCGATGAGGCCGAGCGTGTCCGGCTCGCTCTCGAGGTCGGCCGACAGAAGGAGGCCGACGATCTGGGTGTCGTAGAAGTAGCCATCGGGGAAGAGCGGCCGGATGGGACGGTCGATCAGGCGGGCCATGAGGATCTCCCGCTCCGAAGGCCGGCCCTCGCGCTTGAAGAAGCCGCCGGGGATCTTGCCGGCGGCGTAGGTGTTCTCGCGGTAGTCGACGATGAGGGGCAGGAAGTCCTTGCCTTCCTTGAGCTCCTTGCGGGAGGTGGCCGTGACCAGCATCATCGTGTCGCCGTAGCGGACGAGGGCCGAGCCGTCGGCCTGCTTGGCGACCCTGTTGATCTCGACGGACAGCGTCCGTCGATTGATTTCTAGACTGATAGTGTTCGACATTGGGTTTTCCTTTGGAGGCGGGGCCTACTTGCGCAGGCCGAGCTTCTGGATGAGCTTTTCGTAGCGGCTGACATCGTCTTTCTTGACGTACTCGAGGAGCCGCTTTCGCTGCCCGACCAGCTTCATGAGGCCGGCCCGGGAGTGGAAGTCCTTCTTGTGGTCGCTGAAATGCTTGACGAGCAGGTTGATCCTCTCCGTCAGCAAGGCGACCTGGATCTCAGGCGATCCCGAATCGGTGGGATGGGCCTGGTTGTCCTTGACGATCTTCGTCTTCTGGTCCTTGCTAATCACGCTTGTTTATTCTCCTGATATATTTTTCCGGGTCATTTTAACAGAAACCGTGCGGAATGACAATACTTTCTGGGATTTGCGGGGGGAAAGCGGAGAGGGAAGGCCGGCGGCGTCAGGCGGACAGGGCCTTCTTGCGGGCCTGGAGCTGGCGGGCGTACTTGGAGGTCAGGCTGCCCTGCTTCTCCTGGCACGCGGCCAGCTTGGCCTCGATCTCGGCCAGGGTCAGGGCGTTCATCTTCTTCCGCTTCGGGGCGTTTTCCTGCTTTTCGTCGGCCATGGGTCAATCCTTTCGGGTGTGTCGGGGGGCGCCGGAGCGGCCGCCGCGAATCGTCAATCTATCAGAATCCGCCGGGAAAGGCAAGCGCCGGGGCGGGGACGGGGCGGGGGAGAGGGGCGGGCCGTTTACTCGGGCCGCCCTTTCGACTATCATGCGGACGATATGGACACCATGAACCGACGGGCCTTCCTCCGGGGGGCGCTGACGACGGCGGCCGCGGCTTCCGCTGCCGGCGCCGGGCTGGTCCTCCAGGGCTGTTCCAAGGGACGGGACCTCGACCTGCTGATCGCGGGCGGCACGGTCTACGACGGGTCCGGCGGGCCGCCCGTCCGGGCCGACGTGGGCGTCTCGGGGGGCGCCATCCGGGAGATCGGCCGCGTACGGCGCTCCCGGGCCGCGGCCGTGATCGAGGCGGACGGCCGGGCCGTCTCGCCGGGGTTCATCGACGTCCACGACCACACCGATGTCGGCCTGCTGGTCAATCCCAGGGCCGAGAGCGCCGTCCGCCAGGGCGTAACGACGCTCGTCAGCGGCCAGTGCGGCGAGTCGCCCTTCCCCCTGACGGACGAGGCGGCCGCGGAGAACAAACTGAAGCTGGCCCGGGAATACGGGCTCGACGTCGAATGGAAGGACATCGGCGGATTCCTCGACCGGCTCGAGACGTCGGGCCTGGCCCTCAACTACGCGACCTTCGTCGGCCAGGGCACGGTCCGGGGCGCGGTCCTGGGCCAGGCCGACCGGCCGGCGACGGCGGCCGAGCTCGAGCGCATGAAAGCCCTGGTCGCCGAGGCCATGGCCGGGGGGGCCCTGGGCCTGTCCTCGGGCCTCGAGTACACGCCAAGCAGCTTCGCTTCGACCGGGGAACTCATCGAGCTCTGCCGGGTGGCCGCCCGGACGGGCGGCGTCTACGCGACGCACCTGCGCGACGAGGAGGCCCAGGTCGTCGAGGCCGTGGCCGAAGCCCTGCGGATCGCCCGGGAAGCGCCCATCCGGCTCCAGATCTCCCATCTCAAGGTCGGGTTCGCCGTCAACTGGCCCAAGCTCGACGCCATCCTGGACATGTTGGAGAAGGCCCGGGCCGAGGGGCTCGACTTCCGCTGCGACCGCTATCCTTACATCGCCAGCGCGACCAGCCTGAGCACTCTCTTTCCCGTCTGGGCCCGCGAAGGCGGGACGGAGGCCTTCCTGGCCCGGCTCAAGGACCCGGCCTTCGACGCCAGGATCCGGGCCCACATGGCCGAGCAGGAGAAAGGATACGGCTCGTGGGACAAGATCCGGATCTCCGACGTCGGCTCGGAGAAGAACCGGGGCCTCGAAGGCTCGAACGTGCTCGAGGCCGCGGCCGCGGCCGGCCGGCCCGGATACGAGTTCATGCGCGACCTGCTCATCGAGGAGTCGGGCCGGGTGGGCATGATCAGCTTCTACGGCAGCGAGGAGAACCTCGAGCGCATCCTTGGCCGGCCCTTCGTCGGCATCGGGGCCGACGGCAGCGCCCTGGCCCCATACGGGCCCCTGGCCAAGGGCAAGCCCCACCCCCGCAACTACGGGACCTTCCCCCGGGCCCTGGGCAAGTACGTCCGCGAAAGAAAGGTCGTGCCGCTCGCCGAGATGATCCGGAAGATGACGGCCATGCCGGCCGCGCAGATGGGCTTCGTCCGCCGCGGCCGGATCAAGGTCGGTTGGGCCGCGGACCTGTGCGTCTTCGACGCCGACCGGATCATCGACAAGGCGACGTTCCAGGAGCCCGCGGCCTATCCCGAGGGCATCCACCAGGTCGTCGTCAACGGCCGGATCGTTCTGGACGAAGGCCGGCATGCGGAAGAGCTGCCCGGCAGGGTCCTGAGGAAGAACGCCCGCGGGGCCGTGGCATGAGGCCGGCGGCCCGGCCCGCGCTCCGGGGCTGGACGCCCGCCCTCCTGCTCGTCCTGGCCGCAGCAGGGCTGATGGCGCAGGACCGGACCCCGGCGGCGCCCGCCGCCGGTCCGGTCGTCCGTCTGGCCTACCGCTCGCTCCAGCCCGGCGAGCCGATCCTCGTCTTCCTCGAAGCGGACCGGAGCGTCCGCTCGGCCACGGTGACGCTCCTGGGGAACACGGCCGAGCTGCGGCCGGCGCCGGGCGCCCCGGCCGGCGGCCGGGTCTTCGCTTTCCTCGGCCTCGACGTCCTGGCCAAGCCGGGCCCCTGCGTCCTCGTTGTCAAGGTCGTCAGGGCCGGCGGCGCCCTGGAGACCGTCCGCCGGGAGCTCCTGATCGTCGACAGGGCCTTCCCCTCGACCAAGCTGACGTTCGATCCCAACTACGTCACGCCGCCGCCCGCGCTCCAGGCCCGCATCAAGCGGGAGGCCGAGCTCGTCGCCCTGGCCACGAGCGTCGTCTCGCCGGCCTGGCTCGGCGACGGGCCGTTCGCCGTCCCGAACGAGGCGCCGTCGTGGTCGAACTTCGGCCAGCGGCGGCTCAACAACAACGTCCTGGCCTCGCTTCACACCGGCCTGGACATCCGGGCCCCGTTCGGCCGGCCCATCGGGGCGGCCAACGCCGGCCGCGTGGTCCTGGCCAGCGACCTCTACCTCGGCGGCAAAACGGTCATCATCGACCACGGCCTGGGCGTCTTCAGCAGCTACGGCCACATGTCGGAGCTCAAGGTCAAGCGCGGCGAAACCGTGGCCAAAGGCCAGACGATCGGGCTCTGCGGCACGACCGGCCGCTCCACGGGTCCGCACCTGCACTGGTCCGTCAAGGTTCTCGGGGCCCGCGTCGATCCCGAAGCCATGTTGAAGTTGCCCCTATAAAAAGGCTCTTCTCCAGATTCTGGGAAGTCCCTCTCTCGGCGGCGATGGTCCGGCGCGGAGCGGACTATAAAGAGCGGAGGTCAGAATCATGGCCGAGCGCTCGAGGCCGGGATTCTGAGAAATATCTTAAAAAGCTCTTTCTCCGATATCTCCCAGAAGCATGGCTCCGAGCCGCTCCGCCATGCATCTGATGGTCGCTTCGACGACTCCGCTACGCGCCGGCCGGGGCGAGGGAACTTTTCTCCTTGCCCTCCGTCTATTAAAAGGAATAACATACGAAAAAGCGTCCGATGGCCATAGAGATCGAGGATATCAGCTTCCGCTACGGCCGGGTCGTCGCCCTGGACGGCGTGACGGCCCGCCTCGGCGAGGGCGCCGTCGGCCTTCTCGGGCCGAACGGGGCCGGCAAGAGCACGCTCCTGCGCATCCTCCTCGGCTTCCTGGCGCCCGAACGCGGCCAGGGCCGGGTCCTGGACTACGACATCCGCCGCCAGCAGGCTCTCATCCGCCGCGCCGTCGGCTACATGCCCGAAGGCGACTGCTTCATCTCGGGCATGGACGCCGTTACCTTCGCCTCCTATTTCGGCGAGCTGGCCGGCATGCCCCGCCAGGAGGCCATGAAGCGGGCCCACGAGGTCCTCTTCTATGTCGGGCTCGGCGAGGCCCGCTACCGGCTGCTCGACACCTATTCCGCGGGCATGAAGCAGCGCCTCAAGCTGGCCCAGGCCCTGGTCCACGACCCGAAGATCCTGTTCCTCGACGAGCCGACCTCGAACCTGGACCCGACCGGCCGCAAGGAGGTCCTGGAGCTCATCCGCGACATCTCGACGCACAAGTCGATCCAGGTCCTGCTCTCGTCGCACATCCTCGACGACATCGAGTCGCTCTGCGAGACCGTAGTCATCCTGAAACAGGGCAAGGTCGCGGCCGAGGGCCGCATGGCCGATCTGCGGGCCCTCGACTACAGCCTCTACGAGGTCCGCGTCAAGGGCGATCCGGCCGCCTTTCGCCGCGACCTCGAGGGCCTGGGAGGCCGGGTGGACGAGATGGAAGACGGCCTGATCAAGATCTACATGCCCGAGGCCGGGGACCGGATGGACATCTTCCGGGCTGCCGACCGGACCGGCGTCCAGCTGCGCTCGTTCGTCAAGAGCCGGACTTCGCTCGAGGACCTCTTCGCCGGCGTCGTGGGGGTGGATTGATGGCCGTCATCCGGGAGAAGGGCTACACCCATTGGGACGGCCGGCTGGTCGAGCGGCGCTTCCCCTGGTCGCCGATCACCCGGACGGGCATCCTGCTGGCCTTCCGCAAGAAGCGCTTCAAGCTCGTCTTCGCCGCGACTTTCGTTCCGGCCTTCGTCTTCTTGGTCGGGCTCTACATCTCCGAGCGGCTCGAGGACTTCAAGGCCATGATCCAGGGCAGCGACCGGCTGATCAATATCGGGCCGAAGTACTTCGTCTCGTACTTCACGAACGATTCGCTGCTCTTCATGATCGCCCTCGTCCTGGCCCTCGGGGCCGGGGGGCTCATCGCCGACGACCTCCGCCACGGCTCGCTCCAACTCTACTTCGCCCGGCCCCTCGGCAAGAAGGACTACATCGCCGGCAAGATGTCGGTGGCCGCCTTCTTCGTCCTGCTCTACACGGCCGTGCCCGGGCTCCTCCTTGTCATCTTCAAGCTCGTCTTCGCCGGCAGCTTCGAGTTCTTCCTCAAGTACCCCTGGCTGCCCCTGTCCGTCCTGGGAGCGTCGCTCCTGCTGACCGTCTTCTTCGCCTTCTACATCATGCTTCTGTCGTCGGTCAGCAAGAACAACCGCTATGTCTTCGTCCTGGTCTTCGGGGTCTACTATTTCTCCGAGATCCTGTTCAACATCCTCAGGGGCGTCTTCCGCACCCCCTACACGGCCCTCTTCTCGATCCCGGCCAACATCAAGCAGGTTGGGGCGGCGATATTCGGGCAGGCCCCGCCGCTGGCCGTGCCGGCCGTCTGGTCCTTCGCCGTCCTGGCCGGGTTCTGCGGCCTGGCGGCCGTCGTCCTCGACCGCAAGATCCGCAGCGTCGAGGTGATCAAATGACGGCCGTAATCTCCGCCGTCGGCCTTTCCAAATATTACGGCAACATCCTCGGCCTCAACGACGTCACGCTCGACATCGAGCCGGGCATCACCGGCCTGCTCGGGCCGAACGGGGCCGGCAAGTCGACCTTCATGAAGCTCATCACCGGTCAGATGAAGCCGAACATCGGCGCGGTGACGGTCCGGGGCCGCCGGGCCTGGAACGACCCCGGGATCTTCCGCGGGATCGGCTTCTGCCCCGAGCCGGACGCCTTCTACGAGGACGTCACGGGCCGGGAGTTCCTGACCGGTCTGCTCCGCCTCCAGGGCTTTCCGGACGCCGAGGCGGACGAACGGGCCGCCCGGGCCCTGGACGTCGTCGACCTGGCCGAGGCCCGGGACCGCCTCATCCGCGGCTACAGCCGGGGCATGCGGCAACGGATCAAGTTCGCCCAGGCCGTGGCCCACGACCCGGAGATCCTCATCCTCGACGAGCCTTTGAGCGGTCTCGACCCGCTGGGCAAGCGCAAACTCATCAAGCTCATCAAGGGCTACAGGGAGCAGGGCCGGACGATCCTGGTCTCGAGCCATGTCCTGCCGGAGATCGAAGCCCTGACCTCGCGGATCGTCCTCATCCACCAGGGCAAGATCCTGGCCCAGGGAGACGTCCCCTATATCCGCGATCTCATCGAGTCGCACCCGCACCAGATCTCGGTCACCTCGAGCGACCCGCGGGCCCTGGCCGGGCGCTTCATCGGCGACCGGTCCATCCAGAAGATGACCTTCGGAGAGGACGGCCGGACCCTGGTCGTCGAGACGCACAAGAGGGACGAGTTCTTCGGCCGGCTGACGCAGGCCGTCCTGGCGGCCGGGATCGAGGTCGACGAGGTCTCGTCGCCGGACGACAACCTCCAGTCGGTATTCGAATACCTGGTGGAGAAGTGATATGACCGCCGCCAACCCCGTCCGCCGGATCTTCCGGTTCTTCGCCTTCCTGGGGCGGCGGGCGGGCCGGACCCGCGTCTTCGCCGTCCTGGGGCTCATCCCGGTCGTCCTGGCCGTCGTCGCCCGCGTCTTCCTCCGCGGCCGGACCGGTCTCATGGCCGACGTCTTCACCGAGATCCTGATGGTCTTCTTCCTGCAGTTCTACATCGTCCTGCTGGCGCTCTTCTACGGCACCTCGGTCACGGCCGAGGAGGTCGAGAACCGGACCTTGTCCTATCTCACCACCCGGGCGCTGCCGAAGCCGGCCATCGTCCTGGGAAAATACGCCGCCTATTCGGCCCTGATCGCGGCCCTGGTCGCGGTCAGCCTGACCGTGTCCTTCTTCGTCCTGAACGCGGCCCGCCTGGGCCAGCCGGACCTCTACGTGACCTTCCTGCGCTACCTGGGCGTCCTCGTCTTGGGCATCCTGGCCTACACGGCCTTCTTCACGTTCCTGGGGACGGTCCTCAAGCGGGCCATCATCCTGGGCCTGGTATTCGGGTTCGGATGGGAGAACGTCATCCAGTATTTCCCCGGCTCGACGCAGAAATTCTCCATCGTCCACTACCTGAAATCCCTGCTGCCCTACCGCCCGGCGCCCGTCGGGGCCGGCGGGGGCCGGGGCGTCGCCCTGCTGCTCTTCCGGCTCGAGCCGACGAAGCCGCTGGCGGCCGTGCTCATCCTGGCGGCCCTGACGGCCGGGCTGCTGGCCCTGGCCGCCTGGGTCTTCAGGACGAAGGAATACCTGCCCGAGGATTAGCCCGCCCCGGGCTTATTACTTCACTTCCGGGGCCGGGGCTTCGTCCTTCTTCCGGGCCTTCATGAATTCCGCCGCCTTGGTCTTGGCCGCCTGGCCGAGCTTGTCCATGACCTCGTGGGAGACGCTGAGCGACAGGCGGGTGAAGTCCTCGCCCGAGGTGATCTGGAGGCCGTTGAGGAAGTCGCCGACGGCCGCCTCCTGGGCCGCGAACATGGCCCCCATGGCCTTGAAGCCGTTGAGAGCGGCGGCCAGGTTGGCGTTCTGGTCCTTGGTGCCGCCGATCGCCCGGATGTCGGCCAGGATGCCCTGGACCCGGTCGTCATACATCAGGGTCACGGCCTTGACGCCCTCGAGGATCTTGGCCTGCGGGCTGGCGGCCAAGCCCTTCCGGAGAAGCTCCGGCGGGATAGCCACGGCGCCCCAGAAGATGCCGGACTTGTCGGCTTTCTTCAGGATGTCGGCCATCCCGGGGTTCTTGGCCAGGGAATCGGCTCTCTTCTGGAAGACGTCGATGATTCCCTTGAGGACGGCTTCACTGCCCAGAGCGATGTGGGTCTCGTCGAGGAAAGCGGCCTGCCCCAGCCGGCCTCGGCTCTTGCCGCCGTCCAGGTTGGCGTAAACGGTCACGCCGTTGTAGGTCTCTTCCTTGACCTGCGGCGCCTTTTGCCTGATCAGGCCCTGGAGCTTGGCCTTGTCGTACCTGAGACTGATGATCAGGCCGCCCTCCAGACTGCCCTGGGCCGCACCGGCCGGGGGAGCGCTCAGGCCGATGCCGACGTAGGCGATATCCTTGACCGGATCAACGCCGCTCATCTGGACGAACCCGTCGTACTTGGCCTTGGCTTGGGGGTCCTGAAGGGCCTTGGCGACGGTGTCCGTGCCCATGAGCCGCCGGACGTCGAATGCCGCGACGCCCGACGCCGACTTGGGCAGCATCTTTATCAGGGCCTCGCCGGCTGCGGCGCCGGTCTTGAGCCCGGTGGCCGGGGCGCAAGCCGCGACGAAGGCCGCCAGCAGGAATGCCGAACCGATGGCCGTCGACTTTTTCATGGCAGGAACCTCCTTGGGAATCCTATACCGGGATACGAAGAAGCGTCCCGACGGGTTCTCTTTCCCGGACTATACCACCACCGGCCGACCGGGGGCAACACCAGGCTGGCGGCGGGGGAACGGGCCCCGGACGGGGGAGCGGCCTCCGAGGTTGCCGGAAGCCGGGTTTTGGGATATTTTTAAGGACTCCGGGCCGGCGGCAAGCGGCCGGGAGGGAAAGGAATCCCAGACATGTCCCGTCGCATCCCTGTCGTCCTCACCGCCGTCGTGCTCGTCCTGGCGGCGCTCGCGCCGGCCGCCCGGGCCGCTTCCATCCCCGCCGTCCTCGGCCTCAAAGAGCAGGCCGCGATCTGCGACGGCTGGCTCAGGATCAAGCTGGACAAGGTCCTGCCGGAGCTCATGCGCCGCGAAAAGATCGACATGTGGCTCGTCCTCTGCGAGGAGTACAACGAGGACCCCGTCTATCTCTCCCTGGTTCCCTTCGCCGGCCTTTCGGCCCGGCGCCTGACCCTGCTCGTTCTCTTCGACCGGGGCGGCGACAAGGGCGTCGAGCGCTTCACCGTCAGCCGCTACGGCATCGGCGATCTCTACCCGACGGTCTGGAAAGCGGGCCAGGAGGACCAGTGGCAGGCCCTGGCCGGGGCGATCAAGGCTCGCGACCCCAAGCGCATCGGCATCGACGAATCCGAGATCTTCGCCTTCGGCGACGGCCTGAGCGCGACAATGAAGAATCGGCTGGTCAGGGCCCTCGGCCCCGAATACGCCAAGCGGCTGGTCAGCGCCGAGCGGCTGGCCGTGGGCTGGCTCGAGCGGCGCCTGCCCGAGGAGATCGAGGTCTACGACCACATCTGCGCCGTGGCCCACGCCATTATCGCCGAAGCCTTCTCCCGCCAGGTCATCACCCCCGGGATCACGACGGCCGCCGAGGTCGAATGGTGGATGTGGGAAAAGGCCCGGGCCCTCGGCCAGACGAGCTGGTTCAACCCGGGCATCTCCATCCAGCGGCCGGCCTCGAGCCCGCACAAAGACAGCCCGGTCATCCATCCGGGCGATCTCCTGCACTGCGATTTCGGCATCAACTACCTGCGCCTGGATACGGACACCCAGCAGCATGCCTATGTCCTGAAGCCGGGCGAGACCGAGGCCCCGGCCGGTTTGCGGGCCGGAATGGCCCAGGGCAACCGTCTCCAGGACATCCTTCTCGGCGAGATGCGGCCGGGCCGGACGGGCAACCAGATCCTGGCCACGGCCCTGGCTAAGGCCCGGCAGGAGGGCCTGCGGCCGAGCATCTACACCCACCCCCTGGGCGTCCACGGTCATGCCGCCGGCCCGACGATCGGCCTGTGGGACAGGCAGGACGGAGTCCCCGGCCCCGGCGACTATCCGCTCTACGACGATACCGTTTTTTCTATCGAGCTCAACGTCCGCGCCGCCGTCCCGGAATGGGGCCAGGACGTTTCGATCGCCCTGGAACAGGACGCGGCCTGTACCAAGGACGGCCCGCGCTTCCTCGACCGCCGCCAGACCGAGCTCATCCTGATTAAGTGACGTTCCAGGAGGACCGCATGACGACATTACGAGCAACCGGCGCGGCGGCGGCCCGGGCTGCGGAAAAGCCGCTGGTCCGGATGAGGACGCGATGAGTGACGAAAAAGGCCCTTTAGAAGCGACGCCGTTCCAGAGGATACTGCAGGGCCGCCGGAGCATCCGCCGCTTCCTGCCGGCGCCCGTCGAGCCGGAGAAGCTCCGGGCCTGCCTCGAGGCGGCGCGCCTCGCGCCGTCGGCCCACAACGTCCAGCCGTGGCGGTTCATGGTCGTCGACGACCCGGATCTCAAGTCCCGGCTGGCGGCCGCGGCCTTCGGCGGCTTTTACAAGGGCTCGCTGTTCGCCGCCCAGGCGCCCGTCATCCTGGTCCTGCTGGCCCGGCCGGGCCGGGGCGTGGTCCGTTTGGGTTCGCGGATCCAGGGCGTGCCGTTCTTTCTGCTGGACATGGGCATCGCCGGCGAGCACCTGGTCCTCCAGGCCGAGGAGCTGGGGCTGGCCACGTGCTGGATGGGCTGGTTCAACTATCGCCGGGTCCGCAAGGCCCTGGACATCCCCCCGGGTTTCAAGTTGGTGGCCTTGATGCCGCTCGGCTACGCCGAGAAGCGGCCGCGGAGCCAGCCGCCCCGCCGGACCCTCGAAGGGATCGCCGCCTTCAACAAGGTTCCGCCCGAATGAAAGGACAGCGGATGTTCTCCTTCCTGGCCATCGCCTTCACCGTCTGGGGCCTGATCAACTTCTACATCGCCCGCCGCGGCGCCCAGGCCCTGGCCCCGGCGCCCGGAGCCCGTCGGGCCTTCCTCATCGTCTTCGTCGCCGCGGCCCTCCTGTTCCCGATCGGGCGGATCCTGATGGGCGCCGTCCAGGGGCGCCTCGTTTCGCTGATCGTCGAGATCGGGACGTACCACATGGGGATCATGCTCTACGGCTTCATGGCCGTTGTTGCCGTCGATGTCGTCCGGCTGGCCAACGCCTTCGTCCGCTTCCTGCCGAAGTCCCTGACAGCCGCCGGGTCCGGGCCGGCCGTCTTCGCCGCGGTCGCCGGAGCCGTCCTCCTGACGGTGGCCGCGGGCGTCTGGAACGCCACGCGGCTGCGGGTCGTCGATCTCGACCTGACGCTGCCGCGCCGGGCCGGCGCGGTCGACCGGCTGACGGTGGTCGCCGTTTCGGACCTCCACCTGGGGGCCCTGGTCGGGGCGTCGCGCCTGGAGAAGGTGGTCGAGCGTATCGGAAGCCTCGATCCCGACGTCGTCCTTTTCGCCGGCGACATCGTCGACGAGACGGTGACCGAGGCCATCGAAGCCAGGCTGAGCGGCATCATGGGCCGGCTCCGGGCCCCGCTGGGCCTGTACGCCTGCCCCGGCAACCACGAATACTACAGCGGGCTGGAGCGGAACGTGGCCTGCCTCCGGGCCTGCGGCATCACGGTCCTCCAGGACGAGGCGGCGGCCGTCGACCGGGCCTTCCTCCTCGTCGGGCGCCGGGACGCGGGTTCGCTCGAGCGCGGCGTCCGGCGCCTGTCGATAGGCGGCATCCTGGCCCGGAGCGGCCTCCCGGCGGACCTGCCGGTCGTCGTCCTCGACCATCAACCGGTCCACCTCGATGAGGCCGAGCAGGCGGGCGCCGCCCTCCAGGTCTCGGGCCATACCCACGACGGCCAGATGTTCCCCATCGGGATCATCAACGGCCTGATCTACGAGCTCAACTGGGGCCTGAAAAAAAAGGGCGGGACGCAGTACTACGTCACCAGCGGGGCGGGGACATGGGGGCCGCCGCTGCGCATCGGCAGCCGGGCCGAGATCGTACGCTTCCGGATCGCCTTCGACCGGACGATCCCCTGACGTGCGCGGACGGACTCCTATTGGGGGAAGGGGCGGAGGGAAAAGACCGGGGAGAACGGCGGGGCCGCTCCCCCCGGCGCCTATTTCCGGTGGTTACTTCTTGACCGGGGAGGCGGACCTGGCCGCGTCGTAGCGGCGGACGACCTCGTCCGTGATGTCGATGGCCGGGGCGGCCGTGACGACGCCGCTGTTCTGGGCGTCGAGAACGAGGTCGAGGCCCCGTTCCTTGGCCAGCCCCTCGATGACGGTGACCATGTCCACGCGGATCTTCTGGATGAGATTCTGGGAGAGCTGGTTGACCTCGCGGGCCTTATCCTCTTCGTAGCGCTTGCGCTCGGTCGTCTTCTTGTCGATATCGGCCTGCAGGGCCAGCAGGGCCTCTTGGGTCATGGTCAGGCGGCCGGTGTTCATCCGGTTCTCGAGCAGCCGGATGGCGTCGTCGAGCTTCTGGATGTCGGCCTTGATTTTGGTGTCGAGGTCCTGGAGCTGGGCCAGGGCTTTCTTGCCCTCGACCGAGGTCTCGAACGCTTTCTGGGAGTTGATGATCCCGATCTTGGACGCCTGCTGGGCGTAGGACGCGCTGGCGACGGCCAGAACGGCCAGGATGACGAGCGGGGCGATGGCCCGGAATTTCTTCATGTGAGGCCTCCTCTAGTCCTTATACTCAAAACTCATTCCGGCAGGGAATGGATGCGATATATTACCACGATTGGGCATTTTTTTTAAGCATCTCGTCGATCCGGCCCAGGGCCCGCAAGAGGTAGCCCTTCTCGGGTCCGTAGCCGAAACGGAGATAGCCATCGGTCTCGAAATGGTCGCCCGGGACGACGAGGACGCTGTGTTCCCGGATCAGGCGCTCGACCAGCTCGGTCGAGTTGGCCGCCAGGGCGTAGCGGGCGAAGCAGATGGCCCCGGCCCGGGGCGGCCGGAACGAGAACAGGCCGCCGTGGTCGCTCAGCCACGTGCCCAGGACGGGGAAATTGGCGTTGAGGATGCCCCGCGTCCGGGCCAGGATGCGCTCCCGGGTCCCGGGCGACAGGGCCCAGGCGGCAAGCCGGTCGCTCAAGGCCGACGGCGAGATGGTCGTATAATCATGATAAGGCCAGGTCCGCCGGACGGCGTCCTCCGGCCCGACGATCCAGCCGATCCGCAGGCCGGGCAGGCCGTAGGCCTTGGACAGGCCGTTGACGACCAGCGTCTTCTCCCAGCGGCCCCAGAAGCTCGGCGTGGTCTCGCCGTCCAGCTCGGCGCCCTGATAGACCTCGTCGGCCAGGATCCAGGCCCCGGCGTCCGCGGCCAGGCCGACGATGCCGTCCATGATCTCCGGGGCCAGGACGGACCCGGTCGGGTTGTTCGGGTTGGTCAGGACGATGAGCTTGGTCTTGGGCGTGATCAGCTTCCGCATCTCGTCGAGATCGGGCTGCCAATCCAGGCTCTCGTGGAGCCGGAAAGCCTTGACCTCGGCCCCGAAGGCCCGCAGCAGCCCGGCCATCTGCATGTAGTTCGGCATCTCGAAGAGGACCTCGTCGCCGGGTTCGACGAGGCTCCACATGAGCAGGAAGTTGGCTTCCGACGAGCCGGCCGTGGTCAGGATCTGATCCGGGCCGATGCCGGGGTAGAGGCGGGCGATGGCCTGGCGCAGCGGGATGGTGCCGTTGGTCTGGGAATAGCCGAGCTCGACCTCGGTCAGGGCCCCGATCTCGGCCGGGGTCAGGAAGCCCTTGAGGCTCAGGGGGTGGACGCCGCTCTCGGACAGGTTGTAGTCGACGACATTCTCCCAGGAGGACTGCATCCGCTCCATCTTGAAGGTGTCGATGCGCACGAGGACCTCTCTTGAAGATGTTTCAGATCTCGACCTTGAAAACGCCCTTGAAGGCAAAACCGAAGACGATGGACAGGACAAGGTAGGCGATGAGCCAGTGGACATTCAAGCCGAAGGCGGCCAGGCGCCCGGCCGGGTAGAGGATCTCGATCGAGCGCACCGGCGAGCCGGCCGGGAGCGGCCCCTCGCCGGGATAAAGGACCCGCTTCGAGAAGGAGCCGCGCGAGGCGATGGCCGAGACCCGGCGCAGCGGCCCGTCCCCGACGACGACGGCCTTGCCCAGGGCCGTCCCGCCGGACCGCACCGTCAGCCGGCCGGACCCGGGGGCCACGGCCTTGATCCGCCAGACGACCTCGTGCAGGTCAGGGATGCGGACGGCCGGGGCGGTGATCTCGAGCCCCGGGGGAACCTCGAGGTCGAGGCCGGCACCGACCGGGTCGGCCGTTCCCTCGAGCCGGGCCTTGACCAGCGTCTCCTGGCCCGGCCGGAGGGGGGCCCGGTCGTACCAGACGCTCAATTGGGCCAGGATGAGGACCAGGGGGACGATCATGACCGCCAGGGGCTTGAGGTTGGCGGCCAGGTAGGACAGGTTGGCCTTGAGGATGGCCCGCTGCGCGCCCAGGGTGATCCGCATGTCGTCCTTGTAGAGACGCATCTCATAGAGATGGGCCTTGATGAGGTCCTTGGCCCGGCGGATGGCGGCCTGGTTGGACGTCAGCTTGTAGACCTCGAGCATGAGCAGGGCCGTCAGGAACGAGACGGCGACCATCCCGGCCCAGGGCGAGAGAGTCCGGAAGGGCCACAGGACGGCTCCGACGATCCCGCCGAAGACGAGGTTGACGATGGCCATGGGCATCAGGAGAGGTAACCCAGCCCTTTCAGCTTTTTCTTGATCTCCTCCTCCGAGTCGGATCCCTCGAATGCGGCCGCTTCCTTCTCCAGGCAGTGGCCGATGAACTCGTCGGCCGAGGAATAGCCGGACATCTCGGCGAGCTTCTTGATCTTGTCGTACAGGTCCTTGTCGATCTTGACCTTCACGCTGGCCATGGGGGGCTCCTTTCTCAACTTTTCGCCAGGACGTCCCGGCCGATCATCTCCGGCGGCGGCTGAACGCCGAAGACGCCCAGGACCGACGCCGTCAGGTCGTACAGGGCCGGAGCCCCGGCCGTGAACTTCCGGTTGGCGAAGGCCACGCCCGGCAGGACCTGGGGCGCCGCCATATGGTCGCCGCTCCATTTCTGGGTGTTGTCCTCGAGGATCTCCCTGGGGAAACCGCCGAGAGGGGACTGCCACGAGATGCGATAGCCCTGGTTGAAGCCGAGGACGATGTCCGGGGCGTTCTTTAGGTGCCGGCCGCGGTAGGCCTCCCTGGACACGAAGGCCTTGAGGACGGGGTGCTCTCCCGTCCGCGGATCGACCAGGGCCTCGAGCTTGGCCGCGATCTCGCGGACCAGGTTGTCCTTGTCCGCGCCGGGCGCGACCAGGCCCTCGGCCTCGCGGCCGCGCTCGTTGATGTAGAGGCTATTGAGGCCGACGCCGTAGGCCCGGGTCTTCGACCAGTCGGTGTTGTCGAAGAGGGACGACTCCTCCTGCTTCCAGGGCCTCTTCAGCCGGTGATAGCCCTCCCGCAGCAGCCAGGTGTTGAGGTTCAGGCCGCGGCGGAAGGAGTTGAAGCCGTGGTCGGACAGGACCAGGACGACCGTGTCCCTGTCGGCCCGGCGCAGGGCCATATCGAGGGCCCGGTCCATCTCCTCGTAGGTCCGGGCGATGACGCCGCCGTAGCGGGCGGCCAGCTTCTCGTCGTAGGCGGGATGCAGCGGGTCGGTCAGGCGCCAGAACATGTGCTGGCGCTGGTCGGCGTCGGAGAAGTAGTAGAAGAGCAGCCCCTCGTCGAACCGGCCCAGCTCGTACTCGAGCATGGCCAGGCTCTCTTCATAGACTTGTGCGTCGAGATGGAGGAACTCCTCCTCGTCGAGGACGCCGTTCTCCAGGGCGCTGGTGTCGGCCGGCAAACCCTTGGTGAAGAACGGGCCGAAGCGGCGCTCGAGCTCGCGGGCGTAGGATGCGGGCGTCGAGATCGGCAGGGCCGGCCTGGCCGGATCGATGTTGACGGGGGAGATGTAGAGCTTGAACTTCGGCCGGACCTCCTTGAGGTAGAAGAGGCAGAGGCCATGGACGCTCTGGGTCGGGATGAGGTCGAAATGGACATGGACCCAGCCGCTCCATTCCCGTTCCTTGAGCACGAACTCGCGCCCCTGGATGACGATCTTGGCCGCCGGGCCCGAGGGATCGATAAAAACCTGGAACGGGACGGCTGCCTCCGGGGCGTCCGTGCGGAAGGTGTTGGTCGGGCCGGGCAGCTCGGCCTCGACCCGGTTGCCGACGACGAAGACGTCGTGGACCCGGCCGCCGCCGCCCGCTTCCTGGATGACCGAAGCGGCCGCGTTGGTGTAGTAGTTGAAGATGCCGTAGGAGCCCTTGATGTCGGGGGTGTTCATCCCGGACAGGGTCCGCTGGCGGCTCTCCACGGGAGGATAGTTGGACGGCATCTTGAAGACGGTGGCCGGGACGTCCGCCTTCTCCAGGAGCTGCCAGAAAGCCTGGCCCCGGCGCAGGTTCCGGACCCGGCCGCCGGAGAGCGGGATGATGGTTTTGCCGAGGCGGACCGTCCGGGAGGCGCCCGTGGTCTCGGTGGCCGAGAAGATCGGCACGTAGCTCCCGGGGTCGCGGTGGATGAAATCGAAGATGCCGTGACCGCCGGGGTCCATGCCGGTGATAAAATTCGACCAGGCCACGGGGGACTGGGGCGGCAGGCTCGTGCCCAGCGGCCGGAAATCGCCGCCTGCTTCGAGGAGGCGGCGGAAGGCCGGCATCCGGCCTTCGTCGATCCAGCGCTGGGTCAGGACCGGATCGAGCCCATCGATGCCCAGGATGATCATCTTCTTCGGCGCCGGGCCGTAGCCGTAGGCTTTCGGCCCGAGGCGGACCGCGCCGCCCAGGCCGGCGGCCGCCGTGGCCGCGACCCCGGCCTTGAGGAATTGCCGGCGCGTCAGGGCGCCGTTCCCGCGTCCGCTCATCGTCCCTGCCCTTTCACCTGCGCCGGGCCGGCCGGCGTCCCGGCATCGACCAGGCTCCGCCCGTCCATGTGGGGCGGCGGGGCGATACCGAAGAGCTCGAGCACGGTTGGCGCGACGTCCATGATGGAGGGATCGGTCCGCTTGAGCTTGAGGCTCGAGAACAGCACCCCGGGCACCAGGGCCGGGTCGATGCAGTGATCGCCGCTCCAGGCCTTGGGGTTGTCCTCGATGACGGCCCCGCCGACGACGCCGGTGACGCCGTCCCAGGAGGCCCGGTAGCCCTCGTTGTATCCGATGATGAGGTCGGGGGCATTGTCTTTGTACGGCCCGGCGTAGACGGCGTCGCGGTCGTAGACATGGGTGACGGCGGCCGGCCCGTTCGCCACATCCTTCAGGGCCAGGAGCTTGCGGGAGATCTCGGCCTTGAGGGCCTTGGCCTCTTCGCCCGGGGCGACCGTGCCGCGGGCTTCGCGGCCCTTGAGGTTGAGGTAGAGGCCGCCGAGGCCGAGCCCGTAGGCCCTGGTCCGGTCCCAATCGACGTCCTTGAACCATTCGCCGCTCGCGGTCCGGCCCTCGACCAGGCTGAGGTAGCCGTTCTGGTGGAGCCAGGCGTTGAGATTGACCCCGCGGCGGAAGGACTTGAAGCCGTGATCGGACATGACGAACAGGGCGCCCTTGGGGCCGAGGCCGGCCGCGACCCGGCCGACGAGGTCGTCCATCTTCTTGTAGAGATCCTCGATGACGGCCGGGCTCATCCGGGCCGGGGCGGCCCTGAGGGCCGGGTGGGCCTTGTCGAGGTAGCGGAAGAACATGTGCTGGATGCTGTCGGTCGTCTCGAAGACGATGGCCACCAGGCCGCGGGGCGTCTTGGCCAGGGCGTTCTGCAGCATGCCTTCCCATTCGGCGTGGTTGGCGTAGGTCAGCTCGAGGAAGGCCGCCTCGTCGAGCGCTCCCTCGTTCAGGGCCCAGGTGTCGTTGGCCTCGCCCAGGGTGATATAGCGTCCCAGGAGCTTGGCCAGGTAGACGGCGTAGATGAACGGCTGGGAGATGGGCAGGGCCGGCTTATCCGGGTCGATGTTGAGGGGCGTCGCGTACATCTGGAACTTCGGCCCGAGCGAGGCGATGCGGAAGCGGCATGTCCCCCTGATCTTGGCGCCCAGGCCGGCTTTGAAGACGACCGGCGTCCAAGGACTGAAGGTCTTCTCCCTCAGGAAGAACCAGGGATGGCCCTTGAGGGCCAGCCAGGCCCCGCCGGCCTTGGCGTCGATGGTGATCGTCAGGGGCAGGCGGATCTCCACCGGCCGGCGCAGCAGCGAGTCCTCTGGGCCGGAGAGCTCCGTCCGGATGACGTCGCCCTGCCGCTGGACCAGGACGGCCACGCCGCCCTCGTGCCGGCGGACCATCTCGGCGTCCTCGGTGAAGAAGGCGAACGTCCCCTGGCTGCCCTTGAGGTCGGGTGCGCACATGCCGGAGAGCATGTGGCCCTTGAACTTGTCGGGCGGGAAAGTGACAGGGACGCGCAGGATGGTCGAAGCGATGCCCTTGTCGCCCAGTATTTTCCAGAACGGGACGCTCTTGCGCATTCCCCGGATCTCGGGCTTGGACAGAGGTATGAGATACCGGCCCAGGGCCAGCGTCCGCTTGGGCCGGCCGATCCGGGCCGAGGACAGGTCGGGCAGGTAGGTTCTCGGGTCGCGGCTGAGGAAATCGAAGATATTGTGCTTGGACGGCTCGGTGCCCGTCGTGAACGAAGACCAGGCGACGGGGGAGATGGCCGGCGTCGTCGTCCGCAGGCGGGCGTACGAGCCCTCCTTGCGGAGCCTGGCCAGGTTGGGCAGCTTGCCCTCGGCCATGAACTTCTCGGCCAGCGTCGGCTCCATGCCGTCCAGGCCGAGGACGACGACCTGCTCGATGGGGCCCTTCCTGTAAGCCCGCTGGCCGCGGACGGCGCGCCAGAGGAAACGGAAGGGCCAGGCGATGAGCGAGAAAACGGCCAGCAGGAAGGTCAGGAAGAAGACCAGGAAGGACGACAGGAAGGCGAAGCCGGCCCCGGGGCCGATATAGGCCGGCAGGGGGGCGGCCAGGGCGCAGATGACGAGGAGCGTCGCGGCGACGAGGCGTCCGGGCTTCATCATCAGAAATTCTTGAGGATGACCGGCGCCACGTCGGAGATCTTGAGGCCGTCGCCAAGGTCCTCGGCGGCCCAGAAGAAGGCGTCGTCCCAGGTATGCATGCCCTGGAGCCCGGGGGCGCCGAAGATCTCTTTCTTGCGGACCGAGCCCTTCATGTCGAAGCCCGGCTCGGCCACGACGATGAGATCGGGGCCCTTGGAGGTCTGCGGGCCGGAGTAAACCTCCTCGGCCATGAAGACCCGCCTGACGACCGGACGGCCCTGGTATTCGAGTTTGCTCAGCTTGGATGCGATCTCCTCCTTGAGGGCCCGGCGGGCCGTGCGCTCGACGGAGCCCTTGGGGAACTTGGACCTGTAATTGAGATAGATGCGGTTGGGATCGAGGGCGAAGGCCCGCGAGCGGCCGTGGATGTCCTCGAGCGATTCCGGTTCGGGCTTGAGGAAGCGGAGGTAGCCGTTCTTCTCCAGCCAGACGTTGAGGTAGACCTCTTTTTCGATGCCGCAGAAGCCGTGGTCGGACAGGATGTAGAAGCCGGCGTAGGTGTTGGTCAGCTTGTGGTAGGCGGCGACGATCTTGCCGATGAGGCGGTCGATGTGCCGGTAGAAATCGAGGAAAGCCTGGTGGGCCGGGTGGGCCGGGTCTTCGTAGGCCCGCCAGAGAAGGTGGTGGAGACGGTCCGTGGCCGTGACGACGTACTCGAAATAGTCCCAGCCCTCTTCCCAGAAGAAGTTGACCGCCTTCTGGCCTCCGGCCATGGATTTGTTGATCTCCGGCCAGAGCAGCTCCGGCCGCTCCCGGCAGCGGAGGATGTCGATGTCGATCTGGTAGCCCATCTGCTCCAGGGCGGCCCGGTAGCTCAGGGGCCAGACGGCCCGGGCCAGCTCCAGGGCGACGAAGCCGGAGATGAGAACGCCGTCGGTCTTGCGGGCCGGGTAGGTCGAGGGCTGGTTGATGATGACGCTCTTCTTGCCCTTGGCGCCCAGCTTGTCCCAGATGGTCGGGGCCTTGACGTCGAGGAAGTTGGGGAAGCGTATGCCGTAGGACTTGGGCTTGAAGTCGGTGAAGCCGAAGATGCCGTGCGTGCCGGAATCGGTCCCGGTCATGAAATCGGTCCAGGAGACCGAGGAGATCTCGGGCAGGCTGGCCCGCATCTGGTGGATCCGGCCGATGTCCATCAGCCGGGCCATGGTCGACATGACGCCGCGGCGGGCCAGCTCGACGATCATCCCGTAGGGGACGCCGTCCAGGCCGATGACGCAGGCCCGATCGGTCTTTTTTGCTTTAGGTGCGGGCATGTCCAGCTCTTCCTGTCCCGGAAGTGCGTATGTTACCGCAAGATACGGGTCCGGTCAATGCTTTTCGGGTTGACAAGCCGGGTCCGGCGGATGTTAAATGGGGCTTCTTTGCGAGGAAACATGACAGGATTCGACGCGCTCCGGGCCCGCCTGGTCCGGGATTATGAGAAAAAAACGCCCGGCAGCCGGCGGATCTTCCGCCGGGCCGAGAAGGTCATGGTCGCCGGCGGCAGCCACACCATCCGGTTGTGGCGGCCCTATCCGTTCTTCACCGCCGCGGCCGAGGGGGCGCGGGTCCGCGACGTCGACGGCAACTCCTATATCGATTATTGGCAGGGCCATTACGCCAATATCCTGGGCCACGAACCCCGGCCGCTGCGCCGGGGCCTGACCGCGTCCCTGGCGCGCGGCGCGATGCACACCGGCTTCGAGGCCGCCGGCCAGATCGAGCTGGCCGAGACGTTGGTGCGCGCGTTGGGCGGCCGCGGGGCCAAGGTCCGCTTCACGACCTCCGGCACCCTGGCCACGATGTACGCCGTCATGATGGCCCAGGGCCTGACCGGCCGGGACCTCGTCCTGAAAGTGGGCGGCGGCTGGCATGGCGCCTCGCCCTACCTGCTCAAGGGCGTCAAGTTCCGGCCCGGCCTGGGGTTCGAGAGCAGCGAATCGGCCGGCCTCCTCGACGACATCGTCCGCCGGACCCTGGTCACGCGTTTCAACGACGTCGAGGACCTCAGCCGTGTCATGGCCGAGCACGGCGACCGCCTGGCCTGCCTCATCGTCGAGCCGTTCCTCGGCGTCGGCGGCTTCCTGGCCGCCACGCCGGAGTACCTGGAGACGGCCCGCCGCCTGACGCGGGAACGGGGCGTCATCCTGATCTTCGACGAGATCATCTCCGGCTACCGCTTCCGGCCCGGCGGCGTCCAGACCTTCTACGGCATCCGGCCGGACCTGACCACCCTGGGCAAGATCATCGGCGGCGGCCATGCCGTGGCCGCGGTCGTCGGCCCCCGCGAGCTCATGGACGAGTGCGAGCACGGCCGCGGCGGCGGCGCCCGCGTCTATTTCGAGGGAGGCACCTTCTCGGCTCACGCCGAGTACATGAAGGCCGGGCTGGTCATGCTCGGCGAGCTGGCCGGCCGGGCCGCGACCCTGTACCCGCGGATCGGCGCCCTGGGGGAGCGGCTGCGCCGGGGCATCGAGGAGGCCTTCGCCAAGGAAGGGATCGAGGCCCGCGCGACCGGCGACGGCAACGCCGCCATTCCGGGGAGCTCGCTCTTCATGACCCATTTCCCGCGCCGGCCGGGACTGGCCTGCGACCGGCCTGACGACCTCCATGATCCGGACCGTTCGGATCTCCGGATGCGCGAGGACCTGCTGAAGCTGGCCCTGCTCGTCAACGGCGTCAACGTCGTACACGGCGGCGGAGCGGTCTCGGCCGCCCACGGCTCCAAGGACATCGCGGCGACTATCGCGGCCTATGCCGAAGCGGCCCGGCTCTTCAGGAAATACCTGGGCTAGGCCGTCAGCTCGAACCTGTACGTTCCGCTGCCGACGTTGAACACCGCCCAGCCGGCTTCGCCGCCGGCCGGAGCGAGGCCCGCGACCGCATCCGCAACCCGGCCGGCCGGCCGGACGACCTGGCCCGATTCGGTGATCCGGGCTCCCGGCCGGAGCAGGGGAACATGGACCTCGCCTTCGGAGCCGACGGGCACGGACGCTTCGAGCGTGAACGTTTCCCCCTCCCTTTTCCAGCCGGCCGAGACCCGGCCCGAAACGGTCTCCAGGGAGGCCTCGACGAAGCTCAGGTCGCCCAGGACGTGCGGCCGGATGCGGATCTTGCGCCAGCCCGGCCGGAGCGGGGAGAGGCCGGCCAGAACGCGGTAGAACCAGGCGTCGATGCTGCCGAGCATGATGTGGTTCTGCGAATTCATGGCGAACCCGGCCAGCTTTTCCCACCGCTCCCAGAGGGTCGTCGCCCCCTCCGCGATCATGTAGCCCCAGCCGGGATAGCTCTTCTGGGTGGCCACGCGGAAGGCGGTCTCGGCCTGGCCGTTCTCGGTCAGGACGTCGAGGATGTAGCGGGTCCCCAGGATGCCGGTATCGACGTGGCAGTCCTGCACCCGGACGACGCTCTGGACCAGGCTGGCCACGACCTTGTCCTTCCGGTCAGGCGGGACCATATCCAGGTAGAGAGGCAGGGCGTTGGAGGTCTGGTTGGGCAGGTGATCGACCGGGCTGACCCGGATGGCCGCATACTGGCTCTCGCCCAGGAAGGCCCGGTTGAAAGCCTCCTTGATCGATTCGGCCAGCCGGCCGTACTCCCGGGCCTCGGCGTCGCGGCCCAGGACCCCGGCCAGCCGGGCCATGATCAGGACGTCGTGATAGTAATACCAGGTCGAGGTCAGCTCGACGGGGGTCTTCTTGGGCACGACCCCGCCGGGCGGGCACCAGTCGCCGTATTTGCCGAGCGTCCGGACGATGTGGCCGTCGGCGCTGCGGCCGAGGAAATCTATGTATCTCTTCAGGGCCGGGTAATGCCCGGCGATCGTCCGCCGGTCGCCGTAATGGTCCCAGAGGAGCTCGACCAGGGTGGCGTAGGCCGAGCTCCAGGCCGGGTCGGCCGGATAGAGGCGGGGGAGGTAGGCCGGCGCGACGTCGGGCAGGCTGCCGTCCTCCTTCTGGGCCAGGCGGATGTCGTCGAGGAACTTGGCGTAGAAGGCGGCCATGTCGAAGTTGAAAACGGCTTCCTCGGCCGAGAGGTGGGCGTCGCCGAGCCAGCCGTGGCGCTCGTCGCGCTGGGGGCAATCGGTCGGGATGCTCATGAGATTCGACAGCTGGCCCCAGAGGACGTTGCGGTGGACGGCGTCGATGAGCCCGTTCGAGGAGCGGAACGCGCCCGCGGGCTCGACGTCCGAATGGACGAACAGCCCTTCCAGGGCCCCGGGCCCGGGCTCGCCCGGGTAGCCGGTCATCTCCACGTAACGGAAGCCGTGATAGGTGAACTTCGGTTCGTGGACCTCGGGCCCGCCGCCGCGAAGAATATAGACGTCGGCGGCCTCGGCGTTCTCGTTCGGGCCGAAGTTGAGGGTGCCGTCCTCGTTGAGGAGCTCGGCATGGCGGAGGCGGACCTCCGTCCCGGCTGGGCCCTCGACCCTCAGCCGGGTCCAGCCGGAGAAGTTCTGGCCGAAGTCATAGACGGCCGCGCCGCCCGCGAGCCGCCGCACCGACAGCGGCTTCAGGGTTTCCGTGACCCGGACGGGCGGCAGCGCCTGGGCGGCCAGGGGATAGCCGGTGACGGCCACGGCCGGCTCCCAGCCGCGGTCGTCGAAGCCGGGCCGGTCCCAGCCGTCGATGAGGATGCGGGCGTCGCAGCGCTCGCCGAAGTAGAGCCCGTTCTCCCGGACCGGGCCGTCCGATGTCCGCCAGCTCTCGTCGGCGCAGAAGACCTCCCGGCCGCCCGCTTCGTACTCGACCTCGATGCGGCAGGCCAGCTTCGGCGCGTCATAGCCGAGGGAGCGGGTGTGGCGGCCGTTGCCGAGGATGACGCCGACGGCGTTCCTGTCCCGCACCAGCGCGGTCACGTCGTGCGAGGCGTAGAGGGCCTTCTTCCTGTAGTCCGTCCAGCCGGGATCGAGAACGCTCGTGCCGACCCTGGCCCCGTTCAGCCGGAGCTCGTAATGCCCGAGCCCGGAGATGAATATCATGGCCAGGGCCGGCCGTCCGCGCAGGGCGAACTCGCGGCGCAGATAGACGGCGCAGTACTGGGTCTCGTCGGGTCCGGGCTGGCCGAGCAGGACCGTCCCCCGGGTCCGGAACTCCGTCGTCCGGGCGGCGCCGATCCACCCGGCCTGCCAGTCGCCGGGACGGAGGAAGCCGGTGACGAAAGAGGCCGGCTCGCTCCAGGGGCTTGGCCGGCCCTCGCGGTCCCACCAGCGGACCTTCCAGAAGTAGCGGGCGCAGCTGGCCAGGGGCCCGCCGGCGTACTCCAGGCCCGGCCCGGCGGCGGGCGGTTCGATGCGGCCCGTGTCCCATAGATCGCCGCGGCCGTTCCGGAGGAGATCCGGGTCCGACGAGACCAGGACCTGGACGGCCGTCGGGCGATCGCCCCGCTCCCGGCTTTCGACGCGCCAGAAAAAGCGCGGCGCGGGGGTGTCGAGGCCGCAGGGCTCGGCCAGGTATTCGCAGCGCAGGCGGGTTGGCGGCAGGGGCGTCATGAGAACCTCTCGGGCGGCATTCTTCCGGCGGGGGGGATTATAAAGGAACAGCCCTCCGGCCGCCAACTTGTGAAGGTCCGGCGGAGCCGGCTCAGGCCCCGGCCTCGGGCCGGGCGGCGCCGGCGGCCTGGGACAGGAAATAGTCGGAGACCTCGATGCCGTACTTGCCCGGATCGAGGGCGGCGGCGATCGTCCGCCGGAAGCGGCCGGTTTCCGGGTCCCGCTCGGCCAGGTCGACGGCCTCACCGTCGATCTTGTTGCCGGCGGAGTCGGTGATGAGCTTGACCGTCGGCCGCAGGACGAGCTTGGCGTCGGGATTGACATCCTGGACGATGGCCATCTCGCCGGTAGTCAGGGCCACCAGCGTGCCGATGGGGAAGACGCCCAACATGTTGACGAAGGCCTTGAGGATGACGGGATTGAACTCCGTGCCGCTCTGCTCCAGCATCAGGTTCAGGGCCTCGGCCCGGGTGAAGGTCTTGGCCCGGTAGATGCGCTTGGTCGTGATGGCGTCGAAGACGTCCACGACCTTGACGATCTTGCTGAACAGGTTGATGTCGTCCTTCTTGAAGTAGCGGGGGTAGCCCGAGAGGTCCTCCTTGATGTGGTGCTCCATGGCGACGTGGATGGCCCGCAGCGGCAGGCGCCGGAATTCCTTGAGCAGGGCCAGCTTCTCGGCGCCGTGGAAGGGGTGGCGCTCCATGATGTCCCGCTCGGCGTCGGTCAGGCGGCCGGGCTTGTTCAGGATCTCCAGCGGCGTCTCGGTCTTGCCCAGGTCGTGGAAGAAGGCGGCCATGCCCAGATCGACGAGCTCGGCCCGGCTCAGGCCGAGCCGGCGGCCCAGGGCCGTGGCCAGCAGGCAGACGTTGACCGAGTGGTTGAGCGTGTATTCGTCGTGGTTCTTGATGTTGGTCAGGCCGTAGACAAAACCCTCGTCCTCGACGATGTGGTTGTAGATGGACTGCATGAGGCGCCGGGTCGTGCTGATCTTGATCGGCTCGTTGCGCCGGTCCCGGGCGAAGGACTCCTTGAGGTGGACGATGCTGAGGAAGAACAGCCGGGCCGAGCTCTCATGGAGCCCCTGGGGGATCTCCTCGGCGGCCAGCTTCTCCAGCTCGAAATGCTCGAGGCCGGCCGCCTCGACATCGGCCTTGAGACCGTCAAAGGCGTCCGCCCCGGTCTTTTCGCGCTTGGCGAAGACGGACATGAACTCGAACAGCTCGTCGATGGTCAGGCCGCGCAGGAAAGTTACGGATTCGAGGTTCCGGGCCCGGAACTCCTCGATGACCGACTTGAACATGCCGTACGTGCCGACGCCGAATTTGAGCCGGACGCCGTTCAACAGGAGCGTCCCGTGGCGCAGGCGCAGCGATACTTCTTCCTCGGCCGCCAGGGCCGCGGTCAGGGTCTCGAAGAGGAGCCGGCCCTGGGTCTGGAAGGCGTCGTTCCCGGGGTCGTAGATCTTGGCGATCTTGTCGACGATGTGAAAGCGGGTCAGGAGCTCCAGGCCGGCCTTCTGGCGGGCCCTGGCCCCGGGATCGGCGCCGGCCGCCGGCCCGCCGGGAAGTTCCCTGTTGTCCATTCCCGTCTCCTATGACCTGGCCGCCCCGGCTGGAGGCAAACGCATGAGCGCGGCCTGGCAGGCCTCGCGGACGCGGCGCGTCCGGCCGAGGGCGCCTTTCTGGAGGGCCTGGGCCGCCTCCGGCGTAGCCATGGCTTCGAGCCCGGCCGCCGCCGCCAGCCGCGTCTCCAGGATGGCCTTGGGGCTAAGGACCGGCGCGTGGAGGAGCGTCCGTTCCAGGAACCCCAAGGCCTCGGGCGACCTTGTCCGGCCGAGGAAGGACAGTAAAGCCTCCTTCTCCTTGTAGCTCTTGGCCCGGAATTCCCGGGCCGAGGCCTCGTTCAGGATCTGGCGGACGCGCGCCCCGCCCTGGGCCGGGTCGAGGGCCAGGACGGCCTGGATCCGGATCTCTTCGTCCGGATCGTTGAGGAAACCGGCCAGGATCCGGCCGGCCGTCTCGTTCCGGGACCGGCCCAGGAGCCGGAGGACCTCCGACTTGATCTCCCTGTTGGGGAAATTCAGGAAGGCGGCCAGGTGGGGGATGCCGCGATCCTCCTTCAGGCGGGCCAGGAGGCCGACGATCTCGCGGGCCAGGGCGGGTCGGGTTTTGTCGGCCAGCCCGGCCAGATGGCCGGGCCGGTCGGCGCCGGCCTTCTCGAGGAACTCGACGATCCTGTGCCGGGCCTGGCCGTCCGGGGCGATATCGTACAGCTCGGCCGCCAGGTCCAGGGCCGGCGGACCGAGAAGGCTGAAGAAGCCGAGCAGGGATTCCCAATCCATGGCCTTCTTCTGATCGAGCAGCGCCTTGACGGCCTCGACCGTCTTGGGGCTGACGGTGCGGGCCAGGAAGTCGTCCAGGAGCGCGGCCTTGGCGGCGTCGCCGGCCAGAGCCCGGCGCAGCTCGTGGATCTTCTGGAGGACCAGGACGCCGATATCGAAATGCCCGTGCTGGATCCGGTCGAAGTGGTACTCCAGCAGCGTGTCCAGGGCGGCCCGGTCGTTGGCCGGATCCGCTTCGAGGTAGAGTATCTCGACCATCAGGTTGATGTACTCTTCCTGCGGAGAGATGGTCCGGTTGACCCGGACCATGGTCTCGAGAGAGGCGAGCTCGGACTCGGTCAGGGTCGGGTCCATGGCCGCGGCCGGGCTGACCGGGCCCTTCGCCTCGGCCGGCGGGTTCGCCGGATCGCCGCCCGGAGGCGGTCCGGGAGGGGCGTCGGTCCCGTCCTCGTCGGACCGGGCCGAGGCCGTTTCGACCAGCTCGCGGTCTTCCCGGTCGAGCTCGACTCGTCCCTGGGACAGCTTGGACGCGTCCACCCGGACCTCGATCATTTCCTGGGCCAGCTCGCCGGGCAGATCGGGCATGATCCGCTCCTCCCGGCCCTCCTGGGTCTCGCCGAGGATGCGGTTCTCGAGGTACTCGTCCGGGGCGTAGTACTGGATATTGGGAAAGTCGCGCTCCCAGAGGGCGACGACGATGTCGGCGTCCTCGGTCGGCTTTTGGGCCTCGGACTTGATCAGCTCGAGGAACTCCAGAATCTCCGCCCGGTCCAGGCCCTGGTAGAAGAAGATGATCTGCAGGCCGTCCTTGAAGAAGAAGAACGGCAGGCTCTTGATGGCCACCTCATCGGTGTAGGCGGGCTTGCCCTCGTACGTGAAGGCGAATTCCTCGATCCCGATCTGGAGCTTCTGATGGGCGTTCAGGAAGTCAGTGAACTTCGCCGTCAGCTGATCGACAAAGCCGGTGACCGTCGCATGTTCGTTCGGGAATATCTTCATGGCCGAGACGGTGTTGGCCAGGTAATGAAGAAGGTCCCTGGCCTGGTCCAGGCGGGCGACGGCGGCGGTGTCGGCTTGTCCTGGGGGCATGTCTCCCTCAGTTTAACCAAAATGGGGCGGCCGTCAACCGCTTTGCGGCGCGGGATCAGCGCCGGCTCAGGACGCGGCGCTCGTAGGCCTCCGCGTCGCGCAGCCATTCCTCGCCCGGCGGCACGCTATTGCGCAGGCAAAAGGCGTCCCAGACCGGGCCGAAAGGCAGGGCCTTGAGCTCCTCCAGGAAGGTCAGGCGCTCCAGAGCCTTGGCCGGCGGATCGAGCTCCCTGGCCCTGTCCTGGGGCTCGAGCAGGGCCAGAAGCAGTCCCTTCAGCAGCGACCGGGCCCCGAGCACCCAGGCGCCGATCCGGTTGAAGCTGGCGTCGAAGTAGTCGAGAGCCAGGTGGATGCGGTCGAGAGCCTGGCTGCGGACGATCTCGGCGGCCAGCTCGCGGACCTCGTCGTTGAGCAGGACGACGTGGTCGCTGTCCCAGCGCACGCCGCGGCTGACGTGGAGCAGGATCTCGCCGGAGAACGGCAGGATGGCCGAGATCTTGTCGGCCACCGATTCGGTCGGGTGGAAGTGGCCGAGGTCGAGGCAGACGATCTTGCCCCTGGTCAGGGCGTAGCCGAGGTAGAACTCGTGCGAGCCGGCGACGAAGGACTCGCTGCCTATGCCGAAAAGCTTGCTCTCGACCGAGTCCTTCAATTGCTGCGGGCTGTATTCGACGGCATAGATCTCGTCAAGGGATTTCAGGAGGGTCGCCCGGGCCCCCCAGCGGTCGGTCGGGACGTCCTTGGAGCCGTCGGGGATCCAGAGGTTGTGCAGGCAGGGGGATTGCTGCTCCCGCCCGATCGAGGCGGCGATCTTCCGGCAGCGCTTGACGTGCTCGACCCAAAACTTGCGGGCGCCGTTCTCCCGGGAGCTCAGCGTATAGCCCGAAGCCGCCTTGGGGTGGGCGAAACAGGTGGCGTTGAAATCGAGCTTCAGGCCGCGGCGCTTGGCCCACTCGGTCCAGCCGCGGAAGTGCTCCGGCTCGATGGCGTCGCGGTCCACGGGCCGATCGCCGAACTCGCCGTACATGGCGTGGAGATTGACCCTATGGCGGCCGGGGATGAGGGCGAAGGCCTGCTCCAGGTCGGCCCGCAGCTCCTCGACCGTGCGCGCCTTTCCGGGGCGGCCGCCGGTGACCTGCAGGCCGCTTCCTTCCAGGCTGGCCGCGCGCTTCTCGAAGCCGCCGACGTCGTCGCCCTGCCAGCAGTGGAGAGAGAGCGGGATCGTCTGCAGGCGCGCCAGGGCCTTCTCGGTGTCGATGCCGCGCTCGGCGTAGCGCTCCCGCGCGTAGAGATAGTGCTTTTCCCCGACGCTCGGATCCATCCTCAACCCTCCACGAAGAAACGCCATTTTTATACGTCAACCCCCAGGGGCTGTCAAGCCACCCCGGATGTCCCGGAAGCGGGCGGCCGCCCGGTCCCAGGCGTCCGGAGGGCCGGCGGGATCATAGGTTTGGAGCTCGAAGGATTCGCGGACAACGGCCCTGATCTCGGCCGGCGAGGCGACGCGGCCGACGGCCAGGGCCTGGACCAGGATATTGCCGATGGCCGTGGCTTCTGCCGGCCCGGCCACGACCGGAAGCCCCGTGGCGTCGGCCGTCAGCTGACAGAGCAGGCTGTTGCGCGAACCTCCTCCGATGACGTGGATCCGGTCGATCGGATGGCCGAGGATGCGGCCGAGCTGCTCGATGACCGAGCGGTACTTTAGGGCCAGGCTTTCGAGGAGCGAGCGAACGATCGCGCCTTTCGCGGCCGGCGGGACCTGCTTCGTCCGGCGGCAGTACGCGGCGATGGCCCCGGGCATGTCGGGGGGATTGAGGAACGACGCGTCGTCGGGGTCGACGAGCACGGCGAAGGGTGCCGCCTCGGCGGCCGCGCGCGTCAGCTCGTCATAGGTGACCGGGTCATCGGCCGACCAGGCCCTGCGGCACCCCTGCACGAGCCAGAGCCCGGCGACGTTCTTGAGGAAGCGGATAGTGCCGCCGACGCCGCCCTCGTTGGTGAAGTTGGCCTCGAGGGAGCGCTCCGAGATGACCGGGGCCTTCTCCTCGACGCCGACGAGGGACCAGGTCCCGGAGGAGATGTAGGCCCAGCGGCCGCCCTCGGCCGGGACGGCGGCGACCGCGGCGGCGGTGTCGTGACCTGCCGTGGCTACGACGGGGACGTGGCGCAGGCCGGTCGCGCCAGCGACCTCCTCCGCCAGCTCGCCGAGAACCGTGCCCGGCTCGACTATATCCTGCAGGATCCTCTTGGAAAGCCCCATGGCCTGGAACAGGCCCGGGATCCAGGTTCGGGTCCGGGGGTCTAGGCACTGGGAGGTCGAGGCGATCGTAGCTTCGGCCGTCTTCCGGCCGGTCAGGAGATAATTGAACAGGTCGGGCATGAAGAGCAGGTCGGCCGCAGCGTCGAGCAGGGGGGACCTCTCCCGGACCATGGCGTAGATCTGGAAAAGCGTATTAAAGGGCATGAACTGGATGCCCGTGGCCTCGTAGAGGGCCGGCCGGGGCACCAGCCGGAAATACTCCTCCATGGCCCCGGCATTGCGTCCGTCGCGGTAGCAGAAGGGCAGGCCCAGGAGGCTGCCGTCCTTGGCCAGCAGGCCGAAATCGACGCCCCAGGTGTCGACGCCGATGCTGGCCGGCCGGGCCCCGATGGCCGCGGCGGCGTCGCGCATGGCCGCCTTCATTTCGTCGAAGAGGGCGTAGACGTTCCAGTGGATGTGCCCTGCCAAGTCGAGGGGCGTGTTGGCGAAGCGGCGCACCTCGTGGATCACGAGCCGGCGGCCGGCCAGCGCGCCGAGCACGGCCCGGCCGCTCTCGGCCCCGAAGTCGAAGGCCAGGAACTGGGCGGCGTCTTGGGCGTGCGGCATGGCGGGCTTCCGGACCTTTTTTATATTCGCAACGCCGCCCTTTTTCAAGCCGAATGTGGAGGCGGGCGGGAAATGGATCGAGCTCTTTTGAAAACCGGACGCGTTTCTTCTACAATGATCGCGAACACCGACGAAACGCCCCACTGAGGTTCCATGCCACTCGAGGACAAGCTCAACCAATTGCGGCGCGAACGCGAAGCCAAGGCCCGCGCCCGGACTGTCGAATCGACCTGGGAAAAGATCGGCCAGGATGACGCGGACCTGACCGTCAAGCAGAAGCTCGAACGCCTGATCGCCCTGACCGACAAGGGCCGCGGCCAGGCCGCCCGGCCGGGGGAGCGCCCGGCCCCGGCGAAGCGCCGCGAAGCGGTCCAAGTCTTCGAAAACTCCTTCGCCCTGGGGGCCTGTTACGGCCAGATCCCGATCTCCATGGGGCTCCAGATCCCGGCCGACATCGTCGGCTTCCTCAGCCGCGACGCCGCCTTCGAGGGGCTCGACCTCTCGACGGCGGTCTTTCTCGACCTGGAGACGACCGGACTGGCCGGCGGCACCGGAACCATCCCGTTCTTGATCGGCCTGGCCTACTACCGTGACGAGCGGTTCAAGGTCACCCAGTTCTTCCTCAACGAGATGGCCGAGGAGGACCGGCTCGTGGGCCAGCTCGACCGGTTCGTCCGGGAGATGGGCTTCAAGTCGGTCGTCACCTACAACGGCAAGGTCTTCGATGTGCCGCTCGTCGAGACCCGTTTCGCCATGCACCGGACGCCCTGCCCGCTCCGCGGCCTGCCGCACCTCGACTTCCTGTTCTCGGCCCGCAGCCTGTGGAAGCACAAGTACGACAGCTGCAAGCTGTTCACCCTGGCCCAGGAGATCGTCCAGGCCGAGCGTTCCGAGGATATCCCCGGAGCCGAGATCCCGCTCCGCTATTTCCAATACATCCGCAGCGGCGACTTTTCGCTCATCGACCCCATCCTCTACCATAACCAGGAGGACCTGCTGTCGCTCCTGGGCCTGATCGTGGCCGGGGCCCTCCTGGTCGAGCGCCACCGCGAGACGGCGTCATCGGGGGGGGGCGACCCCATGGACCTCTACGGGGTGGCCAGCCTGTTCGAGCGGTCGGGGGACGCGGCCAAGTCGGCGGCGCTCCTGGAGAAGGCGCTGGCCGGGGGGCGGGGGCTCACGGCCGAAGCCTCGCAGGCTGCCCGCAAGAAGCTCTCCCGGCACTTCAAGAAGAACAAGGATTGGGACAAGGCCCTGCCGTTCTGGCAGGAGATGGCAGCCGGGGAGGGAGTCGATTGCGACTGCTTCCGGGAGCTGGCGATGTATTTCGAGCACACGGCCAGGGACTACGGCGAGGCCATCCGGGTCGCGACCGAGGGGCTGGCCCTGGCTAAAGGACGATCGCCTCTCGCGGAGAAGGACTTCGAGAAGCGGATCACCCGGCTCAGGGCGAAACAAGCCGGGAACAAGGGGCCGGCGCTCGGATGAAAGCCATGGTCCTCGCGGGCTTCGGGCCGCCGGCCGGCCGCCCGCTCGAGCTGCGGGACGTGCCCGTGCCCGCGGTCGGACCGGAGGACATCCTGATCAAGGTCCGCTGCTGCGGCGTCTGCCACACGGATCTCCACGTGGCCATGAAGGAGCTGTCGGACGCCCAGCTGCCGCTCGTCCCGGGCCACGAGGTCATCGGCGTGGTCGAGCGGGCCGGGGAAAGGGCCCGTCGCTTCGCCGTCGGGCAGCGCGTCGGCGTGGCCTGGCTGCGCTCGGCCTGCGGCGTCTGCCGCTTTTGCCTGAGTGGGCGGGAGAACCTGTGCGAGTCGGCCCGCTTCAACGGCTATCATGCCGACGGCGGCTACGCCGAATACATGGCTGTCGGAGAGAGCTTCGCCTACGCAGTGCCGGAGCGGTTCGGGGACGCCGAGGCGGCGCCGCTGATGTGCGCCGGGATCGTCGGCTACCGGGCCCTGCGGCTGAGCGGCCTCGGGCCGGACGGGGTTCTCGGCCTCTATGGCTTCGGGGGCTCGGCCCACATCGCCATACAGGTGGCCAGGCGCCGGGGAGCGCGGGTATTTGTCTTCACCCGGAGCGCCAGGCACCAGGAGCTGGCCCGCGAGCTGGGCGCGGATTGGGTGGGGACGGCCGGGGACGAGCCGCCGGCCCGTCTGACGAGCGCCATCATCTTCGCCCCGGCCGGCCACCTCTACCTCGAGGCCCTGCGGGTCCTGGACAGGGGAGGGACGGTCGTTTCGGCCGGCATCCACATGACCCCTATTCCGGAGATGGACTACGACCGCTATCTCTACCATGAGCGGCGGATGCTCAGCGTTGCCAACGCCACCCGCCGGGACGGCGAAGAGCTACTGGATATCGCGGCCGAGATCCCGGTCAGGACGACCGTCAGGACCTATCCTCTCGAGGCGGCAAACGAGGCCCTCGACGACCTCGCGTCGGGGCGCCTCGACGCCGCCGCCGTCCTGAAGGTCGGTACATGAACTATGGGGACATGACCCATGGGAAGATGGGGACATAGGAAAATGGGGACATGACCCAATTCTCTTGAATTGGGATCGTAGGAAAATGGGGACATGACCCAATTCTCCTGAATTGGGATCGTGTCCCCGTTTTCCTACACCCATGGCCCGTTGCAAACCTCGCCGCTTTACGCTATATTATCTCCGCTTTTCCGCCCTGCGCGCCCGTAGCTCAGTTGGATAGAGCGTCTGACTACGAATCAGCAGGTCGGGTGTTCGAGTCACCCCGGGCGCGCCACTTTTTTCCCTGCCCGAAACGCCTGAAGGATCAGTGACTTCCGGCCCTCGCAGTCGACAGGCCCTCCCTCCTCAATGTTGTGTCCCACTTATACCAGAATAGGCCGCATTTTTCGTCCGCACTACACGCGGCGCTTCGTCTTCGCCGGCTCAGCGGCGCGTAGCGGAATAGCTGGTATCAACGAATCAAAGAACGGCAAACAGAAAAATCGAGACCTACGGATCACCCGTAATACCAGACACCCATGTGTTCCGACCAGCAGCGGGCGGGGTTATCGGCTCACGGACACGATGGGGGCGCCGGCTCTCGGACTCAAGGGTGGTCAAGTCCTCGGGGTAAAACCGGTTCTTCCAACGTTAGGAGGTCTGTGGAGGGACCTGCCTGCCCGAAATCGCGGATCCGGGCTTTGCCGCGCAGATAGGCCATGGCCCTGGCGACCTCTGACTCGGACATCCCTTCGAGGCGGATCGTCTTGTCCTTGCCCGCCAGCAAGCCCGCTACGATCCCCAGGCCTAGGCCGGAGCCGATGAACATCACTCCCGCTCCCATCACGCCGATACCCTGCCAAAGGCCTATCCATGGATCTTCGGTTTCCTTTTGCGCCGAGGCATAGATAACCGTTCCGGCCACCCCGGCCAGGAGCCCGCAGATCGCTCCCAGCCCGGCCTTGGATTTCCTGATGATCCTGATGCTGCTGATGCCGGCGAGATCGACCGACTCGTCTTTCGCCGCATCTGAGAACAGAAGAAGGGAATCCGGCTTGACGGCGATGAGCTCTCCCTCGACGGATCGCCCATCCTTCAGCGTTACCACGAGGTTGGACCCCCGGCGCGGCCGGGCGGAAAGCGTCCCCGGAACGGCGAGCATGTAAAGACCCAAGGCCGTCACGGCAGGCCCGCGAAGGCTCTCTTTCATTGGTTTCACCCCCCCTAGATAATAGATGCTCCTGCTTTGAAAGTTGTCAAGGATTTATGGAAACTCGAAGGATTTTCGCGGGAGGATGAACGATAGGCCTATAATTGAAGAGATGAGTCGTCTCCCGAGGGCCGAAGTTCCCGCCCAGAGATCGCTGGCGACAGGATTCCTGTTCGGCGCCAACGTGCTCCTGCTCGTCGTCGTCTGGATCGTGTCGGTCATCGCCTACGGCCGGCTGCCCCAAGAGATCCCGACGTGGCTCAGCCTCTGGAAGAGCGGTCAGGCCTGGGTCGGGAAATCCCTGGCCTTTTTCATCTATCCCGCTTCGCAGGTGGTCTCCTTCGTCGTCCTTCTGAGCCTGGCCAGGGTCTTTTTCATCAAAGCGCCCCGGCCTGATGACGGTAGCCCGCCATGGGACACAGAAAAGGCCGCGCGCCTGCTGGGCCTCAAGAAAGAGGTGGCCTATCTGGCCCTGATCTTCGTCAACCTGGTCTTCATCCACCTCCAGACCAGCCTGATCCTTCTGGCCCACCGGGTCGGCGCCGGGATCAACAAATACTATTTTCTGTCGCTCTTTGTGATGATCATCTTTATCGTCGTGCCATACTACCGTCTCCGGCGCAAGCTCATCCGGATGGACGCCGGAGATCGGCAGGACTAACAGCCAGGAAATGGGATAAGCCGGGCATCCGGAGCGAACACAAAGCGCTGTGGTCTTGACGCCCCAGCCCGAGATCACGCTCGGAGAAGGGAGTAAGGTCCGGGATGGCCGAAGCGGAACTCCGGCCATCCCGGCTCAGAGAATCGAACCAGGGCCTGCTTCGAATATCATCCTGGCGGACTATCGGATCGCAGGCCGCGCCGAGGTCAGAACCGGACGGTCACGCCCGCCTTCGCGCCGTGGACGATGAAGCTCTTGAACTGGGGATCGGCGGTCTCGTCGCCATAGGTGTCCACCGAGCGAGTCTGGCGGACGGCCTCGCCCATGCCGCCCAGCCAGAGCAGATCGTAGCCGACATGGACCTCGAACATGCGGTTGAGGCGGTAGCCGACCTGAAAGCCCGCGTCGACGCCGGGGGCGATCTTGCTGGCCGTGCCGGTCGCCGCCCAAAGAGAAGAGCTGCCAAAAACGCTCTGTAAATCGACATCGGCCTTGTTGCTGAGAAGGAGGAAGGCGCCGTGGCCCTGGGCCGTGAAGCCCTGCGTCACACCGCCGGCCAGGCTCAGGATATCGACGCGCGCGCCGACCTGGCCGCCGAGCATCTTATTTTTCGCCGTCCAGGCGTCGAGCTCAAAATTATTCGGGTCGGAGGAGAACTGGCCGCGCAGACTGTACGTCTGGTCCAGCCGCAGATAGCGAAAGCCGCCGTACAGTTGGATCTTGGGCGTCAGGGCATAGGTCACATTGGCCTCAAGGCCCATGAGCGGTTTGTCGTCCTGAGCCGCCGCCGTCAGAACGGATCCGGAAGGCGCGCCATAACCGCAAGGGGAGCCGAGTTCGACGGCGATCACTCTTCCCTCCGCGATGGTATAAACGGCGGCCGTGGCCGGCTTGGCCATCAGGAAGCCCCGGACCTCCACCCCGAACTTGCCCCAGGCGTATCCCAGCCTGAGGTCGCCGCCCGCCTTCCAGGCGTCGAGGGCGACGCTGTCGCTCGTGAAGATGTCGCCGGTCCCCGGATTAGCAATATCCGACGAAACCAGTGGGATGGACGATCCTGCCGCACGGGTCAGGAAGGCCCCGGAGAGATCGATGGTGAATCTCGTTCCCTGAGCCGCGGCCGTGACGGGCAGGCTCATGATCAGGCCCAAAACACATGCGATCCCGATGATCTTTTTCATGATACAAGACTCCTTAAAAACAGGTCAATAAATTATGATACTCGAGAGAGAATCGGCTGAGCCTCTACTCGATATATCCATCCTTTTTCAAATGCCGGAAGGCCCGGCGGACAGCAAAGTCGATAGCTTATGTCTATAAAAACCTATATTTAGTCGCTCGAGGGCCGTCGAGATGAAATCGGCCGCCGGAGGGGGGAAAGGAAAAGTCCCGGGAAAGCCGAGGCCGATGCCCCGGCTCTCCCGGGCCGAAGGATCAATACCTGTCTGCGCGCCGGATCTCGTCGGTACGACGATCCAGTCTCAACGTCGGGGACGTCAGAACCGGACGGTCACGCCCGCCTTTGCGCCGTGGACGATGAAGCTCTTGAACTGGGGATCGGCGGTCTCGTCGCCATAGCCGTCCATCGAGCGAGTCTGGCGGACGGCCTCGCCCATGCCGCCGAGCCAGAGCAGATCGTAGCCGACGTGGAACTCGATCAGGCGGTTGAGGCGGTAGCCGACCTGGAAGCCCGCGTCGACGCCGGGCGCGATCTTGCTGGCCGAGCCGCTCGCGTCGGCCCAATCCGGCTCGCTCCCATAACTGGACTGGAAAACGACGTCGGCATTGTTGCTGAGAAGGAGGACGGCGCCGTGGCCCTGGGCCGTGAAGCCCTGCTCCACCCCGTCGGCCAGGCAGAGGATGTCGACGCGCGCGCCGACCTGGCCGCCGAACAGCTTATTTTTCACGGACCAGATATCGATCTCGTAATCATCAACCTCGGAGCTGAACTGGCCGGTCAGGTCGTATGCCTGGCTGAGCTGGAAATAGCGGAAGCCGCCGTACAGCTGGATCTTGGGCGTCAGGGCGTAGGTCGCATTGGCCTCGAGACCCAGGAGCGGCTTGTCGTCCTGAGCCATCGCCGTTAAAACGCCTCCGTCAGGCAGGCCATAGCCGTCGGCGGACTCGAATTCGATGCCGACTTGCATCCATGCCCCGCTGTTATTGGTGTAGACGGCGGATGCCTTCGGCTTGGCCATCAGGAAGCCCCGGACCTCCACCCCGAGCTTGCCCCAGGCGTATCCCAGCCTGAGGTCGCCGCCCGCCTTCCAGGCGTCGAGGGCGATGCTGTCGGACGTGAAGATGTCGCCGGTCCCCGGATTAGCGTAGTCCGACGAAACCAGCGGGATGGTCGACCCCGCCGCTCGGGTCAGGAAGGCCCCGGAGAGATCGATGGTGAATTTCGTTCCCTGAGCCGCGGCCGCGACGGGCAGGCTCATTATCAGGCCCAAAACACACGCGATCCCGAAGATCTTTTTCATATGAATGACTCCTTAAAACAGGTTGTTAAATTAAGATTCCCGAATGAGAATCGGGTGGCACTTTACTAGATAGCTCTGTCCGCTGTCAAATGCCGAAAGGGGCATCTCGCGTACCGAGACCTGTCCCCGAAGGGCATAGCCAATATCTCCAAAAACATTCAATTAGTCGCTCGAAGTCCGTCGAGATGGAATCCGTTCCGTTCTTTTCCGGCGCGGCCGCCGATGGCTTTTTGGCCGGATTCCTGCTATAAAGGAGCGTCGGCAGGCCGTTGCCGGAAGGGCCCGACAGGCCCACAGAGATCATCACGGAGGACATTATGGGCATCAAGCGGAAAGAGACCGTCACCCGCCAAAAGGCGTCGTTCGAAGAGAAGCTCAAAGCCCGGCAGGCCTTTCTGGCCGGCAAGGGCGTCTCCGCTCTCCGGGTCGATCGGGACCCCATCGTCAAGAACCTGAAAGCCGAGATCAAGGCCATCGCCAGGCGGCTGGCCCGGATCGACGAGATCGCCAAGAGAACGGAAGAGATGGCCCGGATCAAAGCCGAGAAGGCGGCTGCTCCGAAGAAGGTCAAGGAAGAAGGCGGTAAGGCCACGAAGCCCAAGGCCGCCGCGGCCGAGGGCAAGGCCAAGAAACCCAAGGCGGAAGGCGCCAAGGGCGAGGCCAAGGCCCCCAAGAAAAAGCCCGAGGGACCCAAGGCCGAGCCGGTCGCCCCGGCCAAGCCCGAGGAATGACCCGGGCCTCCGGCCCTAGATCCTGACCCGGGCCCAGCGCCCGGCCCGGTCCGATTCGACGGCGGCGTCGATGACGCGCATCATCTCGTGGCCCGTCCGGAAATCGGGGAAATCCGCCCGGAACGGCTTGCCGGCGCGCTTGGCCGCCAGGGCCTCGTAGTAATCCCGGAACAGGTTGAAGACCGCGTCGTGGTAGCCGATGGGATGGCCCGTCGGCAGCAGGGCGTAACGGCGCGTCTCTCCGGCCTGCATCTGCGGGGACTCGTAGAAAACCTCGTTGGCCTTTTCCCGGTGGCCGATCCAGAGCTCGTTGGGGCGGACGTGGCTCCAGGCGTAGGATTCTTTCGAGCCGAAGACCTGGAGCTCGAGGTCGACCTTGCGGCCGGCCGCGGCCTGGCAGGTCGTGAAGTTCCCCCGGGCCCCGTTGGCCAGCTTGAGGAAGACCGAGGCGTAGTCGTCGAGGGTGATGGCCACCTCTTCGGATCCGCCGGCGCCGCCCGCGCCGAACGACAGGACGCCGCCCTTGGGCCGGCGCCTCGTCGGCAGGCAGGTGTGGAGCTCGGCCATGACCTCGACGATCTTCTGCCCGGTGACGAACTGGACGAGGTCGAACCAGTGGCTGCCGAGATCGGCGATGACATTGGCCTGGCCCGCCACCCGGGGATCGAGGCGCCAGGTGTAGTCGGTCTCGAAGAAGAGCCAGTCCTGAAGGAAATGGCCGACGAAGGCCCGCACCTCGCCGAGGTCGCCCCGCCGGGCCCGGGCCGCCGCCTCCTGGACAACGGGATAATAACGGTAGCAGAAGTCGATAGCCGTCAGGGTGCCGTGCTTTTCGGCGAGATCCAGGAGCCGGCCGGATTCCCGGGCGTCGAGGGCCAGCGGCTTCTCCGACAGGACCTCCTTGCCGGCCTGTATGGCCTTGGCGTTGACGTCGAAATGGACGTTGTTCGGAGCGCAGTCGTGGACGACTTCGACGGCGGGGTCGGCGACGAGCTCGTCGGCTCCGGCGTAGACCTTCCCCACGGCGAATCTTTCCGCCGCCGCCTTCGCCAGCTCCTCGTTCGGGTCGGCGACGGCGACGACCTCGACGCCGCCGAGGCGGCGCAACATCTCCAGGTGGACCTGCCCGATATATCCGGTCCCGACCAGGCCGACCTTGATCCGCGACATGATGACCTCCGATCGGAGCACAGGATAGACCAAGCAGAGGTCCGGGTCAAAGGGGAGCGGCCCCGCCGTCCGGCGGGCGGCCGGGCTCAATAGACGATGGTGACGAAGGCCATCAAGCTGCGGTTCTTCAGGGAATCGCCCGGCGCCGGGTCCCTGAGAACGTTCGCCAGGCCGAGGCCGAAGCGGCCCTCGATCGAGACGGCCATCTCCCCCCGGCGCCAGGTCAGGCCGGCGCCGGCGACTATCCCGAAATCGAACCGCTCATATTCGCCGGTCAGGTCCGCCGCCGTCTTCTCGCCGGCGGCCTCGATGATCCCGCGGGCCTTGATCAGGTAGGACCCGTAGCCGCCGACGCAGACGAACGGGTCCACCCGGCCCCGGGGAGCCGCGCCGAGCTTGAGCAGCAGGGGGACCTGGGCGTAATCGAGCCGGCTTTCGAAGCCGTTGTCGGGGTCGCTGGCGTATCTCCCGCCCATCCGGACCAGGAGCAGCTCCGGCTGGATCGAAAGGGCGCCCAGCCGGCTCTCGAAGGTCAGGCCGCCGGCGAAGAAGGGGAGACGGCTCCAGTCGAGCGCGGGCGGAACGGCCGCCTCCTGGACGAACTTCGACAATGAGAAACCGAGCTTGAGGCCCACCCCCGCGCCCCAGGCCGGGGAGACCGAGGCCAGGACGCAGGCCGCCGCCAGGCAGGGCAAAATCCGTCTGAACATATACCCCTCCGCGCCTGCCCCGCCCTCGGAGATATTCTACCACCTTTCCCATTTCCGGGATTCCCTCTCGCGGCGGCGATGAGCCAAGCCGGAGAGATGGATCCTCCCGGATATGGGTAAAAAAGAGCCCCATCCCGCGGGGGATGGGGCTTCAGGAGGTGGGATGGCGATAAAAGGGCTAGAAGCCGATGCCCGCCAGGACCATGATGGAGCGGTTCTTGATCGAGACGCCTTCACCGGATTCCTTGACGATGTCGGCCAGGCCGAAGTTGTAGCGGCCTTCGATCGTGAGCAGGATGCCGGGGAGCTTGAACTCCAGTCCGACCCCGCCCAGGACGCCGTAATCGAATTTCTTGAACTCGTCGCCGAGGTCCGCGGATTCCGTGCCGGTAGGAGTGACCAACACGCCTTTGGCTTTGAGCAGGTAGGACCCGTAACCGCCGGCGATAACGACGGGACGCACCGGCCCGGCCGGGACCCGGACCTTGAGCGTCAGAGGCACCTGGATGTAGTCCATGCGATACTGCAGCTGCGCGTCGGTGGCCTGGCCCTTCATCCCCATCCGGGCGTAGAGGATCTCGGTCTGGAAGGCCAGAGGGCCGAGCCCGGCGCCGAAGAAGATGCCGCCGACCGGACCGTTCAGGTCCTTGATCGAGAACGGGAAGCTTTCCGCCGGATCGATGACGAGTCTGGACAGGGACAGGCCGCCCTTGAAGCCGATGCCGGCGGACAGGTTCTGGGGCAGCACGGCGATCACGCACAAGGCAGCCAAACACGCAACCAGGAATTTTTTCAATTGAGCCTCCTTGGGAACAGCCACGAAATTTACCGCGCGGTCCGGCGGCTGCTACCGAGTCTATCGCCGGTCCGCCCCGGCGCCATCCTCGCATAGGGGGTTATCGGGGGTGATATTGACGGCCTCCGGCTCATCTGTGGCGGGGAGGCGCCGATTGACGGGTTTTGCCGGGGCATGGTATATACGGCGCGGGAAGGAACCGCTGTCATGCCGCTCTCTGTCACCGGCGAGCTTGTCATCGTCCTAGCGGTCTCTGTCCTGATCGTAACGCTATCGCAGAAGCTGCGGCTGCCTCCTGTCGTGGGCCTCCTCCTGACCGGCGTCCTGATCGGCCCGGGCGGCTACTCGCTCGTCAAGAACACCGGGACCGTCGACCTGATGGCCGAGATCGGCGTGGTCATGCTCCTGTTCACTGTCGGCCTCGAGTTCGAGCCGGCCCGGCTCAAGCGGATCCAGCGGGATTTCTGGCTTGGCGGCGGCCTCCAGGTCTTGGTAACGACAGCGGCCGCGGTCATCCTCCTCGTGTCGCTGCGTGTTCCCTTCCGGGAGGCCCTTTTTTACGGTTTCCTGGTCTCGTTGAGCAGCACCGCGGTCGTCCTGAAGATCCAGGCCGACCGCGGCGAAACCGACTCGCCCCAGGGGCGCGTCGCCCTCGGCGTCCTTATCTTCCAGGACCTGGCCGTTGTCCCCATGATCGCCGTCGTGCCCATCCTGGCCAATGCCGGCCGGGTCTCGCTCGGGTCCATCGGGCTGCGCCTGGGGATGAGCGTCCTGGCCATCGCCGCGGCCTTCCTCCTGGCACGCTTCCTCATGCCCTGGCTGCTCCAACTCGTCGTCCGCCTGCGAAATCACGAGGTCTTCCTGCTGGCCACCCTGGTCATCGTCCTGGGCATGGCCTGGCTGACCTCTTCGCTGGGCCTGTCGCTGGCCCTGGGCGCGTTCCTGGCCGGCGTCATCCTGGCCGAATCGGATTACTGCCACCAGGTCGTCTCGGACATCCTGCCCTTCAAGATCCTCTTCAACAGCCTGTTCTTCATCTCCGTCGGCATGCTCCTCGACGTCGGAGCGGCCTGGAGGTTCCGGACGATCGTCCTCGTCCTGGTCGCGGCCGTCCTGATCGTCAAGTTCGCCGTCATCGTCCTGACCGTCGGCCTGCTCGGCTACGGCTCGCGGATCGCGGTCTTGAGCGGTCTGGCCCTGGCCCAGGTCGGCGAATTCTCGTTCGTCCTGGCCGGGGTCGGCCGGTCCAACGGCTTCCTGACGGGCGACGTGTTCCAGGTTTTCGTGGCCTCGTCCATCCTGACGATCATGGCCACGCCTTTCCTCATCCAGGCCGGCCCGGCCCTGGCCGGCCGGGGGGAGAAAGACCTGCGCTGGAGGCGGCGGACCGTCGACGACGAGGCCAGGCGGGGCTGCGATCTTGCCGGCCACGTCATCATCGCCGGCTACGGCCTCAACGGCCGCAACCTGGCCCACGTGCTCAAGGAGTCCGGCATCGGCTACTTCATCATCGAGCTCAATCCGGTCACCGTCCGGGAAGCGCGCCGGGCCGGCGAGAGCGTCGTCTTCGGAGACGTCTCGAGCCGGGTCATCCTCGAGGAGGCCGGAGCCCGGCGGGCCAAGGGCATCGTCTTCGCCATCTCCGACCCGGCCATGACCCGCCACGGCGTCAGGGCCGCCCGGATGCTCAATCCCGACATGTTCATCATCGTCCGGACCCGCTACGCGACGGAGACCGACGACCTGTTGAAGCTCGGGGCCGACGCCGTCATCCCCGAGGAGTTCGAGACTTCGATCGAGATCTTCACCCGGGTCCTCGAGAAATTCCACATCCCCCGCAACGTCATCGACGCCCAGGTCAAGGTCCTGCGCGGCGAATGCTACGGCATGCTGCGGGGGTCCTGCAGCGCCGTCCGGCCGGTGGCCGAGCGGATCGCGGACCTCCTGGCCGCCGGCACGGCCGAAACGTATTTCGTGGGTGGCGGCTCCTGGCCGGCCGGAAAGACGCTGGGGGCCATCGACCTGCGGGGCCGGACGGGGGCCACCGTCCTGGCGGTCGTCCGGGGCGAGGAGTCCTTCACCAGCCCCGGGGCCGACTTCGAGATCCGCGAGCAGGATACGCTCGTTCTGGTGGCCGACCATCGCGACATCGACCGGGCCTTCCAGTACCTGACGACTGGAGGGCCGGCGCCGGCCGCGCCCCCCGGCCCGGGCAAGGGGAGCGCCGGAGCCTGATGGCCGCGCCGCCCCCTCCCTGGCAGGCCATCCTGCTCGTCGGCCCGACGGGCTCGGGCAAGACGCCGCTGGGCGACGAGATAGAGAGGCGGGGCTTCCGCGGCTGGAGATGCGTCCATTTCGATTTCGGCGCCGTCCTGCGGGCCCTGGCGGCCGCGCCGGAAGGGGAGGGCGGCCTTTCTCCCGGCGAGCAAGCCGTGGTCCGCGCCTCGTTGGCCACGGGCGCCCTGTTCGAGGAACGGGACCTGCCGATGATCGCCGGGATCCTGCGGCGCTTCGCGGAGAGGCGGATCGAGGCGCCCGGCGACCGTCTAGTTCTCAACGGCCTGCCGCGGCACCGGGGCCAGGCGGAGGCCCTGCCGACGCTGGCCACGGTCGAGATCGTCGTCTCGCTCGAGGCCGCATCCGAGGTCGTCCGCGAACGGCTGCGGCTCGATCCCGGCAAGGACCGGGCCGGACGGCCCGACGACGACCCGGAGTCCGTCCGGCGGCGGCTGGGAACGTTCCGCGAGCGGACAGGACCGCTCCTCGGGTTCTACGCGGAGCGCGGGGTCCCGATCATAAGCGTCGATGTCGGCCCTGAGACGACGGCCGGCGAGATGTACGAAACCCTGAGCCGCCGGGCGGCGGGCTGAGCGTCCCCGGGCCTTCGAGCTCAATAGCCGGGAGTTTTCGCGGCGCCGGGAGCGGAGACAGGCATGTCGCCGTGCCAGGCCGATAATTCCGGTTGACAGGCACGGCGCGGTTCCAATAAATTCATAGACCGGCGAGCGAACGCCGGGATTCATTGTCGAGGAGGCAAAGTTGAGGAAATCGCGTCTCCGGCTGATCATCGGCCGCGGCCTTGTCCTTGCGGTCGTTTTCCTGGGCCTCATGGCGTCGGCCCAGGCCCAGAAGCCCGAAGCGGTCTCAGTTCCGGCCGCCGGGGCCCGGATCGAGGAACCGGACAGCTGCACGTCGATCCAGGTCGGCCGGCTGGCCACGATCGACGGCTCGGTCATCACGTGCCATACCTGCGACGGCATGTACCGGCAGTGGGTCAACATCGTGCCCCGCCAGAAATGGCCGGACAAGGCGATGAACAAGGTCTACTCCGGCAAGATGCACACGGAGACGCCGACCGACCTCCGGGGCATCGTCCAGACCGGCGAGGTCCCCCAGGTCGCGGAGACCTACCGCTTCCTGAACACGGCCTATCCGTCCCTCAACGAGATGGGCCTGGCCATCGGCGAAACGACCATCGGCGGACGCCGCGAGCTCGTCAACAACGAGGGCATCTTCATGATCGAGGAGCTCGAGCGGATCGCCCTGGAGCGCTGCAAGACGGCCCGCGAGGCCATCGCCCTCATCGGCGGGCTGGTCAAGCAGTACGGCTACGGCGACGACGGCGAATGCATCACCATCGCCGACGGCAAGGAAGTCTGGCATTTCGAGATCATGGGCGCCGGGCCGCTGGAGAAGGGCGCCGTCTGGGCGGCCGTCCGCATCCCGGACGATCACGTCGGCATCTCGGCCAACATCCCCCGGATCGCCGAGATCGACCTGAAGAACCCCGATCGCTTCCTGGCCTCGGACAACGTCTTCCAGCTGGCCCAGGATATGGGCTGGTGGGATCCGAAGAGCGGCAAGCCGTTCAAGTTCTGGGAGGCCTACAACGGCCGGCGGCCGTTCTCGACCCGCGAGTACTTCGTTCTCAGCACGCTGGCCCCTTCGCTCAAGCTGACCATGGATATGCCGGAGCTGCCGTTCTCGGTCAAGCCGGAGAAAAAGCTCTCGGTCCGCGACGTCCTGGCCCTCTACCGGAACCCCTACGAGGGGACCGATCTGGACATGACCAGGAACATGCCCCAGTTCCCGCAGATGCAGCGACGCCGTCCGGGCGACGCCCCGCCCGCGACGCCGGCCGCGCCGCCGCAGCTGGCCCCGAGCAGCATCGTCAGCGCCTGGATGCCGCGGGACCTGATGGCCATCGCCAACGCCCTCAAGCCGGGCACGATCGCCCCCCAGAGGACCATCCCCATTTCCGGCTGCTCCTACGCCACCGTCCTCCAGGTCCGCGGCTGGCTGCCGCCGGCCGTCGGCGCGATCTGCTGGTTCAGCTTCGACAACCCGGCCATGAGCGCCCGCATCCCCATTTTCGCCGGCACGACGGAGCTGCCGCCGGGCTTCGAGATCTGCGCCCAGCACAACTTCCGCCTGGATTCGGCGGCCTGGGCCTTCCGGCGGGCCAACCGCCTGGCCACGCTGAAGTGGGGCCAGACGCGCAAGACGATCGAGGCGACGATCGCCGAATTCGAGGACAAAGCCTTCGCCGACCTGCCCCTGATCGAGAAGAAGGTCCAGGAGATCCTGGCCAGCAAGACCCCCGATCGGGAGCCGTTCACGGTCGAGCGCTATCTGACCAAGTACACCAACGACACGGCCCGGGCGGCCGTCCAGAGGTACCTCGAGCTGGGCGACAAGTTCTGGATGCTCATCGCCATGAGCCTTTAGGGAGCGGCCGGGCTCGCGCCCCGATCCCGGACAAAAAAAAGGGGCACGGACCGCCGGTCCGTGCCCCTTTTTTATTGCGCTCAGAGCGTGTACTTGTAGAGGTTCATCCCGGCCGGAAGCTTGGCCTTCTCCTTGTAGATGTCCCAGTACGCGGCCTTGGCCTCGGCCAGCTTGGCGTAGAGAGGATGGGCCGTGTCGGGGGCGTGGCTGGCCGCGACGGCGTTGTTCGCGTCGACGCAGAGCAGCTTCTGGCAGCGGTTCAGGATGCCGGCCGTGCCGATGCTGGCGATGACGACCAGCTCCTTGGCCTTGACCCATTCGACCAGCTCGCCGTAGGCGACATGCCGCTCCTCGACCTTGACGCCCATGTCCTTCAGGACGGCGACCAGGCCCTGGATCGTGACCGAAGGCAGGATCAGCTCGCTCTCCGGGATCTTGACGACCGACCCGTCCCGCAGGCCGAATAGGCAGCAGGAGGAATCCCACTCGGTGATGCGCCGCTCGGCTAGGGGCCGGTGGGTCTGATCGTCGAGGAACAGGGCGGCCGCGGCCTTGGGATCGACCTGCTTGGCAGCCTCGAGGGCCTTCAGGCTCATGAGGTAATTGATGCCCAGTTTGAGGCAACCCGTCTTATTCAGGCCGACGGCCCTGACGAGGTGGGGGATGACGACGCCGGTGAACGGCTCGCCGAGGTAGTTGTCGTAGCTGCAGAAGATGGCCCGCAGGGCCGGCTGGCCGGGGAACGTCACGCCCATGGACTGCTCTTCGTCGACCGTGTACGGCCGGAGGTAGCCCTGGAGGCCTTTCTCGGCCATGCCCTCGAGGAAGGCCTTGATCTCGGGAGCCTTGAAGTACTGATGGATGATCAGGCTCTCGAGCTCCTCGGCCGAGGGGATGAGCTCGGCCTGGGCCTGGCTGAGGTTGAAGGCCATGCCCCGCCGCAGCCGCTCCAGGTTCTTGTGCCAGTTGAGGAAATTGACCTCGAGATGACCGGCGGCCCCCTTCTTGACGAAGAAGCGCACGCCCTCGAAACAGAGGAACGTGGCGTAGAAGATCGAGCGGTTGACGCCGGGGACCTTGGCGTCGGGCTCGAGCAGGGCGAACTGCTTGCCGGGCAGGATGTAGCGCATCTGCCGCGGGGCCCATTTCACGCCTTCGAACTTGGCCATCGGAATGCTCCTTTCCTTGAGGCCCGGCCGCCTACTTGACGACCGGCTTCAGGTTCTCGATAAAGTATTCGACCCGCGATTCCGGGTAGCGCGAGAAGCCGATGCCGTGCTGCTGTTCGGGGTACATCATCAGGTCGAACTTTTTATTCTCCTTGAGCAAGGCCTGGACGAGCTGGATCGTGTTGGTCGGGTGGACGTTGTCGTCGACCGTGCCGTGGTGGATGAAGAGCTTGCCCTTGAGGCCCTTGGCGTAGGTCAGGCAGGAGCCCTTCTCGTAGCCCTCCGGGTTGTCCTGCGGCCGGCGCATATAGCGCTCGGTGTAGATCGAATCGTAGTTCCGCCAGTCGGTGACCGGGGCGCCGGCGACGCCAACCTGGAAGGTCTCGGGCGCCTTCAGCAGGGCCAGGCAGGTGAAGTAGCCGCCGTAGGAGTGGCCGGTGATGCCGACCCGCGTCGTGTCCACGTAGGGCCTCTGGCCCAGGGCCTTGACGAAGGCGACGTGGTCCTCGAGCTCGACCTGGCCGAGCTTCATGTAGTGGAGGTTCTGGAAGGCCTTGCCGCGCCCGGAGACGCCGCGATAATCGCAGACGGCGACCAGGAAGCCCAGCTGGGCCAGGGCCTGGCTGCCATCGGCCATCTTGTACGAGTTGGTGACGCCCTTGGAGCCCGGCCCGCCGTAGATCGAGAGGATGAGCGGGTACTTGTCGCTCGGGTCGAAGTGGGCCGGGAAATAGAGCAGGCCATCGAGGTCGTACTGGCCGTCGGCGCTCTTGAACAGGAAATGCTCGGGCTTGATCAGCTTGAGAGCCTGGAATTCCTTGCTGACCTCGCCGGCCGACAGAACCTTGACCACCGTGCCGTCGGCCCGGAGGAGGGTCGACTTGGACGGCTGGTCGTAGCTCGAGAACGAATCCGTGTAATAGTCGAAGGTCGGGGACAGGCTGGCCATGTGCGTGCCCGGCTCCTGGGTCATCTTGGTCAAGCCCGTGCCGTCGAGCTTGACGCGGTAGAGATGGCTCTCGGTGCCGTTGGCCCCGTAGCCGGCGAAGTAAACCAGGCCGCGGGCCTCGTCAACGCCCTGGATCGAGCGGACGGGGAGCTTGGCGTTGGTCAGCTGCTTGAGCAGCCGGCCGGTGGCCAGGTCGTAGAGGTAGATCTCGCGCCAGCCGCTCCGTTCGGAAGTCCACAGAAAGCGCTTGTTGTCCTTGAGGAAGACGAGATCGCTCTGCTCGTCGATGTAGCAGGGATCGGTGTCGGTCAGGAACAGGCGCGTCCGGCCGCTGGCCGGGTCGGCGGCGAAAAGCTCGACCTTGTTCTGGAGCCGGTTGAGGCGGTGGTAGGTGAACTCCTTGCCGTCGGCGGTCCACTGGCCCCGGTAGAGATAGACGTCTAGGTCGTCGCCCGTTTCCAGCCGGACGAGCTTCTTGGACGCCACGTCGGCGATGAACAGCCGGACGATGGGGTTGTTCGCGCCGGGCACGGGGTAGCCCTGCAGCTCGTAGCGGGACATGGGGGCGGTGTCGTGGACGATGGGGTACTTGGCAACGGGGCTCTCGTCGAATTGCATGAAGGCGATCCGCTTCGAGTCGGGCGACCACCAGAAGGCCTGGTACTGACCGAGCTCCTCGGGGTAGACCCAGTCGGGATAGCCGTTGCGGAGGTCCTCGGTGCCGTTCGTCGTCAGGGCCGTCTCGTTGCCGTCCAGGTCCTTGACGTAGAGGTTGTAGTTCCGGGCGAAGGCCCGGTACTTGAGGTCGGGCGAGAGGACGTCGCCGTAAGCCCGGCCGCGGACCCCGGTGACCGTCCGTTCGGGCTCGTAGGCCGCGAGCTTGCCCGAGGCGAGGTCATAGAGGAAAACCTTGTTGAAGGCCTGGAACTGGATCTGGCGGCCCTCGTCGAGGTATTGGAAACGATTGAAAAACAGCTTGACCTCCTGCCGGCCGGTCATGGCGTTGACCGCGGCCAGGATCCTGGCGTCGTCGAAGAGGGGCGTTTTTTCCCCGGTCGCGAGGTCGGTCCGCTTGAAGGTCCCGTTCTCGAAGGCGTAGGTGGCCTTGCCGTCGGGCGTCCACATCGGGCCGCCGCCGAAGCCGCCGGGACCGCCGCCGCCCATCATCCGGCGGCCTTCACGCTGGAGCTTCTCGTAGAGGGCCTTGCCGACAAGGCGTTGCTGTTGCGGCTGGGGCTGAGGTTGAGCCTGGGGCAGGGCCTGGCCGACGAACAGGACGGCCAACATCAGGCTGAGCAGGGCGGCCGATCTCGGGGCTTTTCTCATGTCGTCTCTCTCCTTATCGGGTTGAACGTTTTCCGGCGCGCCGGCCGGCGTCACGGCAAGGAACGAGGGTGTTTTCGGCCGGTCTCATGATGATTTGAGAAACCCTATTCTAGGTATTTCGGGGCCCCAATTCAACTTTTTCGAACGACCCAAGTGCGCCGCGGCGGCCGGCAGCCGGTCCGCGCCGGCGGCGAACGGGGGAAGAGCTTGGCTCGCTCCGGCGATTGACAGAAGCGCGGAAGATGAATTACTAATGCGGGGAAGAGGAGAGCGCCATGAAGAAAGCGTCCGTCCTGATCGTCGCGATCGTTCTCGCCGCCGGGGCGATAGCCGCCTGCAAGTCCGAGCCGGCCGCGGCCTGGAAGCCCGTCGCCGGGAAGATCATGACCCGCTGGGCCGCCGAGGCCGGGCCGGCCAACGCGCTTCCGGAATATCCCCGGCCGCAGATGGTCCGGGAGAAATGGCTCAATCTCAACGGCCTCTGGGACTACGCCATCGTCGACAAGGACGCGCCGCGGCCGGCGAAATGGGACGGCCGGATCCTCGTCCCGTTCGCCGCCGAAGCCGCGCTCTCGGGCGTCGGCCGGCCGGTGGGCGCGGCCAAGGCCCTCTGGTACCGCCGCGCGGTGGACGTGCCCAAGGATTGGCGCGGCGGCCGCGTCCTTCTCCATTTCGGGGCGGTCGACTGGGAGAGCACCGTCTGGGTCAACGGCCGCGAGGTCGGCTCCCACCGCGGCGGCTACGATCCTTTCGACTTCGAGATCGGCGGCGCCCTGAAGCGCGGCGCCAGGCAGGAGATCGTCGTCCGCGTCCTCGACCCGACCGACGAGGGGAACAGCGGCATCGCCCGCGGCAAGCAGGTCATGAAGCCGCACGGCATCTTCTATACGGCCGTCACCGGGATCTGGCAGACCGTCTGGATCGAGCCGGTGCCGCGGGCCTACATCGCCCGGCTGCGGACGAGCCCCGACATCGACCAGGCCAGGCTCACGGTCGAGCCGATAGTCGAAGGCGACCAGGCGGGCTTGACTGTGATCGTGTCCGCCCGGCGCGGCGGCGCGGAGGTGGCCTCGGCCCGCTGTCCGGCCGGGCAGGCGGCCGTTCTCGAGATCCCCTCGCCGGCCCTCTGGTCGCCGTCCGATCCGGCCCTCTACGATCTCAAGGTCGTCCTGAACGACGGCGTCCGGGCGGTCGACGAGGTCTCGAGCTACGCCGGGATGCGAAAGATCGCCGTAGCCAAGGACGATCGCGGGTTCAACCGGCTCTTCCTCAACAACTCGCCGCTTTTCGAGATCGGGCCCCTCGACCAGGGCTGGTGGCCGGACGGCTTGTACACGGCGCCGACCGACACCGCCCTGCGGTCCGATATCGAGGCCATCAAGGCCCTGGGCATGAACATGCTCCGCAAGCACGTCAAGGTCGAACCTGACCGCCTGTATTACTGGTGCGACACGCTGGGCCTGCTCGTTTGGCAGGACATGCCCAGCGCGCTGTTCAAGAGGGACCAGATGGCGGCCGAGGCCCTGTCGGCCCGGGACGCCCAGTTCGAGGGCGAATGGCGGGCCATCATGGACGCCCTGGCGAACCATCCGGCCATCGTCATGTGGGTGCCGTTCAACGAAGGCTGGGGCCAGTACGACACCGAGCGGATCGCCGCCCGGACCCGGGAGCACGATCCGAGCCGCCTGGTCAATAACGCCAGCGGCTGGACCGACAAGGGCGCCGGGGACGTCAGCGACATCCACAGCTATCCCGGCCCCGACATGCCGCCGGTCGAGGACAAGCGGGCGGCCGTGCTGGGCGAGTTCGGCGGCCTGGGGCTGCCGGTCCGCGGGCACGTCTGGCAGGACGAGGGCAATTGGGGCTACCGCAATTTTGACGACACCCGGGCCTATGAGGCCCGTTATGTCGAGCTCTTCCGCGGCCTCTATCCGCTCGTGGACAAGGGACTGGCCGCGGCGGTTTACACCCAGACCTCGGACTGCGAGATCGAGGTCAACGGCCTGATGACCTACGACCGCGAAGTGATCAAGCTCGACCCGGTCAGGTTCGCGCCGGTCAACCGCGGCTTCCTGCCGCCCCGGTTCGTGTCCGATCAGGCCCTGTTCGTCGGCCCCTGGTTCCAGGTCGAACTGGCCGTCCGGCCGGGCGGGACCGTCCGCTATACGGTCGACGGCTCGGAGCCCGGGCCCGGGTCCGCCCTTTACGACAAGCCCATCGTCATCACCGGCGAAACCACGGTCAAGGCCCGGGCCTTCTGGCCCGACGGCCTGGCCAGCCCGGTCGAAAGCCGGACGTTCAAGCCGGCCGAGCCTATCGCCGCCTCAGCCGCCGCGCCGGCGGCCGCCGGCCTGACCTGGGAAAGCTACGAGGGCCATTTCGACGTGCTGCCCGATTTCGCGGCCCTGACGGCGTCCCGGACGGGAACGTCGGCCCGGCCCTCGGCCGCCGCGGCGGGATTGAAGGAGAACTTCGCCCTGCGCTTCCGTGGCTATATCCGCGCCCCCCGGACCGGCATTTATGTCTTCTACCTGGCCTCCGATGACGGCAGCAGGATGTCTATCGGCGGCAGGACGGTCGTCGACAACGACGGCAGCCACGGCCTGTCGACGGAAAAGGGCGAGATCGCCCTGGCCGCCGGCTGGCACGCCGTCGAGATCGTTTATTTCCAGGGGGACGGAGGCCAGGACCTCGACCTGACGTGGAGCGGCCCGGGCTTTCCCCGTAGGCCGGTTCCGGCGACGGCGTTCCGGCGCTGAAAGCGGCCCCGGCCGCTATTTCGTCCGGCCGCCTTTGGCCGCCCAGTCGGCCAGCGTCTGCCACTCGGAGATCATGGTGACGTTCTCCCGGCCGGCGGCCTCGAGGAAACGGGCCAGCAGGGCCTGCCTGGTCTCAGGCCAGGGCCAGCGCTTTCCGGCCCGGCGGGCTTCTTCCCGGAGCGCGTCCCAACAGGCCAGGACGGCATAGGTCAGGGGCAGGCTGGCGCGGTTGACCCGCCGGGCATATTCGGCCGAGCGGGCGGCCTTGCGGCCGGCCGCCTGGAGCGCCTCCCGGGAGCGGATCAGGGTGTCGAGCGACAGGAATTTGGCTTCGGACGGCGAATAGCACCCCAGGGGGTCGCCGCTCCCGGCCAGGGCTCGCTCGAGCCCTTCCAGATAATCTCTCATGGGGCCGGCGGCCGGGCCGTAATAGCCGTCCAGGAACTCATCGCGGAGCCGGCGCCCGTCGAGACGGGGGTCCCAGAGCAGCTTGGCCAGCATCCAGGCCCGCATCTCCGCCATCTCCGATCCCCAGGACTGGTAGGCGCCCTGCTCGAAGACGCCGCGGACGTTCCGGGCGACGAACAGGCGGATGTTCGCGGCCAGGACGCCGTAGTTCGGATGGGGTTGGACATAATGCGCGAAGTTCGTCGTGTAGTCCCAGATATAGAGCCGGCCGGCGATCTTCGACCAGCCCTCGAGGTCGTCGAAGAAGGCCTTGTTGGCCGGATCGTCGAGAGGCTTGGCGAACGAGCATTCGATGCTGCACAGGCGCACGATGACGTTCGGGCGGGGCCTGGCCAGGCGCGGCGGCCGGCGGGTGTATTGGTAGGCCAGGGTGTCGATGGCCACGCCCGGGAACTCGCCCTCGATGTCGGCGGCGACGGCGTTGACGAAGCGCAGGAGCGACCCGGCCGGGCCGCCTTCCTCCTCGTCGATGGCCCGGCATTTCGGGCAGGTGCAGTTGCCGGCGCAGTCGTTCTGCGAGACCGAGGCGATGGTCGCGGCCGGATTGTCCCGCAGCCGCTCCTTCAGGTTCCTGACCAGCTCACGGCGCAGGTCCTCGTTCGCCAGGCAGAGCTGGGCGTTCTCGGAGGTCCGGCGGCCGTCGATCTCGCTGAACCATTCGGGATGCCGGGCGAAGTACCTGTCCGGCGGGATGAGGCGGTAGAAGGTGTGGACGAAGCCCTCGTAGGCCTGGCGGCCGCCGCGCCCGGCGTCGCCGCCGACCTGAATGCCGTTGCCCTTGTTGCGGGCCGCCCAGACGGGATCGAAGGCCACATACCAGTAGGGCTCGCGGTATTCGAGGGGAGGCTTGAAGCGGATCGAGACCGTCCCGACGGTCAGCGACGGCCGCCGAGGCATGCGGCTGGCCGTAGACGTCCACCAGCGGCACCCGACGACGTCTTCGAGGAACTGGTAGACCGCGTAGAGCGTGCCGCGGGGGCCGCCGCCGGCCAGAACCAGGTCGCCGCCGACCGTGCGGACGACGATCTCCTCGGGGGCCAGATCGGCCGCGTCCGGCTCGGCCGCCGCCCAGGCCGCTGCGCCCGGGCCGACGAGCAGCCGGCCGCCCGGCCGGCCCGCGTCCCCGGTCACGGGAAAGGATGCTCCCGTGACGATATGCAGGAAGAGAGCCAGCTCCTCGGCGGCGAAACGCTCCGTCTCCGGCGCGCCGGCGGCCACGACGATCCGGGCCCGAGCCCGACCGTGCCGCGCGATATCCACCGAGGCGGAAAGAGGCCTCGTCCCCAGCGCGGCGGAGATCAGCAGGAGGGGGAGAACGATCGGACCCGTCCGGCGACCGGACCTCGGCAGGATGCTCATGGGCGCATTCTAACATAGGGCCGGCCGGCGCCGTCAGGCTCGAAACGGGCCGGCCGTTCGGCGTATAATGGGGCGCGACGAAAAATACCGATCAGGGAAGTGAGGCATGGGCAACGACGCCTATATCATCATCAAGCAGAATGAATACCTGAGGAAGTTCCGGCGGGCCGGGGCGACGGACCCGAACCTGGCCCGGACCCTGAGCGAGATCGGCGTCAAGCCGAGCGGCATCTTCCGGAGGATGGAGGACAGGGACGTCTTCCGACAGGGGCGGCGGCCGGAGACTTATTACATTGACGAAAGCGCCGCGGAGGACTTCCTGGCCGCGAGACGGCGGCGGGCCCTCTATTCGATCCTGCTGGCCATCGCCCTGGTGGCCCTGCTATTCTTCCTGAGGCACCGCTAGGAGCCGGTCTCGTCCCCGGGCCGTGACGGACCCGGCGGATCCAGGCCTAGAGTTCCTTGGGCCCGGCGCAGCGGATGCCGCGCAGGCTCTGGCACTTGTTGCAGGAGACGCATCCCGACCTGGCCGCCCGGCCTTCGCGGAAGTTCCTGACCAGGAAAGGATCGCGGATGAGCGGCCGGCTCAGGGAAACAAGATCGACGCGGCCGTCCGCGACCATGCGCTCGGCCGCGGCCAGAGTGCGGATGCCGCCGAGGCCGAAGACGGGGACGCGGACCGCCTGCTTGATCCTGGCCGCGGCGTCGACGAAATAACCCTCATCCTCTTCGCGCCGCAGCCCCGGCCACATCGATCCCAGGCCGGCCTCGGCCATGCCGCCGCTCACCTCGATGCCGTCGATGCCGTTCGCGTCGAGCAGCCGGGCGACGGCAATGGCGTCGTCAAGGGTCAGGCCGCCCTCCATGAGGTCCGTCGAATTGAGCTTGACGATGACCGGGAACGACGCTCCGCAGGCGGACTTGACGCCGCCCAGGACCTCGAGGAGGATCCGGGCCCGGTTCCCGACCGGCCCGCCCCACTCGTCGGTCCGGCGGTTGGTGTGGGGGGACAGGAAACTGGAGATGAGGTAGCCGTGGGCGGCGTGGAGCTGGACCCCGTCGAAGCCGGCCCGCTGGGCCCGGCGAGCGGCGGCGACGAAGTCGGAGACTAGAGCCGGGATTTCTTCCCGGGCCAGTTCCCGGGGCCTGACCTTTGAGACAGGATCATAGACAGCGGAAGGGGAGACGGGGACGCCGCCGCAGAGCCTGGGCTTGGTCTGGCGGCCGGCGTGGGCGATCTGTAGGAAGACCCTCGACGGAAAGCCGTGGACGGCCGCGGGGATGCGGGCCAGGCCCTCGATGAAGCGGTCGCTGCAGACCGCGATCTGTCGCGGGCTGGCCTTGCCCGAGGGCCGGACGAAGGCGTGCCCGGTGACAATGAGGCCGACCTCGCCCTCCGCCAGGCGGGAGAAAAGGGCGACGTTGGCGTCCGTGACGCGGCCTTCGTCGTCGGCCATGTAATCATGAGTGGCCGAGCGGACAAAGCGGTTGGGCACGACGAGGCCGCCGATCCTGACCGGCGTGAAGAGGATGCTCATGACCCTATTCTAGCGGAATCGGGGATTCAGGACGACGCCGGCGGGCCCGAGGGCCGCGCGGGGGGCGGTGACCGTTGCCGGCCGCGGCGGCGGTTGGTATAATCCAGTGCCTCGGAGGACCCGAACAATGACACAACGACGCCGCCGCGGCCCGGTTCTGGGACTTCTCCTCCCGCTCTCCCTCTTGTCCTGTTCGCGCCTGCCGGGGCCGGCCCGGGAGGCCGCCCTGGCCCTCCGCGTCATGACCTTCAATATCCGTCTGGACACCCCGGCCGACGGAGCGAACGCCTGGCCCCTGCGCCGGGACATCGCCGCCGGCATGATCGCCTTTCACCGGCCCCATATCGCCGGTCTACAGGAGGTTCTCGTCTCCCAGCTCAGGGACCTGGAGACCCGGCTGCCGGGATACGGCTGGGTCGGCGCCGGCCGTGATGACGGGAAGGAGGCGGGGGAGTACAACCCGATCTTCTTCCTCAAGGAAAGGTTCCGGCTGCTGGCCTCCTCGACCTTCTGGCTGTCCGAGACGCCGGACAAGCCCGGCGTCAAAGGCTGGGACGCGGCCTGCGCCCGCGTCGTCACCTGGGCCCGCCTTAAGGATGCCTGGTCCGGCCGGGAGATCGTGGCTTTCAACACCCACTTCGATCACCTGGGCGAACGGGCCCGCCGGGAGAGCGCCGCGCTCGTCCTGGCCGCCCTGCCCCGGATCGCCGGGAACGCGCCCGTCGTGCTGACGGGCGACTTCAACTGCACTCGCGAGGAGGCCGCTTACGAAACACTGGTTGCGGCCGGTGGCCAGGCGCCCCGCCTTCGCGATGCCCGCCAGGCGTCCGGCGAGCCGCCTTACGGTCCGCCCGGCTCGTTCAACGGCTTCCGGGCCGAGAGCCCGGCAGGGCTGCCCATTGACCACATCTTCGTCAGCCCGTCGTTCGCCGTTCTCCGCGTCGGGATCCTGCCGGCGGCCTGGGCCGGCCGCTTCGTCTCCGATCATAACCCCGTCCTGGCAGAAACCCGGCTTGCGCCCCGTTAGGCCTTTGGACTATTGTGTCTGTTGATGGCCATCGCCGAGATCGAACACCCTGTCCTCGAAGCGCTCGACGCACTGGGGATCGCTTATGTCCGCCTCGAGCATCCGCCCGTCCCGACGGTCGAGGCGGCCGAGGCCTATTGGGCCGGCCTCGAGGGCACGCACTGCAAGAACCTGTTCCTGCGCAACTACAAGGGCAACCGTCACTACCTGGTCATCGCCTCCGTCAGCCGTGGCATCGACCTCAAGCGCCTGGCCGCTTCGCTCGGCGAGGACCGTTTCAGCTTCGCCTCGGCCGCGCGGCTCAAGCGCTGGCTCGGTCTCGACCCCGGCTCGGTCTCGCCCTTCGGCCTGATAAATGACGAGGCCCGGGAGGTCCGCGTCGTCTGCGACGCGGACCTCAAGTCCAGCCGGGCCCTGGTCTTCCATCCCAACATCAACACGGCCTCGCTGGAGATCCCCCTGGCCGGTTTCGAGAAGTTCCTGGCCTGGCGCGGCAACGCCGTCATCTGGCTGGAACTCTGATCAACGGAGGTTCCATGAAAAGGACGTTCCTGATTCGCGGCTCACTGGCGGCCGGCGGGCTGCTCGTGACCGCGGCGGCCTTCGCCGTCCTGCCGCGCTTTCATATCGCCGAGCCCAAGACCGCCTTCGCCCCGTTCGAATACGTCTGCCGCCGCGCTCCCGGCCCGATCAAGATCGACGGCCGGCTCGATGACGCCGCCTGGGCCGACGCCGACTGGACGGAGGTCTTCGGCGATATCGAGGGCCCGGCCAAGCCCGCTCCGCGCTACCGCACCCGGGCCCAGATGCTCTGGGACGACGACTATCTCTATATCGGGGCTTATCTCGAGGAGCCCAATCTTTGGGCCACCCTGACGGCCCGGGACTCCATCATCTACCAGGACAACGACTTCGAGGTCTTTGTCGACCCCGACGGCGATACCCACGACTACTACGAGCTGGAGATGAACGCCCTGAACACAGTTTGGGACCTGCTCCTGGTCAGGCCCTACCGTGACGGCGGGCCGGCCGTCCATTCCTGGGACATCCAGGGGCTCAAGACCGGAGTTCATCTCATGGGCACGCTCAACGATCCCTCGGACCGCGACAAGGCCTGGACGGTCGAGATCGCCCTGCCGTTCGCCGTGCTCCGGGAATGCCTACCCGGCAAGCCGGAAAGGCCGGCGCCCGGGGACCAGTGGCGGGTCAATTTCTCGCGCGTCGAATATCGCCTGGACGTCGAGAAGGGGGCCTATGTCAAGGCCAAGGACCCCGGCGCGGGCCAGAGCCTGCCCGAGGACAATTGGACCTGGGCGCCGCAGGGCGTCGTCAACATCCATTATCCCGAGATGTGGAGCTATGTCCAGTTCTCGTCGAAGCTTCCCGGCAAGGGCAAGGAGAGATTCGTCGACCGCCCCGAGGAGAAGGTGAAATGGGCCCTGCGCCGGATCTATTACGCCGAGCGGGCCCTCGAGTTCGGGAAGGGGTCGTTTAGCGCCGATCTCGGCGCCCTGGGGCTCAAGACCGAACCGGCCCTGAAGATCAAAGGCTGGTCCTATCCGCCGGCCGTCCAGACGACGGCCAGCCTGTTCGAGGCCGTCTACACGGCCAAGAACGGCGAGGCCTGGCATATCCGCCAGGACGGCCTGGTCTGGAAGACGTCGCCGGCCGCGCCGGCGGCCGAGTGAGAGGAAGAGGGGAGGCCGCCATGCGCACGCTTTCGGTCCCGGCTCTAGTCGTCCTGGCCGTTCTATCCGCCGGACTCCCGGCGCCGGCCGCCTCCCTGCCGGCGGCCCGGCCGGAGGCCGTGGGCATGTCCTCGGCCCGGCTGGCCCGCCTAGACGGTCTGATGGCGGCGGCCCTGGGCCGCAAGGATTTCCCGGGGGCGGTCCTGCTCGTGGCCCGGAACGGCAAGATCGTCTACCGGAAGGCCTTCGGATCGTCCCAGTGGGTGCCCGAGACCCGGCCCATGACCCCGGACATGATCTTCGACCTGGCCTCGGTGACCAAGCCGGTAGCCACGGCCACCGCGATCATGATCCTGGTCGAACGCGGCGACATCCGGCTCTGGGACCGGGTCCGTCTCTACGTGCCCGGGTTCTCGACCTGGTACGGCGAGAAGGGCCGGCCCGGCGAAGAAGCCCGGCTCTACAACCTGCTGACCCACACCTCCGGCTTGCCGCCCTACACCGACGCCGAGGAAGCGGCCCGGAAGCTCGGCGCGCCGTGCCCGACGGCCGACCTGGTAAAGTACATAGCCGCCATCCCCAAGGAAGGGCCGGCCGGCGGGGAATTCGTCTACAGCTGCCTCAACTACATAACCCTGGCCGGCATCGTGGAAAAGGTTTCCGGCCGGCCCCTGGACGAATTCGTCGCCGAGAACGTCTTCAAGCCGCTGGGCCTGACCCGGACCTTCTTCCGGCCGCCGGCGGAGGCGCTTGACCTGTGCGTGCCGACCGAGGTCGTCGATGGCCGGCCCTGGAGAGGGATCGTCCATGACCCCCTGGCCCGCCTTCAGGGCGGCGTCTCGGGCAACGCCGGGCTGTTCTCGACGGCTGACGACTTGGCCGTCTTCGCCCAGATGCTCCTCGCGGGCGGGACCTGGAACGGCGTCCGCGTCCTCAGCCGGCTGGCCGTCGAGCGCATGACGGAGATCTACCCCCGGCTGGCCCCGGCCGGCCGGGGCCTCGGCTGGGACATCGACACCGACTACGCCACCGTCCGCGGCGACCTCTTCGGGCCCCGTTCCTACGGCCATTCCGGCTACACCGGGACCTCGATCTGGATCGACCCGGATACGGGCGTCACGGTCGTCTTTCTGACCAACCGCGTCCACCCGGACGACAAGGGTGACATCATCGCCCTGCGGAGCAAGGTGGCCAACGTGGTGGCCGCCGCGATCCAGTCCAAATAGTCTTTGACATCGACCCGGGGCCGTGTTATGGTGCCCCCAGGATCAGTGGGGAATGCAGGTCCAGATCGAGCGTGAGATTTATATCCGGGCGTCGCGGTCCCACGCCATCCTGAACGAGGCCATCCGGGCCTTCCAATCCTACCTTGAGCCGCAGACGGCCGCGTCCTCGCCGGATTATTACCGGGCCAGGAACCTGCTCAAGGAAGGCAAGGCCTTCTACGACCAGACCCTCCAGGACGCCAAGAAGCTTCTCGGCCCCATCCCGATCTATGCCGCCAAGGATTTCGAGATGTGGCGCTCCCAGGTCCTGGCGGAGAACAAGATCGTCGTCCAGGGCCAGACCGCCGAAGACCTGCGGACCGAGCTGCTGGCCGATGATTTCCTCAAGACGATCATGGGCCCCGCCGACATCGAGGCTTATGTCGCCGCCCGTTTCGAGACCCAGCGCACGGGCAAGAGGAAGCTGGCCAATATCAAGATGCGCATGGTCCTCGATCGGCTGGCCGGGCTCGCGGCCGCGGGCCAGGAGCTGCAGAAGACGGCCCAGCGCAAGCAGCAGGGCCTGCCCATCTGACCGTTCAGCGGGCCGGGCTCCGGTCCCGCCAATACCTCATCTTGCCGATGCCGCCGCGGTCGGGCTTGGCGTCGAAACCCAGGCCGTACTGGCCTTCGCCGGCCTCGACCAGCGTCCGGCCGCGGAAGAGGGCCTTGGTCAGGTTGACTATCGTGTAGTCGATATCGCCGCCGCGGACGGATGCGAAGACGAGGTCGCCGTCGGTCTCCAGGCCGGCCACCTCGATCCGCCCGGCCTCGTAGGTATAGCGCGGCCGGCGATGATCGCGGCTGATATCCCGCCGCAGATCGTTCTTGATCCCGACCAGGATCTCGCGGTCTCCCGTCCTGATGACGACGCCCGTCGCGGCCCGGTCCGGGCCGGCCGGGGCGGCGGAGACGCGGCCCAGCCAGCCCTGCGGGTCCTCGGACGCGGCGTGCGGGACGAGGACGCTGACCAGGGCGCAGGTCTCGCCGAGCTCGAAGTGCTGGGCCCAGGACTGGTGGATGAGCCATTCGTCCTGATAGTGGCGCTTCTCAGCTTCCACCCCTTCGATCCGCTCTTCACGGAGAGGGAAGAGCAGGAGGAGGCGCCGGTCCTGGGGCAGGACGGCCGTCTGGATCCTGTCGTAGCCGGTGTCGTACCAATGGTCGCCCCGGGCGAAGACCTGGCGGGTGTGCCAGAGGGCGCCGAGCGTGAAGTACCCCTCGCGCCGGGCCTTGAAGACGTCGAAAACGACGTAGCACCCGGGGTCCTTGACCCAGACCACGATCCGGTCGGCCTGGTAGCCCCAATCTTCGTCGATGAGTCGGGTCCGGCTGTAGTCGAAGTCGGCGAAGGTCAGGAAATCGACCTTCTGCGTCCGGACGCGGCGGTAGGAGCCGGCGTCGCGCAGGAATTCGAGGAGCGGCTGGCCGGCGACGGCGTCCCGGACGCTGTAGCGATACTCGCCCTGCTTCTGGCCCCAGAAGATCTTCTCCGGCCGGACGCAGAGGCGGTTGTGGAAGTAGTCCTGGCGGTAGGCGCCGTACGGCCCGGACGGCATGAAGTCGCGGTAGCCGCCGTCGTGGAGCAGGACGGAGCCCTCCGACATCAGCAGGACGAGGCTGTTCTCGTCGGCGTGGCCGTGGGTCATCTTCTCTTCCTCGACGGGGATGGTGTCCCGCAGGTAATCGCGGAAGTTCAGGCCGCCGTCGCCTTCGTCGCGGTAGTTGAGAAGGAGATAGCTCGACCGGGGCGTCCAGCCGTCCCGGAAGACGATCTTCTTGCCCTGAACGTCTTCCATGACTTCCGTCGACAGGGCCGCCGGCGCGGTCGGCCTGACGGCGTCCGTGCCCCAGCGATAGGCGTCAAGGAGCATGGCCCCGAGCCCGGCGCTGGTCGGCTTGGAGAAATCGACGAACCTGGAGGCTATGGTCTCCGCCGCCCATTTGAGGCCGGGGTCCTTCAGGGCGGCCGCCGCGGCCTCGAAATAGACGAGGAAATGCGTCCAGTTCGAGGTCCAGTGGGCGTCGCCCAGATCGGGCACGATGCCGGCCGGGGCCATGAGGTTGAGGTAATAGGAGGCGTAATAATACATCTCCGGCGCGGCGAAGAGGTCCTTCATCCGGCCCAGGGCGTCGGCGTAGCCCAGCAGGGAGTAGAGCCAGACGCCGTTATAGATGGTCGCGTCCTCGATCTGCCAGTTGCCCCAGTTGTCGTCGCCCAGGGCCCGGCGCTGCATCTCCCAGCGCGGCCTGTCCGGATGGTCCGGAAGGGCCCGCACGGCCCAGGCCAGAGATTCGGCCCGCAGGGCCGACCGGTTCATCGGCCCCCATTCGGCTGTCCGGAGAAGGTAGGTCATGCTGCCGGCGATGAGACCGGTCGCCTTATCGACCTCGGCCGGGGAGAGGCGGCCGAGGCGCCGCAGGGCGTCGAAGGCCCGGATGTAGCGCATGACCGTGAAGAAATCCGACAGGGCCGGGACGCCTCCGGCATAGTCCGAACGCAGCTTGACCGACGACTCGGGATAGGCTGACCGGTAGTCGCCGTAGGTCAGGACGACCTCCTTGGCCCGGGCGGCGTACTCGGGCCTTTTCTCCGCCTCATAGAGGTAGGCGTAGATGACGGCCATCTCCAGCAGCCCGCCCGGGGCCCGATAGCCGAAAACGTTGAGCGGGTCGAAGGACCTGCGCCACTGGTCCAGGATCTCCGCCTTGTGGGCGTAGGTCCAGTCGGCCGCGGCCCGGGCATAGGCCAGGTAGCGGGCGCGGGGGGCGGCCCGGAGCGCGGGGGCCAGGAAAAGCACGGCGAGAAGGCCGGCGGCCGTGACGACGGTCCGGCTGGAGATTCGGGCGGGCGCCTTGATCATGGCGTTCTCCTCTCGGGGGGGTCGGCCCTTTTTCTATCACACTTGGCGCGGCGAAGCCAGCTTCACCGGGGCTTCGGCCGGTGCCGGGTCCGGTCCTTCGCCCCGGGCGCGGGAGCGCGGCGGGCTGCCCGGTCCCCGGAGAAAGTCGATCGTTGCGCCGCCGGCCGCGGCTGTGAGAGAATGGCCGGGATCGACATCGACTGCGAGGAGGTCCCATGAGCCGGACGTTCGGACGACGCGAGTTCTTCAAGGCCGGGGCCGGCCTGGCCCTGGCGTTGGGCCGGCCGCTCGGAGCCTTCGCCGCCGGGGGCAAAGGAGCTCCCGTCGTCGGCGTCGGCAGCGGCGACGATTTCGGCAAGGCGGCGACCCGGGCCGTCGAGCTCCTGGGCGGGATGAAAGCGTTCCTGCCCAGAGGCGCCAGGGTGGCTCTTCTGCCCAACGTCCAGAGCCGCCATCCCGGCTCGTTCACCAAGCCGGAGATCCTGCGGGCCGTCATCCGCCTCTGCCGGGAGGCCGGGGCCTCCGAGGTCAACTGCCTGAGCTGGCAGACGGTCAAGCAGTGGGAGGACACCGGGCTCAAGGCCGTGATCGAGGCCGAGGGCGCGGGCCTGAAGATCTTCGCCAAGGACGAAACCCTGTTCAGGGCGGTCCCCGTGCCGGGCGGCCTGGCCCTCAAGGAAGCCCGCATCCTGGCCGCCCTGTACGACCATGATGCGCTGGTCAACATGCCGGTCGCCAAGGACCACGCCGGCAACAAGTTCACCGGCTCGATGAAGAACCTGATGGGCCTGAATTCGCCGGTCAGCAACAGGACGTTCCACCGGCCCAACTGGCTGACGGATCCCGAAGACGTCGCCCACCTCGACCAATGCATCGTCGACCTGAACAAGGCCGTCCGCCCGGCCCTCAATATCGTCGACGCGACCGAGTTCATCGTCACCAACGGTCCCTTCGGGCCGGGCGAGATCCTCAAGCCGCACAAAGTCGTGGCCGGCGCCGACCGGGTGGCCGTAGACGCCTATTGCGCCGCGCTCTGGGGTCTCAAGCCCGAGGATATCGTCCAGATCAAGCGGGCCGCGGACCAGGGCCTGGGCCGGATCGCCCCGGGGAAGAGGGGGCTGCGGGAGGCCAGGGTCTGATGGCCGCATGGTCCGGGCGGAAGGCGGCCGGCGGGGGGGCCGGACGGGCCTGGCCGGCGCTGCTGGCGTTTCTCCTCGTTTTCGCGAACCCGGCGGCGGCGTCCGGGGCGGCCGCGGGCCGCGGCGGGCAGGACAGCCTGAAGACGCTTCTGCCCGAAAACGGGGCGGTCCCCGGCTGGACCCGGGACGGCGAGAGCCAGGAATTCGCCGGCGAGGATCTCTATGTCTACATCGACGGCGGGGCCGAGATATACCAGGAATATGGCTTCCGCCGGGTCGTCATCCAGGACTACAAGGACGCTTCCGGCAGGTCCGTCTCGCTGGAGATTTTCGAGATGGCCGGGCCGGAGGCGGCCTTCGGCATCTATACCTTCAAGCGGTCGGGGAAGGGGACGGCCATCGCCCGAGGCGCCGGCGGCGACCTCGAAGACTACTACCTGAACTTCTGGAAGGGCCGCTGCCTGGTGACTCTGACCGGCTTCGACGACACGGCCGCGACCCTGGCCGGGATTCAGGCGCTGGCCCAGGCCGTCGACGCCGGGATGCCGGAAACGGCCGCCGGTCCGCCGGCGCTCGTCTCCGCCCTGCCGCCGGCCGGCCTCAGGCCGGGAAGCGTCAGGTTCCTCAAGGGCCTCCTGGGCCTCAACAACGTCTATTCGTTCTACACCGCCCGCGGCCTGGCTTTCGGCGCGGCCGTCAAGGGAGACTACGAGAACGGGACAGCCCTGATCGTCCTGGACTATGGCACTGACGAAGCCCGGGCGGCGGCCTGGAACGAGCTGAAGACGTTCCTCGACGGGACGGACCGGTTCCGGGCGGCGGACGGCGTTGCTAGGTCGGCGGCCGTCTACAGGGACGGCAAGAACCGCTATGCCGCCTTCGCCCCTGCGGGAGCGCGGCTCCTTGTCGGCCTCGGGGATTCGGCCGCCGCGGCCCTGGGCCGCGTTCGCTAGGCCGGGCCGCCGCGGCCCTATTGGAACATCTGCTTGACGATATCCACCAGGCCCAGGGCGTAGTCGATCTCGCTGATCGGCATCTTCTTGGCCTGGGCGATCTTGGTGAAACGGCCGTCCTTGTTGCTGTCCTTGGTCACGACGATGTAATCGGCGTAGTGGGCCACGGCGTCGATCATCCGTTCGTTGTCGCTGCCGGCCGGACCGCGCTTGGACTCGCCGCCGATGTGCACGGCCATGATGAAGATCTTCTTCTGCTTGCAGTACTCGAGGATCTTTTTCAGGCGGGCTTCCTCGCTGTCGAGGGTCAGGCCCGAGGCGCCCATGCCCTTGAGGCTGGCCCCGATGGCGAAAAGGACCGCCTTGTAGGCCGTGCCGGCCGGGATCTTGGCCGGGTCGTTCGTGCTCTCGACGTGGAAACCGGGGCCCGACTCGCGGCCGCCCAGGCCGACGCCGTCGGCGACCATCTCGGCCGTGGCCGCGTCGCAATAGTCATAGGGCACGCCGGCCTCGTCCAGGATGATGTTGAGGGTGGTCACGTCGGTGCTCTGCCCGGCCGATGTGGTCAGGATGGGCAGCGCGACCTTGGGAATGGTCTGCCCGGCGGCGGTAATGGCGAAGGCCAGGACCGCTGCGGCGGTCAGGCCGATGAACGTTCGTTGGCTCATGCGAGGTCTCCTTTGTCTCCGGTCTATTTCTTGTCCGGTTCCATCAGGGCGTCGAAGGCCCGGACGGCCTTCTTCCACCATTCGGGCAGGGCCGGCTTGGCCCGGTCGTAGGTCCGCTTTTCCGCGTCGTAGAGATAAAGCCGGTTGTACTTGACGAGCAGGTCGTCGCCGAGCTTCCACCAGGCGTTGACGACCGTCTGGGCGTTGTTGAGGGAGAACCCGGTCAGGAACTTGGCCGCCTCGGCCGGCTTCTTCTTGTAGAGGGCCAGGGCCTGCTGGTCGATCTCCGGGATCCGGGCGACGAGATCGCGCTCGTATTTGGCCTGGACCGCCTGGACGTCCTGGATCGCCTCGGAGTAGACGACCTGGACGTGGAAATCCGTATAGTCGAAGGCCCAGCGGGCCGAATCCCGGCTGAAGGTCCAGTGGTCGCCCACCGAGAACGACTTCGGGATGTCCGTCACGCCGGCGTAGATCGGCATATAGCAGGCCGTGTCCTGGGAGCCGAACGAGATCCAGACCAGGCCGCCGATCGGATCCGGCAGGCCGGCCCGGCTCTGGGTGACGGTCGTGTACTCGGCCCGGCCGTCGTCGATCACCCGGGGGGCCCGGCGGTTGAAGTAGTTGGGGTTCTTGAAGGGTCCGCCGCGGATGCCCTTGAGCGGGTCCCAGGGCGTGCCGTAGCTTCGGTCCCGGGTCATGTCCATGACGTCCTGGACCGACAGCTTCTTGTCGGGCTTGATCGAGAAGGGCAGGTCCATGTTCGGCGTCTCGGGCTTGATCTTCCTGGACGGGGCGACGAGGTCGAAGAAGCGCCACAGCCGCTGGATGCCGCCGTTGGTGCTGGCCGCGCTGCCCTCGACGGGGGAGTAGGCCCGCTTCCAGTTGAAGGGCTTGCCGCTCTGGGGATCGTAGAACTTCATCTCGATGGCCAGCGAGACGGCGTTCGGCGAAGCCATGAAGCGGTCTTTGTCGCCCAGGTCGATCTCGCCGATGCGGGACTCGTTCGGGCAGACGCTGACCTCGTCGTCGGGCACGCGCTGGGCGCACCAGACGGCGCCGGGCTTGCCGCTCTCGGGGGTCCACAGCGGGCCGACCGGCATGATCTCGAAGATCCAGACCTCCTTAGGGTCGGCCACGGCCAGCATCTCGCCGTCGTCATGGAAGCCGTAGCCGTACTTCTCGGCGAGCGACCCCATGACCTGGATGGCCTCCCGGGCCGTGCCGCCCCGCTCCATGCCCAGGAGCGTCAGCATGGTCAGGTCGAGCTTGGCCGCCGGCGTCGGGTTCTCCATCCTTTTCTGGCAGCCGATCGTCGATTCGCCGATGGCCACCTGCTTGTCGTTCATGTAGCCGAAGCTGCCGTGGATGTAACCGTAGGTGTGGGGCGTCTCGGGGATGTCGATGCCGGCGTAATCCTTCTTGATGAGGTCCCACTTGAGGCCTTCGGACGGCGGCCAGGTGCGATACTGGGAGACGTGGTAGATCCTCCGGGTCGCGCCGGGCTTGTGGTCGGCGGCGGGGACGCGGCGGAAGGTCCAGTCGCAGAGGCCGCAGTCGCAGGTGTGGGTGGTCATGACCGAGCCGTCCGTCGAGGCGTCCTTGCCGACGATGATGACCGTGCAGCCCTCTCCGGCCACGGCCGCGATGCCGTCGGAAGGCGACTGGCGGTCCCCGGCGGGCGTCGAATGCCCGGCCAGGGCGACGGCCAGGATCAGGGCCAGGCCGAGGACTCCCAGGTGTTTCATTTTCATGATGCGCTCCTTTCTGTCCGCCGCGGGGCTACTTCCTGACTTCGGGCTCGCTCAGGACGTCGAACGCCCGGACGGCCCTGTTCCACCAATCGGGATTGGCCGTCGGGATGCGGCCGCTGCGCCGCTTTTCGGCGTCGTAGAGGGCCAGGTGGTTGTATTTGACCCACAGGTCGTCGCCGAGCTTCCACCAGGCGTCGACGACGCTCTGGGCGTTGGCCAGAGTGAATCCGGTGACGTATTTAACGGCCTCCCGGGGGCTGCGCTTGTAGAGCTCGGCGGCCCGGGTGTCGGCCTCGGCGACCTTGGCGAAAGCGCCCTCCTCCCAGGTCTTGCGGGCGGCCTTGACGTCCTCGATGGCCGCGTTGTAGGCCGGCTGGACATGGAAGTCGACGTAGTCGAAGGCCCAGCGGGCCGACCGGCGGTCGAGCTCGAAATGGTCGCCGACCTTGAACGAGGCCGGGACGTCGGTCGCCCCGGCATAGAGGGGGATGTAGCAGGATGTGTCCTGGGCTCCCAGGGCCACCCAGACCAGGCCGCCGACCGGCGCCGGCAGCCAGGACCGGCATTGGGTCAGGGTCGTATATTCGACGTTGGACACGCTGATGAGCCGCGTCCCCTTGTAGTAGTTGGGGTTCTTGAACGGGCCGCCGCGAAGGCCGAGGACGGGGTCGAAGATCGAGCCCTCGGACTTGTCACGGGTCAGGGCCATGACGTCCGCGGCCGAGAGCTTCCTGTCCGGCTTGACGGAAAAGGGGAAGTCCATGTTGGGCGTCTCGGGCTTGAAATGCCGCGACGGGGCGACCAGGTCGTAGAAGCGCCAGGTCCGCGAACGGCGGCCGCCCGTGCTCGCGGCGCTGCCTTCGGTCGGCGAATAGGCCTTCTTCCAGCTGAAGGGCTGGCCCGACTTGGGATCGTAGAGGCCGGCCTCGACGGCGTAGGATTCGACGTTGGCCGAGGCCATGAATTCGTCGGGCTTCCCGAGGTCGAGCCGGCCGATGATGGATTCATTGGTGCAGACGGCGACGTGGTCGTCGGGGACGCGCTGGGCCGCCCACACGGCGCCGGGCTTGCCGCTCGCCGGCGTCCAGAGCGGGCCGACGGGCATGATCTCGAAGACCCAGATCTCCTGCGGATCCGAAACGGCCAGCATCTCGCCGCCGTCATGGTAGCCGTAGCCGTATTTCTCGGCCAGCGAGCCCATGAGCCGGATGGCCTCGCGGGCCGTCCGGCAGCGCTCCATGGCCAGCAAGGTCAGCTGGCTGATGTTGGTGGCCGGCGTCGGCGTCTGGTTGCCGATCTTGCGGACGTTGCCGATGGTCGATTCGCCGATGGCCAGCTGCTGGTCGTTGATGTAGCCGAAGATCGAGTGGTGGTAGGCGTAGGTGCGGGCCGGCTGGGGGATCTCGACGGCGGTCGGGTCCTTGAGGACCGCGGCCCACTTGCCTCCCTGGGACGGCGGCCAGGTCCTGATCTGGTCGATGTTGTAGAGCCGCCTCATCTCGCCCGGTTTGTGGTCGGCAGCCGGGACGTGGCGCCAGGTGAAGTCGCAGACGCCGCAGTCGGCGGCGTGGGTGCTCATGACCGAGCCGTCGGTCGAGGCGTCCTTGCCGACCATGATGACGGTGCAGGCCTCGCCGGCCGGATCGGTGGCGTTCGCCGGGGAGGAGGGGGCTTGGGAGCGTTCCAGTGTCAGGCCGCCCGCGACCAGGAAGACGGCGGCAACAGCCAGGAGAACGGGGAGCGTTCGCTTGATGAATGTCACGGATACCTCCGGGGACGGCCCGCGGGGCCGGCCCGATCAATTCATGACTACCCCGCCGGCCGGAGCCTGGGCGGGGTCGGCCAGGAAATGCCCGACCCCGGCCTTGAGCACATCGGCATAGCGGGGAACGCCGCGGACCGCGATCGGTCGGTCGGCGGTTTTTTTCGAGAATTGGCGGAAGATCTCCAGGGTCACGGACAGGTTCTGCCCGACCCTTTTCTCCAGAGACCAGCCGCTCTCGTCATAGGGCACGAACAGTTTCTTCTTTTTCGACAGGCGCAGCAGGAACGGGTCCCGGCCGTCGAGGAGGAACTTGACCGTCTTCGGCCCGGTCGGCTGGTCGAGGAAGGGGATAGGCGCCTCGAGGAGGAAGGGAAGCGTCGGGCCGTGATCGCCGATCTCCCGGTGGGACAGGCCGCGGAAGCCGGCCGGGGAGGGCTCGACATGGCTCTCGAAACCCTCCCTGGCCTTGACGGTCAGGGAGGCCAGACTGGCGATCTTGACCGATCTTTCGGGAGCGACGATGCAGTTGGTCACGGGGAACATGGTCTCGGCCCCGTGAATGTCGACGGCCACGTCGATCCCTTCGCGGCGCATCAGCTCCATGGCCCCGAAGGTCACCCTCTCCATCAGCGTTCCGCGGGCCCGGCCGGGCCAGGTCCGGTTGGTATTGCGGATGTCGATGTAGGACAGAAGCTGGCGTTCGGGATAGTGGATGTAGACGTCCGGATCGGGCCACTGGTCGAGCGGCGAGGCGTCGCGGTTGCCGAAGCGGAAGCGCTGGGCGCCCCAATCCGTGGCGACGTCGTAGTACAGGGGATAGCCGTCGCCGGCCCGGGTGTTGCGGCTGGCGCTGTTGTTGAAGAAGGGGATGACGTAGAGCGCGCCTTTCTCGACCACGGCGTTCTCGATAAAAATAACGGCCGCGAGCATGCCCTCCGGCTCGTTCGAGTGGGTTTGGCCCAGGATCAGGGCCCGGCCGCCGGGCTCCCGGCCCTCGAGGACGTAGACGTTAGTATCGCCGGCGGTGCCCTTGAGGCCGGGGGAGAACTCGCTCAGCCGGCGGACCGCGGTGACGCCCGGTCCCTTGACGACGGGCACGTCGAAGCGGCGGTGGCGGAGGAGGGGCAAGCCGCCCCAGAGAACGATACCGGCCACCAGGGCGGCCAGAGCCGACTTGATCCGGGCGTCCTTAGTCATGCCGTCCTCGCTCATTTCCACCGCAGCAGCCGGAGTATGAGGGGGATCATCACGATCGCGTACAGGACGAGGTCCTGGCGCCGCGCCTTTTCCCGGACGAAGTTCCAGACGACCAGGCCGAGAAGGGCGGCCGTGATGAGGTAATAAGCGATCATGATGATCATCGGCGGCGCCTCGTTCCTACATGCTCCATTTGACCAGGAAGGCCAGCTTCGAGCTGAAGATGATCATGGCCATGGCCGCGGCCGTGATGACCAGCCAGGGCAGCCAGGTAGCCTTCAGGAATTCCTTGTAGGATCCCTTGTATCCGGAGACCATGACGCTCAGCCGGCCGATAAGGGCCGTCGGCGGCAGGCCGTCGCCGAGGGGCCAAAGCAGGCTGAGCCCGGCGATGACGACCGTGGCATGGAAGCCGATCGAATCCAGGAACCAGATGAGCGGGATGCCGATGATGGCCGCCGCGCCGTAGGTCAGGACCCCTTCGGAGAAGGGGATGATGACCGGCAGGAGGAAGAACAGGAGCACCAGCGGCGTCGAGATCACGGCGAAAGAGACCAGGCCGCGGACACCCGTCGCGGTCATGATCTGCTGGAGCATGCCGACGACCGCCGTGGTCGCGAGCAACGGCAGGAGCCTTCTCGCGGTATCCCCGGCCAGGGCCGCAACGGCGATCCGCTTCGGGCTGACCAGGATGGCAACGAGGGCCGAAAGGGCGAACTCGAGGGCCAGACCGAAAATGGGCGTCCCGAAGGGCCAGATGCGGTAGGCCGCGACCAGGCCGAAGAAGACGAGGAAGGGGACGACAACCCGCCACCAGGTCATGCCGGCCGGCGCCTGGGGAAGCTCGGCCGGGCCGGTTGCGGCGGCCGGGTCCTTTTTCAGGCCCAGGAGGAGCATCGTGATGACGCCCAGGATGAGAACGGGGATGCCCAGGGTGAACTCGAAGCCGACGTAGGGGATGGCCGTCCCGGCGCAGAGGATCATGGCCCAGATGTTGACCGGCGGGGCCGCCGCGCTCAGACCGGCCCAGATGAACAGCATGGCGGCCACGCGCTTGGGCGGGATGCCCAGGCGGCCGAGGGCCAGGGCCACGGGGGCCCCGACGACGAGGAGGGAGACGCTTCCCGCCCCGGTCAGGGCGCCGGGGATGAGGACGATGATCATCAGGGCCAGGAGGGCCAGGAGCCTCTGACGGCCGAAGGCGCGCAGGGTGGCCCGCACGGCATAGACGACGCCGCCGGACTCGTTGACCACGGCCATGAAGAACGTGGCCGTGAAGAAGACGAGCATGACGTCGAGGTAAGTCATCGAGCCCTCGACCAGGTGGCGGCCGAGCTCGCCGATCGGCGGGGTTTTCAGGACCCCGCCGGCCAGCCCTCCGGCCACGGCCGCGGCCAGGATGCCGATCTCGACGGAGAGTTTGGCCGCTTTGGCCGCGGCGTACGCGGCGATCATGACCGCCAGAATGATCAGGATTTGTATCGTCATGCTCAGTCCCGCATCTTACAGGAATCCCGACGGCCGCGTCAACCCTTCCGGCGCCCCGGGTTACGGGCGGCGCGGCCCTCCGCAACGGGCTCCCGGGCCGGCTCGTTAGGGATCGTATAGACAGGCGGCGACAATGTTGCTAAGATATCCGCGGAAAGGGGTCGAAAGGAGTTTCGACCTATGCGTGTACCACGGCCTCCCGTCCGGGAGGGCATCCCCGCGAGCCTCGTCGTCCCTGGTCAAACCGAGCAACGAAGGAGAAACCCCATGCGGAAACGCCGCTTGACCGCCTTCGCCGTCCTGACCTTGGCCGCCGTCCTGGCCGTTCCCGGCCTGCAAGCCCAGTGGTACGGCCGGAACAAGGTCCAGTATACGAAGTTCGACTTCAAGGTCATGAAGACCCGCCACTTCGACGTCTATTTCTATATGCAGGACGAGGCGACGGTCAAGATGGCCGGGATGATGGCCGAGCGCTGGTACTCGCGCCTGTCCCGCATGTTCAACCACGAGCTCAAGGGCCGCCAGCCGCTCGTCCTCTACGCCAGCAGCCCCGAGTTCCAGCAGACGACGGTCATCCCCGAGATCCTGGGGGAGGGGACCGGCGGCGTCACGGAATCGTTCAAGCGCCGCATCGTCCTGCCCTACGGGGCGACCTTGGGCGAGACCGACCACGTCATCGGCCACGAGCTCGTCCACGCCTTCCAGTACGACATCATGGCCCAGGGCCACTCGGACCAGGCCCGGGGCAACGACGCCTCGCTGCGCATCCCGCTCTGGTTCATCGAGGGCATGGCCGAGTACCTGTCCATCGGCCCCGTCGATCCCAACACGTCGATGTGGATGCGCGACGCCGTCCGGCGCAAGGAGCTCCCCCCGGTCAAGAAGCTCGACAACTCCTACAAGTTCTTCCCCTACCGCTGGGGCCACGCCGTCTGGTCCTACATCACCGGCCGCTGGGGAGACGAGGTCATCGGCAAGATGATGAAATCGGTCGGCCGCTCGGGCGACTACGAGGTCATCCTGGAGAGCGTGCTCGGCCTCAAGCTCAAGCAGTTCTCGGACGACTGGCACAAGTCCCTGCAGGCCGCCTACGGGCCCCTGGCGGACAAGACGCAGGCCCCGGACAAGGTCGGCAAGCCCCTGTTCAAGGGCACCGAAAGCAATCCCTACAACATCGCTCCGTCCATCAGCCCCGACGGCAAGTCCGTCGTCTTCCTGTCCAGCCGTGACCTGTTCTCGGTCGACCTCTACCTGGGCGACGCCGAGACCGGCAAGGTCCGGCGCAAGATCATCTCGACGGCCGTAGATCCCCATTTCGAGAGCATCCAGTTCATCAAGTCGGCCGGGGCCTGGAACTTCCAGGGCGACAAGTTCGCTTTCGGCGGCGTAGCCAACGGCCGCCCGGTCCTGACGATCGTCGACATGAAGAAGGACAAGATCGAGCGCGAGATCCCCTTCCGCGAGCTGGCCGAGATCCTCAGCCCGGGCTGGTCGCCCGACGGCCGCTACATCACCTTCTCCGGGCTGGCCGGAGGGGTTTCGGACATCTTCATCTACGACCTCCAGGACAACGTGCTCAAGCAGATGACCCGGGACGCCTTCGGCGACCTCCAGCCCGTCTGGTCCCCGGACGGCAAGACCATCGCCTTCGTCACCGAGCGCTTCTCCAGCAATCTCGACTGGATCGATGTCGGCAAGTACGAGCTGGCCCTGCTCGACGTCGAATCGGGCCGGGTCCAGAAGCTGCTGGCCTTCCCGGCCGGCAAGAACATCGACCCCCGGTGGACGGCGGATTCCCAGGCCCTGTATTTCCTTTCCGACCAGAACGGCAAGACCGACATCTACCGCATCGACATCGCCTCCGCCAAGATCACCCAGGTCACCAACCTCTACACCGGCGTGGCCGGCGTCACCGAGCTCAGCCCCTCGTTCACCCTGGCCCTGGACAGGGAACGGCTGGTCTTCTCGGGCTACCAGGACGGCTATTACACCGTCTACGAGATCGACGACCCGGCCGCCCTGGCCGGCCAGGCCTACATGGCCCAGTTCGACCGCAACCCGGCCGTCCTGCCGCCGCGCAACGAGCCCGAGGGCTCGCTGCTCGGGCTGCTCAAGAACCCGCTCTTCGGCCTGCCCAAGGACACCGCCTTCGCCGTTGTCCCGTACAAGCCCAAGCTGAGCCTCGATTATGTCATGCCGCCGAGCATCGCCATCGGCGTCGACCGCTACGGCACCTACGGGGCCGGCGGCGTCGCGGCCTATTGGAGCGACATGCTGGGCTATCACACGGTCGTCACCACCGCCTTCACGGGAACGCGGATGGTCGACACCTCCGGCGTCGTGGCCTACCTCAACAACCGCGGCCGGTTCAACTGGGGCTCGGCGCTGCAGCGGATCGTTTATCCCTATTCCTATTACTACTTCTATTACGCCGATCCGACCCAGGGCGGGGACGGCTACTACCACGAGGTCGAGGACGTTTACCGGCTGATCAACTACGACGCCTCGGTCTTCGGCTCCTATCCGCTCAGCCAGGTCAGCCGCTTCCAGCTCAGCGCGGGCGGGAGGCTGGAGGACTTCCATCACTCGGTCTACGAGCGGATCTACGACCTCGCCGGCTACCTCGTCGACTACCAGAAATCGCACCCGGACGACATGCCCAAGAGCCTGGGCTACGGCTATCTGACGGCCAGCTACTTCTACGATACCGGCATCTTCGGGGCCACCAGCCCCATCCTGGGCCAGAACTTCGGCCTCCAGGTGTCGCCGGCGGTCGGAGGAGTGAACTTCACCACCTTTCTGGCCGACTTCCGCAAGTACCTCATGCCGGCCCGGCCGTTCACCCTGGCTTTCCGGGCGATGCACTACGGCCGCTACGGCAAGGACTCCGGGGACACGAGGTTCTACCCGCTGTACCTCGGGTATTGGGACCTCGTCCGCGGCTACGATTCGATCTCCACGGCCGAGCTCTCCGAGTACGAGGCCGACCCGACCAAGTCCTTCGACTTCAGCCGCCTCTATGGCAGCCGGATGATCGTGGCCAACGTCGAGCTGCGCTTCCCGCTGCTGGGGCTCTTTCACCTCGGCAAGGGTTACTACGGCGCCTGGCCGCTCGAGGCTTTCGGCTTCTTCGACTGGGGCATCGCCTACGCTTCGGCCCCGAGCTACTGGTGGGGCGGCTATATCTACGACGATCTGGGTAACGTGATCGGCGAGGATCCCAAGATGGTCAAACCCTGGTTCGCCGGCGGGGACCGCAAGCCCCTGCGGAGCTACGGCTTCGGCGTCCGGACGAACCTCTTCGGCGCCCTCATCCTGGGGTTGAATTACGTCTATCCCATGGACCGGCCGGTGCGCGGCTGGCACCTCCAGCTGAGCATCAGCCCGGGCTTCTAAAAGAGAGAGCGGAAAGAACGGTCGGAGCGCCCCCAAAGGCGCTCCGGCCGTTCTATTTGATCCTCATCCAGTGCGCCGGCCCGCGGCCCGGGCCAAAGGGTCAGAGCTCCCGGAGATAGACGTTCCGGAAGAACGGCGGCGACTGGCTGTCGTGGTTCTGGAGCCCGATGTAGCCTTCGGGCGCGAGGTCGCGGACCTTGCCGCCCGGGCGGGCCTGCCAATCCAGGACGCTCCGGCCGTTGAGATCGACCTTGAGGCGCATCCCCCGGAACTCGATCCGGAGGTGGTTCCATTCGCCCGTCGGCAGGGAGGCCAGGACCTTGGGCGCCTCGATGTCGTAGGCGGCCCCGGTGTGATGGATGCCGGTCGAGGCGTCGTCGATCTGGATCTCGATCGAGTGGTAGATGTAGTCGTCGCTCACCGGGACCTCGGGGACGCGCAGGAAGATGCCCGAGTTCGTCGTCGGCGTCGAGCACTTGAAATCGCACTCGAAGACGAAATCCCGGACCTTCTTGCCGTACCAGAGCAGGCCCATGCCGCCCTGGCCCTTGAGGACGCCGGTCTTGGGGTCGCACTCGAAATAGCCGGGACCGTAATGGTTCCAGCCGTATTTCTCGTAGCCGGCGCCGCCGCGACGCAGGATCTGGGCGTAGCCGTCGTAATAAGTGACGCTCCTGACGTAGGCCAGGCTCTTGCGGAAGGCGGGCAGGGGATCGCCGGCCTCGGATTCGTTCTCGTACTCCATGGTCAGGTAGCCGTCGTAATCCTGGAGGGTCAGCTCGGCCAGAAGGTCCCGGATGAACCCCCGGCCGGAGCCCCAGGCGACGTCGTCGACGCCCTTGGCCGTCCCGAAACCGCTGCGGTCCTTGAGATGGACGTCGAGGATGCGCCCGGCCAGCAGCCGGAAAGCCTCGCGGGGATCGTTCAGGCCCCGCATCCAGTGGCCGCTGTCGGCGCAGGAGCCGATCCGCGGGTCGCGGCCGTCGACGTGGCCGAAGACGGTCTCCGGCAGGTTGTACTTGGCCGGCGCGGGGTGGTTGTGGATGGCGATCTTGATGTCGTATTCCCTGACCAGCTTCTCGAGCAGCGTGAAGTCGTCGTCGGCCGGCTCGCAGACGAGGATGCGGATGCCCATCTTCCGGGCGAAGTCGAAGACCTTGCGCATGCTGGCCTCGGTCTTGCCGATGTCGCAGACGCCGTAGCCGTAGAGGGTTACGCCGGCGGCCTGCAGGGCTTTCTGGACGAAAGCGATCTGCTCGCCGGTCATGTTCTCGTCGAACCGGGCCCCGGGGAACTCGGCGGCCAGGGCCTGGCCGGGAAAGGCCTCGACCGCGGCCACGCCGAGCTCCTGGAGCTTCTTCAGCGTTTCGGCGAAGGTGAACTTGCGGAACGTCCAGGCTTCCGAGGCGAAGGGGAAGGGCTTGATGCGGACGGCGGCGTAATCCGTCGCCGCGACGGCCTTCTGCAGGTCGGGGGAGATATGGCGGATCTGGTCCGTCGCGCCGCAGGCCGGCAGGGCCGCGGCGGCAACCAGGGCCGTCAGGACGATAGCGGAGATGACGCTCTTCATGTGTCCTCCTCGGGACTACCGGGACTTCGGGTTCCAGGCCCCGCGGGCGACCGGGGGCACGTAGCTCTCCAGGCCCTTGAAGGGGATGGGGACGGTCTTGCCGAGTTCGGCGCTGCGATAGGCGGCCATGAGCAGTTCGGCCACGGCGACGCCGTCGGCGAAGTTTTCTTCCGGCCGCCGGCCGGCCAGGAACGACCGGACCATGTGCCGGTTCTCGGCGGTGTAGCCGTATTCGCCCGTTTCGTCGGCCACGACGGGCATGAGGCCGATCTCGGCGTTCTGCTTCTCGACCAGGTCCTCGCCGGCCCGGCCGCGGACCTCGCGGCTGAAGAAGACCTTGAGGCCGGCGTCGAGGGTGTTGACCTGCATGGAGTATTCGGGGCCGAGGAGCTCCATGCTCAGTCGCAGGCCGGCCCCGACGTAGCACCAGCTGGTGGTCGTCTCGACGACCAGGGTCCGGCCCGCGCGGTCCCTGTACTCGAGCAGGGACCGGGCGAAGTCCTCGGAGGGCCGTTTCAGGTAGTCGGTCTTGCCGCCGCTGGCCTTGGCCAGCCGGGCGGCATACTTGGGCTCCTGCCACTTGAGGCAGTTGGTGTAGGCGGTGATGCTGACGGGGGTCAGCGTATCGCGGGGGGCGCCCGGCGGGGTGAGCATGAAGCGGGCCTCCTCGACCGAATGGCACATCATGTCGTTGAGGACGCCGCCGCCTTGAAGGGTGCCTTCCCAGAACCAGGGCATATGCGGCCCGCTGTGCTCCTCGGCCGCCCGGGCCAGATAAGGCGGGCCGGACAGTGCCGCGCCGCGGGCCCAGACGATCTCCTTGCCGCGCACGACGGCGGGGGAGAAGACCTGGTTCTCGAGGTAGCCGTCGAGCAGCCCGGCTTTCTCGGCCAGCTCGAGCATCTTCCGGGCTTCCCGGACGTTGCGGCCGAGCGGCTTCTCGCAGGCCACGCCCCGGAGCTCGGCCTGGCCGCTGCGGACGGCGTGGCTTATCTCCTCCATGACCTCGCCCCGGGTGAAGTTGGGGGCGCAGATCCAGAGGGCCCCGATCTGCGGATCGGCGGCCATCTCGGTGATCGAGGCGTAGGGCCTGGCCTGGCCGACGCCGAGGGATCTGGCCAGGTCGCAGGCCTCCCGGGCGCGCTTGGCGTCAGGATCGAAGACGCCTAAAATGTCGGCGTCGCGGACGCCGGTCCAGGAACGGATGTGGAAGCGGGCGATGAAGCCGCCGCCGATGATGCCGACCCCGAGGGTCGCGGGTTTCTTGATCATGGAATGAACCTCCTTTGATGGGGTTCGCCGCCGGGGGCGTCCCCTGGATTCTTGGTCTGACGGGCGCTGGCCGGCGGGAGAGCCTTCTCCTTCGGGCTCACGTCGCGGTCAGACGGTCGCCTGGGCGCCGGCGTTCTTCTTCTCCCGGAAGAACGCCAGGAAGACGATTAGGCAGAGCAGGGTCAGGGCCGTCGGGACGAGGAAGGCGCCGCGCCAATTGATGGCCTTGACTGCTTCGCCCCCGGCCGTCGCGGCCGTCGTCGTGAAGACGTCCTGGATCCAGCCGCAGAACAGGCTGCCGACGAAGTTGCCGAAGCCGAGGATGATCGTCGCGATCAGGCTCTGGGCCGAGTTCCGGATGTCCTTCGGGGCGATCGAGTCCACGTAGATGTAGGCGGCCGTGAAGAAGAAGACGTAGCAGAAGCCGTGCAGTGCCAGCGATCCGATGACCAGCCAGGACGGCTGGCCGATGACGAAGATGATGTAGCGGATCGGCCAGGCCAGGATGCCCAGGGTCAGGGTCCGGCGCATGCCGAACTTTTTCAGGGCCCAGGAGAGCATGAAGGCCATGACGAAGATCTCGGCGAACTGGGCGATGGTCATCACCGCGCCGATGGACTTCTGGCTGACGCCGATGGCCGCGGACGTCAGGAAGGGCGAGGTCAGGACGTAGTAGAACTGGAGCTCCGTGGCGACGACGAACGAGATGACGGCGAAGATGAGAAAGTTCCTGTCCTTGAGCATCTTCAGGGCCTCGAGGAAAGCCCAGGGGTTGGAACCTCCCTTCTGTGGCGGCGTGTGGGGAAGGAAGAAGGAAATGACGCCCATGACCAGGGAAAAGATCCCGGCCAGGATCAGGACGTCGCCCTTCAGGGCGATGCCCTCCGGGGACTTGGCGGCGAAGCGCCAGCCGGTCAGGGCCCAGCCGGCGGCGATCCAGCCGATCGTTCCCCAGACCCGGATGGAGCCGAATTCCTTCTCCGAGCTCCGCAGGTTGACCATGGCGATGGAGTTCGTCAGGGCCAGCGTCGGGGCGTAGACGAGGCAGTACAGGAGCATGAGCCAGACCATGGCGCCGAACGAGGTGATGCTGGCGATGAGGATGAGGATGACGCCGCCGAGGAGCGAGAGGACGCCGATGACCTTCTGCGTTGGGAACCAGCGGTCGGCCAGCTGCCCGCCGAGGAAGGGCGAGACGATGGTGGCCAGCGGCAGGAGGCTGAAGATGATGCCCAGCTGCGCGCCGGTGAAGCCGAGGTTGTTCTGGAGATAGGCCGAAAGGACCGGCGCCCAGGATCCCCAGATGGCGTACTCGAGGAACATCATGGCGCCGAGGCGGAACTTGACACTCATAGGACCTCCCATGTTCGAGAGCACTTCATATCCCAAACGTCGACGGCCTGTCAACGGGTCACCCGGCCTCTCCCAGGCGGGAAATGATGCGCCGGTTCTGGACGTTGACGATGTCCTTGGCCTCAGGCGTGAACAGATGCTCGATGCGCGCCGCGTAGGCCTCGGTGATCTTGCCCCGGACCATCTTCATGGTCGAGTTGAGCAAATGGTTCTGCTCGCTGAAGCCCTCGCCGAGGACGGCCACCGCCGCTGGCAGCCAGCGGGCCGGGAACTGGCCGGCGTACCGGCCGCCCTCGCGATAGGCGTCGATCTCCGCCTGGAGCAGCCGCAGGGCGGCTTCCTGGCCCTCGGCCGTCTGCGGGCCCAGCCCCTTTTCCCGGAGCCGTCGCAGCAGGGCCTCCCGGTTCGGCACCAGGAGGGCCACGGTGTAGGGCGACTGGTTGTTATAGAGCATGACCTGGTCGACGTAGGGCGAGGACTCGGTCAGGGCCTCCTCGATCGTCTCGGGGCTGTATTTCTCGCCGTCGCCGGCGATGAGCAGGCTCTTCATCCGGCCGAGGACGTAGAGGAAGCCGTCGGCATCCAGGTAGCCGAGGTCGCCGGTGTAGAGCCAGCCGTCGCGAAGGGCCTCGCGGCTGGCCTTCTCGTTCTTCCAGTAGCCGGCCATGACGTTCTCGCCCCGGATGACGATCTCGCCTGTCTGCCCGGCCGGCAGGTCCCGGCCGTCCTCGCCGCAGACGCGCAGCTCGACCCCCGGGGCGACGCGGCCCGAGGAGCCGAGCTTGTGGGCCCGGGGGCTGTTGGAGGCGATGACCGGGGAGGCCTCGCTCAGGCCGTAGCCCTGGAACATGGGCAGGCCGAGGGCGTAGAAGAAGCGCTGCATCTCGATATCGAGCAGGGCCCCGCCGCCGACAAAGAACTCCAGGCGCCCGCCGAAATTATCCCGGATCTTGCGGAAAAGGATCCGGTCGTATAGGGCCAGCAGGGGCTTGCGCAGCTTCTTCAGGCCCCGGCCCCGGTTCCAGCCCTCGGCGTTGTAGTCAATGGCCAGGGCCAGGGCCTTCCGGAACAGGGCTTCGACCTTGGGGCCCTTGTCGCGGACTCCCTTCTCGATGTTCTTGCGGAAGCTCTTGGCCAGCGACGGCACGCTCAGGAGGAAGTGCGGCCGGATCTCGCGGATGTTGCCGGGGATGTTGCGGAGCGTCTCCAGCCCGGTCCGGCCGGCCTCGACCGCGGCCAGGGCCGCGCCGCTCTTGATCATGGTGTAGATGCCGCAGGTATGGCAGAAGCTGTGGTCCCAGGGAAGGATGAGGAGGGAGACATAATGCTCCGGACAATCCACCAGGGAGCGCGAATGCTCGATGTTGGCGGTGTAGTTGCGGTGGGTCAGGATGATGCCTTTGGGGTCGGCCGTGGTGCCGGAGGTGTAGCAGATATTGGCCGGGTCGGCTTCTTTCAGCCGGGCCAGGGAGGCCTCGATTGAGGCCGGGGACCTGTCGAGCAGGTCGCGGCCCCGCTTCAGCACGTCGTCGAAGGCGATCTCATCCGGCCCCAGCCCGGGGACGTCGTCGAGGACGACGGTGGTGACGAGGTCGGGGAGATCGGCCCGGACGCGGCGGAGCTTTTCGAGCTGGGATCCCGAGACGACGGCCAGGCGGCAGCCGGAATGGGCCAGCCGGAATTTGAGGTCGCTCAGCTCCTCGACCTTGATCGAGATGGGGACATTGATGGCCCCGACCGTCAGGATGCCGAGCTCGGCCGTGACCCAGTCCCGGCGGCCCTCGGAGACGAGCGCGGCCCGGTCGCCGGGGCCCAGGCCGAGGGCCAGCAGCCCGGCGGCGAAGGCGTGGGCCAGGTCCCTCATTTCGGCATAGGTCGTCGGCCGGTAAGGGCCGCCCCTTTTTTCCCAGATGAGGACGTTGGCGGGGTAGATCCGGACGCTCTCCTCGAAGAGCGCGGGCAAGGTCCGTTCGGCCATCGGGCTACCTCCTCGGGAGGATTCAAGGCTCCCATCCTACGTCCCGGCGGGGGAAAATGTCAAAGTCCATCCTCCCCGGGGCCGGCGCGACTAAACATACGGAAACCTGCGGATACGACCGCGCGCGGAGAGCGGCGTCGATCCAGGATCAGGCACAGGAAATGGACGAGCGAGAGGCACGATGAAAGAACGACGCCGCGACGTCCGCCTGGTCGAGGAGAACAAGGTCATACTCTCGCTGATGACGGGCGAGATCCGGCCGGGCGCCCCGGTCGTTTTCCATTCCCTGACCCGGGACATCTCCATGGGCGGCCTGCGGATCATGACCGGGGTCCGCCTCGAGGTCGGGGCCCGCGTCCGGCTGGACATCACCCTCGGCCGCTCGCACCGGCGGGTCCGGGCCGTGGCCGAGGTCCGCTGGATCCGCGACCTCTACGATGACGAGGTCTTCGAGGCCGGGCTCCAGTTCGTCGGACTCGACCCCGACACCGAGTTCGCCCTGATGGATCATATCTTCGGCGGCCGGGGCGAATCCTCGGCCTGATGCCCCGCGGCTTGCTTTTCCCCCCGCTCTACGTTAAAAAGGGAGGACTTCAGCCCGGAAGGAGCTGCCGCATGACCTGGTGGACCGAGGCCCGGTTCGGGATGTTCATCCACTGGGGTCTCTACGCCCTGCCCGCCCGCCATGAGTGGGTCCGCAGCCGCGAACGCCAGAGCGACGAGGCCTACGCCCGCTATTTCGCCCGCTTCGATCCCGACCTCTACGACCCGCGGGAGTGGGCCCGGACGGCCCGGCGGACAGGCATGAAATACGTCGTCGTGACGACCAAGCACCATGACGGCTTCTGCCTCTGGGATTCGAAGCTGACCGATTTCAAGGCCCCGCTCAGCCCGGCCGGCCGGGACCTCATCCGGCCGCTTGTCGATGCCCTGCGCGACGAGGGGCTGCGGATCGGCTTCTACCATTCGCTCCTCGATTGGCACCATCCCGAATACACCGTCGACCGGTTCCATCCGCTGCGGGACGACCCGGCCTTCGTCGAGGGGGCCCGGGGCCGCGACATCGGCCGCTACGCCGACTACCTGGCCGGGCAGATCCGGGAGCTGCTGACGGAGTATGGGCGGATCGACACGCTGTTCCTAGACTACTCGTTCCCCGGCCCGGAGGGGAAGTGCCGCGAGGACTGGCGCTCGGAGCGGCTGCTGGCCCTGATCCGCGAATTGCAGCCGGAGATCCTGGTCAACGACCGGCTCGACCTGCTCGACTTTCCCGGCGGCTGGGACTACCGGACGCCCGAACAATTCATGCCCCGGGAAGGGTTCCGCTTCGACGGCCGGCCCGTGCCCTGGGAGACCTGCCAGACCTTCTCCGGCTCCTGGGGTTACGATCGCGACGAGTCCACCTGGAAATCGGTCCGCCAGCTCATCGTCCTGTTGGCCGAGACCGTCTCCAAGGGCGGCAATCTCCTGCTCAACGTCGGCCCAACGGGCCGGGGCCTGTTCGACAACCGGGCCATGGACCGGCTCCGGGGGATCGGGGAGTGGATGTCCCTGAACGGCCGCTCGATCCACGGCTGCGGCCAGGCCCCGGCGGAATTTCCTAAGCCGCCGAACGGCCTTCTGACCTACAACGCGGCGGCCGGACGCGCTTATGTTCACGTCCTCGAATGGCCGCCCGGCGTCCTGACGCTCGACGGCCTGGCCGGCCGGGTCGAATACGCCCAGCTCCTGCATGATGCCTCGGAGCTGCCCTTCGTCGGCGCGGGCGGCGAAACCGGGTTCATGCCCGGGAGGCGCGACGCCGGCCCGTCCGACGCCTTGACGCTGCGCCTGCCGGTGCGGCAGCCGGACGTCGAGGTGCCGGTCATCGAGCTCTTCCTGAAGAGGCCCTGATGGACAAGCCTGCGGACCGCCTTTCTTCGCGCCGCCGCTTCCGGGTCCTGGCCGCGATCGCCGCCGCTCTGACGCTGGCGCCGGCCGCGGCGGCCGACAAGGATTACTATTTCCCGGAGATCCGGGTGGAGCTGGCCGTGGCCCGGGACGGCTCGTTCACCGTGGATGAGTTCCGGACCTTTGAGTTCCGCGGCCGCTTCACCTACGCCTACATCGCCGTCCCGCTGCGGCTGGAGCACGCCGGGGCCCGCCGCGATGTCGCCGTCTCCGACCTCGCCGTGATGGACGAGGGGGGTCAGCCGCTCGAGACCCGGATCGAGCTCCGGGACGGCGAGATACGGGCCCGCTGGTCCTACCGCGCCCGGAACGAGCGCCGGACGTTCCATATCCATTACCGCGTCGCCGGGGGGATCACCAGCTATCCCGACGTGACCGAGCTCTACTGGAAGGTCGTCGGCGACGGCTGGGAGAAGTCGGCCCGGAACGTCCAGGCTACCGTGACCCTGCCGGAGCCGCTGGCCTCCCGGGACGACCTGCGCGTCTGGGGGCACGGCCCCCTGGCGGGCTGGGCCGAGATCGTCGACGAGCGCACGGCCCGCTTCTCCGCCCCCGATCTGGCGGCTGGCCAGTTCTTCGAGGTCCGGGTCGTCTGGCCGGCCGGTCTCGTAGCCGGGGCGCCTTCCGACAAGATGTCCCTGGAGGCCATCAAGGCCGAGGAGGACGGCTTCGTCCGGGACACGATCAGCCGGGTCCGCCGGGCCCAGGCCGACGAGGCGGCCGGCCGCGAGCGCCGGGCCGAGGCCCGGCGCAAGCTGATGAGATTCCTGAGCTTCTGGAGCGTTTGGCAGATCGTCGGTCCGCTGGCCTGGCTGGCGCTCTTCTACCGGGTCTGGGCGGCGGTCGGCCGGGACTATCGCTTCGAGGGCCTGCCCGACTATGTCCGCGAGCTGCCGGCCGACAGGCCGCCGGCCGTGGTCCAGTCGCTGCTGCGGGAGGGCCGGAGCGTGACCACCCCGGCCTTCACGGCCACGCTGTTCGATCTGGCCCGGCGCCGCGTCCTCGAGATCGAGGATCGCCCCGCGTCCAGGAAAACCCTGTTCGGCTCCAAAGAAATCGTCGAGACCGTCCTGACATTGAAAAAAGATCCGGCCGAAGCCGGGTTGCGTCCCTTCGAGAGATCGCTGCTGGGCTTCGTCTTCGAAGAGCCGGCCGGCCGGCTGACGTCCGGGTCCTCCGTCACGATCGCCGCCTTCGAGGCTTATCTGAAGAAGCATCCGCAGAAGTTCCAGTCCTGGTACCAGGCATGGACCAAGGAGATCAAGAACGAATGCCGGGCGCTCGGCTTCCTCGAGCCCGAGAGCCTCAAGGCCCGCAATCGCTTCTATATCTATACCGTGCCGGCGGCCGTCCTGACGCTCAGCCCGGTCCTGCTGATCCTGGCCCTGGCCCTGATCCCGACGCTCAAGCGGCGGACGATGGCCTGGGCCCGGGAGAACGAAGCCTGGAAGGGGCTCGACCGCTTTCTCGACGATTTCTCGGATTTCAAGGAGATCCCGCCCGAGGCCTATAAGCTCTGGGAGCATTACCTCGTCTTCGGCATCCTTTTCGGCCAGGCCAAAAAGATCCTGAAGATGCTGCCCCTGATCCTCAAGGACGAGCGGGCCGTGGCGCCGGCGTGGTATGTCGGCCTTGGCCGGCCTGGGGCGTTCGATGTCGCGGGCATCGAGAGCCTGGTCTCCGGCATCCAGCACGCGGCCACGTCCATCAGCCAGGCCAGCACGTCGGCGGCCCACTATTCCTCCGGCGGGGGCGGCGGTTTCAGCGGCGGCGGCGGGGGAGGGGGAGGAGGCGGCGGCGGGGGGGCCGGATGAGGGGAAGGGGGCGGGCCTGGGCTGTTGCCCTGGCCGTCGCGGCGATCCTGTCCCCGGCCTGCCGGGCCCGGTCCGGCGAGGCCCGCATCCGGAGCCTGCTCGAAGAGGCCGTCGAGCGGGCCGCCAAGCGGGACGAGGCCGGCCTGACGCGCCTCCTGGCGCCGGAGTACGAGGATTTCGAGGGACGTGACGCCGCCCGGACGGGCAAGCTCCTCCGCGGCTTCTTCGATCGCTACCGGGGCATCGTCGTCCATCTGCTCGGCGTTCGCATCGGCCCGGCCGCGGCCGACGGCCGCGTTCCCGTCGAGTGCGAGGTTTCCCTTTCGCACGGCGCGGCCGAGGTCCTGCGCAAGCTCGTCCGGTTCGCGGGGACCTGCTACCGTTTCCGGCTGGAGGTGCGGCCGGAGCCGCGGGCCGGCTGGCGCTTCGTCTCGGCGGCCTGGGAAGAGGTCGGCCCGGCCGGACTTTTCCCGGAATCCCTCGATATCCTGAAGGGGCTTTTCCCCGGGGTTTAGCGTGTTTCCGGAGAAGGCCGGGGCCTCCGGCCGCGGCATCTGCTATAATCGGTGCAGGGAGGGCTGAAATGAATGAAGAAAAGAAAGACGCCAAAACCAGGTTCGAGGAGTTTCGCGTCAACGGCAACGAGGTCCTGGGCAAGGTCAAGGAGATCATCCACGAGGGGAACGTCCGGCGCATCATTTTCAAGGACGAGCACGGCAAGACGTTCATGGAAATCCCCTTGACGATCGGGGTGGTCGGGGCCCTGGCCGCGCCCATCCTGGCCGCCGTCGGCGGCGTCGCCGCCCTGGCCTCGAACATGACCATCGTCGTCGAGAAGATCGCTGACTGATCGTCGCGCCCCGGGCCGGCCCTCGTATACGGTCCGGCGGGTCGATGACCCCGGACCCGGCGGATCGGCGGGCCTCGCCTGGGATGGATTACCCTCGCTTCGGATCGACCGGTATCTCTGGCTGGCGAACGGCTACGAGCCCCGGGTCGAGGCCCGATTGGGCTGGTCCCCCCGGTTCCTATATGTCCATTTCCGCGTCGCGGAGAAGCCGGCCCCGGTCCGGTACTCCGGGTTCCAGGACCCGGTCTACAAGGACAGCTGCGTCGAATTCTTCATCGACGCCTGCCCCGAAAAAAAGCTCGGCTACGTCAACTTCGAGATGAACTCGGCGGGCGCCCTTTTGGCCGCCTTCGGTCCCGATCGCGATCGCCGGACGCCCCTCCGGACCGGGGATCTGGCCGGTCTGACCGTCGGCCGCTGCCAGGAGGATCGACCGGGGGTCGGCGGCAGTTGGGCGGTCTGGTACAACGTGCCGCTCGAGCTTTTCCGCAGGCTCTACGGCCGGGAGATCGCCGCCGGACAGCAGGCCGCGGCGAATTTTTACAAGTGCGGCGACGAGACGCCGGTCCCGCATTACGGAGCCTGGAGCCCGGTCGGGACCCCGGCGCCGGATTTCCACCGTCCGGAATACTTCGGCCGGCTTGTCTTCGGCCGGTGACGGGAGGGCCGTTCGGCCTTGTCCCGGAGAAGCGGAGGAGGGGCTGAAGCCTAGGCCAGCTTCTCCTGGCCTTTGAACCCGCGGTAGGGGCTGAGGTAGGTCAGGGTCTCCCGGTCGTCCGCCGTTGTCGCTCCCCGGACGAGGCGGGCGACGAGCTCGCCGACGCCGGGTCCGAGCATGAAGCCCTGGCCGCACATGCCCGCGGCCAGCAGGTAACCCTCGAGGGTGCGGCACCAGCCGACGATGGGGAAGCCGTCGGGCGTCATGGGATAGAGGCCGCGCCAGGTCCGCCTGACGCGGAGGTTCCGGAGGCGGGGGATGAGGTCGACCATGCGGCCGGCGACCATCGGCAGGAACGAGCTCGTTTCGCGGATGTCGGTCCCCCAGATGCTCGGGCTCGGGGTGATGCAGAAGATGATCTGCCCGGTGGCGTGCTGATAGAAGTAGTAGTTGGCCGAGCCGGCGACCGGCCGGATATCGACGACCATGGGGCCGAGGAAGCGGGCCACGGCCTCGGTCACGGCGCCCTCGTGAGAGTCCGGCCGGATGGGCAGGTCCATGCCGGCCAGGGCGGCGATCTCCGCCCCCCAGGCCCCGGCGGCGTTGACCACGACCGGCGCGCCGTACTCGCCCTGGTCGGTGCGGACCCCGGCCACCCGGCCGCCGGCGGTGACCAGGCCCGTGACCCGTTCGTTGAACCGGAAACAAGCCCCCAGGGACCGGGCCCGGCGATAGAAGGCGTGGACGGCCAGCAGCGGAGAGGCGTTTCCGTCGTCGGGCGAGAACGTGCCGCCGATGAGGCCCTCGCGCTTGAGATCGGGGATGACTTCGAGGAGCCCGGGGGCGTCGAGCCAGTCGATATTGAGCCCGGAGGCTTTCTGGACGACCAGGAGGTCCTTGAGCGTCCGCTCCTCCTCGGGCCGGTAGGCGACATAGCTGTAGCCGCCCTTGTACCACTCGATATCGTCCCCGAAACGGTCCCGCCAGGTGGCGAAGATCTCCAGGGCCCGCAGGCAGAGGCGGATCTTGGCCGGATCGGAATGGGTGGCCCGGAGGCCGCCGATAGCTCTTTTGTTGGAGCCCTGGCCGACGCTCGGCAGGCGGTCCAGGACGAGGACCCGGAGGCCGTCTTCGGCCAGCGACATGGCCGTCGGGGTGCCGACGCTGCCGGCGCCGATGACGATGACGTCGAAATCCTTAGGCCTTGTCATGGCCATCCTCCCTGCCGCCGAAGCCGGCGAAGGTCCCCAGCGATACCTCCATGAAGAGCGGGCGTTTGGACTGGTCAACGACCTCGGCGTCGGGCACGCCCTCCTCGCGGAACAGGCGATGGATGAGGGGAGTGCAGGTCTTGGCCCCGCAGGAGCCCATGCTGGACCTGGTCACGGTCTTGATCTCGTTGATGTCCCGGACGCCCTCGCGGATGAGCCGGCGGATCTCGCCGGCCGTCACCCGCTCGCAGCGGCAGACGATCGTGTCGTCCGCCGTCCGCTCGACGAACTCATCCAGGGGCTCGGCCGCCGCTTCCGGTTGCAGCCGTAGACCGGCGATTCTCTTGGCGTAAGCGCCCGGCGCCCGGACCTTGACTATGACCGTCCGGTCGTTGGCCTTGAGGGCTTTGACCGCCCCGACCTCGACCTGGCCCAGCGGCCGGCCCTCGGTATCCTCGACGACGACGCGATCGCCGGCCTTCAGCCGCTCCTGGGGGAACTCGAAGGGGATGGCCACCGTCGGGAACTCGGCGTCCTTGCGGTAGTCGACCAGGGTGATGGCCAGGCCCGGGCAGATGGCCACGCATTTCTCACAGCCGCTGCAGCCCTTGCCGTTCCTCTCGCCGGCGAAGGACGGCAGGCGGCGGATGTCGGTCCCGTCCATCTCGATGAGACCGTTGGGGCAGACGGCCGTGCAGGGGTCGCAGGGGATCTCCTGGTTGCAGTGGAGGACCGGGAAGACCCCGGCCGCCTGGCCGGGCGTCCGCTCGGCCGCGACCGGGCCGGGCTTGGACTTGAGGATGTCGGCGGTCCGGTACCAGCCGGACGAGATCTCGCCGATGTCGCGGCCGAGGGCCCGGGCCACCTCGAGGCCGCGGATCTTGCCCGAGAAGATGGCCGCCGAGGCCTCGGCGATCTCCTCGGCGTCGCCGGCGGCGAAGGCCGGCAGGCCGAACTCCCGGGCCTTCTCGTAGAACTCATTGACCGGGTCGAGGCCGACGGCGATGAGCAGCGTGTCGCAGGCGAACGAGCGCTCCGTTCCCCCGATCGGCCGGAACTTCCCGTCGACGCGGGCGATCGTGACGGATTCGACGGCTTCCGCGCCGTTGGCGCTGACGACTGTGTGCGACGTCGAGATGGGCACCCCCAGCCGGGCCAGCTTGTCCCGGTGGACCTTGTAGCCGCCGCATTCGGGCAGGGCTTCGACCAGGCCGACGACGGCGATGCCGGCCTGCAGGGCGTGATACCCGGCGATGAGGCCGACGTTGCCGCCGCCGACGATGAACAGGCGCTCGGCCGGCTTGACCAGGTCGCGGTTGACGAGGGTCTGGAAGGCGCCGGCGCCGTAGACGCCGGGCAGGGTGTTGCCCGGGAAGGCCAGGTTCTTCTCCCGGGCTCCCGAGGTCGCCAGCAGGATCTCGGGCTCGATCAGGACGTAGCGGCGCCCGTCGACCAGGACGCCGACCTTGCGGTCGCTGTAGACGGCCAGGGCCGTCGTCCGGAGCCAAATCCGGACGGAGGGGAAAGCCCGGACCTCTTTCTCCAGGCGCGTGGCGATGTCGATGCCGCGCGTCCCGGCGTAGACGGCCTCGATGGAGCCGAAGAAGCGATGGGTCTGCAGGACGAGCTTGCCGCCCGGCCGGTGCTTGTCGTCGATGAGCAGCGTCTCGATGCCCCTGCGGCCGAGCTCGATGGCGGCCGATAGCCCGGCCGGCCCGCCGCCGATGACGAGCACGGGCACGCGAAGCGTCTCGATCGGGCTGGCCGGGCCGGCGCCGGCCGCGCCGCGCGGCAGCTCGGGCAGGCCCTCGACGGGCTCGACCCGCAGGCCGGGCCGGACAAGCTCCATGCACGACTTGACTGGGACGCCGTCGGCCAGGACCAGGCACTGGGCGCACTGCCCGTTGGCGCAGAATATGCCCTGCGGGGCGCCGTCCTTCGGGTGATGGCCGAAGATGCGGACGCCGGCCGCGAACAGGGCCGAGGAAATGGTCTCGCCCTCGAGCGCTTCGAGGGTCCGGCCCTTCCAGGTGAAGGGGACCTTGGCCTTGGACGGGATGGGCAGGATGGGGTGCAGGTCGATGCGATACATTGGGCGATCCTCGCTCTTTATGCCTCTGGAAGACGCGCCATAAAGGCCGCCATTATAACACAGCGGAAGGGGAGCGGGAATCGTAACGAAATGATGTATAATCGCGGCCATGAGCCGTGTCGGGAAGACCTGCCGGCGGGCCGCCGCGGCGGCGCTCGTCCTGGCCTGCTGGTCGGCGGCCGGCCTTCCGGCTTTCGGCGCGGCGGCCGCCCGGGCCGGATCGGCCCCGGCCGCAACGCCGGGTCCTTCAAGCGAGGAAACGGACCGGCTGACGCCGAAGGAGGCCGGAAGGGAATTCCTTCGCGACGCCGGCCGGATCTGGTCCGCGCCGGCCCGCCTCCGGGCCAGGGACCTGGCGCCGGTCTTCGTCCTGGGCGTCGCGGCCACGATCCTGGTCGCCTCGGACGGGACCGTCCGCGACGGGATCCAATCCTACGCCGGCCGGCATGCCTGGGTCGGGGACGCCGCTCCGGTCATCACCCATCTCGGCGGGGCGGGCGGCTTGGCCGCGGCCGGGGCGTTCCTGGGCGCCGGGCTCCTGTTCAAGGACGGCCGGGCCCGCGACACCGGCTACTTGGCCGCCAGCGCCATCCTCCAAAGCTTCCTGGCCGACACCTTCCTGAAGGGCCTCGCCGGCCGGCAGCGGCCCCTGGCCGCCGGCGGCCTCGATCATTGGGCCGGTCCGGCCGGCTTCTACAAGCGCTTTGAAAAGGGCCGGAGCGAATTCTACGATTCCTTTCCGTCCGGTCATTCGGCGGCCGCCTTCGCGCTGGCCACCGTGGTTTCCCTGCAGTACCGTCATGAACCCTGGGTCGGGGTCCTGTCATACACACTTGCGACGGCGGTCGGCCTGTCGCGCCTGGCCCTGGACAAGCACTGGCTTTCGGACGTCGTCGCCGGGGCAGCCGTCGGCCATTTCGTGGGCCGGCTGGTCGTCCACAATCACGGCCGGCGGCCGCGGCTGGTCCCGACGCTGGCCTGCTTCCGGCGGGGCTTCGTCCTGGGCCTCAGCTACGACCCCGGCCCGCCCGGCCGGTAAACGGCGGGCCGGGCCAAGTAAGAAGGAGGCAGCGATGAGAGCGTCCGCCCTGACCGTCCTCGCCCTTGGCCTCGGGCTCACGGCCGGAGGGGCCGCCGGGCAGCGAACCGTGAAGCCCGTTCTCCACGGCCGGGACTGGGTGGCCATCACCGGCAAACCGCTCGGGGCCACGGCCGGAGCCCTGATCTTCGCCCAGGGCGGCAATGCCGTCGACGCGGCCTGCGCCATGCTCGGCGCCGTCTGCACGATGTACGATGTCCTCAGTTGGGGCGGCGAGACCCAGGCCCTCATCTACAACCCCAAGTCGGGGAAGGTCATCGGGGTCAACGCCCTGGGCGTCGCGCCGACCGGGGCCACGGCCGAATTCTACAGGGACAAAGGCTATGCCTATCCGCCCGAATACGGCCCGCTTGCCGCCGTGACGCCGGGCACGCCCGGCGGGTTGTTGACCATGCTGGCCGAGTTCGGGACCATGAGCCTGGCCCAGGTCCTGGCGCCGGCCAGGCGGCTGGCCGAGGGCTATCCCATCGAAAAGGAGACCGCCGACGCCATCGAAAAGCACAAGGAGCGCCTGCGCGGCTGGCCTTATTCGCGGGACGTCCTGCTGCCGCATCCCGGGCGGGAGAGGGAAGCGCCCGAGGCGGGCGAAGTCTTCCGCCAGCCAGACCTGGCGGACACGCTCGGCAAGCTCGTGGAGGCCGAGCGGCTGGCCCTGGCCGCCGGCCGGAGCCGCAAGGCGGCGATCTACGCCGCCTACGACCGCTTCTATAAGGGCGATATCGCCCGCGAGTTAGTTCGCGGGACGCGCGAGCAGGGCGGCCTCATAACCCTGGAGGACCTGGCTGGCTGGCAGGTTCGGCTCGAAGAGCCGGTCACGACCACCTATAAGGGCATCGAGGTTTTCAAGCTGACCAGCTGGGTCCAGGGCCCGGTCATGCTCCAGGCGCTGAACATGCTTGAGACGCTCGACCTCAAGGCCCTGGGCTTCAACAGCGCGGCCTATATCCACACCCTCTGCCAGGTCATGAACCTGGCTTTCGCCGACCGGGACTTCTACTACGGCGACCCGTACTTCCCTCCCCGGGAGCCGCTGGCCGGCCTGCTGTCGAAAGCCTATGCCCGCGAGAGGGTCAAGCTCATCCGCGGCGACCGGAACGATCCCGACGTCAGGCCGGGCGACCCCTATCCGTTCGAAGGCAAGACCAATCCCTATCTCGGTTATCTCGAAGGCTGGCTCGATTGGGGCAGGGGACAAGCGGCCGCCCTGGACGAGGCCGGGGCGGCCGATGTCGAGGCCCTGTTCCGTTCCGGCACGACCTCCATCCAGGCCGCCGACAAGGAAGGCTGGGTGGTCTCGATGACGCCGAGCGGCGGCTGGCTGCCCTGCGTCATCGCCGGCCGGACCGGCGTCGGGCTGAGCCAGCGGGCCCAGAGCTTCGTCCTCGACGAGCGCCAGAACCCGTTCAACGTCATCGTTCCCGGCAAGAGGCCGCGGGCCACGCTGACCCCGGGCCTGGCCCTCAAGGACGGCCGGCCCTACCTGTCGTTCGCCGTCCAGGGCGGCGACACCCAGGACCAGAACCTGCTCCAGTTCTTCCTGGACATCGTCGAGTTCGGTATGGGCGTCCAGCAGGCCTGCGAAGCCCCGAACGTCACCAGCTACCAGATGCACGACTCCTTTGCCGACCACAAAAGCTTCCCCGGCAAGCTCGACGTCCATGACTCCGTGCCGGCCGAGGTCCGGGACCGCCTCCGGGCCATGGGCTATGTCCTGGCCGTGAAGAAGCGCACTTCGGGCCCGATCAACGCCATCCTCTTCGACCGGGTCCACGGCACGTTCTGGGGCGGCAGCAGCGACTACGGCGAAGATTACGGCATCGCCTGGTAGGGTAGGGCCGGGGCCGCCCCCCCCGCGGGGGTGAAAACGATATCATCCCCGGCGGTGTTGCGGTTGCTGGCCGCCTCGCGTATCCTGGTTTTCCCAGAGAAAGGCAGGAGTTCATGACCTTTAACGACCTTCTCCAGCGCATGATCGAGCGCAAGGCCTCGGACCTCCATCTGATCGCCGGCCTGCATCCCGCGCTCCGCATCCGCGGCGAGCTCATCCCCCAGGAGGACGTGCCCGTCTTCACGCCCGAGGGGATCCGGGAGTTCGTCTTCGCCGCCCTGACGACCCACCAGCAGAACGTCTTCCAGAACGACCCGTCCAGCCGCAACGAGCTCGACTTCGGCTACGGCATCCCGGGCGTCGGCCGCTTCCGGGTCAACATCCATGTCAGCCGGGGCAGCGTCGCCGCCACGGTGCGGGCCCTGGCCAGCCGCATCCCGCCCCTCGAGGACCTGGGCCTGCCGCCGGCGGCGGCCGAGTTCACCAAGGCCAAGCGCGGCCTCGTCCTGGTCACCGGCCCGACCGGCTCGGGCAAGTCGACGACGCTGGCCGCGCTGGTCGATACGATCAACCGGACCCGGCGGGACCACATCCTAACGATCGAGGACCCGATCGAGTATATCCACAACTCCAAGATGTCCTATGTCACCCAGCGCGAGGTCGGCGGGACGGGCGACACGCTGTCGTTCCGCAACGCCCTGAAGTACGCCCTGCGCCAGGACCCCGACGTCATCCTCATCGGCGAGATGCGCGACTATGAGACGATCGGCATCGCCATCACCTCGGCCGAGACCGGCCATCTCGTCTTCGGCACGCTCCACACCGCCAGCGCGGCCCAGACCGTCAGCCGCATCGTCGACGTCTTCCCGACCGACCAGCAGCCCCAGGTCCGGACCCAGATGGCTTCGACGCTCGTCGGCGTCATCTCCCAGGTCCTGTTGCCGCGCCAGGACGGCAGCGGCCGCGTCGCCGCCTGCGAGCTGATGATCGCCAACCCGGCCGTCCGGAACAACATCCGGGCCGGCAAGGTCGAAGGCATCTACCAGTCGATCCAGACCTCGGCCTCCGAGGGCATGCAGACGATGGACCAGTCGCTCATCAAGCTCTGCCGCGACGGCGTGATTGACTACGAGGCGGCCAAGCCCTATATTTACGAGCGCACGACCCACGAGACGATCAGGTCCCGGATCCGCTGACGCCTTCCGGGGCCCCTCGCCGGGCCGGCGGAGGGCGCCATGAGAAGCTTCGTCATCCCGGCCATCCTCGTGGGCCTTGTCCTCCTGCAGGCCCGCCTGGCGGCGCCAGCCGTTCCGACGCAGGCCGCGGTCGCGCTCCGGCCGCCGGCCGCGGCGCCCAACGCGCACTATCCCTCGAACCGTCCGCCCCTGGCCACGAGCCCGCTGGTCAAGCTGCCCGTCGGCGCGGTCCAGCCGCGGGGCTGGCTGATGGCCCAGCTCGAGCTCATGCGCGACGGCTTCACCGGCCGGCTGGCCGAGATCAGCCGCTTCCTCGGCGACGACAGCGGCTGGATGACCCTCAAGGGGAAGGGCTGGGAGGAGATGCCGTACTGGCTCAAAGGGTACGGCGACCTGGGCTACCTGCTCCGGGACGCGGCCATGGGCCGCGAGACCGAGCGCTGGCTGCAGCAGGCCTTCAAATCACAGGCCCGGGACGGCTACTTCGGGCCGGCCGACAACCGCGGGGCCAACGACCTCTGGCCGAACATGGTCATGCTGTCCGCCCTGCAGAGCTACTACGAGGCCTCCGGCGACCGCCGCGTCCTGTCGCTCATGAGCCGCTACTTCCAGTACGAGTTCCATCGTCCTGTCGAGGAGCTGCTGCCGGGGAGCTGGCAGAAGCTGAGAGGCGGGGAGAACCTGGAAAGCGTCTATTGGCTCTACAACCGTACCGGCGAGACGTTCCTCCTGGACCTGGCCAAGCGGCTCTTTGCCCGGACGGCCGACTGGGCCTCGCCCATCCTCACTCCGGACCGGGACCGGGACTGGACCGAGAGCTCTTTCTACCACGGCGTCAACATCGCCATGGGCTTCCGCTACCCGGCGGTCTATTTCCAGCAGTCCGGCGACCGGGGCCTGCTCGAGGCTGTAGAGCGCAACTACCGCCAGGTCATGGCCGCCTACGGCCGCCAGCCCGGCGGTCTTTTTGGGGCGGACGAGAACATCCGGCCGGGCAAGGCCGACCCGCGCCAGGGCGCCGAGACCTGCACCATGGTCGAATTCCTGGCCAGCTTCGAGTCCCTGCTGCGGATCACCGGCGACACCGTCTGGGCCGACCGGGCCGAAGACGTGGCCTTCAATTCCCTGCCGGCCTCGATGACGCCCGATCTCAAGGGGCTCCATTACCTCACGGCCGCCAACCTCATCTCCTGCGACAGCAGCGGCGAGCATGATTTCCAGAACGGCGGCACCCTGGTCTCCTTCGATCCCTGGAGCTATCGCTGCTGCCAGCACAACGTCGCCTTCGGCTGGCCCTATTTCGCCGAAAGCCTGTGGCTGGCCACGGCCGACAACGGCCTGGCGGCGGTCATCTACGCGCCGTCCGAGGTCCGGGCCAAGGTGGCCGAGGGGGCGGAGGTGATCCTGACCGAGGACACGGCTTATCCCTTCGAGGACCAGGTTCGGCTGACGGTCTCCTGCGACCGGCCGGCAACGTTCCCCCTCTACCTCAGGCTGCCCGGCTGGGCCGGAGGCGTCCGTATCCGGATCAACGGCGCGGCCGTCGACGGCGATTTCAAGGGCGGCGGCTACGCCGTTCTGCGCCGGACCTGGCGGCACGGCGACCAGGTCCGGGTCGAGTTCGCGCCGGCCATCGAGGTCGTCTCCTGGCCGACGCTCCGGGGCGCGGCTTCGGTGCGTCGCGGCCCGCTATGGTTCGCCCTTCGCATCGGGGAGGAGTGGCGCAAGTACGGCGGCACCGAGGAATGGCCGGCCCTCGAGCTCCTGCCGACGACGCCCTGGAACTACGGCCTGGTCCTCGACGAATCCGATCCGGCCTCGGTCGTCCGGATGGCCTCCCGGACCGCGCCGGCCTTCCAGCCGTTCACGCCCGAAGGGGCGCCGGTCGTCCTGCGGGCCCGGGCCCGGCGCGTGCCGGCCTGGCAGGCCGAGGGCCGCATGGCCGGCCCGGTGCCCCCCAGCCCGGCCGCAGGCGAGGGGCCGGTCGAGGAGGTCGATCTTATCCCCCTGGGCTGCGCCCGCCTGCGGATCTCCGTCTTCCCCGTCGTCAGGGATTGACTCCGGCCCCTCATTCCCCTTATAAGGAAGCGGGAGTCTCGAAAGGAGGTCCGGATGTTCAAAGAATTCAAGGAATTCGCCATGCGCGGCTCCGTCCTGGACATGGCCGTGGGCATCATCCTCGGCGGCGCATTCGGGGGGATCGTCTCCTCTCTGGTCAACGACGTGCTCATGCCGCCGATCGGCCTGCTCCTGGGGCGGGTCGATTTCTCCCAGTTGAGCGTGGCCCTGTCGGATTCGGTCACCCTGAACTACGGCAGGTTCATCAACACGATCATCACCTTCGTCATCGTGGCCTTCTGCCTGTTCCTCATCATCCGGGCCATGAACCGGCTGCAGAAGAAGGCCGAGGCCCCGGCCCCGGCACCGACGACCAAGGACTGCCCCTACTGCGCCACGGCCGTCCCGCTCAAGGCCGTGCGTTGCCCGCACTGCACCTCTGAGTTGAAATAGGGGAGAGGGACCGGCGGGCGCGGCGTCCCGCGGCGGTCAGAACGCTTCCTGGGCGGTGATGTAGAAGCCGAAGCTCCGGTCGCCCCAGGCCATATCCAGGCGCACGGTCGTGCCGTCGCGCTTGCTGATGACGTAGCGCACCCCCGTGCCGGCCGAGAGCTTGACGCTCCCGGAGCCGAAGTGGTCCAGGCCCGCGAAGACCTGGGCCGCGCCGGCGAAGCCCACCACCCCGATGCGGTCCGAGATGAGGGCCCGGTATTCGGCTTGGACGAGCGCCAGTGACTTGTCCCGGAAGCGGCCCTTGTAGTATCCCCGCAGCAGCGTGTCGCCGCCTACCAAGGCCAGCTTGTAGAACGGCACATCGCCGCCCGTCGTCAGGGCGTAGGCCTGCAGGGCCAGGACCTGGTCGGGGCCGAGCGGCAGATACTTGCGCAGGTTGAGGTTGAAGCGATTGAAGGAGAACTCGCTGCCGGCCACGGCGTTGTAGACGTCGGCCGTGAACTGGAGATAGGCGCCGCGGCGGGGGAACATCGAGGCGTCCCGGGTATCCCAATCCAGGCTGCCGCCGAACCCGGCCAGCAGGCCGCCGTGGCTGCCCGGGATCGTCCCCGGGGCGAGCAGGCCGCCGGCCTCGACCTTTTCCATCGTCGTGTTCTCGAAATTGAACCGCAGGCCGGCGAAAAGGCCGGCGACAAGGCGCCGTTTGATCCCTATCTCCGCCGCGATCGTCCGGGGCGTGAAGGACTCCTGGTCGATCGAGGCCGTGTCGTCGCCCAGGCCGTAGAACCTCTGCGGGGCCCGTTCGAAGCGCAGGCTGCCGGAAAGCGAGAAATCGTTGCCCTGGAGGTAGATCTCGGGCTTGATCAGGACATTGAACTGCTTTTCCAGGTTGTACGAGGCGTAGGCCCAGATGCTCGACGTCCGGGTCCTGGCCTTGTTGGCGCCGACCCGGAAGGTCATGACGCCGCCGGCCCCGAAGGCCAGCGTGGTCTCCGGCGAGTAATACACGAACGGCAGGCCGACGAGCTTGGCCTTGTAACTCGTCTCCTCGGACGCCGCCCCGTCCTGCGCGGCCGCAGGCGGAAGGCAGAGTCCGGCCCCGAAGATAAAGGAAGCCAGCGCCAAGAGCCCGGTTCGTTTCATGGCCTAAACAATCCTGCTGAGGCGTGTATGATAGCGTCCGACCCCGTTCTTGTAAAGCGGCCGGCTGGCAGCCCGGCCCGGCCCGGGTTGAAAATCGGCCCGGCCTGGGCTATAAATGCTATTCCGCCGCAAAGGAGACATCATGAAAAAGGTCGTTGTTCTGGGAGCCGGGATGGTCGGCCGCGTCATCGCCCTCGATCTCGCCGCCGAGTACCGCGTCGAGTCCGTCGACGTCAGCCGGGCCAACCTGGCCAGGCTCGAGGGCACGGCCGTCAAGCCTGTCCAGGCCGACCTGGCGTCGGCGGCCGCCGTGCGGAGCGTCATCGAGGACGCCGACCTCGTCGTCGGGGCGGTCCCCGGTTCCCTGGGCTTCGCCACGCTGCGCGAGACGATCGCCGCGGGCAAGAACGCCGTGGACATCTCGTTCTTTCCGGAGGACGCCCTGGCCCTGGATGATGCCGCCCGGGGGGCCGGGGTCACGGCCGTCGTAGACTGCGGCGTCGCCCCGGGGATGGACAATATGATCCTCGGCCACGAGGCCGCCCGCATGACGGTCCGGCGGTTCGCCTGCTACGTCGGCGGCCTGCCTTTCCGCCGCGAGTTCCCGTTCGAGTACAAAGCCCCGTTCTCTCCGGCCGACGTCATCGAGGAGTACACCCGGCCGGCCCGCTACGTCGAGAACGGCCATCTCGTCGTCAAGCCCGCCCTTTCGGACGTCGAGCACATGGATTTCCCGGAGATCGGCACGCTCGAGGCCTTCAACTCCGACGGACTGAGGTCCCTGCTCACGACGATGAAGGTGCCGAACATGATCGAGAAGACCCTGCGTTACCCGGGCCATGTCGAGCACATCCGGGTCCTGCGGGACAGCGGCTTCTTCGCCGTCCGGGAGATCGACGTCCGAGGGGCCAAGGTCCGGCCCCTCGACGTCACGTCGGCCGTCCTGTTCAAGCACTGGCATCTGCATGAGAAGGATGACGAGTTCACCGTCATGCGCATCGTCGTCGAGGGCCTGGCCGGGGACAGCCCCCGGCGCGTCCAGTACGACCTGTTCGACCGGCGAGACCGCCGGACGGGCTTCTCCTCGATGGCCCGGACGACCGGCTTCCCGGCCGCTGCCGTGGCCCGCCTGGTGCTGGCCGGCAGGGTGCCGCAGAAGGGCGTCCTGCCGCCCGAGCTCCTCGGCGCCGATGAAAGCGTTTTCCGGGCGGTCATGGCCGACCTGGCGGCCCGCAACGTCGTCTATAGAACGACCGAGGGCTGAGCTGGGCCGGGGAGCCGGAGGACATCCCCGAGATATAGCCCGAGAGAGGGACCGGCAGGGAGCAGAGTAGGCGAAGCGACCATCAGAAGCATGGCGGAGCGACCCGGAGCCATGCTTCTGGGAAATATCGGGAGAAAGCGCTTTCTAAAGGTTTCTCAGGATCCCGGCCTCGAGTGCTCGGCCGTGATCCTGACCTCCGCTCCCAAGAGTCCGTTACGCGCCGGCCCGAGAGAGGGTTCCCGGGATCGGGAGAAGAGCCTTTTTATTGAGGGGCTTATCTGCTACGCTAGCGGGCGGAGGTGGCCCATGCCGTACAAGGTCCCGGACGTCCTTGACCGCATCGAACGGTTCCCGCGGGTGGAGATCATCAGCCGCCCGACCCCCGTCCGCAAGCTCGACCGTCTCTCGGCCCGCTTGGGCGGCCCGGAGATCTTCATCAAGCGCGACGACCTGACCGGACTGGCCTTCGGCGGCAACAAGTCGAGGAAGCTCGAGTTCATCATCAGCGACATGCTGGTCAAGAAGGCCGACGTGGTCATCACCTGGGGGAGCCTGCAGTCCAACTGGTGCATGCAGACGGCCGCCGCGGCCCGGAGCTTCGGCCTCAAGCCAATCCTGATGCTATTCAAGCCGGCCGAGACCGCGGCCACCGCCGACGGCAACGTCCTGCTCGACGTCCTGCTCGACGCCGATCTCCGCATCCTGGAGTCCGATCGGGGCAAGGTCGTCAAGTCCGCCCAGGCCATGGAGGTCCTCGACGAGGCCGGCCGCGAGGTCAGGGCTCAGGGCCAACGGCCTTACCTCGTGCCCGTCGGCGGCTCCCTCGTCCGGGGGGACATGGACAAGCCCCTCGGCGCCATCAGCTATGTCGCCGCTTTCGCCGAGCTTCTAGAACAGACCCGTGGCCTGGGCCTGGAGCCCGATTACGTCATCCACGCCACGGGATCCGGCGGAACGCAGGCCGGGCTGGTCGTCGGGGCCCAGGCCCTGAGCGCCGGCTGCCGCATCATCGGCATCAGCGTTTCGGACCCTAAGGGGCCTTTCTCCGACGACGTTCTGGAGATCGGGCGGGCCGCCGACGAGGCCCTTGGGCTGGGCCTGGGGATCAGGGCCGAGGACGTCGTCGTTTTCGACGAGTACCTGGGCGAGGGCTACGGCGTCGTCGACAGGACCGTGGCCGAGACCATCCGGCTCGTCTTCCAGACCGAGGGCATCGTCCTCGATCCGGTCTATACGGCCAAGGCCATGGTCGGCCTGCTCGACCTGATCAAGACGGGGTTCTTCAAGCCGACCGACAAGATCCTGTTCCTGCACACCGGCGGCACGCCGGCCCTCTTCCCGAACCGGGAGCGGCTCTTCAACTTCCTGGTCAAGAAGCCCTAGGCCGGCAGAGCCGGGCCAGGCCCTCTTCGAGCCCGCCCAGGTCCAGGCGTTGGATGGCGACGCGGGCCGGATCGAGCAAGTGCATCGTCTTCAGCCCCTGCCCGGTCAGGACGAGCACGGTCCCGCCGCCGCCGAGCCGGAGACGGCCGGCTGCTGCCAGTTTTTTGACCGCCGCCAGCGTCGTCGCCGATTCCGGCTGGCAGAACAGCCCTTCCCCCGCGGCCAGCTCAGCCTGGGCCTCGAACATGTCCTCGTCGGAGACGGCCGCCAACAGGCCGTCGCGCTCGCGGATGAGCCGGAGCACGGCGTTGCCGCCGGGCGGCGCGGGATTGGCGATGGCGTGGGCCCTGGTCGGACCCGCGTCGATCCGTTCCCAGCGGGGGAGGCCGCGCTCGAAAGCTCGGACGAGAGGGGAGCAGGGCTCGGCCTGGACGCCGACGATCTGGGGGAAGGTCGCGATGAGGCCCTCGCGCTCGAGATCGGCGAAGCCGCGCATCAGGCCCAGCAGGTGCCCGCCCGAGCTCAGGGGAACGACGACGGCGTCCGGGGCCCGGCGGCCTAGCTGGAGGAAGATCTCGAAGGCGGTCAGCTTGTAGCCCTCGAGGCGATAGGGATCGATGGAATTCATGAAGGGGATGCCCAGCCTGCGGCCTATGGCCAGGCTGGCCTCGAAGACGGCCCCGTAATCGCCCCTCACGGCGACCAGGTGAGGCTTATAGACGCCGGCCCCGAGCAGGCCGGCCGGCGAGGTTCCTTCCTTGAGCAGGACGAAGGTCTGCAGGCCGGCCCGGGCGCCGTAGGCGGCGGTCGAAGCGGCCATGTTCCCGGTCGAGACCGTGCCGATGCGCCCGGCGCCGAAGGCCGCGGCCTTCTGGACGGCCACGGCCGTGCCCCGGTCCTTGAAGCTCGCGGTCGGGTTCTGAGCTTCGTTCTTGGCGAAGAGGCCGTCGAGACCGAGCCGGCGGCCCAGGCGCCCGAGGCGGACGAGCGGCGTCGAGCCCTCGCCCAGGCTCAGGGCCGGATCGAGGCGCTCGAGTGGCAGGAAATCGGCGAACCGCTCCAGGGCCAGGGCCCGCTCTTCCCGGATGCGCCGGCCGCCGGGCCGCGGAGCCGGGACCACGAACAGCGGCTCGCCGCAGGCCGGGCAGAGCGGGGAATAAAAATCGCGGGTGTCGAGCTGCCCGCAGGCCAGGCATTCGAACCGGTCCATGATCGTTCTCCTTTCGGGGGCCGGCGGGATTATAGACCGAAACGGGGGCCTTGCCTATCATCGCCTCCCGCAGCCGGTCCGGGAGGTCCGGCCCGGTTTGCGCCGGGCCGGGATCCGGGGTAGAATCGGCCCGCCATGGACGACGCCCGGATGATGAAGGCCGCCCTGGCCGAAGCGGCCAAGGCCGGGGAGAGGGGAGAGGTCCCGGTCGGAGCCGTCGTCGTCCGGGACGGCCGGATCATAGCCCGCGGCTCGAACCGCCCCATCGGCTCCTCCGACCCCACGGCCCACGCCGAGATCGTCGCTCTCCGCCGCGCCGCCGGGAAGTCCGGGAACTACCGCCTCTCCGATTGCGATCTCTTTGTCACCCTCGAGCCCTGCGCCATGTGCCTCGGGGCCGTCGTCCAGGCGCGTCTCCGCCGCGTCGTCTATGGAGCCGACGACCCCAAGGCGGGTGCCGTCTCGTCCATCATGAGCTTTCCGTTCGAACGGCTGAATCATCGCCCGGCGATCCTGGGCGGCGTCCTGGCGGACGAAGCCGCGGCGCTCCTGCGAACCTTCTTCCGCCGCCGCCGCGCCTCCAGGCGCTGACCCGTCCGCGGTCCCCATTCCGTTGACAGGCAAGCCGGCAGCGCGCATCATAGGGCCGCGGGGGAATGAGATGAAAATGACCGCGGCCCTGACACTGGCTGTCCTCTGCGCCCGCCCCCCGGCCTTTCCCGGGCCGCAGGACCTTCGGCACGCCACCGGGACTATCAACGTCGAGGTCCCGGTCCGGGTCTTCGACGACGGCCGCTTCGTCGGGGACCTGTCGCCCCAGGACTTCGAGGTCTTCGAAGACGGCCGGCCGCAAAAGATCGCCGCCCTATATATCGTCCGCGGCTCCGATGTCCGGAAGGCGGGGACGGGTCCCGCGCCGGCGGAGGCCGGCTGGCCCGAGCCCGGACCGGGCCGGACGCTCGTTCTCCAATTCCAGCTGGGCCAACCCGATCCCCGGATCGACGAGGTCCTGGACGACTTCCTGGGCCGGGTCCTCGGGCCGCGGGACGCCCTGATCGTCATCACCCCCCGCGCGACTTACACCCTCGAGCCGGAGGCCCCGGTCCGCCGCTCCGTGACCGGCCTGGCCCGGGAGGTCAAGGCCCGGGTGCGAAAGGACCTCGCTGCCGAGGGCGCGGAGCTGCGGCGGCTGGCCGGCGACCTCCGCGACATCGAGAACGCGTCTCCCGGTCCGGCCGAAAGGCTGGCCCGGATGTCCGAGATCCAGCGGCAGATCCGGGACCGGAGAGAGATCGATCCGCGGGCCCTGCGCCGCCTGGCGGCGGAGCTGAAGGCCAGAGATGGCCGGAAGCTCCTTTTCCTTTTCTATCAGCGGGAGACCGTTCGGGCCGCCTCGCCGGCCGCTTCCGGCGGCGATTCCAACGAAGGCCTGCTGACCGACTGGGCGGCCACGGAAGCGCGGCGCGCGCCGACGGTTGGCGCCGCCGAGATCGAGCGGGCCTTCGCCGACGCCACGGTCACGGTGAATTTCATCTTCGTCTCCCGGTCGGGCCGCGACGCGGCGGGGCTGGACGTCGAGGTCGGGCCGGGCCGGGATCACGGCGCCGGGTCGGGGGCCGCCCCCCGGCCGGACCCGAAAGGCGGCGCCGCGGACATCTCGGCCGGGTTCTTCGCCCCCTTCCGGGAGATGGCCGAGATCAGCGGCGGCGTCGCCCTCTCTTCCGCCAACGCCGCGGCCGGCTTCAAGGCTGCATTCGCCGCGACGGAGAACGGCTATATCCTGTACTACGAACCGGACGACTATCGGGCCGACGGACGTTTCCGCGAGATCGAGGTCCGGGTCAAGCGTCCGGGTTGCCGCGTCGCCCACCGGGCCGGCTACTTCGCCGACCGGACGGCCGCCGGGCCCCGGGGCTAGCCAAGAACCACCGTTTCGGATATAATCCCGGGTCTTCACGTCCATCCCGATCGGCGCGGAGAGGTGGCCGAGTGGTTGAAGGCGACGGTCTCGAAAACCGTTATCTCGAGCGATTGGGATCGCGGGTTCGAATCCCGCCCTCTCCGCCATTTTTTATTCCCGCCCGGACCCGAGAGGCGGCCGAAGCGCGCTGCGCCCCCCGGCGGTCGAGGGTTTCCGCGGACCGGGGGAGGCCGTGATGATGTTGACAGCCCGGGAGGGGTGAATGGACCGACAGGCGACCAGGACGACGTTCCGTTGCTTCATGCGCGCCGCCCATCGTGACATCGGGTTCTTCGTCATCGGCCTGTGCCTGCTCTACGGCACGAGCGGCGTCGTGCTGATCTACAGGGGCACGAACATCTTTAAACGGGAAACCCCGATAAAGCGGAACATCGGGCCGGGGCTTGACGCCTCCTCGCTCGAAGCGTCCCTGCGAATGAAGGACTTCGAGGTCCTGAGGACCGAAGGCGACAGCCTCTGCTTCCGATACGGCCAAAGAGAAGACGGTCGATACAACCGGGCCACGGGAGAAGCCTCCTACACCAGCCAGGAGTATCCGCGCTGGCTCAACCGGATCATCGCCCTGCACAAGGTCAACAGCCGCAGCTTCAAATCGCGTTTTTCCGCCGTTTTCGGGGTCCTGCTGGCCTTTCTGGCCCTGTCGTCCTTTTGGATGTTCGAGGCCGGCTCGAAGCGATTCCGGCGGGGCCTTTGTCTTTCGGCCGCTGGCATCGCCGGGGCGATCATCCTGATTTTGCTCTAGCAGGCTTTCATGCCCCGGAGCCGCCGCTCGTCCGGGGTTGACAAAACAGCCGACTTATTTTGTACTAGGGAGGACCGTCCTGGGCCGGGACGTCTCTCGGGCCGCGACGGGCCCGAGAATCGGCCAAAGGACGCCGTCATGGAGCGCAACGCCGGGCGCGAGCCGCAGATGTCATCCCCGCAGAGGCCTGGGGCCTTATCCCGATGAGACAGATCCCCCTTGTCGTCACCGGCTTCGGGCACGTCGGCCGGGCTTTCGTCTCGCTCCTAAGAGAGAAGAGGGAGGATCTCGAGCGCCGCTACGGCCTGGGCTTCCAGGTCCTGGCCGTGGCCAGGACCGAGGGCTGCTTCTATACGGGCGGTCCCCTCGATGTCCGCCAGGTCTCCCGAGGCGGCTACGTCTGGACGGACGGCAATCCCTGCTGGCACAAGGGCCTGGCCGTGACCGAGATCATCGGCCGGCAGGATCCCGGCGGCGGGCTGGTCGAATGCACCCGTTCCAACCTCGAGACCGGGGAGCCGGGCCTGTCCTACATCTCGGCCGCCCTGGCGGCCGGCTGGCACGCCGTCGCGGCCAGCAAGGGGGCCCTGGTCGTCGGCCTGCCGAAGCTCAAGGCTGCGGCGGCGGAGAACGGCACCTTCCTCAAGTTCAGCGGGGCCGCCGCGGCCGCCTTGCCAACCCTTGACGTCGGGATCTTCTCGCTGGCCGGGACCCGGATCGAGGGCATCCAGGGGATCCTAAACGGCACCTCGAACTTCATCCTGACCCGGATGAGCGAGGGCCTGGCGTACGATGAGGCGCTCAAGGAAGCCCAGGACCGCGGCATCGCCGAGGCCGACCCCGTCCACGACGTCGGGGGCTGGGACTCGGCCTGCAAGATCCTGCTGATCACCAACGCCTGTCTCGACACGGCCTACGTCCTTAAGGATGTCCACGTGACCGGCATCACCGGGCTGGGGCCGGACTTCATCCGCTCGGCCGGGCGCGAAGGCCGCTCGGTCAAGCTCCTGGCCACCGCCGCGCCGGGCCGCCAGGGCGGACGCTGGAGCCTCGATGTCCGCCCGTCTCTCATCGAGGCTTCCCATCCGCTGGCCCACGTCAACGGCACCGAAAAGGGCATCACCTTCCTGACGGACTCCATGGGCTCCGTGACCCTGACCGGCGGCCGATCCAATCCCCGCGGCGCCGCGGCCGCCCTTCTCAAGGACCTCATCAACATCTTCCGGCCGCCGTTCTAGGCGCCGGCCGCGTTGACCGGGCCGCGCTTTTCTGGTAAGTTTGCGTCTCCGGAGCCATCGGGCGCCGGGGTCGCGGAGAGGTGTCCGAGCGGTTTAAGGAGCACGCTTGGAAAGCGTGTGTGTGCCGCAAGGTGCACCGCGGGTTCGAATCCCGCCCTCTCCGCCACTTGAACGCCGGCGCAAAAGGAGCCAGGAAATGGACAGCAAGGATCTTATCCAGATCGAAGACCTGTACGGCGCGCACAACTACCATCCCCTGGATGTCGTCGTCACCAAGGCCCAGGGCATCTGGATGTACGACGTCGAAGGCCGCAAATACCTCGATTTCCTGAGCGCCTATTCGGCCGTCAACCAGGGCCACCGCCATCCGCGCATCGTCAAGGCCCTGATCGACCAGGCCCGCAAGCTGACCCTGACCTCGCGGGCCTTCCGCAACGACCAGTGGCCCCTTCTGGCCAAGGAGCTCTGCGACCTGACCGGCTACAACATGGTCCTGCCCATGAACTCCGGCGCCGAAGCCGTCGAGACGGCCGTCAAGACGGCCCGCAAATGGGCCTACATGAAGAAGGGCGTCCCCCAGGACAAGGCTGAGATCATCGCCTGCACCAACAACTTCCACGGCCGCACCGTCACGGTCATCAGCTTCTCGACCGAGGCGGATTACCGCAAGGACTTCGGGCCCTTCACGCCCGGCTTCCCGATCGTCCCCTTCGGCGACGCCGAGGCCCTGGAGAAGGCCATCACCCCGAACACGGCGGCCATCCTGGTCGAGCCCATCCAGGCCGAGGCCGGCATCCTGTTGCCGCCCGACGGCTACCTGCGGCGGGTGGCGGAGATCTGCAGGAAGAACAACGTCCTGTTCATCGCCGACGAGATCCAGACCGGCCTGGGCCGGACCGGCAAGCTCTTCGCCTGCGAATACGAGAACGTCCGCCCGGACATGGTCGTCGTCGGCAAGTCGCTGGGCGGTGGCTGCTATCCGGTTTCCGCCGTCCTGGCCGACCGCGAGATCCTCGGCGTCTTCAAGCCGGGGGACCACGGTTCGACCTTCGGCGGCAACCCGCTGGCCTGCGCCGTCGCCCGGGAGAGCCTCCGGGTCATCAAGGACGAGAAGCTCGTCGAGAACGCCGCCGAGCGGGGCGAGGCGTTCATGGAGAAGCTGCGCAAGATCCGCAGCCGGCACATCAAGCAGGTCCGCGGCCGCGGCCTGCTCATCGGCGTCGAGCTCCATCCGGCCGCCGGCGGCGCCCGCCGCTTCTGCGAGGAGCTGATGAAGGAAGGGCTGCTCTGCAAGGAGACCCACGAGAACGTCATCCGCTTCGCGCCGCCCCTGATCATCCGCGACAAGGACCTGAACTGGGCCCTGAAGCGCATCAAGACCGTCTTCAAACGGCTGGCCTGATCGCAGGGCTGTCCGGGGCCGCTGTCCGCTTTTGCGGACGGCCGGAGTCCGGGATGTCCTCCGGCAAGGCTGTTGGCGTGCCTGGCATATTCCTTGCATTCTACAGGTCAGGGAGGACGAAGATGAAAAAGAAGATCGGCCTGCTGCTAGTCGCCGCCTTGGCCGCGGCCGCCGCGACATCCTGCATCAGCTACATGCCTTACGACGCGGGGAACTATGCCGGCCCGTCCGACGACACCTACTACGACGATTACGGCCGCTACGACGATCTCGACAGCGCCTATTTCTATGACGAGCTCCAGCCCTACGGCATCTGGGTCTCGTTGCGCCCCTACGGCTACGTCTGGATCCCCGGCCATGTCGGCTACAACTGGCGGCCCTATACCCGGGGCCATTGGGCCTGGACCGACTGCGGCTGGACCTGGGTCTCCATCGAACGGTGGGGCTGGATCGCCTTCCACTACGGCCGCTGGGGCTGGGACCGGAGCCTGGGATGGTTCTGGGTGCCGGACATCGTCTGGGGCCCGGCCTGGGTGGCCTGGCGCTGGGGCGACTCCCATATCGGCTGGGCGCCTCTGCCTCCGGGGGCCGATTTCGTTCCCGGGCGGGGTTTCGGCCGGCGTCAATGGGACATCCCGGGCCGGCACTGGAACTTCGTCCGCGGACGCGACTTCCTCGACCGGACGATCGACCGCTGGGTCCTGCCGGTCGAGCGCAACTCGACTCTCGTCGACAGGACCCGCTTCGACGTCAACATCCATGAGCGCGACCGGCGGATCGTCGATGACGGCGTCGACGTCGACCTGGTCCGCCGGCAGACGAACCGGACGATCGACCGCTTAACGCTCAAGGATTCGAGCCGTCCCGGACTGGCCCGGGAGGAGGGCCAGGACCTGGTCGTCTCCAAGCCCGTCGTCCGGCGCAACGAGACGGCCCGGCCGAAGCGCGTCATCGACCAGGCCAAAGCGGAAAGGGAGCTTAGCGGGGAGACCGGCGGACGCATCTACCAGCGGACGCCCCGGCGCGAAGACGAGATCCTGCGCCAGGACCATCAGAACGAACGGCAGCTCCTGAATGACAGCCAGGAGGCCGAGATCAAGGAGGTCCAGCGCCAGGCCGAGGACGAGCGGGCCAAGGTCCAGACCCCCGTGGAAAAACGGAAGGTCGAGGATCAGGCCTCCGGCCGGGTCTCCGAGCTGAAGAAGCGCCACGAGCAGGAGAAGGCCGAGCTGGAGAAGCGGCAGAAGACCGAGGAAACGAAGGTCCGCAAGGCGCCGGTCCGCCGCAAGACTAAAACGGAACCCGACAAGAGCTAGGCCCGTCGCCCGGCCCGCGCCGTCGCGGCCAGGGCGGCCGCCAGCACGATCGCCCCTCCCATGATCGTTCTCGGGGAGGGACGCTCGCCCAGGAAGGCCAGGGCTAGGAGTATCCCGTAGACGGGCTCGAGGGAGCTCAGGACGCTGGCCGTCCTGGCCCCGACGCCCTTCAAGCCGCCGATGAACAGGGTGTGCGCCGCCGCCGTGCAGACGATCCCCAGGACGGCGATGAGGGCCCAGTCGCGTCCCGAGCGGGGGAGCCCGGCCCGCAGGGCGGCCGGCGCCAAAACCAGTCCGGCCACGAGATCCTGAACGAAGGCCACCCGCAGGCTGGCATGCCGGGACGCCAGGCCGCGGTCCAGGACCGACAGGACGGAGAAGGACAATCCCGCCCCCAAGCCCCAGAGGACGCCCTGGACGACCGCGTCCGAGACGTCGAAGCGGGGCACGATCAGGGCGATGCCGGCCAGGCAGATGAGCGCCAGGAGCAGGCTCTCCGGCTCCCACCGCTCGCGCGCCAGCAGCGGCTCCAGGAAGGCCGTGAAGACCGGGAAGCTCGAATAGGCCAGCAGCCCGACGGCAACCGAGGAGACCTGGACGGACTTGAAGAACATCGTCCAGTGGGCGGCCAGAACCAGGCCGCAGACGGCCAGCAGGACCAGATCGCGCCCCGGCGCGGTCCGAAAGGACACCCGCATAACGGCCATGACCGCGGCCAGGGCCAGGCAGGCGAACAGGACCCGGCCCAGGACGATGACCACGGGCGGCAGGACCAGCCATTTGCCGAACAGGCCGGCGAAGCCGAAAAGGAGAACGGCCAGGTGGATCTCGGCGAGGCTGCGTCGACGCGGCGGCACGGCGTCATTATAATCCTTTCCTTGCTATTTGACCGATTTGTGCTAAGATAATCTTTACTTTTTAGGGGAGAACAAAGAGTTTTCCCCTCCCGTCCGCGGACGGCGGAAACCCATGTCCTACGAGATATTCGCGCGGAAGTACCGCCCCTGGAAATTCGAGGAAGTCGTCGGGCAGCTGTCCGTCGTTCGGACTATCCAAAACGCCATCTCCTCCGGCCGCATCGCCCAGGCCTACCTCTTTTCGGGCGTTCGGGGCACGGGCAAGACCACCGTCGCCCGGATCCTGGCCAAGGCCCTGAACTGCGCCGACGGCCCGACGCCCCACCCTTGCCCGGACCGGGAGCGCCCCTGCCAGTTCTGCAAGGCCATCCACGAGGGGAGCGCCATCGACGTCATCGAGATCGACGGGGCCTCAAACCGCCAAGTGGACGACATCGAGCCCATCCGGGAGATGGTCAAGTACAAGCCGGCATTCACCCGGACCAAGGTCCTGATCATCGACGAAGTCCACATGCTCTCCACGCACGCCTTCAACGCCCTGCTGAAGACGCTCGAGGAGCCGCCGCCGAACACCGTCTTCATCTTCGCCACGACCGAATTCAACAAGGTTCCGGCGACCATCGTCTCGCGCTGCCAGCACTTCGAGTTCCGCAAGATCTCCCGCAAGGACATCATCAACCACCTCATGGAGATCGCCAAGAAGGAAGGCATCACCATCACGCCGTCCGGCCTGGCCCTCATCGCCGAGGCCGCCGACGGCAGCATGCGGGACGCCCAGAGCCTGCTCGACCAGGCCGTGGCCTTCAGCGGCGAGAACATCGGCGACGAGGACCTCAAGACCATCCTCGGGACTATCGGCCAGGACGTCCTCATGCGCTTCTCGACGGCCGTCCTGGACGGAACGCCGGAAGCTGTCTTCGGCCTCGTCGAGGGCGTCGTCACCGCCGGCTACGATCTCCGCTTCGTTTTCGGCAAGCTCGTCGAGCACTTCCGGGCCCTGCTCCTGGTCCGCTCGGTCGAGAAGCCGGAGGATTTCCTGGCCGTCAGCCCCGAAGGGCTGGCCGCCCTGCGGACCGAGGCGGCCAAGGCCGGCCCCGAGGACCTGCTCCGCTGCCTCCTGGCCCTGCAGCAGGCGGAGCCGGGGCTTAAGTACTCGGCCGCGCCGCGGATATACTTCGAGGCCTTTTTCGTCAAGCTCTGCCACTTCCGCAAGATCGTGCCCCTCCAGGACCTCATTCGGGACGTCGAGGCGCTCAAGGGAGCACCGGCCGTGCCGGCGGCCCGGACCGCCGGGCCGGAGCGCCAGGCCGGTCCCTCTCCCGCGGCCGGTCCCGCCGCGCCCCCGGCCCGGCCGGCGCCCGCCAAGCCGGAGGCCCCGGCCCCGAAGGACGTCTTCGCCCGCGTGTTGGAGAACCTGGCCGTGGACCGGGCGCCCCTGGCGGCCATGCTGGGACAGTACTCGTCGGTCATGATCAAGGACAACGCCATCGAGGTCTCGTTCGCCAGCGGCCGGGGCTTCTTCGTCACCAGCCTCCAGGACAAGGACATGCGGGCCGTCGAGCGGGCCGCCTCCGATGTCCTGGGACGCGAGATCAAGGTGCGCTTCGCCGAGGAGAACGCCAGCGGCGGCGGGCCGCTGCGGCCCGGCCGCGAGCTCGAATCGGCCATGAAGGATCCGGCCGTCCAGTTCTTCATGAACACGTTCAAGGCCCAGGTCCTGTCGGCCGACCAGGTTCCGGCCGGAAGGGACGGAGCAGCCAAGGGCCGCGGGCCGACGGAGAAGGACTCATGAAGAACATCATGGATATGCAGAAGATGCTCAGGTCGGCCCAGGAAATGCAGGAACGGCTCCAGAAGGAGCTGGCCGCCCTCCGGGTCGAGGGATCGAGCGGCGGCGGCATGGTCACGGTGGTCCTGGACGGCCATAAGGGGCTCAGCTCGCTGCGCATCGACCCCGAGGTCGTCAACCGCGACGAGGTCGAGATGCTCCAGGACCTCGTCGTCGCCGCCTTCAACGACGCGGCGGCCAAGGTCGACGAGGCCCTGGCCCAGAAGCTCGGCGGGCTCGGCGCCGGCCTGAAGATCCCGGGACTCGGCTGATGTTCGAATACGCACAGCCGCTCCACGACCTCATCGAGGAACTGCGGCACATCCCCGGCATCGGGGCCAAGACGGCCCAGCGGATCGCTTTCTATTTCCTGGGGCTGCCGGCCGAGGACACGGACCGCCTGGCCGAGGCCATCCGCGAGGCCAAGCGCCGGATCTTCTACTGCAGCCGCTGCAACAACATCACCCACGTCGATCCCTGCCTGATCTGCAGCGACAGCCACCGCTCCGACGAGGCCCTCTGCATCGTCGAGGAGCCGTTCAACATCTCCTCGATCGAGCGGACCGGGGCCTTCGCCGGGCGCTACCACGTCCTGCTCGGCGCCCTGTCGCCGCTCAAAGGCCGCGGCCCGGACGAGCTTCGCCTGGGCAAGCTGACCAAGCGGATCGAGGAGGGCGCGTTCAAGGAGATCATCATCGCCACGAATCCGACGGTGGAGGGGGAAGCCACGGCGCTCTACCTCCTTCGCGTCCTCAAGGGCTACGGCATCCGCCTGACCCGCCTGGCCATGGGCCTGCCCGTCGGATCGGACCTCGATTTCGCCGACCAGGTGACCATCAAGAAGGCCCTGGAAGGGCGGACGGAGCTCAAGGAATAGCCCGCAACGTCGCCGACGACGTTCGACCATAACGAAGGAGTTGGACATGAACAAAAAGAACATGCAGACGATCGACGGAAATACCGCGGCGACGCACGTCGCCTACGCGTATTCCGAGGTCGCGGCCATCTACCCCATCACGCCGTCCTCGACGATGGGCGAGCTGGCCGACGAATGGTCCGCCCGCGACCGCCGGAACATCTGGGGCCAGAGGGTGGACGTCGTCGAGATGCAGTCCGAGGGCGGCGCCTCCGGCGCGGTCCACGGCTCGCTCTCGGCCGGGGCCCTGACGACGACCTTCACGGCGTCGCAAGGCCTGATGCTGATGCTGCCGAACATGCACAAGATCGCCGGCGAGATGCTGCCGACCGTCTTCCTGGTCTCGGCCCGCTCGCTGGCCTGCCAGGCGCTGTCGATCTTCGGCGACCACAGCGACGTCATGTCGGCCCGCAACACGGGCTTCGCCATGACCTGCGCCGGCTCCGTCCAGGAGGCCCAGGACCTGGCCATCGTGGCCCATCTGTCCACGCTGCGGACGCGGATCCCGTTCCTGCACTTCTTCGACGGCTTCCGGACCTCGAACGTCATCGAGAAGGTCGACGTCGTTCCCTACGAGACCCTGGCCCAGCTCTTCGAGCCCCAGTACCTCGACGACTTCCGCAAGCGCTCCCTCAACCCCGAGCGGCCGATGCAGAAGGTCGGCCAGGAGAACCCGGACGTCTACTTCCAGGGCCGCGAAACCGTCAACAAGTTCTATGCTGAGTGCCCGGGCCTGGTCCAGCACTACATGGACAAGGTGGCCAAGGCCATCGGACGCCAATACCACCTCTTCGACTATTTCGGCGACCCGCAGGCCGAGAACGTCATCGTCATGATGGGCTCCGGCGCGGAGACCGCCGAGGAGACCATCAACGCCCTGAACGCCCGCGGCGCCAAGCTCGGCCTGGTCAAGGTCCGGCTCTACCGGCCCTTCGACACGGCCGCCCTGCGGGCCGCCCTGCCGGCGTCGGTCAAGAGGGTCGCCGTTCTCGACCGGACCAAGGAGCCCGGCTCGATCGGCGAGCCGCTCTATCTCGACGTCGCCGTGTCCCTGGCCGGCAGCCCGATCAAAGTCATTGGCGGCCGCTACGGCCTGTCGTCCAAGGACTTCACGCCGGCCCAGGTCAAGGCGGTCTACGACCACCTCGCCGGCCCGGCGACGCACGGCTTCACCGTCGGCATCATCGACGATGTCACCCACCTCTCGATCCCCGTCGGCCCGGTCCTCGACACCGAGCTGCCGGGCACGGTTCGCTGCAAGTTTTTCGGCTACGGATCGGACGGCACGGTCGGCGCCAACAAGAACTCGATCAAGATCATCGCCGACAACACCGACATGTACGGCCAGGGCTACTTCCAGTACGATTCGAAGAAGTCCGGCGGCGTCACCATCTCCCACCTGCGTTTCGGCAAGAGCCCGATCCAGTCCCAGTACTATCTCAACACCGTCGACTTCGTGGCCCTCCACAAGCCGTCCTACATCGGCCGGCTGGACATCCTCGAGGGCATCCGCGAGGGCGGCACGTTCCTGCTCAACTCCGACTGGCCGGCCGCCGACGTTTTCGAGCACTTCACCGAGGACATGCAGCGGACGATCATCGACAAGAAGATCAAGGTCTACACCGTCGACGCCTACAAGATCGCCGGCGAGCTCGGCCTGGGCCTGCGCATCAATTCGATCATGCAGGCCTGCTTCTTCAAGCTCTCGGGCGTCCTGCCCGAGGAACAGGCCATCACCCTGATGAAGAAGGCCGTCGAAAAGACCTACGGCCGCAAGGGCAAAGAGGTCGTCCAGATGAACTGGGAGGCCATCGACCGGGCCGCCGCCGGCCTCGTGGCCGTGCCCGTCCCGGCCCGGATCGGCAAGTCGGCCCCGCTGGTCAAGGTCGTCCCGGACGACGCCGACGCCTACGCCAAGGAGGTCATCGACCCGATCACCCGGTTCAAGGGCGACCTGCTGCCCGTCTCCAAGATGCCTCTCGACGGCGCCACGCCGACGGCCACGGCCCGCCTGGAGAAGCGCGGCGTCGCCGTCGAGTGCCCGAAATGGATCCCCGAGAACTGCATCCAGTGCAACCAGTGCAACTTCGTCTGCCCGCACGCCACGATCCGGGCTAAGCAGATCGCCCCGGCCGACCTGGCCGGCGCGCCCGAGGGCTTCGCGACGATCAAGTCCAACGCCAAGAACGACCGCGGCCTCCTCTACCGCCAGCAGTGCTACATCGAGGACTGCGTCGGCTGCGGCTCCTGCGTCGAGGTCTGCCCGGCCAAGACCAAGGCCCTGGAGATGACCCCCATCGCCGAGCTCCGCGCCCAGGGCGAGACCCAGAAGACCGAGTTCTTCGACAAGCTGCCCTACGCCGTCCTGGACGGCGTCAAGACGGACACGCTCAAGGGCAGCCAGTTCCTGCGGCCGCTCTTCGAGTTCAGCGGCGCCTGCGCCGGCTGCGGCGAGACGCCCTACCTCAAGCTGGCCACCCAGCTCCATGGCGACCGCATGATCATCGGCAACGCCACCGGCTGTTCGTCGATCTACGGCGGAACGTTCCCGACCTGCCCCTATTGCGTGACCGCGGAAGGGAAGGGCCCGGCCTGGGCCAACTCCCTCTTCGAGGACAACGCCGAATACGGTTTCGGCATGCGGCTGGCGGTCGACGCCGACCGGCGTCTGCTGGCCGCTTCGATCGACGCCGTCCTGGCCGCGGGCACGACGCCGGCCCTGACCGAGGCCCTGACCAAGATGAAGGGCCTCTGGTCCTCGACCGGCGACGAAGCCAAGGCGGCGGCCAAGGCCGTCCTGGCCGCCCTGCCGGGCGCGGTCAAGGCCGACGGCGGCCGGAGCGCCGCCCTGGCCAAGGTCGTCGAGCTCAAGGATTTCCTGGTCGACAAGAGCGTCTGGTGCGTCGGCGGCGACGGCTGGGCCTACGACATCGGCTACGGCGGGCTCGACCACGTCCTGGCCATGAACCGCAACGTCAACGTTCTCGTCCTCGACACCGAAGTCTATTCCAACACCGGCGGCCAGGCCTCCAAGTCGACCCCGCTCGGCTCGGTGGCCAAGTTCGCCGCTTCGGGCAAGAAGACGACCAAGAAGGACCTCGGCCGCATGGCCATGACCTACGGCTACGTCTACGTCGCTTCGGTGGCCATGGGCGCCAACATGAACCAGTGCCTCAAGGCCTTCATCGAAGCCGAGGCCTATCCGGGCCCCTCGCTCATCATCGCCTATTCGCCCTGCATCAACCACGGCATCGACATGAGAAAGTCCCAGGCGGAGCAGAAGCTGGCCGTGGACACGGGCTACTGGACCCTCTACCGCTACAACCCCCTGCTGGCCCAGCAGGGCAAGAATCCGTTCCTGCTCGATTCCAAGGAGCCCAAGCTCGAGTACCAGGACTTCCTCAAGAACGAGGTCCGCTACAAGACCCTCGTCCAGCAGTACCCCGAGATCGCCAAGGAGCTCTTCGCCCGGGCCGCCGAGAATTCCCGGAAGCGCTACGAGGCCTACAAAAAGATGGCCGAATAAGCGCCGCCGCTACGACCCCCAAGCCCCGGAAGGGCCGCCCCTTCCGGGGCTTTTTTTTAGCTTTTCTCCCGTTTCCGGGATTCCCTCTCGCGGCGGCGATGGGTGTTGCCTCGATGATCCCCGTTGCCGGAGAGGGAGACCGACAGGGAGCGGAGTCGCCGAAGCGACCATCAGAAGCATGGCGGAGCGACTCGGAGCCATGCTTCTGGGAGATATCGGGAGGAAGCGCTTTCTTAAGATATTTCTCAGGATCCCGGCCTCGAGCGCTCGGCCGTGATCCTGACCTCCGCTCCCAAGAGTCCGCTACGCGCCGGCCGGGGAGCAAGAGGCAATACCCTGAGCCAAGCCGAAGAGAGGGATTCTCCCGGAATCGGGAGAAGAACCTTTCGCCCTATCCCGGTCCGTTTGACAACGCGCCGCTCCGGCGCTATAACCGGGGCGAACGAAGCGGAGAGGAGTAGTGCCCATGACCTGGAAACATAAAGGCCTGGCCGCGGGGGCGGTCCTGGCCGGATTCCTGACGCTCTCGTCCTGCGCCGCCCTGACGGACATGGCTTCGGCCCTGGCCTCATTGAAGAAACTCCAGTTCAAGCTCGGCGGCGTCCACGACTTCAAGCTCCTGGGCCTCGACCTCGGCGGCAAAGCCAGGATCGGCGATTTCAGCGCCGCGGACGGGCTCAGGGCCCTGCAAGCCTACCGGAACCGCACGCTCCCGGTCGAGTTCGTGGTCGATGTCCTGGCCGTCAACCCCAACGACGGGACCGGCGGCAGCCGCAATTCCACCAGCACGCTGACCGGGCTCGAATGCCGGCTGCTCATCGACGACAAGCCGACGGTCACGGGCAACATCGATCGGCCCATCGAGATCCCGGGGACCGGCAAGGAATCGGTCATACCGCTGCGGCTGTCTCTCGATCTGCTGGAGTTCTTCGGGGACCGGCGCTATGAGGACCTGATCGGCCTGGCCCTGGCCATCGGCGGAAGGAACGGGACGCCGGCCCGGATCGCCCTGGACGCCCAGCCGACCGTCTCGACCCCGCTGGGCCCGATCACGTACCCCAGCCGCATCACCATCGTCAGCGCGGAATTCCGCTGAGCCTCACTCCTGCGGGCCGGCCGCCCGGGCCGGTCCGACGCTGATCCGCAGGGCCTTGGCCGGATCGAGAGCCTGCCGGACGAAGGCCTGGAATTCTTCCCGGGTCGTCGTCCTGACAGCCTCGAGCAGGTCGGCCGCCGCCTCCGGGCCCAGGCCCAGGGCGCCAAAGAGAGCCAGACGCCGCAGCCGCGGCGTCTTGGCTTCCGTATCGCGGAGGAAGCAGACCCTGGTCACAGCCTTGGCCGCCTCGAACTCCTCGTCCGCCAAGCCGGCTTCCCGCAGGCCGGCCAGCGTCCGGTCGAGGGCCTCGGCTGCCCGGGCGCCCTTGTCGCGCCCGGTTTCGAGACGGGCGATGAGGACGCCGCCGCTACGCATCCAGGTCAGCTCGGCGTCCACGCCGTAGGCCAGCCGCTCCTCCGACCTCAGGGGCCAGAGCCGCGAGCCCGGTCCCTGGCCAAGAAGCGTCTCCAGCAGGATGCCCTTGGCCATGTCTCCCAGGCAAGTCCGGGGCAGGGCGAAGGCCCGCCCGATATAGGTCTGCTTGGCGTCCCGTTCCAGGACGATACCCCTGTCCGGGGGCAGGGCCGGGTCCTGGAGCGGCAGGCCGGCGGCATCCCCGCCGGGAAAGGACTTGAAAGCGCTCTCGAGCCGTCCGCGCACCGCGTCCCGGCCGAGGTCCGACTGGACGCAGAAGAAGACGTTGGAGCGGACCAGGTAACGGTGGATAAAGGACAGGACGGTCTTGCGGTCGAGGGACTCGAGGCTGCTCTTCGTCCCGTAGAGGGATGTCCCGTAGCCGCCCGGGCCGAAGAAGGCGCGGAAGGCGGCCTGGCGGCCGGCCTTGACCGCATCGTCCTCTTCGGCCCTGCCGTTGGCCAACATGAGCTCCCGGGCCCGATCGACCCGCAGGCCCGAGACCAGGGGATCAAGGATGATCTTGGCGGCCACCTTGAGGGCCGCCTCGAGGTTCTCGGTCAGGCATTCGACCAAAACGACCGAGCAGTCCTCCAGGCAAAGGAAGCTCAGCCGGGTGGCCTGGGCCATGAGGTCCTGGACCTTGCGCTCGTCGGGGATCTCCAGGAGCAGGCGGGTCGAGACGGCGGCCAGGCCGTCGAGCCCGGCCGGAACGGCCGCCCGGCCCCCGCCGATGACGAGGCCGACGGCCGTCGTGGGCGAGGCCGCGTCCTGCTGGTAGATGCAGCGGACCCCGTTGGCCAGCTCGAACGTTTCCGGCGCGTTCCTCCAGGGCCCGGAGGCGTCGGCGCCGGCCGGTCCCGGCGACAGGCAGGCCGCCAGCAGCCAGGCCGCGGCCCGGAAGATCGAGCCGCGGCCCTTCGAGGCCCGGCTCACTTTTTTACCTCCGGGAGCGGCACGATCGAGACGGCGACGGCGTCGCTCCGCCCGAAATAGCGGCCGGCCGCCCGGCGCAGGTCGGTCGAATCGACCCGGCCGATACGCTCAAGGTACGTGCCGGGGGAGTCGCGGGTATTGAGAAGCATGTGCCGGACGAGGCCGCCGGCCAGTTGCAGGCCGGATTCGTCGACCCGGGCGGCGGCGAATCGGATCTGGTTGCGGGCCATCTCCAGATAGTCGAAGGCGGCCATCTCGGCCTCGGGATCGGCGAAATCCTTCTTCGAATAGGACAGGCTTCCGGCCCGCTTGAGGAACGCCTGCGCGGCGCGCTCGACAAACGGCAGGTCCCGGGGATCGGCCTTGATGCTGACCAGGGCCGCTCCGCCGTAGCGGAAGGCCAGATAGGACATGGTCACGTACTGGACGGAGTCGCGCTGGCCGCGCAGGTAGCCGCCGAGCAGGGGATTGATCCCCCGGCCGAGGGCCTCGACCAGGACGTTCATGGCGCACAGGTCGGTACTGTTGTAGTCCGGCGCGGCGAAACCGATGGTCAGGTAGCCGCCGATGACGTCTCGCTCGAGCTGCGCGGACGAGCCTTTCTTCAGGGGCCCGGCCGGCGGCAGCCGCGGCGGCGAGTACCCGGTCCCGGCGAGCGGCCCGAAAACGTCCCGGACCAGCCGTTCCATCCCGGCCGTCTCGAAATCGCCGACGACGGCCATAGCGCAGTTGTCGGCGACGAAGAACTTCCGGTGGAAGAGCCGCAGGTCTTCGGCCGTGGCCGCGGCGACGACCTCGGCCCGGCCGTAGACCGACCGGCCGTAGGGATGGCCGGGGAAGAGGGCCTGGAGCACCAGGTCGACGGACCGCCGCTCCGGGTCATCCTCCATCTGGTTGAGCTCCTCCCGGATGATCTCCTTCTCGCGGTCGATCTCCTCCTGGCGGAGTTCCAGGCCGAAGAGGAGGTCCTTCAAGGCCTCGAGGGCGAAGGCGGCCTCGGAGGACGGCAGGGAGATCTCGAACATCGACAGGTCCTGTCCCGTATGGCCGTTGAAATAGGCCCCGTGCCGGCGCATCTCGGCGCCGGTGCGGGCCGATCCGCTGCGGAAGAGGAGGGCGTGCTCGAGGAAGTGGACGAGGCCGTTCGTCCCGTCGGTCTCGTCCTTGGAGCCGACATCGAAGCCGGCGACGACATGGACAAGGGGAATGTCGCGTTTTTCGTAAAAGAAGACCCGCAGGCCGTTGTCGAGCTTCAGGAACCGGCCCGGACCTTCCGCCCGGGCGGCGGAGGCGGCGGCCAGTCCCAGCCCGGCGGCGAGCGCCGCCGGCCCGACCCATCGGATCCAACGCCTTTTATCCATCGCCGTTCCCTCGGGCGATCCCCCCACCAGTCTACCATAAGGCGGGGAGGTGTGCTAAAATCCAGGGGGGACGGCCATGAAACCAGAAAGAAAAGCCCGCATTCTGGTCATCGACGACGAGGAGGGGATCCGCAAGTCCCTGAAGATGATCCTCGAATACGAGGGCTACGAATTCTTCGAGGCGGCGACCGGTGAAGACGGCCTGGAGAGGCTCCAGGAGACGGTCGGCATCGACCTCATCCTCCTGGACATCAAGATGCCGGGCAAGAGCGGGCTCGAGGTCCTGGCCGAGCTCCGGGAGCGTCCCTTCGTGCCCGAGGTCATCATGATCTCGGGTCAGGGCACGATCCAGACGGCCGTCGAGGCGACCAAGCTCGGGGCCTTCGATTTCCTGGAGAAGCCGCTCCACCGCGACCGGGTCCTCATCAGCATCCGCAACGCCCTCAAGCAGACCAGCCTCAGCCGGGAATGCCAGGACCTCAAGAAGAAAGCCGAGAAGCATTACGAGATCGTCGGCAGCCACCCCCTCGTCCAGAACCTGTGGAAGGAGATCCTGAAGATCGCGCCGACCAACGCCACGGTGCTCATCCACGGCGAAAGCGGCACGGGCAAGGAGCTCATCGCCCGGTCCGTTCATGGCCACAGCCTGCGGGCCCGGCAGCCGTTCGTCCAGGTCAACTGCGCCGCCATCCCCGAGGAGCTCATCGAGTCGGAGCTCTTCGGCCACGAGAAGGGGGCCTTCACCGGGGCGACTGAGAAGAAGACCGGCAAGTTCGAGCAGGCCGACGGCGGCACGATCTTCCTCGACGAGATCGGCGACATGAGCCTGCGGACCCAGTCCAAGGTCCTCCGGGTCCTCGAGGAGGGCGAGGTCCAGAAGGTCGGCTCCAGCCGGATATCCAAGGTCGATGTCCGGGTCATCGCCGCCACCAACAAGGACCTGCGCCAGGAGATCCAGGAGGGGCGGTTCCGCGAGGACCTGTTCTTCCGGCTCAACGTGGTGCCGCTCTACTCGCCGGCGCTGCGCGAGCGCAAGGAGGACATCCCACTGCTCGTCGACTACTTCTCGCGAACGTTCGCCGAGGAGAACAACTTCAAGCCCCGGCGCTTCCTGCCGGAGGCCCTGGACGCCATGGCCGCCTATCCCTGGAAAGGCAACGTCCGCGAGCTACGGAACATCGTCGAGCGGCTGATGATCATGACCGACAAGAAGGCCATCGGCCGGGCCGACCTGCCCGAGGCCTTCCAGCAGAAAGCCGAGGCGGCGCTGCCCGAAGCGGCCGGGGTCAAGACGCTGCGCGAGTTCCGCGACCTGGCGGAGCGCGATTTCCTGGTGGCCAAGCTCCGGGCCAACAACTGGAACATCTCCCAGACGGCCCGGGAGATCGATACGCCGCGATCGAACCTCTATAAAAAACTCGAGCAATACGGTATAAAGATAACGGCCGGAGCGGGCGAGACGGTCGCCTCTTCCTCCCGTGAGGGGGAAGGGGAGGAAAGTCCGGACTCCGAAGGGCAGGATGGTCGCTAACAGCGACGCCGGGCGACCGGCGGAAAGTGCCACAGAAAACACACCGCCCTCCGGGGGCCGCAAGGCTTCCGGGGAGCAAGGGTGAAATGGCGAGGTAAGAGCTCACCGCCCCGGCGGCGACGCCGGGGGCAGGGCAAACCCCATCCGGAGCAAGGCCAAACGAGCCCCATTTTGGGACGGCCCGTCCCAGGGGGCGGGTTGGCCGCTGGAGCCCCGGGGCAACCCGGGGCCTAGACAAATGACCGTCACCCGCGTGAGCGGGGACAGGATCCGGCTTATGTCCCGCTCCGGCCGTTCCTTTTTTCCGCCGGCCTCCCGCGCCTGGCCCGGCGGGCGATTCCGTGCTATAAACAAGGCATGATCCCCCAGATTCCTTATCAGGCCATCGGGATCGGGATCGCGGTCATTTTGGGAGTCTGGGCCTTCGTCGTCGCCGAAACGGCCAAGGAAAGGGCCGTCATCGCCGGCTTCGCCATTCTGATCTTCCTCGTCGGATCGACCTTCCGCTCCCTCGCCGGTCAGGTCGTCTCGCTGGCCGGTTGGATCCTCTACGGCATCGGCTGCATCGTTTTCCTGCGGCTCAACGGGATGGAGATCCGCTGATGGGCCGGGAAGCCGCCCGACCGAACGAATCGCGGGAGGAGGACATGATGAAGACGGTCAAAACGCTAGGCTTGACCTTAGCCTTCGTTCTGGCGTTCGCGCCGGTCCGGGCCTTCCCCGGCCTTCCTCAGACCGGCGCCGTCACGAACGGGTTCCTGGGCGTCCCCTGGGGCGCGAACCAGGGCGAGGTCACCAAGGCCATGAAGGCGCGGGGCTATAGGAAGCTCAAGGGCGCCGAAACGGGCTCATTGGTTTTCAAGGGGGCGTTCGCCGGGCAGCCCTGCCAGCTGACGTTCCGTTTGCTGGCCAATTCGTTCTACAGCGCCGCGGCCAACTTCATCGCCCGTTCCGGCCAGCCCGCGACGCCGCAGGAGGCCTTCTTGAACATCGTCCAGGACCTGACCGATAAGTACGGCCCGCCCAAGAGCCGCGAATCCGGCAAGATCCAGACGAACGACGGAAAAGAGCACCCCCGGGAATCGGCCGACTGGGAGCTCGTGGACGGCGCCACGTCGGACAAATACGCCATCTCGGTCGATTTCGGGGTGACCTGGTTCACCGACGATACGGGCGACCAGTACGTCGTCAATGTTCACTACAGGGCCGTCAGCCTCAACGAACGGCTTAAAAAGCAGGAATACTGAGCGAGGTTGCCGGGGCTGGCTAGAACAGCCCGCTCGAACCCTGGCGGATCAGGGTCAGGAGATTCCCCGGCCACAGGCCCAGTTGAACTACCCCGAAGACGCAGAGGAAGACGACCAGCCAGAGGGCCGGCTCGTCGCGCCCGATCGTCAGATCGGCCGCCGCGTCCTTCATGTACATAACCATGATGACCTTCAGGTAATAGGCCACGGAAACGAGGCTGGCCAGGACGGCCGCGACAACCAGGACCACGTGTCCTTTGGCCACGGCGCCGCTGAAGACGTAGAACTTGGCCAGGAATCCGGCCGTCGGGGGGAAGCCGGCCAGCGAGAGAAGGAAAACGGCCAGGCAAGCCGCCAGGGCGGGATGCCGCCGTCCCAGGCCGGCCAGGCCGTCCAGGGTTGCGGTCCCGCCGTCGTCCCCCTCCAGGGCCGTCAGCACGGCGAACGCTCCGGCGTTCATGAACAGGTAGGCGATGAGATAGAAGACGAGTCCCGGGCCGTCCCCGGCCGCGACGGCGACGAGCAGGTAGCCGGAGTGGGCGATGGCCGAGTAGGCCAGAAGCCGTTTGACGCTCGACTGACGGAGCGCGGCCAGGTTCCCGGCGAACATGGTCAGGACCGCGGCCGCGCTCACGACCGGGCCGAAGACCGCGGCGGCGGTCCCGCCGCGGCCCAGCACGGGAGCGAGCACGCGGAGGAGGACAACCAGGCCGGCGGCCTTGGGGGCGATGGTCAGGAAGGCGGCGACGGGCGTCGGCGCGCCTTCGTAGACGTCCGGGGCCCACATGTGGAAGGGCGCGACGGCGATCTTGAAGAACAGGGCGGCGACGATCAGGCCCAGGCCGACGGCCGGGCCGGCCGGCAGGGCGGACGGGACGCCGCCTCCGGACAGGCCGGACGCCAGGGACATCGAACCCGATGTCCCGAAGAGGATGGCCAGGCCGAAGACGAAGAAAGCGCCGGCGAAGCTGCCCATGAGGAAGTATTTGGCCGCCGCCTCGGACGAGGCCGGGTCGCTCCGCCGCAATCCCGTCAGGGCATATGAAGCGACCGAGAGGACCTCGAGACCGAGGAAGACGACCAGCCAGTCCGTCGACGAGACCATGATCATTAGTCCGGCCAGGGCGATGAGCAGCAGGCCGCAGAGCTGGCCCAGAGCGATGTCCCGGCGCGAAGCGTAAGCCAGGCTCATGAGGATGACGAAAGCGCCGAGGACGACGAAAACGGCCATTAGCAGGAGGGCCAGGGGATCGAGGGACAGCCGGGCCGCGAAATAGCCGAGCTCGAGGTTCCAGGAGCGGACGATGAAATACCCGGCCGCAAGTAGGGATACGACGGCCGCCGTGGCCGAAAGCTCGTGGCCCTTCCGCCCCAGAAACGCTTCCAGGAGCAGGGAGATAAGAGCGCCGGCGACGACAGCCAGGATAGGGGCTAGGGCCAGGAAGGACATCTTAGCGCTCCGGCTCCGCGGGCCGCGCCGACCAGAGCGGCGGCCGCGCCGGAGCTCTCGAGGTCAGGGCCACAGGGGCCTGTTTCCTGAGGGAATCGAGATAACGCGAAACGGAAGCGTCCATCTTCCGCAGGACCGTTCCCGGGAAGAGCCCGAGAAAGACCATGAGCACGACGATCGGAACGAGCATGGCCAGCTCGCGCCGGTCGAGGTCGCAGAGCCGCCGGTCCCCGGGAGCCTTGAGCGGGCCGTGCATGACCCGCCGGTAGAGCCCGAGAAGGTAGACGGCCGAAAGGATGACGGTCGAGACGCCGAGGACGGCCATGACCCTGCTCGTCCGGAAGATGCCGAAGAAGCAGAGGATCTCCCCGGCGAAGCCGTTGAGGCCGGGCAGGCCGGCCGAAGAGAGCATGGAGGCCAGGAAGAGGCCGGCGAAGATCGGCATGCGGGCCGCCGCGCCGCCGTGGTCCGCGATCACCCGGGTGCCGGTCCGTTCGTAAAGGATGCCGACACAGAGGAAGAGGGCGCCCGTGCTCAGCCCGTGGTTGATCATCTGAAAGAGGGCGCCTTCTGTGGCCTCGAAATTGAGCGAGAAAACGGCCAGCATGATCAGGCCCATATGGCTGACGCTGGAATAGGCCACCAGGGATTTCATGTCCTTCTGGACCAGGGCCATCAGACCGCCGTAGACGACGCCGATGACGGCCAGGACCGAAAGCGCCGGGGCGAAAGCGGCGGCCGCCTGGGGAAAGAGCGGCAGGCCCAGCCGGACGAAGCCGTAGGCGCCCATCTTGAGGAGCACCGCGGCCAGGAGAACGGAGGCCGCCGTGGGCGCCTCGACGTGGGCGTCGGGAAGCCAGGTATGGAGCGGGAAGAGAGGGACCTTGACGGCGAAAGCCAGACCGAAGGCCAGGAAGAGCCAGGTCTGAAGCCCCGGCGCGAAGGGCGCGGCGGCCAGATCGGCGATCGTCAGGGAGTAGGCGCCCGTCGCCCGGAAATTGGCGGCCTGGATGGCGAAGATCCCGACGAGCATGAGCAGGCTTCCGGACATGGTGAAGAGGACGAACTTCATCGTCGCGTAGGCGCGCCGGCGGCCGCCCCAGATGCCGATAAGGAAGTACATCGGGATGAGCATGGCCTCCCAGAAGACATAGAAGAGGAACAGGTTCAGGGAGACGAAAACGCCGATCATGCCCGTCTCGAGGAGGAGCATGAAGGCCGAGAACTCCTTGACCCGGCGGTCCACCGACCGCCAGGAGGACAGGAGCGCGATCGGCGTCAGGAGAGCGGCCAGGAGGACAAGGGACAGGCTGAGCCCGTCGACGCCGACATGGTAGTCGAGGCCCCGGCCGAGCCAGGAGGCCCGTTCGACGAATTCGGGCAGCCCGGAGGCGCCGTCGAAGCCGAGGAACAGGCCCAGGGACAGAGCCAGGGTCGCGAACGATACGGCCAAGGCCAGGAGGCGCAAGGCCCTGTCCGAGCCCGGCTTGACGAAAAGCAGGGCCAGGGCCCCGGCCAGGGGCAGGAAAGTTATCAGGGTGACGAGGGGGACGCCGGGCAGCAGGCCGTTCATAGCAGCACGACCCCCAGGAAGATGACGGTCCCCAGCAGGAAAGCCAGGGCGTAGTCCCGGACAAGGCCGCTCTGGACCGCGCTCAGCCCCCGGCCGGCCAGGTCCGCGCCGGCGGCCGAGCCGTTGAGCGCGCCGTCGATCAGCCGCAGGTCGAGATTCCTGTAGGTCCAGCCGGCGCCCTTGACGAGAGGCCGGACCACGACCGCGTCATAGGCCGCGTCGACGTAATACCCGTTGACGAGGAGGCGATAGGCCCCGGGGAAACGGCCGGCCAGGCGGGCCGGCAGCCCCGGCGACCTGCGGTAGAAGAGGAAAGCCAGGCCGATGCCGAGGAGGGCCGACGCGGTCGCCGCCAGGATCAGGGCGATCTCGGTCGGCGGCGCCGGATAGCGGCCGGTCCGGGGCAGGACCTGTTCGAGGAAGCGGCCGAACAGGTCGGCCGGCTCGCCCGGCAGGACCCGGAGCCCGACCAGGCCCGAGACGGCGGCCAGGACCGCCAGGATGATCAGGGGCACGGTCATGGCCCTGGGGGATTCGTGAATGTGGAGTCCGGCCTCCGGCTCCATCCGGGCCGGGCCGTAAAAGGTCAGGTAGACCAGCCGGAACATATAGAAAGCGGTAAGCACGGCGGCGGCCAGGCCGAGGCCGTAAATGACGTAATGTCCGCCGGCGAAGGCGCTCGTCAGGATGGCGTCCTTGGAGAAGAACCCGGAGAGAAAAGGCACTCCCGAAATGGCCAGGGCGCCGACCAGGAAGGCGGGGAAGGTCAGCGGCAGGCGCCGCCGCAGGCCGCCCATGCGCCGCATGTCCTGCTCGCCGCCGAGGGCGTGGATGACGCTGCCCGCGGCCAGGAACAGCAGGCTCTTGAAGAAAGCATGCGTCGTCAGGTGGAACAGGCCGGCGGCCGTGGCCCCGACGCCGCAGCCGATGAACATGTAGCCGATCTGCGAGATGGTCGAATAGGCCAGGACCCGCTTGATGTCGTTCTGAACGAGGGCCAGGGCGGCCGCGGCCGCGGCCGTGACCGCGCCGACCCAGGCGACGACGGCGGAGGCCGCGGGCGAGGCGGCGAAGAGCCCGTTCAGGCGGCAGACCAGGTAGACGCCGGCCGTGACCATGGTCGCGGCGTGGATGAGGGCCGAGACCGGGGTCGGACCTTCCATGGCGTCCGGCAGCCAGACATGGAGCGGGATCTGGGCCGACTTCCCCGTGGCCCCGGCAAAGAGGAGGATCGCGGCCAGCGTGGCCAGGCCGGCCGAGAGCCGTCCGTCGCGGGCCGCGCCGTTGATGGCCGCAAAAGAGGAACTGCCAACCTGGGTCAGCAGGACGAGCAGGCCGACCAGGAAAGCCGCGTCGCCGACGCGGTTGACGACGAAGGCCTTCAGGCCGGCCCTGGCCGCCGCCGGGCGGTCGAACCAGAACCCGATGAGCAGATAGGAGCAGAGACCGACGCCCTCCCAGCCGACGAACATCAGGACGATGTCCGAGGCCAGGACCAGGACCAGCATAAAGAACGTGAAGAGGTTCAGGAAGGCGAAGTAGCGGGTGGGCGCCTTGTCATCGGCCATGTAAGAGGTCGAATAAACGTGGACGAGGGAGCCGACGCCGGTGACGACCAGGGCCATGACCGCGGCCAGCCGGTCGAAGGCGAGGGAGAACGAGGCCTCGAAGGAGCCGGCCGAGATCCAGACCGGGAGGACCTTCTCCAGGGCCGCCTGGCCTCCGGCCAGCCGGGCGAACGCGGCCGCGGCCAGGACGAAGGAAACCAGGACCGCGCCGCAGGCCTGCCAGGCCGCGGCCCGGCGGGAGTAGCGGCGGCCGAAGAGCATCAGGAGGAGGGCGCTGGCCCCGGGAACGAGAGGCACGAGCCAAAAGAGCCGGTCCATGTCAGCCCTTGAGGTCCCTGAGCTCGTCGGTCCGGATAGACTTCCGCCGTCGGAAGACCAGGACGATGACGGACAGCCCGACGACGGCCTCGGCCGCGGCCACGGCGATGACGAAGAGCACGATCGCCTGGGCATTGGCCCGGCCCGGGCCCGCGGTCAAGGCCAGGAAGGCCAGGTTGCCTGCGTTGAGCATGACCTCGACGGCCATGAACTGGGTCAGCAGGTCTTTCTTGACAAAGAAGGCGACGACGCCCAGGACGAAGAGGACGGCCGCCAGGACGAAGAAGGCCAGGGGCGGGATCATCCGGCGTCCTTCCGGCCGGCCAAGGCCAGGGCCCCCGCGATGGCCGCCATGAGCAACAGGGCCGAGATCTCGAGAGGGTAGAGATAGTCCGTGAAGAGCAGCCGGCCGAGGCGGGCCATGTCGCGGGCCTCGGCCGAACGCCAGGCCGGCCCGGCCAGGCCCGAGATCCGGATCCCGGCCAGGGCCAGCTCGGCCAGCAGCAGCGCGGCCAGGGCCGACGCGAGGCCGAGGCGTACCCGCTTTCGGGACCGGGGCTCCAGCCGGCGAAGGTCGAACATCATGACGGCGAACAGGAACAGGACCATGATCGCCCCGGCATAAACCAGGACCTGGGCCACGGCCGCGAAAGGCGAATCGAGGAGACCGAACAAGCCGCCCAGCGCGGCGAAGGCGACCACCAGGAACAGGGCGTTATCGGCCGGGTTCCTGGACAGGATCATGGCCGCAACGGCGGCCACGCAGACTGCGGACAGGACGACGAACACGGCCAGGGTCATGGGATTTCGTTTCCGCCTCTATTTACTTTGCCGGCCGGCCAAAGTCAAGCCGGAAAGGGGATAGGGCATCCGGGGGGGGGGCCGCTCAAACTGCGAAACGGAAATTGATGATGTCGCCGTCCCGGACGGGATAGCTCTTGCCTTCGAGGCGCAGGGAGCCGTCGGTCCGGCAGCCGGCGATATCGCCCCGGGTGATGAACCGTTCGTAGGAAACGACTTCGGCCCGGATAAAGCCCCGCTCGATGTCGGAGTGGATGACGCCGGCGGCACGGGCGGCCGCCGTTCCCTCGCGGATCGTCCAGGCCTTGACCTCGTCGCCGCCGACCGTGAAGAAGGAGATCAGGCCCATCATGCGGTAGGCCGTGGCGATCAGGCGGTCCAGGGGCGAGCCGCCGATGCCGAAATCCGATCGGAAGCCGGCGGCGTCCTGGTCGGGGAGCTGGCGGATCTCGCTTTCGAGCCGGGCCGAGAACCCGACGGCCGCCGTGCCGGGGCGGGAGGCCCGATCGGCGAAGGCGGCCAGGACCTCGGCCTCGCGGCGGATCTCCTCCTCGTCCAGGTTAACGACGATGATGAGCGGCTTCCCGGTCAGGAAGCGGAAGCCCCGCAGAAGGCCTTCCTCGTCGTCGGTGAGATCGATCTCGCGCAGGGGCGTTTCGGCTTCCAGGGCGGGCTTGCACTTCTCGAGGGCGGCCAGCTCGCGGACGTCGTGGTCGCTCTTCTTGGCGGCCACCTGCTTACGCAGGCGCTCGATCCGGTTCTCGACGATGGCCAGGTCGCTCAGCAGGAACTCCGTCTCCAGGACGGAAAGGTCGCGACGGGCGTTTATCGAGTCGAGCGGGTGGGCCACGGCCGGATCGCGGAACGAGCGGACGACGGCCAGGAGGGCGTCGGCCGTCCGGAGCTTGCCCAGGAACTGCTCGCTGAAAGAGGCCTGTTTCGGGTCGCCGCCGGAGATTCCCTGGAGCTCGGTGAATTCGACGGACGCGGCGGTCTTCTTCTTGGGCTCGAAGATGGCGGCCAGCTTCTCCAGCCGCGGATCGGGGACCTTGACCACGGCCACGGGATCGGCGCCCTTGGCCGCGGCGGTCTCCACGGAGCCGCCCGTCAGGGCGGAGAAGAGCGCGCTCTTGCCCGACTGCGGCAAACCGACGATGCAGATCTTCAATCTAATCTTCCTTCGGGGGATGACCGGGCGAAGAAAAAGAGAAAATATTATAGCCTATCGGTTGACGGCCTTCAAGAAGCGTTGACAAGCCCGGCGATTTTGTTATAATGATGCCCGTATCGCGGGGTAGAGCAGCCTGGTAGCTCGTCGGGCTCATAACCCGGAGGTCGTTGGTTCAAATCCAACCCCCGCTACCAACCGAAATCTTTGATTCCCCCATAAGGACGAGGCTCCGGCCTCGTCGTCCGCTTTCGGTCAAGGAACGATTGAGATTCTATTTTCGATCGGCTATATTGAAGCCGCCTGTCGTCATGTTTCCAAGAAAGCGGCACATGGACATGAAAAAGAAAGACAAGGGCCTGTTCCGGGAATACTTCGAGCTCATCGCCGAGACGGCCGTCTTCGTTTTCTTCGTCATGACGTTCGTCGTCCAAGCCTTCCAGATTCCGACCGGCTCGATGATCCCAAAGCTCCTGGTCGGTGATTTCCTCCTGGTCAACAAAATGGCCTATGCCAAGCCAGCTTCGTTTTTCGAGGGCCTTTTTCTGCCGAACAAGGCGATTCGAAGAAAGGATATTGTCGTTTTCAAGTGGCCGGGAGACCTGACCAAGGACTTTGTCAAGCGGGTCATCGGCCTCGAGGGCGACAAGGTCGAGATCAGGACCAGGCGGCTCTATGTCAACGACCGGGAGGTGGACGAGCCCTACAAGATCCACAAGAACGATGAGGCCCGGTCGAAGGACGAAGTCTATGACTACGGCACAGCCGTCGGCGATAATTTCGGGCCCATCACCGTCCCGCCGGGGAGCCTCTTCGTCATGGGGGACAACCGGGATGATTCGCTGGACAGCCGGGCTTGGGGATTCGTGCCCCTGGCCAATATCAAAGGCAAGCCTTGGGTCATCTATTTTTCCTATGACGCCGAGCGCGGCGCCTATCTGAAGACGGGCGTCCGCGACCGGCTGAAGAAATTCCTGAGTTTCGTCCCGAAGGCCCGCTGGACGCGCATCCTGACTGTCGTCAACTGAGCCGCGTGCTCATTCGACCGCGACGCCGTCCCAGCAGTACGTGCAGAGCTTGCTCTTGGGCAGGCCGATGGCCGAGACCAGGTCCTCGAGCCGCTGGTAGCGGAGCGTGGTCAGGCTCAGGGTCCGGGCGATCCAGTCGACCATCGCCCGGTACCGGTCGGAGTCGGCCCGGGTGTAGTCCCTGAGATCCTTGAGCTCCGGCCCCTCGAGCGCGGCGACGGCTTTGCGGGCGGCGAGATCGAGCTCGGTGCGCGACCGGGAGAAGTTGAGGTATTTGCAGCCGTAGGCCAGGGGCGGACAGGCCGGACGCATGTGGACCTCGACGGCCCCGGAGGCGTAGAGGCGCTGGATGGTGTCCTTGAGCTGGGTGCCGCGGACGATCGAATCCTCGCAGAACAGGAGCTTGTGCCCACGGATGATCTCGTGGATGGGAATGAGCTTCATCCGGGCCACCTGGTCGCGGATGTCCTGGTGCTGGGGCATGAAGCTGCGGGCCCAGGTCGGCGTGTACTTGACGAAGGGCCGCCGGAAGGGGATGCCGGCCTCGGCCGCGTAGCCCAGGCCGTGGCCGATGCCCGAATCCGGGATGCCGGCCACCAGGTCGATCTTGACGTCGTCGTTCCTGGCCAGATACGCGCCGCAGCGGTTGCGGACTGTCTCGACGTTGATGCCTTCGTAGCTCGAAGCCGGATAGCCGTAGTAGACCCAGAGGAACGAGCAGATCTGGAGCTTGTCCCGGGCCGGCATGAGCGTCTCGACGCCATCGGCGGTGATCCTGACGATCTCGCCCGGCCCGAGGCAACGGTCGATCTCGTAATCCAGGTTGGGGAAGGCGCAGGTCTCCATGGACACGGCGAACGAGCCGGGCTTTTTCCCCAGGATCAGGGGCGTCCGGCCGAGCTTGTCGCGGGCGGCCAGGATGGCCCCGTCGGTCAGGATCAGGAGGGACGAGGAGCCGCGGATGAACTCCCAGACGGCCCGGATGCCGTCCTCGAACGTATCCTCGCGGTTGATCATGGCCGCCACGAGCTCGGTCGGGTTGATCTCGCCGCCGCGCATCTCGGAGAAGTGCAGGCACTTGCCCCGGAAGGCCCGGGCGACGAGGTCGTCGATGTTCTTGATGACCCCGACCGTGGCGATGGCGTAGTTCCCGAGATGCGACCGGATCAGGAGCGGCTGGTCCTCGTAATCGCTGATGACGCCGATGCCGCGGTTGCCGTGGAGCTTGCCGACGTCCTCGCCGAACTTGGACCGGAACTGGGCGTTCTCGATGTTGTGGATGTAGCGGACGATGCTGGCGCCGTTGCCGGCGGCCAGCCCGCCGCGCTTGGTCCCCAAATGGGAATGGTAATCCGTGCCGTAGAAAAGATCCTCGACGACGTCGTTGACGCCGACGACTCCGAATAATCCGCCCATGGCATCCTCCTGTCCGGGTCCTGGGGCATAATAGCATCGGCCCGGCGGTTCTTCAATAAAATTGACGAAGTACCCGGCCGGGGATAGAATCCCGTCAGAGACCATCCGAGGAGGACGACATGTTCAAAGCCGCGACCTACATCGAACGGCGGAAGCTCCTGAAAAGAACTGTCGGCTCGGGCCTGATGATCTTCCTGGCCAACGAGGAAGCTCCGATGAACTACCCGGCCAACACCTACCGCTACCGCCAGGACAGCTCTTTCCTGTACTACTTCGGCCTGGCTTCGCCTGGCCTGGCGGCCATAATCGACGCCGACGAGGGCGCGGACACCATCTACGGCACGGATATCGGCATCGAAGACATCATCTGGGAAGGCGAGCTGCCCAAGATCAAGGACCGGGCCCTCGAGGCCGGCGTCCGCCGGACCAGGCCCCGGGCCGCTTTCGAGGAGGACGTGCGCCGGGCCCTGGCCGCGGGCCGGACCGTCCATTTCCTGCCGCCTTACCGGGCCGAGGCCAAGATCGCCCTGAGCGGCCTCCTCGGCATCCCCGTGCCGGACCTCAAAGCCAGGGCCTCGGCCGCGCTCATCAAGGCCTCGGTCGATCAGCGCCTAATCAAGTCCAGGGAAGAGATCGGCGATATAGAGGCGGCCGTGGCCGTCAGCCGCGAGATGTACCTGGCGGCCATGAAGCTGGCCCGGCCCGGGCGCTACGAGTACCAGGTCTCGGGGGCCATGGAGGGCATCGCCCTGGCCTACGGCTGCCACCTGGCCTTCCCGCCCATCGTCACCGTCAACGGGCAGATCTTCCACATGCACTCCCACGACAATGTCCTGGCCCGGGGCCGGATGCTGGTCTGCGACTGCGGCGCCGAGGCGCCCAGCGGCTACGCCTCCGACATCACCCGCAGCATCCCGGTCGGGGGCAAGTTCAACGCCCGCCAGCGATCCATCTACGAGATCGTCCTGGCCGGCCAGGAATCGGCCATCAAGACCATCAAGCCCGGCGTCAATTTCAAGGAGATCCATCTCCGGACGGCCCGGGTCATGGCGGACGGCCTGAAGGGGCTGGGGCTGATGAAGGGCGACATCGACGAGGCGGTCGCCGCCGGCGCCCACGCGCTCTTCTTCCCGCACGGCCTCGGCCACAACCTCGGCCTCGATGTCCACGACATGGAGGATTACGGCGAGGACAGCGTCGGCTACGGCGAGAAGGTCGAGCGCAGCCGGCAGTTCGGCCTGGCCTACCTGCGCATGGCCCGCGAGCTCAAGCCGGGCCACATCATGACCGTCGAGCCGGGCCTTTACTTCATCCCGGCCCTGTTCGCCCAGTGGCGCAAGGAGAAGAAGCACCGCGACTTCATAGTCTACGACGCGGTCGAGAAATTCCTCGACTTCGGCGGGATCCGGATCGAGGACGACGTCCTTGTCACCCCGAAGGGCCGCCGGATCCTCGGGCCGGCCATCCCCAAGGCACCCGCCGACGTCGAAAAAGCCTGCCGGGCATGAGGATCGCCCTCGTCCAGCAGAGCGCCGGCCCCGATCCGGCCGGGAACCGGGCCAGGGGCCGGGCGGCCTTTTTAGAGGCGGTCCGGAACGGGGCCGGGCTGGTTGCGTTCGCCGAGCTGGCCTTCACCCGGTTCTACCCGCAGGCTCCGGCCACGGCCGCGAGCCTCGGCCTGGCCGAGCCCGTACCCGGGCCGACGACAGACCTTTTCTGCAGCCTGGCCCGGGAAACCGGCGCCGTCGCCGTGCTGAACCTGTTCGAGCGGGACGGGGACCGGACCTTCGATTCCTCTCCCGTCATCGACGCCGGCGGACGCCTCCTCGGCGTCAGCCGCATGGTCCACATCATGGACGGCCCGGGCTTCCGCGAACGGGGTTATTACTCTCCCGGGGACGGGCTGAACTCCGTCTTCGCCACGGCGGCCGGCCGCATCGGCGTGGCCGTTTGTTACGACCGTCATTTCCCCGAATACATGCGGGGCCTGCGCCTGGCCGGGGCCGAGATCTTCGTCGTGCCCCAGGCCGGGACGGTGGGGGAGTGGGCCGAGGGCCTTATCGAAGCCGAGCTCCAGGTGGCTTCCTTCCAGAACGGCTACTACGCCGCCCTGGTCAACCGCGTCGGCGGCGAGGAGGCCCTGGAATTCGCCGGCGAATCGTTCGTCACCGATCCCGACGGCCAGGTTATCGCCCGGGCTCCGCGGGGGCGGGACCACATCCTCTACGCCGATTGCGACTTCGCCAGGAACGCGGCTTCCGCCGCCGCCAGACATTTCCTTGGCGACCGCCGGCCCGACGTCTACGGGGCGATGGGCCTCGTCGCCGGGCCCCGGAAGGAAGATTGATGGAGCGCTGGTACGTCATCAACACCAAGCCCAAGAAGGAGGGCCAGGTCGAGCGCCTCTTCATCGAGGGCGGATTCACCATCTACTGCCCGAAGTGCGTCCACGAGAAGCGGGTCGTCCCGTTCTTCCCGGGCTACGCCTTCCTCCGGTTCGAGTTCCCGGATCAGTTCAAGACGGTCAAATACACCCGCGGCGTCAAGCGGGTCGTCGGCAACGACGACGGGCCCGTGCCCATCCCCGAGGAGGCCGTCGCCGGTATCAAGGCCCGGGAGAGGGACGGCCTCATCGTCTTCGAGAGGTACGGCCGGGAACCGGCGGTGGGGGACGAGATCGAGGTCGTCGAAGGACCGCTCAAGGGTCTCAAAGGCATCTTCAGCAAGGAGCTGGGCGAGAACGAGCGGGTCATGATACTTCTGAACTATGTCTCCTACCAGGGCATGCTGCTCATCGAAAAGGCCAAGCTGAAGAGGATCTAGCCCCGCCAAGACTTTATTGCCGGGTCTTCAGCGCCTCGAGGAACGGCGGCGCCAGGCTCGAGGCGGAGAAGAAAACCACGCCGCCGGCCTCGAGCGTCCGGCTGAGGCGCATCTGTTCGAGCATGCCCCCGGGCGTGTTCTGGTTGTGCGACGTGCCGATGCCGATCCCAGGGCAGACGATCGTCCGGCTGCCGCCGCAGGCCACGGCCTCGCGGACGAGCGTCTCGAAGAGCCTGGCGTCGTTGGTGTAGATCATCGGGTTGAGCATGTCGACCAGGCCCTCGCGGCCCCAGGCCGCCCAATCCTGGCCGATCATGACCCGGGCGTTGACGGCGTCGGGGAAGACGGCCGCGCTGATCCTGACCTTCCGGCCCGTGCCGGCCAAGGCGGCCTTGAGCTCGCGGACGAAGACGGTCACGCGACCGGTGTTCCAGCGCAGCCAGACGTTCCAGACGGGGTTGCCCGTATCGCGGGCCTTGACCGTCGCCATGTCCACGCCCGTGTCCTCCTTGAACAGCCGCAGCGTCTCGGCGTCGAAGCCGAAGAAAGGCTCCGCCGGCTCGCAGGGATAGCGGACGTAATCGAGGTGGACCCAGCCGACGTCGTACTTGCGGACGACCTCGAGCATCAGGCCGATCTCGTAGGCCCGGACGGCGGGCAGGGCGGGGTTGACGGCGGCGACCATCTCCCGCTTCGGGGAGGAGATGAGCCATTCCGGGTGCTGGCGGACCTGGCCCAGGATGGCCGACTCCGGAAAGACGCAGAACCAGGGGTGGACTTCCATCCCGCGCTTCCGGGCCTCGGCCAGGAAGGTCCCGAAGAAATCCCAGCCGTAGGCCGGGTCGGGGACACCGATCTCGCTGGCGTAATAAACGTGGCCCGACGTGTTCTTGACCAGCATGATCAGGGTGTTGATGCCGGCCCGGGCGTATTCATCGAGGACGGTCCGCATCTTCTCGACGGCGTCGGCCTTCACGGGACCAAACAGGCCGGGATGCATCCAGACGCCCCGGACGGGCAGATCCGGCGGCGCCGGCAACCGGCCTTCTTCGGCCCCTGCGGGGGCGGCGGCCAGGCCCAGGGCCAGGCAGGAAAGGATCAGGGCGGCCAGCGAACGCGCTCTCATCGTACGCCTCCTCGTGATGGCTTCCGGGCGGCCGGGGGGGACCGGCGGGTCTTGATATAACAGAGGACGGCCCGGCGAGTCAAAACCGCCGCGGCAGAGTCGGGGTGTTGTGTCCGGGTCCGGGCTTAATGGCAGGTGCCGCAGGACTTGGACGAGCAGCTGTGGCAGCCCGAGGAGGAGGCCTTGATCCGGCTGGAGCCGCCTCCGATCCCGAAGCCGGAGATCATCTTCTCGACGTCGCCCGAGCCGCACCCGGCGCAAACAACGTCCTTCTCTTTTCCGACGGCGACGAGGCACTCGAACCTCTTGCCGCACTTCCTGCAGGCGAACTCGTAGAGAGGCATGTTCGCTCTATTTTACACCAAGCCCCCATACCCGTCCACAGAGGGAAGCCTCCGCCCACGGCGGCGCGCGCTAGGACTTGACCAGGGCGATGGCCTCGATCTCCACCTTGACATCGCGCGGCAGCCGGACCACCTGGAAGGCGGCCCGGGCCGGGCTGGGGGCCTTGAAGAATTCGCCGTAAACGGCGTTCATCTTGCCGAAATCGCTCATGTCCTGGAGAAGGACGGTCGTCTTGACGACGTCGTCGAGGGACGAGCCGGCCGCCGCGAGCACGGCCGCGAGGTTCTTGATGACCTGGCGGGTCTGCTCCTCGATCGTTCCGGTGTTGAGCTCGTTCGTGGCCGGATCGATGGGGATCTGGCCCGAGCAGAAGACGAAGCCGTTGGCGATAATGCCCTGCGAATAGGGGCCGATGGCCTTGGGCGCCTGGTCCGTCTGGACCTGCTTTTTCATTTTGATACTCCTCGAGAGGCCGGCGAAGGCCCGGGACGCGAGCGCGCCCGCGGCAGCCGCGACGGCCAGGAAAGTGCGTCTGTTCATGCCCTGCGTCCGAAACGGGGGAGGCCCCGGTCTTGGCGGCCGGGACCGCCCCGGTCTTATCAGGACGACAGCCCGTCGACGGCCGCCGTCAGGAACTTGTAGAACTTCTCGACCGAGCCGATGTGGACGTGCTCCTCGGGCGAATGCGGGTTCTTCAGGGTCGGCCCGAACGAGATCATGTCCATGCCCGGGAACTTTTCGCCGATGATGCCGCACTCGAGCCCGGCGTGGACGGCCACGACCTCGGCTTCCTTGCCGAACGTCCGGGCATAGAGCTCCTTCAGCTTCTTGAGGAGCTCGGAGTCGAGATTGGGCATCCAGCCGGGGTAGCCGCCGTGGAAGTCGGCCTTGGCTCCGGCCAGGGCGCAGACGGACTGGATGACGCCGCGCGTCGCCTCGAGGGCCGAGGCGACCGAGCTGCGGGTGCTGCAAAGGACCTCAAAGGCCGCCTTGCCGGTCTTGACGATGGCCAGGTTGGTCGACGTCTCCGTCAGCCCCGGGATCTCGGGATGCATGGCGATGACGCCGTGCGGCAGGGCCAAAAGAAAATCGATCAGAATGCGCTGGCAGTCCTGGGTCAGGGCGAAGTCCTTGCCGGCCGTTTCGGTCAGGGTGTAGGCCGCTCCCGGCTCGACAGCCTTGTACTCGGTCTTGATCTTGTCGAAGGCCTTTTTGAAGGCCGCGGTCATGGTCCGGACTTGGACGGGCGGGCAGGCCAGGACGGCCACCGCCTCGCGGGGGATGGCGTTGTGCTTGCTGCCGCCGGCCAGGCTCACCAGCTCGAACTTGGCCGCCGCCTGGCCCTGGGCGAGCAGGCGGGCCAGGAGCTTGACGGCGTTGCCGCGGCCCTGGTTGATGTCCAGGCCGGAATGGCCGCCCCGGAAACCGTGAACGTGAAGGGTGTAGAGGTTCTTCGAAGCCGTTTTCTTGCGGGCCAGGGGCAGGACGAGGGTCGAATCGGCGCCGCCGGCGCAGCCGATGGTGAAGGTGCCCTCGTCCTCGCTGTCGAGGTTGAGGAGCATGCGCCCGGCGATGAAGCCCTTCTGGATCTTGTTGGCCCCGGTCAGCCCCGTCTCCTCGTCGACCGTGAAGAGGGCTTCCAACGGGCCGTGAACCAGGGCCTTGTCCTCGAGGACGGCCAGGGCCGCGGCCAGCCCGATGCCGTTGTCGGCCCCGAGGGTCGTGCCCCGGGCGTAAACCCACTCGCCCTTGATCTCGGGCACGATGGGATCCTTGCCGAAATCATGGGCGGTGCCGGAGTTTTTCTCGCAGACCATGTCCAGGTGCCCCTGGAGGACGACCCCGACGGCGCCTTCGCGGCCGGGCGTCGCGGGTTTGCTGACCAGCACGTTGCCGACCTTGTCCCGCTTGGCGGGGAGGCCGAGCGAAGCGGCCACGGACAGGACATAATCGCCCAGGGGTTTTTCATGGCCCGAGCAATGGGGGATGGTCAGGATCTTGGCGAAATGCTTCCACAGAAGCCGAGGATCGAGTTCTTCGAGGGATGGAGCCATAATGACGTTCTCCTTGCGGAAAGGATTTCCCGAAAGCGCATGATGCCATAAATATCCGGTGGATTCAAGCCGTCCCGGAGGGTATAATCAGGGGCGATGAGAGCCGCCGCGAAGATCATTTTAGCCGCTTTTCTGGGGCTGGCGCCGGCCGTCGTCGCGGAGGCGGCGCCGGACAGGATGCGCATCCTGACGACCGTCTTCCCGCTGCAGCAGTTCGCCGCCGAGGTGGCCGGCGCCCGGGGCCAGGCCTCGCTCCTGCTGCCGCCCGGGGCCGGGGTCCACACCTGGCAGCCCCGGCCCGGAGACATCGCCCGCCTGGCGGAGTGCGACCTCCTGATCTTTATCGGCGCCGGGCTCGAGCCCTGGCTGCCCGACCTGCTCAAGGCCTTTCCCAAAGACCGGGTCCGGACCCTGGAAGCGGCCGCCGGGCTGGCCGTCGCCGGGGGAGAGGAGCAGGAAGAGGAACCGGCCGAGACGGACCGGGGCCCCGGCCACGGCGGCTTCGATCCCCATGTCTGGCTCGACTTCGACCTCGACATCCGCATCGTCGCCAGGATCGCCGCGGAGCTCGCCCGGATCGATCCGGCCGGCGAGGCCGAGTTCACCGCCAACGCCGGGCGGCTGGCCGACCGCCTGCGGCGGCTCGACGCGGATTTCCGCGACGGGCTGGCCGCCTGCCGGGGCCGGGACCTGGTCCTGGCCGGGCACAGCGCCTTCGGCTACCTGGCCCGCCGCTACGGCCTGGTCCAGACCGCCCTCTACGGCCTCAGCCCCGACGCCCAGCCGAAGCCCCGGGACCTGATGAGGGCCATCGACTTCTGCCGGGCCAGGGGCGTCCGGACCGTCTTCTTCGAGAATTCCGTTCCGCCCGACCTGTCGCAGGCCCTGGCCCGCGAGATCGGCGGCCGCGTCCTGGTCCTGCACGCCGGCCACAGCCTGACCCGCGACCAGCAGGACCGCGGCGTCGGCTTTTTCGATCTCATGCGCCAGGACCTGGCCGCGCTCGAGGACGGGCTGGGGTGCCGGTAAGGCCATGAGCCTGGTCGCGCTCCGGAACGTGTCCTTTTCCTACGACGGCGCCCCCGTCCTCGTCGACGTCGACCTGGCCATCGAGGAGGGCGATTTCCTGGCCATCATCGGCCCCAACGGCTCGGGCAAGACCACTCTGGTCAAGATCATCCTCGGCCTGCTCCGGCCCACGGCCGGCCGGGTCGAGATCTTCGGGTGCGCTCCGGCCCAGTTCGCCGCGCGGGACAAGATCGGCTATGTCCCGCAGAAGGCGACGCACATCGACGCTTACTTCCCGGCCTCAGTCGCCGAGGTCGTGGGCATGGCCCTCCTGGCCGGCGGCCGGCGGGCCCGGCTGCCCGGCCGCGAGGCGCGCCAGCGCGTCCGGGAAGCCCTCGAGATCGTCGGCCTGGCCGAGTTCGCCAAGGCCGCCATCGGCCGCCTCTCGGGCGGGCAGCAGCAGCGGGTCTTCATCGCCCGGGCCCTGGTGACCCGGCCGCGCATCCTCTTCCTCGACGAGCCGACGACGGGCGTCGACGCCGAGACCCAGACCGCCTTCTACGATCTCCTCGGCCGCCTGAACCGGAGCCGGAACCTGACCATCGTCCTCGTCACCCACGACATCGGCGTCGTCAACCGGCACGTCAACCGGGTGGCCTGCGTCAACCAGCGCCTGGTCTACCACGGCGACCACGAGGGCTTCTGCCGCTCGGACGCCTTCCGCGAGATGATCGGGCACGGCAACCATCTCGTCTCGCACGAGCACTGAGACGCCCATGCACGCCCTTTTCGCCTACGGCTTCCTCCAGCGGGCCTTCCTGGCCGGCGTCTTCGTCGCCGTCGCCTGCGCCGTCCTGGGCGTCTTCCTCGTTCTGCGCAAGGACGCCATGATCGGCCACGGTCTGTCGCACATCGCCTTCGCCGGCGTGGCCCTGGGCCTGTTCCTGAACGTCCTGCCCCTGGCGGCCGCCCTGGCCGTCTCGGTCGCGGCGGCGCTGGCCATGGTCAAGCTCAAGGACCGCGCCGGTCTCCACGGCGATACGGCCATCGGCATCTTCAGCAGCCTCGGCCTGGCCGTCGGCATCCTGCTGGCCTCGCTGGCCCGCGGCTTCAACGTCGAGCTGATGTCCTATCTCTTCGGGGACGTCCTGGCCATCGAGCCGCTCGAGGTCTGGCTTTCCGTCGGCCTGGCCGCGGCGGTCCTGGGCGCGGTCCGGCTGAACTACGGCAAACTCCTGTTCATGACCTTCGACCGCGAATCGGCCCGGGCAGCCGGCATCAAGGTCGGGCGCCTGGATGCCCTCCTGATGGTGCTGACGGCCGTGACGGTGGTCCTGGGAATGAAGGTCGCTGGAATCCTGCTCGTGGCCGCCCTGGTCGTCATCCCGGCCGCGGCCGGCCTTCAGGCCGCGGCCAGCTTCCGCACGGCCATCGCGGCCTCGGCGCTGGTGGCCGTTGTCGCGGTGGCCGGCGGGCTGGCGGCCTCGCTGGCCCTCAACATCCCGGCCTCGGCGGCCATCGTCGCGCTCTGCTTCCTGGCCTTCGTCCTTCTCTTCCTTTTGAAGAAGGGGAGGAGCGGGCCGCAGGCCGGCGCTTGAGCCGGCCCCGGCCTCAACCCGCCTTGGGACCGGCCAGGGCCCTGGCCACGATCTCCCGGACGGCCTTCCCTTCCTTGTCGAGGGCCTTCTTTAAACCGGCGGCCCGGCGCCGGGTCCGCCCGGCGAACCCGGCGTCCCCGATCCCCTGGAGGTTGATCAGGACGTTGTAGTAAGCCCCGTCGCCCGCGGCCTGGGCGGCCAGCCCGGCGACTCCGGCGTCGCTGATCGAGTTCCGGTTCCCGCCGCCGGCCGCCCGGCGGGCCAGCCGGACCGCGGCCACGGCCTTTTCCAGGACGCCGAGCGGCACCAGCGTCGCTTCCTTGTTGGCCGCTTCGACGGCCCGGCCCTTCTCCTCGGCCTGCTCGGGGGTCGTCTTGGGCAGGCGGAAGGCCTCCATGACCTTGTTGAAGGCCTTGGTGTCGAGGTCGACGGCTTCGAGGAGCTCGTCCTTGAGGGCCTGGGCCCGGACGGCCGTGTCGATCATCTCGCCCCGGACGGCCTCGTAGCCTTTCTTGCCGACGGTCAGGTTGGCCACCATGGCCGCCAGGCCCGCCGCCAGGGCGCCGCACAGGGCCGCGACGCTCCCGCCGCCCGGCGCCGGCGAATCCATCGACAGCTCGTCGGCGAAGCCGCGCAGGGTCAGGTCGACCAGGGCCGGCCCGGGCTCGCGGACCTGGTACTCGATGATCTTCTTTTCGGGCTCGAAGGGTACGACGTCGCTCAGGCCGAGCGACCGGACGGCCATGCGGATGAGCTCGGTCTCAGGCACGCCCGGGTTCTTGCCCTGCTTTTCGAGGTAGTAGCGGCCGGCCATGAGCAGAGCCTCCTTGGGGATGAGCCCGACCAGCTCGCTGCCCGTCAGGCGCAGGCCCAGCTTGGCGGCCAGGCGCGAGGCCTCGTCGAAGACGACGTGGATGGGCGTCATCCTGTAGTTGGTGAAGTTGACCGAGATCTGGGCCACGCCGTAATCCTCGACGTACCAGCCGACCGATTTGACCTCCTTGAACTTGCCCGGCACTTTGACCGTGTTGCCCTTGGAGTCCTTGAGGATGTTGCCGTCCTTGTCGCGCTTGGCCCGGCCGCTTTCCCGGAGGCTCAGGGCGATCTCGTGGGCCAGCTTGCGGTCCCGGGTGTTGAGGTTGAAATTGTAGGCGATGAGGAACTCCCGGGCGCCGATGATGGTCGCACCGGACCTGGCGTTGAAGACGGCCGGGCCGAAGTCGGGCGCCCAGCGCGGGTCCTTGAGCTTTTCCGCCAGGCCCTCGTACTCGCCGGCCCGGACGGTGGCCAGGTTCCGACGCTCGGGCTTGCGGGCGGCGGCTTCGTAGAGATAGACGGGAATTCCCAGCTCGTCGGCCACCCGGCGGCCGACCTGGCCGGCCAGGTCGGCGCAATCCTCCATGGTTACGCCCGAAACCGGCACGAAGGGGCAGACGTCGGTGGCGCCCAGCCGGGGATGGGCCCCCGTGTGGCTCCGCATGTCGATGACTTCCGCGGCCCTGGCGATGGCCCGGAAGGCGGCCTCGGCGACGGCTTCGGGCGGGCCGATGAAGGTGACGACGGTCCGGTTGGTGGAGGCGCCGGGGTCGACGTCGAGCAGCTTCGCGCCGGGCACGGCCTCGATCTCCCGGGTGATGGCCCGGATCTTCTCCGGGTCCCGGCCTTCGCTGAAATTGGGGACGCATTCGACGAGCTTCATCCTCCGTCTCCTTTGCGCAGCGTGTGCTTGATCTGGCCCGAGGCGTCGTAGACCTCGACGGCCTCGAAGCCGTCGAGCAGGGGGGCGATCCAATCCGGCCGGCCGACGACGACCACGACGGGCTTGGCCGCGAGGTAGCGGCGCGCGGCCACCCGGACGCGCTCGGCGTCCACTCGCTTGATCTCCTCCGGGCCGCGGTCCCATTGGCCCGGCCCGAGGCCGAGGGCGACGTAGCGGGCCAGCCAGTCGGCGAAGCCGCCGGGCGATTCGAAGCGCAGGGGCAGGCTGCCGACGAGGTAGGACTTGGCCTCCTCGATCTCCGAAGGCACGGCCGGGCCGGTGGCCAGGGCGGCGATCTCCCCGACGATCTCCCGGATGGCGGGGCCGAGGGATTCGGGGCGGACCCGGGCCCGGGCCCAGTAGACCCCGCAGGACGAAAAGACCTCCATCTCGCTGAAGGCGTAGGTGGCGTATTTCTTGTCCTCGCGAAGGTTCTGGAAGAGGCGGCTCATCGTCGTCCCGCCCAGGATCTGCTTGAGGACCAGGACCGGGTAAAAGTCCGGATCGGACGAGCCCATGACGATATTGCCGGCGAAAACCGTCGCCGCCTCGGCCTCGGCGGCCTCGACATAGCAGAGCCTGTCCCGTACGTTCTGGGGCGGCGCGGCCGGCGGCGCCCAGGCCGCGGCCGGGCCTGACCAGGCCCCGAAGTGGTTGCCGATCCTCTGGGCCATGGTCGCGGCGTCGACCGGGCCGGAGATGATGACGGCGGCGTTGGCGGGCCGGTAGAAGCGGTTGTAGAAGGTCTCGACGTCGCGGGCGCCGATGAGCTTGATCGCTTCTTCGCCGTAGGCCGCCGCGTGATAGGGATGGTTCTCGAACAGGACGGCCAGGAGCTGCCCCCAGCCCAGGACCTCGGGGTCCTTCTTCCGGCCCCGCAGCTCCCAGTACAGCGACCGGCGGACCCCGCCCAGCTCCCGCTCGCCGAAAGCGGCCTCGAGGGTGATCAGGCGCAGGATGTAGAGGGCTCGGTCGAGGTTCTCGTCCACCACGGTCAGGGTCAGTACGGTGTACTCCATGAACACGGCCGCCGTGAACTCGCCCCCGATGGATTCGATCATGTTCTCGATATAGTCGGACGAGAGCATCTTCGTGCCCTTGCCGATCAGGCGGGCCGTCACATCCGCCAGGCCGGGCCGGTCGGCCGGCGAGTCGACGACGCCGGCCCGGATGACCAGCTGGAGGGTGACCAGGCGGGACTCGGGCCGGCGGGCGACGGCCACGGTCAGGCCGTTGGCCAGGACGAAGGTCTCGACCTCGGGCAGCCGCAGCTCCAGGCGCTGGGCGTCGGGCAGGGGAGGCGTCCGCCGGAAGCGTTCCTGGGCCACTGCCGGGGACGCTCCCGCGAGCCAGAAGGCGGCCGCGGCGGCGAGCACGGCGGCCGCCGGACCGGGGGAGCGAAGGGAAGCCCGCGGCGTTCTCATTTCGGGCCGAACTCCAGGACCACCCTGTTCTGGGGGACGAAGTACTTGGCGGCGAAGCTGGACAGGTTCTGCGGGCTGACGGACAGGACCCGGTCCAGGTCCCGCCGGATGGCCTCCTGGTCCCTGCCGGCGATGACGGCGTCGACCAGGAAGCGGGCCTTGCCCATGCTGGTCGAGAGGCGGTCATAGTAGTCCTTCTTGAACCTTCGCCGGGCCTTGGCCAGCTCCTCCGCCGAGGCGGCATTCGTCTTGAGCCGGTCGATCTCGGCCAGGATGGCCTTCTCGGCGCGGGCGACCAGGATGGCGTTGGTGCAGAAGGCGAAGAGCTTCAGGGCCGCCACGCCCGGGCGCTCGTCCAGGCCGCCGGTCAGATAGCGGGCGGTCAGGTCACGCCGCAGCAGCCGGTTCCGCAGGCGCGAGGTCTCGCCTTCGAGCAGGACGTATTCGAGGAGGCGCAGGCACTCCGAGTCGCCGGGCTGCAGGGGCGCGAAGCGGAAGCCCATGTGGAACCCGCTGTTCCCGTCGGGGATGCGGGCGAAGCGCACGACCGCGTCGTTCTCGCGGCGGAACGACGCCAGGGGCAGAGGCGGGATCTCGGGCCCCGGCGGAATGGTCTCGAAGTAGCGGGCCACAAGCTCGCGCGTCCGGGCGGCCTCGATGTTGCCGACGATGCAGAGCACGGCGTTGTTCGGGACGTAGAAGGTCCGGTGGAACTCCTGAACGTCCGTCTCGGTCAGGGCGGCCAGGCCCTCGCCGACCAGCGGGTGGCCATAGACCGGATCGGGGAAGAGCAGCATGTCGAGCTGGGCGAACGTCGCGTAATAGAGATCGGCCGCGCTCCGGGCCCGGTTCTCGTCGATGATGTCCTGGCGGGTCCGCTCGATGGCCGCCGGCGTGATGACCAGGGACTTCATCCGGTCCGATTCGAGCCAGAGGGCCAGGGGCAGCTGGTTCGAGGGCAGTGTCTCGTAGAAGAGGGCCTTGTCCGGCGTGGTCACGGCGTTGAGCTCGCCGCCGACCTTCTGGACGAAGGTGATGTGCTGGAGAGGCGGGACGTTCTCGGAGCCCTGGAACATCAGGTTCTCCAGCAGATAGGCCAGGCCCTCCTGGCCCTGCTTCTCGCGCAGCGAGCCGGCCGCATAGCCGACGGCCACGGTCACCAGGGGCAGACGGGCGTCCTCGGCCAGGACGACGCGCAGGCCGTTGCGCAGCCGGTAGTCCTGGAAGGCGAAGGGAAAAGACGTCACCGCGTCGGCCGCCTGGGCGTCCGCCGCGGCCGGCCGGGGGAGCGCGATCAGGGCGGCCAGGACGAGGATCCGGGCCTTTCTATTCATCTCGATCATGAAGCCTTGGGAATCGTCAAAAATCAACCATATCATAAAGGCCGGTCGTTGAAAACCCCTCTGGAATGTGCTATTTTGAGCCGGAAATCAGAGGCCGGGAGACGGCTCGAAGGGAGTCTCGTCATGGATTTCGACATCAAGGATCCGAGCTTGGCCGGAAAGGGCAAGTTGAGGATGGAGTGGGCCGCCCGGTCCATGCCGGTCCTCGAGAAGATCAAGAAGGCCTTCGCCCGGGACCGGCCGCTGGCCGGGGTCCGCATCGCGGCCTGTCTCCACGTCACCTCCGAGACGGCCAACCTGATGGAGGCCCTCAAGCTCGGCGGCGCCGACGTCCGGCTCTGCGCCTCCAACCCGCTGAGCACCCAGGACGACATCACGGCGACCCTGGTCAAGCACCACAAAATCCCGGTCTTTGCCCTCAAGGGCGAGAATCCCAAGACCTATTACGGCCACATCCTCCAGGCCCTCGATCACGGCCCGGCCGTGACCATGGACGACGGCGCCGACCTGGTCTCGGTGACGCACTCCAAGCGGCAGGACCTCCTGCCCGGCATCCTGGCCGGCACCGAGGAAACGACGACCGGCGTCATCCGGTTGAAGAGCATGGCCAAGAACGGCGTCCTGCGCTATCCGATCATCGCCGTCAACGACGCCCAGACCAAGCATCTGTTCGACAACCGCTACGGCACGGGCCAGAGCACCCTCGACGGCATCCTGCGGGCCACGAACGTTCTGCTGGCCGGACAGCGCTTCGTCGTGGCCGGCTACGGCATGTGCGGCAAGGGCGTGGCCCTCCGGGCCAAGGGCGCCGGGGCCCATGTCATCGTCACCGAGATCAATCCCCTCCGCGCCCTGGAGGCCGTCATGGACGGGTACGAGGTCATGCCCATGGCCGCCGCGGCCCCGCTCGGGGACATTTTCCTGACGGTCACCGGCAACAAATCGGTCATCCGCCGGGAGCACTTCCGGAGGATGAAGGACGGGGCCATCGTGGCCAACGCCGGCCATTTCAACGTCGAGATCGACATCCCGGCCCTGGAGTCGCTGGCCCGGGCCAAGCGGCGGGTGCGGGATTATGTCGACGAGTACACGCTGGCCGACGGGCGGCGCATCCACCTGCTCGGCGAGGGCCGCCTCATCAACCTGGCCGCGGCCGAGGGTCACCCGGCCATGGTCATGGACATGAGCTTCGCCAACCAGGCCCTGAGCGTGCGCTGGCTGCTCGGCCAGGCCCGGGACCTGCCCAAATCGGTCTTCCCGGTTCCGGCCGAGATAGACCGCGAGATCGCGGCCCTGAAGCTCGCCTCGATGGGGGCGGCCGTGGACACGCTGACGGCCGTGCAGAAGAAATACCTCGACGACTGGCGGGAAGGCACCTGACGCGGCCGGGGCCGCGGAGGAAGGGGCCCTATTTCTGTTCGCCGATCAGCCTCAGGTAGCGGGCGATCGTCTCCTTCATATCCGCGTCCGTGATCTTGCCCCGGATCTTGAGGAAGACCTCCCGGGAACGGGCGTATTCTCCGTTCCTGAAGCAGGCCGCGCCCAGGTTGTAATTGAACAGCAGGTCGTCGGGCACGATCTTGACGGCCGCCTCGTAAGAAACCACGGCCCCGTCGAGGTCGTTCTTCTTCTCCAGGATTTGTCCCTTGATATTGTGGGCCATGGCCAGGCGGGGCCTGATCTGGAGGGCCTTGTCGGCGTTTTCCAGGGCCTCGTCGAGCCGGTCCTGGATGACGTAGAGCCGGGCCAGGTTGCAGTAGGGAAGTTCACGGTTCTGGTAGGTCAGATCGGCCAGGGCCTTGCGGAATTCCTCTTCGGCCTTGTCGAGCTGGTTCATCCCCTGGTAGACCGTGCCCAGGTTGTTGTGGGCCTCCGTGAAGCGGGGATTTATCTCCAGGCATTTCTGGTAGGCCTTGGCCGATTCGTCCAGGCGCCCGCGCATGGAGTGGGCCAGGCCGAGGGCGTTCCAGGCCGGGTAGTAGCGGGTATCGAGCGTCAGGGACTTGATGAAGTACTTGACGGCGTTGTCGGTATCGCTCTGGTTGAGATAGAACAGGCCGAGGTTGTACTGGTACTTGGGGTCCCTCTCCCGGGCCCGCTGCACCTTGGTCTGCGACGAGGCGCAGAAGGCCAGGCCGGCGCAGAGCATCACGAGGGCGATGGCTTTGACTCGCATCCGTTTCCTCCTCGACCCGGGGTCGCGGCGGTCATTCCGCCTTGAGCGTCCGGCACATCAATTCGTCCAGGGCTTTCTTGGGCGCTTTGCCGCGGTAGAGCACCTGGTAGATCTCCTCGGATATGGGCATCTCCACGCCGAGGGCCCGGGAGATGCGGCGGGCGGCCACGGTGGTGTGGACGCCCTCGGCCACCATACGCATACCGGCCAGGATCTCGCGCAGGGACCGGCCCCGGCCGAGCTCGTGGCCGACGCGATGATTGCGGCTCAGCTCGCCGGTGCAGGTCAGGACCAGGTCGCCGATCCCGGCCAGACCGGAGAAGGTCTCCCGCCGGGCGCCCAGGGCCAGCCCCAGGTTGGTGATCTCGGCGAGGCCCCGGCTGATCAGCGCCGCCCGGGTGTTCAGGCCGAACTTCATCGAGTCGGCGATGCCGGCGGCGATGGCCACGACGTTCTTCAGGGCCCCGGCCACCTCGACGCCGGTCACGTCGGTCGAGGTATAGGCCCGCAGGCTGACGCTCGAAATGAGGTGTTGGACCTCGCGGGCCGCGCTGCCGTCGCGCGAAGCGATCACCAGGGCCGTGGGATGGCCGGCGGCGACCTCCTTGGCGAAGCTAGGTCCGGACAGGACGGCCAGGCGGGGCCGGGCCGAGGAGCGGAAGACCTCCTCCATGACCTGGCTCATCCGCATCAGGGTCGTCTTGTCGAAGCCCTTGGTCAGGCTGACCACGACCTGGTCCCGCCGCAGGAGCGGGGCGATGCGCGCATAGACGCCCCGGCAGAATTGCGACGGGACGGCGATGAAGACGACGTCGCCGGCCGTGGCCGCGGCCCGGAGGTCGTCGGTGAAGGCGACCGTCTCCGGGAACCTGAAACCCGGCAGGAAAGCCTTGTTCTCCCGGGTTTCCAGGGCCTCGCTGAGGATCTCCGGCTCGCGGATCCAGAGTGTGACGGGCAGGCCGATCGTGCCGAGATATCGGGCAAAGGCCGAACCCCAGCTGCCGCCGCCCAGGACTGACGTGTTCATTTCTCTTTCTCTCCCAGTTTTCGTTCGGTGCCCGCGATGACGCGCCTGATGTTCCCCCGGTGGCGGGCGACCACGAGGAGGGCGATGGCCAGGGCCACGGCGGCCACGGGCCGGGAGCCGCCGGAGGCGAAGATGATCACGGGGAAGGCCAGGGAGGCCGCGATGGACCCGAGCGAAACGTAGCGGGTCAGCCCGACGATCAGCAGGAAAAGGCCCAGGCTGCCGAGGCATGGCCCCCAGGCGATGGCCGCGAAGGCCCCGAGCGAAGTGGCCACGCCCTTGCCGCCCCGGAAGCCGATGGAGAACGGGAAGCAGTGGCCGACGACGGCCAGAAAGCCGCAGGCCGCGGAGAAGACGGGGTCGGCGAACCAGGTCCCGGCCAGGGCGACCGGCAGGAAGCCCTTAGCGACGTCGACCAGGGCCACCGGCAGGGCCGCCGTCCAGCCCTTGAGCCGCATGACGTTGGTCGCCCCGGTGTTGCCGCTGCCGAATTCCCGCACATCCCTTCGCCCGATCAGGCGGACGACCAGGTAGCCGGTCGGAATGGAGCCGAGGAGATAGGAGGCGAGGGCGACCAGTATCTTCACGTCAGCACCGCCTCGGCGACGACGCGGTACTCGGCGCCCTGCGGCCGGAGCAGGCTCTCGAAAAGGGCGACCTTGGCGACGGTCATGGCGCCGAAATCATCGTCCTTGTGCCGGGCCAGCTCGGCCATGGCCTTGTCGATCCGGCCCGGACCCTTGACCCGGCCGAGCGTCAGGTGCGGCTTGAAGGCCCGGGCCTCGCGCTCGAAGCCCTCCGCTTCCAGGGCCTCGTCGATCTCCGACTGGAGGGCGGCCAGGCCGGGGTCGGCCGCGCAGCCGACCCAGAGCACCCGCGGGCCCCTCTCGTTCGGGAACGCCCCCGTGCCCTCGAGCCGGAGCGGGAAGGGTCGGTGCCGGGAGGCGACCGAGGCCAGGACCTCGCCGATCCGGCCGACCCGGCCGTCGTCGATCTGGCCCAGGAATTTGACCGTCAGGTGCATCCCGCCGGCCTCGACCCAGCGGACATCGGCCCGGGTCGCCCTGAGATCCCGGACGAGGGCCTGGAGACGCTCCTTGATCTCCGCATCCAGGTCGACGGCGATGAACGCTCTCACGCTCTCCTCGGAACCTTATTATAGGGCCTTTGCCGGCCGCGGGCGAAGGCTTTTTCTTACCAGGTCAAGCGCCTTTTGAGAGGACTGGAACTTGACATACGAGCGGCCGCCGGCGAAGCTGCAGCGCTCGACCGCCGCGCCGCGGCCGCCGGCCACGGCGATGTAGACCAGGCCGACGGGCTTGCGGGCCGTGCCGCCGCCCGGTCCGGCCACGCCGGTGACGGCCAGGCCGATATCGGCGCCCGAGGTCCGGCGGATGCCGAGGGCCATGGCCCGGGCCACGGGAGCGCTGACCGCGCCGCAACGCTCGATGAGGGCGGCCGGCACGCCCAGCCTCTTCGTCTTGGCCCGGTTGGAGTAGGTCACCGCGGACTCGAGAAAATAATCCGAGCTGCCGGGGACCTCGGTCAGCCGGTGCCCGATGAGGCCGCCGGTGCAGGATTCGGCGCAGGCGATGGTCAGGCCGCGCTCCCGAAGGAGTCCGCCGACGACCTCCTCGAGACCCCGTCCGTCCCGGGAGTAGATCCACGGACCGACCGCCCGCTCAACGGCCGCCTCGAGCTCGTCCAGCCGCGCTTCGGCCGCGGCCGCCGGCCCGGCTCCCGTGTACGTCAGGCGGATGGAGAGGTCGCCGGGCACGGCCAGCGTGGTCACGGTCACCCCGGACGGCGTCCGGGCGTAAACCGGCTTCAGACGCATCTCCATGGCCGATTCGCCCAGGCCCGTCAGCCGGATGACCCGCCGCGCCGAGAGGCCGCGCCCCAGTCCCTTCAGACGGGGCAGGACGTCCTTCTCGAACATCGGCAGGATCTCGTGGGGCGGTCCGGGCAGGAGGGCGATCCTGTTGTGCCGGGTCTCGACCCACTGGCCCGGGGCCGTGCCGTTGGGATTGTCCAGGACCTCGGCGCCGGCGATAACGTAGCATTGCTTGAGGTTCGAGGCGGCCATGGGCCAGCCCCGGCGGCGGAACCTCTCCCGGATCTTCTCGCGGATCGAGGCCCGGAAAACGAGCCTGCGCCGCAGCACCCGGGCCAGGGTCTCGCGGGTCCGGTCGTCCTCGGTCGGGCCGAGGCCGCCCATGCACAGGACCAGGTCCGCCCGGGCCAGGGCCGTGCGCAGGGCGGACGCCAGATCGCGGTCTTTGTCGCCGACGACGGTCTTGAAAGCCACTCCCAGGCCGATGTCGTTCAGCCCGGCCGTCAGGCGCAGCGAATTGGTGTCCATAAAATCCGGCGTCACGAGCTCCGAGCCGACGGCGACGATCTCGATCCTCATGGAACGACCTCCGGGCCTCAAACGACGAGCAGGACCAGCCGCGAGAGGACCGCCGCGACGAGTCCGGCGCCGACGTCGTCGGCCATGATGCCCCAGCCGCCCGGGAGCTTCTCCAGCCGGCGGATGGGCCAGGGCTTGGCGATATCGAAGATGCGGAAGAAGGCGAACGAGACCGCTGCGGCGGTCCAGCCCGCCGGCAGGAAGGCCAGGGCGATGAGCTGGCCGCAGACCTCGTCGATGACGACGCGTCCGGGGTCCGGACGGCCGAGGGCCAGGGCGTAGCGGGCCGAGGCCGCGGTCCCGGACAGGAAAAGGGCAGCGACCAGCAGGACATAGAGCGGCCAGGCCAGGTCGTGGAGGAAGAGCAGGTAGAGGGCCGCGGCGGCGGCGCTGGCCACGGTGCCCGGGGCGAGGGGGACGAGGCCCAGGCCGAAGAAAGTCGCCAGGACCCGGTCGATGGCCTTCATCGAACGAGCCTCCCCTCGAGATCGTAGGTCCCGGCGGAGACGATCTCGACCGGGACGATGGGCGCGGGCGGCTCGGACCAGCCCTCCGGCAGGCGGACGCGGACGACACCGTCGACCTCGGGCGCCTGGAAGCGGCCGCGACCCGTCCACAGCCCCGGGGAGTCCGGGACCGGCCCCTCGACCAGGACGTCGATCACCTGTCCGACGCGGGCCTCGTTGCGGGTCCGGGAGATCCCGGCCTGCAGGGCCATGATCTCGCCCCGGCGCTCCTCTTTTTCCTCGGGGCCGACGGTCTCGGGCCGGCGGCCCGCGGGCGTCCCTTCCTCGGCCGAATAGGTGAAGACGCCGAGATGGTCGAAGCGGGCCCGCTCGACGAAGCGCCGCAGGGCGGCGAATTCCCTCCGGCCCTCGCCCGGGAAGCCGACGATGATGGAAGTCCGGATGGCCGCGCCCGGCAGGCGGGTGCGGATGCGCTCGATGAGGTCGAGAGCCCGGGCGCCGTCCATCCCCCGGCCCATGGCCCTGAGGACGCGGCGGTCGGCGTGCTGGAAGGGTATATCGAAATAGCGGCAGATCTTGGGATCGGCCATGACCTCCAGCAGCGCCGGGTCGACGGCTTCGGGATAGCCGTAGAGGAAACGGATCCAGGCCAGGCCCCGGACTCGGACCAGCCGGCCGAGGAGGCCGGCCAGACCGTCCCGGACGCCGCCGTCGCGGCCGAACCCGGTCGTATCGTGCGAGATGAGGTCGATCTCCCTGACGCCGAGCCCGGCCAGGGCCCGGGCCTCGCGGACGACCGAGGCCGCGCTCCGGGAAACGTAGGGCCCCTTGATGAGGGGGATGGCGCAGAAGGCGCAGCGGTGCGAGCAGCCCTCCGAGATCTTGACATAGGCCCAGGTGCCGGGGGTGGTGACGACCCGGGGGGAGGCGTCGGTATAGAGGAACGTGCCGGCGGCCGGCTTGGCCGGCCGGCCGGCCGCGATGGCGGCGATATCGCCGAAGGCCCGGACGCCGGTCCAGGCGTCCACGCCGGGGAACTTGGCCCTCAGCCCGGCCTCGTCGCGCTCCACGTAGCAGCCGGCGGCGATGATCCTCTTGGCCGGATCGAGGCGCTTCAGCCGCAGGACCTCGGCCAGCGTCTCCTCGGCCTCGGCCCGGGCCGGGCCGATGAAGCCGCAGGTGTTGACGATGACGACATCCGCCTCGTCGGGATGGGGCACCGGCCGGTACCCGGCCTTCTTCAGCGCGCCGAGCATGACCTCGCTGTCGACGAGGTTCTTGGCGCAGCCGAGGCTGATGAGGGCAATCGTCGTCCCGGCGCGCCGGACGCCCCGGGCGCCGCGCGTCGGCCGGATCAAGGATAGATCCTGTAGAGGAGCCGGGGGAAGGGGATGGTCTCGCGGATGTGCTTGATGCCGCAGATCCAGGAAACCATCCGCTCGATGCCCATGCCGAAGCCGGCGTGGGGGACGCTGCCGTACTTGCGCAGGTCGAGATACCACTCGTAGGCCTCGCGGGGCAGCTTGTGCTCCTCGAGCCGCTTCCCGAGCAGGACCGGATCATGGATGCGCTGGCCGCCCCCGATGACCTCGCCGTAGCCCTCGGAAGCCAGGAAGTCGACGCCCAGCACGACGTCGGGATTCTCCGGAGCGGGCTGCATGTAAAAGGCCTTGATGGCCGTGGGGAAGTGCGTGACGCAGACGGGCGAGGAGTAGAGCTCGGAGATGATGGTCTCCTCGGGCGCGCCGAAATCGCCGCCCCATTCGATGGCCGACCCCTTCTCCCTCAGGATCGGGACGGCCTCGTCGTAGGTCAGGCGGGGGAAGGGCTTCTTGATCGCCTCGAGGGGCTTGGGGTCGCGCTCGAGCGTCTCCAGATCCGCCCGGCGCCTGGCCAGGACCCGCTCCATGATGAAGAGTATCAGGTCCTCGCCCAGGACCATGATGTCCTGGAGGGTGGCGAAGGCGACCTCCGGCTCGCACATCCAGAACTCGATGAGATGGCGGCGGGTCTTCGATTTCTCGGCCCGGAAGGTCGGGCCGAAGCAATAGACCTTGCCGAAGGCCATGGCCGTGGCCTCGTTGTAGAGCTGGCCGCTCTGGCTCAGGTAGGCCTTCTGGTCGAAATATTCCGTCTCGAACAGGGTCGTCGTGCCCTCGCAGGCGCTCGGCGTCAGGATGGGCGTGTCCATCAGGCGGAAGCCGCGGCCGTCGAAGAAATCGCGGATGGCCTTGATGACCTCGGCCCGGACGCGCAGGATGGCGTGCTGGCGGGAGGAGCGCAGCCAGAGGTGGCGGTGCTCCATCAGGAACGGCGTGCTGTGCTCCTTGAGCGTGATCGGGTACTCCGCGGCGATCTGGACGATCTCGAGCTCGCTCATGGCCAGCTCGAAGCCGCCGGGCGCGCGCTTGTCGGCCCGGACCGTGCCCCGGACGATGAGCGAGGATTCCTGCGTCAGGCGGTCGAATTGCTGAAAGAGAAGGGAGTCCTTCTCGGCGCTGAAAGCCGTGGCCTGGAGGAGGCCCGTGCCGTCGCGGACGAGCAGGAAGCGGACCTTGCCCGAGGAGCGCTTGTTGTAGACCCAGCCGCGGATCTCGACTTCCCGGCCGTCATGGGCGGCGATGTCTTCGATGTATACCCATTCCATAGTGCGCCCATTATAAGACAAGAGCCCCGGGCGCGCAATCGGGTCCCCGGCCCCCTCGAAGGCCGGGCCGGACGGGAAGCCGGGGCTCGGGCGGTAAGCCGCCGAGATTCGCGGAAAAAGAGGGCCGGAGGCCACTTGCGCTATAATGGGGCGCGGGAATGGCCAAGCCGAAAGAGTTCGCGCCTGTCAAGCTCATCTGCGGCGTCATCTCCGGGGATGGCGAGGGAGCGCTCTACGCAGAGGTCCGCCGCCGGCTGGAGGCGGAGTGGGGGAGGGTCGACGGCGAGAGCCCGGCCTTTCCGTTCGACCTGACGGACTATTACGAAGCGGAGATGGGGCCGGGGCTCGTCCGCCGGTTCATGAGCTTCGCCGACCTCGTCGCGCCGGGGTCGCTGCCGGAGCGGAAGGTCCAGGCCATCGGGATCGAAGAGGAGATGCGCCGGGCGGCGGGCGCGGCCGGCCGGCCCGTCAACATCGACCCCGGCTATCTCACCGCCTCGGCCCTGGTCATGGCCACGGCCAAGGATTTCGCCCATCGCGTCCCGCTGACGCAGGGCATCTACGCCCACCTCGAGTTCCTGTTCACGAGGACGGGCGTCCGGACGCTCGACTGGACCTATCCGGACCTGCGCCGCGGGCCGGCCCAGACCTTCTTCCGCGCGGTCCGGGATGTCTACCTGAGGCAGGCGGCCGGGCGATAGGCTTGAGGCGCGGCCTCAGCCCTCGGGGTGGAAGTTGGTGATCGACCGCAGCCTGGCGATGATTTCCGGCAGCTCCCGGAGCACGACGGCGACGTCCTCCTCGGAGTTCGAGCGCCCCAGGGACATGCGGATGCAGGAGCGGGCGATCTCGGGCCGCAGCCCGATGGCCCGGAGGACGTGGGAGACCTCCTCGGATTCCTCGCTGCAGGCCGAGCCCGTCGAGACGTAGATCTCCTTGGTCGCCAGGGCCAGGAGGATGGCCTCGGCCTCGAGACCGGGGAAGGCGAAATTGAGCGTGCTCTTGACCCGGTGCTCGGGATGGCCGTTGAACCGGGCGCCGGGGATCTTCTCCTCGATGCCGCGCTTCAGGGCCTCGGCCAGCTTCTCGATGCGGGCCCGCTCCTTGCGGCCTTTGTCCGCCATGACCCGGACGGCCTCGCCGAACCCGATGATGCCGGCCGTGTTCTCCGTCCCGGCCCTGAGGCCCCGCTCCTGGTGCCCGCCGTGGACGAACGGGGCGATCGCCTCGCCCCGCCGGACGTAGAGCGCGCCCACGCCCTTGGGGCCGTAGATCTTGTGGGCCGAGACGGTCAGCAGGTCGACGCCGAGCTTGTGGGCGTCGACGTCGATCTTTCCGAAGCTCTGGACGGCGTCGGTGTGGACCGGGACGCCGGCCTCGCGGGCGATGCGGACGATCTCGGCCAGGGGTTGTATGGTGCCGATCTCGTTGTTGGCGTGCATGATCGAGACGAGGGCGGTCCTGGGCGTCAGGGCCGAGCGGAGGTGGTCGAGGCTGATGGTGCCGTACTCGTCGACGGGCAGGTAGGTGACCTTGATCCCGCGCCTCTCCAGCGCCCGGGCCGACTCGATCACGGCCGGATGCTCGATGGCCGAGGTGACGAATTCGTTCCGGTCGGGCGACGCGTCGAAAGTGCCGAAGATGGCGAAGTTGTCGGCCTCGGTCCCGGAGCCGGTGAAATAGATCTCGCCGCGGTCGGCGCCCAGGGCCGCGGCCACGCGCTCCCGGGCCTCGTTCATGAGCTCCTTGACCCGCCGGCCGATGGGATAGAGGGAGGACGGGTTGCCGAATTGCTCCCGGAGGAACCCGGCCATCTTCTCGGCGACGGCCGGGTCGATCGGGGTCGTGGCGTTATGATCGAGGTAGATCATGTGCCTATTTTAGCAGAACGACGGGATAAAGAAAGGAGAACCCGGGAGGGGATCCCTGAGGCCGGAAAAAAGAAAAAAAGGGATGACGGCCCCGGGAAGGGCCGTCATCCCTCGAAAGATCTCAGGCCAGCTTCTCTTTGAGGATGCGGACGGCTTCCAGGCCGGCCCGCTGCTGTCCCTCGGCCGCCGCCGCCCCGAGGTGGGGGATGGGGATGACGTTGGGATGGTCGATGAGCGCGAAGTCCTCGGGCGGCTCCTTGGCATAGACGTCCAGGGCCGCGGCCCGGACCTTGCCGCTGTTCAGGGCCTCGAGCAGGGCCTTCTCGTCGACGACGCCGCCGCGGGCGACGTTGACGATGATGACCCCGGTCTTCATCCCGGCGAACTCGGCCGGGCCCAGGATCGGCTTGGGCTGCTTGGGGACATGGAGGGTGACGAGGTCGGCGACGGCCAGGAGGTCGTTAAGCGGGACCTGCCGGACCGGAAGATCGGTCTTGATCGGGACGACGTCGTAGGCGACGACGGTCATGCCGAAGGCCAGGGCCCGCTTGGCCACCTCGGCCCCGATGCGTCCGAAGCCGATGATGCCCAGGGTCTTGCCGTAGAGCTCCGTGCCCTCGAGGGCCTTCTTCTCCCACTTGTGGGCCTTCATTGTCAGGATGGCTTTCCAGTGGTTGCGAACGGCCCCGAGCATGAGCCCGAAAGTGTGCTCGGCCACGGTGATGGACGTGGCCGACGGGGTGTTGGACACGAAGATGCCCTTCTCCTTGGCCGCCTCGCGGTCGATGTTGTCCAGGCCGATGCCGGCCCGGACCAGGACCTTGAGGTCTTTGCCCGCCTCGATGACGGGGCGGGTGATCTTGGAGGCGCTGCGGACGACGATGGCGCTGTAGCCCGGCACCAGGGCGACGAGATCGTCCTCGCTCATGCCCTTGTTGACGGTGATCTCGAAGCTCGGAACGGCCTTCAACTCCTCGAGGGCCGTCTTGTCCATACCGTCGGCGATGAGGATCTTCTTGGTCATTGCCAGTTCTCCCTCAAGACGGCCTGGGCGGCCTTGATGCCGGCGCCGGCCTCGAACTTGTAGCCGAGGTCCAGGAGCGTCATCTCCAGGGCCGACAGGGCCGTCATGATGTCGAAGCCGCCCATGTAGCCGAGATGGGCGATGCGGAAGATCTTGCCCTTGTAGGGCTCCTGGCCGCCGGCGATGTAGGCCATGTACTTGCCCTGCATGGTCTTGACCAGCTTGCCGCCATCGATGCCCGCCGGGACCTTGCAGCAGGTCAGGACATTGCCCGGCTTCTGCGGCAGCAGATCCAGGCCCAGGGCCTTGACCCCGGCCCGGGTGGCGTCGGCCAGGATGCGGTGATGGGAGAACAGGCCCTCGAGGCCCATGTTCTTGATGATGTCCAGGGCGTGCTTCTGCTGGACGACCAGGGAGACCGCGGGGGTCCAGGGCGTGGTCTTGTTGGCCAGGTTCTTTTTGGCCTTCTTGAGGTCGAAGTAGAACTTGGGCAGCTTGGACTCGGCGGCCAGGGCCCAGGCCTTCTGGCTCAGGGCGATGAAGGCCAGGCCGGGTGGGATCATGAACGACTTCTGGGAGCCCGACAGGAAGACGTCGACCTTCCAGTCGTCCATGGGGCAGGGCGTAACGCCCGCGCCTGAGATGCCGTCGACGACGAGCACGGCCGGAGTCTTGGCCACGACCTCGCCGAAGCCCTGAATGTCGTACATGGCGCCCGACGACGTCTCGGACAATGTGGCGAAGACGGCCTTGCAGTCGGGCATGGCCTTGAGCTCGGCCTCCAGCTTCTCTTTGGGCAGGTCGGTGCCCCACGGATCGAGGATGATCTCCTTGTAGGCGATGCCGTAGGCCTTGCAGATGTTGCCCCAACGCTCGCCGAACTTGCCTCCGTTGACGGTCAGGACCTTGTCGCCGGGGCTGAGCAGGTTGATCACGGCGGTTTCCATGGCGCCCGTGCCCGAGGAGGTCAGGATATAGGCGTCCTCCTTGGTGCCGAAAACATACTTAATGCCTTCGGTCACCTCCATGAAGAGGGCCGAGAACTCGGGTGTCCGGTGGTGGAAGATGGGCTCCGCCGCGGCCGCCAGGGCCCGCTCGGGGACCGGGGTGGGACCGGGAGAGAGAAGATAGTACTTTTTGATCATGCTGAACTCCTTTATAAAGTCGTTCGAAAAAAGCGTTCTTTTGGATTATAACGCTTTAAGCAGTTCGGTCAACAGGGCGGTCCGCTCGACGAGCGAGGGCAGGAGGAGGTGCTCGTTCTCGGCGTGGATGCCGTCGCCGTCCGGGCCCAGGCCGTCGAGCGTCGGAACGCCCAGCCCGGCCGCGAACGAGGCATCGGACCCGCCGCCCGTCCGGCCGCCCTTGAGGGTCAGGCCGAGGCCGGCGGCGATCTCCTGGGCCCGGAGGAAGAGCTTTTCGGAGGCCCGGGTCTTCTCCATCGGGGGCGTCGTGCTTTCGACCGAGACCCGCATCCTGGCCCCGTGGAGCGCCGGCGGGGATTCCCGCAGGAGGCGCAGGACCCGGTCGCGGTCCGCCGCCTTCCAGAAGCGGACGTCGAGCACGGCCCAGGCCCGCTCGGCCACCACGTTGGCCTTATCGCCGCCGCCCGCCAGGCCGATATTGACCGTCGTCTCGCGGATGCGGAGGCGCTTGAACCGGGCGATCTGGGCGGCCAGCTCCTCGATAGCATTGATGCCCTTCTCGGGCGTGCCGCCGTGGGCCGACCGGCCGCGGACGTCCAGGCGGACGACGACCTGGCCTTTGCGCTCGAGCTTCAGGGCCCCGCCGGGCAGGGCCGGCTCGAGGCAGAGCACCAGCGAGGCCCGCCGGGCGAGCTTGCGGATGAGCTCGGTCGAGGCCTCGCTGCCGGTCTCCTCGGCGGCATTGAAGAAGACCGTGATCCTCTTCTGCGGCTTGATGTTGAGGCCGTGGAGGGCCCGCAGGGCCGAAAGGAGCATGGCCACCCCGGCCTTCATGTCCAGCACGCCGGGACCGTAGATCCGGCTGCCCTGGACATAGAAAGGCATCTGGACGATCTTGCCGACCGGCCAGACCGTGTCGAGGTGGGCTAGGACCAGGATCTCGTCGTCGGCCTCCCGCAGACGGCCGGGCGCGAACTCGGCCACGGTGAGATCGCCGGTGTCCGTCTGGGGGTAGGTCGTGATCTTGCAGCCGACCTTCCTGAATTCCCGGGCGACGAAGGCCGCGCAGGCGTCGACCGCCTTCTTATCCTGGGTCGGGGACTCCAAGGTCACGAGCTGCTTTAGCTGTTGGACGATCTCGCTCTGGCGGGAACGGAAATAGAGCCGGAAATCCATGGGTCACGCCTCCTCGAGCACGTTCCCCAATTTATCATAGAGCCGGAGGAAAAGCATCCTCTTTGTCTTGATTTCGGCCCCCCGTTTCCCATAGAGTAGGCGATGGGCCGCGGCCTGCCGGCCTCCGGACATGACGAAGAGAACCCTGGCCTTCATAGCCCTGCTTGCGGCGCTCACTGCCGTGCTCTCCGCCGAAGTCTTTTATCCCTGGAAATCGACCTTCATCGGGGCCCTGGACGCCTCGGGCTGGCCGGGGCTCGTCATCGCCCCGACCAAGGAAGCCGCCTTCGCCTTCGTGCTCCGGGTCGAGAGGGAAGGGGAGGCGGCCGAGGGGGCGGACCTCTACTATCTCGTCGCCGAGGTCGGCGCCCACTCGCCCGACGGCCTTTACGCCAGGATGCGCTTCGACCTCGGGCTGCCGTTCAAAATGGGCCGGGCCACGCCGATCCTCATGAAGCCCTCGCCCAGGCGGCAGGCCTTGACCCTGGAGTGGTCCCGCCGGGACGAGCGGACGGTCATCGGCCGCATCATCCCTCCAGAGGATGTCCGGGTGACGATCGTCCATTACCTGCCGTGGGGGCTCAAGGGCGAGCTGGCCTCCCTGCCGGACGGCCAGGTCCGGGGCCAGGCCGCGGGGGCCGAGGGGCCGGCCTACCGCATGTGGACGAGCCGCCCCGGCGAGCCGGCCGCGGCCCCGGCCGGAGGGGCGGCCCGCGCCTATCCTCCCGCCGGCGACCGGGTCATCGCCTTCGCCGCCTGCGTCGACGACAGCGACCGCCTGGCCGCCGATCATCTGGCGCGCTTCAGGAACGCGGAGACCATCGGGACCCTGGTCGACGAGGAAGCCCAGGCCTACGAGGGCAAGCGGGTCCAGGCCCGCGGCCTCTTCGCCGGCCTGCCCGAGGCGATCACCAACAGCCTGCACTGGACGGTCCTCTACCAGCCGGGCTTGCACCGCCTCTACGCGCCTGCCGGACGGACTTGGATCTTCCCCCGGGCCGACGGCGGCCCGGACGACTGGACGGTCTTCTCCGGCAACGGCTTCCTCAGCGCCCTCGAGCTGGCCCTGGAGAGCCAGAAGCTGGCCGTGGACGCGCTCAAGGCCGTTCTCGAGACCCAGTACCCGAACGGCAACATCCCCAGCTGGCGCGGCCGCGCCGGCGGATCCGCGGACCGGTCCCAGCCGCCCATCGGCTCCTACGTCGTGCTCAAGCTCTTCGAACGGCTGGGCGATCTGGAGATGCTGCGCTACGCCTACCCCTGCCTCCAGCGCTGGCACGCCTTCTGGACGGCGCCCCGGACGGACGGCACGCCCCGGCGCGACGGCAACAACGACGGCCTGCTCGAATGGGGCTCGGACCAGGCCCTGGTCGGCAAGAGCGTCGCGCCGTGGGAGCGGAACGCTTCGGGGCGGATGCGGGCCGGATGGGAGTCCGGCCAGGACGACCTGCCGAGCTGGGACGACGCGGCCTTCGACGAGAAGTCCGGGACGATGGCCCTGAACTGCGTCGACCTGAACTCGCTCTACGCCCTGGACGCCTGGTGCCTGGCCGAGATCGCCGGCGTGCTCGATCTCGCGGCCGACGTCGAGCGCTACCGCAAGGAGTACGAGCGGACCAAGGCCCTGGTCAACGCGACGCTCTGGAACGACGATCTCGGCTTCTACTGCGACCGCCACTGGGACGGCCGCCTGTCCGTCCACAAAGCGGCTTCGTCGTTCTATCCGCTCCTGGCCCGCATCCCCGACGGAGCCCGGGCCCAGCGGATGCTCAAGCGCCTGCTCGATCCCAAGCAGTTCTGGGGCGATTTCGTCGTCCCCTCGATCTCCCGGGACGATCCGGCCTTCCGGCCCGGCAGCCAGCAGTCGTGGCGCGGCGCCGTCCGCCCGGTGACGAACTACCTCGTCTACCAGGGGCTCAAGGCCTACGGCTTCGACGCGGTGGCCCACGAGCTGGCCCGCAAGAGCGCAGCCATGTTCCTGACCAGCTGGAAGAGCTTCGGCCTGGCGCCGGAGGACTTCGACTCGCTCACCGGCGAGGCCGGCGGGGACCGCTACCAGAGCGCCGGCCCCCTGGCCGGGCTGCTCGCCCTGGAGGAGTACCTGGACTTCACGCCCCACGAGGGCTTCCGCTTCGGCATCCTCCAGCCGGACGCCAAGGGCCGCTTGTCCCGCGTCCTGGTCCAGGGGCGGCACTACGAGGTCGAGCTCTCGAACTCGGCAACGGTCCTGCGCGAGGAAGGGGAGACCCTCCTCGAAGTCGACGGCAGCGCCGTCGTCCGCCGCTTCCTCTACAGCGAGGCGGAGGTGTCCTTCAACATCAAGAGCCTGAAGCCGCGGGAGGTCCGCCTGCGCTTCCTGAAGAAAGGCAAGTACCAGCTCCTCGTCGACGGCCGGGAGGTCGACGTCTTCTCGGCCAGCAGCCGGCGCTTCGACGTCCCGGAAGGCGACCACGCGGTCCTCGTCCAGCTGCTCGAGGATCTCGGGAAACGGAGCGACGACGGGCCGACCCGATGATCAAGGAGAGAGCGACATGACTCAGTATTCGAGACGGGACTTTCTCAAGACCGGGGCCGGGGCGGGGGCGGCGTTCCTCGCGGCCGGCCGGCTTCCCGGCCCGGCCGCCCGGGAGGCGGCCGCCGCGCCGCCGGCCGGGCCCGTGGCCGTTTCCAGCGGCAACGGCATCCGGGCCACGGCCCGGGCCATGGAGATCCTGCAAAGCGGCGGCGATCCGCTCGACGCCGTCATCGCCGGCGTCAATATCGTCGAGGACGATCCGAACGACATGTCCGTAGGCTACGGCGGCCTGCCCAACGAGGACGGGGTCGTCGAGCTCGACGCCTCTGTCATGTACGGGCCGACCCATTCGGCCGGCGCGGTGGCGGCCCTGCGCAACATCAAGAACCCGTCCCGGGTGGCCCGGCTGGTCATGGAGCGGACCGACCACGTCCTCCTGGTCGGCGAGGGCGCGCTGAAGTTCGCCCGGGCCCACGGCTTCAAGGAGGAGGACCTCCTGACCGAGAAGTCCCGGGAAGCCTGGCTGCTTCGGAAAGAGACCCTGTCGGACGGGGACTTCTGGTTCCCGCCGCGGAACAGGACGGCGCCCGAAGCGCTGCGCTCGGTCCTGATGACGCACGGCACGATCAACTGCATCGCCCTCGACGCCGCCGGCCGGCTGGCCGGGGTGACGACGACGAGCGGCATGTCCTGGAAGCTGGCCGGGCGGGTCGGCGATTCGCCGATCATCGGCGCCGGCCTCTACGTCGACAACGAGATCGGGGCCGCAGGATCGACCGGCCGCGGCGAGGCCAACCTCCAGACCTGCGCCAGCTTCCGCATCGTCGACGCCATGGGCCGGGGCCGCTCGCCCGAACAGGCCTGTCTCGAGGCCTGCCAGGCCGTGGCCGCCAAGACCCGGCTCGTTCCCCGGCTCTGCGACGACCAGGGGCGCCCGAAGTTCGGCCTCGATTTCTACGCCCTCAACAAGAAGGGCGAGTTCGGCGCGGCCGGATTGTTCCCGGGCGGGCGCTATGCCGTCCACGACGGGACGGAAAACAAGCTCCGCGAGATGGCCTATCTTTACAAGCCCGGCCGCTAGGGCCGTTCGCGGATGATGATAACCGGATAGCCCTGGCCGGCCAGTCTCCCGGCCAGCGTTTCGGCGGCGCCGTCCGCGGCCGGAACGCGGACCCGGAAATAGGCGCCGTGGCCGGTTTCGAAGCGGCTGACCGTCACGCCCGGGAAGGCCGTCTCGAGCCGCCGCTTGAGCGCGTAGGCGTTCTCCTGGACCGAGAAGGCGCCGACCTGGACCCACAGCCCGGCCGGCTCCCCGGCGGCCGGGGCCTTGAAGCCGCTCAGGACATCGAGCCGGACGCGGGCCGTCCCCGGCCCGACCAGGCCCAGGACCCGGGCCGCGGCGTAGGAGAGGTCGATGATCCGGCCGCCGACGAATGGGCCGCGGTCGTTGATGCGGACGACGACGGAACGGTCGTTCTCCAGGTTGGTGACCATGACGTAGGCGCCGAACGGCAGGCTGTTATGGGCCGCGGTCAGGTCGTTCATGTCGAAGACCTCGCGGCTCGAGGTCGGCCGGCCGTGGAACTCCGGGCCGTACCAGGACGCCAGGCCGGTCTCGACGCCCGGAACGGGGGCCGGCCGGGGCTGCCGGGCGCAGGCCGACGCGGCCAGCAGGACCAGCGCCGCCGCCAGCCCGGCCGCCGGGCCGGGGACCCGGCCCTCAGGCCAGGCCTGCCGTGAGCTTCTTCTTGAGATAGGCAAAAGCCTCCCGGGGCGTCGAGACGATGTGGAAGAGGTCGAGGTCCTCGCGGCAGATCGCCCCTTTCTCGACCATGGAATCGAACTTGATCAGGTCCTGCCAGTAGTCCGCGCCGTAGAGGACGAGGCTCACCTCCTTCTTCGAGATCTTGCTCGTCTGGAGCAGGGTCACGATCTCGAAGAACTCGTCGAGCGTGCCGTAGCCGCCGGGGAAGGCGATAACGGCCTTGGCCTTGTAGGTCAGCCAGAACTTGCGCATGAAGAAATAGTAGAAGTTGAAGGACAGGTCGGGCGTGACATAGCGGTTCGATCCCTGCGGCTGCGGCAGGGAGATGTTCATGCCGATCGTCTTGCCGCCGGCCCGGTCCGCGCCGCGGTTGGCCGCTTCCATGATGCCCGGGCCGGCCCCGGTGCAGATGACGAAGTCCTTGCCCTTCGGCTTCTTCAGGCCGATGGCCCACTTGGCCAGGAGGTAGGCCAGCTCCTCGGCCTCCCAGTAATACTTGTTAAAGGCCGAGGCGGCGTTGGTCGGGTCGGCCTTGGCCGAGCCGAGGAAGAGGATGGTGCTGTTGATCTTGGCCTTGTCCAGGCGGGTCATGGGGCCGAGGTACTCGCTCAGGATGCGGAGCGTCCGGCCTTCCAAGGACTCCAGGAACTCGTAATCGTGAAATGATTCCTCGCGGCGTTCGGATGTTTTTTTCATGGTCGGTCCGGCCTCCTGCGCCGGCCTCGACCGGATTCTAACAGAGCCCGGCCGCCGGCTCAAGGCCGCGGCGTTTTGACTTGGGCCGGGGCGTATGTTATCAATAGCCCGAAAGGACGTGCTGATGGAAAACCTCTGGACCGCTGCAGGCGCGCTCGAATATCCCGGCCGGCTCATCGTCATCGGAGCTCCCGCCGGCGGAGGCCGGGCGGCGGTCCTTTACGCCATCACCGGCCGGTCGCCCTCGAGCCAGGCCCGCCGGCTCGTTTCCCGCGACGGCGGCATCTGGGTCCAGCCGACCGACGAGGCCACGCTCAAGCAAGGCAACGTCGATCTGCTCGTCTATCCGGCCGTCCTGTTCGGCCGGGCCGGCCTGGCCGTCTCGAATGGCAAGCAGACGTCCGACGTCCGCGACCGCCTGGCCCCCGGCGTCCCCGCCGTCGCCGCCCTGGCGGCCGCCCTGGCGGCCTGGGACTTCGAGCCCGACGCCCCGATCTTCACGCCGCGCATCAGCGGCGCCCTGGCCGGCGGCGCGGCCGGATTGAGCGTCGTCCGCCGCGGCCCCTCGGGCCAGACCCTGCGCAACTATTTCGAGGTCGCCCTGCGGCCCGGCGAAGGCCGCCTGGTCTCGACCTACGAAGGCCCGAACGCCGAGCCGCTGCCCGTCTTCGCCGGGGAGCCCCGCTTCCTGGCCCTGCCGGGATCGACCCCGGCCGAGACGGCCGAAGCCGCCTACCGCAGCCTCGGGCCCGCTCCGGACGGCAGGGACTTCCGCGTGGCCGTCGCCTGCGTCTATGTCCCGCCGGACGACCCCGGCCGGGCCGAGGTCCACATCATCAACCGCCACGAAAGGACATGAGGACATGAGCAAGCCCGAACGCACCGTGCGCAGCCAGTACGCGACCAAGGTCCGGGAAGATTTCCCCGACACCCTCAAGCTGGGCGAGAGCTCGTTCGTCAAGATGTTCCCGATGCGCTACGGCGAGAACCCGGGCTACCCGGCGGCCTTCTACCAGGAGGAGGACGCCCAGGGCCCGAACATGGGCCGGATCCGGATGCTCCAGGAAGGGACCAAGGGCCTGAGCTACATCAACGTCGGCGATATGGACCTCGGCCAGCGCCTGGCCCGCAAGCTCGTCCAGGTCTTTCCCGGCCGCCACGTCTGCGTCATCATCAAGCACGAGATGCCGAGCGGCGTGGCCCTGGGAGACGATCCGGTCGGGACTTTCGAGAAAGCCTGGAAATGCGACGCGCTCTCGAACTTCGGCGGCGTCGACGTCTTCAGCTACACGGTCACGGCTCCGCTGGCCCGCCTGCTCGTCGAGAGCCCGCGCAACGTCGAGGTCGTCTACGCCCCCGACTTCGAGCCCGAGGCCCTCGAGATCCTGGCGGCGCGCAAGGTCCTGCGGGTGGTCCGGATGGGCGCCCCCCTGGACGCGCCGTCCCTGGACAACGGCCTCGAGGTCAAGCGCGTGGCCGGCGGGCTCCTCGTCCAGAAGCGCTTCGATTCGAAGATCGTCTCGGCTGGCTCGGTCGACGTCGTCTCCGTCCGCAAGCCCACGCCGGAAGAGGTCCAGGCCGCCCTCTTCGTCTGGACGGTAGCCTGTTTCACCCGTTCGAACGCGGTCATCATCGGCACCGCCGACAAGACCCACGGCATCGGCTCGGGCCAGCGCAGCCGGATCGACTCGGCCGAGGACGCCATCCGCCTCTCCCGGCGCGGCTACGGCCCGGAGGGCTGCGTCCTGGCCTCCGACGCCTTCATGCCTTTCCCGGACGTCGTCGAGCTGGCCGGGAAGCACGGCATCACCGCCATCATCTATCCGCTGGGCTCGGTCAGGGACCAGGAGGTCATCGACAAGGCCAACGAGCTCGGGCTGGCCATGATCATCACCCGGAAGCCGGGCGAGCTCGATTCCGAGCGCTGCTTCCTCCACCGGTGAGGGCGGGCCGATGACGTCCTGCCCGGCCGCCGGCGGGCCCGCGGCGGGATCCTTTATGAACGGAACTCGGTTGATCGCCCGTTTGGCCCTGGCCGCTCTTCTGGCCGCCGCGGCCGGCCCGGCGCCTGTCCCGGCCGCGGACAAGTCCGCCGAATACCGGGCTGTCGTCGACCGGCTCCGACAAACAGGACTGGCCGGCGAGCGCGCCGCCGAGTTCCTGGCCCGGATCGTCTCGGCCGGCCCCCGGCTGACGGGCTCTCCCCAGGCCGCGGCCGCCGTCGAGATCACCCGGCGCCTGATGGAGGAGCAGGGATTGGCCCGCGTCCACACCGAGCCGGTCGAGGTCGGGCGCTGGGTCCGCGGCGAGATAGCGGAGGCGGCCGTAGCCGCCTCGCCCCGGCGGCCGGCCGTGCCGCTGGCCGTCTGCGCCCTCGGCGGCAGCGTGGCCACGCCGGACCGGGGCCTGGCCGCGCCGGTCATCGAAGTCGGCTCGCTCGACGAGGTCGACACGCTCGGGGACCGGGTCCGGGGCCGGATCGTCTTCTACAACCGGCCTATGGACCGCCGCCTGGCCGAGCCTTTCGCAGCCTATGGCGGGGCTGCGGACCAGCGCGTCGGCGGCGCTTCCCGGGCGGCCCGGCACGGCGCCGTCGCCGTCCTGGTCCGGTCGCTGACGTTCCGGACCGATCGCCACCCCCACACGGGACGGCTGGTCTACGAGCCCGGCACAACCCGCATCCCGGCCGCGGCCATCGCCACGGCCGACGCCGACCTCTTGAGCCGGCTCCTTCGCGAAGAGAAGAACGTGGCCGTGTCCCTGCGGCTGGACTGCCGGGACCTGGGCCGGACCGCATCGGCCAACGTGGTCGGCGAGATCACCGGGTCGGAGATACCGGAGGAGATCGTCCTCCTCGGCGGCCATCTCGACAGCTGGGACCTTTCCGTCGGGGCCCACGACGACGCGGCCGGCTGCGCCGTCGCCCTGGAAGCCCTGGCCCTGTTGCGGGACCTGGGCCTGAAGCCGCGCCGGACGGTCCGGGCCGTGGCCTTCATGGACGAGGAGTTCGGCGGCACGGGCGGACGGGCCTACGCCGCTTCGCCCCTCCGGCGGGGCGAACGTCACATCGTGGCCGCCGAGTCGGACCGCGGCGGCTTCACGCCAGCGGCCCTGGCCATCGGCGGACGCGACGGCCGGGCCCGCGACCGGATCATGCCTTACGCCCAGCTCTTCGCCCCTTTCGGCGCGGCCTCCGTCGTTCCCGGCGGGGGAGGCGTCGACGTGGCCCCCCTCGTCGAGCAGGGCGCGGCCCCGGCGGCCGTCCTGGTCAACGCGCAATCCTACTTCGACGTCCACCACTCGGCCCTCGACGTGCTCGACGCCGTCCAGCCGCGCGAGCTCGAGCTCCAGGCCATCATCCTGGCCGCCCTGGCCTGGATAATGGCCGAGGAGGGGATCTGACCATGGACTTCCTCTTTGCCGTCCACATCCACCAGCCGGTGGGCAACTTCCCCTCGGTCATCGGGGCGGCTTTCGCCCGCTGCTACGGGCCGCTGCTCGAGGGCCTGGCTCGTCATCCCGGCTTCCGCTTCGCGCTTCACTGCTCGGGACCCCTGTGGGAATACATGGAGAGGAACGAGCGGACCTGCTGGGACCTGGTCCACGAACTGGCGGGCCGGGGCCAGGTCGAGCTCCTCGGCGGCGGCTTTTACGAGCCCATCCTGTCCATCATACCCGAGCCCGACCGGCTCGGCCAGATCCGGATGATGAGCGATTTCCTGGCCGAGAACTTCTGGCGGCGGCCCCGCGGCCTGTGGCTGGCCGAGCGGGTCTGGGAGCCGGGCCTGCCCCGGACCCTGGCCGCGGCCGGCATCGAATACACCCTGCTCGATGAGGAGCATTTCCATTACGCAGGCGTCCACGACCTGGCCGCGACGTACGTCACCGAGGACGAGGGCCGCCCCCTGCGCGTTTTCCCCATCGACAAGACGCTCCGCTACTACATCCCGTTCCACCCTCTGGACGACCTGGCCGCCTACCTGGGCCGGATCCGCGAAGGCGGCGCGGCCATCCTCGGCGACGACGGCGAGAAGTTCGGCCTCTGGCCCGGGACGCACGACTGGGTCTACGGCCAGGGCTGGCTCGAGCGCTTCCTGGCCTTCGTCGAGGACCGGGGCATCCGGATGACGCATTTCTCCGAGTACCTCGACTCCCGCCCGGCGGCCGGCCGGATCTACCTGCCCCCGGCGTCCTACGAGGAGATGACCGAGTGGGTCCTCGAGCCCTGGGAGCAGGCCGCCTACCGGGCCCTCAAGGCCCAGGCCGGCCCGGAGGCCCGCCGCTTCCTGCGCGGCGGCTTCTTCCGGGACTTCTGCCGCAAGTACCCGGAGGCCAACGCCCTGCACAAGCGGATGGTCTTCGTCTCGAGACAGCTGCAGGCCGCGGGCGATCCCCCCGCCGGCCGGGTCGAGCTCTACCAGGGTCAGTGCAACGATCCCTACTGGCACGGCGTCTTCGGCGGCCTGTACCTGCCCCATCTTCGCGAGTCGGCCTACCGCCACCTGCTCGAGGCCGAGCGGGCGACGCCGGACCCGGACGGCTGGCAGGCCTTCGATTACGATTGCGACGGCCGGGAAGAGCTTGTCCGGCGCGATCCGGTCTTCGGCCTGATCGCCAAGCCGGCCGCGGGCGGCGCCCTGGTCGAGATCGACTACCGTCCCTGGCCGCGGAACCTCTCCAACGTCCTGTCCCGGCGCGTCGAGGCCTATCACCGCGAGCCCGGGGCGGAAGAGGAGGGGTCCGGCAAGAGCATCCACGAGCTCGGCAAGACCGTGCCGCCCGAGGCGGCCGAGCTCATGCGGCCCGACCCGTATCCGCGCTTCTCGGCCATCGACCACTTCTTCCGGGCCGGGACGACGGCCGAGCAGTTCCGCCGCCACGAGTTCGGCGAGGAAGGGGATTTCGTCAGCGGGGAGTTCGTGGCCGAGGCGGCCGGCCGGACCCTGACGATGGAGCGCCGGGGCCTGGTCCGGGCCGGCGACGAGCATGTTCCGGTGGCGGTCCGCAAGACCGTCGCCCCGTTCGGCGGCATCCTGAGCGTCGACATCGAGATCGAGAACCTGGCCGACCGGCCGCTCGCCCTGACCTACGGCTCCGAATGGAATCTCCTGGCTTTCCCCCACGAGCTCGAGCTCCTCGGCCGCGACGGCGCCTCGCTCTACGGCGGCCGGCTCCTGTTCGAGCCCGCCGGGGCCGAGGCCCTGTGGTCGTTCGCTCTGCGGACGCTCTCCCAATCGGAGGGCGGATTTGATATAATCCACCAGGGTTATTGTTTCTGCCCGGTCTGGAGCCCGTCCTGGTCCGGCAAGGGATCGCGACGGTTGACCGTCGTCCTCAGGGAAGTTGATGGCCGATAGGTCTTTCTCCCCCGGGACCGGGGATCATCCCTCCGACAAGGTGGCGCGGCCGATGGAGCTCTTGGCTGAAAAAACCCTGACCATGGTCCTCTGCGGCGGCAAGGGCGAGCGCCTCTACCCGCTGACCCGCGACCGGGCCAAACCCTCCGTGCCCTTCCTCGGCTCCTACCGGATCATCGATTTCAGCCTGTCCAACGCCCTCAATTCCGGCCTGCGCCGGATCGCCCTGCTGACGCAGTACAAGTCGCTGTCCCTCGAACGCCACATCTTCGACGGCTGGAACATCTTCCATGCCGAAAGCGGGGATTACATCATCTCTCTGCCGGCCCAGGGCCGGGTCGGCGACCACTGGTACGAGGGTACGGCCGACGCCGTCTTCCAGAACATCTACTCCATCCAGCAGGAGAATCCCGAGATGGTCCTGGTGCTCTCGGGCGACCACATCTACAGCGCCGACTACCGCCGCCTGCAGCTGTTCGCCGGCCAGGCCGGGGCCGACGCCGTGATCATGACCCGGACCATCCCGATCGAGGAGGCCTCGCGCTTCGGCGTCATCGGCGTCGACGCCGACCGGCGCATCGTCGAGTTCATGGAGAAGCCGAAAAAGCCCTTCCCAACGCCCTGGGATCCCGGCCGGAGCCTGATCTCCATGGGCGTCTACCTCTTCCGGACCCCGGTCCTCATCAAGGCCCTGCTCAAGGACGCCCGCCAGCCGCGCAGCAGCCACGATTTCGGCCGGGACATCATCCCGGCCCTGATCGGGTCCGGCCGCGTGTTCGCCTACACCTTCGAGGATTACTGGGAGGACATCGGGACGATCGACGCCTACTGGCAGGCCAACATGGCCTTCCTCTCGCCGGACGCCCCGGCCCTGCTCCGGGACCCGGCCTGGCCCATCCGCTCCTACCGGCGGCAGCGCCCGCCGACCTTCATATCCGGGGCCGAGATCAGCGCCTCGATCGTCGGCGACGGCGCCTCCCTCGAGGATTGCCGGATCGTCCGCTCGGTCATTTCGCCCGGCGTCCGCGTCGGGCCGGGGGCCGAGGTCGAGGATTCCATCCTTCTGGCGGACGTCGAGGTCCGGTCCGGCGCCCGGCTGCGGAAGGTCATCATGGACAAGAGAACGGCCATCCCCGAGGGCTTCGCGGCCGGCTTCGACGCCGGCCAGGACGAGCGCTACTTCAAGATCAGCCGGGGCGGCGTCCGCGTCGCGCCCAAGGGCTGGAGCTGCGAATGATCGAAAAGTTCAGCTTCCTCGCTCCCGACATGGACGGCAGCGAGCCGCGCGAGCTGGCCCTGCTGTCGATCATCTCGCAGAGCTTCTTCCAGCCCTTCTCCCTTCAGGACAACCTCCTGGTCATCATGACCGCCCTGACCTCGGGCTCCGGCGTCGGCTTCAACCGGGCCATGCTCTTCCTCAAGGAGGGCGACCGGCTGCGCGGCGAGATGTGGCTGGGGCCGCGGTCGGCCGAGGAAGCGGGCATGATCTGGGAGGTCCTGTCCACGCCGGGCATCGGCTACGTCGAGATCATCGAGCACAACCGGGCCCTGGTCAACAAGAGCGAGGACACGCTGAGCGCCCGCCTCAAGGGCCTGGTCTACGCCGCAGACGACGAGGGCGCCCTGGTGCCGGCCGCCGCGGCCGTGCGCAAGGAGATCCTCCACGTCCGCGGGGCCGCCAACGACCCCCTCGTCGACCGCCGCTTCCTCAACCTCATCGGGGTCGAGGAGTTCGTCTGCATCCCCCTGGTGGCCCGGGACGAGGTCGTCGGCGAGATCGTCCTCGACAACGCCATCACCCGGACCCCGATCCTGCCGGCCGACATCAAGCTGGCCGGCATCTGCGGCCTGATGGCCGGCAACTACATCTATTCGGCTAACCTGCACCGCAAGCTCTTGGACGTGGAGAAGATGGCGGCCATGGGCGAGATGGCCATGTTCGTCACCCACCAGCTGCGCAATCCCATCGTGGCCATAGGCGGCTTCACCGACCAGCTACTGCAGCCGAACGTCCCCGAGGAGAAGCGGGCCCGCAACCTGGCCATCATCAGGGACGAAATCCGGCGCCTCGAGGACATCATCTTCCAGATGGGCCACTTCCTCAAGGTCAGCATGAAGGAGCCCGTCTACTTCGAGCCCGGCCCGGCGATCGCCGCGGTCCTGGAGAATCCCGGCGTCCTGGCCCGGAGCGGAGGCTACGCCATGAACGTCCGGCTGGATCCCTGCCCGCCCGAGGTGCTCTGCGACCCGACCTCGTTCGGGGAGGTCCTGCGCAATCTCCTCGACAACGCCTTCGACGCCACGGAGGCCGGGGGGACGATCTCGGTCCGGACCTACCGCAAGAGCCCGACGGCCTTCGTGCTCTCGGTCCGCGACAGCGGCCGGGGCATGTCCAACCCGGACAAGGGACAGCTCTTCAAGCCCTTCTTCACGACCAAGGAGAAGGGCATGGGCCTGGGCCTGCCGTTCATCAAGCGGGTCATGGACACGTGCGGCGGGAAGATCGAGGTCCGGAGCCGGGCGGGGGCGGGATCACTCTTCAAGCTCATCTTCGTCAGCCGGGAAAGGGAGTCAAAGCCATGAAAAAGCGCATCCTGCTCGTCGAGGACGAGAAGCCGCTCTGCCTTCTCTACGAAGAGGAGCTAAGCAGGGAAGGCTACGAGGTCACGGCCGTGACCGACGCCGAGGCGGCGCTGGCCAAGCTGGGCCAGGCCGAGTTTGACCTCATCATCACCGACATCCGCATGCCCGGCAAGAACGGCATCGACCTGATCACCCAGATCATGGGCCTGCGCAAGGACATCCCCATCATCATCAACTCGGCCTACCAGAGCTACAAGGAGGATTTCATGACCTGGGCCGCGGACGCCTACGTCGTCAAGTCCTCCTCGCTCGACGAGCTCAAGGCCCGGATCCGGCAGCTGCTGGGGGAATGATGTCCGAGCTGCGCAAGGACCTGATCAGCGGGCGGTGGGTCATCATCGCCACGGAGCGAAGCAAGCGCCCCGACGATTTCCGCCCGCCCGCCCCCGTCGCCGCGGCCGCCGAGGCCGCCGGATTCTGCCCCTTCTGCGAAGGGAACGAGGCCAAGACCCCGCCCGAGGTCTTCGCCCTGCGGGCGGCCGGGACGGCGCCCGATTCGCCGGGCTGGACGGTCCGCGTCGTCCCGAACAAGTTCCCGGCCCTGACGCCGGGGCCGCCCCCGCCGCGGGCCTCGCAGGGGGTCTTTCAGTCCATGGAGGGCCGGGGCGTCCACGAGGTCATCATCGAGAACCCGGTTCACGGGCTGGACTTGGCCGACCTGCCCGTCGCCCATATCAGGGATGTGCTCCGGGTCTTTCAGATGAGGATCCGGGCCATCGAGGGCCAGCTCCACTACCAGTATGTCCAGGTCTTCAAGAACAAGGGCAAGGAGGCCGGCGCGTCCCTGAGCCACCCGCATTCGCAGATCGTGGCCACGCCGATCGTCCCCAAGCGCGTCAAGGAGGAGATCTACGGCGCCGACCGGCTATTCCGGACGTTCAAGGAATGCGCCTTCTGCCGCATCCTGCGCGAGGAAGAGGCCCTGGGCGCGCGGATCATCGCCCGGACCGGCCACTTCACCGCCTTGGCGCCGTACGCGTCGCGCTTCCCGTTCGAGATGACCGTCCTGCCGCGGCGCCACTCGGCCTTCTTCGTCGAGGCCCGGGAGGACGAGCTCGAGGCCCTGGCCGCGATCCTGAAGGACGTCCTGACGCGGCTCAAGGTCACGGTCGGCGACCCGCCCTTCAACATGGTCCTGCACCAAGCCCCGAACCAGTGGCTCTCGGCCAGGCATTGGCCGGAGCTGGCCGAGCGGTCGCACTGGCACATCGAGATCATCCCCATACTGACAAAGGTGGCAGGCTTCGAGTGGGGGACGGGCTTTTACATCAACCCGGTGCCGCCGGAGACCGGAGCCCAGTTCCTGCGCCAGGCCTGAGATCAGTCCGAAGCGATTTTTTTATAGAGGGCCAGGTAGTCGGCCGCCGAACGGTTCCAGGAGAAATCGGCGGCCATCGCGTTCCCGACGAGCTTCCGCCATTCGTCGGGCTTCCGGAAAGAGGCCAGGGCCCGGCGGGCCGCCTCGGTCAGGGGCCCGGCTTCGGCCTCGACGAACTTGAAGCCGTTGCCGCGGCCCGTCCGGGCGTCGTATTCCTGGACGCTGTCGTCGAGCCCGCCGGTGGCCCGGACGACGGGGACCGTGCCGTATTTCATGGCGTACATCTGTGTCAGGCCGCACGGCTCATAGCGGGACGGGATCAGGAAGATGTCGCTGGCGGCGTAGATCGTGCGGGCCAGCCGCTCGTCGAAGGCGATCCTGAGCCCGATCCGGCCGGGGTTCTTCTCCCGGGCCGACAGGAGGAAGTCCTGGATTTCCTGGTCGCCCGTCCCCAGGATGACCGGGACCAGGCCCAGGCCGAGGAGATCGTCGAGCGCTCGGCAGACGATATCGAGTCCCTTCTGCCCGGCCAGCCGGGTGACCATGCCGGCGATGGGCCGGTCGGCGGGCGCGGTCAACCCGAATTCGCCGGCCAGCGCCTGGCGGCAGGCGGCCTTGCCGGCCAGGTCGGCCGGGGTGAAGTTGCGCGGGATTAGCCGGTCCGTGGCCGGGTCCCAATCCTTGTAGTCGACCCCGTTTAGAATGCCGTGCAGGGCCCCGGCGCGGGACCGCAACAGGCCGTCGAGGCCGCAGCCGAACTCGGGCGTCTGGATCTCGCGGCTGTAGCGGGGGCTGACCGTGGTCACGGCCGTGGCGTAGAGGATGCCGGCCTTCAGGGCGTTGACCCGGCCGTAGAACTCGAGGCCGTCCATGCTGAAGAGGGACTCGGGCAGGCCAATGCGCCCGAGCAGGTCCTTCTCGAACAACCCCTGGTAAGCCAGGTTGTGGATGGTGAAGAGCGTTCTCGTCCGGCCGAACCAGGGATCGTCGGCGTAGGCCGTACGGAGATAGGCGAAGGTCAGGGCCGACTGCCAGTCGTGGCCGTGGATGACGTCGGGGACGAAGCCCGTCGCCTTCATGGCCTCGAGCGAGGCCCGGCAGAAGAAGGCGAAGCGCTCGCCGTTGTCGGGGTAGTCGCCGGCCGGCGTGCCGTAGAGGGCCTCCCGGTCGAAATACCCGGGCCGATCGATGAAGTGGACGGTAAAGCCGTCGCCGCGATGGGCCAGAACGCCGTAAGTCCCCTCCGCGCCGCCGGCCGGCAGGGAAGCCCCGGCGATGACGGGTTCGAGGGCCAGATCCTTCTTCCGGACCTCCCGGTAGAGGGGCATGAAGACCCGGACCTCGGCGCCCAGGCCGGCCAGGAACTTCGGCAGGGCGCCGGCCACGTCGGCCAGACCGCCCGTCTTGGCGTAAGGGATGACTTCGGAGGCGAGGAAGGCGACTTTCATGGTGCCCTTATTCTAGCATAAGAGGGCGGATCCGTTTCGCCGAGGCCGTGGAGATGTTGCCAAGTCGCGAAGGCCGAATTAGAATGATGCGGAACGGTGCCATGAAGACACAGCCGGAAGAGACCAGGAAGATCGTAACGGCGGCGGTCGTCGAACGCGACGGCCGGGTGCTCGTGGCCAGGCGGCGGAAGGGCCTTGTCGCCGCGGGCCTCTGGGAGTTCCCCGGCGGCAAGGTCGAAGAAGGCGAAGACCCGCGCCGGGCCCTGGAGCGCGAGCTGGCCGAGGAGCTGGGGGTGGACGCCCGGGCCGGGGCCCATCTCTGCACGGTGCCGTTCAGCGGTCCGCTCAAGAGCTTCGAGCTGGTCGTTTTCCTGACCGAGCTCCTGTCCGACGATTTCCGGCCGACGGACCACGACGAGATCGTCTGGCTCGCCCCGGGGGACATGGACGAGAGCCTGTTCTCGAAGCCCGACCGTCCGGTCGTCCGCCTCCTGGCCGGCCGCGGCGGGCTCGGGCCCGGGTTGAAGAGGGAAGGGGAGCCGGAATGAACGCCGTCGTCCTCAAAGCCGGCCGCGACAAGGCCGTCCGCAACCGGCATCACTGGATCTTCTCGGGCGCCATCCGGGACCTGCCCGAGTTCGAGGACGGGGCCATCCTCCCGGTCCGCGACGCCCGGGGCGAGCTTCTCGGCCACGGCTATTTCAACCGCAAGAGCTCGATCACCGGCCGCATGGTCTCTTTCGGCGACGAGCCGCCCGAAGCCGCGGTCCGCCGCGGCCTGGACCGGGCCCTGGCCCTGCGGGCCGGGTTCTTCGATCCCGCCCTGACCACCGCCCGCCGCCTGGTCAACGCCGAGGGCGACGGCCTGCCCGGGCTCATCGCCGACCTCTACGGCGACGTCCTCGTCCTCCAGATCGCCACGCTGGGCATGGAGAAGCTCAAGCCCCTGGTCGTCGAGCACCTGGTCCGGGCCCTGAAGCCGCGGGCCGTCCTCGAACGGTCGGACCTGCCGGCCCGTCGCGAGGAAGGCCTGGAGGACGCCGAGGGGGTCCTGGCAGGCCAGCCCGTCGAGCGGGTGCGCATCCTGGAGAACGGCGTCTCGTTCTGGGTCGGCCTGGCCCGGGGCCAGAAGACGGGCTTCTACCTGGACCAGCGCGAGTCGCGGGCGCTCGTCCGCCGCGTCGCCGCCGGCCGCAGGCTGCTCAATGCTTTCGCCTACACGGGCTCGTTCTCCGTCTGCGCCCTCCTCGGCGGGGCCGTCCGGGCCGACTCCGTCGACACCTCGGAGGCCGCCCTGGCCCTGGCCCAGGAGAACTTCGAGCTCAACGGCCTGCCGTCAGACGCCGGGGCCTTCTTCGCCCAGGACGTCTTCGAGTTCCTCCGCGAACCGGCCCTGGACCACGATTTCATCATCCTCGATCCGCCGGCTTTCGCCAAGAAGCGGACGGACGTCGTGGCCGCCTGCCGCGGCTACAAGGACATCAACCGGCTGGCCCTGCAACGCGTCCGGACGCCGGGCCTCGTCCTGACCTTCTCCTGCTCCCATTTCGTCGACGAGGTCCTTTTCCAGCAGGTCGTTTTCCAGGCCGCCCGCGAGGCCGGCCGGCGGGTGCGCATCCTCCAGAAGCACCGCCAGGCCTTCGATCACCCCGTCAATATCTATCATCCCGAGACGGCCTATCTGAAAGGCTTCCTGCTCTACGTCGACTGACGGCCCGTCAGAAAATTCTTTCCAAGCGCCGGGGGAATCACCTATAATCCGGAGGAGCGGCCGGCCGGCCGCCCGGAGGAGACCGATATGGATCCCAGAGAAGAGCTGCGAACGCATCTTCGGCCCGCCGTCATGGTCGGCGCGGCCCTTATGGCCAGCCTGGTCCTGTACCTCGGGATCGTCGAGGTCCTGAGACGGGCGGCCCCGGGACCATTCCGCGGCTTCGCCGCCGCCTCGATGACCCAGGCCCTGCGACTGGCCGGCTTCGGCGCCGCGGCCGCCGTCATCCTGGCCATCCTCCTCCTGCGACCCCGCCTCTTCCGCCGCCGGACGGGCGAGGACGTGCCGGCCGCCGCCCGCCGCCTGCAGAACGCTTCGATCATCATCCTTGTCCTGGGAGAGGCGCCGGCCGTCTTCGGCCTGGCCCTGTTCCTGGTCGGAGGAAGCGGCTCCGATTTCTATAAATTCCTGTTCGTCTCGATCGTCCTGACCTTCATCAATTTTCCCCGGCTGGGCGCCTGGGAAGAGTGGCTGAAGGGCTGAATGGACGGTCAAAGGGGGAGCACCATGACAGCCAAACGTACCGCATCCTTCTGCCTGGCCGCCCTGGCCGCGCTGGCCGTCCTGCCGGCCGCCGCGGCGGCCCAAACGCCGCCGGCGCCGGTCGCGGGGGCGCCCGGACTGCGCTACGAGATCTGGGTCGAGCTCGATCCCGCCGCCAAGATGCTCCTGGGCCGGGAGGAGATCGTCTGGACCAACCCGACCCGGGACGCCGTCCCCGACATGCTCCTCCATCTCTACTGGAACGCCTTCAAGAACGAGGCCAGCGCCTTCATGCGCGAAGCCGCGGCCGAAGCCGGCGACCGGGCCGCCGTCGACCCGCAGGACGACGGTTGGGGCTGGATCGACGTGACCGACATCCGCCTGGCCGACGGCTCGGACCTGAAGCCGGCCTTCGCCTATGTCAACCCCGACGGCCCGGAGACCGCCGGCGACCAGACCGTGGCCCGGGTACTTTTCCCGACGCCCGTGCGGCCCGGCGAGAGCGTCCGCCTGCGGATCGAGTTCAAGGCAAAAGCCCCTCGGACCGTGGCCCGCTCGGGATACTACAAGGATTCCTTCTTTCTCGGCCAGTGGTACCCCAAGCCCGGGGTCTACGAGGAAGGGAAGGGCTGGAACTGCCACGCCTATCACCGCTCCTCCGAGTTCTTCGCCGATTTCGCCGATTTCGTCGTCCACATCACGGTCCCCAAGGGCTATGTCGTCGGGTCCTCGGGCAAGGCCGGCGAATCGCGGGCCGACGACTCGGCCCGCACCACGACGACCACCTACCGCCAGGCCATGGTCCACGATTTCGCCTGGATGGCCGATCCGCGCTACCTCAAGATCGAGCGCGATTTCATCGCCGACCGGGAAGTGACGGCCAGCGAATACCGGGAAACGGCCGACCTGCTCGGCCTGCCCGTCGAAGAGGTCCGCCTGCCCGACGTCAAAATGACCCTGCTCATCGCCCCGGAGCACAAGGGCCAGATCGAACGCCATTTCCGGGCGCTGCGGGCCGCGATCAAGTATTACGGCCTCTGGTACGGCCCCTATCCCTATGAAACCGTGACCATGGTCGACCCGCCCTATCGCACCGGCAGCGGCGGCATGGAGTACCCGACCCTCTTCACCGCCGGCACCAGGGTCCTGGCGAACCGGGACGTGCTGGATCCGGAGGGCGTGATCGTCCACGAATTCGGCCACGGCTACTGGTACGGCCTGGCGGCCAACAACGAGTTCGAGGCGGCCTGGCTGGACGAGGGCTTCAACACGTATTCCACCGGCCGGGTCATGGCCCGGGCTTACGGTCCCGGGGCGATCCCCCTGGTCTTCAAGGGCATCCCGCTGTCCTCCGTCCTGCGGGTCCCCAAGATCTTCGACTTCGAGACCAGCCGGGTCGCGGCCATCCACGCCGTCCGGACCGACCCCGTGACGGCCTGGTCCTGGGAATTTTTCGACAGCATGAGCTATTCCATGAACGTCTACATGCGGGCGGCGACGCTCCTCGGCACCCTGGAGAACCTCCTGGGCGACCCGCTCTGGTCGAGGATCATGCGGACCTATCACATGCGCTTTCGCTTCCGCCACCCGACCAAGGCCGATTTCGTCGCCGTCGTCAACGAGATCTCCGGCCGGGACATGACTTGGTTCTTCGACGAGCTCCTCGAAGGGACCCAGGCCTTCGATTACGGCGTCGAGAGCCTGGCCTCGGTCGAGGTCCCGGCCCGGCTCCGGGGGGTCTTCGACAAGGACGGCGCCCGCGAGGTCTGGACGGACGAGAAGATCGAGGTGGTAGAAGACGCCGCAGCGAAATCGCCCGGGAGCGGACCGCCGGCCAGGTCATACCGGACGACGGTCGCCTTGAAGCGGTACGGGGAGGCCCGGCTGGGCGGAGACGCCAAGGTCGAAGTCGTGGTCCGTTTCGCCGACGGGAGCGCCGAAACGCGGACCTGGGACGGCCGGGACCGCTGGACCCGGCTGGAGTTCGTCAAGCCGGTCAAGGCCGTGAGCGCCCAGATCGATCCCCGCGGCGTCTGGCTCATCGACGAGAACCTGGCCAACAACAGCCGGTCGACCGACGGCCTCCGCCGCAACGTCGTCAAGCTGATGACCCGGTTCCTGTTCGGCGTGCAGTGCGTTCTCCAGTTCTTCGGGTCGTGGAGCTGAGGAGGGAGCCATGGGCATCTTCAAAGCCATCTCCGGGGGCCTGGGAACGACCTTCCGGAAGCCGCGCCTGGTGGTCATCCTCTACGTCGTCAACCTGGCCTTCGCCCTGGCGGCCGCCGCTCCCTTCCTGGCCATCGTCCAGAAGGAGCTCGGCCACTCGCTGGCCGGCCTGAGCGTCCAGCCGGTCGACCCCATGTGGATCGGGGAGGCCGTGCTGGGCTACGGCAGGGCCTTCCCGGCCCTTCTGGCCGGCTTCGTCGTCCTCGGCCTCCTGTATCTCGTCCTCCACGTCTTCCTCAACGGCGGCATCGTCGGCCGTCTCCTGGACCGCGAGGCGCCGGCTTCCCTGGCCGCCTTCTCGGCCGACTGCGGGCGCCTGTTCTGGAGGTATGTCCGCCTGTTCCTGCTGTCCCTCGTCTTCTACGCCCTGACCCTGGGCGTCGTCCTGAAGCTCGTGTCGGTCCTATTCCGGCCGATCAGCGACGGCGCGGTCACGGAATGGACGCCGCTCATCCTCTCGAACATCCATCTCCTCATCGCCCTGCTCCTCCTGTCCGTCGTCCACATGATCGTCGATTACGCCCGCATCGCCGTGGTCGCGGACGAGGAGCGCCGGGTCCTCAAGGCCCTGCGCCACGCCCTGACGTTCCTCAAGGCCCGCTTCTTCAGGGCCTGGGCCCTCTATCTGCTCCTGGTCCTAGGGACGCTGGCCGGCGCGGCCGTCTTCTATGCCGTATTGAAGCCCCTCGGCGCGCCCGGCGTCGGGCTGGTCGTCGCCGGGTTCTTCTGGATGCAGATCTATGTCGTTTTCCGGATCTGGACGCGGACGCTCTTCATCGCCGCCCAGGCGGAGTTCTACCGGTCTCACCCCTACTGAAAGGACAAGCAATCTCTATGAAGCTGGCATTTCTCGGGGCCGCGCGACAGGTCACGGGCTCCTCGTATTTCGTCGAAGCCGGGGGCCTGCGCATCCTCGTCGATTGCGGCCTCTACCAGGAGCGGCGGTTCCTCGGCCGCAACTGGGGTCCCTTCCCGGTCGATCCCAGGGGGATCGACGTTCTCCTGCTGACCCACGCCCACCTGGACCACAGCGGCCTCATCCCGCGCCTCGTCCGGGACGGGTTCTCCGGCACCATCCTGACGACGGCCCCGACGGCCGACATACTGTCGATCGCCCTGATGGACTCGGCCGAGATCCAGGAAGAGGACGCGGCCTATAAAAAGCGCCGTCACGAGCGCGAAGGCCGCTCCGGCGCCCATCCGCCGGTCCCCCTGTACACGACGCAGGACGTCCAGGCTACCATGCCCCTGGTCGAGGAGGTGGCCTACGAATCGCCCCTCGACCTCGGCGAGGCCGTCTCGGTCCGCTTCCGCGACGCCGGCCACATCCTGGGCTCGGCCATGATCGAGCTCACTGCCCGGGAGAACGGCGAGGCCCGGACCCTGGTCTTCTCCGGAGACATCGGGCAGTGGGACATGCCCTTCGTCAACGACCCCTCGCTCTTCGAGCGGGCCGACTATGCCGTCATGGAATCGACCTACGGCGACCGCGACCACGAGGACCCGAGCCTGGTCGACGGGCTCCTGGCGGCCGTCATCCGGGAGACGGCCGCCGCCGGCGGCAACGTCGTCATCCCGACGTTCGCCATCGAACGGGCCCAGGACCTGATGTTCCATCTCAGCCGCCTGGTTTACGACAAAGCCATCCCGCCGCTGCCCGTCTATCTCGACAGCCCGATGGGCCGCGAAGTGACTCGGGCCTTCGAGCGCCACACGGAGTTCTTCGACGACGAAGCCAGCCGGCTCCTGGCCGCCGGTCGGGACCCCTTCAAATTCCCCGGCCTGACCATCGTCCGCACGACCGAGGAATCCAAGGCCATCAACGATTCCCGAAGGCCGGCCGTTATCATGGCCGGCTCGGGCATGGTCACCGGCGGCCGCATCAAGCACCATCTGGCCCGGGACATCGTCCGCCCCGAGTCGACCGTCCTCTTCGTCGGCTTCCAGGCCCACGATACCCTGGGCCGCCAGATCCTCGAGGGCGCCCCCGAGGTCCGGATCCTCGGCCGGACGCTGCCCGTCCGGGCCCGGGTGGCGAGCATCAACGGCTTTTCCGCCCACGCCGACCGCCGCGGGCTCGACCGCTGGCTGGACGGCTTCAAGACCCCGCCCCGGCGGCTTTTCGTCACCCACGGGGACGCGGACATCGCCGCCGATCTGGCCGAACGGGAACGCCGGGCCAGGGGCTGGACGATCGAGGTCCCGGAATACCTCGAATCCTGGGACCTGGACTGAGCGCCCGGCTCCGCGGCGGTCAGGCCGCCGGGAGCGCCGGCGCCGGGACCCCCGAAGAGCGGGCGTAGGCGGACATGATCCCGTCGAGATCCCGCCGCAGATCCCCGGCCAGGGGCGGGGCGGAGTACCTGCCCAGACGCCGGGCGACGTCGTCGTGGGCCTTGTCGACGATCGTCGTCCCTCCGGCCGCCGCCCAGGCCTCGTAGGGATCGCGGTCGGCCAGGCCGGCCGGCAGGTGCTCCGTCCGGTACCACCGCCGGGTGTGGGGATGCGTCAGGAAGGACTGGCCGGGGCGGAAGCCATCGAAGACGCCCAGGGCGATCGGATCGTCCCGCTGGGCGACGCCTTCGATCAGGCGGTAGGCCATGGCGCAGAGCCCGTCGTCGATGACCAGCTTCTCCAGGCTCATGCAGCTCTCGAAATCGAGCATGCCCGGTCCGGAGACGACGTTGATGCCGGCCAGGGCGGCCAGGACCGCGCCCAGGCCCGTCTCGAAACCGGCCTGGGCGTCGTTGACCTTGGCGTCGCTCAGTGCCATGTAGGCGTGCGTCGGCAGCTTCAGGGCCTTGCCGATCTGGGCGTAGCCGACGTCGATCATCATCGTCTCCATGGCGCCCATCGGAGTCGTGCCGTGCCGCATGTCGAAGCTCGAGGGCGAGCCGCCGAAGATGACCGGAGCGCCGGCCGCGGCCAGCTGGACGATGGCCACGCCGGACAGGCTTTCGGCCACGTGCTGGACCAGAGTCCCGGCGATGGTCGTCGGCGACGTCGCGCCGGTCATGCCCATGGAGATGAGCTCGGAGGGGACGCCGGCCCGGGCCGCGTCGACCAGGCTCTGGGCCGTCAGGTTGCTCCACTTCAGGGGAGGGGAGGGGCAGGCGTCGAAGATGGCCAGCGGCCTGGCCCGCAAACCGGACTCGCCGCCCCGGACGGCGGCCAGGAGGTCCTTCATCGGCCGGAAGCCCTCGACCCGGAAGGTGCCGGTAACGAACGGCTTCTCCGACAGGACGAGGCCGAGCCAGAGCCGGTAAGCGTCGGCGACCCGGGACGGGACGTCGGCCGGGACGAGGCAGGTGCTCTGGAAATGGAGGTGCTCGAGCGTCTCGGTGAGCTTGTAGAACGCGGCCAGGTCGGCCGCCGAGGCCTGCCGCTGCGTCCGGGTGTCGTGGTCGAGCAGCGTCACCCCGGCCGAGCCGGGATCGAAGTGGACTTCGTCCCCGCCGACGGTGAAGGCCCGGCCGCCGCTCCGGTCGTAGACCGTGACGGACGGCGGCGCCGTCGCCAGCGCGGCCTCGATGATCGGCCGCCCGATGCGGGCCATCCCGGTCGAGGGATCGACCCGGGCCCCGGCGGCCGTGAGCAGGTCCAGGGCCTCGGCGTTCTCGACCAGGACGCCGTGACGCTCGAGCAGGGTCAGTCCCTCGTCGATGATCCGTTCGACGAACTCCCGAGACAGGAGTTCCAGCTTCGGCCGGCGTGTTTCGATCATGGACGCGCCCTTTCAGGACCGGCCGGCCCGCCTGAGAGCGGGGCCGGCGGGCCTCAGCTTCCTCCGGCCAACGACTTGGCCAGATTGACGGCCGCCACGGCGTTCTCGGCGTAGCCGTCGGCGCCGATCTCCTCGGCCCACCGCCGGCTGGCCGGGGCGCCGCCGACCAGAACCTTGTACTTGCCGCGCAGACCCCGGTCCCGCAGCAGGCCGATGAACCGCTTCTGGGCGGCCATGGTCGTCGTCAGCAGGGCCGACAGGCAGATCGTCCCGGCCCCGACCTCCTCGGCCTTCTCGACGAAGCGCTCCAGCTTGACGTCGGCCCCGAGGTCGAAAACCTCGAAGCCGCCGGCCTGGAGCATCGAGGCCACCAGGTTCTTGCCGATGTCGTGGATATCGCCCTCGACCGTGCCGATAACGATCCTGCCGGCGCGCCGGGAGCCCGCGGGCCCGCGGTTGAGGGCCGGGCCGAGGACGGCCATGGCCGCCTTCATGGCCTCGGCGCTGGTGATGAGCTCGGGCAGGAAATACTCTCCCTGCTCCCAGAGCTCGCCGACCTTGCGCAGGCCCGGCAGGTAGCCCTTGTCCACGACCTCGAGGAGGTCGAACCCGGCCCCGGCCGCCTCTTCCGCCAGGGCCCGGGCGGCCTCGCGGTCACCGGCTATGATGGCCTCGCTCATCCGGGGAAAGATCTCAGCCTTGCTCAGGGTCATGATCCAGCCTCCCCGCGAAGGATTCGGGCCATGGCCCGGATATGGGCCGGCGTCGTTCCGCAGCAGCCGCCGACGAACGCGGCCCCGGCCGCGACGATCTCCGGCACGAAGCGGACGTACTCCTCGACCGTCAGCGGGTAGCCGACGGTGCCGTCCGGCCGGACGACGGGCTGGCCGGCGTTGGCCTGGGCGATGACCGGGCGCGCCGTGCCGGCGCGCAGAGCCCGGACGCAGCCGGCCATCTGCTCGCTGGCCAGCGTGCAGTTGGCCCCGATCACGTCGGCGCCGGCGTCCGCCAGGGCCGCGGCGGACCGGCCGGCCTCATCGCCCATCAGGGTGAAATAGCCCCGGCGGAAGGCGCCGAAGGTCATGGCCGCGAACACCGGCAGCGTCGAGACGGAGCGGATGCCGCGGACGGCGGCCAGGGCTTCGCGCAGGTCGTATTGGGTCTCGATCAGGAAGATGTCGACGCCGCCGGCGGCCAGGGCCCGGGCCTGCTCGGCGTAGGCCGCGGCCAGCTCGTCCTCTGTCGCCTGTCCCTGGGGCGGCAGGAATCGGCCGGTCGGCCCCAGGCTGCCGGCGACGAAGCGGCCGGGCGGGGCGGCCTGGCGGGCCAGGCGGGCGGCGGCCAGGTTCAGCTCGAAGGCCCGGGCTTCCAGGCCCTGGGCCCCCAGCTTGAGCGGCGTCGCGCCGAAGGAGTTGGTCGAGACGACGTCGGCCCCGGCCTCGAAATAGGCGGCGTGGACCTCCCGCACGGCCTCCGGACGGTCGACGTTCCACAGCTCGGGCGGCGCTCCCGGGGTCAGGCCGCGGGCCATGAGCTCGGTCCCCATCGCGCCGTCGAAGAGGACCGTTCGCGTGCGGGCAAGATCGAGAAGGGAGGGTGCGGGGTTCATGAATCTCCTTTAGGATAGCGGTCGAATTCCAGGGCCCGGACGAACTCCTCCTGGAAGTCCGGCCGGACGGCCAGGGAGACGTGGCCGATCCTGGCCGCCAGGGCCTCGGCCGCCGCCCGGGCCGGGCGGGAAACCAGGAACAGGCGCGCCCCGGCCAGGGACGAGTTGCCGACGAAGGCGATCCGGTCGAGCGGCACGTCGGGGAGCAGGCCCAGGGCCACGGCGTTGCCGAGATCGAGCGAGCTGCCGAAGGAGCCCGCGACCAGGACGCGGTCGAGGTCCGCGGCTTTCACCCTGAACTCCCGGAGCATGAGCTCGACGCCGCTGCGGACGGCCCCCACGGCCAGCTGTACGTCCCGGACGTCCTGCTGGGTCAGCGACAGCCGGTCGGTCAGCCGGAGGCGCTTTTCGGGCCCCTGGATGCGTCCGTCGCGGCCCAGCAGGCCGCGGGCCAGGGCCACGGCCAGGATGTCGATGAGTCCCGTGCCGCAAACACCCTGCGGCGGCAGGTCGTCGATCGTCCGGAGCTTGAAGCCGCCGGCCCACCCGGCCCGGTCGACGGCCCCGGGGACGGCCAGCATGCCGCAACTGATGTTCATGCCCTCGAAGGCCGGGCCCGCCGCCGTCGAGGTGGCCGCGAACTCGCCGCCCTTCTTGACCACGATCTCGCCGTTTGTGCCGAGGTCGATGAACAGGGCCGGGCCGGACGCGGCGGCCAGGCCGGAAGCGGCCAGGCCGGCCGTGATGTCCCCGCCGACGAAGCTCTTGACGTTGGGCGAGACGTAAACCCGGGCCTGGGGATGAAGGGCCAGGCCGATGTCGGCCGCGGGAAACGGCGGCAAGCTCGAGAAGACGGCCTGGAACGGGGCCAGGGCCAGGGTATCGACGGCCACGCCGCAGAAGATGTGGTTCATGGCCGTGTTGCCGGCCACCACGGCGTCATAGATCCGGTGGCGGGGCACCCCGGTTCGGCGGCACATCGTGCCGATCAGGTCGTTGACCAGCTGGACGGCCGCGGTCCTCAGGCGCCGGAGGTTATCGGGATTCTCGAAGGCGAAGGTTATGCGCGAAACGACGTCGGCGCCGTAGGAGGCCTGGGCGTTGACCGCCGAAACGCGGTCGGCCGCCTGTCCCGTCCGCAGGTCGACCAGCTCGAGAGCGACCGTGGTCGTTCCCAGGTCGACGGCCAGGCCGTAGAGCTCGCGGCCGGCTTCGTCGGGCTCGATGTCCAGGAGCTCGCGGTCGTCGTAGAGGATGGCGGCGATGGGCCGGGCCGGACCGAGGGCCGCGCCGCCCAGCTTGGACAGGGCCGGCAGGGCGAGCGCCAACCCGGGCGACTTGAGCCGGGCCCGGAGATCGTCGGCCACCGCCGTCGGGGATCGCAGGGGCGGTTTTTCCAGGACCAGGCAGAGACGCTTGACCGCCGGGTCGACATAGGCGGCCGACGGCGGGCCGGCGTCGAGGACTGCGATCTTCTCCAGCCTCGATCCCGGCAGGGTCTCCACCGAGACGTGGCCCCGGACGAGGTACTGGCAGGCCAGCCGGTGGTCGGGGCCCAAGCCGCGATCCCGCAGGAGAGCGGCTTCGTTCGGCTCCGGAAAGGGCAAGGGCCCGGAGAGGATGCGCACGGCGCACTTGCCGCAGACCCCCCGCTGGCGGCAGTAGAGGCTCAGCGGCAGGCCGGCCCGGACCAGGACGTCGGCCAGGACTTCGCCGGCCCGGGCCCGGACTTTGGTCCCGTCGGGCAGGATCTCGACCGTGAAAAATGTCTCCGCCATCGCTTTTTTCGGGCTCCGCGGCCCCATCTTAAACGAAAAAGCCCTCAGGGGAAATCATTTTTTACGGCCGCGGGCCCCGGCGGACAGTTCCGGCGTCTCCAAACGAGGTAGACGGGGAGCCCGGAGGCCAGGAGCCCGGCCCCGATCGCGGATTTCCGGGGCTCGTCGGCCACGATCCCGGCGAAGACCGCGAGCGACATGACGATGAAGATCAGCGGAACGGCCGGATAGCCCCAGGTCCGGTAGGGACGGGCGAGCCCCGGCGCTTTGCGCCGCAGAACGAAGACGGCCAGGCCCGTTACGGCGAAAAAGACGAGCAGAGCGAAGAGCATGTATTCGTAGAGCGACTGATAGGTCCCGGTAAGGCAGAGCAGGGCCGACCAGGCGGCCTGGCACCACAGGGCCGCGGTGGGCACGCGGCCGCGGCGCCCCAGCCGGCCCAGGCCCCGGAAAAAGTGCCCGTCCCGGGCCATGGCGTAGAAGACGCGGGGGCCGAAAAGGATATTGGCGTCCAGGCAGCCGAAGATCGAGACCGTGACCAGGGCAGCGAAGAGGGCCGCTCCGCTTCCGCCGAACAGGGCCGCGGCGGCCAGCTCGCCGACCCGGACGACGCCCTGGAACCGCTCGAGCGGCAGGGCCAGGAGGTAAACGAGGTTGACCAGGACATAGACCGCCGTGACGGACAGGACGCCCAGGACGAGCCCCCGGGGGATGGTTCTCTCGGGATCGCGAATCTCCCCGGCCGTACAGTTGACCGAATACCAGCCGTCGTAGGTCCAGAAGACGGCGACCAGGGCCAGTCCGAACGGCGCGAGGACGGCCGGGAACGGCTGGCCGGCGGCGAAGAACGGGTGGAAGTTCGCGCCGCCGGATTTCCGGCCGACAAGAACGCCCAGGACGACGAAGGCGGCCGCCGTAGCCAATCGCAGGATGGTCAGGACGTTCTGGACGATGGCCCCGGAGCGGATGCCGAAGGTGTTGACCAAAGTCAGTATGAGGATGGCCAAGGCGGCGACCGCCTGGCCCGAGGACAGGCTGAAAGGCAGCCCGAAGAGGTCGAGGCGCAGAATGACGCGGCCGGTCGAGAGGACGGGCAGCAACGATCCCAGGAATTCGGCGAACCCCACGGCCAGGGCGGCCAGGCCGCCGCACATGATGAAGCCGAAGAAGGCCCAGCCGAACAGGAAGGCCGCGGCCGGCCCGTAGGCTTCGCGCAAATAGATGTACTGGCCGCCGGCTTCGGGATACATGGCGCCCAGCTCGGCGAAAGACAGGGCGCCGCAGAGCGTGACCAGGCCGCCAGCCAGCCAGACGAGAATAAGAAGCCCCGGAGAGGGGAGTCCCGCGGCGATGAGGCCGGGGGTCATGTAGATGCCCGAGCCGACCACGGCGCCGATGACCAGGAAAATCGTGTCGGCTAACCCCAGCTTCCTGAGGAACCCGTCGGCCGGCCGGCTCTCGATGGCCATTCTTGTTTGCCCCATTCTATGACAATTCGGGCCGCCGTCAAGCGGAACGGCACCCCGGCGGAACGGTCCCTAGCCGCGGGCCAGGCAATGCCGCTATTTCCTTTGTTATCAGCGTCTTATTAATTGTCCTGTATCTTGTTTATTATCTTTTGGTTACCAATGACGAGTCAAAAGATGCCCCACGTTCCTGCGTTCAGTTGCCCTATCGAATATTCCGGGCATATATCGTTCGAACCCGAGCGGCGCGCGCGGGCCGGCCGCGTTTCACACTCGGGCCTAGAAGGGGAGGGCCCCTTCCAGCCTCTCTCATATCGGGCGGCCGGGACATGCTGCCCATGTCGCCGGCGGCAGCCATCGGGCTCACCGAAGCAATTCTTGGTCTTTTCGAAGCGGGAAACCTCCGTCTACGACGAGCAGCGTTGATCCGCATCTGGCCCTTGATCGAGTCCGGCCCGTCACGGCTGAGATCAGCGCGGATGCGTCTGCTTCCATTGAGCCGGATCTCCTTCGTTTGCACGGCCCGGAGATCTCAACGGCGACCGGCTAAATAGTAGCGCCGATTCATTTACCCTGCGACACATTGCCGAGCCCGCGGCCGCCCGTAATTAATTGCCTATCTCTCAATAAATAAACATATTAGGAAAATTGTCGGCATGCCGACATGTCCCGCTAAGGCCTCAATATTCCGACACCGCTAGCGCCGCTCCGCCGGCAGAAAAAGTTTCCTTCTTCCTGTTGCATTTTTGACACGGCTGTCATATAAAGGCCTCTCAGACGACGGACTCGTTTGAGAGGGAGAGCGCGCTTGATCATCGCCATAACGAATCAAAAAGGCGGAGTGGGCAAAACGACGACCACCATCAATGTGTCCGCCGCCATCGCCCTGATGGGAAAGAAAGTGCTCGTCATCGACATGGATCCGCAGGCCCACAGCACGATCTCTCTCGTGGCCAATCCCGAAAAGTACGATAAATCCCTTTACGATGTCCTCATGAACAAGAACGAGAAGATGGAGGACATCATCGCCCATTCGAATATCCCGGGATTGGATGTGGCCATCACCAAGATCTCGATGGCCAAGCTCGAGCCATCCCTGAGCGGCGAATTCGATGCCCATTTCCGCCTCAAGGACGCCCTGGAGCAGTTGCGCGGCCGCTACCAGTACATATTCATCGATACGCCGCCCACGCTCGGGCTCATAACCCTCAACGCCCTGGTGGCCTCCAACTTCATCCTCATCCCGATCCAATCCTCCTATCTCTGCCTGGAGGGGACCGACGACCTCCTGGAAACCATCGAGAAGGTCAAGCGGATCGCCAACCCCCATCTCAAGGTCATGGGCGTTGTCATCACCCTGTACGATAAGCGGACCAATCTGGCCCGCGACGTCGTCGATCGTATCAAGGCAGTTTTCGGCAACAAGCTTTTCAAGACCTTCGTCTCAAAGAGCGTCAAGCTCGAGGAAAGCCCGGCCTATAAGGAATCTATCTTCACCTACGCGCCGGATTCGATCGGCGCGGAGCAATATCGGAAAGTCGCCGAGGAGCTGATGAGCCGTGCAAAAAGCTAAAAAATCGGGTCTTCCCACGTCCGTAGCCATGAAGCATGACGGCCATTTCGTCGATCTCATCTCGTCCCGCTCTCTCGGGCCCCGGATCCGCATGATCCCTATCGAAAAGATCGACCCCAATCCGCACCAGGCCCGCTGCGAGCTCGGCAACATCGAAGAGCTCCAGGACTCCATCCGCAGCAAGGGCATCCTCGAGCCCATCCTGGTCCGGGCCAAGGGCAGCCGCTTCGAGATCATCGCTGGCGAAAGGCGCTTCATGGCTTCCCGGAACCTTAGCCTCAAGGAGTTGCCCTGCATCGATCTCGACGTCGAGGACGCCGAGGCCATGGAGATCGCCCTGATCGAGAACCTCCAGCGCAAGGACCTGGACATCTTCGAGGAGGCCGACGGGCTGCAGGCCCTGGCCGATATCCACGGCTACAATCACGAGCAGATCTCGGAAAAGATCGGCAAGGCGCGCTCGACCATCACCGAGATACTCTCGATAGCTCGTATCCCGCAGCGAGCCCGGGATATCATCCAGGAAGCCGGGGGGTTCAGCCGTTCGACGATCATCGAGATCGCCAAGCTAAAAACCGAAGAAGACATGGTCAAGTTCGCCCATGACATCGCCGAGCGGCGGCTGACCCGCGAAGATACCCGCGACCTGGCCAAATACCTGAAGGGCAAGACCAAGAAGCTCAAGTATTACGTCTACAATTTCGTCCCCGAGGACACCGACCGCTTCCGGCTGCGCCTGGAGTTCAAGAAGCAGGCGATCACCAAGCAGGAGATCATCTCCGTTCTTCAGGAGATCATCGAGCAGATCCGGAAGAAGGAAGGGACTCCGGCCCTCAAGCCCTGACCCGAAAGACCTGGTTCCTAGCCCGCCCTGACGCCCCCCTCAGGGGCGCCTCTTCCCGCTTCCAGATATTAGTAGACATAATAAACGTTATGCGACTCTTTATGGCTGATTCCGCCATCTTCTTTTCTGTCTTTTAGATGCCGATTCCCACAAGCTGTGGATAATCCTCGTGCCCAATCCCTGGGCAGTTGAGGAAATCTTGCCCGGCCGGGCCCCCCCGCCGCTGCGCCTAATAGTTTTTTCTGAGGAACTCGATGATCTTATCGAAGACTTTGCCAACCGCCTCCTTGGCTTTTCCACCCAAGAGGCCCATGCTCAACTCGCCCTCGAACGAGGCCTGCAGCACCTGGCTGCCCGCTGCCTTGTCCTTGAAATCGCATCTCACAGTGCAGGACGCTTTGCCCGCCCCGAAGCCGATCATATAGCGGGCCAAGCCGCTGCCTTTTTCGTAGCTCAGCAGGACCGGCTCCAGCACCAGGACCCGATCATTCAGGTAGCTCGACCTGGTCACGGTCTTGAACAGCGGGGTCTTCGGATGTTCCTTGTTATAAGCCTCGATCCTGCGCGCCAGCGTATCACTGAACGAGCTGGCCAATTCGACGGCCCTGGGTTCCTGCTGATTTGATACGCAATCCTTGATCTCCAGGACATCGAAGCTTTTTAGCGGCGTCTTAATAGGCTCCGTGATGATGTAACGGCCCGAAGAACAACCCGTCGAAGCCAGCCCGACGCCTAGAACAAGGCAGGCCAAAGCAGACTTCCACCCACGTCTTGATTCCATTTTCCCCTCCAGTTAAAAAGAGGCGTCCCCGTCGCGCATGCCGGTCGGACCCCTCACCCTATTTTTTAAATATCGGCCGGCTATTTTTGTTGTCAAGTCCGGTCTCCGCCTCTCGAAATGCAGGGTGGCCGGTGTTCCAGGAATGATCCCCGCACATCGAGCTTTCGCGACCACTCCCCTGCCAAACCTATCGTTGACACGCCCTAACTATTTTAATATCTGTTATATACAACCGTTGCGTTTCGTATCTATAGCATTATCTTCAACATGCCTGCTAAAGGCCTACAGAAGGGGCACCGGGCACGAATCTTGCTTAATATTGTTATGCTATCGTTTTTTGTTGCCCGGAAAGGAGGTCTGCCATGAAGATCGGGATCCTGGGGACCGGGGATGTCGGTCGTACGCTCGCCGGGGCTCTGGCCCGGCGCGGCCACGATGTCATGGCCGGAACACGGGATGTCCGCCGAAAGCTCGGCGAACGGCCGACCGATACTGACGAGTCGAGCTACAGGGACTGGCTGGCCGCCCATAAGGCCGTCCGTCTCGGCACCTTCGCCGAGGCCGCCCGCCACGGCGAGCTTCTCGTGAACGCCACCGCCGGCCACGCATCTCTCGAAGCCCTGGCCACGGCCCGCCCGGCCGATCTCGCCGACAAGATCCTGATCGACGTCGCCAATGCCCTCGGCCCCTGGAACGATGGCGGTGAGATGGAGCTTTTCGTCGTCAACACCGATTCACTCTCAGAAAGGATCCAGAGGGCCCACCCCCGCCTCCTTGTTGTCAAGGCCCTGAACACGGTCTCGGCCCGCGTCATGGCCGAGCCGGCGGCGCTCGCCGGGGGCGATCACGATGTCTTCCTGGCCGGGGACGACGCAGCAGCCCGCGAGACGGTGTCGCGCTTTCTCCGGGAGGAGTTCGGCTGGAAAACGGTCATCGACCTGGGAAGCTTGGCGGCGGCCCGGGGCCTGGAAATGATGATCATGGTCTGGCTGAAGATCTGGGCGGCGCTGGGCACGGCTGATTTCAACTTCAAGATCGTCCGCTGACGCCGCGGGAAAGGAGGAACCATAAAAAAGCCGGCTCATCTGCCTAGTCGTCAACCGGCGGCATCCCGACCTGACCAGCCTGGAGCGCAGGCCGCGCCAGCGGATTTTCTTCAAGGACCGGATCGACCTGGCCCGGGCGCTTGAAAGGATCGAACGATGGCGGCTCGAACGCCGGCGGCGCTAAAGGCCCCTGGCCCAGCGGTCCGGCCCGAGCCCTCCGTCCCGCCGGCGCCCCGCTGGATCAGCCCGAAAAAGCTCGCCCTCATCCATGTCGTTAAAAAGGAGCTGGGGCTGGAGGACAAGGAATACCGGCGCATCCTCTGGCTCGTCGCCGGGGTCCGCAGCGCCCGGGACCTGGACGAGGCCGGGTTCCGCAGGCTCATGCGCCATTTCGTCCGCAGCGACTACTTCCGGGCCAACGACGCCGGCATGACCTTGAAGCAGAAGCTCTACGTCAAGTCCCTGGCTTCCGATCTGGGCTGGGACGCGGGCCACCTGCGAAACTTCATCCGCAAGTACTACCGCCGGGAGGGGCTGGAGGCCCTGGACCGCAAGCTGGCCTCCAGGCTGATCGAGTCCCTGAAAGCCATCCGGGGCCAAGTCGTCGGCGGGACTGAATAAGGGCGGCCTCCGGATCGGGCGGCCGGTCCGGAGCGCTCAGGATCCCAAGAGACGTTCCGCGGCTAAACGGTCCGGGCCGTCGTAGGCGATCCGTCCCGCGTCCAGGACGAGGAACCGCCGGCAGAAGCGGCCGGCGAACTCGAGATCGTGGGTGGCGACCAGCATGGCCGCGCCGAAGCCGTCGAGGACCCGGGCCAGGGCCCGGCGGCCGGGCGGATCGAGACTAGAGGTGGGTTCGTCGAGCAGCAGGAGCGGCGGCTGGTTCACCAGCGCGCCGGCCAGGGCGACGCGCTGTTTTTGCCCGTGGGACAGGTGCTGGACGGGGTGCCTGGCCAGCCCGGATACGCCCATCCGGTCGAGCATCTCCGCGGCGCCGCGGTAAGCCGCGTCCCGGGGCTCACCCTGCCGCATCGGCCCGAAAGCGACATCCTCGATCACTTGAGGAAAGAGGATCTGGTCTTCGGGCGCGTTGAACAGGAAGCCGGTCCGCCGGCGGACCTCCGCCGCCGTCCGCCGGCCGACCTGGAGGCCGTCGACCTCGATCAGGCCGTCGTGACCGACGAGCCCGACTGCGGCCAGCAGAAGGGTTGTTTTTCCCGAGCCGTTGAGGCCGACGAGCGCCGCCCTTTCCGCCTGTCCCAGAGCGAACGTCACGCCGGTCAGGACGGGGACCGAGCCGGGCTGGTATCGGACGGTCACGCCGTCGAAGCCCAGGACCCGCGGCCCGCTCATCGGAGCCAGCCCCAACGCAGGGCCGCGGCCAAGCCCAGGAGGCCCAGCGCCAGGGCCACGACCGCGGCGTCCGCCGGCCGGAGCCGGTCGCGGCCGAAGACGCGAAGATCGGTCTCCGCGTAGCCCCGGAGCTCCATGGCCGCGGCCACCCGTTCGGCGCGCCCGACGACCCTGGGCAGCCAGATCCTGGGCAAGCCGGCCGCCAGCCGCCAGGCCGTCGAGACGCCTTGCGTGCCTCCCCGCACCGCCGTCGCCGCGGCGATGCGACCCGTCTCGGCGGCCAGCGCGGCCGTCTGATGGACGATCTGGATGAGGACGGCCGTGAGCATGCGCGGCAGCGGCAGGGCCAGGAGCCCACGGCGGAGATCGCTGACGCTGAGCGCGGACACCGTCGCCGCGGCCACGAACAGGCCGGCCAGCCCATGGAGGACGACGTCCCAGGGCACGGCCAAGGCGGCGGCCAGGCGGGCCGGGCCGGGGCCTGCCGGAACGATCGGAGCGATCAGCGGCACGAGCAGGACGTATGGGAGGAACATGGCCAGGCCCAGAAGCGCGAACGACGCGAGGGCCCGCCGAGGGAGTCCGCAGGCGGCCGTCCAACCGGCCGTGACGGCGGCGATGAACGCCGCGCCCATGACCGTTCCGGACGGGGCAGCCAAGCAAGCCGCGAACAGGAGCGTTCCGGCGAGGATCCTGTTCCGGGGCACGATCCGGGCGACCGGGCCGAGGCCGGAGCCCCACAGGTCATGCCAATGCGCACGCATCGTCGGAGGCCCGGTCTTCCCGAACTGCCGCGACCAGGTACCCGTCCTCGTCGTCGGCCAGGGCGACCGGACGGAAACCATGCTGGCGGAGCAGGCCCGCCGTTTCGCCCGCCGGAGGGAGCAGGTCCCCGCCTATGGCCCCGCCGACCCCGGTGTGAACGGCGTTGATCTTGGCCCGCGAGTCCAGGTGCCAGATGTCGAGACGGCCGCCGGGCTTCAGGACCCGGAAGATCTCGCCCGCGGCCCCGGCGCGATCGTCGAGGTGGGGCCAGACGGAGAAGCAGATGACCCGGTCGAACGAGGCCTCCGGGACGGGCAGGCGCCGGAGGTCGGCGACCAGCCAGTCGGCGCGCGGGTCCAGGACCTTGCGCCGGGCCTCGTCGATCATGCGCGGCGAGAGGTCCACGGCCAGAACGCGGCCGGAGCCCGAAAGCCGGTCCAGCAGGGCCCGGGTCAGGTTGCCGGTACCGCAGCCGGCGTCGAGCACCCGATCGTCAGGACCGACGCCGAGGCGTTCCAAACCCGCGGCCAGCCGGGCTTCGAGGGCGGGCAGGTCCTCCCAGCCGTCCCAGCGCTCGGCGATCGAGTCGAAGTAGGCCGTGCGGGCGTCCTCCCCTGCCGTGGCCGGTACGTGGCCATTGCGGAGCCTGGCCACGGGTGGGACGGCAACGAGCATCAGCACGAGGCCCGGCCAGCCGCCGAGCACGGAAAGACCGGCCAGGAAGGCGGCGGGCAGGCCGATGGCCAGATTGACGGCGTAGGCCAGTCCCATGTAGAGGGCCCGGCCGAGCAACAACACCGGGGCAAGGACGAGCCATTCGTTTGCCCGGGGCCTCCTGGAGATGACAGCCGATATGACGGCCGCCATGGCCGCCAGCTCGAGCGACATCAGTCCGGCCACGGGCGGATAGAAGGGCGGCATGCCGGTCAGGGCGCCGGACAGGAGCGGGACGACGAAGGCAGTGGCCGCGGCCGCGGCCGGCCGGACGAAAAAGGCCAGGGTAACGAGCGGCAGGTACATCGGCATGAACACGTGCCCCAGGCGCAACACATGGAAAACTAGCGGCAGGAGGAGCGCGGCCGCCCCGAGCAGCCCGGCGTAAGCCAGGTCGCGCGCCTGGGGACGGGCTCTCATCTGGCCGGACGGTCCGTTCGGGGCTTGCCCGTGGTGGCACTATATATCATATTCGTAACACTCTCTGTCATTGTAAACGCGGCGGCGGCGGTTGTCAACAAGACGGAAATTGGGGACACAATTCTCATTTCCGAATTCCCTGATATGGGCAGGGAAGGATAGCGAATTCGGAAATGAGTATCGTGTCCCCGATTTCGGTGCCCCCGATTTGGGGGCGGGACTAGTCGGAAACCTGGATGTGCTTCGTCTCCAGGGTCCGGCCGAGCGCCCTGTCGCGTCTGGCCAGCGAGAGGTTGTAGTCGACCGTCGCCCGCAGCTCGTTCGACCGGGCCGCCGCGAGGTCGCGCTGGTGCTGAAGGACAAGGTAGCTCGTGGAGAGGCCAGCGGCGAGCTTCTTCTCCTCGGCTCGCAGCTTCTCCTCCTCCAGCTCCCGCGAGGCCCGGTAGGCCAGGGCCCGCTTGAAGTTCGTCTCGACCGCGTTGAGAGCGGTCTGGACCTCGAGCACGATGCGCCGCTCTTCATACTTGAGCCGCAGCGCGGACTGGTCCGAGGCCAGCCTGGCCCGGGCATATTCGGCCCTGGACACGACGGAATTGACGGGGATATCGAGGGTCACGTTGACGGACCAGTTCCGGTAGCGCAGACGCATCGCGTCCTTGAGGGCGTCGGCCGCCCCTCCGGGGACCTTGCCGACGATGACCCCCGTCAGAGGATTGTCATCCTGGTAGAGGATGCGCGTCCCGGAGACGCCCGGGCTCCAATACGACACGTTGAAGCTCAGGTTGGGGAGGAGGCCGTTGCGGGCCACGCTCAGGTTGACCTCCGTCGTGCGCGAGCGCATCCGGCCGGCCTCGAGCTCCGGCCTGTTCGCGAGGGCCAAGCCGACGGCCTCGACCTCGGCCAGGGGGCTCTCGTCGAGGTCCGGACTGTCCGTGGGAACGACGGCGACATCTCCCCCGCCTTCGGCCGGCGCCAGGTTGATCAGGCTGGCCAGGCCGCGTCCGCGATCACGGACCTCGGCCTCGGCCTGGATGATGTCGGCCTCGCGCCCGGCCACCTCGGCCCTGGCGTTGAAGATCTCGACCGGCGAGATGAGACCCGCCTCGAGCTCCTTCTGGTTCCTGTAGAACAGGTCCTGGGCGTACTTGAGGGAATCCCGCCGCGCCTCCAGGTTCTGGATGCTGTAGACGAGGTTCCAGTAGGCCTCCTCGACCTCTGTCACCGTATCCATGAGGATCCTGCGGAACTCGCTCTTCGAGACGCCCCAATCGTTCTTGGCGACGATGATCGCCCGGCGCGTGGCGACCGGGCCGAAGTTCCGCAAGAGAGGCTGGCTGAACTCGAAGGCCAGCGTGCTCCCGTAGCGCGGGTTGATGGTCATGAAGCTTTCGGTGGTCGTGGTCTTGTATGAATAGAGCGTGGCCTGCAGCCGGCCGCCCGTGGGGATGAGCTGGGAGAGGCTCACCTGGTATTCGCCCGATCGGGTCGAGATCTGGTCGGCGGCGCTGATCCATGAGAACGAGGCCGAATTGTTGCTCGATTGCCCCAGGGCGAAGGAGATCCCGGGGATGAAGATCTCCCGGGCCAAGCCGACAGCCTCGGCCCCCATCTCCGGCGTCAGGCCCTCAGCCGCCAGGTTGAGGTTGTTTTTCACGGCCTGCCGGATGCAGTCGTCGAGACTGAGCGGGATCTCTTTTCGCTGCGCCCCGGCGAGCCCGGCCAGGGCCAGGAGACCCGTAAAAACGGCCTGTGCGATCCTCATCCTCATAATCGTCCTCTTCATGTCGACGGCCTTAACGTTCTGACGCCCAGCAGCATGATCATCGGCGCCCGCCCTGAGCGTTCTTTTTCCGGATCCTGAAGAGGACCTCGCCGAGGCAGCCCGATTCGCTCACGGCGGCGATGTAGAAGCCGGGCATGAACTGGACGCGGCGCTCGAGCCGGCGCTCAGGAAGCGACTGAAGAAGCTCCGCGGCGTCCCAATCGCGATCGAGGGACCGGAGCACGACCGGCTCGACGCCGGCCGCGATCTCTCCCAGCACGTCCCTGAGGCTGGCGTATTTGCCCATGGCCGTCAAAGCTTGAATTTTTTCTGGATGTTCTCGGAGACGATCTGGCCGTCGAAGAGCGAGACGATCCGCTGGCTGTAGTCGGCGTAGGCCTGGGAGTGGGTGACCATGATGATCGTCGTCCCCTCCTCGTGGAGCCGGTCGAGGAGGCCCATGACCTCGTCGCCGTGGGTCGAATCGAGGTTGCCGGTCGGCTCGTCGGCGAGGATGACCTTGGGCCGGGCCACGACCGCGCGGGCCACGGCCACTCGTTGCTGCTGGCCGCCCGACAGTTGCTGGGGGAAATGATTCCTCCGCGGCAGGAGGGCCATGTGCTCGAGGACCTCGGTCGTCCGCTTCTTCCGTTCGCCCGCCGACAGGCCGAGGTACAGGAGGGGCAGCTCGACATTCTCGAAGACCGTGAGCTCGTCGATGAGGTTGAAGCTCTGGAAGACAAAGCCGATGTTGGACTTCCTGAGGCTGGCCCGCTTGCGCTCGGAGCAGCGGCTGACGTCCTGGCCCAAGAAGCGGTACTCGCCGCTCGTGGGGTCATCGATCAGCCCGAGGATGTTGAGGAGCGTGGACTTGCCGCAGCCCGAGGGGCCCATGATGGCCACGTACTCGCCTTCCTTGATATCAAGGTCGATGGCGTTGAGGGCCGTCGTCTCGATCTCCGCGGTGGTATAGGTCTTGGTTAGGCCCTTGGTCTGGATGAGCATCACGGTTTCCTTTCGCTACTTCAGGATGAGTCGGGCCATGTCGCCGAACCCCTCGTACGAGGAGGTGATGACCCGGTCCCCGGGCTGAAGCCCTTCCAGTATCTCGTAGACGTCGGGGTTCTGACGGCCGATCTTGATGGGCCTCTTGACGGCGAAGTCGCCGCCCGGCTCGAGGGCGTAGACCCAGTTGCCTCCGGTCGTCTGGTAGAAGCCGCCCTTGGCGACTAGGACGGCCTCCGCGACGTCGCCGAGCTCGAGGCGGACATGCAGCGTCTGGCCCCGCCGGATGCCGGGCGGCGCGTCCCCGACGAAATCGAAATCGACCTCGAACCGGCCATCACGGACCTCGGGGAAGACCCATCGGATCACGAGCTCGTAGGTTTTCGCCCCCAGCTCGAACTCGGCCTTCTGTCCGGCTACGACCCGTGTGATGTAAAACTCGTCGATCGGAGCCCGGACGCTGAAGGCCGTCAGGACGTCGATCTGGCCGATCTCGGTGCCGGGCGCCTTGTACTGGCCGATCTCGGCCGTGAGCGCGCTCAGCTGACCGCTGATCGGGGCCCGGATGACGAGGGCCTCGAGCTTCTGCTTTGAGGCGGCGAGGTTGGCCTCCATGCGCTTGAGCTGCTCCTCGAGGGAGCCCAGCTGCTCGGTCCGGGACTGCATCTCTTTCTTCTGGCTCTCGGCGACGATGTCGCGGTTGCGGACCTGGTACTCGTAATCGAGCTTGAATTTCTCGAATTCGAACTCGGAGAGCAGCTGGTCGGCGTAGAGCTTCCGGTTGCGCTCGAAGGCGCTTTTAGCCTTGGCCAGCTCATTCTCGATGGTGTTCATCTGCTGGCGGAGGGCCTGCTGATACTGCTCGAGGCTCAGCCGGAGCTGGCGGAGCTGGTTCGTCTGGGCCACGAAGTCCGCGTCGCGCCACATGATGTTGAGGAGCAGGTCGGTATTGACGAGCTGGAGGATGGGCGTCCCCTTCTCGACCATGGTTCCCGCTTCCATGAAGATCTTTTCCACCCGGCCGCCCTCGCTCGTCGCCAGCGAATTGCGGGAGATCGGCATGACTGCGCCCGTGATCGGGATGTACTCGAGAAAGGGGCCCTTCTCGACCGTGGAGACCGTGACCCGGTCCTTCTCGACGTTGAGGCTCGAGCCGCGGAACTGGAAAAAGAAAAGGTAGGCCAGAACGAGGACGAAGGCGCCGCCCGAGGCGAAAAGGACTAACTTCCGGGACGGCCCCGGCTTTTTGGTTATCTTGCGGTCCATGCCCATCAGGGCTTGGGGCCCGGTCGGGTTCGGAGTCTTCATGTTCGGTCTCGCACGGACCGCTAAAATGCACAAAACATGCCAGGCGGACCTCCCCGGCCGGAGAGGCCTTCGGGGCGGTTTCCCAGGGGAAAAGTGTCCGGATGAGCAACAACGACTGTCCTTTTCCGGACAGTTTGAATTATAATGGGGCGCCCGTCGGGGGGGCCCGTTCGGGTACGTTTCTTGCTCCACACCGGGACCAGGGAGCTCGAATGAACAAGACCGGCAAAGTCCTGATCATCGACGACGACGAGGACATCCTCAGCGCCGGACGGCTGCTCCTCAAGCAGCACCTGGCCTTCGTCGAGACCACGCCGAACCCCGATCGGATCCCGGCCCTCCTCGGGGCCGAAAGCTACGACGTCATCCTGCTCGACATGAACTTCGCCAAGGGCGCGACCGCCGGGCAGGAAGGATTCGCCTGGCTGCGGAAGATACTGGACCTCGACCCCGCCGCGGTGGTCGTCCTGATCACGGCCTACGGCGACGTCGACCTCGCGGTGCGGGCGGTCAAGGAGGGAGCCTCGGATTTCGTCCTCAAGCCCTGGCAGAACGAGAAGCTGCTGGCGACCCTCAACGCGGCCCTCAGCCTGCGGCGGTCGCGGGACGAGGCCCTGGCCCTCCAGGGCCGGCAGCACGTGCTCAGCGCCGACCTCGACCAGCCGTTCCGGGACGTCATTGGCGACAGCCCGGCCATGGAGGCCGTCTTCACCCTGGTCCGCAAGGTCGCCGCGACGGAGGCCAACGTCCTCATCCTGGGCGAGAACGGCACGGGAAAGGAGCTCGTCGCCCGCGAGATCCACCGCCGCTCGCCGCGCGCCGGCGAGGCGTTCATCGCCGTGGACATGAGCGCCCTTCCGGAGACGCTCTTCGAGAGCGAGCTCTTCGGGCACGTCAAGGGCGCCTTCACCGACGCCCGCGACAGCCGGGCCGGCCGGTTCGAGGCCGCCGGTGGCGGAACGCTCTTTCTCGACGAGATCGGGAACCTCTCCCTCCCTCTCCAGGCCAAGATCCTGACCGTGCTCGAGAGCCGGCAGGTGTTCCGCGTCGGCTCGAACAAGCCCACGCCGATCGACATCCGGCTGATCTCGGCGACCAACATGCCGCTCACGGAGATGGTCGCCCAGCACCGGTTCCGCCAGGACCTCCTCTACCGGGTCAATACCGTCGAGATCCGTCTCCCTCCCCTGCGCCAGAGAGCCGGGGACATCCGGCTGCTCGTCGAGTACTATCTCGGCCAGTTCGGGCGAAAATACCAGAAGCCCGGCCTGGCCGTCAGCCCGGCCGCCTTCGACCGGCTGCGCGCCTATTCGTGGCCGGGCAACGTCCGGGAGCTCCAGCACGCCGTCGAGAGGGCGGTCATCATGGGCGAGTCCCGCGTCCTGGAGCCCAAGGACTTTTTCTTCGGATCCGAGGCCGAGGTTCCGCCGCCGGGCGCGGCCGGGGACCTCAACATCGAGAACATGGAGCGGCTCCTCGTCGAAGGCGCGATCCGCAAGCACCAAGGGAACATCAGCCGGGCGGCCAACGCGCTCGGCCTGTCGCGGGCCGCCCTCTACCGGCGGATGGCCAAGCATGGTCTTTAAGAGGCTTCGCGTCCTGGCCTACGTCCACATCGGCGCGATCCTCCTGTTGACCGGGCTGTTCTTCTTCCTCGTGCTCCGGACCAGCGTCCAGGCCGCCGCGGTCGCCGTCGCCCTGCTCATCGTCGTCGAGGTCGCGGCCCTCTTCCGGACCGTCGACCGCTCCAATCGCGACCTGACCCGTTTTTTCGAGGCCGTCAAGTTCGGCGATTTTACCCAGTCCTTCGCCTTGGGGAGCGCCGGCCGTTCCGACCGTGAGCTCCGCAAAGCGATGACCGAGGTCATGGCGGCCTTCGAGAAGGCCCGCCTCGAGAAAGAGGAACAGGCCCTTTACCTCCAGACCATCGTCCGCCACGTCGCCATCGGACTCCTCGTCTTCCGGCCCGACGGCAGGGTCGATCTCATGAACAACGCGGCCAAGCGGCTCATGGGCGTGAGCCAGCTCAAGAACGTGAAGGCTCTCGATGCAGCCAGCCCGGGCCTGGCCGCATCGCTCCTGGGACTCAAGCCCCGGGAGCGGGCCCTGGTCAGGATCAAGCGGCCGGACGAGGAGCTTCAGCTGGCGCTTCACGCCTCCGAGTTCAAGCTCCGGGCCCAGCCCTTCACCCTCGTCTCCATCCAGGACATCCGCAGCGAATTGGAGGAGAAGGAGATCGAGGCCTGGCAGAAGATCATCCGCGTTTTGACCCACGAGATAATGAATTCCATGACGCCCATCTCCTCATTGGCGGCGACAGCCCAGGACCTGCTCGCCAAAAGCGGCCCGCGCGGCGATCAGGATCCCTGGAGCGACATCGAGCTGGCCCTGCGGACCATCGCCAAGCGGAGCCAGGGCCTGGTCCACTTCGTCGAGGGCTACCGGAACCTGACCCGCATCCCGAAGCCGGACCTCAAGTTCTTCCCGGCGCGCGAGCTCTTTGCCCGGGTCGGCCAGCTCCTTCAGTGGCCGGTCGCCGAGAGCGGGGCCCGGTTCGCGTCTTCGGTCCGCCCGGACAGCCTGGAGCTCCTGGCCGATCCGGAGCTCCTGGAGCAGGTTCTCATCAACCTCCTCCTCAACGCCTCCGACGCCGTCCGGGGGCGGGAGGGCGCCCTCGTCGAGCTCGCGGCCTACATCGACGAGCGAAGCCGCCCCGTCATCCAGGTCCGCGACAATGGAGTGGGCATTCCCGAAGAGAACCTGGACAAGGTCTTCGTCCCGTTCTTCTCCACCAAGGAGGGCGGATCGGGCATCGGCCTGAGCCTCTCCCGGCAGGTCATGCAGCTTCACAACGGGACGATCAGCGTCTCCTCCAAGCCGGGACTCGGAAGCGTGTTCACTCTTCGGTTCCGGATGTAGGGACCTATTCGTTCCCCGGGGGATCCGTCGGTTTGGCCGGAGCGGCTCTGACCAGGAACGGCCGGGAAGGCCCTCCCGGCGCTCCGGCGATCCGATCCCGGACGCCTGCCGTCCGGATGATGCCTACTCGTTCCTGAGAATATCCGCGGGGCGGGAGGCGGAGGCGCGGAGGCTCTGAAGCCCGACCGTGGCCAGGGCGATGCCCAAGGCCGCGGCCGCCGAGATCAAGGTGATCATGATATCGAGCTCGATCCGGTAGGCGAATTCGCGCAGCCAGCGGCCCATGGCGTACCAGGCGACGGGCGCGGCGATCGCGACCGCGACGGCCACGGGCCTGACATATTGGAGGGAAAGCAGCGAGATGATCCTCAGGCTCGAGGCGCCCAGGACCTTCCGTATGCCGATCTCCTTTTCCCGTCTCCTGGCGATGAATGACGAAAGGCCGAAGAGGCCGAGACAAGCGACGCCGATGCCCAGCGCGGCCATGATCCCCAGCAGGCGCCCCATCTGCTCCTCGTACCGGTAAGCCTGGCCGAAGCTCTCGTCCAGGAAGGCGTACTCGAACGGGACGCCCGGGAAATGGACCTCCCAGGTTCGCCGCAGGAAGCGCAGGAGGTCGTCCATCCGGTCGACGCGGACGGACAGGGTGATGACGCTCAGGAGGGAGGGCTCGATGTCCAGGATGAGAGGCTCGACCGCGTCCTTCATGCCGAGGTAGTGAAAGTCCTCGGTGACGCCCACGATGCGCTTGGTCAACCGGTTGTAGTGGGCCTGGAAGGACTTGTCCAGCGCGTCCTGGGGCGCGGCAAAGCCCAGCGCCTTGGCGCCGGCCTTGTTGACGATGAAGGCCTCTCTCCGGTCCGGGCCGTCGGCGCTTCCGAAGGGACGCCCGGCGGCCATGCGGATGCCGTACTGGCCTATGAAATCCTCATCCACGGCGATGACCTTGAGCCGGGGCGCTCCCTGGAAGTTCTCTGGCCGCGTCGACAGATAATATCCGGCTCCGGACCGTTCGCCGGGAATGCGGGACGAGACCGTGACGCCCCGGACCGACGGATGCGCCCTGAAATCCCGCTTGACGGCCTCCCTGTCCCTGCGGAAATGGCCGAGATGGCTTTGCACCCGCAGGACGATCTTTTGATCGAGATCGAATCCGAGCGCCTGGCCCTTCATGAACCGGAGCTGGCGGAAGACGGTCAGCGTGGAGATGACGAGAAGGACGGAGATCGCGAACTGGCCGACGACGAGCGCCCTCTGGGCGAAAGAGCCGCGCGGCGCGGCCGTCCCGCGGCCCTGGACGATGGCCGCCGGCCGGAAGGAATTCAGGATCAGGGCGGGATAGAAGGCCGAGCCCAGGCTGACAAGAACGAGCAGGCCGATGAGGGAGAGGACCGCCTCGGGCCTTCCGAGGCCGGCCATGGTCAGGTCCGTGCCGGCCATCTGATTGAACGGGAGGAGGAGGAGCGACGAGAGCCCGATCCCGGCGACGAAGGCAACGAGCGTGATCAGGAAGGACTCGCCCAGGATCTGCCCGGCGATCTGGCGGCGCTGGGCTCCGACGACCTTGCGCAGGCCGATCTCCCGCTTGCGGACGACCGATAGGGCCGCGGACAAGTTGACGAAGTTCAGGACCCCGATGAGCAGGATGAGGAAGGCGATTACGGAGTAGATATAGACATAATCCCAGTTGCCGGGGGGATCGACCTCCTGAAGAAGCCGCGAGGACATGTGGATCCGGGTCACCGGCTGAAGGAAATATTCTCCCAGGGCCAGCCGCCGGTTAAACCGCTCTTCGTACTTCCTGCGTCCGACCTCCGCCTCGCGTTGGATCCGCTTTTCGAAGGCCGCCGGGTCGGCCGAGGCGGCGAGCTTCACGTAGGTGTACTTGGCGTGGTAATCGATCCGGTCCTCATCGAGGGACGGGACGTTCGCGGCGAGTGTGGGCATGGACAGGAGCAGGTCGTACTTGAAGTGCGTGTTCGACGGCGCGTTCCGGATGATCCCGGCCACCTCGAAATCCTGGAGTTTCGTCGTCCCCGTGTCGTAATCGACCTCGATCTGGAGCGTTCGCCCGAAGGCCGGCTCGCCGCCGAAGTACTTTTTGGCCGTCCCTTCGGTGATGAAGACGGTGTAGGGACGCGCCAGCGCCGAGCGGGGGTCACCCTGCACGACGGGAATGCGGAAGATGTCGAAGATCCCCCCGTCGACGAACCAGACCCTCTTTTCGAAAAAGCGCCTCTCGCCCCGGGCGACGAGGACGTGGTCGGCATTCTCGGGCGGCGGCACGATCCGGGCGGCCCGCTCGACCTCCGGATAGCCGGCGGCCAGCGCCGGGGCCAGGGGCCCGGGCGTGGTGGCCGCGCGAAATTCGCCGACGCTGTTGATCTGGTGCGTGGCGATCCGAAAGATCCGGCCGGCGGCGGGATGGAAGGAATCGTAGGTCAGCTCGTTTACGACGTACAGGACGATCGTCACGCAGCAGGCCAGGCCGACGGCCAGGCCGGTCACGTTGATCAGGGTATAGCGCCGCTGGCGGCGGATCCTTCTGAGCGCGAACCGCAAGTGAGTGGCGATCATCGTTCACCTCAGAGAATGGAACGGATTCTCCGTAATGTAAAGCACCAAACGTGCCAAGAGAGATGATCTGGAGGCGAACGCCCGCCTGTCGGAGCACACGGCTCCGCCGCCGACGGCTGTACCGCCGGTAGGCCCGAGGGAGCTGCGAGACGGCCTGCCCTTTTCGAGCGCCAGTCCAAAGCCTGCTCATCGCCGCTCGCGGGAACCTGGAGCCAGAATCCTGGTCCCCTTTTAAACCGTACTTTGCCCACGTCGCCTGTCCGTTTCCGGACGGTTGCTGTGCCGGTCCGGACACCGGCGCGAGCCAAGCCTCCGGCGTCTCGGCGCGCTTTCGCGAGCCGGCTTTGGCACGGTTTGAGCATATGTAACGACGATGCCTATGCTATTTTGGGAGATATGCCATGTCCTCGGATACGCTCGTCGCGGCCTCGGCCAAACCCATGATACTCGCTCTTCTCCTCTCCGGAGAAAGCTACGGGTATCAGATCCTGCAGCGCGTCCACCGCGTCTCGGGGGGCGAGCTCGAATGGTCGAGCGCCATGATCTACCCGGTCCTGCGGCGGCTGGAAAAGGAAGGACTGATCCGCTCCGACTGGCGTGTCTCAGGGGAGAACCGCATGAGGAGATACTACCGGCTGACCGACCTCGGCCGGGGAGAATCCGCCAAAGAGAAGGCCCGCTGGCTGAGCGTCAACGGCGCCCTCCGAAAAGCCTGGGCGACCGCCGGGGCCGAGGAATAAACAACGCCGAGGATGAACAACATGTTCGACCTTGAAAGAGAGATCAGGACCTGGAAGCGGGAGCTCGCGAAGAACCCCTCCCTCGAGGACTCAGACATCGCCGAACTCGAGGCGGCCCTGCGCGACGAGGTGGCCGACCGCGTCCGCCGCGGCGCAGGCCAGGAGGAGGCCTTTCGCCTGGCCCGCTCCGGAATGGGAGAGACCAAGGTTATCGGCGACGAGTTCGATAAGGTCCGCTCGCCTCACGGCTTCGGGGGCGCTCTTTTCGGAAACTATGTCCGGATCGCATTGAGGAAGATGCGGCGTCAGAAAGGTTATTCCTTCATCACCGTCGCCGGCTTGGCCGTTGGCCTCGCTTGCTGCGTTCTCATGATGCTCTGGGTCTCGGATGAGGCCGGTTTCGACCGGTTCCACGCCGACCGGGATTCGATCTACCGCCTGATCGCGGAAACGCCGAACGGGACCGGCACGATGCGGGACGCCCATCCCGCCACTCCCCTCGCTCCGGCCGCCAAGGCCAGCCTGCCTGAGATCCAGGATTATTGCCGCTATCGGACAAGCAGCTACTACGGCGTAAAGAGTGGCGACAAGTCCTTCCCCTACGAGACCGTCGGCGTGGCCGATCCGTCCTTTTTCACGTTCTTCAGCTTCCCGCTGATCAAGGGAGATCCAAGAACGGCCCTCGAAGGACCGCTTTCGGTCGTGCTTACGGAGAGCCTGGCCCGCAAGCTTTTCGGGGACGCCGACCCCCTGGGACAGCCCGTGACGATCGGCGCGGACGCCTTTGCGGTGACGGGGATCATGCGCGATGTGCCCCGGAATTCGCACCTGCGGTTCTCCTGCGTCATCCCGATCATCAACATGCACAATTACCACCACGTCGACTTCGAGAGCTGGAACAGCAAGTTCTTCGCCGCTTACGTCCGGTTGGCGCCCGGTGCGGACGCCTCCCGGGCGTCGTCCAAACTGTCCGATCTCTTGCGGACAGGGCTCGACAGACCGGATATGGCCATCCGCCTCCAGCCGCTCGAGGACGTTCATCTGCGCTCGGACTTCGCCTTTGACAGTGACAACGTGAGCCAGGGGAGCGCGTCGACGCTGGCCCTCTTCTCGATCGCGGCGGCGGCCGTCCTGCTTCTCGCCTGCATCAATTTCATGAACCTGGCTACCGCCCGCGCGGCCAACCGCGGCAAGGAGGTCGGCCTGCGCAAGGTTACGGGGGCCCGCCGCTCCGATATCGTCCGCCAGTTTCTCGGCGAAGCCGTCCTCCAGGCCCTGCTGGGTCTGGGCCTTGCCCTCCTTTTGATTTGGGCCGCCCTCCCCCTCTTTAACGACCTCGCCGGGAAGGATCTGGCGTTCGCCCGGCTTTTCAGGCCGGGGTTGCTGGCGATCGTCCTCGGCGTGACCATCGGCTCCGGCCTGCTGGCCGGCAGCTTCCCCGCCCTCCGTCTGGCCTCTTTCCAGCCGGCTTCGGTCCTCAAGGGAAGCTTCCTCGGCGGCGGCCGGGACCACCAGGCAGTCCTGCGAAAGGGCCTCATCGTCTTCCAGTTCGCTCTGACCGTTTTCTTCCTGATCGGAACTCTCGTCGCCGACAAACAGCTCCGGTTCATCAGAAACAAGAACCTCGGCGTCGATACGCACTTCGTCGTGATGACCATGTTCCGGTCGGAAGCTCACCGCCAGGCCATCCTGGCCGACCCCCGGATCTTGAGATCTTCATGGTCAACGCCGCCGGGAGGACAGCTCCGGGCGGCCTCGGACGTTTCCTGGGAAGGCAAGGATCCCGATGATCACACGCCCTTCCTGCGGGCCGCCGCGGACCCCGACTTTTTGGAGGTCTTCCGGGCCGCAATGGCCGAGGGCCGGTTCTTTTCGAAGGATATGGAGTCGGACCGCAGTGACGCCGCGGTCATCAACGAAACGGCGGCCCGGGTCCTGGGCCCGGCTTCGCCTCTGGGCCGGAGACTGAAGATCACGGCGATGTCCGACGAGGGCCAGATCGAAACGTCGACTTATACAATCATCGGCGTCCTCAGGGATTTCCACCAGACGACGCTCCGCCAGGCCATCGAACCCATGGTCTTTACCTGGTCCCATTCGCCGTACATCAACCTTCGCATCGACGAGGCCCGTCTCGACGAGACGATCAAGTTCCTGGAAAGGGAATGGAAGGCCTATGCTCCCGGCAGGCCGTTTATCTACAGCTTCATCGACGACAAGATCGACTCTTTCTACAATCAAGACCGGAAGACACGGACGATCCTGAGCGTTTTCGCCGTCCTGGCCTTGTTCACCGCGTGCTTGGGCCTCGTCGGATTGGCCGCCTTCATCGCCGAGAAGCGGACCAAGGAGATCGGCATCCGCAAGGTCCTGGGCGCTTCGGCCCGGGGACTGGTCCTGATGCAGAGCCGGGAATTCCTGGTTTGGGTCCTGGCGGCCAACGTCCTTGCCTGGCCCGCCGCGTATTTCGCCGCGGGAAGATGGCTCCGGGGATTCGCCTATCGCATCAGCCCCGGGATCGGCCCCGCCCTGCTCGCGCTCCTGTTCTCGGTCCTCATGGCCTTGTTGTCCGTCACCTACAAGGCCGTCCGGGCGGCGACGGAAAATCCGGCGGAATCCCTCCGCTACGAATGAGCCTGCCGAGGCCCTTCTGATCAACGAGGCGGACGGTCCGGCGGTACCCGGCTTGCGTTTTCCCCGACGATCTAGTATTCAAAGGGTCAAACAAAGGAGGATAAGGATGAGCGCTCAGATCGGCGAAAGCCAGGCGCCGGCCTCACTTTCCGGCCCGGCCCGTTCTCTCCCGGCCATCCTCACGGCCTTCGTCTTCCTTCAGGCCGCCGGCGGCCTCTTCATCAGGGGGCTCTACCGGGACAACGCCTGGGTCGTCTCGATCTACAGGGGGACCGACTGGGTGACGCTGCTGCTCGTCGTCCCGCTCCTCCTCGGCGCGCTGTTCCTGGCCCGGCGGGGAGCGCCGCGGGCCCTGCCGTTCCTGGCGGGCCTCGCGTATTATGTCTTTTACAACAATGTCTATTACCTGTTCACGGCCTTCAACCGCTTCTTCCTCGTCTACGCCGCGGTCTTCGTCCTGTCGGCGGCTACGGTTGTCGCCGTCCTGCTGGCCATCCATCCCGGGCGGATCGGCGCGCCCGGGCCCGATCCCGCACGGAAGCCGGTCGGCCTGGCCATGCTGGCGATGGCGGCCATCCTGGCCGTCATGTGGATCGGCCAGAGCCTGCTGTTCGTCGCCAACGGCAAGGTTCCGCAACTGATCCTCGATACCGGCGGGACCACGCACATGGTGGCCGCCCTCGACCTGACCCTGATCGTGCCGCCGCTCACGCTCGGCGCCGTTTGGCTCTGGAAAGGCCGGCCCTGGGGCCGGGTGCTGGCGCTGGCCATGAACGTGCAGTGCTCGATCATCGCCCTGGTGCTGGTCGTTTCCACGCCGTTCCAGGCAGCCGCCGGGGTGAAGGACGCCTGGACCTTCTTCCCCCTGTGGGCCTTCATGGGCGTCGTCTTCTGGATCAGCGCGGCGGTCATGCTGAAGAACGGGCGCCGGCGGCCCGACCTGTCCTGATCTCCGGCCCAAGCCGGGCTTTCCGGCGGGATCAGCCGACCGCCTTCTTCACGAGCCCGGCGATCCTGGCTTCCTCGGCGGCCGTCAGCTCCGCCAGCGCGAAGGCCGTCGGCCAGAGCCGGCCTTCATCGAGCTTCGCGTCTTGGGTGAAGCCGACGGTCTCTGATGATCGCATGCAGCCGCTCGCCCATGGCCCGACTCGGTTCCGGCATGGCTGCGATCAGGTTTATTACAGCGCTCTCCCCTTCCGCGGTCCTGGCCTTGGGGCGCGGTCTTCAACGGCCTGGAGCTCGCGGCCGTGCCGCCGGCCGGCCGGCTGATCAAGGTCCCGAAATTAGCCGCGTTCTCCGTAGCTGGGGAGCGCCGGCGGCGCGCTATTTCCAGAAGAGGAGATCCGGGGCCTTTCTGTTGACGGCCGTGAACTTGACGGCCGGGTAGCCGACGATGATCGGCGCCGCGATCTTGTGGCCTTCCGGGATCCCGAACCGCTCCCTGCCCTCGGCGGACTCGAGATACAGCTCCACGAAGCCCATCCAGCAGGTCCCCAGACCGTGGCCGCGCGCCGCCAGCATGAGATTCTCGGCGGCCAGGGCGCAATCGGTCTCAGCGGAAGGGGAAACGTCCGGCCTGGCGCAGACGAGGACGAGCACCGGCGCGCCGAACATGATGCGGAAGCCGGGGTCCTCGAGGATCGGGCGATATCGCTCCAGTGGCGGAACGCTCTCGATCATCCCGAGCATGAAGGTCTTGGTCCGGGCGTCGAGGTCGGCGAGGAGCTCGGCGTCCTCGATGACGGCGAAGCTCCAGGCCTGGGCGGCCATGCCGCAAGGGGCCTGGACGGCGGCCTCGATCAGCTCGCGGACGACGGCCTTCTCGACCGGTTTGCGCTCGTAGGCGCGGATGGAGCGGCGGGTGTAGATGGCTTCTTTCAGGTCCATGGGTTTATGTCTCCTGGGGCAACGAATATTGACTTTATTATGCAGCGCCCGCGAACGATGTCAAGAGGGCGGGGACAGAGCCCTCACCCGATAGAGCACGGTGCGCTCCGGATGGCGAGAGCGGTAGATTGCCGGCACATCGGGAGGACTCGTTCAAACAACGTGCCGGAAGCGTACAGAGAGAGATGTCTAGTCCGAACCCTTTGCTTGTCAAGGAACGATGACAACGACGGAAAAGCTCGGCCGCTCAGCGCGAAATCCACCGCGGCGGCGTGAAGAGCCGTCGTGTCGAAGACCGTCACGGGGCTGTCCTTATCCTTGATGAGGAGCGGGATCTCCGTGCAACCCAGGATGACTCCCTGGGCGCCGCGGCCTGCCGTTTGAATGGGGCGGATCGATTTGATATATTTGCGCCAATGTTTTGCGCTAAAGATAAGCGCAGGGAGGACTTGTCGATGAGAAATAAGCTTTGCGTCTGTTTCCTGGCGTGTTTCGTGTTATCGGCGGCGATGTCGGCCGGTCAAACGCCCCCGCCGATCCAGGCTCCGGTGAAAGCGGCCGGATCGGGACCGGAAGCGAAGCCCACTCCCCTTCCGGCGGTCGACCTGCCGGCGACGTCCGTGACCCGCCATTCGATCAAGATCGGCGGCCGGATGCTGACCTACACGGCAACGGCGGCCATGATGCCGATGAAGGATGAGTCCGGCAAGCACATGGCCGATATCTTCTATATCGCCTACACCCTCGACGGAGTCGCCGATCGGACCAAGCGGCCGGTCCTGTTCTCGTTCAACGGCGGACCGGGCTCGTCATCGGTCTGGATGCACATGGGATTCCTCGGCCCGCGGAAGGTCGTCTACAGCGAGGAGGGGTGGGCCCTCCGGCCTCCGTACCGGATCGAAGACAACGAATATTCGATCCTGGACGAGGCCGACCTCGTCTTCATCGATCCCGTCGCGACCGGCTACAGCCGCATGGCGCCCGGCGAAGATCCGCATAAATACCACGGATTGACGGAGGACCTGGCCTCGGTCGGCGAGTTTATCCGGCTGTATCTGACGAAGAACGGCCGCTGGGACTCGCCGAAGTTCATCATCGGCGAGAGCTATGGAACGACCCGGGCCGCCGGATTGACCGGTTATCTGATGAGCGAATACAACATTTTCCTCAACGGGACGATCCTCGTTTCGTCCATGACCCTGGGCGTGGACCTGGGAGCGGACATGAGCACGGCGATGATCCTGCCCCACTATACGGCGACGGCCTGGTATCATAAAAAGCTTCCCGCCGACCTGCAAGCCAAGCCGCTCCGGTCCGTCCTCGACGAAGCGGAAGCCTTCGCCCGAGGCGAATTCCTGCTCGCCCTGGCCCGGGGCAACGCCCTTTCCCCGAAAGAAAAAGACGACGCCGCCGCTAAGCTGGCCCGGTTCTCCGGCCTGCCGAAGGAATACCTTCTCGGCAGCCATCTCCGGGTTCCGGCCGAGCAGTTCCGCAAAGAACTTCTCCGAAAAGACGGCTTGACGGTCGGCCGTCTTGACAGCCGGTATACGGGCATCGTCAAAAGCCAAGCCGGAGAGATGTTTGAGGACGATCCGGCCATGACCGATTGGTACGGCGGCTTTTCCGCTGCGATCAACCAGTACTTCAAGAACGATCTGAAGGTCGAGACCGATCTCAATTACAATATCTTCGGCGACATCGGAAGATGGCGGGGCATGGGCGAATCGAAATTCGGGATGTTCGGCGCGCCGCAGGGCGTCGGCGATATGCTCTACGACGCCATGGCCAAGAACCGCTTCCAGAAGGTTTTGGTCCTGGCCGGTTATTTTGACGGCGCCTGCGATTATTACAGCGCCGAATACGCTTTCACCCATCTTGATCCGGGCGGCAAGGTCAAAGACCGGGTCAAGTTCGCTTATTATGAATGCGGCCACATGATGTACATCCGCAAGACTGATCTGATCACGGCCAAGCGCGACGTGGCCGATTTCGTCCGGTCCTGTCTCGCGGATTGAGGACGGTTCGCCGACGCGAATTTTATTCTCTGGGTTTTCGGTCCCTGATGATTCCGGCATCCACCCAGTAGACGTCGTTTTTCCGCAGGAAGAACAAATATTTTCCGTTGGGCGAGATCGAGGCGGTCCCCTAATATTCTTCTGTGTTTATAGGACATACTCTTCAGGAAGTCATAGAGCTTTGGGAGAGGAATCAGAATTCGCTGTCCGCCATTTTTAGGAAACAGGAGGGGGAATCAATGAAACGGGTGGTGATTTTGGCCGTTGTCATTGTGTTTGCCGGTATAGCGGCATTCTTTGGGTACCGGTATCTCACGCTGAATACGAAAGACGCAGTTGTAAATCATCAGGAATATTTGGGAAATCTCAGTAATCCGGCAGAGATCTACGCAAGCCCTTCGACCGGACTTTTATATTCGCCCTTCAATATCGCAGTGCACCAGATTGACAAGCTGATGCTGTTAGATATCGAGGATGATCCCGAATATGCCGCCATCGAATTGCAAACCTTTAATGATACACGCGGACAAGCCGCCATAGTGCTGCTGTATCACCACACCGGTCCTGCTGATATCTATTACACCAATAAAGCATTTATGGAACCCGAATTGTGCCATGATACATCTTTTCTTGCTCCCGATATGGTCTATCATTTCGAAGTAACCGCATCCGGCCTGGATGCCTCGCTCAAGATGCAGGATCATGCCGGCAAACCGGTCGAATTTCGAATCAAAGAGATCACTCGCAAAAAATGGTCTAAGGGATTTCTGGCGCCGATTGGCGGAAGTGACGCGGTGAAGTTCGACCATTTCCCGCTTTATTACATGAAAGGGATGAATTTCGTACGCCGGTCAGGCACTGAGATCGCTGTCAAAACCGGCGGGAAAGAACGGAAGCCGAAGAAATTGCCCATTCCCGCGAATTGGGAATTGGTGTATCTGAGCCGCTATACTGCTGCCCCGATTATCGGATGCTGGAATTCGCCGCATGATGGCGAACTATCACCATTGCAGCCGGGGCAGCAGGTGATGTTGCAGACAGGACAGACGCGCTACGAACTTGTCAACAATGCCGGACATCATGAAATCCGTAGGATGGTGGGGTTCGACGACAAACATAATGTGAGCTTCGAGTTTTCGCCGCCAATTCCGGATCTGCCCTACTTGAAGGATCGCAGCGAATTGAAAGGACGTTTTTCTGCTGGCGCTGACGGGACATTGGGAATTGTCGCCGGAGCATATCGCATTATGCGTCAGGGGAATGTCGTTGACATGGAGATCCAACCGCAGGAAGGCTGGCAGCCGATGTCCGGCCCGTTGTGGGTGACCACCTGGCTCTGGGTGGGGACAATCACTGTTGGCGCAGATCACGCCGTCTCGATGAAATCGACATGGCTGCGAAGAAAATAAAAGGAAGGAAGTCTCCTCCACTCAACTACAGTCCGGTGCGCTCCGGATGGCGAGAGCGGTAGATTCCCGGCACATCGGGAGGGCTCGTTCAAACAACGTGCCGGAAGCGTACTGAGATAGATGTCTGGTCCGAACCTTTAGCTTGCCAACGAACGATGACAACGACGGAAAAGCTCAGCCGCCCAGCGCGAAATCCACCGCGGCGGCGGCGTGGAGGGCCGTGGTGTCGAAGACGGGCACCGGGCTGTCCTTCTCCTTGATGAGGAGCGGGATCTCCGTGCAACCCAGGATGACTCCCTGGGCGCCGCGGCCGGCCAGCCCATCGATGATCTTGACGTAGGCCCGTCGCGACTCCTCGCGGACGAGGCCCCGGCCGAGCTCGTCGTAGATGACGTCATGAACGACGGCCCGCTCGGGCGCGTCCGGGACCAGGACCTTCAGCCCGTGCTCCTTTTCCAGGCGCGCCCGGTAGAAGTCCATCTCCATGGTGAAACGGGTGCCGAGCAGCCCGACCGCCGTCAGGCCCCGGCCCTTGACGGCCGCGGCGGCCGCGTCGGCGATGTGGATGATCGGGAGCCGGCAGGCCGCGGCGATGTCCGGGGCCAGCTGGTGCATGGTGTTGGCGCAGATGACGATGGCCTCGGCCCCGGCCCCCTCGAGGGTCTTGGCCGCCCGGACCATCAGCCGGCCCAGGGCCGACCAGTCACCTTTATCCTGGAGATCCTGGACAGGCGCGAAATCCACCGAGACCATGACCATGGCGGCCGAGCTGTGGCCGCCCAGCCTCTCCTGGACGCCCTGGTTGATGAGCCGGTAGTAGTCGACGGTCGAATGCCAGGTCGTGCCGCCGATGAGGCCGAGCGTCTTCACGATCGCGCCTCAGCCCTTGCTCATCTGGTTGAGGAAGTCCTGGTTGGTCTTGGTTTTGCCCAGCTTGTCGATCAGCATCTCGACGGCCTCGACCTCGTTCATCTGGCTCAGAACCTTGCGCAGGATCCAGATGCGGTTGAGGTCCTGCTCCGGGATGAGGAGCTCTTCCTTGCGGGTGCCGGACCGGCTCATGTCGATGGCCGGGAAGACGCGCTTGTCGACCAGGCGCCGGTCGAGGTTGATCTCCATGTTGCCGGTGCCCTTGAACTCCTCGAAGATGACCTCGTCCATCCGGCTGCCGGTGTCGATCAGGGCCGTGGCCAGGATGGTCAGCGAGCCGCCTTCCTCGACCTTGCGGGCCGAGCCGAAGAACTTCTTGGGCTTGTGCAGGGCGTTGGCGTCGATGCCGCCCGACAGAACCTTGCCCGAGGGCGGGACGATGGAGTTGTGGGCCCGGGCCAGGCGGGTGATGGAGTCGAGCAGGATGACGACGTCGCGCTTGATCTCGACCAGGCGCTTGGCCTTCTCCAGGACGATGTTGGCGACCTGGGCATTGCGGGTCGGCGGCTCATCGAAGGTCGAAGCCACGACCTCGCCGTTGACGCTGCGCTTGAAGTCCGTGACCTCTTCTGGCCGCTCGGCGATGAGCAGGACGATGAGGAAGATCTCGGGGTGGTTCTTCTCGATGGACTTGGCGATCGTCTTGAGGATGGTCGTCTTGCCGGCCCGGGGCGGCGAGACGATCAGACCGCGCTGGCCCTTGCCGATGGGCGTCAGGAGTTCCATGACCCGGGCGTTCATGTTCTTGGGGTTGCCGTCCTGGAGCTTGATCATCTCGAACGGGTAGAGGGGCGTCAGGCCCTCGAAATTGACGTTCCGGCGCTCCTCGATGATCACGTCGGGGTGCATGAAGTTGACGGCCTCGATCTTGATCAGGGCGAAGTACTTCTCGCCGTTCTTGGGGGCCCGGACGACGCCGGAGATGGTGTCGCCGGTCCGCAGCTGGAACTTGCGGATCTGGGAGGGCGAGACGTAGATGTCGTCCTGGCTGGGCAGGTAGCTGAACTCCGGGGCGCGGAGGAAGCCGAAACCGTCTTCCAGGCACTCCAGGACGCCCTCAGAAAAGAGCATCCCCTGCTTCTTGGCCTGGGCCTCCAGGATCCTGAAGACAAGGTGGTGCTTGCTCGCGTCGTCGATCTCGTCCTCGGGCAGCCCGACTGCGGCCGCGATCTTGGCCAGGTCGTCGATGGTCTGGGCCTCGAGGTCGATGAGGTTGAAGTCCCGGTTCATGGACGGGGCTTCGACGTTTTCGTTCTTCTTCGTCACCATGTGGTTCTCTCCCGACGTGGATTACGGTCCGGTTCAGCAGTCAAAAAAAACGATCTTCAGTTGGTCAGGGGCGGCTCCTTGGCCGCTTCTCCGCCCTCGGCCGGCCGGGCCGCCGGGCGTTCCCCCTCGGCCGGAGCGGTCTCACGGCCTTCGGCGGGCTTCTTCGGCAGCTCGCGGGTCAGGACGATCTTCAGGACCTCGTCCATCGTTTCGACGAGGTGGATGTTCATCCCGGTCTTGAGGACCTTGGGCAGGTCCTTGAGGTCGGGTTGATTGTCAAGGGGCAGGACAGCCTCGCGGATCCCTTCCCGGTAGGCGGCCAGCAGTTTCTCCTTGATGCCGCCGACGGGCAGGACCTTGCCTTTGAGGGTGATCTCGCCGCTCAGGGCCACCTTGTTGCGGACCGGGATGTCGGTCAGCAGCGAGATGATGGCCGTGGCGATAGTGATGCCGGCCGACGGGCCCTCCTTGGGCGTCGACCCCTCGGGCACGTGGACGTGGATGTCGGAGTTGCGGTGCAGGTCCCGGGCGATGTCGAGTTCGTAGATCTTGCCCCGGACGAAGGAGAAGGCCGTCTGGGCCGATTCCTGCATGATCTCGCCGAGCTGGCCGGTCAGGGTGAAGCTGCCCTTGCCATGGACCTTGGTGGCCTCGAACCGGAGCAGCTCGCCGCCGAACTCGGTCCAGGCCATGCCGGTGGCCACCCCGATCTCGTCCCGCTTGTCGAACTCGGAGCGGCGGAACTTGGGGATGCCCAGGTAGGACTCGAGGTTCTTGGGAGTGATGTGCTCCTTGTGCTCCTTGCCCTGTTCGACGACCCTCTTCACGACCTTGCGGCAGACCGTGGTGATCTCCCGCTCCAGGTTCCGGACGCCGGCCTCGCGAGTGTAGCCGCGGATGAGCTTGACCAGGGCGTGGTCGCTGAACTTGATGTTGGCCTCGGTCAGGCCGTGGGCCTCCATCTGCTTGGGCAGGAGGAAGCGCTTGGCGATCTCCAGCTTCTCGTCCTCGGTGTAGCCGGGGATGCGGATGATCTCCATGCGGTCGATAAGGGGCTTGGGGATGGGGTCGATCAGGTTGGCCGTGACGATGAACATGACCTGGGACAGGTCGAAATCGGTGTCGATGTAATGGTCGAGGAAGGTGCTGTTCTGTTCGGGATCGAGGACCTCCATCAGGGCCGAGGCCGGATCGCCCCGGAAGTCCATGCTCATCTTGTCGACCTCGTCGAGAAGGAAGACGGGGTTCTTGGTCCCGGCCCGCTTGATCATCTGGATGATCCGGCCGGGATAGGCCCCGATGTAGGTCCGCCGGTGGCCGCGGATCTCGGCTTCGTCGCGGACGCCGCCCAGGGACAGGCGGACGAACTTCCGCCCCGTGGCCCGGGCGATGGACTTGGCCAGCGAGCTCTTGCCCACGCCCGGCGGTCCGATCAGCCCGAGGATGACGCCCCGGGGATTCTTGACCAGCTGGCGGATGGAGAGGTACTCGAGGATGCGCTCCTTGACCTTCTCCAGGCCGTGATGGTCTTCGTTGAGGATCCTTTCGGCTTCCTTGAGCTCCCTCTTTTCCCGCGTCTTCTTGACCCAGGGCAGGGAGATGAGCCAGTCCAGATAGTTGCGGCTGACCGTGGCCTCGGCCGACATGGGCGGCATGGTCTCCAGCCGCTCGATCTCCTTGTAGGCCTTCTCCTGGCCGTCCGGCGGCATCTTGGCCTTGGCCACCTTCTGCCGCAGCTCCTCGATCTCGTTGGGCTGGTCTTCCTTGCGGCCGCCCGGCGCGCCCGGCGGGAAGGGCTTCTGGCCGCCGCCCGCCTGGTCCTTGAAGGAGCCCCGGCGCCGACCCGCGGCCCGGTTGGGATCCTTCTGGTAGGCCGAATGGATCTTCAGGATCTCGTTCTCGAGGACGTAGTTGAGGCGCCGCAGGCGCTCGAAGCTGTTGACCGTCTCGAGGAGGTTCTGCTTCTCCTCGATGGGCATATAGACGTGGGAGGCGATGATGTCGGTGATGCGTTCGGGGGTGTTCTCCCGAAGGGCCGGGATGATCGAATCCAGGTTGGCGTTCTGGTTGAGCTTGAGGTAGTCCTCGAAGAGGGCCAGGACCCTCTTCAGCAGCTCCCGGGACTCGGGCAGGTGGTCGTCGACTTCCCTGATGGCCTTAGCCAGGATCTGGTAGTAGGGGTAGGTGCTCAGGTATTCGACGATCCGGGCCCGGCTCTTGCCTTCGACGATGACCTTCATGTTCCGGTCGTCGCTCTTGATCGTCCGGATGATCTTGGCCGTCACGCCGACCGAATAGATGTCCTTGGGCGAGGGATTGTCGACCGAGGCGTCCATCTGGGCGGCCAGGAAGACCATCTTGTCCTTTTCGGCCGCCCGTTCCAGGGCCTGGATGGACGAGGACCGGCCGACGATGAAGGGCACCAGGGTGGCCGGGAACACGACGAGGTCCCTCAGGGGGATCAGAGGGATGTTCTTGAGGACCTCGGTGTGCTCGTTGGAATCCTGCATTCTACGCTCCGGGCCGCTGGCGGCCCCTGGCTGGCTCAGGCATGCGCCTCACTGGATACGGGATATGAACCGCCTCTCTCCAACGGGACGCGCTCATCAGGGAGACGGGGGAACTGAACCTTGGTTAACTCATTATAGACGTTTTCATGAGAAAGTCAACTGCCTTGCGGAAGAGCAGGTTCTCGGCCATTTCCTCCCTGCGGGAGGGGTCGCGGCGGATCCTGTCAGCCAGGGAGGCCTCGGGGATGCCGTTGGCCTGGGCCAGGCTGCGGATCTCGGCCTGGATCTCCTCTTCGCTCACCCCCAAGCCCTCCTTTTGGGCTATCTTTTCGAGGATCAGGTGGTTCGTCAGGTGCTCGACGGCCTGGCGCCGGGCCTCGGCCTTCAGGCTTTCGACGGCCTCCGGGGCCAGCCGGCTGTCCCGGTAGACCGACAGCAGGCGCCGCAGGATGGCCAGGGATTCCTGGTCGACGGCCGATTCCGGCAGCTCCAGGGAGACCTTCGCGGCGATGGCCTTGAGGACCTCGGAGGCGGTCTCGTTCTGGCTGGCCCTCTCCCGGCCAGCCAGGAGCTCCCGGCGGACCTTGTCCCGCAGGGCCGCCAGGCCTTCGGCCACGCCCATGGTCTTGGCGAAATCGTCATCCAGGCCGGGCAGCTTCTTTTCCTTGATCTCGCGGAGCTTGAGGCTGTAGACGATGGTCTTGCCGGCCACGCGGCGGTTGGCGTGTTCCTTGGGGTAGGCGACCTCGAAGGACCGCTCCTCCCCCGCCGCCAGGCCGAGAAGCTTCTCGTTCAGGGCCGGCTCGTTGTCGGCGTGCCCGGCCAGGACGACGGCCTTCTCGACCGGCAGGAGGCGCTTGCTGGCCAGGTCCCGCCCTTGCATCTCCACGACGGCGTAATCGCCGGCGGCCACTCCCCGACCCTCGACCGGCACGTACTCGGCGGCCCGGGCCCGGAGGTCCTCCAGGGCCTTGTCGACATCGGCATCGGCGACCTCGACGGGCTTCTTCTGGACCCGGACGGACCGGTAGTCGGGCAGCTCGAAGTCCGGCAGGACCTCGAAGGCGGCCGTGGCCCGCAGGGGCTGGCCGTCTTCGTGCTTCAGGTCCTTGAGCTCCGGCACGTTGACCGGGCTCAGGCGCAGGCCCTTGAGCTCCTCCTCCAGAACCCGGGGGATCAGGGCGTCATAGACGTCGTGCCGGATCTCGTGGTCGAAGAGGGCCCGGACCTGCTCCCGCGGGGCGTGGCCCTTGCGGAAGCCGTCGAGCTTGGCCTTGCCGACGTACTCGCCGAGGACGCGATCATACTCCCGGCGGAATTCCTCGTCGGGGATCTCGAGTTCGATCTCCTTGCGGCTGGGGCTGACGTCGGTCAGCCGGCCGCGTCGTTCTTGTTCGTTCATGGTGTCACTTTCCTGTCTCGGGATATCGGGGACGGCGCCGGGGCCGCGGCGACGTCAGTAGGCAGAGCGGGACTCGAACCCGCACTCCTTCATCAGGAACTAGGTCCTAAGCCTAGCGCGTCTGCCAATTCCGCCATCTGCCCTTCCGGGCCCGGCCGGCCGGGCCCCACGGTCGTCAACGGATGTGCTTCTTGATCTTCTCGGCCATGGCCGGATCGACGGCCACCAGCTTGTTATAGATCTCCTTGGCGCTGTACATGTCCTTCAGGTTGATATAGACGATCGCCAGGTTGGCCAGGGCCACGGCGTTGTCCGGCTTGAGCTCGACGGCCTTCTTCAGGGGCTCCAGGGCCGCCTGATAGTTCTTGGCCTGGATATGGGCCACGCCGATATTCAGCGGCCCGGAGGGGTCCTCGGGGGCCAGTTCGGCGTACTTTTTGTAGGCCTCGGCCGCCTCTTTATATTTCTTGGCGTTGAAATACGAGGAGCCGATCTGGTACCAGGCGTGCGGGAACTCGGGCTTGACGGCCAGGGCCTGCTCAAAGGCGGCCACGGCCTGGCCGTAATCCGGCACCTTGAAATATGTCAGGCCGAGATAGTAGAAGTTCGTCTCGTTCTTGGGGTCGAGCTCGATGATCTTCTTGAGCGGGACGACGGCCTTGTCGAACTTCCCGGCCCCGTCGTACATCTGGTAGGCCTGGCGGTAGTAGTTCTTGGCTTCGGGCGGGTTGAGGGTGGCCAGGGCGCCGTAGACGCCCTCGGCCTCCTCGAGCCGCCCGGCCTTGACGTAGGCCTCGGCCAGGGACTCGCGGACCTTGACCTCTTTCGGCTGGGCCGCCTGGGCCGCGAGCAGGGCGGCGATGGCCGGCTCATACTCGCCCAGCTGGATCCGGCAGAAGCCGGAGCGCCACTGGGCCTTCCAGGCGTCGGCCGTCCCCATGGCGACATACTGCTCATAGGCGGCGGCGGCCTTGGCGAAATCGGTCGCCGCCTCCCAGGCCGCGCCGATGTCGTACTGGACCTGACCCGCGGACCCCAGGGCGGCCGCTTTCTCCAACGCCTCGGCGGCGTCCTTGAACTGGTTCTGCTTGAAGAGGATGGCGCCCAGCCCGGAGAACGCGTCGGCCCGCTGCGGGTCGAGCTCCGTGATCTTGCGGTAGGCCGCTACGGCGGCGGTGTAGTCGCGCTGCTGCGAGTAGATCTCGGCCAGCCGCAGCTGGCTCTGCAGGTCGGACGGATCGGCCTTGACGACCTTCTCCAGGTGGTTCCGGGCGGCCAACTGGTCGTCCAGGGCCAGGGCCGCCAGGCCGGCGAAGTTGTTGCCGGCGGGCGTCTCGAAATAGTTCTCCATGGCCTGCGCCTTGAACGGCGTGGCCTCGCCCGTCCGGGGCACGCCGGTCAGGACGCTGACGGGCAGGCCGAAGCGAAGGTTCTTATCGTCGACGATCAGCATGCCGACGAGCTGGCCGTTGACGTCGACGAGCGGCCCGCCGCGGAACTGGTTGGGGGCCGGCAGGGAGACCTCGATCACCTTGCCCGCGGCCCCGGCGTCGACGAGCCGGCGGAACGTGCCTTCGTAGACGATGATGTTGCCGGATTCGTTGGAGCCGAGAGCGAACAGGCGGCTCCCCGCGGCCAGGCTGTCCAGGGACCCGACAGGCAGGGCCTTGAGCTTGGCTTTCAGCTTGAGGACGGCGACATCATGGGCCTTATCGACGCCCAGGATGCCCTGGATCTTGACCTTCTTGCCCTTGATGTTGAGGCCTTCGACGTCGAAGGCCTGCGAGACCACGTGGTAAGCCGTGACCACGACGTCTTCGCCCAGGGCGAACGCCGATCCGTCGAAGATCTCGGCCTTGTCCGCGCCGTAGCTGACGAGCGCCAGAACGCTCGAGCCCGCTTGGCCAAGAATGGCGTTGGCCTCTTCGGTCTGGGCGGCGGCCCAGGACGAGGTCAGGACGACGGCGGCGATAAGGGCCAGGCCGGCTTTCCGGAACTGCATCATTACGTCCTCCTCTACGGCGAATGGGCAGGCTCCCCGGGAGATACGCGTTCCGGGAGCCGCCACGTCTAATTTACTTGGGAGGTCCTTCTCTGTCAATGAATTCCCCGACCGGTGACAGGGCCCGGCGTTCGGATTAGAATAGGCCCCATGACCGTCCCGCCGGATCCCGGCGCCGTGCGCCGGATATGGCTCCTGGCCGCGTGCGGCGCGGCCATCTGGCTGGCCGGCGTCTTCCTGGCCCCCCTTCTGGCCGGCCGCGGCGCCGGCGGAGCAGCCCGTCTCGTCTATGCCGTCTATGCGCCGGTCTGCCACCAGATCCCCGCCCGTTCCTTTCGCCTTCTCGGCCAGCCCCTGGCTGTCTGCGGCCGCTGCCTGGGGATCTACGCCGGGTTCGCCGCCGGGCTGATCCTCTATGCGCTGGCCCGGGGCTTCCGCCGGCCGCCCGTCCTGCCGCCGGCCCGCCTGTTCCTGCTCCTGACCCTGCCCCTGGCCGTGGACGGCCTGGGCGGCCTGCTGCGCCTGTGGCGCAGCCCGATCGGCCTGCGCTTCGCCACGGGCTTCGCCTGGGGGGGCCTCCTGCCCTGGTATGCCCTGGCCGGCCTGGCCGACCTCGTCCGAGCCCGGCGGGAGCGGGCCGCAGCCAGGACACTTGAAAAACCCGGCCCGAAAAAATAGAATACCCCTCGACGCGCAGGAAGGAGACACGATGCAGCAGAAGTTGGATTACTTCCGGCCCGCCCTGACCGTCGGGGCCATCGCCGGCGTCCTCTCGGGCCTGCCCATCCTAAGCGCCGGCAACTGCCTCTGCTGCCTCTGGATCGTCGGCGGCGCGATCATCGCCGTCAGGCTCCTGGCGGCCCAGGCGCCGGGCCCGCTGGCCTCGAGCGACGGCGCCGTCGTCGGCGCCCTGACCGGCATCGCCGCCGCCGTGGCCGACGCGTTGATCTCCATCCCGCTGCGGTCCTTCAACATGGATCTGGCCCGGCGCATCCTGGACAAGGCAGTCGAGATGGGCGGCGAGCTGCCGGCCGGCCTCGACGAGGTCTTCAACGCCGGCGCAGGGGCGCTCTCGCCCGGCTGGTTCCTGTTGAGCCTCTTCATCTCGGCCGCCGTCTTCGCCCTGGCCGGCGCCCTCGGCGGCGTTATCGGCGTCTCCCTGGCAGCCAGGAAGCCCGTGCCGCCGGCGGCCCCACAGCCGCCGGCCGTCCCCCCGCCAACGACGCCCCCGGGACCGACCGATGCGGCATAAGACCAAGGTCATCGTCAACCCGGCCTCGAACCGCGGCCGGACCCGCAAACGCTGGGGCGAGATCCGGGACGGCTTGAAGAGCTTCCTGCGCGAGTTCAAGTTCGAGTTCACCGAGAAGCCCCAGCACGCCACCGAGATCGCCCGGGCGGCCATCAAAGAGGGCACGGACCTGGTCGTCGGGGTCGGCGGCGACGGGACGATGAACGAGATCGCCAACGGGTTCTACGAGGACCGCAAGATCATCAATCCCGAAGCCACCCTGGGGCTCGTGCCGTCCGGCACCGGCTGCGACCTGATGCGCAGCCTCAATATCCCGCCCGGGCTCAAGGCCGCCCTCCAAGTCCTGTCCGACGGCCCGTCCGTGCGCCTGGACGTCGGCCGGGTCCGCTACCGGGCGAACGACGGCCGGGACGAGGAGCGCTTCTTCCTCAACATCGCCGACTTCGGCCTGGGCGGCGAGGTCGTCCGCGAGGTCACCCAGCGGCGGCTCCAGCGCAAGGCCTCCTCCTACGTCCGCTGCCTGGTCACGACCATGATCCGCTACCGGAACAAGAGGGTCCACATCCGCGTCGACGGCCGGCCGCTCCCCGACGGCGAGTATCTCATCGGGGCCGTGGCCAACGGCCGCATCTTCGGCAAGGGCATGAAGGTGGCGCCGGACGCCCGCCTGGACGACGGCCTCTTCGACAGCGTCCTCATCCGGGGCTTCCGCTTCCTCGAATTCTGCCGCCACGGCTGGAAGCTCATGAACGGCTCCCATGTTACCCACCCCAAGGTCACGGTCGTGCGCGGCCGCAAAGTCGAGGCCTGGGCGGAGGAAGGGGAAGACGTTCTGCTCGAGCTCGACGGCGACCAGCTCGGCCGCCTGCCGGCGACCTTCGAGATCATCCCCCGCGACCTCCTGGTCAAGGGCTACCTGCAGCCCGCCCCCTGACCGGGAAGGCCCTGTTTATTGGCTCTTCTCCCGATTCCGGGAGAATCCCTCTCTTCAGCTTGGCTCAGGGCCGCCGGAGGGAATCCCGGAGATGGGAGAAGGACCTATTTTTTCCTGACGGCGTTAGGATCGTTGACCAGGACAGTCCGGCCGTTCTCGTCCTTAACCATATAGGTCGGGTTCTTGGACGTCACGGTGGGCTTCTTGTAGGTCTTCATGATGCCGGCGATGTAGGACCGCGTCTCGGGATAGGGCGGGATGCCCTTGTATTTCTGGACGGCCGCCTGGCCGGCGTTGTAGGCGGCCAGAACGAGGCGGGTCTGATCGGGCTTGCCGGCATAGAGCCGGACGAGGTCCTTGAGATAGCGCACCCCGCCCTCGATGTTCTGGGCCGGATCGAAGACGTTGCCGACGCCGTACTGCAGGGCCGTATCCGGCATGAGCTGCATCAAGCCCATCGCGCCGGCCGAGGAGATGGCGAAAGCGTCGTAGTTTGATTCGGCCCTGATGACCGTGTGAACGAGGTCGGCGTCAATGCGGTGTTTGCCGGCCACGCGCTTGACGATGGGATCGTAGAGCTTGCGCAGGTCGGCGGCCGTGGCCGCGGCCAGGCTCGAGGCCAGGGCCAGGAGTACCGCCGCCGCAAACGTTCGTTTTATGCCGTTCATCGCCCTCAGGTCCGATCTTCGCGCCAACCGGCCCGGCCGGCAATCCCCGGTAAGGGTGAATCGGGGGGTCAGCCGGCCAGGCGTTCGACCAGGTCAGGGACGAGGCTCAGGGCCTTGTCCAGCTCCCCGGCGCCGGGGCCGCCGGACTGGGCGAAATCGGGACGCCCCCCTCCCCCGCCTCCGATGACCGGGGCCAGCTCCTTGATCAGGGCGCCGGCCTGGACGCGGCCGGCCAGGTCTTTGGTCACGCTGACGACGAGGAAGGCCTTCCCTTCCGTCGCCGAGCCGATCACGATCAGGCCGCTCTTCAGCTTGCTCTTGAGATCGTCCGCTTTTTCCCTCAGCTCGGCCATCGTCAGCCCGTCGAGGCGCCGGACCTCGATCTTGATGCCTTTGACTTCCTTGATGACCGTGGCCGCGGCCTGGGCCCCGCTCAGCTTCTCCCTCCGGAGATCCCGGGTTTCCTTCTCCAGCTCCTCGACGCGGGCCCGGAGCTTCTCGATCCGGGCCGGCAGGTCCCTGCGCCCGACGCCCAGGCCCTTCTCCAGGCCCTCGAGGGCGTCCTCGAGCTCGCGGACGTAGCGGATGGCGCCCTCGCCGGTGACAGCTTCGACGCGCCGCAGGCCCGCCGCGGCGCTCGTTTCGGAGACGATCTTGAACAGCCCGATCTGGCCCGTGGCCCGGACATGGACGCCGCCGCAGAGCTCCTTGCTGACGTCGCCGATGCCGACGACGCGCACGGACTCGCCGTACTTCTCCTCGAAGATGGCCATGGCCCCTTCGCGGATGCCCTCGTCGAGCGAGGTGACCCGGGTCGCGACGGGGATGTCGGCCCGGATCGCGGCGTTGACGATCTCCTCGACCCGGCGGATCTCCTCGGGCGACAGCGCGGCGAAGTGGGTGAAGTCGAAGCGCAGCCGCTCGGCCGAGACGAGCGAGCCGGCCTGCTTGACGTGGTCGCCGAGGACCTGCCGCAGGGCCGCGTGGAGGAGGTGCGTGGCCGTGTGGTTGTTCGAGACGGACTGGCGGCGGACGAGATCGGGCGCCGCGTCGACGCGGTCGCCCTGGCGCAGCTCGCCCGTCAGGACCTTGACGGCGTGGACGATGATCTCGGGGGCGGCGAAGGAGACGTTCTCGACGACGGCCGAAAAGCCCGGGCCGGCGAGCGAGCCGGTGTCGCCGACCTGGCCGCCGGCCTCGGCGTAGAAGGGCGTTTCCGCGAGGATGACCTCGCCGCTGTCGCCGGGCCCCAGGACGTCGGCCCGGCGGCCATCCTTGAGCAGGCCCAGGACCTGGACGTCGGCCATCTCCCCCGCCTCGTGGACGCGGTAGCGGACCTTGAGGCCTTTGAACTCCTCGTAGACCTGCTTCTCGCGACGCTTGGCCTCCCCTTTCCAGGACAGTCGGGCCCGGTTCTTCTGCTCCTCGAGCTCGCGCAGGAATCCGGCCTCGTCCACGGTCATGGCCTTCTCCCGGGCCAGCTCCTGGGACAGGTCGAGGGGGAAGCCGAAGGTATCGTAGAGCTTGAAGACCTCGTTCCCCGGCAGGACCGAGCCGCCGGCGGCCCGGGTCTCCTGGACGGCCTGGTCGAAAAAGCGCAGGCCGGACGAGAGGGTGAAGGCGAAGCGCTCCTCCTCGGCCAGGCAGACCTTGGCGATGTATTCGGCCGACGCCAGGAGCTCGGGATAGGCCTCCTTCATGACGTCCGCCACCCGGCCGACGAGCTCGAACAGGAAGGGCTTGTCGAGTCCGATGAGGCTGCCCTGCCGGCAGGCCCGGCGGATGAGCCGGCGCAGGACGTAGCCGCGGCCGTCGTTGGCCGGCGAGACGCCGTCGCCGATGAGGAAGGTCACCGCCCTGATGTGGTCGGCGATGATGCGCACGGCCACGTCGCCCTCGTCCCCCGCGGGGTATTCGCGGCGGGCCATGGCGCAGGCGCTCTCGATGAGCGGCATGAACAGGTCGGTGTCGAAATTGCTGCGCTTGCCCTGGATGACCGCGGTGATGCGCTCGAGCCCCATGCCGGTGTCGATCGAGGGCGAGGGCAACCGCCGGAGGACGCCGTCGTCGCCCTGGTCGAACTCCATGAAGACGAGGTTCCAGAGCTCGACGAAGCGGTCGCTGCCGGATTCGATCAGCCGGAACGGGTCGCCCGGCTCGATCTCGGCGCCGAGATCGTAATGGAGCTCGGAGCAGGGGCCGCACGGCCCGCTGTCGCCCATGGCCCAAAAATTGTCCTTCTTGCCGAAGCGGAAGATCCGCTCCTTGGGCACGCCGATCTCCTCGGCCCAGAGGCGGTAGGCCTCGTCGTCGTCGAGATAGACGGTGGCGTAGAGCCGGTCAAGCGGCAGGCCGAAGACCCGGGTGATGAGCTCCCAGGCGTAGGCGATGGCCTCGCGCTTGAAATAGTCGCCGAAGGAGAAGTTGCCGAGCATCTCGAAGAAGGTGTGGTGCTTGGCCGTCCGGCCGACGGTCTCGAGATCGTTGTGCTTGCCGCTGACGCGCATGCACTTCTGGACCGTGGCCGCCCGGGAGTAGCCGCGCTTCTCGAGCCCCAGGAAGACGCTCTTGAACTGGTTCATCCCGGCGTTGGTGAACAGGATGGTCGGATCGTCCTTGGGCAGGAGCGGAGAGCTGCGGACGATCTTGTGGCCCCGGTCGGCAAAGAACCGGAGGAAGGTTTCGCGGACGCCCTGGGCCGTCATTTGGACTCTTCTTCCGGTCCCCCCTCGGCCCTTTCGACTTTGCCCATGCCCTTTTCCATCTCCTCGACGGCCATGTCGAGGGTCGACTGGATGCCCATGATGCGGAGCTTGAAGTTGTCGGGGTTGGAGGAATATTTCAGGCCCTGTTCGAACGAGATGTACCCGTCGCGGTAGAGCTGGTAGATCGACTGGTCGAAGGTCTGCATGCCGTACTGGGAGACTCCGGCGGTGATGGCGTCGCGGATGAGCACCGTCTTGTCCTTCTCGCCGATGCATTCCTGGATGTAGGGCGTCGAGACCATGACCTCGACGGCCGGGACCCGGCCCTGGCCGTCCATGCGCGGGATGAGGCGCATGGAGATGATGGCCTTGAGGATCGAGGCCAGCTGCAGGCGGACCTGGCGCTGGTGGTGAGGGGGGAAGACCGAGATGATGCGGTTGATGCTCTCGGGGGCGTCGAGGGTGTGCAGCGTGCTCAGGACGAGATGGCCCGTCTCGGCGGCCAGCAGGGCTGTGTCGATCGTGTCCAGGTCGCGCATCTCGCCGACCAGGATAACGTCCGGGTCCTCGCGCAGGCAGCCGCGCAGGCCGCGGGCGAAGCTGGTGACGTCCATGCCGACCTCGCGCTGGCTGATGGTGCTCTTCTTGTCCTTGTGGAGGTACTCGATGGGGTCCTCGATGGTGATGATGTTCTCCCGGCGGAAAGTGTTGATGTAGTCGACCATGGCCGCCAGGCTGGTCGTCTTGCCGCTGCCCGTCGTGCCCGTGACCAGGACGAGGCCGCGCTGGTAGAAGGCGATCTTCTCCAGGACCTCGGGCAGCAGCAGCTGCCGGATGGTCTTGACCTCGAGGGGGATGATACGCAGGGCGATGGCCAGCGAGCCGCGCTGATGGTAGATCGAGCCGCGGAAGCGGCCGAAGCCGGGCAGGCTGTAGGCCAGGTCGATGTCCAGGTCATCGGTCAGCCGCTTGCGCTGGGCCTCGGTCATCATCTGGTTGGCCAGCTCCTCGCAGTCGGCGGCCGCCAGCCGGGGATAGCCGGTGAGCGGCGTGAGCGTGCCGTGGACGCGGATCATGGGATTGTTGCCGGCCTTGAAATGCAGGTCGGAAGCGTCCCGTTCGATCGCGATCTTCAGGAATTCGTCGATGACCATGCGTTCCTCCTCGGGTGCCGCGTCAGACGAAGGTCAGCCAGCCGTGGGCGTCCGGCCGCCGGCCGTCGATGATCTCGAAGAAGGCCTTCTGGACCTTCTCGGTCAGGGGCCCGCGCTTGCCCGAACCGATGGTGATCTTGTCGATCGAGCGGATGGGCGTGACCTCGGCCGCCGATCCGGTCAAGAAGACCTCGTCGGCGACATAGAGCATCTCACGGGGGATGGTCTCCTCGACGACCTTGACGCCCATCTCCCGGAACAGGGTGATGATAGTGTCCCGGGTGATGCCGGGCAGGACCGAGGAGGACAGGGGCGGCGTCAGGACCGAGCCGTCGACGACGAGGAAGAGGTTTTCGCCGCTCCCCTCGCTGACGTGGCCGCGTATGTTCAAGGCGATGCCTTCCTCGTAGCCGTCGAGCATGGCCTCCATCTTGATGAGCTGGGAGTTCATGTAATTGGCGCCGGCCTTGGCCATGGCCGGGAAGGTGTTCGGGGCCATGCGCCACCAGGACGAGACGCAGACGTCGATGCCGTTCTCCAGGGCCTCGGGACCGAGATACTTGCCCCATTCCCAAACCATGACGGCGCAGTCGACGGGATTGGGGAACGGATTGACGCCGAGGGCGTTGTAGCCCCGATAGACGATAGGCCGGATATAACAGGCCTTGAGCTTGTTGGCCCGGACGCAGTCCACAACCCCGGCGTTGAACTCGTCTTGGCTGAAGGGGACTTCCATCCTGTAGATCTTACACGAGTTATAGAGACGGCGGGTATGATCCTTCAGCCGGAAGATGGCCGTCCCTTTCGGCGTCTCGTAGGCCCGCAGTCCTTCGAAGAGCGAGCTGCCGTAATGGACGACATGGGAGGCCAGATGGATCGTCGCGTCCTTCCACGGGATGAGTTTACCATTCTTCCAAACGACGCTCGTTTCCGAGAACGGGCTCATTAGCCCCTCCTTTGGACGTATGCGCGGATGACTCCCTCGAGGGCCAATACTATATCATCCCCCCCGGTGAAGTCAATCGCCTCCAGGGGGGAAATGACCCGGGTTATCAGGGGAAAACCCCGGGCAAGGAAGGGACGTCGTTATTCCGCGAGCGGGACGATCTTCATGCTGGCCAGAATATCCATAATGGTCGTCGGGTCGGAGGGCTCGAATCCTTTATCTCCTCCTTCTTGCGTAAGTTCTCGCTTTATTCCTAACCTATTCACCTTCAATCACGGAGCATCTTAATGAAGACCGTGCTTTTCCGGTCGGCCTTTTTGTCCACGATGATGAAACCCCGTCTTGCCACGAAACCGATAAAGGTGACCATGTAACAATAGCAGCCTTCAGGGACACCCTTCATGGCGAAATATCCCTCGTCATCGGCATAAACTCTACGGATCCGGGTTCCTTTCCCTATCCTGCGGAGCTCGAACAGAGGGCCGTGCCCACCAGGCCAGCCATAACTCCAGAAGAATCTTCCGTGCACCTTTCGGACGACAAAAGGCTTATCGATGGGATTAAGCGTATGAGATCCCGGGTTGAAGCCTTCGTCATCGCAAATCCATTGGGATGTTTGAGACAGTTCAGCGCCTTGTCCGGGACCGGAGCCGGGAGCCTGGAGATCTCTATCGACCGAACAGCATGCGAACATAACCACAACGAGAAGCATGAACCGAGGAAAGATCTTCTGAATTATTTCAATTTCTTCGTATCTCAATTCATAGATTCCTGATCGAACCGGACTCCTCAATGAGTTGTTACTGCCGGTCTCCCCGCGCCGGATTTGACGGTCTGCATTTAAGGAAAGTGATAAAGCTGGCCATGATTAGAACCAGCGCGCGCATATCGTCCCCCACTATCCCCTGCTGAACAGCCGGGATCTTATTTTATATCAACGCATGAAACCGTAAATGGCAAGGATCATCTTTTAGGGAACCGCCCCCGTTTTTCTACGGATCATATGGCCCGCGGCTGGATTTTCGTCCGGTCCTGAAGATCGAAGGGCCGCGCCAAGCCCTGGATCAAGCCTTCGAGGAGTTGCCGGCTTTCGTCGGCCGGCGTGCAGAAGCGGAAGACCGGGGTCCCGGTCAGACGGTTTCGCCGCAGTAGGGGCAGGCCCGAGACCGGGGCGGCAGGGGCCGGCGGCAGTTCCAACAGAAGGCCGCCGTCTTCTGCTCCCGGGCCCGGATGCGGAGCATGATATCGTCGATCTCCGAGGTCTTCGGCGTCTTGCCCTTGTAGAGCGACAGGTCGCGGATGATCTCCGAGGCGCTCTGGTAGCGGTCCTCGACCTTGGGGGCCAGGGCCCGCATGATGATGGCGTCTATCTCCCGCGGGACGCGGCCGTTCTTGATCCGCGGCGGCGTGAGCTTGCCCTGCTGGGCCTTCTCCAGGATCTTGAACGGGTCGGGGTCGAAGATAGGCGGCCGGCCGATGATCATCTCGTAAAAGATGCAGCCGATGGAGTAGAGGTCGGCGGCGAAGGAGGCCTTGCCCAGGAACTGCTCGGGAGCCATATACGGCGGCGAGCCGATCCGGGTCGAGGCGTAGGGCACGGCGTTGAGCCAGGCCGAGGTCCCGAAATCGGTGATCTTGGCCGTCCCCTCCTCGGAGACGATGATGTTCGACGGGCGGAGGTCCCGGTGGATGATCTTGGCCTTGTGGGCGTGGTCGACGCCGTAGGAGATCTGCTTGATGAAGTCGATGGCCTGCTCGACGCCGAGTACCCGCTCCTTCTCCAGGATCTTCTCCAGGGTCGGGCCCTTGATGTATTCCATGACCATGAAGAAGACGCTCTTCTCCTTCTCCGCGGCCAGCATGCGGACGATGTTCGGGTGGCTGAGGGCGGCCTGCAGGCGCGGCTCCTTGAGCAGCTTGTAGAGCTCGGCCGACTGCTTGTGGGGGACCTTGATGGCCACCTTGATGTCGAGCCAGGTATCCTTGGCCAGGTAGACCGAGCCGAAGCCGCCGCTGCCCAGGGACCTCAGGATCTCGTACTTGCCGACCTTCTGCCCTTGGAGGAACATGTCAATCCGTCCAGAAGTGCGCGATCATGGCCGCGCCGGCCACAGCCGCCGTCTCCGCCCGCAGGATGCGCCGCCCCAGGGAGGCGGGCTCGAACCCGGCCTCCCTGATCTTCCTCTCCTCCCCTTCCGTCCAGCCGCCCTTGGGCCCGACCAGGAGCAGCGCCGAGGCGGGCGGCTTCCCGGCCAGGATCCTTTTGAGCGGCCGGCCGCCGTGCTCGCTCAGGTAGATCTTCCGGTCGGCCCCGGGCTGGCGAAGCAAGCGGCCGAGCGGCCGTAGTGGGTGGACCTCGGTCACCAGGCGGGCCTGGCACTGCCTGGCCGCTTCCCTGACGATGCGGCGCCAGCGCTCGAGCCTGCGGTCCTCCCGCTCCCGCGGCGGCCGCGGCGAACGGGCGCTGGTCACAGGGATGAAGTCAGCAAAGCCGATCTCGGCGGCCTTCTCGATGACGCTTTCAAGCTTCCGGTCCTCGATCAGGCACTGGGCCAGGGCCAGCCGGAGCCCCGCCGCTTCCGGCCTCTCCAACGGGGGGACGTCCGGGGCCGAAGCCTTTTCGGGAGCGCAGGACTGGTTGGCGGTCACGCTTCTCGCCGGCTCACTGCAGGATGTTCTTCAGCCTGTGGACGACGCTCTTGTCGACGCCTTCGATGTCCTCGCCCCGCAGCGCGGCCAGCTGGGCCAGCAGGGCCTTCTGCTCCCTCGACAGGTCGCCGGGCGTCTTGACCGCGATCCGGACGAACAGGTCGCCCTTGCGGCGGCCGGCCACGTCCCGGACGCCCCGGCCCTTCAGCCGCAGCGTCTCGCCGGGCTGGGTCCCGGCCGGGACCTTGAGGACCTCCGGCCCTTCGAGGGTCGGGATCTCGATCCGCGCGCCGAGCGCGGCCTGGGTGAACGAGATGGCGATCTCGCAGGCCAGGTCGCTGCCCTCGCGCTCGAAGAACGGATGCTTGCGAACGCGCGTCACGACGTAGAGGTCGCCGGCCGGCATGCCTTCGTCGCCGGCTTCGCCCTCCCCGACGAGCCGCAGCCTCGATCCGTCCTCGACGCCGGCGGGGATGCGGACCTTGAGGGCCCGCTTCTCCCGGACATGCCCCTTGCCCTGGCACGACTCGCACGGCGAGGCGTTGATCTCGCCGCTGCCCTGGCAGCGCGGGCAGGTCCTGGCCATGGTGAAGAAGCCCTGCTGGACACGGAGCTGGCCCTGGCCGCCGCACGACGGGCAGGCCGTCGGCCGGGTGCCGGGCTTGCGCCTCGAGCCGCCGCAGGCGGGGCAGGCCTCGGCCCGGGTCAGCTTGATCTCCCGCTCGATGCCGGCCGCCGCTTCCTCGAGGCTGATATCGATCTCCAGGGCCAGGTCGCGGCCGCGGCTGCGCCGCTGGCCCGCCCGGCCCCGGGTCCGGCCGCCGCCGAACAGGTCGCCGAGGCTGAAGCCGAAGAAGTTGCCGAGGATGTCCTCGAAGTCCTCGAACACCGACGAATCGAAGCCGGAGAAGCCCTGGCCCCTCAGGCCGTCGCGGCCGAAGCGGTCGTAAACGGACCTCTTCTCGGCGTCGCCGACGACGCTGTAGGCTTCGGCCGCCTCCTTGAACCTCTCTTCCGCCTCCTTGCTGCCCGGATTGCGGTCGGGATGGAATTTCAAGGCCATCTGGCGGTAGGCCTTCTTGATGTCCTCGGCCGGGGCATCCCGGGGAACGCCGAGGATGTCGTAATAGTCCCGCTCAGCCATTGGCCGTCCTCGCAGCCGCGCCGGGGCCCGACTGCTTCCGCTTCAGCGCCTCCACCTCCGCGGTCGACAGGCCCGAGGACGGCCGGACCTCGATCTTCTGGCTCAGGCCCGTCTCCTTGTCCTTGGCCGAGACCTGGACCAGCCCGTCGGCGTTGATCTCGAAGGTGACGTCGATCTGGGGCACGCCGGCCGGGGCCGGCTCGATGCCGACCAGCTCGAAAACGGCCAGGGACTTGTTCATCGAGGCCAGGAAGCCCTCGCCCTGGAGGACGTGGAGCCGGACCCGCCTCTGGTTGTGCTCGACGGTCGTGAAGGCCTTGACCTTACGGGTCGGGATGGTCATGTTCTTCTCGATGATCATCTCGTAGCCGTCGCTCTCCGTCTCGATGCCCAGGGCGAACGGGGTCACGTCGAGCAACAGGACCAGATCGCGGACCTGGCCGTCCAGGATGCCCGACTGGATGGCCGCGCCCATGGCCACGGTCTGGTCGGGATCGATCTTCTCCTCGGGAGCCCGGCCGAAGAACCTGGCCACCTGGCCCTTGACCAGCGGCATGCGGGTCTGGCCGCCGACCAGGATGACGTGGTCGATGCGGTCCGGCGTGAGCCTGGCCTCGGCCAGGGCCTTCTCGATGTGGGGCACGGTCCGCTCGACCAGGTCGGCGGTCATGGCCTCGAACACGGGCCGGCTGAGCGTCTTGCGGATGTGGCTGGACCGGTTCTGGTCGGAAACGATGAAAGGCAGGTTGATCTCGGTCTCCGCGGTAAAGGACAGCTCGCGCTTGGCCCTTTCGGCGGCCTCCTTCAGGCGCTGCAGGGCCAGCTTGTCCTTGCTCAGATCGATGCCCGTCTCGGCCCGGAAGTCCGTCACCAGCCATTCGAGGATGCGGTGGTCGAAGTCCTCGCCGCCGAGATAGGAGTCGCCGTTCGTGGCCAGGACGTTGAAGACGCCGTCGCTGGCTTCCAGGATGGTGATGTCGAACGTCCCGCCGCCCAGATCGTAGACGGCGATCAGGCCGTTCTTCCTGGCGTCCAACCCGTAGGCCAGGCCGGCCGCCGTGGGCTCGTTGATGACCCGCAGGACGTCCAGGCCGCAGATCGTGGCCGCGTCCTTGGTGGCCTGCCGCTGGGCGTCGTTGAAGTGGGCCGGCACGGTGATGACGGCCTGGGTCACGGGCTCGCCGAAGAAGGACTCGGCGCAGGTCTTGAGGTAGCCCAGGACCATGGCCGAGATCTCCGGCGGGCTGAGCGTCTGGTCCCCCAGGACGAGGGCGACGTCGCCGTTGGCGGCCTCGCGCAGGCCGTAGGGCAGCCGGGGCAGGGCTTCCTGGACCTGGGCCGAAATGAATTTCTGGCCGATCAGCCGCTTGACCGCGAAGAACGTCGAGGTCGGGTTGGTCACGGCCTGGCGCAGGGCCAGGGTCCCGACCAGCCGCTCCCCCGCCCCGGTGAAGGAGACCACCGAGGGCGTCGTCGGCAGGCCCTCCAGGTTGGGGATGACGACGGGCTTGCCGCCCTCGAGATAGGAGACGCAGGAATAGGTGGTCCCGAGGTCGATGCCGATGACTCGTCCCATGCGCTATTGCCCCTTCTTCGGAACGTAGACCTTGACCAGAGCGGCGCGCAGGAGTCGGTCGTGGATCATGTAGCCCTTCTGGAGCTCCTCGGCGACCGTCGGCTCCGCGACCTGGTCGGACTCCTCCACGATCATGGCCTGCTGGATCGTCGGGTCGAAGACCCGGCTCTCGGGAGCGATCACCCGGACGCCGTGCTTGGCCAGCAGGGCCTGGAGCATGCGGAAGATCAGATCGACGCCCTCGCGGAAGGTCTGGTCCGAGCCTTCGGCCGTGGCGCTCTGCAGGGCCCTCTCGAAGTTGTCGCTGATGCCCAGGAGCTCGATCAGGAGGCCGCTCAGGGCGTACTGCTCGAACTCGCCCTTCTCGCGCTCGAAGCGCTTGCGCAGGTTCTCCATGTCGGCCAGCCGCCTCAGGTGGGCCTCTTTGAGGTCGGCCAGATCCTGCTTGAGGGCCTTGATCTCGGCGTCCTTCTTCTTGAGCTTGTCCTTGAGCGGCCGGGCGCTCTCCTCGGCCGCTTTCGCCTCGGGAACGGCCGGCCGTTCCGGGGCCGGCTTAGGGGCAGCGGCCTGGGGCTCTCCATCGGCGGGCGGACCGGGGATGAACTCGATCTCGTCGTCGCCCTTGTCTTTTTCGTCCGTCATAGGCTGACCTCTTTGCCGAAGACCGTGATGGCCAGGCTGACGCGCTTGGCCATGCGGTCGACGAGCGGGATGATCCTTTCGTAGGGGATGCGCTTGGGGCCGATGACGCCCAGGGTCCCCAGGACCTGGTTGCCGTAGCCGTAGTGCGAGAGGACGAGCGAACAGTCCTCAATGTCGGGAAAGTTGGCCTCCGAGCCGATCAAGACCTTGACCCGATCGAGGCTGATGAAGTCCGAGAGCAGCCGGACCAGGGCGGCCTTCTCCTCGAAGCTGCGGAACAGGGCCCGCAGCTTGTCCAGGTCGGACAGGCCGTCCTTGCCGAGCAGGCGCGAGGTCCCCTGGAGGAAGATGCGGTCCTGGCCTTCCTGGTCGATCGAAGTCCGGAGCAGCTCCAGGAGCTTGTTCAGCATGTCCTCGTACTTCATCCGGTACTTGGGCAGCTCGCGCATCAGGGCCTCGCGGACGGCCAGGATGGTCCGGCCGCGGAAGTTCTGGTGGATGTACTGGGAGGCCGCATCGAGCTCGGCCTGGGTCAGCGGCAGCGACGACTCCAGGGTCTCGGTCAGGACCATGTGGAAGGGCGTCACCAGGATGACCAGGACCCGGCGGTCGGAGATCTTGATGAAGCGCAGGTGCTCGAAGGTCAGCCGGAAGATGCGCGGCGTGATGACGAATCCCAGGGCGTCGGAGGCGTCGGCCAGCGTCCGGCAGGCCTGGAGCAGCAGCGAGTCGAGGTCGGCCGTCCGGGCCGGGAACTCCTCCTGGACGAGGGACGGGATGCGCTCCTCGGGCAGGGGCTTCTCCGCCAGCAGGCCGCCGACATAGAAGCGCAGCCCACGGTCGGTCGGCACCCGGCCGGCCGAGGTATGGGGCTGGGAGAGGAAGCCCATCTCCTCGAGCTTGGACATGATGTTGCGCAGCGTCGCCGGAGAGGCCTTGATCCGCCTGGTCTGGGAGACGGCCCCGGAGCTGACCGGCCGGCCGCAGCGGACGAAGCTCTCGACGACGATGTTAAGGACCTTCTTGTCCTTGTCGCGCAGGGCAGACTTAGCCATGATCTTCCGAATTTTTATAGCACTTCGGGCGCGGGAGTGTCAAATGACTGACAGTCAGGGGGGCGGCCCGGCCCGCATTCCCCGGACGGCTCACCTTTTACCCCGGAGGCCGAACGTTATCAGCGAGTCAGGCCCGCCCTCCGCCCGGGGCCTTCCCGAGCGCCTCAAACGATCCTGATGCCGGCGTAGCCGACAACCTGTTCGTAGTCTCCCGAGGCCTCGCCCGAGGTCTGGTAGCGGATGAGCTCGGCCCCCGTCGCCCCCAGGCCCAACGCGGCCGCGACGACGGCCGCCGTCGGCTGGAAGCCGCACATCGAGATGCCCTCGGCGACGACGGTCTCGAAGAGACCGGCCGCGTCCAGATCGAGCACGCGGCGGATGGCCAGCATGTCCTTCCGTTCGGCCGTCCTTTGGCTGACGTAATGGCTCATGTCCGTGCTGGCCAGGAGAAGCGTCTCGCGGCCGGCATCGCAGACGGCCGCGGCCAGGGCCCGGCCGAGCGTCGCCAGCTGGTCGTAGCCGGCCAGGGAGGAAACGCAGATCGGCACGATGGCCGCCTCCGGCTGGAAGTACTGGATGAAGGGCAGCTGGACCTCCAGGGAATGCTCGCGGCGATGGGCCGCTTCGTCCTCCTCGACGAGAGGGCAGCCGCCCAGAATGCGCCCGGCCAGGTCCTCGTCGATGGCGCTCTCGCCGAGCGGGGTCTGCCAGGCGCCGCGGGCCTGGACGGCGAAAAGGGGCCCGATCTCGTGATGGGCCGGGCCGAGCATGACGACGCTCGCCGGCACGTTGACCGAAGCGAAGACGGCGCCGGCCACCGGACCGGAATAAACGTAGCCGGCATGCGGCGAGACGACGGCCACGGCCCGGACGGCGGCCCCGGCCGGGCCGGCCAGGGCGGCCACGGTCTGCAGCAGCTCGTTCCGGGTTCCGGGGTAGAACTGGCCGGCGACGCAAGGCTTCCGTGTCATGGCTCCCTCCCGGCCGGCGCCCGCCGGCGAAGGCTTCCGGGACGCGCTCCCCTCTCAGGAGAAAAGCGTCATGTCCCGGAATCCGACCCTTTTCAAAATAGGCGCGGCCGGGCCCGCTGTCAACGGGATCAGAGGGCCTGGCGCTTTTCCCGGAAGCGGACGCCCAGGCGCTCGAGCTCGTCCAGGATGGGCCCGTAGATCTCGGGCACGACCGGCACCTGGACGCCCTTCAGGCCGATCCGGCCCTCGAGGATGAACCGGGCGCCGATGGCCGCCGGCAGGCCGACGGTCCGCGACATGGACGAATCGCCGCCGGGGACGCCGTAATCGATGAGGGTCGAGACGATCCTTTCGGTCCGGCCGCCCGTCTGGGCCAGGAACTCGTGCTGCAGGACGACCATGTCCCGCTCGCCCGGTCCGTAGCTCATCCGCTCGATCATCAGGGCCGTCAGGTTGTCCAGCGCCGAGGCGAGCGGCGCGGGCAGCGGCTTCTCATCGAAGAGCCCCAGCCATTCCAGCCGCGCCGGGATGGGCGAGGCGGCCGGAAGGCCCAGGCGCGACGACACGGCGGCCTTGACGTCGGCCCCCGGGGCGGCTTGGGCCAGCTCGCGCACCAGCCCGAGCCAGGTCTGGCCGGTCCGGTCACGGGCCGTTTCATCGAGCAAGCCCAGCTCGACCATCTTGCGCAGGGTTTCGCACCAGCCCGGATAGCGCAGCGTGCCCCGGAAGACCGTCCCGGCCTCGGGGATGCCGTAGGCTTCCTTGTACTGGATGGAATCGCGGTTCGGGTAGCCCTCGAAGTCCCCCAGGCCCGGGATGCCGATCGTCTCCGGCCGGGCGAACAGGTCGGCCGAGGGGATGCTCACGACCCGGCCGTCCTTGAGGAATTGGGCCGAGTTCTTGGAAGCCAGCAGGACGCCGCGGGGGCTCCAGGAGAACTTGTAGCCGAAGGGATTGGTGTTGGCTTCGGGGGCGGGGAACCCGCCGCACCAGGAGGTGAAGCCGAGGACGCGGCCCCCGGCGTCATGGATCTCGTGGATGACCCGCATGGCCTCCATGTGGTCGATGCCGGGATCGAGGCCGACCTCGTTGAGCAGGGTCACCCCATTCTCCCTGGCCTTGGCGTCGAGCGCCTGCATGGCCGGTTTGACATAGGAGGCGGTGACAACGGACACTCCCCTCTCGACGGCCAGCTCGGCCACGATCGGATGGAATGTGTAGGGCACCATGCTGACGACAACCTGGGCCCGGCCGATGGCCGCGCCCAGGGCGTTCCGGTCGCCGATGTCCAGGACCTCGGCCGTGCCGCGTGGATGGGCGCCGACGAGCTTGGCGGCCCGGCCGGGCTCAACGTCGGCGACCGTCACGGCGAAATCCGGCTGGTCGAGCAGATAATTGACGAGAGGCCTGGCCACCAAGCCGGCCCCCAGGACGAGCACCTTCTTCATTGCCGTTCCTCCCCTTAGATCCCGGACGGTCCGGTCAGCCGACGAATTCGCCGAGATAAACGTAATCGGGCGCGAGCTGGCCCCGGTACACGATGACCGCCCGGCGCAGGACGTCGGTCAGGCCGCACTCGGCGAAAGGCTTGTCGAAGCGCGCCGCGGCCAGGGCCGGGACATGCTCCTTGAATTTGCCGCTGAAATAGGTCGAGGACTCGAGGGGCAGCTCGGCCGGCAGGTTGTAGACGGCCAGGACCGCCGGACCGCGGCCGGCGAAGCCGGTGACGGCCTTGTCCTCGATAGGATCGTAGACGTAAACGGGGTTCTCCGAGTCGGTGGGCTGGACCGTGCACTCGATCGAGCCGTTGATGTCGCAGGTGATGTCGCCGATGACCCGGAGGCGGGGCTGGGCGCCGGCATATAGCTTTTTCAGGAAGGCCTTGGAGATGTATTTGGGGAACTTGGGGGTCCAGTAGATGCCGTTGACCAAGGCCGTGAGATAGGGCACGAACTCTTCGGTCACGGCCCGGTAGCCCTCGGGATGGGTGTAATAGTCCTGGAGATCGAAAGCCCGGCCGGCCTCGATCGGGCGGACCATGTCCTCCTCGTGGAAGACGGCCTTGTAGATGATCCGGCGGGACCCGGCTCCGCCCTTGAAGAGCCCGGGGATGTCGGCCGGACGGACCGACTCGACGGGCAGGAGGTCGAGGATCTCCTGGGCCCCCTGGGAAACATGGCCGTAGCCGAAGAAGCCGATGATCAGGGGATCCAGCTGGGGCGGCAGCCCGTCCTTGACCAGCTTCGCCCCCAGATGCCCGACGGCTTCCTTGGCCTCGACCAGGCTCTTGTAGCGATGGGTCGGCTCGAGGCCGGTGAACGGGTTGGCGATGCCCTCGACGCCCAGGCGCCGGCCCAGGGTCCAGAGCGTGTCGATCATCCCGGCGTGCCCGGCGTAGTTGCCGAAATAGAGGACCCGTCTCCCCTTCTCGTCGACCATCTTCTCATAATCGATGACCGTGCAGCCCATGTCCATCATCTTCTTCAGCATGGGCATGTTCTGGCTCTGGCCCTTGGCCGTGTGCGAGAAGAAGACGTAGGTCTTGCCCTTCTCGATGAGCTCGATGGGTATCTCCTTGAGGGCCAGGACGATGGGGCAGGGCGAGAGCCCCTCCTCGACGGGGATGCCGGCCAGCCGGTAGTCGTCATCGGAGAAGACGCGGATCTTCGACGGCTGGACGCGGAACTCGATCGGGTAGCGGTCCGCGAGCTCCCGGGCGTGGGAAGGGATCAGCGGGACCCGCTTCTCCCACTTGTTGATGTCCTCGCGACGGATGCCGAACTTGATATTCATGATGATCGCCTTTGGAAAACGAGATAATAACGAGGAGTCATTATGCCACAATCACATTGGACGTTCAACCCCGCGACCGGCGGTTGACGGGCCCCGGCCGAACCGTTAAGATGGGCCCGATGATCAGGTTCCACAACACCCTCGGCGGCCGGACCGAGGACTTCGTCCCCATGGAGCCGGGCCGGGTCCGTCTCTACGCCTGCGGCCCGACGGTCTACGATTTCCCCCATATCGGCAACTGGCGGGCCAACGTCTTCGAGGACCTGCTCAAACGCTTCCTGATCTACCGCGGCTTCCAGGTCGTCCACGTCCAGAACATCACCGACGTCGACGACAAGACGATCAAGGGGGCCCGGGCCCGCGGCCTCAGCCTCGACGACTACACCCGCCCCTACATCGAAGCCTTCTTCGCCGAGCGGGACGCCCTCAACATCCGGCCGGCCGATCATTACCCCCGGGCGACCGGGCACATCCCGGAGATGGTCGGGATCGTCAAGGCCCTGTTGGACAAGGGCTTCGCCTACCGCAAGGACGGCTCGATCTATTTCGCCATCGACAGGTTCCCGGCCTACGGCCGTCTGTCGCGGGTCAATCTCGAGGACCGCCGGCCGGGCAGCCGCGGCGACGCCGACGAATACGAGAAGGAAAGCGTCCACGATTTCGCGCTCTGGAAGGCGCCCAAGGCCGACGAACCCGTCTGGGAGACCGAGATCGGCCCGGGCCGGCCAGGCTGGCACATCGAGTGCTCGGCCATGAGCGCCAAGTACCTCGGCCCCTCGTTCGACATCCACTGCGGCGGGGTCGACAACATCTTCCCCCACCACGAGAACGAGATCGCCCAGTCCGAGGCGGCCAACGGGGTCAAGTTCGTCAACTACTGGCTCCACTGCCACCACCTGGTCGTCGACGGCCAGAAGATGGCCAAGTCCAAGGGCAATTTCTACCGGCTGGCCGATATCCTGGCGCGCGGCTACGATCCGCTCGACGTCCGCGTGCTCCTGCTCTCGACCCACTACCGGAAGATGCTCAACTTCACCTTCGAGGCCCTGGACCAGGCCGTCACGGCCCGCCGCCGGATCGGCGATTTCCTGGGCGAGCTCGGGGCCGTCCCGGCCGGGGCCGCGGGAGACGCGGCGGTGGGTCCGCTCGTCGAGGCCGCCCGGGCCGGTTTCGTGGCCGGCCTGGAGGACGACCTCAACATCGCCGAGGCCCTGGCCGCGCTGTTCACGCTGATCAAGTCCGTCAATCCCCTGCTCGTCGAGGGGCGCGTCTCGCGGGCGGGCGCGGACGTCCTGGCCGCGTTCGTCGAGGAGGCCGACGCCGTGCTCGGCTTCAAACCCTCCCCGACCCACAAGGCCTCCGGCCGCATCGACGCACGGAGCGAGGTCATGGGGACCGCCGAGGTCCTCAAGGCCGAGGACCAGGCCCGCATCGACGAGCGGCAGCGGGCCCGGGCGGCCAAGGACTTTGCCCGCTCGGACGCCATCCGCCGCGAGCTCCTGGAGCGGGGCATCATCCTCGAGGACACCAAGGACGGCGTCCGGTGGAAACGCGTCGCCCCTCAAAAACCCTGAGCCCGAAGCGCCCCTCGCCGGCGGATCCCCCGGCCGGACAGCCCGGCAACCTGGCCCTGGGCCGCTCCGGGGAAGACATCGCCTGCCGCTATCTTCAGGGCCAGGGCTTCGAGATCCTGGAGCGCGGCTTCCGCCTCTTCCGCGGCGAGATCGACATCGTGGCCCGCGAGGGCGCCACGCTGGTCTTCGTCGAGGTCAAGGCCCGGGCCGACGAGTCCCACGGCCGGCCCGAGGAAGCGGTCACCCCGGCCAAGCAGCGGCAGATCCGCCGCATCGCCCGGGGCTACCTCATGACCCATCCCGCCCCTGACGTCGATTGCCGCTTCGACGTCATCGCCATCCTCTTCCGCGGACCGGACGACTTCCGGCTCGAGCACTTCGTCGACGCGTTCCGCGATTAGAAGGCGTAGCCGATCCCGATCCGCAGGTTGCGGCCCGGCTCGATCTGGGCGTCGCTGTCGGCCCGGGCGATGTAGGAGGCGTTGAACAGGTTGGCCACGGTGGCCGAGACACGGATCTGCCGCCAGACATAGGCCGCCCGGAGATCGACGAGCGCGGCGGAGCCGACGGCGATCTCGGCCGGGCCGGGATCGTCCTTGGCCGGGCTGAAGGCCGCCTCGAGCCCGAGCGAGAAGCGCCCCCGCCAATATTCCGTCCCGGCCAGGAAGCGGAGCGGCGGAACGTCGTTGAGGGGCTCGTCGGTGGCCAGGCTGCGGCCCCGGAGCGCGGCCACGCCCCCGGTGATTCTCCAGCCTGTGGCGAGGCAGGCCTCGGCCTCGAGCTCGATCCCACGGATGAGCCCGCGCTCGATATTGCCGTAGGTGTAGGTCGTGGCGTCGATCCGGTAGCGCTCGATCATGTCGTCGATGCGATAACGGAAAGCGTAGAGGCCGACGAAGAACCGCCGGCCTAAGAAACGGAGCCCGCCGTCGAGGTTGAAGCTGCTCTCGGGCTTCAGGTCCGGCTGTCCGATGATGTAGCCGCGGCCGCTGATGCCCGTGTAGAAGCGCTCGTTGATGCTGGCCAGCCGGTAGGCCCGGGCCGCGTTGACGAAGGCCGTCAGCCCCTTCGAAAGCTTATAGGAGACGCCCAGGAAGCCGGTCGGCTGATCGTCCTTGGTCAGGATCGTTCCCGCCTCCGGGATGGAACCATCGCCGGCGGGCCTGGCCTTCATGCGCAGGACGTCGTAGCGGACGCCGCCCAGGATGTCCAGCCGCCGGATGCCGGAATAGTCCGCCGAAAGGAAAAACCCGATATCGCCCCGGGAGGCGCTGGCGTAAGGATACTCCTCCTGGACGCCGGTCACGGCCCCGGTCTCGTCGTAGGAGGTATAGGAATTGTAGGCGTGGGCCGCGGCCCGGCCGAAGTAGTCCAAGCCGCCCTCCAGCCGGAAGGACCGGTTGATCTTTTTCGAATAGGAGGCCTGGGCCCCGTATTCCGTGCTGTCGGTCTTGGCGAAGGATTCCTTGGTCAGGTAGCCGTCGTAGGCGTCGGTCAGGGTCTCGAGAAAATTGGGATTGACGAATGCGTGTAGGCGCAGCTCCCCGTCCCGGCCGAGGTCCTTTTCCTTCCAGTCGACCTGGACGAGGTTCTGGTTCTCCCGCGGATACCAGGTCGGCTTGACGGCCGCCGAGGCGCTCGGCTTGCCGATGTCCGTGCCCCGGGCGGCCAGGAGCCCGATCTCGATCTCTCGCCGCTCCGTCCGGTGGGCGACCTTGGCCAGGAGGCTGCCCTGGGCGTATTGCGACTGCAGGATCTTGGTTCCGCCGGGGGCCCGGTAGAGCCCCGCTTCGTCGTGCTGGAAGGACAGGGCGAAGGCCCAGGTCCCGGCCGCGCCCTCGAGACCCAGGCCGACCCGCTTCTCGCCGTTGACGCTGCCCAGTCCGGCCTGGAAGCGGCCGTGAAGGCCGGGCACGAACCCGGGCTTGCGGGTCAGGATGTGGATGACCCCGCCGATCGCGTCCGAGCCGTAGAAGACGGACGAGGCGCTCCTCAGGACCTCGACGCGGTCGATGTCCCAGGGGCTGACGAACGAGGCGTTGGGACCGGTGCGGCGGTCGCTCTCCAGCCGGGCGCCGTCGACAAGGTAGAGCACCCGCCGCCGGGCCAGGCCGCGCACCGACGGCACGAGCGCGAACCCGGCCGAGCCGATGGACCCGACGCCGGGGACGTTCCGCAGGCCGTCGTTGACGTTTGGCGGCATGTCCGCGGCCAGGCTTTCTCCAGACACCACGGCGCTGGCCGCGGGGACCTGGATGGCCAGCTCGGGATAGCGGAGGGCCGTGACCACGACTTCCTCGCTCTGACGGACGAGCGGCACGAGGGCCAGAACTACCGGCCGGGCCCGTTCCCGGGCCCCGATCTCGAATTCGCGGTCATAGTAATCGGCATGGACGACTTCGACGACGACCCTCCCGGCGGCCGCGATGTCAAGGGCGAAACGGCCGTCGGCATCCGTTTCGGCCTTTGCGCCGCTGGCCCGGTGCAGGACCACGGCTGCGGCGACCGGATTGCCGGCCGCCCCGACGACGCGGCCGGCGACCTCGGCGGCGAACGAAGCGGTGGCGACGGAGATGAGCAGGAAGACGGGCATGACAAGGGACCGCAACGACCGCATAAGCTCCTCCCTTTTAGCGCTTTACGTCTGTCCGGACGGCCGCCGCCTGCGGAAACCCCGGAATCGCCCGCCCCCGGCCGGCAGGACCCGGCCGGCGTCGGCCGAAGCCCCGAGCAGCTCCCCCGCCGTCCGTCCCAGGACGGGATGCCGGACATCCGGGGCCAGCTCGGCCAGCGGCCGCAGGACGAAGTTCCGCAGGTGGAGCCGGGGGTGCGGCACGACGAGCCCGGGGCTCTCGATGACCAGGTCCTCCGCGAGGAGGATATCGATATCGATGGTCCGCGGCCCCTTGGGCGCCGCCGGGGCGCGCTTCAGGGCGGCCTCGATGGATTTAGCCAGCCGCAGGAGCTCGGCCGGGGCGAGCCCCGACCGGACTTCGAGGACCTGGTTGAGGAACCAGGGCTGGTCGGCGTAATCGACCGGCTCGGTCTCGTAGACGGACGAGGCGCGCAGGACGGCCACGCCGGCCCGCTCCAGCCGCATCCGGGCCCGGGCCAGGTTCGAGGCGCGCCGGCCGAGGTTGCTGCCCAGGCCTAGGAAATAGATCACGCGCGTTCCTTCCCCGCCATTCTAACCAATCCGCCGAGCCGGTTGCAATTCCCCCGTCAAGCGATTAAGATACCTCCTCCCGGCCTACGGCCCGGGGAATCTCGATCGGAGAGATCCCTTGAATCAGCTGATATTCCTCGACAACGGCGCCACCAGCTTCCCTAAGCCCGAAGAAGTCTACCGCTACATGGACCAATTCTATCGCAGCTACGGCGTCAACCCCGGGCGCTCCGGCTACGACCTGTGCCTGGAAGCCGGCCTGGTCGTGGAAGAAACGCGGAAGATGCTGACCGAGTTCTTCCACGGCAGCGACCCCAACCGCCTGTGTTTCGGCTATAACTCGACCGACGCCCTGAACCTCATCATCTTCGGCATGCTGCGCTCCGGCGACCACGCCATCACGACGACGATCGAGCACAACTCCGTCCTCAGGCCGCTCTACCACCTCTCCCGGCAGGGCGTCGAGGTCGAGCACGTGCCCTTCGACGGCGGCGGCTTCGTCGACCCGGCCGAGATCCGGAAGCGCTTCCGCCCCAACACCCGGCTGGTCATCGTCAACCACGCCTCGAACGTCATCGGCACCGTCCAGCCCATCGCCGAGATCGGCCGGCTCTGCCGCGAGGCCGGCATCCCCTTCGCCATCGACGCCTCGCAGTCCGCCGGCAAGGTCCCGATCGACATGGAAGCCCAGAACCTAGACGTCGTGGCCTTCACCGGCCACAAGTCCCTGCTCGGGCCCATGGGCATCGGCGGCCTGTGCGTCCGCGAGGGCGTCGAGATCCGGCACACCCGGGCCGGCGGCACTGGCGTCCGTTCGGCCGTCCGGCCCCATCTCGACGAATACCCCTACCGCCTCGAATACGGCACGCCCAACATCATGGGCATCGCCGGGCTGAAGGCCGGCCTGACCTGGATCAAGGGCCAGGGCCTGGAGAACATCCATGCCCAAGAGATGCGCCTGGCCGGCCTGCTGCTCGACGGCCTGAAGGCCATCCCCCGGGTCCGGCTCTACTGCCAGGACAGCCTCGAGAACCACATCGCCGTCCTGGCCTTCAACATCGAGGGAATGGACGCGGCGGACGTGGGCACCATGCTGGACGTGGATTTCGGCATCGCCTGCCGGACCGGCCTGCACTGCGCCCCGCGCGTGCACGAGCAGCTGGGGACGGACAAGATCCACGGCGCCGTCCGTTTCGGGATCGGGCCGTTCAACACGGAAGACCACGTCCGGGCGGCCGTCCAGGCCGTCGAAAAGATCGCCGCCCTGCCGGCCCGGAAGCGTTAGGCGCCGGGGCGCCTCAAACGCAGCCGTCGGGCTTGGGCAGACCGGCGACTTTGCAGGCGCCCTTGGCCGGACCCGACGGGAAGAGGTCGTAGATCTTCATCAGCGGGAAGCCCGTGGCCTGGCACATCTTGCGCACCATGGGCGCCAAGCTCTTTTCCGCGTAATAGCCGCGGATGAACCGGACCACGGCCCAGTGCTCGGGCGTCAGCTCGTCCAACCCTTCCTCGGCCTTGGCCAGGACCTTGGCCATCTCCTCGGTCCACTCCTCGGGATGGGCCAGGAAGCCCTCTTCGTTGACTTCGATCCGCAGTCCTTCGCTTTCGATGATGGGCATGGCGTTCTCTTCCTTATCAGGATCCGGCGGGCAGGACCAGCGCCCTGGAGACGAGCTCCAGGACCTGGACGACCCGCATGGGCAGATGGTAATGCTTGATGACGTCGCCGAGGCCGTCGATGCAGTTGTGGCACATCGTGCACACCAGCGCGGCCTCCGTCGCCTTGAGCTGCTCGGCCTTGACCTTCCCCGCCTCCAGCCGCAGCGGCCGGTATTCGGCCATCGCCAGCAGCCCGCCGCCGCCGGTGCAGCAGAAGTTCTCCTGGCGGTTGGGATGCATCTCCCGGAAATCCGCGCAGACGCGGCGCAGGACCTGGCGCGGCTCCTCGACCAGGTCGCCGGAGCGGGCGATGTTGCAGGAGTCGTGGAAGGTCACCGGCTCCAGGTTCCGGCCCGGGTCGACCACGATCCGGCCCTCCTCGAGGTAGCGCCGGAGGACGGCCACGATGGACTCCGTCGGCAGCTTCTGATCGTACCCGGACCAGGTGTAGCCTTCCCAGCGGGTCGAGCGGTAGCCGTGGCCGCACTCGGAGATGACGATGCGCCGGGCCCGCAGCCGCTCGGCCGCCTCGTAGAGGTTCCGGGAAACGTAGGCCCCGAGGGCGTCATCTCCCGAGAAGAGCCCGAAGTTGGTCTGGTCCCAGCCCCATTTCGGCAGGGTCCAGGAAGCTCCTGCGGCGTGGAATATCCGGGCGGCATGGGCGATCGAGCGCGGGTCGAACTTGATCTCCCGGGGATTGATGGTGTAGAGGATATCGCAGTCCGGGCGGTCGACCGGGATGTCGGCGCCGGGGCCGAGCTCGGCCCGGAGATCGTCCCGCATCCACTCGATCGTCTCCAGGAAGTCGGTTTCCGTCACCGCCATCTGGTTGCCCGTCTCCCACTGGTCGCGGCTGACGTTGAAGACGCCCTCGGGGACGATGCCCAGCTCCGTGAGCAGGCCGCGGGTGAAGCGCACCAGCAGGGCCGTATCGACGCCCATGGGGCAGTTGAAGGTGCAGCGGCGGCAGGCGCTGCAGGCCCCGAAGACGACGTTCTTCAGGCGGTTGAGGTCCTCGTCGCCGTCCGGCGTTCCGGCCTTGGCCCACCAGGGGGCGACCCGGCCCGTCCAATCTACGTGGCGTTTGAAGATCTTGCGGATCTGGTCGGCCTTCCAGACCGGGGTCATGGTCGGGTCGTCGGGCCTGGCCAGGAAATAGTGGCACGATTCGGCGCAGCGGCCGCAGTGGACGCAGGCCGTCAGGGAGACAGCCAGGGGCCGGGAAACGCGGCGGCCGAGAAGCTCCAGGAAACGTCCGACGTTCGCTCCGGGCTCGTAGGTCTTGAGCCGGCCGTCCCGGACCGAGGGTCGTCCTTCCTCCCTGGCCTTGGCCTGGGCCGCGACGTCAAGCGGGGCGTCGATGACGCCCGAGGGGGACTTTGTCCGGCGGCTCATGCGGCACCCTTCCGCGCCGGGCCGGCGCCGGCGGACTTCGCCGCGGCCGGCGGCCAGGCGCCGCGGTGGCCGAGCGTTCGGCCGAGATAGATCCGGCTGAACGGATAATAGAGGTAATGGCCGATCTTGGAAAAGGGAACGTAGACGAGCAGGAACGCCGTCAGCCCGAAGAAGGCGAGGAGCGGCCCTTCTCCGGCCGCGGGCCGATCGGGCAAGGCCAGGACGCCGGCCGCGAGCCAGACGATGAGGAAGACCAGGGAGAAATAGTCGTCTGGCGAGCTGATCTCGCGCAGCACCGGGTTGGTCAAGCGCCGGGCCAGGCGCGCCAGGCCGGCCAGACCCGCCGCCGCGATGAACGCCCGGAAGATCCCGCGGACCCAGGCCGTCTCGAACAGGCCGGGGCCATAGGGGATGATGAAGGACGCGGCGATGGCTGCCGCGATCCCCAGGTGCAGGACCACGAATTCGAGGTAGCGGCCGGGATGCGTCCGCGTCGACTCCATGGCCCAGGGCATGGCGATATTCATCAGGGAATAGCCGGTCCCTGCGCCCTCCCGACCGACGGCCACGGTCCGTTCCCTGCCGACCCTGAACCGGAAGATCCAGACAAGGCGGAGGGCATAGACCAAGCCCATGAAGGCCAGGGCCGCAAGCTGGACCTCGTTCTCGAAGGTCCTCAATAAATTGCTCATCGAACGTTCCTTCGGCGGGACCGAAGCCGCATATTATAGCAGAGGCGGCCGGGGCGTCAAAAGCCGGCGCCGGCCGGGGCCGTATCGTCGCTCCTGCCGCTAGGCCAGGGGCAGCTCCACGGTCACCGTCGTCCCTTCGCCCACCCGGCTCTTGACCGAGACCGCGCCGTCGTGGGCCTGGGCGATGTGCTTGACGATGGCCAGGCCGAGGCCCGTCCCGCCCAGCTTCTTGGAGCGGGACTTGTCGGCGACGTAGAAGCGCTCGAAGACGCGCGGCAGGTGGTCGGCGTCAATGCCGACGCCAGTATCGACGACCTCGATGAGGAAGCGCCCATCCTTGGCGCCCAGACGGACCGTCACCCCTCCCCTGTCCGTGAATTTCACGGCGTTGTCGACCAGGTTGAGGAGCAGCCCCTCGAGCTGGACCGGATCTGCCTGGACTGCGGGCAGGCCGGCCGCCGCCTCCAGGGTCAGGGAGATGCCCTTCTCCGCCGCCCGCCGCTCGAAGAGCTTCAGGGTCGTCGCGGCCAGGCCGCGGACGTCCAGGCTCTTCTTGGCCGGCTTCATCCCCGGGGCCTCGAGCTCGGACAGAGCCAGCAGGTCATCGACGATGGCGATCAGCCGCTCGGTATTGCGGCGTATGATCTCGAGATAGGGCCGGTTCTCGGCTTCGGCCCGAGGCTCCATGGTCTCGGCGAAGCCCTTGATGGCCGTGAGCGGCGTCTTGAGCTCGTGGGAGACGTTGGCCACGAAGTCCCGCTTGGCCTTTTCCAGAATCCGGAACTCGGTGACGTCGTGGAGGGTGACGACCAGCCGGCCGGCTTCGGCCAGGCGGCAGACGCTGACGTTGTAGACGCGCTCGCCGATCTCCGCCTCGCCCGACGCGCCGGGACCGCCTTCCCGGGCCTGGCGCACGAGCTCCATGGCCGAGGAGCTGCGGACGACCTCCCAGAAGTGCAGGCCCTGGGGGGCCTCCCGGCCGGCCAGGCGGCGGAAGCTGTCGTTGGCGTGCACGATCCGGGCATCGCCGTCGAGGACGCACAGGCCCTCCCGGATGGAAGCCAGGATGCTGCCGATCTCCTCGTTCTGCATCCGGATCTCGCCGAACATGGCCTTGAGCCGGCCGGTCATGGCGTTGAAGGCCAGGGCCTGGTCGCGGATCTCGCCGCCGCGCCGGGCCGAGACCTGGACGTCGAAATCCCCCGCGGCGACCAGTTTCGAGGCCCGGATGACCTCGCGCAGCGGCACGGCCACGGACCGGGCCAGGACAAAGGCCAGGACCAGGGCCAGGAGGCTGACGAGGCCGACGACCCGCCAGAGGTCGCGGCGGAATTCGTCCATCAGGACATCGACGTCCTTCATGAATTGGCTCAGGCGCAGGGCCCCGACGACGCGCTCCCCCGACCGCAGCGGGATGCTCAGGTACATCATGTCGGCCTTGAGCGTCGAGCTGGGCCGGATGGAGACCCGCTTTTCGCCCCGCAGCGAGGCCTGTATCTCCGGACGGAAAAGATGGCTTTCCATGTCCCGGGGCTGCCTCTCCGAATCGGCCAGGACGTGGCCGTCGGGCCCGATGACCGTGATGCGCGTGGCGGTCTTCAGGCCGATGTCGGCGATCACGGCTTCCAGGTCCCCGGCGGCCGGACCGGCGACGTAGGGCAGGACCTGGCTTTCGAGCCACAGGGCCATGTGCTCCAGGCCGGCCGCCCGCTCCTGGTTATGGTGCTTGCGGAGGAGCGGCGGCGTGAAGATCAGGACGGCGGCGGCCAAAAGGACGACGATGGAGGCGTGCTCCAGGAAGAACCGGAGGAAAAGGGATTTTTTCATTCTTCGAGCTTGTACCCCATGCCGCGGATGTTCTTGACGAGCCGGGCCGCCGGGCCCAGCTTCTCCCGCAGGTTGCGGATATGGACGTCGACGGTCCGGTCGATGACCGCCTTCTCGGTCCCCCAGAGGTGGTCGAGGATCTGGTCCCGGCTGAAGACCCGGCCGGGGCGGGAAGCCAGGAGCTGGAGGATTTTGAATTCCGTCGCCGTCAGGTCGACCTTCTCCCCCTCCGCCGTGACCTCGAATTTCTCCAGATCGACCACCAGCGGGCCGATCCTGATCCGGGGCCCCTCGGCCCCCGGCGCCGGCCGCCGCAGCACGGCATGGATGCGGGCCACGAGCTCCTTAACCGAGAACGGCTTTGTCACGTAGTCGTCGGCGCCGAGCTCGAGCCCGACGACCTTGTCGGCCTCGTCGCCCCGGGCGGTCAGCATGATGATCGGGATCGCGGCCAGGTCGGGCGAACGCCGGATCTGGCGGCAGATCTCCAGGCCGTCGGTGCCGGGCAGCATCAGGTCTAGCAGGATGAGGCCGGGCCTCTCCCGCGATAGGTAGCGGTAGAGGTCCTCCGGCTGCAGGAAGCCCTCGAAGGGGTATCCGGCCTTCTGGATATTGACCCGCAGGAGCTCGAGGATATCGGCCTCGTCGTCGAGGGCGGCGATCACCGGGGGCATGGCGTCTCCGGCCCGCGTCTCATGATGCGATTATAGACAATTTGGCCGCTTTTGCCAGGGAATTTATCATTCCTTAACATTCGTCAGGTAATGTGGAGGCGGAGGATAAAGCTCCATGACCCCCGTGCTCGCCGCCGCCTCCCTGGCCCTCTCGACCGGACTGGCCGGCTGGTCCTTCCGAGGCATCGTCCGGGGCTATCGCCGCCCCTCCGGCCTCCCCTGGCCCGCCTCGATCGTTTTCGCCGCTTCGGCCGCGGCGGCCGTTTTGGCGCTTCACGCCCTGCTCGCCGGCTGATGCGGCGCCCGACCGGCCGGCGGCACGCCGTTGCCTCCCCCGCTCCCCGGGCTTATAATAGTTTCTCTCCCATTTCCGGGATTCCCTCTCGCGGCGGCAATGGGCCGGCGCGGAGCGGACTTTGGAGAGCGGAGGTCAGAATCATGGCCGAGCGCTCGAGGCCGGGATTCTGAGAAATATCTTGAGAAAGCTCTTTCTCCCGATATCTCCCAGAAGCATGGCTCCGACCCGCTCCGCCATGCTTCTGATGGTCGCTGCGACGACTCCGCTCCGCGCCGGCCTGAGCCAAGCCGATGAGAGGGATTCTCCCGGAATCGGGAGAAGAACCTTATAATAGCCACAGAGCGCTTGGAGGGAGACCCCATGAGACTCATCATCATCCTCGGTGCCCTGGCCCTCGGGCTGGCCGGCGGAGCGGCGATCGCTCCCTCGAAATTCGAGACCGACGTTATTCCGACGTCGGCGGGCCCGCTCGAGATCACCTTTCTCGGCCACGGCTCGCTGCTGCTGGCCTTCGGCGGGAAGACCGTCCAGGTCGATCCCTTTGGCGAGGTGGCCGATTACGGAGCCCTGCCCAAGGCCGACCTGGTCCTGGTGACCCACGAGCACATGGATCACCTCGATCCGGCGGCCCTCAAGGCCATCCTCAAGCCCGGCACGTTCATCATCGGCAGCCGGGCCTGCGCCGCCAAGCTCCCGGGCGCGGCCATCCTGGCCAACGGGGAGAGGACGACCGTGCTCGGTCTTCCCATCGAAGCGGTGCCCGCCTACAACATCGTCCACCTGCGGCCCGGCGACGGCCCCTTCCATCCAAGGGGCCAGGGCAACGGCTACGTCATCGCCTTCGGCGACAAGAAGGTCTACATCGCCGGGGATACGGAGAACATCCCCGAGATGAAGGCCCTGAAGGGGATCGACGCGGCTTTCCTGCCCATGAACCTGCCCTACACGATGTCCCCGGAGCAGGTCGCCGACGCGGCCCGGGCCTTCCGGCCCGGCATCCTCTATCCGTATCACTTCGGGGACACGGACACCTCCCGGCTGGTCAAGCTCCTGCAGGGGGAAAAGGGGATCGAAATCCGGATCCGCCGGATGCAGTGACCGGGGTCATCCCCCGCCCGGACAGCCCTTGAGGCCGGTGGCCCGCCCGACCTCATCGACGTGGTGCTTGATGGTCTGGCCCCGGACCATGTAGATGACATCCTCGCCGATGTTCGTGGCATGGTCGGCGATGCGCTCGAGGTGCCTGCCGACGAGGATCAGGCCGACGGCCCGGGAGATGGTGCCCGGGTCCTGCATCATGTAGGTCAGCAGCTCCCGGAAGACCTGGTCGTTGAGCTGGTCCACCTGGTCGTCCCGCTCGCAGACGTTCCGGGCCAGCTTGTCGTCGCTGCCGACAAAGGCGTTGAGGGCGTCGCGGACCATGTCCTGGGCCATCTGGGCCATCCGGGGGATGTCGATCAGGGGCTTGAGCTGGGGCGCTTTCAGCAGCTCGATCGTCCGCTCGGCGATGTTCACGGCCAGGTCGCCGATGCGCTCGACGTCGTTGCTGATCTTCATGGCCGAGGTGATGAAGCGCAGGTCCGTGGCCATGGGCTGGCGCAGGGCCAGCAGCCGCATGCACATCTCGTCGATCTCGACGTCGAGCAGGTTGATGGCCTCCTCGCGGTCGAGGACCCGGCAGGCCAGGGCCTCTTCGCGGTCCCGGAGGCCGCGGACGGCCGTGGCGATCTGCTCCTCGGCCCGGGAGGCCATCTCCAGGAGCTTCTCCTTGAGGACCTTGAGCTCCTCGTCGATCGGGCGTTCTGGCTTGGACATGGCTCCTCCTGCGGCCGACGCGGACCGGCTCAGCCGAACCGCCCGGTGATGTAATCCTCGGTCAGCCGGCTGGCCGGCGCCGTGAAGATCTTCTCCGTCCGGCCGAACTCGACCAGCTCCCCAAGCATCATGAAGGCGGTGTAATCGGAGACGCGGGCCGCCTGCTGCATGTTGTGGGTCACGATGACGACAGTGTATCGTGTCTTGAGCTTCTCAATCAAGTCCTCGACCTTGGCCGTGGCGATGGGGTCGATGGCCGAGCAGGGCTCGTCGAAGAGGATGACCTCGGGCTCGACGGCCAGGGAGCGGGCGATGCAGAGGCGCTGCTGCTGTCCGCCGGACAGGGCGAAAGCGTTCTCGCCGAGACGGTCCTTGACCTCGTCCCAGAGGGCGGCGCCGCGGAGGCTCCGCTCGACGACCTCATCGAGACGCCGGCGGTCGCGCCAACCGTTGATCCGCAGGCCGTAGGCGACGTTGTCGAAGATCGACTTGGGGAAGGGATTGGGCTTCTGGAAGACCATGCCGACCCGGCGGCGGAGCTCGACGACGTCGACCTCGGGGGCCCGGATGTCCTCGCCGTCGAGGAGGATCCGCCCCTCGACCCGCGTTCCGGGGATGACGTCGTTCATGCGGTTGAGGGTCCGGATGAAGGTCGACTTGCCGCACCCGGAGGGGCCGATGATGGCCGTGACCCGGCGGTCATGGCAATCGAGGGTGACGTTCTTGAGGGCCCGGGTCGGGCCGTAATAGAAATCGAGGTTCCGGGTCTGGATCTTGGGTCCGGTCTCTGCGCTTGTCATCGCTGTTTCTTTCTCAACCGGTAACGTACGACGATGGCGGCCATGTTCATCCCCAGGACGAGGAAGATCAAGACCAGGGCCGTCCCGTAGGCCAGCGGCCGGACCTTGAGGATGGCATGGTGCTGGGTGGCCATGATGTAGAGGTGGTACGGCAGGGCCATGAACTGGTCGCCGGGAGACTTCGGCAAGGCCGGCAGGTAGAAGGCCGCCCCGGTGAACAGGATCGGGGCCGTCTCCCCCGCCGCCCGGGCCAGGCCGAGGACCGTTCCGGTCAGCATCCCGGGGACGGCGTAGGGCAAGACGTTCGTCCGGATGGTCTGCCACTTCGTCGCCCCCAAGGCCAGGGCGCCCTCGCGGTAGGAGTCCGGGATGGTCTTCAGGGCCTCCTCGCCGGCCGTGATCGTCCAGGGCAGGGTCATGAGGCCCAGCGTCAGCCCGGCCGAGAGGACCGACGTCCCCAGGCGCAAGGCGTTGACGAAAAGGATGACCCCGAAAAGACCGTAGACGATCGACGGGACCCCCGACAGGTTGCGGATGGACAGCCGGATGAGCCGGGTCAGGCGCGTCTGCCGGGCGTATTCGTTGAGATAGACGGCGGCCGACATGCCCAGGGGGACGGCCAGGACGGCCGTGATGACGGTCACCAGGAACGTCCCGACGATAGCCGGGAAGATGCCCCCTTCGGTCATGCCCCGGCGCGGGGCCTGGGACAGGAACTCCCACGAGATCGCCCCGCCGCCCTTGCGGACGATGTCGCCGAGCAAGAGGATGAGGACGGCCAGGACGACGGCCATGGCCAGCCGCAGGGCCAGGAAGCCGAGGGCCTGGGCGATCTTCTTGCGGGCCGGCCGTTTCATCGTTCCCGCTCCTGGTATCTGCGCAAAACGACGTCGGCGGCCAGGTTGACGGCGAAGGTCATGACGAACAGGACCAGGCCGATGGCGAACAGGGCGTAGTAGTGGGTCGTAAAATAGGGCGCCTCGCCGAGCTCGATGGCGATATCGGCGGTCATCGTCCGGACAGACGAAAGCAGGCCGCGTGGGAAGGACCGGGCGTTGCCGGTGGCCATGAGCACGGTCATGGTCTCGCCGATGGCCCGGCCCAGGCCCAGCATGACGGCGGCGACGATGCCGGACAGGGCGGCCGGCAGCTTGACCCGGACGAGGGTCTGCCAGCGGGAGGCGCCGAGGGCCAGGGAGGCCTCGCTGTAGGCTTTCGGCACGGCGTTGAGCGAGTCCTCGGAAATGCTGATGATGGTCGGCAGCGACATGACGGCCAGGAGGATGCTGCCGTTCAGGGCGTTCAGGCCGTTGGCCGTGTGGAACAGCCTGGCCAGGGCGGGGCCGAACAGGACGAGGCCGAGGAAACCGACGACGACCGAGGGGATGCCGGCCAGAATCTCGACGACCGGCTTGAGGACCTCGCGGACGCGCCAGGGAGCGACGTCCGAGAGATAGGCCGCGACGGCGATGCCGATCGGGACGGCCAGCAGCAGGGCCCCGGCGGTGACCAGGAGCGTGCTCGCGATCATGGACAGCAGGCCGTACTCGGCTTTCTCTGGAGAGGTGGGGTCCCAGCGGGAATGGCCGAAGAACTTGCCTACCGGGATCTCGCGGAAGGCCGGGACGGCCGTCGCCAGCAGGGTCAGGAAGATGCCGATGAGGACCAGGACGGCCAGGATGCCGGAGGTGAAGAAGAAGGCCCCGATCGCGGCCTCTTTGAGGTCGTTCCGTTTCTTCTTGCGCATGGCCGGATCGGAGCCTTCCTTCACCCCTGGATATCCGTGAACCCTGTCGCGACAACCTATTGGAAGTTCCTGTCGTTCGAAGCCTTGTACTTGCCCCCGCCGATCGTGAAGAAGCCCTCGCGCTCGACGATGGCCTGGCCCTCGGGGCCGACGATCCAGCTCAGGAAGCGGGCGGCGTCGCCTTTGGGCCGGCCGTCCGTGGCCAGGTACAGGGGCCGGGAGACCGGGTAGGCCCCGGACTCGACGGCGGCCCTGTCCGTCGGCAAAAAGCCGTCGCCGTTCGGTTCCCTGGAGATCTTCAGGACCTTGAGGCCCTTGCGGATGCGGTGGTTCTCGTCGTAGAGGTAGCCGACGCCGACATAGCCGACCGCGCCCTCGTCCTGGAGGATGCCCTCGACGATCTGGGCGTTGCCGTTCATCTCCTTCATGTCGGCGGAGTAGTTCTTATTGCCCAGGACGAACTCCTGCATGAAGACATAGGTGCCGGAGTTGGACTGGCGGCCGTACAGGGAGACCGGCTTCGGGGAGCCGCCCAGGGCCTTCCAGCTCTTGATCTCGCCGCGGTACAGGGCGCCGACCTGGGCCATGGTCAGCTGGTCGATGGGGTTCTTCTCGTTGACGACGATGCTCAGGCCGTCCACGGCCACGACGAAGAGCTTCGGCGTGACGCCTTTCTTCCAGGCCTGCTCGATCTCCTTGGGCTTCCATTCCCGGGAATGGCTGGCGATGTCGCAGGTCCTGTTGATGAGGCCGGTGATGCCGGTGCCGGAGCCGCCGCCGAGGACGGCGATGGCCGCGCCGGGGGTCTTGCCCATGTAGTCCTCGGCCAGGATCTGGACGAGGTTGACCATGGTGTCGGAGCCCTTGATCTGGATCATCTTCCCGGCCGGGGCGGCTGGAAGAAGGCCGCCGGCGAGGGCCAGGCTCAGGGCCGCGAGGAGGATTCTTTTCATCTGATTTCTCCTTGGCGTTCGTTTCCGAGAAATTTCTTCGGGGACGCGGCCTCAGAAGGACAGGAAGAACGTCAGGTTGAAGACGAGGTCGTCGTTCCCGGTCGCGCTCGCGTTGTAGCGGAGCCCGTTCCGGTAATGATAGAGCCAGACGTTCGGCTGGACGCGCCAGCTCGGGTGATAGGGCGCCCAGTCGAGTCCGGCGATGATCAGGCTGACGTCCTGGTCCCGGTCCAGGCTGTTCGGCGCGTAGCTGTCGTAGCGGGCGAACATCTGTAGCCTATCGCCCTTGAGGGCGTAACGGCCAAACGCGGACCAGCCGCCAACGCGGTATTTATCGCCCGCCGTCTGGTAGAGGTCGTTTTTGTAGGCGAACCACTCGCCGCCGATGACCAGGTTCCTGACCATTTCGAAGTAGGCGTCGGCCTTGCAGGTCACGGCCCGGGGCTTGCCCTCCCCGGGAAGCGACGCGAGCGGGAGCTTGCGCTCGTAATCGCAGTAGCCGACCAGGGAGAACCCGGCGACCGGCGTGATCTGGGCCTGGACCTGGAGCCTCTTGTACTGGTCGTTTTCGGCATGGCCGTACCCGGCCCCGTTGTAGATCCCGGCGGCGACGCGGAAATGCTTGGCGAACGAGTACTTCAGGGTCGCGCCGATATCCGCGCTCGACGCCGAGATGTCTTTTTTGGTGATGTCCTTGAAGCCGTCCACCAGGGTCTTGGCGACGCTGCGCAGGCCCCAGCGGTCCTCGGCCGGTTTGAACGTCAGCGTCTCGATCAGGCCGACGTTCAGGACCATCTTCGGTATGAGGAAGTTCGCGTATTCGAGGTACAGATGCTTGATGAAGGGGCGGAGCTTGTCGTCCTTGCCGAGCGTGACCCCGTTCACGGGCGTGCCGGTCAGGGTGACGCCTGTCACGTTGGCGGTGTTGTCGGCGTCCAGGCGGAGGCGGAACTTGAGGTTGTCGTTGATCTTGTTCTCGTAAGTGAAGTAGGCCCGGCGAAAGACAAACTGGTTGTTGAGGTAGGCCGAGGTGGCCGCGGCCGGCTTGAGGGTCGCGGGTCCGGCGTCGGACAGGAAGTGCCGGTAGTCCAGATAGATCGTCGTCGAGAACGTCCGGGCGGGCGCGGCGGCCGTCTGGGCCATCAGGCTCATGATGGTCACCATGGGCAGCATGAGGAGGCCGGCGGCGACTTCGCGGACGGTTCGGAGGGCTTGGCGCATGCTCTCTGTCTCCTTTTTAGCGTTGTTCGCCACCAAAATAGTGAGACAGGGTTAAGGGACGATTAAGGAAAAGACAATTCTCGGTTAAGAGGGCGGCGCGTCAGGGGGAGACCAGAGGACGGGATAATAGATGGGATAAATACGGGGAAAAGCGGCTCCCCGTGGGCTGCCGAATGCGCAGACGCTTCACCGCGGCATCAGCGCGAACACGCCCCAGCCCAGGTATTCACGCGAGTAAGCGGCATAGCGCCCGGGTTCAGAGGTCAGCTGGGCTCGAACCTCTTTGGCCATCTCGTCTCCGGGATTGGCTTCGAGCCAGCGGCGCATGGTCAGCCATTTGGCCGCCTCGTATCTATCCCAACCGTCCTGGTCCGCCAAAACCATTTCCACGACGTCGCAGTTGAGACGGCCGAAAGACGCGATAAGCTCCGGAAGCGTGAGAAACTCGGAGATCGCGGTTGCCTGACACCCCTTGACGATTTCTTCCGTCGGCGGCAGCTGTCGCCAATACGGCTCGCCGATGAGGATGATCCCTCCGGTACGGAGGCTCCGCGCCAGAAGCTCGATGGTGCCGGCGAATCCCCCGCCGATCCAAGTGGCGCCGACACAGGCTGCCACATCGACCTTCTCGTCGGAAACGTAGCCGGCGGCGTCGCCATGAATGAACTTGACCTTATCGGCGACGCCGAGTTCCTTAGCGCGGAGTGCCGCTTGTTCGGTGAACAATTGGCTCATGTCGACGCCGGTGCCGATGACGCCGTGATCCCGCGCCCAGGTGCACAGCATCTCGCCGGAACCGCTGCCGAGGTCGAGCACCCGGGCCCCGGCTGCCAGACGCAGCGCGGCGCCGAGAGTGGCCAGCTTATCGGGCGTGAACGGGTTGTGGATGCGGTGAGCGCTTTCGGTGATATTGAAGATCCGCGGGATGTCCATTGTGGAAAATCTCCTCAGGGGTGTGGACAATGCCTGTCAGGGCCTAACCGGAAGATGTCGGTTTTCCCGACTTCTTCGTGATCGGACCCGCCGCTTATCCGCAAGCGGAAATTCGGCGGATTAAGATTGGCTCC
>JAKLEN010000003.1 GCA_022711665.1 Acidobacteriota bacterium | reverse complement strand
AGATCGAATGCTATGATGCGCATCATGGCGCGGATAGAAGGGTGGTTCATGAAACCGAGGCAGCCAGAGGAAGAGATGAAAAGAAGGAAAAAGAAACGGGGGGCTTGCGTTTCGCTATCATAGAAGACATTTCTCAGGATCCCGGCCTCGAGTGCTCGGCCGTGATCCTGACCTCCGCTCCCCAGAGTCCGCTCCGCGCCGGCACTGAGCCAAGCCGAAGAGAGGGATCCTCCCGATTCCTCTCCCCGGCTTGCCCGGGCGCCGACAAGGCGCTATATTGGATCGCGTCGTTCGCGACGGTCCGTGAAGGCCGGGCGCGCTCGTCGAAAAGGGAGGTTCGCATGTGCATATCCAAGGTCTTTGTCATTTTGATCGTCGTCGCGTTCATCGGGACGGCCGTCCCGGCCGCGCCGGGCGGAGAGCCGCCGGACGTCAAGATCGCCCGGAAGACTTGCCGGGCCGCCGACGGCGTCGAGATCGTCTATTCGGTCGCCGGGAGCGGCGAGCCGGCGCTCGTCTTCGTCCACGGCGGCTTGGCCAACCGCGGCTTCTGGGACGGCCAGATGAAGGCCTTCGGCTCGCGGCATAAGGTCATCGCCCTCGACCTTCCCGGGCACGGCGAGTCCGGCGCCGGCCGGACGAAGTGGGGCCTGCCGGAATTCGGCGCCGACGTCAAGGCCGTGATCGACGCGGAGCGGCCGCAAAAGGTCGTCCTCTTCGGCAATTCCATGGGCGGCCCGGTGGCCGTCGAGGCGGCCCTGCTCCTGCCGGGCCGCGTCCTCGGCGTCGTCGGCGTCGACACGTTCCAGGGATTCACCGAAACCATCCAGGCCGAGGAGGTGCGGCAGAGAGCCGAAGCCTTCGAGAAGGACTATGACGCCGCCCTGAAGTCCATGATCGGCCTGCTCTTCCACAAGGACGCCGATCCGGCCGTCGTCGAGGATGCCGCCAGGCGCATGTCGGGAACGCCGCCGGCCGCGGCCAAGGCCATGTTCCTGGGCATGGCCGGCTACAGCGAGACAGCCGCCGTGCGCCGCCTCCAGCCGCCGCTGCGGGCCATCAACGGCGATCTCTACCCGACCGACGTCGCCGCGAACCGCAGGATCAAGCCGGATTTCGAGGCCGTCTTCATGAAGCACGTGGGCCATTACCCGATGCTCGAGCGGCCCGGCGAATTCAACCGCCTGGCGGCCGAGGTGGTCGCCGGCCTCACGAAGGAGTGAGGCCCGCGGCGATCGCGCCCCGGACCCGCTCCATGAGCGCCGGCAGGTCTTCCGGCGCGCGCCCGGCGATATCGACGGCTGGGTGGAAGGTGACGCGGACCGGTCCCTTGCGGACGCGCCGGGCCCCGCGCGGCAGCAGCTCGTAGGTCCCGAGGACGGACACCGGGACGATGGGGACGCCGGCCTCGAGGGCCAGGAAGAAGCCGCCGCGACGGAACGGCTGGAGCGTTCCGTCCCAGCTCCGCTGCCCCTCCGGAAAGACGAGGAAGGAGTAGCCTCGGTCGCGCATGAGCCGGACCGCCTTGGCGATCCGCTCCCGGCCCCGGCCCTCGCCCTCCCTGTCCACGGGAACGTAGCCGGCGAAACGCATGCCCGGGCCCAGGACGGGGATGCGGAAAACAAATCGTTTGACGATGGCCCGCACCGGCCGGTCGATGACGGTCACGAGCAGCGGGCCGTCGAGGAAGCTGAGGTGATTGGACATGAAGACGCAGGGCCGGCGCCGGTCCAGGAGGTCGCGGCCCCGGACCTCGACGTCGATACCTAGGAGGGCCCGGCCGACGCCTATCATGCCCGCGCCGTAGGCCAGGAACGCGTCCGGCCGGTTGAACAGGACGCAGAAGAGCAGGACCGGGACGGCGCCGAGCGTCAGGACGAGGAGAACGGCGCCGCAAAGGACGTTGCGCATGGAACGGCCCGATTATAGCCTATCTCGGGGGGGGAAAAATTAAATGACCCGCGTAGGACTCGAACCTACAACCCGCAGATTAAGAGTCTGCTGCTCTACCAATTGAGCTAGCGGGCCATATCACTATTCGGCTATCAGATTCTTTATCTGTAGCTTGCGTCTATGGTCTCGGGCGCCATTGTCCAATTCTTGACCAGAGGCTCTCTCCTCCGAGCCCGCCGGGCCGGAAGATCGGAGGCATTATAGCCGCCGCCGCAGGGGATGTCAATCTGACATCTTCCCTATTGTAAATTCGCGATCAACGGACTTAAAATCGGGGAAAGCATGGGAATTCGAGATAACGCCCGCCATTGGACCGGATGAGAAGGATCCGTAAGAAGGGGGGACTGAGACATGTCTAGGATTTCCGCGGCGATCGTTCTTAGCATTTTCGCTCTCGTAATCACACCGGGCTCGGCAATTCAAAAAGACGGGCCCTACACCGTTGAGAAGTCCTATCATGGCGCGATCGCCGAGAAGGTCATCTCCTCCCGGACCATCCCCGAGGTCTGGGAAATCGCCATGAAAACGCTTTTTCGGATAAAGCATATGGAGGTCAGAGGCGACAAACCGTCGGGGACCATCAATGCCCGGCGCCCCGGTGCGGCGATCACCATTATTATGAGCGAGTCCGGCACGGATGTTTCCATGAGCGTCAAGTGGGAGTTCATGGATGGCGAGAAAATCCAGATTCGCACACCCTACAAGCAGGCCCTTCGCTTCTTTGATGAGTTTTTCCCGCTGTTAGACGAAGCCTTGATCCGTAAGTCCGTCCCTGATAAGTAGAATGGCCGACGAGCCCTTCGAGCTGCCGATCGACGGCGTCCTCGATCTCCACGCGTTCAGCCCCAAGGAGGTCAGGGACCTCGTCCCGGAGTACATCGGCGAATGCCTACGGCGCGGCATCACCGAGATCCGCATCATCCACGGCAAGGGCACGGGCACGCTCAAGGCCGTCGTTCATGGCCTGCTCAAGAAAGACCCGCGGGTCGCGGGCTTCAAGGACGCGGATCCGGGCGCCGGAGGCTGGGGCGCGACGATCGTCCGGCTGTGAAAGCGGCCCCGTTTTTTCCCCTATCTTTCCCCTTCCCTCCCGCGGCGATCTGGTGTATTAATCCTTAAGTCAGCAGAAGCACAGAAGCCGAGGAGGTGACCATGGGCAAGTCGCTCAACAGGCGTGATTTCATCCGTGTCGGCGCGGTCGCCGGCGCCGCCGCGCTGGCCGGGGGGCTCCGCGGTCAGGCCAAGCCCGCCGCCGGCGCCCCCAGGCGGGCCCGGCCCGACCTGGCCGTCGTCACCGGCGCCGACCGCGTCGCCGCCGTGAACGCGGGCCTGGCCGCGCTCGGAGGCATGGGCAAATTCGTTCCCAAGGGCTCGTCGGTCGGCCTGCTCATCAACGCTCCGGCCTGGTGGAAGAGGCCCGGCAGCCACACCCATCCCGACCTCACGCTGGCCGTCATCCTGGCCGCGCTCGAGGCCGGGGCCGGCGAGATCCGGTACCTCCTCGATCCCCTGCCGGGATATTTCGACCGGTCCGCGCTCGCCGCCGGGCACGCCAAGGAGATCGGCGCCGTCAGAAAGTCGTCCGGGAACTACGTCGAAACGGCCGTCGCCAGGAACAAGACCGTCAAGAGAACCAGCGTGATCAAGGAATTCCTCGACTGCGACGTTTTCATCAACCTGCCGATAATCAAGCATCACGTCGGCGTCGGCATGTCCGGCAACCTCAAGAACATGATGGGCGCCCAGTCCGGCGCCGCGAACCAGTTCTTCCACGCCGGCTCGGGGGCCAAGGGCGAATACGACGACATCCCGTTCCTCTCCCAGTGCATCGCCGATCTCAACACCCTGCGCCGGCCCGACCTCTGCGTCGCCGACGCCACCGAGTTCCTGCTGACCAACGGCCCGGCCGGACCCGGCGAGCTGCGCCGGCTCGACAAGGTCATCCTCGGCGACGACCCCGTGGCCGTGGACGCCTACGGCGCTCCCCTGGTCAACTTGAAGGCCGCCGACGTCCTCATGATCGCCAAGTCGGCCGAATGGGGCATCGGCCGGATGGATATAGACAAGCTCGCGATCGAGGAACTGAAAGTCTGAGCCGGCGGCCGCTCCCGAGGCCCGGGCCCTCCCCCTTTCGCCAGCGGGCGGCGCCGGACGATCGGAGGGATCATGCGCACGCACGGAAATCATCACCTTGCGGCCGTGGCGGGCTTCTGCCTCGCCGGCCTGTCGCTCCTCCTGCTGTCGGGGGCGGCCGCGCCCCAGGCCGCCAAGACCGCCGGCGGCCAGCCCGGCCCGATCGACCCCCAGCGCGTCCAGGACCAGGACACGATGACCTGGGCCGATTACCGTCCGATCCCGGGCCGCAATTGGGCCGATCCGTCCCTCAAGCCGGCCCGCGGCTTCAAGCTGGCCGTCGTCGGCATCGATTTCCCCGGCCAGCCCTTCGTCATGACCATGCCGAAGGGCTCGGATCCCTTCGGCAACCCCCAGATCGACCCCGTCCCCCGCGACCGGGTCCCGCAGTTCTTCGCCGATTTCTGGATGAAGCCGAGCGAATACAATCACGGCCAGACCATCAACGGCTACTGGATGGAGCAGTCCCGCGGCCGCTTCGGCATCACCGAGGTCGAGGTCTACGGGCCGTACCTCATGCCCCACCCCATCTGGCACTACGGCCTCAACGAACACCGCCAGAACGACCAGACGCCGGACGGCAGCCGGGCCAATGGCTGGATGGAGAAGGACTGCGACGCGCTCTGGACGGACGCCGTCGGCAAGGACGTCCGCAAGGACTTCGACGCCGTCCTACGCCTCTACGCCAGCTACGACGAGACGGGCGTCTGGCAGGAATTCGGCGAGATGAAGTTCGACACCAAGGACGACATCCCGGCCGCCTGGGGCAATCCGAACCCGGCCAAGCCCCGCTGGATCCCGACGCGCTACGTCCCCTGGACGAGCTGGCTGGCCGGCTCCCAGCAGTGGGGCCTGTCCTCCATGCGCCAGGGCGAGAATTCGGGCACGATCACCCACGAACTCGGCCACTTCGCCTTCGATCTGCCCGACCTCAACAACAACCCCTACGTCAAGCCCTACCGCCGGGTCGCCGCCGGGCCCTGGGACATGATGGACCGCGGCTGCTTCAACGGGCCTGGCGGCCCGCACAAGCGCTGGGTCGTGCCGCCGGCGCAGGGGGCCTTCATGCCGGCCGGCCTGATGGTCCGCAACCGCCTGGAGAACAAGTTCATCGACCAATCCTCGCTCCTGACGCTCGGCCGGGACATCCTGGCCCGGGCGGGCCTGGCCGTGGCCGAGGTCACGGCCCGGGCCGTCGATCCCCTGCCCGGGACCTACACGGGCCTCGTCGTCAAGTTCGACGGGTCCCGGCCCGGCGACCTCACGCCGCCCGACGACCCGGCGACCGATCCCCTCTCCCCGGGGAAGCCGGATTACGCCTACTACACCGTCGAGGTCGTCCAGCGCATCGGCTACGATTCCTTCACGCCCGACAACGGCGTCCTCATCGCCAAGAACAAGGCCACGCTGCGCGGCATGAACGGCGGCCCCAACGCTTTCAACAGCTACATCTGGGTCATCGACGCCCACCCCGAAGACATCGGCCTGGTCGATTACGTCAAGCCCGGCGGCGAGAAGGTGATGCGGACGGTCGCCGATTTCCGCCAGCTCAACGACGCCCTCTTCCACGCCGGCCTCGATTCCGGCAGCCGTTTCGAGTGGGTCGACGAGCCCAACCGCCTCCACTTCTACGTCGTCGACCTGCGGCGCGACGCGGACGGCATCCTTGTCTACAAGCTGGCCGTCCGCTCGCTCGACGGCTCCGGCCCGCAGATGCGCGGCGCGGCCCTCAGGCCGGCCGCGGACCGGATCAAGGCTGAAGGGGACGCCGTACCGGTGACATTCGCCCTGACCAACAGGGGCGGACCCTCGGCCCTGGGAGCCGGGGCGGCGTTCGACGCCGACCTCTACCGGCTGACCGTCTCCATCGACGGACAGGGCTGGAGCGCGCGCCTGCTCAACGGGCTGGCGGCCGTGAAGGCCGGGGCGACTGAGGACGTGACCGTTTACGTCGGCCGGGGGCCCGGCGCCTCGAAGTCGGCCGAGGTCACCCTGCGGGCCGTCTCGGAAAGCGACCCGACGAAGGCCGCGACGGCGACCGTGAGGATCTCGCGCTGATCCCGGTTCGAGCCCGCCGGCCGAACCGGTCAGCGCCGGAAGCGGATCGCCACGCCGACGATCTGGCGCTCGTAAACGGTCCGCGGACCGTGCCAGTAGCTGAAGACGACGCCTTCCCGGAAGAAGCGGTCGGCGACGATGACCAGCGCGTCCGCGCCCATCGCGGCCGCCTTTTCCCGCAGGACGCCCTCGACAAAGAAGCGGTCCATGCGCCAGGTCGGCCGGATCCAAACCTCGCCGAGCTGGATGTGGTCGCGCCGCGGCTCGCGCCGGATGAGCTCCACCGCGGCCGGGTCGGACGGCCGGAAGCGGGGCCGGTCGGGATAGAGGCGAGAACCGTAAGGGTGGTAGCAGGCCACGGTCCCGGCCGCGAGCAGCGTCAGGGCCAGGATCGATATCTTCTTGGCGTTCATCGCTCGTCTCCTTTTCTCTCCGCTTTCCTAAATGGCAAGAAGCGTGCCAAGGAACCGGAGAGGGGCAATGCCGAGCGTCTAATTACCATATTATCAGACAGTTAACAGGCGCGCCGGAAGGCTTTGGCCCGGCTCCCGGGTAGGCGGCCCGAGGGGACGAGGAGGGCAGATTGTCCCGTCCGGAGGACAGGATGCCAACCGTCGGACCGTCCGGCGATCCCTCAGCGCTTCCTGGAGACGTGGATGGCCGCGGCCCCGAAGAACAGGCGCTCGAACGCAACCTCGTCGAACCCCGCGCCGAGGAGGATCCCGGCCAACTCTCCCGGCCCGTAGAAGGCGCGGATGGACGAGGCCAGGTAAGCGTAACCGGCCAACGCGCCGGACATCCGCCAGCCGACGCGCCGGACGAGGATCCCGACATAGGCGTGGAAGAGGGCGCGGACGACCGGGACGGCGGGCTGGCTCGTCTCCAGGTTGACGAACCGTCCGCCCGGCCGCAGCACCCGCAGGAATTCCCGGAACGTCGCCTCCAGGATCGGCCGTGAGATATTGATGTTCCTCGTGGCGAACGAGATCGTGACCAGGTCGAACGTCGCGTCCGGAAACGGCAGCCGCTTGACGTCGCCGAGGACGAAGCCGGTCCGCTCCAGCCCCGGCTTGGTCCGGGCCCGGGCCAGCATCGGCAGCGAGAAGTCAACGGCGGCGATCTCCGTCCCGGCCGGCGCCAGGCGGGCCAGGTCCCGGGCCATCTCCCCCGTTCCCGAGCAGACGTCGAGCCAGCGCGAGCCCCCGCCCCGGGCCGCCCGCCGGGCCGCCCGCCGCCGCCAGCCCCGGTCCAGGCCGAGCGTCAGGACGCGGTTCACCCGCTCGTAGCTCCCGGCGATCTCGCCGAAGATCTCCCGAAGCGGCCGGCCGGAGGGCGTGGGCTTGTCCATCGGGCCGGGATGTTACGTTTTTCCGGGCCTTTTGGCAACCCCGGCCGGACGATCGGCCCGGAGCCGGCCCCGCGGCGCGGGTCCTTCCTTGACACGGCCCGGCCCTTCCGCCTACTATCGCCATAATACACGCTCGGCCGCATGGCGCGGCAAGGAGGTCCTCCGATGTCGTCCATCAGAACACGAACCCGCTCCGCGAAGATCTTCGCTTTCTTCCTGGCCACGCTCCTGGCTGTGGCCGTCCTGCCGGGGCTCCGGGCCCAGACCCCGGACCAGGACGTGGCCAAGAAGCTCCGCGGCTTCGACGCCTACATGGCCAAGATCCTCAAGGACTGGAACGCCCCGGGCGTCGCCGTCGGCGTCGTCCAGGGCGATAAGCTCGTCTTCGCCAAGGGCTACGGCTACCGCGATTACGGCCGGAAGCTGCCCTTTACGCCTACGACCCTGCAGCAGATCGCCTCGAACACCAAGCTGTTCACGGCCATCGCCGCCGGCCTGCTCGTCGAGGAAGGCAAGCTGACTTGGGACAAGCCGGTCAAGGAATCGGTGCCCTCCATCCGCTTCTACGACAACCAGCTCGACAACACCGTCACCCTGCGCGACATGCTGTCCCACCGCACCGGCATCACCCGCCACGACACGATCTGGTACCAGTCGGACGACACCCGCAAGCAGCTCTTCGACAAGCTCCGCTACCTCGAACCCCAGGCGCCGCTGCGCCAGACCTACCTCTACAACAACCTCATGTACGCCGCCGCCGGCTACATCGTCGAGCTCCAGTCGGGGAAGCCGTGGGAGGAGTTCGTCCGCGAGCGCATCTTCAAGCCGCTGGACATGGCCGCGACGGTCTATTCCATCGCCGACATGACCAAGGCGCCCGAGTACGGGGTGCCCTACACCGAGAAGCGGGACAGCTTCGAGCTCTACCGCATCCCCTACTACGAGGACATCGGCGGCGTCGCCCCCTGCGGCGCTATCATCTCCAACGTCCAGGACCTCTCGCACTGGCTCATCGCCCTGATGAACAACGGCCGCTACGCCGGCCGGCAGGTCCTGCCCCCGGAGGTGCTCAAGGCAACGCTCGAGCCGGCCATCGCCCTGCCGAACACGGCGGCCGAGGCGCGAGGCTTCTGGGAGGCCCTGAACGCCGCCTACGGCATGGGCCGCGAGACGGTGTCCTACCGCGGCCGCCTCCTGACCTTCCACGGCGGCGACCTGCCCGGCTTCCATTCCCAGATCTCCTTCATGCCCCGCGAGAAGCTGGGCGTCATCGTCCTGGTCATCGGCAACCACTGCGCCAGCCTCTACAACACCGTCAGCTACAACGTCTACGAGCGGCTGCTGGGCCTGGACCAGACGCCGTGGAGCGAGCGCCTGCTCGACAGCCGCCTCAAGGGCAAGAAGGCCGATACCGAGGCCCGGGCCAAGTCCGGCGCGGACCGCGTGCCGGACACCCGGCCCTCCCATGCCCTGGCCGACTACGCCGGCGAATTCGAGCACCCGGCCTACGGCGTTCTCAAGATCGAGATGAAGGACGGCGCCCTGTCCATGGACTTCCACAAGATCCGGCTGCCGCTCGGCCACTTCCACTACGACCGCTTCGTCACGCCCGACGACGAGACCTACGGCCGGACGTCCATCAATTTCCAGACCAACCCCCAGGGCGACATCGACAAGGCCGTCATCTCGCTCGACGAGGCCGAGGTCGCTTTCACCCGCCGGCCGGCGGGCCCGGCCCCCGAGCTCCTGGCCAAGCTGGCCGGAGCCTACGTGCTGCCGAACGGGGTGACGCTCCAGGTCGTCCTCGAGGAGAACGGTGCTCTCGTCCTGAACGTTCCGGGCCAGACGCCCGAGCCGCTCCTCCCCTACAAGGGCCTGCAGTTCAGGATCAAGCTCTTCGCCGACGTCGTCTTCGAGTTCGTCGTCGAGGACGGCGCGGTCAAGGCCCTCAAGCAGAGGGACCCGTCCGGGGAGTACGTCTTCCCGCGGAAGTAGCGCCCGCCGGACGCGAGGCTCTCCCGGGACCGGCTAGAGCGGCTTCCAGCGGCCCTTGAGCTTGTCCATCGTCTGCGGCAGGGTGGTGTACTCCATCTCCTCGAGCGGCAGACGGTGAGGCTCGAACGGCCCGTGGCGGCGGAGATGATCGGCTAGGAGGTTGGCCTCCCGGCGCGCCTCGTCCCAGGAGGGATCGTCGAACATGTCGCGCGGACCGATCAGCCTGGCGTCCGAGACCTGGAAGCCCAGGCAGATGACCCGCGGCGGGCCGTCGAAGCGCGCCGGCGTGGCCTGTTTCTGGGCGACGGCCATGAGCGGCCCGTAGTGCGAGCCCCTCATCCAACCCTCGATGATCCAGGGATAGCGGAAGGGCTCCAGGACCTCGCCGACGGCCGGGAACTGGTGCTGGGAGCGGACGATCATCACCGGATCGTCCTTGCCGACGTACTTGCCGGCGATGAGGGACAGCCGTTCGGTCGACGAGGCCGCGGCGATCGTCCCATCGTGCCGGGAGAAGACGTGCTTGATCGTGAACCGGCTCGGCGTGCCGATGAACATCAGCAGGTCGTAGATCTCTTCGGGGGTGTCGAAGAAGATCTTGCGGTGCTCGCGGATGTCGTGGATCTCGAAGCGGAAGCCGGCATGGAGCTGCGGGGCGATGACCAGGCCGGCCGTGTTGAACGGGTCGACGAACATCTTGTAGAGCGGCAGGTTCCAGGACCCGGCGGAGGTCTTGTCGGCCATGAAGATAAGGACGGGCTCCGAGGTCCGCTCCTCGATCTCCATCTCCGCCACCCCCGGTCCCTGTCCCTTGACGTTGCCGGAGAAGGCATCGGCGAGCATGTCCTGGCCGGCGCCGTAGAGCTTGAGCTTCTTGGCGACCCCGGTGCCGGTCATGAACGTGTCCCAGGCAAGGTGGTGGATGGGCTCGGAATCGACGCCCTTCGTGTGGGTCATGATCAGCTGGAGGTCGTCGCCGCACGAGGTGACGAAGTAATCGAGGATGAGGCCGCCGGCCTTGGCCGCCGCCAGGCTCTGGCGGGCCGATTCCTCGAGGGCCGGATGGATGGCCGAATGCCCGACCCATCCGCCGATGTCCGCCTTGATGACGCTGAGAGTGACCTTCATGGATCCTCCTTTTCGCGGTTCCCCCTCTCCGGCAACGGGGATCGTCGAGGCCACGCCCGTCGCCGCCGAGAGAGAGATTCCCCTGACCTTTTGCCGAAATCTTTTGCTGCGGTCTAACTATACGGCCGGTCTTTTGCGCCTGTCAATGGGCCCGGGGCCGGGCCGCCGGTCGCGGAGCGGCGGCGGAATCGGTTATAATGCGGCTCATGATCGGAATGATTGCCCGGAGCTTCATTCGCCCGCGTCTTCTTCCCGGCTTGGCGCTGCCGATCCTGCTCGTGGCGGCGGCCGCCTGCGCGCCAGGCCGGCCCGCGGCCGATGTCCTCGTCACTCGCGCCAGGGTCTATACGATCGACGCCGCGCGGCCCTGGGCCGAGGCCGTGGCCGTCAAGGACGGCCGCATCCTGGCCGTCGGGACGTCCCGGGAGATCTCCCGCCTGAAGGGTCGGGACACCCGGGTCATCGACGCCGGCGGCCGCCTCGTCCTGCCCGGCTTCGAGGACAGCCACGTCCATTTCGTCAGCGGCTCGCTGAACCTGGCCGACATCGACCTGGCCGGGGCCAAGACCGTCGAAGAGATCCGGACCCGGATCCGGGCCTTCGTCCAGGCCAACCCCGGGACCTCATGGATCAAGGGCCGCGGCTGGATGTATCCCGCCTTCCCCGGCGGCCTGCCGCACAAGCAGATCCTCGACGAGATCGTGCCCGACCGCCCGGTCTTCCTGCGCTGCGCCGACGGGCACTCGAGCTGGGTCAACAGCCGGGCGCTGGCCCTGGCCGGCATCGACCGCCGGACCAAGGACCCGGCCGGCGGCCGCATCGTTCGCCAGGCGGACGGCGAGCCGACGGGGGCCCTGCTCGAAGAGGCCTCGTCGCTCGTGGCCGGGCTCGTCCCCGAGCCGACGGCCGAAGAGAGGCTGGCGGCGATCCGGCGGGGCCTCGAGGAAGCGGCCCGGCGGGGCGTCGTCCGGGTCCACGGCCTGGGCGGCGAGTTCGAGGACATCGACCTCTTCGACCGCCTCCGCCGCGAAGGCGCCCTGACCGTCCGCCTGACGGCCGCCATGTGGGTCGAGGCCCCCGGCCCGACCGACAAGGACTGGAAGGCCTATGACCAGGCCCGGGCCAGGTTCCACGACGAGTGGCTGGCCGTCGACGGCGTCAAGCTGATGCTCGACGGCGTCATCGACTCGGGCACCGGGGCCATGCTCGACCCCTACGAGGGCCAGAAGGAAAACTCCGGCAAGCTCTTCTGGGCGCCGGAGGACTACAAGAAGGCCGTGGCCGCCTTCAACGCCAGGGGGATGCAGGTCTCGACGCACGCCATCGGCGACGCGGCCATCCGCCTGGCGCTCGACGCCTGCGAGGCGGCCCGGCGGGTCTCCGGGGACGCGGATGTCCGCAACAAGATCGAGCACGCCGAGGCCATCGCCGCGGACGACCTGCCGCGCTTCGGCCGGCTGGGCGTCATCGGCAGCTTCCAGCCCCTCCACGCCAATCCCGAGCCCGGCTGGATCGGGAGCTGGATCAGGAACGCCGGGCCCGAGCGGGAAGCGCGGGCCTTCGCCTGGAAGGCCGTGCTCGACGGCGGCGGCCGCCTGGCTTTCGGCAGCGACTGGCCGGTCGTGACCCTCAGCCCCTGGCCCGGGCTCCAGGTCGCCGTCACCCGCCAGGACCTCGAGGGCCGGCCCGAAGGCGGCTGGCTCCCCCGCCACAAGGTTTCCCTGGCCGAGGCCGTCCGGGCCTACACCCTGGGCGGGGCCTGGGCCATGCACCGGGAAAAGGACGAGGGCTCGCTCGAGGCCGGCAAGGTCGCCGACCTGATCATGCTTTCGCAGGATATTTTCGAGATCGACCCCCACGCGATCGCCGGGACGAAAGTGCTCCTGACGATGGTGGGCGGCCGGATCGTATACGAGGCGCGCTGACGCGCCGGCCAACGGGCGCGACGGCGCGCCGGACGGATCAACCTTTGACAGGAGGACTAATGAAAACCAAGATGACGCTGGCTACCGCTCTCTTTATCGTCCTGGCGACGGCCCTGGCCGCCGTGGCCGGGCCCGCTCCCCAGACGGTGGCGACGAACCGGGACAAGGTCCTGGTCATCGCCGTCCAGGGCCAGATCGCCGCGGCCCAACCCTCACGCGGCTATCTCACGACCTGGGACGGCAAGTCCAAGATGGCCGTCGGCACGGGCGGCATCAACTATAACCTCCGGCTCGGCGACCGGGTCTTCGGCTGGGCCGCCGGCGACCGGGCCACGGTCGGCGTCGCCGTCGAGAGCGTCTCCGACTCCCGTTCCGGCCAGGACGCCTGGCTGGCCGACGCCGCCATCGGCAACGAAGTCCGCCTCGTCGGCGGCGAGGCGCGCGGCGGCAAGGGCATCGTCGTCGGCAAGTTCGGCGGTTACGTCCTCGTCCAGTTCCCCCCCGACGTTTTGGACCGCCTGGCGGTCGGCGACCGGGTGCAGGCCAAGGCCGATTCGCTCGGCCTGGAGATCGAGGGCTTCCCGGACGTCTTCCTCCACGGCCTCTCCCCCGACCTCCTGGACAAGCTCGGCCTGCGCGTCGTCGACGGCCGGATCGAGGTTCCGGTCGTCAAGAGGATCCCGGCCGAGATCGTCGGCCAGGGCGCGGGCAGCTTCGCCCTGACCGGCAACTGGCACATCCAGACCTGCTACCCGCCCGACATCAAGGCCTACGGCCTCGACGAGCTCCGTTTCGGCGATCTCGTCCTTCTCGAGGACACCCAATCGGACTACTGGAAGGGCCACTACACGGGCGGCGCCACGATCGGCGTCGTCTGCTCCGGGCCCAGCGACAGGTCAGGGATGGGCATCGGCGTGACGCCCGTCCTGTCCAGCCGGGCCGGCAAGCTGGCCTCGCGGCTGGACACGGCCGCGAACGTCGCCGCCTTCCTCGGCCTGCCGCTCTCGAACGGCGGCGGGGCCGCGCCGGCCGCGGCGCCGGTCAAGGCCGCGGCCCGCAAGCCGGTGACCGCCCTGAGAACGAACAAGGACCTCCTGATCGTCACGGCGGTCGAAGGCGTCGTCCAGCCCGCCTCGGCCCGCGAATACACCACGACCTACGACGGCCGTCCGTCGCTCACCCTGGGCATGGCCTCGATCAACTACCGCGTCACCCTCGGCGACCCGGTCCATGGCTGGGCCCAGGGCGATCACGTCGAGCCCGGCGTCACCATCCAGGGCCGCGACCGGCAGTCGCCGAGCGAGTGCGCCCTGGCCATCCTGTCCTGCATCGGCAACGAGGCCGAGGTCCTGAGCGGCGAGGCGCGCGGCGCCAAGGGGTATTACATCGGCCGCCACGCCGGCGCGGACGACAAGGTCTGGTTCCCCCCGGAGACCGTCGAGAAGCTGGCCCTGAACGACAGGGTCCGGGTCAAGGCCAAGGGCGTCGGTCTCAGGATCGAGGGCTTCGAGGACGTCAAGGTCAACAAGCTCTCGCCCGAGATCCTGGAGAAGCTCGGCCTGGCCTTCAAGGACGGCCGGATCGTCGTCCCCGTCGTCATGGAAGTGCCCGGCCGCATCATGGGCTCCGGGTTCGCCGGCAGCCCGGTCGAGATCCTCGATTACGACATCCAGACGACCTGCCCCGAGGTCGTCGAGCAGTACGGACTGAAGAAGCTCAGGATCGGCGACGTCGTGGCCATCCGCGACCACGCCGGCCTCAATGCCCCCGGGCGGCACCCCGGGGCGGTGATCATCGGCACGATCATCCACGGCTTCAGCGACATGGGGGGCCACGGCCCGGGCGTCAATCCCATCCTCAGCGCCATGCCCGGCAGGATCGAGGTCCGGATCGACCCGAACGCCAACCTGGCCAATTACCTCGGAATCAAGCCCCGGCCCTAGCCGGGGTCCGGCGGGCGGGCCGGCGGGCCGGCCTATTCGTGCCGCAGGGCGACGATGGGGTTGAGCTTGGCGGCGCGCCGGGCCGGCATGTAGCCGAAGAGGATGCCGATCGCGGCCGAGAAGAAGAACGACAGGATGTTGATGCCGGGATTGAAGACGTAGGGCACGGCCATGGCATGGGCCAGGATCATGGCCGTGCCGGTGGCCATGGCGATCCCGACCAGGCCGCCGACGCAGGCCAGGGTGATGGCCTCGACCATGAACTGCAGCAGGACCTCGTTCTCCAGCGCCCCGACGGCCAGGCGGATGCCGATCTCCCTGGTCCGCTCGGTGACCGAGACGAGCATGATGTTCATGATGCCGATGCCGCCGACGAGCAGGCTGACCGCCGCCACGGCCCCGAGGAGCCCGGTCAGCGTCTTGGTCGTGCCCGACAGGGTCTGGGCGATCTCCTTGGTGTCCATGACCTCGAAGTCGTCCTCCTCGCCGGCCCCGACGTGCCGCCGCTCGCGCAGCAGGAGCTTGATCTGGTTGACGACGTCGTCGGACAGGACGCCGTCCTTGACCGAGAGCATCATCATGTTGATCTTCTGATTGCCGGCGATCCGCCGCTGGACCGTGCGCAGCGGCATGACGATCATGTCGTCCTGGTCGCGGCCCATGCCGCCCTGGCCCTTGCTCTTCAGCAGGCCGATGACCTCGGCGCCGAAGCCCTTGACCCGCAGCGAGGCGCCGATCGGGTCCTTGCCGGCGAAGAGCTCCTTGCGGATGGTCTCGCCGATGACGCAGACGGCCTTGCCGCTCTGGATCTCGGCCTCGCTGAACGGCCGGCCGGCGGCGAACGTCCAGTTCGAGGCCGTGAAATAGTCGTTCGTCGTGCCGGTGGCCGACGTGGACCAGTTGTTGGCGCCGTAGACGACGGTGGCGCTGCTCTCGACCATGGGCGCCACGGCCTTGAGCGAGCCGATCTGCTCGCGGATGGCCTCGACGTCGCGGTTCTCGAACGGCTGGGCCGTCGAGCTCGAGCCGGGGCGGAACTCCATCCGGGGCATGACCATGAGCAGGTTGCTGCCCAGGCTGGCGATCTGGTTGGAGATGGCCTTGGTCGCGCCGTTGCCCAGCGTGACCATGGTGATGACCGCGGCGACGCCGATGACGATGCCGAGCATCGTCAGGAAGGACCGCATGACGTTGCGCTTGATCGACTGGAGGGCCAGCAGGATCGATTTGAGGAGCATCAGAGGGCCCTCCCGTTGGCGTCGTCGCGCTCGACGACCCCGTCGACGAAGCGGATGACGCGGTGCGCGTAGCCGGCCATGTCATGGTCGTGCGTGACCATCAGGATGGTCAGGCCGCGGTCCTTGTTGAGCGACACCAGCAGGTCCATGATCTCGCGGCCGCGCCGGGAGTCGAGGTTGCCGGTGGGCTCGTCGGCCAGCAGGATCTGCGGATCGGTCACCAGGGCCCGGGCGATGGCCACCCGCTGCTGCTGGCCGCCGGAGAGCTCCGCCGGCGTGTGCTTTTCCCAGCCCGTCAGGCCGACCTGGGCCAGGGCGGCCGAGGCGGCCTGATGCCGCTCGGCCTTGGGCACGCCCCGGTAGAGCAGGGGCAGCTCGACGTTCTCGATGGCCGAGGTCCGCGCCAGGAGGTTGAACCCCTGGAAGACGAAGCCCAGGAAATAGCGGCGGAGCAGCGTCCGCTGGCGGCTCGTCAGCCGCTCGACGTGGACGCCGCGGAAGAGGTAGGCCCCGCCGGTCGGCGTGTCGAGGCAGCCCAGGATGTTCATGACCGTCGACTTGCCGGAGCCGCTCGGCCCCATGATGGCCACGAAGTCGCCCTCCTCGACCCGCAGGTCGACGCCGTTGAGGGCCATGATCTGGGCCGCGCCCTCGCCGTAGGACTTGGTCAGTCCCGCGAGCTCGATCAGCGGCGTGCCGTTGTTCGCCATCGGGAACCCCGTTACTTCACGGCCACGGCCGTTTCGGTGATGACCTTGGCGCCCGGTTCGATCGCGCCCGAGGTAATCTCGGTCAGGCGGCCGTTGGGGGCGCCGACCATGACCCGGACCGCTTCCGGCCGGCCGTCCTTGAGGACCCAGAGCGTCTGCTCCTTGTCCGTCGAGGTGACCGCGCCGGCGACCTTCTGCTGGCGGTCCCGGTCGGGAGGGCCCGGCATCAGGCTGCCGACCAGGCCGCCGTTCTTGCGGGCCGGCGCCCCGGGGGCGGCCGCCGGCGGTGACCAGCGGAAGGCCGCGGCCGGCGCCAGGACGACGTTCTCGCGGTTGAGGGTGACGATCTCGGCGTTGGCGGTCATGCCCGGACGGAGGCTCAGGTCGTCGTTGCTGAAGGTCAGGACGGCCTCGTAGGAGACGATGCCCGAGGTCGTCGTCGAGCCCAGGCGGACGCGCTGGACGACCGCCTGGTAGGTCCGGTTCGGGTAGGTGTCGACCTTGAAGGTCGCGGTCTGGCCGTCCCGGACGTCGCCCACGTCGGCTTCGTCGACGTCGACCTCGAGCTTCATCTGGGCCAGGTTCTCGGCGATGGTGAACAGCTCCGGGGCCGAGAACGAGGCCTGGACCGTCTGGCCGGGCTCGACCTTGCGCTCCAGGACGACGCCATCCACGGGCGAGGTGATGGTCGCCTTCTTGACGTTCGTCTGGTCGTAGTTCAGCGTGGCCCGGGCGTTCTCGACGTTGGCCCGGGCGCTGGCCTCGTCGGCCACGGCCCGCTGGTAGCTCGCCTCGGCCGAGTCCATCTCCGTCTTGGCCGGCACCTTGCCGCCGGACAGGGTCTGGACCTCTTTCATCCGGTCGAGGGTGGCCTTGGCCTCGGCCACGGTCGCCTGGGTCTGGGTCAGGGTCGCCTCGGCCGAGGTCAGGCTGGCCCTCGACCGGGCCACTTCGTCGTTGAGCTTCGACAGGTCGATCTGGGCCAGGACCTGGCCCTTGGTGACCTTGTCGTTGTCGTCGACGTTGACCTCGATGATCTGCCCGGAGACCTCGCTGCCGACCGTGATCTCCTTGGTCGGAGCCAGGTTGCCGGTCGCCTGGACGGTGACCGTCAGGTTGCCCCGGACGACGTCGGCGGTGACGTATTCGACCTTGGCGCCGCTGCGGCGCAGCCAGCCGGCGACCAGCACGGCCAGCGCCGCGAGGACGATCACGGCCGCGGGGATGAGCCAGCGCTTCAGCCGGCGGACGCGGCCGGACTCCTCGTCCGTCCCCAGGACCTTGGCCATTAAATCTTCGGAATCCGTCTTGGCATTGCTCATCGGGTCTTTCCTTCGTCGGGTGTCCAGCCGCCGCCGAAGGCCTTGTAGAGCTGAACGAGCGACGTCGTGACGTCGGCCTCGCAGGTCTTCAGGCTGTCGGAGGCGGATATCAGGTTCTGCAGCGTGCTGACGACGCTGGTGTAGTCGACGAGGCCGGCCTGGTAGCGCTGCCGCGCGTAGAGCGCCGCGCTGCGGGCCGCCTCGTCCGCCGCGGTCAGGTGCCCGTACCGCTCGCGGTTGCGGGCCAGGGAGACGAGGGCGTTCTCCACGTCCTCGAGGGCGGTCAGCACGGTCGACTCGTAGGTCGCCAAGGTCTCGTCCAGGACCGCGCTCTGGACCTTGATCTGCTGGCGGATGCGGCCGCCGGCGAAGATCGTCTGGGCGAGCGAGGCGGCCAGCGAGCGGATCAGGGGAGCGCCGCCGGTCAGGGCGGCCAGGGTCACGCCTTCGATCCCCAGCGAGCCGCTGAGGCTGAAGCTGGGGAACTGCGCCGCCACGGCCGCGCCGAGCCGGGCCGTCTGGGCGGCCAGGGTGCGCTCGGCGGCCCGGACGTCGGGCCGCTGCCGCAGGACGTCGGCCGGAATGCCGACGATGACGGCCTCGGGGACGGCCGGAACGGGGGCCGGGGCGGCCAGGCGCTCGTCGGCAGCGCCGGGAGCCTGACCGAGCAGGACGGCGATCCGGTTCCGGGCTTCAGCCAGGCTCGTCTCGAGGGACGGGATCTGGGCCCGCGTCTGGGCTTCCGACGACTTGGCCTGCTCGTAATCCTGCTCGCTGACGAGCCCGGCCTGGTAGCGCCAGCCGGCGATCTCGCGTGTCTCCGCCTGGAGGGCCAGGTTCTCCCTGGCGTTCGCGATCCGGGACTGCAGCGATCTGACCTGGATATAATTGGTCGCCACCTCGGCGGCCAGCGAGACCTGGGCATCGTGCAGGTTGGCGGCGGCGGCCTGGAGCTCGGCGGTCGAAGCCTGGAGGGAGCGCCGCGTCGCGCCGAAGACGTCCGGCTCCCAGCTGGCGTCGAAACCGGCCTGGTACATAGTGTTCGCCCCGGCGTCCCCCGTCTTGGAGGTCGTCGCGCTTCCCCGGCCGCTGACCGTCGGGTAGAGGGCGGCCGCGGCCACCTTGCGCTGGGCCCGCGATTCGCGCAGCCGGGCCCGGGCCAGGTCCATGGTCGGGCTCATCCGGACGGCCTCTTCGACGAGGCCGGTCAGGACCGGATCGTCGAGCGTCATCCACCAGGTCGCCAGCTCGCCGGCGTGCGCCCCCTCGGGCAGGGCGGCGTGCCAGGCCGCCGGGACATTCATCTGTTCGGGCGTCCGGGCCCGGTACTTCGGCCCGACGGCGCACGAGGCCAGCGCCAGCCCGGCCAGGAGAGACAACAACCACGGGGACTTTCTCATGACCATGCTCTTCATCGGATACTTGAGACGGATTGGCGGAAGCTTTCTTCCAACTCGGAAGTCTCATTTATACAATAATTTAATATATTTTTCAAGTGGAATAAAAAGGCCCGCCGGAGCGTCTAATATCCTAGGCGGAGGCCTGGCCCGCCGCCCCGATTCCAGCTGAGAAAGAGGAGCTTCGATGTCACACAAACCGGCTCTCGTCATACTGGCCATCGGCTGTCTAGTCCTCGGCGCCGCCGCCCAGTCCAAGCCCGCGAACGTCAATGGGTCCTGGGAGCTGACCATGATCGGCGGCCCGGAAGGGCCCGACGGGCCTCCCGGCGGCGGCGATCGCCCGCCGATGGTGGTCACGTTCGTCCAGAAGGGCGAGGTCCTCGAAGTGTCGATGCAGGGCGGCCCCGGTCCCGGCGGCCCCGACGGTCCCGGAGGCGAAGGCGTCAAGGGCGCCGGCAAGATCGTCGGCAACGACATCGAGTTCACCTTCACCATGACCGGCGGCCCCATGGGCGACATGTCCATCGTCCACAAGGGCAAGGTCGACGGCGATACGATGAAGGGCACCAGCGTCATGGGAGAGATGGGCGAGATGCAATGGACGGCCCGGAGGGTCAAGAAGTAGCCGGACCGGCCCTATCCCCGCGTTGACAGGCCTCCTCGCGGGACGCTATGATGGTCGCGGCCCGTCAGGGCCGAACCTCAAGTGTCCAGGGGGCCCATGAAGCACGGAGTACGGTTTTTCGCCCTGGCCGCCGTCGGCCTGCTCCTCGCCGCCGCGGGCTGCGCCGTCAAGAAGGACGAGCCGCAACCGGAGGCGGTCGCGGCGCCGGTCTTCAGCCCCCAGGCCGCGACGTATTCTGCCGAGATCGACGTCGCCGTCTCGACGGCGACCACGGGCGCGGCCATCCGCTACACGACCGACGGCTCGACGCCGACCGAAACGGCCGGCACCGTCTACACGGCGCCCGTCCACGTCGGGTCGTCGCTGACCCTCAAGGCCGTCGCCTACCGGACGGGCTGGACGACGTCGCCGGTGACTTCGGGAGACTACACCATCGCTCCCCTAGTCGCGGCGCCGGTCTTCAGCCCGGGGCCGGGCGAATACCTGACGGCCCAGGACGTGACGATCGCCACGGCGACGGACGGCGCGTCCATCCGCTACACGACCGACGGTTCAACGCCGAGCGAGGCGAACGGGTCGCCCTATGCCGGCCCGGTGACGGTCTCCGCCAGCCTGACCCTCAAGGCCGTCGCCTACAGGACCGGATACACGACCTCGCTCGTCACCTCCGGCGAGTACCTGATCGGGCCCCCGGCCGCCGCGACGGAGTTCAGCCCGGGGCCGGGAGAGTACGCCGCCGCCCAGGACGTCGCCATCACGACGACGACCGCGGGCGCGTCGATCCGCTACACCACCGACGGCTCGACGCCGACCGAAACTGCCGGAACGCTCTATACGGGCCCGGTTCCCGTCACGGCCTCGCTGACCCTCAAGGCCGTCGCTTTCGGGGCCGGCTACCGGGCCTCGCCGGTCACGTCCGGCGCCTACGTCATCGGGTTCGACGTCGTGGCCCCGGTCTTCGACCCGGCGCCCGGCACTTACCAGGACGCCCAGGACGTCGCCATCGCCACGGCCACCACGAACGCGACCATCCGCTGGACGACCGACGGCTCGACGCCGACCGAGGCCGCCGGCACGGTCTATACGGCCCCCGTGCGCCTCGCCGCGTCGGCGACGCTCAAGGCCGTGGCCTATCGCGCCGGCTGGACGACCTCGCCGGTCACTTCCGGCGACTACACTATCGGGACGACCGTGGCCCGGCCCCAGTTCAGCGTCACGCCCGGCTATTCAGCCGCGGCCAGGGACGTCGCCATCACGACGACGACCGCGGGCGCGTCGATCCGCTACACCACGGACGGCACGACGCCCAGCGAAACGGCCGGAACCATCTACACGGCGGCGGTCCGCGTCGCCAGGACGCTGACCCTCAAGGCCGTGGCCTATCGCGCCGGCTGGACGACCTCCGAGGTGGCCTCGGCTGAATACAAGCGGGTCGGCGTCGCGACCGGCCGGTTCCATACCGTCCTGGCCAAGAGCGACGGGACCTGCTGGACCTGGGGCGGGAATTCCGAGGGGCAGATCGGCGACGGGACCACGTCTCCCCGGCCCTCGCCGGGCCAGGTGACGATCCTCTCGGGGGTCGTCGCCGCGGCCGCGGGCCTCTATCATTCGGTCGCCCTGAAGAGCGACGGCACGGTCTGGACCTGGGGCCGCAACATGTTCGGCCAGCTGGGGGACGGGACGACGAACGAGCGGCTCTCGCCGGTCGAGGTCACGGCCATCACGGGCGTCACGGCCGTCGCCGGCGGCGAGAACAGCACCTACGCCCTGAAGGGCGACGGGACGGTCTGGGCCTGGGGCGGCAACGGCGACGGTCAGCTCGGCGACGGCACGACCAGCAACCGCCTCGTGCCGGTCCAAGTGCAGGGGCTCGCGGGCGTGACGGCCATCGCCGCCGGGAACCTCTTCGGCCTGGCCCTGAGGTCCGACGGGACGGTCTGGGCCTGGGGGTCGAACGCCTACGGCAATCTCGGCGACGGCACGACGACGCCGCGCCTGACGCCCGTCCAGGTGACGAACCTGACCGGAGCGGCGGCCATCGCCGCCGGCGGCTATCACGCCGCCGCAGCCCTGGGCGACGGGACGCTCTGGTGCTGGGGCTCGGGCTCCTACGGCGAGCTTGGCAACGGCAGCCAGCCCATGACCGTGCCGACGCCGGTCCAGGCGATCGGCGTGGCCGGCGCCGTCTCCGTCGAGGCGGGCATCAGCCACACCGTCGCTATCCTGGCCGACCGGACCCTGCGCGCCTTCGGCTGGAATTTTTACGGCCAGCTCGGCGACGGCAGCGGCGCCAACAGGTCCACGGCCGTGGCCGTTCTCGGGATCTCCGGCGCCGTCGCGGCCGAGGCCGGCGCCGACCATACGGTCGCCATCCTGGTCGACGGCTCGGTCTGGGCCTGGGGCCACAACGCCGACTACCAGCTCGGCGACGGCACGACCACGGACCGCTGGACGCCGGTCCCGATCCTTCCGTAGCCGTCCGGCGAGCGACAGTTTTTCCCGGCCGCGGTGTCCTAATAATGTAGAGTGATTTTTATCCCATTTTCCTAAGGAGCGACAAGATCCCGACCCCGGAATCGCTGGACGAAGGCGCGCTGCTCCGCCGGGTCGCCGCCAAGGACCTCGGGGCTTTCAAGGCCCTCGTCGAGCTCTATCAAGGCAGGGTCCTCGGCCTCTGCGCGCGCCTGCTCAACCACCCCCAGAACGCCGAAGACGTCGCCCAGGACGTTTTCTTTCAGATCTACAGGGCGAGCGGGACGTTCCGGCACGAGAGCCGCGTCTCCACCTGGATCTACCGGATCGTCGTCAACCGCTGCCATAACTTCAACCGGGACGGCAGGAGGGCGGACCCGCTCGCCGGGACCCATCGCGGCGCCGCCTACGGAGACGCGGACGGGCCGGACGTCGCCGCTCCCGAAGAGGCTGATCCGGCGGCCGCCTGGTCGTTGAACGAGACCCGGGCGATCGTCCGGAAGGCGGTCGCCTCGCTGCCGGAAAAGCAGCGGACCATGCTCGTCCTCAATAAATTCGAAGGGCGCTCCTACCGGGAGATCGCCGAGATCATGGACGTTTCGCTGGCCTCCGTGGAGTCCTGCCTCCACCGGGCCAAGCTCAACCTCGAAGCGGAGCTGGCTCTCCGGTTCCCGGAGCTCGTCCGGGACCGCAAGTTCGGGCCGGCAACCCGTGTCCAAAGGGATGAAGATGAACAAGCCAAGACCTGACGACGGCTCCGGCTGCGCCCGCGTCCGGGCCCGCCTCGTCTCCCTGGCGGAGCGGCGCCTTCCCGAGGCGGAGCTCCGGGGGATGCGGGAACATCTGGAAGCCTGCCCGGACTGCGCCTTCCTCCTCCGGCGGTTCGCGGAAGCCTGGGACGACCCGGCGCCGCCGCCGGAGCCGCGGCCCTCGGCGGATTTCCTTCCCCGGCTCATGGCCAGGATCGAAGCCGAGGAGGCATCCCCCTCCATCCGGCCAAGGATCGCAGCGATCGCCTGGCGGGTGCTCCGGCCGGCCGCGGCGGCGGCGCTTGTCCTGGCCGGGATCCTCGCCGGTCACGAGCTGGGAAAGACGGGAGCGGCGGCCCCCCGGCCGGAAGACGCTTTCGCCGATCACCTGCTCCAGAGCTTCGAAAGCATCCCCCCGCGCTCTCCGGCGGATTTCTACGTCAACGGCCGGCGCCCGGGAAAGGAGGACCTCGAATGAACAGGAAGCTCGGCAGAATGTCGCTCCTGGTTCTCGTCGTCATCAACGTTTCGGCCCTGCTGACATTCGCCTACAACCGCTGGGTCCGGGAGCCGGGCCGGCGCCCCGCGCCGGCACCCTCCCTCATGCGCGAGCTCTGCCTGAGCGGGCCGCAGAAGAAGTGCATCGAGGATTTCCGGTGCGCCTTCGACGCCGAGACGCGCGGCATCCTGGCTAGGATCCAGGAGAAAAGGGTGGCCCTGGTCGAGGAGATGAAGAAGACGGCGCCCGACGAAGCGGTCATCGTCCGGCTGATCGAGGAGATCGGCGGGCTTCAGGCCGAGATCCAGAAGAAGGCCGTCGCGAACCTGCTCAAGGAAAAGGAAGTCCTGACGGATGAACAGAAGGCGAAGTTCTTCCGGCTTTTCCAAGACCATGTCTGTCCCCGCGAGGAGGGGGCGGACGGCGCCGCGGCGGCCCGGCGCGGCGGTTGTCCCCAGGATCAGTCACACCAATCTCTCTACGGGAGGAACACGATATGAAGCTGTCCCGATCGACGGCGGCCCTGATCGCCCTGGCCCTCTTCCTGACGGCCCCCCTGGCGGCCCAGGCGGCCGGCGCGTGCGCTTCGCAAAAAGGCTGCGCCATCCCCAACCTGACGGCCGACCAGTCGGCCAAGCTGGCCAAGCTCAAGGTCGACCATCAGAAGGCCATGGTCCAGCTCCAGGCGGCCATGAAGACCAAGCATCTCGAATTCCGTCAGATGATGCTCGACAAGGCCGACCAGAAGAAGCTCGAAGCCAAGATCGACGAGATCGCCAAGGCCGGCGCGGACATCCGGAAGAGCTGCCTGGCGCACAAGATCGCGGTCAAGACCCTGCTCACGGACGACCAGAAGAAGGCCCTCGAGGCCCGTTGCCAGGGCCTGGACTGCGGTTCCGGCATGAGCTGCGGCGGAAAAATGGGCCACGGCGGTCCCGCGGGCCACGGGAACGGATGCGGCGGCGGATGCGCCGGCCATATGACCGGCAAGACGGAGAAGGCCAAGCCGGCCGCATCGGAATGCGACGCCGAGAGCTGCGGCTCCAAGGCCGCCTGCAAGAAGTAAGTCCTCGCTGACGCCGGAGGGAGCAGGGGGATCGACGGCTTTCCCTCTGCTCCCGTCCGGACACCCTCCCCCCGGATGATCGTCTCCCCCGTCCGGCAGTTCCCTTTTGATCCGCGTTGGATTATCCTTGTCGGCTGATGTCCCCGACGGGACAGGAAGGCGAGGTCAAAATGCTCAGCTCATTCCATCGTTTCCTGCTCTCCGGCTTGATCGGCCTGGCCGCCCTGGCCGCCCTTCCGGGCCCGGCCGCCGGCCAGTCTTCCGGCTCCGGCCGGCCGGCCAAGCCCGATCCCGGGACGCCGACCCTCTATGTCGTCGGCTACGCCCACCTGGACACCCAATGGCGCTGGGACTACGCCACGACCATCCGCGAGTACCTGCCCAAGACCATGCGGGCCAATTTCGATCTCTTCGAGAAGTATCCGCACTACGTCTTCAACTTCAGCGGCGCCAACCGCTACCGGATGATGAAGGAATACTACCCCGAGGCTTACGAGAAGGTCCGGCAGTACGTCGCCGCCGGCCGCTGGCATCCCGCCGGCTCCTCGATGGAAGAGAACGACGTCAACTCGCCCTCGGCCGAATCGACCATCCGCCAGATCCTCTACGGCGCACGCTGGTTCCGGGCCGAGTTCGGCCGGACCAGCGCCGAGTACATGCTGCCCGACTGTTTCGGCTTCCCGGCCTCGCTGCCCAGCATCCTGGCCCACTGCGGCATCCTCGGGTTCTCGACCCAGAAGCTGTCCTGGGGATCGTTCGCCCCGGTCGGCGGCCCGGACTCTCCCGAAAAAACCCCGGCCGGCATCCCCTTCAACCTAGGCGTCTGGGAGGGCCTGGACGGCCGAAGCGTCGTCGCCGCCCTCAACGCCGGCGACTACACCGGCTCGGTGACCTATGACCTGACCAAGACCCCGCCGCCGCCGGCCCCGGCCAGGGACGGCCGCCCGCAGGCCCGGCCCCTGACCGACTGGACCGCCAGGCTGGCCCTCGACGGGGCGGCATCGGGGCTCTTCGCCGATTACCTGTACTACGGCACCGGCGACACCGGCGGATCGCCCAACGAGCCGTCGGTCCGGCTCATGGAGGCGATCGTCACCCGGGGCCGGGCCGTCCTCGAGCCGGGCGCCGCGGCGGTCAAGGTCGGCGACGGCCCGGTCCGCGTCCTTTCGACCGCGTCCGACCAGCTCTTCCGCGACATCTCCCCCGAGGTCAGGGCCAGGCTCCCCCGCTACAAGGGCGACCTGGAGCTGACCAACCACTCGGCCGGCTCCATCACCTCGCAGGCCTACATGAAGCGCTGGAACCGCCGCAACGAAGTCCTGGCCGACGACGCCGAGCGGGCCTCGGTCGCCGCCGACTGGCTCGGCGGCCGCGCCTATCCCCGCCGCCGGCTGGCCGACGCCTGGACGCTGGTCATGGGCGGCCAGTTCCACGACATCATCCCCGGCACGAGCATCCCCAAGGCCTACGAATATTCCTGGAACGACGAGGTCCTGGCCCTCAACCAGTTCGGCGGCGTGCTGACGAGCGCCGTCGGCGCGGTGGCCGCGGCCCTGGACACGCGCGTCCAGGGAACGGCCGTGATCGTCACCAACGGACTGTCCATCCCGCGCCAGGACGTCGTCGAGGCGGCGGCGGACTTCCCCGGCGGCGCGCCCCAGGCCGTCCGCGTCTTCGGCCCCGACGGCCGGGAGACGCCGGCCCAGCTGGCGGGCGGCAAGGTCGTCTTCGTTGCCGACGTCCCGCCGGTCGGCTTCGCCGTGTACGACGTCCGGCCGGCCGGGGCGCCGATGGCCTCGGAGCTCAAGGTCTCGACGTCGTCGCTCGAGAACTCCCGCTACCGCGTCGCCCTCAACGCCGACGGCGACGTCGCCTCCATCTTCGACAAGGCCGTCGGCCGGGAGCTCCTGGCCGCCCCGGCGCGGCTGGAGATCAAGACCGACAAGCCGGCCCAGTGGCCGGCCTGGAACATGGACTGGGCCGACCAGAGCCGCGCCCCCCGCGCCTATGTCGGCGGCCCGGCCCGGGTGCGGGTGGTCGAGGAAGGACCGGCCCGCGTGGCCGTTGAGGTCCGCCGCGAGGCCGAGGGCTCGGTCTTCGTCCAGACCGTGCGCCTGGCGGCCGGCGGCGCGTCCGGCCGGGTCGAGTTCGCCACGGTCGTAGACTGGAAGACCCCGGCCGCCCATCTCAAGGCCGTCTTCCCGCTCGCCGCGAAGAACAGGGTCGCGACCTACAACTGGGAAATCGGCACGATCGAGCGGCCGACGAACAGCGAGAAGCAGTTCGAGATGCCTTCTCACCAGTGGGTCGACCTGACCGACGCCTCGGGCGCCTTCGGAGCCGCCATCCTGACCGGGGCCAAGTTCGGCTCGGACAAGCCGGACGATCACACCCTGCGCCTGACGCTCGTCCGCACGCCCGGCATCGAGGGCCGGCGCGGCTACGTCGACCAGACCTCCCAGGACTGGGGCCGGCACGAGTTCGTCTACGGGATCGCCGGTCACGCCGGCGACTTCCGCCGGGGCGGCGCCGACTGGCAGGGCCTGCGGCTCGACCAGCCGCCGGCCGCCTTCCTGAGCGCGGCCCACGCCGGCGCGCTCGGCAAGTCCTTCTCGCTGATGTCGGTCTCGAACGGCCGCGTCCGGGCCCTGGCCCTGAAGAAGGCCGAGCAGGGCGACGAGATCGTCGTCCGCCTGGTCGAGATGAGTGGCCGGCCGGCCAAGGGCGTCAAGGTGTCGTTCCCGGCCCCGCTGCTGGCCGCCCGCGAGGTCAACGGCGTCGAGGACGAGGTCGGTCCGGCCAGGCTAGCCGGAGGGGCGCTGGTTGCCGATTTCGGGCCGTTCCAGGTCCGCTCCTTCGCCGTCAAGATGGGGCCGGCCCCGGCGCGGCTGGCAGCGCCGAAGTTCGAGACCGTTCCCCTCGACTACGACGTTTACGCCTCGACGCGCGACGGCCGGGTCCCGACCGGCGGCTTCGACGGCGAAGGCCGGTCGCTCCCGGCCGAGATGCTGCCGGCCCGGATCGAATACAACGGCGTCGAGTTCGCGCTCGGACCGGCCGGCCGGCGCAACGCCGCCGCCGCCCGCGGCCAGGTCCTGGCCCTCCCGGCCGGGACGAAGGGCCGCGTCTATATCCTGGCCGCCTCGGCGGCCGGCGACCTGAAGGCCCGCTTCAAGATCGGCGACAAGCCCATCGAGCTGACCGTCCAGGATTGGGGCGGCTACATCGGCCAGTGGGACAACCGCGTCTGGACGACCCGGCAGGAGATCGCCCCGGCCAGGCCGGGCGAGCCGGCCGGCACGCCGCGGCTGCGGACGATCGAGGAGTACGCCGGACTCGTCCCCGGCTTCGTCAAGCCGGCGGCCGTGGCCTGGTTCGCCTCGCACCGCCACCTGCAGGACGGCACGAACGACCCCTACGCCTATTCGTACCTGTTCGCCTACGCCATCGACGCGCCGGACGGGGCGGCGACGCTGACCCTGCCGGACGACGAGCGGATCCGGGTCCTGGCCGTCACGGTCTCGGACGAAGGCCCGGCGGTCCGTCCGGCGGCGCCGCTCTTCGATACCCTGGAGCGCTGAAGATCGGGCCGGGCTAGCGAAGGCGAGCCGCCAGCCATTCCCGGTAACGGCGAATGGTCTCGGGGCTGGGCCGGGTGTGGCCGGCCCCTTCTTCCGTGACGAACTCGACCTGGGCGCCCGCCCGTTCGAGTTTTTTGATCAGCTCCTGGGTCGTGGCGAACGGACAGTTGCGGTCTTCTTTCCCGTGGAAGACGAAGATGGACAGGCCCTTGAACGGGGCGAGCGTCTTTTCGTCGAGGAAGTTCGGGTGCCCCTCGCCGGGGAAATAGAGGCTCCCCAGATCGGGCTCGCCGGAGAACACGGCCACAGCCCGGTATCTCCGGGGATGCTCGTAATAGGTCCGGTAGGCGCCGTAGCCGCCCATGGAGAAACCGGTGAGGACGATCCGCGCCGTATCGATCGGGTAGCTTTCAACGACCGCCGCGACGGCTTCTTCGATATCCTCCTGGGCGTGGTCGCGGGTGAATCCATTCGAGGGGCCCCGGCCTCGCGGCGCCAGCTCGATGGCCTCCCCCTGGCTCAGGTAATCGACGCCGGAGAGGTTCGTTTCGTCCGAGGCGCTGCCGTGGAGGTAAACGACAAGGGGGTACTTCTTCGACTGGGTCCTGTCGAACCCGGCCGGCACCCTGACGGCGTAGGGCTGGAGGCTGCCATCCACATTGGAGCGAAAGGCCCGCCGCATATACCCGGTCCGGGTCGCAAGCACGTCCCGGCCCGCTTCCGCTTGGGCCAGATCGTCTTCGACCCGCAGCAAGGCCAACCGTTCCCTGGCGGTCGTTTCGTAGGGCTTGGCGGCGCGCAGGGACGCGACGGCCTCGTCGAGCAGGAAGCGGAGGGTCGCCGCGCTTCCGGGTGAGAGCCTGGCTTTGACGCTTTCGAGACGCCGCGAATAGGCGTCCGCGGCCGCTGCGGGCATGACGGTCAGGCCCGCGGCCCGGGCGGCATCGTCACCCTTGGAATGGCCTCGCTGGGAGCTCCAAGCGACGCGGTACCCCCCGGGCGGCAGATCCGCCAGGTCGACTCCGAACTCATGGAACGTCAGCCCCCGGTGGCAAGGATACTCGGCGATGCCCCGGGCCAGGCTCGTCCCTTCGCCGCTGAGGACGGACGTCCGCAAGGTCTCGGTGTCTTCGCCGGAGCTCAGGCTGACGGCGCGGGCCCGCAGCGGCTCGCCCTTCTCCAGATGGTTGCGCTCGAGCCGGGCGAACGTCTGGATCCCTTTTTCGAGGGCCGGCTCGGCGAACCGCAGCCGGATGTAGCGCCGGGGCTGGTTCTCCTGGCCCAGGTCCTCGGGCAGAAGGCGGTAATAGAACGCGCCCTGTCCGCTGGCTTTGACAAAACCGATGTTGAAACCGATGCCGGCCGAGAGCCAGGGATGGTACGGGTGAAGATCCTGCCAGGGCAGGAGCAGCTCGAACGAGACGACCCCGTTTTGGGCTGCGGAGGCCAGCTTGGCTTGAGGGCTCATCGGGACGAAGATCTTGTCGACGTTGTAATACCAGAAGAGCCGGCGGCTCCATTCGAGCTCGGGCCGGTCGACCGCCGAGCAGGCCGCGACATAGAACTCGTCGGTGGGCGCGTCGCCCGGACGGGGCCGGGCGATGACCATGTGGAAGCCGTCGCCGTTTTGGTACGCCCGGTCATTAAAGGTCAGGCGGTCGCCCTCGGCCTCGACATAGACGTAGAGAAAATCGGTCCCGTAGGCCAGGCGATAATGGGCCTCGACGAGCTTCGCGTCGGTCCCGAAAGGATCGACCTGGGAGAAGGACCGGCGCGGGAGCTGCCGCAGCCCCGGATCGAGCGCGCCGTCTATGGCCGGGGCTTGGGCGATGAAATCGACAGGCGCGAGTTCCGTGGGAACCTCGCTCAATTTGACCGGCGGCCGTTCGCTTCCGGCCTGAGCGGCCGAGGGAGCGGGCGCGGCCAGTCCGGGACGCAGGCTTGCCAGGATCACGAAGCCTAATAGCCAGATAACCTTCTTCATCGCCAGGACCTCCGTCTTCCTCGCCAACGATGTCGGCGCGAAAAATGCCATCGCTGAAACAGATGGTTTCAGGGCATGAAAAGTTGCCTCGCCGCCTCGAGAGGTTTCCCGAAAATGGGAGAAGAACCCAGATTCAGGGGTATAAAACAGGGTAATAATAAATAGAGCGTGGGGGCAGTTTCTGCGGCCGGCGGAAAGTCAAGCGGATCCGGGCGGGTTGACACGTCTCCGGTCGTCGGAAATAATAAGGCCGCTTCGATCCGTAAGATATGAAAAGGCGGCACCGATGACCGACAAGAACGAGACCGCGGACCTCTCGGCCGCGACCCTGGCCGTGTGGGCGGGTGAAGAAGACAGCCTGGTCGAGGGGGCCACGCAGGTCCCGATCGTTTACAGCGCCGCCTACGGCTATCCCGACGTCGACGCCTGGCTCGATGCCGCCCTCGGCCGCAAGCCCGGCCACATCTACTCGCGCAACACCAACCCGACCGTGGCCGCCTTCGAGGCCAAGGTCCGCCGCCTCGAGGGCGCCGCGGCGGCGGCCAGCTTCGCGAGCGGCATGGCGGCCATCAGCAACACGCTCTTCGCCCTGCTCTCCCCCGGAGACCGGATCGTGTCGGTGAAGGATTCCTACGGCGGCACCAATAAGCTCTTCCTGGAGTTCCTGCCCCGCTTCGGCGTCCGGGTCGAGCTCTGCGATACGACGGACAGCGAACGGATCGAGGCGGCCGTGGCCGCCGGCTGCCGCGTCCTCTACCTCGAAACGCCGACCAACCCGACGCTCAAGGTCGTCGACATCGCCCGGCTGGCCGCGGCCGGGCGCCGCGCCGGGGCCGTGGTCGTGACCGACAACACTTTCGCCACGCCGATCAACCAGAATCCCCTGGCCCTGGGCGCCGACCTGGTCGTCCACAGCGCCACCAAGTTCCTGGGCGGCCACGCCGACGCCCTGGGCGGCGTCGTCTGCGGCGACCCGGACCTGGTCGGCAGGATCTATCATTTCCGGGAGATCAACGGCGCCTGCCTGGACCCGATGGCCGCCTTCCTCATGATCCGGGGCATGAAGACCCTGGCCCTGCGGATCGAGCGGCAGAACGCCAGCGCCCTGACGATCGCCCGCTGGCTCGAGGGCCAGCCGGCCGTTTCGGCGGTCTTCTATCCGGGGCTCGACTCCCATCCCCAGCACGAGATCGCCCGCCGCCAGATGCGCGGCTTCGGCGGGGTCCTCAGCTTCATGCTCAAGGGCGGGTTCGAGTCGGTCAAGCGGGTCCTGCCCGGGCTGCGGCTCGCCCGCCGGGCCGCCAACCTCGGCTCGATCGAGACTGTGGCCGGGCCGCCGGCGACGACCAGCCACGTCGAGTGCACCCCCGCGGAGCGCGCCGCGATGGGCATCCCCGAGGGGCTCATCCGCTACTCGGTCGGCATCGAGAACCCCAAGGACCTCATCGCCGATCTGGCCCGCGCCCTCGAACGCGCTTAGCCGGGGGGGCCGCCGCGGATGGGCCGGCCGGCCGTCGTTCGGCCCGCAAGATAGCCCCGCTCTCTCAAGAAGCGCTCGATCTCCGCGTAGGCGTCCTCCGTGAACTTCGGATCGGGATCGAACTTATCACGCTGGTTGGCGACGTCACGCGTCAGGAGATGTCCTACGCCCGGATAGACGTGGAGCTCGCAGACGGCCCCGGCGCGGACGAGAAGATCGCGAAACCGCTTGGCGTCAACGAGCGGGGTAGCCGTGTCCATGTCGCCGTTGATGATGCAGGTCGGCGGAGCCAAAGGCCCGACGAGGTCCATCGGCGAATGGTCCGAGGCCTTGATCCCGCCCGGCAGAAGGTGCGCCGGCGCGAACACGGCCGGCGACCAGAGCAGGAGCACATCCGGCCTGGAGCCCGGCCCGGCCGGGCCTTCGTCGGCGAACCGGCCCAGGGCCGCGACCGAAACGAGCTGGCCGCCGGCGGAGACCCCGTATCCCGCGACCCGTGTCGGATCGATCGCGAACTCGGCCGCGTGCTCCCGGAGCCATCGAAACGCCGTCCGCGTGTCGTCCAGGGCTTCGATCGGCGTGCATCCGTTCTTGGAGAGCCGATAATCGATGGCCACCGCGACCAGCCCCCAGTCGGCGAAACGTCTCGCCGCCGCAAATGTCCATTCAGCGGTCCCCAACGTCCAGGCCCCTCCGTGGACGAGGACAACGGCGGCCCTTGGCGTCGTGGCGTCCCGGCCCTCCGGCAGGAAGACGAACGCGCCGAGCTTCTGGCCCGCGATCTCCCGATAGACATAGGAGCGCGGCGGCTGCTGGGCCGGGAGATTGGACGCGGCCAGGACGAGGACCACGATCGCCAAAAGGGAATGGATCTTCATGGGATTCCCTCCTCGAGGGCTCGGTTCCGCCGTCTGGACCGCTTATTCGCCGCCGATCTGGAGCTCCTTGATCCGCACGGTCGGGGCGGCCATAGCGTCGAACGGGTCGAGGTCGTCGGCGACGAGGTCGATGCCGTTGAAGATCTCGTCGGCCGTGCCGGCGATGGTCAGCCCCCGCACCGGGAAGGCGATCCGGCCGTTCTCGATCCAGAACCCGGAGGCCCCGCCGCTGAAGTTGCCGTTGACCGGGTTGATGCCGTAGCCGGTGACTTCCTTGACCAGCAGCCCGTTCCTGGTGGCGGCGACGACGTCCTCGTACTTGGCCGCCCCGGCCAGCATGGTGAAGTTGTGAGGCCCGATCCCGGGCAGGCCGGTGAAGCCGTCGCGGGCGGCGTTGCCCGTGCTCCGGGTCCCGGCCCGCTTGGCCACGGCGGTGTTGTACAGGAACGCCGCCAGCACGCCCTTGTCCACGATGATCCGCTTCGCGGTCGGCACGCCCTCGCCGTCGAACGGGGCGCTGGCCAGGCCCTTCTCGCGCGTGCCGTCGTCGACGATGGTGATCGTCTCCACGGCTATGCGCTGGCCCATCTTCCCGGCCAGGAAGCTCGCTCCCTGCAGGACGCGCTCGCCATCGATCGCCCCGAGGACGCCGCCCAGGAGCACGTTGGCCACGTCGGCGTGGAAGATGACCGCGGCCCGCTGCGTCTTGACCGGCCGCGGATCGAGGGCCTCGTAGGCCCGCCGGGCCGCCTTGCCGGCGATCTCCTCGGCCGGCTTGAGGTCGCCGTAGAAGCGGCGGCTGCACGAGTCGTATCCCGACGACCTCTGATCGCCCTTCTCGGCCACGACCGAGACGCCGCAGCCGCAGCCCGACGACTTATAGCCCTTGAGGAGCCCGTTGGAGTTGGCGATGACGATCTCGCCCTCCGTCTCGCGGTAGGCGGCTCCGTCGCTCTTGGTGATCCGGGGGTCCTTCGTGGCCAGGCTCTCCAGGCGCTTGGCCAGCTCGATCTTCTCCTCCATCGGCGCCCGGGCGATGCTCGGGTCGTAGAGACCGGCCACGGCCGTCTCGCCCCGGTCGTCCGGCAGGACGTTGTTCGGGTCGGCCGTCGTCACCCGGGCGAACTCGACGGCCCGGCCGGCGGCGTCGGCCAGGGCCTTCTCCCCCAGGTCGTTGGAGCTGGCGAAGGCCATCCGCCCCTTGACGAAGACCCGGATGCCCGCCCCGGCGGCGGCCGCCTCCCGGACGGTCTCGATGTCGCCCTTGCGCACGTCGATGCTCAGGTCCCGGCCCGTTTCGATATAGACCTCGGCCGCGTCGGCGCCTTTCTTCAGGCACCGCTTGACCAGCTGTTCGGCTGTTCCCTTGATGTCCATCATCCTCGTCCTTTCTCCGTCTCCCGCTTATCTCGCCCGCGAGCCGCCGACGTTGATGCCCCGGATCCGGACCGTGGGCTGCCCGGCCGAGACCTCGGCCGCCTGTCCCTTGCCGCAGATGCCCGGGCCGAAGTCCAGGTCGTCGCCGACCGCGTCGACGCCCTGGATGACGTCGAGGCAGCTGCCGATGAGCGTCGCCCCCTTGACCGGGACCGTTTTCCGGCCGTTCTCGATCAGGTAGGCCTCGCGGCAGGTGAAGTTGAAGACGCCGTCGGTCGGATTGACGCTGCCGCCGCTCAGGCTCTGGACGTAGAGGCCGCTCGGCGTCGAGGCCAGGATGTCGGCCGGCTTGTCCGTCCCCTTCTCGATGAAGGTGTTGGTCATGCGGACGATCGGCATGTAGCGGAACGATTCGCGGCGGCCGTTGCCGGTGCGCTCCATCTTGATCTGCTTGGCCGAGAGGACGTCGGTCATGTACTTGACCAGCGTGCCGTCCTGGATGAGGACGTTGCGCTTCATCGGCGTGCCCTCGTCGTCGAAGTCGGTCGTGCCGCGGAAGCCCGGCAGACTGCCGTCGTCCACCATCGTGAACTTGGGGTTGGGCACCTGCCGGCCGAGCTTGCCGACGAAGACGCCGGTCTCGCGGGCGATGTTGTCGCCTTCGAGGGGATGGCCGACGGCCTCGTGGACCAGGACCCCGCCCCAGCCGTTCTGCATGACGACGTCCATCTTCCCGGCCGGCGCGTCCTTGGCCTCGAGCATGGCCACCGACTCGCGGGCGCTGGCCCGGGCCGCGTCCTCCGGCTTGAGCTCGTCGAACATCTCCAGTCCGGCGTGGCGGCTCAGGCGCTCGCGCCCCATGTGCGAGGTGCCGTTGCCCGCGGCCAGGACCTGGACGACGAAAAAGAGGAGCGGCAGCTCGTCCGTGAGATAGAGCCCCTCGCTGTTGGCGATCGTCCGGCCGCGGACCTCGTCGTAGTAGTCGATCGAGGCCATCTTGACCCGGGGATCGTACCCCAGGGCCGCGTCATGGGCCCGCTTCATGATCTCCAGACGCTTCTCCTCGGCCACCGTCTGGAGCGGGACCTTGACGGTGATGAAGGACGGCCGCTTTTCCTCCCGGATGTCCACGGGCGCCACGGCCTTGGCCCCGCGGGCGACATAGGAGGCGACGTCGGCCGCCCGGAGGAAGGCGTCGAGGGTCAGGTCGTCGGTGTAGGCATAGCCCGTCTTGTCTCCCGAGATGACCCGGACGCCGGCCCCCTGACTGATGCCGAAGACGGCGCTCTTGAACTTGCCTTCCTCCATGAGGATCGAGCGCGAGACCCGGTTCTCGATGTAGATCTCGCCGAACTCGCCGCCCTGGGCCAGGGCCCGCCGAATGACCTTGTTCAGGTCCTCCAGGGCGAACCGGGGCGGCGGCGGCGCCTGGCCGGCCTTGATGCAGCTCATGAGGGACGGCGCGGCCGCCAGGGCGATGCCGCCCTTGATGCCGAGCTCCAGGAACCTGCGCCGGGGGATGTCGTCGACGGAGAAGAAGTTTTGGGTCATGGGCCTCACCTTTCAGCGACGTTCGAGGTCGGGCCGATCACGAAAAGGGGATTATAGTTCGGCCGGGCGGGAATTTCCATCCTATCGACAATACGTCCGGCCGCGGCCGAATGTTGCGGCCCGGGTACTTTCCTCGGGGTTTTCACGTTATAATGATAGGCACTTCAGGTGAGGAGGCCGTCATGAAGAAGGTTCTGGCCGCGGGCTTCGTGCTCATCCTCGCTTCCGCGGCCTGGGCCCAGAACTGGTTCCAGGGAACGCTGGACCAGGCCGTGGCCAAGGCCAAAACGGAGAACAAGCTCGTTCTGGTCGATTTCTACAGCGGTGGCTGAAGCAGCTGCAGACTGCTGGGTCAGCAGTTTTACCATAACGCCAAGTTCCACCCCTTCCTCGACAAGAATTTCGTCCTCTTCCTGGCCGACAACGGAAAGCCGATCGGCCTCGAGACCTTCAAAAGGTTCGCCATCCGGGGCACGCCGACGACGCTCGCCCTGAGCGGCGATGGCGCCGAGGTCGACTGGTTCGTCGGCTACGAACCGCCCGCCGAGAACTTCCGGGCCCGGCTCGAGAAGATCCTCGAGGGCGAGAACACGTTCCAGGCGCTCGCGGCGGCTTACGCCAAGGACCCCAAGGACGTGGCGGCGGCGTTCGGCCTGGCCAGGAAATGGGCCGAGCGCGGGGCGACGGCCAGAGCGCAGGACAAGTTCCGAGAGGTCCTTGCCCTCGACCCGGACGGCAAGGCCGGTCCCTTTGCCGACGAAGAGGGCACCAAGATAACGGCCTCCTATGCCGACTTCGCCAGGTACGAGATAGCGAGGGCGGCGGCCTGGTCGCGGCGCCCCGGACCGGATCTGGCCCCGATCAAGGCCTTCATCGCCGACCGCCCCAAGAACCCCCTGGTCCGGGAGGCCTACAGGCAGCTGAGCCGGTACTACGGATCGGCCGGTTCTAAAGAAGACGCGGCGACGTTCTTCGCCGAATACGCCTCGAGATATCCTGACGATCCGGAACCCCTGTCCGCGTGGCTGAGGCGGATCATCCGGGACGGCGGACCGCTCGACAAAGGGAAGGATCTCGCCGCCGAGCTGCGCCGCCTGACCCTGGCCGATCCGAAGCCTGGCACCAACCAGATGTTGGCCCAGTTCTACGAGCTCGCGGGCGACAGGGCCAAGGCCGAAGACGTCTACGGTCCGGCCTTCATGCAGGGGCGCGTCCAGGACCTGGCCTATTCCCTGATGGTCTACGCGGTCTACTGGGTCGACAAGAAGGAGAACCGGGACAGCGCCCTGGCCATGGCGGACACGGCCCTCGGGCTGCAGCCCGGAGATCTCTGGTACATCCGTCAGGCCGCCTATGTGCGCGTCACGGCCGGCGACACGGCCAAAGCCCTGCAGATCTACGGTCCCGCCTGGCTGGAGAAGAACATCGCCGGGGCGGAGCCGCATGATATCAGAAGCTACGCCATGTTCTGGACGCGGACGGGCTCGAACCTCGAAAGCGCGCTCGCGGCGGCCAAGAAAGCGGTCGAGCTCCAGCCCCAGACCAATTATTTCTGGACGACGCTCGGCGACGTTTATGACAAGCTGGGGAACAGGGTCGAAGCCGTCAAGGCCCTGGAGAAAGCGCTCGAATTGACCCCGCCCGGAGAAAGGGCGGGCCTGCAAAAGAAGCTCGACGCGCTCAAGGCCTTGAACTAGCAGCCCGTCGGAGCTTCAAGGGTCGCCAGACCGGGGAATATGGGCTATAATGTTGAAATGAAACGGACAACGCTGGCCTGCATCCCGCTCATCCTGTTGATCGTCGGCATATCGAACGGACAGGCATCGCGTCCGCCCGACTTCAGCGGTCCCTACTTCGGGCAGGCCCCGCCAGGCGCGGTGCCGCAGCGCTTCGCCCCGGGTTTCGTTTCCACCGCTGGATACGACCTCACCCCGACCTTCTCTCCCGGTCTCGACGAGGTCTTTTTCGGGCGCCGGGCGTCCGAGGAGGGCAGCGACAATAAGATCTATTACTCCAGGATGACGCGGGGGCGCTGGGAAGAACCGGTGCCGGCGGCCTTCTCGTCCGGCGCGGCGGAGTACGAGGCCCAGTTCTCCCCGGACGGCGGCCGGGTGTACTTCAACCGCGGAAAAATGATCTTCTTCAGCCAAAGGACGGAAGCCGGCTGGAGCGAGGCCCGGCCCGTCGCTGCGCCAGCCGACGAGGGCATGTGCGCCGCCCCGGCCCGGAACGGCACGCTGTATTTCACGGCGGCGCGGAACAAGGTCTATGGCATCTTCCGCTCCGGCTATGACGGCGGCCGCTACCTGGAGCCCGAGATCGTCGTCCGCATGGCCGCCCATCCCTGGGTCGCGCCGGACGAATCCTTCCTGGTCTTCGACAAGTATGCCTTCGCCGGCGGGGCCCAGACGAGCAAGCTCTACGCCAGCTTCCGGCGGACCGACGGGAGCTGGTCCGATCCGGTCGAGCTCGGCAAGGACATCAACGCCACCGGCACGGAGCTCATCCCCAAGATCTCTCCCGACGGCAAGTACCTCTTCTTTCAGCGAAAGATCGACGGCAACACCGACGTCTACTGGGTGGACGCCAAGGTCATCGAGGCCGTGAGATAAGCGGCGGCGGACCGGGCCGCGCCGACGGGGCCGGGAGACCCCGGCCGTCAATAGAACGGGAAAAGCCGCATGATCTCGGCCTTGTCGGGCGTGCGGCCGTACTCGGAGATCTCGAAGGCCTCGGCATAGAGGATCTTGGCCGCCCTTTCGCGCCCGTACCAGGCCTCGAGGCTGCGCCGGAACCGATCCGCGGCCTTCATATCCCCGTCGGCGGAGCGCTGGCGGAGCATCCGCAGGCGCTCCTTCCGCTTCGCGGGGTCGCCCGTCAGGAGCTCGGGCGAGCCGCTAACGCCCCCCTCGTAGAGCTGCGAGACCATGCCTAGAATGACCTCGAGCTTCTTGTCCATGACCGCATCTATGCCGACCGCGATGTCGGCCTGGAACGGGTTGGGCTTCTGGAAGTCGTCCGAGAAATAAAGGAAAACGGGGTTGGCCTTCAGGGCCGGGACCTCGGGGCAGAGCTTGGGCACGGTCACCATGTAGGCCGAGTCCTGGACAAGGACGCTGGTGTAGCGATGATCGGGGTGATAATCGTTCGGCCGGTGGGTGATGACGACGTCGGCCTTCCACTCCCGGATCAGCCGGGTGATCGCCTTGCGGTTCTCGAGCGTCGGCTGCAGCTCGCCGTCGTGGTTGTCGAGGACCTCGAAGTCGTAGCCGACGATCCCGGCGCCGTGCTCGACCTCGGCTTTGCGGCGCCGGGCCAGCTCCGGGCCCGAGTCACGCCAGTGGCCGATGTCGCCGTTGGTCACGGACACGAACTTGACATGATAGCCCTTGGCGATCCAGAGGGCCGCGGTCCCGGCCGCCCCGGATTCGGCGTCGTCGGGGTGGGCGCCGATACAGATGATCCGCGGCTTGCCGTCGTCGGCCGGGGAGGCGCCTGCCCCGGCCGGCCGAAGGAGGAAGAGGATGGACACCGCGGCCAGGGCCGCAGCCGCCGGCCAGGCTCGTTTCATCATGTGACCTCTTTTCTAGACCATTCCGTCAACCGGGCCTAAACCCGGCCCGGAGTGCTCATGTTATTGCCGCCGGCGGCCCAAGTCAACGGTCCCGGCCCCGCCCTTTGCGAAAGGCTCGTTCCTAGGCGGTCCTCAGCGCCTCGAACCGCACCTGCCCGGCCGGATCCACGGTGTAGGCGTAGGCCTCCTTGAGATCGCGGAGCCCGGAGTGGGTGAAGACGAGCATGCGGCTCTTGTTGAACGACAGGTGGACGATGCCGTAGCTTTCCCGGCTGAAGGAGTAAAAGCCTTTGCCCTTGGGCTTGTCGTCCGCGCCCATGAGCCGGGCATAGCCCATCTTCTTGTAGAAGGCCACGAGCTCGGTGACGAACACCAGCGGCCGCGGCACCCGGCTGTATTTCCCCAGGGCCCCGACCATCGTCGCCCGGGGATGGATGTACTCGACGCCCGCGTTTTCGTCGCCCGACGAGATGACCGAGAGGACCGGCTGGACCTTTTCCAGGAAGGCCCGCGAGAATTCGGCCGAGCCGTGGTGCGGCACCTTGAGGAAGTCGGCCTTCAGATCGATCTCCCCCGCCTCATGCCGCCGTACGAGCTCGGCCTCGCTCTCCTCATTGAGGTCCCCGGTGAGCATCAGCCGGATGGCGCCGTAGGTCACAAGGAGAACGACCGAGTGGCCGTTGATCGTGTGCGGCACCGAATAGGCGGGCTCCGCCGCGGAGGACGTCCCCCCGGCCGGCGGCTCGGCCCCCGGGATGGCCTCGGCCGGCTTCCGCAGGAGAGGCAGGGCGGCCGTGCCGTCGGCGAGCGTGCTTTCGACGGGACCGAGGATCTGCACGCCCAGGCCTTCGCTCTTGAGGAAGTTCAGCTCGGCCGCCCCGGTCTTGTCGGACAGCCGGGCGATCCTGACCGGCCCGGCCTGGGCCCAATCCTTCAGGGCCTCGATCCATCTAGCGAAGTTATCGCTGACCCCCGCCGGTTCCAGGGAGGTCAGGTCGCCGGCCAGGTCCGTGACATAGGTCTTCCCCGCTTCGCTGGCCGTTCGGCCGAAGGCCTTCAGGGGGTCCTCGCCGTCCGGCGTCTTGACCAGGCCGTTGTGCAGGACCCTCTCCGGGTGGATGCAGATCTTCTTGTACGGCGACCTGTTCGTCTCGGCGGCATGGACCTCGATCAGCCCGGCGAGGTGGTCCGCGTCGCCGTGCGTGACGATGACGGCGTCCACCTTGAGCCGCGCTTCTCCGCTCGTCCCGGGGTAGCGCGCGGCGATGTAGCGGGCGAACATACTGTTCGCGCCGCCGTCGATGAAGACCTTGGCCCCCTTCGGCGTCTCGAGGACGGCCGCGTCGCCCTGCTGGACGTCGACCATGCTGAAACGCATGATGTCGTTCTCGGACGGGTCGAGGAACCTGGCTTTCTTGCTGACGAAGCCGGCGACGTCGTCGGCCACGATCGACCCGTCGGCCGTCTTCTTCCGGCCCTGGATGGCCACGGCGATGCCGTTCCCGTCCTGCTCGCCCACCTTGATCGGGTCGCCCCAGCCGAGGACGGTGGCCAGCTCTTTCTTGCCGTCCTTCATCCGATAGACCCTGAGCAGATCCATGTCAACGATCTTGGATTTCATGCGATCCTCCCCTGCCAAGCTCCGGCGATCGCCGGGACCGCGCCGCCCGCGGACGCCGGCAAAACGCGTTTTCGTAGAGATCGCCCGTGGTGAAGTAGTTCGAGGCCCGGCAGCCGCCGCGGCAGACGTCGCCGGCGTCGCAGCCCCGGCATCGCCCGGCCAGAAGGTCCGGGTCGAAGGAGCGGTTGTAGGCGAAGGCGGCCGGGTCGTTCCAGATGTCGCTGAGCGGCCGCTCCCGGACGTTCCCCTCGATGAACCGGTCGTCGTAAAGCGCGCCGCAGCCCTTGACGTTGCCCGCGCTGTCCAGCGCTAGCCCGGTCAGCCCGGCCTGGCACCCTTCCCAGTAGCAGACGGGGTTCCGGCGGCCGCGAATATAGGGCTCGTTCTCGTCGAAGTAGCCGATGCTGTCGGCCGCGACCACCACCATCCGCCGATCCTTGTTCTTCTCCCGGACGAACTCCGTGATCCGGGGGATCCGGCGGGGATCCATGATCAGGTCGCGCTTCCCGGCCATGTTGCCCATCGGGTTGACCAGCTGGAGCTGCCAGATCTCGACCCGGTTCTCCGCCAGCAGCCGGTACAGGGGCTCCAGGTCGCGATAGTTGAACTCCATCAGGGACGTGATGACGCCGATGCGGATGCCGGCCCCGTTCAACAGGTCGAACGCCTTGCGGACCCGGTCAAAGGCGTCGGCCCGGCCGCGGATGCGGTTGTGGTTCTTCTCCATCCCGTCCAGGGAGATGCCGACGTTGGCCAGCCCGGCGCCGCGGATCTCCTCGATCTCCTTCTCGCCGATCCGGTAGGCGTTGGTCATTATGTTGACGAGAAGCCCGCTGTCCGAGAAGTACCGCGCCAGCTTCTGCCAACCCGGATAGAGGAAGACCTCCCCGCCGATGAACGTGATCTCTTCGCAGCCCAGGCGAACGATGTCCCCGGCCACGGCGAAACACTCCTCCAGCGTCAGCTCCCGGCTTCTGGCCCGGCCGGCCGCGGAGCCGCAATGGAGGCAGTTCAGCGTGCATTTGAGGGTCAGCTCCCAAAGGCAGAGCTCCAGTTTGCGCATGACTCCACCCCCTTTTCCCCGCCTCGCGAAGACGCCGGGGGAACGAAACGCGCTGGCCCCGTGAGAGGAAAGGCTAGGCGAACCGGATCATGCGGGTTTTCAGGGCCTCGGCCGTGACGTTGATCGACGAGATCGGGACGCGCAGGCCCAGCTTGTCCCGGACGATGTTCATCTGCTCGTCGGTCAGGTACATGAGCCAGTCATCCCAGCGGATGCCGACGGCCGCGATCTTGTATGAATTCAGGCATTGACGCTTCGGATTCCAGATGATCATGCGATCGATCTTGTCTATCCGCAGCCTCTTCAGGTAATCCTTCGGCAGGAAATCCTTCATGATCCGCTTCTGCCAGGGCGCCAGGAAAAGCGTGATCTGCTGATCGGCCATGGTCTCCTCCTTCCTTCTTTTTGTGTTGACATCCCCATCCGACCCCTTGTTTCCGTGCCGCGACGTTCGATCGCTATGTCATATCGGCGCTCCTCTCCCCTGCGAGTTCCCGGAAGAACGAGATCGACGCGGGCACCCCGGCCCCACTTTCATTCGGAAAGACCCCTCGAGGAGCGATATCCGGCCGGGAGGAATGGGGAGATCTAGCGGTCGCGATCAGGGGGAAGGGAGGACAGTCCGACAGCCATCACGTCGCTCCACTTTTGCTATGGCGACAGTATCGGTCCGGACCGGGAGAATGTCAAGGGCCGCTCGGCCCTCCGGCCCCCCTGGCGCCGGGGCGATTGACAGGCGCCGCCGGTGTCCGCTAACATCGGCCCTCCCGGCGGCCGGATCCCGGGAATCCTACAATCTCAGGCATCGTATGAAGAGAACGTTGGCGGCTTGGCTCGTCGGAGCGGCGATCGCGTCCGCGTCCCTGGCGGCCCCGGCCGCCGCCGCGCCCGCCGACGGTTCGATCCGGGGCCGGGTTTTCCGCGCCCCGGACCGCGTGCCCTCGGCCGACGTGCTCATCACCGTCTCCCCAGCCGGGCCCGGCGCCCACAGCCGGGGCGACGGCTCGTTCGTCATCCCCTCGCTGCCGCCCGGCCGGTACACCTTGCGCTTCGAACGGACCGGGTTCGCCGCCCGCGAGATCGCCGTTGACCTCGGGCCCGGAGAAAGGGCGAGCGTCGAGGTCCTGCTCGAGCCGGCGCGCCCGGTCCTCCACGAGGAGATCACGGTGACGGCCGAGCGCGATCTCGAGTCGGCTTTCGAGTCCCCGGCCGCCGTCAGCACGCTGGCCGCCGGCGACCTGGCCCGGGCCTGGCCGCGGACCGCGCCCGAGATGCTGCCCGAGGCGCCGGGGGTCTGGCTCCAGAAGACCAATCACGGCGGCGGCTCGCCCTTCGTCCGCGGCCTGACGGGCAACCAGGTCCTGACGCTGGTTGACGGCATCCGCCTGAACAACTCGACCTATCGCTACGGGCCCAACCAGTACGCCAACACCGTCGATCCCTATTCCCTCGACCGGATCGAGGTCCTGCGCGGCTCGGGCGCGACGCTCTACGGCAGCGACGCCGTCGGCGGGGTCATCAATTTCCTGACGCCCGCGCCGGAGCTGAGCGCCCAGGGGACCGCCCTCGACGGCGCCGCGGCGGCCAAGTGGGCCGGCCGGGGCCAGGAGGCCACCGGACGCCTGGATCTGCGGCTCCGCACGCCCTGGATGGGCCTGGCGGGCGGCCTGTCGCTGCGTTCCTTCGGCGACCTTCGGGCCGGCGGCGGCCTCGGCGTCGAATCGCCCAGCGGCTACGACGAGCGCGCCGGGAACCTCAAGGGGGTTTTCCGGCTGGGCGCCGACGTCCTGCTGACCGCGGCCTTCCAGTCGGTCCGTCAGCCCGAGGTGCCGGCCTACGACCAGGTGGCCCAGCGCGGCTACGCCCGCTGCGTCTTCAGCCCCCAGGCCAGAACGCTCGCCTACGCCAGGCTGATCTCGTTCTCGGCGAACCCGCTGTGGCGGGAGATCGAGGCGACGGTCTCCTGGCAGAGATCACTCGAGGGCCGGGAGAAGCAGGCGAACGGGAGCGAGGTCCTGGTCTCGGAGCGGGACCGGGTGACGACCGTCGGCCTCCAGTTCCAGGTCCGGGGCGCGCCGCGGGACTCCTGGAGCCTGACGACGGGCGTCGAGATCTACTCCGACCTCGTCCGGAGCGCCGCCCGGGAGACGGACCTGGCCGCCGGGTCCGTCCTGGAAAAGCGCGGGCTCTACCCCGACGGGGCCAGGGCCTTCAACCTGGCGGTCTACCATGTCCAGGGCTTCGAGGCCGGCCGGCTGGAGCTCAAGGGCGGCCTGCGGTTCAACCTGGTCAGGGTCCGGACGCGGGACGAGCTCTTCGGCGACACCGACATCGCGCCGGCCGCGCTGGTCGGGCATGTCTCGGCGCTCTACCGGGTGAGCGGGCGGCTCCACGCCGTCCTCAACGTCAGCCGCTCGTTCCGGGCCCCGAACGTCAACGATTTGAGCTCCTTCGGCGCCTTCGACTACGGCATCGAGGTCCCCTCGCCCGACCTGAAGCCGGAGTACGGCACGACCCTGGAGACCGGGATCAAGTCCCGGGGAGACCGCTTCGGCTGGGCCCTCTACCTCTACCGGACCTGGCTCCGCGACCTCATCGTTCGCGTCGAATCGACCTACCTGGGAAGCCCCACCTACGGAGGCGACCGCGTCTATCGCAAGGTCAACGCCGACCGCGCCTACATAAGGGGCGTCGAGGCCGAGCTCCAGGGCGCGATCGGCCGGCGCTGGAGGACCGCCTTGGACCTGGCCTACGCCTTCGGCCAGAACATCAGCGGCGACGAGCCGCTTCGGCGCATCCCGCCCCTGAACGGGCGGGCGCGGCTGGAATACGACGCCGGCTCGGGCTTCGGCCTGGCGGCCGAATGGGACTTCGCGGCCAGGCAGGACCGCCTGTCGTCGGGGGACATAGCCGACCACCGCATCCCGGCCGGAGGCACGCCCGGCTGGCATGTCTTCAACCTCACGGCCCGGTGGAGCCGGCGCCGCGTCCAGTGGTCGGCGGGCCTGGCCAACGTCTTCAACACGGCCTACCGCACCCACGGCTCGGGCATCGACGGCCCCGGCCTCCACGTCTGGGCGGGCCTGTGCTGGGGCTTCTCGGCCCTCTGACCCTTGTCGCGGCCGTCGCCGGCGACCTCGAGGGCAGCAGGCCGGTCAATGAAGGTCCCGGCAAACGTGATCCAGGCCGCAGAAGCCGGGCACATGCCAAATCCCTCGATCACTCGGGTCGTAGAAGTTCGCGTTCAGCTTGTATTCGTAGAGCGATCGGCCGCAGCGGGCGCACCGGTTGTCGTTCTCGCACCAGCAGTGGACGCGCATGATCCTTTCCTTGAATAACGGGCTGGGATCGAGGCATTCTCCCCGCCATCCCCCGCAAACGTCGCAGATCTCCAGTCCTTTGGGCGTCCCGTCGATGTCCGCGCCGGCGAAGCGAACCAGCTCCTGTGCCGTGGCCTGCCGGCCTCCCTTCGTGAGATCTCCATAAAAAACCGCGTTTCGGGCCCGCGCCGTGACGAAGGCCTCCAGGTGCGCCGCGCGGCGTTCCAGGTCCTCTGTCCGCGCGAACTCCTGGCACGGGATCAGGCGGCCGGACGTCACCAACGTGCTCCTGGGGATCCTCGTCCCCGGCGCCGGTGAGCCGTCCTCATCGAAATACACGAACTCCGCCTGGCCGAAGACCAGGCACGTCTTGAGCCTGTTGGCGAAGACCTGGCGCCGGGCGATGTCCATCAGGATGCTCCGGCCGTACTCCGCGGGAAGCAGGATGATGTGGTAGAACGCCGCCACGATCCTGGTCACAAGATAGGGAAAGCCGTCGAAGGGAACCAGCTGCGCCGGCTCGACGGCCGGGCGTTCGGATTCCGGAACTCCGCTCATAGCAGGCCTCCTCAATGCATCGATCGGACACGGCACCGGTCACTCGGCGGCGGGCGGCGGCGGCCGGAAAGGAGGCCACAAAGCGCGGGCAACAAAAAAACCCGCTTCTCCCGAGATCAGGAGAGCGGGTTCTCACGCCCGGACATTTCGTTGCCGCCTTCCGGCGACCGCATCCTCGCTCCGCGCGAGTGGCACCTTGGGTGTCCGTCCCAGGTTGCCGGGCCCTGCGTTAGAGGGCCTCTCCTGATGCCAAGCCAACTATAGACAGGTCTTGCGGAAATGTCAAAGCGACCCGCCCCCCGTCAGACTCCAGCGGGAGAGGGCTATAGCTTCGACGGTCCGGAGCCTTGGGGAGCCCGAACCGCCAGGGCCGCATCCATTTCTTTTTGGACCCGGGCGGTGAATTCCTCGCTCCAGAGAACGTGATTTCCGGGAAGGATCTCCACCACAGCCTCGGCGCCCAGGGTTTTCAAGACATCTTTCAAGCCCAATACCGCTTTGTTCAGGGCGTAATCGTCGTGATCGCCGGCAAAGACGCGGATCTTGCCGCGGAGGCGCTTTCCGATCTCCGGCCAATTCGCCTGCAGGACGCGGGCGATGTCGTACCGCTTCCACCAGGAGATGGTTTCCGGATCGACAATCCCGGTCGTCCGGTCAAAGAAGGGCCGGGGACGGCCGTCTTTCCCCCGGGGGCTCCAGGCGGCTTCCCAGGATTGGATCTGGCTGGCCGTGCCCGAGGCGTCCTCCATTTCCCAGAATTCCTTCATCGTGCATATGGGATAGCCCCGGAACATCCAGAAGGGACGCTCCCGGCCATCCCGCTCGTAATACATGTTGGCTCCGGGTTCGTAAAGATCGCCGGCATAGCAGAAATTCCGGAAATCGACGGGATCGGGGGACGCGGCCCAGACGCCGCCAAAGAATTCCGGATAGGTCACCTGAAGCCAGAGCGCGCTCCAGGCGCCGGACGATTGCCCCGTCAGGAAACGCGAGCCGGGCTCGGGAAGGACCCGAAACGTTTTTTCGATGGCGGGGATGAGCTCCGTGACCAGCGACGCAGCGCGCGGGCCGTTGTTTTCGGAATCGCAGAAGGTATGGTGGCCGAGCGGACAGTCCGCGTCCAGGATGACATAGATCTTGTCCGTTCCGACCCCGTTCATCCCGTAGCGTCGCCGGCCCGCCTCGACGGCGCGATAGGAGCCAAAGAGGCCGGGTATGACATACACCGCCGGATATTGGCAGGCCGGTTCCTTGGCGTAGGTTGCGGGAAGGACCACGGCGGCTCTCAGGTCGATCGGGCGGCCGTAGAAATGACTCAGGAGCGGGCTGGGGACGACGATTTCCTTGGCCGTTTCCGACTCCGGAAAGCGGAACGGCCCGACGATGTTTTTCAGGACCAGGGAAAGTACATAAGACCTGCCGGGGACGAGCTTCTCGATCACGACGGGGCCCCAGAGAATCCCCGTTTTATCGTTGTAGCCGCGAGCCGGATCCTTAGGCTCCAGGATAGCCTGGAAGGCGTAGCGCCGCCGCGGCAGTTTCTCCAGACGGGTGAAAAAGGCCTGCGCCGTTTTGTCTATCGTGACCGTTTCGCCCGGCCGCCAATTCTCGACATCCCGGTAATAGAAAGGTTCCGGGTCGGAGTAGTTTTCCTCCAGATGTTCGGCGGGCTCATGCAGCGCGTTGCTGTCAAGACAGACCTTCAGCCGGCCTGATACCGGAGCCATGATAACGGCGGGGTCCAGAAGGACATGAAAGACGATGTCCTCCGCGGCCGGAGGCGCGCAGCTCAAGACGAGAACGAGAAGGCCAAAGAGGATCAGGCCGTGACGGTGTTTCATCATTTCTCCCCCCATTTGCGCGAAATACGCGAAAGGACGCATCGTCCTATATCCATATTACGAACCGGGAGGCGTTTTGGATGACGGTGTATCAGGACCCTGCACCACTCCACGACCGTCGACGTCAAAGGCAACTCCTATCGCCTCAGGGAGGAGGTCGGGGCCGGGCTTATCAAAGGGCCCAAGGTTGAGGACAATCCATGATCAGAAGGGTCATATTGGACGCCCACAAGGGGTCGATATTAGGCGCCTATTGGCACCTCGACCAACAGCCAGGAGCGGTTGAACATGGAGATCCGCCGGCGGAGCCGGGTCGTGGGCGTCTTCCCTTCGGTCGAGAGCTATGTGCGGCTCACGATCTGCTACCTCAACGAGTACTCGGAGGACTGGGCGAACGAACGCAGCTACATCCGGGAGGGCAAGGCGCGTTGGTCCTTGGACAGGCTCCATAAGATGACGGCTCAGGCAGCTAACTGAAGTGAGTGATCGATGGCCCCGAAGTTGTGAACTTCAGTTGACACGGCCGAGACGTTCTGGCCTAGATCCCGATATGGCAATAGTCGAAGAAAGCATAACAGAGCGTATTTCAGCATCAAGGCAAATATTGTAACTACTGTCCGGTTTTAAAGAAGAACATCCAGCAAAGAAAAAGGAGATATAAGCCCATAAAATTGGTCATTCTCCATATTCTTCTTTGCCCGCCTATCAATAATCCATTGTTATTGTTCTAGGAAGCCGATTTCGCGCGCGGGATTATCCTTGGCAACATATGAAACATACATGAAGAGCTAGATCCCTCAGGAAGGAATCTCAAGAAAAGGAACGACTTCTTGTCTTTTATTTCTTTTACAATATTCTTTATAGAATATGGAGACCCATCAGTGCGACTGATTATTATCTCCTGTAAAGTCTGCTTATTTGTAATTCCAATGTCGAGGACATACTCCGAGATAATCTTAAGCAAGCCTGGGAAATACCTCCAATAATTCGTCGGTTCAGTAGCCTCTATAGATTTATTGAAGTTCCTTATTGCATCCGCGTATTTATCTTGTAGCATATCCGCCTCCCCCAGAAACAATAGAGCATCTCGTCTATCGCTGTTTACCTCGAGCATTAAAGAACTCAGAAATCTCATTTTCCGAGAAATGTATTCAATATCAAACGATAATTGGCCGCCTTCGATTTCCCTTACAAAAAGTCCTCTTGAAAAAAATTCCATATATATATCTATAGCGTTCGATATGAAATCTATATAGACGGATTGTTGTTTCTCGTCCTTATGGGTATTCTTTAAAAAAGTTATGACGTTATCAATATTCTCAAGAACCTTCGTTTCTACTCCTTTAATAGTGACCTTACCCGTAGCTTCCTGACTTAATTTTGGCTCTCTTATTTCAGCTAGATATATGGCTCCTAACTTCAGGACTTCTGGAAAAGTAGGCTGCATCGCGACTACTCTTTTCTGATACATGGAAGCTTCATCGTAATTTCCACGCATGAAGCTTATTGCCGCAATCAAACCACAGGCAGCCTTATGGTCTTTGTTGCGCGATAATATTTCCTGGCATTCAGCTTTGGAGAGATCGAAATCGCGTTCGACTTCTGCTGAAAGTATTCGTGAACTAACGTTTCTTATCTTGCCACTATTATCTAATACAAAGTATATCCTAAAATTCTTCTTATCAAGGACAAGAGATCTACTCTTCATGAACATCGAAATGTCAATTGTAATATTTTGGCTCGGTTTTGGCACTTCTGACAAACCATATAATCTCCCATATCCTTTAATGAAATGTAGAAATGCCAACATAAATCGGTTTTCTATACTGTCATCAAGCAAGATTACGCTATTCTGAATGCTGATCGCGTTTTCAATTTCATTTAGTTGCCATAGCGCAAGAACTTGGTTCCTAAGCACCCTAATATTTTGCCTATCAATTTCGAAGGCCTTATCATATTCGTTCTTCGCCTGCCGATACAGGCCTTCAGCATAAAGCTGGTTGCCAGCGTACACATATTTCTCGACCTTCCTAGGATAAGAGAGCTTTTGCTGAACAATCTGAGTGTCTACTGCGGCCAGAAAGATGAGCCCCGAGTACCACCATTTATCGTTGTTTCCGAGCAGAGAAATGAAGGCAACAAAGCCCGGAAATAGATTTAACAAAAGAGAATATTTAAGGATAGTCCCGTCAAGGTGCTTCCAAAAAAAGCCCGTATAAATAAAGCCTATAATCAGCAATACTAGCAGAAATACTTTCCAATAGTTCTTCATTAGATTCCCCCTATAGCTATTACTGGAAACTATCTTAACATATTGGATTAAGGCCAAAAAAGAATCAATGACTATTTGAACCCCCCCTCGTTCTGCTTACAATCTCATCTATCACCTCAGCCTGAGGAATTTAATGATAAATAGATTTCCAGTTTACAGAATTCGGGGCCAGAGTGGCTGCCTTTGCCTCTATATCTACTTAGGATTCCCGAAACAAGGCGCCCCCCGTTCCATCGCCAGGCGCTAATCGGCCTCGGATGGATGGACATAACGAATTGTCATCTTGACGACAGCGTGCCCTAGGATCCGCGAAGCCGTGATGATGTCAGTCTGTTTTACCAGCTGGAAAGCGGGGAAGTGGCGAAGGTCATGTAGGACAATCGCGCCATCGAGGCCATAGGGGTTTCCACAGCACTGCATGCCCTCTTGAAAACCTTCGAGATGTTGTTCCAGGGCCAGCCCGTGGCCGGGTTTTTGAAGACGTACTCTGAGAACCTCGATATTACCTTACCGCTGGATTTCGGTCCTTTCCGGATGCAACTTTATTACTAAAATCGTGCATTCAAAAAGGAGTCCGGGATGCAGGAGGGGTTCACCGAGAAGCAGGTTGTCTTTGCCGTTCGGCAGACCTTGGTTTGGGCAAGATCGATTAAGAGGGACCTCGGCCTCCCGGGGCATGGTATTGATTTACTCTAGGGAGAACCGTTTCTTGGTCATATCACCCTCCCTCAATCCGCACACGGAAAGGTAACCTGTGACAGGGGCACATTTTCTAGACCCCTCCCAAGATTCGTGCGGACACCGTGGGGATAAAACCGATAAAAACAGCTCAGTTCTATCGCCTCAGGCTGAAAAGCAAGAATGATAAAACGTTGAAATTATCAGAGAGAAACGGGATTATTTCGTTGATAAATCTAACCAGAATCGAACTAGCGAGCTCTCGAATGCCATTCAAAGGCTTTTTCAGATAGGAATATCCCTACCCCTGTGGACACCACGTTGACAAAACCGCTAAAAAGGGCTCAGTTCTAGTGACTCAGGCTGAAAGACGGAAAAAGCTAAGTGATTGAATATCAGGGGTAAAACGTGGCGTGCTTGAGAGGATTCGAACCTCCGACCTTTGGATCCGGAGTTGGAGCCGGCCGCGCTCACGAGGAATGGGAGAAGGCGCCCCGTCGGCGGAAGGCCGAGACGGAAGCCCCGGGCCGCTTCCCGGATGGTTTCGCAACCTTAGGCACCCGGCGAGGCTGAGGTTTCTTCGGAAGACGGGCGAATTCAGCATCGCGGCCCGGCGCCGGCTTCATATAATCGAAGCCGCTCAGCGTGCGGCGCTCCACCCGACCGCCGAGGACGCGTTCGATAACGCGGACCATTTCCCCGTCTTCCCGTGTCGTAAAGGTGAAGGCATCGCCGGTCTTGGCAGCCCGCCCCGTGCGCCCGATACGGTGCGTGTACGCATCGACGGTGTCGGGCATGTCGTAATTGATGACGTGGGAGATGCTCGAGACATCGATCCCCCGGGCCGCGATATCCGTGGCGACGAGGATCTGATAAGAGCCGTCACGGAATCCGTCCAGCGCCGAGCGCCGCCTGTTCTGCGAGAGGTTACCCTGCAGGGATGCGGCCCGGTAGCCGGCCTTCTCCAATTGCTGTCCCAAGCGTTTGGCCCGGTGCTTTGTGCGCGTGAATATCAAAACCGATTCCGTATCGGTATGGCGCAGCAGCTCGAGGAGGAGCGCGGTCTTCAGGTGCTGCTCGACGGGATAGAGGGCGTGCGCGACGGTGCTGATGGGCGCCGTGTAATTGACCTGCACGGTCACGGGCGCGCGGAGGATCTCCTGCGCCAGCCTACGGACATCAGCGGGCATGGTCGCCGCGAACAGGAGCGTCTGCCGTTGCGCGGGAAGATGCTTGACGATCTTCCTGACGTCGGGCAGGAAGCCCATATCGAACATCCGGTCCGCCTCATCGAGGACGAGCACCTCCACGTGCGACAGGTCGATCGTACGCTGGCTGATATGGTCGAGCAAACGACCCGGACAGGCGACCACGATATCGACGCCGGCGCGAAGGCTCCGGACCTGGGGGTTTATGTTCACCCCGCCGTAGATCGTCAGGCTCCGAAGGCGTGTCCGTGCCCCCAAGCTTCCGATAACCTCATGGATCTGCTCCGCCAGCTCCCGCGTGGGCGCGACGATGAGGGCCCGGACATGACCGCGGGGTCTCCGTATCAAACGATCGAGGATCGGCAGGGCAAAGGCCGCTGTCTTCCCTGTTCCGGTCTGGGCCAGCCCCATGAGGTCGTGTCCCTTGAGGGCTTGCGGGATCGCCTGTTCTTGGATGGGCGTCGGTCGGAGATAGCCGGTGGACTTGATCCCTGCCGCGACTTCGGGGTGAAGATTAAGATCTCTGAATTCCATAAAAACTCCTACGTTCTTCTATTCTGCGTTCGAGGGGAAGAAGCCTGGTTTATTCGGGGGTTGACGAAGACGAGGTTCTTATCCGCGTGAGGCAGTTATTTGATGCATAGTCTAGCAGTTATGGGGCCTGGCTGTCAAGTTTAGGGCGACTGGCAGAAATGGGGCTGACCTGCATCCGGATCTTGGCCTAAGTGATCCGGGTCATAATTGAGCCCATCCGACCGGATGAGGTCAGGCGCCTACGATGATGGCCACGCTCCCCTTCCTCCGGCCGGTCTCGACGTAGCGGTGGGCTTCGGCCGCCTGCTCCAGCGGGAAACGCCTGTCGACGATGGCCTTGATATGGCCAGCTTCGACCAGCTCTTTGACCGCAAGCAGGTCCGCGAGGCTTCCCGGCGCGATAGCGCAGACCGCCCTCCGGCCGCGTGCCATGGAAGTCCTGACCATTGCCAGGAGATGCCGCGTCTTGAAACTGGCGTAAAGAAGGACGCCGCGGGGTTCGAGTGAGTGACGGCCGCGCGAAAAGGGCGTCAGGCCCAGGATGTCGAAGATCACATCGTAGGTCTCGCCGTTTCGCGTGAAGTCCTCAATGGCGTAATCGATGGCCCGGTCCGCGCCCAAGGCCCGGACGTAGTCCAGCCGGGCTCCGCCGCACACCGCGGTCACCTCGGCCCCCAGATGCTTGGCGATCTGGACCGCGGCCGAGCCGATCCCGCCGCTGGCCCCATTGATCAGGATCCGCCGCCCCGGCTGGAGCTGTGCCCTGCGCAGGAGGCACAAGGCCATCCGCGCCCCATAGGGGATGACGGCGGCCTCTTCGTAGGACAGGTTGGCGGGTTTGTGGGCCACTGGAGCCTTCTCGCTCAGGCAAATGAACTCGGCATAGGCGCCGAAGCGATCGCCGGTGCCGCCGAACACCTGGTCGCCGGGCTTGAAGCGCTCGACATCCCGGCCGACCGCGACGACGTCCCCGGCGAACTCGTTCCCCAGGACGCGGATCCTGGGCTTCCTCCAGCCCATGGCCATCTTGGCGATGAGCCAGAAGACGAACGGCATGTTGAAGCCGCGGGGCGTGACCGACCTGAAGCTCCGGGCCATGAGGTCCCCGAAGTTGACGCTCGAGGCCCGGACCCGGACCAGTATCTCGCCGCGCTTGGGCTCGGGCTGCGGGATCTCCTCGAGCCGGAGGACATCGGGGGCGCCGAATTCGGAATAGACGATGGCTTTCATGTTCGTGGCACTACTTCGCTTTGATGTCGACGATCTTGGCGCCCGGCTGGCCCTTATACCGGACCTGCAACTGCTTGATCTGCGCGTAGGCAACCGGCCATTCTTGCCAGAAGGCCTTGTCGCAGGAGGCCAGGCCGCCGCATTGAACGCACGATTCGAGGCCATGGGAGATGGGGCACGTCCTGACCTCGCACTCGGCCATCCCGACCTTCAGGGGCTTGTCCCCCGGCTTGCAGCCGTGGCAGAAGATCTTGTCGGCATCAAAGTCGACCCCGAACTTCTTTTTCATCCCCCACTTGTCGTAGACGGCTCTCTTCAGCTTGACGTCGTTCTCGCGGGTGGCCTTGAAGAGCTCGCACCTGGTCTCGCAGTAGGCCTGCGGGATCCCGCAATAGGCCAGCGCTGCCAGGTCGATGGGCTTCTCCTGCCGCCCCGCTTGGGCGGACACGCTCTCCCGCGCTCGCGAGATCCGGCCCAGGGCCAGGAGGGCCCAGCAGGCGCCGCCGCACTTCGCGCATTGCCCGAGAAAGCTCCGCCGACTTTGCTTGTGGATCACGGTGTTCTCCTTATAACGCAGCCGCGATGAGCCTGATCCTTAACTTAAGACACGGAGCGGGCGTCGGCAATCGGGAAACAGTATGAACCAGTGAATTCATACCGATTCCCGAGGCATGCCCGCCCCAAGAGGCTCGTGCGGAGATCCCGCCGAGAGCGGGCCCTTTGACACTTCCCTCCGGTAGGGCTTGTCCTTGAAATCGCGAAAGATATATTTGATATAGCGTTCTGTATAGCGGAGTTCACGGCAGACCGCTTCGCCTCTCTTATAGCACATGATCGCCAAATCGCGTTCGCCGAGAAGATCATGGCAAAGCCCGATATTGCGGTCGATCGTGGTCTTTACAAAACCTTGCGAATCTTCAGGGATTTGATCGATCCGGCCGCGGATGGCCTCCAGCCGATCGATGGCTTTCCGATAATCCGACGCCAGGAACTCCACCCAGGCGAGATCGAACTGAAGATAGGCCGAACCGGGATTGCGGCTCTCCCATTCGGCCAAGATCGGCCTGGCCTTGTCCAAGTTCGCCAGAGGAATGAGCTCGGGAGACCCGTCCATGCCCATGCCGTGGAGAAGGGACACGAGGGCTCCCGAATAGATCTGGTCCAGGCCGGCAGGCGTCGAATCATCGAAATAACCCCGGGCCAGGTTGGTTTTCAGAAAGCCGGCGACGTATTCGCCTAGAGGGGCCGGCTTCAGCGGCAGGATATCCGCGAGCTTTACCAGGACCACCCCCGGCATCGGCTTCAGGGCCCGGTCGAAGTAGTGTTTGTGCTCGGCGCCGGTGAGGACGACGACCCTGCGGCCGGGATTCTCGTCCAGGGCCTTCCTGATCAATTCCATCATCTTGTCGTTGCGTGTCCGGTAGGACAGGTTCATCGGCCCGTCGCCGTAGACGGCCATGGAAACCCCGTACATCTCCTCGACGTAGCGGTTGTATTCCTCGCCATTGAAGAATTCATATCCCAGCTTGTTCTCGCCCCAAAGCTTGTCCAAGGAGCCGTACTTCTCATCGAATTCCCGCATCACCTTGTTCGCGGCGACGAGCGCATCTTCTTTCTTGAGCTTCTCCTTGTACTCAGACGTCTTCATATAGGCATCCCGCTCGGCTCGATCATCCCTGGCCCCCCACCAATCGATGGGATAGACCTTGAGACCGCGTTCGGAGCCGTAGATCGTGGCCAGCATCATTTCCCTGAGATAGGTTTTCCTGCGGAAATCCTCAGGCCGTATCTCGACGCAGATGGCGTCGGGCGCATACGTCGCCAGGATGTTGACCAGATCCTGGTAGGTGTAGGTCGAGCTGTTTTCATGGTTTTCGTGGATCGTTCCGATCACCAGAACGTTTGTCTTTCCCGTCTGGGCCGGGGCCGAGGCGGCGAGGGCAGCAACCGCGAGCGCGATCAACATTTTTTTCATGAGGCATCTCCTATAAGTTTACTTTGCGGGTGTAGGGGCGGGCGACGCCTGGCGATCGGCCAGGGCGGCGAGCGTGAGGTAGGCCAGGCGGACGATCTTCGCCATCCCCTCGAAATCGAGCTTGCCGGCCGCGTCTCCGGTCTGATGATAGTCCGCGTGCCGGGGACCGTCCCAGGCGACGTAAGGCACGCCGGCTTGGGCGAAGGGGAGATAGTCGCTCACGGTCCCCGTGCTCTTGGGCGCCGCTTCCTCGACCTGCCAGAGGTCGAGGCCGACGGCCCGGTCGGCGGCCCTAAGAATATCGCCGAGGCCCCGGCCCGCCGCATGGGCAACCGCCCCGAAGTTGCCAGGGTCGAGAGCCGTCCGGACCTCGGGATGGATCTTCAGCCTGGCCAGCCGGCTATCCCAGCTGCCCCGGTCGCTCGTCCGCCCGATCATGTCGAGGTTGAGATAAGCGGCGGTCCGGGACAGCGGGAAAATGGGATGCCTGACGTAATGCGTCGAGCCCAGCAGGCTCTCCTCCTCCCCCGTCCAGAGGCAAAATACGGTCGTCCTCTTCGGTTTGCGCGCCTGAGCCGCGACGGCCCGGGCGATTTCCAGGACCCCGGCGGCGCCGCTGGCGTTGTCGTCGGCGCCGTTGAAGACATGGGGACCGCGCTTCCCCAGATGGTCCAGGTGCGCGCCGACCACAACGGCTTCCTCCTTGAGCGACGGGTCGCTTCCCGTGATCGCTCCGATGACATTACGGCAGCGGAGCAGCCGCTCGTCCCCGGCCGTCGTCCGGATGGTGAGCGTCCCGCCGCCGATCTCGAACGAGACCGGCCGCCATCGGGAAGCGATCCTGGCTTTCAGGCTTTCGACGCTCTGGCCGGCCGCCGCCAGGATCGCATCGGCCATCTCTCGCGTGATGCAGATCGCGCCGCCGCCGCGCTTCGTGCCGGGCAGGACGACCAGCCTGGTCGGTTCGTCGATGATGGGCCGCTCGTCGTCCTCGACCCGCCCCATTTCGGGATAGATGTCGCGGCCGTCGAGCGCATTCCTCACGACCAGGACGGCCTTCGGTCCCAGCTTCGCGACCGCGTTCGCCTTGGCGAGCCGGCCCGGCCAGGAGGCGGAGGCCCGATATTTCTCCCGCAGCTCAGCCCCGGAGAACGGGGATGCGGGGTCGCCCGCTCCCGGGACCTCGTCGAGGATCATGACGATCTTGTCCTTGACCTCGACGCCGGAGAAGTCGTCGTAGCCGATCGTCGCCTCACGCAAGCCATATCCGGCGAAGACGACCGGACCCGAGACCGTCTCGGGGATGCGGTTCAGATAATAATTCTCCAGGTCCGCGTGCTCCTTGAAGTCACGGACGGTCCCGCCGTCGGGAGATCCGGCCCACCATTCGACCGCGCACCCGAGGTCCGTGTACTCCTTCATGACGACGTCCTGGAAATACCCGCGTCCCTCCCCGGCTTCCTCGTCGCCGGCTGGCTCGATCCCCCAGAGGGCGAGGAGCGAGGCGGCGAAATCGGACGCCAGGCGGTAGCCGCGGGACCCGGCCTCGCGTCCTTCCAGAAGATCGCAACCCAGGTAGGTCACGAGGATCCGCGAATCCCGGCTGGTGATCGAGGCGAGCCCGGACTGTTGGGGCTCGGGCGCGGGATCGATCCTCTCGACCTTGGTCAGGGTCCCCGTGCCAGCGGTGGGAGAAGTTCTCTCTTGAGGCCCTGCGGGAAGGGCCGAGGCCAAGAAGCCGCACAGGATGGCGATGAGGACGAAACGGGCTGGGCGCATGGGCAATATTTCCTTGTCGACGTTGGGTCGTCAAGTATAAATACTCGCCGCGGCGGCGGAGGTTGCTTCTTGGATCTGCTCTTCCCGATCTCCTTCACGGCCCTCTCGAGAACTGTGTCCCTGCCGGACCGGTAGTCGGCGACCGTGGGAGAGACCGCGATCTGCGGCTTGACGCCGACGCCCACGAACTCCCGGCCTTCGGCATAGGCGTCATGCTTGGAGCAGACCAGCCCGTTTCCCCCGCCCGGAAGCCTGAAAAAGAGGGCCCGAGGCCTTCTTGCCATGGGCGCGCCCGTTCCCCTATAATCCCTTCCCGTCGAGGGGAAGACCGGCCTTGAAGCATTTTAACGTCCTGAGTATGGGCCTCGTCCTCGTCGTCGGGGTTTGGGCCGTCGTCGAGTTCCGCCAATGGGCCCGCCGCTACGCCGAATACCGGCTGGGCGGCCTGTGGCTGTTCCTCGTCTTTTACAACGCCCTGGCCGTGGTCACCTTTCTCGGGGCCTACGGACAGAGCAATCTCACCCCGGACCAGCTGGCGGGGCTTACCTTCTGGTACAGGTTCATCGACTGGCCGGTCGCAACCGGCCTCGTTCTGGGTGTCCACATCTCGCTCTACACGTTCATCTTCCGGCGCCGGGACAGGGGCTTGCCGCCTTGGCTCGTCCCCGTGGCGGGGGTCTTCGCCGCCGCAGTGCTAGCTTGGTACTTCCTGGCCCTTAAGGTCCCGGCCCTGGCGCCATCGAGGCCTGATAACACCTTCTGGCTGGCCCTCGTCTGGCCCCCGGGCCTTCTCGACATCGCCTGCCTCGGCTGGCTGCTCGTCCGGAGCCGGAAGAACGCCGTTCCTGGACGGCGGAAGGTCGACGCCGCTTTCGCCTGGCTTTTCCTGGCCCGCTATCCCGTTCATCTGGCCCTGAGCCTCTGGAGCCCGGCCGGGGCTCCGTTCCTGGCCCTGACGATCACCAGGCTCCTCGGCCTCTACACGAACCTCGCGCCCATCATCTGGCTCAAGGCCTGGTTCCTGCCCTGGGCGGGCGGTCTCGGCAAGGTCCTGGGCAAGCGCTTCGACCTCGCCGCGATTGGCCGGTCCAGGGGCCTCTCCGCCCGCGAGATGGAGATCCTGGAGCTCATGATCGACGGCAAGAGCTATAAAGAGATTGAAACGGTTCTTCATATCTCCATCCACACCGTTAAAAGCCACGTCTATTCGCTCTACCGCAAGATGGACGTCAAGAGCCGCCACCAGCTGATCCACAGGATCGGCATCTACGGCGGCGGGGACAACAGCTGAGGCTGAAGCCCGGCAGAAACTTGTATCTTATGGTTTTAGTATGATTTAGAGATGGCGTGCCTGAGAGGATTCAAACCATGGAATTCATCGAAGTCGTAGCCGGCCGGCGAACCGTCCGCGAGTTCAAAGCCGATCCCGTTCCCGAGGAGGCCGTTCGCCGGGCGCTCGAGGCGGGGCTCCGGGCGCCCTCCAACGCCCATCTCAAGTCCTGGCATTTCGTCCTCCTCCGCGATCCGGAGAAGAGGCGCCGGGCCGTGGTCGAGGGCCTGAGGGCCCGGGACATGAAGGACAAGGCCGAGATCGAGCGCTTCCTCGAGAGATTCGACGAGGAGGAGCTCAAGAGGGTCTACCGGCAGTCCCTGCCGCTCCAGCTGACCATGATGCTCGAGGCCCCCGAGGTCCTCGTCGTGTGCTATAGGATGAAGGCGCTATCGGAATGCCGGACGTTCTTCGAGTTGAACCCACTCGCCTCCGTCTGGATGTGCATCGAGAACGTCATGCTGGCCCTGGCCGCCGAAGGGCTCTTTGGCTGCACCTATACGCCTTACGATGCCGCCGGCCTAAAGAGCGCGCTGAAGGTCCCGGCGGGCTTCGAGGTGGCCGCCGTCATTCCCTTCGGCTACCCCCGCGTCCGGCCGGGCGCCGCGGACATCGAGCCCCTCGAACCCCGGCTGCACGTCGACTCCTGGTGAGACTACGGGTCGACGATCTCGTACTTGACCACTTCGAGCCGGCCGTCTTCGAGGGATTCGAGAACGAAGACGTGACGCGCCGAGACCGTCAGGGGGTAGCGCGCCAAACGCACCGTTTCGACCCAAGTCACGAACCAAACAAAGTATAGACCATTCCGCCGCGTCACAAATACGTCACAAAAAGTGCTTAAGCCCGCCTAATCTGGCTTAATGGTGTTTAAACGGAAAACGACGAAATCAGGGGAGAACTTGGCGTGCCTGAGAAGCTTCGAACCTCCCGCCTTTGGATCCGGAGTCCCCTTCTCTACCCTCCTGGACATATGGGGCAAACCCGATTCCCAGGGGAGAATGACCTGTTTTCCTTTGAGCACCATTAGTCAGGATTAGGCGGGTTTACACACTTTTTGTGACACGGTTGTGACATGGTGGGGTGGTCTGCCTATTACTACGCACACTAACTAGACAGGCCAGAAAATAAATAGCCTTATTCCCGATTACCGAATCGTTCATTTTCTCCTTTTTCCTTAAACTGGATTTTGAAATATTCGGATAGAATCTCTATCATCGGTTCTATGTGTGCTCCAAAGTTAGTCATGACCTTAGGTTTCTTCCCTTTTGCAAACATGGCCATTCCGTAGAACGTTCCTTCCTTGAAGATGACAGGCTCAAGTGCCCCGTCAGGATAACAGAAATAGGTATTCTTGGGTTCGCTGTACTTGACTGATATCCCAGCTTTCTTAAGCATCTGCTCCATCTTTTCAGCATAAGAGTAAAAATCGGATAGGACCTCGATCGCCTCTTGCTCCCTCTCCTTATGTTTGAAGAGAAATAGATTGACATCTTCTTCGGAGAGCGTTAAGAAGGCGACAGCATTTTCGCAGATAAGAACTTGTTTGTTTTGACGCTCGTCCGAAGCACATTCGGGGAGATTGCTTAGGCATAACGTTAATAGCAAACCAGCTAAAAAGGTTCTTGCCGAGTTCTTCATTTCGGTTTCCTTTTATAGACCAACTCTAGTTTCCCGAACAGTCCGTCCTGGAGATTCCTAAAATGAAATATTCGGCTTAGTATACTCAACAAAGGTGATAAAAGCCGCTTTAGCGTCATTCTCAAGATTACTTCTGTTGTAGCCCCCTAGCTGGCAATGCCAATCTTGCTCATAAATCAGGATATTATCAATCTTTTTGAATAACTATCGATTCTGCGACTATTCTACTTTGCCATGAGGCTTGATGGCCGTATCCCCCCATAAATATCGGCTCGCCTTTTCCGAGCAATATTAGGCGCCCCTTGTTGGCGTAATCGAACCCTCCAATAACCGTGATCTTAGCTCTCCCAGGACTCTTTGCCTTTCGATACTCGAGCATTTCACTAAGCTGGCTATCGGGCAAGGGCTTTATGGGCAAAGGGACTATCCAATGAATTTCGTTGAGAGAGTCTTTTAGTTTGCCGGACATGGCCAGTCTCATAAAATCGAGCGCGTTAATATCCCTGTTTTCTTTGACATTTTCCACATCATCGTGCAGATCCACCCAGATGCTGACTACGATGTTATCTGTTTTCGGATCGCGCAGCACGATGAGGCTCTCTTCGAAATTGCAAAAATACTCCCCATGTACTCGGACCAAGCGGTTATCATATTGATTTCCGCTCTCTCTGAGATCGATTAGCGATACATCAATAGGAGGATCGTTATTTTCATCAGCTCGGCCATGGGATGCACAGAACGGCAGCACAAGAAGAATCGCGAATAACGTCGTTCTTTTTAGTTCGCTCATAAACACCTCCTGACGTTAATCGGCGAAAACAAATAGCTTCGTTCGAGCGTTCAGTTTCCGAGAATCATGCTGCCTCTGAGCTGCTTGGCCTGGATGCTTGACCAATTCCAGTCGACAACGAATCTGATCTGGAACCCTTAAAGAATTAATCGGGCGGCCTACGAGCGAAATGGGTGGTGGTTCAGTAGTTACGGGCATTACCATGCTTGAGCGCGAGCCAAAGCGATTTGAGTGCCAAAGGCGCGTATGCTAACGACAATCTCGTTCTTTCTCGCCAGGAAGGCTTGCAGGAGTCGAATGCCGAGATCCGTCGTTGAATATGGTCCAAGCTAAGCGCCAGTCGAATATAAGATAGGCGATAAAGATTCCTAATGAGATTAAGCAAAAACTCAGGAACTGGCTGGCTGTTTCATCGACCACCAGCGGGCCGAAGGTCAATGCATCAACAACTGTTCCAAGGCAATGCATAACAATCGGCACTACGAGGCCGCGGCTCCAATGAATGGAAGCCATAAGCGTGGATACCCCAAGGATGACGAGAAAATATATGGGGAGAATCAAAAGGGCCAGAGGCATCGATATACCCGCCGACCGCGCTAAGAAAAACCCCCATGAATAGAAAGCCATCACAGGCGCTGAAGTTCCTGAAGTTCCTAAGGCAAGGATCCATGCGATGCCTGCTGATATCGACAGGAAGGTCAAGAAAGCGATAATTCGTTTTACATTCATATTAATCTCTTCTTATGCTGAGAGGAATACGGCGATTTTAGATAAGCAAGCCTTGGGTTCATTGCTTGGGCCTGCCCAATGGATTCACTTGAGTTATATCGAATTCAGATCGCGAACACTAGTGTTATTATTGCTTTCTGAACTTCGATTAGTAGTTTCAGGGTTCTTGCCCTAAAAGCCTTTACTATATCAAGTGTAAGCATGGGCGACCGAGGAGAGAAGGCGGGCGGCGGTGGAGCTTCTCGCCAAAAAACCCCCGAAAGCCCTCAAAACGGGGGGAGTCTGTTACACGGCTGTGACACGGACCGAAAAACGGGTGAAGCTGAGGCCCGACAGAAACTTCTATCTTATGGTTTTAGTGTGAATCAGAGATGGCGTGCCTGAGAGGATTCGAACCTCCGACCTTTGGATCCGGAGTCCAACGCTCTATCCAGCTGAGCTACAGGCACGCAGGCCGGGAAAAAGCCTCTCAGTTATAGCCGAATCCGGCCGAAAAGGCAAGGCGCAACGGCCCGGCCCCTGCCCCGGTTTACCATTCCATGAGGAAATATGAAATAATGCCGCCGATCGGGAATAACGGGCTGGAGAGGCGCATCTAATGAGTGTCGGGGCTGGCCGGGGAGAGAGGCCGATCCGACACGAGGCCGACTCAGAAAGTCGAAGGACAATGGACATCGCCATCCCCCGGCCGGCCCTGATCCAAGACGCCGCGGCCGAAAGCGGCCTGGTCGCCCGGCTCAAGAACGGGGACGAGGCCGCCTGCCGCGAGCTTATCGAGAGGTACGAGGGTCCGGTGGCGGCGACGGTGACGGGCATCCTGGGGCACGGACCCGACGTCGACGACATCGGCCAGGAGACGTTCATCCAGTTCTTCCGGTCGCTGCCGCGCTTCCGGGGCGAGTCGACGATCAGGACCTACCTGACCCGCATCGCCATCAACCTGTCCCTGAACGAGCTGCGGCGGCGGCGCCGGTTCGACCGCTTCCAGACGGTCGAGCCGGCCGAAGGCGAAGCCGAGGTCCTGCCCGCGCCCGACCGGCCCGGCGCGGAAGACGCCCGGGTCGCCGTCCGCCAGGGGCTGGATAGGCTCGAGCCGAAGTACAAGGCAGTCATCGTCCTGCGGCTCATCGAGGGTTTCTCGACCCGGGAAACGGCCAAGATCCTGGGCCTGCCTCAGGGCACCGTCCTGTCCCGCCTGGCCAGGGGCCAGGACAGGCTCAAGGCCGTCCTCGAGGGCAAGGGCCCGGAATAGGGGTGTATTCGACGTTGGAGAAGGGGAATGATGAAGAAAAAGATCCTCAAGCTGCTTGACCGGTCGCTCGACGCGCCGCTCGGTCCCAGGGACCGTGAGCGGCTGGACCGGGCCCTGGCCGCCTGGCCTGAGCTCGAGCGGACCCGCGAGAACCTGCTGGCCCTGCGCCGCGATCTGGCCGGCGCCAGGACCGCCTCGTTCCGGCCCGAGTTCGCGGAGCGGACCCTGGCCCGGGCCCGGTCGGAAGGGCTATTCGGCGCGGGAGCCGAGCCAGGCTTCCTGCCGGTCGTCGCGGGGTTGGCTCGGCGCGCCGCCCTGGCCGGGCTCATCCTCGTTGTCGCCGTGGCCTCGTATGTCCTGATCAGCGGAGAGCTCATCCCCCGGGACGCGGTCTATTACGTCTCGAACCTGTCCCTCGACCGGATCCTGGAGCTGCCGCTCTTTTAGGTAGCGATCATGAATACCAAATCCAAAGCCGTCCTCGTTTTCGCCGGCATCTTCATCGCCGGAGTCGCCGCGGGCGCCCTGTGCGATCGGGCCGTTGTCCGTGGCAGCATCCGCCACATCATCCGCCAGCGCGACCAGGGGCTTCTCGTGCCTTGGCGCAACCCCGTCCTGGACAGGGTCTCGGGCGAGAAGCGGGCGGAGCTCGACAAGATCTTCCGGGCCCACGGCAAGAATCTGGCCGCCATCCACGACCGCACCCGCCAGGAGATCGACGCCGATTTCGAAGCGCTGTGGAAGGATATCGCTGCGGTCGTGCCGGCCGACGTGCTGGCCAAGCTCAAGGAAAACATGCGCCAGTTCCCGCCTCCGCCGCCCGGGATGGGACCCGGCGGGCTCGGGCCGGACCGCAGGGGACCCGGCGGACCGGGCGGCCCCGGCGCGATGGGCCCCGGCGGGCCCGGCAATCCTGGCGAGATGGGTCCCGGCGGACCTGGAGAACCAGGCCGGATGGGACCGGGCGGACCCGGCGGACCTGCCGGCGGACCCGGCCAGACGCCTCCTCCCCCGCCGGTCAAGCCTGACGAGAAAAAACACGGCCCCGGGAATGTCGAACCCTTTCCCGGTGTCTATTGAGGTGATCCCTAGATGCGGCCCCTTTCCTTTCTTTCTCCTGTTGTCAGGCCGGGGCAACCCGGCCTGACCTTTTCCCTCCCCCTCCTGGCCGCCGTCCTCGCCTTGTCGGGGTGCGGCGGCCGCGTTTACGTCGTCTCTAGCCTGGGGCCGCCGCATTCGATCACCGTCGACGGTGAAACGGACGACTGGAACGGCGCCCTGTCCTACGTCGAGAAGAACCGCCTTTTCGTCGGTTTCGTCAACAACCGCGATGCCCTCTACGTCTGCCTGACCCGCGAGGACATCGAGGGGCGGGCATCCGGCGCGCCGATCGGCGACCTGACCGTCTGGATCGATCCCCAGGGCGGCAGCCGGAAAACGCTCGGCATCCGCCTGACCCAGGCCGGAGGCCCGCCGGCGGGCGGGCGGCCCGGAGGCGAGCGGCCCGAGGGCGAGCCCGGCGGTGAGCCCGAACAGGGCGGCCGTAGACCGGAACGCCGGCCCGGCCGCGAGCCCGAAGGCGAAAACGCCGGACCGGGCCAGGACCGGCCGGCCGGACCGCCCGGCGGCACCGTCGAGATCCTCGGGCCGAACGGCAGGACGCTCCAGAAACTGTCCGCCGAGGAGGCGGCCGCCGCGGGCCTGGAAGTCAAGACCGGCATCTCGGCCGGCTCGTTCACCGTCGAGATCGGCATCCCCCTCCGCGCCGACGACGGCCATCCCTACGCCGTCGGCGTCGAGCCGGGCGGCACGCTCGGGATCGGGTTCGTCTCCGCCGCCGCCTCGCGGGACGGCCGGCGCGACGGCCCTCCCGGCGGCGCGCCGGGCGGAGGCGGAGGCATGCCCGGAGGCATGCCCGGGGGCATGGGCGGGATGCCCGGCGGCATGGGAGGCCCGGGCGGGGGCATGGGCGGACCCGGCGGCGGAATGCGCCCCGACATGGACCCGGACGTCGCCAAGAGCTTCAAGATCTGGGCCCGGGTCAGGCTGGCCGATTCCTCCCGGCCTCAGACCGCGGAATCCCTCGAGATCCAATAAGGCGGGGACGCCCGGCGGCAGACGCGTTCAGGCCGCCGGCCGGAAGACCGACGGGTCGACCCGGATTAGCTCCGCGACGGAATCGAAGCTCTTGAGCCAGGCCGCGGCCGCCTGGTCGCCGCGGCCCGCCCTCTCGAACATCGGGGCGTAGACCGACCTTCCCGTCGAGAAAAAGACGTTCTGGCACTGCCACGGGTCGAAGGCCACGGCCATCCTCTTGAGGAGCGCCAGGAAGTCGGCGATGTCCCTCAGCCCCGCGGCGTCCTCGGGCGTCCGGGCCCAGGCCGACATCAGGGCCCCGGCTTTCCGGCCGGCGGAGTAGGCCAGGGTCTCGCCGTCGGGCTTGAAATCCCAGGCCGCGTATTCCTTCTGCAGCCGACGCAGCTCCCCGAGGTCCAGGCCCGGCCCCTCCATCAGGCGGCGGAGATCGGTGTTGAGGACGAACAGGGCCGGCGTGCGCAGCGCCTCCGGCAGCGGCGCGGCCATCTCCCGCACGGCCTTCATGACGGCGTAGTTGCCCTCGAAGATGTGCCGGAAATCGGCCTCCAGGTCGCGGAGCTTGGCCTCCAGGATCCGGGCCATGATGCGGCGCTTCTGCTCGGCGAAAAGGTGCCAGAGGGTGTAGGTGCGGGAGCCGAACTCCCGGTCGATCAGGCGGACGACGGCGGCCATGTCGCTCCGGGCGAAGGCCAGGCCGATCGTCCGGCCCATGGCCCGGTAGGCGGCGTCGCCGGCGTGGTCGCGGACCCCCGCGGTGATATTCTGGTCGCCGAGATGGAGGACGGCATACTCGATCGTCCGCTCCTCCCAGGTGACATGGGAGCGCAGGTGGACGAGCCCCAGGGACAGCGTCCGCTCGCCTGCCTCGGTCCTCTGGCCGTCCTCCGGGACGGCGCGGTAGAGGCCGAGGTCGATCGCCCGGGGATCGCTCTCGAAGAGCGTGGACATGGCGTAGTGGGCGACCAGCCGGAAGAAGTCGACGACGGCCGGCCGGACAAGCTTGTCGTAGACGACGGCGCCGTTCTTGTGCCGGGGCACGTTGCTCCGGGCCTCGGACAGGACGGCCAGGAAGTCCGGCTCCAGGTCCTCGCCGGAGACGTCGCGCAGGAGCTGCATCGTCCGGGCAGCGTACTGGAGCCCCTGGACGGTCTCGACGTTGGAGACGTCGTCGAAGAACCAGGCGTCGCTGGTGAAGATGAGCATGGCCTGGCGCTCCATCTCCAGGAGCTTGAGGACCCGGACCTTGTCCTCGGGCCCGAGCGGCCGCGGGACGTGGCGGGCCAGGAAGGCCTCGACCGACTCGGGCGAGCGGTCGAGGACGACCGAGATATAGTCGTCGCGGACGGCCCAGGGGTCGGCGGCGTAGGCGCCGAGGCCCGGAACGAAGGCCGCGGCGGCCTTGCCGCCGAGCCAGTCCATGGCCCGGCGCAGCGGCGCCCGCCATTTCTGGTTCCAGCCGGGGTGGCCGCCGGTGCTGCAGCCGCAGTCGGAGCGCCAGCGCTCGACGCCGTGGGCGCAGCTCCAGGAGGTGTTCTCGACGATCCGGACCTCGTCGGCCGGCGGGAAGCGCTCCAGGAAGTCGGCATAGACCGTGACCTCGGCCAGGCGGTTCCGCTCGATGCTGCGCAGGGCGAAGGCCAGGGCCATGTCGCCGAAGCGGTGGTGGTGGCCGTAGGTCTCGCCGTCGGTGGCCGCGTGGATGAGCTCGGGGCGGGCCGGGGATCCGGCCGAGAAGCCGCCGGCCAGGCGGCGGGCGAAGTCCCCGCCGTTGCGGAGCAGGTTGGCGAAGGCCACGTCGTGGGCGATCGAGCCGTCGTAGAAGAAGAGGGCGATCGTCCGGCCCGAGGGCAGGCGGCAGAGGTAGGGCTTCTTCGGGTCGACGCGGTCGCCGCGGACGTCGAGCCAGTCGCCGGCCGGCCCGCCGCCGCCGGGCGCGAGCGGCCGGACGGCCGCGGCCTGGCGCGGCGCCAGGATCGTGAACCGGAGGCCTTCGCCGGCCATGATGTCGAGCGATTCGAGGTCCACGGCCGTCTCGGGCAGCCACATCCCCTCGGGCCGGCGGCCGAAGCGCCGCTCGAAGTCGCGGATGCCCCACAGGACCTGGGTCCGCTTGTCCCGGCCGGTGGCCAGGGGCATGATCATGTGGTTATAGGCCTGGGCCAGGGCCGTGCCGTGGCCGCGGAAGCGGGCCCGGGACCTCTCGTCGGCCTCGAGGATGGCCCGGTAGACCCCGGGCTGGGCCCTTTCCAACCAGGAGAGGAGCGTCGGGCCGGCGTCGAAGCTGATCGAGGCGAAGTTGTTGACGATGTCGACGATGCGGTCCTTGTCGTCGAGGATGCGCGAGGCCGTGTTGGGGGCGTAGCACTCGGCCGAGACGCGCTCGTTCCAGTCGTGGTAGGGCGCGGCCGAGTCCTGGACCTCGATCTCCTCGAGCCAGGCGTTCTCGCGGGGCGGCTGGTAGAAGTGGCCGTGGATGCAGACGAAGCGGTTCATGTCCCGGCCCTCTTGAAGACGAGGATGCCGAGCGGCGGCAGGGTCAGGCGCAGGGAGCAGGGCCGGCCGTGGGCCGGCTTGCGGTCGGCCTCGACGGCGCCGAGGTTGCCCAGGCCCGTGCCGCCGTAGTCGACGGCGTCGCTGTTGAGGACCTCGCGCCAGGTGCCGTCGGAGGGCACGCCGACGCGGTAGCCGCGGTGGGCGACGGGCGTGAAGTTGCAGACGACCAGGAGGACGTCCGCGGCCGACCGGCCCTTGCGCAGATAGCTGACGACGCTGTGGTCGGCGTCCTTGAAGTCCACCCACTCGAAGCCGGCCGGCTCGACGTCAAGCTGGTGCAGGGCCGGCTCGCGGCGGTAGAGATCATTGAGATCCCTGACCCAGCGCTGGACGTGGCGGTGGGGCTCGTAGTCGAGGGCGTGCCACTCCAGGCTTTCGTCGTGGGCCCACTCCTTCCACTGGGCGAACTCGCCGCCCATGAACAGCAGCTTCTTGCCGGGATGGGTGTACATGTAGCCGTAGAGGGCCCTGAGGTTGGCGTACTTCTGCTCTTCCGGACCGGGCATCTTGCCGACGAGCGAGCCCTTGCCATGGACGGCCTCGTCGTGCGACAGGGGCAGGACGAAGTTCTCGGTGTAGGCGTACCACATGCTGAAGGTCAGGTCCTTGTGGCCGTACTTGCGGAAGAGGGGGTCCTTGGAGAAGTAGCCCAGCATGTCGTGCATCCAGCCCATCTTCCACTTGAGGCCGAAGCCCAGGCCGCCCATGTCGACCGGGCGGGTGACCATGGGCCAGGCCGTGGACTCCTCGGCCACCGTCTGGATGCCGGGGAAGGCGCCGTAGGCGGCCTCGTTGAGGCTCTTGATGAAGCTCAGGGCCTCCAGGTTCTCGCGGCCGCCGTAGCGGTTGGGGATCCACTCCCCCGCTTTCCGGGAGTAGTCGAGGTAGAGCATCGAGGCCACGGCGTCGATGCGCAGGCCGTCGATGTGGTAGCGGTCGAGCCAGAACAGGGCGCTGCTCGTCAGGAACTCGCGGACCTCGTTGCGGCCGTAGTTGAAGATGGCGCTCTTCCAGTCGGGATGGAAGCCCTTGCGCGGGTCCTGGTGCTCGTAGAGGGCGGTGCCGTCGAAGCGGGCCAGCCCGTGGCCGTCGGTGGCGAAGTGCGAGGGCACCCAGTCCAGGATGACGCCGATGCCGCGGGAATGGAGCACGTCCACCAGATGCATGAAGTCCTGCGGCGCGCCGTAGCGGGAGGTCGGGGCGAAGTAGCCGATCGTCTGGTAGCCCCAGGAGCCGTAGAAGGGATGCTCCATGATGGGCATGATCTCGACGTGGGTGAAGCCCATGTCCTGGACGTAGTCGGCCAGGCGCGGGGCCAGCTCGCGGTAGGTCAGGAAGCGGTTGCCCTCCTCGGGGACGCGGCGCCAGGAGCCGAGATGGACCTCGTAGATGGAGATGGCGGCGTCCAGGGCGTTGGCCCCGGCCCGGCGGGCCATCCACTCCTGGTCCGACCAGCCGTAGTCGAGGTCCCAGACGATGGACGCGGAGCGGGGCGGGGCCTCGGAGAAGAAGCCCAGGGGGTCGGTCTTCTCGGCCGGCGGGCCGCCGTTCTTCGGGACGACGGAATACTTGTAGAGGGCGCCCTTGCCGACGCCGGGGATGAAGCCCTCCCAGATGCCGGAGCCGTCCCAGCGGCCGGCCAGGGGCGCGGCGGACGGGTCCCAGCCGTTGAAATCGCCGATGACCGAGACGCGTTCGGCGTTGGGGGCCCAGACGGCGAAGAAGGTGCCGTCGCGGCCGTCCACAACCAGGGGGTGGGCGCCGAGCTTGTCGTAGAGCTTGAAGTGGGTGCCCTCTTTGAAGAGGTAGATGTCGCCTTCGGTCAGGAGCGTCGGGCCGTGGAGGATGTCCGTCATCGCCTCAGAGCTCCCTCGCCTGTCGCCGGTCCGAGCGCGCTCCCGCGGCCGCGGCCGGCTCAGGCGGCTTCCCGGCCGGCCTTGACCAGCCGGGCCCACTCGTCGCGCAGGGTCACCGTCCGGTTGAAGACCGGGGCCCCGGGCCTGGAGTCGCGCCGGTCGGCGCAGAAATAGCCCAGGCGCTCGAACTGCCAGCGGCTCTCGGGCCGGGCCTCGGCCAGGCCGGGCTCGAGCTTGGCGCCCCGGACGACCTCGAGGGACTTGGGGTTGAGCGTGGCCTTCCAGTCCACGCCCTCGGGGACCGAGGCCGGGTCGCGGACGGTGAACAGCGTATCGTAGAGCCGGACCTCGGCGTCGACGGCGTGGCGGGCCGAGACCCAGTGGAGCGTGGCCTTGACCTTGCGGCCGTCCGGGGGATTGTCGCCGCCGCGGGTGGCCGGGTCGTAGGTGCAGCGGAGCTCGACGACGTTGCCGGCGGCGTCCTTGATGGCCTCCTGGCAGCGGATGAAGTAGGCGTAGCGGAGGCGGACCTCCTTGCCCGGCGAGAGGCGGAAGAACTTCGAGGGCGGGTTCTCCATGAAGTCGTCGCGCTCGATCCAGAGCTCGCGCGAGAAGGGGACGCGGCGCGTGCCGGCGGCCGGGTCCTCGGGGTTGTTGACGGCCTCGAATTCCTCGACCCGGTCCTCGGGGTAGTTCGTCAGGACGACCTTGAGCGGCCGCAGGACGGCCATGGCCCGGGGGACGGTCCGGTTCAGGTGCTCGCGGGCGCACATCTCCAGGAGCGGCAGGTCGACGATGCTGTTGTCCTTGGCCACGCCGATCGTCTCGCAGAACGCGGCGATGGCCTCGGGCGTGACGCCGCGGCGGCGGAAGCCGGAGATGGTCGGCATGCGCGGGTCGTCCCAGCCGCTGACCAGGCGCGACTCGACGAGCTCGAGCAGGCGGCGCTTGGACAGGACGGTGTGGCTCAGGTTCAGCCGGGCGAACTCGATCTGCTGGGGATGGTGAACGCCGAGCTGGTCAAGGAACCAGTCGTAGAGGGGCCGATGGACCTCGAACTCCAGGGTGCAGATGGAATGGGTGATGCCCTCGATGGAGTCGCTCTGGCCGTGGGCCCAGTCGTAGGTCGGGTAGATGCACCAGCCGTCGCCGGTGCGGTAGTGGTGCTCGCGGCGGATGCGGTACATGAGCGGATCGCGCAGGAGCATGTTGGGCGAGGCCATGTCGATCTTGGCCCGCAGGGTGCGGGAGCCGTCGGGGAACTCGCCGGCGCGCATGCGGGCGAAGAGGTCCAGGTTCTCGGCGACGCCGCGGTCGCGGTAGGGCGACGGGACGCCGGCCCGGGTGACCGTGCCGCGGTACTCGCGGACCTGGTCCACGGTCAGGTCGCAGACATAGGCGACGCCCTTGCGGATGAGCTCGACGGCCCACTGGTAGAGCCGCTCGTAGTAGTCGGAGGCGTAGTACTCGCGGTCCTGCCAATCGAAGCCGAGCCAGCGGACGTCCTCCTTGATGGATTCGACGTACTCCATGTCCTCGGTCTCGGGGTTGGTGTCGTCCATGCGCAGGTTGCAGAGGCCCTTGTAGTCGCGGGCCAGGCCGAAGTTCAGGTGGATGGACTTGGCGTGGCCGATGTGGAGGTAGCCGTTGGGCTCCGGCGGGAAGCGCGTGTGGACGGCGGCGAAGCGGCCGTTCCGCAGGTGCTCGTCGACGATATCGCGGACGAAGTTGGTCCTGGGCTTGGCGGCCGGGGCGGGCTTGGGGGTCTCGTCAGGCATTAGCGGCTCTCCTCATGCGGGCGACGACGCGCTCGCGGCCGAGGACTTCCATCATCTCGAACAGGCCGGCGCCCTTGGTCTTGCCGCTGACGGCCATGCGGGCCGGGTGGACGATCGGGCCGACCTTGGCCAGGCCGCGCTCCTCGGCGAAGCGGCGGAAAACGTCCTCGATGGCGGCATGCGAGAAATCGGTCAGGCCGGCCAGGCGGTCGGCCAGGGCGGCGAGGTACACCCGGCTCTCGGGCGAGTCCAGGTGCTTGCGTCCCTCCTCGTCGACGGCGAAGTCCTCGCGGAAGAAGCAGTCGGTCTGGGCCGGGAACTCGCTCAGGGTCTTCAGGCGGACCTTGTAGAGGTCGAGGACCCTGCCCAGGTAGGCGTCCTTGACGCCGGCGGCCGGCAGGCCGGCGGCCTCGAGGTAGGGCTTGACCAGCGGGACGAGGCGCTCGTTGGCGGACTTCATTATGTACTCGGCGTTGAGCCAGCGCAGCTTCTGGATGTCGAACTTGGCCTGGACGTCGTTCATCTCCTCGATCTCGAAGAGCTTGACGGCCTCGGCCGGGGGCATGATCTCGCGGCCCTCCGGGGGCGTCCAGCCCAGGCAGATGAGGTAGTTGGCCAGGGCCTCGGGCAGGAAGCCCTCGCGCTTGTACTCCTCGACCGAGACGCCGCCGTGGCGCTTGGAGAGCTTGGCCCCGTCGGTGCCCAGGATGAGCGGCATGTGGCCGAAGCGGGGCGGGGTCAGGCCGAAGGCCTCGTAGAAGATGATCTGCTTGGGCGTGTTGCTGATGTGGTCGTCGCCGCGGAGGATGTGGGTGATGCCCAGGTGGGCGTCGTCGATGACGCAGCAGAAGTTGTAGGTCGGCGAACCATCGGACTTGATGATGACCTGGTCCTTGATGGTCTCGGACTCGACCGAGATGCGGCCGTGGACGAGGTCGTCGTAGGCGATGGTCCGGCCGGGCTCGACCTTGAAGAGGACGGCCGCGCCGTCCTTGTAGGCCCGGCCGGCGGCGACCAGCTCCTCGGCCTTGGCCCGGTAGACGTCGAAGCGCCGGCTCTGGAAGAGGGGCTCCTCGTCCCAGTCCAGGCCGAGCCAGCGCAGGTCCTCGAGGATCTCGTCGAGGAAGCGCGACTCGGAGCGCTTGAGGTCGGTATCCTCGATGCGCAACAGGAACTTGCCGCCGGCATGGCGGGCGTAGAGCCAGTTGAAGATGGCCGTCCGGGCGCTGCCGATATGCAGAAAACCCGTCGGGCTGGGGGCAAAGCGCACTCTAACCATGCGTATTTTATAGCACATAGGGGGTGGACCGGCAAGCCGCCGCCGGCCCCGGGGCCATTTCCGTCCGCGGATTGTTGACCGCCTCGACGGGATTGATGTATACCCCTTCCTTCGGAGGTGGCTCCCATGAGGATCAGTATCGTCGCCCGGCCCAAGCCGCGTGTCTCCCCCGCCGTCATCGTCGTTCTGGCCGCGCTGGCCCTCGACGCCGCCGCGCCCGCGCCCGCGGCCGACGTCGGCCCGACCTACGCCATCCGCGGCTGCCGCATCGTTCCGGTCGCCGGCCCGGCGATCGAGAAGGGCGTGATCGTCATCCGCGACGGCCTGATCGAATCGCTCGGCCCCGCCGGGAAGGTCCGCATCCCGGATGACGCCGAGATCATCGAGGCCGAAGGGCTCCAGGCCTATCCGGGCCTGATCACGGCCTTCTCGAGCCTGTTCCTGGAGCGCCCGGCCCGGAGCGCGGGCCCGGAGATCCCCTTCGAGGGCCCGCCGCCGGCGGCCGCCCAGGGGACCCGGGAGGACACGTTCCCGCCGGGACCGGGGCTCTTCGTCCTCGACCAGCTCAAGCCGTCCAGGGCCGCCGTCGAGAGCTTCCATCGGGCCGGCTTCACGACCGCCCTCGTCGCCCCGGAGCGGGGCATCTTCGAGGGCCAGAGCGTCATCCTCGACCTCAACGGCGAGGCGCTGCTGCCGATGGTCATCCGCAACGGGGCGGCCCTGCACGTCAACTTCACGACCGAGCGGGGCGCCTACCCGTCGAGCCTCATGGGTACGATCGCCCACATCCGCCAGAGCTTCATCGACGCCGAGTACTACGCCGCCCGGCAGGCCCAGTACGCCAAGGGCGCCGCCGGGCTGAAAAGGCCGGCCTACGACCCCAGGCTCGAGGCCCTGGTCCCCTTCGTCCGCGACCGCCGGCCCGTCGTCTTCCAGTGCAACAACGTCGAGGACATCAAGCGGGCCCTGAAGATCATCGCCGAGTTCAAGCTCAATGCCCTGCTGGCCGGGGCCAACGAGGCCTGGCGCGCCGCCGACGTCCTCGGGAAAGCGCCCGTGCCGCTCCTCGTCGGGCTCGATTTCCGGCCGCCGGCGGCGAGCCGGTACACGACGCAGGGCGAGGAGCTGCGGAAAAAAGCCGAGTCCGCGATCTATCCCGCCAACGCCGCCGAGCTGGCCAAGGCCGGCCTCCCCTTCGCCCTCGTCTCGGGCGCGAACGCCGACGGGACGGCCGTCCTCAAGGCCGTCCGCGCCGCGATCGGGGCGGGCCTCGCGGAAGAAGCCGCCCTACGGGCCCTGACCATCCAGCCGGCCCGCTTCCTCGGCCTCGACCAGGCCCTGGGCACGCTCGAGCCGGGCAAGATCGCCAACGTCGTCCTGGTCCGGGGCGGCCTCTTCGACGAGAAGGTGCGCGTCGTCCGGGTCTTCGTGGACGGGGTCCGGTTCGATTACGAAACCGAGGAGGCCTCCAAGTGAAGAACCTCGCCCTCCCCCTCCCCCGCGCCGCCGCAATACTGGCCCTGGCCGGTTTCGTCGTCGCCTTCGGGCCCCGGCCGGCCGCGGCCGACGGCGGCGACATCCTGATCCGGAACGGCACCATCCTGACCGTGACCAAGGGCGTGATCGCCAGGGGCGACATCCTCGTCCTCGGCGGCGTCATCAAGGCGATCGGCCCGGACCTGGCCGCCCCGCCCGGCGTCCGCGCCGTCGACGCGGCCGGCCGGTTCGTCGTCCCCGGCCTGATCGACTCGCACACCCACATCGCCGTGGCCGGCACGAACGAAGGGTCCGAGGCCATCACCCCCGAAGCCGACGTCGGCGCGGTCGTCAACGCCGACGACGCCTCCATCCTGACGGCCCTGAGCGGCGGCGTCACCATGGTCCACACGATGCACGGCAGCGCCAACCCCATCGGCGGGCCGAACGTCGTCCTCAAGATGAAATGGGGCCGTCCGTCCGAGGAGCTCGTGGTCGCCGAGGCGCTGCCGACGCTCAAGTTCGCCCTGGGCGAGAACGTCAAGCAGGCCAACCGGACCGTCGCGGCGGGCCGGGAGCGGCGCTATCCGGCCACCCGCATGGGCGCCAACGCCGTCATCCGGCGCGAGCTGGAGAAGGCCCGGAACTACATGGCCCGGTGGGACCGGTATAAAAAGGCGGCGGCGGCCAAGAACCCGCCGCGGACGCTCGTCCCGCCGAAAAAGGACCTGCGCCTGGAGGTCCTGGCCGAGATGCTCCGCGGCGAGCGGGTGGCCCGCTGCCACAGCTACCAGGCCACCGAGACGCTCGAGTTCATGGGGCTGGCCAGGGAATTCGGGTTCAAGATCCAGTGCTTCGAGCACTGCTGGGAGGGCTACAAGATCGCCGGCGAGATCGCGGCCGCCGGGATCGGCATCTCCGGCTTCGCCGACAACTGGGCCTACAAGATGGAGGCCGCCGAAGGCATCGCCGAGATGGCCGGCTACTGCGCCAGGAAGGGCGTCCTGGTCTCGATCAACTCCGACAGCGGCGAGCGCATCCGCCGGCTCTTCAACGACGCCGCCAAGACCATGAAGTACGGCGGCCTGTCCGAGGACGAGGCCTTGAGGCTGGTGACCATCAACCCGGCCATCCAGCTGGGCGTCGACCGGATCGTCGGCAGCCTCGAGGTCGGCAAGCAGTGCGATGTCGCGATCTTTTCCGGGCACCCCCTGAGCGCCTACGCCCGCTGCGACATGACCATCATCGAGGGCCGGGTCTATTTCGACCGGGAAGCCCTGGCCCGGGAGCGGGAAGCGGCGGCCCCGGCGGCCGCAGCAGCCCGTGAAGTGGGAGGCCTCCAATGATCCGCCGGACCGTCATCGCCGCCGCCATCGCCGTCTTCGTCATCGCCGTCGCGGCCGGTCCGCTCCTCGCGGCCCGGGAGCCGGGGCCGGCCCCGGCCCAGGCCGCGCCCGACAAGGTCCTGGCCATCGTCAACGCCCGGATCGTGCCTGTCGTCGGGCCGGAGATCTCGAAAGGCACGATCGTTGTCCGCAACGGGCGCATCGAGGCGGTCGGGGCCGAAGCCGCCGTGCCCGCCGGGGCCGAGGTCGTCGACGCGGCGGGCCTGCGGGCCTACCCCGGGATGATCGACGGCTGTTCGTCCCTCGGCCTGGTCGAGATCAGCGGCGTCGCGGCCACGGTGGACAACCAGGAGACCGGCCGGATCAACCCGCAGGTCCGGGCGATCGAGGCCGTCCGCTACGACTCGATGCACATCCCCATCGCCCGGTCCAACGGCATCACGGCCGCCGTCGCGGCCCCGTCGGGCGGGCTCATCGCCGGCGTGAGCTGCCTGCTGCGGCTGGACGGCTGGACCCATCGCCAGATGGTCGTCGAGCCGGCCGCGGCCATGCAGATCGAGCTGCCGGGGCTGCGCGCCGCCAGGGGCGCGTTCGCCGGGCGGCGGAGCGGCCCGCCTCCGGCCGACGGCCCCGCGCTCCTGAAGGAGCTGCGGCGGATCTTCGGGGAGGCCCGGGCCTACGAGAAGCGCCGGGACGCCGCCGCCGGGAACGGGCTGCTGGCCCTGCCCGAGTTCAACGAGACCTTCGAGGCCATCCTGCCGCTGCTCAAGGGCAGGATGCCGGCCATGATCGCCGTCCACGGCGAACGGGACATCCGGGCGGCCATCGCCTTCGTTCGCGACGAGAACATCAAGGCCGTCTTCTACGGCGCCGAACAGGGCTTCAAGGCCGCCGGCGAGATCGCCAAGGCTGGGATCCCCGTTATCCTGGGCTCGCTCTACGACCTGCCGCCCGTCTGGGAGGACGGCTACGACGCCCTGTACCGCAATCCCGGGATCCTGGCCGCGGCCGGGGTCAAGATCGCCTTTTCGTCGTCGAGCGCCAGCCTGGCCAAGGACCTGCCCTACCACGCCGCCAAGGCGGCCGCCTTCGGTCTGGACCGGGCCGAGGCCTTGAGGGCCGTGACCATCAACCCTGCCGAGATCCTGGGCATCGCGGCGACGATGGGCAGCCTGGAGAAAGGCAAAGCGGCCAACATCGTCCTGGCCGACGACGACATCCTGGAGATGCGGACCAACATCCGGAAGGTCTACATCGACGGCCGGGAGGTCGATCATTCCAACCGCTACACGGAGCTCCTGGACAAGTTCAGGAGATAGGGGGCAGCCATGAGAAACCGGCATACTGCGTCATTCCTGGCGGCGCTCCTCATCCTCGGCCTGGCCGCCGGCCCGGCCAGCGGCGCGCCCGCCAAGCCCAGGATCGCCAAGGAGAAGCAGGCCGTCCTCGACTGGCTGGCCCGGCCCGAGGCGGTCGAGAAGTTCGGCCGCATCTCGGACGCCATCTGGCGGTACGCCGAGCTCGGCCTGCAGGAGTTCGACTCGGCCAAGCTCCTGGCCGACACGCTCGAGGCGGCCGGCTTCACGGTCGAGCGCGGCCTGGCCGGGATGCCGACCTGCTTCGTGGCCTCGTACGGCTCGGGCCGGCCCGTCATCGGCCTCCTCGGCGAGTTCGACGCCCTGCCGGGGCTCTCGCAGCAGGCCCTCGTCCCGAAGAAGAGCCCGGTCGTCGAGGGCGCGCCCGGCCACGGCTGCGGCCACAACGCCATGGGCGCGGCGGCGGCCGCGGCGGCCATCGCCGTGAAGGAGGTCATGGCAGCCCGAGGGCTCAAGGGCACGATCAAGGTCTTCGGCTCGCCGGCCGAGGAGATCGTGGCCAGCCGGCCGTACATGATCCGGGCCGGGCTGTTCGAGGGCGTCGACGCCGTCATCGACAACCACAGCTCGAGCGGCTTCGGCACCGGGTACGGCATCGACGGCAACGCCCTGTTCTCGACCATCTTCACCTTCAAGGGCAAGACGGCCCACGCCGCCGGCGCCCCCTGGGTCGGGCGCAGCGCCCTGGACGCCGTCGAGATCATGAACGTCGCCGCTAACTACCTGCGCGAGCACCTGCCGCTGACCGAGCGACTGCACTACGTCATCCTCGACGGCGGCCAGGCGCCGAACGTCGTCCCCGACCGGGCCAGCGTCTGGTACTACGTCCGCAACACCGACGAGAGGCTCGAGGACATGTACAAGCGGGTCGTCGACTGCGCCAAGGCCGGGGCCCTGGCCAGCGGCGCCGAGATCGACTCGATGCGGGTCGTCAGCGCCATCCACCAGCGCCACGCCAACAAGGCCGCGGCCGAGCTCTTCCAGAGGAACATCGAGCTTGTCGGCATGCCGGCCTGGAGCGACGAGGAGCAGGCCTTCGCCAAGGCCCTGCAGAAGGAGATCGGGGCCAAGGAAACGGGCCTGCCGCTCAAAGTGGACAAGCTGGAGGCGCCGGTGACCGGCCGCGAGTTCGTCGGCGGCGGCTCGTCCGACGTCGGCGACGTCACGCTCATCGCGCCCACGGCCACCATCACCTTCCCCGGCGGGGTGCCGGGGGCCATCGGCCATCACTGGTCCAACGTCGCCGGCTGGCACGGCTCGACGGCCTGGAAGGGCCTGAACGCCGGGGCCAAGGCCATCGCCGCCTCGGTCATCGACCTGCTGACCGGGCCGGAGGAGCTGGCCAAGCTGCGGCAGGAGTTCGAGGACTACGCCAAGGCGCATCCCTACAAGCCGTTCCTGCCGGCCGACGCCATCCCGCCCAACGACCTCAACAAGGAGTTGATGGACCGCTACCGCGGCCTGCTGGAAAAAGCCCAGGCGGAGAAATAACGAGACGGCGGGGACATGACCCATTTCTCCTGAAATGGGATCGTGTCCCCCGTCTCGCGGGTTTGACCCCTCCCTACTTATAGCCCGGCGTGATCCCCATGTTGTAGAACATGAAGGACCACTGGTCGGTCAGGTCCTCGATGGCCTTGCTCAGGTTGCTCGAGCCGTGGCCCGACCGCGTCTCGATGCGGATCACGACCGGCTTGGCGCAGGCCTGGTCGGCCTGCAGCGTCGCCGCGAACTTGAACGAGTGCGCCGGCACGACCCGGTCGTCGTGGTCGGCCGTCGTCACCATCGTGGCCGGGTAGCAGACGCCCGGCTTGAGGTTGTGCAGCGGCGAGTAGGCGTAGAGGTACGGGAACTGCTTCTCGCTGTCGCTCGAGCCGTACTCGACGGACCAGCCCCAGCCGACCGTGAACTTGTGGAAGCGGAGCATGTCCATGACCCCGACCGCCGGGAAGGCGACGCCGAAGAGCTCCGGCCGCTGGGCCATGACCGCCCCGACGAGCAGCCCGCCGTTCGAGCCGCCGGCGATGGCCAGCCGGTCCCGGCTGGTGTACTTCTCCCGGACCAGGTACTCGGCCGCCGCGATGAAATCGTCGAAGACGTTCTGCTTCTTGTCGAGCATGCCGGCCTTGTGCCAGGCCTCGCCGTATTCGCCGCCGCCGCGCAGGTTGGCCATGGCGTAGATCCCGCCGTTCTCCAGCAGGATGATGTTGGAGACGCTGAAGCTCGGCGTCAGGCTGATGTTGAAGCCGCCGTAGGCATAGAGGAAGGCCGGGTTCCGGCCGTCGAGCTTCAGGCCCTTCTTGTAAACGAGGAACATCGGGACCTTCGTCCCGTCCTTGCCGGCATAGAAAACCTGCTTGGTCTCGTAGGCCGAGGGATCGAACTTGACCTCGCTCCTGCGGAAGACCTCCGAGGCGCCGCTGGCCGGGTCGAACTTGTAGATCGTCGGCGGATAGGTGAACGAGGTGAAGCCATAGAAGAGGACCTTCTCGTCGCGCTTGCCGCCGAAGCCGCCGGCCGTGCCCAGCGCCGGCAGCTCGATCTCGCGGACGAGCGCGCCGTCGAGCTTGTGCTGGAAGATCTTGGTGTTGGCGTCCTTGAGGTAGTTGCAGAAGAGGTAGCCGCCGGCCGTCCCCGCCCCGCTCAGGACCTCGGGCTTCTCGGGGATGACCGTCAGCCAGTTCTCCTTGGCCGGGCTGGCCGGGTCGACGGACACGACCCGGAAGTTCGGCGCGTCCTCGTTGGTGTAGACGAGGACCCGGCCGTCCACGGTCTCGACGGGAAAGCTGTCGAATTCGAAACCCTTGACCAGCAGCGTCAGCGGCGCGTCCTTCCGGGCCAGGTCGCGGACCCAGACCTCGGAGCCGCTGGTGCCCTCCGACAGGATGAGGAAGAGCCACTTCTCGTCCTCGGTCGTCCCGGCGTTGACATAGCGCAGCGGGTGGGCCTTGTCCTCCCAGACCAGGACGTCCTTCTCCTGGGGATCGCCGAGCTTGTGGTAGAAGACCTTCTGGAACTCGTTCTTGGCCTTCAGCTCCTGGCCGGGCGCCGGCTTGTCGTACCCGCTGTAGTAGAACCCGTCGCCGTGCCAGGCCGCCCCGGAGAACTTGTTCCAGAGGATCCGGTCCGGCAGCTCCTGCCGGGTGGCGATATCCATGACCCGGATCTCGGACCAGTCGGAGCCGGCCTCGCCTCGGCTGATGGCCAGGTGCTTGTCGTCCAGCGACGCCCCCAGGATGCCGACGCGGACCGTGCCGTCGGGCGAAAGGGCGTTGGGGTCGAGGAAGACCTCCGGCGCCCCGTCCAGGCCTTTCTGGAAGTAATAGACCGACTGGTTCTGCAGCCCGTCGTTCTTGGTGAAGAAGTAGTACTCGCCGACCCGGAACGGCGACGAGTAGCGCGGGTAGTTGAAGATCTCGGTCAGCCGGGCCTTGATCTTGGGCCGGAACGGGATCTTCTCGAGGTAGCCGAAGGTCACCGCGTTCTGGGCCTGGACCCAGGCCTTGACCTCCTCGGCGTTGTCGTCCTCGAGCCAGCGATAGGGATCGGCCACCTTGGTGCCGAAGTAGTCGTCGATCTGATCGACCGTCTTCGTGGACGGATAGGCCAGCCGGGCCTCTTCCTTCCGGCAGGCAGCGAAGGCCAGGACACCCAGGACACAAACGGACAGCATGATCATCAGCATGGCTTTTTTCATTTTCCCTCCCCGGGGATCACACGACCCGCTTATACCACAATTCGGGGCGGGAACGGAAACGGCGACGGTCAGCGGCCGCCGAAATCGACGTCGTCGGCGAGCTCGTTGACGTCGACGGCGGCGTCATAGGGGAAATGGGCGGCCAGCTGGCGGCCGGCCTCGCCGATGGCCTCGACCAGGCCCTCGGTGAACTCGCCCTTCCGGAAGCGCTCCGACATCAGCCGGGCCAGGCTGTCCCAGAACTCCTGGCCGACCCTGGCGTGGATGCCCTCGTCGCCGAGGACGACGAACTTCTTGCGGGCCGGGACGATGAAGAACATGATGCCGTTGCGGTCCTTGGTGGCGGCCATGCCCAGACGGGCGAAGGCCCGCTCGGCCGCGCGGCGGACGGAGCCCCAGAAGAACCGGGCCACGGAAACCCGGATCTCGCCCGAGGTCCGGAGCTCGGCCGCGGCGATGGCCGCCTTGACCCGTTCGGCGTCGATCGTTTTCATGAGCTTGCGCCGGCTGTTCACGGTCATGGTCGGTTCTCCCCCGCTCTCTCCCCGCCTACCAGCCGCCGGAGGCGCCGCCGCCGCCCGAGCGGCCGCCGCCGCCGCTGAAGCCGCCTCCGCCCCCCCAGCCGCCGCCACCGCCGCCGCGGCCTCCCCCGCCGCCGCCGAGGAAGCTCATGAGCAGCCAGATGGCCAACGACGGGTTGGTGATGAAGAGGAAGGCCAGGATGACGAAGATGATAAGGCCGAAGATGCTCTTGGCCTTCGAGCCCGCGCGGGCGCGCGGCTCCCCGCCGGCGGCGTTGGCGTCGCCGCCGATATAGCCGATGAGCGCCGTGACGGCCGCTTCGACGGCCTCGTCCGGCCGGCCGGCCCGGATGCCGGGGGCCAGGATGTTGGCGATGACCCGGTAGGCATAGGCGTCGGGCACCTTGTCCTCGAGCCCGTAGCCGACCTCGATGCGGACCTTGCGGTCCTCGGCCAGGATGAACAGGACCAGCCCGTCATCGAGGCCTTTGCGTCCGACCTGCCAGGCCTCGAACGTCCGGACCGCCCAGTCCTCGAGGACCTCGTTGTCCCCGATCGTGCGGCCGATCCAGACGAGCAGCTGGTGGCCGGTCCGGCGCTCGTAATCCTCCAGGCGCGAGTCCAGGGCCTCGACGGTCTGCGGCGACAGGAACCCGGCCTGGTCCGTGGCCCAGCGGCCGGGGGCCGGCGGGATGCCGGCCCGGGTTTGGCCGCCGGCCGCCGCGGCGGATGTGACCGCCGGCGTCCCGGCCAGGGCGAGCGCCAGGGCCAGGACGGCGAACGGCCGGCGAAGGCGTCGGGTTCTCACGATCGGATCGTCAGTCTCGGCGAGCCGGGCCGCTTAGAACTTGACCTTGGGCGCTGTCTCGGCGCCCGCCTGGGCCTTGAAGTAGGGCTTCTCGGCGAACTTGGCGCCGAACAGGTTGGCCACCAGGACCGCCGGGAAGCGGTTGCGCCTGGTGTTGAAGGCCTGGGCGGCCTCGTTGAAGCGCTGGCGTTCGACGGTGATCCGGTTCTCCGTGCCCTCGAGCTGGGCCTGGAGCTCCTTGAAGTTCTCGGTGGCCTTGAGGTCGGGGTACTTCTCGACGACGACGAGCAGCCGCGACAGGGCCGAGGACAGCCCGTCCTGGGCGGCCTGGAACTTGGCGAAGGCGTCCGGGGTCAGCTGGCCGGCGTTGACCTGCGTCTGGCCGACCTTGGCCCGGGCCTCGGTCACGGCCGTATAGGTGTCCTTCTCGAAGGCGGCCGCGCCCTTGACCGTCTCGACCAGGTTGGGGATGAGATCGGCCCGGCGCTGGTAGGTGTTCTCGACCTGGGCCCACTGGGACTGGACCTTCTGGTCGAGGCCGACGAGCGAGTTGTAGATGCCGGTGACGTAGAAGACGCCCCCCAGGACGATCAGGAGGACGACGATGAGGCAGCCGAAGGCAAAAGGTTTCTTCATGGCCATTGCGGTCACTCTCCTTAATACCGATATTCTATCATACGGGGCGGCGGGAGGGCCGGTTTTTTGATATAATCACGGCCCACGACCATGAAGAGGATCGCCCTTCTGACCAGGGACTGCGGCGGCGTCAACGCCGCTATCCGGGCCGTGGTGCGCACGGCCGTGGCCGCCGGCCTGGAGGTCGAGGGCGTCATGCGCGGCTACGCCGGCCTGATGAGCGGCGATTTCGTGCCGCTCGACCGCCGCTCGGTCTCCAACATCATCGGCCTCGGCGGGACCATCCTCAAGACCGCCCGGGCCGAGGACTTCTGCCGGGAGGAAAGCCAGCGCCTGGGCCTGGCCCGCCTGCGGGAGCGGCGGATCGACGGGCTCATCGTCATCGGCGGCAACGGCTCCCTGGCCGGCGCCCGGGTCCTGTCGCAGGTCCACGGCTTCCCCGTCGTCGGCATCCCGGCGACCATCGACAACGACGTGCCGGGCGTGCGCCTGGCCATCGGCACCGACACCGCTCTCAACGTCGCCCTGGACGCTCTGGACAAGATCCGCGACACGGCCACGTCGCTCGAGCGCATCTTCGTCGTCGAGGTCATGGGCCGCAACTGCGGCTGGCTGGCCATGCAGGTCGCCCTGTCGGGCGGCTGCGAAGAGGTGCTCCTCCCCGAAAAGGACGTGCCCATCGACGCCCTCTGCGCCGAGATCCGCGAGGGCCGGGCCCGGGGCAAGGCCAGCTGGATCATCGTCGTGGCCGAGGGCCGGGCCACGGCCGCCGACGTGGCCGAAGCGGTCAGCGCCGGGACGGGCCTGGAGACCCGCATCGCCGTGCTGGGCCACATCCAGCGCGGGGGCCGGCCCACGGCCGCCGACCGCATCATGGCCGCCCGGCTGGGCCACGCCGCCGTCGAGGCCCTTGTCGAGGGCTGCGCCGGCGGGCTCGTCCACATCCTCGACGACCGCCTCGAGTTCCTGCCCTTCGGCGCCGCGGGCGAGGTCAAGATAACCGACATCGAGGCGGATTACCACCTCCTCAAGGTCCTGTCCTGACCCGGCGGCGCCGGGATCCCCTGTCCACCGGCAAGCGGGTTTTGCTATACTGGGGAAGCTCGCAACGCGGCCCGGGAGGAGCTTCATGAACGTCGTCAGCCTCATCCTGGCCGGGGGCCAGGGCAGCCGCCTCTACCCCCTGACCAAGGTCCGGAGCAAGCCGGCCGTGCCCGTGGCCGGACGCTTCCGCCTGATCGACATCGCCCTGTCCAACTGCATCCATTCCGACGTCCACAACATCTTCGTCCTGACCCAGTTCGCCAGCGAGTCGCTCCACCGCCACATCTTCACGACCTACCGCTTCGACAGCTTCCACCGCGACCGCGTCACCCTGCTCTCGGCCCAGCAGACGTTCGACAACCGGAACTGGTACCAGGGCACGGCCGACGCCGTCCGCCAGAACCTCGGCTATATCAAGGACCCCGGAGCGCTCGTCCTGGTCCTCTCGGGCGATCATCTCTACCGCATGGATTACCGGAAGTTCGTCGACTTCCACATCGCCTCGGGCGCCGAGATCAGCATCGGCGTGACGCCCATCGGGGCCGGCCAGGCCCCCGAGCTCGGGGTCATGAAGGTCGACGGCGGCGGCCGCATCACCGAGTTCCGCGAGAAGCCCGGGGACCCGGCCGACATCGAGCGCCTGCGCGTCGACGAGGCGGTCTTCGAGCGCTTCGGCACGCCGGCCCGCGGCCGGACCCACCTGGCCTCCATGGGCATCTATCTCTTCAGCCAGAACGTCCTGCGCGAGATCCTGGACCAGGACGACTCCAGGGACTTCGGCCGGGAGGTCATCCCCCGGGCCATCGGTGAACGCCAGGTCTGCGGCTATTTCTTCGACGGTTACTGGGAGGACATCGGGACCATCCGCAGCTTTTTCGAGGCCCACATGGACCTGACCCGTCCCCTGCCGCGCTTCAACTTCTACGACGAGGGGCGGCCCATCTTCACCCACCCCCGGTTCCTTCCAGGCTCCAAGATCCTGGGCGCGGACGTCGGCAACGCCATCCTCTGCGAGGGCAGCATCGTCGACCGTTCCTTCATCCGGGATTCGATCATCGGCATCCGCTCGCGCATCGGCCAAGGCGTCCGGCTGGAGAGGACGGTGGTCATGGGGGCCGACTTCTACGAGTCGCGCCAGGATCTGGACCGCAATCGCGGGCAGGGCCTGCCCGCGATCGGCCTCGGCCGCGGCGGCGAGATCCGCAACGCCATCATCGACAAGAACGCCCGGATCGGCCAAGGGGTCCGGCTGGTCAACGCCGCGAACGTCGCCGCGGCGGAAGCCGACAACTATTCCATCGTCGACGGCATCATCGTCGTCCCCAAGGACGCCGTCATCCCCGACGGCACGGTCATCTGAACGGCCGGCCGCGACGGCCTCAAGGGCCGGACAGGAGCAGGAACACCGATTCGAGGTCCGGGCCGGTCCGGGAGGCCCGCAGCAGCCGCCATTCCCGGAGCCCGGCGTGGACGATCGTCCGGCCGCGGCGCAGGACGACGAAGCCGTCGGCGATCCGCTCCATCTCGGCCAGCATATGGGAGCTGATGAGGACGGTCTTGCCGGCGTCGCGCAGGCCGCAGAAGATGTCGCGGACGCACTTGACGGCCGGCGGGTCGAGCGCGGCATAGGGCTCGTCGGCGACGAGCAGGTCCGGCGCGAGAACGAGGTTCTGGAGGAAGGCGAACTTCTTGGCGTTGCCGGCCGAATAGGCGCCGGGGGCCCGCCGCAGCAGCCCCGGATCGAAGAGCAGGCTTCGCGACGCGCCCAGCACCGCGGCCGCGAAGGACCGGCCGTTGCCCTCGCCGCCGGCACGTTCCCGGTTCCGGCACAGGCCGAGGATGGTCCAGCCGTCGAGGCCGGCCGGGAAGGCCGGCCGGTCCGGCACGTAGCCGACCCGACCCGGGGCGATCGCCACCGACCCCGCGTCGGGGCGCAGGAAGCCCAGCGCGATCTTGAGGGTGGTCGTCTTGCCGGCGCCGTTTTCGCCGAGCATGGCCGTGATCGTGCCCTTACGGATCTTGAAGCTGACGTCCTGCAGGGCCTCGACGCGGCCGTACCGTTTGGCCAGCTTGTGCGCTTCGATCATGGTCCCTCCTATTTCCGGATCTCCAGCGCCCGGACGAGCCGGCCGCGGAGGAGCACGGCTAGGACGAAGATGGCCAGGATCTCGGCGGCGAAAGCGGGCAGCCGGCCGGCGACGACGATGTTGGGCAGGACGGCGACGAGGGCCCCGAACCGGAGCGCGGCGCCGATCGCCGGGAATCGCCCGGCGGCCGCGTAGTCGAGAAGGCCCGCCCGGGCCGTCGTCGTCAGGATCAGGACGATGACGGCCGCAGCCTGGGCCAGGAGCAGGGCCAGCACCCCGGCCGCTCCCCGCAGGACATGGCTCAACACCCCGGCGACGGCGACGTAATAGAGCCCGGCCAGGAGCGCCAGGCCGAACCGGGCAACGAAGGCGGGCTCGAGACCGCCCGCGGCCGCGCCCCAGGCCGCGAGAAGGCCGAAGAGCAGGGCGGCATAGGCCGCGATGAGACCCGCGCCGAAGAGGCTCTTGAGGCCGAGATAGCCGCGGAACCGCCCCCCGATAAAAAGGACGCTCTCCAGGGCCCCGCTTTCGACCTCGCTCCGAACCGCGTCCTGGCTGCCGATGAGGAAGAGGTGGGGCAGGGCGAAAAAGAAGAGCTTGGCCGCCGTCTCATAGGACTCGCGGAAACCGGTCCAGACGACGAAGGCCGGAAAGGCCAGGCCGGCCGCGACGACGAACGGCGAGGCCAGGAGGCCCCGGCGGGAGACCCGCCAGGTCAGCGCGAGAAGTGCCGGGTCAGGCATCGGACGATCTCCTCCCGGCGGGCGTCCGGTCCGAGATAGGGATCGTCCCGGTAGACCGCCTCCGCGCCCAGCAGGAGCGTCCTGAAGGGAACGGCATCCACTTTATATTTCCGGAAGAGGGTCTTGCGCCGGTCCAGGACGACCGGCGCGGTCCAGGCGTGCTTGTCGAGGAAGGTCCGCAGGTCGTCCCGCAGGGCCAGGGCCACCCCGACGACGGTCACGGGCCAGCCGCCGCGTTCGATGAGGTAGCGCGACTCGAAAAGCTCCTCATAGCAGACCGGGCACTCGATCGAGAAAAAGACCAGGAGCACCGCGCCGGTGCCCGGCGGGGCCGCTTCCTCGAGCGTCGAGCAGATGAGGGCCGGGGAAGGCCGGGCCGCGGGGCCCTGCTGGAGCCCGGCCGCGGCCAGCGCCGCCGCCAGGAAAGGCAGGACCGGGCTCACCGGCCGACCTCGAACAGGCGGAGATCGCCTTCGTCGTCGATGGCGAACAGGCGGCCGCCGGCGACGAGAAAGCGGTGGACAGGGCAGGCCAGCTCGATCACGGCCCGGAGGCGGCCCCCGCCGTCGACGACGGAGACCGTCCGGCCCGGCCCGAGGTCCCGGCCGGCCACGGCGTCGGGCGCCGAGAGGTAAAAGAGACCGGCGTCGCGGGCGGCCGCCCAGCAGAAGCCCTCGAGCCCGACCAGGCCGCGCCCGGACGGCACGGCCAGGCGCTTGAAGGCGTGCCGCTCATCGACCTCGATCGCGCCAAGCGGCCTCCCCGCGCCGGAAAAGCGGCGGATGGTCCGGTCGCCGCTCCGGCGGACGACGTAGACGTCGGCCAGCTCGCCCGGGCAGACCAGGATCATGTTGCGGAAGGCGTCGGAAATCGGGTCGGCCGTTCGCGTCGCCTCCATCCCGTTCCAGATCTCCCGGCCGGCAGCATCATAGGCATGGAGCAGCCGCTCGCCCGGCTGCTTCCCGGTCGGATTGGCGGTGACCAGGATCCGGCCGCCCCCCAGGGCGTAGACCCGGTCCGGCGGGAACGGGACCTTGAAGCCGCCGCGCGCCCGCCCGCCGTCGTCGTAGATCTGGATGCGGAAGCCGAGCTTGTCGGCGACGACTATAGCGCCCTCCGAAACGGCCACGCCCGACGGCAGGACGAGCTCGCCGGGGCCGTTGCCCTTGCGCCCGACCGAGCGCAGGTACCGGCCCTGCCTGGAGAAGACCTTGACGGCGCAGTCGAGGGCGTCGGCGACATAGAGCCGGCCGCCGTCGCCGTAGGCCAGGGCCAGCGGCCGTCCCAGGACGGCGGCCTCCTCGGGATTGTCCGGCCGTTCGATCTCGGCGGCCTTCCACCTAGCCACGTCCGGCCCGGCCGCGGCCAAGGCCGCGCCTCCCGCGAATACGACGATCGCGGCGACGAGCGGGACCGCCGCCGCGGCAAAGCCACGGCCTTTCGTGATCATCCCACCCCCTCGACGGTAAGCCGCGGGGCGGGTCCCCGGCATCGGAGGCCCGCCCCGGTCCCTCCGCGTCAGATGCCGAGCATGCACTTGCCGAAGGCGACGTCGCATCCGGTAAGCATCACCGCCATCTTGTACCAGGGTTCGTCGATCGAGAAGACGTACTCCCGGCACGAGACGTGGTTGGAATTGCAGGTGCCCTGCTTGTTCACCGCGGCCGAAGCGAAGGGCACGACGGCCGTGAACAGGATCAGGCCTGCCAGGACCAAGAGCGCCAGCTTCTTCATGGGGCTTTCTCCTTTCGCCCCCTTATAAAGCAAGGCGCATGCCAGGCCGGGACGATCCCGTAGAGGTCCAACCTCTTTAAAAGGAAAGTGATGGATAAGGGGGTTCCGGGGCGCTGACAACGCCCGTTTACGCCCGCCGGAGAATCGCGGACGGGACCGTCACCTTTCGGGGACCACCCCTCCCGGCCCGGTCACTTCATCATCGGGATCTTGATGCCGTTCTTCTTGGCGCAGGCGATGGCCTCGGGATAGCCCGCATCGGCGTGCCGCGCCACCCCCAGCCCCGGGTCGGCCGTCAGGACGCGCTCCAGGCGCCGCCCCATGGCCGCCGTGCCGTCGGCCACCGTGACCATGCCGGCGTGGATGGACAGCCCGATGCCGACCCCGCCGCCGTGGTGCACGGACACCCACGAGGCGCCGTTGACCGCGTTGAGCAGGGCGTTGAGGATGGGCCAGTCGGCGATGGCGTCCGAGCCGTCGCGCATGCCCTCGGTCTCGCGGTTGGGCGAGGCCACCGATCCGGTGTCCAGGTGGTCCCGGCCGATGACGATGGGCGCGCTGATCCTGCCCGTCCGCACCAGCCGGTTGATGACCGCGCCGAAGCGGGCCCGCTCGCCGTAGCCGAGCCAGCAGATGCGCGACGGCAGGCCCTGGAACTTGACCTGGGCCCGGGCCTTGCGGATCCATCGCGCCAGGGCCTCGTCCTCGGGGAACTCCCGGAGCACGGCCTCGTCGGTGGCGTAGATGTCCTGCGGCTTGCCCGACAGCGCCGCCCAGCGGAACGGGCCCTTGCCCAGGCAGAAGAGGGGCCGGATGTATTCGGGCACGAAGCCGGGTATGTCGAAGGCCTCGGCCACGCCGGCCTTCTGGGCCTGGCCGCGGATGTTGTTGCCGTAGTCGAAGGCCCGGGCGCCGCGCTTCCGGAGCTCGAGCATGGCCCGGACATGGGCGGCCATGGCCTCGTACGAGCGCCGGATGTAGTCGGCCGGATCCTTCTTCCGCAGGGCCAGCGCCGCCTCGTACGGCATCCCGTTGGGGACGTAGCCGTTGAGCTCGTCGTGGGCCGAGGTCTGGTCGGTCAGCACGTCCGGCGTGACGCCGCGGCGGACGAGCTCGGGCAGGACGTCAGCGGCGTTGCCGAGCAGGGCGATCGACAACGGCAGGCCCTTGCGCCCGGCCTCGCCGGCCAGCTTCAGGGCCTCGTCCAGGCTGTCGGTCATCGTATCGACGTAGCGCGTCCGCAGGCGCCGCTCGATGCGCTCCCGGTCGACCTCGACGACGATGGCCACGCCGTCGTTCATGGTCACGGCCAGCGGCTGGGCCCCGCCCATGCCGCCGAGCCCGGCGGTCAGGGTCAGCCGGCCCTTGAGCGAGCCGCCGAAGTGCTTCCGGGCCGCCGCCGCCAGGGTCTCGTAGGTGCCCTGGAGGATGCCCTGGGTGCCGATGTAGATCCAGCTGCCGGCCGTCATCTGGCCGTACATGGTCAGGCCCAGCGCCTCGAGGCGCCGGAATTCGTCCCAGTTGGCCCACTTGGGGACGATCATGGCGTTGGAGATGAGGACCCGGGGCGCCTCGGCGTGGGTCCGGAACACGGCCACGGGCTTGCCCGACTGGACGACGAGCGTCTCGTCGTTCTCGAGCTTCTTCAGGCTGGCCACGATGGCCCGATAGGCTTCCCAGCTGCGGGCGGCCTTCCCCGTGCCGCCGTAGACGATGAGCTCGGCCGGCTTCTCGGCCACTTCGGGGTCGAGATTGTTCATCAGCATCCGCAGCGCGCCTTCCTGCGACCAGCCCTTGGTCGTCAGGCGCGAACCGCGCGGGGCCCGGATGTTCGGGATCGGCTCGTTCGCCGGCTTGGCCATTCTTTGTCTCCTCTAAGACGTTTTCTGTAAAGACTATACCATAGCCGCAGGAGCTTCGCCAAAATCGAAAAAATCGGTTGACCCGGAGGGACCTCCTGGTATAAAAATGGACCGGAAAAGGAAGCCGTTTCGTTCTTTCGCGGGAAAGACGCGCCGAGGGCTATGTTCATCAAGCGTATCGTCGTTCTTCATCCTTTATCGGAGGAAGCCGACCGCCTGGCCCGCCTGGCCCGGAAATGCGGCTCCGTCGCCGTCCTGACCGATCCCGAAGCGGCCCCGGCCGAGCTGGCCGGGGGCGGCGTCGCGGCCGTCGTCGTCGACGCCTCCCTGGCGGCCGGGCCGGCCCTGCAGGCCGCGGTCCGTCCGCCGGCGGGCGTCCTCGTCACCGGGGCGGCCGAAGAGGACCTCTGGCCGGCGGCCGGGTCCTGGCCCTCGGCCGTCGACATCGACGTCTGCCGCACCTCCCCCGCGGAGCCGCGGGACCTCCCCTTCCTGCGGGCCCTCGGCCGGGTCCTCGAGGTCGCCCGGCTCAAGTCGGAAGCGGCCGATCTGCGCCGCTCCCTCGGCCTCCAGGAGGTCAAGGTCAAGGACGTGCTCGGCGAGATCAACGAGATCAAGGCCCTGCTCAACGCCGGCTTCCTGAACGAAGTCGAGAAGCGCCTGGCCATCGAGGCCCGCTACGTCGGCTCGCAGAAAGAGCGCCGGCGCTTCGAGTCCGTGCTGCGCCGCATCTACGGCGCCGACGACGTCAGCAGCCTCCTCGACGTCGTTCCCGAGATCCGCGACATCGTCCAGGCCGCCAGCGTCTCGGTCTACGTCCTGGAAGAGAACGAGATGATCGGCCGCTACCTCAAGCCGCTCGTCTGGGACAACACCTTCCTGATCCACTCCGATTTCTCCCGGTACATCGCCCCCCTCGAGTCCCAGGATTTCGCCGCCTCGGTGGCCCGCTTCGGCCACGACATCAACATCGCCAGCCTGGCCTACGACCGCCGCCTGAGCAAGCGCTACACGTCGCTGCTCAAGGTCCCGCCCAGGAGCCTGCTCGGCGTGCCGATCGTCCAGGGCTCCCGGGTCATCGGCGTCCTCGAGGTCACCAACAAGATTGCCGGCGGCCAGATCGCGCCCGGCGGCTTCAGCCCCGAGGATCAGCAGGTCCTGCGCGGCCTGTCCGACCACATGGCCATCGCCATGGCCAAACTCAACCTCATCCAGTACGATCCCCTGACCGGCCTGCTCCGGCCCGAGCCGTTCTTCGAGAAGGTCCTCCAGAAGGTCAACGCCCTGAGCAAGCGCCGCCGCGAGGAAGGCGCCGTGGCCCTGGTCATGGGCGACGTCGACTGGTTCAAGGTCTACAACGACCGCAACGGGCAGGAAGCCGGCAACCGGCTGCTGCGCGAGCTCGGCCACATCCTCAAGCTGTCCATCCGCGAGGAGGACCTCATCTGCCGCTACGGCGGCGAGGAGTTCCTGTTCTTCCTCATGGGCGTCAAGGGCGTCGAGGAGGCGGCCTTGCTGACGGAGCGCATCCGCAAGAACGTCGAGGACCACTATTTCGAGCTGCAGGAGTTCCAGCCGCGCGGCAACCTGACCATGTCCTTCGGCGTCACCGTCTTCCCGAAGGAGGGGGACGGCGAGCCAGCGACGCTGACCAAGAAGGAGCTCAAGCGCCTGGCCGGCGAGGCCGACCTGGCCTTGGCCGAGGCCAAGGGCAAGGAGCGGCCCGATCTCAAGGGCCGCGAGACCGGCGAGGCGCCGGTCGACAAGAACCGCGTCTGCAGTTTCGTCTGGGAGGACCTGGGCGAGGGCGCGGCCTCCGGCCGGAACGCCCCGCCGTTCCGTGAGAAGCGGAAGCACGAGCGTTCCAGCGCCTCGACGCCGCTGCTCGTCCGCGAGGACAGCGGCTTCAAGGTCGCCAAGACCGTCAACATCAGCGTCGAAGGGGCGCGCATCGTCACCGACGAGCCGATCGCCCCCGGGCCGGCCGTCGACACGGTCCTGGTCATCGAGGACCGGGCCACGGCCGTCCGCAGCGACGTCGTCTACTCGGAAAAGGGCCGGGGCGAGGCGCCCCTCTATTACTCGGGATTGAAGTTCCGGGACCTGACGTCACGGGCGATCAGGGAACTCGAGACCTACCTCGCCCTCTTCCGCAGGCGGGACGGGCTTTAGCCCTCTTCGATCTCGTTCCGAAGGGCCAGCAGGTAAGGCAGCCGCGGCGTCGTCAGGGCCTGGAAGGCCTTGCGGATCTCGGCCACCGAGCCGACGAAGGCGGAGAACTCCTCGAGATTGCTCCAGTTCTCCATGCTCAGCCGCTCCAGCAGCCGGCGCAGGACCTGGGGATTGACGACGCTCTCGGTGAAGCGGGGCAACACCCAGGCGTTCTTCTCGCACATCTTGACGACGCGCAGGAACAGGGCCCGCAGTCCCTCCTGCCAGTTGATGAGCTCCTGCTTGATGAAGAACTGGTCCTTGGGCGACTCGGTCTGGCCGAGCCGGAGGGACAGGCGCTGGCCTTCCTCGATCGTCCGGTCGACGGCGGCCAGCAACTTCTCGGGATCGGCGATGGCCGCGCCATCCTTCTGGAAATAGTCGATCTCGCCCAGGCCGTCGGCCGGCTCGGCGCGGCGATAGCTCTCGATCGCGGCCTCGAGCCCCTCTTCGGTCAGGCCCTCCGGGAGGCGCGGCGAGGGTTCGGGCTCGGGCGCCGGCGCGGCCTCTGCGGCCGGGACGGGCTCGGGAGCGGATGCGGGAGCCGGTTCGGGTTCGGGCTCGGCGGAGGGAGCGGCCTCTACGGCCGGGGCCGGCGCCGCCGGCTTCTCGGCCGGGGCCGGGCCGGAGATGAGGTCCTGCAGGCCCGGGATCTCGGGGGCGGCCCGGCGCGCATCGGCGTCCATCCGGGCCAGGTCCTCGTCAGCGAAGGACTGTCCGCCCAGCCGGCCGAGGTTGGCGGCCGCCGACTCCATGGCCAGGAGATCCTTGATCCGGCGCAGCTTCTCCAGCTCGTCGTCGAGGTCGAAGCCGGCCGGCTTGACCGGCTCGTCATCCATGACCTCGGCCACGATGCCGAAGCGCTCGCGCAGGTCGTTCTTGAGGAAAGCGGCCCGCTCGGAGGTCTGCTGGCGTATGGTCTCGAGCTTGTCCTGGATCTCGTTGACCCGCTTGATCTCCTCGACCGTGGACCGGGCCAGGGCGTCGATCTCGGCCTGGAACTTCAGGACCTTCTGGAAACGGTCGCGGGCTTCGTTCAGCAGGCCGGCCCGCTGTTCCTCGAAGCCGCGGACCATGCCCCGGTAATCGTCGAGGGCCGATTTCTCCTTCTCGAACTCCCGTTCGATCTCCTCCTTGCGCAGGCGGGCGGCCTCCTTCTCGCGGTTGATGCGCTCGACGAGATCGGAATCGACGTCGCGGAACTTCTTCTGGAGGATGCGCTCGAGCTGGTCTTCGACTTCCTGGATGACTTGAGACGAATCCCTGAAGATATTCGGGTCGTGTTCCATGGCCGCTCCTCCAACCTTAGCGCGGCTATTATGATGATTCGCTCGAGGAATTGTCAAGGAAATTTGGCCGAACTTGAACGCAAAATCGAAATGGCGTATAAAAATCCAGAATGAAGGAAGACGGGGTTCTGCTGGTCGTCAAAGATGACAAAAAACGGGCGGAAATTTGCGCATTTTTGTCCGAACGCGGCATCGATGTGGACGCCCGGAGATCCCTGCCGGAGGCTTCTGACGCCGCCGAGATGCGCCGCCTTAAAAAAGAGCTTTCCCGGCGCCTGCGCGAGACCCGGGAGATCGAGGAAGCCTACGACACCACCCTCGAGAACTTCATGGCCGCCCTGGACCTGAGGGACGTCGAAACTTACGGCCATTCCAAGACCGTGGCTCGCTACAGCCACGTGCTGGCCGAGGCCGCCGGCATCACGGACCCTCGCTCGCTCGACAGCATCCGCAAGGGGGCCCTGCTCCATGACGCCGGCAAGATGGCCATCCCCGACGCCATCCTCAAGAAGCCCGGCCCGCTGGCCCCGAAGGAGTGGGACGTCATCAAGCGCCATCCCGCCCTGGGCTACGGGCTGGTCCGGGACGTCAAGCTCGTCCGCGAGGTCGGCGACATCATCCTCTGCCACCACGAACACTACGACGGCTCGGGCTATCCGAAGGGCCTCAAGGGCGCGGCCATCCCGCTCGAGGCGCGGCTTTTCGCCGTGGCCGACACGCTCGACGCCGTCACCTCCCACCGCCCCTACCGCGGGCCGAGGGACTTCCGGGCCGCCCGGCGCGAGCTCCAGAAGAACGCCGGCCGGCAGTTCGACCCGGAGATCGTCGACGTGTTTTGCGGCATGGACCTGGCCGTCTGGGAAAAGATCCGCTTCGAGACGACCCGGCTCATGCCGCCGTTCGAGGATGCCCGTTTCCGCTCCTCCGCGAGGTGACCCGCCATGACGAAAACGAAGAAAGTCCTGATCGTGATGGCCAGCCCCAGGGCCCGGAGCAACAGCAGCGCGCTGGCCGCCGAGGCCGGGCGCGGCGCCGAAGAGGCCGGGGCCGAGGTCCGGACGGTCCGCCTGGCCAAGATGAGGCTCTCGCCCTGCCTGGCCTGCGACGGCTGCCTCCGGTCGGGGGCCAAGGGCTGCGTCCAGGCCGACGATCTGAAGGCCCTGCATGACGACATCAAGGCCGCCGATGCCCTGCTCATCGCCACGCCCGTTTACTGGTTCACGATGAGCGGCCAGGCCAAGCTCTTCATGGACAGGCTCTACGCCTTCGGGGCCCGGAAGTACCGCGACCTCAAAGGCAAGCGCATCGGCCTCGTCCTGGCCTCGGGGGACGCCGGCGCCCGGGATTCCGGAGCGATCAACGCCATGCGCTCGTTCCAGGACGCCTTCGCCTACCTGAAAGCCCCGATCGCGGGCATCGTCTTCGCCGGCGGCCTGGCGGCCGGGGCGGCGAAGAGGAACAAGGCCCTGATGAAAGAAGCCTACGCCCTCGGCCGGTCCCTCGTAAAATGAGGGACATGAAGCCCTATTGTCGTTGTTGAAACCTCGCCGGCCCCTTTCCCGTACTATTCATCTCGGCGTATAATTCTATTCATCCTCACAAAAAGGAGCCCCGCATGCGCAAATCCCCGTCCCGCCGGGCCGCCGTCGCGGCCCTGGCCGCCGGCCTCGTCGTCCTGGCCGCGCCGTTCCTGGCCGCCCAGACGGCCAAGATCGACATCCCTTACCAGGAGTTCGTCCTCGACAACGGATTGACCCTGATCGTCCACGAGGACCACAAGGCGCCGATCGCCGCCTTCAACGTCTGGTATCACGTCGGCTCGAAGAACGAGAAGCCCGGCAAGACCGGCTTCGCCCACCTTTTCGAGCACTTGATGTTCAACGGCAGCGAGAACTACAACGACGACTACTTCAAGCCCATGCAGAAGGTCGGCGCGACCGACCTCAACGGCACCACCAACGAGGACCGGACCAACTACTTCGAGAACGTCCCGGTCCCGGCCCTCGACCTGGTCCTGTGGATGGAATCCGACCGCATGGGCCACCTCAAGGGCGCCATCACCCAGGCCAAGCTCGACGAGCAGCGGGGCGTCGTCCAGAACGAGCTCCGCCAGAGCTACAACGAGCCCTTCGGCATCACCGAGGACCTCATCACCAAGGGGACATACCCGCCCGGGCATCCCTACTCCTGGTCCGTCGGCGGCTCGATCGAGGACCTCAGCAGCGGCAAGCTCGAGGACTTCCAGCAGTGGTTCGCGACCTACTACGGCCCGAACAACGCCGTCATCGTCATCGCCGGCGACATCGACGCCAAGACGGTGTTCGAGAAGGTCAAGAGATACTTCGGCGACATCCCGCCTTCGCCGCCCATCGCCCGGCCCACGTCCTGGGTCGCCCCGATGTCCGGAACGCACCGCGAGTCCGTCCAGGACCGCGTCGCCCAGGCCCGGTTCTACAAGTACTGGAACGTCCCCGGCTGGGGCACCGAGTGCGCCGACAAGCTCGACCTCGTCAGCTCCATCCTGGCCGACGGCAAGACCTCCCGGTTCTACAAGCGCCTGGTCTACGACGACCAGATCGCCAGCTCCGTCGCGGCCTACGTCAACGCCCGCGAGATCGGCGGCCAGTTCGCCATCCAGGCCGACGCCAAGCCCGGCGTCGACCTGGCCAAGGTCGAGAAGGCCATCAACGAGGAGCTGGCCAGGTTCCTCAAGGAAGGCCCGACCGCGGCCGAGCTGGAGCGGGTCAAGGTCCAGTACCGGGCCCGCTTCATCCAGGGGATCGAGCGCATCGGCGGCTTCGGCGGCAAGTCCGACATCCTGGCCACGAGCCAGGTCTACGGCGGCTCGCCCGACGCCTACAAGAAGGTCCTGAAGCACGTCGAGGACGCCACGGTGGACACGCTCAAGGAGAGCGCCAACCGCTGGCTCGGCGGCGGCTCCTACGTCCTCGAGGTCCATCCCTACCCGGCCCTGTCCGCCGGCAAGAGCGACGTCGACCGGAAGACGATGCCCGCCGTCGGGGCCGCGCCCCAGGCCAGCTTCCCCGCCGTCCAGAGGGCCACTCTCTCCAACGGCCTGAAGATCATGCTGGCCGAGCGCCATTCCATCCCCGTCGTCCAATTCGCCCTGGCGCTGGACGCCGGGTTCGCCGCCGACCAGGGCGTCCTGGCCGGCACGGCGGCCCTGGCCATGAACATGCTCGACGAGGGCACGGCCAAGCGCACCGCCCTCCAGATCAGCGACGAGCTGGCCCTGCTGGGCGCCAGCATCGGGACGGGCTCCAGCCTCGATATCTCGTCCGTCTCCCTGACCGCCCTCAAGGACAAGCTCGATCCGGCCCTGGACATCTACGCCGACGTCATCCTCCACCCGGCTTTCCCGGAGGCGGATTTCGCGCGGCTCCAGAAGCTGCAGCTGGCCCGCATCGCCCAGGAAAAGGCCTCCCCCTACGGCATGGCCCTGCGGGTCTTTCCCAAGCTCATCTACGGCGAGGGCCATCCCTACGCCATCCCCTTCACCGGCTCCGGCAACGCCGAGGCCGTCGCCAAGATCACCCGGGCCGACCTGGTCAAGTTCCACCAAACCTGGTTCAAGCCCTCCGGGGCCACCATGATCGTCGTCGGCGACACGACCCTGGCCGAGATCAAGCCCAAGCTCGAGAAGCTCTTCCAGGGCTGGACCGGCGGCCGGGCCCCGGCCAAGAAGATCGCGGCCGTCCCCCTGGCCGCCAAGCCCTCGGTCTATATCATGGACAAGCCGGACGCGCCCCAGTCGCTCGTCGTCTGCGGCTTCCCGGCGCCCTCGTCGGCCGACCCGGACAACGTCGCCATCACGACGATGAACATGATCCTCGGCGGAGACTTCGTCTCGCGCATCAACATGAACATCCGCGAGGACAAGCATTGGAGTTACGGCGCCCAGAGCGCGATCGTCGGCGCCCGCGGCCAGCGGCCGTTCCTTGTCCTGGCGCCCGTCCAGTCGGACAAGACCAAGGAGACCATGGTCGAGATCAAGGGCGAGCTCGAGGGGATCCTGGGCCCCAAGCCCATCACCAACGACGAGTACGCCAACGCCAAGAATAATATCGTCCTGGGCCTGCCGGGACAGTGGGAGACCATGGGCGCGGTGCTGGGATCGATCGAGGAGACCGTGGCCTACGGGCTGCCCGACGATTACTACCAGAAGTACCCGGGCCTCGTCCAGAAGCTGACGATCGCCGACCTGAGCAAGGCGGCGGCCAAGACCCTCCATCCCGGAAGCCTGATCTGGGTCGTCGTCGGCGACCGGGCCAAGATCGAGCCCAAGATCCGCGAGCTCGGCTTCCCGCAGATCACCGTCATCGACGCCGACGGCAATCCCGTCAAATAACCGGGGACGCGATACTCATTCCCCTATTTCGTGAGATCTGAACGGGGGGGCGGGGCGACCCGCCCCCCCTTTTTTGTTCTTCTCCCATTTCCGGGATCCCCTCCCGCGGCGGCGATGGTCGTTCGGCAGGGAAGAAAAAGGTTCTTCTCCCATCTCCGGGATTCCCTCTCGCGGCGGCGATGTGCCGGCGCGGAGCGGACTTAAGGGAGCGGAGGTCAGAATCATGGCCGAGCGCTCGAGGCCGGGATTCTGAGAAATATCATAAAAAGCTCTTTCTCCCGATATCTCTCAGAAGCATGGCTCCGAGCCGCTCCGCCATGCTTCCGATGGTCGCTTCGACGACTCCGCTCCGCGCCGGCACTGAGCCAAGCCGGAGATAGGGCTCCTCCCGGATATAGGAGAAGAACCAAGAAAAAGGGCTTCATCTCCCGCGTTGTTGCGGCTTGACATCGGCATTGGAGCGGCTCTATCATGCCGGGAAGGGGAATGGAGATGATTGGACACTAGAAAACCGTTGCCGGGCTCCTTCCCTTCGTTTTCGCATCGGAGAAAGGAGGTCATCTTGAGAAAAGGCAAAACGGGTTTTGTCATCCTGCTCGTCCTTCTCACAGCCGGGCTCGCCGCGGCCCAGGATTCCACCCAGACGGGCATCATCGCCGGCCGGGTGCAGGACCAACAAGGCAATCTGCTGCCGGGCGTAAGCGTGACCATCACCAGCCCGGCCATGATCCGGGAGACCGCGACCGCCGTCACCTCGACGAACGGCACCTACAGGTTCGTCCTGCTGCCCATCGGGGCCTACCGGGTGACCTTCGAGCTGCCCGGGTTCAAGACGCTCGTCAAGACCGATGTCATAGTGGCCCTGCGCGCCACGACCACGGTGAATGCCGCGTTGGACGAGGCGGCCGTCCAGGAGACCGTGACCGTCGTCGGCGAGAAGCCGGTGGTCGACATCAAGTCGGCCACGATCTCCACGAACTTCACGGCCGACATGCTGCAGAAGCTGCCCAGCGCCCGCGATCCGTGGAGCCTCATGGAGATGACGCCGGGCATGGTCATGAACGCCCAGAACGTCGGCGGCAACGCCAGCGGCTCGCAGAGCAGCGGCTACTCCCACGGCACCCTCCGGAGCCAGACCCAGTACAACTTGGACGGCATCACGGTGACCGACGCGGCCATGAACGGGGCCTCGGTCATGTACTTCGACTTCGATTCGTTCGCCGAGATCTCCGTCGAGACGGGCGCCCACGCCGTCGACACCCAGTCGAGCGGCGTCGTCCTCAACATGGTCACCAAGTCCGGCGGCAACACGTTCAGCGGCGGGCTCAGCGGCTACGCCGAGCCCAACTGGAAGTGGATCCAGGCCGACAACGTCCCGGATACGCCCGACTACGCCGACGCCGGGGCCGGGAACCCGACGAAGTATTACGACGACTACGGCGGGGACATCGGCGGACCCATCGTCAAGGACCGGCTCTGGTTCTACACGGCCTTCCGCCGGACCGAGATCAACCGCTACATCATCGGCTACGAGGTCAACGGCCAGCCGGGCACCGAGTACACGGACCTCATCCACTGGACGGGCAAGCTGACGGGGCAGACCTCCAAGAACAACCGGGTCATGGTCTGGGTCAATTTCGACAACAAGATCCAGCCCAACCGGGGCGCCGGCACGCGCCGTCCCGAGGAAGTGACCTGGAACCAGAAGGGCCCGGCCTGGTACCTGCACGGCGAGGACACCTGGACGCTGAGCCCCAACCTTCTCCTGAACTTCAAGCTCGGCTACTACAACACCTGGTGGCAGGAAGGCCCCCAGTCGTCCGTGGATCTGAGCGCGCCGTCCGTCCTGATCCGCTATTCCACGCCCTACCCGCGGATGTACCAGGACGCCTACTACCAGTATTCCAAGTACTACAGCGACCGGCTCTCCATCACCGGCTCGGCGGACTATTTCAAGGACGACTTCCTCGGCGGCGACCACGAGATCAAGGTCGGCTTCGACTACCAGCACACGCCCTTCAAGACCGACCGGCAGTTCCCGGGGAACCACACGCTTTATTTCAGCAACATGGACCGGACCGGGACGCGGGAGGTCTGGACCTGGCGCCAGATCCAGTGGGCCGAGACCAACGACATCTATTCGGTCTACCTCCAGGACATCTTCACGCTCAAGAAGCATTTGACCATCAACCTCGGCCTGCGCTTCGACAGCACCCATATGCACAACGACGCCACCAGCGCCCCCGGCAACGCCTGGACCGACTACTACACCGAGCGGACGGGCGAGGCCGTGCCGACCTCGTCCCCGGAGATGAGGAACGTCGTCGCCTGGAACGTCCTCTATCCCCGTCTCGGCCTGACCTACGACCTGTTCAACGACGGCTCCACGGTCCTCAAGTTCAACCTCTCCCGGTACTCCTACCAGGTCAGCTACGATCCCGCCTACCGGGTCATCGCCACCAGCTACTGGGAAGTCGATTACGACTGGCTCGGTGACTTCAACGACGACCAGGAAGCCCAGGCCGACGAGCTCGGCGATATCATCTACACCGACATCGCCACCAAGTACACCATCGACCCCAACCTCAAGGCCCCTTACATCAACGAAGCCGTCATCGGACTCGAGCGGCGGGTGACCAACGACATCGGCGCCAGCCTCAACTTCCTCTACCGCGAGACCAAGCGCCTCTTCTTCCCTTACAACCGGGCCGTCGACCCGACCGCGGATTACACGGCCGTCCCGGTCACCGATCCCGGCCCCGACGGCGAGCTCGGCACGGCCGACGACGGCATCACGGTCAACGCCTACAGCCTCAACGAGGACAAGCTCGCCGCCATCGACTACTACGTGACGACCCGGAACGGATACAAGGAGTCCTATCGCGGCGTGGAGTTCAGCCTGCGGAAGAAATTCTCCCACCACTGGCTGGGCCAGGCCTCGGTCAGCTATGGGCGGAGCAACGTCAAGATGCCGCTCTCGGCCGTCAACGATCCCAACAACCGCGTCTTCCAGGACGACGTCGTCGCCTGGAACGATTGCCCCTGGATCGTCAAGGTCGTCGGGAGCTACGAGTTGCCCTTCGGCATCACCGTGGGCGGCTTCTTCAATTACCGCTCCGGCATGCCGAGCCAGCGCTATCTCCTCTTCGACGGGGTGAACCAGGGCGAGGTCAACGTCGAGTTCGAGAAGTTCGGCACCCATAGGTACCCCAGCATGACCATCCTGGACCTGCGGCTCAGCAAGGTCTTCGACGCCGGGAAGATCGGCACCTTCGAGGCCATGGCCGACGTCTTCAACGCGCTCAATGCCCACACGGCCCTGGACTGGGAACAGGAGGTCACCAGCGGGCTCCACAGCGTCTACACCATTCTCGCCCCGCGGATCCTGCGGCTGGGCCTGAAGTGGAGGTTCTGAGCGCCGGCTAACGCGTACTTTCGATCGTTCGAAGGGGGACTCGCGGGAGTCCCCTTTTCTTTGGTTCTTCTCCCAATTCCGGGAGAATCCCTCTCTTCGGCTAGGCCGGCGCGGAGCGGAGTCGTCGAAGCGACCATCAGAAGCATGGCGGAGCGACTCGGAGCCATGCTTCTGGGAGATATCGGAAGAAAGCGCTTTCCGAAGATATTTCTCAGTATCCCGGCCTCGAGTGCTCGGCCGTGATCCTGACCTCCGCTCCCCAGAGTCCGCTCCGCGCCGGCCCATCGCCGCCGCGAGAGGGAATCCCGGAATTGGGAGAAGAACCTTTTTTTGCTATAGTTATGCCGTGGGCGAATTCGCGGAGCGCCGCGGGGGGAGGTGCCGCCCGTTCGGCCCGATCCTCCTTTTTTATCTTCTCGCTGCCGTCCTCTCCCCGTCCGGGACGGCGGCCGCCGCCCCGCCGGCGAAACTCAGCCTGCTCGTCGTCACGATCGACACCCTGCGGGCCGACCATGTCGGGGTCTACGGGGACAGGGGGGCCCGGACGCCGGCGCTGGACGGGCTGGCCCGGCGGGGGGTCCGGTTCGAGCGGGCCTTCAGCCACGTCCCGCTGACGCTGCCCTCCCACTGCACGCTCTTCACCGGCCTCCTGCCCGCGTCCCACGGCGTTCGCGACAACGGCCTGCGGCTCGGGCCTGGACCGGCGACCCTGGCCGAGACGGCCCGGGCCCGGGGTTATGCCACGGCCGCCGTCGTGGGCGCCTTTCCCCTGGATTCGCGGTTCGGGCTGGCCCGGGGTTTCGACCTCTACGACGACCTCTACGGGAGCCGCAACAAGGCCCGCGACCTGGCTTTCGTCGAGCGTCGCGGCGGCGACGTCAGCGAAAGGGCCGGCCGATGGATCCGCAGCCGCGGCCGGGAGCCCTTCTTCCTCTGGGCCCACTACTTCGACCCGCACGCGCCCTACGACCCGCCGCCACCCTACGACCGGGACTTCGCCGGCCGGGAGTACGACGGCGAGATCGCCTACGCCGACGCCTGCCTGGGCCGGCTCCTGGCGGCGCTCGACGAGGCCGGGCGGACGGCCGACACGCTGATCGTGGTGACCGCCGATCACGGCGAGGGGCTGGGAGATCACCAGGAGAAGACCCACGGCATTTTCGTCTACGACGCGACGCTCCGCGTTCCGTTGATCTTCGCCGGGCCGGGCATCCGGCCGGCCGGCCGGGCCGTCGGGGCCCAGGCCGGACTAGTCGACGTCCTGCCGACCGTTCTCGAGCTCCTGGGCTGGCCGGCCCCGAAGGGCCTGGCCGGACGGTCGCTCGTTCCGCTGCTGACCCGTCCGGACGCCGGGCGGACGGAAGCGGAGCGCGCGATCTACGTCGAGTCGATGAGCCCTCTTCTCGGCCGCAACTGGGCCCCGCTCCGCGGCCTGCGCACGCCCTCGTGGAAATACGTCGATGCCCCGGCGCCCGAGCTTTACGACATCGCCGCCGATCCCGGCGAGACCAGGAATCTCCTGGACGAGCGCCCGGAGGCGGCCGGCCGGCTCCGCCGCGATCTGGAAACGGAGGTCCGGCGCCAGGCCGAGGGGCCCGCCGGGCAGGCGCCGGGGCCCGGCCCCGGCCGCGAGGCCCGCGAGAAGCTCCGGGCCCTCGGCTACGTCGTCGGCGGCGCCGCCGCGGCCGGCGGACCCCGGCCGGATCCCAAGACGATGATCGGCCTCGACAACCTCTTCAACGAGGCCGCGAACGCCTCGGCGGCCGGCCGGCTCGAGGAGGCCGAGGCGATCTACAAGGACCTGCTGCGCCGCGAGCCCGGGGACATCGTCGTCTACGATCATGCCGCCTACAACCTGACGAAGATGAACAAGGGGGACGAGGCCATCCGCCTGCTGCAGGACGCCGTCGGCCGCGGACTGGTCAACGGCCAGATCCTGGCCCATCTCGGCCTCTGCCTGCAGGAAGCCGGCCGGCTCGAGGAGTCCATCCGCGTCCTGGAGAGGGCCCTGGCCCTCGATCCCGACGACGCCGAGGCCGCCAACGATCTCGGGGTCAGCCTCTACAAGAGCGGGCGGATCGAGGAGGCGGCCGCGGCCTTCCGGCGATCGCTGGCCCTCGACCCGCACGACGCCATGGCCGCGAACAATTTGGCGAACGCCCTCCTGGCCCTGAAGAGATACGACGAGGCGGCGGCCCAGTACGGCTCGGCCATCGCGCTGGACGGCGACCTGGCCTCGGCCCGCAACGGCCTGGCCGCGGTCCTGTACCGCCAGGGGCGGATAGATGAGGCCGTGAAGTCCTGGGAGAAAGCCCTCGAGCTCGACCCCGGGCTGGCGAACGCCCTCTACAACCTCGGGCGGGCCTATCTTCGGATGGGCCGCAAGGCGGAGGCCCTCGGCCTTTTCGAGCGTTATATCCGCTGCGCCTCGCCCCGCGACGAGGCCGGGGACATCGACGAGGTCCGGGGCGTCATCGAAAAGCTCAGGAAGGAGCTCCGGCCGGCTATTTTTTCTCCAGGGACTCGACCAGCTTCCTGATCCGGTCCTGGCCGGGGCTCATCTCCAGCGATCTTTTCCAGATCGCCAGCGCGTCCTCGGTCCGGCCCAGCTTGAGGCAGCAATCGCCGAGCGAGTTCATGACGTTGATGCTCGCGCCGTAGACCGCCAGGTAGTCCTGGTAGAAGATCACGGCCGCGCCGGGATCACCCTGGGCCTCGGCCGCCTGGCCGAGGAGCCCGGAGAACTCGTGCCTGGCCTTGTTCTTGAACAGCGGCTCGGCGATGGCCCGCAGGCCGGCGTAGTCCTTCGTCGTCAGCAGCCATTTGCAGTAGTCCAGGGCCAGCTTGGACGATCCGGGCGCGGCCTTGAAGGCCTTGGCCAGCCACCGTCCCGCTTCGGGCAGGGCGCCGCTGGCCAGGTACTGATTGCCGAGCATGTTGTCGTAGACCGGATCGCCCGGCGGCGGCAGCGGGTAGGACACGACGAAGGGGCGCGGCAGCGTTTCGGCGTGCGAGACGTAGAACCCCGCTTCCCGCGACGCGACGACCGCGCCCGCCTGGTCGAGGACCTCGACGCGGGCCGTGTACAGGGCCGGGACCAGGGGGGCGAGGGGCACGGTCTCGAAGACGTCGGGAAGGCCGGCCGTCTCGGCCAGGGCGCGGCGCGTCTCGAAGACGACCTTCCTGTCGTCGGAGACGGCGATCCGCAGGGTGCCCGAGGCCCGGAGCGCCGGTCCGAGGCCGAGGGCCTGGCAGAAGAGATAAAGCGTGTCCGACCGCCCGAAGTCCGCCCGGGGCGAGAGGACGAGCTGGCGGGCGCCGAAGAGATAGGGCTTGCTCTGGCCCCGGTAGGAGGAGTTCTCGACCCTCCGGTTGGCCAGGACCAGGGGGCCGATCTCGGGCCCGCCCGGAGGCGTGACCGTGATCTTAGCTTCGGCCGAGGTGAAGTCCTTGGAGGCCACGTTCTTGACCAGGACGCTCAGGCTGTAGGAGCCCTCGATCAGGGGGAAGAGGTCCTGGAAGCTGAAGAGCTTCGTCTTCAGGCTCTCCATCTGCTCGCCGCTGAACTCCATCGGCAGCAGCCGCTCGCCCTGATGGACGGCCCGGCCCCGCTCGTCGGAGACGAGAAGGTTGATCTGCAGGGTCGTCGAATAGCGGTCGCCGCGCCGTTCGAGGGAGAGCTTGGACGGCTCGATGAGATAGTGGACGAAGGCGATCCCCGACGGGTCGCGGAAGACATGGACGGCGAAATCGTTGTCGACGTAGTTGGCCGTGTACTCCACGCCGACGGAGTCCTTGTACTTGAGGAACTTCTCGGCGTAGATGTCCTTGACCTTTTCCCGGGGGACCGAGGGGATCTGGGCCTGGAGGAGGATCTCGGAGGCGATCGAGGGCTGCGTGATCCGCCCGCTCTCGGACGGGATCAGGGACAGGGACACGCCGGCCACCGACGGCTCGATGGCCATGAGCTGCTTGTAGGCGGCATAGACGTCCGTCGGGTCGGCGTAGGAGTCGACCATCAGCTCCCTGGGGCCGTGGCTGACGGGGCTGTAGAGGACCCATTCGCCCACGCCGTCCCTCTTGAAGAAGACGACATAGAAGGTGTTCGGCAGGCCGAGCTTGGCCATGCCGTCGTAGAACCAGAGGATCGTCGGCCGCAGCTCGGTCGTGTTCTCGTGCCGTTCGATCTGGTTCGGCTGGCCGAGCGTGATGTAGATCTGGCCCATAGGCGTCCGCCAGCCGGGGCCGGGCGTGTCCCGGCCGAAGTTCTGGTCGGCGAAGGCGATGCGCTGGTAGTGCTCCTTCTGGAACTCGTTCTCCGGCGTGTTCGGGTCCGGGTCGCGCTGCTTCCAGAAGGCCTCGATGAAGCGCTCCCGCTCCCGGTCGGTCGCGAGCTGGAGGAAGACCTCCTTCTCCTTCGGCGTGATGATGTAGACGACCTCTTCTTCGAGCCAGGTCCGGTAGCGCTCCGGCAGGCCTCCGGCCTTCCTCGCCGTCTGGCCGCCGGAGGCGGGGCCGAAGCCGCTCAGGATCAGCAGGGCGATGGCCAGGATCCGTTTCATGCCTCCTCCTCGTGTCCGCGCCCTCCCCCTTTGACCCGAGCCCGGTTAGGTATTATCATAGGGGCGGCCGTCAGGCCAACCAGGTCTCTTGAGGAGGGGTGGTCATGCTTTTGAGAACCGTTGTCGTCGTGTTCCTGTCCGCATCGTTCGCCGGCGCGGGAGCCGGAGCGGCCCAGATCGGGTTCAAGCAGGATGAGCGGGCCCTGGTCCAGAAGTACAAGGCCTCCAACGCCAAGCTCGAGCAGGCCAAGGCCCTGTTCGCCAAGGGGAAATTCGACCAGGCCGAGGCCAAGATCCGGAACTGCCTGGAGATGTTCCCCAAGAATCCCGACGCCCAGTACCTGCGGGCCCAGATCGAGCTCCGGCGGGGCGATCTCGGCCCGGCCCTTGCCTCGATCGAGGGCGCCGAGCGCTCGTTCACCGAGGTCGGCCAGCTCTACAGCTTCACCCACCAGGAGATGCTGAACGATCTCCGGGACCAGAAGTCCAAGCTCGAGGAGAGCGTCCGGGCCGCCGAAGAGGAGGTCGCCGTGCTCAAGGGCCAGCCGCGGTCGGAATTCAGCGTGGCGGCCACGGCGGCAGCCGAGGGCCGGATGCAGCAGGACAAGAACCTCATCGCCCAGATCGACCGGCAGCTCGAGAACCCGGTGCCGCAAACGCTCGACCTCCCCGCTGTCTATCATTATATCCACGGAAACATCCTCTTCAAAATGAAGAAGTTTCCCGACGCGGCCCGCGAGTACCAGGAAACCGTCCGTCTCGATGCCGGGCACGGGGCCGCCTACAACAACCTGGCCAGCATCTACTTCGCCGCCGGCCACTATCAACAGGCCCTCGACTTTCTCTCCCTGGCCGAGAAGAACGGCGTCAAGGTCAACCCGGCCTTCAAGAAGGACCTGGAGCAGCGGCTGGCCGGGAAATAATAGGAATAAGATAAAAGGAAGGCCCGCCCCCGCGGACGCGGGGGCGGGCCTTGGCGCATCATCAGTAGTGCGCTCTAGAACGAGAACCGGAGCCCGATGCGGGCGCTGATCGGCCCGTAGAAGCTCATCTTCTGCCGGAAGCGGGGATCGAGAACGGGGTCGTAATCGTTGATGTCCCAGCCGGAGCCGGAAGCAATGACCTCCTCGGGGACCGTGACCGTGCCCTGGTTGTAGATGGCGTAGATCCGCTGGGCCGTCTTCGTGTTGGTCACGTTGTCGACGTTCAGGTTGATCTCGAAGCTGTTCTTCCCGACCTTGAACTGGTAGGCCAGGTAAGCGTTGGCGAAGAGCGTGAACGGCGAGCGTCCCAGGTCGTTCCGTCCGTTGGGCAGGTAGCCCTGGACGTCCAGGGCCCATTCCGTGGAGGTCGCCAGGCCCGAATAGGCGTTGACGATGAGCCCCGCGGTCAGGCCGAACGGGAGCGTGTAGGAACCGTAGGCCTTGAAGTAATGCGTCCGGTCGCCGGGCAGGACGCCGTCGACGGGCTTGAGGTTCCGGTCGAAAGCCAGGTACCAGAGGTCGAAATACCGCTCGGTGTTCGGGTCGGTGCGGCCGTATTCGTCGCCCGAGGCCAGGCCGTTGTAGTTGCCGACCAGCCGGCTCCAGGTGTAGGAGAAGCCGGCCATCCAGGAGTTGGAGAACCTCTTGTCAACCGCGAGGTTGACGCCGTAATAGTTCCTCTTGGCCTTGGGGCAGTCCGGGGCGTTTTCCGGGATCAGGCCGGCCGCCCTGGCCGCGGCGTACTTCTCGTTGATGAAGGTCCCGCCCGGATTGGTCGTGTAGTAGAACTCGCCCTCGGGCAGCAGGACGCCGATGTCCTCGATGGCCCAGAGCAGGTGCTTGTTGACGAGCCGGAGCGACACCGACAGGTCCGTCATCAGCTTCTTCTCGACGCCGAGGCTGATCTCCCGCATGCTCATCGGCTTCATATTGGGATCGGTCGAGTCGAACGAGACCGGCCGGAAATCGAAGGTGTACGGGGCCGGCAGGAGAGGTTCGCCGGGGAAGTAGCCGTCGACGCCGATCGTGTCCCACTCATACGTGTCGAGCGTGTAATAGGTGCTTTTCCACTTGAACCCGCCGTAGGAGCCGGCGGCCATCTGCAGCTTCATGACGTCGTAGAACCAGCCCAGCGATCCGAAGACCTTGAGGGTCGAGTCGCCGAAAACGTCGTAGACGAAGCCGAAGCGCGGCGCCAGCTTGTCGCCGAAGCCGAACTTGACCGCCTTGACGTTCTCGAACTCCGGGTTGCCCGTGGCGTAGGAGGGGATGTACTCGGACTCGGTGCGCAGGCCCAGGTTGATCGTGAACCGGTCCTTGATCGTCCAGGAATCCTGGATGTAGAGGGCCCAGCGGTTGCTGTAGGCGTCGTAGAAATCGCCGTAGGGGCCGGTCACGTCGTTGCCGCGGACGCCGTAGTAGCCGTAGTTGCCCAAGTAGGGGTTGCCGGTGCTTTCACGGAGGAGTGTGCTGTAGTTCGTGCCATAGGCGACGAAGTCGCGGTTCCAGCCGAAGAAGAGCACGGGGTAGTTCGCCGTGGCGTCATAGTTCTGGCCCTGGCGGACCCATTGCGCGCCGATCTTGAAGGCGTGGTCGCCGCCCGCCTGGAGGTAATAGGTCAGGTCGGCGTTGACGCTGTACTTCTCGTTGAGCTGCTTGTTAACGACCGGCGAGTTGGCCCGGGCGTAGTTGTAGTACCCGGTCGGCCTCTGGTATTCCACCGGGACCGGGGTTCCGTCCAGCCCGACCAGGCCGATGTTGGTCGTCCGGAAGTAGCCGCCGGGCGCCTCGGTCAGGAACTGGAAGCAGGGCGTGGTGGGCGCAACCAGCTGGTTGTTCTGGTTGGTCATGAAATACCCGCCGCGGAGCGAGACGAAGAGGTTGTTGGTCAGGGTGATGTCGGCCGTGGCGCTGCCCGAGTAGTTGGGATAGGTGAAGCCGTAGTTGTCGTAGGAAACGGTCGGGTTGGGATCGCCGTAGGCGTTCGAGAGGTCGCCCTTGTACTCGTACCAGTTGTTGACGAACGAGGCGGACAGGCGCACGTTCTTGAAGGGCTGGGAGGTCAGCTTGACGTTGAAGTTGATGTTCGTCTGCCTGCGGAACCAGTCCCTCGTGGCATCGACCGTGACGCCGTCGCTGGTGTAGTTGACCGTCCGGGTGTTCCCGTAGAACACGGGCAGGAACGACCCGAAGAACCAGAGCTTATCCTTGATGATATAGCCGCCCAGGCTGGCGCCGACCTCGAACCGGTTGTCGCGGTTCCGCCCGGTCAGGACCTCGTACGGGTAATAGGTCGCGACCGAGTCGTCGGCCAGGTTGAGCTCCAGCGTGTCGCGGTACTTGTCGCGGAGCGGAGACCCGCTGTAGTAGCCGACGACCTCGCCGTGGAACTCGTTGCCGCCGGAGCGGGTGATGACGCTTACGACGCCGCCCAGCGAGCCGCCGAATTCGGCCTGGTAGCCGGAGGCTTTGACCTGGACCTCGTCGACGAACTCGAAGGCCGCGCCCTGGGCGCGGTCGCCGTAGACGATGTCGGTGACGTCGGTGCCGTCGATGTAATAGACGTTCTCCAGGCCCGACGCGCCGTCGACCGACGTGCCGCCGATGATCCCCTCGTTCGAAACGCCGGGGATGGCCGTGATCAGCGAATCGAAGTCACGGCCCTTGGGCAGGTTGTCGAAGACCTCTTTGGTCATCGTCATCCCCTTGACCGTGCTCTTGACGTCGATCAGGGGCGACTGGCCGACGACCGTGACCTGTTCCGACAGCGTCCCGACCTGCAGGGTCTCGTGGAGCGTGATCGTCTGCTCCAGGCTGACGATGATGCCCTCGCGGACGAGGGTCTGGAAGCCCTGGAGCGAGAAGACGACCTTGTAGGTGCCGGGCACGAGGCCCAGGAGGCGGAACGTGCCCGTCCCGTCGCTCACGGCGGTGGCCTGTCCGACCAGCTTGGGAGACGTGGCCACGACGCTGACGCCGGGCAGAACGTTGCCTTCGGAATCGGAAACGACGCCGAAGAGCTTGGCGTTGACCTGCTGCGAGATGCCGTAGCCGGCGATCAGGAGCAGGGCCAGGACCAGCAATGTGATCCTTTTACTCATCCTTTCCCCCTTTCTTCAAGACAGATTTAAAGCGGAGCCCCTTTACCCCCAAAAATATTCTTTCTCCCGGATCCATCACCTCCTTCTGAGGCAAGTTCCTTCGGCAGTGGTCCGGCCTTGAAAGGAAGACGCCGGACCTGGAACATGCACCCTCATCGCTAACAGCCCATTCTTTTTGCATATTTTGTGCCACCGCCGCCCGGGCCGCATCTTCTTTATATTGAGTTGGTTACGGAGAGGCATATGTCGCACTGAATCCAACGGAATGAATGCCCCATCCAAAAAAATGGAGATTCGCCCCGGTCCCGGACTGATATGAGATATTTCAAAAGAACCGGGGAGCGGTTGTTGGGGATCCCCCGGTCGCGTCAGGCCCGGCGGGCGGTGATGACCCGGGGCTTGCCGGCCAGGTCCCAGGCCGTCTCGATCTCGGTCCAGCGCCGGCCGAAGAGCGCCAGCACCCGGTCCCTCTGGCCCTCGCCGATCTCGAGGATGAGATAGCCGCCGGGCTTCAGGAACGCGGCCGACCGCCGGACCAGCCGCTCGATCAGCTCCAGCCCCGATTCGCCGGCCAGCAGGGCCCGCCGCGGCTCGTACCGCCGCACATCCTCCGGCAGGCCGTCCCATTCGGCCCGGGCGATGTAGGGCGGATTGGAGACGATGAAGTCGAACTTGAGGCCGGTCGCGCGGAAGGCCGAGAGCAGGTCGCTTCGCAGGAACTCGATGCGCCGGGCCTTGTGGCGGGCCGCGTTCCGCCGGGCCACCCGCAGGGCCCGCTCCGAAACGTCCACGGCCCGGATCCGGGCCCGCGGCAGCTCCTGGGCCAGGGCCACGGCGATGCAGCCGCTGCCGGTCCCGACGTCGACGATGTCCTCGTCCTCGCGGCTCGACAGCTCCAGGACCTTCTCGACCAGGCCCTCGGTCTCCGGCCGGGGCACGAGGACGGCCGGGCCCACCTCGAACGGCAGGGACCAGAACTCCCTGGTCCCGGTCAGGTGCGCCAGCGGCGCGCCCGCCAGCCGGCGCTCGACCAGGCGCCGGAAGAACGCCTCGGCCTGCGGCGGGCAGGGCTTGTCCGGCGCGGCCAGGTAGCGCTCTTCCGTCAGCCGGGCGGCGCGCAGCAGGAGGACCTTGGCTTCGAGGAGGGCCTGGGGCCGGCCGCCGAGAAGGGCGGCGCCGGCGCGGAAGAGCTCGCTGAGGGTCGTCGTGTTAGCGTCCAACGTCCTTGGCCTGGCCGCCTTCGGAAGCGGTCTCGCCGAGCGCCTGGGCCTGGGCCTGGCGGATGAGATGGTCCAGGACCTCGTCCAGCGCCCCGTCCAGGACGACCTCGATGTTGTGGAAGTTCTCGTTCAGCCGGTGGTCGGTGATCCGGGACTGGGGGAAGTTGTAGGTCCTGATCTTCTCGCTCCGCTCGCCCGTCCCGACCTGGGAGCGGCGGTGGTCGGCGATCTTGGCCTGCCGTTCCCGTTCGGCGATGTCCAGGAGCCGCGAGCGCAGGACCCGCAGGGCCTTCTCCTTGTTGCGGTGCTGGGACTTCTCGTCCTGGCAGGAGACGACCAGCCCGGAAGGCTTATGGGTGACGCGGATGGCGGTGTAGTTGCGGTTGACGTTCTGGCCGCCCGGCCCGGACGAGCCGAAGGCCTCGATCTTGAGGTCCTTGGGGTCGATCTTGAGATCGATCTCCTCGGCTTCCGGCAGCACGGCCACGGTGGCCGTCGAGGTGTGGATGCGGCCGGCGGCCTCGGTCCTGGGCACGCGCTGGACGCGGTGGACGCCGCTTTCGTACTTGAGCAGCGCGTAGGCGCCGGCCCCGCGGATCTCGGCGATGGCCTCCTTGATGCCGCCGACCGGCGAGAGGCTGGTATCGACGACCTCCAGCTTCCAGCCCTTCCTTTCGGCGAAGCGGGAGTACATGCGGAAGAGGTCCTGGGCGAAGAGCGAGGCCTCGTCGCCGCCGGCGCCGGCCCGGATCTCGAGCAGGACGTTCTTCTGGTCGTTGGGGTCCTTGGGCAGGAGCAGGGTCCGCAGCTCGGCGGCCAGGGCGTCCTCCCGGGCCCCGAGGGTCTCGACCTCGCCCTCGGCCAGGCGCCGGAGCTCGGGGTCGGCGGCCGCGTCGGCCAGGAGGGACCGGGTCTCGTCGCGGTCCTTGCGGACCCGCTTCCACTCCTGGTATTTGCGGTAGACGGGCTCGAGCTCGGCCCGTTCCTTGGCCAGCTCGCGGATCTTCTGCGGATTCGCGGCGATCGCCGGGTCGGAAAGCTCGGCGGTCAGACGGCGGTACTTGTCCTCGATCGCCTGGAGTTCAGGGATCATCGGTCAGGGATCATCGCGAAGATTTCTTGGTCTTGGCGAGATTCTTGATGTTCCGGTTCCTGATGTCCTTGGCGTCGCCGAATTTCTTCTTGAACTTCTCGATCCGGCCGGCGCTGTCGATGAACTTCTGCTTGCCCGTGAAGAAGGGGTGGCACTGGGAGCAGATCTCGACCCGGATCTCCTTCTTGGTCGAGCGGGTCTTGAACGTGTTGCCGCAGGCGCAAGTCACGAGGCATTCCTGGTACTCGGGATGGACGTCTTTCTTCATAGGACGATCTCCTTGAGCGCGGTATTATAGCAGAATCTAGGAGCCGCCGCAAAACGCGGGGATATCGGCGGATTTGCGCTCGAACTCGGCCTTGTCGACGCTGAAGGACAGGCCCTTCAGGTCCGCTTTGACGGCCTCTTTATAGCGCCGGGAGTCGAAATAGTCCTTGAGCGGCCGGGTGAAGGGGAAGAGCTGCTCGGCGGCCTGCCATTCGTAGACCGTCCCGTCGGCCCGCCGCAGGCAGTTCAGGTGGACGACCCAGGCCAGCTGGCGGAAGGGCATGTGACGGAAGGCCCGGCGGATGGCCAGGACCTCGGCCTCCTTGCGCGGATCCCAGAAGTGGAAGTAGCGCGAGAAGAGCACGCCGTTGTGGAAGTAGGCCGGGAAGGCCAGCAGGCAGTCCTTGCGGGTCAGCCGGCCGAGGTAGACGAAGAGGTCCATGATCTTGGCCCGCAGGCTCAGGCCGGGCCGGGTCTGGCCGGGCATGGGCGAGAACGGCTCCCCCGGCTTGACCAGGGGGTTCTGGATGGTCAGCCATTCGAAGGCCAGGGCCTTCTGCGGCGCCAGCTCCGGCAGGCCGCCCACGGTGTCCTTGCCGACGAAATCGCACTCCTTGACCTTGATGTCGACGATGAGGTTGTCCGGGGCCGGCTCGCGCAGGTAGATCTGCAGCCGCTGGGTGGGGTAGTCGTCGGAGTCGAACTCGTAGGCCAGGGGCCAGAGGAAGCGTTTGCGGGCCTCCTTGAGGAAGCCCTTCTTGTTCAGGACGGCCAGGACCTCGTTGATGGAGTAGCGGCCGAGGAAGAGGGAACTGCCCTGCGTGACGTGGAGCTCCGTGAAGATGTCGGCTTCGTCGACGATCGGCGAATCGTCCCAGAACGGATCCGCCGCTCCCCCGCTCTTCTTCATGCTCCCATTTTAGGGGAACGCCGCCTGGGGGGCAAGGGGGGGCCGGCCTTTTTCGCCGGCGCCCCGGCTGCGGCCGGAGCGCCCTTCCCGGGCGGCGACGGCGGCAGGGACGTGAACAGCTCCATGATGTCGTCGCCCATGTCCACCCGGCGCTCGAGCTTGAAGTCGCCGAGCTTGGGCTCGATCTTGAAGAAATGGCGGAGGACGATCAGGCCGCCGGGCTGGAGCAGGCCGCGCTTGCGGAGGACCTTGAGAGGATTGCGCTCCTCGAGCAGCCGGTAGGGCGGGTCGAGGAAGACGACGTCGAAACGCACGCCCTCGCCCGCCAGGTCGATGACGGCCCGGTTGAACTCCCGGTGCATGACGACCGACTTCTCCTCGGCGCCGCAGTGGGCGACGTTGTCGCGGATGACCTTGACCGCCGGGTAGAACTCGTCGACGAAGACGCACCGGGCGGCGCCGCGGCTCAGGGCCTCCAGGCCGATCGAGCCCGTGCCGGCGAAGCCGTCGAGGCAGACCGCGCCGCGGAGCCTGTCGCCGACGATATTGAAGAGGGCCCCCTTGACCTTGTCCTGCATCGGCCGGACCGAGGCGCTGGGCACGAGCTTGAGGCGGCGTCCCTTGTAGAGCCCGCTGATGATCCTGATCATGTCAGTAGATGACCACGACCTGGCCCGGCCGCGTCTCCAGGCGCAGCACGCCTCGCGGCAGCTCGTACCAGTCGCCGAGGGAGGTCGGCTCGACGCCCTGCAGGCGGGCCACGGCGCCGATGACCAGGTCGATGAAGGAGGGCGAGAGCTCCTGGGCGCCCAGGAAGAGCTTGTCCATGAGGATGCGGATCCTGCCGTCCCGGGTCTCGAAGCGGGCGGCGAAGAGCAGGTCCTGCTTCTGCGGCATGACGCCGCCGGCCTGGGACCGGCCGAGGTCGATGCGGATGCGGCCCTCGACCTTGTCGCCGGCCAGGAGCTTGAGCTCGGCGCCCTTGACGTACGGGCCGCCCTCGACCTCCAGCCGGCAGGCGGCGTAGGCGTTGAACTCGGCCTCGCTGAAGGTCAGCCGGCGCGAGCCGGGCGCGGCCGGCTCCTTCCGGCCCGGGACCGGCCGGGCCTCAGCCTGGATCCTGTCCAGGGCGGCGAAGACGGGGGCGGCCTTGGCCCGCACCTCGGGCGTCACCTCGGCCAAGAGGGCCCCGGCCATCAGCACGCAGACGGCGAGCGCGGCGATCCGCGGCGTTGTCTTATTCGTCTTCATGACGCGCTTCCGCCCTTATGTTAGCAGATTGAAGTGGAGGAAGGAACAGGCCGGGCCGGCGGAGAAGCCTCCGGCCGGTCAGTAGTGCGACAGGGTGCCGTCCTTCTTGGCCTTGCGGACGGCCAGGCGGAAGGCGGCCAGGCTGAGGGGGACGAGCAGGACGTCGAAAACGGCCAGGGCGGCGATGTCGGGCAGGACGGCGGAGAACGGCGCCGAGGCCAGGAGCGATTTGCGCATGCCGTCGAGGGCGTAGGTGACGGGCAGCAGGGACGACGCCCAGCGGATCCACGGCGGCAGGAGGGAGACGGGGAAGACGACGCCGCCGAGCAGGCCCGAGACCGTGCCCAGGATCCAGCTGAAGGGATTGCCGGTCTTGTAGACGAGGATGAAGCTGGCCGAGAGGACCCCGACGCTGAGGAAGCAGACGACGGTGAGCAGGCCGACCGCGGCGACGCCGGCGACGTCAACCCGGCCGAAGGCCAGGCCGAAGAAGGCCGCGGCGACGGCCAGGTGGAGCGCGGTCCGGAAGATCTGGAAGAGGAGCGAATAGAGCGACGAGCCGAAGAGGATGACCGGGATCGGCACCGGAGTCACGAGCAGCGCCTCGAGCGTCCCCGACAGCTGGGCGCTCCGGACGACCGCGCTCAGTCCCTCCTGGAACATGCCCAGGAGCCCGGAGAAGGCGACGCCGACGACGGCGAAGGAGAAATAGTCGCCGCCGAACGGCCCGAGCGAAGGCGAGCCCGGCGGCACCAGCTTGGCCACGAAGTAGAACGTCGCCAGCGAGAGGAGCATGCCGGCCAGAGACGAGACGAAGGAGAACTTGTAGGTCACGGCCTCCCGGAAGTCGCGCCGGAGGAAGGCGCCCAGGACGCCGCTCACGGCCGGCCCTCCGCCTCGCCGACCGCCTTTTCGTAGGCCCGGCGCAGGGCCTCGCGCCCGCCCGCGGCCAGGGACGCGGCCGGGCCGCCCAGGCGGATGCGGCCGCGGCTGATGACGGCGATGTCGTCGGCGCAGTCCGCGGCCTCGCCGAGATCGTGGGTGGCCCAGAGGACGGTCTTGCCCCGGCGGCCGGCCAGCTCGTCGCGGAGGAACTCCCGCGTCCGGTCCGCGGCCTGGGGATCGAGCGAGCGCGTCGGCTCGTCGACGAGCAGGATGGCCGCGTCGGCCAGCAGCGCCCGGGCCAGGGAGAGCATCTGGCGCATGCCGGTCGAGTAGCCGCTGAAGCGGAGATCGGCGGCCTCGTCGAGACCGGCCAGGCGCAGCAGCTCGTCGATCCGCCGGCGGCCGGCCGGCCCGCGCAGGCCGTAGAGGGCGCCGAAGAACTCCAGGTTCTGGCGGCCGGTCAGGCGCCAGTAGAAGCTCCGCTCGTCGCCGATGGCGCAGCCGACGGCCGACCGGGCCGGCCCGGGCTCGCGGGCGACGTCGCGGCCGCCGGCCAGGGCCCGGCCGCCGTCCGGCAGGACGAGCCCGGCCAGGATCTTGATCAGCGTGGTCTTGCCCGCCCCGTTCGGTCCGAGCAGGCAGAAGACCCGGCCGGGGCCGATCTCGAGGTCCAGCCCGTCGAGCGCGGTCACTGTGCGCCGGTCGAAGGGATGGCGGATAAGCTCCCGGAAGCCGCGGAAGACAGGATACCTCTTGACCAGGCCCTGGACGAGAACGGCCGGCGCTTGGCTCATCTCACTTCACGCCCATCAGCCGCCGGGCCGCGGTGACGGCCGGCCGGAAGACCCGTTCGAGGTAGCGCCCGTAGAGCCGGGGCGAGGACGCGGCGACGCCGGTCGCCGAGGCCAGCCAGGCCCGGGGCGGGAAAAAGATCTCCCTCAGGGTCCGCGCCGCCAGGACCGGATCGCGGCGCTCCCAGAGCGAGAAGATCGAGGGCATGTAATACGGCCAGGCCGGCGCCTCCCGCCGGGCGGCCGTCGCGGCCTCGGGCCAGAGCAGCCGAAGCCCGGCCGACTCGACCGGCCCGGGGCGGAGGGCGGCTCGCGGCGACGCCGGGACGGACCCCGGCCAGAGCGTCTCGGCCAGGCTCAGGCCGTAGAAGACGGGCCCGCGGATGCGCTCCTCGCGACTGATGCGGCAGACCCAATCCCAGTCGAGCCCGGGCCGGCCGGCCAGCCTGGCGATGTCGGCCAGCCAGATCAGCCGGTCGTACGAGTGCTGCTGGGCGTGGACGCAGAGATAGCAGATCTCGTTCTCGGCCGGCAGGACCAGGGCCGCGGTGCCGCGGACGGCCAGCCGGCCGGACGACGACCAGAAGCCGTCCTGCCTCCGGTCCGGGAAGTGGAGGCCGAGGGGGTGGGCGTGGAATTCCAGGAAGAGGGAGCCTTTCTTGTAATAGGGGGAGAACGTCCAGTCGAGGGGCCGGCCGGGCGGCAGGCCCTCCCCTTCCGGCCGGCCCGAGGTCTCGACGAAGCCGAGCCGGGCCAGGAGGTCCCGGACGGCCGGCCAGTCCGAGGGGTGGACGATGAAGTCGACGTCCCAGAACGGGCGCAGGGCCATGTCGGGATAGACGTCGAGGGCCAGCCGGGCGCCCTTGGTCAGGGCCGCTCTGAGGCCGGCGCGGCGGAAGAACTCGAGGACCGGCTCGAGCTCCCGGTAGATCCGGGCGGCCCGGGCCACCTGCCTCAAAAAGGCCAGCCGGAGCCGGTCGCGGACGGGCTCGGGCACGGTTTCGACGCGGTCGGCCAGCCTCCAATGGACGAGCGGCAGGAGGCCTTCCCGGTCGGCCCGGGCCAGGAAGCCGTCCCAATCGCGGACCGCAGCCGCGGCCGCGCGGACGGCCTCCCCGTCCGCGCCGTCGCCGGGACGGGCGCAGAGAGCGAGGAGCCGGGCGGAAGGATGTGGGCTCAAGGAATGAGGTCCGGGCGCGGCGGCCGCGCCGCGCCGAGTCGGGCTAGGGCCCGCTAGTAGTTCCGGATCGTGTAGGGAGAGGCGTGCTGTTCCTCGAAGCTGGCGGACAACGGCACGGCCCCGGCTACGATGGCCGCTATGCCGAGCGGGGCCAGGAAGAACGGCGGCACGCCGCGCTTGCAGACGACATAGACGAAATCGCCTTCCTGGCACGGCTTGACGGTCTTGAGGAAGGCCGTGTAGCCGGAGGTGACGCGCTTGGTCTTCGTGCCGTAGGCCTTCAGGCTCCGGTTGTCCTGGTAGAAGTCCGTGACCTGGCCCTTGACGTGGACCCGGTCCTCGACCTGGATCAGGCCGATCTCGACCAGGACCTCGGCTTCCTTGCTGTCCGGATGATAGCGGACGACCCGGCCGACGAAGGCCTCGCCCTTCTCCTTCTGTTCCTTGATGACGGCCGCGGCGCCGGCGGCGGCGACGTTGTCATAGGCGTTCAGGGAGATGGCCAGGCGCGAGGTCCGCTGGGCCGTGATGCCGAAGAAATCCTGGGAGTTGAAGGTCCGCGAGGCCGACTTGACGCCCAGGGCGTAGAGCCCGGGCCCCAGGCCGGTGATCTTGAAGGCTCCCAGAGCATCGGACGCGGACGCCTCCGTGAAGACGCCGGTCGTCAGGTTCCGGACGACGATGACCGCCCCGCTGACGGGCGTGGACCCGTCCTCACCGTAAACGAATCCCACCAGGTCGCCCGTTCCGGTATCCTGGGCTCTGGCTACAGACGAAGACACCATGAGAATCAGCGCCAGCGCCAATCCCCATGAGACACCCTTGGCATCTCGCCTCATGGGCTTCCTCCTTGGCAAAAGATATGATAAACGTCGGTTCAGGGTCTTGTCAAGGCCCTTAACTGGTTCTAATCCCGCGAGATAGGACCGGCTACCGCGAGCCGTCGGCGGAGCTGGACAGGCGGGCCAGGGCGGCCTGGCCGCCCACGGCCGCCACCTCCAGGGTCGCCTGACCGGGGGACAGGGTGGCAGAGAACTGCGCTAAGCCGGTGTCCCCATTTCCTTCCCAGACTACGCGGCCATCGAGAAAGACCGACACCAGCGCCCCGGGGGCCGCCGCCTCGGGCCCGAATTCCAGGCGGAACGTCCGCCGGCCGCCGGCCGTGACGAGGTCCAGTTTGAACGACCCTCCCTTGGGGACGGGCCGGCCGCCCAGGTCAATCACGGGCGGGCCGGCCAGCCGGTCCACCGCCCGGCGGACCTCTGCGGCCTGGGTCTCGTCGTTCAGGCGGCCGTAGCAGCGCTCCAGCCCCAGAAGCGCCCGCAGGTCGTCCGGGGCGGCCTCGAGGGCGGCCCGGAAAAAGCGCTCGGCCTCGTAGACGTTGTCCAGCTTGAGATTGGACTCGGCGACGAGCTCGAGGATGCGGACGTAGCTCGGCCGCCCCGAGGGGGCGATGATCAGCGAGCTCGACGCGAGCTCGCCGCCCATCCGGGCGATGTCCCGGTAGCGGTTCAGCTGGAAGTCGAGAGCCAGGCGGAAGGCCAGGGTCTCGAGGTCCTTGAACGGCGAGGCCTCGTCCGTCTCGGCGAAGAGCCCGCGCTCCTTGATGAAGGTCTCGAACTCGCCGAGCGCAGTGAAGTCGCTCTCGACTCCGAGGTAGGCCGCGATGACGCCGTTGCGGTCGGCCAGGGAGCGCGACTCCTCGATCAGGTTCAGGGCCAAAAGCCGTCGGGCGCCCCGCAGAGTTTCGGAGTATTCCCGCGGATCGAAGAGCGGCCGGCCGGCGAGGTCCTGGTAGAAGCGGACCGAGCCCAACGCCTTGACCGCCTCGGCGGCATGGGCCGAGGCCTCGGCCAGGTTGAAGGCGTCCGCTTCCCGCCGGCCCAGGTCGAGCTCCGCCCGGGCCCGGGCCACGTCCAAAGCTTCGGCCCTGGCCAGGGCCGCCTGCCGGGCCTCGAGGGAAAGCCCCCTCTCCCCCAGGAACAGGGCGTAGGTCCGGAGCGCGGCGGCGTCGGCCGGCAGGATCCGCTCGGCCAGACCGTAATCCCGGAGCGTGACGTTCCAGGTCTCGAGGAAATCGAGCAGGCGCTCCTCGTCGCGCCCGGCCAGCGTGCTCTGCAGCAGCCCGGCGGCGAAATCCCGCTCCCCGGCCGTGAGGTCGGCCCAGCGGCCGAGCAGGACCTTGCCCGCGTCATAGCGGATGCGGCTGTTGTGGCCGGTCAGCTCGGCCGCCCGCCGGTACTCGTCGAAGTAGCGCAGGGGCGCCGGCAAACCGAGGTAGCTCATGTAGAGCAGCGTCTGGCCGAGCTCGAAATGAGCGGCCGGCGAGGCCGGGTTGAGCCGCAACGACCGCAGGAAGGACTGGAGAGACAGGCCGAACAGGCGGTCGCGCGCCGCCGGGTCGCCCAGGGCCTCGGCGCCCTGCTGGAAATAGGCCCGGCCGAGCTCGAAAGGCGCGGCGTCGTTCCAGGGAAAGAGGGCGCCGGCCCGGCGCAGAAGGCGGACCTTGGCTTCCGGCCGGGATTCGACTCCCCGGGCCCGCCAGCTCAGCCAGGCGCTGCGGGCCGCCGCGGCCTGGAGGGCCACGAGGACCGCGAGGCCGGCAAGCGAGAGGATCTTCTTCTTCACGGCGGACCTCATGTTTTCCGGTAGTAGGCCATGACCAGGGTCAGGCCGAGCACGGCGGCGAACAGGACCATGTTGGCCGGTATGTGCAGGTTGAAATCGGTGACGGCGTGGAGGCCGGCCCCGGCGAGCGACACCAGGCCGCCCAGGGCCAGGGCCCGGGCCTGCGGGTTCCGCCGCTTGCGCCAGGCCAGGAAGGCGGAAACCGCCAGGTAGAGGACGCCGCCCGCCAGGAGGACGAAGCCGACCAGGCCGAGCTCGGCCGCGTACTCGAGGAAGTCGTTGTGGGCGTGGGTCAGGAGCAGCTCCGACGAGGCCGACTTCTCATAGGCGCCGTAGGCCGAGGCGAACGTGCCCAGGCCGGTGCCGAAGAGCGGGAAATCACCGATGATCGCGACCGTGTTGGCCCAGTACTGGGGCCGGTCCTCGCGGATGAGCGTGTCGACGGAGAAGCGGCGGATCGTCGAGCCCACCCCGACGGCGGCGGCCAGGACGGTGAAGCACAGGAACGTCCAGCGGACGGTCTTGCCGACCCACGGCTGGCGGAAGCCGGTCCGGCTGAAGGCGGTGACCGATAGGCCGAGGAAGAGGAAGACGGTGAATCCGAGGACGACGACGCCGGACCGGGAGTTGGAGAGGACGACGGCCAGCGACATGACCACGACCGCGCCCAGTATGAGGACGTTGGTCAGGATGCCCTTGGAGGTCCAGAGCATCAGCTTCTCCCGGAAGCCCTTGACGCCGAAGGTCATCATGTTCATCCGGGCCAGGGCCAGGCCCAGGGCCAGGGGCACGATCATCTCCAGGTAGCCGGAAAAGTGGTTGCGGTTGACAAAGGTCCCGGTCACGGACTCGGGGCTGAACAGTTTCCGGTAGAAGAGGATGCGCGGATCGTTGCGGCTGAGCTCGAAGAGCCCGTAGAGGGCCTGGAAGACCCCCGACCCGGCCAGGACGGCCAGCATCGTCCGGATCTGCCGGCCGCGGACGACCGTCCGCAGGACCAGGGCCCCGAGGATGAACAGGGCGGCCAGGAAGAGCCCGGCGGCGATCGTTTGGCCCGGGGAGATCGACAGCGTCATGAACTTCATCCCGTCGAAGCCGGGCGCGTAGAGCTTGCGGAAGCCGTAGCTCGCCGGCGAGAGCAGCCGGACGAGCCCGGCCGGCAGCGGCACGACCTGGAGGACCAGGAAGCCGAAGAAGGCCGCCGCGACAGGCCTCATCTTCCGGACGACGGGCGGCAGGTGGGGATTGAGGCCGGGCTTGGGCTCGAGGAGGATATAGGCCCCGGCCAGGACGGCGGCCAGGAGCTCGATGGTGAAGATCGCCCACTCCTCGACCGAGGCCGCCGGCAGGGGGCTCCAGAGGAGCAGGGTCAGGAGCCCGTAGTCCAGGATCTTTTTTTTCACGTTCATGAGCGCCCCGGGGCGCCGCCCTTGGCCGCCGCGCCGTTCTCGGAAGCCTGGCCGGCGGCCTTGGCCTCGGAGGACTCGTACTCGTACTCATAGTAGTGATAGAAGGGCGTGCCGATCCCCTGCCGCCCGACGCGGACCTCGTTGAAGACGACGCCGATGATGTCGGCCTTGGACCGCCGGACCTCCTCGACGGCCCGCTGCAGGGACCGCCGGGTCGTCTTGCCGGCCCGGACGACGAAGACCGTCGAGTCGGCCAGCGAGCTGACGATGACCGGATCGATGACGGCCAGCACCGGCGGCGTGTCGAGGAGGACGACGCCGAACTCCTCCTTGGCCTGGGCCAGGAGCTCCTTCATCCGCCTCGAATTCAGGAGCTCGGCCGGGTTCGGAGGGTGCGGGCCGCTGGGGACCGTCCAGACGTTCTCGATGCTCGTCTTCTGGACGACCTCGTCGAAGGAGTTCTTGCCGGCCAGGTAGCCGCTGAGGCCGACGGCGTTCCGCAGGGCGAAGACCTTGCTCAGCCGGGGCTTGCGCAGGTCGGCGTCGATGAGCAGTACCCGGCCCTCGAGCTGGGCGAAGGACACGGCCAGGTTGGAGACCGTGGCCGTCTTGCCTTCCTGGGGCAGGGTGCTGGTGAAGGCGATCGTCTTGGGCGAGCCGTCGGCGTGGGAGAACAGGATCGAGGTCCGGACCGTCCGGTAGTCCTCGGCGATGGAGAACTTGGGATAGAGGTGGTTGATGAGCTCGATCTCCCGGACGGCCGGCGGGCCGGCCTCGGGGGCCGGGCCTTCCTCGGCGCCGTAGGTGCGGCGGGCGCCGTAGACGTCGCTCTTGCCGCGGGCCGTTTCCGCCGAGAGGAAGGGGATGACGCCCAGGGACGGCAGGCCGACCAGCTTCTCCACGTCCTCGGGGCCCTTGACCGTGTTGTCGAGGTACTCGATCAGGAAGACGAGCCCCAGCCCGCCGAACAGGCCGGCCAGGAGGGCCATGAGGAGGTTGCGGCGGACGTTGGGGGTGAACGGGCCGGGCGGCACCAGGGCCCGGTCGACGACCTTGATGTTGCTGGTCCGCAGGCCGCCGAGCTGGCTCGAGACCTGGATCTCGTTCTGCTTGGCGACGAGCGTGCTGAGGAGGGTCCGCATGTTCTCGACCTCGGTCCGCAGCGTGTGGTAGAAGATGGCGTTCTTGTTCATCCGGGTGACGTCGCCGCGCTGCTCGTCGAGCAGGCCCCGCAGGGAATTCTCCTTCTTGAGCGCGGCCCGGTATTCGGACTCGGCCGCCTCGACGGCCTTGCGGATCTCCTCCTGCAGCGTGTTGCGGGTGGCGTCGAGCCGGGCCTTGAGCTGGACCATCTCGGGGTATTCGGGCCGGTAGATGCGCCCCTTCTCCTCGTAGTCGGAGCGGACCTGGGTGTAGGTCGTCCGCAGGGCCTGGATGGTCGGGTTGCTGACCGACTCGGGCAGGCTGTCGACGTCGAGGTTCTTGAGCTCGAGGTAGGCCGACTCCTTGGCGTAGCGCTCGATCTGGGCCGTGGTCAGGGCCGTGTTGACGTCGGCGAACTTGTTGACGACGGTGCTCTCGTTGTCGCTGAGGTAGAGGAGGTTCTTCTCCTGGCCGTACTTCTGGAGGTCCTCCTCCTTGCGCTTGAGGTCCTCGCGCAGCTGGGCCGTCTGCTCGGTCAGGAACTCCGAGGTCTGCTTGGTCGCCTCGTAGCGCGACTCGACGGAGAAGCTGACGAACTCCTCGACCACGGCGTTGACGATGTCGGCGGCCAGGACGGCGTGCGGCGAGACGTAGCTGACGTAAACCAGCCGCGTCTCGGCGATGGGGGCGATGCTCAATCCGCCCTGGACGACGGAGGCGTAGCCGGCGGCGGAGGGCCCGCCGGCGGACGGCGCCGGCGGGGCCGCGGCGTTCCGGCCCCGGCCCGAAAGCCAGCGGAACGTGATGGCCGACTTCAGGCCGGCCAGGAAGCCGGCCCGGGGCCCGCCGGCCGCCCGCAGCTCGGGCCGGGCCGCCAGGTTGAGCCGTTTGGCCACCCGCTCGGCCAGCGACCGGCTGGTCAGGAGCCGGAGCTGGGTGTTGAAATAGGTCCCCAGGTAATCGCTGCGGTAGTAGCCGCCGGCGTTGAGGACGTCCTGGATGTTGAGCAGGCTGGCCCCCGGCTCGTCGATGAGCAGGGTGGCCGTGGCCCGGTAGAGCGGCGTCCTGGTGAACGACAGGACGGCCGCCAGCGCGACGAGCACGGCGGTGAAGACCGCCAGGACCCACTTGCGCTTGAGGACGATCCGGACGTATTCGAGGAGGTCGACCTCCCGGCGGTCCGTTTTGCTGCTGAAACCCTTCATGGCGGTTCTCCCCGGCCGTCCCGGCCTAGAGCAGGCTCTCCGGGACGTACACGGTATCGTTGGGCTGGAGGGGGATGTCCTTGATCTTCCCCTTGAGGATGTCGCGGACGCTGACGGTGAACTCGGTCTCCTGGCCGGCCGCGTCCTTGCGCCGGATGCGGATCCTCTTGCGGTTGGCCCGGTCGGTGAAGCCGCCGGCCTGGGCGATGGCCTGGGTCAGGGTCGGCAGGCTGGAGCGCCGGACCTGCAGGGCGCCCGGGTTCCTGACCTGGCCGAAGACGTAGATGGGCACGGCCTTGTCGACCGGGACGTTGACGACGTCGCCCGGCTCGAGAGCGACGTTGAGTTTGGGATCGCCCCGGACGAACAGGCCGTCCACGGGGATGCGGATGGAGGTGCTGTCGCCGCCCGGGATCTGGCGGATGATGATGATCTCCTCGCCGGCGTCGCGGGTCAGGCCGCCGGCCTCGGAGATCGCGGCCAGGACCGTCTGCCGTCCCAGGAGCTCGAACGGGCCGGGTTTCTCGACCGCGCCGACGACCGAGACTCGCCGGCTGCGGTACTCCAGGATGTGGACGGTCACCTGGGGGTTGACGACGATCTTCTCGCCGGCCAGGCCGGCCAGCTTCTTCTCGACCTCGAACTTGGTCAGGTCGCCGAGCGCCACCTCGCCCAGGAGCGGCAGGGTGATCCGGCCTTCCTCGGAGACGCGGACGACGAGCTTGTTGATCTCCTGCACGCCGAGGACGGTGATCTCGAGCAGGTCCTTGGGCCCGATCTTGTATTCGGCGGTGTCCTGAGGCCCGGCCGGCGCGGCGGCGAGGGCGGCCGCGGCCAGCAGGAGGATCGCGGCGATCCGGGCGATGGCGTTCATGGCAGGCTCCTTTGGCCGGAGGCTAGAATTCATAGGTGACGTAGGCTCCGACGAAGTTCCGGCGGACGTCGAAGCCCGGGGCGTTGGACGTCCGCTTGTAGAAGTTGTAGTTCAGGCCCAGCCCGACCGTGCCGGAGATGCGGAAGACCGGGCCGACGGAGAGGGTTGCCTGGTCGTCGCGGCGGCGGGCGACGACGACGGCCTCGCCCCCGTTCCAGATCGTCTGCGGCTCCGGATAGGTCATGACGCCGGTCTGGACGCCGGCGTCGAGGCGCAGGGACCGGCCGAGGTAGAGCGACGCGGTCAGCCGGCCGCGGGTGTCGACATAATAATAGGCGGTCTCGTTGGCCGAGAAGGCGTTGTCCCGGTTGACGCCCAGGGCCAGGCCGAAGGCCCCGAGGCGGAGGGAGACGTCGCCGGCCGCGATCAGGCCGGAGAAGCCCCGGCGGTCCGGCTCGTCCGGCCGGAAGGACTTCCAGCCGACGCGGGCCGAGCCGCGGGCCCGGCCCGCGAGCGGGAAGCGGAAGCCGGCTTCGGCCTGGACCGAGTCGGCGTTGCGCCAGGCCGATTCCGGGAAGCGGAAGTCGTAGTCCCGCCAGCCCGCGGTTGCGAAGACGTAGCTCTGGGAGAAGACGCGGTAGTGGACCTCGAAGGCGGCCGCGGTCTCGCGGCGGTCGAGGGCCCGGCTGTAGATGTCCTCCGGCGCGCCGGCGGCGATGTCCTCGTAGCGGAAATCGTCCAGGGCGCCGGTGAAGCCGATGGCCGTGCCGCGCGGCGTCTCGAAGAACAGTCCCGCCGTCCCGCCCGTCGCCTTGTCCCGGACGCGGTAGGCGAACTCGCTCAGGGCCCGGCGGACGTGGCTCTGGACGTGGTACTCGCCCGAGAGCGCCAGGCGCCGCAGCAGCAGCCAGCGCAGGCCGGCGGCGAAGCTGTTGGAGAAGGCCCGCAGCGCCTTCTCCCGGGCGAAGGCCAGGACCTCGGGGTTCTCGGTCACCGTCAGGATGAGCGACCCGCCGCCGAGCCAGAAGCCGCGGAGCTCGGGCGAGAGGGTGGCCGTGGCGTCGCCGACGACCCGGCCGCCCTCGGGCCGGAAATAGACGTTCGAATCGTAGCCGACGTCCGACAGCCGGAAGCGGGGCGCCAGCTTGAGGGCGCCGAGCCGGAGGCCCTTCTGCTGCCGGACCGCTTCGTACTCCTCGCGGAAGCTGCGGTAGGTCTGGCCGGCGAGCGGCCCGGCCGCGGCCAGGGCCAGCCCGCAGAGGGCGGCGACGGAGGCGATCGTTCGTTTCATCGGGATCCTTGCGTTCGTGGAGCCGTTCTTTCAGGACCAGGCGTCGGGCCCGAGCCGGTCCCGGATCTCCCGGAAGGCCTTCATGAAGGAGAGGCGCTCGAGCAGGGCCAGGACGAGGCCGCTGTGGCGGTCGAAGTCCGCCTTGTCGCGGATGATGGGCACGATGCCGTCGGTCCGGGCCAGCTGGAAGAGGCTTTCGATGCGGCCGTCGCTCAGCCGGGCGCACATGCGCCGGGTGTAATGGCCGATCACGATCTCCTTTTGGAAGCGGGCCTTCCAGCGCCGTTCGTAGGCGGCCAGGTCGGGCGCCCCGAAGGAGCCCCGGCCGAAGCAGTCGATGAGGACGTCGGCGGCCAGGTCGGCGCAGGCCAGGCCGTAGCTGATGCCGCCGCCGGTCGTCGTCTTGGTCTGGCCGGCCGCCTCGCCGACGGCCAGGACGCGGTCGCCGCAGGTCCGGGCCAGCAGGCCCTGGGCCACCGGCCGGGTCCGGATGCCCTCCGCCCCGGCGGCGTCGAAGCGGCGCTCGAGGAGCCGGCGCAGGCAGCCCTTGGGATCGCGCTGGGTGAGCAGGCCGATGCGGGCCCGGCCCGGGCCGGCCGGGACCGACCAGGCGAAGGCGCCGGGAGCCACGTCCCGTCCGAAGAAGACGGTCGTCACGTCCGCGTCCGGCGTCGCCCGCTCGATCTGGGCGCCCTTCAGGAAGTCGCGCGGCGCGGACAGGCCGGCCCGTTTCTGCAGGGCGTAGTCGACGCCGGTGGCCAGCACGGCCACGGCGGCGCTCTCGCGCCGGACGGCGCCGCCGCCGTCAACGATCTCGACGCGGACGCCGTCCCGGCCGACGGCGATGTCCTCGACCCGGAGGCCGCATTCGATCGACGCGCCGGCCGACGCCGCGGCCCGGCCCAGCTCGCCGTCGAACCGCTCCCTGTCGACGACGCAGGCGAAGGGCCGGGGGTGCTCGTAGACGAACTCGGTTGCGCGGGGCGAGACCAGCCGGACCCGGCGGAGCTGGCTGACGACCGGGCCGCGGCCGAGGCCGCGCTCGTCGAAGACCTCCTCGCCGATTATCCCGGTGCAGACGACGCCCATCCCGACGCGCGGCTTCCTCTCCAGGACCCGGACGTCCAGGCCGGCGCCGGCCAGCCGGGCCGCGACCCGCAGGCCGCTCGGTCCGGCTCCCACGACGATCACATCCGCTGTCTTCATGTTATGACTTATTCCCAGCCGCAAGTCTGATCGATCATCGTCCTGTCGTCTTCGAGGACTCGGCGTTCCTTCCGCCATCGCCGGTCATGCGCCGGGCATTGCCCGGGAAAGGATGCGTCAGACGGGTCCGAGGGAGTCGTCGGAGTGAGCCCTGAAGAGTGAAGGGGCGATTCCGGGATGCGAATGGGGCGGTGACGCAACGGCGTGGGGGGCCCCCCGCCCGCGCGCAGCCGCCGATGCCGAAGAGCGCTTTGGAGCGGCGAGCACGGCCGGGGGGTGACGCCGAGGGAGGAACCGCCCTTCGGAACGAATGACCTGACAATCCCCGATTGGAAACTCCTGAGGGCGAACGAAGACGATCCCCGAGGACCCGCGGCGGCCGATAAAGGCATGTGCATGATCAGACCTTCGGCTCCCTTGATTCCCACTTGCCGCGGAAGGTGATCCAGAACGACAGGCCGATCAGCCGGAGGTCGAGGGCGAAGCTGCGGCGGCGGATGTAGAGCAGGTCGTAGCGGAACTTGCGCCGCCGCGGCGTCTCGCCCGGCAGGAACACCTGGGTCAGGCCGGTCAGCCCCGGCCGGACGGCGTGGCGCTCGGCGTAGCCGGGGATGGCCGCCAGGGCGACGGGCCCGGCGCCGCCCCGCGCCTCCCGCTCGTTCGGCCGCAGGGCCCGGGGCCCGACGAAGCTCATGTCGCCCTTGAGGATGTTGAGCAGCTGGGGCAGCTCGTCCATGGCCGTGGCCCGCAGGACCCGGCCGACGCGGGTCACCCGCGGGTCGTTGGCGACGGCCTGGACCGGGCCGCTGGCCGACTCCGCGTCCGCGACCATCGACCGGAACTTGAGGGCCCGGAAGGTCCGGCCGTTCAGGCCGACGCGGTCCTGGGCGAAGAGGATCGGGCCGCGGTCCTCGAGCCAGACGGCCAGGGCGATCGCGGCCCAGAGCGGCGACGAGACGGCCAGGCCGAGCGAGGCCAAGGCGACGTCGAACGACCTTTTGACCAGGGCCGGTCCGGGCCCGGGCGCCGGGCCTTCCGTCCCGCCCGGTCCACCGGCGCGGCGGCGATCCTTCTTCCGCCCCAGTGCGGCCGCCAGGGCCAGGGCGGCCAGGATGCCGGCCGTGTCGACCGCCCAGTCGACCGGGCTGCCGAAGCGCCGCGGCACGAACGACTGCAGGAATTCGTCGAGGAAGGCGTAGAGGACGGCCCCCGCCGCGGCCGCCCTCCCCGCCCGCCCCGACCAGGCCGGCCCGCGGCCGCCGCGGAAGGCCCGGTAGAAGAGGACGGCCAGGAGGCCGTATTCGACGAAGTGGAGAGACTTGCGGAAAACGATGTAGGCGACGCCCAGGGCCCGGCCGGAGGCGTGCGGGGCCAGCCAGCGGAAGACGTCGGCGAAGATCTCGTAGATCCTGCTCGAGCCGAGGGCCCGGTTCCAGACAGGGAAGATGAAGGCCATCCACAGCAGGAGCGGCAGGATGTAGACGAGGAACTTCTTGGCTTTCGTCATCGGGACCCTTAGGATACCATGGACCTCAAGAGAGCGTCATAGGCGCGAATGATGTCCGCCTTGGCGAAGCGGCGGACGACGTAATCCCGGGCGTTGGCGCCGAGGACCCGGCGCCGCTCCGGCGAGCGGGCCAGCTCGGTCACGGCGGCGGCGATGGCCGCCGGATCGTCCGGCGGCGCGATCAGGCCGCAGTCGTTCTCCCGGAGCAGTCGGGCGACCTCCGAATCCGGCGCGGCCAGGCCCAGCACCGGCCGGCCGGCGGCCAGGAAGGTGTAGAGCTTCGACGGCACGGACAGGTCGGACTTGGACCGGTCGAGCGGCACGAGCAGGACGTCAGCCGCGGCCAGCAGGTCCGGCAGCTCGGCGTAGGGCACGAAAGGCAGGAACAGGACGTTGGCCAGGCCCAGGGCGGCCGCCCGGGCCTCGAGGTCCTTCTTCTTCAGCCCCTCGCCGACCACGACGAAGAGGATCTCGCCATCGCCGGCCAGGCGCGCGGCCGCTTCGAGGGCCAGCTCCAGGGTCCGGTTGCTGCTGATGCTGATCGTGCCCGAATACAGGACGACGAAGCGGCGGTCCAGGCCGTGGCGGCGGGCCACCGGGTTGTCCTTGGCCCCGGGCCGCAGGAGATCCGTGTCCACCCAGTTCGGCAGGACCTCGATCTTGGCGGCCGGCACGCCCTTGACCCGGAGGTTGCGGGCGAAGCCCTCGCTGATGACGACGATGCGATCGGCCAGCCCGTAAACCCACATCTCGAGCGCCTTGGCCAGGCGGATGGCGGCCGGGTTCCTCAGGATCCCCGACTCGATGGCCAGGTCCGGGTGGATGTCCTGGACGTTGACGACGACCCGGGCCCCGCGGAAAACCTTGGCGAACAGGGCCGGCAGGCCCAGCTGCAGCGGCGGCGTCCGCAGGAACATCACGTCGCCCCGGCGCACGGTCCGCAGGTTGAGCAGGGCCCCGGCCGTGTACAGGTTCCAGGCCAGGAGCCGGGCCAGCGGATGGGAGGCGCTATTGGCCCACAGCCTCTTGACCGCCACCCCGCCCTCGATCCGGGTCGAGGCGGCCAGGCCGCGGAACTCCGGCCCGCGGCGGCGCGGCAGCGTGGTCACGACCTCGACCTCGTGGCCGGCGGCGGCCAGGCCGCGGGCCAGCTCGTCCATGAGCACGGGCGCGCTCCCGAAATCAGGGAGGTAGTACATCGTGTGGATGAGGATCTTCACGCGGCCTCCGGGGCCGGGTGCTCGCCGGCCCATTGGTAGAGGTAGGCGGCGGCCGGGACGAAGAGCAGCAGGTCGACGCCGTAGAAGGCCGCCGTCGACTCGAAGGCGCTGCGGGCCGTGAGGAAGCCCAGGATGAGGACGGCCTGCGTCAGCAGGGCCCGGTCCGGGGGATCGGCGGCGGCTATCCGCCGCAGGACGCCGTTCCGGATCAGGAAGGCCCACAGGACGACCATGCCGGCGGCGAAGAGCAGCCCCCCCGGCAGGCCCGCCTGGATGCCGGCGTGGAGGTACGAGTTGTGCATGTGCTGGGAGTCGAGCAGGAGGCGGTCGGCCTGGAAGCCCCAGCCGAAGAAGGGCGACTCGCCGATCTTGGCCAGGCCTTTCTGCCAGGTCGCCTCCCGCCCGGTCAGGAAGACGAGCGAGCCCAGGGCGCCCTTGGCCCGCCAGGTGACGCCCGAGACCCAGATGACATAGGCCACGGCCGGGCCGGCGACGAGGAGGCGGAGATCGATGCCGCGGACGTAGACGTAGAGCATGCTGGCCACGGCCAGCCCCAGCAGGGACGAGCGCGATTGGGTCTGCATCAGGATGAAGGCCGCCGGCAGGATGATCGGCAGCCAGAGCCAGCGCTTCCGCGAGGCGGACAGGGCCAGGCCGACGCCGGCCAGGATAAGGACGACGACGGCGTAGCGGCCGACGCCGTTGGCCCGGACCTCGCCCAGACCGAAGGGCATCAGGTAGACTTCATAACGGGTGGCCCGGCCGAAACCGAAGCGGTAGGCCTCGGGCAGGAGGACCAGCAGTAGCCCGGTGATGACCGCGCCGTTCAGCCGCAGGATCGTACGCAGGACCGGCAGCGGCTCCGGCCGCTCGATGACGAACCAGGTCGCGAGCAGGGGCGCCAGGTAGGCCGAGCCCCAGTAAAGGGCCGTCGACGGCTCGGGCGAATAGAACATCGAGGCGATGAGCCCGAACGCGCCGTAGAAGGTGAAGCAGCCGAGCGTGGTCAGGCCGAAGCGGAACCGGGCCCGCGTGGCCAGGGCCCAGAGGATGCAGAAATAGGCGGCGACCAGGGGCAGGAAGGCCCGGACGGCCTGTAAGAGGGCCAGCCGGTCGTGCCACGAAGGCCAGGGGCTGAAATTGTAGGGGCCGGTGAACATGCCGCCCCAGACGAGGCCCCAGAGGACGAGCCCGAGGATCACGGCCGCTCCTCCTCCGGCCGCCGCCCCGGCAAGACCTCACGGTATATGCCGGCCAGCCGGTCGCCGAGCTTGTCCCAGAGATAGAACGATTCGACCCGCTCCCGGCCGGCCCGCCCCAGCCGCTCGCGGAGCGCCGGGTCGGCGGCCAGGCGCGTCAGGGCGGCGGCCAGGCCGGCGACGACCGAATCCGGATCGCCGGGGGGGACCTTGACGCCCCACTCCTCCCGGACATGGAAGGCCGGGCCGCCGGTCGCCAGGCAGATGACCGGCTTGCCGCAGGCCATGGCCTCGACGACGACCGCCCCTCCCCCGTCGCGGAAGCTCGGGAAGAGGAGGACGTCCGAGCGCCGCAGGCGCCGCATCAGCTCCGGGCGGGAGAGCCAGGGAGTGAAAAGGACGCGGTCGGACAGCTCCAGGCGCCCGACGAGCTCCCGGACCTCGGCTCCGGCCTCGCCGGAGCCGACGATCTCGAACGTGGCGCCGGGGTTCGTCCGGCCGAACGCGGCGAAAGCCCGCACGCCCAGCTTGAGTCCCTTGATCGGATCGAGGCGGCCGGCGAAGACGACCCGGAAGCCCGGCTCCCGTTCTTCGCCCGCGGGCGCCGCCGGCGGCAGCTCGGCCGGGTCGATGCCGTTGACCGGGAAGAACCTCAGCCGCGGGCCGGCGGCGGCCAGGGCCGTCTCGGTCTCGCGATTGCACACCAGGATGGCCGCGGCCCGCTTCAGGCCGCGCCGCCGCAGCGGCGTGGCCCGCCAGACGTCCTTGAGGGCCTCGCGGATCATTTCCTTGCGCCGGAACTTCGGCCCGAGCTCGGCCAGCAGGGCCGGCGGGGTCCGGTGGGCGCCGCCGAGCGGCCCCCAGATGAAGGGCATATCGAGGCAGGCGCCGATGAAGCTCGGCATCCAGTCGTTGGCGAAGGTCACCTGGTGGAAGACGTCGAACCGGCCGCGGCGCAGGAGCCGCCGGGCCAGGCCGTAGGCCCGCATCTGCCAGAAGAGGTAATAGAGCGAGAAGCCGAGATAGTGCTTGAGGAGCGGCGCGAAGAACCGGGGCAGCGAGGGGTAGAAGCAGACGGCCTCGAGGCCGTTCTCTCTCAGGCCGCGCTCCAGGGCCTCCCTATTGTACGGCCGGGTCAGGACGGTGACGTCGTGGTAGCGGGCCAGCTGCCGGACGATGTTCCAGCCGAGGATGGCCTCGCCGGGGAACGATCCCTCGGTCGCCAGGGGGTGGCAGGCGTAGGCCGAGACCAGCACCTTGAGCCGGCTCATGACGCCGCCTCCCCGGCGAGCAGCCGGGCCAGGATGTCGCAAACGCGCCTTTCGTACGCGGCCGGCGTGAACTCCCGCTCGTAGCGCGACCGGCCGGCCCGCCCCATGGCCGACCGCAGCTCCGCGTCCCGGGCCAGTTCGAGCAGGCGCCGGGCCAGCGCCGCGGGATCGTCGGGCGGCACGAGGAAACCGGTCACGCCGTCCTCGACGGCCTCGGCCATGGCCCCGACGCCGGTCGTGACGACCGGCAGCCCGGCCCGCATGGCCTCGAGCACGGCCAGGCTCATGGCCTCGCGCCGCGAGGGCAGGACGAAGATGTCGTGTTCGGCCATGATCCTCGTCTTGGCCTCGCCGTAGGCTTCCCCGGCCAGGACGACCGAACGGCCCAGGCCGTGGGCCGCCAGGAACCCTTCGACCTCGCGGCGGATGGCCCGGTCCCGCCACGGCCCGGCGATCGAGAACGTGACGCCGGGCGCTTCGGCCAGGACGAGGAGCGCCGCCCGCAACAGGGTCATGACGCCCTTCGATTCCTCGATGTTCGAGAGGAACAGGATCCTGGCCTGGCCGCCCGGCCGCGCCGCGCCGTCCGGACCGGCCGGGTCGGCGACGCAGTTCGGCAGGACGAAGACGCGCCCCGGCCGCTCGGCGGCCATCTCGTCGCGGAAGACGCGCCCGAGGACGAAGCAGGCCGCGGCCGAGCGGAAGGCGGCGAGGAGGACCGGCCGCAGCGGGAAGGGCGCGGCCGCGAGGCGCCGGTGGACGTCCGTGTGGAGATAGAGGACATAGGGGACGCGGTAAAGCCGGCAGAGGCCGACGACGACGGATTCGGCCGCCAGGCCGACATAAGTTGACGACGAGAAGATGACAGCCAGGTCGGGACGGGCGCGCCGCAGCCGGGAGGCGAACCGGCCCCAGGTGGCGAGGAGGCGGAAGGCCTTGGCCGGGCGGATGCGGTTGACGTCGGCCACGTCCCCGGACAGGGATTTACGGCTCAGGACGGCCTGGTAGCCGCCGGCCCGAAGGGCCTCCAGGAACTGCCGGGTCATGACGTTGGATCCGATGTAGGGCGGCGGGACCTGGCCATAGACGACGATCGCCGCCGGATCGCCCCGGCCGGCCAGGCCGGGCTCGAGGAACGAGCGGACCAGGCCCACGGCGTTCCCCCCAGCCCGCAGCAGGTGGTCGGGCTCGCCCTTGCCGATCCCGGCGGCGACGCTCATCAGCATCCGGGCCGCCAGGGCGGCGCGGCAGCGGGCGAGGGACAGGTCGGGATCTTTGCGCACGAAATGGACGCGGTTGAGGACCTCGCGGAGGCCGAACTCGAAGCCGCCGCCGCGGCCGCCGGCCGCGGGCAGGTGGCGGTAGCGGGCCGCGGCCACGACGGCCAGCCGCCCGGTCTTGCCGGCGCGGTAGCTGAAGTCGAGGTCCTCGAGGTAGCTGTAGCCCGCGAACCACTCGTCGAAGCGCTGGCGGGCGAAAACGGCCCGGCGCCAGACCGAGGCCCCGCTCGGCAGCCAGTCGGTCCAGGCGTCGGACGAGACGGTCCCGATCATCGTCTGGAAGCCCGAGGCCGTCACCGCTCCGCCGCGGCGGGCGTAAAGGCCCAGGCTCTCGACGAGCGGCGTCCGCTTGAGGCGCGGAAGAGCGAGAGGCGGATGGTTGGCCATGTTGAAGGCGGCCCCGGCGACCTCGGGACCGGCCTGGCTCCAGAAGCCGAGCATGGCCTCGATCGCGCCGGGCTCGAGCACGGCGTCGTCGTCGAGGAAGCCGACGAGATCGACGTCCGGCCCGACGGCGTCCAGGCCGAGGTTGCGCTGGCGCGAGGCCGAGGCGACCGCGGAGCGGACGAAGCGCAGGACGGGCCGGCCGCCGCCGGTTTCGGGAAGCGGCGAGGGGCGGGCGCTCGCGTCCACGATGACGACCTCGTCGGGCGGGCGGCTCTGGGCAAGCAGGCTGGCCCAGAGCCGGCGGAGCTCGTCCGGCCGGTCCTTGGTCGCGACGACGAAGGCGATCCTAGGCGCCATGGCGGCTGCCGTCCTCCAGGAAATCGCGAACGATGCGGCGCACGCCGCCGACAAAGCTCTCCGGCGCGAAATCGCCGGCCCGGCGCTCGAGCCGGGCCCGCAGCTCGGCCTCCAGGCCGGGGTCGTCCAGGACGGCCAGGACGCGGCGGGCGGCGTCGTCGGGCCCGGCGTAGATGAGCCGCGGGTCGGCGACGATCTCGGTCTGGCCGCCGCGGTCGGGGACCCAGACGATCTGGCCGGCCCGGACCATCTCGGCGGCGGCGATGCCGAACGGCTCGGCCCGGCGGCCGGAGATGCCATACTTGTGACGGGCCAGGAAGGCGTCCTTCTCGCGGCCGTACATCTCGCCTTCGAGCTGGACCCAATCGGCGTTGCGCCGGGCCAGGTCCTCTATCTCGCGGGCGTAGGCGGTCCCAACCCGGCGGCCGATGATGTGCAGGTGGACGGGCCGCCGCTCGCGGACACGCTTGAGGATGTCGATGACCAGGCCAATGCCCTTTTCCGGGACCAGCCGGCCCATGACGACGAATCCGGCCTCGCGCTCGCTCCAGGGAACGAGGGGCCAGTTCCCGGCGACGGGGGGATAGACGACCTCGGAGGCCAGGCCGAAGCGGTCGCGCAGGACCGCGGCGGTCCATTCGGAGTTGGCCGCGGTGAGGTTCCGTTTCCAGGCGTCCTTCCGGTCCCCGGCCAGGGCCCGGGCCAGGCCGAGATAAGCCGATCTCCAGGCCGAGGCCCGATAGAGCGGGCTGGCGGCGGCCAGCGCGCCTTCGGCCGGATCGAGCTCGCGGCGCAGGTCCTCGTCGAAGGAAAAATCGGCGATCCTCTGGATGCCGGGGACGCCGAAATCCATGGCGTTGTAGGCCGAGATCATGACATCGAACTCATGGGCATGGCGGCGGCAGTAGCGGGCCAGGGGGAAAGCCCGCAGGGCGTCGAACCGGGTCCGCGTGCCGGGCGGCAGGGCCAGGCCGCGGATCTCGACGCGGTCCGGGTCGAGGCCAGCGCCGTATTTCGCGTCGAGGGCCGCCAGGTCGGGCCGGCCCATGGTCACAAGCGTCACCCGGTAATCGTCCTGGAGGCCCCGGATCATCCACAGGGCGCAGGCTTCCGAGCCGCCGCCGGCGACGAGCCAGGGATGGACGACGGCGACGCGCGGAGTCATCCGCGTTCCTCCGTTCCGGCCGGCTCGGCCGGGGCCCGGCGCAGCCGCAGGGCCCGGGCGATGAAGCCGCGCTCCTCGTCGTCGAGGAGAAGGAAATAGGCGGCCGCGGCGTAGCCGGCCGACGCGGCCCCGGCGCCCCACAGGCCGAGGCCCAGGGCCCGGCTCACGGCCAGGCCGGCGGCGAAAAGGGCCAGGGCGGCCAGGGCCCGGCCCAGGCCGTTCTTCCAGACATGATCGAAGCGGATGCGGCCGGAAGAGAACGACACGGCCATCAAAAAGATCGAGAAGGCGGCCAGGCGCAGGGCCGAGGCGGCGGCCACGCCGCCGATGCCGCCGAGCTTGGCCCCGGCCCAGATGAGGGCGGTGAAGACGACCAGCTCGACGGCCTGGTACTTCGGCGCGACATCCACCCGGCCGATGCCGATAAGGTAATTGTTGGGCACGGCGACGACGGTGTTGACCAGGAAGCCGGCCGCCAGGGCCTGGACGACGAAGGCGCTCTGGGCGGCGAAGTCGGGCCCCAGCCAGAGCCGCAGGCCGTCGCGGGCGAAGAACATCAGCAGCACGAAGATGGGTCCGGTCGAGACGAGCAGGAACTTGACGGACCGGGCGAAGAGCGACTCGACCTGCTCCGAGCGGCGTCCGGCGTCGAGGGCGCTGAAGGCCGGGAACAGGACCATCGACAGGCTGCCGGGGACGACGCCGACGCGGTTGATGGCCTCGTAGGGGGCGCTGTAGTAGGCCACGGCTTCGACGGTCAGCAGGGAGCCGATGACCAGCCGGTCGATCGAGGTGGTCACGGCGTAGAGGATGCCGGAGAGCCCCAGCCAGCCGCTGAACGAGAAGAGCGGCCGGACGAGGTCGCGGCGCAGGGCCGGCCGGGTCCGGAGGACGGGCAGGACGCGCAGGTCCATCGCCGCCCAGACGGCCAGGGCCGCGATCCGGGACAGGATCAGCAGGATGACGATCCCCGGCAGCGAATAGCCCAGGGCCACGCCGAGAAGCGGCAGTAGATAGAACATGACGTTCAGGGGGACCTTGACGGCGTTGACCAGGTCGAAACGCTGGGCGGCCTCGAGGGCGCCGCGGCAGGAGGCGCTGACGAACATGACCGGCAGCGACCAGCCGACCAGGCGCAGGGTCAGGAGGGTCTCGGCCTCGAAGCCGGCCGGGATATTGAGGAAGCGCCGGACGATGAGCGGGGCGGAGACCTGCAGCAGGACGGCGGCGGCCAGGCCGATCGCCGTCTGGAGCAGGACGGTCGTCCAGAAATAGGCCGGGATCCTGGCGCTTTCGCCGCGTCCCAGGCTGTCGGCGACGTAGCGGGTCGTCGTCCGGCCCAGGCCGAGGTCGAACAGGCCGAAGTAGCCGAAGACGACCCAGACCAGGGCCAGGATGCCGAACCGCTCCGTCCCCAGGGCCCGGACGACCATGGGGATGGTGACGAAGCCGACGGCCAGGGGAACGGCCAGCCCGAAGAGGTTCAGGGCCGTGTTCCGGACGATGAGCTTATGGGAGACGTCCATAGGCGTAACGATAGACTTTTCGCGGCAGGCTACCGCCGTTGGATAAAACGCCGCACCTCGCGGCAGGGTCTTCGGGCGTCTTATCGGCTATTGCGAACAGCGGGATCGTCCCATTATAGCCGAAGGCTCGGCCGGAGAAGAAGAGCGGGCGATCCGTTCCATAGCGGCCTCATCATAAGGGCGCCTCCCCTGGCGGACAATCGTCGGCCCGGATGAATCCCGGGGTGAAAAACCCCCTCCGGAGGTAACCTCCGGGGGTGAGGCCGCTCCTCCCATGGCTAGCCCGCGGTCCGGCGGTCCGATTTCTTGACAGTCCAGGGGGCCTCCTCTATACTTTGGTTTCCGCTCGCCGGCCGCGTCCGGACAACCATGACACAATTCGAAAAAGCCAAGAAAGGCATCCTCAGCCCGGCCTTGAAGAAGGTCGCCGGGGACGAGTCCGTCGCCCCGGAAAAGCTGGCCGAGCTCGTCGCCGCCGGCCTGGTCGTCATCCCCTTCAACCCGGCCCACGCCCCGGCCCGGCCGGCAGGCATCGGCCGCGGCCTGAGGACCAAGGTCAACGTCAACCTGGGCACCTCCCGCGACTTCCCGCTCCTGGCCGACGAGCTGCGCAAGGTCCGCATCAGCCTGGCCTGCGGGGCCGACGCCCTGATGGACCTGAGCACCGGCGGCAACCTCGTCCGGATCCGCAAGGCCATCCTGGCCCGGACGCCCATCCCGCTGGGGACGGTGCCCATCTACCAGGCCGCGGTCAAGACCCTGGATCAGCGCCGATCCATCGTCGACATGACGGAAGAGGACCTGTTCGAGGCCGTCGAGGCCCAGGCCCGCGAGGGCGTCGACTTCATGACCGTCCACAGCGGCCTGACCCTGAAGGCCATTGACCGGCTGAAGAAGCAGGGCCGCGTCGCCGACGTCGTCTCCCGGGGCGGCGCTTTCCTGCTGGCCTGGATGCTCCACAACGGCAAGGAGAACCCCTTCTACGCCCGCTTCGACCGCCTCCTGGCGATCGCCCGGCGCCACGACGTCACGCTCAGCCTGGGCGACGGGCTGAGGCCCGGCTCGGTCCTCGACGCGACCGACCGGCCCCAGATCGAGGAGCTGCTGACGCTCGGCGAGCTCGTCGACCTGGCCCGGGCGGCCGGCGTCCAGGTCATGGTCGAAGGGCCGGGCCATGTCCCGCTCGACCAGGTCGAGATGAACATGCGCCTGGAGAAGCGGGTCTGCCACGGGGCGCCGTTCTACGTCCTCGGGCCCCTCGTCACCGACATCGCCCCGGGCTACGACCACATCGTCTCGGCCATCGGCGGGGCCGTGGCCGCGGCCGCGGGCGCCGATTTCCTGTGCTACGTCACCCCGGCCGAGCATCTCGGCCTGCCCACGGACGACGACGTCCGCGAAGGGCTCATCGCCTCCAAGATCGCCGCCCACGCGGCCGATATCGTCAAGGGCGTTCCCGGGGCGCTTCTCCGCGACCGCGAGCTGGCCCGGGCCCGCAAGCGGCTCGACTGGGAGACGCAGCGGCGCTTGGCCATCGACCCGGTCAAGTTCGCGGCCGTGCGCAAGCGGCGCCGGTCGAAGAGCCGGGCCTGCTCGATGTGCGGGGAGTTCTGCGCCATGCGCATCGTCGGCGAATTCCTCGGCGCTAAAGGGACCGCCGATGGCGGATGCGCCTAGGGGCCTTCACTTCGGCACGGCCGGCGTTCCTTTCTCCGCGGCCGACGACTCGAGCGTCGCCGGCATCGAGCGCATCCGGGCCCTGGGGCTCGATGCCATGGAGATCGAGTTCGTCAACGGCGTCAAGATGGGCCTCGACACGGCCGCCAAGGTCAAGGAGACTGCCGGCCGGCTGGGCGTCCGGCTGAGCGTCCACGCCCCCTACCACATCAACTTCAACTCCGAGAACCCCGGCATCCGGCTGCAGAGCCGCGAGCGCCTGCTCAAGACGGCCCGCGTGGCCGCGGCCTGCGGCGCGCCGAGCGTCGTCTTCCACGCCGCCTTCTACGGCCAGGACCCGGCCGAGAAGGCCTACGACGCCGTGCGGCGGGAGCTGGCCGACGTCCAGTCGGTCGTCCGGACCGAGCGGCTGCCGGTCTCGCTCCGCGTCGAAACCATGGGCAAGCGGGCCCAATTCGGCACGCTCGACGAGGTCCTGGCCCTCTGCCGGGACGTCGACGGCTTGCAGCCGTGCCTCGACTTCTCGCACCTCTACGCCCGCGAGGGCAAGGTCAACTCGTACGGCGAGTTCGAGCGGGTGCTGACCAAGGTGGCCCGCAAGCTCGGCCCGCGGTCGCTGCGCAACGCCCACATCCACATCGCCGGCATCCAGTTCGGCGACAAGGGCGAGATCAAGCACCTCAACCTCGAGGAGACCGAGTTCCGCTACGACGAGTGGCTCCAGGCCCTGCGCGACCTCGGCGTCGAGGGCCTGGTCATCTGCGAGAGCCCCAACCTCGAGGCCGACGCGGTCCTGCTGAAGAAGCTCTACGCCGCCCAGGCCTCCCGCTGAAGCCGGTTCTCAAAAAATTGACAACCCGCCGGGCCTGACTTACACTCCGGCCGGGGACCCATCCATGACCGGCAGCCGCCTTCCGGAAGCGCCGCCAGCCGCGGCCCGTCCGCGGGCCCGGACGGCGCTTTTCCGGCTCGCCTCCGCGGCCGTACTCATCCTGACTGTCGTCGTCATCGTCGTCGCCATCCCGGCCAACCTGAAGCGGCAGCGCACCGTCTCCCTCGGCGGCGTCGAAGGCCGGATGGACAGCTCCGGAGAGGTCGTCTTCACCCGGGTCGCGCCCGGCACCGCCGCGGCCAAGGCCGGGATCCTCCAGGGCGACGTGCTCGTCGCCGTCGAGGGCCAGGCCCTCAAGGGCAATCCGGCCGCGGCCCAGATCCTCGGCCGGCTCGACGGCCGGGCGGGAACGGCCGTGACCCTGACCGTCCGCAGCGGCGACTCCCCGCCCCGCACCGTCTCCGTCCTGCGCTCCCCCGAGCCGGGCAGCATCGCCGAGCGATTGGGCTCCATCGGCATCGGGATGAACGTCATCATCGGCTACCTGATTCTCCTGGACATCGTCGTCCTGCTGGTCTATCTCGGCGTAGCCGCCGTGCTGATCCTGCATCGCCGCGGCACCCCGCTGATCTATTTCGGCTCGGTCGCGCTGGCCCTTTTCGGCGCCGCGGCCACGACGAGCGTCCAGGTCCTGGCTTACGAACCAGGCGGCTGGGGGCGGCTGGCGGCCGGGCTCGTCCCGACGGGATTCGCCGCGGCCTTCACCTTCATGGGATTTCTCTACCCGAACGGCCGCTGGGTGCCCCGCGGCGGCCGCATCCTGGCCGGCGTCGTCTGGCTCTGGACGGCCGTTCAATGGCTCTGGCCGCCGGCGCGTCCCGGCAACTGGAATTCGATCCCCGCCCTGATCGTCTACCTGGCTATGATCGCGGCCATGTTCGCCGCCCAGCTCCGCCGCTACCGCAGGGTGGCCACGCCCGCGGAGCGCGAGCAGATCAAGTGGTTCGTCGCGGCGCTGGCCTCGGTCGTCGTCGGCTACGCCGTGTCCCAGGCCGCGGCCCTGGCCATCGGCGAGCTGGCCCGGCGCCCGGCCGGCGTCTCGGGGGTGGTCGTCTTCGTCCTCTGGCAGATCAGCACGCTCGGCTACCAGATCCCCTATGCCCTCCTGGCCGTGGCCATCGGCCGGGCCCTGCTGAAGCACCGGCTCTGGGACATCGACGTCGTCATAAACCGCTCCCTTGTCTACAGCTCCGTGACCACGCTTCTGACACTACTGAGCGCCGTCCTCCTGCCCCTCGTGAACCGGCTGATCGGCCGGCTGGCCGGCAGGGTCTCGCCGGCGCTGGCCCTGCTTATCACCGCCGCCTTTCCCATCCTGGCCTTCAATCCCCTGCGGGCCCGCGTCCAGCGCTTCGTCGACCGGCGCATGAAGCCCGAGGACGTCACCTTCGACGAGACGAGCGATCTCCTCGGCCTCGAGCTCCAGGCCTGGCTCGGTCCGGGCGAGCTGATGGGCACGCTGGTCGGCAGCGTGGCCGGGCAGCTGAACCTGGCCTCAGCCGCGGCCTACGCTGTCGAGGGCGGGGGCGGTCGTCTCGTCCTGGCCAGGGAAACGCCCGCCGGCTCCGGATCGCCCGCCGAGCTCGCGCTCGGGGACGAGGAACGGACGACGCTCCGCCGGGGAGGGCTGGTGACGCCTCCGGAGGGCTCGGCCTTCTCGTTCCTCGTGCCGCTCGCCGCGGCCAGGACCCCCGGCGCGGAGATCAGCGGCGTGCTGGCCCTCGGCGCCCGCCGGAACGGACGGGGCTACACGACGCCGCTCGAGCGGGGCCTGCGGGCCCTGGGCGTCGAGGCCGGCAAGGCGATCTACGTGGCCCGGCTGCGGGAGTCCGGCCGCTCAGACATCGAGGACCGGCTCGAAAGGATCGAGCGCCGGATCGCCGCCCTCAAGCCCTAGCGCGTCCCGAAGCGTTCCCGCCGGGCCCGGGCGATGCCGCAAAGATAGGGCACGGGCTCCGTCAGCGTGCCGGTTTCCAGCAGCGACCAGGCCGGGCATCGCCCGCAGAAAGCCCGCGCCCCGCAATCCCCGCAGACCGGCGAAGCCGGCGGCGCGGCGTCAACGAAAGCGCAGACGCTCCGCCAGGCCGCGGCGAAGCCGCTCTCGAGCGGCCGGGCCGCCGGCCGGGGCAGGAGCGAGCAGGCGTTCATCCGTCCCGCCGCGTCGATGACGAAAGCCGCCCGGCCGGCCCGGCAATAGAAGTTCCCCTGGGCGGGGGCCGCGGCGTCCTTTAGGGCGGCCTCGATCCATTCGTCGGCCGAGGCCCGGTCCGCGGCCTCGAGCCCGACCCCCTCGTCCGCCGGCAGGCGGCAGTCGTCCGCCCCCGGGGAGGGCGCGCCGTCGGGCCGGCGGGAGAGGAGCCAGCTCGCGGAGAACGGCAGACCCCGGTCCCGAGCCATCCGGCGCATGGCCTCGAGCTCGCCGGCGTTGCGGCGGGTCAGCGTCGTCTTGAGCCCGAGCGGCAGGCCGCGCTCGAGCAGGGCCTCGATGCCTCTAAGGCAGGCGGCCTGACTGCCCGGCACGCCCGTGACCGCTTCGGCCGTATGCGCGGTGGCGCCGTAGAGGGTGATCTCGATCCGGCTGGGCGGCGCCTGGGCCAGGCGGGCGGCGACGTCCCGGGTGACCAGGGTGCCGTTGGTGTAGAGGGCCAGGACCAGGCCCAGACGCGTCAGGGGCTCGTAGATCTCGAAGAAGTCGCGGCGGGCCAGTATCTCGCCGCCGGTGACGAGCAGGAAGACCATGCCCCCGTCGACCGCCTGCCGGGCCAGGTCGAGCCAGGCCGCGGCCGGGATCTCCGCCTCAGCCTCCCGGCCCGGGCCTGCCGGGGCCCGGCGGATATAGCACATGCGGCAGGCCAGGTTGCAACGGGCCGTCAGCTCGAACGTGCCGTGGGCCGGCTGGCGGTCCTCGGCCGCGCGCCGCAGCAGGGCCCGGACGAGCGACGAGTAGTCCAGGGCCGGGGCGGTCACTTTTCGAGCAGCCCCTTGCGGCCGAGCTCGTCGAGGAAGGCCCGGACGTCGGCCCGGGCACGCTCGGGGTCGACGGCGAACCGGCCGGCGACCGCGGCGGCGATCTCGTCGGGCGAGCGCTCTTCCGCCAGGAGCTCCCAGACGCAGCGGCCGGCGGCGTTGAGCACGACCAGGGCGTTCATCTCCAGGACCTTCGCCCCGAGCGGCACGAGCAGGTCCCGGCCTCCGACGCGCTGCAACTTAAAATCCCTGCTCCGCTTCATGCGCCTCGCGCCATCCCCGGGCAGGCGGGCGCCGCGACGGAAGACGACGGGCTTCTCCACGCGGCCGCGGCGCCGTTCCCGGCCGCCAGGCCCGGAGAACGGTCCCGGCCTAGAGCTCGGTCAGACCGCAGACCTGGACGGTGGAAAAATTGCAGCCGCCCAGCTTCGGCTGGAGATCGACGGGGACGACGGTCGCTTCCGGCGGCTCGTAGGCCTCTTTGCGCTCCTCGTCCGCGTCACGGCTCATGATGAGGTCCCGATCATCCATGGAACTCTCCCTTCCCCCAGGGGTCGTGTGATGAATGGCCCGACTATAAGCGACCGGCGGGACGCTTGTCAAGACGCCGCGCGACACGGACGCGAGTCACAAGGACCCGCCTCCCGGGGAGGGCCCGTTTGACCCGATCCACACGGCGACCTATAATAGGCCTTCAACTGAGACCGTCAACTGTCAAGGAGAGGCTCATGGTCGAAATTCGTTTCCACGGCCGCGGCGGCCAGGGGACCGTCGTCGCCTCCAAGATCCTGGCCGATGCCATCGCCAAAGAGGGCAAATGGGTCCAGGCCTACCCCGAATTCGGGGTCGAGCGGCGGGGCTCGCCCGTCGTCGCCTTCATCCGCATCGACGACAAGCCCATCTACGACAAGAGCCGCATCTACACGCCCGACCATGTCGTCGTCGTCGATCCGACCCTGGTCGAGGCCGTCGACGTCACGGTGGGGCTCAAGCCCGGCGGCACGATCATCATCAATTCCGACCGCCAGTCCGGGGACTTCGCCTTCAACGGCAAGTTCAACGTCCGGACGATCGACGCCACCAAGATCGCCGTCGCCCACAGGCTCGGCAACATGGCCACGCCGATCGTCAACACGGCCATCGCCGGGGCGGTCATCAAGATCCTCGGGCTGACCAAGCCCGAGTTCCTGGCCGCGGCCATCCGCGAGGGCATCGGCATCAAGCCCGAGGACAATGTCCTGGCGGCCCAGGATGCCTACGACATGGCCTGAGGAGAGGGACGCGATGAGACCGAAGAAAGCCCCCAAGATCGTCTTCAAGTCGCCCGACGACATGCCGACCATGATCTGCTCGGTCGGCCACCAGACCCACAACCTGACCGGGGCCTGGCGGAACATCCGGCCGGAGGTCGACCGGGCCAAGTGCCTGAAGTGCGGCATGTGCTGGAAATTCTGCCCCGAGCCGGCCATCGAGGTCATCGACGAGTGGCCGGTCGTGGATTACGACTACTGCAAGGGCTGCGGCATCTGCGCCGTCGAATGCCCGTCCAAGTGCATCGTCATGGTGGAGGAGCGTCGATGAAAAAAGTCATGATGGGCAACCACGCGCTGTCGTACGGCGCGATGCTGGCCCGGGCCCAGGTCGTCTCGGCCTACCCGATCACGCCGCAGACGCAGGTCGTCGAGCTCCTTTCGGAGATGTGCGCCGACGGGACGCTCGAGGCCCAGTTCATCAAGGTCGAGTCCGAGCACTCGGCCATGGCCTCCTGCATCGGCGCCTCGGTGGCCGGGGCGCGGGCCTTCACCGCCACCTCCTCCCAGGGGCTGGCCCTGATGCACGAGATGCTCCACTGGGCCGGCGGCGGCCGGCATCCCATCGTCATGGGCGAGGTCAACCGGGCCATGGCCCCGGGCTGGTCGATCTGGACGGACCAGAACGACAGCCTGTCGCAGCGGGACACGGGCTGGATGCAGTTCTACTGCTCCTCCAACCAGGAGGTCGTGGACACCGTCATCCAGGCGTTCAAGGTCGCCGAGACGCTGATGATCCCGGCCATGGTCATCCTGGACGCCTTCGCCCTGTCCCACACCTACGAGGTCGTCGACGTCCCGGAGCAGGCGCTGGTCGACAAGTACCTGCCGCCGTTCAAGCCGGCCATCCGGCTGAACCCGGCTGACCCGCGGGCCTTCGGCGGCCTGACCGGGTCCGAGCACTACATGGAGCTCCGCTACAAGCTCGAGAAGGACATGGAGAAGGCGCCGGCCCTCATCGAGGAGACGGGCCGCGAGTACGAGAAGCTCTTCGGCCGCCGCCTCGGCCTCATCGACGCCTACAGGTGCGACGACGCCGACTTCGTCTTCGTCACCTCGGGCACGGCCGGCTACACGGCCCGGGTGGCCGTCGACGAGCTGCGGGCCTCCGGCGTCAAGGCCGGGAACCTGCGCATCAAGGTCTTCCGTCCTTTCCCCTACCGGCAGGTCCGCGAGGTCCTCGGCCGGGTCAAGAAAGCGGCCGTCCTCGACCGCAACTGCTCCTACGGCGCCGGCGGCATCTTCTACCAGGAGGTCAAGTCGGCGGTCTACAGCTCGCCGGGCATGCCGCCGATCTTCGGCTATATCGCCGGCCTCGGCGGGCGCGACATCATGACCGATTCGTTCAAGGAGATCGCGGCCCACGCCGCCTCCCGGGACCGGGCCGACGAGGAGATCGTCTGGATCGGAGTCAAGAAATGACCCAAGAAGCCAAGAAAGAGAAGAAATTCACGATGACCCTCCCGGCCGACGAGCTGATGGCCTGCGGCCACCTGGCCTGCCAGGGCTGCGGCGCGACGCTGGCCATGCGCTACATGCTCAAGGCCCTCGGGCAGAAGACCGTGCTGTGCATCCCGGCCTGCTGCTGGGCGGTCATCGACGGGCCCTACCCCTACTCGTCCATGGACGTGCCCGTCTACCACTGCGCCTTCGAGACGGCGGCCTCGACCGCGACGGGCGTCAAGGCCGGGCTGGAGATGACCGGCGACGCCGAGACGACGGTCGTGGCCTGGGGCGGCGACGGCGGCACGTTCGACATCGGCATCCAGGCCCTGTCCGGGGCGGCCGAGCGGAACGAGGACATCATCTACGTCTGCTACGACAACGAGGCCTACATGAACACGGGCATCCAGCGCTCCTCGGCGACGCCCTACGGCGCCTGGACGACGACGACGCCCGTCAAGCACTTCAAGAACAGGCCGAAGAAGGACATCGTGGCCATCATGGCCGCCCACCGCATCCCCTACCTGGCCACGGCCAGCGTCGCCTACCCGGAGGACTTCGTCAAGAAGATGAACAAGGCCAAAGGGATCCGGGGGACGCGCTTCTTCCATGTCTACGCGCCCTGCCCGACGGGCTGGAAGAGCCGGCCCGAGGACACGATCAAGTTGGCCCGCATGGCCGTCCAGAACGGCTACTTCCCGCTCATCGAGATCGAGAACGGCGAGAAGACGACCGTCAACATGCTGATCAAGCAGAGGAAGCCGGTCGACGAGTACCTGCGTCTCCAGGGCCGGTTCCGGCACCTGCAGCCGGAGCAGGTCGCGGCCATCCAGGCCGAGATCGAGACCCGCTGGGAGCGGCTGCTGAAGGCGGCCGCCTGAGCGCGACGGGAAACGGCCCGGACCCTCGCTTGAGGACAGGAGACTAGAATGGCCAAGCCGGCGAAGATGGCGGCCTTGGCGCTCGCGGCCGTCATGGCCCTGGCGGGCGCGGCCGCCTGCGCCCCGCAGAAGCAGGATTCCGCCGCCCCGGACTTCAAAATCCAGGACCTCCAGGGACGGACCCTGAGCCTGGCGGATTACAAGGGCAAGGTCCTGTTCATCAACTTCTGGGCGACCTGGTGCCCGCCCTGCCGCAAGGAGATCCCTGATTTCATCGCCGCCTACGGCGAGCTCCGGGAGCGGGGCCTGGAGATCCTCGGCCTGTCGGTCGACGACATGTCCGGAGCGGCCCTGCTCGATTGGGTCAAGGCCAGGAACATCAACTACCCTGTGGGCCTGGCCGCGCCCGAGATCGTCGCCGCCTACGAGCCGGGAGACTTCATCCCGGCCACGATCGTCGTCGACCGCAAGGGCGTCATCCGCTTCCGCCAGGCCGGGGCCATGGACAAGGACACGCTGATCAAGCTCTTCGAAAAGTTCAAATAAAACAAGAGGGGGTCAAACCTACCTTTTGCCCAAAAATGGGTAAAAGGTAGGTTTGACCCCTTCTAGGTTTAACCCCTTCTGTGCCATAATCGACAGGTGGACGCGAACTTCCAGACCCCGGCTCAGGCCGCCGCGGCCGCCGAAGGGCTCCCCTTCTGGCTGCTCTGGCTGCTCCTCTGCGTCATCCTCCTTCTCATCGTCTTCATCTTCCTGCGCGACAAGGACCTGCGCCGCCGCATCAGCGCCTTCCTCTCGGGCGCCCGCCGGCACATGACCCGGCTCCGGATCCAGGCGCGGCTGAGAAGGGAGGAGGAAAAGAAAGCCGCCCTCTGGCGCGAGCTGGGCAAGAAAGCCTGGGACCTGGACATCCAGGCCTCCTGCATCGACGAGGAATGCGCCAAGCTGGCCGTCCTCGACGAAGAGATCGGCCGCCATCAGAAGACCTGGCACGACGTCTACTCGCGGATCGAGGTCCTCGGCCGCGAGCACGACGTCGCGGTCAAGCGGTTCCGCGAGCTCGTCGCCGAGCAGGAGGAAGCCCGGCGGCCCCACCACGAGGAGCTGACCGCCCTGGCCGGCAAGAAGCAGGCCCTTCTCGAGGCCTGCGAGTCGTCCCAGCGGGAGGCCGAGACCGCGGAAGCCCAGCTGGCCGCGGCCGGGAAGGATGTCCGCCAGATCGAGGAGAACCCCCGCCTGTCGGCCGCGGACCGTCAGGCCCGCCTGGCCCGGCTCCGGGACAAGGCCGCCGGCCTGGAGGCCCTCGTCCGCGGCCTGCGGGACAAGGCCCCGCTTCTCCGGGAAGAGCGGGCCCGCCTGGATCGCCGTTTCGAGGAGGTGGAGGCCCGGGTGCGCGTCTGCAACGCCGCCATCGAGCGCATCGAGGAGGAATGCCGCAGCCGGCTCCAGGTCCGCGAAAAGGAGATCCGGGAATGGCAAAAGGCCAAAGCCCGGATCCAGGACAAGATCGTCGACGTCAAGCGGCTCATGGAGCCCCTGTTCGAGAACGTCGGCCGGATCCTGGACGCCGACCGGGTCGAGCACGAGGAGCTGGCCGTCCTCTATTTCCAGATCGACGAGGTCGACCGGGCCGTGGCCGAGCTCAAGGCGCGCCTGGAGAACCTGAAGTAGGCCCATGACCAAGCCGCGCCTGCTTGTCCACGTCTGCTGCGCTCCCGACGCCCTCTACGTCTTCGGCCTTCTCGCGCCCGACTACGACGTGACCGGATTCTTCTCCAACTCCAATATCCAGCCCCGCGAGGAATACGAGCTGCGGCTCGACGAGGCCCGCCGGGTCGCCCGCCGGGCCGGCCTCCCCCTGCTCGAGGACGACTACGACCCCGACGGCTGGACGGCCCTGACCGCCGGGTTCAAGGCCGAGCCGGAAAAGGGCCGGCGCTGCGACGTCTGCTACGCCTCGCGCCTGTCCCGCACGGCGGTCCGGGCCGCCCGCGACGGCTTCGACGCCTTCACCACGGTCATGAGCCTCAGCCCCTGGAAGAAGGCCGCCGTCCTGAACCGGATGGGCCGCCAGTTCGCCGCCCGGCACGGCCTGACCTACCTCGAAGCGGACTTCAAGAAGAAGGACGGCTTCAAGAAGAGCTGCGAGCTCAGCCGGGCCGCCGGCCTCTACCGGCAGGACTACTGCGGCTGCGTCTACAGCCGCGAGGCCGCCCGCGAACGCGAGGCCGCCCGTCTGGCCCGGGAGCGGGCCCGGGAGGGCGAGTGACCGCCGCCCGGGCTTCCGCTCCGGCCGGGCCCGGCGGCCGGCGCGCCGCCTCGCGCCTGACCGTGTTCGGCGTCGTCCAGGGCGTCGGCTTCCGCCCCTCCGTCTACCGTCTGGCCCGCCGGCTGGGCCTCGATGGCTGGGTCCGGAACGCCGGCTCCGGCGTCGAGATCCATATCGAGGGCCCGGGGTCCGCCGTCCGCGGCTTCCCCGCCGCCCTGCGCTCCGGCCTGCCGCCGTTGGCCTCGATCGAGCGCCTCGACGTCCGGCCGGCCCGCCCGGAAGGCCGCCGCGGCTTCGACATCCTTTCGACCCGGGAGGCGGCCGGTTTCGTCTTCATCTCCCCCGACATCGCCACCTGCCCCGACTGCCTCGAGGAGATCGGGACGCCCGGCGCCCGCCGATTCCATTACGCCTTCACCAACTGCACCAACTGCGGCCCGCGCTACACCATCGTCCGCGACCTGCCCTATGACCGGCCGCGGACGACCATGGCCGGCTTTCCCCTGTGCCCGGACTGCCGCCGCGAGTACGAGGACCCGCTCGACCGCCGCCATCACGCCCAGCCTATCGCCTGCCCGGTCTGCGGGCCGCGGCTGACCCTGCTCGACGCCCGCACGGGCCGGCGGCTCCCGGGCGGCATCCCCGAGGCCGCGGACCTCATCCGGGACGGCCGGATCCTGGCCGTCAAGGGGCTCGGCGGCTTCCATCTCGTCTGCGACCCCTTCAACGGCCGGGCCGTGGCCCGCCTGCGCCGGATCAAACAGCGGCGCTCCAAGCCCCTGGCCCTGATGGCCCGCGACCTGGCCGTCGTCCGCCGCTACGCCGTCGTCTCGCCGGCCGAGCGCGACCTGCTCCTTTCGCCGCGCCGGCCCATCGTCCTCCTCCGGAAGAAGGCCGACATCCCGCTCATCGCGCCCGGCCTCGACGAGATCGGCTTCATGCTGCCCTACACGCCCCTTCATCACCTGCTGCTCGAGCCCCTCGGGCTCATCGTGGCCACCAGCTCCAACGCCAAGGACGCCCCGATCGCCAAGGACGAGACCGAGGGCGTCCGCGGCCTCTGCCAGACCGTCCTGACCCACGATCGCCCGATCGCCATGCGGGCCGACGATTCGGTGGTCAAGTCCGTCCGCGGCCGGCCCCTGTTCGTCCGCCGGGCCCGGGGCTATGTCCCCGCCCCCCAGCCGGTGCCGGCGGCCCTGCGGTCCGACCTCGTCCTGATCGCCCTAGGCGGCGAGCTCAAGGACACCGTCTCCCTCTACAAGAACGGCTACGTCGTCACCAGCCAGTTCCTCGGCGACCTCGACGATTACCGCAACTTCGGCTACTTCGAGGAGACCCTGGCCCATCTCCTGCGGCTCTTCGACGCCCGGCCCGCGGCCGTCGTCTCCGACCTTCACCCGGATTTCCGGACGACGCGCCACGCCGCCCGCATGGGCCTGCCCCACTACCGGGTCCAGCACCACTTCGCCCACGTCCTGGCCCCCCTGCTCGAGCATGGCCATGCGCCCGGGCGCCGCGTCCTCGGCGTGGCCCTCGACGGCTACGGCTACGGCGAGGACGGAGCGGCCTGGGGCGGCGAGTTCCTGCTGGCCGACTACGACGGCTACGAGCGCTTCGCCAGCTTCGAGACCGTCCCGCTTCCCGGCGGCGATCTGGCCGCCCGGGAACCCTGGCGCATGGCCCTGGCCTGGCTCGACCGGGCCTTCGACGGCGACGTGCCCGACCTCCCGGCTCTCCGGCGCGTCGACCGCCGCCGCCGGCAGGCCGTATTGGGGATGATCCGCAGCGGCCTGCGGAGCCCGCAGGCCTCGAGCTGCGGCCGGCTGTTCGACGCCGTGGCCTTCATCGCCGGCGCCGCGCCGGAGCGCCTGGAGTTCGAGGCCGAGGCGGCCATGCGGCTGGAGACCGCCGCCGGCCGGGCCTCCGTCCGCGGCCTCTACCCGGTGGGCATCGAGGACCGGGGAGCCGGCCGGCCGCTCGAGATCGCGTTCGGGGGCCTCATCCGGGGCGCGGCGGACGACGTCCGGGCGGGCGCCGGCGCCGCCGAAGTGTCGGCCCGCTTCCATGCCTCGCTGGCGCGCCTAGTCGTCCGCGTCGCCGAGAGGGCCCGGGAGGCCCGCGGCGTCTCGGAGGTCTCGCTGGCCGGGGGGGTCTTCCTGAACAGGCGGCTCCTGACGGCCGTTGAGGCGGGCCTCGAGGCCCGGGGCTTCAGGGTCTTCCGGCCGCTGGCCTACTCCCCGAGCGACGAGTCCATCTCTCTGGGACAGATCGCCTGGGGACTGGCGCGGCTCAGGAACGGCGGAACCTGACGCCGCCGACGAGCGACAGGATCCCGTTGGCGACCAGGGCCGCCAGCGCCCCTCCCGCCGCGCCGAAGACGAAGCCGAGGAGGCCTCCGCAGAACGAGCCGGCCAGGCCGCCGAAGAGGTCGCCGCGGTGCTCGACGAAGAAGGCCGGCAGGCGGTCGACGAAAGAGGCGAAGAGACCCGTCACGCCGCCCAGCAGCCCGAGGACGAGGCCGGCGAAGAGCCCCAGGACGCCGAAAAACCACAGGAACGAGAGGATATCGACCGAGCGGACCGTGACCGGCGTCCCGGCCGGCGCCGGGCCGGCTTCGGCGGCGGCCGCGTCGGCGCCGGGACTGTCCGGCGGGACCAGGCCGTCGGGCGGGGCGTCGTCGGGCCGGCGGCCGCAGCGGGCGCAGAATTCGGCCTCGAGATCGTTCTCGAAGCCGCAGGCGATGCAGATGGCCTTCTTTTCCGCGAGCGACGGCGGCCGGCGCTCGATCCATTCGCCGTTCTCGTAGGCGTACCACTTGCCGCTTTCGGCGCCGATGACCCAGAACCGGCCGTCGTCGTCCTTGATGCGCAGCTGGCGCAGGGAATCGGCGAACTCCTGCGCCGTGATCTCCTGGGCCTGGAATCTCTGGCGCAGCCCGGCGAACGTCGCTTCGGCGTCGCGGAACTGGTCGGGCATGACGTCTCCTTCGTTCTTCGGCTATCTTAACGCCACAACGTCTGTCTTTTCAACGAGTTATTAAATCATTGAAAAGACAAAAAATGCGGCCCTGACGAATATTTGTGCAATCCGCGCTATCTTCATGCAAGACCGGGTCTTGGCGGGGCGGAAGCGGCCGTTTTCCACAGCATTTCCACAGAAGCTGTGCAAAAATCGAGGCCGCCCGGCGCCCCCCGAAGCTCATCGCCCGACCCCCGGCGCGCCCTTGATGAGATCCAGCAGTCCGACGCCCCGGACGGGGTCCGGCACGAAGGACAGCGCGAAAATTACGGCCAAAACGACGGCCAGAACGGTCCTTTTGAGTCCGAGCGGCGCGCCTTCGTCGAGGACCGGCGGGTGACGGAGCCGCATCTTCGATCGCAGCTCGAACACCAGGATGAAAATGGCCAGAATGAGCCAGGTCAGGTGGAAAAAGACCCCCATGACGACGAGGAACGCGGCCATGGCGTACGACAGGAGCCGCGCCCGCCGGCCCAGCAGGGCGTAGGCGACATGGCCGCCGTCGAGCTGGCCGATGGGGATGAGGTTGAGGGCCGTGACCAGGAGCCCGACCCAGCCGGCGAAGCCGACGGGATGGAGGATGAGCGAGGCGCCCTCGGGCAGGCCGCCGAAGAACAGGCCGGCCAGGAGCCTGAACAGCAGAGGCTCGCCGAAGACGATGGCGTCGGGGGTCAGGGGCTCAAGCCCGACTTTCGAGCAGGCCAGGCCCGCGGCCAGGGCCGGGACGGCCAGGACGAACCCGGCCAGGGGGCCGTTGGCCCCGACGTCGAAGATCTGACGCTTGAAGGGGACCGGCGCCTTGATGCGGATAAAGGCCCCGAACGTGCCCAGGAACGGCGGGCCGGGGATAAAATAAGGCAGGGTGGCCGGGACGCCGTAACGGCGGCAGGTCAGGTAGTGGCCGAGCTCATGGCCGACCAGGATGACGAGCAGCGCCAGGGCATAGAGGAAGCCCGTCCCGACGACCCGCGCGTCGAAAAGGCCGGGCGCGGGGCCGGAGGGCGCGGCCAGGAAGGACGAGGCGAATATCAGGCCGGCGAACCAGGCGGTCAGCACGGTCAGGCCGAAGAGCAGCGCGTTCGGCCAGGTCGGGGCGTGTCCGCTCGGCGTGTCGTTCATAGGGGCGCGAAAAAAAAGAGGAGTGAAACGGGTTCACTCCTCTTTCGGGATCGGTCCGGTCGGCGCGGGGTCACTTCCCGGTGAGCTTGTGGAACTTGGCCAGCAGGTCTTCCTTGCTCTCTTTGTTGTCCGGGTCGGCGACGCAAGCGTCCACGGGGCAGACGGAGGCGCACTGCTGCGTGTCGAAGTGGCCGACGCACTCGGTGCACTTGGCCGGGTCGATGACGTAGCGCTCTTCGCCGGCGCTGATGGCCTGGTTGGGGCACTCGGGCTCGCAGGCGCCGCAGTTGATGCACTCTTCGGTAATGTGGAAAGCCATGGAGTCCTCCTTGATGGTTTAGGGGATATTATATCGCTTTAAAGGAAAATGGCAACGCCCCTCCGCCCTACCTTCGGGTGGCCAGCTTGGCGGCCTTGAGGGAGGCCTCGTAGCCGAAATAGGACTGGGGGTAGTCGGTCTGGAGCTTCTTGTAGAGATCGATGGCCGCGGCCACGTCGCCCTTGAGCTCATGCGTCTCGGCCAGGCGGAACAGGGCCGCGTCCAGGGGGTAGTCCCGGGGCTTTTCGTCGACGGTCTTCTTGTAGATGGCGATGGCCTTGTCGAAGTCCTTGCGGCCGACGGCCACCTGGCCTTTGAGGTCCTCGGCCTGGTAGTAGAGAAGATCCTTGGGCGAGGAAGGGATCCGGGCCAGGCAGGACTCGGCCTTGGTCCAATCTCCCCGTTCGGCCCCGAGCCTGGCCAGCTCCAGGTTGGCCAGGCGGGACGTCCGGCCCTTGGCGGCCAGCTTCTCCAGCTCGGCCATCTTGGCCGGATCGGCCGCCGCCTGGGCCGCCAGGCTGCCGACCTGGCCGATGGCCGCGCTCCGGACGTTCCGGCTGTGAGCGCGGAGGCCGAGGAGGGCGGCGAAGACCAGGGCGGCCAGGACGATCGCCCCGGCGACGAAGAAGATCTCGCGGCGGTACTTGCCGTAGAAATCGACGAGCCAGTTGACGCCTTCCGCCACTTCGTCTTCTTTGAGGTGATGCCTCTCCGTTCTCTTCATGGTTCTCTCCAGCGGGCCGAATCGAACCTCTCTTTTAGCATAATAAAAAGAAGGGGTCAAACCTGAACCTTTTAGCTGTTAGGAACGGGAGCCCGCCAAAAAGTTAAAAGGTCTAGGTTTGACCCCATTGGGGATCGTCGCCGGCCGCGTCGACGAGCTCGGCGACCGTCGTCACGGCCAGGCCGACGGCCGTGTCGGCCGCGCCGTAATAGACCCGGACCGGGCTCGAGGGCAGGGCGTACCCTTCGGCGTCGAACTCCTCGACGACCAGCCCCGACGGGAAGACGACGTTCGGCACCTGGCCGCAGAGCTCGTAGGGCTCCCGGGGCTCGAGGATGTTGCCCCGCGACCGGCCCAGGACCTTCGTCGGGTCCCGCAGGTCGAGCAGGACGACGCCGGCCTGATAGATGCTGGCGCTGCCGAAGTGCGTCGCCACGCCATGATAGACGTGGAGCCAGCCCCGGCGCGTCCGGACCGGCGGCGGCCCGGAGCCGATATACTCGTCCCAGTAGTGGAACCGCCCGCCCATGACCGGGCCGATCCGCCGCCAGGCCAGGAGGTCGTCCGAGCCGGCCAGCCAGATCTCCGAGCCGGTCGTCGGGCCGCCCTCTGGGCGGGCCCGGTTGGGCCGCTCCAGCCGCAGGTACAGGCCGCCGATCTTCTCCGGGAAAAGCACCCCGTTGCGGACGTCGTCCGTCGACGTGAGGCCCAGGAAGCGGAACTCCCGAAGGTCGTCAGTCCGGGCCAGTCCCAGCCCGCAGCCGCCTTCCATGTCCATGGCGGACATGACGTAATAGGCCCCCTCGAGCGGCGTGATGCGGGCGTCGTAGACGTGGTAGACGCGCTCCCGAAGGCTCCCGATCCCGCGTAGATCGACGATCTCCGGCCGGACGGCGAAAAGGAAGCCGTCCGCGCTCTCGGCCATGACCAGGAACGTCTCCCGCGACCGGGCCTGGACCCGGAGCATCAGATAGGTCAGGCCGCCGGCCTTGACCGCCCCCGGGTTGAAGACCGAGGTCGCGTCGACGAGCCGCGGCGGGATGTCGGGCAGGTCGGACCTGGTCAGGATCGGGTTGCCGGGCGCCCGGCGCAGCGCGCCGCCCCCTTCCCTCTTCATGCGCTCCTCCCCAGCCGCACGGCTACGCGGCAGACGGTCCCGGCCGGCCGCGGCGCGATGACCGTCCCCTCGACCGGCCGCCCGTCGATCGTGATCGCCGCGACGCCCCGTTCGACGCCGTCGGGATTGACCGCCTCGACGACGTAGCGGGCGCCGCGGAAGACGCGTTCGGCCCGGAAGCCCGGCCAATCGGCCGGGATGACCGGGTCGATGACCAGCCCGTCGTAGGCCGGCCGCAGACCCAGGATATGGTCGTAGGCCACCCGGTACATCCAGGCCGCCGTGCCGGTCTGCCACGAATGGCTGGCCCGGCCGGCCGTCTCGTGCTCGTCGCTGGTGATGTACTGCGAATAGACGTACGGCTCGGCGCAGAACGTCGCCTGGTCGATCCGGTCCGGGAGCAGCCGGCGGAATTCCTCGAAGGCCCGGCCGCCCCGGCCGAGCAGGCACCAGGCCTGGACGACCCAGGCCGCTGGATGGCAGAAGACCGCCCCGTTCTCCTTCTTGCCCGGGACGCACCGGGTGATGAGCCCGACGGTCGGGTCGATCTCGCGGAAGGCCGGGGCGCAGATCTTCGGCCCGAATGGCGTGCCCAACCGTTCGGCCAGGCTGTCCATGGCCCGGACGAGCCGGGCCCGGTCGGGCAGCCCGGCGATGACGGCCCAGCTCTGGGTGTTGATGAAGATCTGCCCGTAGCGGTCGGCCTTCGAGCCGATCCTGCGCTCGCCTTCGCCGAAGGCCCGGATGTACCAGTCGCCGTCCCAGGCGTGCGCTTCGACGGCCGCCGCCAGCCGGTCCCGCGTGGCCCGGATCTGCGGATGCTCGCCGGCACGCTTCAGGACGGCCAGCAGCTCCAGGAGCCGGTCGAGCATGGCCGCGTAGAACATGCCGCCCCAGACGCTCTCGCCGCCTTCCCGGCCGCCGATGTAGTCGAGGGTGTCGTTCCAATCGCCGCGGCCGAACTTGGGCAGGCCGTGCCGCCCCGGGTCGGCCCCGGCGAAGCGGGCCACGGCCAGCAGGTGCTCGAGGATCGTGCCCTCGCCCCCGTCGAGGAAGGGCTCCCGGGCCTCGAGCAGGGCCAGGTCGCCCGTTTCCTTCAGGTATTCGGTCACGGCCAGGATGAACCAGAGCGGATCGTCGCAATGCTCGGTGAATTCGCCCTGGCCGTCGCCGTAGAAATGATGGTAGACCTTGCCGTCCCGCCGCATCTGCCGGGCCAGCAGGCCGATCCGCGCCCGGGCCGCGGCCGGGTCGGCGATGACGATGGCGATGACGTCCTGGGCCGTGTCCCGGTAGCCGAAGCCGCGGCCGATGCCCCAATAATAGAAGCTGGCCACCCGTCCGACGTTGAAAGCCACTTTGGCCTGGTACGGGATCCAATAGTTCAGGAAGACGTCGGCCCCGGGGTCGGGCGTCGCGGCCCGGGTGTGGCCGAGGAAGCGGTCCCACCCGGCCCGGACGCGGGCCAGGGCCGCGGCGACGGCGGCGGCCTCGCGGTAGCGGCCGACGGCCGCGGCTTTCTCCGCCTCGAAACGCTCCTTGGCGATGACGCCGAGCGAGAAGATGACGTCCCGCGACTCCCCCGGCCCGAGCTCCAGGTCGACCTCGAGGGCGGCCACGGCGTTGCCGCAGTCCATGTCCGCGGAGCTCAGCCCCGTCTCGAGCCCCAGCGGATCGGACTCGCTGCGGAACGGCCCGATGAACCGCTCCCGCGCGGTCTCGTAGGCCGCCACGGGCCGGTTGACGGTGAAGTAGGCCCAGCGGTCCCACTCCTTGTTCTCCTGCCGCTGGGTGCCGCGCGTCTCCGTCACCCAGTAGGTCTTGGTGGCGAAGATGGCGCCCAGCTCCCGGTCGAAGCGGACCCGGTTGAAGTGCTGGTCGTCGCACTGGTTGATGAGGTCGACCAGGGCGTGGCCGAGGGCCAGCTCGACGTAGCCGACGACGGCCAGCCGGCGCGGCCGGCCGGAACGGTTGGTCAGGACGGCCCGCCAGATCTCCCGGTCGTCGTCGACCGGGACGAAGAAAACGGTTGACGAGGCGATGCCCGCGACCTCGGCCTCGGCCTGGGTGTAGCCGAAGCCGTGGGCGACCCGGTAATCCGAGGCCGGCTCGTGCCCGACGGGCTGCCAGGTCAGGCTCCAGAGCTCGCCGCTGTCGCGGTCCTTGACATAGATGTACTTGCCCGGCCGGTCGGGCGGGACGTCGTTGATGCGGTAGCGGGTGATGCGGCCGTGGAGCGGGCTGCGGTCGTAGGAGATGCCGCCGCCGTTGGCGGAGATGGTGGCGAAATAGCGGCCGTTCTCGAGGTAGTTGATCCAGGGGCTGGGCGTCCTGACGTCGGTGACAAGGAACTCGCGGCCGTCGTCCGAGAAACGACCGAAGCGGCCCATGGCCCTAGTCCCGGCCCCTCTCGACGAACCCGGTGTCGGCGTGGTCGCGCTTCATCACCCGGAGCGTTCCGATCATGTCCTTGAGGTTGATGAGGCCGCCGGCCGAGAACCAGACGATGACGACGACGGAGACGGCCAGCATGATCTGCGTGTAGGTCCGCCAGAACCTCATCCAGGCCGGGTCGGCGACCCGGCCGGTCAGGTTGAGGATCGTGCCGACGGCGAAGACGGCCACCCAGGCCGCCGTCCAGACGTAGGTCGCGATGTAGAGGACCCGGTCGAAGCGGGTGAACTCGCGGCCCATGCCCAGGACCTTCCAGCCCCGGACCGGGGCGGCATTGACGACGGCGTACTCCTCCGTCACCAGGTAGGCGCCGCGGTGCAGCATCTTGTCCATGTCGAAGACGCGGCCGCGCCCGCCGAGCAGGGAGACGGCGACGTAGACGAGGCTCGATGCGGCCATGGCCAGGCCCCAGAACATCTGGCCGTTGACGGGGAAACCCGGCACGAGCTGCTGGACGACGATGCCGCCGACGGCCGTGACGGCGCCGACGATCATGGCCGACCAGGCGGCCGCGGTCGTGCCGCGCTTCCAGTACAGCCCCCCGATGATGACCGCGCCGCTGCCGCCGGCGAAGATGGCCCCGGTGATGGCGAAGAACAGGAAGATGTATTCGCTCTGCTGGAAGAGGAGGCTGAAGACGAAGCTGAACGCCGCCACCGCGAGGATGGACCATTTCAGGGCCCTGATGTGCCGGTCCGGGGCGAAGGGCTTCCGGCGGATGGGCATGACCACGTCCTGGATGAAGATGCTGCCCCAGGAGTGGAGGTAGGTCTCGTTGCAGCCGACGGCCGCGGCCAGCATGACCGCGGCGAAGGCGCCCATCAGGCCGACGGGCAGAAGCCTGGTCAGGGCCAGGGGCACGGTCAGCTGGCTCCGCAGGGCCTCCGAGCCGAGGCCGTCGAGGACCGGCCGGACCGAGGCCGCCGCGGCCGCGAACCGGGGGCCGTGCCAGAACGTGTAGGCGACGATGGGCACGAAGACGAGAAAGAGGCCCCACTGCGGGATGCCCCGCCAGTTGGCCAGGACGTCGCCCATCTTGGCCTCGTGGGCGCTCTTGGCCGAGGCGTTGTAGGCCTGGGTCCCCTGCCAGGAGAGCTTGCCGTAGATGACCCCGATCATGCCGATGAAGAAGTACCAGAAGTTGTAGTCCTTGGTCGAGCCCGTGTGGAACGGGTTGACCAGCGAGGCGTCGGCCGGGGCCAGCGACAGGGCCTGGAAGATCTGGCCCCAGTCGACCGTGATCATCAGGTAGGCGACGATGACGATGAAGACGGCGTTGACGAAGATGCCCTGGAGGAAGTCGGTGATCATGACCGCTATCTGGCCGCCCGAGAAGACGAAGTATAGGGGGATCCAGAGGAGGACGATCATGACCAGGGCGAAGGTCGGGATCTCCAGGCCGGCCAGGGAGAGCGTTTTCGGCAGGCCGCAGAAATAGATGAAAAATCGGGCGCTGACGGCCGGGAAGATGCCGAAGTTGATGATGCCCGAGACGAAAGCCAGGGCCCCGGCGAAGACGCGGAACGAGCGGTTGTAGCGGATCTCGAAGAACTGGGCCATGGTCAGGCAGCGGGTCTGGCGGAAGCGGTAGAGGACCCAGCCGGAGACGCTGATGCCGACGACCACGACGGCCATGACCATCTCCCACCAGCGCATGTTGAAGCCGGCGATGTAGTTCATCTCCAGCATGCCGACGATGGTGATGGCCCCGAGCGAGGCCGTGCCCTGGGAGAGCGAGATGAGGTAGCGCCCGCCGGTGCGGCCGGCGGCCAGGAAGTCGGAGACGCTCCGCATCAGGGGCTTGACGACGGCCACGGCCGCGAAGACGAAGGCGAGCACAACGGCCACGATGGCCCAGTCGATCCAGGTCAGGTTCAAGGATCTCCTCCGGTCCGGCGGAAGGGGAATTCTACCTAAATCGGGGACACAATACTAATTTCCGAATTTCCGGCGGGAGAGAGGGCGGAAAGAGCGGGCGGGGGCGAGGCCGGCGGGACGGGGACAAACGGCGGACCGGGTCAGGGAGAGGGCCGGCAGGGATTTCAGCCGGGATCCGGGAAATCGGAAATGAGTATTGTGTCCCCGATCTAAATATCGAAGGCGACGAGGCCGGTCTTGAGCCGGATCTGCTCGCGGAGGGCGTCCTTGGTGACGCGGTTCTCCTTCTCGGCCTTGATGGCCCGGAACAGCTCGTACGACGTCAGGAGCCCGTTGCCGTCCTTCTGGGCCTCCTCGACCTGGGCGGCGGAGAACGGGCTCGGCCGGCTCTTGGGGTCGGCCTCCGAATAATAGTTGCCGACCAGGACGGCCTTCATGCGGGTGTTGTCGAACTCCTGCATCCGGCGGCCCTTGAACTTCTGGAGCAGGGCGCATTCGTCGTCGGCGGCCCAGTTCCGGCCGCCGCGGACCAGGACGAGGATCAGGTCGCCCTTGCGCAGCCCGGCCTCGACGGCCGCCTCGGCGGGCTCGATGATCCAGACGTCCTCCTCCTTGTCCCGGATGGTGTTCTTCCAGTACATGTCGACGTCCACGACCCGGCCCCAGCCGAGATAACGGAAGGCGGCGACGACGGCCTTCTTCAGGGCCTCGCCTTCGCCGTCGAGGAGCCGCAGGAAATCCTCCTGGCCGCCGCTCTTCATCTCCTTGATCTGGCGGTCATAATCGGCCAGGATCTCCGCGAACCTCTTCTTCTCTTCCTCCCGCCGCGTCACCAGGGCCCGCAGCTCGGGGAAGACGTAGTCTTCGCCGGCCAGCCAGTCCGTGCCGGCCTCGGCCGGGACTTCGGCCGCGAGCGGCAGCCGGTCCTTGAGGAGATAAGCGGCGATCTCGACGTTCTTCGGGCCGAACGAGGGCAGGAACATGAGATAGCCCTTGCCCCGCCGGACGATCATGGCCACCGGGGCGCCGTCGCCGGTCTTGGCCAGGAACTCGTAGCGGCCGTCGGCCGCCGTCTCCTTCTCCCAGACGCCGTCGCCGAACGTCTCGGCGAGCAGCCGGAAGGTCCTGGCGATATAAGGTTTGTAGCGCTCGAAGGGAGCGTGGAAGAGGGCCCGGGGGTTGAAGACCACGGCTTCGGCCCGGGCGGCCTGGACCTGGAGCCCCTCGACGGGGCCGACGATGTTCGTCAGCCGGGCCAGGTTGCCGCCGCCGACGAAGCAGATGACCCGGACTCCTTCGCGGACGCGGCCCGCGAGCGCCTCGTTAGTCCCGGCATGGAAGTCCGCCTCCGCGGCCGCGGCGCCGTTCTCGACCTGGTAGAATATGACCTCGCTCGAACCCGGCAGGACGAGCGGCTCCTCCCGGCCCGAAGTCCAGCCGGTCGACTTGAGCTCGACGTCGTACTTCTCGGCGGCCAGGCGGTCCCGGTCCGCGGGGGCGAAATCGAGGAGAGTTATCTTGGCCATGGGCCGACTCCTTGCGTCATGTCCCGACCATCGTCGGGCTAGCCGTTCTCCCCGTCAATCACCCCTACGGGTGAACCCCGGGAGGATTAACGCCCCTTATCCCTGCCCTTGCCCTTGCTGGGGGCCGGCTTGCCGCTCCGCCCTTTCCCAGGGACGGCCGGCTTCGCCTTGGCCCGCCCGAACTCATCGTGGATGACGACGAAGGTCCGGCCCCGGCCGCGCCGGGCGATGATCTCCTCGGGCGGGACGCCATGGTATTCGGACATGAAGCGCATGTTGACCAGGTCGACGATCTCCCGGTCCTGCAGGACGGCCTGCCCCCAGCTCCCGCCCCGTCCGTGCTTCCGGTAGTAGCCATAGGCGTTCCCGTAGGGCGGCCCGATCCTCTCCAGCCCGACGGGGACGAAGAAGATCTCCGGGGACAGCCCGAAGTGCAGAGCGATCTGGAACCAGGACTGTTTCCGCAGCCGCAGGTCTATGACGGCCTGGGGCGCGACCTGGGCCCGCGCGGCCAGGAAGAAGACGACGGGCAGCTCGTCGTCGGCCAGCCGATAGCGGCTCCGGTAGTCCACGACCAGGCGCGGGGCCACGCGGTAATGATCCCCCACGGCGATATAGAAGCTCCGCAGGCGGCCGTCGCTGATCGAAATGCCCAGGTCGACCTGTCCGGCCCGGGCCGGCGGCACGCCGGCCAGGACGGCCAGGAAGACCGCCGCGGCGGCCGCAGTAAAGGCGCGATTTCGCATGATGATCACCTCGAGTCTTTCATAGAGTTAGTCGCGCGAGCCGGGCTCGTCTTGGAAAACGGCGCCCCCGGTCCGGGGAAGAAAGGGCCGTCCGGACCGTCTAAAAGCACGTCCGTGTTATACTGACCGCTTCCAGGAGTGCCCCTGATGATCCATCGCCGCCGCCCCGTCTGCATCCCCGCCCTCGCGGTTCTTGCCGTCCTGGCCGTCCAGGCCTCGCCGGCCGCCGCCCAGGAGCCCCTCAAGATCCTCGACGTCGGGCCGGTCGCGCCGGCGCCGCCGAGGATCGACGGCGTCATCGACGACGCCTGCTGGAAGGCGGTCCGGCCGGCCGGCGATTTCTATCAGTACGACCCGGTCAACGGCGCCAGGGCCTCCGAGGAAACCCAGGTCTGGGCCGCGTTCGACCAGGATTATCTCTATTTCGCTTTTTTAATGAAAGACTCCCAGCCCGGCCGGATCTGGGCCGAGCTGACGCCCCGGAACGAGTTCGAGGAGAACGACTCGATCAAGGTCATCCTCGACGCCTACAACGACAAGAGGACCAGCCTCGAGTTCGAGGTCAACCCCAAGGGGGTGCAGAAGAACTCCGTCGAGACGATCTGGAAGTCGGAGGCCGTCCGGAGGCCTGACGGCTGGAGCGCCGAGATGGCCATCCCCTTCAAGTCCCTCCGCTTCTCGGCCGGACGCCTGGCCGTCTGGGGCGTCAACTTCGAGCGCTACATCCACCGCCTCGACGAGACGGACTTCTGGACCGACGTCAAGCGGGACCTGCCCGAGCTCCAGCAGTCGGGGGAGCTCCGCGGCCTGGCCGGGCTCCGGCCCGGCTACAACCTCGAGTTCTTCCCCTACGCCGGCGTCCGCACGACCGAGTGGGAGGGGGAAAAGGACACCCAGGCGGCCGTCGGCCTCGACGCCAAGTGGGGCATCAAGCCCAACCTCTATCTCGACGTCACGGCCAGCCCGGATTTCAGCGAGGTCGAGTCCGATCCTTTCATCTACCAGCTCTCGCCCTACGAGAACTATCTCCAGGAACACCGGCCCTTCTTCACCGAGGGCAGCCAGTATTTCAGCCTGGGCGGGGGCGGCGGCGACTACCACAACGGCGGCGTCAGCCTGTTCTACTCCCGCCGCATCCGCGATCCCCGGGGCGCGATCAAGCTGTCCGGCAAGACCGGCGGCTTCGGCTTCGGCATCCTCGGCGCCGTCAACAAGGTCCAGGTCGAGGCCGGCGAGGACTCCCGGGACTCCTATTTCGGCGTCTTCCGCGTCCAGAAGGACATCCTCAAGAACTCCCAGGTCGGCTTCTACTACGCCGGCGTTCGCGACGGCGACGTCCGCAACCAGAACGCCGCCCTGGATTTCAGCTTCAATTTCTCCGATTTCTACTACATCCGGGGCCTGGGCGCCCTGACCTACAACCGGGGCGCGGCCAGGTCCCGCAACGGCATCTACCAGCTCGACTTCCAGCGCGAGCCCGACGCCGGCCTGCAGCTCTCGGCGGGATTCCAGCGGGTCGAGGACAACGTCGACGTCAGCACCGGGTACATCGACCAGAAGGACATCCAGTCCTTCACGGGCATGGTCGGCCACGCCTGGCGCTACAGCAAGGGCCTGTTCAAGCGCTTCAGCTTCGACTTCAGCGGCGCCGTCCGCCAGGATTCCCACGGCAACCCGGCCGGGCAGGAAGGCGAGTTCTTCTTCTGGTCCGATCTCTTCAACCGCATGGATATCCACGGCGGCTTCAGCGTCGGCCGCAGCAAGTACCAGGTCCTGGACTCCGGCGGAGAGCTGGCCTGGACCCCGGACTACATCCAAACGCGCGGCGGCAACATCGATATCGGCTGGGAACGGGGCGGCTTCCTCAAGGAGGTCAGCCTGGAGGGCAGCTGGGAGAAGCGCGGCGTCTACAACGAGGACTGGACGGCCGTCGTGCCCGGCGCCGAGACGAACATCGAGGGCCAGATCGTCCTGCGGCCGCGCTCCAACCTGGAGTGGTCGGTCGAGGGCGGCTGGGTCCGCCAGACCGTGGACAGCACCGGGGCCGAGGCCTTCGACGGCCTGGCCTACCAGACGGCCCTCCACTATCAGCTGACCCGCAGCCTGTTCCTCAACGCCCGCTATTTCGGCGAGACGCGGGAGAGCCAGTACAGTCTCGACTTGCTGTTCGGCTGTTACTTCGGGGCCGGCAACGTCGTCCAGCTGGCCCTCAAGAAGAGCGAGCGCAACGGCCTGCTCGGCCGCGAGGACGGCTACTCGATCACCCTCAAGGTCTCCTATCTGCTCCGCCTTTGACCCTCACCCCGGGCGATGAGGCGGATCGGCCCGAATATCACCCCCCAATCCCTTTCCCGGGGGGATGGCCCAGCCGGGACGGCCCGGCCATAATTGCGCCCGAGGATATGATGCGAATCTTCGGCCGCGGCTCCACGACAGAGGCGGCGCCGTTCGCGCCGGCGCCGCATCCCGTTCTCTCCCCCGGAATGCCGGCCTTGCCCGAGGCGTCGGACCTCTTCGGCCTGCCGGCGGAGCGCCGCCACCGCAAGATCCCCTACATCACCGAGCGCAAGAAATTCGACCTCCTGATCGCCGCCTCCGGCCAGGCCGTCTACGATTACGACATCGAGACCGGGGAGATCCATTGGAGCGGCAGCGTCGAGCAGGTCTTCGGCTACGCGCCCGAGGAGATGGGAGGATTCGACGCCTGGAGCGAGCGCATCCATCCCGAGGACCGCGACATGGCCCTGCGGCTTCTCGACCTGGCCGAGAAGCACCGGGACATCTATGACGTCGACTACCGCGTCCGCCACAAGAACGGCAGCTACCGCTGGATCCACGACCGCGGCTTCTTCCTGATCGAGGACGACCGGGACCTGCGCCGGATGTTCGGCATGATGCAGGACATCCATGACCGCAAGCAGGGCGAGCTGCTCCAGAGCGCCGTCTACAAGATCGCCCAGGCCGCCGAAGCGTCGGCCGGGCTGGACGACCTGTACCGGTCGGTCCACGGCATCATCGGCACCGTCATGCCGGCCTCGAACTTCTACATCGCCCTTTACGACGAGGGCCGGAACCTCATCCGCTTCCCCTATTTCGTGGACGAGGCCGATCCGACGCCGGACCCGGTCAAGCCCGCCAAGGGCCTGACCGAGTACGTCATCCGGACGGGCCGCTCCCTCCTGTGCGACGAGGAGACCGACCGGGCCCTGCGCAGCCGCGGCGAGGTCGAGATCGTCGGCGCGCCTTCCTCGGTCTGGCTCGGCGTCCCGCTCATCGTCGACGGCAAGACGACGGGGGCCATGGTCGTCCAGCATTACACCAACCCGAACGCCTACGGGGCGGCCGAGCAGCGCATGCTCGAGTTCGTCTCCTCCCAGGTGGCCCGGTCGATCGAGCGCAAGACGGGCGAAGAGGCCCTGCGCCGCAACGAGGAGCGGCTGTCCCTCCACATCCGCAACACGCCGCTGGCGGTCATCGAGTGGGGCACCGATTTCCGGGTCCTCCAGTGGAACGCCGCGGCCGAGCAGATCTTCGGCTACACGGCGGCGGAGGCGATCGGGCGGCACTCGTCGTTCATCTTCGGGGAGGGCGTCCGGGGGCACGCCGACCGCGTCTGGGGCGCCCTGATGGCCAAGGCCGGCGGCGAGCGGGCGACCATCGAGAACGTCACCAAGGACGGCCGGATCATCTCCTGCGAATGGTACAACACGGCCCTGGTCGACGGCGAAGGCCGGGTCATCGGCGTGGCCTCCCAGGCCCAGGACATCACCAAGCGCAAGCGGGCCGAGCGGGCCCTGCGCGACAGCGAGGAGCTCCACCGCCGGCTCGTGGCGGCCATCCCCGACCTGATCGTCCGGACCGACCTCGAGGGCAACATCGTCTACGCCAACAAGCGGGCCGAGCGGCTGAGCGGCACGGCCAGCGGCGGCCTCGTCGGAGGCAACATCTTCTCTTACGTCGCGCCGGAGGATCTCGAGAAGGCCAGGTACGGCGCCGAGGCCATCTTCAAGGAGCGGCGGCAGCCGCAGGAGATCGGCCTGGTCTTCGACGGAAAGCCGGCCATCAAGTTCGAGGTCGACGGCGCCATCCTGCGCGGCCCCGACGGCACGCCTTACGGCGTCGTCTATCTCTGCCGGGACATCTCCCAGCGCAAGCAGGCCGAGGAGGACCTCCGCAGCGGCCTGGTCAAGCTCCGGACGACCCTGAAGGCGGCCATCGATTCGCTGGCTTCGGCCATCGAGATGCGGGACCCCTACACGGCCGGCCACCAGGAGCGCACGACCCGGCTGGCCCGGGCCATCGCCGTCGAGATGGGCCTGGACGCGGAGCGGATCGAGGGCATCGAGATCGCCGGCGTCATCCACGACATCGGCAAGCTCTACGTCCCGGCCGAGATCCTGAGCAAGCCGACCAAGCTGACCGAGCTCGAGTACGCCCTGATCAAGATGCACGCCCAGGCCGGCTACACCATCCTGAGCAAGATCGATTTCCCCTGGCCCATCGCCCAGATCGTCCACCAGCACCACGAGTTCATCAACGGCTCCGGCTACCCGCAGGGGATTTCGGGCAAGGACATCCTGCTCGAGGCCCGCATCCTCTGCGTCGCCGACGTCGTCGAGGCCATGTCCTCGCACCGCCCCTACCGCCCGGCCCTGGGCGTCGCCCTGGCCCTCGACGAGATCACCCAGAAACGGGGCATCCTCTACGACCGCGAGGTCGTCGACGCCTGCCTGCGCCTGTTCCGGGAAAAGGGCTTCAAGTTCGATTGACCGGACCGGCCCTTTGGGCTACGATGGCCGGGTGATGTTCCCCCCCGACGGCCTCCTGGCGAAAACGGCCCTCCTCCTGGCGCTGGCGCTGCCCCTGGCCGCCGCCGGGACCGCCGCCAAGCCGCAGAAGCTGGCAGACGCCCTCCTGGACCGCCTGGCCAAGCCGCGCCAGCCCGGCGCCGGGGTCATCGTCCTCCGGAACGGCCGGGTCGTCTATGTCGGCGCCCGGGGCGTGGCCGACCTGCAGAGCATGCGGCCCATCGACGGCCGGACGGACTTCCGCCTGGCCTCGGTCACGAAGCAGTTCACGGCCATGGCCGTCATGCTGCTCGTCCGCGACGGCAAGCTCGGCTACGAGGACGCGCTCACCAGCCTCTTGCCCGGCTTCCCCGAGTACGGCCGCGGCATCACCGTGCGCCACCTGCTCCAGCACACCTCGGGGCTGCCCGACTACGAGGGCCTGATGCCGCCCGCCGACCCGGCCGGCCCGGTCGAGCCGGCCCAGATCGACGACGCCGGCGTCCTCGGGCTGCTGCAGGCCCAGAAGGCGGGCTGGTTCGTGCCCGGAACGCTCTGGCGCTACAGCAACTCGGGCTACGTCCTGCTGGGCCTCATCGTCGAGAAGGTTTCGGGCCGGTCCTTCCCGACCTTCCTGCGCGAGCGCATCTTCGCCCCTCTCAAGATGGACAACACGCTGGCCTTCGTCCGGGGCCGGAACGCGGTCCCCGACCGGGCCTTCGGCTACACCAGGGAAGGGAACGGCTGGCGCTTTACTGACCAGAGCCCGACTTCGGCCACCCTCGGCGACGGCGGGGTCTATTCCTCCCTGTACGATCTCACGCTCTGGGACGAAGCCCTGCGCAGCCATCGCCTCCTCTCCGAGGACGAGATGAGGCCGGCCCTGACGCCTGTGCGGGTCCCGGGCAAGGGCCCGGTCGGACCCGACGGCCGGCCGGCCGATTACGGCTTCGGCTGGTTCCTCAACGGCTGGGAGGGGCATCCCCGGATGTGGCACTACGGCGAGACGTCCGGGTTCCGGACGGCCATCCAGCGCTTCACCTTCGACGGGCTGACGGTGATCGTCCTGGCCAACCGCACAGACATCGACGCCGGAGAGACGGCGCTCAAGGTGGCGGAGTTCTTCCTCAAGGACGAGTAGCCCGGCGGCGGAACGGACCGCCTACGAGACGATCGTCGGGATGCCCTCGTTCCGGCCGTAAAGATGGCGGATCAGGGCCAGCACGGTCTGGGACGTCAGCCTCCGGAACTCAACCCCGATCTCGAACAGGCCCTCGCCCGCCCCGGGCCTCGTCCAGCGGACGTCCCCTTCGAGGGCGACGACCTGGCCCAGGCCGTCCAGGCGGAGGTGGATCCGCAGGGCCGTGCCCACGGGGTAGGCCTTCGAGGCGACGATCCGCGCTCCGCCCGTGGACAGGTCATAGGTGTGGGCGGCCAGGCCCGCGCCCTGGTAGCGGTCCACGGCGGTCCGCACGAGGACGTCGTTCCGCTCGACGAACCGATGTCTCTTGCGTCTGTCGAACATGTTCGGCCCCCTGACGGCCTCATTGTCGGACGGGCGGCGGCGGACGGGAATCACCCCGCCGGGTGATTCGGCCGGTGATTTCCCGCCCCCGGCCGGGTACGTTGACGCTCCCCCGCCCCGGTGCTATCCTGGGGGCGCTCCTCATGAAAGCCGCAAAAACCTGGGCCCTTGTCCTCATGGGCGGCGGCGCCCGGGGCTTGGCCCACGTCGGCGTCATCCGCGTCCTCGAGCGGATCGGTCTCACCCCGGACATCGTCGCCGGCACGTCCATGGGCGGGCTCGTCGGCGGGCTCTACGCGGCCGGCTTTTCCGCGACCCGGATGACGGAGATGATCAGCGGCCTGGACCTCGAGGCCGCCATGGGCGGGCCCGGGCGGCCGCTGCTCCGGAAGCCGCGGAACCTCTTCGAGTACATCCTGCTGGCGGACACGAAGAACCGGCTCTTCACCAGGATCGGCATCGACAAGGAGGACGCCGTCGAGGCCTACCTGCGGAGCTGCGTCGGGGAAGTCAACATCGAGGACCTGCCCGTCCGGTTCCTCTGCAACGCCGTCGACCTGGTCTCCGGCCGTGAGATCGTGTTCACCACGGGCAAGCTCTACCGGGCGCTGCGGGCGACCATGTCCCTGCCCGTAGTCTTCGAGCCCGTGCGCCGGGGCCGGATGGTCCTGATGGACGGCGGCATCCTGAACAGCGCGCCGGTCGAGGCGGCCCGGACGGCCGGAGCCGAGGTCACCGTCCTTGTCGACATCCATCGGCCGCTCAAGCGGATGCCGCGGGAGAAGCTCAAGAGCACCTTCCAGCTGGTCCAGAGGACGGTCGAGGTGGCCACGGCGGCCTCCTTCACGGAACGGGGCCGCCACGCCGATTTCGTCCTCCGCGTCCCGGTCGACCAGGGCGTCCTCCAGTTCTCCAAGCCCCGGCCCATCGTGGCCAGGGGCGAGCGGGCTGCCGAGGCCGGTCTCGAGGACCTGCAGAAGGCCGTCGGCGCCCGCTGACAAGAGGACCGCCGGCCCGGGCCGCGGCCCGTCATTCCGTCATTCCCAGTCGCAGAGGATGAACCCGGCGCCGATCCGGCGGATGTGGTGGTCGTAATCGAGCAGGCTCTCGCCGTAGCCCTGGAAATACTGGACATGTCCGTGGATGTGGGGGAACATGGGGAAGCTCCACTCGAGCTGGACGGCGCCGCGGTTCTCGCGAAAGTTCAGGTTGTCGCGGAGCATGACCGTGATCCTGTGCCTCTTCAGGAAATAGTAGGCCCAGAACTCGCCGCAGCCGAGGTAATGGACGATGCCGGGATTGTCGTCGTCCACGGCGCGTTCGCCCAACCGGACCCAGCCTTTCAGCAGGAGCGAGAGGCGGCCGCGCTCGAGCCCGACGTTGGCCACGATCCTGTTCCAGCTGCGGGAGAGCGGCTCGGACTGGCCGTTCGACTGGTGGTTGAAGCCGAACTGGACGAAGCGGGCCCGCAGGCCGAGAACGTCGACGCGGGTGCGGACGTTGAACAGGACCTCCGGCTCGTAGTCGGTCTCCCGGAAGGGCGAGCTGTCGTCGAAGTTGTAGAGCTGCCAGAACGAGCGCTGGGTATAGCCGACCCACAGGTCGACCGGCCGGCCGAGGATATCCTGCCAGAGCTTGGCCTTGAAGCTCAGTTGGAACGCGATCTCGGGCTTGACCAGGGTCTTGGCCGGATCGGCCTGCTGCAGGGGCGCAAGGTTGGGAGAGGTGTTGTAGGAGAAAACGAGGGCGTAGTTGGGCCGGTGGAACGTGATCCAGGACTTGCCGGCGCGCGACGCTTCGTCGAGGAACCAGAGGGTCGTGAAATAGGACGGCTTCTCTTTGCCGGCGCCCCCTTCCGCTGCCACGCCGGGGAGGCCTTGGGGCGCCGCGGCCAGCCCGCCGGCCAGGACCGCCGCGAACGCGGCCAGGACAAGGGCCGATCGAGCAGTTGATCGGGAGGACTTGGCCATCGGTCACCGCCTTTCCGCCTTGAGGGATGCTTACGGACTTTATAGGGCCCGGCGGCAAGGGTTGTCAAGCGCTCGCGGCGGCGCGATCGGTAGGACCGGGCGTGTCGCGGCCGGGCAGGGATATCCCCGGCGCTATTTAACGGTCAGCGTCACGTTATTCGTTACGGTCAGGTTCCCCGATCTCGCCTTGATGGTGACCGTGTACGTCCCCTTGGGCGTTCCGGGAATTGTGCGATCCAGGCTCGTGCTGCAGGCGGCGATCAGGACCGCCAGGACAAGCACGGCGGCGGCCGCAGCCAGCCAACGTGCCGGGCGGCCCCCATGAACGGCCCTGACCGCGGAGGCCCCGAGCATAGCCAGCAGGAGGATGAGCAGCCAGGCCGGGGCGAGGGGCGCCGGGCCGGACGATCCGAAGGCCGTCCCCGCCGCAGAGGTCGACGGGGCCGTCGTTTTCAAGGTCAGGTTTGTCGCCGCTCCGGCGGCCCCCGGGGTGACGGTCGCCGGCGAGAAGGACGCCGTGCACTTGTCAGGCAGACCTGTGCAATCGAATGTCACGGGGGAGTCGAACGATCCGAACTGGGGGGTCAGCTGGATCGCGCAAGTCGCGGATTGCCCGGCGGTCACGGCCATGGTCGACGGGGACGGGACCATCGTGAAGTTCGAGACAGGGAAGACGAGGGCGTTGGAGTCGCCCGCGTTCGTTCCTGAGTCTTTCACGAGGACCTGGATCTCGCCGCCGTGCGCAATATCGCTGGCCTCGATACTCAGCTGCAGCTCGTTATAGCTCACGTAGGTCGAACCCTTGCTTACCCCATTCCAGAGGACAGGCTGGCCGCAAAAGCCATAGCCCGTCGAGGCGGTGGGGACAAAGCCCGATCCGGACAGCGTGAGAACGAAGCCGGGCCCGCCCACCTGCGCTTTCGCCGGAGTCAGGGAGGTCAAGACCAGGGGTCCAGGGCGGACGGAAAAATCGAGAGTGCCGGAACACTCATGATCCGGATTCTCGACGCTGACATAAACATTCAAAGGTAAGAAGATGCCGGAAAGGTCTTCGGCAGCGACCGCCGCCTCGAGCTCCTTATCGTTGACATACGTCGTCGGAAGCTTCTTCCCCGTCCAGCGGACCCGGGCACCTTCCAGGAAATCGGAGCCGGAGACCGTCAGCGCGAATCCGGGGTCTCCGAAGGTCGCGCTCGTGCGCGAGAGCGCCGCCAGCGCCGGCGCCTTCATATGGATCCGGGCGATGAAGGCGTCGAAGGCGCCGCCGTTATACGTAAGATCCGGGCCATCGGTCGCCGGAAAGGTCGTTTCCGGAGAATCTGTCGATCCCGCGATCAGAACGTCTTGGGTGTCCGGGATCAGGGCCATGCCCCCGGCCAGGTCCGCGCCGCCGCCTCCAAGATAGCCGCGGGAGCCGATCTCTTTCCCATCGGAAGTCAGCTTGGCCAGGAAAATATCGGAAGCCCCGCCGTTGTACGTCAGATCCGATCCGAAAGCCGCCGGAAACGTGTCTTCGGCGGACGACGTATTGCCCGCGACGCAGAGACCGCCGCGGCTCCCGTCGATACACGTTCCTTCGTCCGCGCCGGCGCCGCCGATATAGCCGCAATAGACCCACGACGGCGGCGGTAGGAATTCATCACAGAGCAGGGCGACAAATGCGTCGGTCTCACCGCCGTTGTACGTCAGATCAGGACCCACAGCCAGCGGGAAGCTGGATTCCGTCGATGACGTGCATCCCGTGAGAAAGATATACGTCCAGACAACACCCGGGAAGATATTACCGTCATAATAGGTGTCGGCCACCATGTCCGTCACGGCGTCCAGGCCGGCCCCGCCGATATAGCCGCAGAAGGAGAGCCCCGTCCAATCAGAATTTACCTTGGCCACGAAGCCATCCGACTCGCCGCCGTTGTAGGTCAGGTCCGGACCGAAGGCCACTGGGAAGCTCGATTCCGTCGATGATGTCCGGCCCACGACAAAAAGGACCGCATCGAATATCACGGGGCATGCCGAAAGCGCGGCAGCCTCGTCCTTGTCCGCGCCGCCGACATAACCGCAATAGACAAGCGTCGCGCCGTCCGCGTTCAGCTTGGCCACGAAGGCGTCCGACTCGCCGCCGTTATAAGTCAGGTCCGGGCCGACGGCCACCGGAAACGTGGCTTCCGTCGACGACGTCGATCCCGCGATATAGATGTCCGATGTTAGGGGATTCATGAAGCCGCCTTCCTGTCCCCAAGCGATCCCGGAGGCCATATCTCTGCCGGAGCCGCCGATGTAGCCGCAATAGACGAGCGCCGTGCCCTCTGCGTTCAGCTTGGCGACGAAGGCGTCCGACTCGCCGCCGTTGTAGGTCAGGTCCGGGCCGGTCTGCACCGGGAAGGTGGCCTCCGTGGAATCCGTGGTTCCGGCGACATAGACACATCCCTCCAGGTCTACGCCCAACCCCGCGGCGGCGTCCTTGCCGGCCCCGCCGATATAGCCGCAATAAAGGAGCGCGGTCCCTTCCGGGTTCAGCTTGGCGACGAAGGCATCCGACTCGCCGCCATTGCAGGTCAGGTCAGGGCCGACGAGATCCGGGACGCTCAGGTCCGTGGACGACGTCTCGCCTGCGATATAGGCGTTCCCGGAGGCATCGACCGCGACGGCGTGCGCAGCGTCGGCGCCCGATCCGCCGATATAGCCGCAGTGGACGAGCACGGCCGGGTCCAGGACCAGGGTCCGGCCGCGATCATATTCGCCGATCCGGAAGCCGTAGGAGACAGCCGTTCCCCCCGCCGGGGCGGAATCTTCGAGGGCATACGCGACGGGGACGGCGACGCTCTCCCCCTCGATCTCCTGACAGGCGGCCGGGACATCGTCCTGAAAGCCGCCGGCCGGCGTCTCGACCTCGAGCCGGCCTTCCGGGCTCAGCCGGATGCATTGCGCCCCCCGGTAGGCCAGTTTGATCCGCTCCGGGTCCGCCCCGGGGCGGACGACGAACTCGTACTTCATCCGGTCTAAGGTGCCGGAATAGACGAGATCGATGCCCGGCCACAGGTCGCGATAAGCGATCCGGGAATACGCGGCCAGCCCGGTCTTCCAATCGGCGGGCCGGCCCTTGAAGTAGGAGATGACCGATCACGATTTTTCCAGACCGACGGGGCGGACGCTCTCGTTCGGGTCCAGGAAATCGAGCTTGACCACCCAATATCCGCGCGGACGGCGGGCGGAGATCCACCGGTTTCCGCCCGGAGGATCTCCCTTTGTCTCGCGCCGTCCGGCCGGCTCGGCGGGCGGGTTCAGGACGAAGGTCAGGCCTTCCGGAGCGAAATAGAGGGTCTTGTCCCGTCCCTGGACATAGAAATCGGCCGGGCCTCCGGCCTGACCCGTGTTCGGTATGAACTGCAGGGGGAGGCGTCCGTAGCCGGCGGCCGCCCGCGGCGCCGACGCCGACGGAACGGCCTGCGCCGGCGAACCCAGGCGGAGGGGGAAAGGCCGCAGGGTTTCGGCCGATCCGGCCGGCCTCCCGCCGGACCCGGGAACGGCGACGAGATCGATCAGAATGACCGCCGTAAGAATCATCGCTTTTTTCATCATTGCCCCTCCTCCGGCCGCTCGACTCGCCGCTCCGCAAGAAGCGGCCATCGCGTTCCTTCTTTCCATCGGTCGGGAAGGGATGCTCGTCAAGGGATCGGGCCGGCACGTCGCGCTATGTGTCACAATGACACACTCTGTCGCATTCCCGAAGGCCCGCCGACCGGCCGGATCGGGGCCGTTCAGCGCCGGCCGCGGGGCCCCGATCTTAAATTGACATCGGCCGAGATTAGGGATTACGATGAGATTTCAAAGGGGGACGGAATGCCGGAGGGGCCGCAGGAACTCCTTTCGTCCTGGAAAGAGATCGCCGCTTACCTGAAGCGCACCGTCAGGACCTGCCAGAGGCTCGAGGCCGCGATGGGATTGCCCATCCACCGGCTCGACGGTTCGCCGAAAGCGCACGTTTTCGCCTACCCGCCCGAGCTCGACGCCTGGCTCTCGAAGATGGTCCACGAGCGGAAGCGGAAGAGACTGCGGTTCCTGCCGGTTCTCCTGGCCGCGGCGGCGGCCGTCTCCGCCGTCGCGATGATCTTCATCTTCGGCATCCCCGGCAGCCGGAAGCCGGCCGTGCTTTCCGTCGCCGTGCTGCCTTTCGACGACCTGAGCCCGGATAAAGGCTATGAATATCTGGCCAGGGGGATCCCCGAAACCGTCAGCAACACCCTGAGCCTCCTCCGGGGCCTTCGCGTGACCGGCCGAACCTCCGCGGCGGCCGTCAAAGCCCGCAACATCGACGTCCGCGAGATCGGCCGCATCCTGAGCGTCCGCTACCTCGTCGAGGGGAGCGTGCAGGTCATGGACGGGCGTCTCCGGGTCGCGTCCCGCCTCATCGACACCGGGAGCGGATACGAGTTCGGCGAAACCGGCTACGATCGGGCGATGGGGGACATCTTCGACATCCAGGACGGGATCGGAAGGTCCATCGTGGACAACCTCGGCGTCACCCTGCTGGCCGGGGAAGAATCGGCCCTCCGCAAGCGGCCCACCCTCGATGACGAAGTCTATGCCCTTTACCTGCAGGGCGGCCTTCGCCTCGGCCGGGGGAAGCTCGGGGCGGCCCGGGAAGCCTTGCCCTTTTTCGAGGAGGCCCTGAAGCGGAACCCGAGGTTCGCCCTGGCGTATGCGGGGATCGCTTTTGCCTATATCAACATGCAATGGCATTTCGAGAAGCCTCCGGCCGAAGTGTTCCCCCTGGCCGAGGAAGCCGTCAGAAAGGCGCTGGCCCTCGATCCGGACCTGCCCGAGGGCCTCACCTTCGACGGCTGGGTGAAGTTCCAGTACAGATGGGACTGGGACGCGGCGGGGAAAAGCTTCGAGCGGGCCCTCGAGCTCAAGCCGGGCGACTCCCTGACCCGGGGGATGTACGCCTTCTATCTCTTGTCGAGGAGACGGTTCGAGGAGGCCCGGGCGGAGATCAAGCTGGCCATCGCCCTCGATCCCCTCATGCCCCTCCTCTCCGCGTATTCCATGTGGATCCACATGTCGTCCGGCCGGCCCGAAGATACCCTGAAAGAATTCGCCCGGTTCCAGCGGATCGAAACCGGTCTCGAGTTCACCTACACCGGAGCCGGATTCGCGAATCTCGCCCTGGGGCGGATCGACGAGGCCGTGGCGATGTTCGAAATAGCGCGCCGGCTGCCCTGGAATTCGGGCCGGGCCGAAGCGGGGCTCGTGATGTGCCGCCTCAAAAAAGGGGACCGCCAGGCCGCCGAGGCCCTTTACGGCGAGATGCTCGGGAAGCGGGAAAAAGTCCTCGTCTCCCCGGTCATGCTGGCCGGCGCCGCAGTTTCCCTGGGCCGGACCGACCAGGCCATCGAATGGCTGGAAGAGGCGGTCCGGCGGATCGATCCTCAGCTGCCGACGGTCCATGTCTACGCGGCGGCGTACCAGCCCGACTTCGCCCGGGATCCGCGCTTCCTGGCGATCCTCGACCGGCTCCGTCTGCCGCATTGACCCCGGCCGGGCCGCGGCCCCTCAGAACTTCAGCGAAAACCTCAGCTGGACCCAGCGCGGCAGCTGCCGCGCCCAGACCCGGCCGAAGAGAGGATTGGCGCTCCCGTCCGCGTTCTCGCCGTTCTTGAAAAAAGACACAGGCCGCTGGCTGTTCAACACGTTGTAGACGTTGATCCCAAGGCCGAGCGTCGGGGCCCTGCGGAACCGGATCTCCTTCTCGACCAGGAGGTCAACATACGCATGGGCCGGCGTCGTCCGCGCCCCGCGCCCCTCAGGGAAGGTGGCGCAGAAGGTCACGGCGGGAGACCAGCCTTTCATCTCCCAATGGTAGCCGGAGAGATATTCGACGGCGGCCGAAACGTTGACTCCGTACGGGGCCAGCCAGGTCGTGAAGGCCTTGATCACGTGGTCCACGCTATAGGGAAGAGTACCGTACCAGCCTTCGTCCCCGATCCCCCGTCCTCCCAATCCCCGGAAGAGGCCTTCATAGATCGGATGATAGGGGGAATCGTCCGGCGTCCAGGGATGGTAGCCGAACAGGCTGGAGTCGTAAAACCCGCCGAAATAAAGGTCCCAGCTGACGGCCTCGAAGATGTCGCCCGAGGTCGTCCCTTTGGCCCGGGACCAGGTCCAGGAAGCGTTCAGTGCGAGGCGGCCGGGGACCTTTCCGTTAAGCTCGATCTCCAGGGCCCGATAGTTCCTCCGCTTCAGCTCGAAATTCGTCAGAAGCCTCCTCATGCCCATGGGCGCGGCCGGGTCGTAGATGGAGATGGGGTTGATCAGGTTATGGGCGTTCGAATGGATGCCCCGGACCTTGACGGCCCAGTTCCTCCCGATCTGCCGGTCGTACTCCAGCAGGAACCTGTTCGTTTTGTCCGGCTTCAGCCCGGGATCGACGTCCCGGGGCGCCGTTTGCTCCAGCGTCAGCCGCCAGTTGGCGCTGTCGGCCAGCTGGGCCTCCGTCGGATCCGCGGGACCGATCCATCTGAAGATGCGCCGGGCGAAGAGAGGAGCGGTGTTGACGAACGGCAGGAAGTCCGTCGAAACGGGCATGGCATACAGGCCGTAGCCGAATTTCAGGACGTTCCGGCCGTTCCCCCCCAGGTCCCAGGCCAGGGAGGCCCTCGGCTGCAGGAAGTCCCCGACGCCCCAGCTCCAGACCCTGACGCCGGCGTCGTTGAAGACCTGCTGGGTGTCGGTCCTCAGGCCGATCATGAGGGACAGGCGGCCCAGGACAACGTTGTCTTCGAAATAGAACCCGAATCCGCGCGTCGTATTCTTCGCCTCGCCGGGGGCGCTTTCCCATTCGGAATTGGGATGGCCGGGGCTCATCCAGGATATGCCGGCGCCGTTGTCGAACCCGTCCCCGGGCCACAGGTCGGCGTCGAGGCCCGTCCAATGATAGGACTCGACGTCGCTCGCGCCGTAGTGGCTCGCGCCCGCCTTGAGCTCGTGGTCCCCCCAGGACCCAAGACTGAGGTACCGGACGAGACCGACCGCCAGGTCCGTCCGCTTCTGCCGCGTCTCCTGGCCGAAGCTGGCATTGTTCGTCTGCTGGCCGATGTCCTGCCAAGCATAGGGGGGAGGGCCGAAGTCGCCGCTCAGAGGCTGGATCCCGAACGAGTTCCTGTTCTGTCCCCAGGCGGCGGTCAGGAACGCGTTCGGCGACAGGATCGCCCGATAATTGAGACGGTACGAATGGCGGGAATAGTCCGGCCGGGTATAGGTCTCCGGAACGCCGATCCCCCCCGACTGGTCCAGGAACTCGTCAATTGTTCCGCTCAGGGACACCGTCTGACCCTGGCGCGGCGTCAGGGTGATCTTCCCGAGGAGGTTGTTCGTGGAGGCGCGCCGTTTCCCATCCGGGACCGTCAGCCAGACGAGGGTCTGCTCGCGGGTCCTGTCGGTGTTGGCGAAGAAGTCGTCGGAGACGAAGAACCAGAGCTTGTCCTTGACGATCGGGCCGCCCAGGTTCGCGTAGTACTGTCCCCGCGACGCCTCCGGGACGGAGACGGCCGACATCTGCTCTTTTCGGCGGGCCCGCAGGCCCGCCCCCTGGATGAGCCCGCCGAGCTCGCCGTGGAAGGCGTTGCCGCCCGATCTCGTGACGATGTTGATGAAGCCGCCGACGCCCTGCCCCCAGAGGGGCGAGAACCCGTCGGAGACGATCTGAACTTCGTCCCAGGCGTCGAAGTTGAGACGGACGCCCGGGTCGCCGTAGGCCACCCCTTTCGTCGACAGGCCGTCCACGAACCAGTTGTTCGCCCCGTTGCCCGCGCCCCGGAAACCGGGCAGCCCGGATTCCGCCGTCAAGTCCGTGATCCAGTTCTGATCGGCCCCTCCGGTGACGGTGTTCGTTCTCACCCCGGTGACGCCGGGGGTCAGATCGACGATCTCGGCGATCGTCCGGGCCTGGGTCGGCGCGAGGGCCAGGTCGCCGCTGTTCAGCCGCTGGCTCACATCGGCCAGGGTCGCGTCGATGAGCGGATTCGAGGCCACGACCGTGACCTCCTCGCGGACCGTCGAGGGCCTGAGAACGACGGTCAGGCTGAGCGCGAGTCCCAGGCGGACGCTATTCCCTGTCATCGTCAGCTTCTCGAACCCCGCCAGCTCGAACGTCAGGGCGTAGGCGCCCACGGGCAGCAACGGCAGCCGGAAGCTCCCGCTCTTGTCGGACAGGGCCGTCCGCGCGCCCTGAAGGCTCGGGCTCCTGGCCGTGATCGAGACGCCCGGCAGGGCTTCCCCGGCCTCGTCGGCGACCTTGCCCCGGATCTCGCCCGTCTGCTGGGCGGACAAGGCCCCGAAGAACAATAAAAGGATCAGGGAGGAGACGAGGATTCTCGTCGAGCTCTTCATGTCGGACCTCCGTCGCCGGAAAGGCAATGGGAGCGGCACCCGGTCCGTGGTTCCCTATGTGCTTGTGATCGGGAAGATAGCGCGAAACGGAGGACAAAGTCAAAAGGCGGGGCCCCGGCCGGAAAAGGGGCGATCGTCCCCGCGGCGGCGTCAGGAACCGGTTATCGGATCGGCCCGGGGCCGGGAGCCGCGGGGCTCCCGGTCCCGGCCGGCGGATCAGCGGCGTTTGCGGGGTCCGGGCTTCTTGACCAGGGGGATCTCTGCGACGTCGAGGATGCGATTCGACCCCCACCCGGCGAGCTTGCCGCGCTGGGCGATGTAGGAGCACGCGGCGCTGAACGCGAAATCGGGCAGCGTCCGGACGTCCTGCACCGTCATCCCCAGCACATAGACCAGGGCCAGGTAGATCTGCTCCGTGACGGTCACGCTGTAGAGCTGGTCCGTGACTATCCTAGACCGGCCCACGTGTACGGTATCGGGGAGGATCCTGTGCAGCGGCGGCGCGGTCGAGTCGTAGCAGAAGCGCATGCCGGAGACCTGGGGAAAGTAGTCGCCGCCCATGTAGATCGTCTTCTCGAGCGCGCCCAGGATCTCGCTTCCGGCCGCGAGGAACGTGACCAGCCGCCAGGGCCGGATGTAGGGCTGCCCGGACGGCCTGGTCTTGAGGTTGCCGTAGCTCATCGCCCGGAAGACGTCGGCCCCGACGATCCAGCCCTTCGGCAGCGGATCGCCCATATAGGCGAACGGCTCGATGGCGATGTCGGTGTCCGTCCAGGCCCGGTACGCGTCGGTGAACAGGTCGCCGAGCGGGGTGTCGCGCCGGGCGCAGCGGAGGTTCCAATCCATCCCGATTTCATGCTGCGTCCAAGCCAGCGCCTGGTGATAGACGTCGCCGTAGATCGCGGCGATCCCCGCCTTCAAGCTCTCGATCGGGGCCTGGAACGCGGGGGCCGGCGGCGTCATCGCGTCCGCGCTGAGGAGGTCGTAGCCGGCCAGGCCGACCTGGCCGCCGGAGACCGACAGCCGCAGGCGGCCGACCCAGCGATAGAAGTTGCCCGCCGAAACGATGAGCGTCGTCCCGCCGTCCGGCCGCAGGACGGGTTCCGGCTGCTTCAGCACCGCGTTGTCGTGGCCGTTGACGATGACGTCGATGCCCGGGACGCTCCCGGCCAGCCCGCGCGCGGCGTCCATGCCGAAATGGGAGACGCAGATCACGACCCGGGCTCCCCCTCCCCGGAGCGTCTCGACGGCCGCCTGGGCGACGGCCGGGAGATCGGAAAGGATCACGACCGGGGCGGGATTCGCCATAGCGCCGTCCGGCACCGTCAGGCCGAACAACCCCACCTTCACGCCGTTGACCTCCTTGACCAGGGTGGAGCTGACCCAGGGCAAGAGCGGGTTATCCGCCGGGATCTCGAGGTTCGTCCCGAGGATGGGCACGCCCCCGCCCGGCCAGGCATTCTGGAGGACGGTCGCCAGGGACCCCGGCCCGAACCGGAGATCATGGTTGCCGAGGACGAGGGCGTCGAGCCCCAGCGACTGCAGCATCTGGAGCTCGGGCACGCCCAGGTACTCGTTGAAAAAGAGGTCGCCCTCCGTGAAATCTCCCGCGAGGACGAAGATCGCGTTCGGATCCAGGGCCTTGGCCTCGGTCACCAGGGTGGCCGCCTTGGCCAGCCCGCCCAGGGTCCCGTTCAGGGACGGATCCTTGGGCCCCCAGGGCTCGAGATGCGAGTGCGTGTCGTTGACATGCAGCAGGGTGATCTGGAGCGGCTGAGCGGGCGCCTTCGGAGCCGCCGCCAGGAACGCGGCGACGACGGCGAACGCGACCGGGATCAGCCGGGCCAGGCCCCGCACCCTTCGCCTTTTCCCTCCGCCAATGGACATCGTTCCTCCTTGATGGATTCTGAATAACTGGTCGGCCGGCGCTTCGAGCGCCCCGACAGCCAATGAATAGGGCCCGGAGGGGCCGGGTGTCCATGGCGAAAACATTGATTATTTCTTACTTTTTTCGGCGGCCTGTGGTCCTTGCCGCCTGATGTCGGATGTTTCGCACCGCGCTCCCTGGCCCGGCCGCGCAGGATGGACCTCGGGTCTTGAACCGCTATTAACTAATATTTTAGTTGACAAACTAACAAATTAGTTCTATATTGAAATCGCCATGAAAGAACTCACCCGAGCCGAGGAACAGATCATGCACGTCCTATGGGCCCTGCAGAAGGCTTACGTCAGGGACATCATCGAACGCCTGCCCTCCCCCAAGCCCGCCTACAACACGGTCTCGACGATCGTGCGCATCCTGGAGAAGAAAGGGTTCGTCGACCACGAGGCCTTCGGCAAGACCCATCTCTACCGGCCGATCATCGCCAAGGAAGACTATACACAGGCGTTTCTCAGGCATTTCGTCAGGGACTACTTCGACGACTCCTACCAGGAGCTGGTGTCCTTCTTCGCCCGGGACAGGAGCCTGACCGTATCCGAGCTCGAGGAGATCCTGACCGCGCTCCGCGAGGAGATCAAAAAACAGAAGGCGTAAAAAGATGGCCGACCCTTCCCTCTATCTCATCCGATCGGGGATCTGCCTGGCCCTTTTCTATGCGTTCTACTGGCTGGTCCTGAGGAGGGAGACGTTCTTCGCCCTCAACCGGGCCTTCCTACTCGCGGCGGCGGCCCTTTCGCTGACCTTGCCCCTCCTCCGGGTGCCGTCGCCGTTCCTAACAACGATCGTCGCCGCCCCGGCCCTGCCTCTTCCCGCCGCTCCGGCGGCCGTCGCCGCCGCGCCGCGGGCGGGCGGCGCCGCGGACGGCCTGCTCGTCGCCTACGCCGCGGGGGCCGGGCTGCTGCTCATCGTCTTCATCGTCCGCCTGGGCCGGCTCGCCCTGCTCGTCGGCCGCTGCGGCTGCGTGCGCCAGCGCGGCCTGCGGATCGTCCTTTGCGGCCATCCGGGCGAATCCTTCTCGTTCTTCAACTTCGTCTTCCTCAACAAGTCGAGGCTCCCGGAGGGGGACGTCGACCGGGTCCTGGCCCACGAGCTGGCCCACGTCCGCCAGCTCCACTCCGTCGACATCATCTTTTCGGAGCTTCTGACCGTCATCCAGTGGTGCAATCCTTTTGTATGGCCATACAGAAGATCGCTGCGCGAAACCCACGAATACCTGGCGGACCGAGCAGTCGTAGCGCAGGGCTGCAGTCTCGCCCGGTATCAGCTGCTTATCGTCGAGCAGCACGTGGGCGGAGAGCTGCTCGAACTCGCGAGCGGCTTCCGGACATCCCAGATCAAAAGGAGGATCGTCATGCTTTCGAGGCACGAGACAAAAGGATTGGCGCGGTGGAAGCCCCTGCTCGCCCTGCCGCTGGCCGCGGCCCTCGTCCTGGTTTTCGCCGAGGCCCGGACGGTCGTCAAGGGGGGGCCGGCCGTGACCGCGGCCCGGCCGGCTGCGGTACCGTCCTCCCAGGATCCGTCCGAGGAGGAGATGGCCAAGGCCCTCAAGGAGAAGTTCCTCAAGCTCGAGCAGATGAAGCAGCAGAACCAGGAGGCCATCGCCCGGCTCAAGGCCAAGCTCGAGGAGGCGCCGGACGCCGCGGCGAAGGAACAGATCCTGGCCAAGCTGAAGGAGCAGAAGGTCATGTCGCTCGAGCTGGCCCGGAAAGAGCGGATGCTCATGATGAAGAAGATCGAGTTCGCTCTGAAGAAGGAGAGCGACGCGGCGAAAAGGGCCGATCTCGAAAAGAAGCTCGAGCAGGTCAAGGCCGAGGTCGAGGAATACGGGAAGAAGGTCGAGACCTTCCGCAAGGCCGAGCCCGGGCTGGAAAAGGAGAAGGCGGCGGCCGAGAAGAAGGTCGAGAAGAAGTAGCCGGATAAGAACGCCCAAGCGGAGCGGGGCCCGGAGGCGGCGGCGCGCCGGGCCCCGCTCCCTCGCTCCCTCCCGCTGCCGGAAGCCCGGATCCCCGGGGCCGCCTCAGTGCCGGCTCTGGGGATTTTTTTGCCCCGATGCGAAAAACGGGCCCGGGTTTGTGTCTTTATCATCGGGAGAGAATTATGCCAAGAACCCTGCCCGCCCGCTTTTCCGCCCGCCCGATGGAGGCCGCCCGATGAAGGCCTCGAAGCTCTACAAGGACCTCGTCGAGGAATCCGGCGTCGCCATCTCGGTCGACGACCAGGAAGGCAGGATCCGGTTCTGCAACCGGAAATTCGCCGCGACCTTCGGCTACGCCCCGGCCGAGATGGCGGAACAATCCCTGCAGACGCTCATCCACCCGGATGACGCGGAGATGGTCCGTAGATACCACCGGGACCGGATCTCCGGCCTCGACGCCCCGCCGCGGTACGAGGTCCGGGGGATGCGCAAGGACGGGACCGTCCTCTTCCTGGAAGTCGCGGCCGCTCCGTTCAGGGACGACGGCCTCGAGGGCACGAAGGTCTACCTCTGGGACGTCTCGGGGCGCCGGCTGCTCGAGAACAGGCTGAACAACACCCTCAAGGCCTTGCGCAAGACCACGGGCACGATGGTCCAGGTGATCGAGCGGATGCTCGAGATCCGGGACCCCTATACGGTCAATCATCAGCAGCGCGTCGCCGACCTGGCCCGGGCGATCGCCATGGAGATGGGATTCTCGGCGGACCGGATCGACGGGCTGCGGTTGGCCGGGCTCATCCACGACATCGGCAAGATCGCCATCCCGGCGGAGATCCTGACCAAGCCGACCAGGCTGTCCGACGTGGAGATCCAGCTGATCAGGGCCCACCCCAGGATCGGCTACGATCTGATCAAGTCGATCGACATGCCCTGGCCCGTGGCCATGACCGTCCTGCAGCACCACGAGCGGCTCGACGGGTCCGGCTATCCCCTAGGCATATCGGGCAACGAGATCCTGCCCGAGGCCAAGATCGTCGGGGTGGCCGACGTCATCGAAGCCATGGCCTCCCACCGGCCCTACCGGCCGGCCCTGGGGATCACCAAAGCCCTGGAGGAGATCTCGCAGAAGAGCGGCGTCCTCTACGACAAGGACGTCGTCGAAGCCTGCGTCAAGGCGCTCCAGCAGAGCCGCTTCGATTTCCGGTTGGAGGGCGCCCCGTCGCCGAACCCGGAGACCGCCGGGGAGGATCCCCAGCCTCCGGAGAAGAGGAAAAGCGGAATGCCCCTGGCCTGACTCGAACAGGCGACAAACAGATTAGGAATCTGCTGCTCTATCCATACTGAGCTACAGGGGCACCAAGAACGGAGCGCCCTTACTATAGCCGAATCGTCCCGCCTTTTCAATGCGGTCGAGGACCGCGCCGGACCGCCTTCCGGACGTTTCCGGGACCGTTAAAGGGCTGATATCTCAACGCTTCCGGCCTCGCGGCCGGGGCTGGCACTTCGGGCAGAAGTGGCTCGAGCGGCCGCCGACGCGGCTCATCCTGACGGACGCGCCGCAGACGGGGCAGGGCTTCCCCGTCCGGCCGTAGACCCGGTGGTCGGACTGGAAGCCGCCGGACTGGCCGTCCGCGTCGCGATAATCGCGGATGGTCGAACCGCCGGCCGCGATGGCCGATTCGAGGATCCTGCGCATGGACCCATGGAGCCGCTCGACGGCGCCGGGCCCGATCGACGAGGCCGGCTTCTCCGGATGGATGCCGGCGGCGAAGAGCATCTCGTCGGCGTAGATGTTGCCGATGCCGGCCAGCCGCCGCTGGTCGAGGAGGACGCTCTTGATGCGGCCCTTCCGCCCTTTGAGGATGGCGGCGAACTCGGCCGGGCCGACGGCCAGCGGCTCGGGCCCGAGACCGGCCAGCTCGCCGCAGGCGGACTCGGGAGGGCCGGCGAGGCAGAGCAGGAACCCGAACCTGCGGACGTCGCGGAAGCGGAGCTCGTCCCGGCCGTCGGCGAAACGGACGGCCAGGCGGACGTGCTTGTCGCGCGGCGTCCCCTCCCCGGCGAACAGGATCTGGCCGGTCATCTTCAGGTGGAAGACGAGCGTCCGGCCGCCGTCGAGCTCGACCAGGAGCATCTTGCCGCGGCGCCGGACGCCGAGGACGCGGCGGCCGCGCAGGGCCTCGAGGCCGCGCCGCCCGCCGGTCCTGAGGAGCGTCCGGTCGAGGAGGTCGAGGCCGGTGATCGTCCGGCCGACGATCCGGGGCCGGAGCGACCGGGCGACGGTCTCGACCTCGGGGAGCTCGGGCATGGCGCTATTCTACCAAATCCGGGATCCGGCTGCCGGATTCCAACTTGATTTGACGGATGGATTTCATTAAGATGCCTTCTAATGAGAATCAAGGGCATCCTGGCTCTGGTCCTGGGGTGGGCCGTTCCCGGCTTGGGCCACGCCGTCCAGAAGAAGTACGGCCGGGCCGCGCTGTTCTTCGTCTCCATCTTCGCCATGACCGGCCTGGGCCTGGCCATGGGCGGCCGCGTCTATCCCTTCCAGACCGACAACCCCCTGACCATCCTGGCCTTCTTCGCCGATATCGGCAACGGCCTTTTCTACGTCCTGTCCCGCCTGCTTCACTGGGGCGGCGGCGACCTGGCCAGGGCCACCTTCGAGTTCGGCACGGCTTACGTCGCCGGGGCGGGCCTGCTCAACTTCCTCGTGGCCATCGACGCCTACGACATCGGCGCGGGGAAGAAGTCATGATCTTCGAGAGCCACCTCCTGTCGATGGCCGTCTACGCCGTTTTCGTCTCGCTCGTCCTGGCACTCATCCGCCGGCCGGACCTCAAGAGCCGCCTCCGTTACGGCCTGGTCATGTTCGCCGTGATGACGGCCGGCGCCCTGGCCTTCGGCTGGCTGATGTTCCTGTTCATCAAGAAATAGCCGGACGCCCCGCGGCGGGCCGGCCGGCGGGGACGCCACGACCATGATCGAGCTCTTTCACATCTGGAAGCAATATCAGAAGCCGTACTGGGCCCTCTCGGACGTCTCCCTCCAGATCAACGACGGCAGCTTCTACTTCATCACCGGGCCGAGCGGCTCGGGCAAGACGACGCTCCTCAAGACGATCTTCCGGGAGATCCTGCCGACCGAGGGCCAGATCCTCATCAACGGCGTCAACATCCTCAAGGTTCCCGACCACCGCATCTACACCCTGCGCCGGAGCATGGGCATCGTCTTCCAGGACTTCCGGCTGATGTTCCACAAGACCGTCTTCGACAACGTCGCCGTGCCCCTCCAGGTGCTGGGCGTCGGCCGCAAGGAGATCCGGCGGCGCGTCTTCGCCACGCTCCAGAAGGTCAACCTGCACCAGAAGATGTGGGAGCTGCCGGGCCGCCTGTCCTACGGCGAACAGCAGCGGGTGGCCATCGCCCGCGCCATCGTCAACAACCCCGAGATCATCCTGGCCGACGAGCCGACCGGCAACCTCGATCCCGAGCTGGCCTTCGAGATCGTCAGCCTCTTCAAGCAGATCAACAAGCAGGGGGCCACGGTCATCATCGGCAGCCACGACCGGGAGCTCATCCGCCACTTCGGCGACAACATCCTCTTCCTCCAGAAGGGCAAGATCGTCGGCAAGGAAGCCCACGCGTGATCGAGAAGCTGAAGTTCTTCCTGGGCGTCACCCGCAACAACCTCTGGCAGTTCCGGACCAGGAACCTGTTCTCGGTGACCATCATCTGCCTGTCCTTCCTGACGGTCGGCATCTTCCTGTCGCTGGTCAACAACCTGCGGGCCACGGCCCGCGGCCTGGCGGCCAACATGAGCATCGTCTTCTACCTCGACAGGGACCTGGCGCCGGAGGCCGTGGAGGCCATCCGCCAGGAGATCTCGCGGCCCGCCTTCGTCGAGCAAGTCGGCCTGGTCTCGCCCGAGCAGGCCCTGGAGAGGTTCCGGACGAACTTCCCCGACCTGGCCGACGTCGTCGCCGGGCTCAAGGGCAATCCCTTCCCGCCGTCGCTCGAGCTGCGGGTCAACGCCAGGGCCTCGGCCTCGCAGGAGGTCGCGGCCTTCGTCGAAGGCCTGAAGAAACGGCCGGGCGTCACCGACGTCCTCTTCAACCGCGACTGGGTCGAGAAGATGCAGGGCTTCAGCCGGCTGGCCGGGGCCGTCGGGGCCTTCCTCGGCGGCATCCTCATCCTGACCTCCTTTTTCATCATCTCCAACGTCGTCAAGCTCAACGTCTTCGCCCGCAAGAACGAGATCGAGATCCTGCGCATGGTCGGGGGGACGAACCTGTTCATCCGCATCCCCTTCTGGCTCGAAGGCATCACCCTGGGCCTGCTGGGCAGCCTGCTGTCCCTGGCCCTGCTGTTCGTCGTCATCCGCCTTTTCCCCGTCTACCTGGGAGCTTCCCTGGGCGCGCTGCAGGAGCTGCTCCGGTTCCGATACCCGGACCCGGGCCAGGTGCTGGCTCTGCTCGGCGGCGGCGCGGCGACGGGTTTTATCGGCAGCGCCACCTCGGTCTCGAAGTTCCTGAAGGTCTAAGAAGGGGTCAAACCTACCTTTTACCCAAAAACGGGTAAAAGGTAGGTTTGACCCCTTCTTCTTTTTATCTTAAAATCGGGGCAAATGGCGTCGCTGGGTCAGGCCCTCAAGGATCAGCGCGAGTCGCGCAATATCTCCCTCGAGGAGATCGCGGCCGCCACCAAGATCGTCCCCCGCTATCTCGAGGCCCTCGAGACCGATCGCCTGAGCGCCATGCCCAGCGGTTTCTTCATCAAGGGCATCATCCGCAGCTACGCCAAGGCCGTCGGGCTCGATCCGGACGAGGTCCTGGACCGCTACCGGGCCGCCGGCCTGCTGGGCGAGCCCGAACACGTCCGCGCCGCCATGAGCCGGCGGACCGGCCGGACCGGGCCGGCCTCCGCCCCGGTGACCCTGGACCTCTTCCCCGCCGAGACGGCGCCGCCGGCCGCCGGGGGAACGGACGAGCCTCTCGTCATCGAGGCCGCCCCGCGGCGCCGCCGCTCGCCCGCCGCCCGGAGGCGGCTCTTCGCCGCCAGCTGGCGGCTCCTGGCCCTCCTGGCCGTCCTTGCCGTCCTCATCGTCATCTGGTCCAACCGGGCCCCCCGCCATCCCCAGTCCGTGCCGGGCAATGTCCCGATCCAGGTCATCCTGCCCCCGCCGCAGACGTCCGCGCCGGGGACCATCGCCCGGGAGGCCGCGGCCCAGCCCGGCGCCCAGGCCGACGCCGCCCTGACCCCCTCGGCCGTCACGGCGGTCGCCGCCGCCCCGGCCGGCGCTGCCGCGCCGCCGGCGGCCGACCAGGCCGGCCAAGCAGGTCAGGGCATCACGATCGAGATCACGTTCGACGCCGAGACCTGGATCCACGTCCAGACGGACGGCCAGCCCAAGATCGACGGCATATTCCCGGCCGGGGCCACGGCCACGGCCCAGGCCGGCCGCGCGCTCCTCATACATACGGGCAACGCCGGGGGGTTCACCTTCCGCCTGAACGGCCAGCCGGCCAAGCGTCTGGGCCGGTCGGGCCAGGTTCTGACGGACATCAAGATCACGCCGGAGAACATCCGGGATTTCCTCGAAGCGCCGTCCGCCGGACCGCCGACGGCCTGATTCCAGGCGTCCCACCCGCGAGCCTCTGAGCCATGCCCACCGACCAGGCGGAAGCCATCGTCCTGCGGACCTCGGCGATCGGCGACCAGGACAAGCTGGCCGTCTTCTTCTGCCGCGAGAAAGGCATCGTCCGCGGCGCGGCCAAGGGCGCCCGCAAGTTCGGCAACCGCTTCGGCAGCAGCCTCGAGCCCCTGTCCTACGTCCGCGTCTTCTATTACGAAAAGGAGCGGCGCGAGCTGGTCACGGTATCCGGCTGCGACCTGCTGGAGTCGTTCTTCGAGGTCCAGGCCGAGCCGGCGACGGCCTTCCTGCTGACGTATTTCGCCGAGCTCGTCGAGGAGTTCGCCCCGGCCCGGGCCCGCGAGGACGTCCTCTTCCGGCTCCTGCTGTCCGTTCTCCGCGGCCTCAAGGCCGGCGGCGACCGCGAGCTGGCCGGGGCCTACTTCGAGGCCTGGTTCCTCCAGGCCAACGGCCTGCTCCCCGACCTGGCCGCCTGCCGCCGCTGCGGCAAGGCATTGGCCGGGGGCGGCTGGCTGGCGCCGGCGAAGGACGGCGCCTGCTGTCCCGACTGCGCCACGGTCCAGAAGGAGAAGGTCCCGGCCGGCATCCAGGAGTTCCTCCGCTGGGTCCGCAAGAACCCGCCCCCCGGCTCCGGCCCGGCGCCCTTCCCGCCCGACCTGACCGCCGCCGTGCGCCGCGCCCTCCAGGCCTTGATCGTTTACCACATGGAGCGCGAGCCGCGCAGCCTGCATTTCCTCAAGACGAAGTGAACCCGATTTGTTATAATGAGTGGAACCAAAACGACAACAAGACGGTTTTCATGAGTGCGGTCCCGGACCGACGTAGGAGGCGTCATTGAAAAAAATTGCGGTAATCCTGCCCCTATTCGCGCTGGCGCTCTCCCTCCCGGCCCAGGAACGGACAGGCGTTCTCCAGGGCCGGGCCGTCAACAAGGACGGCGCGCCGCTGGCCGGGGTCAAGGTCACCCTGTCGAGGCCCCTGAACGCCGACCAGCGCTTCACCACCGGGGCCGCGGGCACTTTCCGCTTCCCGGCCGTCTTTCCCGCCTCCGACTACGCCCTCAAGGCCGAGCTGGAGGGTTTCAAGACCACAGTCCGGTCGGGTATCGTCATCGGGGCCGGCGGGCGCCTGTCGCTCGACCTCGTGCTCCAGCCCGGCAAGCCCGAAGAGACGGTCGCCGTGACCGCTCCCGTCCCGGCCGTCGATCCGGCCCGGTTCACCCAGGACGCCTCTTTCGACGCCCCGCTCCTCCAGATCCTGCCCACGGCCCGCGACGCGTCGGCCGTCCTGGCGCTCGTCCCCGGGATACTCCTCGACCGCGAGAACGTCGGCGGCAACGAATCGGGGCAGCAGGCCCGCGCCCTGGCCAAGGGCGACCGGTCGAACGGCCAGGCCAACACCTGGACGATCGACGGCGTCGACGTCACCGACCCGGTCGACCTGGGCGCCTCGGCCATTCACTACGATTTCGACGCCATCGACACGATCCAGGTCACGACCGGCGGCGCGGCCGACGTCGCCCAGCAAACGGGCGGGGTGGCCGTCAACATCCTGACCCGCCGGGCCGACAACAAGCTCTCCGGCGCGGTACGCTTCTTCCTGACCGGCGACGCCCTGCAGTCCAGCAACCTGACATCCGACCTCCGTTCGTCGGGGATCTACGACACCAACAAGATCCAGCAGCTCCGGGACTACGGCGCCAGCGCCGGCGGGCCCGTCATCAAGAACCGGCTCTGGATCTGGGGCGGCTTCGGCGTCCAGGACCTCTTCGCCTACACGATCTACGACACGCCGGACCGGGTCCAGTTCCACGATTACAGTCTCAAGCTCAACGCCGAGATCTTCACCGGCAACCGGCTCGAGATCCTGCTGACCACGAGCCAGGAGGAGCGCTTCGGCGTCAACGCCGACGCGGCCAAGCCGGAAGGCGACCACCAGAGGGGCCGCTTCCAACTGGGCAGCCCCATCTTCAAGATCCAGGACGAGCAGGTCCTGGGCAAGGACCTCTACCTCTCCGCCAAGCTCAGCTGGCTGGGCGCGGGCACGGTGGTCAAGCCGATCGTCGACGAGGCCATGACCAATCCCGTCGTCTGGGACGTCACGAACGGCCTCTACGTCCCCTTCTCCTCCGATTACGGCCGGTCCTGGGACTACAGCTCGGCCACGCGGTCCCGCAAGGACGCCCAGATCGACGTCCGGCTGTACAAGGACGATTGGCTCGGCCTGAGCCATGAGTTCAAGGTCGGGTTCGCCTTCACCGACAAGAAGTCGGCCAGCGTTTCGGGGTATCCGCAGAACTACGAGCTCTTCAGGAACTTCAACGAGCCGCTCATCGACCTCGGCGAGGGCCTGGTCGTGCCGCCCTCGGAATGGCAACGGTTCGTCATCAACCGCGAGAACCGCCAGACCGACCTCCTCGGGCAGACCACGGTCTACCTGCAGGACACCCTGACCAAGGGACGGTTCACCGTGCAGCTGGGCCTGCGCTACGACTACCAGAACCCGTCCCTGGGCGCCACCGGCATCTCCTCGGTCGTCTCGAGCTGGACGAACATCTTCGACCAGGACCTGATGACCGGCCTGACCAATTACCTGCCGGCCCTGACGGTCAACGCCGTCGATCCGAAGTACGAATGGAGCACCTGGTCGCCCCGGATCGGGCTGAGCTGGGATCTCAAGGGCGACGGCAAGACCGTCCTCCGGCTCTCCCTGGCCCAGTACGGCGACCTCCTGACCCCGGGCGCCAACGTTCCCCGGCCCTTGGGCCTGACCGGCGGCCTGGGCTTCTGGTGGAAGGACGCGGACTCCGACTCCCTGGTCGACCCGGAGGAGGCCTACTGGAAGTATTCCTCGGCCCACGCCGAGACCCCGAACCAGCTCTATGCCATCTTCGACGACGACGGCGCCCTGACCGACGCGGCCGCCGACGCGCTCGAGAACGGCTTCACGGGCGACGCCTATCTCGGCGGCAACTATTGGGGCTACGACTGGAGCGACAACGACGCCATCAACTACGACGACCTGACGACCTTCTATCGCAGCGACGTCGATCCCGACGCCAAGAACGTCAAGACCTCTCCCCGGACGCGGGAGGTCATGCTCAGCCTCGAAAAGGAGCTGGGCCCGAACTGGGCCGCCTCGATCACGGCCACCTACCGGCGCTACGACAACTTCGACTGGGCCAAGCTCTACTACCCGGCCGACATCTATCCGGAAACGCCGGACCTGGTCGTCGACAACGCCGGGACCTGGTACGCCGCCGCCGGCACGATCCCGGCCACGATCGAGGTCGACGACGAAACGACCATCGACATGGGCGACGCCGCGGGCCGGAGCTGGTACCTGCCGATCGCCTCGTTCCCGGGCTCGACGCCCTACCGGATGGTCGACAAGAGCACGGCCCGGCGGGACTACTTCGGCCTGGACCTGGCGATGACCAAGAGGCTGTCCAATAACTGGTTCATGAACGCCTCGCTGACCCTGCAGGACCAGCGCGCCCACTGGGGCGACTCCTACCTCGATCCGACCAACCAGTGGGCCGTCGACGGCCAGCCCTACGGCAACTGGTCCGGCGCCTTCAACGACAAGATCTCCGCCCAGATGTACGCCCGCTGGATCTTCAAGGCCAGCGCCCTCTACCAGCTGCCCCTGGGCATCGACGTTTCGGCCACCCTGGTCGCCCGCGAGGGCTGGAAGATCCCCCACTACATCACCTTCGCCTACGAGAACAGCGAGAACTGGCCGGGGCTCTACCGGGCCAACACGATCTACATCCAGGCTGCGACCAAGGACAGCCTGCCGTCCATGATCAACCTCGGCTTCCGGCTGGAAAAGAAGCTGACCGTCGGCTCCACCCGGATGTGGCTCATGGCCGACGTCTTCAACCTGCTCAACCGGGCCACGGTCAACCGGGCCACCGACGCGAACTACGGCGTCTATTACGTCGACACGGGAACCTACGCGGCCAGCCCGTACAACCGCGTCTACAACGAGATCCTCAACCCGCGGACCATCCGGCTCGGGGTGCGCTTCGAGTTCTAGGACGGGCCCGCCCGGGGCCGGCCGGCATCCCGGCGCGGCGGCCGGCGCCGCCTACTTCTTGATGGTCGAGATGAATTCCTCGACCTCGGGGATGCCGCCCTGGAAGATGAGGTAGCCGTTCTCCGGCTCGCGCTCCGTGATCTCCCCGGCGACGGGCGAGAGCATGATCCGGCGGACCTCCTCGACGTCCGTCGTCTTCCCCAGGGCCCAGGCCAGCTTGACGTAGGCGACCTCGGGCAGCATGTTGGCCGCCGGGACGACGCCCAGCTCCATCATGTCGCGGCCGGTGTCGTAGACGTACATCTGGACGTAGCCCCAGAGCGTCTGGACGGTCATGAAGACGGCCACGCCCTTGTCGCGGGCCCGTTTGAGGGCCGGGTAGAGCGGCTTGTTGACGTGGCCCAGGCCGGTCCCGGCGATGACGATGCCGCGGTAGCCGTTGTCGACGAGCGAGTCGATGATGTCCGGCTTCATGTTCGGGTAGTAGTAGACGATGGACACCCGCTCGTCGAACGATGTGTCGATGCGGACTTTCCGGTCGGCCCGGCGGCGCTTGTAGTCGTGCCGCAGGGGCGTGATCTTCTCCCGGCTGACCATGGCGATGGGGATGTCGCCGATCGTCCGGAAGGTCGAACGATAGCTCGAATGCATCTTGCGGACCCGCGTCCCGCGGTGCAGCAGCCCGTACATGTCCGAGGTCGGCCCGAACATGCAGACCATGACCTCGGCGATGTCGCTCTCGGCCGCCGTCTTGACGCTGTGCATCAGGTTGAGCGCGGCGTCGGACGAGGGCCGGTCCGAGGAGCGCTGGGACCCGACCATGACGATGGGCACCGGCGAATCCTGGACCATGAACGACAGGATGGCGGCCGTGTGGTGCATGGTGTCCGTGCCGTGGCCGATGACTATGCCCTGGACGCCCTTTTCGATCTCCCGGCCGATGGCCCGGGCCGTGGCGATGTACTGCTCGGGGCCCATGTTCTCGCTGAAGACGCCGAAGAGCTTCTCGGTCTCGAGGTTGCAGATGTCGGCCAGCTCGGGCACCGAGCCGTAGAGCTCGCCCGGCGAGAAGGCCGGGATGACCGCGCCGGTCCGGTAGTCGAGCCGGCTGGCGATCGTGCCGCCGGTGCCGAGGAGCTTGACCTTGGGCTTGGCCGGGTCGAAGGGGAATTCCTTCTCGGGGATCTTGTAGTGGGCTTCCTTGCGGCCGCTGATCGTGATGGCCTCGATCGAGCGGGCCGCCAGGCCGATGTTGTAGCCCGAGCGGAGCTTGATGACGATGTGGTTCGGGTCGGCCGTCTCGGAGCGGGGCAGGATGATGCCGGTGTAGGCGCCGCGGGAGGTCCTGATCTCGACGTCGCTCCAGACCAGGGCGCCGAAGTTCTTCAGCGTGTCCAGGGCCTCGCCCCGGTAGCCCTTGTAGTCGTCGTTGGCGGCCATCAGCATGTCCCTTCGGCGGCGGCCGTGACCCGCTCCAGGACGGCCGCGCCCTCGACGCGCCCGCGCAGGGCGGTCATGACCAGGCCCATGAGGACGTGGGCCTTCCTGTCGGGGTTATGGACCTTCATCGCCCGCAGGGCGGCGTTGGCGTCCGCGACCCGGGCGTAAATCTCCTCTTCGGTGGCCGGCCGGACCTCGCCCGGCCCGGGCAGGCCCTGGCCGCGGACGGACCGCTCCATCAGGGCCCGGACGCCGTCGCGGGAGATGCGGCGGTCCCGGAACAGGGCGAAGATGCGGCGCAGGTCGTCCTCGGCCAGCCGCGACGGGTCGAGGCCGCGGCGGGCCAGGCTCTTGGGGAACTGGACCAGGGCGACGGCCGCGGCGGTCGGATCGATCCCCCACTCCTTGACCATCATCTCGAACAGGCCGGCCCAGCGGGACATGGCCAGGGGCTCGACGACGTCGGCGGGCAGGCCGATCTCCCGGTACCAGGCCTCGCGGGTCCAGATGGGCACCGGCAGGCCCCGGCGGATGCGCTCCAGCCGCTCCTCGGTGACCACCTTCGGCGGCAGGTCCGTATCCGGGTACATCCGGTCGGGGCCGGGCAGGATGCGCTCGAAGCCGTTGGTGCCGTCGCGCAGGGCCTGGCGCGTCTCGGAGGGAACGCCGATCGCGGCCTCGCGGGCCCGGGCGGCGATCTCCTCGACGGCGGTCTTGACGTCGCCGGCCGGGCCCCAGACGACCACGACCGTGTCGTCGTCCGCGGCCCGGACGGCCTTGCGGACCTGGTCCCAGCGGGAGCTCGAAAGCGTTTCGGACAGGCTGTCGGAGTGGATGATGTTGGGCAGCTTGGTCAGGCAGGCGACGACCCGGACCCGGTCGGAGATCTCGCGGGAGAAGCGGGTGTTCGTCTGGGTCTGCCAGCTCAGGAGGTCGCGGAAGCCGCGCAGGGCCACGGCCGCGGCCGTCGCGCCGCCGGCCAGGGCCTCGCGGATGGGCTGGTAGCTCGTCTTCACCAGGACCCGGGTGACGTCCTCGGACGCGGAGCGGAAGGTCTCGGCGGTGATGCCGCGCCGGCGGAGCTCCTCGCGCAGGCGCAGGAGGTTCCACTGGCGCATGGCCTCGTGGTAGGTCAGGAGAGGGATGCGCGGGATGCGGGGCACGCCCTTGATCTCGATGCGCGTGCCGCCGCGGACGCTGACGTTGACGTCCTCGCGGGCGGCGCCGATGCCGGTCCGGACCCGGCCGGTGCTGCGGACGAGGCGGCGCAGGATCTGGGCCACCTCGGCCGCCTCCCGGGGCGTGCGCATGTCGGGGCCGGTGACGGTCTCGATGAGCGGCATGCCCAGGCGGTCGGTCAGGTAGACGCGGCGGTGGCCGACGTCGCTGACCTCGCGGCAGGCGTCCTCCTCGAGGCCCAGCTGGACGATGGAGACGCTGCGGTCCTTGTAGGGCACGGAGCCGGTGACGCCGACGATGGTCGTCCGCTGGAAGCCCGTCGGGATGCTGCCGTCGAGGTACTGCTTGCGGGCGATGTGGAGCTCGTCGACCAGGTTCAGGCGGTAGAGCATGGCGATGCCGAGGGCAATGTCGAGGGCCTGCTCGTCGATCATGAACGGCGGCGTGTCGTCCATCTCATAGGTGCAGACCGTCTCCCGGTTGATCCGGTAGATGATCTCCTTTTTGGTCTTGAACTCCATCAGGGCCGTGCCGTCGTACTCGCCGAGCTCGGACAGGGTCGGCCGCATGTGGCGCAGGATCTCGGCATCGTAGGCATCGCTGTAGCGGCCGGCCGGGCAGCGGCAGAAGAGCTTCTTCTCGGTCAGCAGCTGCTGGTGGATCTCCAGGCCGGAGCGGAAGCCGATCTCGGCGTAGTCGGCCTCGGTCATCTCGGGGAAGGGCTTGAATTGGAATCGGTAATCGCTCATGGGTCCATCCGGCGGGGGCCGGAAGGCGCATTATAGCACAAAAGCGGGGCCGATCCGGGCCGATCCGGGGTTGATTTTCGGCCGGACTTGTGTAAGATTAACTGTTTTAGGGGCATCCCTGAGCCGGCCCGACGGGCCTTGGGGACCCAGTATTCCGCGTCATCGAGGAGACCCGCATGAATCTCTTGGGGCTCGCCCGCCACGGGCTGAATTCATTCGAACAGATCGCCATCTGCGGCGTCATGCTGACGGCTTTCGTCAGCCTCTGGTACGCCTGGATGCTGCGCAAGGTCGTGCTCAGGAAGGACAAGGGCTCGGCCAAGATGCAGGAGGTCTGGAACGCCATCCGCATCGGCGCCAACAGCTACCTGAAGACGCAGCTGCGCAAGATCCTGCCGCTCATCGGCGTCCTGACGGTGGCCCTGTTCCTCAGCGTCTATGTCGTCCCGGCCAGCGTCGAGGCGGTCGAGGAGTTCGGCGCCGGCAAGGCCCGGATCATCATCGCCTTCGGGCGGACGATCGCCTTCATCATGGGCGCGACGTTCTCCCTGCTCGTCGGCCAGCTGGGCATGCGCATGGCCATCCAGGCCAACGTCCGGGCGGCCTCGGCGGCCCGGCGGGGCTTCAACGAGTCCCTGTCGATCGCCTACTACGCCGGGACGATCACCGGCATGCTGACGGACGGCCTGGGCCTGTTCGGCGGCACCCTGATCTTCATGGTCTTCGGCAAGGCCGCCCCCGACGCCCTGCTCGGCTTCGGCTTCGGCGGCACGCTGCTGGCCCTGTTCATGCGGGTCGGCGGCGGCATCTACACCAAGGCCGCCGACGTCGGCGCCGACCTCGTCGGCAAGGTCGAGAAGGACATCCCCGAGGACGATCCCCGGAACGCGGCCGTCGTGGCCGATCTCGTCGGCGACAACGTCGGCGACTGCGCCGGCATGGCCGCCGACATCTTCGAGTCCTACGAGGTGACCATCGTCTCGGGGCTGATCCTGGGGCTGGCCCTGATGGCCATCGACCCGACCCACTCCCTGAAGTGGATCGTCTATCCCCTGATCATCCGGGCCATCGGCGTCATCTCCTCGATCCTGGGGACGTTCACGGTCCCGATCTGGGAGCGCTTCCCGCTCAAGTTCCTGCGGGCCAAGGACGCCGAAGAGGCCATGTTCCGGTCCTACGAGGTCTCGAGCGTCAACACCATCCTGTGGTCGTTCCTCGTGGCCATCAACTACGCCGGCGACTGGCGGCTGGCCATGCTGACCACGGTCGGCGTCGGGCTGGCCGTGGCCTTCAACCCGCTGACCTCGTACTTCACGTCGACCCGCAAGCCCCCGGTCAAGGAGATCGTCAAGTCGACCAAGACCGGTCCGGCGACGACCATCCTGTCGGGCTTGGCCGTGGGCATGGAATCGAGCGTCTGGGCCGTGGTCATCATCTGCGTCAGCTTCATCGTCGCCCTGGTCCTCTACAGCGGGGCGGGGAACCCGCTGTACGTCCTCTACGGCGTGGCCATGGTCGGCATCGGCATGCTGAGCCACACCGGCAACAACGTGGCCATGGACTCCTACGGGCCGATCTCCGACAACGCCAACGGCATCGCCGAGATGTCCTGGCAGGGCCAGACCGACGAAGAGACGGTCAAGGCCCGCCAGATCATGGCCGACCTCGACGCCGTCGGCAACACGACCAAGGCCATCACCAAGGGCGTGGCCATCGCCTCGGCGGTCATCGCGGCCGTCAGCCTCTTCGCGTCCTACATGACGGACGTCGGGCGGGTCCAGGCCCAGCTCGGCCAGAAGATCATGGAGGCCATCCGGGTCTCGGACACCAAGGTCTTCATCGGCCTGCTGCTGGGCGGGGCGTTCCCCTGGCTCTTCAGCTCGCTGTCGTTGAAGGCCGTCACCCGGGCGGCCGGGCTCATCGTCGAGGAGGTCCGGCGCCAGTTCAAGATCCCCGGCCTGATGGAAGGCAAGGTCAAGCCGGATTACGCCCGGGTCGTTTCCATCTCGACGGTCGCGGCCCAGAAGGAGCTCGTGCCCCTGGCCCTGATCTCGGTCTTCCTGCCCCTCATCGTCGGCCTGGTCCTCCAGGTCGAGGCCCTGGGCGGCTTCCTGGCCGGGATCATCCTCAGCGGCCAGCTCCTGGCCGTGTTCATGGCCAACTCCGGCGGCGCCTGGGACAACGCCAAGAAGAGCATCGAGGACGAGCCCAAGGACGCCGTCGCCTGCACCGGCAAGGGCTCGGAACGGCACAAGGCCGGCGTCGTCGGCGACACCGTCGGCGACCCGCTCAAGGACACGGCCGGACCGGCCCTCAACCCGATGATCAAGGTGACCAACATGGTCAGCCTGCTCGCGGCGCCCATCATCGTCAAGTACAACAAGATGACGCCGGGGCTGGCCGTGATCGTGGCCGTGCTGCTGGCGGCCACCGTCTGGGCTATCTGGAAGAGCAAGCGCGAGGCCCCGTCCCTGTTCGTCGAGGATCCGTCCGCCAAGAAGTGATCAATCGGGGACACAATACCCATTTCCGATTTTAAAATCGGAAATGGGTATTGTGTCCCCATTTTTTTGTCCCCGTTTCTTTCCCTTTTTATTCCCCTCTTCGCCGGCTTGACAAGTCGCGTTCGCCCCGGTATCGTCCCCTGGACCATGTCGCGACACAAACTCCTTTCCCTTCTCCGTCATTCCGCTCTGGCGGCGACGCTGGCCCCCGGCCTTCTCTTCCCGGCTCCGGCCGTGGCGGCGGACTGGGACCCCGAATCGGGGCTCGGCGGCCACCGGGTCGTCGTCCGCGTCGAGGCGGCGGCGGTCCAGCCCCCGCCCCGGATCGCCCGGGTCACGATCGACTGGCGCCGCCGCGACGCCGACCCCGAGAAAAAGAACGTCCTGGTCTTCGACGCCGCGACCGGCCGGCGCGTCGTCAAGGTCCTGCCGGTGCGGCTCGGGCGCGAGGCTGCGGAGTTCCTTTTCGAGCCCCCGACCGTGCCGGGCGACTATTTCTTCTACTATCTGCCCTACAAGTCCGAGGGCCGCAGGAACTACCCCAACGTCAGGTACGATCCTCCCGCCTGGTCGGCGGATCCCGCCCTGGCCGCCAGGGCCGACGCCCTGCGCTCGAGCGACGCCGGCGCGGCGGCCCGGGCCGCGGCGGATCTGCTGCGGGCCGAGGCGGTCGCCTTCGAGTCGGCCGATGACTTCGGCGCTTTCACGCCGATGGAGCGGATCGCGACGGCCGCGGAGACGCGGGCCCTCCTGGCCGCCCACCCCGGCTCGCCCTACCTTCTCTTCCCCGAGGACCGGGCCCTGCCGATTCGCATGACCGGCGATCTGCCGAAGCGCTGGGTCGAGGCCGGCCCGTTAGGCGCGATCCGGGGCCGGGCGGCCCGGGGCGAGTATTTTACCTTCCAGGTCGGCCTCTGGGCCGCGCGGCAGGCCATCGCCGATCTCGAAGTCCGCTTCTCTGACCTTGTCCGGACGCCGGCGACGGCCGACGACGGCTCGCCCGTCGCCCCCTCCGTCATCCCCGGCCGGGACCTGACCTGCTTCAACAAGGGCGGCGTCGGCTGGGACGGCGCGCCGTTCGTCAAGGCCGTGCCGGTCGACGAGGGCCGCGTCCAGGCCCTCTGGTGCGGCGTCCCCGTCCCGCCCGGGATCCGGTCGGGCAAGTTCCGGGGCACGGTCACGGTCGCCCCGAAGGGGATGCCGGCGACCGCCCTGGCCGTCGAGCTGACGGTCACGGACGAAACCCTGGCCGACTCCGGCGACGGCGATCCCTCCCGCCTGACGCGGCTGCGCTGGCTCGACTCGACCCTGGCCCAGGACGACGGCATCGTCCCGCCCTTCACGGCCCTGACGGTCGATCGCTTCACCGTCGGCTGTCTCGGGCGCGCCCTGACCATCGGCCGCGACGGCTTCCCCTCGCGGATCCGGAGCTACTTCGCGCCGGAGATGACCCGCCTCCAAGCCAAGCCCGTCGACATCACCGCCGGCCCGATCCGCCTGCGCGTCCTTGACGAGGACGGCCGCGAACATGCCTGGAAGCCGAGCCTAACCGGCCCGCGGCTGTCCCGGCGCGGCCCCGGGGCCGTCGTCTGGGAGGCCGACAACTGCAACGGCGACTTCGTCCTGCGGATCGAGGCCCGAATGGAGTTCGATGGCTTCGTCGCCTCCAAGGTCTCGCTCACGGCGCGCCGCGACGTCGCCGTGTCGGACATCCGGCTCGAGGTGCCGTGGCGGGAGGCGAGCGCCGCCTACATGATGGGGCTCGGCTTCCCGGGCGGCCGCCGCCCGGCCAGCTTCGACTGGGCCTGGGACCAGAAGAAAAACCAGGACGCCCTGTGGATCGGGACGGTCAATGCCGGGATGCAGGTCGGGTTGCGGGCCGAGAACTACTCGCGGCCGCTGAACACGAATTTCTACCTGTCCAAGCCCCTCCAGATGCCGCCATCGTGGTGGAACGAGGGGCGGGGCACGGTCACCGTCCGGAGCGGGGGAAGCGGGGGCCGCGGCGGCTTCCGGCCGGGAACGGTGGTCCTGGCCGCCGCGTCCGGGCCGCGACGGCTGCGCGTCGGCGAGACGCTCCATTTCGACTTCACCCTGCTCATAACCCCGTTCAAGCCGCTCGACCCGGCGGCCCATTTCCGGCAGCGCTACTACCACGCCTTCGAGCCCCTCGACAAGGTCGCCGCGGCCGGGGCCAACGTCGTCAACGTCCACCACGCCACCGCCGTCAACCCCTATATCAACTACCCGTTCCTGCGCGTGCCGGAGATGAAGGCCTATGTCGACGACGCCCACCGGCGCGGCTTCAAGGTCAAGATCTACGACACCGTGCGCGAGCTGTCGAACCGGGCGCCCGAGCTCTTCGCCCTGCGCAGCCTGGGCCACGAGATCTTCTCCCCCGGGCCGGGCGGCGGCTACGCCTGGCTCCAGGAGCACCTCGGCGGCGACTACATCGCGGCCTGGTTCGTGCCCGACCTCAAGGACGCGGCCATAATCAACAGCGGCCTGTCGCGCTGGCACAACTATTATGTCGAGGGCCTCGATTGGCTGGCCCGCAACGTCGGGATCGACGGCCTCTACCTGGACGACGTCGCCTTCGACCGGACGACGATGAAGCGCGTCCGCAAGGTCCTGGCCCGCAACCGGCCCGGGGCGCTCATCGATCTCCACAGCGCCAACCAGTACAACGTCCGCGACGGCTTCGCCTCGAGCGCCAACCTCTACCTCGAGCACTTCCCTTATCTCGACCGGCTCTGGTTCGGCGAGTACTTCGACTACAACGGCAGCGGCCCGGACTACTGGCTGGTCGAGCTGTCGGGCCTCCCCTTCGGGCTGATGGGCGAGATGCTCCAGGACGGCGGAAATCCCTGGCGGGGGATGGTCTTCGGCATGACCGCCCGGCTGCCCTGGGCCGGCGACCCGCGGCCGCTCTGGAAGGTCTGGGACGAGTTCGGGATCACGAAGAGCGAGATGGCCGGATGGTGGACGGCGTCCAACCCGGTCCGGACCGGGACGCCGGACGTCCTGGCGACGTGTTACGTCCGGAAGGGCGATGGAAAGGGCGGCCGTCCTTCGGCGCTCGTCGCCCTGGCCAGCTGGGCCAAGGCGCCCGTCGACGTCCGCCTGGCGGTCGACTGGAAGAAGCTCGGCCTTGACCCGAAGAAAGCCTCCCTCCGCGCCCCGGCCATCGACAAGTTCCAGGAAGGGGGGGAATTCGAGCCCGGCGACCCGATCCGGATCGAGCCCGGCAAGGGCCTTTTGCTGATCCTTCGCTAAATCGGGGACACAATACTCATTTCCGAATTTATCCCCAGGCTGCGAGGGGAGCGGAAATCGGAAATGAGTATTGTGTCCCCTTATTTCCGGAGCCGGGCGAGGAGCGCCTGGAAGGCCGCCGTGCCCCGGACCGGATCCAGGTCCTTGTCCGTCTCGAGAACGCGGAGATCGGCGAACCCTTTTTCCACCGCCGCGGCGAGATGCCGCAGGGCCAGCTTCTTGTCGCCGGCCCGCGCGGCCACGCACGCCCGGTTGAAATAGAGCCAGGTCTCCAGGGACAGCCCCTCTTCGCAGGCGGCGATGGCCAGGTCGAAATAGGCTCCGCTCCAGAGCATATTGCCCTGGCCGTAAAGCTCCGAGGCCCTGCCCCTCGCCGCATAGCAGAAATCGAACAGGAGCCGGGAGGCCAGGGCGCGGTCCTCGAGCGCGCCCTTCCCTCTCGCCTCTTTCTTCAGGAAGGAGATCCCCGCCGCCTGCAGAATCTGCGGCACCGCCGCCGAGCCGCCCCCATCGGGGTTTTCGACGGCGCTCAGGGCGCGGATGGATCTCTGCCGGAACTCGAGCGTCTTTCTGTCCCGCTTCTTTTCGGCTTCGAGGAACAGGCCGTATTCCTTCCGAGCCTTGAGCTCCGCGATGCGGCCGTCCAGCCCCTCCAGTGCCGGGAGGCTCAGACCCATCCCTTCAGCCAATCCGGCCGCGGCTTCAAAACGGCCGACGGCCCAATAGGCCCGGCCCGCGGCCTCGAGCGCCAGGCCTTCCTCGATGTCCCGGCGGACCGTGGCATCCGCGGCCTCCCGGTCGGCCGGTCGAAGCCCTTGTTTCATCGCCAGGACATCCAGCCAGGCGACGGCCAGCGCGCACGACTCGGCATCCGGCCAGGCGTGCGGTCCTTCAAAATAATGGAATCGATGCGTCGGACCCGCGGGATCGAGGGCGCGGTCGAGCTCTTTCATCTCGCCGTAGTTGAAGTCCCTCAAGCCCGCGATCCCGAAGTAGGCCGAGGCCCCCAGGGTCTCGGGCCCGACTCCGGCGGCCAGGCCGGCGCCGCACCCGATGATCCCGGCGATCGGCCGGCCGATGAAGCGGGAGAAGGCCGACGCGACGCGGGCCCCGCCGGAGAATCCGGCGGCGTAGATCCTTTTCGCGTCGACCGGCAGCCTGGCCCTCAGATCGGCCCAGAGGGCCATGGCCGCCAGCCCGCTATCCCTGAACGGGCCGTTTCGCGAATCGTTTGAGGCTGCGAGGACCCAGCCGCGGGCCTCGGCGGCGGCCCGGAAAGCCTCGATCGCGACCGCGCCGCGCGCCCCGGGATCGAAAAGGACGAGGACGGGCCAGGTCTTGCCGGGATCGAAGGAGGACGGCAGATACAGCGCGTAGCTGCGTTCGGGATCGGCCAGACAGGCGACGCGGTCGACCGTCCGTCCCGCCGGGAATCCCTGACCGCGGGCGAGGAGAGGCAGCAGGGTTGCGGCGACAGCCGCGGCCCCGGCCGCGGCGAGAGACGCCGCGAAACGCAGGAGGCGCTGCGGGAATGGCATGCTGGCCCTCCCTGCTATCTTAGAGCAAGCGCGGCCCGCCGTCCACCCGGCGGATCGCGGTCCCGCGCCCGCGCCGCCCCCGGTCCGGCGGCGAGCCCGGCCTCCCCTAGCCTTCGGGCGGCGCCGGGACGATCCTGAACCGTTTGACGACGAGGAACTCGTCCGCCTGCCGGATTATGGCGTAGGCCAGGTCGCCGTGGACGAGATACGGGGCTTCCGGCAGTCGGACCTGCTTCAGGTAGATCCCCTCGGGCGAGAAGACGTCGAAGGCGTGATCCGCGACGCCCTCTTCCTGGTACTGCTCCAGCCACAGGTTGCCCAGATCGTCGAAGAACGTCCTTCGGTCGGAGAACGCCGGGTAGAACTCCGGGTGGGGACCGTTCGCCTTGTAGCCGGGATGCCGGACCGGCGTGAATTCCCGGCCGAAGCGAAAGAGCGGCTTCCAGTCGGGGTCATAGACGGTCAGCAGGTAATCCCGGCTGTAGCCGATATAGATCCGGTCGCCGGGGCCGACGAGCCAGACGGTCGTGCAGGACTCCCGCGAGGACAGGCTCGTGCTCACGGCGTGCGCGCCCGCGCCCTGGACCCTTCTCAGCATGGTGTCGCCCGGGTAATCGCCCAGACGCCTTGTCTCCCGCCCGGACTCGTCCGTTCTCAAGAGGGCCAGCCAGTTCTGGACGAGCCGGTACTCCTGGCCGGCTCCCTCCGCGGGTACAAGCACCTGGCTGTAATAGATCCTGTTGCGCCGATCCACTCCCAGGCGGTCGCAGAAGCCGTCCAGCCGGAAGCTCGAGAGGTATTTCCCCGCGCCGTCGAGAGCGATCATCATGTGCTGCCGCCCGGAGAGGAGGAAGATCCGGCCGTCGGCGGCCAGGTCGAAGCTGACCGGGATGTCGAATTCCCCGGGCCCCTGCCCCTTCTTGCCGCAGGTCCGGAGAAGGCGGCCGTCCGGGGCGAAGACCTTGATCTCCACATCGCCCCAATCCAGGACGTAGATGTCGCCCCGGGCGTCAACCCGGAGATCGAAAGGCCGGTTCAGGACGGATTCCGCTCCGCCGGCCTCCCCGCCGAGCGTCAGCTCTTCCCGGAGGGCGCAACGGACGACGCCCTCCTTCGGGAAGGCGGGATTGAGGAAGGTCTTGACGCCCGCGACGGTCTCGATCCGGACGGGATAGGCGGCCCCGGCCGGGCGCTCCCCGGTCCTGCAGGCCGGCAGGGCGCAGACGGCGGCGGCCAGGGCGACGGCGACTCTCTTCATGACAAAACCTCCAACACGAGAGAACCGGGGCGAACGGCGTGAGAGAATACGCCCCGGCCGGCGGAAACGTTCACCCGGCCGGCCCTTCGTCGCGGGCGGCGAGGCCCCGTTCAACGGGCCAGGCGATCGGTCTCCTCGAGCTTCAGCCGGACGCTCATGATGTAGGGCGGTTCGCCGGCCGTCCAGTGCCCGTAGGTCGTGGCCACGAAGGTGCCGTCCGGCAGGACCTCGACCCCGGGATAGGCGCAATCCTCATCCTTCGTGTTGTCCATGAGGCGGACGCGGTATTGACCCTCACGGCCCTTGACGATGTCGTCGAACGTGCCCACCCAGGCCACCCAGTCGCCCCGGGTCGGGCTCTCGAGAGTCGTGTCGCGGAACGAGATGAGCAGCCGGCCGTCCGGGGCGTATTTCCCGGCGTGACGGTCCCCGGTGAGGGCGCCCGGCAGCTGGCGCGGCGCGCTCCACGTCTCCCCCTCGTCGGTCGAGAAGATGACATGCGAGTTGCGCCTCCGGCTGTTCTCGCGCAGCAGCGCGGCCAGGGTCCGGCCGTCCGGCGAGCGGACGATCCCCGGTTCGCAGAGATGGACCTGGGACGAGGCGTAAACCGCCTTCGGGAAGGACCAGGTCAGCCCGCCGTCATCGGAGAACGTCGCGTAGAGCGTGAAGACGGCCGGGTCCAGTCTACGGGGCTCCCGGGCGAAGAACCGCCCGTCGTCGTGGAACATGGCCAGGTAGCGGCCGCGCCCGAATGGCTGCCGCTCGGCCAGGGCCGACATGACGACGATCCCGCCCCAGTCCCCGGCCGGGGCGAGCGGCGTCCACGTCGCGCCGTCGTCGCCCGATACCGAGAGCCGCGCCGGATAGAGCCCGGACCAGACGATGAGCCTTTTGACCCCGTCCGGACCGACGACGCGATGGATGGTCGGCGTTTCTAGCGACGTCGCCCAGTTCTCCGGCACGGGCAGGCGGGCGCTCCAGGTCCGGCCGCCGTCGGCGCTGCGCTTCATGATGATGGCGCCGCGGCCGTGCCCCTTGGGATAGACGGCGACGATCGTCCGGCCGTCCTCGAGCAGGACGGTGGTCGGGTGTCCCAGGTACTGGCCGGCCTCGCGGTCGACCGTGACCTGAAGGTCCGCCCGGCCGGCCAGGTCGACGAGCGGGATGGAGTAGCCGCGCGAGACGGCGGCCGGAGGCGCCGCGCTCTTCGCGCAAGCCGGCAGCCCGGCCGCGGCCGCGGCGGCGAGCCCGACGGCGGCGAGACCGGCGAGCGCGACGGCCGGCCCGCTGGTGCGGGGTCTGTTTCCCCCGGTCATGCCGGTCTTCATGGCCGTCCTCCTCGTCGTTTAGATTCCCGCCGGGCAGGGGGGCCCGGCCGGCCTGCGGCCGCTCAATCAAAGAGCTTTATCAGCCAACGATGGAGCGGCGCCATTGGGGCGAACCGCTCGAAGCAGTAGTCGACAAATTCCGGCCCGAAGAACTCCGGCGGCACCCGGGTCTCGAAGCCGGCGTAGAGCCCGCGGTGCCTGAGCAGCCCGGCGTTCCGGTGGGCGGGATCGAAACCGGCCGGAACGCGCTTGTAGTGTTCTCCCTCGATGGCACAGCCCGGGATGGCCCGCAGCGCCTCCACGATCCCGGCGATCTCCGCTCCCCGCCGCGGATCGACCAGGGCCTTCCTGTAGCGGCCGAGCAGGGAGTCGGGAATGACGTACATCCCGCCGCCGAGCATGATATCTGGCGGCTCGAGGCCGACATAGAAGCCCGCCGACTCCATTCGGCCGCGGGCCCTGTCCCAGAAGTAGATCCCGAGGTTCGTCTTGTAGGGCGCCGGATCGAGGCTGAAGCGCGTGTCGCGGCGGATGCGGAAGATGGACTTGTCGACCGCGGGAACAGCCACGATCCCCGGGACGATCGCCTGCAGCCGGGCCCCCAGGGCCGTGACGAAGAGCCTGGCCGGGTCCAGGACGCGCCGCTCGTAGGCCTCCCGATGAGCGTCGAACCAGGGCTTGGCGTTGTTCCGGCGGAGCTCCGTGAAAAAGCGCACGGTCTCCCGGCTGAATCCGGCGAAGGCGGCGCTGTTGCTCATGTCGTCCTCACGGCGCGTATTCTACCAAATTGCCGGGGGCGAAGTCTCTGTGGTATAGAGAAGGCCGAGGAGCCGACATGAGCCGAAACGATTGGGTCGAAGGATTCCCGGCCGCGGTCACGGTCTGCGACGCCGAAGGCCGGATCATCGAGATGAACGCCGGGTCGCGGCAGGTCTTCGCGGCCGACGGCGGGGACAAGCTCATCGGGACGAGCGTCCTCGACTGCCACCCCGAGCCCGCCCGGTCGAAGCTGGCCGGGATGATGGCCGGGCAAAAGGCGAACGTTTACACCATCCTGAAGAACGGCCGGAAGAAGCTCATCTTCCAGGCGCCCTGGTACAAGGACGGGGCCTATGCCGGTTTCGTCGAGCTCTCGCTCGAGATCCCCGGGGAGATGCCCCACTTCGACCGGGACGCGGGTCAAACATAAACCCTACAATTTTTTCGCCAGCCGCGAAGGCCGTTCAAATCAAAAATGGCCGAAATACGACTTTATTAAAACTAGGTCAACAGGTTAGGAGGCTTCAGAAAACCAACAACCAGACAGGCCTGGGTTTGACCCCTTCTTAAAGCAGCGCGGTGGTCAGGAACGGCACGTAGGTGATCAGCAGGACGGCGGCCAGCTCGATCGCCAGGAAGACCAGCACGTCCCGATAGACGCGGCCGATCGGCTCCTCGAAGCGGTAGCAGGCCAGGTAGAGGTTCAGTCCGACCGGCGGGGTCAGGTAGCCCAGCTCCAGGTTGGCCAGGAAGATGATGCCGAGATGGACGGGGTGGATACGGAAGAGGATCCCCAGCGGGATGATGAGCGGCACGACGACGAGGATGGCCGAGTAGATGTCCATGAAGCAGCCGACGACGAGCAGGGCCAGGTTCAGCAGGAGCAGGAAGACGACGGGCGAGGAGATCGTGGCCGCGACCTTGTCGCTCAGCCGCTGCGGGATCTGGGCGTCGATGATGTAGTAGGACAGGCCGTTGGCCAGGGCCATGATTATGAGCACGCCGCCGATTATGGGCGCCGCCTTGAGCAGGATGCGGGGCAGGTCGCGGACCCGCAGGTCCTTCTTGATGAACGTCTCCACGATCCAGACATAGAGCAGGGCGATCGCGGCGCTCTCCTGAAGGCTGGCCAGGCCGCCGAAATAGAGGCCGAAGACGAGGAACGGCAGGAGGAGCTCCCAGAACGACCCGCGCAGGGCCGTCAGGGCCTCGCGGACCCGCAGCGGGTGGCGCGGCAGGCCGTGCTTCCAGGAATAGACGATGCCGACGGCGATGACGGACACGACCAGGAACGCGCCCGGCAGCAGGCCGCCCACGAACATGTCCCTGATGCTGGCCTGCGCGGTCACGCCGTAGATGATGACCGGCAGGCTGGGCGGCAGGAGCAGCCCGATGCTGCCCGAGGCCGTCAGGAGGCCGACCGTGAATCGTTTGGGATAGCCGGCCTTCTCGAGGATGACGCCCAGCAGGCCCCCTAATGCCAGGATGGTCACGCCCGAGGCGCCGGTGAAGGTCGTGAAGAAGGCGCAGACGATGACCGCCATCACGGTCAGCCCGCCCGGGAACCAGCCGAACGCGGCCTGGAAGAAGCGGACCATCCTCTCCCCCGCCCGGCTCTCGGACAGGAAGAAGCCGACCGCGGCGAAAAGGGGGATGGCCGGAATGGCGCCGCCCGTCAGCACCCCGTAGGCCTGGTTGGGGACGATCTCGAGGGGCAGGCCGCCCCGGACGAAGAGGAGAACGCCGATGCCGCCGAGAACAGCGAAGATGGGCAGGCCGAAGAACGCCGCGACGACGAGGACGGCGATGAGAGGGCCGGCCGCCCCGGCGGCCAGCGGCTTGAGGAACGCGGCCGCCGCGGCCAGCCCCGGCATGGCCTTGGCCCCGCCCGCGGTCAGCAGTCCGACGAGCGGCTCGAAGCCGAGGAAGAGCCCCAGGGCGGCGGCCCCGGCCGCCGCGACGGCGCGGGCGCGCCTCCTGCCGATCCCGGCGACGAAGCGGGCGCTCATGGCCAGGAAGCCGGCGGCCATGACCAGGACCACCAGCCGCTTGGGAAGGAAGCCGACCCGCTCGGTCGCGGCGAAGGCGTTCCGGGCGAACGACAGGGAGCACAGGCCGAAGGTCAGGGTCAGGGCCGCGGCCAGGGCGGCGGTGACCGTGTCGGCGATCCGCCGGGTCCGCTCCGGCAGGAACATCCCCGAGGCCAGGGCCAGATGCCTCTTCTCCCGCGAGGCAACGGCCGCGGCGGCGAAGGCGGCCACGAGCACCAGGTGCTCGATATAGACCCCGGAGTTCCGGATCCCGGTGTTGAAGACCTTGCGGGCCGCGGCCTCGGCGATCAGCAGGACGGCCAGGGCGAAGACGGCCAGGAAGACCAGGGCGTCCTCGGTCCGCCGGACGCCGCGGGCGAGCCTATTGGCCATGGCTCCTGCGGTAGTCCCGGACGCGCCCGACGACCTGGTCGTAGACCTCCTTGGAGAAGACCGGGCCGAGGAGCCCCTGGATGGCCCGGTCGGCGGCCTCCCGCCACTTGGCCATGGCCTCGGCCGAGGGTTCGTGCACGACCAGGCCGTTGTCGCGCATCATCTTCAGGGCGTCGGCCTCGAGCCGCATGGTCTCGTCGTAGAGGCCTCGCGCCGCCCGGCTGACGGCATCCTCGAAGGTCTGGCGCAGCTCGGCCGGGACGGAGGCCCAGGCCTTGTCGCTGAGGACCAAGCCGCCGACGAGCGGGGCCAGGGAGGGAGCGAGCATATGCGGGGCCAGGGCGAAGTACTGGCCCGAACCGGCGAGAAGCGCGGGAAGATAGAGGGCCGTCACGGCGCCGCTCTGGAGCTCGATCATGAGGTCGCTGTTCTCGCCGGCCACGGCTTCGTAGCCCATCCTCTTCCAGACCTGCTCGATCTCCGGGAAATCGGCCGTCACGTTGATCTTGAGCTTCTTCAGGTCGTCGGGCTCGAGGACCGGCGTCTTGGAGAAGAAATTGACCCAGCCGGCCAGGGTCCAGAGCATCATCTTGAAGCCCTGCCGCTCGATGGACGCCTCGAACGACGGCTTCATGTCGTCGAAGACGGCGTTGAACTCCTCCCGGGCATGGAAGAGGAAGGGGAGGCAGAGCACCATGACCGAGTGCTCGATCTTGGCCAGCCCCATCGAGGACAGGACGCCGCCCTGGAGGACGCCCAGGCGCATCTTGCGGATCATGTCCTGTTCGCTGCCGGCGATGCCGCCGGGGTAGATCTTGACCTGGACGGTTCCGTTGGAGAGCCGCTCCCAGTCGTTGGCCACCTGCTGCAGGGCCTTGTCCCAGGGTGAGCGGCTGGGGGCGACGCTGCCGATCTTGAGGACCAGGGCGCCGGCCGCGGCGGGCCGGGAGGGCGCGGCGGCCGCCCCCGGCAGGGCCGGGACCGCCAGGGCCAGGGCTAAAGCCAGGGCCAGGGCTAAAGCCAGGGCCGCGGACAGGGGCTTGATCATGGCCGTTCCACCTCGATGAAGAAATCGTCGATGTGGGCCAGGAGCCAGCGGGCCTTGCGCCGGTTGAGGGTGTTGGACAGGCGGTTGGCCGGGCTGGTCTCGGGGTCGAAGGCCAGGACCCGCCCGACCAGGGCTTTGAATTCGGCCGCGTTCTGCTCCTTGACGCAGACCGTCGTGGCCAGGGCCAGAAGGGACGAGGTGTCGCTACCGCCGGCCAGGGCTTGCGCTCGGGCAAAATGCTCGCGGGCCTTGGCCAAGTCGCCGCCGAGGTAGCCGGGCAGCGAGCCGTAATAGGTGATGTAGAAGGAATCGAGGGAGCCGCCGCCGTAGCCCGGCTCGAGCTCGGCGACGCGCTCGATCATGGCCCGGGTCTGGGGCACGGTCTGGCCCAGGGTCATGTCGAAGGGGTCCACGGCGAAGGCCGCCAGCCAGCCGAGCGCCGTCCAGTAGAGGAGCGTCGCGTCGCCGCGGCCGAAGGGGGCCATGGCCTCCTTGTACTTCCGCTCCTTGAGCTGGGCCCGCAGGGCCGGATTCTTCTTTTCCAGGTCGATGAAGAGGATGTCCCGGCCGCGGAGGTAGAGGTTCTTGGCCCGGGCCAGGAGGTACTCCTTCGTCTCGATGTCGCTGCGCGGCGTCATGTCGGCCGGCGACTCGACGAAGGCGTTGGCGTACATGATATACAGGCTGCCGGTGCGCAGCCGCAGCCCGGCGTGGTTCGGGAGCGACGCCAGGAGCGATTCGTAGAGCTTGATGGCGAAGGGCAGGGCCTGGCCGACGAGGTCGGGATCGTTGTCCGAGGCGAAAACGTCGGAGGAGGAGGAGCTGGAGAGCATGCCGGCCACCTTCTTCAGGGCCAGCTTCTCGATGGAGCAGGCGCCGAGGCCGACGGCCAGGATCAGGGCGAAGGCCGCGGCCGCTGGGGTCGCCGCCTGCCCCGCGTCAGAAGCCCGCCGCCCGCCGGTTCGCATGCACGGCACCTCGAACCGCTCCGCCTGATGAACCACCCCGTTTCCAGCAAAACAACAATAGACCCAGGACGGCTTTTAGTCAAATGGGGGCCGGGCGGCGGGCTCAGGCCCGCGGGCGCGAGGCCCGGCGGAATAGGAAGTAGATGGGGACGCCGGCCAGGGCCGTGGCGATGGCCACGAGGGACTCGGCCGGCTGGCGTAGGAAGGACAGGACGAGGATGGCCGCGCCGATGACGAGATAGACGGCCGGGGCCACGGGATAACCCGGCAGCTTCACCACGCTCCGGCCGGAGCGCCGGAGCTTGAAGACGCCGAAAACGGCCAGCAGCGGGAAGAGGCCCAGCGAGAACCCCATGTAGGTCAGGAGCTGCTCGAACGTGCCGAACAGGACCATGACGGCGGCGATGCCGCCCTGCAGGAGGATCGACCGGGTCGGGACGCCGCAGCGGGGGTCGACGAAGGCGATGGACTTGAAGAAGATGCCGTCCCGGGCCATCGAGTAATAGACGCGCGGCCCCAGGATGAGATAGGCGCTGAGCGACGAGAACAGGGCGAAGGAGATCAGGGCCGACAGGACCGTCCCGGCCGACGGGCCGAAGAGGTTGCCGGCGGCCAGGCCGGCGATCGAGATGACGCCCTCCATCTGGGCCGGCGGCACGGCGAAGACGTAGAAGAGGTTGAGAGCGGCGTAGAGGAGCATGACGATCGCCGTGCCCAGGAGCAGCGAGCGGGGCAGGTTGCGGGACGGGTCGCGGACCTCCGAGCCGACATAGGCCGAGGCGTTCCAGCCGCTGTAGGCGAACATGATCCACATCAGGGACAGGCCCAGCGTCTTGATGCCGGCGAAATCGAAGCGGAAGGGCGCCGCGGCGGTGAGATGGGTCAGGCTCCCCTTCCCGAAGATGAAGCCGGCGCCGACGAGGCCGACGATGAGCAGGATCTTCAGCCCGGTCAGGCCGTTCTGGACCCGCGCCCCGGCCTTGAGGCCGCGGGTGTGGATGAAGGTGAAGACGGCGATGATCAGGATGGCGTAGATCTTCTTCATGACCGCCGCTTCCCCCGGGCCGGGAAAGAGGCCGGGGGCGAGCAGGGCCGGGAAGGCCCGGGTCAGGTACTCGGAGAAGCCGATGGCCGAGGCGGCGATGGGGGCCGAGAAGCCGACGAAGAACGAAACCCAGCCGGCCAGGAAGCCCAGGAGCGGGTGATAGAGGCGCGAGAGGAAGGCGTACTCGCCGCCGGCGTGGGGGAAGGCCGCGCCGAGCTCACCGTAGCTCAGGGCGCCGCACAGGGCCACCAGGCCGCCGACGAGCCACAGGGCCAGCATCACCAGCGGGTTGTGGAGGTCGCCCATGAGCAAGCCCGAGGTCGTGAAGATGCCGGCCCCGATCATGTTGGCCACGACGATGTTGGTCAGCGAAAAGAGGCCGAGCTTGCGTTCGAGGCCGTTGGCGCCGGGCGGGGGGCACGTCGGTTCGTTGGTCATGGTCTTGGCATCCGGCCTCGGGCCGAGGCCGAGGCTCTACTCTATCCGCGCCCGTCCGCCCTGTCAAACAGAATGGGGTCAAACCTGAACCTTTTTACTTTTTCGGCGGCTGACCTGGGGTTCGCGGGAAAAAAGTTGAAACGTTTAGGTTTGACCCCTTCTTTCAGCAGCGTCCGCCCGCGTCCCTCTTGACAATCGGCGGTCCCGACCTCATGCTGGGGCGATGAGACGGAGCAAGCGGTCCCGCAAGTTCGTTCGGGCCGCGGCCCTGGTCCTGGTCCTCGCCGTCGCCGGGCTCCCCGCGCCGCAGGACCCGGTGCCCGTGTCGCCCCGCGGCCAGGCGCCGGCGAAGCCCCTTCAATACGAGCTGGCCGTCGTGCTCAAGCTCATCCCCGTCCACGTCGCGGACAAGAAGGGGAATCCCGTCCTCGACCTGACGCGCGACGACTTCTCGGTGACCGACAACGGCCGGCCGGTGACGATCACGGATTTCGAGCGTCACGCCGTCTCCGGCGCCGCCGTCGCCCCGGCCGACCGCGCCGGGGCCGCGGCCGAGCCGGCCGCCGCCACCCAGGCCATCCGCCCGGCCGCGCGCAAGTTCTTCCTTTTCTTCGATTTCGCCTACAACAACGTCCGCGGCATCCTGAAGTCCCGGACCGCCGCCCTCCATTTCCTGGACACGGCCCTCGGCCCGGAGGACGAAGTGGCCGTCCTTACCTACTCGGCCGTGGGCGGCCTGGCCTTCCATGAGTACCTGACCGCGGACCACGCCAAGGTTCGCCGGGTCGTGGAGAAGATCGGCCATTCCGACGTCAAGGGCCGGGCGACAGAGATCGAGGACCAGTATTGGCGCCTGGTCCAGGAATCGCCCGGCGGCGGGGCCGGGGCCGCCATCGGGCTGAGCTTCCGGGCCGAGGCCGAGGGCAACCGCCAGGAATCGCGAAGCATGGCCATGAAGTACATGGACAAGATGACCGCCCTGGCCCGGGCCCTGCGCCTGGTCGACGGTGAGAAGAACTTCGTCCTCTTCTCGACCGGCATCCCGAACTCCCTGATCTACGGCTACGCCTCGGGGAATGTCACCAACCGGGCCGACGTCGCCCGGGCCTCCGGGGACGACGTCCTGCGGCGGCGGAACGAAGCCATGTACAAGGAGTTCGGCGCCGCCAACTGCTCCTTCTACGCCTTCGACACGCGGGAATCGGCCATCGCCACGTCCCTGTTCGCGTACGACGAGCAGACAATGGCCATGGGCAGCCGGGCCATGTCCACGGCCATCGAGCCGACCAGCGTCTTCCAGGACGGCAAATCGACCGGCCTCAACTCGCTCAAGCGCTTCACCGACCTGACCGGCGGGAAGTACTACTCGAACATCAATATGTACCAGAAGAACGTCGGCCAGCTCGGCGCCCTGACCGGGACCTATTACGTCCTCGGCTACTCCGTCAATGAGCGCTGGGACGGCCAGTTCCACGAGGTCAAGGTCGAGGTCGGGCGCCGGGACTGCACGGTCCGGGCCCTGACGGGCTATTTCAATCCCAAGCCCTTCGCCGAATACTCCGACGTCGAGAAGCAGATCCATCTCTTCGACCTGGCCCTCAACGAGCGGGCCGTCTCGCGCCTGCCGATCAAAATGCCGATGGGGATGCTGGCCGCGTCCGCGGCGGGCGCCTCGCGCCTGGCCCTAGTGGCCCTGGTGCCCGGCGAGGTGACGACACGGTTCGCCGGCCGGCGGGTCGAGTTCGTGGCCCTGTTCTTCGACGCCGCCGGCGACGTCGCGGCGATCGTCCGCGAGGAGCGCGACATCGCGCCGCAGCGGGGGCGCGACATGGCCTTCGCCGCCGGGACGGCCCTGGCGCCCGGCGACTACGGCTGCCGGCTGGTCATCCGGGACCTGGAATCGGGCCTCAGCGCAGTGGCCTCGGCCAGGGCCACGGCGGGCCGGCCGCAGCCGGCCGGCCTGAGCCTGGGGACGCCGCTCGTCCTCGAGCCCCGATCCGGCTGCCTGTTCGTGTGCGCCGCCGACCGGAAGGGCGGTAAGGCGTTCGCCTGGGCCGACCTCTACGGCTACGACAGCTCGATCTACGCGCCCGTCCCGCCGAACGGTACGGCGGCCGCCGCGGCCGGCCTGAAGGTTGTCGTCCCCTGCGCCGCGCCTGGCGGCGGGCCGGCGGCCGACCTGGGCCTGACGGCCTCCCTCGTCGACGCGGCGACCGGACGCCGTATCCCCGTGACCGTGGCCATCGCCGGGCGGGTCGCCCGGGGGCCGGCCGAGGTCCTGACCCTGGACCTGGCGGCGGCCGGCGCCGTCCCGCCCGGCGCCTACTATCTTCACCTCTACGCCGGTGACCGGGCCTCGGGCGCGCTGGGCCATGCCACGACGGCGCTCTCCCTCCGCTAGCTTAAAAAGAGATTTGGAGAGGGTCAAACCTACCTTTTACCCATTTTCGGGCAAAAGGTAGGTTTGACCCCATCGTTCTCCCGATCCGGACAGCCCTATCGCGGCGGCAACGGGCCGGCAGGGAGCGGAGTCATCGAAGCGCCCATCAGAAGCATGGCGGAGCGGCTCCCCAGAGTCCGCTCCGCGCCGGCCCTGAGCAAAGCCGAAGAGAGGGACTCCCCGGAACCGGGAAAAGAACCTCCAGAAGGAGGGCGTTTCTTTCGATTGAAATCTCTTCCGGTTTTTCCCATAATGTAACGGCCTTGAAAACATTGCCCCGTCCTTTCGTGACCGCCGCGCCGGCCGAGGAGCGCTCCGCCGTTGCCTGAGTTCCTCGAGTTCCGCGGGGTGGCCAAGCGCTTCGGGGCCATCCAGGCCGTCGACGACGTCTCCCTCGAGATCCGGAAGGGCGAGTTCTTCTCGCTCCTCGGACCGAGCGGCTGCGGCAAGACGACCATGCTGCGCCTGGCCGCCGGCTTCGAGCAGCCGGACGCCGGACGCGTCTTCCTCGACGGCCGCGACATCACCGGCCTGCCGCCGGACAAGCGCAAGGTCAACACCATCTTCCAGAGCTACGCCCTCTTCCCCCACATGACCGTGCGCGACAACATCGGCTTCGGCCCGGCCATCGCCCGGCGGCCGAAAGCGGAGATCCGGACCGAGGTCGACCGGATGCTCGAGCTCATCCGCATGGCCGACCAGGCCGACAAGAAGCCCGGCCAGCTGTCCGGCGGCCAGAAGCAGCGCGTGGCCGTGGCCCGGGCCCTGGTCAACAAGCCCGACGTCCTGCTCCTCGACGAGCCGCTGGCCGCCCTGGACCTCAAGCTCCGGCAGAAGATGCTCATCGAGCTCGACCTCATCCACGACCAGGTCGGCATCACCTTCCTGTACGTCACCCACGACCAGGCCGAGGCCATGAGCCTGAGCGACCGGATCGCGGTCATGAACGGCGGCCGCATCGAGCAGGTCGGCGCGCCGGCCGAGATCTACGAATCGCCGCGGACGAGCTTCGTGGCGGCCTTCATCGGCGACACCAACTTCCTCGAGGGCCGGGTCCGCTCCTGCCTCGAGGCCGACTACTGCCGGCTGGCCATCGACGGCCTGCCGGAGGTCGTGTCGTTCAACGACAAGGGGTTGCGGCCGGACCAGCCCATCTATCTCAGCGTCCGGCCGGAAAAGATCCACATCTCGCACGACCGGCCCGAGGACAAGCCGAAGCGGAACTTCGTCCCCGGCGTGGTCGAGGACGTCATCTACCTCGGCTCGAACACCAAGTACTGGGTCCGGGCCGGCGGCCGGCGCATCCAGGCCCTGCGCCAGCATGACCGCTACTTCCTCGACGAGAAGCCCATCCGCTGGCAGGACGAATGCTGGATCTGGTGGCACGCCGACGACGGCTTCATGCTCGACCACTTCCGCAGGGACGACGAGGCCCTGCTGGCCGCGCCGCCGCAGCGCGTCGGCGATTGAGAAGGGGTCAAACCTAAACCTTTCAACTTTTCGGGCATGGCACATGACGACGCGACCGATCCGGGAAAAGCTTAAAAGGTTCGGGTTTGGCCCTGTCTCGAGGCGCCGAACCGAATGGCTGGTCAGCCTGCCGACGGTCGTCTGGCTGAGCCTGTTCGTCGTCGTGCCCACGCTGCTCGTGTTCGTCGTCGCCTTCCGGCCGGCCAATCCCTACGGCGGCATCGGCCGAGGCTGGACCCTGGAGACGCTGCGGGGCTTGGCGGCGCCGGGCCTGCTGACGATCGCCTGGCGGACGCTGTGGATGAGCCTGCTGACGACCGTTATCTCGCTTCTCCTGGCCCTGCCGGCCGGCTACACCATCGCCCGGGCTCCGGCCCGCTGGCGCAACCGCCTCCTGCTTCTGGTCATCATCCCCTTTTGGACGAGCTTCCTGGTCCGCGTTTTCGCCTGGAAGGCGCTCCTCCATCCGGAGGGGCCGGTCAAGCGCGCCCTGGCCGCCCTGGGCTTGGTCGGGCCGCAGGCGACCCTGCTCTACCATCCGGCGGCCGTCGTCCTGGTCATGGTCTATACCTTCCTGCCGTTCACCATCCTGCCGATCTACGCGGCGGCCGAGAAGTTCGATTTCCGGCTGATCGAGGCGGCCCGCGACCTCGGGGCCAGCCCCTTCCGGGCCTTCCGCAAGGTCTTCCTGCCCGGCATCCGCGCCGGCGTGGTGACCGCCGTGCTGGTCGTCTTCGTCCCGTCCCTGGGCTCCTACATCATCCCCGACCTCGTCGGCGGCCCGTCCGGCGAGATGATCGGCAACAAGATCGCCCAGCGGGTCTTCACCGACCGCAACCTGCCCCTGGCCAGCGCCCTCTCGGCCGTCCTCGTCCTGGCCGTGCTGGCCCCGCTGGCGGCCATCCTGGCGCTCCAGCGCAAGGGCAAGAAGTCCGGCATCGTCATCGGGGAGGCCCCGTGAAGCGGAGCCGCTTCCCCATCGTCGTCACCGTCCTGGTCCTGGCCTTCCTCTACCTGCCGATCCTCATCCTGGTCGTCAACTCCTTCAATCCGGCCCGCTTCTCCGGCCGCTGGGAGGGCTTCTCGCTGGTCTGGTACGCCCGGCTCTTCCAGTCGCCCGAGATCTGGCAGGCCGTGCGGAACACGCTGATCATCGCCGTGTCGGTCACGGCGGTCTCCATCGTCCTGGGCACAATGGCCGCGTACGCCCTCCACCGCTGGGCCGCGAGCCGCCTCCAGCACGTCCACTACACGATGATCTATCAGCCCCTGGTCGTGCCCGAGATCCTGATGGGCATCAGCCTGCTGATGGCCTTCGTGGCCGTCGGCCTGCCGCTCGGCCTGTTCACGATCTTCCTGGCCCACGTCACGTTCTGCGTCAGCTACGTGGCCATGACCGTGCTCGGCCGGCTCCAGGATTTCGATTTCTCGGTCATCGAGGCGGCCCGCGACCTCGGGGCCAGCCCCTGGCAGAGCACGCGCCGGATCCTGCTGCCCATGCTCATGCCCGGCATCGTCTCCGGGGCCCTCCTGGCGTTCACCCTGTCGGTCGACGATTTCGTCATCACCTTCTTCGTCGCCGGGCCCGGCTCGACGACCCTGCCGCTGCGCATCTACAGCATGATCAAGTACGGCGCGCCGCCGCTGATCAACGCCTTGTCGACGCTGCTCCTGGCGGTGACGCTGACGGCCGTTCTCCTGAGCCAGCGCCTGGCCAACAAAAAGGGCCAGGAATCTTAGAACCGGAAACGTCCCCGTTTTCGGAACGTCCCGTTTCCCCGCCGGCGGGCAGGCAGGCGAGGTTCTGGACCGGGATCAGGAGCAGGGCCGATCTTTCTCCGTTCCGATTGTTGAAATGTCGGGCCATCTGGATTATAAGGGGACTCTCGAGAGAGACCCATGGAGAACGGGAACCGGATCGTCAGGGGCGCGGCGTTCGCCCTCCTGGCCGGGCTTTTTTTCGGCGCCGCCTGCGGCCGGAGCCGGCCCGTGCTCAGCGTCTACACCTGGTCCGATTTCATCAAGCCCGAGATCGTCGCCCGCTTCGAGCGCGAGCAGGGCTGCCGGGTCGTCATCGACACGTTCGAGTCGAACGAGGCCATGTACGCCAAGCTCAGGGCCGGGGCCTCGGGCTATGACCTGCTCATGCCCTCGAGCTACATGGTCAGCCTGATGCAGGCCCAGGGGCTGCTGGCCCGCCTCGACCATGCCCTCCTGCCGAACCTGGTCCACGTCGACCCCGAATACCTGGCCATGGCCGTCGACGGGGCCATGGACCACTCCGTGCCCTACATGATCACCAACACGGGCATCGCCTACCTCGACGGCCGGGTGTCCGACGTCGCGCCTTCCTGGCGCATGTTCGGGCGGACCGACCTGCGGGGCCGCATGACCATGTTCAACGACATGCGGGAAACGATCGGCGCGGCCCTCAAGCTCCTGGGGCACAGCATCAATTCGACCGATCCGGCCGAGCTGGCCGAAGCCGAGGCCGTCCTCCTCGAGTGGAAGAAGAACCTGGCCAAGTTTGACAACGAGCAGTACAAGCTCGGCCTGGCCTCGGGCGAGTTCCTGCTCGTCCACGCCTGGAGCGGCGACATCTTCCAGGTCCGGCGCGAGAATCCCGCCGTCCGCTTCTTCATCCCCGAGGAAGGCACGGTCATCTCCTGCGATGACCTGGTCGTCCCAACCGACGCCCGCGAGGTCCGCCTGGCCCACGCTTTCATCAACTACCTCCACGATCCGGCGGTGGCCGCCGAGAACACGGCCTTCATCTACTTCCTCTGCCCGAACAAGGACTCCTACCCCCTCCTGCCGGCGGAGATCCGCGACAATCCCGGCATCTTCATGGACCCGAAGCTCCGGGCCAGGAGCGAGATCATCGGTGACATCGGCGCGGCCAACGCGCTCTACGTCGCCGTCTGGGACCGCCTCAAGGCCGCCCGCTAAATAGGGGACACAATACTCATTTCCGAATTAATAAATCGGAAATGAGTATTGTGTCCCCGATTTAATGTGCCCCCTATTTAATGAGGGCGCGGCGGATGACGACGGGCTCGAGGGGCCGGTGCATGGCCATCTTCCGGTCCGGGCCCTCCCATCGCTCCTCGACCGCGACCGCGGCGATGCGCTCCAGGACGTCGAAGCCCTCGATCGTCCGGCCGAAGACCGTGTAGCGGCCGTTGAGGTGGGGCCGCGGCGCGACGCAGACGTAGATCTCCGAGTCGCCGCTCCATTCGTCGCCGACCCGGCCGAGCCCCAGCGTCCCGACCAGGTGGGGCCGGGTGTTGAATTCCGGCGGAAGCGGCGGCGCGTCCCCTCCTCCCGCCTGGATGACGTGGCCGCGGACGACCCGGTAGAAGTCCTTGCCGTCGTAAAAGCCCTTCCGGACGAGGGCCTCGAACTGGGTCACGGTCTTGGGCGCGTCCTCCGCGTAGAGCTCGAAAGCCATGGTCCCGAGCGAGGTTTCCAGGACGCACACCCGGGGAGGCCGGCGCTCCGTATCGTGGCCGTAGCGGGCCTGGAGCGCGGCCGGGTCGACGACGGCGTGGCGGATCCGCCGCCGCTTCCACGTGTAGGTCACATGGATGAGGCCGTCGGCCGTCTCGATGACCGCCGGGTAGGAGAATTCCGCGCCCTTTTCCTCTTCCAGGGTCAGGGCCCGCGTCCAGTTCCGGCCGTCGTCCGAAACGGCCAGGGCCAGGACGCCCCGGCCCTCGGTGACGGGGTTGTAGGCCAGCACGTGGCGGCCGTCCCGGAGGGTCACGGCGTCGATCCCCGCGTTCGGGTTGGGGAAAACGGTCGGTTCCGGCGCCGACCAGGTCGCCCCTCCGTCCCGGCTGCGGCTCTCGTAGATCCGGCCCGCGTCGCTCCGCATCAACGCGACGAGGCCGCCGGCGGCGGTCCGCAGCAGCGCCGGCTGGATGAGCCCCGGTTTCCCGCCCACGTTGAGGGGCAGGGTCGCGGTCCAGGATCGGCCGCCGTCGCGCGTCGCCTCGAAGCGGACCCGCCAGCCCCCGTCCTCGGTCGAGCTGCCGCAGAGGATGACGCCGCCCTCGAGCTCGATGGGATGGTTCTTGGCCGGTCCCAGGAACCCGTCGGGCAGGGCCTCAGGGCCGCCCCAGGTCCGCCCGTCGTCCGCCGAGCGCACGACCAGGCCCCGCCAGTTCGCCGGCGAGGGCCCGACCTTATAGAAAAGCAGGAGCGGTCCCGCGCTCGGCCGGAACAGGACCGGGTTCCAGCAGGGCCCGGCCGCGCCGCCCGCGGCGGCGCCCCGGGCCGCCTCGACCGGCGCCGTCCAGCGTCCGGCCTCCCGGCGCGAGAGCCAGATCCCGACGTCGGCCTGCCCTTCGGCCGTCCCCCCGAACCAGGCCGCCACCAGCCCCGACGGGGTCTCGGCGACGGTCGAGGCGTGGCACTGGGCGAAGGGCGCGTCCTCGAAGATATCCTCGCGCAGGAGGCGCGGCGAGCCACCCCGGCACGCCGCCAAGCACGCCAGGGAAACGGTCAGGGCGCCGAAGGCGATCCGTCTCATGGGCGATGCCCTCCCCGCCGTGATCCTATTTGAGCGTGGCGATGTAATTGCCCGCCCCGACCACGACCGTCGACAGGATGAGGACGGCGATCCCGGCCACGACCAGCCGGCGCGTCGGGCGGTCCGTCCCCCGCCACTCGTGGAAGAAGATGCCCCACAGGCTGCTGAAGGTGATGATGAAGGCCATGTGGATAGTCCAGCTCGAGAAATCGTACCGGCCCATCTGGGTCGTGCCCATGCCGTAGAAGAAGAACTGGAAATACCAAGTCGTCCCGGCCAGGGCGGCCCAGACGTAGTTGGCGAGGAGCGAGGGCTTCGGCTTCGCCGGCGCGGCGGACGCGCCCGGGCCCGCCGCCGCCGGCTCGGCCTCACGGACCCGGCGGTAGTCGCGCCATGACCTGTTCTTGAAGCTCAGGGCGGCGCACCAGACGAAGTTCGTCGTGAACCCGCCGAGCAGGGCGATGATCATGACCGGGAAATTCTGGAAGATCGGCCGCGTCCCGTTCTGGACCGCGGCCTCGGCGATGGGCTTGCCGGCGGCGAAGGCGAAGGCCATGCACGAGCTCATGACCCCCGAGAAGGCCGCCACCCAGGCGCCTTTGGGGAAATCGAACTCGGCGATGGAGGCTTTCTTCTCGGCCTCCGAAAGCCGCTTCTCCTTCTTCATCCCCGCGGCGCCGCACATGGCGATGCCGGAGAGGCAGACGAGGATGCCGAGGATGACGACCCGTCCGGATGTCGAGGCGACGAGCCCGGCGATCCGGCCCTCGAAAACGGGCGGCACGAGCGTCCCGAAGACGGCGCAGAAGCCGAGCGACAGGGCCATGCCCAGCGACAGGCCGAGATAGCGCATGCTCAGGCCAAAGGTCAGGCCGCCGATGCCCCAGAGCACCCCGAAGAGATAGGTCCAGAGGATCGTTTTGCCGCTCCCCGACCGCAGGACGCTCAACAGGCCGGGGCAGGTCAGGGCGCCCACGACCCAGGGGACGACGATCCAGCTGAAGACCCCGCCGACGAGCCAGTAGACCTCCCAGGCCCAGCCGCGGACGTTCTTGTACGGAATGTAGAAGCTCCCGGCGGCGAAACCGCCGAGGGCGTGCAGGAAAACGCCGAGAAAGGGATTCGGGTTCATCGGGCCTCCATGAGGGCGAGACTATATCGCCGCCCCGTCCTCCGAGTCAACCGGCCGCGACCCCGCGTCCCGATCATCCGAGGGGCGATGGGTTCCGGACAAGAAAAAGGGGGGACGGGTACCATCTCCCCCGTTTTGTGTTAGCATAACCGGGAAAGGCGGCGGCATGCTCAAGAACCATCCCCGCGTCCTGGGCTATATCTTCTTCACCGAGATGTGGGAGCGGGTCGGCTTCTACACGCTCATGGCCGTCCTCGTCCTCTACATGGACAAGGTCCTGGGCTGGTCCGACGGCCGCAAGGGCGACTCGTACGGGCTCTTCCTGGCCCTCTGCTATTTCGTGCCGCTCCTCGGTGGCTGGCTCGGCGACAAGGTCATCGGCCGGATCCGGACGGTCCGGGCCGGGGCGTTCCTCATGGTCTTCGGCTACATCGGCCTGGCCGTCTCCGGCCCCGGCCGCGTCCTCACGTTCTATCTGGGGCTCTTCCTCATCGGCCTGGGGACGGGCATCTTCAAGGTCAACATGGCCGTCCTGGTCGGCAGCCTCTATGAGGGAAGGCCCGAGCTCAAGGACGCCGGGTACAACATCTTCTACATGGGCGTCAACCTCGGGGCGATGATCGCCCCGCTCCTGGCCACCTTCATCAGCGTCAGGTTCCACAGCTACAACCTGTCGTTCGCCATCGCCGCCGCCGGCATGGTCGTGGCCCTGATCATCTGGCGCGCCGGCGAGCCCCGGCTGCGGCCCTATGACTGCCGGCCCGCCCCAGGCGCCGCCGCCCCGGGCGCGGCCTCGCCCGCTTCGCCCCTCCAGCCCGGCCTCTCCCCGGCCGGCTGCCCCGCCGTCGACCGGCGCGAGGAACGCCAGCGCATCGCCACCCTGGCCACCCTCTTCCTCATCGTCATCTTCTTCTGGGTCGCCTTCTACCAGAACTTCTTCGGCCTGACCCTCTTCGCCGAGCGCTCGACCGTCGTCCTCAAGTGGCTCCGGCCGGAGACGTACCAGTTCTTCGAGCCGTTCTTCATCCTGACCCTGACGCCGCTCCTGCTGGCCCTCTTCGGCCGCCTGAACCGGCGCGGCCGGGAGCCCTCGACGCCGGTCAAGATCCTCGTCGGCATGGCCGTCATGAGCCTGGCCATGATGCTCATGGCTGGCGCTTCGCTGGCCGGCGGCAACCGTGACCAGAACATCATGTCCCCGGCCTGGCTCGTCGGGACCTACTTCCTCGTCACCGTGGCCGAGATCCTCATCTCGCCGATGGGCCAGTCTTTCGTTTCCAAGGTCGCCCCGCCGCGGATCGCCGGGCTGATGATGGGCGGCTGGTTCGCGGCCACGGCCGTCGGCAGCTACGGCAGCGGCCTGCTGGGCAAGTCCTACAGCGCCCTGGCCCATCATCTGTATTTCCTCATCCTCGCGGCCCTCCTGGTCCTGGCCGCCGTCCTGGTCGCCGTCTTCCTCAGGAAGCTCCGGCGCTTCGCCGCCTGATAACCGGAGGACACCCATGACCCTCATCCAGGAAAAGGTCAAACAGGCCGCCGGGCTCATCGACGAGTTCGGCGTCGATTGCTGGATCACCTTTACCCGCGAGAGCCAGATCTGCGGCGATCCGACCCTGGTCTTCCTGGCGCCCGGCCCCGTCACCTGGCACTCGGCCTTCATCGTCTCGGCCGGCGGCCGGACGCGGGCCATCGTCGGGCTCTACGACCAGAAGGCCGTCGAGGAGACCGGCGCCTACGACAAGGTTGTCGGCTACGTCACCGGCATCAAGGAGCCGCTCCTCGAATGCCTGAAGGAGCTCGACCCGCGGACGATCGCCGTCAACTACTCCGAAGGGAGCGAGATCTGCGACGGCCTGACCCACGGCATGTACCTGACGCTCCATCGCTTCCTGGCCGAGATCGGGATGGCCGATCGCCTGGTCCCGGCCGAGCGGATCGTCTCGGCCCTACGCGAGCGGAAATCCGCGGCCGAGATCGGCTGGATGAGGCAAGCGGTCCGTGTGACCGAGGAGATCTACGACCTGGCCGGCCGGTTCATCGCCCCGGGCCGGACCGAGATCGAGATCGCCGCCTTCATCCTGGCCGAGGTCGACCGCCGCGGGCTCGAGACGGCCTGGACCCGGGCCGCCTGCCCGGCCGTCTTCACCGGCCCCGACACGGCCCAGGCCCATTACGCGCCCACGGCCCGGGTCGTCGAGCCCGGCCACATCCTGAACATGGACTTCGGCGTCAAGATCGAGGGCTACTGCTCGGACATGCAGCGGACGTTCTACATCCCCGCCCCGGGCGAGACGGCCGCGCCCGACGACGTCATGACAGGATTCCGGACGATCGTCCGGGCGGTCGAGGAATCGAAACGGGCCATGAGGCCGGGCGTCGAGGGCCGGACGGTCGACGCCGTCGCCCGCTCGATCATCACCGGCGCCGGCTACGCCGAATTCCCCCACGGCCTCGGCCACCAGGTCGGCCGCTACGCCCACGATGGCACGGCCCTGCTCGGCCCGGCCTGGGAAAAATACGCCCAGAAGCCCTTCCGCCGGCTCGAGGAGGGCATGGTCTTCACCATCGAGCCGCGCCTGACCGTGCCCGGCCGCGGCGTCGTCACCATCGAGGAGATGGTCGTCGTCACCGGCGACGGGGCCGAGTGGCTGGGCCGGCCGCAGAAGGACCTGGTCCTGGCGGGATAGGATGCGGCAGCGCTCGCCCGGTCTCCGCCGGCTGGCGCGGCTCGTCCTGCCGGCCGCCCTGGTCGCCCTCGCCGCCTCGCTTTTCCTGGGCCGCCGGCTGCCCGGCCGGGACCTGATCCTGGAGCCGCTCGGCCGGAGTCCCGTCCAGACCGAAGAAGGGGTGCCGGAGCCGTTCGAGGTCGCGCGCCGGGGCTTCACCTACACGGTGACGCCTCTCTACAGCTACGAGCTCTGGGGCCTCGTCGTCTCCTATCATCACTCCTCGTCGTTCCTGGACATCTCCCACAAGAAGTGGAACGACTATCTCAACACCAAGGACATCTGCGTCATCTGGGGCCGCAACGTCGAAACCGGGGTTTACCGGCGGATGACCTTCCGCAACCGCGACTTCACCTGCTACTATCGCTATCCCGACCGGGAGACCGGCCAGCTGTTCACCGAGAACGCCCTGTCGAACAACCATCTCCTGCCGGCCGACGAGCTCGTGGCCGAGGCCGTGCGCCGGGCCCGGACCGGCGACCAGGTCCATTTCAAGGGCTGGCTCGTCTCCTACGGCCTCAAGGGCGCCCCATACAGCCGCGGCTCCAGCACGGTCCGCACCGACCGCGGCAACGGCGCCTGCGAAGTCGTCTACGTCACCGAGTTCGAGATCCTGCGCCCGGCCAACACGGCTTGGCGCGCCGCCCGGAAGATCTCTCTCGTTCTGGCCGGTCTGGCCCTCGGCGTTCTGATCTTCGTTTGACGCCGGGCCGGCCTTTGGTCTAGATTGCCGATGATGACCGACAGGCGATCGCCAGGGTCCCGGCGGCGGCAGCGGCGGAACCTCCTCCGGGAGCCGGCGGCGGTCGTCGCCCTGGCGTTCGGCCTCTGGGCCGCGGCGGCCTGCGCCCGGGGACCAGCCGCCGCGCGCCCGGCCGTAGCGAGCCAATGCGACCGGGCTTTCGTCTTCGTCGACCGCGGCCGGCCGGCGGCCCGGATCGAGATCCCCGGGAACGCGGGCGAGGCCGAACGGCGGGCCGCGGACATCCTCCAGACCTCCGTCTTCAGGATGACGGGCGTCGATCTGCCCGTCCTGGCCGTGGCGGCGCCCGACCGGCCCGGCGCCGCGGCCATCGGTTTTCCCCTCGACGACCTGCCGCCCGCCGCGGCGGCCGCGCTTCCCTCCCTGCGGGCGGACGGCTTCGCCCTGGTGACTTCGGCCGGCAACCTCTACGTCGTCTCGGGCGGCGGGCCGGGCCTGGTCCGGGGCGTCGTTCATGTGCTCGAGAAATATTTCGGCTGCCGCCTCGACGCCGCCGCCCCCTTCTTCCCCCGCCGCGACGACCTGGCCCTCGGCTGCCTCTTCGAGGTCAACAACCCCGAGAGCTAGGCCCCGCCGTCAACGGCGGATTAGCCCCGGCGGCCTCGACGGGATGCGCCGGCCGGCCTCAGGGACGTTAAGCGGCCCCGGGCCTCAGGCGATGTAGGGGATGGTCTGCGGGCCCTCCGGCATGACGCAGATCGAAGCGCCGCGGCCGTAGCGGCCCAGGAGGGCCTCGACGGTGTCCTCGACGCGGCGGCAGGGCCGGAGCAGGGCGGAGCGGATCTGGTCGTCCGTCAGACCGTCGGAGCGGACATAGACCTCCGCCTTCTGCTGGACGAGGGCCTGGATGTGGGCCTGCCACTGGTCCTGCTCCAGGAAGCCGGGAGCCGTGATCCGATCGAGCAGCTCGCGCGGCGACTTCGACCGGCGCAGCAGGGCGCCGTAGAGCCCGTGCTCGGGGATGCCGTCCCAGCAGCTCGTGGCGATGATGACGGCCCCGCCCGGCCGGACGATCGGCTCGGCGGCCCGCAGGCCCTTGATCGACTGGTAGAGATTGAGATCGAGCGGGTAGCCCGAATTGGTCGTGACGACGATGTCGAACGGGCGCGGCACGGCGACCATGGCCGAACGCCTGACGAAGGCGCAGCCCTCGGCGTGGGCCCGGTCGAGGTCGCCGGCGAACACGCCGGTCACGGCCTTGTCGCGGTTGAGGGTGACGTTGAGCAGGAACAGGCGGCCGGCCTGGCCGGCCACCTCGCGCACCTCTTCCCAGACGGGATTGCCGCGGGTGACGCCCCAGATGGCCTGCGGGTTCCCGATCATGCCGGCGTCATGGTTGCCGAGGACGGTGCGCTGGCCGGCCATGCCCGGCAGGATGGCCTTGCCGCCGCCCGAGAACCCGGCGAAGAGATGGGGCTCGATGAAGCCTGTCAGGACCTTGAGGTCGCAGCGCATCAGCTCGGCGTTGAGCCAGGCCTCGTGACCCCGGGAGGTCAGGCCGACCCGGACCTGGGTGGCCGGATCGAAGGCGTCGTTCTGGACGATGCGGCGGCGCTCGAAGACGGCGTCGCCCAGCATGCCGCGCAGCTCCGCCTCCGTATTCGGCCGGTGCGTGCCCAGGGCGTTGAACAGGGTCGCCTCGACGCCGGGGACCGAGTCCAGGACCTCGAGGACGGCCCCGAGCAGGAGCGGGTTCGGCGCCGGGCGGGTGATGTCGCTGAAGACGACGCCGACGCGCAGGCCGGGGCGGAGGAGGCTGCGGAGCGGCGGCGAGCCCAGGGGCGCCTCGAGGGCGGCCCGGACCGCCGCGGCCGGATCGGGCAGGGCCGGAACGAACGAGGGCTCGACCACGGTGATGTCGAGCGAATCGTCGAGCTCGATCGGCAGCCCCGTCTTGCCGTAGGCCAGGTTCAGTCGCATGCCGCAGCTATTGTGTCCCCGATTTAATTCTTGTTGAAGACGGTCCAGTTGGGGTTTTGACGGAGCGTTTCCAGGCGGAACGCGGTCGGCCAGGCGACGAGCCATTGGCTCACGGCGAACGGCTGGAGCCAGCGGGTGTGCAGGAAGCCCTCGTCCTGGCTGCCATAAGGCCGCTTCTTGCCCATGACGACGAGGTCGCCGCCGGAGACGCCGATCGTCCCGTTGGCCCAGGCCGCGACCGCCCTCTCCTTCCAGACGGGCCGGCCCGTGAGCTGGGCCAGCTTGAGCCAGTCGTTGACTAGGCTGAGAGCGTACGGGTCCTGGTGGTGGTGCTGGGTCGAGACGGCCGTGCCGCCGTAGGTGTCGTACCCCAGCTGGCGCAGCACCGTTCCCTCCTCGAAGGGCACCGTGTAATGCCACTGCCAGGTCGCCAGGTAGTAGGAGACGTCCTCGGCCGCCTTGAGGTACTGGGCCTTGCCCGTGACATCGTGGAGCTCCAGCCCGGCCCGGAGCAGCGGCGAGGCCGATTCCTTGTCGATGCAATAGGTGTCGAGGGCCCCGGCCGTGCTGAAGCCGTTCCTGCCGAACTCGCCGAAGTAGAAGGCGAAGGCCCTCTCCGCGGCCTCCAGGTAAGCCGCCTTGTGGGTGGCCCGGAAGGCCGTGACCAGCGGCGGGATGAGGAAGGCGCCGGTCGTGCCGTCGGGGTCGACGGCCTGGCCGTTGTTCTTCCAGGTCTTGCCGATGCGGCCGTCGGCCCGCATGGCCTTGACGGCGAAATCGCAGACGGCCAGCGCCGCCGCCCTGTACTCCGGCTTCCGCAGGCCGCACCGCGCCGCCAGGTCGAAGGCCTCGAAATACCCCTGGGCCGCCTGGCCGAGGTTGCAGGCGTCCTGGACCTCGCCCTTGGGGTCCTCGAGCCCGATGACGTAGTCGTAGTGGCAGCGGAAGAGGCCGTTCGGCAGCCGGGCGTTCTTGAGCCAGGTGTCCAGGCATTGGATGCCCCGGTCCAGGGACCGCCGCTCGTTCGACAGGACATAGTCCCGGAGCATCGAGTTGGCCAGCGAGACGTTCTGCCCGGCCCAGCCGATCTCGTATTTCCAGACCTGCCGCTGGACCCAGCCCTGCTCCTGCGGGTCCCAGGTCAGGCCGATCGAGAAGCCCCGGAAGCCCTTCTCTTCGGCCCAGAGGCTGTCCAGGGCGTACTGGACGCCCATCTCCCAGAGCTCCTCGGGCTCGAGCCGCGGCTTGGCCGGCCGGGCGTTGAGGGCCCAGGCGGCATCGACCAGGGCGTGCCAGCCGTGGCGCGGGGAGGCCACGGCGCCGACAACGATCCAGGCCTTGAGCGCGATCTCCTGGCCGCGCGAGACGCGCAGATCGCCGCGGTAAGCCGGCTGGTAGGCGTCGCGCATGGCGTAGACCTGGGGCGTTTCCTCCTCCGGCCAGATCAGCCGGTGGACGGTCTTGTCCGCCAGGGGCTCGAGCGAGCAGGAGAAGCCGCCCGGGATCTGGCCGGGCGCGCTGAAGAGCCCGACCGACCAGGCCTCCGATTCCGAATAGGTCGCGCCGGGGATGGATGTCCGGTGATAGGCGAAGGTCCAGGGCTGTCCGTCCTTGATGAAGCCCTTGGGCTCGCCGCCCCGGCCCCAGGCGTTGCCGTCGTACATCACGGCCGGGATAAGGCTGTAGCGCGAGGCGTACAGGGCCTCGACCTCCATGGCCAAGCGGACGGGCCGGACATGATCCTGGCCCAGGTAGCGGAAGGTCCGGGTCCATTCGTAGAGGCCGGGGCCGATCTCGCGGACGGCGTCCTCGGCGGCGAAGTCCTTCTCCGCGAAAGGCGCGAGCCGGGCGACCGGCCGGCCTCCGGCGGCGAACGACACGGACGCCCCGTCCCGGCGCAGCTCGATGCGGGCCTGCTGGGCGGCGCCGGGAACGGCGGCGACGACGACGGCGATCAAGAGACAGACGGCGAGAACGGTCGGACGCTTGGTCATGCGGGGCTTCCCTCGATCCGGAGTTTCGGGCACACGGTCGTTTCGGGTTATAACAGAGGCCCGGCGAAAAGACAAGGCCGCCGACTTTGAAAAGAGCCCGTCCTTGGATTATGATAAGGAGGCTCCTAGCATTTCCCAGGAGGTTCGACCATGCCCGTTTCCTACAAAGATCTGGGTTTGTCCAACACCCGCGACATGTTCCGGCGGGCCTTCGCCGGGCGCTACGCGGTTCCGGCCTATAATTTCAACAACATGGAGCAGCTCCAGGCCATCATCACGGCCTGCGTCGAGACCCGCTCGCCGGTCATCCTCCAGGTCTCGAGCGGAGCCCGCAAGTACGCCAACCAGACACTCCTCCGCTACATGGCCGAGGGCGCGGTCCGCATGGCCCGCGAGATGGAGAAAGCCAAGAACGTGTCCACGCCGGTCCCGATCACCCTGCACCTCGACCACGGCGACTCCTTCGAGCTGGCCAAGTCCTGCATCGAGAACGGCTTCTCGTCGGTCATGATCGACGGCTCGCACCTGCCCTACGAGGAGAACATCGCCCTGACCCGCCAGGTCGTCGATTACGCCCGGCCGCTCGACGTCTCGGTCGAGGGCGAGCTCGGCCGCCTGGCCGGCATCGAGGACGAGGTCCGGGCCGAGCACTCGAGCTACACCGATCCCAAGCAGGTCGTCGATTTCGTCAAGCGCACGAACGTCGACTCGCTGGCCATCTCCATCGGCACCTCCCACGGCGCCCACAAGTTCAAGCCCGAGCAGTGCACCCGCGACGCCCGCGGCGTTCTCGTGCCGCCGCCGCTGCGGTTCGACATCCTGGCCGAGATCGAGAAGCAGATCCCCGGCTTCCCCATCGTCCTCCACGGCGCGTCGTCGGTCATCCAGGACGCCGTGGCGGCCATCAACAAGTACGGCGGCCAGATGAAGGACGCCATCGGCGTGCCCGAGGACCAGTTGCGGCAGGCGGCCCGCTCGGCCGTCTGCAAGATCAACATCGACACCGACGGCCGGATGGTCATGACGGCGACGATCCGGAAGGTCTTCACCGAGCAGCCGGGCGAGTTCGACCCCCGCAAGTACCTCGGGCCGGCCCGGACGGCCCTGGTCGAGATGTACAAGCGCAAGAACCGCGAGGTCCTCGGCTCGGCCGCCCGCTACGGCGACGAGATCTGAGAGCCCCGGCCGCGGGATATCTTCCGGCCCCCGGCTTCCGTATAATGAGAAGGACGGGAGGTGCGCAATGAGAGATCACATCAAAATCATCGGCATTCTGTGGATCGTTTTCGGGGTCTTCTATCTCTGCCTGGCCCTGTTCGCCTTCCTGGTCTTCTTCGGGGTGGCCCAGATCCCCAACCTGGACATCGAGCCGGGGCTGCTGCGGCTCATCGGCATCATCGCCAGCACGTTCCTGGGCCTCATCGCCCTGCCGCAGATCTTCGGCGGCCTGGGCCTCGTCCAGCATAAGGAATGGGCCCGCATTCTGATGCTGGTCGTCTCGTTCCTCAGCCTGTTCCACGTCCCGTTCGGAACGGCGCTCGGCATCTATTCGCTGGTCATCCTGTTCAATCCCGAGACGGTCCGGCTGTTCCAGGGATCGGCGCCGACCCCGGCGCCGCCCGCCCCCCCGAAATAGCGGCCGGGCTAGATGACGAGCTTGCCGATCCCGACGAGGAAGATCAGCGCCCCGGCGGCCAGGACGTACATGTAGGGAACGGCCAGCCCTTCCTTGACGCGGACGATCCAGACGTCGCGCTCGTAGCTGGCGCCCGTCTCGCCCCGGTACTTCTCCTTGATCGTTTCGACGATCCTCTGGACCGTGTCGAGCCCGGCCTTGCGGGCCTGGATGGCCGCCCGGATCTCCTGCTGTTCGGCCGAGGTCAGCGTCCGCTCGAAGACCATCTCCTTCGACGAGAACCTGACCGCGCCGTCCACCTGGATGAAGAAGACGATGAGCGGCAGGCCGATCCCCAGGAGCATCAGGGTCAGGCCCTGGTTCCGTCCCCTCCCGCGGGAGCGCCGCTCCGGGGCGGGTATGGTCCGCGCGTCCCACTCGTCGCGCCTGGCGTCCTTTCTGGTCAGCATGGCTTTCCTCCCATAGAGGTTTGTCGGGCCAGGCCCGGCGCGGGGCCGGATTATCTTCCGGCCCCGGGGGGGCCGGCGGGTCAGATCACTTCGGCTCGGCCATCCTCCCCAGGAACAGGATGGTTCCTGTGCGGAGATCACGGATCAGGAAGAGGAAGGGGTGGTCGGCCTTGAAGACGGGGTTCAGCATGACGGATTTCGTCGCTATGACCACGGCCGTGGCCGCGGCCGCCTCGGTCCCCTCTTCGTTGACGTCGACGAAGGCCTTGTGGATGACCTTGGCGATGTGGAGATCCCTGACGCCGTCGGACCGCATGCCCGAGAAATCGGCGGCCGCTTCGGAGAAGGCGTCCTCCATCCCCAGGGCGGCGAGAGGCTCGTTCAGGATGAAATCCTGTTCCAGCTTGAAGCGCGGCAGGAAGACCTCGACCTTCTCCCGGGACAGGCCGGCGAGCCAGCCGTCGAGCTTATGCGGCAGGGCCGCTTCGACAGCTCCGAGCCCGGCCGGGGACTCCGGCAGCAGGACGACCATGGCGAGCTCGTCACCGGCGTAGCGCATCTCCAGCGCCTGGAGGCCGGCGTCCTCGAGGTAGCCGAACTCGGCCTTCTGGCGCATCATCGGGACCTCGACCTGGCGAGCCTCCGAGACGGTGAAGGGCATGGGCCTGGTATTCTCCGCCTTGAACTGGCGGGCCCAATTCCCCTTGAAGTAGATGGCGTTCGTCAGGACGAGCCGGCTCAGCGGGGTCAGGATGTTCGGCTTGATCAGGTCCTTGATCTTCTTCGCCGTGTGGTCCTCGGTCCAGGCATTGATCTCCTGCCGCGCCTTCTCCCGGCTCGCGTCTCCGGTGTAATCCACTTCCCGGAAGCCGCCGCCGAAATACTTGTCGATCGTCCCGAGGAAGTCGGGGGCGAAAGGATAGCGGACCTGGCCCCAGAGGGCGTTGGCGACGTAGAGCTCGTAGGGCTTGCCCTTGGCGTTGAAGCCGGCCATGAGCGTCGCCAGGGCCGGGTCGAGCTTGTCCGGCGGCAGGGAGAAGCCGAGGACGGCGGCCATCTGGCCGGCCGTCCGGCCGCGGGCGCCGGCGTAGGTCATGGCCAGGGCCGAGGAGATGCTGTACGGGGAGAAGAACAGGTTCCCCTCCTCCTTGGCCAGCTCGCCGTAGAGCCGGCCGGCGAAAGCGTTCGAGGCCTTGGCCACCGCCTGGACGTCGTCCGGGACCTGGGCCGGCGCCGGGACGACAGCCGCCAACGCGAGGATCGCGGTCGCGAGGGCCGCGGCCCTTCCGGGGATCTTCTTCATCATAGGTCGCTCCTTTTCTGTTCTGCCCGCTATCCTTCGACGAGCGGGCGGTTCTTCGGGTGGGTGATCCGGAACTTCAGGCTGATGACCTTCTTCTCCTGCGGCCCGAGCGTGACCGGCCAGGCCAGGATGCCGCTCCGGGCCTCGTCCTCGTCCAGGACCGTCTTAACCGGCTCGGGGACGGCCTGGAGGATGTCGACGGTCACGTCCTTGCTCGTCGTCACCGGCACCTGGTCCTTGACCAGCACGGTCCGGGGCGAGCGCGTCAGGTTCTCCAGCGAGATGGCGATCTCGTAGGTCAGCTGGACCTTCTTGCCGACGAGCCCCGTCTCGGTCCGCGTCTTGCTCACCTGCCGCCAGCGGACCTTGACGCCGGGCACGTCGCCGACGGCCAGGGTGAAGTGGTCGTTGGAGGCGACAAGCGGCACATCGGCCGTGGAGATGTAGTCGTTGTCGTAGAAAAGGCCGGCCGGACCGGGCAGCAGGAGGAACTCCGCCGCGTTGGTGATCCGGGCGTTCAGGGAGATCGTTTCGGCCAGCTTGGGCACGGTCAGGAACTCCTTCTCCACGGGCAGGGCCTCCACGGCGATGGTCACCTTCTTCCTCTCCCGGGAGCTCGGCACGTTTTGCCGCTGCTTGATCTCGAAGACCGTGGCCATGGTCCGGTCGGCCGCCTCGGCCGTCTCGACCGCGGCCTCTTCCTCAGGCGCCGGAGCCTCCTCCGCGACGGCGGCGAGCTCGTCATAGCTGACCTTGGCTGCCACGGTGACCTCTTCTTCGAGCGAGGCCTGCTCGAGAACGAGATCGAGTCCGGCGCGACGGCCCGGACGGACCTCCAGGCCCTCACGCACGACCACTTTGAAGCCCGGGAGCTGCGCCCGGAGGCTATAGGTCCCCGGCTTGAGATTGACGAGGAGGACCCGGCCGTGCACGTCGCTTGTCAGACTCCTGCGGAAGGCGCCGCCCATCAGGATCACGGTCGCGCCGGCGAGCGGAGTGCCCTGGGAGTCGGTGACGAAGCAGGAGACGGCGCCCCTTTCCCCGCTCGCGGTGTCGACCCGCCAGGCCTCCAGCCGCCGCGGCCGGCTCTGAAGAGCCGGCTCGGCCGTGGACAGGAAGAGCTGGACGTTGTTCCAATCCTCACCCGTCGTCTGGCTGACCAGGGCCTGATAGGTCAGCGTCGCCTCGTCCTTCTGGGAATCGATCCGGATATCGTAGGACGGCGACCAGGTGACGCCCGGGACGACATAGGAGAGCGAGAGCTTCTCCGTGCCCGCCTTGGTCACGTCGACATCGACGAGGACGGCCTTCCGCTGCCGGACGAGCAGGCTGGCCTGCTGGTCGAGGTCGTGCTGAACCACGCCCCGTTTCTTCTCCAGCGCGTTCTTTTCGGCGTTCAGCCGGCGCGTCTGCTCCAGGATCTTCGGCAGCTGGCTCTCGATAAAATCCAGCCGCCGCTGCCAATCAGCCGCGTTCCCGGCCTGGCCGGCCGCGGCGGACTTGTCGTCGCCGGGCTTCAGGACGCTCACGCCCTTGACGAGCTCGGCCTCCTTGGCCAGGACGTCCAGGCGATCGGCGACCTCCAGCAGCTGGGCCGTCAGGTCGTCCCTTTTCTTCTCCAGCTCCTTGATCGACGCCTGGGAGCTCTCCGAGCCGAGCGCCTGCTGGATCCGGATGTCGATGATCCGGGCCCCGGCCGTGCCCCGGCCGGAGACGCGCACGGACTCCTCCAGCAACTGGATGGGGAGGTCCCGGAATTCCCAGGTATGGAGGCCGGGGACGACGTCCCCGGTCAGGGTGCGGGTGATCATGCACCTGTTCTGATAGATCGTCACCGATTCGATCGTCGAGGCGCCGGAAACGTCAGCGGCCGCCTGTCCGGCTCCGGACGCCGCTGGGGCCGCCAACGCCAGGCCCAAGCCCACGATCAGCAGGGTCTTTTTCATGTGCGCTCCTTCCCTCTAGGCGATGCCGCCAGCATGGCTCCATTATAGGAAGCAGCGGTCCCGGATGGCAAGTGCGCGGCCGGTCGGGCGCCGGCGCCCTGGGGTTCCTTGACAGGGCCGTGGAGCCGAGGCTATCATCGCCAAGGTCGCAAAAGCGAGGAGATGCCCTATGCTCAAGGAATTGTGGAAACGTCGGGGGCTGGCGCTTGTCGGGTGCCTGACCTTGTCCGCCGCGTGCAACGGGACCTCCGGCCCTCCGGCGCCGCAGGCCCCGCGGCTGCGGCCTCTGACCGTCGCCGACGGGTCCTACGCCGTCGGCATCCCGGAAGGCTGGACCACGACGTTCACGAAGTCGCCGGGTTGGCGTTCGCCCTCCGAGCTCGAGATCGCAGCGCCCGGCGAGGAGTGGCCGGCCTACGTCACCATCGCCGTTTTCCATTACGCCGAACCGCAGATGACGCCCGAGAAGTATCTTTTCGACCTGCGGGGGCCGTCCGGCGGCGCCGAGACGATCGCCGTGGCCGGGCGGACGGCCCGGGCCTTTGAAGAGAAGGCCGAACGCCGGCCGCCCCTGGGCCTGAGCGGCGAGACCGTCCCGAGCCTCGTCCGTCATGTCGTCGTGCCGGCCGGCAGCGGCTTTTCGGTCCTCAAGCTCGACACGCCCGAAAGCGCCGCCGGGAAGTACCGGCCGGTCTACGAGGCCGTGGTCGCCTCCTTCAGCCCGGCCGACAAGGACAAGCCGATCCCTTCGGACCCCATTCCGGCCGGGGAGTACGAGGTCTACGCCGCCCTCTTCCGGTCGAAGGCGCCGGGCGGCCTCGACTCGCCCCAGTTCTTCGAGGCCGTCCCGGAAGGCCGTCTCGTCTACGGGACGACAATCGCCCTCGAGAAGCCGGACGAGCCGGTCTGGCCGGTCGAAGGCTTCGGCCCCGCCGATGAAGCCCTGGTCGAGGACTACAGGACGAAAAACGCCGGGCCGTGGCCGCTGACGGACCGGATCATGATCAAGGACCTCGAGGTGATCTCGCCCGAAGAGGCCGAATCGCGCCTGTCGGCCTCACTGGAAGGTCCGGACCGGAGCGAGGACGGGTTCGTCGCCCTGCGGGGCGGCTTCGTCTCCCTGAGCCGGGTCGGGTTCGACCGGACTGGAAGCCGGGCGCTGCTCAGCGCCGCCCACACCTCGCCCGGCGCCATGCGGGCACAATACCTCGTGCTCATGAAGAAGGGAGCGTCGGGCTGGACGCTGGACAAGGTCGTCATGGAGCATCTGCTCTATCATTGATGATCAGGGAGAATGTCGTGAGAGAACGAACGCTCGGCCGCGCGGCGGGACTCGCCGCGATCATCCTGGTCCTGGCCGCTCACCCGGCCCCGGCCGTCCCGACGGCCGCCGGCCAGGCGGTCGAATACAAGCCTTACGTGATGGACCACGATTACTTCTCGTGCGAGGTGCCGGCGGCCTGGGACCTCGAGCGCGACGCCGAGGAGGACGAAGAGTACCGGATCTTCGAGTTCTACGTCCACGCGCCCGCGCCCCGGACGAGCATCAACGTGCGCTATCTTCTCAAGGACAACGAGGATTTCGCCGGCTATCAGAACTTCCTCGACCGCAACTCCAAGAACGTCCTGGGCGAGACGAAGAACAGCCGGGAGAGCTACGGCCCGGTCGAGAAGGTCGCTCTGGCCGGCCTCCCCGCCTTCCGGCTGCGCCGGGACCGGATGGTCTTCCTCCACCCGGAATCGAAGTCCGACGAGAGCGCCAGCCTCAAGGAATTGCTCTACGTCGTGCCGATCAGCGACGGGTCGTTCTACGTCCTCGAATATTCGGCCGACGCGTCGGCCTATGAGACGTATCTCCCCGTCTTCGAGCACGTCGCCGCCAGCCTTAAGCCGGGGATAAAATAGGAATGCACTGAGCCAAACCGGAGAGAGGGATTCTCCCGGAATCGGGAGAAGAACCATAAAATAGCGGCGGGCGCCCGTCCCGGGCCTAGCGGGGCTTCTTAAGGAAGATCTCGCAGGTCTCGAAGTCGATCTCCCAGTGGGCGCCGGCCTCGCCTTTCCACTTGTATTGCCGGCTCTTCTCGTCCCACCACTTCTGGAACCTGGTCGCGGTCTCGCCCATGTCCTGGACCAGGCGGTCGTAGAGCGGGTGCTCCGGGCCCGGGACGCTCTTGAAGAGCTCCGCGAGGCCGTTCTTGCGCTCGAACAGGCGCTTGATCTCGTCCCGCTCCGCCTCGGTGACCTTGCCCACGGGCCGGCCTTTCGGGTTCTTCATCGGGACTCCCTCCTCGTCAGAGCTTCTTGAAATCGGCGATGGACATCTTCTTCTCGACGGCGGCGTCGAACGGATCCTGGTAGGCGATCTCCGGGATGTCGGCCAGGCCTTCACCGGCGCCGGACTCCCGGAGCCGCCCGAGATACAGCCGGGAGGCCTCCCGTTCGACGTGGGCCAGCCGGCACTGCTCGGCCGAGGGCGTATTGAGCTCGAGCGTCAGGGCCCGGTTCAGGAAAACGCAGCGCCTGCACTGATAGGCGTCGCAGATCCGGCAGATCGGGGCGTATTTAAGCTCGAGGAGGCGGCGGTTGCCGATGGCGATCTCGCCGCCGATCTCGCCCAGGCTCTGCCGCGGATCGGCGTAAAAGAAGGCCGGGCAGAGATAGAGCCGGCCGTTCGGCCCCACTGTCAGGTGGGCCAGGCCGGCCTCGCAGTTGTTCATCCGGCCGAGGGCCGGCCGGTCGGTCAGGACGTTCAGCTCCGGCGGGTCGGGCCGGGCCGAGAGCTTCAGGACCTCGGGCATGATCTTCTCGAGCTGGCGCCGGTATTCGGCGTATTCGGCCTCGCCGCAGCCGGCCACGTCGGCCAGGACCACGTTGACCCGCTTGGCCCGGGGCAGGAGCCGCTTGAGGGCCGCGGCCAGGAGCGGCAGGTCGGCCCGCCGCAGCCGGAGGATGAAGTTCTCTCCGCGGAGGCCGGCCAAGTCGGCGGCGCCGGGGACCGCGGAGGACTCGACGACCAGGATGGCCCCCGGATGGCTCGACCTGGCCGCGAAGGGCGCGATCTTGACGTGATCGACGCTCTCGACGAGCTTGTCGTAGGCCCGCCCCAGCCTGCGGCCGGGATAGAGGAAATTGACCTTGAGGTTGTTCTTCAGGGCGAAGAGGACGGCCGCCTCGAGCCGATCCAGGGGTATGAGGTCCGCGCCGCCGCGCCGGCGGCCGCCGGCTTCGTAGTGGCAGAACGAGGTCGCGTCCCGGGCCAGGACGACCAGGAGGTACTTCAGCACGGGCCCGCTCCCTCGCCGCCCTGGGGCTCGGCCCGCAGGTCCCGGCCGAGCTTGCGGCCGAGCTTGTTCCAGAAATAATTGTTGGCCCGGACCCGGGCTTTGTGCATCCGGCAGATGGCGACCGACCTCTGGAAGATCGTCCGCGTCTCGGCGAAGTCGTAGTTGGCGCCCTGGCACCAGGCGCACCCGGCGGCGACGTCGCAGTCGACGCACTCCTCCGGGCTCTGGGTGACCATGTCCAGGGTCAGGAAGGGCCGGAGCCGGTTGCGGTCGAGGCCGTCGAAGCAGTTGCCGACCGTCAGGGCCGGGCGCTTCTGGAGCGAGAAGCCGAGGAAGCGGACGCAGGGATAGAAGTTACCCCGGTGATCGACGGCCAGCATGCGGCCGGCCCCGCACCAGTTGTTGTTGTCGGCGTACGGAAGCCCGATGGTCTTGGAGAAGAAGGAGCAGGACCGGGTCTCGTAGAGTCGGCGGTCGATCGTCTCGTCGGCCAGGGCCACAAGCTGCGCCTCGAAGCGCTCGTCGTCGCCGGGCTTCCAGACGTCCTCGAAGACGACGTTGATGTTGACCTCTTTGATGCCCAGGCCCCAGAGGTGCAGGACGCTCTCCTTGATGCGGGGGATGTCGTCGCTCGAGACGGTGACCTTGGTCGAGGACTTGGGGAACTGCTCCAGCCAGCGGGGGATGTTCCGGGCGACGTCGTCGTAGGAGCCCCGGCCGTCGGGATAGACCCGCTGGAGATCATGCTTGGCCCGGGTGCCGTCCACTGTGATCTGGACGCTCAGGTGGGACGAGTTCTTGGCGATGTAGCGCTGAACCCGCGCGTCGTTGTAGAGGAGGCCGTTGGTCGAGAAGCTGAACCGGTAGCGATCGAACCAGGGATGATCGAGCTCGTAGGCCCGGAGCTTGAAATAATCGCAGATGCGGTCGATGAGCTCGACCTCGAGGAAGGGCTCGCCGCCGATGAAGTCCCAGACGACCGAGGGCTCGGTGACGAGGTCCCGGGCCCCGAGCAGGTAGTCGATGGCCCGCCGGGCGACGTCGAACTTGAGCCGGCCGGCCTTGTTCTTGCCGACCATGTAGCAGTAGCGGCAGCGGAGCTGGCAGTCCTCGGTGACGACGAAGGTGACGTTCTTGGAGCGGCCGGCCTCCCAGGACCGGTCCGTTTCGATCTTGACCGGATCGTTCTTGGCGCTGGACACTAGTACTGGTTCTGGCCTTTGCAGAAGCCCTCGCAATTATTGTTGCACGTCGTGGCGCAGTTGTTCTTGCAGCCGCCGGTGCAATTGCTGTTGCAGCCCCTGGCGCAGGCGTTCTTGCAGCCGCCCGTGCAGTCGGCTTCGCAGGTGTCCTTGCAGACCCGGCGGCAGCTGCCGACGCAGGTCTGGCCGCAGTCCTGGGGCGCCCGGGAAGAGCCGGGGACGGCGTCCTGGGCCGAAAGACGGGAGGCCCGGCCCCCCAGGCCGAGGACGGCGATGGTCGGCAGCGCGGCGCCCGAAACGGTCCGCAGGAAGGCCCTGCGGCCGATCTTCCCACCGTTCTTCGCGTCGTTCGCCATCGGGATCACCAGGCCTGGCCGGAGCAGCCCTTATCGCAGCTCCCCTTGCAGGTCCCTTCGCACGTGCCGTTGCAGCCGCCCTCGCAGGTGTACTTGCAGGAGCCTTCGCACGTCAGGAAGCAGGCGTCCTTGCAGGTGCCCAGGCATTCGCCTTCGCAGCCGCGGCAGCCGTTCTCGCAGGTGACGATGCAGTCGTTCGGGCCCTTGGAGAAGCCCTTGTCGAGGTCCCCGCCTTTCGCGGCCGGCTTGGCCGACAGGCGGCCCGGACGGGTCAGGGCCAGGACGGCGATCGTCGGGATGGCCGCCTTGGCCATGGCGCCGACGAAATCGCGGCGCTTCATCGTCTTTTCCCCGGCGGGCTTGACGTCCGTTTCGGCCTTCGATGAGGGGCTGTCATTGCGCTTGGACATGCTTGGCAAACTCCTTCGCTCGACCGGAATTCACTGATCCGCGACCATCTTGACGCGAACCGGGCGGCCGGTCAATCACCCCCAGGGGTGATATGCAAGGGTGACGGGATGGAGGGCCCGTCGCGCGTTCTTCTCGTCAGCGGCCGCGAATCGTGCTATATTCAATGAAAATTTCGGCCGGAAGTCAAGCCAGGAGGCTGCCATGAACGACGCGCCGCACGACAAGACGTCCCAGAAGTCCCCATTCCGTTCGCTCGTCTGGCTGGTGGTTGCCGTTCTCCTGATGGTCGTCGGGTTCGTCGTCCTGAGCCTAGGAGCCGGCGACGAGCTCTCGGGCGGCCAGAAGGCCCTCAAGATCGTCTTCGGGATCGTCTGGTTCACCTACTGCGTCGGGATGATGATCTACAACGTCCTGAACTACGGCGCCCGCAAGCGGGCGAAGCGGGAAACCAAGGCCGGATAAGGCCGGCTCGATCTACCACTCTTTCTTCATGATCTCGGCTCTTTTCGCCTGATATTCCTCGTCCGTGAGGAGGCCGTCCTTCTTCAGGGCCTCGAGCTTGCGCAGCTTGGCGTCGAAGTCCGGAGCGGACTCGCCGGCGGACGGCGGGGCGTCTGTCTCGGTCTCGATATCGGCGACGGTCCTGCGGGTCGCGAGCATGTAGACGAGGTAGCCTATCAGGACCAGGATGATCAGGATCCAGAAGGCAATGAAGCCGACGCCTACCCAGGACCGCTCCTTGGCCAGCACGATCATAAAGACGATGCCGAAGATAAGGAACGCCGAAGTGACGACGAGCCCCATCACGAGCGACGGGCGGTTCGGCCGGACATTGATCTTCTGAGTCATGGGAGCCTCCTTGGATGTCACGGCCTCATTGTTCCTCATTCCGCCGGCCAAATCAATCCCGGCCGCGAGAGGGCCGGGGCTGAGGTCCGGCACGGCGGGGGCTTGAGCCTGGGCCCGTAATGGGTACAATACGGGGCGGAGGCGCGACGCCATGCTGAAGGCAGTTCCGGTGAGCTTTTTCTCGTGGGACTTCCGCGTCTTCGAAGGGGACCGGGAGGTGGCCGCGATGGACCTCGCGTTGTGGCGCGAGAAAGCAGCCCTGACGGTCGAGGGCCTTCCCTACCGGGTTTCCCGCGAAGGCCTGGCCCACGGGGCCTTCCTGCTCGAGGATGGAGCCGGCCGTGTCGTGGCCAGGGCCGAGAAGCCCAACGCCCTGCGCCGCAGCTTCGTCGTCGAACACGGCGGCCGGCGGTTCCGGCTCGAGGCCTGGACGCCGTTCGGAAGGGCCTTCGTCCTACGCGACGATCGGAACGTCGTCGGGACGGTCAAACCCGACAACTTCATCACCCGTCGGTCCACGGCTGAACTGCCCGAAGACCTTCCCCTGGCCGTCCGGGCGTTCCTTCTCTGGCTGGTGTTCATCCTCTGGCGCCGGGATGCGGCGACCGACGCCGGCGGTGGAGCCTCGGCGGCCTAGCCGCCGGGGACCGTGGGCTTGAGAGCCAGGCTACTTTTCCCATTCTCAGCCTGGGCCGGGATTAAGGCTTGGCGGATCGGGGTTCTTTTAAATGGTATTCGGCGATATGATCCTTAATAATCGATATATAGCTATCTCTGGTCTTTGCTGGATCCAGATCCATCACTGTCTGCACGTTTCCGGGAATTGCCCGGGATAATTCCTGCCTTATTAGCCAAGAATGGACAACTGGCGTGCAAAGTCCCCTTTTGGGGACGAGGCCAGAAGGATTGATCTAGCGTTCTAATGGGTGAAGATTGATATTTTTTAGTCCATTCCTGGCTGCGATGTAGGCATCCCTTATCTCGCCCCAGGGATTGTTGTTCTTTCCGAAGCCCTCGACTCTCTGCATGAAGTTTTGATCAATTGTTTCAGGCTCATTTAAAAACGACGAAATAAGGTCCCTTGCGGCAGCGATGTAATCGAGCATTGATTGACAATATTGGGTTGCTTGTTTGAAGAACGGTTGGAGCTTTCCCCAGTCTTGTTCAGAAAGCTCCGTGATCAAATGCCCTTGGTCTTCTCCGAAACGCTCTTTCCATCGATTCGCATAGTCAAGCAGCACGTTTATCTCGGGAAGCAACAGCGCGGCATTCTTTTCCTTGAGAGTCTTGGCGACCATCTGCCAGCCCATTATTACGATCCGTTCATCTTCGAAAAAGCGTAGTCTTTTCCCGAGATATGTGCTCCCGGGAATCGCCTTCCTCGCTGCCAGGGCTTGATCTTGATACTCAGTCTCGCTCACTCTGATCGAATGGAACTCCTCAACGACGATCTCCTCAAGGGTTGAAGTCCCTGCAGCTCGGATCTCTCGTTTGTAGCGGGCTACACCGCCAGGAATGTCATCAGCATACCAGATGGTGATGGTGGTCGTGACCTGAGGATAATGGAAGGTAAGAGTATAACTAACCGCATTGACCGATTGGCCGCCTATATCCAGAGAATCTTGGCCAACTGATATCCCATCGGCGTCCAGGAAGAGTTTGGTATCCGAGAAATTCAAACTAAGATAACCGTCAAATAGGTCGTTCGATTCCCAGGGAGGAGTGTCTGCGTTGAGGATCATCGTCGAATTATCACCCTGGACATACTCGACATCGGAAGAAAGGGTTTTATCGATATCGAAAGCTCCCTTTACGAAAATTGATACTTTCTCAGAAGTAAGTCCTTTGACTTCGAATCTCTTCCTCGATAATGTCCTTTTCCCTCCCACTTCAGAGAGGATCTTGAACGTTACGGTACTCCCAGGCTTGAACCAGCGCCAATACTCGTATGGATTATAGCTTCCTCTCACGAGGAAGATATTTGGAAGAAGGTTTCCAATTTGCAGGAATTTCGATCCTTCGCTTTGCCCAGACGCGCCAACGACCACTCGATTCGCCTTAATCCCCGGAGCTTTCTCGGATCCACGCTGATCGTCGATCTTGAAAGAGACATGCCAGTGGAAAACCGGAAGCTTATGAGGAGGGAATTCCAGGCTCGTAGCTGACCCCTTAAAACAGCTCGAAAGGGGATTGACCGGCCAAACAAAAGATTCGCGAATTCGGCCATCCGGCTCAATTATGAATATTGCGTCAATATTGCCGATAGCGGAATCCTCTTCTTCATATGACAGGCATTCCGAAAAAAGCTCTCCCAGATCTTTGGCCTGGTCAGACGTAAGCTTGCCCTCATAAATCCTGCCTTCCTCGGTATTCTTATCCAGCTCCGCTCTCTCGACATAATCCCTGAACATCTTCTCATCATAACCCGGGGCATCTTCCTGGAAGGCGTTCTTATAGGACTTCAGGATCTCATAGAACTTATCAATGTAGTCGTCAAAGGCCTTTTTGTGGCGGCAATTAAAAACAAGGAAATTGATGGTTTTTTTCTCGAGAATGTAGCCGACGGCCTCGAAATTCCCCCATCGATCACCACAAAAAAAATAGATCTCTGCCGTTTTCCCTCCGGGCAATGAGATCGTTTTTTCCTTCCGACCCGTATAGTTGACGCTCCCATCGTCTCTGAAATCCTTGATCGTTGATCGAACCTGGTCGTCAACCGTCTTGATCTTTCCCATTAACGAAGAGGATTGTCCATAGGCGAAGACCGGACTGTTTTGATAAGTAAAACCGACCGGGTAAAAGGCCATATGAACGCCCTGGCCAACGCCGCTCTTGTTATCGAGCACCCAACCCGAAGGAGCAGTAAAGTAGAAGGCATGGTCTTCCCCGAACAGCATCCCCGTTTGGGAATAGAGTTGGGCGCAAAGAGTGAGGGCTAGTGCTGCGATGCCACAGAAGCTTTTCAAGCAGCTGAACAAAGACCGTTTTACGGCATGAGTGACTTCGTCCGGATAACGTCCCCCAATAAGTTGCACCGAAAACCCCATGGTCCGGAATCTTGGACGTATTATAACAACTGCTTAAGTGCCACACAATCACTCAACGATATTCAAAAATGGAGGCTCCCCGGAGCCCGGCGTTGCCCTGATTCGCCGTAAGCGAACATCAGGACCCCGGGCCGTTACTCAGGGACTCGATTACGGACCTCTCCCCTGGCACCGTGTGGACACGGCGTGGACAAAACCCCTAAGAATGGCCCAGTTTTAGTGAATCAGGCTGAAAAGCAAAAATGATAAAACTTTTAAATTATCAGGGGAAATCGGGGTTATTTCGGTGGTGGAGCTGACCAGGATCGAACTGGCGACCTCTTGAATGCCATTCAAGCGCTCTCCCAACTGAGCTACAGCCCCACCGGGGAGTTCGATAATATTACAGGAAGACGGCCTGCGGGTCAAGACGCTTGTCGGTCCGATCGGCGGGTCGGAGTCATCAGGCCCGGCCCTGGGCGCATCCCGAAACCCGGCGCATCCAGTGGAGCCCGTTTGACCCTCCCGCCGCCGCTGTGATAAGTAGAAAGAATCGCCGCAAAGGAGATCGTCCATGATGTCGCTTCCCCGCCGTCGCGATCCCAGAAAACTCTCTAATTTCGGTTTTGCGGCCCTGGCCGTTATCGCCGTCCTGACGACCGTTCCCGCGGTGTCGGCGGCGGAGATCGCCGGGCCCTCGGCCCCGGTGTCGCTCCGCTGCGAGTACCTGGCGAACCCCATGGGGGTCGATACGGCCAGGCCGCGCTTCTTCTGGGTCGTCGATCACGCCGAGCGCGGCCAGGTCCAGTCGGCCTACCAGATCGTCGTCTCGACGGATCCCAAGTCGGCGGCCGGCGACGTCTGGGACAGCGGCAAGGTCGCCTCCCCCAGGTCCGCGCAGATCGCCTTCGCCGGGAAGGCCCTGGCGAGCGGCGCGTCCTATTTCTGGAAGGTCCGGGCCTGGGACCGCGACGGCCGCGAGAGCCCCTGGAGCGAGACGGCCCGCTTCGACATGGGGCTCCTCGACCGAAGCGACTGGCAGGGCGTCTGGATCGGCGCCAGGAACCAGCTCCGCAGGGAGTTCACCCTGAAGGGACGGGTCAAGAGGGCCCGGGCCTATATCGCCGGCCTCGGCTATTACGAGCTTCGCCTCAACGGCCGCAAGGCCGGCAACCATGTCCTCGACCCGGCCTGGACGACCTATGACAAGCGCGTCCTCTATGTCGCCTACGACGTGACGGGTCTCCTGCGCCAAGGCCCCAACGCCGTCGCGGTCATGCTGGGCAACGGCTGGCACAAGTCGCGGGCCCTCCTCTTCCAGCTCAACGTCGAGATGGAGGACGGCACGACCGCAAGCGTCGCGAGCGACGCGTCCTGGAAGGCCGCCGACGGCCCCATCTTCGAGGACAGCGTCTACAACGGCGAATCGTACGACGCCCGCCGCGAGACGCCGGGCTGGGACAGGCCCGGATTCGACGACGCGGGCTGGCCCGCCGCCGAGGCGGTCAAGGGCCCGGCCGGCGTTCTTTCGGCCCAGCTGATGCCGGCCATCCAGGTCGTCGATACGATCGTGCCCTTCAAGATGACCAGCCCGCTCCCCGGCGCCTACGTCTTCGACATGGGCCAGAACTTCAGCGGCTGGGCCCGGCTGCGCGTCCGGGGGCCGCGGGGCACGGACGTCCGGCTCCGCTTCGCCGAGCTCCTCTTCGACAACGGCACGCTGAACCAGGACAACCTGCGCACGGCCCAGGCCGAGGACCACTACATCCTCAAGGGCGAGGGCGAGGAGGTCTGGGAGCCGCGCTTCACCTATCACGGCTTCCGCTACGTCGAGGTCACCGGGTTCCCCGGGACGCCCACGCTCGAGTCGATCCGCGGCCGGGTCGTCCACTCGGCGGTCGAGCCCGTCGGCAGCTTCGCCGCGTCCAAGGACGTCCTCAACGGCATCCAGCGCCTCGTCACCTGGGGCCAGAAGACGAACCTCCACGGCATCCCGACCGACTGCGACCAGCGCGACGAGCGCATGGGCTGGCTGGGCGACGCCCAGATCACGGCCGAGGAAGCCATCATGAATTTCGACATGGCCGCCTTCTACACGAACTTCATGCGCGACATACGCGACGTCCAGGACGCCAGGGGGCGCCTGGCCGACACCATCCCCTACATCTGGGGCGGAGAGAACGCCGACCCGGCCTGGGCCACCGCCTATCCCCTGATCTGCTGGTACATGTACCAGTACTACGGCGACACGCGCGTCCTCGAGGACCACTACGACGCGCTGAAGAAGTACGTCGAGTTCCTGCGGAGCAAGGCCGAGAACGGCCTGGTTAAGTTCAGCTCGTACGGCGACTGGGTGGCCATCGAGAAGTGCTCCAACGCCATCGTCTCGTCCTTCTATTATCTCTACGACGTCCGCATCCTGGCCGACGCCGCCCGCGTCCTCGGGAAGACTGCTGACGCGGCGCTCTACGACAAGCTGGCGGCCGAGATCCGGGCGGCCTTCAACCGGGAATACTACAACCCGAAGACCGGCGATTACGCCGAGGGCACGCAGACGGCCAACGCCCTGCCGCTCTTCCTCGACATCCCGACGGAGAAGCAGTGGGGCACCTGGGGCCGGCTCTTCGACAACATCGTCTACGGGCGCAACGCCCACCTGACCACGGGCATCATCGGCACGAAGTACGTCATGGAGGTCCTGAGCCGGACCGGGGCGGCCGACCTGGCCTACGACATCGCCTGCAAGACCGATTTCCCGAGCTGGGGCTACATGATCCAGAGCGGCGCAACGACCCTCTGGGAGCTGTGGCAGAACCGCGAGGGCTCGGCCATGAACTCGCACAACCACCCGATGTTCGGCAGCGTCGGGTCCTGGTTCTACAAGACCCTGGCCGGTATCAACCTGGCGCCCGGCGCGACAGGATTCGAGAAGGTCCTCATCCAGCCGCAGATGGTCCGGGACCTGACCCACGCCTCGGGCTCGACGATGACCGTCCGGGGCCAGGTCGCCTGCGCCTGGTCGCGGACGGAACGGACGGTCCGGGTCGAGGTGACGATCCCGTTCGGCTCCGAGGCCGAGGTCGTCATCCCCAAGCTCGGCATCCGCAACGTCAAGGTCAGCGAGGGCGGACGGACGGTCTGGGCGGGCGGGCGGTACGCCGCTGGAGCGCCGGGGATCGCCGGGGCGGAGGACAAGGACGGCGCCATCCGCTTCAAGACCGGCGGCGGCCGCTACGCCTTCGTCCTCGAAGGGAACTAGCTGGGGAAAAGATGGGGGACACAATACCCTGTCCCTACTTATCCAGGCAGGAAGAAGTCGGGACATGATGCCCTCTTCTTCAGGGGAAAAAGTAGGGACAGGGTATTGTGTCCCCCATTTTGGGAGGTGAGAAATGAGCTTCCAGGAACTCGCCAAAGCCCGGTACAGCGTTCGGGCCTACAGGCCTGACCCGGTCGAGGACGATAAGCTGGCCCGGGTGCTCGAGGCGGCCCGCCTCGCTCCCTCGGCGGCCAACCGCCAGGCCTTCCGCATCGTCGTCGTCTCCACCGCCGCCGAAAAGGATGGCCTGAGGCGGATCTACGGACGCGATTGGTTCGTCCAGGCGCCGCTCGTCCTCTGCGTTTGCGCCGTGCCGTCCGAGGCCTGGGTCCGCAAGGCCGATGGCTGGAACGCGGCCGAGGTCGATGCCACGATCGCCATGACCCACGTCGTCCTGGCCGCGGCCGCAGAGGGCCTGGGCACGTGCTGGATCGCCGCCTTCGATCCGGCCGCGGCCCGCGAGGTCCTCAAGCTCCCCCCGGACCTCGTCCCGTCGGCCTTCACCCCGCTCGGCTACGCGGCCGACGCGCCCGGGCCGAAGAAGCGCCGGCCGCTCGACGAGATCGTCCGCCGCGCCAGCGCGAAGTAGACTTCCGGCCCGCGCCGCCGTTCGTAAAATCGTTGAAGCGCCCTCCCCCGCTGGAGTAGACTGGGCCGGAATGCCGCGCCGAAAATCCTGAACGGAGAAGATAATGAGCCGCAAGTTCGCCGCCCCGACCGCCCTGACCATCCTGACCGTCGCCTTCCTTTCCCTGCCGGCTCGCCCGCAGATGACCCCCTGGCTGCAGTGGAGCTTCCTGCCCGCCGCGCAGATGGACGAGATCATCGGCGAATCCTCGGGCGAAACGGCCCTCCGCCACGTCATGGCCATGTGCGGCCTGCCGCGCGACCGCAAGCCGGCCGAGTACGCCGGCACGTTCGCCGAGGCCCAGTACGTCTTCGACCGCCTCAAGGACTACGGCTTCGCCGACGCGGCCCTCGAGCGCTTCGGCAGCGCCTCGACCTGGGACGGCATCAAGGGCGAGCTCTGGGAGGTCAGCCCGCAGCGCCAGAAGCTCGCCTCCTACACCGACCTGACGGCCATGCTGGCCTTCGCCAGCCAGCCGGCCGACGTCACGGCCGATCTCGTCTGGGTCGGGGACGGCGAAGAGAAGGACTTCGCCGGCCTCGACGTCAAGGACAAGATCCTGGTCACGTCCGGGCCGGCCGGGGCGGTCCACGCGCTCGGCTGCGGGAAGAAGGGCGCCGCCGGGGTCATCTCGTTCAACTCGCCGCGGCCCTACTTCAACTCGTTGCTCCTGCCCTGGGCCCGCCTGTCCGGCGACGCGCGCCCCTACCGCTTCGCCTTCGTCCTGCCGCCTCGCGAGGGCTCGGTCCTGCGCGACCGCCTGCGGCGCGGCGAGAAGATCACCGTCCACGCCGTCGTCGACGCCAAGCTCGAGCCCTACCAGAGCCAGATGATCATAACCTCGATCCCCGGCACGGACAAGGACGCCCAGGAGATCATCCTGACCGCCCATCTCTTCGAGGGCTTCGTCATGTTCGGGGCCAGCGACAATTCCTCCGGCTCCTCGGCCCTGCTCGAGACCGCCCGGACCCTGAAGGCCCTCATCGACGAAGGACGCCTGCCGCGGCCGAAGCGGACCGTCCGCTTCCTCTGGGGCCCCGAGTTCGGCGCGACCTCGGTCTACACCGCGGTCGACGGCAAGGACCGGCTGCCGCGGACGCTCTGCAACATCAACCTGGACATGGTCGGCCTGGCCCTGGCCGAGAACCGGTCGTTCTTCACCGTTATGCGCACGACCTACGGCAATCCCCACTACATCAACGACGTCGTCGAGAGCTCCCTGCGCTATGTCGGAGAGGCGACCAAGGCCTACGTCGTCAACAACATGAACGGGGACCCGAACCGGCGCATCGTCGCCCCGACCGGCAACGAGGACCCGATGTACTACTACGTCGGGACGCACATGGGGTCCTCGGACCACGAGGTCTTCAACGATTGGGCCATCGGGATTCCCGGCGTCATCCTCAATACCTGGCCCGACATGTGGATGCACACCTCCGAGGACCGGCCCGACAAACTCGATCCGACCCAGCTGAAGCGGGCGGTCATCGTCACCGCGGCGTCGGCGTACACCGTCGCCTCGGCCGGCGACCGGTCGGCGGCCCGGATCGCCGCCGAGATCGTGGCCAACGCCTCGGGCAGGATCGGCCACCAGGCCGCCCGAGGCCTCGAGGAGATGGGACGCGCGGCCGCGGCCGCCTTCCCCGGCGCCTACAAGAAGGCCCGCGGCTCCGTCGAGGCCTCGGCCCGGAACGAGCGCGAAACGCTCGACACGGTCCTCGAGCTCGCGGCCGGCAAGCCCGGCTTCGCCGCCTATCTGGCCGAGCTGCGGCGGTCGGTCGACGGCCTCGAAGCGGCCCAGTTGAGGACGCTCGACCAGGCCATGCGCCTTCAGACCGCCGGCCTCGGTCTGAAGCCGGTCGGGCTCAGGCTGTCGGCGGCCGAAAAGAGAGCCGCCGCCATCGTCCCGCGGACCGATCCCCAGGTGAAGGACGGCGGCTACGGCCGCTACAGGGAGGTCCTCGACCAGGAATACGAGCGCCTGGGCGACAAGGCGCCGTCCCGGGCCTTCTCCCGCGTCGCCGCCGAGATCCAGCTTCTCTGCGACGGCCGCCATAGCGCCCTGGATATCAAGAAGATGGTCGACGCCCAGTTCCGCGAGGAAACGCCCCTCGAGGCCGTCGTGGCCCACCTCGAGCTCCTCAAGCGCGTCGGCCTGGTAGCTTTTTAAAGAATCTTCTCCGGATTCCGGGAAGTCCCTCTCTCGAGTTTTAGCTCGGGGATGTCCTCTAGCTCCCCGGCCCCCCTGGGAACCAGTTCGCACGGTTCCCCCCCGCTCCGCGGGTCCCCCTCTCCAGCAACGGGGAACTGCGAGGACAATCCCCTCGCCGCCTCGAGAGGGAATCCCGGAAATAGGAGAAGAATCTTTATAGAGGGCTTCGCCAGATTCCGGGAAGTCCCTCTCTCGGGCCGGCGCGTAGCGGATTCTTGGGAGCGGAGGTCAGGATCACGGCCGAGCGCTCGAGGCCGGGATCCTGAGAAATGTCTTAAGAAAGCGCTTTCTCCCGATATCTCCCAGAAGCATGGCTCCGCGCCGGACCTGAGCCAAGCCGGAGAGAGGGATTCTCCCGGAATCGGAAGATGAACCAGAAATATTTTCGCCGCCCTATTGACTCTGACGTTACGTCATGGTTCACAATGGGTACGTGGACAAGGCCATGAAAAAGAACGGCTACCTCGTCAGGGAGTTCGCCAAGCTGACCCGGGTGACGGTCCGGACGCTCCACTACTACGACCAGATCGGCCTGCTCAAGCCGAGTTTCGAGCGGCCGAACGGCTATCGGGTCTACACCGACGCCGACCTGCTCAGGCTGCAGCAGATCGTCACCCTGAAGTTCATGGGCTTCTCGCTTGACGAGATCTGCCGCCTCCTCGCGAGCAAAGGCTACCAGGCCCTCAAGTCCCTCAAGGTCCAGGCCGAGGCCGTCAGGGACGAGATCGCGCGTCTTCGCGAGGCCTCGCGGGCGATCGACCAGGTCCTGGTCCGGCTGGAGAAGGACGGCCGCATCCACAAGGAAAAACTCATCAAGATCATGGAGGTCATTCAAATGGGCGAAGACGTCAAGAAAGGCTGGCACGAAAAGTTCTTCACCGAGGCCGAGATGAAGGAGTTCGCCGAGATCGGCAAGAAGTACACCCCCGAGGACATGGCCGCTTACGAGAACCGCTGGACGGCGCTCATCGCCGAGGTCAAGGCCAACCTCGGTCTCGACCCGGCCGGCGACAAGGCCCAGGACATCGGGCGGCGTTGGCAGACGCTCCTGGACGAGGCCTACGGCGGCCACCCCGAGCTCAAGGCCCGGATCGGCCAGGCCTATAGCTCCGGCGCCATCGACAAGGAACACAAATTGATCGCCCCCGAGGTCTGGGCCTTCATCAAAAAGGTCCACGCCGCGGCCGGCGCCAAGAAGCGCTGACCGTCCCTCCGCGGGGAGGCCGGTCCGGAGCGCCGGCTCGGCCTCCCCGCGCTTTACTTAGGCCCGGCCCGGTCCTATGATATTAAGGATGCCGTGAGGGCGCGATAGCAGGCCGCGCCAGACCGTTCAGGGGGCTCACTCGACCGATCGGACCCCCCTGCCGCGCCTTTCGCCGGAGGCCGCGTGAAAAGAGCCGGACCGATCTTGGTTCTGACCTTCCTGCCGCTCCTCTTTCTCTCCGCCGCGCCGGACCGGCCGTTCGCCCGCCAAGCATCGCCCCAAGCCGCGCCGCCGGCCTGGGATTGGCCGGTCTCGACCCCCGGCGAGCAAGGGCTGGACGGCCAGAAGCTCGCGGACCTGGTCGGAGAGATCCAGCGCGGCGAGGTCCTTCCTCGCATCCATTATCTTGTCATCGTCCGTCACGGCCGTCTCGTGCTCGAAGAGAATTTCCGCGGCTGGGGCCCGGCCCGGATGCACACGCTCCAGTCGGTCTCCAAGAGCTTTACCTCGGCCCTCATCGGCATCGCCATCGGCCGGGGCGAGCTCAAGGGCGTCGACGAGAAGGTCCTCGACTTCTTCCCCGACATGAAGGACATCGCCAACCAGGACGAGCGCAAGGCCGCCCTGCGTCTCGAGGACATCCTGACCATGCGGACCGGGACCGATTACAACGAGAACGGCGCAGGCTCGCCGCACGAGCAACTGAACCGACGGGCCACGGGCTGGGACAAGTTCTACCTCGACCGGCCGATGGTCCGGGCGCCGGGCACGGGATTCCAGTACGACAGCGGCGGCGTCATCCTGCTTTCGGCCATTCTCAAGCGTCGGACGGGGCTCCATGCCGCCGATTACGCGAGGGAGCATCTCTTCAAACCGCTCGGCATCGAGAAGTACTTCTGGGCCCGGAACGCCGAAGGGCACACGCACGCGGGGGGCGGCCTCAACCTCTCCGGCCGAGATGCCGCCAAGCTCGGCCAGCTCTATCTGAACAAGGGACGCTGGGGGGACGTCCAGGTCGTGCCGGAGGACTGGGTCCGCGAGTCGTTCAAGATGCGCGTCGATCTGACCGTTCCCGGCCAGCCGCCGTCGGGTTACGGGTACCTCTGGTGGATCCTGGCCCCCGACCCGCGCGGCGACGGCCGTCAGTTCATCTACGCGGCCCGGGGGCGGTTCGGACAGTATATCTTCGTTGTCCCCGAGGACGACATGGTCGTGGTCGTTCTCGGCGACGCCAAGGACCGCCCCGAGATGAACAAGCCGATCAGCGTCTTCTACGACCGGATCCTGCCGGCGGTCCGGCGCTGAACCTTGCAGAGAGACATAGCGATCTCCAAGGACCGGCCGCGGCCCGGCCGGCCCGCCCGGCTTTACATTGACCCCCGCTCCGGCTTATGATCGCTCCAGGGTGACAACAGGGTGCGGCACGCCTGTCGACGGGGACGAACCCGATCATGCTAAAATCGTATTAGTAAGCAACAGGAGGTCCATCCCATGAAAAAGAACGCGTTCGCCCGCCGGTCCGCCCTGGCCGCCGCCGCCGGCGTCGTCCTCGTCCTGGCCGGCTGCGCCGTCAAGACCGAGCCGGCCCGGAACATCCTCGAGTACCGGATGCCGGCTGGCCGGGTCCTGACCTACGAGGCCAAGGCGGAACAATCGCAGGTGATGGATATCATGGGCCAGTCGAACGACACCCGGACGTCCAGCACCAGCGTTTTCACCGTCAAGTCGAAGAGCCTGAAGGATAAGAACTTCCTGCTCGGCGTGACCATCGACAGCACCGCCGTGACCGTCGCCAACAGCCTCCAGGGCGATATGTCGCCGGACATGAGCGCGGTCAAGGGCAAGTCCTTCGACATGGTCCTCTCGCCGCTCGGTTCCGAGGTGGACGTGGCCGGGGCCGAGGCCATCACCTACACCATCTCCGGTGAAACCCACACCATGGCCTCGGGATTCAAGACGTTCTTCCCCGACGTTTCCGGCAAGCCGGCCCTGGTCGGCGAGACCTGGCCGTCGAGCGCCACGGTCGAAGAGACCGCGGGCCCGATCAAGATCAAGGTCGAGGTCCAGAACGTCAACACGCTCGAGGGGTTCGAGACCGTCGAGGGGATGAACTGCGCCCGGATCGCCACCCAGGTGACCGGCACCCTCACGGGGTCCGGCAGCCAGATGGGCATGGACCTGAGCTTCACGGGCGTCATCAAGGGCCGCGACGTCTGGTACTTCGCCGTCAAGGAAGGGATCTACGTCCAGGCGACCTCCGAGACGACGACCCAGATGTCGATCGACGTCCCGGCCGCCGGCATGACCATCCCCGCGACCCAGACGAGCAAAAGCGAGACCAGGCTGACCGGCAGGAAGTGACCGCCGCGCCGTTCCCGCCGCGGAAAGCGGCACAACGGCTCCATCCGTGGTAGAATCGTCCGAATGTTCCGAGGAGGTTTATCGATGAATGCCAGAATCGGACCGATCGCGCGGCCGGCCCTGGCCGCCGCCATCTTCGCCCTGGCGGCGTCCGCCGGGCCGTTGGACGCCGCCGGGCCCCAGGCCAAGCCCGGCCGGGCCGTCGTTCTCGAATACAAGATGCCGGCCGGCCGCAGCCTGACCTACCAGTACAGCCAGGAGATGACCCAGGCGATGGAGGCCCAGGGACAGGCCGTCGACAGCCAGGTCTCCGTGGCCAGCGCCATGACCTTCCGGGCCAAGGGCCCGAAGGGCCGGGATCTGCTCGTGGGCGCGACCATCGATGACATGCGGATGACGGTCAGCACGAACATGACCGGCGACATGTCCCCCGACATGTCCGAGGCCAAGGGCAAGTCGTTCGACATGGTGCTCTCGCCGCTCGGCGCGGAGATCGACTCCGCCGGCGCCGAGGCCGTCACCTACAGCGTGGCCGGCGAGGCCCAGAACGTGTCCGCCTACTTCAAGGCCTTCTTCCCCGACCTGCTCGGGAAGCCGGTCAAGGTCGGCGACACCTGGCCGTCGAGCGACAAGATCGACCAGGGCTCCGCCGCGATGAAGATGCATGTCGAGAACCAGTATGTCCACACGCTCGAGGGCTTCGAGACCGTCGACGGCCTGGAATGCGCCCGGATCTCGGCGCAGGTCACGGGAACGGTTTCCGGCTCGGGCAGCCAGGGCGGCATGGACATGACCATGTCCGGGGCCAACAAGGGCCAGACCGTCTGGTTTTTCGCGGTCAAGGAAGGGATCTTCGTCAAGGCCGTCAACGAGACGACCGCCGACGTCGCCGTCGACCTTGCCGCCGCAGGCCTGACCATCCCGGTGACGGAAAAGATCAAGACCGAGATCAAGCTGACCGGGAGATCCTGACCCGTCCCCCGCCGGCCGCTTCTCCGACTAAATCATACTGGGCGGCCGGCGGCCGCCCGCCGGCGGCCCGACGGCGCCGTTGGATCCCGGAAACAGGAGAGGCCATGGCCGCGAAGACGCCCAAACGGATCGAAGATTTCCGCGGGAAGGACGACCTCCTCGTCGTCACCGGGGCCGGAGGCTTTATCGCCGGCTCGCTCGTCCGCTACTTCCACGACAAGGGCTTCGCCCGCATCCGGGCCGTCGACAAAAAGCCCCTGGCCGAATGGTACCAGCGGACGCCCGGGGTCGAGAACCTCGTCCTCGACGTCAGCTCTCCCGAGAATTGCGCCCAGGCCTGCGACGGGGCGGTCGAGGTCTACAACCTGGCCGCCGACATGGGCGGCATGGGCTTCATCGAGCGCTTTCGCATCGAATGCCTGCGCAGCGTCCTCATCAACACCCACATGATCGAGGCCGCCCAGAAAGCCGGGGCCGACCGCTACTTCTTCTCCTCCTCGGCCTGCGCCTACAACGTCGACCTCCAGAAGGACGCCCGTTCGCGGGCCCTCAAGGAGTCCGACGCCTACCCGGCCAATGCCGAGCGCGGCTACGGCTGGGAGAAGCTCTTCTCCGAGATGGTCTGCCAGGAGTACTGGGCCGAGCGCGGCCTCAAGACGGCCATCGCCCGCTTCCACAACGTCTACGGCCCCCACGGCACTTGGGACGGCGGCCGCGAGAAGGCCCCGGCGGCGCTCTCGCGCAAGGTCGTCGAGGCCCGGGACAACGGCACTTACGCGGTCGAGATCTGGGGCGACGGCACCCGGACCCGCAGCTTCATGTGGATCGGAGACTGCGTCAACGGCATCGACATGATCATGCATTGCGACGAGCTCATCGCCACGCCCATCAACCTGGGTTCGTGCGAGCTCGTCTCGGTCAACGACCTGCTCGGCCTCATCGAGGACATCGCCGGCTGCAAGGTCGAGCGCCGCTACGACCTGACGCAGCCGCTCGGCGTCGGCGGGCGGAACTCCGACAACACGATGATCCGCCGGGTCCTGGGCTGGGAGCCATCGACGCCGCTGCGCGACGGGCTGGCCCGGACCTACGCCTGGATCGCGGAGCAATACGCGCTCCGCAAGGCGGGGCGGAAAGTCGTTCTCTGACCGGCCTTTACTTCTTTTCCAGGTCGGCGGCGATCTTCCGGATGGCGGCCTGGTCGCCGTTCACCTTCAGCGAGGCCTGGTAGGCCGCCAGGGCCCGGTCTTTCTGTCCCAGCTTCAGGAAGCCCGTACCCAGGGCGTTGAGCACGGACGTGTCGCTGTCGTAGATCTTGTTGGCCTCGAGCAGGTCGGTCACGGCGGCGTCATAGCGCGCCAGTCCGAGCAGGGCCAGTCCCCGGACCAGGTGGTAGTCGAAGCGGCCCTTCTCCACCCCGGCCAGCCCCTCGACCACGGTCAGGGCCCGGTCGAACCCGCCCGCCTTGACCAGGAACCTGGCATAATCGCTGACGCCTTCCTTGTAGCCCGGGTTCCTGGCCAGGCCTTTGGCGAAAAAGGCGTCCGCCTTGTCGAAGACGCCGAGCTTGTCGTACTGGCGGGCCAGCTGGTAGTAGATGTAGAACTCGTTGGCCAGGGAAAAGCCGCGCGAGTTGGCGATCGGGTGGGCCAGCGCCGGCACGGACGACAGGACGAACGGGGCCGTCTTCTCGTCGAGGACGCTCTTCTCCGGCCCGAGCAGGCGGACGGTCAGCTCATAATAGTCCGGCGGCAAGCCCGCCGTGGACAGGTTCGGGGTCAGGCTGACGACCGGATGATAGGGCTGGTCGGCCAGCCGCAGCGACACGGTCCGCAGGGCCTGGGCGCCGGACTGGCCTTTCAGGCTCAGCTCGACCGTCCCGGTCTGCCAGAGGTCCCGCGGGAGATCCGTGACCGAGACGAGGACGTCGAGCTCGTCGGACGAGCCGTAGCTCATCTTGGGATCGACGACGAGCTTGCGCTCGCCGGTCTTGAAGGGGATCAGGACGTCGGCCGGGAAGGCCTTCAGCTGGTAGCCGAGGAACGGGCCGTTGAGGGCCGGCGCGCCGCCGGCCCGGGGCACCGTGATCGTGCGCTCCAGGACCGTGAACTCCTTGGCCACGGAATTCTGGACGAGCACGGTCAGCTTGTACGTCCCCTCGCAGACCGGGAAGGCGTCCTCCAGGGCGACGCCGTTCTGGCGGACGCGCTCCATGTCGGCGGCGGCGAAATAGAGGGCGTACTCCTTGGAGTTCTGGAAGACGATGGCCTCGTCGCGGCGCAGGCTGACGTCGACCTTGAAGTTGGCGAAGTACTGGTCCTTGGGCTCGTAGTAGTCGACCGACAGCTTCAGCGGCACGACGCTGAAATGGACGAAGGGCAGGTCCAGGCCGGGGTCGCGGATGACCGCGGCCAGCCCCTCGTTCTCGACGTAGTTGGTCATGTACTCGGTGCTGACCAGCCCCTTGAAATCGAAGAAATGCGTGGCATAGGTCGGGTTGAGCCCCTTGTAGGCGTATTCGGTTATGCTGGCCAGGAGCTCCGTGTTCCGGGCCGTGGGCTGGAAGCCGTAGCTGTACTCGCCGGGGATCAGCGAGATGGCCATCGCGGCCAGGGTCGGGGCGAAGTCCCGGATGGTCTTGTAGATCTCCTCGTAGTCGTCCCGGTCGATGTTCCGCAGGCTGGCCAGGGGTTCCAGCAGCGACTTCGGCCCATCGACGAACGGGTCGTAGAGCTTCATCTCGCCGAAGCCCCTCTTCTGGAAGAAGATCAGCCCGAAGTGCGTCGGCAGGTCCTTCGTCCCGTCGGTGTAATAATACCAGACCTCGCAGGGGATGATGCCCGTCGTCCCCGGGAAACGGTCGTAGCTCCGGGGCTCCCCCAGGATCATCCAGACCCGGCCGCGGTCGGTCATCCAGCCGGGGCGGCCGGCGCCGAAATACTTGTTGACGTGGGCGAACCGCTTCTCGATCTCGTCCTTGTACTCGTTCTCCGGCGTGCCCGGGGTGGGGTCGCGGATCTTCCAGAAATCGGCGATGAAGATGTCCCGGTCGCGGTTGTCCGGCAGCTGGCCGAAGACCTCCCGCTCCTTGGGACTGATGACGTAGGCCGTGAGCTTGAGGAACTCCTGGTAGATCGGGTCGAGGTCCCGGCCGTCTCTCGCCGGCCGGGCCTTCTCGGCCTTGGGACGGGGCGGCTCCTGGCGGGCCGCGGCCGGCGCCGGCACGGCCCGAGCCAATCCCAGGGCCAGGGCCAGGATCGGAACCAGCATGGGGATGCGTTTGCTCATGGCCTCGAATCCGCTATTTCTTGAGATAATCCAGGTAACTCCGGACCTGCGCGGACCGTTCCGAGTCGGGGTCGGCCTGGAGATATTTCTCGAACGTGGCGATGGCCTTGGCCTTCTCCTGCAGGGCCGTGTAGGTGATGCCGAGCTGATAGAGCGCGTCGGTCTGGCTCCCGTCGAGCCCGACCGCCTTCTCGAAACAGGCCGCGGCCTCGGCCAGCTTCTGCGTCTTGAAATAGGTCAGGCCGACGGAATAAAGGAGGTTGGCGTCGTTGATCTTGTCCAGGGAAACCTTGCCGTACCATTCCAGGGCCCCGTCGGTGTCGCCGCTGTTGGAGCGGCAGTTGCCGATGCTGATCGCGGCCTCGGCGTCGTTCGGGTCCCTGGCCAGGACCTCCTTATAGGCCGTCTCGGCCTCGTCGTACTTCTCCTGGACGAAGTAGCTGTTGCCGATATTCCGCCAGACGAAGTAGGCGTCGGGGAACTTGGCCAGGAAGGCCTTGTAGGCCTCGATGGCCGCGGCGTAATCTTTCTTGTCGTAGAGATCGTTGGCGGCCGTGAGGTCCTTCTTCATGTCGTCGTTGACGACCAGGCCCTCGATCTTGCGCATGACCACCGTCATCTCCTTGTACTTCTCGAACTGGTTCATCTGCAGCGATTTATGAACGGGTGAATAGCCGATCTTGTCGAAATCGATGTTCCACAGCCCGCTGCGCATCCAGGCGCCGAGCCATTTGCCGTCCTTGCCCGTCTTCGTCTCGAAGCCCCCCTCGAACTTCGGGCAGAAGAGCTTGACCCGGACCCCCTCGACGGGCTGGCCCTGTTCGTCGACGACGATGCCGGGGATCCGTCCCTGCCCCTTCCATTCCTGGGCGGGCAGGGCCATGGCGGCCGTGAGGATGCAGAGGGCGATCATGAGGGCTTTTTTCATATCGGTCCTCCGGATGACGCGCTGTCGCGATATCTTAGCATAGGGATCGACGCGTGTTAAAGTCCTACCGGCACCGCTCCATCAGGGCGTCCAGGGCGGCCTTGTCCTTGTCCGGCAGGGTCTTGCCGTAGCGCTCCTTGTACTCGGCGAGCCGGGCCAGGGCCCCGGCCTTGTCGCCCTTGTCTAAGCAGGCCGTGCCCAGGTTGTAAAGGGCCTGCATGTGCCCGGGCTCGAGGGCCAGGGCCTGCTCGAAGCACGAGATGGCGGCCTCCACGTCCCCCAGCAGGCGGTAGGCGGCGCCCAGTCCATTGTAGGCGGAGGCGTCCCGCGGATCGGCCTCGAGGGCCCGCTTGAAGGAGTCCATGGCCCGGCGGAGCAGGGCCGCGTCCTTGGTCCGCATGGACAGCGCCGCCTGGGCCGTGCCCAGGTTGGAGAGCACGGCGGCATAACGGGGGTCGAGCGCCAGGGCCCGCTCGTAGGCCTCCATGGCCCGGTCGAGGTCCCCCTTGTTCCAATAGGCCACGCCCAGGTAGTTCCAGAGCTCCGGGTCCCAATCGATGATGGCCGCGGCCCGGTCGAGCACGGCCACGGCCTCGTCGTTCCGCCCCATCTCCGCCAGGACGATGCCGCGCTCGATGGCCAGCTTGTAGTTGCGGGGATTGGCCGCGGCGCCCTTTTTCAAGATGGCCTCCGCCTCGGCCAGCCGGCCCGCCTTCTCGTAGACGGTCACAAGGAAGAGATAGGGATTGTCGAAATCGGGGCGGTCCCGGACGAGCTCGCGGAGGAGCGAGATGCTCGGCTCGACCTGGCCGCGGAAGTAGAGGTCCTGGGCCTGCTCGAACTTCCTGTTGAACGGGAGGAGCGTCTTGAGGTCGTCCTCCGGCCCGAAGTCGACCTTGGCCGGCGGCCGGTAGCCGCCGACATAGCCCAGGCTCTGGAGCTTTTCCCGGGCGGCCGCGCCCAGCTGGGGCTTAGCGGCGGCCTCCGTCCCGGCCCCGGCCGCGACCAGGCGCGCCAGCCTGGCCCGCTCCGCGGCCGCGTCCGGGCCGGCCAGGTTCCTGGCCTCGGCGAAATCCTCTCCGATGTCGTAGACCTCCGGCAAGGGCAGATCGATGAACTTCCGCCGGCCCTCGATGAAGCCCCGCAGCGGCGCCCAGCCGCGCCGGTAGTAGGCGTAGAGCGATTCGAAGTAGATCGGCCGGGCCGCCAGGGCCGCCGCCTCCCGGCCCTGCATCGCCGGGCGGAGCGAGAGGCCCTGGAGAAAGGACGGCCGGGGCAGGCCGAGGAGGTCGCACACGGTCGGGAAGATATCGATGTGACAGACGTTCGCTTCGACGCGGCCCGGCCTGACGCCCGGCCCGGCGATGATGAGCGGCACCCAGAGCGTCGCGTTGTAGGCGAAATAGCCGTGGGTCGTCTCGCCGTGCTCGCCGAGCGACTGGCCGTGGTCGCCGGTCAGGACGACGACGGTCGAGGCGGCCTGCCGCGAGTCGTCGAGGAAAGCGAAGAGCCCGGCCAGCGAAGCGTCGACGTAGGCCACCTCGCCGCTGTACGGATCGTCCTTGTGCCTGTCCGCGAACGGCGCGGGCGGGGCGTAGGGCTGGTGGGGGTCGAAGACATGGATCCAGGCGAACCAGGGCCCGGCCCGCCCCTCGAGCCAGGCCAGGGCGGCGGCCACCACGGCCTCGGCCCGGCGTTCGACGAACTGGAAATCCAGGCCGGTGCCGGACCCATAGCTCTGGTCGTAGACGTCGAAGCCGCGGTCCAGGCCGAAGCGGGCGTCCAGCGGGAAGGCGCCGATGAAGGCGCCCGTCGCGTAGCCCCGGTCCTTCAGATGCCCGGCCAGTCCGGGGAGTCCGTCGGGGACCCGGAAGTTGCCGTTGTCATGGACGCCGTGGGAAAGCGGGGTCGTCCCCAGGAGGATCGAGGCGTGGGACGGGAGCGTCAGCGGGGCGTGGGCGAAGGCCCGGGCGAAGAGAACGCCGGAGGCGGCCAGCCGGTCGATGGCCGGGGTCTGGAGATGGGACGAGCCGTAGCAGCCCAGCCGGTCCGGCCGCAGCGTATCGACGGTGACGAGGAGCAGGTTCGGCCGGGCCGGGGCCGCGGCCAGCTGCAGGAACGCGGCCAGCGCCAGACCGGCGGCCAGGGCCGGCCGGGCCGGGCCGCGGCTCCCCGGACGACTCATGGGCCGCTCGCTCCTCGGGGCATCGCCGTTCATTCTATCACTTTCCGGGAGAGAAAAGCCCCTCCCCCGCGGGGGGGGAGGGGCTTTGAGCATCTGCTTCTGCGCGAACTCCGCTTAGAACTGGAACCGGATGCCGAGCCGCATGATGCGGGGGTTCAGCAACTCGTTCACCCTGTAGTTGTTGGCGTAAGCGGAGAAGGTGGTGCTGCTGTCGGCGTTGATGTAGTAGTCGCCCTCACGCCGGTCGTAGCGCCGGTTGATGATGGAGCTGTTGAACACGTTGAAGATGTCCGCCATGAGGTAGATCTTGCCCGTGTCGCCGAGCTTGATCAGCTTCTCGACGCGGAAGTTCAGCTGGTAGAAGTTCGGGAGCTTCTCGGTGCCGAAGGTGTCCAGGTAGACGCTGGTGCTGCGGCCGTAGGGGTTGGTCCACTGGCGGTTGACGAAGCTGTTGATGTAGTGGGGGATGAGATGGCCGGCCCGGGCGTTGAAGGTGAAGGACACGTTGAAGTCCATGGGCAGCTGGTACAGGCCTTCGAGCTTGAGCATCCAGTGGGAGAAGATGTACTGGTTGATCTTGCCCGAGGCGCCGCCGACGTTGGGGGCATAGACCTTGCCGTCGAGGGCCCAGAGGTTGGTCGGGTTCTGGTAGCCGTTGCCGTAATGGTATTTCTGGTCCATGTAGGAGATCGAGCCGTCCATCATCCACTTGTTGGACAGCCGCTTGTTGAAGACCAGGTCGACGCCCCAGAACGTCTCGTAGTTCGTGTTGAGCATGTGGCGCTGGTAGGGGGTGTAGCCGTAGCCGGGGCTCCGCAGGTAGTAGCTCTTCCCGCCGGCCTCGCCCGTGCTGATGGTCGTTTCGTCCGGGAGCTCGATCGTGGTCGGGATCGTCCCGGCGACCTCGTAGGCGTTGTAATCCAGGATGACGCTCTGACCATCGATCCGATAATCCCCGTAAGCGCCGTCCGTGTAGTAGGCGGGATCCCAGCTGAAGTGATTGTACTTCCTGTAGGTGGCGTTCAAGCCGACGCTGAAGTCCGCCAGGAGCTCGTGGTCGATCGTGAACAGGGCTTCATAGGTCCGGCTGGACGTGGCGTTCGAATCCACGGTGAAGTTCGTGGCGCCGGGCGTCGAGCTGTAAGGGGTGAAGCCCCACCAATTGGAGCCGTTGAAAGCGCCGTAGGGGTCGGCGATGGCCGGATTGACGGCGCCGTCCACGAACAGGGGCGTGTAACCGTAGGTCGATGGATCGGGAACCATCATCTCGCCCATCTGCTGCCGGCCGTCCCTCGCGCCGATGATGGGGGTGTTCCCGTCCCAGCCCTCGAAACCGTCCAGCCAGTACCAGCCCATGTAGGCCCAGTACACGCCGTAACCGGTGAAGAGATAGGACGAGGAGCCCGTGCCCATGAAGTCGCCGTACATCGAGCCGCTCAGCTTGAGGATGGTCTTGCCGGTGCCGAAGAGGTCGTAGGTGATGCCCAGGCGGGGCGAGAAGACGTTCCAGCGGTAGTCGGGCTTGGTGTAGGGCTGGACGGTCCCGGGCATGAAGCTCTTCAGGGCCGCGGCCGTGTCGGAGGCGAAGTAGGTCGTCCAGTTCGGGTGGTCGGTGACGGTGGCCGAAATGGCCTCGTTGACGATGGGCACCTGGTGGTCGTAGCGCGCGCCCAGCATGATATTGAAGCGGCCGGCCGTGATCGTATCCTGGAGGAAGGCCGTCATCTGCTTGACGCTGTAGTCCAGGTTGTACTGGGAATAGATGTACCAGTGTTCCATGTCCGGCGTGAACTGCGGGTTGCCCTCGCCGGCCGGGTCGACATCCGCCCAGTTCAGGTTGTACTCCCGGGTGATGTTCCCCGGGGCGGTGGAGTCGGTCGTGACCCGCCGGGTCGAGTACTCGACGCCCAGCTTGATCTCGTGGCTGACGCCGAACAGCTTGTCGTTGTAGTACTGCACGGCCAGGTTGTAGTCGTACATCGGCCGGCCAGTGATGTAGTAGCGATTGTCGTAGGTGATGTCGTTGGTCGCGTCATACTGCATGAGCTTCGTCTGGTCGGGATCGCTGTGCGGGATCAGCTGGAACGACGCGTCCATCCAGGCGAACTTGCCCGAGATCAGCAGGTCGTTGCCGATCATCTGCTCGTCCTGGAGCTTGAGGACCGGGTCGCCGAAGTGGTAGGGGCTGTCCTGGTCGTAGCCTTCGGGGAACGACTGGGAGATGGACCGCCCGATGAACTGCTTGGCCCCGGCGATGTACAGCGCCTCGAAGCGGTTCGAGGGGATGACCTGCAGGTTCAGTTTGAAGTTATAGTCGGTGATGATCGGCTTGACCGGGGCGCCGGTGATGGCCAGGGAGTTGATGTCCTGGACGCCGTAGGAGCCCCAGAGCCAGGCCTTGTCCTTGATGACAGGGCCGCCGACGTTGAAGCCGAAATCCTTGATCTGATTGATCTTGTTGTAGCCGGAGACGCCCTTTTCCGCCAGCTTCTCGGCGGAATATTTCGCCTGGAACTGGCCGTCGGTGAGATAGAAGCGGCCTCCGAAGCTGACCTTGTTGCCGCCGCGGCGGGTGACCATGTTCAGGGCGATGCCGCCCGTCTGCACGGTGACGTCCGCGCCGCCGGTGATGACATTCATTTCCTCGAACGAGTCGAAGTCCCAGTAGATCGGGGAAGCGCCGATGGCCGCCGGGTCGGTGACGACGACGCCGTCGACCGACCAGACGTTGTTCCCGCCGGCGCTCGAGTCGCCCTTGGCCACGTAGCTGGCCTGCTGGCCGGACTCGCTGCCGCCGACGTTCTCGCGGTCCATGATGATGGAAGGCGCCATCTGCATGACGTTCCAGGGATCACGGGACGTTGGCAGCCCCTGCAGGATCTCCTGGGTGACGTTCTTGCTGACCGCGGTCTTCTTGGCGTCGACCGTCGGCGTAACGGCGACGACGGTCACCTGTTCCTCGAGCGTGCCCTGTTCCATGACCAGGTCGATCTTCGACTGCTGGCCGAGGACGACGACGATACCCGTCCTTTCCTGCTTCTTGAATCCCTGAAGCTCGGCCGTCAGGACGTACGAGGAGCTCGGCACCAGGGCCGGGAACCTGTACTTGCCCAGATCGTCGGTGACCATGGTGAACGGCGCGCCGTAGGACGATGTCAGGGTCACGGCGACGCCGGGCAAAGGCGAGCCCTGGGCGTCGGTGACCGTGCCGTAGATGGTGCCGGTGCGCACCTGGGCCATGGCGGCCACGGAAAGGAAAAGAACGGAAAGCAATACCAGACTCTTCTTCAATTTCCCTCCTAGATTTGTTGGGTGCTTTCCTAACCCTGGAGTGGCGGCCCACTCCTGCCTGTACCGATTTTTAGGAGAGAATTCCCCTTCATTCTCACCTCTTTTCTGCTTGAGTTGCCACCGGTTGGTGCAATAAGCATGCCAGGGAGGCGGAAGGCTGCCGTCATCGGGCTAAAATATGGAATATCTGTCGATTGCCTGCGTTGACGAACACGCAAGTTTGGAGAACAATATTCAAAATTATGGATTTTCTACGAATAATTGAATATATCGGCGGGACGGCGGAGGGGCGGCTTAGCGGGCGAAATAGCCCTGGCCGCACGAGATCCTGAAGGGCTTCCCCTTGATCGCCACGGCGATCCTCCTGAACGACCCGGCCTTCGCGGCCGGGCCCGGCGTATAGGCGAGCAGGTAGCAGGCTTCCATCGCCTCGACCGCGCCCTTGAGCTCGGCCTGCGGGTTCTGCGTGGTCCCGGCGAAGCCGCCCGTGGCCTCGGCGATGCGGAAGAAGAGCTTGAAAACGTCCTCGGATTCCTCCCGCATGGTCACCCCGCCGAACTTCTCCGGGGTCCGCCTCATGAAGAGGAAGCCGACGTCGGCCCCGGAGTCGCAATACGCCTGGGCGATCCTATCCACGTCCATCGGGATGGCCCGGTGATGGACCTGGAAGAGCTCATGGAGGTCGGCCAGGATGCTCTGGTTGTCCTGGTTGTTGTCGATGAGGGTGTTGAGCTCCCGGGGGTTGAGCTCGGGCCGGTACTCCTGCTGGTAGAAGAGGATGAGGACCTTCCTTCCCGGCTGCTTCTTCATCGCCTGCGCGAACCCGACGATCTTGTCCGGGTCCAGCCTCTGCAGGGCCTCCAGCTTGGCCAGGGAGTCCCGGTACTGGTCCATGATCTGCTCCATGGAGAAGGCGGAGACCATGCCCCCCTCGGCGTCGTCGCCGGGAACGATCATCGGATTCGAGCGCTGGATGCCCTGGACGAGGCGGCGAAGGTCCTTGAGCAGGCCCTTGTAGACGAAGTTGCCCTTGTTGATGTCCTTGCGGACCAGGTCCTTGGTCTCCCTGGCCAGCACGTCTTTCGGCTTCCGGGCGAAGGCCTGGGCCGTCAGCTGGTAGCTGTTCACGGGCGTGTAGATCTCCAGGGAATCCCCGGGCAGGAGGACGCTGCTGAAGAAATAGTCCAGGGCCTGGGAGATCTTGGGATCGTAGTCGTACATCTGGAAGAGCAGGTGGAACCGCCGGGCCACGGCGGGGCGGACGGCGGCCGCCTCCCCTTCCTCCCGGACGATCGCGTTCTTGTCGACCTGGTAGAGGGCCTGGAGCCGCTGGGGGACGCCGTCCTCGGAGATCTCGAAATCCGACAGGGTCAGGCCGGCGACGAACCGCCCGGCGTCGCGGACGCGGACGGCGACGGTCACGGGCGAAGGGACGGCGTCCTGGGGCCCGGCCGAGGCCGCAAGACCGAGTATCGAGAGCGTCAGGGCCGCGAACATCGCGGAGAAACGAAGGCGCTGGACGTCCATGCAAGACCTCCCCCGGGCCTAGGCCCCTCGCACCGGACGAATAATTCAACGATATTCGATATTTTGCGCTTTTTCCACCCGTATTCCAAGCCCTCGTTTTTCCTGCCTCGGACGGACCGGCCTTGCGTCCTGCTCCGACGACATGGAGCTTATCGTCAATTCCCCGGGACGGAGGCCGGAACGGGAGCCGCCTCCTGCCTCATGACGATGGGCACATACCCGACTTCCAGCCCTTCGGGCGGCGTCACGAGCAGGGCCGGATCGAGCGTGGCCAGCTTGCCGAAGCGGAGCGGCGCCATGTAATCCCTGTCGATCGTCCAGGCCGCATGGATCTTCTCGACGAAAGCCTGCAGCTTCGCCTTCTTTTCCTCGCTCCAGGCATATTGCTGGAAGGACGGCTGGTCGACGAAGCGATACCAGGAGTAGGTCACGAGCGATCCGTCGGACAGCTTGACCCGGAAGGGTCCCCTGGCCGGGCCCGGCTTGCCCCAGGCTCCTCCGGCCGGAGACGTGTACGGCGGTCCTGGCTCGGCCAGCCCGAACTCCTGGCTCCGGAGGCGCGTTTCGGCGGGCACGTTCGCGGCAGCGACAACTTCCCGCTCCTCGCCGACATGCCGGAAGTATGCGGGGAAATGGCCCATGGCGCTCTTCGTCCCGTCGAACCATTCGAGACCCCAGACGTTGCCTTCGAAGATCCTGGTGTCGAATATCTTTTCCACGCCCCTGATCTTCTTGCCCGCCTGATCGAAGCGAGTCGTCCTGGTCGTCAGGGTGGACTTCCAGGCGCCTTTCCGGTCGAACGCGCCGGAGCAGGCCGGCCCGCCGTCGCGCCAGGCTTTGAAGGCGTCATAGAGGGCCGCCTTGGAATAGTAAGTCACGTCCTGAACGAGCAGGGTCCGGCCCTTCTCGTCGACCGGGAACCGGATATCCGGCAGCTTCGAATAGATGTTGCCCGCGGCGTCCTTCGACTGGAAACAGGGGACGGTATTGATCTCCATGGCCCCGCCGCCCATGATCCCCGGCCGGGAATCGAGCCCCCGGCCGTAGATGAAGGGATAATTGAACAGCTTGCCGATCTTGCTCCAGGTTTCGGGAATGTAATAGGCGATCGGCCCTTTGAAATTGGCCGCGCTCAGGAAGCACGTCCAGGCCTGATCGCCGGTGGGCGGCTCGCCGGCAACCGGTTCGGTGAACGGCAGAGCCATGTACGAGTAGCCCAGGAACTCGCCGTTGGGATTCCCCTGGAAAGGCAGGGCGTCCGGCGGGATGAGCAGCCTGTTGCTGAGCTGGGCGATGCCCAGCCGCTCGTCCGGCAGAGCCTCATTGTCATAGAAAAAGGACCAGCCCGGCGATCCGACCTCATAGTCATAGCACTGCGGCGTCGCGTTCATGCTGAACTTGGGCGGGCCGTACCGGAAGTGGTTGCCGGCCCAATACCCCAGCCCGCCTTCGACCGTCTGAAAAACGGATCCATAGGTCGGCCCGCGATCGGGCCAATGGTCCCGGGCCAGGGTCCCCACGGGAGCGAGCGGCGTCTCCTTGTTGTCGGAGTTGTCCGGCGTGATCCAGGCGCTCGGCAGGCCGATCTGGAACTGGGCGAGAGGCTCGCCGACGAGCGGCCAGACCGCCGCATAAAAGCCCATGCCCGCGCTGTACGCGGACCGGGCGGGCGGCCGGGTCGCATCGAAGCTGATGTAGCCATGCAAGCCTTGGTCGCCGAGAACGACCTGGCCCGGCCGGGATTCCTGGGGGCCGCTCGCCGGCAGGCTCAGCCCGGCCAGCAGGAGGGACAGAAGGGCGGGGATGATGAGGGTCGGCTTTGAGATCTTCATCGTTCTCCTTTTCCCGGGGCAAGGCTGCGGTCGGCTCAGGCCCAGGCACTTTAGAATACTATATTATTAAGATTTGATTATTCCTCCAGAGACATCGAATTGTCAATTAATTTAATAATTAAACTCCACTTTAGCAGGGGTCAGGGGGGAACGAATTAGCCATTGAATAAGGGCCGTGTTCATGGTACTTTGGTTTCCTATGTAATTAATGGAGGAAAGATGCGGAAATACGCGATCCTTATCCTGTGCGCCCTTCTCGCGGGGACCGCCTACCCGGCGGAGCGGCAGCCGGTCGCATCCTGGCCGTTCAACCGGGACGCGGCAGCCGACGAGATCCGTGGCTTTCATAAGTTCGTCGCCGGCGCGGAAGGCGACGGTCTCCGTTTCGACGGCCAGACCACGGTCCTGATCCGGGCCGCGGGGAGAGGGCCGCGCCTCGGCGGCGCCTTTTCGGTTGAAGCCTGGGTCGCCCTCCAAACCTATCCCTGGACCTGGTGCGCCGTCGTCAATCAGGAGAAGGCCCGCCAAGCCGGATACTTTTTCGGGATCGACCCGGAGGGGCGGTTCGGGCTTCATGTCGCCGTCGACGGCCACTGGCAGGAATGCCGTTCGGATGCCCGTCTCCCCCTTTACTCCTGGAACCATCTGCTCGGCACGTTCGACCCGGCCGTCGGCTTCAGGCTTTATCTCAACGGAAAGCTCGTCGGCGGGAAAGCGACGGCCGGATCGCCGCAGTTCTCCCCAGAAGCCGATGTTTGGATCGGCCGCAACCAAACGCCCCTGGGGCTCAGCGAGGAGGTCCGCGTCGTCGCCCCGGTGGCCTTTTCCTTCGACGGGATCATCGATGAGCTCCGGATCTACGACACCGCCCTCAGCCAGGCCGAGGCCGGGGCGGCATCGTCACGCCTGAGGCCGTCCGGGCCGCCGCCCCTCAGGCCTCCGGCCCTGCCCGCCGGGCCAAAAGGCCCGGGCCGGTTCGGGGCCTACTACGCCCGGCTCCGCTACGCCGAGGAATGGGAGAATCCATGGCGCGTCGGTGACGCCGCCGACGTGGTGGTCCGCTTCGACGAGAGCCCCAACCGGCTCGTCTTCTGGCGCGGCACAAGCTACATTCCCGCCTGGGTCACGGAGAACGGCATCTGGTACACCAACGAGTTCTACGAAATGCAGACGCCGGATATGCCGACGAGCACGGAGCCCATGGCCGACAAACAGGCCAGGTACTCGCACGCCCGGATCCTGGAAAGCAGCCAGGCCCGGGTCGTCGTTCTCTGGCGTTACGCCCCGGTCAGCGTCAACTACGACCTCGTCAACATCGACCCGCTGACGGGCTGGGGGGACTGGGTCGAGGAGACCTACACCGTCTACCCCGACGGCTCCTGCGTCCGCAAGATCAAGGTCTGGTCGTCCAAGCCGCGCCTCGATCCGGCCGAAGGCCGGGAATGGAATAACTTCCGGCAGTACCATGAGGCCATCATCATCAACCCCCCCGGCACGCGCCCCGAGGACAACATCCGGACCGAGGCCCTGACGCTGGCCAACATGAAAGGCGAGGCCCACACCTACTCCTGGGCCGACGGGCCGCCCGGCGGCAAGGCCGGTTTCGACGCAGAAACGCTGGCCGTGCTCCATCGGATCAGCGACCTGGATACCGGCGGCCATCGCTGGCTCGCCCAGCCGCCCGGCGGCAACATCCTCAGGGTCAACCTGAAGGCCAGATACAGCCCCTATGTCATCGTCGACCCAAGGAACGTGGCCATTGACTGCTACGCCGGAGAGATCATCCGGGAACGATCGATCTTCCCGTGGTGGAACCATTGGCCCGTCTCGCAGCAGATCCGTTCGAACGGCCGCTGGGCCCTTGCTCCCGACCGGGTTTCCCACAGCTCCCTGGCCCACATCCAATCCTGGCGGCCCTACCAGGAGACGGCGGACGGCGTGACCATGCTCATGCTGAACGGCCTGACCGACAAGCCGGCCGAAGCCCTCGTCCCCCTGGCCAAGTCCTGGCTGTCGCCGCCCCGCCTGGACGTTGACGGCGAGGGCTTCCGCGGCGAAGGATTCGATCCCGCCGAACGGGCCTTCGTCCTGGCCCGGACCGGGCCGGCCGGCCCGGACCGGATCACGGTCACGCTCAAAGCGTCCGCGGAGTCGCCCGTCGTCAATCCGGTCCTCCGGGTCCGGCGCTGGGACGAGGCCATCCCCCGCGTCGAGATCGGGGGACGGACCGCCGCGGCCGGCAAGGACGTCCGGGCCGGCTTGATCCCCGGGCTTGAAGGCGACGACCTGGTCCTCTGGATCCGGGGCGAATGGACGTCGCCTGTCCGCATCTCTATCGCTCCGGCCGACGGGACCGGGAAAGCGGCGTCCCGATGAAACGGCGGCGGCTGCTATTAGCCGGTTGGGCGGCCGGTTGGCTGGCGCTGGCCGGCCCCCTGACGGCCGGGCTGACCTTCGAGGCCGGCGAGTACGCCGCCCGGCGCGCCCGATTCATGGAGAAGATCCCCGACGGCGCGGCCGTCATCCTGGGCGCCTCGGCGCCCGCCTCGGACGCCGCCTTCCGGCAGGGCCACGATTTCGCGTATCTCGCCGGGGCCCCCGTCCCGAACGCCTGTCTCGTCGTCGACGCTCTCAGGAAGGAGAGCGTCCTGTTCTTCACGATGACGGAAAAGGACGCCGAGGCCGAGGGCATCCCCCGCGATTTCGTCCGGGACCCCAAGGCCTTCACCGGGGTCGAGCGGGTCCTCCCGGCCGACCAGCTCGGGCCCTTTCTGGCCGGCCTTTGCCAGCGCACCAAGACCCTCTACACCATGTTCAGGCCCGAGGAGCTCGGCCCCGAAAACTCCAACGAGAAGTTCAACTCCCTCCAGCGAACGATGACCCTGAACGCCTGGGACGGGCGTCTGACCCGCGAGCTCCAGTTCGTGCGGCAGCTCCGCGACCGCTTTCCCCAGGTCGAGGTCAAGGATTGCTCGGCCCTGGTCTGGGAGTTGCGCAAGATCAAGTCGGCCGCGGAGATCGGAGTCCTCCGCCGGGCCGCCGCCGCCGGCGTCAAGGCCCACCGGGCCCTGATCCGATCGACGCGGCCCGGCGTGACGGAGAAGTCGCTGGCCGCCGTGTTCGAGTTCGCCTGCGGCCTCGAGGGCGCGGCGGGCCAGGCCTACAGCCCGATCATCATGTCGGGGAAGAACCACGCCTACGGTCACTACCACGCCTACGACCGCGTCCTGAAGTCGGGCGATTTCGTCATCCTCGACGCCGGCCCCGATCTTGCCGATTATCACGTCGACATCTCGACCTCGTTCCCGGCCTCCGGGACTTTCTCCGCCCGCCAGAAAGAGCTTTATGAGATCGCCCTGGCCGTTCATGGCGCCTGCCTGAAGAGCTACCGCCCGGGGATCTCGTTCAAGCAGGTCGGCGAGAAGGTCGCGGCGGCGATTAAAAAGAAGGGCCTGGACGCTTATGCCAGGGATTTCGCCGGGATCGTCCGCTACGGCGGCTACAACCACATGATCGGCCTGGCCACCCACGACGTCACCGGCCGGTTCGCCGGCCCGGACGAGGTCCTGGCGCCGGGGATGGTCTTCGCCTGCGACATCCAGCTGTTCCGCCTGGAAGAGGAGATCGGGATCCGGATCGAGGACACGATCGCCGTCACCGAGAGCGGCTTCGAGAACCTGTCCTCCGGGCTCCCCCGGACGGCCGCCGAGATCGAAGCCCTGATGAAGGAGGAAGGGATCCTCCAAACCCTCCGGAAAAAAGCGCTTATCTAAGGAGAGAACGGACATGAGAAGAACGCTCGCAGCCATCGCCGTCGTCAGCCTCGCGCTCGTCCAGGCCTTGCCCGGCCAGACGGTCGACTTTTCCAAGAAACCGCTCCAGTCCGAACGCAGCCGGAGCTACGACGCGCTCCACTACCTGGTCAAGATCGGGCTCGACCTCGATCGGAAATCGTTCGCGGGGGCGGCCACCATCACCGCGTCCTCGTTCGTGGAGGGCCTCGAGAGCTGCGTCCTCGATGCCGAGGAGTTCGCGGTCACTTCGGTCATCGACGAATATGGGACGCCCCTGAGGTTCGAGCAGTCGGACAAGGAGCTGAAGGTCTTCCTCGCCCGGCCGGCGAAGTTCGGCGAGATCCTGACCTTCACCTGCGGGTACAGCGGCCGGGAGCCGCAGAAAGGTCTCAGGTTCGTCGACCGGTCCCCCGACAATCCCCTGATGGTCTGGTCGGACTCCTGGCCCGACAACGTCCACCATTGGTTCCCCTGCTTCGACTATCCGAACGACAAGGCCACCAGCGAGATCGTGGCCACGGTCAAGTCCGGTCTCAAGGTCGCGTCCAACGGCCGGCTCGTCGGCGTCTTCGAGGACGCCGCGGCGGGGACGGTCACCTACCACTGGTCCCAGGAACTCCCCCACTCGACCTACCTCATCTTCCTGGCCGCCGCCCCCTACGTCGTCGTTCGGGACTCCTACCGGAACATGCCTGTGAACTATTGGGTCTATCCGGGGGACGAGGCCAAGGCCCGCCCGACCTACGGGAAGACCTCCGAGATGATCGCCTTCTTCAGCAAAATCTTCGATTTCGATTACCCCTGGCAGAAGTACGACCAGATCTCGGTTCCCCTCGGCGGCGGCGCCGAGAGCACGTCGGCGACGGCCATGACCTCGCGGATCATGGTCTCGGAGGAGGACGAGCCCGATTTCCCGGCGATCGGCATCGTCTCCCACGAGCTGGCCCACCAGTGGTGGGGCGATCTCATCACTCTCCGCAGCTGGGGCCAGGCCTGGGTGAACGAGAGTTTCGGCACCTACTCGGACTACCTGTATTTTCGCCACGCCAGGGGCGACGACGAGGCGGCGGTCAACCTCCAGAACAAGCTGGCCGCGTACCTGCGGGAGGCGCACACCCGCTACATCCGCCCGATCGTCTCCGACCGCTATGACAAGCCGGGGGACATGTTCGACTCGCACAGCTATCCCAAGGGCGCCATCGTCCTGCACATGCTCAGGTCGATCCTCGGCGACGAGATCTTTTTCAAGACCCTCAGCCACTTCCTCCACAGCTGCGCCTTCGACTCGGCCGACACCGCCGATTTCATCCGTTCGGTCAAGACGGTCACCGGCCGCAACCTCGACTGGTTTTTCGACCAGTGGCTGTTCAAGCCCGGCCACCCGGTCTTCGATCTCCGGAGCGAATGGGACGCGGCCGGCAAGGTCGTCCGGCTCAAGGTCGCCCAGGTCCAGGACTTGGCCAAGGGCGTGCCCGTCTTCCGCGTCCCTGTCACGGTCAAGGTCGTCACGGCCGGCCGGTCGAAGAGCCACAGGGTCTGGATCCGGGAGCGGGAGGAGACCTTTGAATTCCCGGCCGAGACCAAGCCCCTGCTGGTCAGGTTCGACGCGGCGAACGAGCTGATCAAGGAGATGACGTTTCCCAAGGAGACCGCCGAGCTCCTTTACCAGCTGAAGAACGACGACGTCATCGGCCGGATGACCGCCGCCGGGGAGCTGGCGGCCGTCCAGGAACGGGCCGGCGTTGTCGCGGCGCTGTCCTGGAGCGCCCGGAGCGATCCTTTCTGGGCGGTCCGACGTTCCGCCGTCGAAGCGCTGGCGAAGCGGCCGGCGGCCGATGTCCAGGCCATCTTGAAAACGGCCTGCCGGGACCCGCATTCCTCGGTCCGGGCCGCGGCCGTCCAGGCCCTCGGCGCCGGCAAGGACGGGCGCCTGGCGGCCTTCTACAAGGACCTCTTTCAGAAGGACCGCAGCGTCCTCGTCCGGGCCGAGGCCCTCCGCGCCCTGGGCCGGACCGGCGACGCCTCGCTCGTCCCGTTCCTCCGCTCGTCCGCCGCAATCACGTCCCACCAGAACCTGATCAAGCGGGCGGCCGAGGAGGCCATCAAGCAGCTTGGTAAATAGGGCCGCGGCGGTGAAGGATCGAAGACATAGCTGAGATCGAATTGAAGTGAGCCGTGTGAAAAAAGCAAGATCCCTCTTCTTGATCCTGTCCCTCGTGCCCTTCGTTGCGTCCTGCGCCGCTGAACAGCCATCCGGGCGGGCGGCGCCGGCGAAAAGGGAATGGGCGGCGATGAAGGCCCGGCTTTCCAGGGGCTGGAATACCTGGGACACCCGGAGCGTTCTGTCGCATGTCCTGTTGCCCGAGGGGTTCTCGGTCAGCCTCCGATTGGTCAACCATCGGACGGGCGATACGCTGAAGGAGGCTTTGCCGGCCAGAGGCGAAGACGGCGCGGAGCGGGTCGTCCCCGGCCCTCATGCCTGGGACGGTTCCTATACCGAGGTCGTGGTCGAATGGCAGGGCATCCGCATCGGCGTCCGGAGCGCCGCCGTCGACAACGGGTTCTTCCTGCAGATCATCCCCCACCGGCGATCGCCCGGCGACGCCCTTTTAATGGACCCTCAGATGCTATGGGGCAGGCCGGGGAAGATCATGATAAAGAGCGGGACGATCCGTGCCGACACGCCCTCCGGCCAGACGGAGTTGGCCGTCGCCGCGGGCCGGTACCTGGCGACGGACCAACATCTGGAGTTCTCGTTGGCTGAGCCTATCGCGGTCACGACCGATCGCTCCAAGACGGCGGCCGAGATCGGGGAGATCATCGACAGGGCCGAGGCTCAATGTGCGGAGAGCAAGTCCAAGTACCCCGAGGCGCCCGACGCTTACGAGGCCCTGCGAACGGTGCTGGCCTGGAACACGATCTACGATCCCGGCAACGACCGGGTCATATCGCCGGTCAGCCGCGCCTGGAGCACCGGCGGTTGGGTCTTGTTCGAGTGGGACACCTATTTCGCGGCCTACATGCTTTCGGTGGACTGCAAAGAACTGGCCTACTCCAACGCCATCGCCATCACCAGCGAGATCACGGACAGGGGATTTGTCCCGAACAACAGCCAGCCGGGGATCAAGAGTCTGGACCGCTCACAGCCTCCGGTGGGCGCTTTCGTGATCAGGGAAATCTACCGAAGATATCCGGACCGATGGTTCCTCGACGAGGTCTTCGACAGCCTGTTGAGATGGAACCGGTGGTGGGCCGCCGATCGCGATATCGACGGCTATCTTTCCTATGGCTCCGATCCATATGATCACGGAAAGGCCTCTCCCCCTCCGGACCGGGGCATCGGGAACCTCCAGGGGGCCAAGTGGGAGTCGGGGCTGGATAATTCCCCGATGTACGACGAGGCCGTCTACGACCGGGTCGCCCATCAGATGCTGCTGGCCGATGTCGGCCTCATCAGCCTCTACATCAACGACTGCCGGAGCCTGTCCGAGATCGCCGCGGTCCTGGGAAGAACGGAGGCGGTCCGGGAGCTGAATGAGCGGGCCGCGGAGTACTCCAGGATGCTTGGAACGCTCTGGGATGCTGGAGCCGGCCTTTATTTAAACAGGGACCTCCTGACGGGAGAACCCAGCCGACGGCTTTCGCCGACTCTTTTCTACCCCCTGCTGGCCAAGGTTCCGGATCAGAAACAGGCCGAGAGGATGATCAAAGAGCATTTTTACAACCCGCGGGAATTCTGGGGCGAATTCATCATGCCTTCCATCGCCCGGAACGACCCGGCCTTCAAGGACAATCATTATTGGAGAGGGAGGATCTGGGCGCCGATGAACTTCCTGGTTTACCTGGGGCTCAGGAACTACGAACTGCCCCGGGCCCGGAAAGACCTGGCCGAGAGGTCTGAAACGCTCCTTTTAAGATCCTGGCTCGGCGAACGCCATGTTTATGAAAACTACAATGCCGAAACCGGGCGGGGAGACGACGCCGGGAGCTGGAGCGACGAATTCTACCATTGGGGAGCCCTGCTGGGCTTCATCCGCCTGATGGACAAGGGGTATGTGCCGTCTCCGGAGCTTCCGCTTCAAGCTAATCCCCGGGAGCCCTGAGCGGCCAGCCCGCCTCGCCGAAGATGTCCGGCTCGTATTTCTTCAAGAGCGCCGTCGCAAGTTCCAGCGGATCGCCGACCGGAGCGGCCGGATAGATCTCCCGGCCCCGCGACCAGGTCTGCTCCCAGACGCACGTCTCCCGGACGTAGCCGGCCCGCTCGAAGGGACGGCCGCTCTGGAGACAGCTTTCCAGGGTTTCGAGGAAAGCCTTCCACCGGGGGAGGTCATAGCCCCTGAACAGCCCGGACCATTGCTTCTGGGCGTAGCCGTTGAGGTCGTCGAACATTCCTTCCGTGCCTTGAGTCCCCCAGAGCGTGATGAGGTTGCGGGCGTTCCATTCGAGAAGCCGGCTTTCGGCCTCGTCGGCCGCCCAGCGCTTCGCGTCGGCGAGCCATCGTCCGAGCAGGAACTCCTGCCGCGTGCCGAGGAGCGCGTCGAGGTCCTCGATCAGCCCCAGCAGCCTTTGGCCCGCGGCCCGCAGTCCTTCGAGATCGCCTCTCCTGTAGGCGCCGTCGACGTTCTTGACGAGGGAGTTCGATGCGTTGCTGAGGACCTGGCGGGTCAGGTTCACCGCGTCCAGGCGGTAGGTATCGACTTTTTCGAGCCGGCCGGCGAGCGACAGGAACTTGCGGCAGGCTCCGGCGAGGACCCGCGGGTCATAGGGAACGGTCGGTTCGCTCCGGTAGGCCCGTTTCGGATCGTAGAGGCCGGGACGGTCGCGGACGAGTGAGCCGCTCTGGACGGGCGTCTTGTAGACAGTGTCGAGGAGCGTCGCCCAGACTTCGGCGATCGCGGGGTCGTCGCTGCCGTAGCGGCGACGGGCGAAATCCCGGATCCAGGGACCGAGCGGGGGGACTTCCGGCCGCCAGACCATGTCCATGATGAGCTCCTGGACGACGGGATTGTCGCCAAAGCCTTCCATCATCATGCCGATGCCGGAGAACCGGCCCCGCTCGGGGCTCCCGATCGCGGCGGCGAGGTTGGCGGCCATTTTCGGGAGATCGCCGTTGAGGCTGGTTTTGCCTCCGAAATTGTGGACGACGTTCCAGATCCACGGCTTACCGTAAAAAGCCTGGAACTTGTCCCAAATGGGGTGCTGGTCGCCGAACAGGTCCAGGACGATCATCCGGTCGTCCGGGACCGCGCCGAGGAAGGCCCGGCTTCTGGCCTCGGTCCAGAACTTGGCCGGCGAGTAATAGAGGAACCAGCCCTGGAGGACCCAAACGGCCCGGGGGTCGGCCTCGGCCATCGCTCCGTAGATCGCGGCGCTGACGCTCCGGAGGAAGTCCGGGTCGCCCGATGGCGGATCCATCTCGTTGAAGGTGTCGGCGGCGTAGAGGTGGTCCGTGCCGAAGAGGGCCGTCTGTTTCTCGATGAAGAGCCGGCCGATCCGGCGGAACATGGGGTCCGTGGGATCGAGGAAGTACGTCCCGGAGAATCCCGCCGACCAGTCGCCCGTCCTCCTGATGCGGGCCTCCGGGTAACGGTTCTTCAGGGCCGGCGGGACATGTCCCGTGAATCCCTGGAGCACGGGCGTCATGCCCAGCTCCCGTTCCCGGGCCAGGATCTTCCGCTCGAGCTCCGCGTGGCTCCGGATCCAGGACTCGGGCAGCGGCCCGCCCAGGCCGTCGATATTCCCCATCCAGCCCCAGGGCAGATAGGCGGGGCCGACCAGGAAGTCGCCGATCTCGCCGGCGTCGAAACCAAGATCCCTCAGGACCTCGACCCAGACGGCTTCCTGGCCGGTCACGGCCAGCGGCATGTTGACGCCGTTCAGAGCGAGCCAGTCGATCAGGCGCTCCCAACGGGGCCAATCCCACCAGGCCATCGTGTAGGAAAAGGTGCAGTAGTTGAAGAAGTAGCGGTCCTCGTAGGGCGTCCGGACGCGGACTTTCGCGCGGACCGGAGGCAGGGGGGTCGGAACGGCGAGCTGCTCGCCGGCCACGGAAACTAGGCACCGGCACACGTTCTTGAGGTACCAGTTCAAGCCCGAGGCCATGGCCACGCCGTTGGAGCCCCGGACGACGATCCGGCCGCCCCGGCCCTCGACCTCGAAGACATCTAGGCCGTCCTGGGGAGCGATCTCCTCGAAGACGAAGCTCTCCGCGTGGTCCGGCAGGAGGCGCCCGGCCAAGGCCTGTGCGGCCGCCTCGGCCGGCGTGCGCGGCTCCGGCGGCGCTTGATCGGGAGCGCAGGCCGCCCCAAGAACCGCAAGGACGAGGACGAACCAAAGTGTTCTGTTCATGGTGGTCATCTCCTTCCCCTCGCGCCGGCGGCGGCGCCGGGAGCGGCGCGGCGCAGGGTCACGGGTCCGAACAGGCCGGACGGGATGAGGTCCCGCTGCTGCAGGGCCATGTTGGTCCGGGCGAACGGTCTATGGCCCGGATCGAGAAAGTCGCCCGCGAGACGATTGTTCCAAAGGTTGGTGACCTTGACCTCAAGGATGTTCCGGCCCGCCCGCAGGGCGCCCGTGACGTCCGTCCGAAAAGGCTCCTTCCAAAGGATGCCGAGGTTCCGGCCGTTGAGGGTCGCTTCAGCGACTTCCCGCAGGGAGCCGAGGTCGAGAAGCAGGCTCCGGCCCGCGCCGAGGAGCGCCTCGTCGACCTCGAATTCCGCGGTATAGGTCGCCGTCCCGGAAAAATACCGGATGCCGGGATCCTGCGATCCAGTCCAGCTGCCCAGGTCGTTCCAGGGGACGGCCGCCGGCGCGCCCCAGCCCGGCGGGAAGCGCAGCGTCCAGGGGCCGCTGACGGTGACCACCGCCCGGTCCTCGGGCTCCGGGGGCTCGGGAGCGAGTAAGGCCGCCTTCGTCGGCCTCTCGCGGAAGACGACGAACACGGAGCCGTAGGCCGGCAGATCCAGCGCCAGACGGCAGCCGCCTCCAACCCGGGCGTACGACCGGCACGGGACGATCCTTCCCGTGTCGGGATGCCAGAGCTCGGGCGTCCGGCCCTCCCCCGCCCGGAAGACGGCCTCGAAGGTCTCCCGGGCCTTGGCGCTGTTGGAGACGAAGTAGATGTCGTCGCGGGCGGTGGCGCGATGGATGAAGTCGATATGCTGATCGGCGTTGGGGACGCCGAGCGGCCGGAAGTCGGGCCCGAGCCCCTTCCGGCTCAGGAGATCGTTCAGCGGGATGCCCCAGACGATCCGGCCTTGCCCGTAGGCGCGCTCCTTGACCGCGGCGCCGTCGCAGGCCCCCCATATCCTGTCGGCCAGGGCCTTGACCTCCCCGTCGCACGCCGGATATCCGGCCAGGCCGGGGGCCCGGGCGGGCTTGGGGCCGACGACCGTCGCCCCCGCCTTAGCCAGCTCGCCGATCTTCGTCAGTACGGCAAGGGGCATGTCGTCGCGGTCCGGAAGGACCAGGAGGGCATAGCTCAGACCGTCGGGCAGCACGATCCGTCCACCCGAGACCCGCAGCCTCTCCAGGATCGCTTCGGAGTTGATGTAGTCGTAATCATACCCTTTGTCCAGCGAGGAGGTCTGGATCGGCCGGGGCTGGCCGCAGTGCGGGCAGGCCGTGTCCGGATAGACTGGCTGGATGTCGGGATCGATCCGCCGCGAGGGCACGAGGTTCGGCGCCTGGTCGCCGTAATAGAAGGCGACGTCGGCTGCGAACAAACCTTGCTGGAGGAGGTAGTCGCACCGGGCCATGTACTCGACGAGCGGCCCGGCCTGGTCCCACCAGGTGGCGTTGACGTTGAAATGCTCGCCGGCGTGGTAGACGAAGCCAGGCCGGCCCGCGGCCGGCGGATTGTGGGTGAAGGTGTGGAACGTGGGATGATTCAGCCCGGCGCAAAGGGCGATGTCGAACCGACGCTTATATTCAGCCGGCCCCTCCTGCCAGTTCCGCCAACCCGTCAAGGCCTCGGCGTCGACGATGCGCCGGCCGTAGATGTGGGCGGCGCTGGCGGCCTCCTTGACCACCCAGAACCGCTGGTGGTTCCAGAACTCCCCCATCGGGATGTCGGCCGAGCCCAGCGCTTTCAAGGCGTCCACGCGGGCCGAGCCGCCGTGACCCGCTTCGGCCAGTAGGCGGACGCCGGACATGGCCAGCACGTCACGGACCGTGCGGAAATGGTTCTCGATGATCAGGTCGCTGACTGTCTTACGGTAATCGTAGAGAAAGCGCCCGGCCAGCCCGGCGTCCAGGGCGGCCGGGTCGAACAGCGCGGGCAGGTAGGGCACCGGATCGTAGCCGTGCCGGGCCCGGAAAGCGTCGATGAAGCCGTCCGTCCAATCGACCGCTTCCCGGACCTCATAGCTGTCGAGCATGAAGGTCTTCAGCGCGCCGAGGCTTGGCCGGACGCTCAAGAGCCTGTCGAGGATATAGGTCATGTCGACCGCGGCGGCCTCGCGGCTCAAGTGGTCGATGATCAGGCCGTCGGAGTTCGGGCTCGGGCATTCGAGGGTCTGCCCGGTATTGGCGGCGACGAAACGCATGATCCGCGACGGGCCGGGCGGGGCCTCCCAGTCCAGGCGGCCCTGGGAGTCCATGCGCTCCGAGATATCGACGGCGGCGCCGCCCGCCGGGACCGCCAGGACCGCGACGTCCCGCCAATAGGCGGTCGCGCCGTCCGGGAGAGGGACCGTCGTCCGCACGCGGCCCGGTCCCCGGACCTCGACCTGGCGGCAGAGCAGCTGCCGGCTGGCGTTCTCGGGCTTGATCCACGCGCCGCCCGCGTTCCAGCTGCTCGAGGCGAACAGGCCGAGCTCGAGGCCGAGGCGGTCCGCCTGGTCGATGGCGTGGGAAATGCTGGCCACGGATTCCGGTCCGAGGAAGGCGGGCCCGGCCGGGATGATCTTGTTCGGATCGGCCAGGCTGCCCACGTCCCAGATGATGGCCCCGCCGAAGCCCTTGGCCTTCAGCTCCTCCAGTTCGCGGGTCAGCTCATTGCGGTCGACGAAGCCGTTGAGCCACGGCCAGAGGACGCCCGGCCGGGCGGCGGGGGGAGGATCGAAGAAGAAGCGCTCGGAAATCGCGCCGCCGTCGGGGCCAGGCCGGGACCCGAACGACGCCCCCGGCCCGCAGGCCCCGATCGCCAGGATGGCCGCGCCGAGGACCAGGGGGGAGATTTTCCGTGATGGGCTCATCTTCAATCTCCTCGTCTCTCCATCCGTATCCGCCGGAGCGTTCCGGGCTCAGGCCCGGCCGTGGCACTTCTTGAACTTCAGGCCGCTGCCGCAGGGACAGGGATCGTTCCTTCCGGGTCTCTCGCCGCCCGGCGCCGGCGACCGGCGGCCTTCCTCGCCGGAGACGACCCTCATGATGTCCGCGGCCGGCCGGCCCCGGCCGATCAGGCCGGCCATGAGCCGCATGGGCCGCTCCGTGTGGGCGAAGAACGCCTTCAGGCCCTCGCAGAGCCAATTCAACCCGGGTTCGCCGCGGCGCGTCTCGAGGATCCTGTTCTTGGGGCACTCGCCGTGACAGGTGAAGAGGAACCGGCATTCGCGGCAGTCGCTCGGCAGGGTCGCCGACTTGGCCAGTCCGAAGGCCCTTTGTCTCTCCGAAGACAGCAGCTCTCCGAGGGGCGTCTCCAGGATATTCCCCAGGAGATGGGCCGGGTCGACAAAATGGTCGCAGGCATAGAGGTCGCCGTTGTGTTCCAGGGCCAGGGCCTGGCCGCAAGCCGGGCGCAGGGCGCAGAGGGTGGACTCCCCGTAGAGATACGACGCCAGCACGGCGTCGAAAAAGGGGACGAACACGACCCCCACGTCCCGCCTGACCCACTCATCGAAGATCGTCGCCAGGAAGAGCCCGAAATCCGGCCCGCCCACGGAGCGGCCGCTCACCCCGGGACCCTTGCGGCCGGCGGCTCCCGCTGCCGGCTCGACGATCGGAATGAACTGGATATAGCGGGCCCCGATCTCGTCCCGGAAGAACGTGTAGACCTCCAGCGCCTGATGAGCGTTGGCCGCGTTGACGGTGCAGAGGATATTGAATTCGACCTCATGCGCCTGCATCAGGCGCGCCGCCCGGACGACCTTAGCGAAGACCGGATCGCCTCCCCTGTCACGACGGAAGGCGTCGTGGAGCGTTCGCGGGCCGTCGAGGCTCAGGCCTACGAGGAACCCGTGCTCGTGGAGGAACCGGCACCAGGCTTCGTCGAGGAGCACCCCGTTCGTCTGGATGGAGTGGGCCGCCCGCTGGCCGGGCCGGGCATGTCTTCGTCCCGCCTCGACCGCCCTCCGGAAGAAGTCGAGGCCCATGAGCGTGGGCTCTCCGCCCTGCCAGGCGATCGGGACCTCGGCGTCGGGATGGATGGACAGGGTTTGGCGGATGTAGGATTCCATGACCCGGTCCGGCATCCGGAAGCTCGAACCGGGGTAAAGCCGTTCCTTCGCCAGGTAAAAGCAGTAGTCGCAGCGGCAATTGCACTGAGCCCCCGCGGGCTTGGCCATGATGTGGAAGGCGGGTCCGGGTGTCACTTCTTGAGGTCGGCCTTGACGAAATGGAGGGCCAGCTCCTCGGAGTCCCCGTAGAGCTTCTGGAGCCTGAGGAGCTCGCTCGCGAGGTCGCGCCGGACGCCGGTATAGGCCGGGTCGGCGTAGACGTTCCGGAGCTCCCGCGGATCCCGCTCGAGGTCATAAAGCTCCCAGGCGTCGATGTCATAGTAGAAGCGGATGAGCTTGTAGCGCTCGGTGCGGACGCCATAGTGGCGCTTGACCATGTGTTCGGCCGGGTATTCGCAATAGTGGTAGAAGATCGACCTGGGCCATCCGGAGACCGGCCGGGCCTCGGCCAGCGGCAGGAACGACCTGCCCTGCATGGCGGCCGGCCGCTTTATTCCGGCGGCATCGAGGCAGGTGGGCGCGAGATCCACGTTGGTGAGCATCTCGTCCCTCACGGAACCGGCCGGGATGCGGCCGGGCAGGCGCATGACCAGCGGCATCCGGAGCGCTTCCTCGTACATGAAGCGCTTGTCGAACCAGCCGTGTTCTCCCAGGAAGAACCCCTGATCGGAGGTGTATATGACAAGAGTCCTCGAGGCAAGGCCGGTCCGGTCGAGCCCGTCTAGGACCCGGCCGACGCTTTCGTCGACCGCGGCCACGCAGCCGAGATAGTCCTGAAGGTAGCGCCGGTATTTCCACCGGACGAGCGCGTCTCCCGAGAGCCCGGCCTTGCGGAACGCCTCGCGCTTCGGGCCGTAGACCGCCTCCCATGCCTTTTTCTGGTCCTCGTCCATCCGCCCCGGCGGCGGCCCGAGCTTGAGGTCGGATTCGAGGGTCATGTGGTCCCGGATGGTCATTTCCTGTTCCGCGGCGGCCCGGGATCGTGTCGCGTAATCGTCGAACAGCGTCGGCGGTTCGGGGATCTCCGCGTCGTCATAGAGGGCCATGTGACGAATGGCCGGTTGCCAGTTCCGGTGCGGGGCCTTGTGATGGAGCATCAACAGGAACGGCCGTGGCGAGCTTTTTCGCGCTTCGATAAAATCGACAGCCAGGTCCGTCAGGATATCCGTGACATAGCCGGGGCGACGCGTTTTCGCGCCCATCTCGATCAGGTCCGGATTATAGTAATCACCCTGGCCGGGAAGGACGCACCAATGGTCGAAACCCGTCGGATCGCTCTCCAGATGCCACTTGCCCAAGAGGGCCGTCTCGTATCCCGCCGCCTGAAGGAGCTTGGGGAAGGTCGCCTGCGATCCGTCGAAAACGCGGGCATTGTCGCGGACCCCGTTGAGATGGCCGTATCTTCCCGTGAGGATGGCGGCCCGGCTGGGCGCGCATATCCCGTTGGTGCAGAAGCATCTGTCGAACCGCGCCCCCTCCCGGGCGATCCGGTCGATGTGCGGGGTCCGGTTGAGGCGGCCGCCATAACAGCCGACGGCCTGCGAGGCGTGGTCGTCCGCCATGATGAAAACGATGTTGGGCGGGGGGGACGAAGGGGTCTTCCCGAGCAGGGACCGATACCGGCCGAGGGGACCGGCCAGCGAGGCCAAGCCGACGGATCTGACGAACTCCCGCCTCTTCATCAGCGACTTCCCTCGGGCTTATAGCACAGGGCCCGCGAGCCGGTCAAACCCGGGATCCGGCCGCGATCGAGAAGCGTAAAAGAAGGCATCTGGATCTCCCTTCCCTGGTCAACGCCGATACCCGTCGGCCCGGAATCCAAGGCGCGTCCGGCACGGAGCGTCAGGGGAACGAACGCCGGTTTCGGCGTCACGAGGCGGAGCTCGGCCCTCGCCCCCTCGGCGCCTTCGCCGAACATCATGATCCGGAATTCCACGGTCTTGCCCGTCCAGGCCCCGTCGATCGGCAGCCGGAAGGTCAGGCCGGCGAGCTTCGGCGCCCCCGAGTTCCATTCGTAGTTGTGATAGGGATAGCTCGGGACCCGATGCCGCGGGACGACGGGGCGGCCGTCGACGAGGGCCACGACGTAGACGCCGTCGACCGGATCGAACTTCGCCGGACCGGCCGTGACGGCGACGGCGTACTCGCGCCCGGGGGTTGCGTCGGCCGGGACGTGGACCGCGGACAGGACGCGGCGCGGGAGGGCCGTCTCTCCCAGGAAGTTGGTGGCCCGCCAGCCGCTCCGGTCCAGGGGCCGCCCCGCCCGGTCGTAGCCCAGGATCTCCGAGACGCCGAAGTTGCGGCCCCTGATCCGGACGTAGCGGCAAGGGCCGCCCGGAAGCGGGACGGCGATCGCGGCGGGCCTCATGTCGCCCGCGTCGACATCGAAGATCCTGATCGTTCGGCCGCGCTGTATGAGCGAAGCGGCGGCCGGGATGCTCTCGGCCGCGGCCAGGCTCAGGCCGTCGGCCCTCCGCCAGGTCCTCAGATCGGGGGATGTTTCGACGGCCTCGAGAAAGGCCGCGTCCGTCCGGCGGACGACGCGCAACTCGATCTTCGCCAGATCGGTCAGCCGGCCAAGGTCGATGCGCCAGAGGGACGTCTCGCTCCGATAGGCGGCCGGGCTGCCCGTGAACGGGCTGCGGCGCGGAAATCCGTCGCTCCAGCGCGTCGCGGGATCGCCGTCGAAGGCGTTGAGAAAGGTCCCCTCGGCGGCCGCGACCTTGTTCCACATATAGGCCCGGCAGGCCTCGATCTCGGGCAGCTTCGACGGCTCCCTCTTCAATCGGGCCATCTCCCGGATCTCGAGAGCGTCGTCGTCGATGCCGAACTTGGCCAGCTCCGCCAGCCGGGCCCCGTCCGAGGCCGCGGCGGGATCGTCCCGGAAATCGCCCAGCCGGGCGAAGGACGGTCCGGCCGGCGGTGTCCCGGGGAAGGCGATCCGCCAGGGCCTGTCCCCGGCCGGAACCGGCTTGCCGGAGCCCGTCCGCACGGTGCGGTCCCCGAAATCGAGGAATGACACCTCGGCTTTTTGCCCCGGCGTTCCGAGAAGCTTGATGCCGAAGCTCCGGGCGTCGGGCCCGGGCACGATCTCGTAGGGGATTCCGGCCACGAGCGGCTCGGCCGGGGGCGCCGTATCGACCTGGATGAGCTTCAGACTGAAGGGGTCCAGCTCGACCTGGAGCATCCCGCCGGCGACGGCCCCCTCACCCGCCCGCTTCATCACCATCTCCCAGGGATGGCGCTGCCGCACGGTCAGCGGCGCGCCGGGCGCGGCCGCAAGGCCGATCGAGGCGTCGAGGGGGATCGACTTCAGCACCGGCTCCCAGGTCATGTTGCGGACGAGCACGAGGGACGACGAACCGTCGGCGTGGGCGATGTCCCCGCCCGGCAGCGGGTAAGCGTTCCTGAGCAGCGGTTCGAGCTGCTCGTGGAGCTGGATCAGGCGGGCCAGGCGCGGATAGTCCTCGTCGGCGAGGAAGAAGAACGTCCCGTACATCTCGGGCGAGAGCACCGAGGCGCGGCCGAAGGCCTGGGCCGCCAGGTCGTCCTCCCACTTCTCGAGGCAGCTGTTGAAGCAGATGCCGTGGTCCTCGAACTGCCGGAAGGGCGTCCCGAAGAACTCTGAGCTCAGCTCGCGGCCGATGGAGCAGTCGCGGTTGTAAAGGCTGGCCGTCTCGTTGCCGATGTGGACGTCGATATAGGTCTCCTCGCCGCGCCAGAGAAGACAGTCCGTGATGGTCAGCATATAGGGCGAGTTGTTGATGCGGTGATTGATCGCGATGAATCCGGGGTCGATGCGCCGGGCCTCGGCCAGGGCGTCGGCCAGGCTCTGGTACTTCTTCTCAAGGACATACTTGTCCGGGTGGGCGATCTCCGAGACGACGGTATCAAGCTTGAACAGGCCGACATTGAAGTCCCGGACCCAGGACAGGAGCTGCTCCCGGCGGGCGGCCATCTCCTCGGGCCTCTCGCCGAAGCCGTCCGGACCGAGCCAGAGGCCGAGCCGCATCCCGAGCGCCTTCGACCCCTCGGCCAGGGGCTTCATTCCGGCCGGGAACCGAGACAGGAAGTTGGCCTTGAACTGCGGATAATAGGTCCCCTGGGACTCGACCAGGCCGGCGTCGGAATTGTAGATGTCGAACCGCAGGCCGTAGAGCTCCTTGAGCCGCCGCAGGGCCGCGAAGTTGGCCGACACTTCGGACTCCCGGGGTCCGGAGTTGTCGTGACAGAGCCAGTCGAAATAGAACGTGGTGAAGTCCGCGCGGTTGGCCCGGATGTCCTGGATATACCGGCCGAAGGCCTCTTCAACGCGCCCCGGCGCGGAGACGCCGAAGCCGCTGGTCTTGCTCGTCCAGGTCCCGCGGGGCGGAACCTCCGCCGCGGGGAAATGGCCGAGAGCGAAGCGCCCGTCTCGCACGCCGGCTTCGGCGATCGGCCACTCCAGCCCCCAGAAGAGCTGGCCGTCCAGGAAGACCGGATTCTCCGGCTCTTTGGGCAGGGGGACGTCCTTGATCCGTATGGCGTCGACGGTGGCGTCCCGGACGATGATCGGAACGGTCCGGCCGTTGAGGACCCTGAGGAGCTTGCGGACATACCAACTCCGGGGCGCCAAACGGTAATCCGCTTCGACGGCCAGCCCCGCGAGATCCCCCTGTCCATCGAAACGGATTCGCAGGAGGTCCGCGGAGGGCCTGTGAACGGAGGACCGGACGAAATCGCCCGAGACGGCGGAAAGCGTCCGCCCCCCGATCTCGAAAAGGAACTCGAACGGGGCGGCGAGAACATCATAGGACCGGCCGCTGAGCTTGTTGGTCAGCAGTAAGCGGTCCGATCCGGCCATGACCAGGGCCAGCGCATCGTTCTCTAAAGACGGGCAAGCGCCGGCCGCGGCGGCCCTCGGCGAAACGGCTCCACCCCTTGAAAGGGAGACGATCAGGAGAACCGCGACCAGGACTCGCAAGGAAAAAGCCTTCATTTCTTGCCTTAAATAAGAAATGATTATAGAATAAATCCCAGGGAAACTCCAGGGAATGATATCCGCATGAGCGCGCCGCCTCTCGTCGTCGGCATCGGGGAGATACTCTGGGACCTCCTTCCGGACGGCCGGCAGATGGGCGGGGCCCCGGCCAATTTCGCCGTCCACGCCCGGGCGCTGGGCGCGTCGGGCGTGATCGTCAGCGCCGTCGGCGACGACCGGCCCGGGCGGGAGATCCTTGAAGAGCTCGGCCGCCGCGGGCTCGACAGGAGCGGCATCGCGGTCCTGAGCGGTGTCCCGACCGGAACGGTCACGGTCGCGCTGGATGCCGCCGGGATCCCTCGGTACACCATCCACGAAGGGGTGGCCTGGGACGTCATCCCCTGGACGGCGGAGATCGCCGGGCTCGCGGCCCGGGCCGACGCCGTCTGCTTCGGTTCGCTGGCCCAACGGTCCCCGGTCAGCCGGGCCGTGATCGGAGCCTTCCTGGACGCGACAAGGCCGGACTGCCTGCGGGTCCTCGACCTCAACTTGAGGCAATCGTATTTCAGCCGGGAGGTCGTGCGCAGCCTTCTCGAACGAGCCACCGTGCTGAAGCTGAACGACGAGGAGCTCACGACGGTCGGCGGGATGCTGTCGCTTCCAGGCCCCGAAGACCGTGTCCTCGCCGGACTGCTCGAGGCTTATCCCCTCACCCTGATCGCAGTCACGAAGGGCCCCTCGGGAAGCCGCCTTTTCGGCCGCGGCGTCGATCTCAGCACGCCCGGCCGTCCCGTCGAGACGGCCGACACGGTCGGAGCGGGCGACGCCTTCACGGCGGCCCTGGTCATGGGGATGTTGAGGCATCGGGGCTGGGCGGAGATCGGCGAACGGGCCAACCGGGTCGCCGCCTTCGTCTGTTCCCGCAAAGGGGCCTGGCCGGAGCTGCCGGCCGAGATGGCCGATCGGGCCCAACCATGAGCGGCTCGCAGAGAAACGACAGGTCCAGGCTGGCCCGCCGGATCGGGCGGATCTTGCTCGCGGCGATCATGCTGCAAAGCGGAGACTGGCCGTTCAGGGGGCTCGCCTCAGCCGTCCCCTCCGCGAGGGGCCTCTCCGGCGAGCTTCAAAGGCCGGCCCGGAGCGAAGACCGGCTCTCGCCCTCCGTGTTCGCCGATCCGCCGGTTGAAGTCCGGCCCGGGTGCTTTTGGGCTTGGCTCAACGGATCGATCACGAAGGAGCAGATCACCCGCGACCTGGAGGCGATGGCCCGGAGCGGCATGCGCGGCGGCGAGATCTGGGACGTGGCGGCGGCCGCCGACCCCGACGGACGGGTGCCTGCCGGCCCCGCGTTCCTCGGCCCGGAATCCGCACGTCTGATCGCCCATGCGATCCGCGAGGCGGACCGGCTCGGATTGCGGGTCGGCCTGGTGGCTTCGAGCGGCTGGAACGCGGGCGGGAGCTGGATCCCGCCGGAACACGCAGGGAAAGGCCTCTACCACTCCGCGACCACCGTCACGGGGCCAAAGCGCTTTTATGAGGGATTACCGCTCCCCGAGCTGCCGGAGCTTTGTCCTCGCGATGAACACGGCAGGCCCGTCTATCTGAGAGAAGTGGCCGTGCTGGCGGTGCCGCAGGACGGATCGAGGACCATCGCCGATCCGGGCCGGGTCGTCGACCTCTCGAACAGGGTCGACGCCGCCGGCCGGGTACGCTGGGACGTCCCCGCCGGCAAATGGACGATCCTCCGTTTCGTCTGCGCGAACCACGGGCAGCAGCTGATCGTGCCCAGCCCGAATTCGGGCGGCCCCATGATCGACTTCTTCGATCCCCGGGCCACCGAATTCCATCTTCGTCATATCGTCACCGTCATCTTGAAGGAGCTGGGGCGGGACTCGTTCGAGGGCACCAGCTTCCGGACGATGGAGTTCGACAGCATGGAACTCGACGGGTTCACGCCCTGGAGCGAATCCATGGCCGGCGAATTCGAGCGCCGGACGGGCTATCCGGTGGTCCGGTTCCTGCCGCTTCTGGCGGGCTGGAAGCTCGCCGATCAAGGCGCCCAGGAACGGTTCCTGTACGATTGGCGCAAGACGGTCAGCGACCGGCTGATCGAATCTCATTACGAGACCGGCCGGAGGCTCCTCCATTCCTACGGAGTGGAGCTGATCGCCGAAGCCGGCGGGCCGGGGCCTCCGATCTGGGATTCCAATCCGGTGGACGGGATCACGGCCCTCGGGGCCGTCGATATCCCCCGCGGGGAGTTCTGGATCCGGCACCGCGGCATCTTCCTGGTCAAGGAGATCGCTTCGGCCGCGCATGTTTACGACAAGCGTCTGGTCGACGCGGAGTCCTTCACGACCTGGCGCCGTTGGATCGACGGCCCCCTGGCTCACAAGGAGATCGCCGACCGGGCGCTCTGCGAGGGCCTGAATTCCTTCTCCCTGCACGCGTTCGCGAGCTCGCCGCCGGAGGCGGGGCTTCCGGGATGGGCCTACCACGCCGGCACGGATATCAATCCCGCGGCGACCTGGTGGCCGATGGCCCGCGGCCTGATGGACTACCTGGCGCGGTGCTCCTACATGCTGCGCCAGGGCTGGTTCGTCGCCGACGTGTGCTATTTCTACGGCGATCAGGCGCCGAACTTCCATCCTCCGCTGTGCGATGTGCCCGAGAAACCGCGATTGGAGGGCCTCGGACCGTCGAACGATTACGACGTGTGTTCGTCGGACGTGATCCTGCGCCGCATGCAGGTGGAAGAGGGGCGGATCGTGCTGCCTGACGGGACGAGCTACGCGGCCCTCGTGCTTCCGGAGCAGGACCATATCCCTTCTGAGGTCTTGAAAAAGATCCAAGAGCTGGTCGTCAACGGGGCCACGGTCATCGGCCGCCGAAGGCCGGCACGCTGCCCGGGCCTGCAGGGCCGGGAAGAGAAGGACCGGGTGATCCGGCGATTGGCCGACGGGCTCTGGGGGGAAGGCGAAACGTCGGACCGGCCGGACGGCTCGGAGGTCCGGATCCGGCCCATCGGCCGGGGACGGTTCGTCGTCGCCGGCGACAGGAGCGCTGCGCTCCGGGCGGTCGGAGTCGGTCCCGACCTCGAGATCGCCGGGCGCCCCGAAGGGGACCTGGGCCCGCTGGACTTCGTCCATCGGAGGACCAAGGATGCGGAGATCTACTTCCTCCGCAACGCCACGAGGCAGCCGCAGGGTCTGACCTGTCGGTTCAGGGTCGCCGCGGAGGCCCAAGGGCTGGCTCCCGAATTCTGGCGGCCGGATTCCGGGCGACGGAGCGCCTGCCGCGGCTGGACGACCGTCGCGGGGGGCAGGACCGAACTTCGCGTGGAGCTGGGGCCCCTGGGATCGGTTTTCGTCGTATTCCGGAAGGCTGAGCCGTCCGACCGAACGAAGCTTGATCCGTTGTCCCGGGACACGTTCCCGCCGTCGGCCGATCCCGCGGCCCTGACCATCAACGGGCCCTGGAAGGTCGAGTTCCCCGAAGGCTGGGGGGCGCCGAGAACCGCGACATTCGAGCGGCTTGAGAGCTGGACCGAGTCGAGCGACGCGGGGATCCGGGCCTTCTCGGGGATCGCGACGTATCGGACGACGTTCGAACTGCCGTCCGCCATGGCCTCGGGGGGCCGACTGTTCCTCCAGCTGGGCGACCTGGCCGAGATCGCCGAGGTGGCCGTCAACGGGAAGCGCCTCGGGGTGGTCTGGCTGCCGCCCTATCGGGTCGAGATCTCCGGAGCCGTTCGGAGCGGCTCGAACCGGCTGGAGATACGGGTTGCCAATCTCTGGGCCAACCGGCTGAATGCCGATTCGCTGAGGCCCGGATCGGAACGATTCACCCGAAGCAACCTCGACCGGATCCAGACGGACCCGACATCGGACAGCTCCTACGGCCGGGTCCCGCTCGGGAAGACGCGTCCCGTCTACACGGAGATGCCGCCCTTGATGAGATCGGGCCTGTTCGGGCCGGTCCGGATCATCACGCCCCCGGTGCGCCTCGATCCGGCCCTGAGATCCCAGGCTGAAACGGACGGTTCGCCTTGACCCCATCCATCAAGGGCCCAAGGGAGGCCGGCCCGTCATGCTGACCCGCCGGGAATTCCTCGGCGCATCCGCCGCCGGGCTGGGAGCCCTGGCGCTCGGCCGCGGCTGCGGGCCCGGGACGGGAGCGCCGGCCCGGCCGAACTTCCTCTTGGTAGTGACCGACGACCAGAGGTTCGATACGCTCGGCTGCGCCGGCAATCGGATCATCCGGACGCCGAACGTCGACCGGCTCGCGGCCGAAGGGATCCGTTTCGACCGGGCTTTCGTGACGACGCCGATCTGCGCCGCCAGCCGGGCCAGCATCCTGACCGGAACGTACGAGCGGACCCACGCTTACACGTTCACCAAGCCGCCGCTCGGCCGGGCATTCATCGACATCAGCTTCCCGGTGCGGCTCCGGCGAGCGGGGTACCGGACGGGTTTCGTCGGCAAATTCGGCGTGGCCGTGGACAAGGATGTCCCCGCCGGGATGTTCGACGTCAAGCATTTGGACGGCCTCCCGCACGTCCAGACGATCGGCGGGGTCGAACGCCACATGACCGAGGTCGAAGGCGATCAGGTCATCGATTTCCTCCGCGGCGTCGAACCTGGCAAGCCCTTCTGCCTGGTCTGGTGCCCCTGGGCTCCGCACGCCGACGACGGAGATCCCAGGCAATATTTCTGGCCGCCGGCCGTTGACGGCCTGTATCGGGACGTCGATATCCCCGTCCCCGGGATGGCGGCGCCGGAATACTACGAAGCCCAGCCCGCTTTCCTGAAGAACACGATGAGCCGGACGCGCTGGAGCTGGCGGTTCGACACGCCGGAAAAATTCCAGGCCATGGTCAAGGGCTACTACCGGATGATCAGCGGCGTTGACATGGTCCTCGGCCGGATCCGGGACGAGCTCGTCCGCCTCGGCCTCGACGGGAACACCGTCATCGTCTACACGTCGGACAACGGCTATTTCCTCGGGGAGCGGGGCTACGCCGACAAATGGCTGATGTACGAACCGTCGATCAGGGTTCCCCTCGTCGTGTTTGATCCGCGGGCACCTCGCGAAAGCCGCGGACTGGTCAAGCGGGACCTTGTCCTGAACATCGACCTCGGGCCGACCCTCATGGACCTGGCCGGGGTCCCCTTCCCCTCCCAGGCGCAGGGCCGCAGCCTGAAACCCATTCTCGGAAGGAGAACGCCGCCCTGGCGTTCGGAGATCTTCTGCGAGGAGCTCTGGGACCATCCGGAGATCCCGCGGAGCGAATGCGTCCGGACCGAGCGCTGGAAATACATCCAGTATCCCGCCCACCCCGAGTATGTCGAGCTATTCGATCTGGCGGCCGATCCGGACGAGAAAAGGAACTTGGCCGCCGATCCCGGCCAGGCCCGGGTGCTGGCCGAGCTGCGGGAGCGCTGCGGCCGGACGATCAAGGCCCTGCTCGACGGCCAGGCCAAGTTCAAGTAGCCCCGAAACGCCTGTAAGGCGGCCTGAAGGAGGGTTTATGATGACGGCTCATAAGGGCTCCCGGCCGGTCTCCGGCGCCGAAGAATGGACGAGCTACCGGCGGCTGGACGCGGCACTGCATCATCGGGAGCCGGACCGTGTTCCGTTCGACCTCGGCGGCTCTATGGTCACCGGCATCAACGTCCGCGCCCTGACGGCGCTGCGCCAGGTGCTCGGCCTGCCCGGCCAAGCCCGGGTCCTCGATCGGGTCACGCAGATGGCCGAGACCGGGTACGACGTGCGCGATCGGCTCAGGGTGGATGTGCGAAGCGTCCGGCCGAACGCCCCGGGCCGGGCCGGGCTGGCCCGGGACCTCGGCCGGGTCGGCGATCACGACCGCTTGATCGACGAGTTCGGCATAGGCTGGCAAATGCCCAGGCAGGGGGGGCATTACTATGACCTCTACTTCAGCCCCCTGGCGGACTGCCGGACCGTGGCTGACATCGAGCGCTACCCCTGGCCCGACGCGCTCGATCCTTCCCGTTTCGAAGGCCTCAGGCAGCGCGTCGATCAGGTCGTCGAACAGGAGCGCCGCGGCGTGGTCGTCGAGCGGATGCATGCGGGCATGTGGGAGCATGCCATGTGGATGCGGGGGTATGAGCAGTTTTTCATGGATATGGTCGCGGATCCCGCGGTCGTCCACGCCATCATGTCGAAGGAGCTCGAGGTCAAGACGGCCTATTGGGGCCGGGTGCTCGACCTGCTCGACGGGCACACCCTGGTCCTCTCGACCGCCGACGATCTGGGCACCCAGTCCGGCCCCCTGGTCTCCGTGGCGATGTACAAGGACTTGATCTGGCCGTACCACCGCCGGCTCTTCCAATTCCTCAAGAGCCGGGCCCGGACCAAGATATTCATCTTCTTCCACTGCGACGGAGCGATCCGGGAGTTCGTGCCGCTCCTGATCGAGGCCGGCGTTGACATCCTCAATCCCTGGCAGGTCAATTGCAGGGGGATGGACGACACGAAACGTTTCAAGCGCGAGTTCGGGAAAGACCTGACCATCTGGGGCGGAAGCTGCGATACCCAGAACGTTTTACCGTTCGGAACGCCCCGGCAAGTTCGCGACGAAACGCGCCGCCGCATCGAAGACCTGGCCCCCGGCGGCGGATTCGTCTTCGCGCCGATCCACGTGATCCAGGAGGGCGTCCCGCCGGAGAATATCATTGCCTGGTGGGAGACCCTGATGGAATACGGCCGCTATCATGAGACATGAGCCGCGATCCCCGCGTCGCCTGGGCCAGCCGCTGTCACCCGCCGGAGATGACAAAGCTGGATTAACTGCATGAACGACGAGGTTGCCCATATTTAGTTGACAACATATGCCCGCATAAGGTGAAAGCTATGGATCGACGGGATTTTTTAAAATCTCTCGGCCTTGGCGCGCCAGCTCTGGCCTTCCCTTTAGCGAACAATGCCAGGGGAGAGCTTGCGCCGCCGGAAAAGCTGCCGAATATCGTCATCATCATGGCCGACGACATGGGACTCGGCGATCCCGGATGCTATAACCCCGCATCCCTGATCCCGACACCTCATATGGATCGGGTTTCGGCCGAAGGCAAGATGTTCACGGACGCGCACTCCCCCGCGTCGCTGTGCTCGCCGGCGCGCTACGGCCTCCTCACGGGGCGATATCCATGGAGGACCCGGCTTAAAAAGGGCGTCCTGATGCCATACCGTCAGCCACTGATCGAACCCTCCCGCCTGACCCTCGCCTCGCTCCTCCGGAGCCGCGGCTACGGGACGGCGTACATCGGGAAATGGCACCTAGGGCTCGAATGGAAGACAAAAGACGGAAGCAAGGCCGAAGATTATTATGACCAGGACAAGGTTTTCCAAACTGATGAGACGCTTCAATGGGGCATCGATTTCGGCCAACCGGTCGGCGGCGGGCCGACCCGTCTCGGTTTCGATTATTTCTACGGAAATGCCGGCTGCCCCAGCAATGATCCGCCGTACGTCTTCATCCAAAACGATCGGTTGGTCGCGGTGCCGACCAAAATGAGCAGGGAAAAATGGCGGGGACTCCCGGGATTCCTGCCGGGGCCGATGGCCGACGATTGGTCGGAGGAAGACATCGATGTCATCCTTGCCGGCAAGGCCCAGGCGGCCATCGACCGCCATCTTCGGCACAGGCCGAACGATCCCTTCTTTCTCATAGTTTCGCCCAATTCCCCCCATATCCCGTGGCTCGTACCGGAATTCATGAAGGGCAAGAGCAAGGAAGGCCCGCGCGGAGACCTCGTCGCTTTGTTCGACTGGGTGGTCGGGGAGGTCGATGCCCACCTCAAGAAGCGCGGGATCTCGGATCAGACGCTCCTCATCATTACGAGCGACAACGGCGGCCAGAAAGGCGCGAACGGGCATAGATCCGCGCTGGATTTCCGCGGATATAAGAGCGATATTTGGGAGGGCGGCCACCGGGTGCCGTTTATCGTCCGCTGGCCGGGGAAGGTCAAGCCGGGAGCGGTCTCGGGCGAGCTCGTCAGCTTGGGCGACATGTGTGCGACGTTTGCCGACCTGGTCGGCGCGCCCCTTCCGGATGATGCCGCCGAGGACAGTTGGAGCGTCCTCCCGGCGTTCCTCGGAAAGTCACAGGGCAGGCCCCTTCATGAAGCGCTCGTCTTCCAAGCAGGGAACGGCGACCTGGCGATACGCCAGGGACGGTGGAAATATATCGGCCCGAATCAAGAGGGGGCGAAAGGCCGGCTCTATGATTTGGACGCGGATCCGGGAGAGGCGCGGGACCTCGCCGCCGGGAATCGCCCGATCGTGGCAGCGCTGTCGGCCCTGTTGTTTAAATACCAAAGCCAGGGCTTCAGCCGGCCGATGGGCCGCTTTTAGTTCCCGGCGCATCTCCCGTCCCGGCCGCTCAGCGGGCGCGGCCTCCCGGCGGCAGGTTGGCATTGAGGAACCGCGTGAAGAGGCTGTAGAGGTGGAGAGTCGTGCCCTTCCCTTCATAGATGCCGTGAGAGCGATTGGGATAGGACATCATCGTGAAAACCTTGTTGTTGGCCACGAGCTCGTCGACCAGCATCTCGAATCCCTGGTAGTGGCAATTGTCGTCGCCGCTGCCGTGAACGATGAGCAGGTTTCCCTTGAGGTCTTTTGCGAACGTGATGGGCGAGCCGTTCTTATAGCCTTCCGCGTTGTCCTCGGGGAGGCCCATGTAGCGCTCCTGGTAGATCGTGTCGTAGATCCGCTGGTTGGAGATCGAAGCGACGGAGATCCCGGTCTTGTAGAGATCGGGATGGCGGAACATGGCGTTCAGGGTCATCGAGCCCCCGCCGCTCCACCCCCAGACCCCGACGCGTTCGGCGTCGATATACGGCCAGGCGGCGATGGCGGCCCGCACCGCCGCGGCCTGGTCCCTAGAGGCCAGGATGCCGATCTGGCGATAGATGCTCTTGCGCCAGGCCCGGCCGCGGGGCGCGGGCGTGCCGCGGTTGTCGAAGCTGGCGACAACATAGCCCTGCTGGGCCAGCATGAGGTGCCAGAGGTAGCCGGTGCCACCCCAGTTGTCCTGGACGGTCTGGCCGGCCGGCTCGCCGTAGACATAGACGAAGAGCGGGTATTTTTTAGCCGGGTCGAAATCTGGGGGCAGGATGCGCCAGCCGTCGACCTGGATGCCGTCGCCGAGATCGAGCTTGAAGAACTCGGTCTTCTTCCGGGACAGGCCTTCGACCCGGTTCCTCAGCTCCTTGTTGGCCGCCAGCGTCCGGACGGCCTTCCCCTCGGGCAGCCGGACGAGCTCGGTCGTCGGCGGGGTATCGATGGTCCCGCAGGTGTGGAAAGCCCAGCGGGCCGAAGGGGAGATGTCGTAGCTATGCACGCCGGTCTGGCCGGCCGGGCCAACGAGCGACGGGGCGCTCTTGCCGTCCGCGCGGACGCGGAAGAGGAACCGCTTTGTAGCGTCCTTCGGTGAAGTCGTGACGTAGAGCCAGTTGCCGCGCTCGTCCACGGCGTCGACGCTGACGACGTCGTAATCTCCCGGCGTCAACAGCTTGACCTCGCGGCCGTCGCGGGACACGCGGTAGGCATGTCGCCAGCCGTCGCGCTCGCTCAGCCAGAGCAGGCTCCGGCCGCCCTCGAGCCAGACGAAGTCGTCCATGATCTCCACCCAGGTCTCATCCTTGTCGACGAAAAGGCTCCGGGCTTCGCCTGTCTCCGCGTCGCCGAGGAAAACGGTGAGCGTGTTCTGCAGCCGGTTGAGGTGCTGGAGGATGACCTGGCGCGGATTGCCGGCCCATTCGAGCCTGGCGATGTAGGTGTTGCTCGGGTCGCCGGGCGTCTTGATCCAGACGGGCGCTCCGCCCGAGACGGGGACGACCCCGGCCCTGACGGCGGAATTCGTCTGCCCCGTCTTGGGGTACTTGAAGGTCACGACCTTGGGATAGAACGAGCCGGTGTTGTCTATCATCGTGAAGACCGGCACGTCGCGCGTATTGAATTGCCAGAAGGCGATGGAGGCGCTGTCGGGCGACCAGCGGAAACCGTCCCGGATCGAGAACTCCTCTTCGTTGACCCAGTCGGCCGTCCCGTTGACGATATCTTCGCTTCCGTCGAAGGTCAGCTGCGTCGTCCGGCCGGAGGCCAGGTCCTCGGCATAGATGTTGTTCCTGACGACATAGGCGGCCTTGAGGCCGTCAGGCGAGAGCTTGGCGAACATCAGGCTGGAGGGCTCAAACCCGGCCCCGAGCCGTCGCAGGCGGCCGGACTGGAGCTCATACGTCCAGTAATCGCCCCGGGTGTTCTGCCGCCAGACCCGTTTCGAGTTGGTAAAAACGATCAGGACCTTGCCGTCTGGCGACCAGGCGTAGTTCTCGATCGACAAAGGCCGATCCGAGCCGGGCGGGACGAGCTTGGTCGCCGCGACCAGGACTTCCCGCCTGCCCGTGGCGGCCCGATAGAGGATGAGGTCGCGGCCGGACTTGGCCTCGGCGCTCGGCTCCAGGGTCGTGTATGATTCGCCATCGCTCATCCAACGCGCCGGGCCGAACCGTTCCTGGGAAAATTCGCGTGAGGCGAATATGCGTTCCAGGGTCAGCAGCCCGCCTCCGGAAGAGGTCTCCTGGGCGGGCAGGACCGAGATCAGGGCCAGGACCGAGATCAAGGCGATCATGGGGCGGAGGGCCGTTCTTTTGAGCATCTGTTCTCTCCTTGTTCCTGTCAGGATAACATAACGGTCTCTCTAGTCCTTGAAGACCGCGAACTCGGCCAATCCGGCGTTGGATGTCTCCGGGGACACCGTGTCCGCCGCGAACACGACCCAGGAAACCCTCTTGGCCGGGAAGACGATCTCCCGGGCCGAGCGGGCATCGTTCGGCAGCTCCCCGACCTTGACGGAGCTGCCGTCGCTGAACAGCAGCGCGCCCGAGGTGATGTGGTCTTTCGCGTTCGGCCGGTCGAAGAGCCAGACCCGCCGGACCTCCTGGGGCGAATCCCAGCTGAGGCGGATCATCGCCGTCTGCCGTTCGCCGCGGCTGACCCACTCGCGGCGGTTGACGTTCTCGTCAAGATCGACGACGCCGTCGACGGCCCCTTCCCCGAAGTACTCTATGAGCTCGGTGAAAGGCTTGTTCTTTTTGTGGACCGACGAGACGTTGACCCTGGCCCGGAGGGCGATGTTGGCCTCGCTCTTGAGCCGGTCCTCCGGCGCCCGGCTCGCGGCCTCGGTCAGCCCGGCCAGCCCCGCCGCGTCGAGCAGGCGGACCTCCTGCAGCGTCCAGGCGTAGCGGCCGCCCATGGGATCGGCCACGGTCCGGTTGCCGAAGTACTTTTTGTGGAAGTTGGCCGAATAGCTGAGCCAGGCGCTCCGGCCGTCGGCCCCGATGAACTTCGACGGGAAGTTCAGGAAATAGCCCTGACGCCCGAATTTTTCCATGAAGGCGATCAGGCGATAGGGGCCGGTGATCTCGTCGGCCTCAAGGAGGTAGGAGTTCATGTCCTCGACGCCCGGCCAGCCGTCCGTGACGCACATCAGGTACTTGCGAAGGGGCGCGTCATAGGCGATGGTCGTGCATCCCATGCGGTTGTTCCATGAGGCCAGGGGCCGGATGGCCGCGAAGTCCTTCGACCAGACGGGGCGCCCGTCCTGCCCGCGGCCGGCGTAGAACTCGTAGCTCGCGGGATCGTTGATCGTCTCCGGGCTCGGCGTCACCCGGGCCAGATAAACGGCGTCGCCGGCGATCCAGCTGTTCCCGGCGATCCGCGGCGCCGGATCGCCGTCGAGGGCGCCGTGCCCGACGAGGTAGGCCTTCCCGTCCGGGGAATTCTCCATGTTCCGTCCGAAATCGACGAAATGCGGCGTCCCCATCTTGACCTGCCGGCCGCCCTTGCCCGATTCCGGAAAAAGAGGCTTTTCGGGCGAGAGCGGGCTCGGGGTCCAGGTCCTGCCGTAATCCCTGGAAATGCGGAAGCCCGGCAGGGGGCCGCAGATGGCCCAGCTGTACAGATCCGGGTATTCCGGCTTCGTGAAGTCGAAATCGACCGCGTAGGTCCCGTAGTACCAGATCCCGTTATGGACGAGGTTGGCGCTGGGGTAGCGGCCGCCGTACGGTTCGGCCGAGGCGGCTTCCGTGCCCAGGGACGTGACGGTGAGGTTCAGGGGATCGGCGCCCTCGATCCGGGCGTTGCCGGTCCTGGCGTTCCGCCCGTTCGAATGGCAGCCTTCCTCGCCGATCTCCCCGTCCGTCCAGCCGCTGTACATGTTCCCGTCCTGGGCCCAGGAGGGATACCAGGTGTCGGCGTCGGTGTAGGCGACCGAATTGCGGGTGAAGGCCACGGCCACGATGTCCTTCGAGCGCTCGAACGGGCAATCGGGCGGCGTCTCGGAGGCCCAGACGCGGGCCGGCCAGGGCTGCGGCGCGTAGGGGGAGGTGCCCTGCCGGGCGCCGGGCCCGCAGGAGACGAGCGCCGAGGCGAGCAAGCTCGCGGTCAAGGCGATGGTCAGGTTCTTCATAACAACTCCTTCAGGTCTTCAGCTCGGGGAACCATTTCAGGATCAGCGCCCGCTCGTCGTCGGCGAGGGACCCGAAGGGAACGGGTTCATCCTGGGGCCGCGTTCGCTTCTGGTTGATCCGGCCCATCAGGCTCCAGCTCCTGGTCATGTCCTGAGGCTCGCGGGCGGGCCGGTCATAGCGGGTGAAATCGATGATCCGCTCCGGCCCCTTTTCCCTCCAGCTCCGCAACAGGGCCAGTCGGAACTCCCGACACATGAACCAGCGGATCTCAAGCGGGACCTCGGACCCGCCGATCCCGGTCCCCCTCTGGACGAAGCGGTACCGCAGATTCGTGTTGTCGGCGTAGCGGGCCCGGAAGGCGGCCCCGAAATCGCCCAGGGTCAAGCACTCGGCGGAGGGCCAGCGCTCGCGGATGCGGCGGGTCCAGCGAGTCAGGACCTCGAGATGTCCGATCTGAGGGACAAGCGAGATCTCCCAGCAGTTCGTAACCCAGGCCCAACCGTTAAGGGCGAAACCCGTGTCGAAGTGGGTCGCCGTCGTCTGGACGATCTGGGCCAGGCCGACCTCGGGGCCGAACCACTCGATCGTCTCGATTGGCCCGACGCCCATGCGGCTGCGCTGCGAGGCGGCCCAATCCTGTCCCTGCCGCCGGGCGGCCAGGAAATCGCAGGTCCAGCCGTCCAGGTTGACGCAGTCGATGAAGTCCTTCGGGCCTTGGGCCGGCTTGCAGAAATGCTCGGTCGACGGATAGTAGGGATAGCAGATAGAGCCCTCGCCGTCCTGGTTGTCGACGGCGTACTGGCTCCAGATGTTCCCCTGGCAAACGTGGATCCCCTCTTTCTCGGCCAGGTTCTTCTGGTTGGCCGAGGCCAGGAAGCCGGCGATCACGCTCTTGGGCCGGAAGCCGCCGCCCACGATCTCGGAGACGCGGGCCAGGCCCTCGTGAAGATCGCGATCGACCTGGTCCCTGGTGTTGTAGGCGTTGGCAAAGTACGCCCCGGGGATGAACGTGACGTCGTCGCCGTATTCCCGGTGGTAAGCCGCGACGAGCCGGCGGATCTCGCGATAGTTCTCCCGCTCGTCGAACAGGGCCCGCCAGCTGAAGGCCCAGGTCATAGGCGCGCCAGGCCAGCCCGCAGCGAACGCTTCGCGGAGAGCCCGGACGTTCTCCGGTGTGTGGCGGTCGGCCTCGTCGAAGCCCTCGTTGCGGGTCCGCGTGACTTCGATCTGGTTGACGCGAATGACGGAGTTGAAGGTCAGGATCCTCCGTCCGTCGAGGGATTTCGCGGCGGCCGCTGCGGGCCGGACGGACCAGCGGGGTCCCGCAAGGGGCAGGGCCCCGGCGGCAAGCGCCCCCACCCCGGCCTTATTCATGAACTCGCGCCTGTCCATCGGCTTCACCGGGCCGTCGCCGTCAGCTCATAGGCGGCGCCCGCCTCGGTCTTGAACTCGACGAGGCCCGGTTCGGGCCGGCGAACGTGCACGGACCGGCCGCGGGCCGTCACCTTGAGGGGGACCGCGCAACGGACCCGGCAGGCGCGGCCGTTCTTCGACAGGACCGTCGCGGCAGCAAACCGCCCCTCCTTCCAGCTCAGGCCGACCTCGAATCCGCCGCGAGCGACAAGGCCGCGGACCTCTCCGTCCGTCCACGAGCCCGGAAGGGCCGGCAGGAGCGCCAGCTCGCCCTCGTGGGACTGGAGCAGCATCTCGGCCACGGCCGCGGACATGCCGAAGGCCCCGTCGACCTGCATGGCCCGGGAGCAGATCGAGAACAGGCTGTTGGTGGTGTACTGGTGCATGGCGTAGGTGAAGTTCTCCAGGGCCTTGGCGCCGTCGCCGAGCCGGGCCCAGCAGGCCGCCTTCCAGGCCGAGGACCAGCCGTTCCCGGAGAGGCCGCGCTGGTTGAGAACGACCTTGGCGCCTTCGGCGAACTTCGGCGTCTTTCGGGCGGATACCTGATGCCCGGGGAACAGGCCCCAGAGCCCGGAGATGTGCCGGTGGCTCGCTTCCGTCTCGTCCCAATCCTCCAGCCATTCCTGCAGGTTGCCCTTCCGTCCGATCTGCATGGGCGCCAGCTTGGCCTTGGCCGCCAGGACCCGGTCCCTCAAGTCCCGGTCGACGCCGAGGGCGTCGGCCGCCTGGGCGACGGCGCCGAACAGGTCATTCAGGATGGCCATGTCAATGGTCGAGCCGGCGCAAATGGACGTCGTCGTCTTGAACGTCGTGATCTCGTCGAAGAACCGCGTCTGGCCGGGGACGGCCGGGAAGTTCTCAGGCGACGTCGAAGGGTTCGTCACCAGCCAGCCGGAGCGGGGGTGAGGGACCAGGAAGTCCAGGAAGAACTCGGCGCTGCCCTTGAGGACGGGGTAGTATTCGGCCAGGAACGCCTTGTCGCCGGTGAACAGGTAATGCTCCCACAGGTGGGTCGCCAACCAGGCCCCGCCCGTCGTGAACGTCCCCCAGCTCGGTCCGTCCATGGGCGCGGCCACCCGCCAGAGGTCCGTGTTCTGATGGAAGACCCAGCCGCCCGCGCCGTAGTTCTCCCGGGCCACTTGGGCGCCCTGGTCCATGAGCTCGCGGATCATGCGGAAGAGCGGCTCGGCGCACTCGGCCAGGTTCCCGACCTCGGCCGGCCAATAGTTCATCTCGGTATTGATGTTCGTCGTGTACTTCGAATCCCACATGGGATTCATGTCCTTGTTCCAGATGCCCTGCAGATTTGCCGGCTGGGTGCCCGGCCGTGAGGCGGTGATGAGGAGGTAGCGGCCGAACTGGAAGACGAGCGCGCCGAGGGCCGGATCGTTCGTCCCGTCGAAGCCCTTGAGGCGCTCGTCGGTCGGCAGAAGTGAATTCGGGGTCCCCGGGAAGGTCATGGTCGCGCGGCGGAACAGGCGCCGGTGCTCCTCGAGGTGTGCGGCCTTGAGGGTTCTGTAGGGCTTCGGTGAAGAGGCCGCCAGGGCCGCCTCGACGCGGGCCCGCGGATCGCCGCTCACATCCTTATAATTCACGAAGTTCGTGGCCGCGGCGACGAGCAGGGTCACGGCGTCGGCCCCCGTCACGCTGAGCTCGTCCCAGTCCAGGCCTATCGAACCGCCTTCGGGAAGGGCCCTGAGCCGGCTTTCGTAGCGGAGCGCGCCCGTGACCCCCATGTAGTCCGCCGATTTTCCCCGTACGACGAGGCCGTCGGGCGGAAGGCCGTCCATCCGGAAGTAGTCGGTCGCATAGTTGGAGTGGGCCTCGTTGCGCTCGCCCCGGAGCTGGGCCTTGAAGGTGATCCGTCCCGGACGGTCGGCCGTGAACCGGACTACGATGACCTGGTCGACGGGGCTGGCGAAGACCTCCCGCGTGTAGCGCACGCCGCCCTGGACGTAGATCGTCCGGGCGACCGCGGCGTCCAGGTCCAGCTCGTGCCGGTATTCCGTGACCGGGTCCTTCGACGGGAAGCGGACGACCAGCCGGCCGAGCGACTGGTATTTCATCTGCTCGACCGGGTAGCCCATCAGGCTCCGGCCGAAGAGGATGTGGGCCATTTTATAGTCGCCGTCGAAGACGAGCTTACGAATCCCGGGCAGGGCCTTGGATCCGCCTTTGACAATCGTCGAATAAGGGCCGCCGGACCAGTAGGTGTCCTCGTTGAGCTGGATCTCTTCCTCGTCGGTCCTGCCAAAGACCATGGCCCCGAGCCGGCCGTTGCCGACGGGCAGGGCGTTCTCCCACTTGTCGGCGGGATGGGCGTACCAGAGGATCGTCGAGGGGTCGAAGGAAAGCCTGTCCGTCCCCCCGGCGGGGACGGCCAGCGTGCCGGCGAGAAGCAGGACCGCCGCGGCGGCTGAACCGCAGATCTTTTTTCCGCTGGTCTTCATAGGGAATTCCTTTCAGAGATATACTCTTCCGGCCGCGGGAGTCGTTCTCCGGCGGCTTTTGTCTCCATCTTGCCCGCGGGGCGGCATCCTCCCCTTCCCATCTTACACCCTCGGCCGCGCCGGGCAATGGGCCGTCCCGGACGACCCGGCCGCCGGTCCCGACCGGAGAAGGGCGCGGCTGCGGAGCGCCTGGAGGACACCGTCATTTCAAGCCGATCTCGACCTTGACCTCCCGGCCGGCCGGAAGCGACAGCCGGCGGCTGCGGGCGTTCCCGGCGCTCCGGACGGAGGCCCCGCCTCCGCGAACGGCCAGGAAGGCGATGTCCCCGGGCGCAATAAGCGTGATCTCCTGGGCCCGGCCGCTTTCGAGCGCGACCTCGATAGTCTTGCCGTTCCAGGTCAGCCGCCGGGCTTCGACCCGGCCGCGGCAGAGAACGCCCTCGATCGTCCCGGACGGCCAGGCCGCGGGACAGGCCGGCAGCAATCGTATCACCCCCGGGTCGGAGGAGACGAGCATCTTGATGAGCACGGCGGGCAGGCCCCCGCTGATGTCCATATTGAACAGCTGCTTGGCGTTGTGCATGGACGCCAGGTTGTGGAGCCAGTAGCGGTTGACGAGCGGCACCAGGCAGCGGTAGGCCAGCTCGGCCTGGCCCAGGCTGGCCGAGGCCTGTCCGAGCTGGACCAAGCCGAAGGACATGAACCCGCCCTGTTTCCGCCAGTTCGACCAGTGGCGATCGAGCTTGATCTCGATGAGCCTCTTGAAAGCGGCCTGAAGGCCGGGGTCCTTGGCGATCTCTCCGGGCATCCCGTCATAAAGGGCGTAGAGCTGGGAGCTATGCCGGTGGTTGTAGTTGTCGGCCAGGAGGGGCGTCAGCCACTCCTTGACCGCGCCGTCCTCGTTGACGAGATAGGGCGGCATCTTGGCCAGCATCGTCTCCCAGACCGGTATCCTGTCCCGGTTGACGCCGAGCGTCCGGGACGCGGCTATGGTGTTCGAGAGCAGCTCCTTGGCCGCGGCCACGTCCATGGCGGCGTTGAAAGACATTTGGGACCGGGTGTTGGACGGCGCGTTCTCGGGCGACTGGGTCGGACTGAACACGTAGCGCCCGTTCTGGTCCTCGTAGAGGAAATCCTCGAAGAACAGCGCCGCCTTCTCCATGAACGGCAGGGCGTGGCGGGCCAGGAACTCCCGGTCGCCGGTGTAGAGCCAGTAATCGTAGAAGAAATGGGCCGCCCAGGCCGCGCCGGCGACCCAGAACTGGCCGGGAAAATCCGCCTCGAAGGCGTTGTTGTAGCCGTTGGTCGTCGACCGCGAGGGCAGGACGATCCCCCGCGCCCCGAAGATCATCCCGGCGTTGACCTCGAGATAGGGGACCAGCTCCTCCATATAGGAGGTGTAGGCCGGCATGAGCTCCGGCATGTTTCCCATGAGCAGCGAGGCGATGGCTGAAGGGACATTCCCGTTGTGGGTGAAATCGCTGGCCCAGGGCGGGCTGTAGGTCCCGGCCCAGACGCCCTGGAGGGTGGGCGGCAGGTCGCTGACGCTGGAGAGGATGTTGTACCGGCCGGCGTCGAAAACCTTCTCGATGAGGGCCCGGGAGGGCTCCTCGTCCGTCGTCCTGGCCAGCAGCTCCTCGGAGGTCAGGCCGCGGTCGGCCCCGCCGCCGAGGTCGAGACGCATGCGGCCGAAGATCCCGCCGTGGATCCCCGCGTGCGGGGCCAGCAGCGCGGAGTAGTCGGCGGGCAGGCCCGCCAGGTCCTTTTTGGTCCCTTCGATCAGGGACTTCTCGAAGTCGTCGAGCACCTTGATATCGACGAACACCAGGACCTCGTCCGCGCCTTTGACGGCAAGGCCCTGTCCGTCCGCGGACGTCGCGGCGCCGCGGGCCACCACCCGGGCCACGCCTTCCAGTCCCTGGATGCTGCCGGCGTAAGCGTGAACAAAGCCGTGACGGAAGGTCAGAGTGGATGGGTCGGCCGTGACGGCGAGGTTGTTGACATCGGCACGGAAACGCCGGTTGCCGGGCTCCCGGGGCGAGAGCTCCAGGCGGCAGTTTATGGCGCCGGGGACCGGCCCCGAGATCTTCAGGACGGCGATCCCATGGGCCCGGGAGACAAAGAGCCGCCGCTCGAACGGGCCCCGGCCGTCGGCCCAATGGACGATCGTTTCGCCGGTCGCGAAATCGGTCGCGCGGCCGTAGCCGGAGATGTCGCCCTCCGCCTCCATCCTGATCCGCAGATCGAACGCCGGCATGAGCGCATCGGGATAAAGGAACTCCTTCTGGATCGAGGCGTCGACGGCCAGCTGGCCGGCCTGGGCGTAGAGGCCGCGGTCGATGAGGCGGCGGATTTCAAAAAGGCGTGTCGCGGTCGCCGGCGGCAGGAGCGGATCGCGCTCGGGCACGAACATCCTTTTGTGGCTGAAGACGACGATCTCGTCGAGGGGACGGCCGAGGACGCTGGCCCCGATCGTCCCGTTGCCGCTGAGGAGCCCCTGTTCCCACGTTGCCCCGGGTTCGGAACTGACGAACCCCCGCGCGGGCGGAACCAGGTCCCGCGAGACCCCGGCGGCGGACGGCGACGATGGCCCCGGCGCTGCGGCCGGGCCCGGGACGGTATCGGCCAAGACGGCAGTTAGGACCAGTGCGGCCGGGAAGACGGCGCGGCGGATCCTGATCATCTTGTCATCCTCCTTTGCGGGCGGGGGGATCGCCAGCCCGGCATGGGGCGATCGACGGCCCGGCCGGAGCTCAATAGCTCCGGCCGAGGATCGCGGAGATGTCGGACAGCGTGGCCAGGCGCGGGTGGTTCTTGTAATCGGGCAAGACCATGGACTGGTGGGCCAGCGCCTCTATCTCCCCTTCCGGAATGTCGAAATCGCGCAGCCTGACGTCCATCCCTATCTTCTTGATGAACCGCTTGATGGCGGCGCAGGCGCCTTCGGCGGCCTTGATTCCCTTCTCCCCTGCCAGGCGGGGTTCGAGGATCCGGCCGACCGCGGCGAACTTGCCCGGCACGGTCTTAAGGGTGTAATCGAGGATGGCCGGATAAACGACGGCCAGGGCCTGGCCGTGGGCCACATGCGGATATATGCCGCCGATGGCCATGCCGATGCCATGTGGCATTGTCACCCCGGCATTGGCTATGCAAAGCCCGGCCAGGGTGTCGGCCCAAGCCATGCGCTCCCGGGCCGCGAGGTCGTTGCCGTCCTTGAGGACCGCCGGCAGGGACTTGGCCACGAGGCCGATAGCCTCCAGGGCCATCATATCGGTATAGGGAGACCCGCCGGGATTGATGAAGCTCTCGAAGGCGTGGGCGAAGACATCGAATCCCGTGGACGCCGTGACCTTCTTGGGAAGCGAGGCCATGAGTTCTGGATCGACCAGGGAAACGCGGGGGTAAAGGAGCGGATGGAAGAGGGCCGACTTATTCTTCTCGGCCGGATTCGTCACCACGGCGACCTGGGTCACGTGCGAGCCCGTTCCCGACGTCGTCGTCACGGCGATCACGGGCAGGGTTTTGGCCGTAGGCTGTTTTTCCCGGAAATAGAGATAGTCCCAGGCGGTGCCCCGATGGGCGGCCTCCACGGCGATGGCCTTGGCCGTATCGATGGACGATCCCCCGCCGACGGCGACGACGACGTCCGCTTTGAACTCGCGGGCCATTTTGGCGCCCCTAGTCACGACCTCGGTGGTCGGATTGGGGACCACCTCGGCAAAGCGGGCCACGGCCATTCCGGCTTTGGCCAGCAGGTCCCCGGTCCGCGCGAACAACCCCTTGAAACAGGGCTCGTCAGGAACGGTGACGAGGACGGCGCGGCTGCCGAAACGGGACGCGGCCTGGCCGACCTCGGAAAGGCGCCCGCGGCCGAAACGGATCTCCGTGGGCTGAAAATAGAGGAATTCCTTCATGACGCGTACTACTCCTTCATCTGGTTGGGATCAAGATCGACGAAGATCTTCATCGACCTCTCCCCTTCCCGGTCGATGTAATCGTAGGCTTTTCGATACTCCTCGAAGGGGAAGTGACGAGTATCGAGAGGCTTGGTGACCAGCCCGCCCGACCGGATGAGGCGGACCGCCTTGATGAAGTCCCGGCGCCGGTACATGAGCGTGCCGGTCAGGGTCAGCTCCCGGTCCTGGACCAGGCCCATGTCGACGCGCGGCCGGTCGCCGTACACGCCGACGGCGACGATCGTTCCGCCCTTTTGGATGGCGCCGATCGCGCCGTTCATCGCGGCCTCGGCCGCGGCGCATTCAAAGGCCTTCTCAAAGCCCCTGGCGCCGAAGACCCGGGCCGAGGCTTCCTTCAGGCTCTCGCGCCCGGCCGGGGAAACGTGTTTCAGGCCGCACGCCCGGGCGATCTCCAGCCGGTATTCGCTGACGTCGGTGATGAGGACCTTGGCGCCCGCGGCCCGGGCCGCCTGCCCGACAAGGTTGCCGATGGGCCCGGCCCCAAGCACCGCGACGTTGGCTCCGGCCAGCCTCCCGGCCCGGGAAACGGCATGGACGCCGACGGCCGCCGGCTCGACCAGCGCGCCCTTCTCGAAGGTGAAGGAGGCCGGAAGAGGGACGATCCGTTCCTCGGGGACCAGGAAGAGCTCCTGGGCGCAGCCGGGGGCCTGGAATCCCTGGACCCGGAGCACATCGCAGATGTGATAGTCCCCGCGCCGGCAGGGGGCGCAGCGGCCGCAGACGAGCTGGGGCGTCGCCGTGACCTTCCGCCCCGGCCGCACGCTCGTGACGCGCCGGCCGACGGCCTCGACGATCCCGGAAAACTCATGCCCCTGCACGACCGGAAAGGACGTGAAGGGATGGCGCCCGTGGCGGACATGTATGTCGGAGCCGCAGATGCCGATCATCCGGATGCGGACCAGCACGTCGTTCGGCCCGGGCTTCGGCACCGGGACGTCGCGGAACTCGATCACGCCCGGACTGGTCATGACGGCTTGCTTCATGCGTCAACTCCTTGGCCGCGCGGCGGGCGGCTTCAGCGGAAGATGTAATAGAGGACGACCAGCAGCGCCAGGAGTCCTCCGGCCAGGACCCGCGGATCGCTCCAGCCCTGGATCCGGCCCCGGGCCAGGACGGCCTTCGGGCTGCTCCAGGTCAGCTCGGCGATCTTTTCGCGGTCCGGAGCGGGCGTCAAGAGGCTGACGGCCACGAAGGTCGCGCTGCAGATGCAGAACATCCACCAGGCCTGCATCATGAAGGGGATGCCCAAGCCCTGGGTGATGACCTTCTCGGCGCCGAAGACGGGGAAATCGATCAGGAACGAGGCGAGCCCGAGGAGGAAGCCCCCGATCAGGGTCGTCAGAGCGGCCTGTTTCGTGCCGCGTTTCCAAAAAACGCCCCAGAGGAAGACCGCCGTGATCGGCGGAGCCAGGTAGCTGCCGATGGTGTTGATGGCCTCGAAGATGCTCGAATAGCGTCCGCCCTGCGTCGACCAGGCCATGGCCAGCAACATGACGGCCACCGTGCAGATCCGGCCGATCCGGACCTGGGTCCTGTCCGAGGATTCCGGCCTGAGCCTCTTGACGATGTCGACAGCGACGAGCGTAGCCGTGCTGTTGAGGGCGGCGGCGATCGTGCTCATCAAGGCCGCCAGGAGGCCGGCGGCGATGACGCCCTTGAGCCCCGTCGGAATGAGCTTGACCAGGAGGACCGGCAGGGTCTGGTTGGCGTCCGACCCGATGATGTCGCGGAAGAGGACGTAGCCGACGACTCCGGGGAAGACGAGGATGAAGACGGGCAGGATCTTGAGCAGGCCGGCGAAAAGCGCCCCGTGCTGGGCATCCTTCTCCGTCCGGGAGCCGAGGACGCGCTGGACGATCGTCTGGTCGGTGCACCAGTACCAGATGCCGAGGATTGGGTAACCGAGAAAGACGGCGTACCAGTTCAATCCGGCTGAGCTGTGGGTCTGCAGCATGCTGAGCTGGCCGGGCTTGACCGCGGCCTTGAACGCGGCCAGGGAGGCGATGCCGTGCGAGGGAAGCGCCAGCACGGCGAAGATCGTGACCAGGGCCGCGCCGAGTATCAGGATAACCGACTGGATCGATTCCGTGACCACGACCGCCTTGAGCCCGCCGAGGAGCGTGTAAATGCCGGTCACGATCGAGATCAGGACGATCGACGTGACGACGTCAATGCCGAAGAACTGGCGGAAAACGGCCGCGCCCGCATACAGGCTCATGCCGATATGGATGAACAAGGCGGCCAGGATGGCCATGAAGGCCAGCATGATCCTGGAACCCGGGCCGAACCGCTTTTCGAGGAACTCGGGCAGCGTGGAGATGCGGCTCCGGAAATAGAACGGGGCAAAGACCAGGCAGAGGAGGATGAGGCTGAAAGCCGCCATCCACTCGAAATTGCCCCAGACAAGACCTTCGGAATAGCCCGAGGCGGCCAGACCCACCAGGTGGATGGTCGAGATGTTGGCGGCGAACATGGCCGAGCCGACGACACCCCAGCGAAGCGACCTGTCGGCCAGGAAGTAGCCGCTGGCGGTCCGCTTGATGCCGCGGGCCGAGAGCACGCCTATGGCGAGAATGCCCAGCATGTAGACGACGATGATTACGAGGTCAAGCACGGGTATCCCGAGGGTCGCTTGAGTCATGCGTCTCTCCTGTTCAGGGCCTCACGGCGCCGGACGCTCCGGGATGCTTAAGGCCTTTCTCCGGCGGACGGCGCAAGAGCCGTTAGGAGCAGGTCTGAATGCCGCAACATGATTATCGCCGGGAAGGCCGAGGGAGAGCCCGATGGGCTCTCCCTCGGCTCCGTTTGACATGCGTTTTCCGGTTCTAGAACTTATAGGACAGAGAGAACCGGAATTGACGGGAACCGGAGAAGCCGCGGAGGCCGGTCGAGCCGACCGTGTACGTCCCGTCAGTCGTGTTCTCGTCAGCCGGGCGCCAGGTCCCGCCGGGATTCTTGGCGACCGTCAGGGTGTACGTGCCGAGAAGGTTGAAAATATTCACATAGGCTCCGAGTGATCCGGGGCCGAGGCGCAGATCCTTCCCGATCCTGAGGTCGATGTTGTCGTTCGCTTCGTTCCAATAGGTGCCGGGGGCGTTGACATAGATCGAATAGCCCGTCCGGCTGACATTATTATCCGCGGCCCAGGCGGCCGGAGGCTGGACGCTGACCGTCCGTCCCCAGGGAGAGCCGTCGGAATGGGTATAGAAGAAGGAGAACATGAAATCGTAAGGAAGAACGAAGGTGCCATAGAGCTTGATCACGAGGGGCCGGCCGTAGGGCATGTCGCCGTACGAGTTGACAAAGGCGTTAGCGCTGGAGAAGACGCCCTGCGAGCCCCAGGAAGCATAGCTCATGGGATAGTTCCCCTTGCTCTTCGAGAAGTTGACCGAGCCGCCGAGCTGCCAGTTCTGGGCCAGTCTCTTGTCGAAGCTGATCTCTACTGTATCATACTTGAAGACGGCTTCGGGGACATTGGTCAGGCGGCGGAACTGGTCCGGCGCGTCGTTGGACAGGAAATACATCGTGATATCCTGGGCCGGATAGGAGCCGGTGGCCGGAACGGTCGTCGTGAAGGGGACCCACCATTCGGGCGCCAGGTCATAGCTGTACCAGTACCGGTCGGAAGCCTTGTCCCAGAGGACGCTGCCCAGGATGTTCTGGCGGTTCTTGTGGATATAACGGGCGCTGACTCGCAGGTTCTTGACCAGCTCATGTTCGAGGCCGACCGTGATCTCGTCGACGAAAGGCACCTTGACATCGGGATCGATGGCGTCCAGGTAGGCCGTAGAGACCATGGCCAGGGGCGTGTCGCCCCAGGCTTCCTGATACTCATCGACGCCGGGGAGATCAGGCGTGCCGTTGTGGTTGTTGTCCCACCAGTTCCAGCTGAAGGAGCGCCAGGTCAGGGGATACATGGAAGAGAACGTTCCTGTGGGGAAGCTCTCGGGCTGGCGGGAGAACGAGGCCTTCAGGGCAGTCTTGCCCTTGCCGAAAAGGTCATAGGTCAGGCCGATGCGGGGGGACAGGAACCAGCCATAGGGGAAGGCGTTGTCCCATGACGCATAAGAGACTTCGTCATAAGGGTTCATGCCGTAGATCGGCTCGAAGTAGGTCTGCCCGATAGCCAAGGCTACCGGATCCGTGGTGGCTCCCTTGGACCGGCCCGGGCTCCAGGCCTTCATGTGGTCGGCGCGCAGGCCGACGTTGACGGTCAGACGCTTCACTGAGAAGGAGTCCTGGATGAAGCCGCCGATCCGGGAGGTGATGCCGATCTCGGCGCCGGAACCTTCCGTCCCGCCCATGACGGCATATTCGAGCAGGCCGTCCCCGTAGACAGGGTCCGTCTCGCCGCCGTTCTGGGCCGCCCAATAATAGGGGCTTCCGTCGTAGTACGTCCAGAAGAGGGGCTGCTTCATATAGAAGCCCCATTCGCCGCGGTTCCGTTCCCATTCCAGGCCGGCCTTGATCTCATGCGTGCCGCCGAGAACGTTATCCATGAACTTTGTGGCCGTCAGCGAAACGTTGGTCTTCGGCTTGAAGGTATATTCCGTGGCGCCGGTGTTGCCCCAGCTGTAGCCCGTGAAGTCATCATAGAAATGGGGTCCGTCCGGATTGGCCTCGACCGTGTTGTTGCCATTCCACTTGAAATAGAGGCCGCCGGCCCGGAGGTCGAGGATGGTGCTGCTGTTGACCGTCCAGGAAATCGTCGCGGCGTAATTGAAGCGGACCGGCTTGTTGTTCTTGTTGGCCTCGTTGGTGAGGCCCCAGCCGCTGTAATAATAGGGAACATCCTGCACGGAAAAGTGGCCCATAGCCGAGGCGCGGACGTTCTTGGACAGCTGGGCCGAGAGCTTCAGGAATCCGACATAGTTCGGGAAGGTGCGGTCATAGTTGTCATAGGCCTTCCCGTTGATGACCGTGGGACGGAAATCGCCGGTGTACTTGCTGTTCAGCATCCGGAACTCGGTCATGAACCAGACCTTGTCCTTGATGACCGGACCGCCGAGAGCGAATGATCCGTCCAGCGAGTAGACCGGAATGGAGGGTTTGGCCAGGTTGAGGGCCTGGAGGTCCGCCTCGGGGATGTGGATCTGGGACAGGTTGTCGTCCGTGTAATAAACGGACGCCTCGCCCGAGAACTTGTTTCCGCCCGACTTCATGAGGACGTTGGTCAGGCCGCTGGTGCTGTTGAAATATTGGGCGGTGGCCCCGGCCGTCACGACCTCGGCTTCCTCCACCATGTCCCAGGCGATCCCGACGTCGCCGCCGAGGGCTACGCCGCCTACGTCAGGCTCCGTCATCTGGATGCCGTCCATGACGGCTCCGACCTCTCCCCGTCCGTCGCCATGGACGCTGCCGCCGACGGACCCCGGGGCCATGGCGATGACCGCGCCGATGGAACGCGACAGGGGCAGCGACGCCAGGACGTCGCTGGTGATGGTCTGCGACGTCGAGGATTTCACGACATCGACCGTGGGCGTCGCCGCCGTGATCGTCACTTCCTGCTGAATGGTCGAGGGTTTCATCGTGATCTCGATCGTGATCGTCTTGTTAAGGTTGACGATGACCCCCGTCTGAACAGTCGTTTCAAAGCCGCTCAATTCGGCCTTGATCTCGTATCCGCTACCCGGCGTCACGCTGGGAGCCCTGAACATCCCGTCCGCGTTGGTCACGGCCGTGACCTTGCCGATCAGCGCGGGTCCGGAGATCGTGATGGAAACGCCCGGCAAAGCCTGGCCGGTGTCATCCACGATCCGGCCCCGGATCGAGCCTGACTGCAATTCCTGGGCCGCGGCGAGCGACGCCAGGAAAAGAAGCGAGAAGACGAGCGCTAGAATCTTTGTCCGCTTCATGCCGATTTCTCCTTTCTTGTCCTTTGCCTTGATCGCCCTGGTTCCCAAAATAATCATTATAATCTATTCCTGTATCACCTCCAAATGTATCCCTGTTAAAGGGGACATTATATGCTTACTGACATTAAGAAACTAACTTTTTCAAAACTCCGAAACATCTGATCAGCCTCTCATTTATTGGTAAAATCAGTCCGTCGACGGCTTAACGCCGTCCTGATCATCGCGAATTCTGGTGATTGATTTGCTCATGATCTTGGTTGACGATCCCGCTGAGGATCAGGGAAACGGCTCCCATGACCGCCGACTTCGTGCCGAACGTCGCCGGCAGGATGGCGACGTTTCCGGAGGACTTGGTCAGGGCCCGGGCGTGAACGGTCTTGCGGACTTTGTCGAACAGGATGTCACCGGCCTGGGCGACGCCTCCGCCGATGAAGACGGCTTCGGGATTGAACAGGTTGATGAGCCCCGCGATCCCGATCCCGAGGTACTCCGCCGCCCGGTCGAAAATCTTCCAGGCCGTCGCATCGCCCCGCTTGGCGTAGTCAGCCACGATCTCGGCCGTCAGCCGCGAGGGGTCCCCGCCGCAGCCTTCGAGGAGCTCGGATGCGGCCCCCCGCTCGACCTCTTTCCTCGCGGCCTTGGCGATCGCGTTTCCGGATGCGAGGGCTTCGAGGCAGCCGTAATTCCCGCATTCACACTGGATATCGGAATCCTTGTCCAGGGTAAAATGGCCGACCTCGCCCGCCATTCCCTTCTGTCCATAAAGCGGGGCGCCGCGGATGATGATGCCGCCGCCTATGCCGTAGCCGATATTGACCATGACGAAGTTCTTATATTGCCGTCCGGCGCCGTACCAGATCTCACCCAGGGCCATGACCCTTGTGACGTTATCGAAGATGACCGGGATCTCGTGGCCCCTCTGCAGGGCGGCTCTCACATCGACGTTATGCCAATGGAAATCGGGCGAGAACTCGACGATCTCCTTGTCCCGGTTGATGAGGCCGGCGATGGCAATGCCGATCCCGCAGATCCTGCTCTTCCGGCTGCCGAGGTGGCCGCGCAGCTCGCCGACGACCTCCGAGGTCCGCTCCATGACCCGGGCGAATCCTCCCTCGACGCGGGTCGGCGTCTTGATCTCGGCCACGACGTTGGCGTCGAGGTCGGTCAGAACGCCGTGGATGTTCGTCGTGCCGAGGTCGATGCCGATGATGAAGCTGTCCACGCCCGAGAAACGGAGCAGGGTCGGCTTGCGGCCGCCCTTGGAAATGCCGGCGCCGACCTCGATGACCAGGCCGTCGCTGATGAGGCCGTCAATGATCCGGGAAATGGTCGGGGCGCTCAGGCCGCTGCTCTTGGCCAGGTCGGCCCGCGAAATGCCGTCACTGTCCCTGACCAGATTGGTGATCTTGACCTTGTTGAGCTCACAGACGAGCTTCGCGTTCCCGGCCCTGGTCTCGGACTTGCGATGGGTGATCTCGCTGTTCTTCATATGAGAATCACACTCAGCATAATTTCATGAAATAATAAACTAGTCCATCGAAATAAAAAAAGCAAGCGTTATTTTTTACCGGACAGGGATCCCCGATCCCAAGGGTCGATCGTCTCGAAAATTGGCTCCATATTCTCATCCGGACCGGTTATCTGATAGAATGCCGTTTGAAGGTGATTTATGAACACGCCAACTTCCACAAGATACTTTACTAACGAAGAAACAAAGCAGGCATTGAGGATGCCGGAGGCTGTCGAGGCCGTTCGAAAGGCCTTCATCCAGCTGTCGTCCGGCCGGGCCCTGGTCCCCCCCAGGACCAGCCTCGAGATCCCCGGATACCGGACGACGGTCCTGGCCATGCCGGCCTATCTGCCGGATTCCGGGCGGGCCGGTCTCAAGCTTATTTCCCTCTGCGACGATAATCCGGCCAAGGGACTGCCGTTGGCTCACGCGGTGACCGTCATCATGGACGCCGGGACCGGCGTCCCCCTGGCCGTCATGGACGCGGGATATCCCACGGCCGTCCGCACCGGCGCCGCGGCGGGCGCGGCCACGGCGGCCCTGGCCCGCCGGGACGCCCGGGTGGCCGCTGTCTTCGGCGCCGGCGTCCAGGGCCGGACCCAGCTCGAGGCCCTGGCCGCCGTCCGGCCGCTCCGCAAGGCCCTGATTTTCGACATCAACGCGCAGGCGGCCGCCGCCTTCGCCGCGGAGATGGGCCGGAAGCTCTCGATCGAAGTCGAGCCGGCGCCGGCGCCCGAGTCCCTTCGCGAGGCGGACATCATTTCGACCGCGACGACCTCGAGCACGCCGGTCTTCCGGGACGGGGATCTCAAGCCGGGCGTTCACATCAACGCCTTCGGTTCGTACAAACCCCATGTCCGGGAGATCCCCGGCGAAACGATGGCTCGTGCCGGGATCTTCGTCGATGACCGGACGGCCTGCCTGGCCGAGACCGGCGATCTGCTCATCCCGATCCGCGAGGGCCTCATCACCGAGGCCGCCATCCGCGCCGAGATCGGCGAGGTCCTGGCCGGGCTCAAGCCGGGCCGGCGCTCCGAAGACGAGATCACCGTCTTCAAGTCCGTGGGATCGGCCGTCCAGGATCTGGCCGTCGCCGACCTGGTCATCGGTTGAGGGCTGAAAATGGAATTCATCAGCGTCCTGAACGATGTGCTCGGACCGGTCATGCGCGGCCCATCGAGCTCTCACACGGCCGGCTCCTATCATATCGGCCGGCTTGTCCGCTCGCTGCTCGGCGACGAGCCGGCCCGGGCGGAGTTCACCTTCGACCCGGACGGTTCCTATGCCCGGACCTACCGGCAGCAGGGCGTCGACCTGGCCCTCGTCGCCGGGCTGCTCGGCTGGCCGATCACCGATCCCCGCTTCTCCCGCGCCCTGGCGGCCGCGCCCCGCTCGGGCTTCCGGCCCAGGTTCCATGTCGCGCCGATCGCCGGAGCGGATCACCCGAACACGGTGGTCATCGACCTCGTTTCTAAGGGGCGGGAAAGGCTCCGTGTCACGGCCCGATCGGTCGGCGGCGGCATGATCGCCGTCACCGAGGTCGACGGCTGGCCTGTCGATCTCGACGGGAAAAGCCATGCGGTCCTGGCCTGGACGACGGCGAACCGGGCCAGGAGCGTCGAGCGGCTCCTCCTGGAAGACGCTCCGCCTTCCGGGACGCCGGAGAGGGCCAGGCGGGACGGGACGGTTCTGCTGACCTTCAGGCGCCGGGAGCCCCTCGCGGCGGAGGTCGCGTCCCGGCTGGCCGCGCTGGACGGCGTTCTGAGGGTCCGGACGGTCGCTCCCCTCTTCTTCATCCAAAAGGGCGCGCCGCTGTTCCTGACCGGAAAACAGATGGTATCGCTGGCCCGGCGGCGCGGTTGGTCGCTCGGCCGGACGGCCCTGGAATACGAGAGCCGGCTCCTCGGCCTTTCGCCAACGGACGTCCTGGCGGAGATCGAACGGCGATACGGGATCATGAAGGATTCCGTCGCTCGCGGCCTGGACGGCCGAGGCCTGCGCATGCAGTTGCTTGCGCCCTCGGCCGGGAAGGTCCTTCGCGCGGAGGCCGGGAAAAAGCTCGCCGCGGGCGGCCCGCACGCGCGGGCGGCGGCCAGGGCCATGGCCGCCCTCCATGTCTCCAACAGCATGGGCATCGTCTGCGCCGCCCCTACGGGAGGCTCGGCCGGCGTTCTGCCCGGAGTGGCCGTCACCCTGGTCGAAGAGAAGGCGCTCGACGGCGAAAAAACGGCCCTGGCCCTCCTGGCCGCGTCGGCGGTCGGGGTCCTCGTCGCCAGGCGGGCGACGTTCGCCGCGGAAGTCGCCGGCTGCCAGGTCGAGATCGGGGTCGCCGGGGCAATGGCCGCCGCGGCGGTCGTTGAAGCCGCCGGCGGAAGCGCCGCCCAGGCAGCCGATGCCGCGGCCGTGGCCCTGCAAAACACGATGGGGTCCGTCTGCGACCTGGTCCAGGGCATCTGCGAGATCCCTTGCCACACCCGCAACGCCGCGGCCGCCGCGTCGGCATTCGTCTGCGCCGACCTCGTCCTCGGCGGGTACGGCAATCCGATCCCTCTCGACGAGACGATCGACGCGTCCTACGCCTCGGGAAGGATGCTCCCCGCCGAGCTGCGCTGCACGGCCTTGGGCGGGATCGCGGCCACGTCTTCCGGTCGTTCCCTCCGCCGGCGGAATTGACGCTGACCATCATCCGGCCGCCGGAAAGACGATATTTCCGGCGCTTTATTACATTTATTAATAAATTGTGATACATATATTCTCTTATATTTAGAAGATATAGTTGGCATACACATACTTAACTTCATTCTTTTCCTTATTTATTAGCGTGATACGAGATAAAAAGCCAACCGTGACAGCCGGCGGGCCAGGCCGGTCCGCGAAGGGCCGGCCCGCCGCTCGTCACCCGGACGCCGGAGAGGCGGCCGCGGAATCCAATTAAGCGAGGAACATCGTCATGAAGAAATCCGGCCTCATCAACCGGGAGATCGACTCGGCCCTGAACCGTCAGGGACACACGGACTGGTTCATGGTGGTCGACGCCGGCTTCCCCTGCCCGGACGACGTGGAACTGATCGACATCGCCCTGGCCCCCGGAAAGCCTTCCGTTCTGGAGGTGTTGACCGAGATCGCGGCCGTTCATTCGGTGGAGAAGATCGTCGTCGCCCGCGAGACCCAGGAGCACAATCCTTCCCATGTCCGCAAAGCCGCGGCGGCCTTCGGCGAGGGCGTCGATCTCGAAGTGATCCCTCACGCCGAGCTGAAATCGCGCAGCCATTCGGTCAAAACGATCGTCCGCACGGGCGATTTCACGTCCTGGGGCAACGTCCTCCTGGTTTCCGGCTCCGGCGAAGGCTGGAAAACGGAGAAGTGACGGGCGCGGCGACGGGCCAAGACCGCGGACGGCGCCCTTATCGACGAACCCGCGGCGGGACGCTCCGGCCGTCCCGGCGGCATCTTTCGAGCAGAGACGCCAGCTCGGCGACGATTTCTGGACGCTCGGCCCACATGTCTCGCGTCTCCCCGGGATCGCCGGCGAGATCGTAGAGCTGGCCGGGAGTTCCCGGCGCCGGCGGCGTCCCCTCGGGGACCATCCAGCCCCCTGATGTCTTGTTGTCTAGAATCAGCTTCCAGGGGCCGCGCCGGACGGCGAAGGTGCCGTCTTCGGAATGGGAGATGATCGCCTCTCGCAGGGGCGGCCGGTCCGGGCCGCCGCGGCGGACGAGCGCCGGCGAGATATCGACGCTGTCCGGGCCCGCTTCGGGCGGCAGTTCCGCGCCCGCGACGGCGGCGAACGTGGCCATCAGGTCGGTCAGGCAGATGGGCTCCTCGATCACCGCCCCCGCTCCGGTCCGTCCCGGCCAGCGGGCGATGAAGGGCACCCGGTGCCCGCCTTCCCATATGTGCGACTTGAGTCCCCGCAGCGCTCCCGCCGACGCATGGCCGTTGGTCCCGGGGTGAGGTCCGTTGTCGCTCATGAAAACAAGGAGAGTGTCCCCGGCCGCTCCCGACCGGTCCAAGGTCTCCATGATCCGGCCGACGCAGAGGTCGGCCAGCGCGACCAGGTCGCCCCGGGGGCCGTCGCCGCTCCGTCCCCGGACCAGGTCTGGGACGAGCCAGGGAGTGTGCGGGGACGAGAGCGCCAGCTCGACGAAGACGGGACGGCGGGGAGCGGCCGCGAGGCTCCTCTCCAGGAACCGGACGGCCCGCTCGGTGAAGTGGAGATCCACGTCTTCCAGCCGGAAGCCGGGGGCGATCCAGCCGGGCCGCGGACTTCCCTCTTCTCCGCCGGTCATGTCATAGAACTCGGAGACCTGACGGTCGGGGATCACTGTCACCCGGTCGTTCTCGATGAAAGTGAAAGGCCCGTCGATGGTCGAACAGGCCGCGGTGAAGAAGGCCTCGTCGAAACCGAGCGCCGCCGGGCCGCCGTGCACCGGCTTGGTGAAATCGACGTTGAGCCCGGTCGAAGGCGCCGGGTCCTGCCAGGAGCCGCGGAACATCCGCTCGGCGTCTTTCCACCCCGGCACGAATCCGTTGGCGCGGGTCCAGCCGAGGCCGAGATGCCATTTGCCGAAAAAGCCCGTCCGATAGCCGTGCGACCCGAGGACCGAGGCGATCGTCGGCCGGGCCGGCTCGATGAGCGGCGGCGTATAGCCGCCGATCACCCCCCGCCGGAGCCACGTCCGCCAGGCATAGCGGCCGGTCAGGAGGCCGTAGCGGGTCGGGGTACAGACGGAGGACGGAGAATGGGCGTCGGTGAAGCGGGCGCCCTCCGAGGCCAGCCGGTCGATATGGGGAGTGGGGATGAGAGAAGCGGGATTGTAGCAGCCCGCATCGCCAAAGCCCATGTCGTCCGCCATGATGACGACGATGTTCGGCCGGCGGGAGCCGCGGCACGATGGAAGGCCGCCGCACCAGGCCGCGGCTGCTCCCAGCCCCGCGGCCCGAATGAACTGCCTCCGGTTGATGCTCATTTCAACGACCTTTCCCGAATTCCAGGTTCAGCGAGGGAACTCAAGACCTGAGAAAGAGACATCCTATTTCTTTCTTAATGTTAATAAATTAGAATAGGACGGAAATGATGTCAATCCACTGTGAGCAGCGATGGAAATCACCGGCATTCTGAGGATCGTGCTCGGCGCCCTGACCTTGCCTTTCGGGCTCTACTTCCTGACCGACGCCTGCAGGAACAGGAAAGCCTTCTCCTCGACCTCGTGGGCCTGGCTCGCCGGGACGGGATTCGTGACCAACATGCTGGACACCCTGGGTGTCGGGAGCTTCGCCCAGCAGACGGCCGTCTTCAAGTTCTTCAAGCTGGTGGACGACCGGGTCATCCCGGGCACGATGAACGTCGGCAACACGATACCGACGGCGGCCCAGGCCTTCATCTTCATGTCCGTCGTCCCGGTCGACCCCCTGACCCTGGGCGCGATGGCCGTCGCCGCGCCGGCCGGGGCGGTCCTCGGCGCCGGCTTCGTATCCGGGATGAGCCGTCGGAAGATCCAGCGGAGCATGGGCTTCGGCCTGCTGGCCGTCGCCTTCATCATGCTCGCCGACCGCCTCGGCTGGCTGCCCGTCGGCGGCGAGGCCATCGGCCTGGCGGGCTGGAAGCTCGCCGCGGCCGCGGCTGTCAGCTTCGTCTGCGGCGCCCTCCAGACGATCGGCGTCGGCTTCTACGCGCCCTGCATGGCCACGGTTTTTGCCCTCGGCATGCACCCGAAGACCGCTTTCCCCATCATGATGACGGCCACGGCCATGCTGATGGCCGCCGGGAGCGCCCGCTTCGTCAAGGAGAAGGCCTACGACGCGAAGGCCGCCCTGGGACTGACGCTGTTCGGCGTCCTCGGAGTTTTTCTGGCCGCCTTTGTCGTGAGGTCCCTGCCCCTCGACGCCATGAAATGGGTCGTGCTGGGCGTCGTGCTTTACACTTCGACCGTGATGTTCCTGTCGGCCCGCCGGTCCGGGAAGGCCCCCGACCCGGAGAGAACATGATCTATGGACCAAGGACTACGCGCATGAGCAAGAAACTCGCGGTGATCATACTGGCTGTCTGCGCCGCCAGGGCCGCGGCCCAGGAGCCCAGGGTCTCTTGGAGCTTCGAGACCCTGGACGGCGCCAGGACGACGGAGTCCGTCCGCAAGGCCGCGGACACCCTGGAAGGCAACGTCGAGAAGGCGCCGGGCGTCCGGGGCTTGGGCCTTCGCTTGGACGGGTTCACGACCTGTCTGAGGGCGCCGGGTTCGGATCGGGTCGTCACGGGGGATGAGATCACGGTCGAGGCCTGGGTCGCCCTCGGCGAATATCCCTGGAACTGGTGCCCGATCCTGACCTCCGAATCGGACGAGGTGAAAGGCTACCGGCTGATGATCGGTCCTCTCGGACAGGCCTCGCTGGAGTGCGCCGTCGGCGGCCAGTGGCTGGCCTGCACCAGCGAGAGGGGCTCGATCCCGCTGCGGACCTGGATGCATGTCGTCGGCGTCTACCGGGCCAGGTCCGAGATGTCCCTTTATATCAACGGGACGCTGGCCGCGTCGAACAAGATCTCCGGGGCCATTACCCAATCCCGGGCCGGCTACATCCTGGGGATGGTCGCCCGGCCGGCCAAGCCCTCCGACATCCACCGGGTCCGGGGCACGGTGGCGGCCAATTTCGGCCTGGACGGCATCCTGGACGAGGTCCGCGTCTACGACCGCGCCCTGACGGCCGCCGCCATCAAAGAACGGGCCGCGCTGGGCAACGGCCTGAAGCCGGATATCGCCCCCCGGCGCCTGCCCACGATCGAGAGGAATCCCGGCCGCTTCGGCGCATACTACACCAAGCTGAAATACTACCCCGCCTGGGACCGTCTCTGGCCCGTCGACCAGGACCCTGATATCGTCGTCTGCTTCCCCGGGTCCGCGGTCAGGCTGGTCTTCTGGCGAGGCATCCGCTACGGAGCCTCCTGGGTCTCCGAGAACGAGAGCTGGATGTCCGATCAGAGCGTGGAGGCCTGGGAGAGCGCCGCGGCCCGCGACCCCGAGGGCTGCTACGAGCACATGCAGGACCGGCACTGCCGCTTCTCCCACGTCCGGATCATCGAGAACACCGAGGCCCGCGTCGTCATCCACTGGCGCTACGCCCCGGTCAGCGCCTACGACCACACCTGGAACGCCGATCCCAAGACCGGCTGGGAGTGCTGGATCGACGAATACTACACCATCTATCCGGACCGCGGCGCCGTCCGCAAAGTCTCCTGGAAGACGGGGACGCTCGGCGATCTCAGGCAGTTCCAGGAAACCCTGGCCCTGCTCCACCCCGGCCAGATCGTATCCGATCTGCTGGAAAAGGACTTCGCGGTCGTCGCCGACTATGCCGGAAAGACGGCCAAGCTGTCGTACGTCGACGATCCCGACGTTCCGCCGTACGGCCCGTTCAGCTGGGACGTCTCCCAACCGTACACGGTTCAACAGTACCAGTTCAAGTCCCTGAACAAGCCGTTCATCTGCTTCGAGCCGGGAAACAGAATGTTCCTCCGCTTCGAGAACCTGGCGTCATACGGCCGGGCGAGCGGCTGCAACCACTTCCCGGTGGGCCAGGCCCGCTGCGACGGGCGGACGACCATGACGTCGGACCGGCCGTCGCATTGTTCGAGCTTCCCGATCTCCGACCCCGTCATTCACGAAAAGGACGGCCGGGAGTACTGGGCCGGCCTCTACGGCATGACGGACTGGACCGTCCCCGAGGTGGTCGCCTTCGGCCGGTCCTGGGCCTACCCGGCCGAGCTCGTCCTCAAGGATCCCGACGTCCGGTCCGAAGGCTATGACCGCGGCCAGCGCTGCTATCAACTCGTCAACGCGACGGGCCGGCCCCAGGCCTTCGAGCTCCGCCTGATGGCCGGGGCCTCGGCGCCGGCGGTCCATCCCGTCTTTCGCGTTCAGGGCTGGAATGGAGAGAGGCCCCGGATCCTGGTGGACGGGCGGGAATGCCCGGAGGCCCGCGTCGGGCTGGACCGGCGGCTCGAAGGCGATCAGTTGATCGTCTTCCTGCCGATCGAGGCTAAGTCCCCGGTCACAGTCCGGATCGTTCCCGACTGACGGGCAACGAGGGCCGGGCCGGCCGCCGGGCGGAACGCGGCTCAGCCCCGGCCGACCGCCGCCTCGATCTCTTCGACGGTCAGCGGCTTCCTGCGCCCCAGAACGCGATGGCCGCCGTCGGTGATGACCACGTCCTCTTCGTTGCGGATGCCGCCGAAATCCTTGTAGGCTTCGATGCGGTCGTAGGCCAGGAAATCCGGGAAACGCTTCTCGGCCCGCCACTGGTCAATGAGCTGGGGGATGAAATATACGCCCGGCTCGACGGTCACCACGAACCCGGGCCGGAGGGGCCGGGCCAGGCGCAGCGATTTCAGGCCGAACTGCGTGCTCTTGGGCCGTCCCTCATAGCCGACAAAGACCTCGCCGAGGTCCTCCATGTCGTGGACGTCGAGCCCCATCATGTGGCCCTCGCCGCAGGGGAAGAACAAGGCGTGGGCCCCCTGGCGCACGGCTTCGTCGAGATCCCCCTTCATGAGGCCGAGGTCCTTGAGCCCCTCGGCGATCCTGCGGCAGGCCGCCAGGTGGACGTCCAGATGAGGGACGCCGGGCTTCAGGGCCGCCTTGGCCGTTTCGTGGGCGGCCAGGACGACGCGGAAGACGTCCTTCTGGCGTTCGGTGAACGCGGGATCGACGGGCATCGTGGTCGAGAGGTCGCCGGCATAATGGAGGGCCGTCTCGGCCCCGGCGTCGAGAAGGAACAGCCTCCCGCTGCCAAGGGTATCGACCTGGGCGTGCTGGTGCAGGACCTCGCCGTGGACCGTGGCGATGGTAGGGAATGAAAGATCCCCGCCGGCGGCCAGGGCGACCTCGCGGACGGCCGCGGCGATCCGCGCTTCGGCGACGCCGGGCCTGGCCAGGCGCATGGCCGCGAGGTGCATGTCGAGGGACACGTTGACGGCCTTTTCAATCTCCGCGATCTCTTCGGGGCTTTTGACCGAACGCTGCTCGACCACGGCGTGGATGAACGGGACCGAGGCCTCGTCCTTGGCCCGTTCGGGCGGGACCCCGAGCCAGGCCAGCAGCTTCAGCTTGTTCTCCGGACGATACGGAGGCAGGAAATGGACCTTGCGCCCGGCGGACCTGGCCGCGGCCAGCGCATCTCCAAGCCGGGACGACGCCGCCGTGCGCTCCACCCCCGCCCCGGCGGCCCGCTCCCGCAGGGACGGCAGAGGCCCGGTCCAGACGAAGTCCTCTATCGTCGGGTCGTCGCCGAAAACCGTCTCGGTGCCTTCGTCGAGGTCGATGACCGCGGCGAGGCCGGGAGTATCCAGGCCGAAATAGTAGAGGAACGAGCTGTCCTGGCGGAAGCGGTAGGCGTTGTCCGCATAGTTCATCGGGCATTCGTCGTTCCCCAGGAAGAGGGCGAGGCCCTGTCCCAGCAGCATCCTCAGCCGGGCCCTTCGCGAGCAATACACGTCCCGATCGAACATCTCAGTCCTCCTCCGGGGCCGGCAGGCGCTTCCCGCCCCTGGTCTTCTCGATCGCCGCCACGGCCGCCGCGACATTCGCCGCCTCGGGATTGCCGGGATCGAGCTCAAGGAATTTATTGAGGTTCTCCGCGGCCTTGTCAAGGTCGCCTTTGTTCAGATAGGCCAGGCCCAGCCGGTGATAGATCTTCGGCCAGTCTTTCTTGATCCTGGCCGCCTGCTCGAAATACGTGATGGCCTCGTCGATCCTCTGGTTCGAAAAGAAGATCTCGGCGACATTATAGGCCGCCGCCTGGTCCTCCGGGGAGATCTCCAGGATCCTGCGGAAGTGTTCCTGGGCCGCCGCGAGATCCCCGCGTTCCAAGGCCGCTTCTCCCAGTCCCGACAGGGCTCGGAGGGCCGTCTCCTTGTGCGCCTTCAGGCCTTCCGGCGACCCGGCGTCCTTGTCAAGGACGACGCGGAATTCGGCTTCCGCCTTGTCCAGTTCCCCGCGGCCGGCATAGACGGCCCCGATGTTGAGCCGGACGGCGTACAGGTCAGGGTATTTCCGGGCGAATTCCTCGAAAGCCGCCAGGGCTTCGTCGTAACGCTTCGCTTTGAGCATCTCGCCGCCGCGCTCGAGAAGCTCGCGGCCGGCGTCGTCCGCCTTCAGGGCGTCAAGCCCCGATGCGCTCTTGAGCGTCAAGGCTACCGGAGGATTGGTCTTGATCTGGCTGACCTGTATCTCGGCGCCGGCGGCGATGAAACCGTCCTTGGAGGCGGTGACGCGCCAGGCCCCTGTGCCCAGGCCCATGAGGGCGAAATGGCCCTTCTTGTCGGTCTTGCCGTCGATGCGGGTGCCGCCGCCTGAGCTTTCGGCGACCACGGCGGCGCCCTGGACCGCGGCTCCGGTTTCATCGACGACGCTCCCGCTGATCCGGCCCCGTCCGCGGTCGTCTTGGGCCGAAAGGGCCAGGGCCAGTCCCAATAAGGTCAGGATAACGGTCCGGCAGGGTCTCATCGTCATCTCCATACGGGCTTATTTCCGTGTCTTGAGCTCGTCGATCCTCGAACGGACCTCGGGCTGTTCGGGACTGAGCTCGAGCGACTTTTTAAAGGCCGCCAGCGCCTCCGTGATCTTGCCCAGGTCCGCCCAGCATTCCCCCAGCATGTTCATGAGAACGGCGTTGACGCCGTAGCTTTCGATGGCCCGATCCGCGACCTCGATGGCCTGGCCGGGCTGTCCGCCGCGGCGGAGGGCCTGAGAGGCCAGGACGCAGGTCTCATATCTGGGCTTTCTGCCGGGTTGGACGAAGGGAACGAGCGTCCGGGCCGCTGCCGGAGCGCGGTCGAGGGCCATATAGGCCCGGGCCAGGGAATACGCGGCGTCCTCCGACTCCGGCAGCCGGGCGAAGGCCCGCTCGAACAGAGCCAGGGCCTCTTCGTACCGGCCGAGGTTGAAGAGCTGGATCCCCAGGATCCCCGGATAGGCGGGATCCCCGGCGTCGGGAAGGATGCGCGAGTACGCCCACGGCCGCGGCAGCCTCTCGGCGAAGGTCACGTCGAACTCCTCCTCGGCCGAGACGATCTCAGCGCCGCCCGACCAGGCCGAGGTCCGGAGAGCATAATGGGCGGGGGGGAAATCCGACAGGGGGATCTCCTCGAGGATATCGGGCAGATCCGGATATTCGGAGGGCTTCCTGACGATCGTCCGGAAAGGTTGGCCGTCCTTGCGGAACTCGAGCCGGATCTCGGCCGCGGCGGCGAGGTCCAGGTTCAGGTTATGGACTTGAAAGGCGACGGCCAGCGTTTCCGGGCGGGCGAACGTCCTGTCCGGCTGGCAGAGGACCTGGCAGGCGCCGATCCGGAAGGCCTTCATCCGCCGCGCGCCGGGCTCGAGCCGGACGGCCTTGTATCCGAGGAGGGGCTGGGTCATCTGGACGGCCGGGCCCGCCGGGGGAATTCGCAAGCCTTGCTCTACGGACGTAAATTCCTTGGAGATCTCGTTCTTGATCAGGACAGACAGGCTGTAATCGCCGCCGACCAGGGGAAAGAGGTCCTGGAAGTCGAACGGGACCCGGTTCGCCTCGTCCATCTGTTCCTCGTTCAGGTTCAGGGCGACGGTCTTGTCGAACTGATGAACGAGCCGTCCGTCGGCCGCGGACACCCGGCCGATCACCTTGAGGTTCGTCAAATAGGCATTTCCCCGCTGGTGGAAGGACAGCCGCCTGGGCTGGACGGCGTAGTGGACGAAGTACGGGCCCGACGGGTCGCGGAAGACCTTGACCAGACTGTCGTTGTCGATGTAATTGGCCGTATACTCGACTTCGACGATGTCCTTGTACGAAAGGAACTTCTGGGCGTACCGGACCTCGACGCTCCGGGCCGCGGCCGTCTCGACGCGCTGGATGAGCAGGTCCGAGGCGAGCGACGGCCGGCCGTAGACCGTCCCCGCTTCACCGGGCACGAGGCACAACGACACCTCGGCCAGGGTCGGCTCGACATCCTGGAGCTTCTCATAGGCCGCCGCGTAATCCTGGCCCCCGTAATAGCCCGTCAGGAGAGCTTGGGGCCCGTCGGCGATCGGGCTGTAAAGCCTGGGCTCGCCGCTCCCGGCCTCCTTGAAGAAGACCAGGTTGAACGCCGGCGGCAGGCCCAGGTCCGTCTTGCCCTGGTAGAACCAGACCTCGGTATCATAGGTCCAGGTCTTGCCCTCGAACCTCTGCGTATCCTGCGGCTCGCCCAAAATGATATAGATGCGGCCGCGGTCCGTCTGCCACCCCGGACGGGACGAGCCCCGGCCGAGATAACGGTTGGCGTAGGTGATGCGGCGATAGTGCTCGGTCTTGGCTTCGTTCTCGGGCGTTCCCGGCGTCGGATCGCGCTGCTTCCAGAAGGCTTCAATGAAGAGTTCCCGCTCTCGATCGGAGCGAAGGCTCAGGAAGACCTCGCGCTCCGTTCGGGTGCTGATATAGCCGACCTCCTCCTCGAGCCATTTCCGGTATGTCTCGGGAAGCTTGGGCTTGGGGGCCTTCTGGTCCGACTGGAGGGGAGCGACAGGGAAGGATAAGGCCAGCAGGAGGGACCAGGCGATGGCCAAGACCCGGCGGGCTATCATCTTTCCCAACCTAGCCTCCAACTTCCGTCATAGACATAGTAACATAATATAACAAAGTCTCGCGGGCTTGTCCAGAATCGCCCGGTCCCCGACATCTTGAAGCGTGATCCCCCGGAAATCCTATGATCCGGAAGGGCCGACCCTCGGCAAGTGCGGCTTTCGTTATGCGCTGCCGGCTTCGTTTGGGCTATAATCCCGGAGGAGGGTTTCATGAAAGCCAAAGACATCGCCGAGGTTCGGGCGGCGGCCGCGGCCCTGCTCCGCCGGGCCCGCATCGCCGTGACCCGCGGCGAGCTCGAGAGCATGGAAGTCGCCGATCTCGGTCTCGGCGACATCCGGCGGGTCGGGCTCGAGGTCATCGTCTACGAGAACAACGACCGCTACTGCGCCAAGGAGCTGGTCCTCCTGCCCCGCCAGCTCTGCCCGGAGCACCGCCACCCGCGCGTCAACGGCCGGAACCCGGGGAAGAAGGAGACCTTCCGCTGCCGCCACGGAGAGATCTACTTCTACGTCGCCGGCGAGCGGACGCCGCGGCCGAAGGCCCGGGTGCCGCGGACGTACAAGCCCTTCCTGACCGTCTGGCGCGAGATCGTGTTGCGGCCCGGCGACCAGTACACCCTGCCGCCAGACTCCCTCCATTGGTTCCAGGCCGGCGACAAGGGAGCGGTCGTCTCGGAGTTCTCCTCGACCAGCACGGACCAGAGCGACGTTTTTTCCGATCCCCGGGTCCGCCGCGTCGCTTCGTCCTGACCCCGCCGGCGTCCGGCCGGGCCCCGGCCGCGGGCCGGAAAGGACGAAGAGCGGCGATTCCCCTACCGCGGCGGGGCGAATCGTGCTAAAATGGCCCCTCAAAAGGACGGAGTATTATGCCTAAGACGCCCAATAGACCGACGCGCAGCCTGCTCTTCTGGATCGCCGCGGGGATCCTCCTGATCGTCGCCTGGAGCCTGCTCCAGTCCCCGGCCATGGCCAAGAAGGAGATCACCTTCTCCCAGTTCATGACCGAGGCCGAGCAAGGCAAGGTCGAGGAAGTGACCATCCAGGACAACCAGCTGCGCGGCAAGTTCACCGACGGCCAGACCTTCAAGACGGTCCTGCCGGCCGGCTACAATGATCTCATCAAGATCCTCCGCGACGCCAAGGTCAACATCGTCGTCAAGGACACCAGCCGCAGCCCCTTCCTCGCCATCCTCATGAGCTGGTTCCCGCTGCTGCTGCTCATCGTCTTCTGGATTTTCTTCATGCGCCAGATGCAGTCGGGCGGCAACAAGGCCATGGCCTTCGGCAAGAGCCGGGCCAAGCTCTTCTCCGGCCAGCAGAAAAAAGTCACCTTCAAGGACGTCGCCGGCGTCGAGGAGGCCGAGTACGAGCTCGGCGAGATCATCGACTTCCTCAAGGAGCCGCGCAAGTTCCAGCGCCTCGGCGGACGCATCCCCAAGGGCGTCCTGCTGGTCGGCGCGCCCGGCACCGGCAAGACCCTGCTGGCCCGGGCCGTGGCCGGCGAGGCCGACGTGCCCTTCTTCTCGATCAGCGGCTCGGACTTCGTCGAGATGTTCGTCGGCGTCGGCGCCTCGCGCGTCCGCGACCTCTTCGACCAGGGCAAGAAGCACGCCCCCTGCCTCATCTTCATCGACGAGATCGACGCCGTCGGCCGCCAGCGCGGGGCCGGCCTCGGCGGCGGCCACGACGAGCGCGAGCAGACCCTCAACCAGCTCCTCGTCGAGATGGACGGCTTCGACTCCAACGAGGGCATCATCCTCATCGCCGCGACCAACCGGCCGGACATCCTCGACAGCGCCCTGCTCCGGCCCGGCCGCTTCGACCGCCGCATCGTCGTCAACATGCCCGACGCCAAGGGCCGCGAGGACATCCTCAAGGTCCACGTCCGCAAGGTCCCCCTGGCCCCCGACGTCGACCTCAAGGTCCTGGCCCGCTCGACCCCCGGCTTCAGCGGGGCCGACCTGGCCAACCTGGTCAACGAGGCCGCCCTGCTCGGGGCCCGCCAGGGCCAGGACAAGGTCGTCATGAAGGACCTCGAGGCGGCCAAGGACAAGGTCCTCATGGGCGTCGAGCGCAAGAGCATGATCATCAGCGACGAGGAGAAGAAGAACACGGCCTACCATGAGGCCGGCCACGCCCTGACGGCCGTCCTCATCCCCGAGGCCGATCCCATCCACAAGGTCACCATCATCCCCCGCGGCCTGGCCCTGGGGCTGACCCAGCAGCTGCCGTTCGACGACCGCTACACCTACACCAAGGAATACCTCGAGGCCCAGCTCTCGGTCCTCATGGCCGGGCGCGTGGCCGAGAACATGTTCCTCAACAAGACGACCACGGGCTCGGCCAACGACTTCGAAAAGGCCACCGAGATCGCCCGCAAGATGGTCTGCCAGTGGGGCATGTCCGAGCTCGGGCCGCTGACCTTCGGCGAGCGCGACGACCTCATCTTCCTCGGCCGCGACCTGGCCGTGAACAAGAACTTCAGCGAGAAGACCTCCGAGCGGATCGACGACGAGGTCAAGAAGATCGTCATGCGCTGCGTCAACCGCACCCGGGAGCTGCTCGAAGCCCACCGGGAGGATCTCGTCCGGATCGCCGAGATGCTCCTCGAGAAGGAGGCCATCGGCTCCGAGGAGATCAACGCCATCCTCGGCCTTCCGAAGAGAGCCGCCGGGCCGGCCGCCTCCGCTCCCGTCCCCGCCGCGGCCGAGGCCGGCGAGGCCCCGGAGAAGAGCTGAGGCGGGACCGGCAGGGACCATGAGCCGAGCCGCGCTTTCCCTGAGTCTCCGGGGACAGCGTTACGGCCTCGGCGGCCGGACCTGGCTCATGGGCATCCTCAACGTCACCCCGGACTCGTTCGCCGACGGCGGCCTGTACCTCGATCCGGCCCGGGCCGTCGACCACGGCCTGGAGCTGGCCTTCGAGGGGGCGGACATCCTCGATGTCGGCGGCGAGAGCACCCGCCCCGGCTCGCGGCCCGTCCCCGAGGCCGAGGAGCTCGGCCGGGTCCTGCCCGTCATCCGGGCCCTGCGCAAGAAGACGGGGGCCTTCATCTCCGTAGACACGACCAAGGCGGCCGTGGCCCGGGCCGCCCTCGACGCCGGGGCCGACCTGGTCAACGACACCAGCGCCTTCCGGGCCGATCCGGACATGGCCGGGGTGGTGGCCCGGGCCGGCGCCGCCGCCGTCCTGATGCACATGCAGGGCACGCCGCTGACCATGCAGGAGGCCCCCCGCTACGACGACCTCGTCGGCGAGGTCCGCGGCTTCCTGGCCGAACGGCTCCGGGCCGCCGAGGCCGCCGGCATTCCCCCGGAACGGCTGATCGTCGACCCCGGCATCGGCTTCGGCAAGACCGTCGAGCACAACCTCGAGCTCCTGCGGCGGCAGGACGAGTTCCTGGCCCTGGGCCGGCCGCTGCTCCTGGGGTTCTCGCGCAAGGCCTTCCTGGGCGTCATCCTCGACCGGCCGCCGGCCGGGCGCCTGGAAGGCACGATCGCCGCGGCGGTCCTGTCGGTCGAGCGCGGCGCGCACATCCTACGCGTCCACGACGTCGGCGCGGTGGCCCGGGCCGTGCGCTCGGCCGAGGCCATCCTGGGACTCGACGACGCCGGCGGAGGCGGGCCCGAAAGGCCGGCAGTCCAGGCGGCGGAGGCCGGGCATGTTCGTTAAGGCCTGGGCCCTCCTGGCCCACATCACCCTGCTCGACGTCCTGGACATCCTGCTCATCGCCTTCATGATCTATTATGTCCTGCTGCTCATCCGGGACACCAAGGCCTACCAGGCCGCGGCCGGCCTGGCCCTGATCGGCGCCCTCTACCTCCTGACCGTGTGGGGCCGCCTCGGGGTCTCCAACCGCATCATCCGCTCCTTCGTCAACTACCTCATCATCGGCATCATCGTCCTCTTCCAGGCCGAGATCCGCCGCTTCCTGACCGAGATCGGTTCGCGGACCTTCCGCAAGCCGCTGGCCCTGCGCTCGTTCCAGGAGAAGATCGACGATCTCTTCCAGGCCATCGACTTCCTGTCGCAGAAAAGGATCGGAGCCCTGATCGCCATCGAGAAGGAGATCTCGCTGTCGACCTACGCCGACCGCGGCGCGGAGGTCGACGCCGTCCTGTCCAAGAACCTGCTGGTCTCGATCTTCTTTCCCCACTCGCCGCTCCACGACGGGGCGGCCATCGTCAAGGGCGACCGGATCGTCGCGGCCGGCTGCCTCCTGCCCCTGCCGGCCGCCCACCGGCTGCGGAGCCCGTTCCAGACCCGGACCCGCCACCTGGCCGCCATCGGGCTGTCCGGCGAGACCGACGCCGCGGTCATCGTCATCTCCGAGGAGACCGGGACCGTTTCGCTGGCCATCAAGGGCCAGCTCGACCGCTACGACGACAACGACGTCCTGAAGAAACGCCTTCTCGGCTACCTGAGGGACCGATGAGACGCCCCTTCGCCCGCCGCCTGACCCGGGAATGGCCGCTGAAGCTCGTCTCGCTCGTCCTGGCCCTCGGCGTCTGGCTCCTCCTCGTCCCCTACGAGAAGGTCTCGTCCGAGAAGTCGCTGACCATCCCGCTCGAGACGCGAAACGTTCCCGCCGGCCTGGAGATCGTCGAGAGGCCGCCGGCGACCGTCGACATCACGCTCCGGGCGGCCAACCGCCTCCTCGACGAGATCGGCCCGTCGGCGCTCGTGGCCCGCCTCGACCTCGACCGGGCCTCCGTTCCCCAGCAGGAATATCCGCTCAGGACCTCCATGATCGCCGTGCCGCCGGGCGCGGAAGTGATCAAGATCTCGCCCTCGAAGGTGACCATCAAGCTCGAGCGCACGGTCGCGGCGGCCCTCGAGGTCCGGGCCACCGTTCAGGGCAAGCCGGCCAAGGGCTTCCACGTCGAGGACGTCGAGGTCGAGCCGTCGAGCGTCGCCGTCCAGGGTCCGGAAAGCCGCATCCGGGCCAAGCTCGCGGCCACGACCGCCCCCGTCGACATCAGCGGCCTGGCCCAGCCGACCGTCTTCGAAGCCGACATCATCCTGCCGCGGCCGGAGCTGCGCTTCGTCTCGCTCCAGACGAGCGCCCGGATCGCGGTCCGCATCGTGCCCGACAAGGCGCCGGCCCGGACGGCGTCCCGGCGGGTGTCCTAGGGCCCATGAAGAAAAAGCTCTTTGGCACCGACGGGGTCCGGGGGGTCGCCGGGCGCTTCCCGCTCGATCCGCCGACCATCTCGCGGCTGGGCCAGACCCTGGTCGAGCTGCTCGCGGCCAAGGGGCTGGGCGCCGGAGTCCTGATCGGTCGCGACACCCGGGAGTCGGGCCCCTGGATGGAGCGGGCCCTGGCCCGGGGCATCCGGGCGGCCGGCGGGGAGGCCGTCTCGGCCGGCGTCATCCCGACCTCGGCCGTTTCCTACCTGACCCAGACGCACGGCTACGCGGCCGGGGCGGTCATCTCGGCCTCCCACAATCCTTTCGAGGACAACGGCATCAAGATCTTCTCGCCCCGCGGCGTCAAGATCCCCGACGAGTGGGAGCTCGAGATCGAGGCCGCCGTGCTGGAGGGGCGCGGCCGCCTGCCCGGGCAGGAGGCGGACGTCGACGTGGACGGCGGGCTGGCCGGCGATTACGCCGCCTACCTCGCCGGCCGGGTCCGGCCCGGAGCGGGAGCGGCCGGCCTGCGGGTCGTCGTCGACTGCGCCAACGGGGCCAGCTTCGTCCTGGCGCCCCGGGTTTTGCGGGGCCTGGGATTCGAGGTCGAGGCCCTCAATGCCGCGCCGGACGGCCGGAACATCAACGCCAGCTGCGGCTCGCTCCATCCCGAGGGCCTGGCGGCGCGGGTGCGCCAGGCCGGGGCTGACTTGGGCATCGCCTACGACGGCGACGCCGACCGGGCCCTGTGGGTGGACGGATCGGGACGGCTGCTCAACGGCGACCACACGCTCTTCGTCCAAGCCCTGCACATGAAGGAGACGGGCCGGCTGCGGACGAGCGACGTCGTGGCCACGACCATGAGCAACATGGGCCTCGAGCGGGCCCTCGAGGCGCACGGCCTGGGGCTGGTGCGGACCAAGGTCGGCGACAAGTACGTCCACGAGGAGATGGTGGCCCGCGGCGCCAACCTCGGCGGCGAGCAGTCGGGCCACACGATCTTCCTCGACGACCTGCCCACGGGCGACGGGCTGCTGACCTCTCTGCGCATGCTCGAGGTCCTGGCCGGGAGCGGCGGCTCGCTGGCGGCGCTGGCCGAAGGCCTGACCGAGTTCCCGCAGACACTGGTCAACGTCCGGGTCCGGCAGAAGCCCGATCTGGCCGATCTGCCGGAAGTCCAGGCCGCGCTCGATGTCGTCCGCCGGAGCGTCGGCCGGGACGGCCGGATCGATCTGCGCTACTCGGGGACCGAGCCGCTGGCCCGGATCATGGTCGAGGCCCGCGACCGGGCCACGGTCGAATCCTGCGCCAGGCTGGTGGCCGAGGCCGTCCGCAAGCACATCGGGGAGAAGTGACATGAGACTCGCCGTCAACATCGACCATTTCGCCACCCTGCGGGAGGCCCGCCGGGCGGCCGAGCCCGAGCCGGCCCTGGCGGCGCTGCTGGCCGAGCAGGCGGGGGCCCGGGGCATCGTCTGCCACATCCGCGGCGACCGGCGGCATATCACCGAGCGGGACCTGCGGGTCCTGCGGCAGGTCGTCAAGACCAAGCTCAACGTCGAGATGGCCGCGACCGGGGAGATGAAGGCGGTCGCTCTCGAGATCCGGCCCGATGTCGTCTCCCTCGTGCCCGAGCGGCCCGAGGAATTGACGACCGAGGGCGGGCTGAAGGTCGTCGCCAACCGGAAGGTCCTCGGCCCCCACGTCGAGGCCCTGCGGCAGGCGGGCATCCGGACGAGCATCTTCATCGACACCTCCCTCGACGAGATCAAGGCGGCCCGGGAGATCGGCGTCGACCTCATCGAGATCAATACCGGCCTCTACGCCGACCTCAAGGAAGGGGCCGAGCGGCAGAAGGCCCTCGAGGCCGTCCGGGCCGCGGCCGAGTTCGGCCACACGATCGGCCTCGAGGTCCACGGCGGCCACGGCCTCGACTACCGCAACGTCGGGCCGATCGTGGCCATCCCCGAGATGGCCGAGCTCAGCATCGGCTTCGCCATCGTCGCCCGGGCGGCGGTGGTCGGCATCGAGCGGGCCGTCCTGGACATGCTGGCTTTATTGGCCTGAAATCGGGGACACTGAAATGGGGGACACAATACTGTGTCCCTCATTTCGGAGGGACACAGTATTGTGTCCCCTATTTTTCGTGTCCCCCATTTTTCCGGAGAGGACATGAGCATCCGCGTTAATATGCCGCGCCTCAAGCACGACCTCGAGGAGCTCGGGCGCATCGGGCGGGACGAGCGCGGCGGTATCAGCCGGCCGTCCTTCAGCGCCGCCGACCTGGAGGCCCGGGCCTGGCTCAGGAAAAAGATCGAAGAGGCCGGCCTGGGCTATCGCCAGGACGGCGCCGGCAACCAGTTCGGCCGTCTCGAAGGCCCCGGCCGGACCGTCGTGGCCGGCTCGCATATCGACACCGTCATCAACGGCGGCATGTTCGACGGCGCTGTCGGCGTGCTGGCGGCCCTCGAGGCGGCGCGCCGCATCATCGAAGAGAAGGCGCCGCTCACCCGGGCGTTCGAGGTGGCCTCCTTCACCGACGAGGAAGGCAACCTGGTCGGCGACTTCCTGGGCAGCCGGGCCTACATGGGCCGCCTCGACGAGAGCGAGATCCGCGACGGCCGGACGACCTTCGGCCGGCCCTTGGCCGAGATCCTGAAACGGGCCGGCTTCACGCCCGACGGCGTCCTCGGCGCCCACAAGGACCGGCCAGAGCTCGAGGCCTACGTCGAGCTTCACATCGAGCAGGGGCCCGTCCTCGAGGACGAGGGCTTGCCCATCGGGATCGTCGAACGCATCGCCGGCAAGCACGACCGCCAGTGCGCCTACGTTGGGGAAGCGGGCCACGCCGGGACGACTCCGCTCGAGCTGCGCCACGACGCCTTCCTCGGCCTGGCCGATTTCGCCCTCCGGGCCACACGGCTGGTGGCCGCCAGCCACTACGGCGGCGTGCTGACGGTCGGCCGGGCGAGCCTTCTCCCGGGCCAGTTCAGCGTCATCCCCGGCCGGGCCGACTTCACCCTGGATTTCCGCAGCGCTTCGCCCGAATCCCTGGTCGCGATCGAGCGGGACGTCCTGGCCCTGGCCGAGGACATCGCCGCGACGCGCGGCCTGACCTTCCTCTCGAGGATCGTGGACCGAACGACCCCGGTCGCCGTCGCCCCCCGCATCACGGCGGCCATCGAGGAAGAATGCCGGGCTCTAGGCTATCCCTCGATGCGGCTGACGAGCGGCGCCGGCCATGACGCCCAGATCGTCGCCGGCGGATGTGACGCCGGCATGATCTTCATCCCGTCGCCCGACGGCGCCAGTCACGTCCCGGCCGAGAGCGTCGACTGGGGCGACCTGGAGAAAGGCGCCAACCTCCTCCTGGCGACGATCCTCCGCCTGTCCTCAGAAAAATAAAGAGAGGGTCAAACCTACCTTTCACCCGTTTTCGGGTAAAAGGTAGGTTTGACCCTCTACTAAATCCGCTCAGGACGGTCAGCGGATGCCGTAGCCGTAGATCACGACCGTCTTTTCGCCGATGAGCGGCCAGCCGTTCTTCCAGTCGTACTCCTCGTAGCCCTCGGGCATGGGATTGACCCGGATGACGCAGGCGCCCCGGACGCAGGCCCCGGCGTTGTGGTCGAACTTGGCCCCGAAATCCCAGCCGTCGCCGTAGGTCCCGGCCTTCTGGGCCCGGTCGGGCCGGCCCGGCTGCCGCTGGGGCTTGATCAGCCGGTAGGGGCCCTCGCCCGAAAGCCGGCCGGTGCCCTTCTCGTAGGCCGAGGGATCGAGGGGCCGGCCGTTCCGCTCGTAGGCCAGCAGGAGCCAGGGCGGGCCGGGGAGCTTGCGCCCGTTCCGCACGCCGTCCGGCAGCTCCGGCGGATACTTGACGAAAGCCGATTCGCCCGCCAGGGAGCGCGGGCCGTCGTAGAACCGGCCGCGCGGGAACGGTCCCCGGATGTCTTCGAGGGTATAGTCGACGCTGTAGCCATCCGGGGCGAAGACGGTGATGCCGGTTACCCCGACCAGGTAGACCTTGGCCGCCGAGAGCAGGTCGAGGACCCGGACGCCCTTGAATGTCACGTAGTCGTCGGTCGGCTCCTTGGTCGTGTTCATCAGCAGGAACTGGCTGTGCACGGGAAGCCGGCGGATCTCGTCCCAGCCGAGGGTGACCGTCGCGGCCTGGGGCAGGCCGGGCCGGCTGGCCGGATCGCCGGGATTGCGCAGGTCGGCCACCTCGGCCCCGTTCGCGGCGCCGTCGCCGTCGGAATCCTGGCCGTCGATGGCCGCGAACGCCCCGGGGTTCCGTCCGGCGTTCTTGTAGGCCGCGCCGTAGGCGTTGAGAGTGTCGGCCGCCGTCTTGGGGACGCCGGTCCGGTAGCGCGGGTTAGGAAAGACCATCAGGTGGCAGTAGCTGCAGGGGCTGTACTCGCGCTCCGTGTCGGTCCCCTTGACGCCGCCCCTGTGGCAGGTCTGGCAGTCGTCGAGGCGCGTCCCGGCCGCCGCCGGATACCGCCCGATGAAGCCCTGCATGTCTGCGTCGCTCTCATGGCCGACATAGGCCCGCGACTTCACGGCCTGCCGGCCTCCGACGGCGCCGGCGAGCAGGGCCGCCGAGCCCGTGATCGCCGCCGCCAGCATCATGATCCCGATCGATTTTACGTTGATCTTCATACAATCCTCCGGAAAGCGCATCTTAAAGGAACTCGGCCGCGCGGGCAAGGGAAAGTCCCCCCGGCCGGAGCATTTCCCCGTTTTCGGGCATGAGGCCGCCGCGCCTGGCGGCGTTATGGTAAAATCGTGGCGAAGCCCATGTCCATCCGGTCCGCCTCGCCGTCCCGTCCCGAACCCCGCCGCGCCGCGTCCCGGACCTCCGGGACGGCCTAGATGGCCCTCCGGATCGGCGCGGTGCCCATCGGCTTCGAGGTCGGCCTCGGCGCCCTGGCGGGCTACAGCGACCTGCCCTACCGGCTGATCTGCCGCTCCCTCGGCGCGCCCTACTGCCTGACCGAGGCCATGCTCGACCGCCAGGTCCTGCTCGAAGGCAAAATGCGCAAGCGCCTGGTCCGGCTCGACCCGGCCGACCATCCCGTCGCCGGCCAGATCATGGGCGTCGAGCCGGAGACCATGGCCGAGGCCGCCGCCGCCCTCGACCGCATGGGCTTCGACATCGTCGACCTCAACTTCGCCTGCCCGGTCCGGAAGGTCGTGGCCCACAAGCGCGGCGGGGCGCTCATGAACGATCCCGCCCGCGCCCTGGCTACGGTCCGGGCCGTCGTCGCGGCGGTGCCGGGCCGCCCCGTGACTCTCAAGCTGCGCAGCTCCTTTCGGAGCGCCGACGCCTGCCGCGAATCCTTCTGGACGATCGCCCGGGGCGCCTTCGAGGCCGGCGCGGCGGCCATCGCCGTCCACGCCCGGAGCGTCGAGCAGAAATACGCCGGCCGGGCCGACTGGGCCTTCCTGGCCGAGGTCAAGCGGGCCTTCCCCGACCGGACCGTCCTCGGCTCCGGCGACGTCACCTCCCCGGCCGAGGCCCTGCGCCTGATCGCCGAGACGGGCGTCGACGGCGTCCTGGCCGCCCGCGGGGCCATCGGCAATCCCTGGTTCTTCGCCCAGGCCCGCGACCTGGCGGCCGGCCGCGAGCCCCGGCGCCCGGCCCTGGCCGAGCAGCGCGAGGTCATCTACCGGCATTACCGTCTGGCCTGCGAGGCCTACGACCCGCGGCGCGGCCTCAAGATCCTGCGCCACTTCAGCCTCCAGTACGCCAAGATGCACCCCCGCCGGACCGATCTCCGCAACGCCCTCGTCCCGGTGCGCACCGAGGCCGAGTGGCGGGCCGTCATCGACGCCTTCTACGGGACCTGAAGAAGGGGGACCAAGGCCCGCGCCCGCCGTCCCGCCCGGCTTTACACTCCGGCCGGGTTGTGCTATCAAATCGGTGCTCCGAGCCGGAGGCGCTAAAGCCCGGTCGCCAGGCGCCCAGGCCGAAAGGGAGAGGCGGGAAACGGCCTCTCCTTCCCTGATCGAAAAGGAGATAGCGTGGCTCCCGTCATCCGTCCCCCGAGAATGGCCTTCCCCTGGCTGGCGCTGGCGTTCCTGGGCCTGCTGGCCGGGCCCTCGTATCCGGCCCCGGCCCCTTCCGCCGCCGCCCCGGCCCCGGCGCGGACCCTGATGCTGGCCACTACGACGAGCGTCGACGCCACGGGGCTGCTCGACGTCCTGGCCGACGCCTTCAAGGCCGAGTCGGGCATCACCCTCAAGTGGGTCGCCGTCGGCACGGGCGCGGCCCTCAAGCAGGCCCGCGACGGCAACGCCGACGTCGTCATCGTCCACGCCCGCCGGCTCGAGGAAGAGTTCCTCCGCGACGGCTGGGGTGTCAACCGCCGCGTCTTCGCCCGGAACTACTTCATGATCATCGGCCCGCCGGACGACCCGGCCGGGATAGCCGGCGCCTCGTCCGCCGCCGAGGCCTTCGGCCGCCTCCGCCGGAGCGGCGCGGCTTTCGCCTCGCGAGGCGACAAGTCCGGCACCCACACCCGTGAGCTCGAGCTCTGGGCCCTGGCCGGAGGCCGGCCCGGCTCGAACTACCTCGAGACCGGCCAGGGCATGGCCGAGACCCTGCGCGTCGCCGCCGAGCGCCGGGCCTACACCCTGACCGACACAGCGACCTTCCAGGCCTCGAAGGGCCTGGAGGGGCTGCGGCCCCTGTTCGAGAACGCCCCCGAGCTCGAGAACATCTACTCCGTGATCGCCGTCAACCCGGCCCGCGTCCCGGCGGCCCGCTACGGCCAGGCCATGGCCTTCATCGCCTTCCTGACCTCGCCCGGCGGCCAGAAGCTCGTCGGCGGGTTCCTGGGCCGCGCCGGCCGCCCCCTATTCGAGCCGCTGGCCGGCGTCCCCGGGGTGGACCTGGTCAAATGATCGCCCGCGAGCTGGCCCTGGCCGTCTGGATCTCGCTCAAGACGAGCGGGCTGGCGGCCCTGGTCGCCAGCGCCCTGGCCGTGCCGGCCGCGCTCTTCCTGGCCGGCCGCGATTTCCGCGGCAAGAAACTCATCCTGGTCGTCAACCAGACCTGGATGGCCGCGCCCACGGTCGTCATCGGCCTGCTCTTCTATTCTCTCCTCAGCCGCAGCGGACCGTTGGGCGGGCTGGGCCTGCTCTACACCCAGACAGCCATGACCGTCGGCCAGGTGTTCCTCGTCCTGCCGCTCATCGTCGGCTTTTCCTACACCGCCCTGCGGCAGGTCGACCGGCGGGCCCGCCTGACGGCGCTGACCCTCGGCGCCAGCCGACGCCAGGCCGGCTGGATCGTCCTGCGCGAGGCCCGCTTCCCGCTGCTGGTGGCCGTGCTGGCCGGCTTCGCCCGGGCCATCTCCGAGGTCGGCATCGCCATGATGCTCGGCGGCAACATCCGCAACGCCACCCGCAACATCACGACCTCGATCGCCCTGGAGACGGCCAAGGGCGAGTTCCGCAACGGCGTCATCCTCGGCGTCCTGCTCCTGGTCGTCACCCTGGGGATCAACGTCCTGGTCCAGACGGGCCTGCGCGGCCGCGACGAGGAGCCGTGACATGGGCGCGCCTCTCTACCGGCTCGAGAACCTGGCCTATGCCTATCCTGGCCGGCCGGCCGCCTCGCCGTTCTCGCTCGAGCTCGACGAGCTCGCCATCCCCGAGGGCGAGATCCTGGCCCTGGTCGGGCCGAACGGCGCCGGCAAGACGACGCTGCTGATGCTCCTGGCTTTTCTCCTCCGCCCGGCCCGCGGCCGGCTCGAGTTCCGGGGCCTGGACCCCTGGGCGGCGGCCGACGGCGCCGCCGCGGCCCGGCTGGGCGCGGTCCTGCTGACCCACCATCCCTACCTGTTCAAGGGCACGGTGGCCGACAACGTGGCTTTCGGCCTGCGCCTGCGCCGGCTGCCCGAAGCCGAGATCGCCGCCCGGCGGAGCGAGGCCCTGGCCCTGGTCGAGCTCGAGGGCTGGGAGCACAAGCCCGTTTCCGCGCTCAGCGCCGGCCAGGCCCAACGGGTGGCCATGGCCCGGGCCCTGGCCCTGCGGCCGCGGGCGCTGCTGCTCGACGAGCCGACGGCCAACCTCGACGCCCCGCTCGGCCTGCGCATGGAAGCGGTCCTGCGCGACGCCGGCCGGGCCTGGGGAACGACCGTCGTGCTTTCCACCCACAACTTCTCCCAGGCCTCCCGGCTGGCCGGCCGCATCCTCTACCTTTCGGGCGGCAAGCAGGTCGAGTTCGGCCACGAGAACTGCTTCAGCGGCCCGGCCGAGACCGACGGCCGGACGAGTTGGATCGAGATCGGGCCCGGCCTGCGGCTGGTCTTCGCCGGCCGGGTCAAGGGCCGGGTGACCTGCGTCATCGACCCCTCGGCGATCCGGGTGACGGCCGCCGACGGGCCGGCCGCCCCGGGGGCCGGTCCGAACGCCTTCCGCGGCCGGGTCAGCCGCATGGAGATGACCGAGGCCGCCACGGCCCTGGTCCGCGTCGTCGGGGAGGCGGTCTTCCGGGCCTCCGTCCCGCTGGCCGAGATCGAGCGCGGCGGCATTTCGCTTTCCCGGGAGGTTCTGGTAACATTTGATCCGGCCTCCGTCCGGATCGTCGGTGAACGGTCCGGGGAGTCCGGGGAACACCAATGATCGAATTTGCCGAGGCGCGCGCCCTGGTCCTGGCCGCGGCCAGGCGCCTGCCCGCGGAGACCGTGCCGCTGGCCGAGACGCTGGGCCGGACCCTGGCCCGCGACGTCAAGGCCCGCGAGGCGGTGCCGCCGTTCACCAAGTCGGCCATGGACGGCTACGCCGTCCGGTCCGCCGATACGCGGCCGGGCGAAGCCGGGGCCGGCCTGCCCCCCGCCGCCGTGCTCGAGGTCATCGAGGACCTGCCGGCCGGCCGGACCTCGCGGAAAGAGGTCGGGCCGGGACAGGCCGTGCGCATCATGACCGGGGCGCCTCTGCCCCGCGGCGCGGACGCCGTGGTCATGGTCGAGGACACCGAGGCCGCCGGACGGATGGTCCGGGTGCGGCGCGCGGTCAAGGCCGGCGACAACATCGGCCTGGCCGGCGAGGACCTGGAGAAGGGCGAAACCGCGCTCGTCGGCGGGGCGCTCCTCGGTCCGGCCGAGATCGGCCTGCTGGCCGCCGCCGGCTGGGCCCGCGTCCCGGTCGCCCGCCGGCCCCGGCTGGCGGTCATCGCCACCGGCGACGAGATCGTCGAGCCCGGCGAGCGGCTGGGCCGGGGCCGGATCCGCAACGCCAACGGTCCGGCCCTGACGGCAATGGCCCGTCAGGCCGGCGCCGACGCCGCCTACCTCGGCATCGCCCGTGACAAGAACGCCTCGCTGGCGGCCCGGCTGGCCCGGACCAGGGGCGCGGACGTCGTCGTCCTGTCGGGCGGCGTCTCGGTCGGCGACTACGACCTGGTCAAGGCCGAGCTCGAGGCCTCCGGTGTCAAGCCGGTCTTCTGGAAGGTCCGCATCAAGCCGGGCAAGCCCGTCTTCTTCGGCGTCCGGGGCCGGCAGATGGTCTTCGGCCTGCCGGGCAACCCGACGAGCTCGCTGGTGACTTTCTGGCTCTTCGTCCGGCCGGCCATCGACCGCCTGCTGGGGCGGGCGGCCGTCGGACCGGAAGCGGGCACGGCCGTCCTCGACACGGCGATCGCCGTCAAGCCCGGCCGGATGCAGTTCCTGCGGGGCCGGATCGTCGGCCGCGGGCCCGTCCTCAAGGTCGTGCCCTACGAGGACCAGCGCAGCGGGGTGCTGCGGTCCATGGTCCACAGCCGCGTGCTCATCGTCCTGCCGGCCGACGCCTCCCGGCTCGAGGCCGGCCGGGAGGTCGAGATCCTCTACACGGACGGGCGCTAGCCATGGCCGGGCTCAGTCACGTCGACCGCCGCGGCAAGGCCCGAATGGTGGACGTCGGGGCCAAGGCCGTGACCCGGCGCGAGGCCGAGGCTTCGGCCTTCATCAAGCTCGGTCCGGAAACGCTCCGGCTGGTGCGGGCCAACCGGCTGGCCAAGGGCGACGTTCTCAACACGGCCCGGCTGGCCGGCATCCAGGCGGCCAAGCGGACCTTCGAGCTCATCCCCCTGACCCACCCCCTGCCGCTCGACAGCGTGGCCGTCGACATGGACGTCGAGAAGACCGGCATCCGGGTCCGCTGCCGCGTCGCGGTCGAGGCCAGGACCGGGGCCGAGATGGAGGCCCTGACCGGGGCCGCCGTGGCCGCCCTGACCGTCTACGACATGGTCAAGGCCGTCGAGCGCGGAGCCGAGGTCGTCCGGCTGCGCCTCGACTACAAGAGCGGCGGCAAGAGCGGCGTCTTCCGGAGACGGTCATGAGCCCGGCCGCCGGCGGGACGGCGGGCACGGTCGTCTCCGTCAATGCCAGCCTCAAAAAGGGCCAGATCAAGCGCCCGGTCGCGGCGGCGGTCGCTCAGGCCGGCCGCGGCCTCGAGGGCGACGCCCACCGGGATTTCGGGCATCGCCAGGTCTCGCTCCTGGCCATCGAAGACATCGAAGCCCAGAAGGAACGGGCCGGAGCCGGGGCCGGGGCGGCGGCCGGCGTCGAGATCGGTCCCGGCGCCTTCGCCGAGAACCTGACCACGCGCGGCCTCGACCTGGCGGCCCTCCGCGTCGGCGACGAGCTCGTCGTGGCCGGCACGGTCCGGCTGCGGGTCAGCCAGATCGGCAAGGACTGCCACACCCATTGCGCCGTCTATCACCTCATTGGCGACTGCATCATGCCCGCCCGCGGCATCTTCTGCGAGGTCCTGAGCGGCGGCACGATCCGCCCCGGAGACGCGATTGAGCGGGCCTAAGGTCCTGCGCATCTCGGTCACGGACCGCTGCGACCTGCGCTGCGTCTACTGCATGCCCGAGAGCGGCGTGACGCTCGTCCCGATGGACGACATGCTGACCTACGAGGAGATCGCCCTCGTCGCCCGGGGGGCCATGGCGGCCGGGGTGCGGCGCTTCCGCCTGACCGGCGGCGAGCCGCTGGCCCGGCGGGGTGTCGCCGAGCTGGTGCGGCTCCTGGCCGGGCTCGGCCCCGACGACCTGGCCCTGACGACCAACGGCCTGCACCTGGCCGAGCACGCGGCCGGGCTGCGGGCGGCCGGGCTGCGGCGGGTCACGGTCAGCCTGGACACGCTCCGGCCCGAGCGCTTCGCGGCCATCACCCGGCGGGCGGGTCTCGACCGCATCCTGGCCGGGATCGAGGCGGCCCGGGCGGCCGGGCTGGCGCCGGTCAAGGTCAACACGGTCGTCATCCGCGGCGTCAACGACGATGAGATCCCCGATTTCGTCCGCTTCGCCGCCCGGCAGGGCCTGGAGCTGCGCTTCATCGAGCTCATGCCGACGAGCGGCCTGACGGCCGAGTGCAAGGAGCTCGGCGCCTGGCGGCCGGACCTCTTCGTCAAGGGCGAGGAGGTCCGGGCCCGGATCGAGGCGGCCTTCGGCCCCCTGGAGCGTCTGCCGGGCGAGGCCGGCGTCGCGGCCATGGCGCGCCTCGGCGACGGGACGCGCCTGGGCTTCATCACGCCGGTCTCGGAGCCGTTCTGCCGCGGCTGCGAACGGCTGCGGCTGGGCCCGGACGGCCGGCTGCGGATCTGCCTCTTCGACCGCGGCGGCCTCGATCTGCGGCAGGCCCTGCGCCGGGACAAGGCCGGCCAGGCGGAGATCGCGGCCGCCTTCCGGGCGGCCTTCGGGGCCAAGGCGACCTGGGAGCGGGGGGCCATCGAGAGCCTGTCGAACGACATGTTCAGGATCGGAGGCTGACGATGAAAGTCGGCATTCTCACCGTGAGCGACAAGGGCGCGCGGGGCGAGCGCGAGGACAAGAGCGGCCCGGCCATCCGCGGGATGATCGAGGCCGCGGGCGGCGAGGTGGCGCGGACAAGGATCGTGCCCGACGAGCCGGACGATATCCGGGCCGTCCTCGTCGCCTGGTCGGACGAGGGACTGGACCTCATCCTGACGACGGGCGGCACGGGCTTTGGGCCGCGCGACAGGACGCCGGAGGCGACCAGGAGCGTCATCGAGCGCGAGACGCCGGGCCTGCCGGAGGCCATGCGCCGGGCCGGGGCGGAGAAGACGCCGACGGCCATCCTCAGCCGGGCGGCGGCCGGCATCCGCGGCCGGACGCTCATCGTCAACCTGCCGGGGAGCGAGAAGGCCGTGCGCGAGAGCCTGGCCGCGATCCTTCCGGCCCTGCCCCACGGCCTCGACGTTCTCAAGGGCGCGGCCGCGGAGTGCGGGGCGCGGCACGGTCATTAGGCCGCCGGCGGGCGGCGGTCTCCGGCCGCGGGGGGGGGGGGTCGGAGGCGCGGGCCTCAGTCGCCGGCCAGGTCAGGCTTGAAACCGCGGTCCTTCTTCTTTTCGGCGACGCGGCGCTTGTCGGCCAGCATCTTCTCCTTGGCCCGCTTGGAGCGCTTCCTCTTCTGGCGGCGGATCTTGGCGATCCGCTGCTCCTCCTCGCTCTCCTTCCCGAGCAGGGCCGTCTCGATCTTGTCGGCCAGGATGCGGCGGGCCAGGTACCTGTTCAGGGACTGGAACCGCTCCTGCTGGCACTTGACCTCGGTGCCTGTCGGCAGGTGCTTGAGGTAGACGCAGGTCGCGACCTTGTTGACGTTCTGGCCGCCGTGGCCGCCCGAGCGGATGAACTTTTCGACGATGTCCTCTTCGCGGATGCCGAGCCGTTCCATCCGCTCCGCCAAGGCCTGCTCCTTTTCAGGACCGACGCCGTATGTCGCCATATTCCTATCCTACCCAAGCCAAATCGGGGACACAATACTATTTTCCGAATTTCATATCTCCGGCCGGGCGTCAGGAGTTTCTCTCAGCTTCTTTCGGCACCAGGACCGGACGGCTATCCACACGGGCACAGCCAGGACCGCCAAGGAGAGGAAAACGACTCGAGCTAAGCCACTTGAGTCGAACCCAAACAACGATCCTATGCGTGGTTTGGAGAGAACCCTTTCCTCGTTCTCGTCCAGGTAGACCACGTAACGAAACGCATGGGTGGCGAAAGAAAAGGCTTCATCATAATAATACTCGACGAGCTCTTTATGCTCGGCCTTGAACTTCTCTTCTTCTTTGGGATTCTCGCTTAGAAGCCAATAGCCCTTGTTGGACGCGATCCTATCTTTCAATTGTGGTTCGCCCAGAATCCTAATAAGCTCGCCTCTTGTCATCCCCGGCTTGACCTGAGCCAGTTTGGCTTTCCAACGTTCGGTCTGGTTGTGATGGATCGCCCCGGCGATGGCCAGGAATGCAATGATCGCCAGGGCCCAGACGAGGAAAACGAGGATCAATGTGGCCAGAGGCCGATAACGGGTACAGAACGGAATCCGCCAATCCTTGGCCATGAAGTCGATCCCTTTCAGGCGGCTCAATCCACCGAGCCAGATGTTAAGGCCGGTCCGGGCACAAAATCAACTCGGTCGGGAAATTCGGAAAATGGTATTGTGTCCCCGATTTAAGTGGAATAAACTCGGCGCCTGTTCGTCGAAAGCATGGAGGCTCTTATGAAGAAGACCGCCCGGACCCTCGGCGCCATCGCTTTTCTCGCCGCCATCCCGTTCCTGGGCGCGCTCGCCGCGCCTTGCCAGACCCCCCCGGCCAAGCCGCAGGCGCCTCCCGCCGGCGCCCCCGGCCCGCAGGGCCAGCCCCTGCCGCTGCCGAAGCTCGCCCCCGTCCCGCCGCCGCCCGCCGCGCCGGCTTCGGGTCCCAGGACGACGGCCGAGGCGACCGACTACGCCGCGACCTCCACCTGCGCCGACGTCACGGCCTTCATCCGCGACCTCCAGAAGCTTTCGCCCCTCGTCCGGGTCGAGACGATCGCCACCTCGACCGAGGGCCGCGACATCCCGCTCCTGGTCGTCGGCCAGCCCGTGCCCCGCGATCCCCTGGCCCTGCGCTACGATAAGCGCGTCGTCGTCTACATCCAGGCCAACATCCACGCCGGCGAGGTCGAGGGCAAGGAATCGGCCCTGATGCTCGTCCGCGACATCGTCCTCGATCCCAAGCGGCCCTACCTCGACCGCCTCGTCCTCGTCGTGGCCCCGATCTTCAACGCCGACGGCAACGACAAGATGGACCCCCGCAACCGCTACGGCCAGGTCGGCCCCGAGAAGGGCTCGGGCGTCCGGCACAACGGCCAGAACCTGGACCTCAACCGCGACGCCATGAAGCTCGAGAGCCCGGAGCTGCGGGGCCTGGTCCGCAACGTTCTGGGGTGCTGGGACCCGCTCCTGTTCGTCGACTGCCATACGACCGACGGCTCGTTCCACCAGGAGCCGGTGACCTATTCCTGGCCGCTCTGCCCCAACGGCGACGCCGTCATCCTCAAGTACGCCCGCGACAAGATGCTGCCGGCCGTCGACGCCGTCCTGGAAAAGAAGTACGGCACCCTGGGCCTGCCCTACGGCGACCCCATGGATTTCCGGGATATGGGCAAGGGCTGGCGGACCTTCGGTCACGAGCCCCGCTACATGACGAACTACATCGGCCTCCGCAACCGCCTCGCGGTCCTCATCGAGAACTACAACTACGCCGACTTCAGGACCCGCGTCGCCGGCAACTACCACATGCTCCAGGCCCTGCTCGATTACTGCTGGACGAACGCCGCCGAGCTCCAGACGCTGGTGGCCGACGCCGATGCCCGGACGGTCCAGGCCGGCCTGGCCCCGGCCGGGGCCGACACCTTCGGGCTGGACATCGACGTCCGGCCCCTGCCCGCCCCGATCTCCGTCCTCGGCTACGAGATGGAAGCCCCGCCGGCGTCCGCCGAGGGCGCGGCCCGCGGCCCCTTCCCGCGGCTGCGGCCGACAAACAGGTCCAAGACCTACACCATGCCCTACCACGCCGACTTCTTCGCCAAGCGGACCGTCCGTCTGCCCTTCGCCTACCTGATCGCGGCCGCCGGGCAGGACATCCCGGCCAAGCTCCGCCAGCACGGCGTCGTCGTCGAGCGCCTGACCGAGCCGGCCGTTATCGAGGCCGAAGCGTTCCGCATCCAGGAGGTCAAGGGCGCCGAACGCCTCTACCAGGGACACCGGACCAACACGGTCAAGGGCCAGTACGCCCTCGAGAAGAAGGACTTCCCCGCCGGGACCCTGCTCGTCCGGACGGCCCAGCCCCTGGGCCGCCTGGCCGCCTACCTTCTCGAGGCGGAAAGCGACGACGGCCTGCTCGTTTGGAATTTCTTCGACCGGGATATCGTCGCCCAATGGGGCCGGGCCGCGCAGACCTACCCCGTGTACAAAATCTACGGGCCGGCGAATCTGGCCGCGGAAGCGATCGACTAGGCCCCGGGCGGGGCCCTACTTCTTTTTCTTCTTCGCCGAGACCAGGTACTTGCCGCAGTTCTCGCAGACGTAGATGTCGTTGGACTCTTCCATGGCCGAGTACATCTGCGTCGAGATGTTGATGTTGCAGCTCTGGCAGACCCCTTCGACGGCGTCGGCCACGGCGAAGCCGTAGCGCTCCATCAGCCGGTCGAAGCGGGAGAGGACGTCCTTGTCGAACTCCTCCCGGATCATGGCCGCCTGCTTCTGGAGCTCCTTCTGCTGCTCCTTGGAAGCTTTCTTCCTTTTGAGCTCGATCTCCTGGAGCTTCTTGAGCAGGCGGGCCCGGCTGACGATCTTCTCCTCGTGGATGAAGCGGAACTCGATGCCGGAGAGGATCTCATAGAGCTCGGTCTTGTCCTTGGCCGCCATGATGCGGCCGCGGTTCTCGGGCTTGATGAGGAAGCGGGCCAGGCCGGCGAAGAGGTGGTTGAAAAGGCCGGGCAGGGTCGGGTTCCAGACAACAAGGATGATCAGGTGGACCTTCTGGCCGTCATGGGCGTCGAAGTCGATGCCCTTGTCCGACCGGCCGACCGCCACGGCGATCTGGTCCTCGGAGTCCACGCGGGCGTGCGGCAGGGCGACGCCGTAGCCGATGGCCGTGGTCACGAGGCTCTCGCGGTCGATGATGCGGGTCAGGATGAGCTTCTTGTTGACGATGAGCTTCTGCTTGGCCAGCACGTCGAGCAGCTCTTCGATGGCCTCGACCTTGTCCTTGCTTTTCAGGTCGAAAACGACCTGGTTGGGTTTAAGATAATCGGAAAATAGGGAGATATGAAGCGCAGGTTTATCCATGCTCGTTAAATTTTATCACAGCCGGCCGGAAAAAGACAATGACCCGCTCCCCGCCCCCCGGAAGGCCCCCGGGGTGCCCGGGGGAGCGTCGGGACGCCAGCCGGCCGGGGCGCCTCCCCCGGCGGATCACTTGCCGGGTTGGCGCTTGAACGGGCTCGTTGGCCCGAACTGCGGCAGGGCTTCGCGGTCCTGGAGCAGGCCTACGATCTCCTGGGCCCAGCCGACTATCTGGAGCGCGCCCCGGAAGTCCCAGTCGGGCTGGATCTCATCGCTCACCTTGTGGTACTTGGCCGCCCGGTAGTCCTCGAACTTCCTCTGGACCAGGCCCGGGTCCGGCCCCCGGGCCACGATCCCCTGGCTGAGCCAGACCCCGGGGATGCCGGCCCGGGCGAAGCTGAGCTGGTCGGAACGATAAAAGAAGCCGAGCTCCCGGTTCCGTTCGGGGATGTAGCGGAGGCCCAGCTTCCCGGCGGCCTCGCGGCAGACGAAGTCGAGGTCGGACTGGTCAGCCCCGATGGCGAAGACGTCTTCGGTCTCGCCCCAGACGTTGACCATCTCGAGATTGATGTCGGCGACGACGCTATTCGGGTCGACCGGCAGGTGGCGGGCGAAGTAGTCCGAGCCCAGGAGGAGCTGCTCCTCGGCCGTCACGGCGACGAAGCAGAGGTCGTTCTTGAGCTTATCCGGCCGCTGGGCGAAATAGCCGGCCAGGGCCAGCAGGGCGGCCGAGGCCGAGCAGTTGTCGACGGCCCCGTTGTAGATCTGGTCGCCGGCCAGGGTCCTGTCCCGGCCGAAATGATCGTAATGGGCCGAGAGGACGATCGTCCGCTTCGCCGCGGCCGGGGCCTTGGCCCGGATGATGCCGGCCACGTTGACGCCGTCGACCGAGCGAAAAGGCTGGCGCTCGCGGACTTTGGCCGTCAGCCCCAGGGGCACGGGCGCGAAGTCCGGCGTCTCGGCTTTCTCGCGAAGGGCCCGGCGGTCGAGCTTGGCCGCGGCCAGTATCCGGTCGGCCGCCGGGCCGGAGACCCAGCCCTCGAACAGGAGGCCCGGCCGGCGGTCCGGCAGGAAGAAGTTCTCGCTGCCCCAGGAGGCCCGGAGCACGTCCCAGCCGTAGGCCGCGCCCTTGTCGTCGTGGATGATGAGGACGCCGGCGGCGCCGAGCTCGTCGGCCTTCTGGAATTTATAGGGCCAGCGGCCGTAATAGGTCATGGCCTCGCCGTCGAAGACGCCGCCGGGCCGGTTGCCCGGCTCGTTGACCTCGACGAGCAGGACCTTGCCCGCCAGGTCCATCCCCTTGATGTCGTCCCAATCCCGCTCGGGGGCCTGGACGAGATAGCCGCCGTAGACGAGCTCCCCCGCGGCCTCGGGCGGGGCGTCCTGGCGCTCGGTCAGGACGACGAACTCGTCCCGGGGGGCGGGCAAAAGGCTCACTGACGGGCCGGCGATCTCAAGGGAAGCCTGAGGGTCGGGCGTCGTGCCGACGAGCGGGAACGATTGCCGGTAGCTCCCGGCGAACGGGGGCTCCAGTCCCATGGACCGGAAGTAGTCCTCGTGGTACCGGGCCGCGAGCTCGATGCCGTTCGTCCCGACGGCCCGGCCCTCGAGCTGGTCGCTCGAGAGGTAGCGGATGTGGGCGGCCAGCTCGTCGGCCGTGACCGGCTCCATCCGGCTCCGGGACCCCTGGCAGGACGCGAGCGACGCGACAAGGACCGCCGCCGCCCCGGCCAGAACGCTCTTTCGGATCGTCTCTCTGTTCATCGTTCCTCCGGCAACAGGTCTTCCGGCGGGACTATATCACAAAACGGGCCGGCGCAGGTTGACCGGGGATGCGCTTTGTCCTAACATGGGTTTTCGCGGCCGCCGAGGCCGGAGAAAGGAGCCTGCCATGACGAGATTCCATAGATCCGCCGCGGTTTTAGCCGCCGCCGGCCTCGTTGCCCTCATCCTGCCCCAGGACCTGCCGGCCCAGACGGCCGCGGCCAAGGCCGAGCTGCCCGTCCTGGTCACGTCCTGCGGGCAGAGCAACGCCCCGACGACGATCAAGATCGTCCTGCAGCGGCTGAAGATGGCCTACGACATCGACGCCCTGGCCACCCCCGAGACGCTCAAGGCCAAGCCCTACAAGACCATCATTATCACCATGGGGGCGAGCCTCAAGGGCATGGGCGCGGCCGGCATCCAGATCGAGGACGAGCTGGCCCGGGCGGCGGCCCTGATCGCCGAGGCCCGGAAGCAGGGCATCAAGATCATCGGCGCCCATATCGAGGGCATGAAGCGGCGCTCCCAGGGCGCGGCGGCCGGCGACACGACCGACGAGCAGTCGATCGACGCCGTGGCCCCGAACTCCGCCATCCTGCTCGTCTACAAGGAAGGGAACGGCGACGGCCGCTTCTCGACCATTGCCGGGGCCAAGGGGATCCCGCTCATCGAGTTCGAGAAGACGATGGACCTGATCCCGACGCTCGAAAAGCTTTTCGCCAAGTAGCCCGATGGGCCGCCGGGACGGCCCCTATTTCTTCCTGATCGTTACCAGCCCCAGCTTCTCCTGGATCCCGACCCATTTCTCGACCTCGAGGAGGTCGAGGGGCTCGAACTCGGCCGAGGCGGCGTCGCGGATGTCGAGGATCGAGCGCTCGCCGTCGACGAAGTTCCTGAGCTCCCTCTCGGCTTTCATGATGGACGGCGACGGCCGGTAATCGAGCTTGCGGATCTCGTCGCGGAGCTCCCACAGGGCCATCATGCCGCCCGGCTTGTCGGTGCGGACGGGAACGAGTCCGGCCAGCCGCGCTTCGTCCGCGGTCGGGGCCGCCTTTCCGGTCTTGACGCCGAGCGCCCGGCACCGGGCCGCGCAGAGGTCGTCGATATCCTTGAGATAAGAGGCCAGGACGGCATCGAGGCGGGCCAGCCGGCCGGCCAGCACGGCTTCCGCCGCGGCGTCGCCGTGGAGGAAGAAGCCGACGGAAGCCAGGGTCTTCTTCTCCCGCACCACGCCCTGGGTGGCGAGAACGCGGGCCTCCCTGGCCGCCTGGCGGATCGACTTGGCGTCGGCCGCCAGGAGCAGCCGCTCGGCCCGGGCCCGGTCGTCGCCCAGCCGGCCGCCCTGCCGGGCCGAGATCTCGGCCATGATCCGCGACGCCTCGGCCGGGCCGGCGTTGGCCAGGAACTCGCCCGCGGCGGCCGAGATGGCGACCACCCGCTTGAACTGGGTGGCGTCGGACTTGTCCGGCGTATCGGCGCTGGTGTGGTACCACTGGTCCGGCCAGACGATCATCAGCACGGCGGGGATGCGGATGCCTCCGTCGACGAAGACGTCGTGGTCGCTGCCGCCCGAATAGCGCTCGACGAGGAAGTAGAACGGGTCCCGCGAGCCGGTCGGGGCCAGGACGCCGCCCGTCGCCCAGTTGGCCTCCTGGGCGTCCCGCTGGGAATCGCCCATCCACTCGATATAGGAAGCCATGACGTCGTTGAGGTAGGTCGGCAGGGACCAGGGCGTCTGGTTGAGGCGGAAGTAGCTCCGGTTCATGATCAGGCCCTCGCCGACCATGTCCAGGTTGATGTCGGCGAAGATGCGCTTGCGGATATCGGGGTTCAGCCGCAGGTAGGCCGCGGTCCCGGAGATCTCAGGGACGAAGAGGAAGCGCACCGACCGCTTGAGCGGCGGGATGCGGCCCTCGGTCGTGAGCTTCTTCAGGACGCGGGCCGTCTCCAGGATGGCCGCCGCGCCGGAGGCGTTGTCGTTGGCCCCCTGCTTGGCCCAACCCTCGTAGAGATGGGCCGTGAAGACGAGCTCCTCGTCCGGGCGCTCCGTGCCCTTGATCAGGCCGACCGTCAGCTGGTCCTTGTAGCCCTCGACAAGCTGGGCCCTGGCCACGGCCCGCAGGACGACGCGCTCGCCCCGCTCCAGGCTGTCGCGGAGATCCTGGCCCTGCCGCTCGGAGATCATGAAGCCGAAGGTGGCCCGGTCCTTTTCGGCCGGCCGCAGGCCGCTCCAGCCGACCTCGTCGCGGTCGAACTCGGGATGGCTCGAGGACCAGCCCACGAGCCCGGCGGCGCCGTGCTTCAGGACCCCGATCCGGCGGGCCATCTCGGGGGAGCCGTTGACCAGCAGTATCTTGCCTTCGACGTCTTTGTTCTTGTAGAACTCCTCGCGGTTGCCCGGCCCGACGTAGACGAGCTCGGCCGTCGTGTCCGTCGATTCGCTCCCCGAACAGAGGCAGGCGGGGACCGAGTCGAGGTCGGTGATCTTGCGCAGCTCGGGTTCGACCATCCAGAGCTCGGCCGCTTCGGCGTCCCAGGTCGTCCGGCCCTGCACCGGCAGGTCGACGGTGTAGGCCTCGTCCAGGCCGTACTCCCGCAACTTGGCCAGGACGTAAGCGGATTCAAAATAGCCGGTCCGGTATTCTTCGGCTTTGCGGTTCCGGACGAACCCGGCAAGCGAGATCTCGCTCTGGAGCGCCAGCTCGCCGGAAGCCTCGTTGACGATGGCTTGAAGGACCTGCGGCGCGCTCGGGGCGGGGCGCGGCGGGGTGTCCTGGGCGGCGACGGCCCCTAGAAGGACGAGGCCGGCGGCGACGGCCATGACGGCGGCGGACGGGATGCGTTTCATGCGGACCTCCGGAACCGGGATTCGAGCGGACATTCTAACGGACGGGGGGCGGAAAGCCAAGGCGGCGCCGGATCGCGCCTGATCGCCCGGCCGTCACGGAACCCTAAAAAGGGGTTCCCCGGCGGGGACCGACTGTGCTACAATCCCGCCGGGACGGGGAGGACGAGGGGGCCGAAGGAGGTCCGGTCCATGGTCGCAACGGAAACCGCCAAGACGGTCATCCTTATCCTGCTGGGGCTCGCCATCCTCTGGATCGTCATCCTCATCGTCAAGAACGACATGCAGACGATCCTCCGGGCTATTATCGTGGCCGCCGTGTTCGGGCTGGCGTTCTACTACGTCGATCACACCAAGCTCGAGAAGCTGTCCTTCCAGGCCATCAAGGAGGAGCTCTTCCCGGTCCGGTCCCGGGCCTACACCTTCGACCGGCGGGAGGGCACCATCGCCGGCCGGCCGATCACCACCTTCGTCTTCCAGGACCCCGGGCCGCCCCTCTCCCTGGTCATGATGAGCGGCGGCAAGTACATGGCCGTCAAGGACATCCGGTCGGTCAACGTCGTCCTCGAATACATCGGCCTGCCGCCCGTCAGCGAGGGCGTGGCCGAGCTGGCCTCGATCACCGGCCGGACGATGGACGCGGACAAGTTCCGCTGGGACGATTACGAGCCGGGCGTGCTCCTGCTCGAGCGGGGCATCTGCCGGGACATGGGCTCGGCCGAGACGTTCACCTGCATCGCCCGGATCACGGTGACGGGCCGATGAGGGCCTCATGAGCGCGACGACCGCCGCCGCCCTGATCCTGGCCGTCATGGTCGCGGCCTTCGTCGCGGCCAAGCTGCTCAAGGTCTCGACCGAACTGGCCCTCTTCGCCGCCGCCCTGGCCGGGGCCCTGGCCGGGGGCCAGGGCCTGCCGGCCCGGGCCATCGTCGAGGGGGCCTTCACCTACTTCGACATCGTCCTCATCTTCGTCACGGCCACGCTGTTCATGAACCTGCTCAAGGAGTCGGGCGCCGTGGCCTTCGTCGTCCGGGCCATCCTGCGCCGCTTCCACCGCCGCAAGGCCTGGCTCTTCATCCTGCTGGCCCTGCTGCTGCTCGTGCCCGGCGCCCTGACCGGGGCCGGCAGCGTCACCGTCCTGATCATGGGGGGCATGGCCGCCACGGTCCTCGGCACCATGGACATACCCGCTCCCAAGGTCGCGGCCATCATCTTCGTCATCGCCGGCCTGAGCGCGGCCGCGCCGCCGGTCAACCTCTGGGCCATGCTGACGGCGGCCGGGGTCAACATGCCCTACGTCGGCTTCTTCCTGCCGCTGCTCGTGCCCTGCGTCCTGCTGGCCCTCGTGACCATCTTCATCCTCGGGGCCGGGGCCAAGCCCGTCGACCTGGCCAAGGCCCTGGCCGAGCTGCCCGAGGCCCCGGCCCGGATGAACTGGGCCCGGGTGGGGACGCCGTTCCTGATCTTTTTCGCCCTGGTCGTGGCCGGGCGCGCCCTGCCCTTCAGCCTGCCGGTCCTCGGCCTGCCGCTGATGTTCGCCGCGGCGGCCGCCGCCGCGGTCCTGCTCTCGCCGGTCCGCATCGACGTCCTCCGGACCTCGCGCGAAACGGTCCATCAGCTCCTGCCGCTCATCGGGATGCTGACCTGCGCCGGCATCCTGGTCGAGATCATGGCCCTGACCGGGGTCCGCGGCCTGATCGCCATCACCGTCGTCACCCTGCCCGTTTTCGTGGTCATCCTGACCCTGGCCCTGACGCTGCCGGTGTCCGAGGCGGTGCTGATGTGGGGCGCGGCGCCCGTCCTGGGCGTGCCGCTGGTCCTTCTCTTCAACACCATCGGCCTCAACCCGGTCGTGGCCCTGGCCGGCATGAGCGTCCTCTGGCCGCTGGGCGACGCCATCCCGCCGACGGCCATCATCGGCCGGCTGACGACGGCGACCATCGGCATGAAGGAGCCCTACGGGAGATTCCTGAGGTATTGCCTCGTGCCGGGACTGATCATCGCCGTTGTCGGCACGCTGATGGTCGTCTTCAGCAAGAAACTCGCCTTCCTGACGGTGTTTTAACATGAATACGATCGTGACCGTCCTCTACTACGTCCTGACGGCCTACATCGCCGTCCTCATCGTCTGGAACTTCCTTAAGCGCAAGAGCTGGCAGGAGGAGCTCCTCTACGTCATCGTCCTTATCCCCTTCGTCCTGCGACTGTTGAGGCTCAAATGATGCGCAAGCTCGTCTCCGCCGCCATCGGGACGGCCCTGGCCGTTTTCGCCGGGATCAGCTTCCACCACAGCCGGCACCTGCGCGAGCCGGTCGTGCCCGGGCCGGCCGTCTCCCGGGTAGCCACGCTGGGCGATTATTTCGCGCCGCTCAAGGGCACGATCAACGACGCCAATATCTACATCCTCGAAGGGAAGGAGCCGGGCGGGACGGTCTTGCTCCTCGGCGGCACTCACCCGGAGGAGCCCGCCGGCCGGCTGGCGGCCTGGATCTTCGCCGAGAACGCCGAGCTGCGGCAGGGCCGCATCCTGCTCGTTCTGTCGGCCAACCGGAGCGGCACCACGGCCACCCGGATCGGCGGCGCCTATCCCGCCGACTTCACCATCCCGACGGCCTGGGGCGGCCAGACGTTCCGCATGGGCGACCGCTGGTCGAACCCCCTCGACCAGTGGCCCGACCCCGAGGTCTACCTCCACTACCCGTCGCGCCAGCAGCTGGCCTACGTCGATATCCGCAACCTCAACCGCTGCTTCCCCGGCCGGCCGGACGGCCTGCTGACCGAGCGGACCTGCTACGCCATCTGCGAGCTCATCCGCCGGGAAAAGGTCGACATCGAGATCGACTTCCACGAAGCCGAGCTGCAGTACCCGGTCATCAGCACGATCGTGGCCCACGAGAGGGGCGCCGACCTGGCGGCGGCGGCCTCGATGTTCATCAGCAGCTTGGAGGGCTTCGCCATCGGCGTCGAGAACTCCCCCAAGGCCCTGCGCGGCCTGTCGCACCGCGAGATCGGCGACGCGACCGGCGCCATCTCGCTCCTGCTCGAGGCGCCGGAGCCCTTCCTGGACGCCACGCGCGGCCGGACCGACCGCCGGCTCCTGCTCACCGGCCGGGACCCGTTCGTCGTCCGGGCCGGCCGGCGCGGGCTGCTGTTCGAGAAGATCGACGAGAAGGGCTGGCCGATCGACGTCCGCGTCGGCCGGCACACCTCGACCGTCCTCCAGGTGCTGGAGATCTGGTCGGGCGACCACCCGGACCGGGCCGTGGTCGTGGCGGGCGTGCCCCGCTACGCCGAGGTCGTCGAGAAAGGCACGGGGGCCTTCCTCAAGGACCCGAAGTCGGTCGACCCGGGCCGGCTCTCCTTCGAGTAGCCGACCGCGGGCCGGGGACGCGTCAGGCCGCCGTCTTCTTGCCCCGGGCGAACCCGACGACGGCCAGGATGACGGCCAGCGCCAGCAAGAGACCCAGGATCAAGGTGACGGACTTCTTGGCCGAGACCGTCTTGTCCAGCGTGGCCTGAAGGCCGGTCTTGTCGGCGTTCAGGGCGGCCATGGCCTTGGATTGCTCGTCGGCCGCCGTCTTGAGCGCGGCCACGTTCTGCTGGAGCGAGGCGATCTCGCCGTCCTTGGCCGCGATCGCGGCTTCCATCTCGGCCGCCTTCTTCTTCAGCCCGGCGATCAGGCCGTTGAGGCCGCGGACCTTCTTCGTCAGCGTCGCCTCGGTTTCCTTGCCGGCGGCAAGGGCCTTGTCCAGCTCGGCCTTCTGGGTTTCCAGGGCCGCGACCTGCTCCTTGAGGGAGGCCACGCCGGCGGCCAGCTGCTTGTTCTGGTCCTGGGCCCCGGCCAGGGCGGCCTGGACATCGTTCAGGCTCTTGTCCAGGGCGCCGTTCTTCTGCTGCAGATCGTCGATCTTGCCGTTGGCCTCGGCCATCTGGGAATTGTGCTGATCCTCGAGCGTTTTATAGCGCTTCTTGGAAACGCATCCGACGGACGAGACCAGGAAGACGGCGGCGACGATCAGGGTCAGAGCGGCGAGTGTTTTCTTGGACATGACTCTCCCTCCTCGAAGATTTATCCTTTAACCAAGGATTGTGCCGAATCCGGGAGCACCGAGACGTTCGCGGGGATATCTTCGGCCGGGACGCGGCGCTTGTCAACAGAAAAAAAAGGCTCTTCTCCCATCTCCGGGAGAATGCCTCTCTTCGGCTAGGCTCATGGCCGGCACGGAGCGGACTCTGGGGAGCGGAGGTCAGGATCACGGCCGAGCACTCGAGGCCGGGATACTGGGAAATATCTTCGGAAAGCGCTTTCTTCCGATATCTCCCAGAAGCATGGCTCCGAGTCGCTCCGCCATGCTTCTGATGGTCGCTTCGATGACTCCGCTCCCTGCCGGTCCCCCTCTCCAGCAACGGGGATCTTCGAGGCAACGCCAATCGCAGCCGCGAGAGGGAATCCCGGAGATGGGAAAAGAGCCGGAAGAACGGGGCCCGTCAGAGGCCGGGCCGGCGCCGGCCGAGGAGGGCCAGCAGGACGGCCAGGCCCGCCAGATAGCCGGCCGTGAGAAGCGTCCGGACCGGGGAGCCCGAGGGCAGGCCGACGCGGCCTTGGCCGGGCTCGGGCAGGGGCCGGGGATCCCAGGGCAGGCCGTAGCGCTCGCAGAGGCCCCTGACGTTCAGGAGGTGGATGACGGGCACGCCGGCGGCGGCCATGGCCTGGAGCACGCCGCGGCGGGGCGGCGGCGGGATGGCGATCCGTCCGGCCAGGCCCGGCGCGACCGTCAGGACCTCGGCGTCCGTGCCCAGGTTGGCCCAGCTGCCGCCGATATTGACGAAGGCCCTGATCGGCCGGCCGGCCGCGGCCTCACGGTAGAGAGCCAGGCGCCGGGCGACGTTGCGCTCGAGGTCCGGCTCCTCGAGGAAGGCGGGGCCGGCGTCGGCCCGGATGCGGGCGGCGAGAAGATCGCGCCCCTCCAGGCTCAGGTCCCGTCCGACGTCGCCCTCGCCGCCGACGGCCCGGGCGATCGGCCGGACGTCGAAAAGGCCCTTCTCCCGCAGGCACTCCTCCATGTCCAGCCAGGAGAACGCGGGAAGGTTGCCGCCCCACTCCGAGGCTCCGAGCGACGAGACGATCAGGGGTACGGCGCCCAGGGCCCGGGCCGCGGCCAGCGTGGCCACGATCAGGGCCGGGAACGAGCTCGAGGCGCCGACGGCCACGACATCGCCCCGCCGGACCCCGGCTTGGTCCAGGAGCGAGACGAGGAGCCCGGCGAAGGCCGGGTTGGTCGTCGTCCTTTTCGCCTCGAGCCGGCCGGTCGAGGTCGTGATCTCGGAGGTCTCGACCCCGATCAGGCCCGTGCCGTTGGGGTCGGCGGCCGGGTCGACGGGGATGCCGCGGACGGCCCGGCACTCCCGCAGGGCCGTTTCCGCCGCGGCCATGAGCCGCGAGGCCTCGAGGGCCGCGGCCCGGACGGCCGGCGGCGGGGGCGGGGGCGGCAGAAAGCGGAGGGTCAGTAGATAGGCCAGGCTCAGGGCCGCCGCGGCGTAGACCGCCGCCGGCCCGGATCTCCCCTCCCCGGATTTCATAGCAGAGCCGCCAGCGAGGCCGCCGCGTAAGTCAGGGTCGTGACCGCGACGAGCGAGGCCAGGACCGGCAGGGGCTTCTGCCGGGACAGGCTCGAGGCCAGGATGCCGGGCACGATCAGGCCGATGGCCCGCAGCCCGGCCGGCGCGCCGAAGAGCGACGGCAGGAGTACGGCCCAGGCCTGGGCCAGGACGGCGCCGACAAGGACGGCCAGCACGAAGCGGCGGCGGCCGAAGAGTATGAGCCGGCGGGCCAGCAGGCCGACCGCGGCCCAGGCCAGGAGGGCCACCCCGACCGTGGCGGCGATCCGCAGCGGCTGGCCGACGTAGAGGGCGAAGTAGCCCGGAACGATGAGGCCGCCGGGAGACACATCGGTCAACTCGGCCCAGAGGATGGCCAGGAGGAGCCCGACGACGAGCGTCTCAACCGGCATGGGCGGCCCCCGTTCGGTCCCAGAAGCGGACCAGGTCCTCCCCCGGGCCGACGAAATTGCCGAGCCCGACGATCACGGGCTCGGCCGGCGCCAGGGCCATGACCCGGTCCATGATCACCTCTGGACAGGCCGCCTCGACCAGGGCGACGGTCGGGCCGTCCTCGCCGGCGGCCCGGCGGAAGCGGCCGAGGGCGGCCGGCGCGCCCGGGCCGATCAGGGCCACGGCCGCGAAGCCGCGGAAGAAGCCTTGACGGGCCGCGCCGATCCATTGGAGCGTCCGGTCGCCGCGGTCCTGACGCAGGCTCAGGACGCCGACCAGGGGGCGGCCGGCGAACGGGCAGGCCTCCTCGACCGCGCGGAGCGAGGCGGCCGACGAGTCCGGCTCGTTGGCGGCAAAGAGGTTGAGGCACACGGCCGGGCGGGGCGGCCGGCCGAAGCCGCCGCGCCAGAGGCGCAGGGCCCCCGGATCGGGCGCGGCCGCGGCCATCCCGGACTCGGCGGTCCGGGGGTCGACGCCGAGGGAGGCCAGGACGGCCCGGGCCAGCCTCAGGTTGGGCTCGAACCCGCCGAGCGGCGGCCGGTCCGACCCCTCCGCGCCGCGGGCCACGGGGCGAACCGTCGCCCGGCGCCGGGCCGCGGCCGCGGCGAACGCCGGATCGGCTTCCTCGGCCGGGATGAAGACCTCGGCCCGCGGCGGGACGGCCGAAGCCAGGGTCCGGGCGATGGAAGCCCGGTCCCGTCCCATCGCGTCCAGGTGGTCGAGCCGGACGTTCGTCACCACCAGCGTTCCCGGGCGCAGGATGGATCGGGACTCAGCGGCCAGGCATTCGCCGCCGATGCTCATCATCTCGGCGACAAGGGTGTCGGCTCCGATCGAGGCGGCCAGGGCCGCCAGGCGGATCTGCTCGCGGATCGAGGCCGGCCCGGTCCGCGCGATCTCCCGCTCCGTGCCGTCGGGGAAGATGAGGACCGGCTTGGAGCCCGTTGTCTTGGCCAGGACCCGGGCCCCGGAAGCCCGCAGGCCGGCCGCGACGAGCCGGGTCACGCCGGACTTGCCCCGCGTTCCCGTGACGGCGACCCGGCGCGGGACCCGGCCGAGGGCCCGGTCCAGCCGGACCCGCTCGGCGCCGAGATAGAGAAGGAAGGCTGCCAGACAGAGGATCAGGACAAAGAGCTCGCGCAGGGCCGCTGTCTCCGCTCGTTACCCGCCGGAACTACTTCTTTCTTCGTTCCAGCCCGTCCAGGGCCTGCCTGTAGGCCGCCTCGTCGACGACGCCGAAGGTCACCTTCCTGTTGAAGGTCTCGAGCTCGCCCATATAGCGATTGCCCGAGGTCTGGGTGATCTTCCATTGGCTGGGCTGAACGAAGGCGAAGGTATACTTGATGAAGAACTGGTCGTAGGGATAGATCCAGATCTCGGCCCGGTTGGCTCCCAGGTCTTCGCCGCTGCGGCTGGCCTGGTCGGAGCTCTGGCCGGGCATCATCAACTGGGCGTTGAAGCTGACGTTCTGGTCGTAGTCGACCGAGGCCGGGGCGCCGTTGAGGATATAGACCCGGCCGCGGTCGGTGTTCCACGGCTGGTTCCGGTTCTCCGGCTTGAAGTTCTTCATGATGTAGTCCATGCGGGCCGTGAACTTGCCCCGGGCTTCGGCCGTCCGGTGGGCCCAGAAAAGCTCCTGGAAGCCCAGGCGGCCCGCGTCGGAGAGGTCACGGTAGAGCTTGCGCTCGAACTCCTGCATGATCATGTAGTGCTGGGTGTACCAGGCATCCTTCTTCGGGATGGCGGCGGAAACGAAGGCGCCGCCCGCCGCGGACGCCATGAAAAGCGCCGCCACGAAGCCGATGAGACAACGGGACCGATCGTTCGTCATGGCCGACCTCCGGGGGGACATCGCGGTTCCGGACCAAGTATAAGCCGCCGCGCCCATGGCGTCAACCGGACATTCCGGCCGCGGCCCGGACGGCCGTCCGGCCCGGCGCATATTCCGGAATAATCCAATTAATTGGATTCGTCCAAATTTACGGATGGACCGCGGGCCATGTTGGCGCGCATCTGACTGTCATTAAACGCTTTAGAAACAACCGCATCTTGGCATGATACTTGCTTAAATGGGGCCTTACGAAGATGATGAATTTTAGATCCAACTTGAACGAGGAGGTGATAGCCGGAGTAGGCCCAGGCATGAGGTTTAGGGAAGGGGCAGGAACTCGGAGCTCTTGCCTCGGGGCCCCCGCGGCCGCGGACGGTCAACCGGCCGGCGCGCGGCGGGCGGCCTTTGGGACTGAGGTTTTCGACATCTAGGAGGATTTATTTTAATGACTAAAAAGCTGATTGTTGCGGTCCTCGCCATCTTCATGGCCGGCACCGCCTTCGCCCAGCTCGTCCCGACCTCCAAAATGGAAGGTAAGGTCCTGGACGCGACGGGCGCTCCGCTTCCCGGCGTTTCGGTCGAAGCGACGAGCCCCCGGCTGGTCGGCAAGGCCACCGCGGTCACGGACGGCGACGGATCCTATCGTCTGTTCTCTCTGCCTTCCGGCGTCTACGAGATCGTCTTCACGCTGCAGGGCTTCAAGACCCTGATCCGGAAGGACATCGTCGTTCAGCTGTCCCAGACGCTGACGATGAACGTCACGCTCGAACAGGCCGCCCTCGAAGAGCAGGTCACGGTCATCGGGCAGAGCCCGCTGATCGACGTCAAGAGCACGGTCAAGGGCCAGACCATGACCAAGGACGTGTTCATGAGCCTGCCCCGCAACCGGAGCTTCGACGGCCTGATCAGCACCGTCCCCGGCGTCCAGTATGACCAACGCACGGGCGGCCTCTCGGTCGACGGCGCCACCGGCACCGAGAACATGTGGTACATGGACGGCGCCGACATCACCCAGGTCCACACCGGCGTCAGCTCCCAGGGCGCGGTCATGGAGCTCGTTGACGAGGTCAAGGTTACCGCTTCGGGGTACAACGCCGAGTACGGCGGCTCCATGGGCGGCGTCGTCAACGTCATCACCCGGTCCGGCGGCAACGCCTATCACGGGGATGTCAGCTTCTATTACAACGACAACACCCAGCTGATGCAGGGCAAGTCCCGCACCTACTTCCGCTGGAGCCCGACCGACAGCAACGTCCCCGAGTACGTCAACGACGACGACCTGTATTGGCAGGGCGGTCGCGGCCGCGACGACTACAAGCGCTACGAGGCCGTTTTCACCCTCGGCGGCTACATCCTCAAGGACAAGCTGTGGTTCTTCACGTCGTTCAACCCGGTCTATTCCCGGACCTGGGGCCAGCGCTATTTCGCCAGCGACGACGACCCCGCAATTTCCGGGAACCAGGCTCCCTGGAACTGGTTCTTCAACAAGAACAAGGCGTTCAACGGCCAGATCAAGCTGACCGCCGCCCCGATGAGGGGCCTCCGCGTGTCGGCCAGTTTCGTCAACAACTGGTCCAACTACCGCGGCGCCCTGCCCAGCATCCTGGGCTCCAGCTCCAAGAGTTATGCCTGGGGCAACCAGGGCTATGACTATCCTAACTGGTCCGCCGCCTTCCTGGCCGACTACAGCGCCAGCAACAACCTCCTGATCAGCCTGCGCGGCGGCTACCACCTCACGAACACGAATCATCAGCAGATCGCGAACCGGTTCACGACCTACTACTTCGAAGAACCGAACACGATGTTCGCGAGCGATCCGTTCTACGTCTCCAACCCGAGCCTGGTCCACATCGCCGGCGCCGTCAACTACGGCGGATCGCGTTCGGTCCAGGACCGGTACAAGCTCGAAAAGCTGTCCGGCAACGCCGACCTGTCCTACTTCGTCAGCCTGGCCGGCGAGCACGCCTGGAAGGCCGGCTTCCAGATCATCCGCGACATGGAAGACGTCCTCAACGGCCCCGTCAGCCCGATGGTCAACCTCGTGTGGGATCAGCCCTGCACGGCCCTCGAAGGCTACGGCGTGCCGTCGACCCAGGGCACCTACGGCTTCTACAACATCCGCGGCTCCTGGCGGCAGCCCTACGGCTACGCCTGGAACATCGCCCGCAACACCTATGCCATCTACCTCCAGGATTCCTGGACGATCAATGGCAGGCTGACCGTCAACGCCGGCCTCCGGACGGAGAGCGAGTACATCCCGACGTTCAACCCGGACGTCCCGGACCAGTACAAAAAGCCCATCAAGTTCGGATTCGAAGACAAGCTGGCTCCCCGCTTCGGCGTCGTCTATGACGTCTTCGGCGATTCCACCCTGAAGATCTTCGGCAGCTTCGGCATCTACTACGACGTCATGAAGCTGTACATGGCCGAGGGCGCGTTCGGCGGCTTCAAGTGGCAGACCGACTACTACACCCTCGACAACCCCGACTACCGGCTGATCGCGGCCAACGGCCTGGTCGGCAACACCAGCGGTTCGGGCGAAACCGGCGACGCGGCCCTCAGCCAGGCCGCCGGCGGCACCTACCTGGGCACCATCGACTGGCGCATCCCCTCGTTCGACACGCTCCAGCCCGACATGAAGCCCGTCGCCCAGCGCGAGATCTCCCTCGGCGCCGAAAAGAAGATCACGGAAGATCTCTCGTTCTCGGCCCGCGGCGTCTGGAAGCACCTGATCCGGACGATCGAAGACATCGGCATCGTCACCCCCGAGGGCGAGATGTACTACTCGGGCAACCCCGGCAGCGACTGGATCGTCAACCTTTTCCAGACCCTGCAGGAAGAGCCCTCCGGACTGGATTACTGGGACCAGCGGCCCGCCATCCGCAACTACTACGGCCTGAATGTGTCCCTCGAGAAGCGCTTCAGCCACAATTGGCAGGGCGCCATCAACTACACCATCAGCCTGACCAAGGGCAACTACGGCGGCCTGTCCTCCACCGACGAGTTCGGCCGCAACTCCCCGAACGTCGAGCGCTCGTACGATCTGTGGTTCATGATGTACGAGATGGACGGCACGGCCATCAACGGCCGGCTGCCCCAGGACCGTACTCACTACATCAAGGCTTACGGCTCCTACACCTTCCCGATCGGCCTGACCCTCGGCTTCGCCGCCTACGGCCGCAGCGGGAACCCGATCTCCACGCGGCTGCCCTTCAACAACGCCTACATCTACCCCTACGGGTACGGTGACCTCGGCAACCTCCCCTTCGCCGTGTGGGCCGACGTGTACGCCGAGTGGGCCCTCAAGGTCGCCAGCAAGTACACGCTTTCCTTCAACGTCCAGGTCAGCAACATCACCAACACCAACACCTGGCAGCAGGCCCGTTACCAGCCGACCCGGAACACGATGGCCATCCCCGACGAGCTCCTGCTCAACGGCGAAGCCATCAACCCGAGCACCACGGAAGTGGACTCCCTGGGTCGGACATACTACTGGGTCGACCGGATGCAGTACTATCGGCCGGACGTTTCCTACATCGGCTTCGAGTCCTCCCAGTCGCTCGCCGGCAAGGGCTATGGCGCCACCGATGCCGCCAGCAGCCAGCTCGGCACCTGGTCCGCCCGCGTCGGCGTCCGGTTCACGTTCTAAGCAGTTCGCCGCAGAAGTAGAAGCAGAAGCAGTACACGCAGAAGCTCAAAGCCCGCCCCCCAGCCGGGGGGCGGGCTTTTTTTATTCTTCTCCAGATCCCGGGAAGTCCCTCTCCCGGACTTTAGCCCGGGGATGTCCTCCGGCTCCCCCGCCGGCGCGTAGCGGACTCTTGGGAGCAGAGGTCAGGATCACGGCCGAGCGCTCGAGGCCGGGATTCAGAGAAATATCTCAGTAGAGCGCTTTCTTCGGATATTCCCCGGAAGCATGGTTCCGAGTCGCTCCGCCATGCTTCCGATGGTCGCTTCGGTGACCGGCGCGCAGCGGACTCCTGGGAGCGGAGGTCAGGATCACGGCCGAGCACTCGAGGCCGGGATCCTGAGAAATATCTTGGGAAAGCGCTTTTTCCCGATATCTCCCGTCACCGCCGCGAGAGGGAATCCTGGAATCGAGAGACAGGACCGGCGCGGAGCGGACTCCGGGAAGCGGAGGCCAGGATCACCCTGCCGGTCCCCGGTTAGCGCAATGAGCCGGCCGGGCTGCGTTCGGGCGCGGGGCCTGAGGAACGGGGGTCCGAGGGGGCGGTTGGGGGGGCGGACAAAAAAGAGCCCCGGCTCCCGGGCCGCCGGGAACCGGGGTCCGGAAGAGCGTTACTTCTTGATGGCGTTGAGCATGCCCTTGGCCTGCTCCGTCCGGGCCGTCTCCGGCTCGAGCTGGATGAACTTCTCCAGGTTCTCGATGGCCTTGGCCATGTCGCCCTTGTTCAGGTAGGCATAGGCCACGCGCAGGTAGGGATCGGGCCAGTCGGCCTTGATCTGGATGGCCATCTCGAAATACTTGATGGCGTCGTCGATCTGGGAGTTGGAGAAATAGATCTCGGCGACGTTGTAAGGCAGGGTCTCGTCCTGCGGGGCCATCTCGATGGATTTCTTGAAATAGTCCTGGGCCTGGGCCATGTCGTCCTTCTTCAGGTAGCAGAGGCCGATCGCCGCCAGCCCCTTGGCGCCCATGTTCTTGCCCATGGTGGCGTCGGCGGCGGCCTGCTCGATCAGCTTGTTGTAGGTCTCGATGGCCTTGTCGAACTCGCCCTTCTCGCGGTAGCAGTCGCCGATGTTCAGGAGGACCTGATAGGCGCCCGGGTTCTTGCCCATGAATTCCTCGTACATCAGCAGGGCGGTGTCGTACTTACCCTCCTTGAAGAAGGTGTTGCCCTCCTCGAGGGTCTGGAAGGCGGCCTCGTCCTGGACGATCCCCGTTCCCTCGGACTTCTTCTCCAGCTTGATGGTGTACTTGGGGTTCTTGTTGAGCTGGGAGGTGTAAACGCGCTGGGTCACGGGCAGGTAGCCCTGGGCCTCGACGGTGACGTCCCAGTTGCCGGTCCCGATGCCCATGAACGTGAACTCGCCCTTCTTGTCGGTCTTCGTCTCGAAGGTGCTGCCGCCGGACTGGGTGTAGACGGCCGTCACCTTGGCCCCGACGACGGGTTTGCCCGCCGGGTCCTGGACCGTGCCGTTCATCCGGCCCGTGCCCCGCCCGGCCTGGGCCAGGGCGAGTCCGGAGACGAGGAATAGGATCGCGGCTCCGGCCGCGAGCTTGGTTGAGAGCCTGTTATCCATCAATGCCTCCTCTGGCGGGCCGCCGGTCGTCCGCGCCCGGCTTGGCGCGGTCCCGGGACGGCCGGAAATAGCGTGCCTTTCTATTATGGGGGTTCGCCTGGAGTTTTTCAAGGCCAGGGGGGGGAAAGGGCCGGGGGTGAAGGGCGCGGCTCACAGCCGCCAGAGGTAGGAAGCCTTGATGAACAGTCCTCTCTTCATCTCCAGGAAGCGGTCGGCGTCCCGGTATTCGCCGTCGATCCAGGCGGTCCGGTCGTAGAGCGCTCCATAACCGAGCTGAAGCACGGTGCCGGGGACATAGACGAACGAGGCCAGGAAGTCGGTCAGCAGCTCCCGGCGGAAGGCGTTGTATTCGACGACGGCCCGGAACTGGAGATAGCGGTTGGGCTGATATCCGAGACGCCCCCGCCAGATCGCGTAATCGTACTCCCTGGCCCCAGTCGATCGCCGGGTGAAATCGGCGTAGGTCAGGTTGGCCGCGAGGTCGAACTTCTCCGAGGGCTTGAAGGTCACCTGGCCCGAGGCCCGGCTGCCGGAACCGGCATAGGGCTCGGCGACATAGCGGATGAGGTTGGACCGCGAGTACTGGGCGCGGAGCGAAAAGGCCTTGGTCACCTGGCTCGTGACCAGGAGGCCGCCGCCGCTCGTGTCGAAGCGCCGGCCGAGGAAAACCTCGGTCGAATACCGGCCCTGCAGCAGGACCGTCGTATTGCCGGGCAGCAGGGCCGTGGCGCCAAGCACGTCGTTGGTTTCGACAAGACCGCTCGGCAGGTCCTTGATGGCGGCCACGTTCAGGAAGGGCACGATCTTGCGGAGGAACCGGCTCTTGGGGTAGAAGCGGGGCTGGACGGAGGCGTGGAGCCCGGCCACGCCGGGGCGCGTCAGGTAGCCCGTGGCCGTCTCGAAGTCTCCGCTAATATCGTAGAATGTGATATTTAGGCCGAGGTCGCGGGTGTCATAATAATAGTCGGCGCCCAGGGCCAGCCCTCCGGCGGCGGGGTCGCCGGACCCGGTCCGCGTCCACGAGCCGAAGCCGTGGAAGCTCAACTGGCTCGACCTCGACAGGCGGACCTGGCCGTCCGCGCCGCCGACCTCGTTGAACCCGCCGCCATAGGTCCGGCCGGCCGAGAAGAGGCCGAGGTAGCCGTCGCCGGCCAGGGCCCTTTTGTAGCGTAGGATGCCGAAGCCGGCATACCGGTCGTCGCCGGGCGCCCAGAGCGGGTCGCTGGCCGGAGATTCGTCCAGGGCCAGTATTGAGGCGATCGTGTCCTTCGCGCCGATCTTGCCCGAGAGCTTGAACCCGAGCCGCGGGTCGATGATGGTCCGGGTGTAGACGACCGCTTCGAGGGGGTCGAGGCCCGAGGTCCCGGCCAGCTGGAACATCTCGCTGCCCTCGAGGAAGAACGGCCGCTTCTCCGGAAAGTAGAGATCGGTGCGGAGGTTGACGTCGACCTGGCCGGCGTCGGCCTCGATCTGGCTGAAGTCGGGATTGTAGGTCGCGTCGAGGATGAGCTGGGAGGTCAGGCCGAGCTTGCCGGTCAGGTGGCCGTCGTGGACCCCGGCCGCGCCGGCGAGCGAGCCCGCGACCCGCTCCGCGCCGTCCCGGTAGGTGTAGGCCGGCAGGACCTCGACGAGCGTGTAGCGCTTGATGTCCTCGAGCTCGAGGGGCATCATCTGGGTCAGGAAGGCGTTGCCCTGGGCCGGGTCGAGGGCCGGGTAGGAGCAGTGCTCGGCCCGCCGCGAGACCCGGCGCTCGAAGAAGATGGACATCTCGACCTTCCGCTTCCCGGCATAGCGGATGCTCTTGAACGGCACGGCCATCTCGACGCTGTAGCCGTCGGGGTCGATCCGTCCGGCGCTCGTCCAGACGAAGTCGACGCTGAAGTCCTCGGTCCCGCCGGCGTAGCGGCTGTCGGCCTGGATGCCCAGCGGATTGACGTAGAAGGCGTAGAGCGACTGCTGGTCGTTGAAGCTGTCGAGGTTGATGCAGATGAAGTCGTCGGAAGTGATCGTATCGCGGCCGGCCACGGCGGCTTTGATCTTGTCGGGCTCCCGGTCATAGCATTTGAAGGCGAAATAGAGGTTCTCGGCGTCGTAGGCCATCCGGGCGACCGTCCGCTCGCTGGCCTGTCGCCCGAAATCGGGGCTGAAGGTCATGTCCAAGTTGACCGCCGGGGCCTCCCGCCAGACGGCTTCGTCGAGACGCCCGTCGATCGCCGGCGGCGAGCCGGTCCTCATCGGCCGGAAGAAAGACTCTGCCCCGCCCGAGGCCGGAGCGGCCCCCGCCGCCGGGCCGAAGGCCAGGGCCAGAACGAAGAGGCAGGCTCCGGCCAGGATCGTCCTCTGCGCTGTCATCGAAGCCCTACTCTATGGTTTTCCCGGGTCGCCGTCAACGCCGGAGGCGGCGGCCCGGCGTCTTTCGCCGCCCCGCCATGAATCTGATATAATGAGCGAGCCATGAGACGAACGAGCGCGGCGGCCCTCCTGGCGGCGCTCGCCCTGGCCGCCGCCTGCTCCACGGCCAAGGGCCCGGCCGACGCCAAGGGCCTCAACCTCCTGGTCATCACCCTGGACACGACCCGGGCCGACGCCGTCGGCCTGTACGGCAACCCGCGCGGCGTCACGCCGCGGATCGACGAGCTAGGCCGAACCGGGATCGTCTTCGAGAACTGCTACACGCCCGTTCCCCTGACCCTGCCGGCCCACTGCTCGCTCTTCACCGGCCGCACCCCGCTCGGCCACCAGGTCCGCAACAACGGCACCTACGTGCTGCCGGCCTCCGAGACGACGCTGGCCGCCGTTTTCAGGGAGCGGGGCTACGACACGGCCGCCTTTGTCGCCTCCTTCACCCTCAGCGCCAAGTTCGGCCTGGCCCGGGGCTTCGACGCCTACGACGAGGATTTCGAGACCGGCCAGCCCATCGTCAACTACACGGCCGAGATCCCGGCCGACCGGGTTTACGCCAAGTTCGCCCGCTGGCTCGACGGCCGGGCCGGGCGCAGGTTCTTCGCCTGGGTCCACTTCTACGATCCCCATGCCCCCTATCTCCCCCATCCGGACGGCTCCCCCGGCGACGGCTCGGCATGGAGCCTTTACGAGGGCGAGGTCCGCTACGTCGACGCCCATGTCGGCCGGATCGTCCAGGCCCTCAAGGACAAAGGGCTCTACGAGAGCACGGTCCTCGTCCTCGTCGGCGACCACGGCGAGGCCTTCGGGGAGCACAAGGAGCACGGCCACGGCATCTTCTGCTACGAAGAAAGCCTGCGCGTGCCCCTCGTCCTCCACAACCCGCGGCTTTTCCAGCCGCCCCGGACCGTGGCCGGGCGCGTCAGCCTGATCGACGTCATGCCCGGACTGCTGGAGCTCTTCCGGGCGCCCGTTCCGGACGCCGTCCAGGGCCGGAGCTTCTGGCCGCTCGTCGAGGGCCGGGAGAGCGGGCGACGCGAGATCTATTTCGAGAGCCTCTACGGCCCGGAGGAGTTCCATTGGGCTCCCCTGACCGGCCTCCTCGACGGGCCCCACAAGTACATCTCCCTGCCCCAGCCCGAGCTCTACGACATCGACGCCGATCCGGGCGAAAAGGACAACCTCGCCCCGGGCCGCCTCGAGACGGCCCGGGCCATCGACGGCAAGCTGGCGGCCTTCGTCCGGACCGCGGCCGCGGCCGCCGGCCCCTCCCGGCGAGGGCTCTCGGCGAGCGACGTCAAGGCCCTGACCTCGCTCGGCTACGTCTCGAGCTTCGGGGCCGGGTCGGGCGACCGGACCGACCCGAAGACGGGCATCGTCCTCTACGCCGACGTCATGGGCCTCAAGGACCTGGTGGCCGCGAAAGACTACGAGGCGGCCGGGAAGCGGCTGGCCGAGCTCGAGTCCCGCAATCCGGGCGTCGAGCTGGCGGACCTGGAGGACGCCCGCTACCAGCTGCTCAAGGCCCGGGGCCGGGCCGACGAGGCCCTGGCCGTCCTGCGCCGGGCCGTCGAGCGGTTCCCGGAGCGGGAATCGTTCAAGGTCCGCCTGGGCGTGGACCTGATCGAGAGCGGACGGACGGCCGAGGCCGGGGATTACTGCCGCCGCTTCGCGGCCGAAAGCCCCGAGGCGGCCGCGGCCCACGTCCTGCTCGGCGACGCCGAAGACCTCCTCGGCCGGCCGGACGAGGCCCTGTCGAGCTACGAGCGGGCGGCCGCCCTCGAGCCCCGGAACCCGGCCCTGCGCTCCAAGATCGCCGCCGTCTGGATCGAGAAGGGCGACCTGGCCAAGGCCCAGGCGATCCTGGCCGGGCTCGAGTCCAGTCAGGCCGTTGTCGATTCGACGGACTTCCAGGAGGCCATGTCGGGCCTCGGCCACGCCTTCCTGGCCGCGGGACGGACCGACGAGGGGCTCGGCGTCTTCCGGAAAGCGACCGTCCTGAGCCCCCGGAGCCCGGCCGTCTGGCTCAACCTCGGCGGCGCCTGTTTCGCCCTCGGGGACTACGCCGCGGCCCTGGAGAACTTCGAGAAGTCCGTGGCCCTCGACCCGGGTTTCGCTCTCGGCTGGAGCAACATCGGCCAAGTCCATCTGGCCGGACTGGTGGCCGGGAACGGGCCTGGCGAGGCCGAAGCCGCGCTGGCGAATTTCGAAAAGGCCATAGGCCTCGAGCCCCGGCTGGCCGTGGCCTGGAACGGCCGGGCCTCGGTCCGTTTGGCCCAGGGCCGGCCGGCCGAGGCCGTTCGCGACTATGAGCAGGCCCTGCGGCTCGACCCCGGCTTGCTCGACGCCTACATCAACGTCAGCATCGCCCTGCGGGAGCTGGGCCGGAACGCCGAGGCCCGGCGCTACCTCGAGACCTGCCGGGACCGGCTCGGCCCCCGGCTCTCCCCCGCCGACCGCGACGAGATCGGGCGGCTGATCGCCGAGCTCACCTGAGGTCCGACATGAGACAACGATCCGCCGTCCTCTGGCCGGCCCTGGTCCTCCTCCTCGCCGCCGCGCCGGCGTGCGCCCGGCGCCAGGCCGATGCGCCGGCCGCCCCCGCGGCCGGGGCCGAGAGCCTGCGGCCCAGGGAGACGACGGTCCGGAACGTCACCGCCCATCCCATCGGCTACCGCATCTACCCCGCCGGACGGCCCGAGGCCGTGGAGACCCGGGAGATCGCGCCCGGCGCCGTCGACCGGTTCCCGACGGCCGTGGCCCTGGAGGTCGAGTTCAACACCGGCCGGAAGGACGCCACCTATGCCCTCGATCCGGGCAGCCCCTATTCCTTCCGCTACGACGAGGGCGAGACGATCGACCTCTTCCTCGGCTCCCATGGCCGGGCCGACGCCGTCGACCTGGCCCCCTGGGTGCCGACGCCCCAGGCGGTCGTCGACCGCATGCTCGAGCTGGCCGGGGTGACGGACAAGGACGTCCTCTACGACATCGGCTGCGGCGACGGCCGCATCGTCATCACCGCCGCCCGGCGCTACGGGGCCCGGGGGGTCGGGATCGACATCGACAAGAGCCAGATCGAGGCTTCGGAACGCAACGCGGCGGCCGCCGGCGTCGAGCGGCAGGTCAAGTTCGTCGACATGGACGCCACCAAGGCCGATATCTCCGAGGCCACGGTGGTCACCCTCTATCTGCTGCCGGAATCCAACGCCCTGATGCGGCCCCTGCTCGAGGCCCAGCTCCGGCCCGGGAGCCGGGTCGTCTGCCACAACTACGTCATCCCCGGCTGGGAGGCCAAACAGGCCCAGGCCGAGACGATGGACGCCGACGACGGCGACAAGCACCACATCTATCTCTATATCCGCTGACGGCTTCGTTCCGGCGGCGTCGCTCCATTTTCCCGGGTTCGGGGAATACCCCGGGGCGGCAAGAAGGCCCTCCCCTAAAAAAAAGTTCTTCTCCGGATTCCGGGAGAGCCCCTCTCTTTGGCTTGGCTCAGGACCGGCGCCGCCTCGAGAGGGGATCCCGAGAATGGGAGTAGAACCAAGAAAAGGGCGGCGCCGCGGAGCGGAAGCGCCGGTGAGAAGCTCGTCAGGACCGGCGGGGCTAGAAAGCGAGGCCGAGGCTCGCCGTCCAGACGCCGTTCTTGTAATCCGGCGCGGTATCCCCTTCGATCGTGGACAGGACCTTCTGCAGGCCCAGGCTGTAGCGAACATCGAACATGATGTTGCGGCCGAGGTTCAGGCCGGCGCCGAAGATGGCGCCGTAATCGTTGTTTTTCAGGAGCTTATCGGCCAGGGGGACTTCCTCGCCGTTCGACGTCAGCTTTTCGTTGAGCTTGAAGCCGACGGACGGCCCGGCGAAAACGAAGGGCTGGATGCCGGGCGTGGGGATACGGAACTTCAACAGCAGGGGGATCTCGACATAATCGGCATAGAGCTTGTCGGTGAAGGAATCGTCCAGGGCCACGTAGGTGGCGCCCTTCATCGTATAGAGGACTTCCCACTGGATGGTCACTACCCGGCCGAAGTTGAGGGCCAGGAAAAGGCCGCCCTGGAAGCCGACCTTGTTCTTCAGTGTGGCCGTGGGGTCCTGGGCATCGGCGCCGGTCGGCCGGGCCATGCTGCCGCCGGCTTTGAGGCCGAACTGGACGTCGGCGGCGGCGGTCTGCGGCAGGGCCAGGAGGCCGGCGAAAACCGCGATCACGAGACCGGACAGAAGCTTTTTCATCGTTCCTCCTCGAGCAGCGCGGCAACCGCGCCCTCTGCGGCCAGTGTAAACGCCGCCGCACCGCCCGCCATCCCCGCAAGAGAGGAATCAGCCGGGGTTTCGCCTCCCCCCGAAAGGGGGTTTTCGGAGGGCTTTTTCACCGCCCGGACGGCCGTTCAGAGGCCGATCAGCTTGAACTTGGCCTTGTCCTTGAGCCCCTTGACGTAGTCCGCGACGACTGTCCCCTCCTTGCCCTGCTTGAGCCTGGACTCGATCTCGGCCCGGGCCTCTTCGAAGGGGCGGGCCTCCTTCTTGCGGCCGACGACCTTCAGGATATGGTAGCCGTACTCGGTCTCGATGACCCCGCTGAGCTCGCCGACCGGAACGGAGAAGGCGGCATCCTCGAAGGGCTTGACCATCTGGCCGCGGGGGAAATCCTCGTACAGGCCGCCGTTCGCCTTGGAGCCGGGGTCCTCGGAGTGGGTCTTGGCCAGCTCGGCGAAATCGGCGCCGGCCTTGGCCTGGGCCAGCAGGTCCTCGATCCTGGCCTTGGCCGCGGCCTTCTCCTGCTCGGTCTTGCCCTGGGTCATCAGCAGGATGTGCCGGACCGAGGCGGTCTTGTCGGCGGTCGACTCCTGGGCGTAGGCCTGCCGCAGCTCGTCCTCGGTCACGGCGACGCCCTTCTCGGCTATCCCGGTGAGGAATTTGTTGATGATCAGGGACTCCCGGATGCTCGCCTTGACATGGTCGATCGAGACGCCGGCCTTGGTCACGGCGTCGAGGAAAGCCTGTTCGCCGCCGGCCTGGGCGTACTGGGACTGCAGGGTCTGCTGGAGCTCGTCGGGCGTGACGATCGTCTTGGCGGCCTCGGCCGCGGCCAGGATGAGCTTGCGCTCGGCCAGGGAGCCGGCGTTCTGGTCGAAGATCTGTTTCAGCTGCCCGGCGTCAAAGCTCTTGAGCTGGTCGGCCCGCGTCCCCATCAGGTCCCGGGCCGACTGGACGACCTCGGCGGCCGTGATCTTGAAGCCCTTGGTCTCGACGAGCACAGTCGTCTTGTCGGGGCCCAGGGCCGGGCTGATCTTGGCCAGCTCGACGGCCAGGTCGTAGGCGGGAGTGCCCTGCTTGAGGGCGAACGTTTCGGCCTTCCGGCCGCACCCGGACAGGGCCAGCACGGAAGCCAGAATAACGGTCAAGGCGTTCTTCATGAGATTCTCCTTGTTTGCGCGGGGAACATCCGACTAGTTAACCACAAACCCCCCGCCGGCGCAAACGGGGGGGGCGTCAGGCCGGAACGAGGCGGTGGACCTTCTTCTTGCCGGCCTTGAGCAGCAGGCCGCCGTCCGGGCGGAGATCGGCCAGGGTGATGAGGCGATCGACCGAATCGATGCGCTCGTCGTTGACGTAGAGGCCGCCCTGCTCGATCATCCGCTTGGCTTCCTTGCGCGAGGGGGTCAGCCCGATCTCGGCGAACAGGCCGGCCGGGGCGATGCCGGCCTCGAGGCGCGAGCGGGGGACGGCCGTGGTCGGCAGGGCGTCGAGTCCGCCCGCCCCGCCGCCGGCGTCGCGGTCCGGCCCGCCCCCGAAGGCGGCGGCCGCCGCCTGACGGGCCTTCTCGGCCTCGAGCTCGCCGTGGGTGATCTTGGTCGCCTCGAAGGCCAGGATGCGCTTGGCCTCGTTGAGGCCGCTGTTCTCGAGGGCCTCGAGCCGCCGGATCTCGTCGAGCGGCAGCAGCGTGAACAGGCGCAGGAAGCGCCCGACGTCGCGGTCGTCGCAGTTGACCCAGTACTGGTAGAAGTCATAGGGGCTGAAGAGGGCCCCGTCCAGCCAGACGGCGCCCTGGGCAGTCTTGCCCATCTTGGCGCCGGTGGCAGTGGTCAGGAGGGGGAAGGTCAGGGCCTGGGCCGTCCCGCCCTCGACGCGGCGGATGAGGTCGACCCCGGCCAGGATGTTCCCCCATTGGTCGTCGCCGCCCATCTGCAGGCTGCAGCCGTACTTGCGGAAGAGGGTCAGGTAGTCGTAGGCCTGCAGGATCTGGTAGTTGAACTCGATGAAGGACAGGCCCCGCTCCAGGCGGAGCTTGTAGGCCTCGGCGGCCAGCATCCGGTTGACGCTGAAGTGCCGGCCGATGTCCCGGAGGAAGGGGACGTAGTGGAGCGGCAGGAGCCAATCCGCGTTGTCAACGGCGATGGCGTTCTGGCCGTCGAAATGGAGATAGCGGGCCAGCTGGAGATGGATGGCCTGGCCCTGGGCCCGGATCGTCGCTTCCTCGAGCATGGGGCGCATCTCGGTCTTGCCGCTGGGGTCGCCGACCATGGTCGTCCCGCTGCCGACGACGGCGATGACCCTGTGCCCGGCCCGCCGGAGGTGGGACATGGCCATGATCGGGACAAGGCTGCCGGCGTGGAGGCTGGTCGCCGTGCTGTCGAACCCGACGTAAAAGGTGATCTGCTCCCCGCCCAGGGCTTTGCGGACGGCTTCCTCGTCGGAAACCTGGGCGACGAAGCCCCGCTCCTTGATCTCGTCGTAGACGTTGCCGCTCATGGTCTTTCCTCGCCTGGGAGTTATACCACGGGGCGGCGGACTTGTCCAAGCCCGGCGCGGCGGAGGACAGGCTTGTGCCGGGCCTATTTCTTCAGGGTCAGCTCGATGGACCCGGAGTTCCCGTCCGGATCGAACCAGTCGCCCTTCATCGTTCCGGCCTCGACGGCGAGCTCGATCTTGAGCAACATCGGGCCCGAGCCGCTTTCCAGCTCGAGCTCGAAGGTGAGCTTGTTATCTTTGAGAACGATCTGCCGCAGCTCCGTCTCCGGAACGAAGCCGCTGGCGTCGCTGATCTTGCCGCTGAAGCCGGCCTCGGACTCGGCCAGGACCAGGGTGATCTCGAGCAGCTCGCCGCCGCCGCCGTTGGCGGTGCCGGTCCAGGTCCCGACGATCGCGGGCTTCGCCGGGGCCTGGGCCCGGGCGGCGATGGTCAGGACGAGCGGGGCGGCCAGGGCGATGGCCAGGACAAGCGCGGATTTCCTCATGACGGGGCTCCTTTCTCCCTCTGCCTCGGGATCAATGTAGCCGAAGCAGGCTTCCGGTGTCTATATCCTTCATGACGTTGGAACCCCTCGACAGGTTCCCGGCCGAAGGCTCCCGGTCCCGGAAGGCCCGGAAAAGGGCTTCTCCCCCGGCGCCGGGAGGGCTAAAATGGAGCCATCGATCCTGACGGGAGAGGAAGCGCTGAACGAATCCGCCGGCCCGGGCGAAATCTGGAATGCGGAGGTGAGCGCATGACAGTCATCCGGAGGGCCGGGCTCGTCGCCTGCGCCGCGATTTTGGCCGCCGCCTGCGTCCCGGCCCGCCGGGCCGGGGTCGCATCGTCGCCGCCGCCCGCCGGCTGGGCCGGCAGGCTGGAGGCCGCCGACGCGCTCTGCGCGACCGGCCGCTACACAGCGCTGGTCGAGGCCCGCCGCATCTACGCCGAGGCCCTGGCCCGGCCGGACAGGCGGGCCGACACGGCCGAACGATATGTCCGGACCTCGATCGCCATCGGGCTGCGGGAAAAAAGCCTGGGCATTCTCCGGCCGGACCCGGCCGCCGATCCCGGCCTGCCGGCCGCGGCCAAGCCGGCCCTGGACGGCCTGGCGACCTGGCTCGAGCTCCTGGGCGGGCTCCCCTGCAGGATCAAGGGCACGCCGGGCCTCGACCGGATCGGCGGACGGTCGCTCGACGGCCAGCTCGACTGGATCCGCGGCCGCGTGCCAGACATCGACCTGGAGCTCGGCCGCGCGGCCGGAGGCGACGATCTCGCCGCCGCGCTGCGCCTGGCCCTGCGCCGGGAGTTCGGCTTCAAGTTCGCCGACAAGCTCGATCCCGCGGCCGTCCGGGCCCTTCACCCGGGTTCGCGGCTCCTGGCCTTCGAGGCCGCCGCCGGCGAGCCGGTCCGCGTCGCGGATCTCGAGGCCCTGCTGGCCGCCGACCCCGGCTTCGCGGAGATCCACTACTTTCTCGGCGACGACGACCTGAACGCCGGCCGGCTGCTCTCGGCCGAGACGCACTACCTCGCCGCCCTGGAGAAGATCCCGGACTCGCTCTCGGTCCTCATCTCCCTGGCCAAGACCGCCTTCCAGATGGAGGAGCTCGAGGCCTGTCTGGGGTGGAACGACCGGGCCTTGGCCCTCCTCCCGACCTACCGCGACGCGCTGCTCGGCCGGAGCCTGGCCCTTGGCTATATCGGCCGGTCCGAGGAGGCGCTCGAGACCCTCGGCCGCCTTCTCGAGCTCGGGACATACTCCATGGGCGAAGGGCAATACTGGACGGCCTGGAACCTGCACCGGCTCGGCCGCTTCGAAGAGGCCCGCCGGGCGATCGAGGCGGCCCGCGTCTTCCTCGTCGGCGTGGCCGGCGTCGAGACCCTGTCCGGCCTGATCGCCTATGCCCAGGGCCGGTTCAACGAGTCCGGGAAGGACTTCCGCCGGGCCCTCGACCTCGACCCTGCGGAGAGCGACGCGGCCTATCACCTGGGCCGCCTCTGCGCCGACCGCGGGGACTGGCTCGATTCCGGCGTCTATTTCGCCGGGGCGGCCATGACCCTGGAGGGCAAGGAAAGGGGCCTGGCGGCCGGGATCGCCGAGATCGGGGCCTCGGGGATGGCCCCCGAGCGGAAAGCCCGCCTGACCGCGAGGAAGGAAGCCCAGTTGGCCGCGGTCCGGGCGACCAAGGCGACCTGCCAGTACAATGGCGCCGCCGGCTATCACAACGCCGGGTCTTTGGACCGGGCCCTCGACCTGGCCCGGCAGTCCGCCGCCCATCCCGCCTTCGCCGAAAGAGCCGCGGCGCTCATCCGGCTCATCCGGGACGGCCAGGCCCGGTCCGCGCCGGGCGGGTCCCGTATCCCCCATAAAGGTGTATAATAGCGTTCCGCGAGGAGCCATCAATGCCCGAACGCCAGATCGCCACGCTCAGCCGGCTCTTCCTCGATTCCTGCCGGACGTACGTCAAGCCCAACCGGATGCTGGTCAAGCGGGACAAGGCCTGGACCAGGATCTCGACGGCCGAGATCGAAACGACCGTCCGACGGCTGTCGCTCGGTTTCATGGAGCTCGGGCTGAAGCCCGGCGACCGGGTGGCCCTGCTCTCCGAGAACAGGCCGGAATGGGTCCAGACCGATTTCGCCGTCCTTTGCGCCGGCGGGGTGACGGTTCCGATATACACCTCGTTGCTGCCCGACCAGGTCCGCTATATCATCGGCGACGCGGCGGCCAGGATCGCCGTCTGCTCGGACCTGGAGATGTGGCGCAAGATCCAGGCCGGCCGGGATAAGCTCCCCGCCCTCGAGAGGATCATCGTCATGGACGGCGATCCGCCGGCCGGGACGCTGGCCCTGTCGGACGTCGAGGAGATGGGCCGGCGGCTGGAGGGCGAGAACCCGGGCCGCTTCGAGCAGGCCGCCGCGGCGGTCCGGCCCGGGGACCTGGCCTCCATCATCTATACCTCGGGAACGACCGGCGCGCCAAAGCGCGTCATGCTCAGCCACGCCAATTTCGTCGCCAACATCGATTCGCTGGCCGAGGTCATCGATTTCCGCGAATCGGACACGGCCCTGTCCTTCCTGCCGCTGTCCCACGTCTTCGAACGGACGGCGACCTTCATCTTCTACGACGTCGGGGCGACCATCGCCTACGCCGAGAGCGTCGAGGCCGTGGCCTCGAACATGCCCGAGGTCCGGCCGACCGTCCTGATCAGCGTGCCCCGGTTCTTCGAGAAGATCTACGCCCGGGTCATGGACCAGGTCATGGCCGGCTCCCGGATCAAGCGGGCGATCTTCGTCTGGGCCCTGGCCACCGGCCGGAAGCACGCCGCCCGGATGATCGCCGGCCAGCCGATCCCGATGCACCTGTCCTTCAAGCGCGCCGTCGCCAAGAGGCTCGTCTTTTCCAAGATCACGGCCAGGACCGGCGGCCGCATCCGCTACATGATCTGCGGCGGGGCGGCCCTGTCGCAGGACATCACCGCGTTCTTCCTGGCCATCGGCCTGCTGGTCCTGCCGGGCTACGGCCTGACCGAGAGCGCGCCGGTCCTGACCGGCAACACGCCGGGCCGGGTCCGCCTGGGGACCTCAGGCAAGGCCATCCCGAGGGTCGAGCTGCGCATCGCCGAGGATGGCGAGATCCTGGCCCGCGGCCCGAACATCATGATGGGCTACTACCGGAACGAGGCCGACACCCGGGAGGTCCTGAAGGACGGCTGGCTACACACCGGCGACATCGGCCGTCTCGACGAGGACGGCTATCTCATCATCACCGACCGCAAGAAGGACATCATCGTCACCTCGGGCGGAAAGAACGTCGCCCCGCAGCCCATCGAGAGCCTCATCCTGGCCAGCCCCTTCATCGCCAGCGCCGTCGTAGTCGGCAGCAGCCGCAAGTTCGTCTCGGCCCTCGTCGTCCCGAATTTCGAGAAGCTCGAAGCCTGGGCCCGCAAGGCCGGCATCGCCGTGGCGGACCGGGCCGGTCTGTCCCGCCTCCCCGCGGTCGCCGCCTTCCTTCTCGGCGAGATCAACCGCATGACGCCGGGGCTGGCCTCCTACGAGCGGATCAAGAAGATCGCCGTCCTCGACCGCGATTTCGAGCTCGATCTCGGCGAGGTGACGCCGACCCTCAAGGTGCGGCGGAACTTCGTCGAGCGGAAGTACGCCGACCTCATCGAATCGCTCTACCAGGGCTGACCCGCCGCCTCCGGACGATCCGCATCCTCTCCCACGCGGCCATGAGCCGGAATCCGATCCTCCGCGTGTGGATGAACCATCCCTCCGAAGGGCTTGACCGAGCTGCGCCGGCGGAACCTCATCACCACGACCGACTGAAGACGAAAGGAGCGGGCCAGGTGTCAGGAGCGGAGGAGCTCGCGCAGGAACTTGCGAGCGGCGCGGGAACGGCCGGCCGCGCCGGCGGCCGGCTCCCAGCCGTACCGCTCGAGGTCGACCCGGCCGCCGGGCCCGACCGTGACCCCCTCGGCGGTCAACCGTTCCCTCTGCTCCTCGAAGCCCCTCCCCCGGGGCAGGGAGATGGCGCCCCGGCCGCCGATGACCCGGTGCCAGGGCAGGCCGGCCGCCTCCGAGGACGAATGCAGGATCCAGGCCACGCCCCGGGCCGCCCCGTCGCGGCCGGCCAGGGCGGCGATCTGCCCGTAGGTCGCCACCCGGCCGCCGGGGATGGCGCGGATGACCGCCTTGACCTCGCGGGTGAAGGGTGTCTCGGAACGCTTGTCCATGGCCGGCGCCGGCTATTTTATGACGAGCCGGGGAGAAATGACAGAGGCCCGGCCGGCCCCCTCTCCGGGAACGGGTAGCCGCGAGGACAATCCCCTCGCCGCCTCGGGAGGGAACCGCGGAAATGGGAGAAGAAGCAAAAGAAAGGGCCGGGGAAGGTCCCCGGCCCCCGAGCAGAGGAGCGTAAAAACGGTAAGCAGACTACCGGGTCAAGCTGATCGAGCCGTTGGTCGTGTGCAGGGAGATCTCGGGCCCGCCCTGGCCGATCCGCCCCTCGATGCGGCGCTTCGATTGGCGCAGGCTCTGGATGGTGACGGGGAAATCGACGCTGACGTGGCCGTTGGTCGTCTCGGCCCGCAAGTCGGCGTTGAGCGTCTCGGGCGAAACGAGGGCCAGGGTGATGCCGCCGTTGGTCGTCTCGGCCGAGAGGCCGCCCTTGACGGTCAGGCCCTCGAGCCGGATCTGGCCGTTGGTCGTCCCGGCCGAAAGCCGGCCCTCGAACCGGGAGACGTGGATCGACCCGTTGGTCGTGCCGGCCTCGAGCTCGCCGGCCGCGTCTTCGACCGTTATCGAGCCGTTGGTCGTCCCGACCTCGGCTTGGCTGTAGCGTCCCCGCACGGTGACGCCGCCGTTGACCGTCTCGACCCCGTCGAGGCCGACGCCTTCGGGGACCATGACGGTGAAGTCGACGCTGACGTTGACGCGCCGGGGGAACTTGGGCCAGACGGCCTCCACCGAGACCCGGCCGGCGCCCTCGTTGACCCGGATCTCGACCTTGGCCAGATCCTCTTCGCGGCCCCGGGCGGTCTTGACGGCCTTGATCTCGACCCGGTTCTCCGGCCAGGTGGCGATGACCACCCCGCCGTTGACGTTCTCGAGCGAGAACCGGTCGCCCGCCTTCAGGGGCAGGGTCTTGGAGAAGTCTTCCTTATACTGCTCCCCGGCGACGATGCAGGATACGCAAAAGAAAAGGACGGCCAGGCAGACGGCGATGAGGACCTTGACTTTGGACACGGGAACCTCCTGGAGATCGACGTTCAAAAGGAGAGACGCAGGACAGGCCGAAAAGGTTCCCTTAAAGGAGGCCCATGAGCTTCTTGGCCCCGTCCAGGGTTTCCCGGGCCACGGCCCGGGCCTTGCGGGCCCCGTCGTTCAGGGCGTCCCGGACGTCGTCCGGGCGCAGGGCCAGCTCGCGCCGGCGCTCGCGGATGGGGTCGAGGACCTTCATCAGGTTGCGGTGGAAGATCTTCTTGCAGTCGATGCAGCCGATGGTCGCGCCGCGGCAGCCGGCGGCGATCCCGGCCAGCTCGGCCTCGGGCGTGACCAGCTTGTGATAGCTGTAGATGTTGCAGCGGCCGGGCTCGCCCGGATCGCTGCGGCGCTTGCGGGCCTCGTCGGTCTTGGCCGGACGGAGCTTCTCCCAGACGGCCTCGGGCTCTTCGCCGATGCCTATGATGTTGTCCATGGACTTGCTCATCTTGGCGGCGCCGTCCAGCCCCATGACCCGGGCGCCGCGGCCAATGAGGGCGGCCGGCTCGGGGAAATAGTCCCCGAAGCGGCCGTTGAAGCGGCGGGCCAGCTCGCGGGAGAACTCGAGATGCTGGACCTGGTCCTCGCCGACGGGCACGGCGTCGGCCCGGTAAACGAGGATGTCGGCGGCCATGAGGATGGGGTAGCACAGGAGCCCGGCCTTGACGTTCTCCCCTTCCCGCGACGACTTCTCCTTGAACTGGGTCATCCGGTAGAGCTCGCCGAGGGGCGTGACGCAGGTCAGGAGCCAGCAGAGCTCGGTGTGCTCGGGAACATGGCTCTGGATGAAGATCGTGCACTTGGCCGGGTCGAGGCCGGCGGCCATGTTGTCCAGGGCGGCGTCCCAGACCCGCTGCGGCAGCCGCCGGGGGTCGTAGTCGACGGTCAGGGCATGGAGGTCGACGATCATGAAGAAGCAGTCGTAGTCCTTGGTCAGGCGGACCCAGTTCTCGACGGCCCCGAAGTAGTTGCCGATATGGATCGTGCCGCTCGGCTGGATGCCGCTGAGGATGCGCTGGCGTGGGCTCATGACCGGACCTCTCTGTCGTTTCGCGGCTATTGTAGCAGAAGGGCCAGGAATTCGGCCAGTACCATGGCCGTGGCCCCCCAGATCTTGTGGCCGTCGAGCTCGTAGAACGGGACGACGTGGTCCAGGCCGCCGTAGCGCCAAGTCTCGCGGCCGATGATCGCCGGGTCGGCCAGACGGTCGACGGGCGCCTCGATGACCTCGGCCACCTCGTCGGGCTGGGGCCGGAACTCGAGCGGCCCGGGGAGGCAGGCGACCGTCGGGTAGATGCAGTAGTTGCTCGGCGGGATGTAGAGCGGGGTCAGCCGGCCCAGGACGCGGACCCGCCCCAGGTCCAGGCCGAGCTCCTCCCGGGTCTCGCGCAGGGCCGCGGCCTCCATGGATTCGCCGCGTTGCCGCGCCCCGCCGGGCAGGGAGATCTGCCCGCGGTGATGATCGACGCTCTCCGTGCGCCTGGTCAGCGGCAGCCGCAGCCGGCCGTCGCGGACGTAGAGCAGGACGAGGACGCCGGCCTTGCGGCAGCTGTCCTCGACCTCGAAATAGGCCCTCTGGCCGGAGCGCGGCTCGGGGGCCATGGCCAGCTGGGCCGGGATGCCCGGGAGCGGGGCCCTCAGGGACAGCTCGAGGCGGGCCAGGAGGTCCTCGGGCGCCCCGGTCATGGGCGGCCTAGCGGCCCCGGCCGGCCAGGAGCTTTTCGATCTCGGCGATCTCCTTGGGCACGCCCGCGGTCAGGACCTCGCAGCCGTCGGCGGTGATGAGAACGGTGTCCTCGATCCGGACGCCGAAGCCCTTCTTCTCGTCGTAGAGCCCGGGCTCGATGGCGAAGACCATACCCTGCTTGAGGACGCCGCCGAGCGGCACGTCGTGGACCGAAAGGCCGACGCCGTGGCCGAAGCCGCCGGCCAGGCCCCGCGGGGCGATGCCCTTGGCCTTCAGGACGGCGGAGACATGCTCGCGGACGTCCTTGGTGGTGGCCCCCGGCTTGTAGGCCTCGATGCAGGCCTTCTGGACTTCGAGGACCGTCCGGTAGACCTCCTTCTCCTCGTCCGTGAAGCGTCCCGAGGCCGGCCAGGTCCGGGTGATGTCCATGGCCAGGTGGCCGTAATCGGCCCCGAAATCCATGAGGACGGCGTCGCCGGCCTCGACCTTTCGGTCGTTCCGGTCGTAGTGCAGGATGCAGGAGTTGGGCCCCGAGCCGACGATGGGCGCGTAGGCGGCCCCGGCGGCCCCGCCCTTGAGGACGACGGCCAGGGCCGCGGCCTCGATCTCGTATTCGTAGACGCCCGGGCGGCCGGCCGCCATAGCCTGCTTGACGGCCTCGGCCGTCAGCCGGCCGTTGCGGCGCAGGAGATCGATCTCGGCCGGCGTCTTGACGGCCCGCATCTCGTCGATGACCGGAGCGACGTCCCGGAGCTCCATCTGGGGGTAGCGTTCCCGGATCTTGGCGATGCGGTCGAGGTCGGCCGAGATCTGGTCGTGGTAACGGGTCCGGGCCCGGCGGGCCTCGTAGAGCGCGACCTCGTAACGGGCCTGGTCAAGGGCGTCGCGTGGCGACAGCCGGAGATGGAACCGGCCCCCGGCCCGGAAAAGGCCGCGGGCCATGAACTCGTCGAACGAGGTCGAGGGCAGGACCTGGGTGAAGCCGGCCTTGGCCCGGCCGTCCGGGTCGTCGAGGAGGTTGCCGCCGTCGTACAGCTTCTCCCGGTCCGTGAGCTGCGGCAGGAAGAGGAAGGACGCCCGGGACTCGGGCAGGAGGACCAGGATAGCCCCGAGGTCCTCGTTCCCGGTGAAGTAATAGAAGTCGTTGTCCTGGCGGAAATGGGCGCCGGCCGGGGCGGCGGCGTCGCCGAAGAGGATGACCGCCCCGTCCTTGAGGCGCTCCATCAGAGCGGCCCGGCGGGCGGCGAACTCCTCCGGCGGCAGGCCGGGGCGCTGGGCCCGGAGCGGCGGGACGGCGGCCAGGAGGCCGAGGGCGATGAGCGCGGCGAACGCGGCTTTCCGGCGGATTGCCGTCATGATGAGCTTCCTTTCCCGGACCGGGGCCCGGCTCAAGCCTTGCCCAGCACCATGGCCAGCAGGGCCATGCGGACGTAGAGGCCGTACTCCATCTGCCGGAAATAGGCGGCCCGGGGATCGTCGTCCAGGTCGGTGCTGATCTCCGTGACGCGCGGCAGGGGGTGCATGACGATCATCTTGTCCTTGGCCCCGGCCATGACGCTCTTGTCGAGGGTGTAAGCGTCCTTGACCGAGTTGTAGATCTCCTCGCTCTCGAAGCGCTCGCGCTGGACCCGGGTGACGTAGAGGACATCGGTCTCGGCCAGCGGCGCGTCGAGGGTGCGGTGCTCGGTCTGGCGCATGCCCTTGGCCTCGAGCTCGGCGACGATCTCCGGCGGCATGCGCAGGACCTCGGGCGAGACGTAGTGCAGGCGGGCGTTGTAGAGAGACAGGAGCCGCGACAGGGAATGGACGGTCCGGCCGTACTTGAGGTCGCCGAGCATGGTCACGGTCAGGTCGTCCATGCGGCCCAGTTCCTCGCGGATGGTGAAGGCGTCGAGCAGGGCCTGGGTCGGGTGCTCGCCGACGCCGTCCCCGGCGTTGATGACCGGCTTGCGGGCCGCCTCGGCCGCTTTGGCCGCCGAGCCGAGCTCGGGATGCCGGATGACGATGACGTCGGCGTAGCACTCGAGCGTCCGGATCGTGTCCGGCAGGCTTTCGCCCTTGGCCACCGAGGAGAAGCGGACCTCGTTGATGTTGATGACGTTGCCGCCCAGCCTCTCCATGGCCGCGATGAAGGACGAGGACGTCCGGGTCGAGGGCTCGAAGAAGATACTGGCCAGGATCTTGCCCTTGAGCAGGTCGAACGTCCCGACCCGTTCGACCATGACCCTCATCTCGTGGGCCACGCCGAAGATGTACTCGAGGTCGGTCCGGGAGAATTGCTTGACCGAGATTATGTCCTTGCCGTACCAGGGGGCCGAACGCTGATCGCCAAAGGGCAGGTGGGGATTCTTGGTCGGGCTGGGCATGAGCTCTCTCCTTCCAGTCGGGCCTCATGCTACACCAGCAGCGGAGACGGAGTCAACGAAGGAGAGGCTGCCGCTGCGGCCGTCGGGCGGGGCAAAATAACAGGTTCTTCTCCCATCTCCGGGAGGATCCCTCTCTCCGGCTTGGCTCAGTGCATTGCCTCTTGCTCCCCGGCCCCCCTGGGAACCAGTTTGCACGGTTCCCCCCCGCTTCGCGGGTCCCCCTCTCCAGCAACGGGGATCATCGAGGCAACGCGCATCGCCGCCGTGAGAGGGAATCCCGGAGATGGGAGAAGAACTAAAAAAAGGAGAGCGAGGGGCGCCGGCCTCGGCCCCCCTCGCTCCGGAACAAAAGAAGGAGGGTTATGGAAGGGTATCTGGAACCAACCCTCTGAATTGCGGATTCCGTGCCAAGCGGCCTCCCCTGTAGCCGGAGCCGGCAAGCCCGTAAAATGTAAAGAAAAGAGGGGGTCAAACCTAAACCTTTTAACTTGTCCGGCGGGATAGATCCCCCAGAGACCAGGATAAGTTAAAAGGTTTAGGTTTGACCCCTTCTTGCTTATCCGGCAGGATCGATCGCCCGGAGGGACCGGATAGGTAGAAAGGTTTAGGTTTGACCCCTTCTTAAGCGGAGGTCTCGAGGGGGTTCGGCTGGAGCAGCCGGTCGATCGACAGGTTGAGAACGTTCAGGTCGAGCGGCTTGACGAAGAAATGGCTGATGGAGAACCGGCCCAGGTCCTCGATCCGGATGTCGTCCGGGTGGGCCGTGATGAGCATGGCCTCGCCCTCGAAGCCGTTCTCGCGCAGCCGCTTGATGAGCTCCAGGCCGTTGAAGTACGGCAGCCGGTAATCGGCGATGATCAGGTCGGCGGGCGAGGCCTTGACCTTGGCCAGGGCTTGCCGGGGGTCCTTCAGGGACTCGACCCTGTATTTCTTGGCAAGCAACAGGGTGAACGTCTTGCGGACGGTTTCGTCGTCGTCGACGAGAATGATCTTCTTGGTCGTCATAAGGGGCCTCTTCCTTGCGGCCACCTTCCTTATTAGCACGTTTTGTGCCAATCCCCGGGCCAACCGTCAGGGGAAAGGAGGGATTCCCGGAGAGCCCTTTCGGACAGGTTCTTTACAGCCCCGCCGAGGCGTTTACAGCCGGCCGTTCAGGGCGTGTCGCCCAGGTCCAGGCCGTATTCCTTGATCTTTTTGTCCAGGGTCGGCCGGCTGATCCCCAGGACCTGGCTGGCCCGGGTCTTGCTGCCCTTGACCGCGTCCAGCACGTGCTGGACGTAGCGCTTTTCGACCTCCTCGAGCGACACCAGCTCGTCGGGGAAGGTCCGGCCCTCGTCCGGCTCGACGGGCAGGTTCTCCTTGAGGACGACGTCCCCTTTGGCCAGGATCACGGCCCGGGTCAGGGCGTTCTCGAGCTCCCGGACGTTGCCGCGCCAGGGCATCTCCGACAGGGTCTTCATGACCTCGGGCGGGACCTTGCGGACGTTGCGGCGGAGCTCGCGGTTGATCTTCTCCAGGAGATAGGCCACCAGGTCGGGGATGTCCTCGCGCCGCTCCCGCAGCGCCGGCAGGGCGATCTCGACGACCTTGAGCCGGTAGAACAGGTCCTCGCGGAAGCGGCCCTTCTCGATCAGGGCCTTGAGGCTCTGGTTGGTGGCGGCGATGATGCGGGCCTCGGTCTTGAGGATCCTCTCGCCGCCGACCTTCATGAAATCCCGCGACTCGAGGACCCGCAGCAGCTTGCTCTGGAGGTTGGGCGAGACGTCGCCGATCTCGTCCAGGAACAGGGTGCCCTTGCCGGCGATCTCGAACTTGCCCTTGGTCTCGCTGACGGCGTCGGTGAAGGCGCCCTTGACGTGGCCGAAAAGCTCGCTCTCGAGCAGGGTGTCCTGGATGGCCGAGCAGTTGATGACGATGAACGGCTCGTCGCGGTAGGGGCTGTTGTAGTGGATGGCCTTGGCCACCAGCTCCTTGCCCGTCCCGCTCTCGCCCTGGATGAGGACGTTGGCCCGGGTGTTGGCCACCGAGCCAATGAGCTTGAAGACCGTGCGCATGGCCGGCGAGTGGCCGATTATGTTGTCGATCGTGTAGCCCTTCTGCCGCTCCTCGACAAGGTAGCTGACCCGCTCCTCGAGGGCCCGGACCTGGAAGGCTTTCTCGATGGCCAGGTCGAGCTCGGTCATGTTGAGCGGCTTGACCAGGTACTCGAAGGCGCCGAGCTTGACGGCCTCGACCGTCGTCTTCATGTCGTCGAAGGCGGTCATGACCAGGATGACGGCCCGCCGGTCGCGGTCCTTGATCCGGCGCAGCACCTCCAGCCCGTCGATGTCGGGCAGGCGGACGTCGAGCAAAACCAGGTCGGGCGAGCCTTCGGCGAAGGCCTCGACCCCGTCCTCCCCCGTCTCGGCGGCGGCGATCTCGAAGCCCTTCTTGGCCAGCTGGGAAGCCAGGGTCTTGCGGACGAGCGGATCGTCCTCGACGATCAGGATGGATCTCATGCGGCCTCCTCGGCGGCGGGGATGAGGATGACGAACTCGCAGCCCGGCCCGCCCGTCTCGCCGACGGCGATGGAGCCGCGGTGCTGCTCGACGATCTTGCGGGCGTTGGCCAGGCCGAGCCCGAAGCCCGAGGGCTTGGTCGTGTAGAAAGGCTCGAAGATGTTAGGCCGGTCCTTCTCCGGGATGCCCGGGCCGTCGTCGGCGATCCGCACCCGGACCATGGTACGCCCCTCGCCGGCGACCGCGTCGCAGGCTATGCGGATCGTGCCGCCGGGTTCCAGGGCCTCGTGGGCGTTGCGGAGGACGTTGAGGAAGACCTGGCGGAGCTTGTCGGCGTCGGCCAGGATGGCCGGCAGCCCGGGGGGGCAGGAACGCTCGACGGCGATGTCCTTCTGGGCCAGGGTGTCCCGGACGACCTTGAGGGACTCGTCGACGATCTGCTCGACCGGCCAGCGCTCCAGGCTGAGCTCCTGGACCCGGGTGAAGTTGAGCAGCTCCTTGATGAACCGCTCGATCTGGTCGATGCCCTCGAGAGACAGGTCGATGTGGGCCCGGACCGTCTCGGCGAAGGCCTCCTCCTCGGCCACCTTCTGGATGTTCAGCTTGACCGAGGTCAGGGGATTGCGGATCTCGTGGGCGATGGTGGCCGCCATGCGCCCGATCGAGGCCAGCTTCTCGTGCTGGACGAGGCGGCGGTTGGCGTCGTCCATGCGCTCCCGGGTCTGGACCAGCTGGCCGGTCATCTCGTTGAAGCTGCGGGCCAGGTCGCCGATCTCGTCCCGGGAGGTGTCGACGATGGGCTGTGAAAAATCCCCCTGGGCGATGCGGACCGTGCCCTCGACAAGGCGGTGCAGCGGCCGGGTGATGCGCCGGGCCAGGAAGGCCGCCGCACCGATGCCGAAGAGGAAGCCGGCCAGGCCGATGAGCAGGAGGACCTTTTGGATGTCGCGCAGCCGGTCGTACATGGGCTCGAGGGACCAGCCGACCTTGACCGAGCCCCAGCGCCCGGCGGCCTGCGAATAGGCGAAGACCTCGACCTCGCGGACCCGGACCGGGGCTTCGCGCAGCGTCAGCCGGCGGATCACGGACTCTTTCACGTCGGGCGCCATGTCGTCCGAGAGCAGGCTCTCGAAGACGATCTCGCGGTGGTCGCGGACGAGGTCGTTCCAGACCGCCGGCTGCCCCGTCCGGTCGTAAACGACGATGTAGTTCAGGTCGCCGGAGATGTGCTCGTCGACGTACTTCTGGACGGCCTGCCAGTCCTGCAGGGAGAGCGACAGCAGGTTGGCGTCGGCGATATACCGGGCCTGGAGCATCACCCGGGCCTCGGTCTCGTCCTGCAGGATCCGGGCCTCGCGGATCTGGATGACGAAGAGGATCGCGCCGAAGAGCAGGACGATGAGCAGGGCGATCCAGAAGACCAGGCGGGTGTAGATCGAGATCTTCAGCTTCACCGCCGCCCCTCCGTTCCCAGCCAGATGCGCCTGGCGTCGAGGAAGATGAAGCCCATGGCCGGCAGCTCGATGCCGCGGACCTGCGGCTGGACGGCGATGCGGATCCTCTCGGTGAAGAGGGGGACGGCCGGCGCCTCCTCGAGCAAAATCTTCTCCATGGTCCGGAAGAGGTCCGTCCGCCGCTCCCAGCTCGTCTCGGCCGCGGAGCGCTCGAGGAGATCGTCCAGGCGGGGATCGTCGTAGCGCGAGCTCATGGCGTTGGCCGGCGAGCCCGAGTAGAACAGGGGCAGGAGGATGTTCTCCGGGTCCGGAAAGTCCATGTCGTAGGCCAGGAACCGGAGGTAGGGTTGGCGGACGGCCCGGGCGTCCTCCGGCCGGCGGAGGGAGCGGACGTCGAGCCCGATCCCCAGCGCCTCCAGCTGGCGCCCCAGCTCCCGGGCGAAGCCGGACGTTTCGTCGGTCTTCGGCCCGTCGTAGAGGAGCGTCAGCTTCAGCGCCTTGCGGCCGCCGACCGGCAGGAGCCGGTCGAGGAGAAGCCTGGCCGCGTCGACGTCGGTGAACGGCTCGGCGGCCCGGGGGAAGAACCCGGGCAGGTAGGGCGGGATGAAGTTGTCCAGGACCTGGTGGAGCGTCCCCGGCTGGTCGCTGGCGGCGGCCAGGCGGGCCTTGTCCAGGCCCAGGGCCAGGGCCCGGCGGACCTCGGGCCGGTCGAGGGGCGGGATGTCGCAGCTGAAGGCCAGGAAGTAGGACTTGAGGGTGCCGTTCTCCAGGACGCGGAAGCCGCCGCGGAGCAACCGCTCCGAGGTCACCGAGACCAGGTGGATGTCGCCGGACAGGAACTGCTCGTCGGTGAAATGGGGGCTGTACTCGAGGGCGGCCAGGAACGGCGGCCCGTCATGGTAATCCTGGTTCCGCTCCAGTCGGACGCCCAGGATCTCCAGCTGGGGGCCCCGGAGCCACTCGGCGAACTTGAAGGGGCCGGTGCCCACCGGCCGGTAAAAGAAGCTCCGGCCCTGGCCCTCGACGAGGTCGCGCGGCAGGATCTTACAGGCGTACATGCCCAGGAGGTAGAGCCCGGCCACGTACGGCCTCAGCCAGCGGATCTCGAAGGTCGCGGGATCGAGAACCCGGAAGCCGTCGACCTCGGCGGCCTGGCCGGCCCGGTACTCCTCGGCGCCGACGACCTTGCCGGCGAACAGCCGGGCCAAGGAGTTGTCCGGCCGGTCCTTGACCAGGCGCTCGAGCGAGAACTTGACGTCGTCGGCCGCGAGCTCGCGGCCGTTGTGGAAGCGGACGCCGCGGCGGAGGTGGAAGACGATGCGGGTCCCGCCGTCGGTGATCGTCCAGTACTCGGCCAGGGCGGGCATCGGATGGAAGCGGCCGTCGAACTTGACCAGCCCGTCGAAAAGCTGCTCGGTGATGAAATGGTGGGCCGGGCCGGCCGGGTCGAAGATCTGGTTGAACGGGGCGGAAAAGCCCTTGATCCGGAAGGTCCCGCCGTAGCGCGGCAGCTCCTTGACGTCCTGGGAGCGCGGCCGGACCGGGCCGGCCGAGAGAAGCGAGGCCGCAAGAAGGAAGGACAGCCCGGCGGGCAGGACGCGGGCTCGGCCGGCGATGATCATGGGAGCGCCCTCATGATAGCGAAATCGGCCGGAAAATGCACATTTCGCTTCCCCCCCATGGCCGGAGCAAGGATCATGCCACCGGACGTCACGCGTATCCTGCAGATAATAAAAGAACAGCTGGCGCGACGGCGGCCCGGGTGTAAAACGGCTTTACATCCGGGACGGACCGGGAGAGCCGGCTACTTGCCGGCCTGGGCGATGACCTTCTCGAAGACCCTGAAAAAATTGCCGCCCCAGATCTTCGCGATCTCCCGGTCGGTGTAGCCGCGGCGCAGAAGCTCCTCGGTCACATGGATCATGCCGCTCACGTCGTTGCAGCCGAGGACGCCGCCGCCGCCGTCGAAATCGGTCCCGATGCCGACATAGTCGATGCCGACGATCCTCTTGACGTGGTCGATGTGGTCGACGAGGTCCCGAACGGTCGGCTGGGCCTGGGGGTACTGCCGGTTGATGGCGTCACGCTCGGCCATGGCCTTCTGGCGCAGCGATTCGTCCTTGAGGTCGCGCAGCGGACCGTACTTGGCCTCCATCTCTTTGACGGCCTTCTCGCGTTCGGGGATGACCGGCGGGGTCTTGACGTAGGCGCCGAGGAAGCAGATCTGGATGACGCCGCCGCGCCGGGCCAGGGCCCGGATCTGGTCGTCGCTCAGGTTCCGGGGATTGTCGCAGACGGCCCGGCAGCTCGAGTGCGAGGCGATGATCGGGGCCTGGGACGCGGCCAGGACGTCGTAGAAGGACCGGTCCGAGGCGTGCGAGATGTCGACGATCATGCCCAGGCGGTTGCACTCGGCCACCACCTGGCGGCCGAATTCGCTCAGCCCCTTGTCTTCGGGATCGCGACGGTCGGTCGAGGAATCGCAGATGTCGTTGTCGGACGAGTGGCACAGGGTGATGTAGCGGACGCCCTGGTCATAGAAGGCCTTGACCAGCGAAAGGTCGCGCCCGATGGGATAGCCGTTCTCCAGGCCGATAAAAGCCGTGAGCCGGCCGGCCGCCTTGAGGCGCCGGGCGCCGGCCGGGTCGACGGCCAGGCCGATCGTCGAGGCGTACTCCTCGGTCATCCGGCGCACGGCCTCGACGGCCCGCAGGGCGCTCATCTTGGCCTTTTCGTAGCCCTCGGCGGTGCGCGGCCCCTGGCCGACGAAGGCGGCGAAGAACTCGGCGTCGAGGCCGCCGTCCTTCATCCGCGGCAGGTCGATCTTGCCGCTGGCCCGCAGGGCCGGATCGTGGCGTTCGCCAATCTTCCAGTCCGACCGCAGCAATCCGAAGGCCGTGTCGCAATGGGTGTCGACGGTCAGGATCTCCCGGTGCAGGGCCCGGGCCCTCTCTTCGACGCCCCGCGGCGCCGGGGAGACGGCGCAGGCGGCCAGCGCCAAGCCGAGAATGGGTCCGAAGACGGCGAGATGGCGATAAGGCTTCATGTCTTCTCCTTCGTTCCCCCGGGGACGGCTCTCCCCTTTTGCCTGGCGCGATCGGTCGCGGCGCACATAAGAGCCGCATTATAGCAGAAAGCGGGCCCGGGGAACGGAGGCCGCCTTGCCGTTCCGGAGGACGGGGGGATGCGGGGGCGGTCCCGGCTAATCGTGGCGCAGGGCGACGACGGGATCGACGCGGGCGGCCCGCCGGGCCGGATAGATGCCGGAGGCCAGGCTGACCAGGACGGCGAAGGCGACGGCGCCGAGGAAGATCCAGGCCGGGAAGGAGAAATAGGCCACGTGGGGCATGCCCTGGCGGGACAGGTAGAGATCGATCAACCGGTTGATGAGCAGGCTCGTCGCCCAGCCCAGGACGCAGCCGGCCGCCCCGCCGGCCAGGCCGATGGCACCCGACTCGAAGAAGAAGATGCGCTTGATGTCGCCGTCCGAGGCCCCGACGGCCTTCATGACGCCGATCTCCCGGTAGCGCTCGAGGATGGACATTATCATGGTGTTGACGATGCCGAGCGCCGCGACGACGATGGCGATCATGCCCACGGCGGCCAGGGCCATGTCCATGAAACGGAAGGCCCTGGTCACCTCCTCGAGCTGGTCGGCCAGGGCGAAGGTGCCAAAGCCCAGGTCCTGGACCTTGGACCGGACGCGATCCAGGTCGCGGAGCGAAGCCAGCCTGACGGTCGCGGCCGAATAGCCGATCCGGCCGTCCCGGATGCGGAAGAGATCCCAGACGCTGGAGAAGGGCAGCCGTTTGATCCGTCCCGCCGGTCCGGGCGGGATCATCACGGCGCTTTCGGCCAGGCCGCCCTCGCCCCCGAAAGCCATGACTTCGGTCACGCCGACGATGGGGAACTCGGCGGTTTCCTGGGAGACGGGGGAGCTCGCGCCGGAGAAGATCGAAGCCAGGTTGAGCGTGGCCAACCGGGCCAGATCGATCGAGACGGTCGTGATCCGGATCGTCCGGCCGACGGCCGCTGCCGGCTCGGTCTCCCCCAGCTGGCGCAGGACGGTCCGGTTGACGACAACGCCGTTCTCGTCGTCCGAGCCATAAGCCCGGCCCCACCGGATCCGCAGGGCGCTCGAATTGACCGCGGCCGCGGGCACAACCTGGACCAGCCGGAATTCCCGGCGGTCGCCCAGGCCGACCAGGGCAGGGAAGCTGACGTCCGGGTAGGCCATGGCTACGCCGGGGAGGCGCGCCAGCGCGGCGACGGCCGCGTCGTCGAGCAGGGCGTCGGCGCGGCCGGGAGCTTTGGCCCGGGGCTTCCCGTCGGGATCGCCGCCGGGCTTCTCCGCCCCGCCCGGCAGGACCGTGACCGTCGTGAACAGGTCCGAGGCCTCGAAGGCCCGGGTGACGTTCTTCTGCAGGCCCTTGCCGAACGAGATCATCGAGACCAGGGCGCCGATGCCGATCATGACGCCCGAGGCGGTCAGGAAGGTCCGCAGGCGCCGCTGGCGCAGGCTGGCCAGGGCGAAATCGACGGCGTCGGCGGGTCTCATGCCGCGTCTCCCCCGTCGACGATCCGGCCGTCCCGCAGGCGGACGATCCGGCGGGCGAATTCGCGGACCAGGCTCTCCTCGTGGGAGACCATGACGACGGTCAGCCGCCGCTCGCGGTTGAGCCCGTCCAGGAGCCCGACGATCTCCCGCGCCGTCCGGGAATCGAGGTTGCCCGTGGGCTCGTCCGCCAGCAGGATCCGCGGCCCATTGATCAGGGCCCGGGCGACGGCCACGCGCTGCTGCTCCCCGCCGGACAGCTCGGCCGGCCTGTGCCCGGTCCGGCCGCCGAGGCCGACCCGGTCGAGGAACTCGGCCGCCCGGCGCTTACGCTCCTTCTTGTCCACGCCGGCGAAGACCAGCGGCAGCTCGACGTTCTCCAGGGCCGTGCGGGAGGGGACGAGGTTGAAGGACTGGAAGATCATGCCGACGACGGACCTCCGGTAGCGGGCCAGGGCCTCGCGGTCCAGGCCCGAGACCAGGGCCCCGTCGACCTCGATAGTCCCGGCGCTGGGGGTGTCCAGCCCGCCGAGGAGGTTGAGCAGCGTCGATTTGCCGGAGCCCGAGGCCCCGGTGACGGCGGTGAAGCTCCCGGCGGCGACGTCGAGGTCGACGCCGGCCAGGGCCGCGACGGGGACGCCCCCGATGACGTAGGTCCTGGCCAGGGCCCTGACCCGGACGAGAGGCGCGTCGGTCATGCCCGGCGTCCCGCCGGGTCGCTGCGCGCCAGGACGTAGCGGTTGACCGGATCGCCAGGGCCGGCTTTGAGGAAATCGACGACCCTGTAGCCCCGGGCGAAGAGCGATTGGAAGGCCTGCCGCGTCGCCAGCCGCCAGTCCACGGCGACGCGCCGGACGGCCGGGTCGTCGACGTCGGTCTCCTGAAGCAGGCGGTAGAAATCAAGCGGGATGGGCGCCAGCAGGACGTCGCCGCCGGCGTCGAGGTCGAGGCCCTCGACGACCTCTAACTCCGCCTCCCCGCTCCGGCCGGCCAGGCGCCGCCGCCCGGTCCGGATGACGGGCCGGCCGGAACCCGCCGCCGCCGGGTCGCGGCCCGGCGGCGGACCGGTCCTCTCCAGGTCCCAGGACATGAGGAAGCGGTCGGTCGGCACGTCGGCCCGGTTGAGCAGGCCGCCGTAGGCGCCCCATGTCGCCACCAGGTAATCGAGGACATCCATGCCGAAATGGTGGATGTTGCGCTGGGCGTTGACCCCCGTGAGCGGATCGTAGGTGCAGATGATGGTCCCGACGCCGAGCCGGCCGAGGACCATCTCGCGCTGGAACTCCTTGAGCAGGAGGCCCAGCCCGTAGCTCTGCCAGGCCTTGCGGACGCCGGCGAACTGGGCGTAGAAGCGCAGGTTCCGGGGATCGCGGTAGCCGGCCTCCTTGTCGCGGACGCCGACGAAGCCGTAGCAGAAGCCAACCAGGTGGCGCCCGTCGGTCTCGAACCCGCCCCCCTCCGCCTCGACGAAGGCCCCGATGAACAGGCTCCCCCCGTCGCAGAAGAAGTTTTCGGACATCATGTTCCGGGTGCTGGCCAGGTGGTCCTCGGGAAAGCTCCAGATCTCCTCGCGCAGGTCCTCGTACTTCTGGTAATCGTCGCAATCGGCCGAGGTCTCGACCCGGAGGAGGAACCGGCGGTCCCGGACGGTGACGGTCTTTTCGAGTGGTTCCATGCCGCTACGCGCGTCATTCTAGACCAACGCGGCCGGCCGTTCAACGTTGAACTTGGCCGGGGGGAGGCCGGATTCTTTGACGGGTCCCGGGACATGCGCTAGAATAAGGCCGAACATCCGCCCGACGACGGACGCGACGATATCATGACCGAACCAACCCCCAGCCCCCGGACGGCCTGCCTGGTCAACCCCCGGGCGGCCAATTCCCGTTGGACGCGGCGCAAGCTCTTGCGCCTCTACCTCGAGAAGCGGCTGCCCGGCGAGATCTACGACGACCTCGGCGACATGCGGACAACGGTGGAGAAAGTGGCCGCCGCCGTCCGTAGCTGCGACATCGTGGTGGCCATGGGCGGGGACGGCACGGTCGCCGACACCCTCCAGGGCCTGTTCGAGGCCGGAGCCCAGGACCGGGTGGCCTTCGGCGTCATACCCTTCGGCAGCGGCAACGCCTTTCGCAAGACCTTCGACATCCCGGTCAATCCCCTGCGGGCCATCGACCGCTTGGCCGAGGGCGAGGCCCGGCCGATCGACCTCATGGAGGTCGAGGGCCGGCTGGCCGCCTTTTCCAGCATCGGCGCCACGGCCCTGGTCACCGGCGAGAAGCTCCAGGGCCGCATCCAGGGATTGTGGGGCCACGTCCTGGCCGGCCGACGGCTGTTCAATTCGCCCCGGGACGAGAAGGTCCTGGAGCTCTATGACGGCCGCGACGACGACGGGCCCTTCGACGCCAGGACCGTGACCTCGAACTTCTTCGACTGCACGGTCATGAAGACCAACTATTTCGGCTACGGCTGGCGCATCGCGCCCCGGGCCGTGGTCGACGACGGCTATCTCGACATCACCCTGTTCGAGATGGGACCGCTCAAGTATTCGTTCCTCTTCCCCCTCATCTACCTGGGCCTGTGGCAGCGGCGCATGCGCCACTTCAAGGCCCGCCGGGTCGTCATCAGCGGCCATGCCCTGCCGCTCCAGTTCAACGGCGAGTACCTCGGCGAGCGGGACCGCCTCGAGTTCCGCGTCCTGCCGCGGGCCGTCCGGATGGTCACGCCAGCCACCCGGCGGGGCCGGAAATATTTCCTGAAGCCGACGGCCTGAGGAGGCCCCATGAAGAAAGCCGTCCTGGGAACGGCGTTCCTGGCCCTGGCCCTGGCCGCCTGTTCGCCTCAGATCCGGATCGACCTGCTGGGCGAGGACAAGCTCCAGGAGGTCGTCCTCATGCCGGGCCCGGCCGCCGACAAGGTCCTGATGATCGACGTCGACGGGACCATCTCGGCCGCCCTCGAGACGAGCTTCCTGGCCCGCGAGAAGAGCGTCGTGGCCCGGGTTTTCGAGCGCCTGGAGAGGGCCGCCGCGGACCCGCGGGTCAAGGCCGTCCTCCTCCGCCTGGACACGCCGGGCGGCGAGGTGACGGCCAGCGACATGGTCTACCACGAGATCCTGCGCTTCAAGGAGCGCACGGGCAAGCCGGTCGTCGGGCTGATGATGAGCGTCGCCGCCTCCGGCGGCTACTACATCGCCTCGGCCTGCGACCTCATCATCGCCCATCCCACCACGCTGACCGGCTCGATCGGCGTCATCTCCGTCTTCCCCAGCGTCGAGGGCCTGATGACCAAGGTCGGGGTCAAGGTCGAGATCGTCAAGTCCGGACCGGCCAAGGACGCTGGCTCCCCCTTCCGGACGATGACCGAGAACGAAAAGAAGCTCTACCAGGGGATCATCGACGAGTACTTCCAGGCGTTCCTGGACGTCGTGGCCCGGGGCCGCAAGGGCAAGGTCGCCGCCGGGGAGCTTCGGACGATCGCCGACGGCCGGGTCTACACGGCCACCCAGGCCCTGGGACTGGGCCTCATCGACGGCGTCGGCTACTTCGAAGACGCCTTCGGCAAGGCCCGGGACCTGGCCGGCCTCGACCGGGCCCGCCTCGTGTCCTACACGTATTTCCCCAAGACGAAATCGAACATCTACGCCGGCCGTCCGGCCGGCGCCGGGCTGCTCGACGCCCGGGTCCTGGAATCGATCGCCGCGTCCCTGAAGACGGGCTTCTACTACCTCTGGCTGCCCCAGGCGCCCTGACGCCGCCGGCCGTCAGGGCCGGACGACGATCTCGAACTGGGGCGGCCGCAGGATATGGCTCTTGACCGTGCAGTGGTCGATGGCCTTGGTCAGGGCGAAGCGGTACTTCTCGGGAAAGCCCCGCGGCAGGTCGACGGTGAAGACGATCCGGTCGATCATCTTGGAGACCTCGCCCCGCTCGGCCGTCATGGTCAGGCCCAGGCCCTCCGTCTGGAGCTGGCGCTCCTGGCAGAAGGCCAGGGCGTAGTAGCCGGCGCAGGCCGCCAGCGAAGAGAGGAAAAGATCGAAGGGCGAAGGCGCCGAGCCGTCGCCGCCGTCGCCCACGGGCTGGCCGGTCCTGATGGTGAAGCCCTTGAAAGCGACGTCGATCCTGTAGTTGTCGCCGAAGGCGACTTTCAGCTCATGGGGGGTCATGATCGCTCCTTCCCGGGCCCGGCGGCCTCCCGGGGCCGGCCGGGCCGATGCTGCCGCGGGCCCTCGAGGGCCCTGCGGAACAGGGCCAGGATGACGTCCCGGTCCTTGGCCGTCAGGGCCATGCGGAAAAAAATGTCCTCGACCTTTTCGGCGATGAATTCCCGGTTGGTGTCGTGCATGAAGCCCAGCCGCTCGAGCATCTCCCGGAAGCGGCGGCCGGCCTCGGCCTGGGCGGCATGGTCGAGCGGCGGGTGCCGGCGCAGGGCCGGAGGCGGCCCGGGCCGGAAGGCGATGGCGTGCAGGGTCAGGGTGACGGCGACCCCGAGGTTGTACGAAGGCTGGCGGCCCGCCTGGGGTATGTGGAAGCGGAGGTTGGCCAATCCCAGCTCGCCCTGCGTCAGGCCGGTCCGCTCGTTGCCGAAGACGAGCCCGACCCGGACGGTCTCGGGGTACTCGGCCAGCCTGGCCACCGCTCCGTCGAGCGGGACCAGGGGAAAGTCGTGACGGACCCGGGCCGTCGAGCCGAGGACAAGCTCCCGGTCGGCCACGGCCTCCGCCAGGGAGGGGTAAAAGCGGGCCCGCTCGATGATTGATTCCGCGTGGATGGCCGTGCGCCAGGCCGGCGCCTCGAGCCGATCGAGCCCGACCAGGCGGAGGTCGCCGAATCCGGCATTGGCCATGCCCCGGGCGGCCAGGCCGATGTTCTCGTGGCTGTCCGGCCGGACCAGCACGACGGCGAAACGGGCGGGATCGCTCACGGGAGGATTATAGCGGAGGCGGCCCGGACAGGCCAGCCCGGGCGCTCGTTGACAGGGCCACGGGGGGATGCTATAAACCGGGCGCGGGCCGCGCGGACGGCCGGGAGGTTCCAACATGCCCAGGAAGAGAGAGAGGTCCTTGCAGGCGCCGCGGCGCGGCCGCCCGGGCCGGGCCGAGCTCGCGCAGCTGTTCGCCGCCCGCGGCTTCGCCGATGTCCGCTGGATCGACCCCGCCGACATCGTGACCGCCGAATGGGTCCGGATGAAGTGCGTCTACGGCTGCGGCGAATACGGCCGCAACGCCTGTTGCCCGCCCAACGCCCCCCCGGTGGACGCCTGCGCGCGCTTCCTCCGCGAGTACAAGCGCTGCGCCGTCTTCCATTTCGCCAAGACGGTGGAGAAGCCCGAGGACCGCCGCGCCTGGGGCCGCAAGCTTAACCTGGAATTGGTCCGGCTCGAACAGGAGCTGTTCAAGTCCGGCTTCGAGAAGGCCTTTCTGCTGCCCTTCGACAGCTGCGGCATCTGCCTCGAATGCCCGGGGTCCCGGGCCGACTGCAAGGAGCCGAAGCTGGCCCGGCCGTCGCCGGAAGCCCTGGCCATCGACGTCTTCGCCACGGTCAGGAGAATCGGCTGCCCGATCGAGGTGCTGTCGGACTACGACCAGGAGATGAACCGCTACGCCTTCCTGCTCGTCGACTAGGAGGCGGAAAGGAGCCCGAGATGTGGTGGGACGGCAAGATCCAGAGGACGTTCCGGTGCCGGCTGGAGCAGAAGCCGGGGGCGCTCGGCCGGCTGCTCACGGCCGTCGGCGAACAGGGCGGGCTGCTGGGCGAGATCCGCACGGTCCGCATGGGCGGCTCGGCCGTCGACCGGGACATCACCGTCTTCGCCGACGATCTCCGGCACCTCGACCGTATCGTCCGGACCGTCGAGACCATCGAGGGCGTCCTGCTGCTCGAGGTCCGCGACGAGGTCCTGGAGCTCCACCAGGGAGGCAAGATCGCCATCCGCAGCCGCTACGCGATCGACTCGCTGAGCACGCTGCGCAAGGTCTACACGCCGGGCGTGGCCGAGGTCAGCTTGAAGATCCGCGACGACCCATCCCTGGCCCGGCGCTTCACCTCCATCCGCCACCTCGTCGCCATCGTCACGGACGGCACGGCGGTCCTGGGCCTGGGCGACATCGGCCCCAAGGCGGCCATGCCCGTCATGGAGGGCAAGGCCAGCCTCCTCGAGACCCTGACCGGGCTCTCCGGCATGCCCATCCTGCTCGACACCAAGGACCCGGACGAGATCGTCGAGACGGTCGTCCACATGGCCCCGACCTTCGCCGCCATCCAGCTCGAGGACATCTCGGCCCCGCGCTGCTTCGGCATCGAGGAGAGGATCCAGGCCCGCCTCGACATCCCGGTCATGCACGACGACCAGCACGGCACGGCCGTCGTGGTCATGGCAACGCTGCTCAACGCGGCCAAAGCGTCCGGCCGGGACCTGGCCTCGAGCCGCATCGGCGTCGTCGGCCTGGGCGCGGCCGGCCTGGCCCTGGCCCGGATGCTGATGTTCCGCTTCGGCCGCCCGGTCCTGGGCGCCGACATCCTCCCCGACGCCCTCGACCGGCTGAAGGCGGCCGGCGGCGAGCCCTCCGACCTGGCCGGGGTCATGGCCGGCTGCGACGTCGTCATCGCCACGACCGGGAAGCCGGGGCTGATCAAGCCGAGCCTCGTCCGCCCGGGCCAGATCATACTGGCCCTGTCCAACCCCGTCCCCGAGATCGAGCCCGAGAAGGCCCTGGCCGCCGGAGCGGCCTTCGCCGCCGACGGGAAATCGGTCAACAACGTCCTCGGCTTCCCCGGCATCTTCCGCGGCGCCGTGGACGCGGACGTGCCGCGCATCACCCGGGAGATGCTCATTGCCGCGGCCGAGGCCATCGCCGCCTTCGCCAAGCCGGGCCAGATCGTCCCCGATCCCCTGGACAGGGCCCTGCACCGGTCGGTCGCCAGGGCCGTGGCCCGGGTCGCTCTCGAGCAGGGGCTCAACCGCGACGACCTGACCGGCTACTTCGATTGACAACGGCCGGCCGGCCGCTCATATTGGAGACGTCGGGACAAAGGGACCGCTGTCGAAAAAGGGGGGAAGCATGATCACCGTCAAAGACATCCTCGACCAGAAGGGCCATGCGGCCTGGACGATCGGGCCGGGGGCCAAGGTCTACGAGGCCCTCGAGCTCATGGCCCGGGAGGAGCTGGGGGCGCTCATCGTCGTCGAAAAGGACGAGATCGTCGGCATCATCTCCGAACGGGACTACGCCCGCAAGATCATCCTCATGGGCCGGCAGTCCCAGGACACTCCGGTCCGCGAGATCATGACCAAGGAGGTCTACGGGGTCCGCTACGAGACGACCGCGGATGAATGCATGGCCCTGATGACGGACAAGCGCATCCGCCACCTGCCCGTCTGCCGGGAGGGCAGGCTGGCTGGGGTCGTCTCCATCGGCGACGTGGTCAAGGCCGTCATGACCGACCAGCAGGTCAAGATCGAGAACCTCGAGAACTACATCATGGGGAAGTATCAATAGGGCCGGCGGGGAGCTGCCCCGGGCAGCGGACCTCAGAATCATGGCCGAGCGCTCGAGGCCGGGATTCTGAGAAATATCTTAGAAAAGCGCTTTCCTCGGATATTCCCCAGCCCCGTCCCTCCAAGTCGCTCCGGGACGGCGCTGATGGTCGCTCCGAGGACTTCGCTCTCAGCCGCCCCCTCCGCTACGGGGGTCGTCGGGGCAGCATCTTTCAGCGCCCTTCCCGCCCGGGCGGGCGGAAGGGTCTTAGAAGGTCATAAGGCGCATCTCGCGGAGGGCGAGATAGGCCGCGCCGAGGACGCCGGCCGAGTCGCCCAGGACCGCCTTCAGGACCGGGACCGTCCGGCCGGGGGTGCCGAACAGCGCCCCGGCCAGGAGCGGCGGGACCCGCTCGTACCACAGGGGGAGGTTGGAGACGCCGCCGCCGAGGACGACGGCCTCGAGATCGAGGGCGTTGACGCAGTTGGCGAAGAGCTCGGCCATGATCCGGACCGAATCGTCGAAGACGCGGAGGGCGCTCGGCTCCCCGGCCTCGTATCGGGCGTAGATCCGGTCCGGCGTCAAGGTCTCGCCGGCGAGCTCGGCGTAGCGGCGGCCCAGGCTCGGCCCGGAGAGATAGGCCTCGCCGCAGCCGTGGCGGCCGCACTCGCAGGGGCGGCCGTCGATGGCGATCGAGGTATGGCCGATCTCGCCGGCGTTGCCGTGCGGTCCCCGATGGAGCCGGTTATCCAGGATGAGTCCCGCGCCCATGCCCGTGCCCAGGATGACGGCCAGGACCGAGGAGTAGCGGCCGTGGCACTGGGCGAAGAACTCGGCCAGGGCCAGGCAGTTGGCGTCGTTCTCGACGACGAGGGGGGCCGCGAGGCCGGAGCGGAGCAGGCTGACCAGCCCGGGCTTCTCGTAGAGCGGCGTATGCGGCGCGCCGTACATGATGTCGTCCGCGGCGCTGTAGGTGCCGGGCGTTCCCAGGCCGACCGCCTCGACCCGCGCCCCGCCGGCCGTCTCGGCGACGAGCCCGAGGATGTTGGCGACGACGCGCTCGCGGCCGAGCCCGGGCTCGGAGGGCCGCCGCTTGCGGGCCAGGACCCGCCGCGTTTCGTCGACGAGGCAGGCCTCGACCTTCGTCCCGCCGAGATCGATGCCGACGGCATAACGGCTCATGATATCCGCCTACCCGGCCATTCTATCCGCAATCGGGTGGCGGCGGCAATCCGGCCGTGGCGGAACGGCCGGATTCGGGTACAATAGGCCGGATGGACATCGTTCTCGCCTCGGCCTCGCCGCGGCGCCGGGAGCTCATGGCCCGGGTCGCGCCGGAGTTCCGCGTCTTCCCGACGGACGTCGACGAGTCGGCCGTCCGGGAAAAGGATCCTCTCCAGTTCGCCGTCGTCGCCGCCGCTATGAAGGCCCGCCGGGCCGCCGAGACGTTCCCGGAGGCCGTCGTCATCGGCGCCGATACGGTCGTCGCCCTGGGCCTGCGCATCCTGGGCAAGCCGGCCGACCGGGAGGACGCGCGGGCCATGCTCCGGTCCCTGTCCGGACGCCGTCACCGGGTCATCACCGGGCTGGCGTTCTACACCCGCTCGGAGGACCGCCTCCTCACCGGCTACGACCTGACCTACGTCACCTTTCGCGAGCTCACGGAGGAGATGATCGAGGGCTACCTCGACCAGGGGACGTTCCTCGACAAGGCCGGCGCCTACGCCGTTCAGGAGGTCGGCGACGCCTTCGTCGCCCGGCTGAAGGGCGACTACGACAACGTCGTCGGCTTCCCGGTGGAGAAGGTCCGGCGGCTGCTGGCCCGCTTCGCCGCGCCGGCGTTCACGGTCGGGATCGAGGACCTCGGGTTCCCCGGGAGCGACGGGCTGGCCCGTGACGGGGAGGGCCGCAGGGTGCTCGTGCCGGGGGCCGTCCCCGGCGAGCGTGTCCGGGTCCAGGTCGTCGCGGAGCGCGGCGCGGCCCGGATCGCCGAGGTCGTCCGCCTGGAGTCCCCTTCGCCGCGGCGGGCGGAGCCGCGCTGCCCGCATTTCGGGGCCTGCGGCGGCTGCCTCTTCCAGCACGTCGATTACCGCGCCCAGCTCGAGCTCAAGGAAGGCCATCTGAAACGGACCCTGGAGGAGAGCGGCCGGCCGGGCCTGGCGGCCGCCGTCCGGCCCATCACCCCCTCCCCCGACCTGTACGGCTACCGCAACAAGATGGAATTCGCCTTCGGCGAGAGGCACGGCGAGCTGGCCCTCGGCCTCCGGGAGCGGGTCACGACAAGCCGGCAGACCTACCGCCGCACGCTGCCGGTCGGGACGTGCCCGATCTTCGGCCCGGTCGTCGAGCGCGTCTTTCCCGTGGTCCTCGAGTTCGCCCGGGAGAACGGCTTCCAGGGCTTCGAGCCGGCCACCGGGAAGGGCGAGCTGCGCCACCTGGTCCTCCGGCAGGCCAAGCGGACGGGCGAGCTCATGATCGTTCTGGCCACGGCCGGGATCGGGGAAGCCGGGCTGGACGGCCTGGCCGGCCGGCTGGCGGCCGCCGCCCCGGAGATGCGAAGCTTCGTCCATGTCTCCAGCCGGCGCGGCTCGGATATCGTCGAGTACGAGCAGGTCCGCGTCGTCGCCGGCGTGCCGTTCATCGAGGAGCGGCTGGCCGGCCGGACCTTCCGCATCTACCCGCCGAGCTTTTTCCAGACGAACACGGCCGGGGCCGAGCTGCTCTACGGGCGCCTCGCCGAGGAGGCCCGGCTGACGCCGGCGAGCCGGGTCCTGGGGCTGTACTGCGGCAGCGGCGCGATCGAGCTCTCGATCGCCGGCCGGGCCGGGCGGGTGACTGGCGTCGATTCCTCGCCGGCCAACATCGCCAACGCCGTCGAGAACGCCCTGCTCAACGGCGTCACGAACGCCGACTTCGTGCCCGGAACGGTCGAGGCGCTCCTGGCCGAGCCGCGCCGCGAGCCGGTCGACGTCGTCATCGTCGACCCGCCGCGCGTCGGCCTGACGGGGCAGGCCCTGCGCCGGGCCGCCGCCCTGGGGGCCCCGGTCCTCGTCTACGTGTCCTGCAATCCACGCTCCCTCGCCCGCGACCTGCTGGGGCTCGTCGACGCCGGTTACGAGGCCGTTTCGATCGCCCCCTTCGATCTTTTCCCCCACACGCCGCACCTCGAAACGCTGGCCGTCCTGACGCGCTGAGCGCCGTCCGGGGTCAAACCTAGACCTTTTAACTTTTCGGTCGATACGACGATTCCGCCGTTCTAAGAAGGGGTCAAACCTAAACCTTTTAACTTTTTCGTCAATCCGGAGATTCCGCCGTCCCCGGGAAAAGTAAAAAGGTCTAGGTTTGACCCCGGACCGTACGGGTGGCGAGGACGTCGGCGCCAGTGCCCAAAACGTCCGCGATGAGGACCTGGCCGCGGCGGACCGGGGCCTCCGGGCGGAGCTTCCCGATCTCGGCCAGGACGGGGAAGATCATCTCGCGCGGCACGGGCGCGCTCAACCGGACCGAGACCATGCGGGCGGCCGTTCCCTTTGCCGGCACCGACGTGGCCAGGTTGCGCTTGGGCCGCAGGACCTCCTCCTCGGCGAAGGACACGCCCTTGTCGCAGCGATTGCCGGCGACCGCCACGCCGCCGGCCGCGGTCCGGGCGACCTCGAGCTCGCAGCCGACCGGGCAGAGGACGCAGGTCAGGCGGTCGACGGCCGGCCGGTCAGTCATGGAGGCCCACCTCTAGGTCCTCGTCGACGGCGGCGCGGACCCTGATCTTCTGCAGCTCGGACGGCAGGATGCGGCCGAACTTCCGGCGGGCGTAGATCCTGCCGGAGTCCCGTCCCCGGACCTCGACCCGGACGTCGCGGAGGGGCCGGACGGCCCGGAAGCTCCACTCGACGCCCGCGGCGCCGGCCCGAGCCGTCTGCGGCAGGGCGTAGCGGACCTCCGGTCCGGCCGAGACGCGCACGGTCCGCCCCGCCGGCCTCTCCCCCGCCGCGTAGCGGGCGGCCCGCTCGCCGGCCGCGAAGCCCTCGAACGAGGCCCAGTCGGCGACGTCGTGGATGTGGAGGACGTTGCCGCACGAAAAGACGCCCGGAACGGAGGTCATGAGCGTCTCGTCGACGACGGCCCCGCCGGTGAGCGGCGAGAGCTCGACCCCGGCCCGCTTCGAAAGCTCGTTCTCGGGGACGAGCCCGACCGAGAGCAGGAGGGTGTCGCAGGGGACGACGGTCTCGGTCCCGGCGACGGGGGCCAGCCGGTCGTCGACCTCGGCCGTGACGACGCTCTCGACCCGGTCCCGGCCGCGGATCTCGACCACCGTCGTCCGCAGCTCCAGGGGGATGCCGAAGTCCATCAGGCATTGCCGGATGTTGCGCTCCAGGCCGTTGGCCCAGGGCATGATCTCGAAGACGCCCTTGACCCGGACGCCCTCGAAGGTCAGGCGCCGGGCCATGATCAGGCCGATGTCGCCCGAGCCGAGGATGACGGCCTCGTTCCCGACGCGCAGGTTCTGGAGGTTGACCAGGCGCTGGGCCGAACCGGCCGTATAGATCCCCGCCGGCCTGGTCCCGGGGATGCCGATCATGTCCCGGGTCCGCTCGCGGCAGCCCATGGCCAGGACGACGGCCCCGGCCCGGACGAGCGAGTAGCCTCCCCGGGCATTGACCCGCAGGAGCCGGTCCGGCCCGAGATCGAGGACCATGGCCCCGGTCTCGACGGCCACGCCCTCCCGCAGGGCGTTCTCGGCCAGCCGCTCGGCGTATTCGGGGCCGCTGATGGTCTCTTTGTAGAGGAAGAGGCCGAAGCCGTCGTGGACGCACTGGTTGAGGATGCCGCCGAGGGTCCGGTCGCGCTCGAGGACGAGGACGCGCCCCGCCCCCGCCCGTTTCGCGCCCAGGGCGGCGGCCAGGCCGGCCGGGCCGCCGCCGATGACGGCCACGTCGACGTCGCTTGTCCGGGGCGTCTCGGCCATCGGTCAGTCCTTCAGCCGTCCGTAGAAGAGCCGCGAGCCTCCGCCGCGCTTGGTGACGCGGTCGGGCGGCAGGCCCTCCTCCTCGAGGATATCGACCAGGCGGGGCGTGCAGAAGCCGCCCTGGCAGCGGCCCATGCCGCAGCGGGTGCGACGCTTGACGGCGTCCAGGCTCCGGGCCCCGAAAGGATTGCGCAGGGCGGCCGCGACCTCGGCCCGGGGCACGTGCTCGCAGCGGCAGACCATCTCGCCCCAATCGGCGTCGGCCGCGACCAGGCGGGCTCGCTCGGCGTCGCCGAGGTCGGCGAACCGCCGCCTCTCCGGCAGGCCGGGCTCGAAATCCGTCTTCGGGCGCAGGGCCATCCCCGTGCCGATGAGGTCCGCGACCATCCGGGCGATGGCCGGCGCGGCGGTCAGCCCCGGCGACTCGATGCCGGCCAGGTCGATCCAGCCCGGCAGCCTCCCGCTCTCGGCGACGACGAAGTCGGCGAACAGGCCGCCGCTTGCGGGCGGGACGAGCTTGGGCCGCAGGCCGGTATAGGCGTGGATGAAAGGGGCCCGCTCGAGCCCGGGCACCAGCCGCCCGGCCTCGGCCTTGAGGCGCTCCGCGACCTCCCGGGTCGAGGCCAGGTCGTCCTTGGCGGCGACCGGCTCGGCGCTCGGCCCGAGCAGGATGTGGCCCTCCATGGTCGGGGTGAGGTGGATGCCGAGGCCGGGATCGTCCCGGGGCGGCACGGGATAGACGGGCATCCCCAGGCGGAAGCCGCCGTCCTTGTCGGTGATGAGGTATTCGCCGCGGTAGGGATAGACCCGGAAGTCGGCGCTCCCGGCCAGCCGGGCGACCTCGTCGGCGAAGAGGCCGGCGCTGTTGACGACGCGCCGGGCGGCGAACTTTCCCCGCGGCGTGGCCAGGCGGAACGTCCCGCCCTCGACGGCCACGGCCTCGACCGGGGCCTCGAGAGCGACCTCGGCCCCGTTGCGCCAGGCGCTCTCGGCCAGGGCGAAGACGAGCTCGTAGGGCGAGACGATGCCGGTGCGGGCCGAGTACAGGGCCCAGCGGCCGCGGGCCAGGGGCTCGAGGCGGCGGATGGCCGCCTCGTCGACGATCTCCAGGCCGGGGACGCCGCTCCTCCGGCCCTCGGCCAGGAGCTCCTCCAGGCGCGGCCGGCCCTCGTCGGACAGGGCGACGACGAGCTTGCCCGTCATGCGGTGGGGCACCCCAAGAGCGGCGGCGAGGGGATACATCAGGCCCAGGCCCTCGACGTTGGCCCGGGCCTTGAGGGAGCCGGACGGGACATTGAAGCCGGCGTGGATGACGCCGCTGTTGCCCTTGCTCACTCCCTCGGCCAGGTCCGACTGCCGTTCGAGAAGGAGGAGCCGGAGATCATAGCGGGAGAGCTCGCGCAGGACGGCGCAGCCGACGACACCGCCGCCGATGACGGCGACATCGTAGACCCCGTCCTTGGCTTCGTCCATGTCCCGACAGCACGCCATCATATCAAATCGGGCCGGGGGAAGCCACGGCCGCATTGACAAGGCGCCGCCGGCGCGCTTATAAAGGGGGCACCATGCTCATCAAAGCTATAGTTATAGGCGTTTATGCCTTGATGACCCTCACCATCGGCTGGCTCGGGCTCCGCAAGGCCCGGACCTTCACCGACTATTTCCTCGGCGGCCGGACGGTCGGGCCCTGGATGTCGGCCTTCACCTACGCGGCGGCCTATTTCTCGGCCGTCCTGTTCATCGGCTTCGCCGGAAAGATCGGCTGGGGCTTCGGCCTCTCCGGTCTCTGGATCGCCCTCGGGAACGCCCTCGTCGGGGTGCTCGGCGTCTGGGGCCTTCTCGGGGACCGGATCCGGCGGATGTCCGTCGAGCTCCAGGTCACGACCATGCCCGAATTCCTGGAAAAGCGCTACGCCAGCCCCTTTCTGAAGCTCATCGCCTCGCTGGCCGTCTTCCTCCTCCTTGTCCCCTATTCGGCGGCCGTGTTCATCGGCCTGTCCTACCTGTTCAAGGCCAATTTCGGCTTCGGCTTCGGCACGGCCCTGCTCGTCATGGGCCTGTTCACGGCTTTTTACCTGGTTCTCGGCGGCTACAAGTCGATGACCATGATCGACGTCGTCTTCGGCATGATCATGTGTCTCGGCTCGGCCGTCCTCATCGGCAGCACCATCAAGAAGATCGGAGGGCTGGGGGCCCTGACCTCGGGCCTCGCGGCCATCGATCCGAAGCTCACGGCCCCGGTCGGCCCGGGCGGCGCCTGGCCGCTCTTCGCCCTCGTCTTCCTGACGAGCATCGCGCCGTTCGCCATGCCCCAGCTCGTCCAGAAGTTCTACGCCATCAGGGACCGGCGGGCCATCCGCCGGGGCATGATCGCCTCGACCCTGTTCTCCCTCCTGATCGCCGGGGCGGCCTATTTCACGGGGGCCTCGGCCCGGCTCTTCCTCACGCCGGCGACGGCCCCGGCGGCTTTCGCCGGCGGCAAGCCCGTCTTCGATATCCTGATGCCGGAGTTCCTGGCCAAGGTCGTGCCCCCGTCCCTCTCGGTGCTGATGATGCTCCTGATCCTCTCCGCGTCCATGTCGACGCTGGCGGCGCTCGTCCTCATCTCCAGCTCTTCGGTCGTCAAGGACCTCTACGCCGGGTTCGTCAATCCGGCCGTATCCGACAAGACCTTGACCCGGATGATGCGGATCATGTCCGCCGTCTTCGTCCTTCTCTCGGTCGTCCTGGCCTACCTCCGGCCGGCGACCATCGTGGCCATCCTGTCGGTATCGTGGGGGGCCATCGGATCGTTCTTCCTCGGGCCCTTTGTCTGGGGCCTCATCAGCCGGAAGGCGACGAAGTTCGGGGCGGTCGGGTCGGCCGTGCTCGGCCTCGGGACCTGCCTGGGCCTGGCCTTGACGGGGATGCCGCCGGCCGAAGCCGGGACGATCGGCATGGTTGTTTCTTTCGCCACGACCCCCTTGCTGAGCCTGATATCCTGGAGGGAAAGCCCGGCGGCGAGGGACGCCGGAAGGCAGCGCCTCAGTAGCGAAAAATGAGCTCGAACTGGAGCCAGTTGAAGCTCGCGGCGCCGGGGAAATAGAAGCTCCCCGGCTCGAGGTGCTCCCAGATAACCCGGCCGGTCATGAACTTGCTGACCTTGTAGTTCAGCCGGGCCCGGTAGAGGGTGCCCCGGTAGAGGCCCGTCCCGCCCGGAAACTCCCCGGTCCGGGACCGGCCGGCGCCCATCGGCATGACCATGAGGTGGCCGTCCGAGCGCGGCCCCAGGTCGAACGCCAGCTGGGCGTAGAGCGCCGACAGGTTGCTCCAATAGGAAGGCCGGCTCTCCCGGGTCAGGGTATAGATATAGCTCTCGCTCCACTTCGGCCAGCGGCTGAAAACGGGGTCCCAACCCTCCATCCGGGCCGTGGCCGGGTCGTCGCCGCTGAGGAGGATGCCGCCCAGGGTGAACGCCTTGAGGAGCGGCCGGGTGCCGGCGAGGTCGTAATCGAGGTGGGCGATGGCGCCGTAGGCGGAGCGGCCCGCGTCCCCGTACCGGCCCGTCTGGAAGGCGGCCTCCGCCGTGAATGACAGAGGCTTGGCCAGCGGCATCACCGCCCGGGCCCCCAAGGTGTCCGTCCGCGCCGGCACAGGCCAGGCCTCGTTGGCGTCCGTCGTCTTGCGGACGGCGTAGGCGTCGAGCTTGGCCCGGCCGAAGGTCCCGGCGTAATAGAGGGCCAGGGCGTTCTCGGGCTGCTCGGCCAGCGACTGCTGCCGCGAGTTGATCACCGGCAGGAACCGGTCGGTCGCCTTGGTCGCGTGGGCGAAGGCGGTCAGCCTGTGGCCCGGGGCGAGGTCGGCGTCGAGGCGGACGGCGTTGAAATAATACGAGCGGGAACCGTCTCCGGGCGTGCCGTCGGCGATGACGAAGCCCTCGCCGAAGTTGAGGTCCTGGCGCCCGGCCGTAACGGTCAAGGGCGTCCGGCCGGGGATCGTCCATTTGACGTAAAGGTTGTCGAAGAAGACCTCGTGCCCGTTGAAGGCCCGGTCCTTGGGCGCGAGGTAGACCCGGAACTCGTTGGTGACCTTGCCCAGGACCTCGAGGTTCCCGGCCGCCCGCCAGTCCAGGCCGAGGGTCGTCCGGTTGCGCGTATAGGCGAAGCCGTCGGCGGCCGCGTCGTTGAGGCTGACGGCGTTGTCCCAGGCTTCGAAGCGGAACCGCTCGACGAAGATGAGCTTCAGGCGCGGCGCCGGCTTGTCCTGCGGCCGGGCCGGGACGGAGATCAGGAGGGCGGCCAGAAGCGTCGCGGCGATCGTAAAATCAAGGGGTCTGCGGCTCATGGGCGTCGTCCTTGAAAAAGCTTCGGCCCATCTTAGCACAACGACAGGGCCGCGGAGAAATGACCAGGGCGAGGCGCGCCGGGCGCCTCTCGAGGGGCGGAGCGGGCTAATAGAGGCCGGTCGAGCCGAAGCCGCCCTGGCCGCGCGAGGTGTCGTCGAGGGAATCCGCCTCGACCACGGACACGGCGGCGACGGGCTGGACGAGGAGTTGGGCGATCTTCATGCCCTTGCGGACGGCGAACGGCGCGGCGCCCAGGTTGATGAGGACGACCTGGACCTCGCCCCTGTAGCCGGCGTCTATGACGCCGGCCAGCCGGTGGACGCCCTTGAGGGAGATGCCGCTCTTGTCCCAGACCAGGCCGGCGTGGCCGGCCGGCACGGCTATCTGGATGCCCGTCGGCGCGGCGAAGACCTCGCCGGGCGCCAGGTCGCGGTCGACGACGGCGTAGAGGTCCAGGCCGGCGTCGCCGGGATGGCCGGCGGAGGGCAGCTTGGCGTCGGGGTGGATGCGCTTGACCTTCAGGTCCATGGTCTCACCTTTCGTCGATCCTGACCTCGCCGAAATACGGCTCGGCGGCGGCCGCGATCTCCGCGAGCTCGGCCCGGCCGTAGGGCTTGACCTCGAGGTAGGCGGGATCGAGGGTTGTCCGGGGCACGAACGGTTGGATGATATAGCGGTCGGCGCCCTTGAGCCATTCGCCGATCCGAGCCACGTCCTCCCGGCCGACGAGCCCGGGAACGACGGTGGTGCGGAAGGTGTGCTTGACGCCCGAGCTGCGGAGGAGGTCGGCCGCCCGGGCGATCTTCTCCGGATCGACGGTTGACCGGGTGACCTCCCGGTAGCGCTCCAGCGGCGCCTTGATGTCCAGGGCCACCCAGTCGACGAGCCCGAGGGCCAGGAGCGCCTCCAGCCGGTCCGGGAACGAGCCGTTGGTGTCGACCTTGACCAGCAGGCCCCGCTCCCTGACGATGCGGATGAGGTCCTCGAGGCCCTCGTGGAGGAAGGGCTCGCCGCCCGAGAAGCAGATGCCTTCGAGCCAGCCCCGGCGGCCGTCGAGGTAGGAGAGGAAGTAATCGGCGGCCAGGCTCGGGATCGCCTCCGGCTCGAGGACGAGCTGGGCGTTATGGCAATAGGGGCAGCGGAAGGTGCAGCCGCCGAGGAAGACCGTCGACGAGATGTGGCCGGGAAAGTCGCGGCTCGAGAACTTCTCTATCCCCTTGATCTCAGCCACCCGTCGAACTCCTCGGCCGAGTTGAGCACGGCCCGGACGATGCCCTGGGTGTGGGCGACCAGGGTCGGCAGCTTGATGGCCCCCGAATCGTCGCGCTTGATGACGTTGATGAACTCGCGGATCTTGGCCTTGCCCGGGGGCGTGGTCAGGCCGTATTCCTGGTAAGAGATCTCGGTCTCGGCCAGCCGCTTCTTCAGGGCCTCGCACTTGGCGCAGTTGGGATAGCTGAAAAGCAGATAATCCATGGAATCACCGCCTCTTTGTAAGTCCGCCGGTCTCAGCCGATCTTGTCGTAGGTCGCCCGGTCCTTGAACTCCTGCTGCTTGCCGTCGTTCCAGGTCCGGACCGGCCGCATGTAGCCGACGATGCGGCTGTAGACCTCGGTCTCATCGCCGCAGTCGGGGCAGGCGAAATGCTGGCCGCGGATATAGCCGTGGTTCATGCAGACGCTGAACGTCGGCGTGATCGAGAAATACGGCAGCTTGGTCTGGGCGATCCGCTGAACGAGCTTCTTGCAGGTCTCGCCGTCGATGGCCTCGGGCAGGAAGGCGTGGAAGATCGTCCCGCCGGTGTAGAGGGCCTGGAGCTCGCCCTGGTGCTGGATGGCCTCGAAGATGTCGCGGGTGGCGTCGACGTTGAGCTGGGTCGAGTTCGAGAGATAGGGGTGCTTCTCCGTGCCCGAGGTATAGATCCGGGGGTACTTCTGGCGGTCGAGCCGGGCCAGGCGGTAGGACGTCGATTCGGCCGGCGTGGCCTCGAGGTTGTATAGGTGGCCCGTCTCTTCCTGGAGCTCCCGCAGGACGCCGCGCATGTAGTGGAGGGTCTCGACGGCGAACTCGCGGCCCTCCGGCGTGCCGATGCCCTTGTGCAGGAAGTTCATGCAGGCCTCGTGCATGCCGCAGATGCCGATCGTCGAGAAGTGATTGTCGAAGTGGCCGAGATAGACCTTGGTGTAGGGCATCATGCCCTTCTCGAGCATGTTGTTGACGATCTCGCGCTTGGTCTCGAGAGTGCCCTTGGCGACGGTCATGAGCTCCTTGAGCTTGCCGAAGAAATCCTCCTTCGACGTGGCCTCGAAGGCGGCCCGGTTGAGGTTGATGGTCACGACGCCGATCGAGCCCGTCGAGTCGCCGGGGCCCCAGATGCTCCCCGGCCGGCGCATGAGCTCGCGCTGGTCGAGGTTGAGACGGCAGCACATGGCCCGGATGTCGCCGGGGTTCATGTTCGTGCCGATATAGTTCTGGAAGTACGGTATGCCGTACTTGGCCGTGGCATCGAAGAGGAGATTGGCCTTGGGCGAATCCCAGTCGAACTCCTTGCTCAGGTTGTAGGTGGGGATGGGGAAGGTGAAGACCCGGCCCTTGAGATCGCCCTCGATCATGATCTCGAGGAAGGCCTGGTTGATCCAGTCGACCTCCTTCTGGTAGTCGCCGTAGCAGGTCTCGAGCTCCTCGCCGCCGACGACCGCCCGCTTGGCCTTCATGTCCTCGGGGATCGTCCAGTCGAAGGTCAGGTTGGAGAAGGGCGTCTGCCAGCCCCAGCGGCAGGGCACGTTGAGGCCGAAGATGAGCTTCTGCATGTCCTGCTTGACGTCCTCGTAGGTCAGCCGGTCGTGGCGGACGAAGGGGGCGAGCAAAGTGTCGACGCTGGAGAAGGCCTGGGCCCCGGCGAACTCGGCCTGCATCGTGCCGATGTAATTGACCATGTGCAGGGTCAGGGTGTCGAGGTGCTTGGCCGGATTGGAGTGGACCTGGTTGGGGACGTGGCCGAAGCCCTTGCGGATGAGGTTCTCGAGCGACCAGCCGGCGCAGTAGCCGACGATGGGGTAGCTAAGATCGTGGATGTGGAACTCGCCCTCTTCATGGGCCTTCTTGGCCCGCTCGGTGTAGATCTGGTTGAGGGCGAAATGCGACAGGACCTCGCCGGAGACGCGGGCGTTGAGGCCGGCGAAGCTCTGGACGCCTTCGTTCGAGTTCTCGCGGATCTTCCAGTCGGAATTGTTGAGGTAGTCCTTGACCAGGCGCTCGAGGTTGAGGCCGATCTTCTTGGCCTCGCGCAGGCCCTTGTGCTTCTCGCGGTAGAGGATGTAGGACTTGGCGACCTCGTGGTAGCCCTGCTTCATGAGGACCATTTCCACGATGTCCTGGATCTGCTCGACCGAGGGGATGGTGTACCCGCCGAACTTCTCCTCGATCATGAAGCAGACGATGTCCGAGGCGGTCTTGGCGACGGCGGGATCTGTGATTCCCTCCGAGGCCATGGCCTTGCGGATGGCGCTGGTGATCTTGTCCTGGTTGAAATCGGCGACCGTTCCATCCCGCTTTTTGATCCGGCCGACAGCACTGACCATTGGAACCCTCCTCCTTCTCCCTCGTCCTGCTCCCTTTTCCGCCCGGCTCACAAGCCTGGGAATGCCCTCGCCGGTGTGCTAAAATCGGCACACTTAGAAACCATGGCAAAAGCGAAACGCTTTATGGCCTTATCCCATATCTTGTGCAACCCTCGCGAGAAAAATACTAAATGTTGTATTTTCCGAGGGAAACTTTACACCTCGAAAAATGCCTTGTCAAGGGTCTTTCCGGAGAATTTTTTAAGTTATTGAGGCGCCGATGAATAGTATCGAGATCAAGACCCGCGGGCGGGAGGATTTCGTCGACCTGACGGCCGAGATCGAGCGGCTGGTGGCCGCGTCGGGCGTCAAGAACGGCCTCTGCGTCGTGGCCGTGCCCCACACCACGGCCGGGATCGCCGTCAACGAGAACGCCGACCCGGACGTCCGGACCGACCTGGCCCTGGTCCTGCGGAAGATCGCGCCCGACGGCCTCCCCTACGCCCACAGCGAGGGGAACTCTCCGGCCCACGTCAAGGCCGCGCTCGTCGGCTCCTCGGCCACGCTCCTCGTCGAAGACGGCCGGCTGCGGCTCGGGACATGGCAGGGGATCTTTTTCTGCGAATTCGACGGGCCGCGGACGCGTCAGGCCTGGGTCCAGATCGTCGGATAGGACGGGGTCGACCCGCTCTTAGAGCCGCAGGCCCAGCTTCTTCAGCTCGGCCGCCAGGTCGGTGCCGGGCCGGTAGAGGACGGCCGACAGGCCGGCCGCCGCCGCGCCGGCGACGTTCTCCTCCATGTCATCGATGAAGGCGCACTCGGCCGGCGCGCAGCCGGCCGCCCGGGCCGCGGCCCGATAGATGGCCGGGTCGGGCTTGAGCAGCTTGAGCTCGTAGGACAGGACGAAGGCGTCGAAGAGGCCGACCTCGGGGAAGCGCCGGCGGACGAAGCCGAACCGCTCCGGGTCCGTGTTCGACAGCAGCAGCAGCTTCAGGCCGGCCGCCTTGACCCGGGCCAGGACCTCTATCGCCGCGGGATTCGGGGTGAAGATGTCGTTGTACATCCGGTAGAACTCGTCGTAGGGGACGTCCGCCCCGATCCTTGCCAGGACCTCGTCCCGGAAGCCGGCCGGCGTGACGGCCCCGGCGTCGAACCGCTGCAGCAGCCCGATGTCGCCGTGGGCGGCGGCCTTGACGTCGGCGAAAGGCCGGCCGGCCCGCTCGGCCAGCTGGCGCAGGAAGATGGCGTTGTCGAACCAGAGCACGACCTTGCCCAGGTCGGAGATGACGGCACGGATCACGGTCTTCGGCCTCCTTCGGCCACGCGGCGGGAAGGGCCTTTATAGCAGAAAAGCCAGGCCGGGGCAAACCGCCTTCGCTGGTTGACATCCCCGGAACGCTGGTTTATGCTGGGCCCAGCAGAGAACGCAGCGAGCCGTCATCCGGCCGGCGATGGGAAAGACGTCCAGTCAGCGAACCATAAAGGAGGAGTCATGCCAATGAAGAGGACCACGCACCGCAGCTCCACGGGAACCAAGCTCTACGCCGTGCGCGACAGCAAGGGGCGCTTCGTCGACATCCAGACCTACAAGCGCGCCCACGCGGCCGACATGCGGCGCAAGAGCAAGGCCGAGCTGGCCAAGAAGCCCTGACCCGCCCCGTTCCCCCGACCCGCCCGGACCGGATCGTTCCTGCCGGGACGCGAGGCGTCGGCGTCCGTCACTCCCCCCGGCTTGCCCGCCCGGCGCGCTCAGGCCTTCGCCTGCTGCGGCCTGCCCAGCACCCCGCCCTCGCGCCGGTCGGCCCGGCCGAGCAGCAGGGCGAAGGTCAGGCCGACGAGGCCCAGCCCGGCGAACATGAATTGGCTGGCGACATAGGACCCCGTCTTGTCCCGCAGCAGCCCGTTGAGGAGCGGGAAGAGGCCCAGGCCGATGTTCTGGATGGCCGTCATCAGCCCGAAGGCCGTCCCAACCCGCTCCGACCGGACGATGAGCGGCACGGACGGCCACAGGGCCGCCGGCACCAGGACGAAGGCGAAGCCGAGCAGGACCATCGGGTAGACGGGGTAGATCTTCGTCAGCCCCATGGCCAGGTGGCAGGGGATTAGGAGCAGGGCCCCGGCGATCATGAACTGGGCCCTCTTGCCGACCCGGTCGACCAGGCGTCCCGCGAACGGGGCCAGGAGCATCGAGGCGAAGATGATGATGCTGGTGATGCCGCCGGCCGTACTGAAGATATGGACGAGGTTGTTGAAGACCTGGGCCAGGAAGCCGCCGCCGGCCGCGGCCGTCCGGGCGATGCCCCACTTGGTGACGAAGAAGTCGGTCGACAGGCTTTGGAAGGGGAAGACGGCCGCATAGAAGGTGAAGCAGAGGGCCGTGATGTACCAGAAGGTCGGCCGGAACTCCTTGATGTCCTTGAAGACGATCTTGTCGCCGGCGCTCTCGTTGCGCAGGTTGAGGGCTTTTTCGCCGCGCTTGTCGAGGATGATGTAGCCGATGTTGCCCAGTAGCGACAGGCCGCAGGCCAGGACAGCGGCCAGCAGGGCGTAGCGGAAGCTGCCGAAGTAGCTGGAGAACAGTTCCCCGGTGTTGAAGGCGAAGAGCGAGCCCAGCCGGCTGACAGTCAGCTGGACGCCGAAGGCCATGGCCATCTCCTTGTTCTTGAACCAGCGGGCCAGCATGGCGCTCTGGGCGACGATGAGTGGCTCGGAGCCGGCCCCGAAGACGAAGCGGCCCAGGAAGATGAGCGGGATGCTCCGGGCCTGCCAGACGATGGCCGCTCCCGCCAGGACCAGCACGGAAAAGATGATGCTGGCCTTGCGCGTGCCCAGCCGGTCGATCAGCATGCCGCCGAACAGGACCACGAGGATGGCGGCGATGCTGTACATCGTGTTCATCGTGCCGACGGTCGCCCGGGCTGCCTTGAGCTCGTCGATGAGCGAGGGGGCGATGGCCCCGATGATGTCATAGGCGAAGTAGCTGCCGAACGACAGCGACGAGATGAACAGCAGGTTGGCGAAGCGGTAGAACGGACGGGTCGGGTGGAAAAAGCCGACGGGCGCGGCCGTCTCGGCGTTGGTCATGGGCGGGCCTCCGGGGTGACTGAGTGCGGCTCCCTCGAGTCCTCTATCTTCCGGAATCCGGAGGAAATAATCAAGGCCTTTGTCCGGCCGGCCCGGAGTTGGTATAATCCCGGCGGCCTGAAAGGGACCCTCTCATGAGCATCTCTTCCCTCGACATCCGGCCCGTCGATCTTGGGACGCTCGGACCCGCGTTCGAAGCCGCCCTGGCCGCCCTCGACCGGGACCGGGCCGTCCGACGCATCTGGGACCGGGACTGGACGGTCTGGAAAGAAGAGGACCGGGAGATCTCCAACCGCCTGGGCTGGCTGGACGCGCCCGCAACCGCCCGGGCCGACGCCCCCGACCTCCAGTCCTTCGCCGCGTCCGTCCGCGGCGTCGGGTTCCGCCGGGCCGTGGTCCTGGGCATGGGCGGCTCCAGCCTGGCCCCCGAGGTCTTCGCCCGCCTCTTCCGGACGGCCCCCGGGGCGCTGGAGATCGAGGTCCTGGACACGACCGAGCCCGGCGCGGTGGCCGCGGCCGGGGCCCGGCTCGATCCCGGGACGACCTTGTTCCTGATCTCCTCGAAATCGGGCACGACCGCCGAAGCGGCCGCCTTGCTCTCATATTTCTACGACCGGGCCCGCGCGGTCCTCGGGAGCGGCCACGCCGGCGGCCGCTTCGCCGCCGTCACCGACCCGGGAACGCCGCTCGAGGCCCTGGCCCGGGATCTCGGGTTCCGGCGCGTCTTTCACGGCCGGCCGGACATCGGCGGCCGGTTCTCGGCGCTTTCGGCCTTCGGGCTCGTCCCGGCCGCGCTCAAGGGCCTCGACATCGATCGGCTCCTGGCCCCGGCCCGGGCCATGGCCGAGGCCTGCCGCGTTCTCTCCGCCGCGGACAACCCCGGCGCCCGCCTGGGAGCCTTCCTGGGCGCGGCCGCCATGGCGGGCCGCGACAAGCTCGTCCTGGCGCTGCCGCCGCGGCTGCGGCCGCTCGGCGCCTGGCTCGAGCAGCTCGTCGCCGAGAGCACCGGCAAGGAGGGCCGGGGCATCCTCCCGGTGATCGAGGACAAGCCGGGGACCGGCGGCGGACCCGACCGCCTGCTTGTCGAGATCGGCCCGGCGGCCGGCCCGTCCCCGAGGCCGGCACGTCCAGGGAGCGACGGGCCGGCTGCGCCGTCAGTCCGCATCGCCTTCGAAGACCCCTATGACCTGGCCGGACATTTCTTCCTCTGGGAATTCGCCACGGCCGTCGCCGGCCGCCTGATGGGGATAAATCCCTTCGACCAGCCCGACGTCGAATCGACCAAGAAGAAAACGCGGGAGCTTTTGTCCCGCCCCGCCATCGCCGGGCCGTCCGGGCCAGGCCTCGGGACCGGGGCCGCCGCTCTCCGGGTCGTCCGTCCCGGCCGGGCGGACAAGCCGGAGGACGCCCTGGCCAGCTTCCTGGCCGGACGCCGCGAGGGGGATTACCTGGCCGTGCTCGCCTTCCTGCCCCAGCGGCCGTCGGTCGATGGGCTGGTCGCCGCCCTGGCCGCCGGCCTGCGCCTGAAGACCGGCCTGCCGGTCACGGTCGGGACCGGGCCTCGCTATCTCCACTCGACCGGCCAGCTCCACAAGGGCGACGGCAACCGGGGCCTGTTCCTGATCCTGGCCGCGTCGGGGCTGCCCGCGACGCCCATCCCCGCGGTGCCGGGCATCGTCCGGCCGGCGGCGGATTTCGGGGCCCTGTTCGCCGCCCAGGCCGAGGGGGACGCCCTGGCGCTCACGGAAAAGGGGCGCCGCATCCTGATGTTCGAGATCGGCGGGCCCGTCGAGCCAGCCCTGGCCGCCCTGTCCTCGATCCTGGCCTGAAACAGGTTCTTCTCCCATTTCCGGGAGAATCCCTCTCTCCAGCTTGGCTCCGCGCCGGCACATCGCCGCCGCAAGAGGGAATCCAGGAGATGGGAGTTGGGTAAAAAAAAGGGGACGACCCCGCGGGGCCGTCCCCTGTGCGACTCGGTGCGACGAAACGATCAGTACAGGCCGACGCCGATGACCGCGGCGTGGAAGATCTCCCTGTTCCGCGGCCGGGCCTTCTTGTCCACGCTGTCCTTGACGGTGAGGTAGAACCAGAACTCGTTGAACAGCCGCAGCTTCTGGATGTAGTAGTTCGAATAGGTGCTGACGGAATCGACGATGACCCGGGCCAATTCCTTGCCCTTGGCGTCCGACAGGGCGATATAGTTCACGTCGCCCTTGACCAGCTTGCCGAAGACCTTGCCCTGGGTCTTGCCTTCCCAATCCTCGGACGCGTTGATGCCCGAGATGGCCAGGGCCGGGATGGCTTCGCGATCCTTCATCTCGATGAAGTCCTCGGCCTGGAATTCCTGGCTGCGGGTATAGACGGTCTGGCCGCCGCTCTCGACGCTGTCGGCCAGGAAGACGGGCGGGTGGTCGGCCAGCAGGTTGCCCTTGACCTTGATGGTCTTGCCGGCGAGCGTGGCCGCGTCGAAGCCGGGCAGAACGATGTCGAAGCCCTGGGCGGTCGAGAGGTACATGTACCGGCCGAGCGCGGCCCGGACGACCCCCTCGAACTCGGTGACGGCCTGGACGGTCTCGGCGGCGGGCTGTTCGGCCTTCTTCTGGCAGCCCACGGTGCCGGCAAAACCGGCCATGAGGATCAGGCTAAGGGACAGCGTAGCTATTTTCTTGATGGAACTCATAGAAACTACCTCCATGTGTCGAACGGGCGCCCGGGAATATTCTTCCCGAACAGACGTTCATTTATACCATCGAGCCCCCGAAAAGTAAAGCAAAATAGTGGGCCAGGGAGGCCTGGCCCTATCGAGGAATTGGAGGTACCCGCGAGACCGGGATCAGCCCTTTTTCCTGGCCTCGCCCCCCGACCGGGACGATGAACCCGAGGACCGGGAGGACGAGCCGGAGGAACGGGACGAGCCGGAGCTCGACCGGCTCGGGGAGCCCGAGCGGCCGGAGGACGACCCGCCGGACTTGATCGAGCCCGAAGGCCGGGACGAGCCGGAGCTGGACCGGCCCGAGGAGCCGTTCGAACGGGGAGCGCTGAAAGCGCGGCCTGAGGAGGAACGGCTGGAGCTCGGCGAGCTGAAGGACCGACCGGAGGAAGAGGAGGAGGGGCGGTTCGAACGCGGGGCGCTATAGGTCCGCCCCGGCGAAGAGGGCGAATTTTTCGGAGAGCTCAGAGAACGGGACGAAGAGCGCCCGGAGCGGGACTGAACGGAGGACGGCGCGCGGGACGAGCCGGCGCGGCCGTAGGAAGAAGCCTCCGGCCTGGAGGAGCCGGACCGGGAATTCAGCCTGGATGAAGGAGCGGCGACCGTGGGGCGGGAGGAGTAGATGCGGCCTTGTGACCTCACGGACCTGGATTCGGAGGGCCGCTGGCTCTGGTAGGTCCGGACGGCCCGTCCGCCGCTCCCCGCGCCGCGGACGGCCGGGCGGGTCACGGCCGGCCGGTCAACGGAGGACCCGGCGGAGTTCCGCTCCCGCGACCGCAGGCCCGTGTTCAGGCCGCCCGGCCGGGGCGAGGCCAGGGCCCTCGAGGGAGCCACGTTCCGGATCCGCTCCCGGGCGCCGGTCCGGTCCGCCAGCGCCCGCCGGGCCTCGAGGGCCTGGGGCCGGGCGTTGTCGACGGCCGGCCGGATGCCGGGCTGCTGAGCCCGCAGCTCGACCCGTCCGATGCGATCTAGATCGGCCGCGCCGACGTGACGGCGGCCGATGTCGGGCGACTGCAGATGGTCGCGCCGGACAACGGTCATGGCCCGGTTGTGAGCCGAGGAGAAGCGATCGTCCCAGCGGTCATAGAAGCGGTCGTGGAAGAGGTAGCCGGGCCGGTTGTACCAGGTCAGCGGGCACCAGCCGACGTAATCGCGGTCGTGCCACCAGTGCACCCAGGCCGGGCCCCAGTGAGACCGAGGGATCCAGTACCAGCCGAGGCCGAAACGCCAGTTCCAGCGGCCGTAGTGATAGACCGCCCAGCCCCACGGTTCGGAGGAGACCCAGGTCCAGCCGACGACGGGGTACCACACCCAGCGGCCGTAATAGTAGGGGCGCCAATCGTCGTAGTAGGTCACGTTGGGGACCCAGACGTTGCCGTACGGCTGCTCATAGACCCAGCGGCCGTTATCGCCGAGCTCCTCTTCGTACTCCCCCATGTCGGAGGGAAGGTATTGACGCTCGCTGCGGGCCGAGAGCAGGCCGTCCCGGCCGTCGTTCCACTCGTCGAACGCGTCGCCGCGGGCATAGTCGTATTCGGGCTCGCTCACCAGCCGGCCGTCGGCGGCCGTCACGGTCTCGCCGCTCCGGATGAGGACGGAGCCCTCTTCGGCCGCGGCCTCCAGGCTGCCTTCCCGGGCGACGGCCCGGGTCTCCCGATCGAGCCGGACATCGAACCGGTACAGGCCTTCTTCCAGCACATAGAAGGACGCGTCCGGGGTGTGGACCTCGATCCCCTTTTCCAGGGCCAGCTGGCTTACCCGCAGATAGGCCTGGCCTTCGGTCAGGAAGAGCTTGATCCGGTCCTCCCCTTCCTTGGGCAGGATGGCGAACTCGACCTTGGCGGCCTGGCCGAGGCGGAGATAGTTACGCCGGCCGAAATGGATCTCGGCCTGGCCGTTCTCGGTGCCGATCTTGTCGCCCTGGACCAGGGCCAGGTTGACCTCGCCCTTCTCGTAGCCCAGGTCCGAGGTCCTCTGAACGTAGACGGGGCCGTTGACGTAGGTCAGGCGGGCGAAGCTGTAAGGGTAGAATCCTTCGTCCTGGGCGGCCAGGCCGAGGGGGATCGAAACGATGAAGGCGAGCGCCAGGAGCGCCGCTTTTTCCGTCATCTTGTTCATCGTCTGTCTCCTTTCTTTCTCCTGCCCACCCGTTAAAAAGCAACTATCGTGCCAGTCCCTTCCCCAGGGGAAAAGCGGCCCCTCGTCCTTTCCGGAGGACAGGCCCCGCCGCCGGGCGGAAAAAGGAGGGACAGTCCCTATCCAGGGACCGCGTGGAGGAGAACCTCAACGGATCCGGGCGGCCGAGGGCCGGTCCCGTCGGGGCGGTCAGCACTCTTTCCGGTGACGCAGGCGGTCGATGGCCACGGCGACGATGATGATGGCCCCGATGATGATCTCCTGGATGTAGTTGGGCCAGCCCATCATCGTGCAGCCGTTGCGAAGGAAGGACATGATCAACACGCCGATCATGGTCCCCAGGATGCTGCCTTCACCGCCGTTCAGGCTGCCTCCCCCGATGACCACGGCGGCGATGATATCGAGCTCGAGCCCGACGGCGACGGTCGGGTCGCCGACGGTCAGCCGGGAGAACTCCATGACGCCGCTCAGGCCGCAGAACAGGCCGGAGACGGCATAGACCAGGACCTTGACCCGGTCGGTCCTGATGCCGCAGAGGCGGGCCGTCGCTTCGTTCGAGCCGACGGCGAAGATGTGGCGGCCGAAGACGGTAAACTTGAGGAGGACGGCCATGGCCGCGGCGAAGAGGATGACGATCCAGATGCCCGGCGCCATGAGCAGCCACGAGGGCCGGGGGCTCTTGGCCATGAGCTCGTTGATCCAGGTCATGGGCGCGTCGATCTTCTGGTTGCCGGCGATCCACTTGGCCGCGCCCCGGGCGATGCCCATCATGCCCATGGTGACGATGAACGGAACGAGGCGCAGGCGGGTGACGAGCGCGCCGTTGGCCAGCCCGACCAGGCCGCCGGTGAGGACGCCGAAAAGAAGGGCCCAGGCCGGAGCGGCCCCGGCGTTGACGGCGTAAGCCGTGATGACGCTGGCCAGGGCGATGTTTGAGGCCGCGGAGAGGTCGATGCCGCCGCTGACTATGATCAGGGTCATGCCCAGGGCCCCCAGGGCGACGATGACCGACTGCGTGGCCACGCTCTTGAAGTTGGCCATCCGCAGGAAGCGGCCCTGGACCTCGGGGATGAGGGCGAAGAGGGCGATGACCAGGACCAGGCCGATGAAGGGCCCGAAGATGTTGAGGGCCCGGCTGAGGCCGGAGCGATTCTGACGGCTCATTCCGCGTTCCTTTGCTCGACCGGTGTCCCCCGCGGCGCCCGGCCCACCGTGGCCGCCGCCATCAGGCCGGCCGCGTCCCATGCGGCCGCCGGCCGGGACTCCACCAGGTTCCCCCGGTGGAAGACGGCGATCCGGTCGCAGATGCCGAGGAGCTCGGGGAGATAGGAGCTGACGAAGAGTATGGCCTTGCCTTCGCGGGCCAGGCCGCCGATCCATTCGTAGATCTGGCTCTTGCTGACGACGTCGATGCCCCGCGTCGGCTCGTCCAGGAGCAGGACCGAGGCTTCCTGGTGCAGGAGCCGGCCCAGGGCCACCTTTTGCTGGTTGCCGCCCGAGAGGGCCCCGACCGGCTGGCCGGGTCCCTTGGCTTTGATCTTCAGCCGGTCGATGAGCCCGGCGACGGAGCGGCGCTGGCGGGCCGGCCGCAGCAGCCCCCGGCGGCGGAAGGGGGCCAGCCGGCTCAGGGTCATGTTGTCGGCCACGGACAGGTTCAGGGCCAGGCCTTCGCCCTGGCGGTCCTCGCTGAGCAGGCCGAGGCCGCGCCCGATCCGGGCCCAGGGCCGGCGGCCGGCCAGCTCGGCGCCGGACACGACGACGGCGCCGCCCTCGACCTCGTCGAGCCCGAAGAGGGCCCGCAGCGTCTCCGTGCGGCCCGAGCCGATCAGGCCGGCCAGGCCCAGGATCTCGCCTTTCGCCAGGTCCAGGCTGACCGGGGCGGCCATGCGCCGGCCTTTCAGCCGGTCCAGGGTCAGGACCGGCCCGCCGCAGGCGTGCTCGACGCGGGGAAAGAGCTGGGTGAACTTCCGCCCGACCATGAGCTGGATGAGATCGTCGAGCGACGTCCCGGCCATGGCCCCGGAGCCGACGCTCCGGCCGTCCCGCAGGACGGTGTAGGAGTCGGCGACGCTCTGGACCTCCTCGAGGAAATGGCTGATGTAGATGACGCCGACGTCCTGGCCCCTGAGCCCGCGGATGATCTCGAACAGCCGCTGGCTGTCCTCCTGGGTCAGCGAGCTCGTCGGCTCGTCCATGACCAGGATGCGGGACTTGTTGAGCAGGGCCCGGGCGATCTCGACGAGCTGCTTGGCCCCGACGCTCAGCCGGCCGACGGGGACGTCGGGCGAGATCTCGGGATGGCGGACGAGTTCGAGGACCTCGCGGACCTGGCGCCGTATGGCCGGACGGTCGAGCCAGCCGGACCTGGCGGTCTCGCGGCCGAGCATGATGTTCTCCGCGACCGAGAGGTGCGGCGCCAGGTTGAGCTCCTGGTAGATCATGGACACCCCGCCGCGCAGGCCGTCGCCGGGGCCGGAGGGCGCGTACGGGCGCCCGTCGATCTCCATGCGCCCGGCGTCGGGGACGATGGCGCCGCTGAGGATCTTCATCATCGTGCTCTTGCCGGCGCCGTTCTCGCCGATGAGGGCGTGGACCTCGCCCCGGCCGAGCTCGAGATCGACGCCGTCGAGGGCCTGGGTGGCGCCGAAGCTCTTGCCGATCCCGGACATGCGCAGGATCGGCGGGACGGCGGGGCGGTCGCTCATCAATCGGCGATATTGGACAGGTCGGGCGAGAGCAGGCCCTTGATGTCGGGCGCGTCCATGTTGTCCCTGGTCGCCAGGACGACGCCGGTGTCGACGACCTTTTCGACCGGCTCGCCCTTGAGGTGGGCGACGACGGTCTTGACGCCGAGGTAGCCCATGCGGGCCGGGTTCTGGATGACCAGGCCCTGGATGGCGCCGTCGCGCAGGCCCTGGACGAGCTTGGGCGAGCTGTCGAAGCCGACGAAGACGATCTTGCCGGCCAGCCCGGATTCCTGGAGGGCCCGGAGCGTGCCGAAGGTGCTGGACTCGTTCGGCGTGAAGACGCCTTGGACGTCGGGGAAGCGGCTGATGAGGTTCTCGGCCAGCTGGTAGGCCGTCTCCGTCGTCGCCCCGGCGTACTGGTCCTTGACCAGGATCTCGAGGCCGGGGAATTCCTTGGCGACCGTGTCGGCGAAGCCGGCCTCCCGCTGGACGGTGCTGGCCGAGCCCTCCTGGTAGCGGATGAGGAAGATGCGGCCCCGGCCGCCGAGCAGCTCGCCCAGCCGGCGGGCCGCCAGCACGCCGCCCTTGTAGTTGTCGGTGGCGACGTAGCTGACGTAGTCGCCGCCCTGGAGCCCCGAATCGATGACGACGACCGGGATCTTCTCCCGGGCGGCGTCCCGGACCGGGCGCATGAGGGCCCGGTCGTCGAGAGGGGCCAGGACTATGCCGTCGACGCCGCGGCTGATGAAGTCCTCGACGACGGTGATCTGCTGGGCCCGGTCGTCCTCTTTCTGCGGGCCCTTCCAGATGATGTCGACGCCGAGCTCACGGCCGGCCCGGACGGCGCCGGCGTGGATGGACTTCCAGAACTCGTGGGTCGTGCCTTTGGGGATGACCGCGATCTGCAGCGTCTTCGCGCCGGCCGTGGCGGAAGGCCCAGAGGGTTCCTTGGCGCAGGCCGAAAGGGCCAGGGCCGCGCCAAGCGCGACGAGCGTTATCTTGACGGCGGGACGTTTCATGGCCTCAGTATACCCAGAAGGCCGGGAGGGGTAAAGGACCGGCAGGTAAAAAAAATGGGAGGAACCTCCTTCGGGGATGCAGCCGCGAAGAAGGTCCCCCCTCCAGGCCGGAGGAAGCGGGCCCCCGGCTCTCTGTTCCGCCGCGGGCTTATTTCTTCTTCAGGATGGGCATGCCGGTCTTGGCCGTCTCCTGGACGGTATAGCCGGCGGGAACCGCGTCCATGGCGCCGGGCCGCACGTCGCGGGCGAAGTAGTAGATCGTCTGCTTCCGGCCGCCCTTCAGCAGGACGTCCTTCGAGTGCAGATAATAGCCTACGCCCTTGGAGTTCTTGAATTCATAAGCCATGTCTATGACCTCCCTGAGGAATTATGAGCTACCTGGTCCTAACCCTTTCGCGTTCCCGGTGGAATGATATGCCTCATCTCGGCTTTGGTCAACTAATATAAGAAAATCCCTCCCGGTGTCAAGACCGTCGGCATCGGTCCGGCCTCATTGAATGAAGTCGACCGACGGCGGCAGTTCGGAGGGCACGATCGTTCCGAAGGAATCCTCGTAGCGCTTGATGTTGGCCTGCAGGGCTTCGAGGAAGCGCTTGGCGTGGGCCGGGCTGACGATGACCCGGGCCACGAGCTTGCCGTAGGGGCCGTCGGGAAAAAGGAAGGCGAAGTCGAACAGGAATTCCTCGCGCGAGTGCCGGATGGCGGCCAGGCTGGCGTACTGGCCGAGGGCGACCGCCTCGTCGACCTTGATCTCGACCTTCTTGGGATCCGTCTTCTGTTCCATGGGTCCTCCGGGTTCGTGATGTCCCCTCCATTCTGGAGAGAACCGTGCCGGAAATCAATAGATTGAGCGATTACAGGGGCAATGGCCGAAAAAAAAGAAAAAAAGGCTTTACAATGCGCAAACGAGTGCTATAATGACAGTGGCTTTCTTGCGCGGGCTGGAGAAAGCCCCCACCTTTTTGGTTCCCATCATCAACCCCCCTTTTGCTGACAACAGCCCGCACTTCCCCCCGGGACACCAGGGGTGGTGCATGACATATCAGCGCGGGTATAAAAAAGAGGAATGATCGCGGCCGACCGCGTGAGTGGCGCGGCGCCGCTCAATCGGCGTAATAGCGTATCGTCCGCAGGACCGCGGCCTCGCAGACCCGGCAGAAGGGCTTGGTCCCCTTGGTGAACATGAGGCAGTCGAGCTCCGGGCGGAAGAGGCCCTTGGCGGCGTATCCCGCGCCTTCGAAGACGCCGACCTGGCCCCAGAACTTGCTGGCCTTCAGGTAAGCGTCGACCTTCAGGGCCTGCTCGCGTGACAGCTTCTCGGACTCGTCTTCGGCCCGGGCGACGTCGGCCGCGGGGGCCCCTTCCCTCTTCATCCTGGCGATGTTCGCGTTGACCCCGCGGCGGATCTCCTGGTAACCCATGTCCATGTCGTCGAAGGCGGCCTTCTCCCAGGGCGTCGGCACCGCGATGCCGGGGCTGAGGAGGCTCTTCCACTTGGGCCGGGCCGGGTCGAGCAGGGCGGTGATATTCGGCTCCGCCGGCTCGATGCCCGCCGGGTAGAATTCGTTGTAGGCCACGTCCGAGGTGTAGTACTCGTCGGCCAGGCCGGCGAAGGAGTGGCCGAACTCGTGAAGGAAAAGGTACTCGTACCACTGGTTGTCGGTGGTGAAGGTGCAGTAGAAGTTGTAGATGCCCCCGCCGCCGTAGCGCTTGTGGTTGACCATGATGTAGAGGGCGTCGTAGGGGACGTGGGCGGCGATGTCGCGGAGGCTCTTGTTGTCCTCGGTCAGGAGGTAGCGCTCGGAGCCGAGCGAGTCGAAGGCGGCGTTGAGGACCGTCGACTTGAAGACGCCGTGGCTCGGCTCGTCGCAGCCGCTCTCGGCCGAGGGCTTGAAGACGCCGGATATGTTGAAGGCGTCCCGATGGGACTTGTAGGGCTCGATCTTGAAGAAGACGCCGACGAAACGGGCCAGGTCGGCCGCGAACTTGGCCTCCTCGGCGGCGGTGTAGCCCTCGGCGATGACGGCCACGTCTACCTTTCGGCCGGGCTCGCCGGACCTGAGGGCCTCGACCACCTTGACCCCGGGGATCAGCCGCTCGCGGATGACCGTCAGGGCGGCCGGGTCGATCGTCTGGCTGAAGACCTCGCGCGAGAAGTTCTTGCGATCCCGGGCCTCGAGGGCGAAGCGGACGGGCTTTTTCGGGTAGGGCAGCAGGGCCGATTCGTGGTAGGTCCTGGGGACGCCCCTCAGGCCGGCGTCCGAGGTCCGGTATTCGCCGAAGTAGCTGTCGAAGCCCCGGCTGTAGATGAGCGCTCCGCCGGCCTCGTCGTAGACCTTGACCTCGTAGCGGCCGAGGCCGAAGGGATCGAGGAGGCGCGTCCGCGGGCCGGCCCAGGGACCCTGGTCGTAGACCTGGTCGATGGCCACGGTCTCGGCCGCGGCACTGCCCGTGTGGAAGTAGTCGACGCGCATGGTCTTGTCGACGAACCACTCGTCGAAGGCCGGGCCCTTCTGGGCCTGGGCGCAGCCGGCGACGGCAACGGCGAGGATGGCGACGGCCAGGAAGCGCTTCATGGGTCCCTCCTCAGGCCGGACGGACGATCCGGCCGGCGGTTTCCTTGATGATCTTGAACGCCGCGGCGGCGGTGATGGCCGAAGGGTCCCGGCCGGGATTGAGCTCGACGACGTCCAGGCCGACGATGCGCCCCTTGAGCGCCTGGATGATCTGAACGGCCTGCCGGGTCGAGAGGCCGCCGGGCTCGTGGTGGGACACCCCCGGGGCGAAGGCCGGATCGAGGGCGTCCAGGTCGAAGGAGATGTAGACCGGGTTGGCGAAGCGGAGATGGAGCGGGCCGTCGATGTCCTTCATCTCGACCATGCGGACGCCGCCCTTGAGGGCCTTGGCGCGGTGGGCGGCCGTGATGGCCCGCACGCCGACCTGGACGATGCCGGCGGCCAGGCCGTCGTCGACGATGCGGGCGAAGGGGCAGGCGTGCGACAGGCGGTCGCCGTAGAGGTCGTCGTAGAGGTCGGGGTGGGCGTCGAAATGGAGGACATCGAGGGGCTTATGATGCCGGGCGAAGGCCCTGAGCACAGGATAGGTGATCGAGTGGTCGCCGCCCAGGACGATGGGCACGGCGCCCTTGTCCAGGATCCTGCCGACGCCCTTCTCGATCAGGCCGAAGGTCTTGTCCATGTCGCCGCGGGTATCAACGTCGCCGACGTCGACAAGGACGGCGTCCTCCTCGAGGTTGACCCCGAGCTCGGTCCAGCCGCAGTAACACTTGCCGGTCGAGACGGCCCGGATCGCGGCCGGCCCGGCCGCGGCGCCCCGGAGGTAGCTCGACTTCTCGTCAAAGGGGACTCCCAGGATGGCCATCGTGTAGTCGGGGTTCTCCTCGAGCGGTTTGACCGCCCCGCCGAAATCGGGCATCGTCGACCTCCTGAGATTCGGTGGCTTTGATTATAACTGAATCGCTCCCCTCACCCAAACATCCCTTAGCTATTATAAGGCTCTTCTCCCATTTTCGGGTTTCCCTCTCGCGGCTGCGATGGGCCGGCGCGGAGCGGACTTTAGAGAGCGGAGGTCAGAATCATGGCCGAGCGCTCGAGGCCGGGATTCTGAGAAATATCTTAAAAAAACTCTTTCTCCGATATCTCCCAGAAGCATGGCTCCGAGTCGCTCCGCCATGCTTCTGATGGTCGCTTCGACGACTCCGCTCCGCGCCGGCCCTGAGCCAAGCCGAAAGAGAGGGATTCACCCCGCGCAGCGGGGAGGACCCGCTTCGCTTTTCCTGGGGAAAAAAGAGGGGGAGAAGGATCCTCCTTCTCCCTTTTCACAACCTTGGCGCCGCCTCTTGCGAGGCAGCCGCGACCAGGCGGCCGCGACCGGGGCCAGAATCCCATGGCCCCCGCCGGGGGTCAATCGCCGGGTCCGATGAAAGCGGGGGTGAGAAAAGGGCCCTCCGCCCGCCGCCGGAGGCTAGCCGCGCCGCGGGCCGCCGTTGACATTGCCCCGCCGTTCCATAGAATAGGGTCGATGGCCGAGGCGATTCGAATCGAGGACCTCCGGAAGACCTTCCGGATCGGCTTTATCCCCAAGACCCGCCCGATCCTCAAGGGCATCACCTTCTCCGTCCGCGAGGGCGAGATCTTCGGCTACCTCGGCCCCAACGGCGCCGGCAAGACGACGACCATCAAGTGCCTGCTCGATCTCATCCACCCGGACGCCGGCACGATCGCCATCTTCGGCCGTCCGGCGGCCTCGCCCCGGGCCCGCGAGGTCCTCGGCTTCCTGCCGGAGAACCCCTATTTCTACGACTACCTCTCGGCCCGCGAGTTCCTGGCCTTCACCGCCGACCTGTTCGGGCTCGGCCGGGCCGAGAAGGAGGAGCGCATCGCCCGGCTGCTGAAGCTCGTCGGCCTGGCGCGGGCCGCCGACCTGCCGCTGCGCAAGTATTCCCGGGGCATGCTCCAGCGGGCCGGCCTGGCCCAGGCCCTGATCAACGAACCGAAGCTCGTCGTCCTCGACGAGCCCCTGGGCGGCATGGACCCTCTAGGCCGCAAGGAGATCCGCGACATCATCGTCCGCTTCAGGGACGAGGGCAAGACCGTCCTCTTCACCTCGCACATCCTCCAGGACATCGAGATGATTTGCGACCGCGTGGCCATCATCGTCGGCGGCCGCATCGTCAAGGAGGGCGGCCTGCGCGATCTCGTCTCGGAGAAGGTCCTGTTCACCGAGGTGACCGTTTCCGGCCTGCCGCCCCAGGCCTTCGCGGGATTCGGCGAGGGGGTGACCAGCCGGGGCGACCGGGTCTTCCTCAAGGTCTACGACGAGGCCCGGGTGGACGAGATCGTCGGCCTGGTCCGCGACCGCAAGGGCCGGCTCGTCGCCCTCAGCCCGCGGACCGAGACCCTCGAGGACATCTTCGTCGACACGGTGACGCGGACATGAAGATCGGGGCCATCGCCGGGATCACCTTCAAGGAAGCCAAGCGCGACCGCATCCTCTACCTGCTCTTCTTCTTCGCCGCGGTCGGCATCCTGGCCTCCCGGGTCCTGGCCGTCCTGACGGTCGGCGACCGGGTCAAGATCATCAAGGACGTCGGCCTGGCGTCGATCTCGATCTTCGGCGTCCTGATGGCCATCCTGATCGGCACCGGCCTCGTCTACAAGGAGATCGACAAGAAGACCATCTTCACGCTGCTGGCCAAGCCCCTCCACCGCGCCGAGTTCATCCTGGGCAAGTTCTGCGGCCTGGTCCTGACGCTCTTCGTCATGACCGCGGCCATGACCGTGATCTTCCTGGCCATCGTCTACGCCCACACGCTGAAGATCGAGGGCGGCCTCCTGGCGGCCGTGGCTTACATCTTCCTGGAGCTCATCCTCGTCACCGCCGTGGCCATCCTCTTCTCCTCTTTCTCGACGCCCATCCTGAGCTCCCTCTTCGCCCTGGCCTTCTATCTCATCGGGCACCTGTCGTGGGGCCTCGAACTCATCATCAAGAAGATGTCGCCGGGCCCGGGCCGGGCGCTCGTCCGGGCCCTCTACGCCATCCTGCCGGACCTCGAGAACTTCAACTTCAAGACGGAGGCCGTCCACGGCCTGCCCATCCCGGCCGGCATCTATCTCTCGTCGGCCCTCTATGGTCTCTGCTACACGGCCTTCATCCTGGTCCTGGCCGTGCTCATCTTCCGGCGCCGCGACTTCATCTGAGCATCCATGAAAACGTCGCCCTCTTCTTCCAGTAAGGAAACCCCTAAGGCGACGTTTTCACCCTTCGGGCGAGCCGATCAGGCCGCACCTGCTTCGTTACCAAGGGCTCGCAGTACTCCGAGTACAGCTTCACCCTTGGACGCCTCGCATCTGCAGCCTCCTCGGCCCGTGAAGGCCCGGCGGCCAGGCCTAGTGGGGTCATGAAAACGCCGACGACGAAGCGGGGCTCGGCCGCCATCGCGCTCGTCCTCCTGCTCCTGGCGGGGGCGGCCGGGATCGTCGCTCTCAAGACGGCGACGGACAAGGTCGTCCGGCGCAAGCTCCCCGGCTCGTCCATCATCTACGTCCCGTCGGGGAAATTTTTGAAATTCGCGACCTTCGGCTACCGCGGCCTGGCCGCCGACCTGGTCTACCTCTGGGCCATCCAGTATTACGCGACGCCGACGATCGACGACCGTTTCGACCACATCGACCACGTCTTCGCCATCGTCAACGAGCTCGATCCCCGCTACCAGGACCCCTACGAGGTCGGGGCCATGATCGCGGTCGACGGCCTCCGGGACATCCCCGCGATCGCCCGCCGGCTCGGCCGCGAAAAGGACATCCCGGTGATGGGCGGGGCGCTCGTCCAGTCCGCCTTCGCCATCCTCGACCGGGGCGCGGCCAATAACCCCGACCAGTGGATCTATCCCTTCGAGGCCGGCCACATCGCCCTGATGGTCCTGAAGGACTTCGCCCGGGCCGAGTCGTACTTCACCCGGTGCATGAAGATCCCGGGCGCCCCGGAGTTCGTCGAGCGGCTGCGGGCCAACGCCATCTTCAGGAAGGGCGACCTCCAGACCTCCTGGGAGACCTGGCTCGACATCTATCGGCGGGCCCCCGACGAGCGGACCCGGAAGATCGCCTCGAACCACCTCTACAACGTCAAGGCGACGATCGACGGGGCGGCCGTCGAGGAGGCCGCGGCGAAATACCGGGAGCGTTTCGGCCGGCTGCCAGCCGGCCTCGCCGACCTCGTCCGGGCCGGCCTCCTCCGCGAGGTCCCCAGGGACCTCGACGGCAAGGACTACATCTACGACCCGGCGACAGGAAAGGTGAAAACGGTGATCAGTCCATGGAGACGCTGACGCTCTTTTTCGTCTCGGTGTTCGGCCTGGTGTTCGGCAGCTTCTTCAACGTCGTCATCTACCGCCTGCCGCGCGGCCTGAACCTGTCGCGCCCGCCCTCGGCCTGCCCCGGCTGCGGCGCGCGGATCAAGCCCTACGACAACATCCCGGTCCTGTCCTACATCCTGCTCGGCGGCAAATGCCGGCGCTGCCGGCGCCCCATCTCCCCCGTCTACCCCGCAGTCGAGCTGCTGACGGCCATCGGCTTCGTCCTCGTCTATTTCCAGGCCGGGCGGAGGATCGGCCTCGACTTCTTAGCCGGCTGCCTCTTCACCGCCGCCCTCATCGTCCTCGGCTTCATCGATGCCGAGCACCAGATCCTGCCCGACGCCGTCACCATGCCGGGCCTCGTCCTGGCCCTGGCCTACTCCTTCTTCCGCGGCGACCTGACTTTCCGCGGCGCGCTCCTCGGGGCCGTCGTCGGCGGCGGGTTCCTGCTCTTCGTTTACGGCGCCTACCGGCTTATCCGCAAGAAGGAAGGGCTGGGCATGGGCGACGTGACCATGATGCTCATGGTCGGCGCCTTTCTCGGGCCGGCCCGGACGCTTCTCGTCCTCATCCTGGCGTCGCTCGCCGGGGCCCTCTTCGGCCTCTACCTCATCGCCCGGAAGGGCAAGGACTTCCAGTTCGCCCTGCCCTTCGGGACGTTCATCGCCCCGGCGGCCTTCGCGGCGATGATCTGGGGCCAGCGGATCGTCGGCTGGTACCTGAGCCGTCTCCCCCGCTAGGGGCCGGGCGGCCCGCCTTCTTCAGGACCCGGATCGAGAGCACCGAGACCGTGGAGTCCGTGACTTTGCACCGCTCCGCGACCGGCAGGCCCGGGACCCAGACGATCTCGCCGCGCGAGAGGAGGACCGGGAGGCGGTCGCGCCCGGCCGCGGCCACGCCCTTGGCCCGGAGGATCTCCTTGAGCTTTTTCCGGCCGGGCGCGCCGAGCGGCCGGTAGAGATCGCCCGGCCGCCGGCTCCGGACCGCGAGCGGAAAGGCGAGCGAATCGGCGTCGAGGTCGGCGCCGGCCCGGTCGTCCTTGCGGAGCGGCCGGCCGGGACCGCCGCTCCGTCGCAGGCGCCCCCGCAGGACCAGGCCGGCGGCGGGCAGACGGAGATCGCCGCGCCCGTCCCACGAGGTTTCGTAAGGCCTCGGCGCCCGGGCCTTTTTCTTGAGCCCGACCCGGCCGGACTCCCGCCGCAGCGTCAGGCCCTGGCGAAGCGTCAGCTCCTTGCCCTCGCCGAGGGCCAGGAGCGCGGCCACGTCGTCGAAGGAGATGTCCCGCAGCCCCCCGGCGGCCTCGCGCAGGAACTCCCGGGCGACGCGCCGGGCCAGGGCCGGCAGCAGCAGGGGCAGGGTCTTCAGGTCCAGCGACAGGTCGCGGCCGCGGCGGAGGATGAACTCGTCGGCCAGCTCGCGGACGAAGCCGTGAAGGAGCTCGTCGTCCTCGCGGACGATGCCGGCCAGGCGGGCCAGGTGCTCGACGATCCGGGGCTCATAGTCGCGGGCGACGAGCGGCAGGAGCTCGGCCCGGATGCGGTTGCGCAGGTAGCGGCGGTCGAGGTTCGTCGCGTCCTCGCGCCAGGAGAGCCCGCGGGCGGCCAGCCAGGCCCGCAGGTCGGGCCCGGCGATCGCCAGGAGCGGCCGGACGACGGGACAGGGCGGGCCGGCGACTACCGGCGCGATCCCGGCCAGTCCGGAGAGGCCCGTCCCACGCATCAGGCGCATGAGCACGGTCTCGGCCTGGTCGGTCATGGTGTGGCCGGTGGCGATCTTGGTCGCCCCGCTTTCGGCGGCGGCCCGGCGCAGGAAGCGGTAGCGCAGGTCGCGTCCGGCCTCCTCGAGGTTGAGCCGGCGACGGGCGGCGTAGGCCCGGACGTCGGCCCCGTCCACGGCCAGGGGCAGGACCCAGCGCCGGGCCAGGTCCCGGACGAAGTCCTGGTCCGCTCCGGCCTCGTCCCTCAGCCGGTGGTTGAAGTGGGCCAGGCGGACTTCGAGCGGCATCTCCTCGCGGAGCCGGAGCAGGAGCACAACGAGCGCCACGGAGTCGGGCCCGCCGGAGACGGCGGCCAGGACGCGGTCGCCGGGGACGATCATCCCGCCGCCGACGGCCGTCGCGCGGAAAGCGGCGAAAACGCGGTCCGGGGGCTTTCGGGCTGTCATCGGCACGCTCGGGTCATGGGGCGGACGATCCGGGAAAATGGCGGCGGAGGGATTTGAACCCCCGACACTGCGGATATGAGCCGCATGCTCTGACCAACTGAGCTACGCCGCCAGGGTGGAGAGATTTTAGCCGAATCGCCCCCCCAAGTCAACGCGCCGACCGGCCGGCTATTGCCAGATCGGGGCTTCGGTCTCCTTCCTGAAGGAGAACCGGCCCTCGCGGAAGAGGCGGATGCAGGCATCGACGGCCCGGGTGTCGTAGCGCAGGCCCCGGCCCTTGCGGATCTCTTCGAGGCCCTTCTCCAGGCCGAGCGCCGGCCGGTAGGGCCGGAGGGAACAGACGGCCTCGACGACGTCGGCCACGGCCAGGATGCGGGCCTCGGGCAGGATGGCGTCCCCGGCCAGACCTTCGGGGTAGCCCGAGCCGTCCAGCCGCTCATGGTGCTGGAGGATGATGTGGGCCACCGGCCAGGGCAGGGCGATGTCCTTGAGGATCTCGAACCCGACCCGGGGATGGTCCTTGACCAGTTGGAACTCGTTCCGGCTCAGGCGGTAGGGCTTGGCCCAGATCTCGGACGGTGTGGCGATCTTGCCGATGTCATGGATGATGCCGGCCAAGCGCAGGCCCTCGAGCTTCTCGTCGGGCAGGTTGATCTCCTGGGCGATGGCCACGGCCAGGTCGGCGACGCGGTGCTGATGTCCGGCCATATAGGGGTCCCGCAGCTCGAGGGTCATGGACATGGCCCGGAAGGTCCCCTCCAGGGACCGCTCCAGGCGGTCGACCGAGTTCTGCAGGCAGTCCTCCGAACGGCGCGTCTCGAGGACCTGGCCGTGCAGCTCGTCGTTGGCCCGGGCCAGCTCCGCGGTCCGCTTGTCCACCAGGTGATCGATCTCGACCCTGGCCAGCCGCAGCTCACGCTCGATGCGGACCCGCTCGGCGGCGTCCTTCTCCATCTGGGCGGCGAGCCGGTCCGCTTCGGACTCGCAGGCGCGATTGCGGGCTTCCAGGTCGCGGACGGTCCGTTCCAGGGAGTCGAGCATGCCGTTGAAGGTCCGGGCCAGCACGCCCGTCTCGTCGCGGCCGTAAACGCGGGCCCGCTGCTTGAGGTCCCCGCCGGCCAGCCGCTCGGCCGTCCGCGTCAGATGGACGATGGGCCGGGTGATCCGGCCGCTGATCAGGGCGACGAGCCCGACGCCGAGGACGAAGATGGCCAGGCCGGCGACGAGGCTCGCGCCGCGCCGGCCGTACAGGAGCTGGGACAGGGCGACGCAGGCCGCCAGGAGCAGGCCGAAGAGGAGGAGCATCAGCGTCCGGAGCTTGCGGGGCCCGAAGGCGGCCAGGCTCGTGTCCGGGGAGGTGCGGCTCATTGTGGTCGGGATCCTTGGATCGTTCGCCAACAGGATAGCCCAGCCTCCAGGGGAGGCAATGCCCTTTGGGGGTGATTTTGCCCGGTCCCCCTTCCCCCCCGGCGGGGAGAGGGGGTGAGGCCGGCCCGGGCCCCCGGCGGGGGCGCTACCAGCGCTTGGCCTTGGCCGGCTCCATGCGGCGCAGGTCCAGGCCGCGCTCGACGGCACCGATCCGGTAGTGGCAGACCTCCCGGACCGACGACGGGTGATGGAGGACCTCCGAGAGCGACTGGGCCCCGACCGCCCAGACGCCGCCGCCCCGGACCACGGCGACCTTGTAGTCGTGGAGGGCGCGGATGAGCGCGGCGGCGGTGACGCGCGGCGGCAGGACGGGGATGACGAGATAGAGGAACGAGCCCTCGGCGTCGATGGGGATGATGCGGTCGGCCGGCGTCGTCTCGCCGGGATAGGCGAAGTAGGCCGAGGCCTCGGCCTCGGCGACGTGGCAGTGCATGACCGACTGGAAGTCGCTCGCGGCGTAGATGGCCTTGTGGAGAGAGATCTCCGCGTCGTCACCCGGACCGGCGGCCAGGGGGACGCTCAGGAGCGGGCCGCCGACGTCGCGCGGCATCGAGGCCTTGGGGGCGTAGAGCATCGAGGCCACGCCGCGGACCGACATCGAGCCCGTGTGGAAGGGCGACAGCCGCGATTCGAAGATGCGATGGCCGGCCTTGACGAACTCCCGCAGGATCTCCTCCTCCTCGCGGAAGTCCGAGCGGTCGTCGCCCTCGATCTCGTAGTCCGGCGGCGGCGCGGCCAGGGTCCCGGCGGGATCGGCGGCCATGGCCCGGCGGATGGCCTCGACGTCGACGCGGATCCTCTGCAGGTTCCGGACCACGGCCCCGGCGTAATTGCCGACGCTCAGCCGGTAGAAGGCCTCGCGCAGGCTCCGGCCCTTGGCCATGGCCCCGTGGCCGAAGATGACGGTCAGCGGATGGCCGGCCAGCCGCTCGGGGATCGTCCGGGTCAGCTCGGGCGAGCCGCTGGGGACGGCGAACCAGTCGACCGGGATGGCCGGGCCGAGGATGCGGCGGGCCAGGGGATCGACCGGGACGAAGTCCGGCGGCTTCTCCGGCTTGGGGGCGTCGTCGAGCGTGGCCAGGACGAGGTCCTTGAGATGGGCGTGCATCGAGGCCCGGACGCCCGGCAGGGCCAGGATGCGGGCGTGGATGTCGGTCTCCGAGGAGGCCTTGTAGTAGCCGTAGTCGGTCTCCGTGGCCGAGAGGAAGCAGATCTGGCTGGGCTCGAGGTCGCCTTTCTGCGAGCCGGTGGCCGTGATGACGATCTCGTCCCGGCCGTCAGCGCCGGTCCGGCGGACGGCCATGTTGCCGCTGTGGCTGTCCTGGATGTCGGAGGCGAGCGAGGCCCGGCCGAGTGCCTGGAATTCCCGGAAAAGATCGTCCGCCGCCTGCCACTTGGGTCCGCTCATCGCCGGCTCTCCTCGATCCGCAGGGCCCGCAGGAGCCCGGGCGTCGGACGGCCGTCCCGGTCCCAGCCGCGGACTTCGTAATAATCCCTCTTCATCCGCTCCTGGTCGTCCCGGCTGACGCGGCGTTCCCGGCCCTCGACGACGATGGGCGAGTCGGCGAAGCGGTCCGGCAGGGCGTCGTCGGCGGCGGTCGCGCCGGCCTCGACGTTGAACTGCCGCTCCAGCGCGGCCACCCGGTTCTCGATCTCCTCGAGCCGGGCCACGGAGAAGTCGCGGCCGGTGACGCCGCTGACCATCCGGGCCCAGGGGTCGGCCGAGAAGGCGTAGCCGGTGAAGCGGCAGACGCCCAGGCTGTCCTGGAGGATGCCGAGGTTCTGCATGTTGCGGATGGCGATCGGCGACTGGAGCAGGCTGAAGCGCGGGATCTCCTTGGCCCCGCCGAAAAAGGCCAGCGACACGGCGTAGCCGCCGCGGAGATGGCAGGCCCCGGACGGCGAGGTCATGTAGCCGAGGGCCTGGGTGTAGGAGGCCCGGGGATCATAGGCCGGGAGCTCGAGCTTCTTGACGGTCATGGCCAGGTCCGGGCGGCCGCGGCCGGCGGCCAGGCGGTAGGCCCCCTCGGCCAGGGCCGCGCCGATCCCTTCGCGCCGGGCCGTCATCCCGACCAGCGCCTCGAGGGCCTCGGCGCCGCCGAACGAGAGGTCGATCCCGCCGGTCTCGCCGGGGCCGATAAGCCCGAGCCCAGCCATCTCCATGGCGCAAGCCACCGTTCCGCCGTAGCTCATGGTGTCCAGGCCGAGCTCATTGGCCCGGTAGTTGGCCCGGGTGATGGCGGCCATGTCGTAGATGCCGCAGAGCGGGCCCATGAGGACCATCGTCTCGTACTCCGGCCCCTCGCCGCGCTCCTCCTTCCCGTCGCGGCCGGCGACGCGGGTGTGCCGCTGGCAGCCGATCGGGCAGAGGTAGCAGGAGCCGGCCTTCTCGAGCAGGGTCTTGGCCAGGGTCTCCCCGGAGACGCGGTCGACGTCCTCGTCGCGGTGGGTGCAGTCCTGGAAGTTCCTGTGCGGCAGCATGGAGATGAGGTTGATCAGCTCGACCAGCCCGGCCGTTCCCAGGTCGCGCATGAGGCGCTTGGTGACCGGGGCCTGCTTAATGAGGTAGAGGGCCTGGTCCAGGCCGGACTGGAACCTCTCCTTGTCGGCGACGGCGATCTTTTCCCGTCCCCGGACGCGGACGGCCTTGAGCTTCTTGCCGCCCCAGACGGCGCCCGCCCCGCAGCGGCCGTAGACGCGGTTGGCGTCGTTGGCCACGACGGCGAAGCGGACCAGGTTCTCCCCCGCCGGCCCGATGCAGAGGACGCGGGCCGGCCGCCCAGGCTCGGAGGCCGCGGCCAGGAGGTCGTTCGTCTCGTGGACGGTCTTGCCCCACAGGTCGTCCGCCGGCCGGATCTCGGCCCGCCCCGGGGCGATATCGATCATCACCGGGGAGGCCGCGGCGCCGGTGACGACGAGGGCGTCCCAGCCGGCCGCCTTGAAGGCCGCGCCCCAGGTCCCGCCGGAATTGGACGTGCCGATGACGCCCGTGAGCGGCGACTTGAAGACCATGTGGCCCCGGCCGGCGGTCGGGGCGCTCGTGCCGACGAGCGGCGAGGAGGCGATGACGAAGGCGTTGTCCGGCCCCAGCGGCTCGCAGGCCGGGTCGATCGTGTCATAGAGGAGGCGGGTCGCCAGGCCCCGGCCGCCGAGATAGTCCAGGGCCGTGGCCGGGTCGAGGGGCTCGGTCCGGACCTCGCCGAGGCTGAGGTCGACGACGAGGACCCGGCCGAAGTAGCCGGAAATCGGATAGTCGGACATCGTCGGCGTCTACGATATCAAATCGCCGGAAAGCCCGCAAATCCGCCGGGCCCGGGCGCCACGGAGGACCCTCGCGGCGGGCCGGAACGCGCCCGCGGCTCAGCCCCCGCCGAGCAGGGGGAAGATCGCCAGGGTGTCGCCGTCGGCCAGCGGCGTCGACAGGCCGCGCCCGGGGGGCGCGCCGTTGAGCAGGAGCACGACGTGCGGCTTGAGCTCGGCCCCGGCGAAGACCTCGGCCCGGCGCTCCGGCGTGTCGGTCAGGACCTCCAGGACGCCGCCGACCGTGGCGGCCGACTCGAGGACGAGGTCCCGCTCGCGGGCGCCGAAGAGGTCGCGGAAGTAGGCGAAGAACTTGATCTTGAGGGTCATGGGATTTCCGCCGCTCCGAAGAGATGGCTTTCCAGGCGGTCCCCGGCAGCCGGGTCCCGGACGTCGACGACGGCGGGCGCCGCCGGCGCGAGGCGGGCGGCGGCGGCGTCGAGGATGGCCTCGCGGACAACGAGGAGGGAGTGGCCGGTCCGGACGGCGAGCGCGCCGCCGAGGGCCGGCCACAGGCCGCCGCCCTCGAGCTCGAGCGGGCCTACCTCGTCGACGACCAGGAGGCCGCCGGGCCGGGCTTGGCGGAGGATCGTCCGGGCCCGTTCGAGCGTCTCCGGGACGAAGACGTAGGGCCCGACGCGCTCGGCCCCGGCCTGCCCGTCCCGGCGCAGGTAGGGCCGGCGCCGCCCCGAGGCGATCTCGAGGAGGTCGTAGCCCCCGCCGGCCGCGGCCGGGCTGAGGAAGCCGTCGCAGGCCAGGCCCCGCGCCCGCCAGCCAGGCAGGACCCGGGCGAGAAAGGAGGTTTTTCCAGCGTGGACGGGCCCGGTCAGGACGAGGAGCATGGGCCTACGCCGGACCATTCACGAGCGATCTCATGAATGATCCGGGCTAGCGGATGTTTACGGTCGCCTCGCCGGTCTCCAGGACGACGGCCTGGCCCATGGGGCTCCCGGCCGAGGCGCTGGCGAATCCCAGCGAAGCCTGGCCCGGGCCGACCGACGTGAAGACGAGAACCGCCAGGACGCCGCGGCCCGTGAAGCCGCGGCCGCCCGGCGGGCTGGAGAACCCGATCGTGCAGGTCCCGCCGCTGATGCTCTTGAGGAAGGGGACGTTCTCGCCGAGCTGGCGCAGCCCGCCGCCCTCGAGGACGTCCTTGAGCTTGAGGACGCGCGGATCGAAGGTCAGGACCAGGGAGGCGTTGCCGATCTCCTGCTCGCTCGAGAGCTCGACGTTCATCCGGAACTCGCGCTCGCGCGGCGCCTCGAAGCTGGCCGGGGAGAGATAGACGCCGCTCGCGCCCGTGTCCTCGGGCTCGGCCGGCTCCTCGACGGCGGCCTGCCGGGGGTTGGGCGGGGTCACGGCGGCGCCGGCCCCGGTGACGCCGGAGAGATTGTCGGGATCGACCCACAGGGGCTTGGCGTCCTCCTCGGTCAGCTCGACGTCGCGGATGATGTGCGGCGTGATCGTCAGGACGACGTCGGTCTGCTGGACCTCCTTCTTGGTCGCGGCGAAGAGGTTCCCCAGGAGCGGGATATCCTTGAGCCAGGTGACGCCGCCGATCGAGACCCGCTCCTCGTCGCGGAGCAGGCCGGCCAGCAGGTTCGTCTCGCCGTCCTTCAGCCGGACGGTGTTCTTGACCTCCCGGTTGGCGATGATCGGGATGTCGGCCGTGCCCGTCCCGGCGAGCGAGGAGATGGCCATCTCGATCTCCAGGGTGACCTCCCCTTCCCGGTGGACCTTGGGCGTCATCTTGATGGTGATGCCGATATCGGTCATGGTGTAGCTGGTGATGGGGACGTTGGAGACGCCGCCGGCGGCGTAGGCCGCGAACTGCGAATTGACGATGGGCACCTTCTGGCCGACGATGTACTCGATCTTCTCCCCGGACAGGCCGCGGATCTTCGGCTGGGCGATGATCTTGGTGTCCGAGTCGCCGGAGATGATCTGGGCCAGCGCCGTGGGCACGGTCATCTGGTAGTTCTGGAGGTTCCCGAAATCGATCCAGCTCCCGTCGGAGCTCCGGATCGGGAAGTAGCCGTCGCTGTCGGCCGTGTCGGGCAGGAACTGGAGGCCCAGGGTGCCGTTGCTGACGTCGATGCCGAAGTTCTTCTCCCGGACCCGGTCGACCTCCATGATCTCGATGTCGATCTGGACCTCGGCCTTGGACTTGTCCCACATGCGGAGGAGCTTCTCGGCCAGGGCCACGGCCTGCGGCGTATCCCGGATGGTGACGGTATTGAGGTTCTTGTCCACCTGGATGGACGGCACCTTGTACATCGTCTTGACCATCTGGGTCAGGCGCATCTGGACGTCGCTGGCGTCGATATTGGAGAGGTAGAAGGTCTTGATGGCGTTGAGCTCGTACTGCATCCGCTTCTGGACGTTGTCGGGGACGATGATGACCGTCCGCTCGTCGATGACCCGGGAGAAGTTCTTGCTGGCGACGCAGAGGAAGCTGATGGCCTGCTGCAGGTCCTTGCCGGTCAGGTCGATGGCCAGGTTGGTGTCGCGGAAGGTGTCGTCGTAGAGGAAGTTGACGCCGGTCATGCGGCCCAGGGTCTGGAAGATCGAGCGCAGCGAGACCTCGTTGCGGAAGCTCAGCTCGAGCGGCTCGCCGGAGCCCTTGAGCCGGACCGGGCCCTCGAGCTTCTCGCCGTTCTTGGCCGCCTTCTCCGGCGGGGCCAGCAGGGCCCGCAGCTCGGACGTCGCCCGGTAGTTCCGGGGATCGAAGAACAGGGCCTTGCGGTAGCTCAGCTCGGCTTCCTTCTTCTTGTTCTGCTCGACGAGGGTCCGGGCGGCCTGGAGGTAGAAGAGGCAGGCCGCGTTCCGGGCCCGGAAGAGGGCGATGCGGTAGGTGGCGTCGTTCGGGTGCTCGAGGGCCGCCTTCTGGTATTGGCGGACGGCTTCCTCGAAGTTCTGGTTCATCTCGGCCTTGACGCCCTGACGATAATCCAGGCTGAGGGTCTGGCAGGCCCCGGCCGCGAGGACGAGGACCACGATCGGGACGAGCGCGTTTCGTTTCATGGTCAGTCTCCTTGCCTGGGGAACGTCTTGGTTTCGCCGCCGGGGCCCTGGACGACGATGGCCTCGGCCGTCAGGCTGATGACCTTGTAGCCGGGGGCGATCTCTTCGCCTTCCTTGACCGACAGGGTCTGGCCGCCGCGCAGGACGAGGGCGATCGTCTGGCCGCCGGCCTTGACGGCGCCGATGTAGCTGATGTTCAGGGCGAAGGCGGGCGCGGTCTCGCCTGCCGGCGCGCCCGGGATGGGCTTGGCCGCGGCCCGGGCCGGGCGCAGATCGGCCGCCGGGGCGGCGGCGAACTTGGGCCGGAAGATATCGCGCAGGGGCGGGGCCTGCTCGGACGGGCCGAAGACGAGCAGGTCCCTGCGGACCAGGGGTTTGGCCGCCTCCGCCTGGCCGCCAGAAGAGGCGAACGCGGCCAGGGCCAGGCCCAGGGCGCAGAGCGCGGACGCGACGCCGATCTTCCTAGATGCCATAATACCCCGCCACTGTCAGCTTGGCGTTCAGCCGCTCGCCGCCCGAGCCGGTCCGCGGGAACTCGAGCTTCTCGATGACCAGGAACTTGGGAAAGGACTCCAGGACGGCCAGGAGCTTCTTCAGCCCGGCATAGGTCCCCGAGTAGGTGAAGGTGATGAGCGTCTTGCGGACCTGCTCCTTCTCCATGTCGGAGTAGCCGTAGTCGAGGTCGGTGATGGACGTCCCGGCCTGGGCGAAGAGGCGCTCGAGGTCCTGGCGCAGGGCCTGGAAGCCGGCGCCCTCCTCGTAGAAGAAGCTGGTCCGGAGCTCGGCCAGGTCGCGGCCGGCATCCTCCCAGCGCGCCCATTCGGCCTTGGCTTTGTCGCGGGCCTGGACGGTCCGCTGGGCCGTCTCGTTCAGGCGGAACGAGTCGGCCCGCTCCTTCAGGAGGCCCCCCCGGACTCGGGCGAAGAGGACGATCAGGACGATCAGGGCCAGGACCGCGGCCAGGCCGAGCCGGATGAGCGTTCGGCGCTCCCGGTCGTCGAGCATATCAAAGAGTGCGTTCATAGGTTGCCGAGATCTCCGCGATGAGACGGCCGTCGTCGCTCCGCTGCTCGCCGCCGGCCTTGACGTCCTTGAAGCCGCCGGCCGTCAGGCCGTTGAGGAAGACCAGGAGGTCGTCCAGGCTGCGCGAGGTCACCCGCATCTGCAGGGCCACCGCCCCCTCGGGCGTGAAGCTCGGGGTCAGGGCGCTGATGTAGCTCGGCCCGGGCAGGGCCTTCTCGAGCTCGGTCAGGAGCCCGGTCCAGGAGAACATCTTGCGCCGGATGAGCCGGTTCGCGAGGTCGACGCGGTCCCGGCTGAGCTTCGTCTCCCGGTCGACGTCGGCCCGCAGGCGCTTCTCCTCACGCCCGGCCTCGGCCTGGAGACGGCGCGTCCCGGCGTTCGCGGCCTTGAGCCGGGAGGCCTCGCCGCCGGTCTTCAGGACGACGAGAACGGCCAGGACGGCCAGGACGGCGAGCAGGCCGGCGAGGGCCCGGACCGAGGTCCTGTAGAGCCGCCGGTTGCGAAGCGGCCGGCTGGCCAGGTTCAGGTTGAGAGGCGGGCTGCCGGTCATAGTATCTGTCCGATCAAAGGCGCCAGGAGGGCCTTGTGGGCGTCGGTCCAGGCTTCCGGGGCCCGGTAGTCGAGCGTTTCGACCGGCAGGCCGGTCCGCTCCCGGAGCCGCTCCCGGATGGCGCCGAACTCGGCCGCGGCGGCGCAGCGGAGCCAGAGAACCTCGACCCGGGACCGGTCCCGGTCCTCGAGGAAGCGGACGGTGTTCTCGGCCTCCCGGATGATGTTCTCCTCGCGCTCGGCCGCGGGCAGCGCGCCGGGCCGGCCGATGTCCTTCAGCCGGTAGAGCGACCAGCCGCCGTCGTCCAGGGCCAGGGCGGTCAGCGTCTCGTCCTCGATATTGAAGAGGACGCCGTTCCCCCCGCCGTTACGGCGGACCAGGTTGACCAGGGCCAGCGACGGGGAAGCCACCAGGACCGGCTTGAAGCCGGCCTTCTCGAACAGGGCTTCATACTCCCAGACGATCATCTGGCGGGCCAGAACGGCGATGACCTTTCGCGCCCCCCGTCCGGGCGTCACGGCGTAGTCCAGCCGGGCGTCCTCGGGGATGAGCGGCATCTGCCTGGCTATGCGCCAGCGGAGGAAGGCGTCGCGCTCCTTGCGGGAGGCCGGGAAGGAGTCCACGGCCAGGACGAAGACGCGCACCGACGGCTCGGGGATGAGCAGGCCGGCCGTGCCGGACGACAGCCGGAGGTTCTTCTGGCCCTGGGCGATGGCCTCCTCGAGCGCGGCCGGATCGCCGATGTTGGGCCGGTCGAACGAGGGCGCCAGCGGCCGCTCCCGGAAGGGCTGGACGAAACCGCCCTTGAGCGAGCCGTCGCTGCGGCCGACGCGGATGCCGCTGAGGTGCCCGGGGGCGATCTGGAAGACCGCGTCCGGCAGGAGCCGTTCGGTGAAATGGGCCTTGAGCCGGCCGGCGATGGTCACTCGGTCACTCCACGAACGTCACTTTGTTCAGGTCCTTGAGGCCGGTCACGCCGGCCAGGACCTTGTCCATGCCGGCCTGGCGCAGGAAGACCATGCCCTCGGCTTTGGCCCGCTTCTTGACCTCCGACAGGGGCCTTTTCTCGAGGACGAGCTCGCGGATGGGGTCGGACAGCTCCAGGATCTCGGCGATGGCCGTCCGGCCCTGGTAGCCGGTGAAGCCGCATTCGGGGCAGCCCTTGGGCTCGTAGAAGACCGTTTCGGCGCAGCGGGCCGGATCGAGGCCGGATTCGGCCAGGGCCGCCGCGCCGTAGCGGACGGGCATCTTGCAGATCGGGCAGAGGACCCGGACCAGGCGCTGGGCCAGGATGCAGTTGAGGGCGGAGATGAAGCTGTAGGGGTCGACCTGCATGTGCAGGAAGCGGCCGATGACGTCGAAGACGTTGTTGGCGTGGACGGTCGTGAAGACGAGGTGGCCGGTCAGGGCGGACTGGATGGCGATCTGGGCCGTCTCCGGGTCGCGGATCTCGCCGACCATGATCTTGTCCGGGTCGTGGCGCAGGATGGACCGCAGGCCGCGGGCGAAGGTCAGCCCCTTCTTCTCGTTGACCGGGATCTGGGTGATGCCGTCGACCTGGTACTCGACCGGGTCCTCGATGGTCACGATCTTGTCCTCGGGCGACTTGATCTCGGTCAGAGCCGCGTAGAGGGAGGTCGTCTTGCCGCTGCCGGTCGGGCCGGTGACGAGGACCATGCCGTAGGGCTGGGCGATGTACTTGCGGAACTTCTTCAGGATCTCGTCGGAGAAGCCCAGGACGTCCAGGCGCAGCTCGCGGATGGCCTGGGTGATCATCTCCTTGTCCAGGATGCGGATGACCGCGTCCTCGCCGTAGATGCAGGGCATGATGGAGACGCGGAAATCGATGGTCTTGTCCTTGATCTTCAGCCGGAAGCGGCCGTCCTGGGGCACCCGGCGCTCGGCGATGTCGAGGTCGGACATGACCTTGATGCGGGAGATGATCGGCGACTGGAACTTCTTGTCGATGGCCTCCATGGCCTCGCCCAGGACGCCGTCGACGCGGAACTTGATCTTGACGTCCTCGTCCTTGGATTCGATGTGGATGTCGCTGGCCCGCTTCTGGACGGCCGTGAAGATGATGGTGTTGACGAGCTTGATGATCGAGCCGTCCTGGTCGGCCAGCTTCTCGATGGAGATGACGTCCTCTTCCTCGCCGCTGTCGCGCTCGACGACCTGGGTGACGAAGCCCTCGGTCACGTCGCGGAGGACCTGCAGGGCCGTCTCGCTCTTGCGCAGGGCCTCGAGGATGGCCCGCCTGGAGGCGGCGAAGACCTTGACCTTCCGGCCGAGGAAGGCCTCGATGGCGTCGACTGCGGCCAGGTCCGAGGGGTCGGCGACGGCGATCTTCATGACGCCGTTCTCCTCTCCCAGGGGAACGAACGACAGGCGGTGGATGAACTCGACGGGGAAGGACTGGATGAGGTCGCGGTCCAGGCGCTCGCTCTCGAGGTCGATGTAGGGGATGCGGTAGCGCTCGGCCAGGGCCCGGACGTCCCTCTCGTTGGCCGCCTCGGCGCGTTCCTTGCTCACGGTCCTCGCCTTCCGCCCGGTCACCGGGCGATCCGTATGATGTTGAAAATGGGCACGTAAACCGACAGGAGCATCGTTGCCACAACGAGCCCCATGCCGATGATGACCACCGGTTCGATCAGCGTGACCAGCGTCTCGATTTTACCACGAACCCGGTCGTCGTAAAAATCGGCCATATCGGCCAGCATGCCCGGCAGGTTGGCCGAGCTCTCGCCGATGCGGACCATGTCCAGGGCCAGGTCGGGGAACTCCCCCGCCTGGGCCACGGAGTCGGACAGGCCCTCGCCGTTCTTGATGCGCTCGGGGACGCCGGCCAGCCGGCGGACCATCCAGGCGTTGGGGATGGCCTGGATGGCGATGCCGACCGAGGAGAGCAGCGGGATGCCGGCCTCGAGGAGCAGGCCCAGGGTCCGGCTGAACAGGCTGACACCGGACTCGCGCCAGATGACCCGGCCGAAGGGCACGCGCAGCTTGAAGCGGTCCAGCCGCTCGCGGAAATCCGGCCGGCGCCGCAGCCGGGCCACGGCCGCGACCGCCGCCAGGACCAGGGCCAGGAGGACGAACCAGGAGCGGCTCAGGCCCGTGGCCACGGCCATGATGAACTTGGTGATGCCGGGCAGCTCGGACTGGTAGCTGCGGTAAAAATCGGCGAACTTCGGGATGACGAAGTTCATCAGCAGGCCCATCAGGACGAAGGAGAAGACGATGAGAATCGTCGGATAGGTCATGGCCGACTTGATCCGGGCCCGGGTCTGGCTGACCATTTTGGTGTACTGGACGTAGCGGCCGATGGAGGCCGGCAGGTTGCCGCCCTTCTCGCCGGCCATCAGGCTGGCCGTGTAGACCGGGGAGAAGATCTTCTCGTAGGGCTGGAAGGACTCGGACAGGGCCTTGCCCCTCCGGACCTCGCCGGCAACCTCGTTCAGGATCTCGCGGAGGTGGTCGTTCTTGACCCGGTTGGCGATGGACTCGAGGCTCTTGAGAAGCGGGTAGCCGGCCTTGATCATGGCCACCAGCTCCTGGTTGAAAAGGATGATGTCCCGGTCCTTGATCTTGCGCCGGGTCAGGCCCAGGTTGCCGAGCCGGTTCCAGTCCCGCCGGACCGAGAGCACCAGCAGGCCCTGAGATTCGAAGGCCTGGCGGCACTCCTGGGACGTCATGGCCAGGACCGACCGGTTCTCGACCCGGCCGTCCTCGCCGGCTATACGGCAGAGAAAGTACGGCATCTTGGCAAAAATCCGCCCTGGACAGCTTCCATAATCTATTCCAGGGCGCAATTATTGTCAATCGAGGCCGGGGGGACGCCGGCCGGGCCCCGGGACCGCCTGGAGCGGCGCCGGCGATATTGACAAACAGGGGGAGAAAGAATAACTATGAGGCCGTGAAAGGAAGCCGATGGGTCTGGGCCGGCCTCGCGGCCGGGCTTGTCTTCTCCCTGGCCTTCGCCCCCCTGGGAACCGGGCCGGGCGCTCAGACGACAGGGCAGGAGCCGCCGCCCCGCGAGGTCCAAAAGCCCAGCTACGATTACATGAGCGGCTTCCTGTCCCGCAGCACCCATCCTCTCGGTCTCAAAGACGATCCGGCGGCCCGGCGCATGCTCGGCCAGGGACCGGTAGCCTGGGCCATCCGCTCGGGATCCCGGCACGTTCTCGACTAAGGTAATTTTTTTTATGAACCGGATTCAATTTTTTGGATGCCGATGAAGAAAACGGTCGTCTTCGTCCTCGTCCCGGCCCTGGCCATCCTGGCCCTGGGCACGCTGAACGTCCTGCGCAAGGCCGATTGGCGCGACGTCACGGACGGCGTCACCTGGCGGGCCGGCGAGAACGGCCTGCGGGCCATCCGGGTCGATCCCGAGAGCGAGGCCTTCCTGCGGGCCGGCATCCGCAGGGGCGACGTCCTCACGGCCATCAACAAGGTCCCGGTGAGGACCAAGAGCGACGTCCTCAAGGCCCTCTGGCAGGCCGCGGCCACGGACCAGAGCGTGTCCTACGACATCAACAAGGAAGGGATGCAGATATACCCGACCTTCTATCCCCAGCGGAAGGCCCCCAATCCCATCTACTATTATCTCGTCCTCGTCGGCCTGACGACGCTGGTCATCGGCTTCCTCGTCTATTTCAATTCCCGCGGCCTGCTGTCCCTCCCCTATGTCTTCTTCTACCTGCTCGTCTTCGCCTTCTCCTCCTTCATGATCTTCTCGCCGACCGGCGAGCTGACCGCCCTGGACTGCGTCTTCTACGCCCTCGATAAGATCGGCTTCCTGGCCTTTCCGCCGCTCCTCCTCCACTATTTCGCGATCTTCCCGGTGCGCAAGCGCCTGCTGAAGAGCCGGCCCGGGCTGGCCCTGGCCATCTACGCCCCGGCCGCGGCGCTCCTGCTGGTCCGTGTCCGGATGCATTCCCCCTTCCCCCGGCCCTGGAGCGAAGGGGCCGTCATCCGCGCCCAGGACGTCCTCGAGCGCCTCGAGCTGCTCCACTTCGCCGCCCTCGGCCTGATCACGCTCCTCGTCCTCGTCCACAGCACCCGCCGGGCGCCGAACATCCTGCTCAAGAAGCAGCTTCGCATCGTCGTCTACGGGCTGGGCGCGGCCATCGTGCCCTCGACGGCCTTCTACATCGTCCCCTTCGTTCTCGGCGGGCGGCCGTCCACGGGGGCCGAGCTGACGGTGCTGCTCCAGGCCCTCATCCCCCTCGTCTTCTCGTATTCCATCTCGCGCTACCGCCTGGTCGACATCGAGGTCTTCCTCAAGAAGGCGGCCGTGCTGATCTTCTCCTTCTTTGTCATCGCCAGCCTCTACTTCTTCGTCAGCGCGCGGACGCGCCTGTTCTCCGAGAACCGCCTCAACGCCATCGTCCTCGGCGCCCTGGCCATCGTCCTGAGCGCGACCCTGTTCACCCCGCTCAAACGGATGTTCCAGGCCCTCCTCGACCGGGCCATCTACAAGAGGAGCTACGAGTACCGCAAAACGCTCTTGTCGATCACCCGCGATCTCAACCGGGAGCGGGACCTGGGCAAGCTGGCCGGCTCGCTCCTCGAGGCCATCGCCAACGCCCTCAGCCTCAAGCGCCTGGCCCTCTTCCTGGCCGAGGAAGGCGACGGCCGCGCGTTCAAGGCCCTCCGGACCCGGGGCGAGGGAGCCGAGGCCGGCGGCCCGATCGTCGTCGACGAATGGCTGGCCCGGGCGCTCCGGGAGCGCGACTCCGTCGGCTTCATCGCCGCCTCCGAATCGGAGCCGGCCCGGGCGGCCATGGAGAAGCTCTCGGCCTCGGGCTTCTTCCACGTCCTGCCCCTGCGGGTCGAGGACAAGGTCGTCGGCTTCCTGGCCATGGGCCGGAAGCAGGACGGCTCCTACTTCTCGCGGGAGGACTGGGAGCTGCTGACGGCCATCTCCGCGCCGGCCGCCCTGGCCCTGGAGAACGCCGACTTCTACGGGCGCGAGACCGTGCGGGCCATGGAGATGCAGCGGCTCAAGGACTACAGCGAGAACATCATCGAGAGCCTGACCGTGGGCGTCTCGGTCATCGACGAAGCCGGGCTGGTCATCGGCTGGAACCGGGTCCTCGAGGACCAGCTGGGGCTGCGCAAGGAGGCGGCCCTGGGCCGGCGTCTCCAGGACGTCCTCGGCCCGGCCGCCTTCGGCGCCGTCTTCCCGGGCGAGGGCCAGCCGGATTTCCGCCTCATGAGCGAGATCCCGCTGGAGACGGCCGCCGGCCTCAAGGTCTTCGACATCGCCCGGACGCCGCTGCTCGACAACGCCCTGCGGGCCTACGGCACGATCATCGTCTTCGAGGACATCACCGACAAGATCCGCCTGCAGCAGCAGCTGCTGACCTCGGAGAAGCTGGCCTCGATCGGCCTGCTCTCGGCCGGCGTGGCCCACGAGATCAACACCCCCCTGACCGGCATCTCCAGCTATATCCAGATGCTCCAGAAGAAGCTGACCGACTCCCATTACGCCCAGATCCTGGAGAAGGTCGAGGCCCAGACCGACAGGGTGGCCAAGATCATCAAGAACCTCCTGGCCTTCGCCCGCAGCCCGGCCGAAGCCGCCTTCCAGCCCGTCGATCTCAAGCAGAGCCTCGGGGAGATCCTGTCACTCATCGATTACAAGCTCAAGAACATGAACATCCGCCTGGCCCTCGACCTGGCCGACGTGCCCCCCATCTACGCCCAGGGCGAGCGGCTGCAGCAGGTCTTCATCAACATCATCCTCAACGCCCTGGACGCCATGCCCGGCGGGGGCGAGCTGCGGATCGGCCTGACCCACGAGGACGGGAACAACGTCGTCCGCATCTCCGACACCGGCACGGGCATCCGGCCGGAGATCCGTTCCCGCATCTTCGATCCCTTCTTCACGACCAAGGGGGTGGGCAAGGGCACCGGGCTTGGCCTGTCCATCAGCTACGCCATCGTCAAGGAGCACAACGGCCGCATCGAAGTCGAGAGCGAGGCCGGCCGCGGCTCCACGTTCACCATCAGCCTGCCGGCCGGCGGCCCGCCGCCCGCCCCGGCCGGCCCGAGGACCGCGCCATGAGCACCAAAGGCATCATCCACATCATCGACGACGAGCCGGTCATCCGCGACGTCCTGACCCAGCTCCTGACCTCCGAGGGCTACGAGGTCGAGCTCTCGGCCTCGGGCGAGGAGGCCCTGGAAAAGTTCCCGTCGGCGTCGTTCGACGTCATCCTGCTCGACCTGCTCATGCCCGGCCTGGACGGCCTCGAGGTCCTGCGCCGGATCAAGCGGCTCGACCCCCTGGCCGCGGTCATCATCATAACGGCCTACGGCTCGGTCGAATCGGCCATCGAGGCCATGAAGATAGGCGCCCTGGACTACGTTCAGAAACCGTTCAAGCACGACGACCTCCTCCGCGTCCTGGAGAAGGCCGTGGCCCACAAGCGCCTCCAGGACGAGAACGTCCGCCTCAAGGGCGAGCTGCGTCAGCGCTTCGGCTTCGCCAACATCATCGGCAAGAGCCAGGCCATGCAGGCAGTCTTCGAGCTGGTCAAGGCGGCCGCCCCGACGCGGAGCACCATCCTCCTCCAGGGCGAGAGCGGCACCGGCAAGGAGCTGGTGGCCCGGGCCATCCACATGAACTCGAACCGGGCCGACGCGCCCTTCATCACGGTCAACAGCGGATCGCTGCCGCCGGACCTGCTGGAGAGCCACCTCTTCGGCCACGTCAAGGGCGCCTTCACCGGCGCCGTGGCCCTGAAGAAGGGCCTCTTCGAGGCCGCCGACAAGGGCACCATCTTCTTCGACGAGATCTCCTCGATCAGCCTCGAGACCCAGGCCAAGCTCCTGCGGGTCATGCAGGAGAAGGAGTTCATGCGCCTGGGCGGGACCCAGACGATCAAGGTCGATGTCCGCATCCTGGCGGCCACCAACACCGACATCGAGGAGCTCATCGCCCAGAAGACCTTCCGCCAGGACCTCTTCTACCGCCTCAACGTCATCAAGATCGAGATCCCGCCGCTGCGGGTCCGCAAGGAGGACATCCCCCTCCTGGTCAAGCACTTCGTCGAGGTCTACGCCCGGGAGAACCGCAAGGACGTCGAGGGCGTGAGCGAGGACGTCCTGGAGATCCTCGACGCCCACAGCTGGCCGGGCAACGTACGCGAGCTCGAGAACCTGGTCGAGCGGGCCGTCGTCCTGTCCCGGTCCCCGGTCATCACCCGGTCCTCCCTGCCGCCTTTCCTGCTGAAGCAGGGCGGCGTCGACGACGAGGCCCTTATCGCCGCCGAGGAATCGCTCGACCTGCGCGAACGGACCCAGGCCTTCCAGAAAAAGATCATCCTGGCCGCGCTGCACAAGACGAAGGGGATCCAGAACAAGGCCGCCAAGCTGCTCGGGGTCAAGCCGACGACCCTCAACGAGATGATCAAGCGCCTGGGGATCGACGCGACGAGCTATCCGTCCTAGTTCGAGGAGAACCTCCCCGGCACGGCCTTGTCCGGGTTGATCCGGACCTGGGTCGGCCGGACCGGCAGGACCAGGCTGGCCGTCTCGGAGGCCTCGTCCACGACGATGAGCTCCCGGCCCTTGTCCTGGCCCCGGGTCCATTCGACCCATAAGGGGAAGATGAAGCGGCCCTTGATCTGGGTCACCCGGATATCGAGGCGCGCCCCGCCTTCGACGGCGGTCGCCGTCCAGGCCGTCCGGACGTCGGGCAGCTCCCAGGAAGAGAACCAGCCCTGGAAGAAATCCTCCAGGCCGCGGCCGGAGACCGCTTCCATGGCCGCCCTGAACTCGCCCGTCCGGGCGGGCCGGAACCTGTGGGCCTCGAAGAAAGCGCGCAGCCCGGCCTCGAACTTATCCCGGCCGATGAGGTCCTCGAGCATGAACAGGACCAGGGCGGCCTTGTCGTAGACGACGGCCTGGTAGGCAGTGAAATCGAAATAGCTCAGCCGCGAGCCCATGAGGATCGGGCCGCGGGCGGACTTTTTTTCGGCCCAGCGGGCGAACTTCCGCAGGACGGCCGCGAATCCGGCCGGGCCGAGCGTTTGACGCAGATAGGAGGCCGCGGCGTACTGGGCCAGGCCCTCGCTCAGCCACTGGTCCTTGTAGGTGTCCACGGACACGCCGTGGCCCCACCACTGGTGGGCGATCTCGTGGGCCAGGAAGTAGCCGTCCCAGGCCGACAGGTCGACGGGATTGTCCGGCCGCCGGGGGAAGCCGAACTCGCCGAGCCAGGGCACGTCGTTGATGACGATGAACGAGGCCGGGCTATGGCCGCCGAGGACGGGCCAGAGGCGGAGGACCAGGCCCAGCTTGTCGTAGGGGTAAGGGCCGAAGGCCCGGCTGTAGAACTCGAGGATGCGGGCCGCCTGCCCGGCCAGGGACGGCCGCGAATCCATGACCTCCGACGAGACCGAGACCTCGATGGGCACCGGACCGCCCGGGAACGTCCGCTGGTCGAACTTGCCGACGATGAAGGACAGGTACTTAACCGGGGCCCGGGAGACGAAGCTGTAGACGGCGTCGCCGGGCCGGTCCGGGGCTTCCTCGGAGGCCTCCCGCCTCCGGGACTCCAGGTCCCCCGTGGCGACGCACTGGTAGGACGCCGGGACGCGGACCGTCAGTCGGGCCTGGAAATAATCCTCGTCCGGGGGCGCCGGGTACCAGGCGCCGGCCTGGCTGTAGAAGAACGTGTCGTAGCGCGGCCGGAAGCGGAGGCGCTCGTCGAGCCCGGCCTGGACGATGGCGTCGGTCGTCGGCGGCACCGGCCGCATCCGGCCGCGGTAGGACACCTCGAAGGTCGTCCGGCCCCCGGCCGCCGGCGGGACGGCGAGATAGACATAGAGCAGCCCGCGGAGGCGGTCGACCGTATAAAAGAGGTCGCGCCCCTCGGCGTCGGCGATGCCGACTATCTCGAAGGCCGGGCTGAAGCGCAGCTTCAGGCTGTCGAGAGCGTTGACCCGGGACAGGACCTCGACGCGGGCCCGGCCCGCCAGGTCGAAGGTGGCCGGGGACAGCCGGAGGTCGAGGGCGTAATCGGTGATGTCGTACCGCTCCTCGAACGACAGGGCCATCCGCTTCAGGGGCGGCTCATCGGTCCCCTGCGGGCTGTAGAGGCAGACGATCCGCTGCCGGGCCCGGTCATAGAGGCTGACCTCCTCCCCGGCGAACGGGGAATAGATATAGACCATCTCGCCGGCCCGGCGGGACTGGAATTCCATGGACGTCTCGTCGCCATGGGGCAGGTACGACAGCCGCTGGCCGTCGTGCGAGGTCTCGATGGTGAACGACCGCGGATAGCCGCGGTTGAAGACGGCCGCGGCCTGGCCGCGCTCCGCGGCCGACACGGCCCGGCCGGCCGGATCGGGCTGGACGGCGACGTTCGAGGCGAAGAAGTCCGAGGAGCAGCGGATGAAGAGGCTCTCTATGTCGTCCTCGATGCGATCCTTCCTGTAGAGGATCTGGAGCTGATGGCGCTCGTTGGCGTCGCTCGGCGTGAAGGCGACCCGGCCCCGGCCGACGACCACCAGGGCCGTCTCGATGCCGGGCAGGTTGTCGTAGAAGACGGCCGCGTCCTTGAAGGTGAACCGCACATCGGCGTGGGTGATCTCCACCAGGCCGGCCCGGACCTCCCGCTCGCCCGGGACGAGGACCTTGTACAGCCTAGTCGTCGATCCGCTGACGTCGAGCCCGGCCACGGACCAGGCGCCGTCCCTGTTCTCCAAGGCCAGGGTCCAGGACTCCATGACGGCCGATCGCTCGTTCTCGAAAAAGGCCTGGACGAAGACGCGGGTCGGACCGGAGGGGCCGGAGCTGACGCCGGCCGGGCGCAGGGTCACTCCGGTCATCTCCATGTCGCCGAAGAGAACTCCGATCCGGCTCTTTTCGGCGGCCCGCAGCTCGGACCGGAAGACGGCCACATAATCAGCGAAGGCCCGGGCCCGGAGCATCTCCTGGAGCCGGCCGATGAAGGCCGCGGCCGTCTCGACGGGCCCGGTTTGAGCGGCGGCCGGGCCCGGCCGGAGAAGCAACGTCAGCAGCAGGACCCCGAGGACCCCTTTTCTCACGGCTGCCTCATTATAGCATCATAGATGTCTTAACTACCTTAAAAGCCGATTTTGTGCCAAGGATAGGGCCGGGCGGACCCGGGAAGGGAGGCTGCGTCCGGCCGGACCCCTGCCTGGAAAGCGAAGGGGCGGTTTACGGAATGTTAAAAAAATTTACAGAAAGAAGCCCGCTATTTCCGCAGGGAGCGGCCCAGGACCTTTTCGACGTCCCGGACCTTGCCGGCGATCCGTCCCGAAGCCCCGGGCCGGTCGTCGATCGTGATGTGGGTGTAGACCCGGCCGGATCCTCCCGCCATGGCCTCGTGACAGCGGCGGACCAGGCCCATGACCTCGTCCCAGTCCCCCTCGACCAGGGTGCCCATGGCCGTCAGCTGGTACGGCAGCCCGCTCCGGTCGATCAGGTCCAGGATTCCGGCCACGGACTGGGCCAGCTCCTCTCCCCGGCCGATAGGCACGACGCTGAATTCGACGACCACCGCCGACCCCTCAGGCCTTGTCCTTCTCGCGGTCCTTCTTGGGCGCCGTCTTCTTCAGGTGCTCCTCCCAGGTGATGAAGCTGTGGTAGAAGACTGCGTCGCCCTCGTCGATGCCGCGGGTGATCTCAGTGATATGGGATGTCTCCGCCCCGAACTCCTCCACGGCGTAGATGACGGCCTTGTCCGGCTTGGTGTTGGCGCCGCAGGTGTAGATGTCCAGGGCGGCATAGCCCATCTCGGGCCAGGTGTGGGTCGAGATGTGGGACTCGGAGATGACGACGACCCCGCTGACGCCCGCCGGCGGGAACTTGCTGAAGGAGATGGACCAGACGTGGGCCCCGGCGATCTCGGCCGCCCGGACGAGGATCTGCTGGACCTTCTCGACGCTACCGATGATCTTCGGGTCGCAGCCGGAGGCCTCGACGATATAATGGTGACCGATCGGAGAATGGATGATTTTGACCATCGCCTGCTCCTGTCCTCTCTGGAAAAATCGATTATGGCACAACACCGGAATCTGTCAAGGACGGACGGTGCGTCACACCGGGAGGCGGCTTTCTTCCTTGACGACGTTCAGGACGATGTGGGTGACCGTCCGGTCGACGTGCGGCAGGGCCAGCAGCCCCTTGATGAAGCCATTGAGGTCCTCGCGGTCGCTGAAGCGCCCGACGATGAACGAGTCCCACTCGCCGGTGACGTCGTAGACCGCGGCGACATGGGGGTCCTGGGCGATCCTCTTCTGGGTCTCGATGAGCCGCCCCTTCGAGATGCGGACGGCCACGACGGCCGCCAGGCTGAAGCCGAAGTACTCCGGATCGACGACGGGGACGTAGCCCCCGATCGCCCCGGCCGCCTCGAGCTTCTTGACCGTGCGGATGACGGCCGTGACCGAGGTCCCGACCTCCTTGGCAACCACCCGGAAGCTCTTCCGGGCGTTGGCGTTGAGGGCCCGAACGATCTTGCGATCCAGCTCGTCGATCATGGCCGGCACCTCCAATTATCGGCCAGAATAACACCCTTCGAGCCGAATGTAAATATTTATTTAAAATATATTGACATTCGTTATGATTTTGTCTTTATTATCTGACAAAGAAATATGCCCGGCCGGCCGGGCGAGCGAGGAGACAGCATGACCGCCACAACCAGCCCCAAGACTTTCAAGGCCTTCGGAACGAGGGACGAAAAGGACGTCCTGTCCGTCATCCGCGACCCGGCCAGCGACATCCGCTTCATCCGGTTGATCTTCCCGGACATCCTGGGGCGGCAGATGGACTTCACCATCCCGGCCTCGGAGCTGGCCGCGGCCTTCAAGGAAGGCAAGGGCTTCGACGGCTCGTCGATCGCCGGCTTCGTCCGCATCGAGGAATCCGACCTGGTCATCAAGCCCGACCCGCGGACCTTCCGGGTCCTGCCCTGGACCTACGAGGGCTTCGACCCGGACATCCGCTGGCGCGAAGCGGTCATGTTCGGGGACATCCTCATGCCCGACGGGACGGTCTATGCCGGGGACAGCCGGGCCGCCCTGAAACGGGTCCTGGCCCGGACCCGCAAGGAGCTGGGGGTCGAGGACCTCAAGTGCGGGCCCGAGCTCGAGTTCTTTATCTTCCCCTCGAGCGAGGCGCCGGAGCCGACCGACGCCGGCGGCTATTTCTTCAGCGGCCGGCACGGCGAGGTCCGCAAGGAGATCCAGCTCCTCCTCCACCGCATGGGCGTCACCACGGAATACGACCACCACGAAACGGCCCCCAGCCAGCACGAGATCGATCTCCGCTATCTCGAGGCCGTGGAGGCGGCCGACACGGCCATGATCTTCCGCTACATGGTCAAGAAGGTCTGCCGCATGCACGGCCTGTACGCCACGTTCATGCCCAAGCCCGTCAACGGCCAGAACGGCAGCGGCATGCACGTCCACCAGTCGCTCTGGCGCGGCGGCCGGAACCTCTTCTTCGAAAAGAACGGGCCGTACCATCTCTCGCTACTGGCCCAGAGGTACATGGCCGGGCTGATGACCCACGCCCGGGAGATCTCGGCGGTCCTGAGCCAGTGGGTCAACTCCTACAAGCGCCTCATCGAGGGCTACGAGGCCCCCGTTTACGTCGCCTGGGGCCAGCGCAACCGGTCGGCCTACATCCGCGTCCCCGAATACCAGCCGGGCAAGGAGCAGGCGACGCGCATCGAGCTGCGGGCCGCCGATCCGGCCTGCAACATCTACCTGACCTTCGCCGTCATGCTGGCCGCCGGGGCCGAGGGCATCAGGAAGAAGTACGAGCTCGTCGATCCCGTCGAGGAAAATATCTACCGCATGAGCGGCGCCCGCCAGAGGAAGTTCGATATCCGGCTCCTGCCGAGGGACCTGGAGGAGGCCGTGCGGGTCATGGAGAAGAGCGCCGTGGTCAAGGACGCCCTGGGCGATCACATCTTCGCCAAGCTCGTGGCCAACAAGCTCAAAGAGGTCGAGGAATACGGCCGCAACGTCTCGGGCGAGTTCGACAAGCAGGTCAGCGACTTCGAGATCCGCCGCTACCTGCCGATCCTCTGACCGGAAAAAACTTTTGCCTTGCGGCCGCCCGGCGAATATAATGCCCGCATGCGGCCGCCGACGAGCGAGCTCGAGGCCCTGACGGCGAAGTATCGGGGCCGCCGGCAGGCCCTGATCCAGGTCCTTCAGGACATCCAGGACCGATTCCACTGGCTTCCGCCCGAGGCCCTCGAGCGCGTCGCGGCCGACCTCGGCGTGCCGCTCGTCCAGGTCTACGGCGTGGCCACCTTCTATAGATCCTTCAGCCTCCGGCCGCAGGGCCGGCACACCTGCGTCGTCTGCCTGGGAACGGCCTGCCACGTCCGCGGCGGCCAGGCCGTGCTCGAGGGCTTCGAGCGCCGGCTCGGCGTCGGCGCCGGCCAGACGACGCCGGATGGGGCTTACACGCTCGAACGGGTGAACTGCCTGGGAGCCTGCGCCCTGGCTCCCCTGGCGGTCGTCGACGGCCGCTACCACGCCCGGATGACCGAGGCCAAGGTCGGGGCCGTCCTGGCCGAAGCGGAGGAGGCCGGGAAGGCGTGACGACCTACCGGGCCCGTCTCCTCGTCTGCGCCGGGACGGGTTGCGTTTCCTGCGGCGCCTTCGAGGTCCGGCGGGCCCTCGAAGAGGAGATCCGCCGCCGCGGCCTGGACAAGGAATTCCTGGTCGTCCCCACGGGCTGCAGCGCCTTCTGCCAGCGCGGCCCGATCGTCATCATCCAGCCGGACGGCGTGTTCTACCAGCGCCTCAAGCCGGAGGACGCGCCCCGCCTCATCGAGGAGCACCTGATCCAGGGCCGGCCGGTCCGGGATCTGATGTACGTCCCGCCAGCCGAGGACAGGACCGTCCCGAAGATGGCGGACCTCGAGTTCTTCAAGCACCAGCGGCTGGTCGTCCTGCGCAACCGCGGCCGCATCGACCCGGAGAAGATCGAGGAGTACATCGCCTTCGACGGCTACCAGGCCCTGGCCCGGGCCCTGACCGGGATGACCCCTGCCTCCATCGTCGCCGCCGTCACGGCCTCGGGCCTGCGCGGCCGCGGCGGAGCCGGCTTTCCCACTGGGATGAAATGGGCCGCCTGCGCCGCCAGGCCGGGCTCGCCGAAGTACGTCGTCTGCAACGGCGACGAAGGCGACCCGGGCGCCTTCATGGACCGCTCCGTCCTCGAGAGCGACCCGCACGCGGTCATCGAGGGCCTGATCATCGGGGCCCGGGCGGTCGGCGCGGCCCGCGGCTTCCTTTATATCCGCAACGAGTACCCGCTGGCCGTGGCCCGCGTCGGCCTGGCCCTGGACCAGGCCCGCGAGCGCGGCCTGCTCGGCCGGGACATCCTCGGCTCCGGCTTCGATTTCGACCTGGAGATCGTCCGCGGCGCCGGGGCCTTCGTCTCCGGCGAGGAGACGGCCCTGCTGGCCTCGATCGAGGGCGGCCGGGCCTATCCCCGCCAGCGTCCTCCTTACCCCGTCGAGCGCGGCCTCTGGGGCCGGCCCACGGTCATCAACAACGTCGAGACCTGGGCCAACGTTCCGCCGATCGTCCTCCGCGGGCCGGAGTGGTTCTCCGGCCTGGGCACGGCCGCCAGCAAAGGCACCAAGATCTTCTCCCTGGTCGGCAAGATCGCCAACACCGGGCTGGTCGAGGTGCCCATGGGCATCTCGCTCCGCGAGATCGTCGAGAAGATCGGCGGCGGCGTCCCCGGCGGCCGGGCGGTCAAGGCCGTCCAGATCGGCGGCCCCTCGGGCGGCTGCATCCCGGCCTCCCGCCTCGACATTTCCGTCGATTACGAGAGCCTCAAGGCGGCCGGGAGCATGATGGGCTCCGGCGGCATGATCGTCATGGACGAGGACACCTGCATGGTGGACATCGCCCTGTACTTCCTGCGCTTCGCCGAGGAAGAGTCCTGCGGCAAGTGCGCCCCCTGCCGGGCCGGGACCGGGGCCATGGCCCGCCTCCTGGCCAAGATCACCGCCGGGAACGGCACGCCCGGCGATCTCGTCCGGCTCGAGTCCCTGGCCGAGACCGTCAAGCGGGCTTCCCTCTGCGGCCTGGGGCAGACGGCGCCCAACCCCATCCTGTCGACGATGCGCTATTTCCGGGACGAGTACGAGGCCCACGTCCTCGACAAGCGCTGCCCGGCTCTGGTCTGCAAGGCCCTCATAGCCTTCGCCATCGACCCGGAGAAGTGCGTCGGCTGCCAGCTCTGCAGGAAGGCCTGCCCGGCCGGGGCCGTCTCCGGCCAGGCCAAAAGCGTCCACGTCATCGACCAGGCCGCCTGCATCAAGTGCGGCCTTTGCCTGGCCGCCTGCCCGGCCAAGGTCGGCGCCGTGCGCAAGGTTACGCCGGCCCGGGCCGCGGCCCGGGCCGCCGAGACGGCGCCGTGGGGAGAGGACCGGTGAAGCTGACGATCGACGGCCGCGATGTCGTCTGCCGCGACGGGGCGACCATCCTCGAGGCCGCCCGGGGCGCCGGCATCCCCGTCCCGTCCCTCTGCGACCACCCCGGCCTCGAGCCCTTCGCCGGCTGCCGCATCTGCCTCGTCGAGATCGAAGGCCGCCGGGACTACGCGCCGGCCTGCGCCACGCCGGCCGCCGAGGGCCAGGTCGTGCGGACGCAAACGCCCGAGATCGCGGCCCTGCGCCGGAAGGTCCTCGAGCTCATCCTGGCCCAGCATCCGTACGCCTGCCTGATCTGTTCGGAGAAGAAGACCTGCGACGACCTCAAGTCCACCATCCGCAAGACCGGCGAGGTGACCGGCTGCGTCCTCTGCCCGGAGAACGGCGGCTGCGAGCTCCAGCGGGTCGCCGCCGAGGTCGGCCTGGAGCGGGTCGAGCAGCCGGCGTCCTACCGCAACCTCGACGTCCACAAGGAGGACCCGTTCTTCGACCGCGACTACAACCTCTGCATCCTCTGCGGCCGCTGCATCCGCGTCTGCGAGGAGGTCCGCGGCGCAGCCGTCCTGTCGTTCGTCCACCGCGGCGGCCGGACCGAGGTGGGCACGGCCCTGGGCCGGCCCCTGCTCGATTCCGGCTGCCGGTTCTGCGGCGCCTGCGTCGACGTCTGCCCGACCGGGGCGCTGGTGGAACGGGCGGTCCGGCCGCAGCCGGCGGCCGGCGGCACGGCCGGGATCGTCTGCCCGTTCTGCGGGCAGGGCTGCGTTCTGACGCTCCGGCTCAGGGACGGCGGCATCGTCGACGCCCGTCCGGCCGCGGCCGAGCCCAACCGCGGCCAGGCCTGCGTCAAGGGCCGCTTCCTCGTGCGCGGCGCCGCCGCCGGGACGGGACGGATCATGGAGCCGCGCGTCCGCAAGGACGGGAAGCTCGAGCCGGTGGCCCTGGAGGCCGCGCTCGACCGCGCCGCCGCCGGGCTGCGGGCGGCCGGACGTGCGGCGCTCGTCTATCCGGCCCAGGTCCCGCTCGAGGACGCCTACGTTTTTCTCCGGTTCGGCCGCGAGCTGCTCGGAACGCGGGCGACGGCGGCGGCCCCGGCCGAGGACATCGACGCGGCCCTCGACGCCTTCGCCGTCCGCCTCGGCTTCGATCCTCCGGCGGAAAGGCGCCTGGCCGGGCTCGAAGCCTGCGAGACCGTCCTGGCCTGGAACGTCGACCTGCCCCGCGACCATCCGATCGCCTGGCTGAGCGTCGTCCGGGCCGCCCGCCGCGGCGCCCGTCTCGTCGTCGCCGGGCCGGCTCCGGCCGGCCCCGTCGTCCGGGCCTCCGCGACACTCGACCTCGGCCCCGGCGGCCCGGCGGCGGCGGCCGGTCTGGCCGCGGCCGTCCTGGAAACCCTCGGGTCCGGCGCTCCGGACCTGCCCGGGCTCGACGACCTCCGGCGGACCGTCGCCGGGGCGCCGCCCGCGTCCCGGCCGGCCCGGAAACGGTACGGGGAGGCGGCCCGCATCCTGGCGGCCGGCCGGCCGGCGGCCATCCTGTTCGACGACGCCGCCCTCGGCGGCCCGGAGGACGGCGAGACGCTGGCCTGGCTCTGGAACGTCGCCCGCCTGATCGGGGCCGCGCTCTTCCCTCTGGCCCGCGGCGCGAACGAGCGCGGCGTCCACGCGCTGGCCCGCGCCCGCCGCCGTCCCGTCCCCGATGAGGGCCTGGCCCGGATCCTGGCGGGCCTGGGGTCTCGGGAATTCGAGGCCCTCTACCTCGCCGGCCCGGTCCCGGACCTGGGCGAGACCAGGCCGCCATTCCTTGTCTGCCAGGACACGCATTGGAGCCGGAACGCCGAGAGGGCTGACGTCGTCCTGCCGGCCGCCGTCTTCGCGGAAACCGGCGGCACCTGGGTGAGCACCGAGGGCCGGGTCCGGACCTATCCCCCGGCCGTCGCGGCCCGCGGCGCCGCCCGGCCCGACGGCGAACTGGTGGCCGCCCTGGCCGGGCGCTTCGGCCGGCCGGGCTTTCCCGGCGCCGACCGGGCCGCCGTCCTCCGCGAGCTCTGTGACCGGGTCCCCGCCCTGAGAGGCTACCGGCCCTCCCTGACGGGCGAGGAGCGGTTCCCGGCCGCGGCCCCGGCCGGGACTCCAGGGCTCGTCCTTGTGACCGTCCCCCCGCGGCGCCGGTCCCGACGGCCGGGAAAGGCCGCCGAGCCAGCCGGTGGGCCGGCTGAGGTCCTGCGCGGCTGGGACCTCGCGGCCGGGAACCGCGGCTACGCCCGAACGAGGAGGCCTCTCTGATGCCCCGCGTCGTGCGCCGCGAGCGCCTGGTCCCCAACATCCACCTGCTAGAGGTCGAAGCCCCGGAGATCGCCCGCAAGTGCCGGCCGGGCCAGTTCGTCATCGTCATGCCCGACGCCCGCGGCGAGAGGATCCCGCTGACGATCGCCGACTGGGACCGGGAGCGGGGCACGGTCACGTCGGTGTTCATGGCCGTGGGCACGACGACGCGCAAGCTGGCCCTGCTCGCGGCAGGAGATACGGTGCCCATCTTCGCCGGGCCGCTGGGCCGGCCCTCCGAGATCGGCCCTGTCGGGACGGTCCTCTGCGCTGGGGGCTGCTTCGGCATCGCCGCCATCCATCCGCTGGCCCGGGCCTTCAAGGAAGCCGGCAACCGGGTCCTGGCGCTCGTCGACGTCAAGGCCGATTACCTCCTGTACTGGAGGGACCGGCTCGAGGCCGTCGCCGACGAGCTCGTCGTCTCGTCGAGGGACGGCCTCTACGGCGGGACGGATTACGTCCCCGGCCGCGTCCGCGACATCCTGGCCCGGGAAAAGATCGACCGCATCGTCGCCGTCGGCTGCACCTATTTCATGTCCAGCGTGGCCGAGGCCAGCCGGCCCGCCGGGGTCAGGACCATGGTCAGCCTCAACCCGATCATGGTCGACGGCACGGGCATGTGCGGCGCCTGCCGGGTGACCGTCGACGGCCGGACCCGGTTCGCCTGCGTCGACGGCCCCGATTTCGACGGCCACCTCGTCGATTGGGCCGAGCTCTACGCCCGGCGCAAGTCCTATTTCGAGGACGAGGTCCGGTCGCTCTGCGCCTGGGAAGAGGAGAGGTTCCCGTGAGCGAGCAGGACAAGGCCCCGTCCGCCCTGGCGGCCCAGGTCCGGGCCGAGTTCGAGAAGGACTGGCGCAAGGAGCTGCGCCGGGCCCTGCCGGTCCTGCAGCGCATGAAGATCCCCCGCCGGCCGATGCCGCAGCGCCCGCCCGGCGAACGGAACAAGGACTTCGCCGAGGTCAACCAGGGCCTCTCCGCCGAGGAGGCCGTCCTGGAAGCGCGGCGGTGCCTCGACTGCGCCAAGCCGGGCTGCGTCGGCGGCTGTCCCGTGGGCATCGACATCCCCTCGTTCATCAAGCTCGTCGAGAAGGGCGACTTCGCCGCCGCGGCCGCCAGGATCCGCGAGTCCAACAGCCTGCCCGCCGTCTGCGGCCGCGTCTGCCCGCAGGAGACGCAGTGCGAGGAGAAGTGCCTCCTCAAGAAGGCCTCGGGCGTGGCCGTCGGCATCGGCAACCTGGAGCGCTTCGTCTCCGACCAGGAGCGGGCCGCCGGGGGCGCGGTCGCGCCGCCCCTGCCGCCGCCGACTGGCCGCAAGGTCGCCGTCGTCGGGGCCGGGCCGGCCGGCCTGACCGTGGCCGGCGAGTTGGCCCGGGCCGGCCACAGCGTGACCGTGTTCGAGGCCCTCCACGAGGCCGGCGGCGTCCTCGTCTACGGCATCCCCGAGTTCCGCCTGCCCAAGGGTATCCTGGTCGCCGAGGTCGCCTACCTCGAACGGCTGGGCGTCGAATTCCGCATGAACTTCGTGGTCGGCCTGACGGCCACGATCGACGACCTCCGGGACGAGGGCTACGAGGCTTTCTTCATCGGCAGCGGCGCGGGCCTGCCCAACTTCATGAAGATCCCCGGCGAGAACCTGGTCGGCGTCTATTCGGCCAACGAGTACCTGACCCGCGTCAACCTGATGCGGGCCTACGATTTCCCGCGCTACGACACGCCCGTCTTCCCCGGGCGCCGGGCCGCCGTCATCGGCGGCGGCAACGTGGCCATGGACTCGGTGCGGACCGCGAAGCGGCTGGGGGCCGAGCGGGCCCTCATCATCTACCGCCGCTCCCGGGCCGAGATGCCGGCCCGCGTCGAGGAGGTCCACCACGCCGAGGAGGAAGGCATCGAGTTCCACTTCCTGACCGCGCCGACGCGCTACATCGGCGACGCGAACGGCCGGCTCAAGGCTATGGAGTGCCTGCGCATGGAGCTCGGCGAGCCGGACGCGTCCGGCCGCCGCCGGCCCGTGCCAGTGGCCGGCTCCGAGTTCACGACCGAGGTCGACCTCGTCGTCGTCGCCATCGGCCAGAGCCCGAACCCGCTCATCCCCCAGACGACGCCCGGCCTCGGCGTCGGGAAGTGGGGCACGATCGACGTCGACTGGGCCACGATGGCCACCTCGATCCCCAGCGTCTACGCCGGCGGCGACATCGCCAGGGGCGGCGCGACCGTCATCCTGGCCATGGGCGACGCCCGGACCGCCGCAGCGGCCATGGACCTGCGCCTCAAGCAAGGCGCGGGGTGACGCCCTTCCGGAAGGAGATACTGTTCATGTTCAAGCCCCGCCCTCGCGCCCTGATCGCGGTTCTCGTCCTGGCCGGCCTGGCCGCCGGCTGCGGAGGACGGACGGCCCCTCCGCCGGCCGACCTCATCCTGACCAACGCCGTGGTCGCGACCATGGCCGCGCGTCCCGCCCGGGCCGAGGCCCTGGCCGCGGCCGGGGGTAAGATCGTTTACGTCGGCTCCGGCCGCGAGGCCCTGCGGCGGCGTGGCCAGGCGACCCGCGTCATCGACCTGGGCGGCCGGCTGGTCCTGCCGTCTTTCCAGGACTCCCACGTCCATCTCGTCACGGGCGGCGTCGAGCTCGGCCTCTGCGACCTCAACGGCCTGGGGACCCGGGACGAGGTCCTGGCCCGGGTCCGGGAGTACGCCGGGGCCCACCCGGACGCGGCCTGGATCACCGGCGGCGGCTGGGACCTGCCCCTCTTCCCCCAGGCCAATCCGCGCAAGGAGGACCTGGACGCCCTCGTGCCCGACCGTCCGGTCATCCTGGACTCGGCCGACGGCCATTCCGCCTGGGTGAACTCGCGGGCCCTGGCCCTGGCCGGGATCACCGCGGACACGCCGGACCCCGCCGGCGGCCGCATCGAGCGCGATCCCGGGACGGGCGTCCCGTCCGGGACCTTGCGGGAAAGCGCCGCCGGCCTGGTCGAGCGGCTGGTGCCGCCTCTCCGGCCGGAAGACTATATCAAAGGATTGAGGGCCGGCATGGCCCTGGCCAACCGGTTCGGCATCACGTCGATCGTCGAGGCCAGCGCCGGGCCGGAGCTCCTGGACGCCTACGCGGCCCTGGACCGCGGCGGCGAGCTCACGGTCCGGGTCCTGGCCTCGCTCTACGTCGACACGGACAAGGGGGTTTCCGAGATCCCGCGCCTGGAGGATCTCCGCCGCCGCTACGCCGGGACGCGGCTCAAGGCGACGGCGGCCAAGATCTTCGCCGACGGCGTCATGGAGCCGCATACCGCCGCCCTGCTCGAGCCCTACGCCGACCGGCCCGGGGATCGGGGCGAGCCCTTGCTCGAGCCCGAGGCTTTCGACGCCCTGGCCCGGGCCCTCGACCGGGCCGGCTTCCAGATCCACGTCCACGCCATCGGCGACCGGGCCGTCCGCATGTCGCTCGACGCTTTCGAGGCCGCCGGCCGGGCCAACGGCTTCCGTGACATGCGCCACCACATCGCCCACCTCGAGCTCGTCGATCCGGCCGACATCCCCCGCTTCCGGCGGCTGGGCGCCGCGGCCAACTTCCAGGCCCTCTGGGCCTATCCCGACACCTACATCACCGACCTGACGCTGCCCATCCTCGGCCCGGCCCGCTCGCGCTGGCTCTACCCGATCGGCAGCGTCGTCCGGACCGGCGCGGCGGTCGTGGGAGGCAGCGACTGGTCGGTTTCCTCCATGAACCCCCTGCAGGCCATGCAGGTCGCTGTGACGCGACGGGCGCCCGACGCGCCTCCCGGCGAGGCCTGGATCCCGGAGGAGAAGGTCGACCTCCCGGCCATGCTCCGGGCCTACACCGCGAGCGGGGCCTGGCTCTGCCGCGAGGAGAAGATCCGGGGAACGCTCGAGACCGGCCGGGCCGCCGACTTCATCGTCCTCGACCGCGACCTCTTCGCCATCCCCGCCCCGGAGATCGGCCGAACCCGGGTCCTGCTGACCTTCCTCGAGGGCAGGGAGGTCTTCCGCGACCCGTCCTTCCCGAATTGACCCCCGTTGACTCCCGGCCCGGCCGGGTCTATTGTATCCTTGAGAGAGGGAGGGGCCGCAGCCGATGAACCTCAGGATCGGACGCCGGTCGGGATTCGTCATCCCGGGTCCGGCGGACGGCAGGGACGCCCGGGCGAAGCAGGGGGGGACGATGTACGTGCGCATGACGACGCTGACGTTCCGGGTCGACAGGGCCGACGAGGGCATCCGCCTCTTCGAGGAGAGCGTCGTTCCGGCGGCCAGGGCCCAGAAGGGCTTCCGGGCCGCCTACCTCCTGGCCGACCGGCAGGCCGGCCGCTGCGTCGCCCTGACCTTCTGGGACGACGAAGCGTCGGCCCTGGCCAACGAGGACAACCGATACTACCAGGAACAGCTGGTCAAGTTCATGCCGCTCTTCACCTCGGCGCCCGTCCGCGAGGGCTACGAGGTCGCCGTCGAAGCCCGTTAGCTGTCCGGAATTCGGGGACATGATCCTTTTCTCTTAAAAACCCGTGTCCCCTATGAATTCCGGCCGTGACAGAACGGTATTTACGGGTGCTTCCATCTGTGCTATAAATAGTCTTCTTTAACCCCATGGATATCCGATTCGCTCTCGTCCAGGCTTTCGTTTTCTTTTTCGCCATAACGGTGCACGAGGCGGCCCACGCCTGGACGGCCAACAGGCTGGGCGACCCGACGGCCGCCGCCCTGGGCCGGGCCTCCCTCAATCCCCTGGCCCACATCGATCTCTTCGGAACGATCATCCTCCCCGTTCTCCTGTATATCGCCAAGCAGCCCATCTTCGGCTGGGCCAAGCCGGTCCCTTACAATCCCAACAACCTGCGACATCCCCGCCGGGGCGGCCTGTGGATCTCCTTTGCCGGGCCGATCGCCAACATCCTCACGGCCGCGGCCGCCGTCCTTGTCTATCAGGTCCTGAAGGCCGTCGGCGCCGGCGTGCCCGTCACCTCGATGTGGAGCAAGCCCCTGGGCGGCCTGGCCAACATCCTCTTCGTGACCGCCGTCATCAACATCTCCCTGGCCGTCTTCAATCTCATCCCCATCCCGCCGCTCGACGGCAGCGGCATCCTGGCCGGGCTGCTTTCGGAGCGGGCCGCGGTCCGCTACGAGCGGCTCCGGCCTTACGGCTTCCTGATCCTCATCGCCCTGATGTACACCAACCTCCTGAACGTCGTGTTCGCACCCGTCCAGAAACTTATCGTCAGGCTTTTCACCTGATGCCCGATCCCGCCCCCGACGCCTTGCCTCTCGAAGGGACGCCCGTCCGCGGCGACGAGGCGCCGGACCAGGCCCCCGGGCCGGCGGCCGAGGTCCCCGAAGCCGCCGCCGTCCCGGCGCCGGTGGACGAGGCCGAAGCCCCCACGCCGGCCGCCGGCGTCCCGGCCGACGGCTACCAGGTCCGCCTGGACGTCTTCGAGGGTCCGCTCGACCTGCTCCTCTTCCTCATCCGCAAGAAGAAGATCGACATCCACGACATCCCCATCGCCGCCATCACCCGGGACTACCTCGGCTACCTCGAGCGCAAGACCGAGATAAACCTCGACCGCGAGGCCGAGTTCGTCTTCATCGCCGCCCTGCTGATCTACATCAAGTCCCAGATGCTCCTGCCGCGGGAGACCGACCTGGCCGAGGGCGACGATCCCCGCCGGGTCCTGGTCGACCGCCTGGTCGAGTACGAGAGGGTCAAGGCCGCCTGTTCGCTCCTCCGCGAGCGGGAGGACGTCGAGATCCTGCAGTGGAAGCGGGATTTCGTCCCGCCGTTCCACGGCGAGGGCGAGCCCGAGCCGGTCGAGCTGTCACTCTTCGACCTGGCCGAGTCCTTCTTCGCCATGATGAAGCGGAAGACGGCCGACGACACCCGGATCATCCGCGGCCGCGAGGTCCCCGTAGAGGTCAAGATGAAGGAGCTGGTGACGCTCCTCCAGGCCCGCGGCGTCGTCGATTTCCTCGAATACTTCGAAGCCCACGAATCGCTCGAGGAGGCCCTGGTCTCCTTCTTCTGCATCCTCGAGCTGGTCAAGTCCCGGGTGGCCGTGGCCGTCCAGGACGAGATCTTCCAGACGATCCGGGTCTGGCTCCGCAAGGACCCGCACAGGACGGCCGCCCATGAATAACGAGCTCAAAGCCCTCGTCGAAGCCCTGATCTTCGTCTCCCAGGAGCCGCTGACCCCTGAGCGGCTGGCGGCCGTGCTCGAAGGCGTCCCGGCCGAGGAGATCCAGGCCGCCGTCGAGGCCCTGGCCGCGGAGTCCGAGGCCGAGGGGCGGGGCGTTCATATCATCCGCTCCGGCGGCGGCTGGCTCTTCGCCACCAAGCCGGCCCACGACCGCGAGGTCCGCCGGCTGCTCCAGATCGAGCGCAAGAACCGGCTGTCCTCGGCCGGGCTCGAGACCCTGGCGGCCATCGCCTACCGCCAGCCCGTGACCCAGTCCGAGATCTCGGCCATCCGCGGCGTCGATTCGACCGGGTCGCTGAAAACCCTGCTGGACAAGAAGCTGATCAAGATCGTCGGCCGGAAGAAGGCGCCGGGCAATCCCCTCGTCTACCGGACCTCCGACGAGTTCCTGCTCTACCTGGGGCTCGACAGCCTCGACGATCTGCCTTCCGAGGCGGAGATCGCCAAGATCCTCGAACAGGAGAAGGCCGTCGAGGCTTAGCCCCTAAGTAACGGCCCCATTTGGACTTAGAGTTGACAACGAGGCGTTTCTTCGATAGGATAGTTGGTCCGTTCCGGACCGTGCCCGGAGGGATGTCCCCGTATCTTCAATTCAGGAGCTTTGCGCCATGACCGAGCCGACCAAGCAACCCGACCGCGACGACGCCCGGATGTCGTCCGAAGACTACGAGCACCTGCTCGACCGCTACGAGTACAGCACCAAGGAGATCACGCTGGGGAAGGTCCTCAAGGGCCGCGTCATCAAGCGCACCCCGACCCACGTCCTCATCGACGTCGGGTTCAAGACCGAGGGCCTCATCCCGAACGAGGAGTTCACCGACCCCGAGGTCCTGGAGGCGCTCGAGCCCGGCAGCGAGATCGAGACCATGCTCGAGAAGACCGACCTCAAGGACGGCTATCTCGTCCTGTCCAAGAGGAAAGCCGACGCCGTGCGGGCGGTCGAGACCCTGGACCAGGCCTTCGAGCGGGGCACGCCGGTCAGCGGGATCATCGTCGAGCGGACCAAGGGCGGCTTCAACGTCGACGTCGGGCTGACGGCCTTCCTGCCCGAGTCCCACGCCGACCTGCGGCCGGTCCGGGACGGCGCGGCCCTGATCGGCCAGACCTGCCGCTTCCGGGTCATCAAGTTCGACCGCAAGACCGAGAACGTCGTCCTGTCGCGCAAGCTCGTCCTCCAGGACGAGCGGGAGAAGCGCAAGAGGGGCGTCTTCGGCAGCCTGGTCAAGGGCGAGAAGGTCAGCGGCCGGGTCAAGTCCCTGACCAACTTCGGCGCCTTCATCGACCTCGGCGGCATCGAGGGCCTGCTCCACGTCTCCGACATCACCTGGGGCAAGGGCGCCCGTCCCTCCGACCACCTGACCGTCGGCCAGGATATCGAGGTCGTCGTCCTGGACTTCAACGAAAAGACCGAGAAGATCTCCCTGGGCCTCAAGCAGCTGACGCCCGACCCCTGGACCGACATCGCCGAAAAGTACCAGGCCGGCCAGAAGGTCAGCGGCAAGGTCTCCAGCCTGACCGACTTCGGCGCCTTCGTCGAGCTCGAAAAGGGCGTCGAAGGCCTGGTCCACATCTCCGACCTGACCTGGTCGCGCAAGCTCATCCACCCCAAGAAGGTCCTGGCCCCGGGCCAGGAGGTCGTGGTCACCATCCTCGACGTCAATCCCCAGACCAAGCGCATTTCGCTCGGCCTCAAGCAGGCCTCCCCCCACCCGCTCGAGACCCTCCGCCAGCAGCACGGCGTGGGCGCCCGGATCAAGGGCCCGGTCACCAGCCTGACCGACTTCGGCGCCTTCGTCGAGGTCGAGAAGGGCATCGAGGGCCTGGTCCACATCTCCGACATCAGCTGGGAGAAGATCAAGCACCCCTCCGAGAAGCTCCAGGTCGGCCAGGAGGTCGAGGCCATCATCCTGAACATCGACGTCGACAAGCAGAAGGTCTCCCTGGGCATGAAGCAGCTCGAGGGGGACATCTGGGAGGAGTTCTTCACCCGGCAGAAGCCGGGCGACATCGTCAAGACCAAGATCGTCCGCCTGACGGACTTCGGCGCCTTCGTCGAGATCGTCCCGGGCATCGAGGGCGTCGTCTTCACCGCCGAGCTCGACGAGAAGAAGCTCGAGAAGCCTTCGGACGCCTTCGCCGTCGGCGACGAGCGCAACGCCAAGATCATCAAGATGAATCCCAAAGCCAAGAAGATCTCCTTGAGCTTCAAGCAGGCCCAGTATGACCTCCAGAAGCAGGAGTTCCAGCGGTTCATGGAATCCCAGAACGACCGCATGACGTTCGGCGATATCATGAGAGACCAGCTGAAGGGCTTCATGGCCCCGAAGAAGGGAACCAAAAAGGAGGATTCGCATGATTAAGGCGGACCTGACCAACAAGATCTCCCAGGAGCTGAACATCCCCAAACAGGAAGCCGAGGAGGGCGTCAACCTCTTCTTCGAAACCATTCGCGAGGCCATCCTGCGCGGCGAGGAGATCGAGATCCGCGGCTTCGGCAGCTTCCGCTTCCGCAAGCGGACGTCGCGGGCCGGGCGCAACCCCCGTACGGGCGAGCCGGTCAAGGTCCCGCCGAAGAAAGTCCTCTACTTCAAGCCCAGCAAGCTCCTCAAGGAGCTGATCAACAAGTAATGCGCTACATCTCCGCCACCTGGAGAGCCGACTACGTCCGCCAGGCCGTGCCCGTGAAAGGCTGCATCTTCTGCCAGGCCCTCAAGGGCCGCGACGACCGGGCCACGGGCCTGCTCCTGCGCGGCCGCCGCAACTTCGTCATGCTCAACCGCTACCCCTACACGCCGGGGCACCTCATGATCGCCCCCCGGCGGCACCTGGCCGACTTCGCCGCGGCCGGGCCGGCGGAGCGGGCCGAGCTGGCCGAGCTCCTGCGGACGGCCCTGCTGGTCCTGCGCCGGGCCTACGGCCCCCAGGGATTCAACGCCGGGATGAACCTCGGCGCCAGCGCCGGGGCGGGCGTGGCCGGGCACTACCATCTTCACGTCGTCCCCCGCTGGACGGGGGACTCCAACTTCATGCCCCTCGTCGGGGGCACGCGGGTCTTCATCGAGGACCTGGACACGACCTATCGCAAGCTGCGTCCCCTGTTCCACCCAGAGCGGCGACGCGGTTCGAGGTGATCCCATGCTGAAAACCATGCGTCGCAACGTCAAGTCGCTCAAGCCCATCCTCTGGATCGTCGTCGCCACCTTCGTCGTGGCCATCTTCGCCATCTGGGGCGGCGCCGGGCGCCTGGGCGAGAGCAATCGGACCGATACGCTGGCCACCGTCGGCGGAGCCCGCATCTCGTCCGACGAATTCTATCAGGCCCTCCGCCAGCGGCTGGAGGCCATCCGCAAGCAGCTCGGCGGCGAGATCAACGCCGGACTCATCCAGCAGCTCGGCGTGCCCCAGCAGACCCTGGAGCAGCTCGTCCAGCAGCGCCTGCTCCTCGAGATCGCCTCGGACATGGGCCTGCGGGCCTCTGACGCCGAGGTCCGGGCCAAGATCATGTCCTTCCCCGGCCTGCAGCAGGACGGCAAGTTCGTCGGCTTCGAGAACTACAAGCGGGCCCTCGAGTACAACCATATCCAGCTGGCCGAGTTCGAGGCCAGCCTGCGCCAGGACGTCCTCCTGGGCAAGGTCGTCGATCTCCTGACGGCCGGCCTGTTCGTCACCGACGACGAGGTCTGGGAGTCCTACCGGAAGCAGAACGACTCGGTCAAGATCGAATACGTGGTGGCCGAGACGGCCAAGATCGAGGCCCCGGCGGCCGGGCCGTCCGAAGCCCAGCTCCGGGCCCGCTATGACGGGAACGCCGCGGCCTACAAGGTCGCCGAGAAGCGCACCGCGGACTACGTCGTCCTGCGCCAGGCCGACTTCAAGAAGGAGATCAAGGTCAAGGACGAAGAGGTCGAGAAGTATTATCGCGACAACACGGCCCAGTTCCAGGAGCCGGAGACCGTCAAGGCCAGCCGCATCTGGCTGCCGTTCACGGCCGCCGACAAGGACAAGGTCCTGGCCCAGGCCGGCGATCTGCGCAGGCGGGCCGCCGGCGGCGAGGACTTCGCCGCCCTGGCCCGGGCCAACTCCAAGGACGACAAGGCCGCCGCGGGCGGCGACTGGGGAGCCTACGACTGGCGGTCCCTGTCGGCCGCAGAGACCGCGGCCGTGTCCGGGCTCGACAAGGACGCCGTCTCCGAGGTCGTCGAGACCGAGACCGGCGCGGCCGTCTTCAAGGTCACGGACAAGACCGCGGCCGTCACCAAGCCCCTGGACGAGGTCAAGACGACGATCAAGGCCGCCCTCGAGGACGAGAAGGCCCGGGCCCTCGTGGCCGAGCGCCTCCAGAGCCTGGAGAAGGCGGCTCGGAAGGAGAAGAGCCTCGACGTCGCCGCCCAGAAGCAGGGCTACAAGCCGGCCTCGACCGGCGCCCTCAAGCGCGGCGACCCGCTGGGCGACTTCGACACCTCCGGCGCGGTCAGCGAGGCCCTCTTCGGCCTCAAGGAGAAGGAGATCTCGGCGCCCATCGTCACCTACGCCGGCGAGGTCCTGGCCGAGCTCAAGGCCGTCGAGCCGGAGCGCCCGGCCAAGTTCGAGGAGGTCCGCGACCAGCTGGTCCTGGAGATGACCGACGAGCTCAAGAGAACCGCGGCCCGCGACCGGCTGCGCGAGATCCGGGCTTCGCTCAAGGAGGACTGGCACATCGAGGCTCCCAAGCTCAAGCTCGAGTACAAGTCGGTCGACGCCCACAAGAAGGAACAGTACCTGAGCCTGGTCGGCGAGCGGAGCGAGATCGACGCCCTGCTCTTCAGCCTGCCCCTCAAGCAGGCCAGCGAGCCGGTGGCCGTCGACGAGGGCTACGCCATCTTCCGGGTCCTCGACCGCAAGGCCTCGAGCCGCGAGGAGTTCGAGAAGGTCAAGGCAACGGAGCGCGAGACGCTCCTCGGCGACAAGAAGAACCGCTTCCTGATGTCCTATATGACCAAGGCCCGCGAGGAGAAGAAGGTCAAGATCAACGCCGAGGCCTACCAGCGCCTGAGCCAGGATGTCCTGTCGAGATACTCCGGACAGTCGTGATCCCGAAAGACCGGAAGCTCTACGCCGCGGCCGACCGGGCCGTCAACCAGGCCCTGCGCCTCCGCCGGGGCGAGCGGTTCCTTCTGGTCACCGACACGCCGAAGCTCGAGATCGCCGAAGCCCTGGCCTTCCACGCCCGGCGGGCCGGCGCCGAGGTGACGACCTACCTGATGACCGAGACCCTGCGGCCGATCACCGGGCCGACGCGCCAGTTCCGGGAGCTCATCCGGGGCGCCGGCGCCACGGCCTACCTGCTCGAGGGCCGCTTCCCCGAGAAGCCCTTCCGGGGCTTCATGGTCGCCGAGGGGGCCAAGCACGGCCGCGTCTGCATGATGCCGGGCATCACCCGGGACATGATGGAGCGGCTGGTGGCCATCGACTTCTCGGAGATGGCCAGGTTCACCGGGAAGGTCATGAAGGCCGTCGAGGGCGCGGACGACATCGTCGTCGAGAACGCGGCCGGGACGCGGATCTCGTTCAGCGTCCGGGGCCGCCGCTGGAAGGCCGACGTCGGCGACATCTCCAGGAAGGGCCGGCACGGCAACCTCCCGGCCGGCGAGTGCTTCACCTGCCCGGTCGAGGAGACCTTCACGGGCAGGATCGTGATCGGCCTCATCGACGACAAGCTCGGCCGCGGCGAGATGACGTTCAAGGAAGGCAAGCTCGTCGGCTTCAAGGGCGCCGGCGTCGCCGAGGTCATCAAGACGGTCGGCGACGACCCGGCGGCCCGCGTCATCGGCGAGTTCGGCATCGGCACGAACAAGGGCGCCCGGCTCTCGCCCAACATGCTCGAGGCCGAGAAGGCCTTGGGCACCGTCCATTTCGCCATCGGCGACTCCTACGGCCTCGGGAAGAACAAGAGCAAGTTCCATTTCGACGCCCTGGTCGACAAGGCGACCCTCAAGGTCGGCGGCCGGGCGATCGCCCGGGACGGCAAGTTCCTCGTTTGACGGCGGGCCAAGGCGGTTCCGGAAGGCAGGAGAGAGAGATCATGCCCCCCATTCTTCAGGCAGGTGCCGCGTCGCCCTTCGACAAGGTCATCGACCGCTGCGGGACCGAGTCGATGAAATGGACCTACCCCCGCCAGTCGCTCGGCGCCGGCGACGCCATCCCCATGTGGGTGGCCGACATGGACTTCGAGGCCCCGCCGGCCGTGATCGAGGCGCTCGTCCGCCGGGCCGAGCACGGCGTCTTCGGCTATCCCCTCGCTCCGGACTCGTTCTACGAAGCCGCCGCCGACTGGATGCGGCGGCGGCACGCCTGGACGGTGGCCAAGGATTGGATATCCATGACCCCCGGCATCGTGGCCGCCCTCCATTATCTCGTCCGGGGCCTGACCGAGCCCGGCGACGGCGTCATCATCCAGACGCCCGTCTACCACCCCTTCTTCGATGTCGTCGAGAAGCACGGCCGCCGGCTCATCCGCAATCCCCTGCGCTTCGACGGCCGCCGCTACCAGATGGACCTCGACGACCTCGGGCGCCGGGCGGCCGGGGCCCGGATGATCATCCTCTGCAGCCCCCACAACCCGGTCGGCCGGGTCTGGACCCGGGAGGAGCTCGAGGGGCTGGGCCGCATCGCCGTCGAGCGGGACCTCCTCGTCGTCTCCGACGAGATCCACCACGACCTCGTCTACCAGGGTCACACCCATCAAGTCTTCGCCGCCCTGGACCCGGCCCTGGCCGACCGGACGGTCACCTGCGTCGCGCCGAGCAAGACCTTCAACATTCCCGGCCTCTCGACGGCGGCCGTCGTGGCCTCCAATCCGAAACTCCTCAAGGCCTTCGAGGACGAGGCCGAGCGTTGCGGCTTCGATCTCGGCCAGGTCTTCGGCATCGTCGGCTTCGAAGCGGCCTACCGCCACGGCCAGTCCTGGCTCGAGGCCCTCCTGCCCTATCTCGAGGGCAACGTCGATCTCATCGAGGCCTTTGTCGCCGAGCGGCTGCCGGCAATGCGGTTCATCCGCCCGGAAGGGACCTACCTGGGGCTGCTCGACGCCCGCGGGCTGGGCCTGGAGCCGGGGAAGCTCGGCGATTTCTTCCTGAAGCAGTGCCGGGTCTACTTCAGCGACGGGGCGATGTACGGCCGGGAGCTCGAGGGTTTCGTCAGGATCAACTTCGGCTGCCCCCGTTCGGTCCTTCTCGAAGCGCTGGAACGTATCGAGCGGGCTGTCCGGTCGATATAGCCGGGCCGCCGCTTCGTGCCGTCCCGGCCGGGGAGGCCGGCCGGCGGCCGGAACGGGCCCAGATCGCCGGGAGGGGTGAAGGAGCTCGATTGGATATCGGCGCACATCCCAAGACGCGGGCGACCGCGAACGACGGCGTCCGGCTGGCCCGGGACCTCTACGGCCTCGAAACCCGGGCCTTCCCCCTGCCGAGCGAGTACGACGACAACTTCCGGCTCGAGGCCGCCGGCGGAACATCGCGCGTCCTCAAGATCATGCACCCGCTCCGCGAGCCGGATTTCGTCGACATGCAGTGCTCGGCCCTGGCCCGGATCGCGGCCCGGGACCCCGGCCTGCCGGTCCCCCGTGTCGTACCCGACGCCGCCGGCCGGCCCTGGTCCAGGGCCGCGATCGGCGACGGGCCGCCGCGGATCGTCTGGATGCTGTCGTACCTCGAGGGGCGCCCGATGGCCGGGGTCCGCCCGGTCACGGCCGGCCTGCTCGGGGAGATAGGCGGGGCCCTGGCCCGCCTCGACCTGGCCCTCGAGGGCTTCTCGCATCCCGCCGCCGGCCGGGAGCTCAAGTGGGACCTCGTCCGGGCCGGCTGGATCAGGGAACGCCTGTGCCTCCTCCGCGACCCGCGCCGCCGGGCCCTCGTCGAGAGGACGCTGGCCCGCTATGACGCCGAGGCCGCGCCGGCCCTGGCCCGGTTGCGGCGCGGCGTCGTCTACGCCGACGCCAACGAGCACAACGTCCTCGTCCGCGTCGAGCCGGGCCGGCGGCCGAGCCTGGCCGGCTTCATCGACTTCGGCGACATGGTCGAGACCGTGACCGTGGCCGAAACCGCCGTGGCCGCGGCCTACGCGGCCTTCGGCGCGGCCGATCCGCTCGAGCCCGTCCGGTCCCTCCTGGCCGGCTACCACCGCGTCCGTCCGCTCGCGGCCGACGAGCTGGCCGTCCTCGACATCCTCGTCCGGACCCGCCTGGCGGTCAGCGTCGTCAACTCCGCCGTCCGGGCCGCCGCCGAGCCCGGCGACCCCTATCTCACGATCAGCGAGGCGCCGGCCTGGGCCGCCCTGGAAGCCTTCGACCGGGTCCCGCCCGGGCTGGCCCATTACGCCTATCGCGACGCCTGCGGCCTGCCGCCCGTCCCGCACGGCCCGGCCGTCGTGGACTGGCTGCGGAGCTCGGCCGGCTCGTTCGCCCTCGTCCTGGATCACGATCTGCGCGCCGACCCGGTCGCCGTCCTGGACCTGTCCGTCGGCAGCCGCCTGCTCGGCGCCGACCCGGCCAATCTCGAGACCCCGCGCCTGGCCGAAACGATCGCCCGGGCGATGAAGGACGCCGGGGCGGCCGTCGGCCTCGGCCGCTACGACGAGGCCCGGCCGATCTATGGCGCCGGCGCTTTCGCCGCCGGCGGGCATCCGGCCGCCGAGCGCCGGACGGTCCACCTCGGCCTCGACCTCAGCGTGCCCCCCGGAAGCGCCGTCCGCGCCCCTCTCGACGGCGTCGTCCGACTCGTCGCCCGCAACGACGCGCCCAAGGACTACGGCCCGCTGGTCGTCCTGCGCCATGCCGTTCCGTCCGGGCCGGAGTTCTTCACCCTCTACGGCCATCTCGATCCGGATTCCGTGGCCGGGCTCGAGCCCGGACGGGCGCTCCGGGCCGGCGAACGCTTCGCCGCCGTCGGCGCCCCGCCGGCGAACGGCGACTGGTGGCCTCACGTTCACATCCAGATCATCCTCGACCTCCTCGGCCTCGACGAGGACTTCCCGGGCGTGGCCGCGCCCGGCCGCCGCTCGCTCTGGACCGGCCTGTCGCCCGATCCCAACCTCCTCCTGGGCGTCCCGGACGGCCGCTTCCCCCGGCCGGAGCCGGACAAGTCCGAGACGCTGGCCGCCCGGGGCCGCCTGGTCGGTCCGAACCTCAGCGTCTCCTACCGCGAGCCCCTGAAGATCGTCCGGGGCTGGATGCAGTATCTCTACGACGAGGCCGGGCGCGCCTTCCTCGACGCCTACAACAACGTCCCCCTGGTCGGCCATAGCCATCCCCGCGTCGTCCGGGCCGTCCAGGAGCAGATGGCCCTCCTGAACACCAACACCCGCTATCTCCACGACAACCTGGTCCGCTACGCCGGGCGGCTCGCGGCCCTCATGCCCGACCCGCTCCGCGTCTGCTACGTCCTCAACTCGGCCAGCGAGGCCAACGAGCTGGCCCTGCGCCTGGCCCGGGCCCGAACCGGCCGCGAGGACGTCATCGTCCTGGAGTCGGCCTACCACGGCCACACGACCGGGCTCATCGACATCAGCCCCTACAAGTTCGCCGGGCCCGGCGGCCGCGGCCGGCGGCCCTGGGTCCACGTCGCGCCCCTGCCCGACGATTACCGCGGGCCCTTCAAACGCGAAGACCCGGAGGCTGGACGGAAGTACGCCGACGCCGTCGCCCGTCTCCTGGCGGAAGAGGTCGCGCCCCGGGGCGGGCCGGCCGCCTTCATCGCCGAGACCCTGCCCAGCGTCGCCGGCCAGATCGTCCTGCCGGCCGGCTACCTGGCGGCAGCCTACCGCCACGTCCGGTCCGCCGGCGGCGTCTGCATCGCCGACGAGGTCCAGGTCGGCTTCGGCCGGCTGGGGACGCGCTTCTGGGGCTTCGAGACGCAGGAGGTCGTGCCGGACATCGTCGTCCTGGGCAAGCCCATCGGCAACGGCTTCCCCCTGGCCGCCGTCGTGACGACCGGGGAGATCGCCGCCGCCTTCGACAACGGCATGGAGTTCTTCAGCACCTTCGGCGGCAACCCGGTGGCCTGCGCCGCCGGCCTGGCCGTCCTCGACGTCATGGCCGAGGAGCGGCTCCAGGAGCGCGCCCTGCGGGTCGGCCGCCACTTTGTCGCCGGGCTGAAGAGGCTGGCGGACCGCCATCCGATCATCGGCGACGTCCGCGGCTCTGGCCTCTTCCTCGGTCTCGAGCTCGTTCGCGACCGCCGGACCCTGGAGCCCGCGGCCCCCGAAGCGTCCTATGTCGTTGATCGCCTGCGCGAGCGCGGCATCCTGACCGGGACCGACGGCCCCCTCCACAACGTCATCAAGATCCGTCCGCCGCTCTGCTTCTCCGAGGCCGACGCCGACCTGTTCATCGCCGTCCTCGACCAGGTCCTGGCCGAGGACCCGGTCCGGATCGCCTGCGGCTAGAAGCAAGCGTTCAGAACTCGGATCTCCGGGCGATTCCCGAGCAAAGCCGCAGAGAGGGGCGTCTCCCGGGACCGGAAATATCGCTTGTCAATCCTCAGGTCCTGGATAGAATGGTTGGGAACGGAGGCTGCGCCCCCATGAGCATCAAGGCCAAGCTGACCACCTTCGACGCCACGATGATCGTCGTCAGCCTGATCATCGGCATCGGCATCTTCCGCACCCCGGCCATGGTCGCCGCGGCGGCCAAGACCCCGGCCCTGTTCTACGCCGCCTGGGGCCTAGGCGGGCTCGTCAGCCTCCTGGGCGCCCTGACCTTCGCCGAGATCGGCGGCCGCTTCGCCAAGCCGGGCAGCTACTACAAGGTCGTGGCCGAGAACTACGGCTCCGGCCTGGCCTTCATGCTCAACTGGACCAACGTTGTCATCCTCAACGGGGCCGGGGCGGCCGGGGTGGCCCTGATCGGGGCCGAGTACCTGACCCCGATCGTCTTTCCGGGCGCGGCGGCCACGACGCTGCGGATCGAGATCACGGCCGTCATCCTCATCCTCGGCCTCCTCGTCGTCAACTTCCTGGGCATCAAGACCGGGGCCTGGGCCCAGAACGTCCTGAGCGTCCTCAAGGTCGTCATGATCGGCGTCCTGGCGGCGGCGGCCTTCCTGTCGAAAAAGGCCCCCGCGGGCCCGGCCGCGCTGCCGCTGGACAAGCCCTGGTTCTTCGCCCTGGGCGTGGCCTTCATCTACGTCTTTTACGCCTACGGCGGCTACCAGAACACCATCAACTTCGGGGCCGACGTCCACAACGCCCGCCGCAACGTGCCGCGGGCCGTCTTCTTCGGCATCCTCGTCGTCCTGGCCTGCTACCTGACCATCAACGTCGCCTACGTCAAGACGCTCGGCGTGCCCGGCATCGCCGGGGCCAAGCTCGTGGCCGCGGAGACCGCCCGCGTCACCCTGGGCGAGACCGGCAAGCTGTTCGTCTCGCTGGCCATCTTCCTCTCGGCCATGGGCTTCCTCAACGTCACCCTGATGCAGATCCCCCGGGTCTATTACTCGATGGCCGAGGACCGGACCCTGCCGGCCGTCTTCCAGAAGGTCAATCCCAGGACCCAGGCCCAGGAGTTCGGCCTGCTCTTCCTCGGCGCCATCATCCTGGTCTCGATCTTCCTCCTGCGGAAGTTCGAGAACATCGTCAACTACGTCATGTTCCTCGACACCATCACCCTGGCCGTCGTCTCCTCGACCCTCTTCGTCCTGAGGCGCAAGGCCCGGGCCTCCGGCGAGCCCTACGCCGGCTACCGCGTCCCGCTCTATCCAGTCCTGCCGGGCGTCTTCATCGCCGTCATGCTGGCCGTGGCCGGCTCCGTGCTGGCCACCCAGACCCGCGAGGCCCTCTACGGCGCGATCTTCTTCGCCGTCGGCTTCCCCGTCTTCCTGCTGATGCGGCGGGTCAGCCGGCGCCAGCCGGACGAGCCGCCCGCGGCCGGGTGATCCCCGTCCCCGGGTCCGGGCCCCGGCGTGGTAAAATGGAGGCCCGGAGGGGTGAGCCATGGAAACGACCCGCAAGATCAGGAAAGTCCTCATCAGCCAGCCCACGCTCGAAGGCGCGGGCGTGCACCTGCGCCGCGGCTTCGGCTTCCGGGAGGTGCCGCAGTTCGATCCCTTCCTTATGTTCGACGACTTCCGCCAGGACGATCCGGCCAAGTACCTGCCGGGATTCCCCTGGCATCCCCACCGGGGCATCGAGACCATCACCTACATGATCCGGGGAACGGCCGAGCACGCCGACAGCCTGGGCCACAAGGGCGTCATCGGCCCCGGCGGCGTCCAGTGGATGACGGCCGGCAGCGGCATCATCCACCAGGAGATGCCCCGGGGCGGCCCGGACGGCCGCCTGGGCGGCTTCCAGCTCTGGGCCAACCTGCCCGCGGACCTGAAGATGACGGAGCCGCGCTATCGCGACGTGAAGAAGGCCGATATCCCCGACGTGGCCCTGCCCGGCGGCGTCTCCGTTCGGATCATCTGCGGCGCGATCGGCAACGCGCGCGGGCCGGTCCGCGACATCATCATCGACCCCGAGTACCTGGACGTGGCCATGCCCCCGGAGGCCGAGTTCGCCCACCCGACTAGGCCCGGCCACACGGTCATCGCCTGCGTCTTCGAGGGCGAGGGCTGCTTCTCGGGAGAGACGCGGCAGCCGTTCTACGACATCGAGCCGGCCAGCTACTTCGACCTCGAGCGGAAGCCGGTCCAGGGGGACCACGCCATCATCCTGTTCGGCGACGGCAGCCGGATCAAGGTCAGGACGACGGCCTCGCCCCTGCGCTTCCTCCTCATCTCCGGCCGGCCGCTCGGCCAGCCCGTGGCCTGGCAGGGGCCGGTCGTAATGAACACGCAGGAGGAGCTGCGGACGGCCTTCCGCGAATATCGGGCCGGGACGTTCCTGAAAACCGGCCGGCCGCCCGGCGCGAAGTAGGGAGACGCCCTCCGGGCCCGCGGATTGCACAGCGGCCTCGAAAACGCTAATCTTGAGGGTCGAGGAGGCCAGCCATGCCGATGACCAGCCGGGAACGCCTGGGCGCCGCTCTCGAACATAGGCAGCCCGACCGCATCCCCGTCGACTTCAACGGCACGGGCGTCACCGGCATGCACGTCAAGTGCGTCATCGGCCTGCGCCGGCATTACGGCCTGCCGGACCGGCTGGTCAAGGTCCACGAGCCCTACCAGATGCTGGGCTGGATCGACGAGGACCTGCAGACCGTCCTGGGCATCGACGTCCAGGGCGTCTACGGCCTGGACACGATGTTCGGCTACCGCAACGAGAACTGGACCCCCTGGCGCATGGACGACGGCACCGAGGTCCTCATGTCCGGGAATTTCCGGACGACCAGGGACGCGAACGGCGATACGCTCGTCTTTCCCGGCGGCGACCGGACCGCCGCGCCCTCCGGGCGCCTGCCCCGGAACGGCTTCTTCTTCGACACCATCATCCGCCAGGAGCCGATCGACGAAGCCCGGCTCGACCCCGAGGACAACCTCCAGGAGTTCGGCCCCGTCTCCGACGAGGTCCTGGGCCATTTCGAGCGCGAGAGCCGGCGGGCCGCGGCGACCGGGCGGGGGACGATCGCCAGCTTCGGCGGCACCGCCCTCGGCGACATCGCCCTCGTCCCCGGGCCGGGCCTCAAGCGCCCCAGGGGCGTCCGCGACGTCGAGGAATGGTACGTTTCCACCCTGACCCGCCGCCCCTACGTCCACCGCGTCTTCGAGCGCCAGACCGAGATCGCCCTGGCCAACCTGGCCCGCATCCGCGAGCGGGTCGGCGACGAGGTCCAGGCCGCGTTCGTCTGCGGCACGGACTTCGGGACGCAGCGGTCGCAGTTCTGCTCGGAGGCCTCCTTCCGCGAGCTCTATCTGCCCTATTACCGCCGCATCAACGACTGGATCCACGCCCATACCGCCTGGAAGTCCTTCAAGCACTCCTGCGGCGCGGTCTACAACCTCATCCCGGCCTTCATCGACAGCGGTTTCGACATCCTCAACCCCATCCAGGTCTCGGCGGCCGGCATGGACCCCCGCCGGCTCAAGCAGGAGTTCGGCCGCGACCTCGTCTTCTGGGGCGGCGGGATCGACACCCAGAAGACGCTGGCCTTCGGCGGCCCGGAGGAGGTCCGGGCCGAGGTCCTGGAGCGCTGCGACATCTTCGGCCGCGACGGCGGCTTTGTCTTCAACGCCGTTCACAACATCCAGGCAGACGTCCCGGTCGCCAACATCGCGGCCATGTTCGAGGCCGTCCGGAGCCACGGCGGCGGGAGATAGCCCCGGCCACGCCGCGGGCCGGCGGGGTGCCGCTCCGGATCAGTGGGCGGCCAGGGCGTCGGCCAGCTTGCGGACCGCGGCGTCCAGCTCGTCGACGAGGATGCCCGACAGGGCGGCCGGCAGGAAGTTGACCTTGCGCGCGCCGAGAGGCAGGCGCTGGTCGAAGGAGTGGCGGACGAGGACACGTCCGCTCTTGAGGTCCAGGAACTCGAGGTCCATGGCCAGCCGGCCGAACCAGACCTTGGGATTGTCGATCTCCTCGACCAGCCGGACCGTCGAGCGCAGGACCAGGACCGGGTCGCCCTGGAGGACGTCGAGCGTCACTCGGGAGAAGCCCTCCTTGCGGATGAGGTACTCGCTGATGGCCGCGCGGAATAGGTCCGCGGGCTTCTTGGCCCAGAAGCTCGAGGAATAGTACTTCAGCTCGTAGGGCGAGACCCGGTAGATGACCCGGTAGTCGTCGTAGAGCGGATCGACGCGGACCGGCTCGATATAGAGCGGCTTGTCGATCGGCGGATGGCGCTCGGCGTCCTTGTCAATCGGGACGATCTGAAAGTACCGCTTCGTCGGCGTGGACAGGCACGCCGCGCCGAGGAGGAGCAGGACGGCCGCGGCGGCCGGCAGGGCGTTGGTCTTGGTCATTTCTTGTCCTTTCGCGTCCGCAGCAGGGACGTCGGCTCGTCGGCGATCTCGCGGGTGAATCGGCTCAGGTTCTCGATGGTCTCGCTGAGGCTGGCGAACGTCTGCTGGAGCTGGGTCTGCTGCTCGAGCAGGACGCTCTCCATCTTCTTCAGGCTGACCGAGGCCGTCGTCAGGAAGGTCCGGAGATCGGCGATGGCGCCGCCCAGCTCCTCGGCCGAGAACCGCTGGGCGATGTTGTCCAGGGTCTGGCGCGAGCCGGTCTCGAGGGTGGCGGCGAGCCGGTTGGCGTTCTCGACCAGGGGCTTGACCGTGCCCATGGCCGCCGCCAGGTCAGCAGTCGCCTTCTCGACGCTGGCCAGGGTATTGTCGAGCGAGCGCTTGCGCCCCTGGAGGACCTCCGCCAGGGCGGCCGAGCTTTTCTCGGTGCTGTCCAGGAACGCCGAAAACTTGGCCACGTTCTCCGGGGAAAGGACCTCGGTGATGCGCTTGGCCGTCGTCTGGAGGTTGTTGACGATGTCGTCGGCCTTCTCGCCCAGGCCCCGGCCCATGGCGATCTCGCCATGGGCGGGCAGGTCCGGGGACGAGACCTGGCCGCCGCTGAGCTCGATGAACTTCTGCCCGGTGATGCCGACGTAGACCATCTGGGCCTTCATGTCGGCCTTCATGGCCAGGCCCGGCCGGATCTTGACATCGACGTCGATCGAGCCCATGTCCGCGCGGTTCAGGCGGATGGCGACGACCCGGCCGACCGGGACGCCGCGGTACTTGACGTCGGCGCCGACCGAGAGGCCGTTGACCGACGTGTCGCGGAACTTGACCGTATAGACCTCGCCCGGGTCGCTGAGCTTGGGCAGGACAAAGAACGCGGTCACGACCAGGAAAATGACCGCCGCCAGGGCCAGGAAGATCCCCAGCCTGGTTTTTTGCTCATGCGTCATCATGATCGCCCTTCCTGAGAAAGAATGTCCGGATGAAGCCGTCGTCCGAGGCCGCCAGGGCCGCGGCGTCGCCGTCGAAGCGCAGGCCGCCGTCGTTGAGGACGAGGACGCGATCGGCCACCCGTTCGATCGAGCGCAGCTCGTGGGTGACCACGACCAGGGTCATGCCGAAGGTCTCCTTGAGCCGGATCAGCAGGTCGTCAAGGAGCGACGAAGTGATGGGATCGAGGCCCGACGACGGCTCGTCGCAGAAGACGATGTCGGGATCGAGGACCAGGGCCCGGGCCAGGGCCCCCCGCTTGCGCATGCCCCCGGACAGCTCGGCCGGGTACTTGTCGGCGCTCCCGGCCAGCTCGACCTGGGCCAGCCCGGCGTGGACCATGTCCCGGACCATGTTCTCGGGGATCTCGGGATAGTGCATGCGGACCGGCAGGGCCACGTTCTCGTAGAGGCTGAGGCCGTTGAGGAGCGCCCCGCCCTGGTAGAGGACGCCGATCCGGGAGTACAGGGATTGGAGCGACCGCTCGGAACCGTAGTCCACCGGGGCGCCGGAGAACTCGTACCGGCCCCCGAGCGGCGGCAGGAGCCCGGCCAGGGACTTGAGCAGGGTCGACTTGCCCGACCCGCTGATCCCCAGGACGACCGTGATCAGGCCGGCCGGGACGGCGAAGGAGAGGTCGCGGAGGACTACCTCTCCCCCGTAGCCGATGGTCAAGCGGTCCGCGCGGATGATATCCATGGTCAATACAGGACGAAGGCGAACAGGCAGTCGATGACGATGACCAGGGTGATCGACAGGACGACCGACTCCGTCGTGGCCCGGCCGACCTCCTCGGCGCTGCGGCCGACGGTCAGGCCCTTGTAGCCGGCCGAGATGACGATGGTCCAGCCGAAGACGATGGTCTTGACCAGGCCCCAGGCGAAATCGTCCCAGGCCACCGTGTTGACCATCTGGTCGAGGAATTCCTTCGGCATCGTGCCGTACTTGATCCCGGACACCACCATGCCGCCGGCGATGCCGCAGACGTCGGCCAGGCCCACGAGCAGGGGGACGACCGCCGTGATGGCCGCCAGCCGCGGCACCATGAGGAACCGCTCCGGCACGACGCCCATGGTCTTGAGGGCGTCGACCTCCTCGAGGACGGTCATGCTGGCCAGCTCGGCCGTGATGGCCGCCCCGATCTTGCCGGCCAGGATGACGCCGGCCATGAGCGGCACGAGCTCGCGCAGCATGGCGTAGCCGATGATGTCGGCGATGTAGGTCGAGGCCCCGAAGCTCTGCAGGGGGTCGGAGGCGGCGAAGGAGATGGTCACGCCGACGAGGAACAGGAGCACGCAGACGATCGGGTAGGACCCGTAGCCCATGAAGAACATCTGGTTGCCGATCTCGCCGGGATAGACCCCCTTGCGGGTCTTGAGATAGACGCCGACGTGATAGGCCTCGTCGGCCAGCATCGACAGGAACGAGGCCGCGACGCGGGTCCGGGCCAGGAACCGGTCGGCCAGGGCCCGGACGAAGCGGCCGGCGCGGGTGCCCGTGGCCGGCACGGCCGGCCTGGCCGGCCAGAGGTCCGAGGGGGACTTGGCGAAGCCCGCACCGGCCCGGACCAGGGCCTCGGGGACGTTGACCACGGTCACGCCGGGCAGGTCCTGGGCGGCGTGCCCGAGAAGGGCCAGGGTCGCGGAGTCGAACTCCTCGACCTCCCGGAAATCGAGGGCCAGCCCGCCCTGCCGGCCGTGGATCTCGCCGAGGAGCGCGGCCACCTCGGCCGCCCGCAGCCTCTTCGGCAGGACGATCGTCCGCTCCGCTTTCGGGATCGCGCCGGCTTCGCTCATCGCGCCCCCGGCGGGATGACGGGAGCCCGGTCCGGGGCCGGGCCCGCCCCGAGGGCGAAAAAAACCCGTGGCGCCGTCCGGCTGTTCATCCTTTGCTCTCCGTTCCTGTGGCTGCCATTCTAGTACAGGGGCCCCGGCTTTTCAAACCCGGCGGGACAGGTTGACCGGGCCGGCCGGGCGGGATATCATCGGGCCGCGCATGACCACCCGAGAGAGGTTCAACAAGGTCTTCCGCTGGGAGAAGCCTGACCGGGTCCCCGACATGGAGTTCGGCTACTGGGACAAGACGATCGCCGTCTGGCACGAGCAGGGCCTGCCGGCCGCCTGCCGGTCCAACCGGGACGTCGAGCGGCACCTCGGCCTCGAGGGCCTGGAAACGATCCCCGAAGCGCCCATCGCCAGGGGCCTCTTCCCCAGGTTCGAGGAGGAGACGATCGAAGAGCGGGGCGGGCGCCGCCTCGTCCGGACCAAGGAAGGGGCGCTGGCCGAGATGCTCGACTACGACTCATCGATGCCCCATTTCATCAAGTTCGCCGTCGAGACCAGGGCCGACTGGGAGAAGCTGCGCGACGAGCGGCTCGACCCGGACGCCCCCGGCCGGGTCGGCGACGTCCGGGCGGCCGTGGACGCCGCCCACACCGCCGGCCTGCCCATCCTCTTCCACTGCGGCTCGCTCTACGGCTGGCTCCGCGACTGGATGGGCCTCGAGAACCTGTCCATCGCCCTGATGACCGACCGGGACTGGGTCGAGGAGATGATGGAGCACGTCACCCGGATGGACCTCGAGCTCATCGAGCGCCACATCCCGGGCGGCGGCGAGATCGACGTGGCCTGGTGGTGGGAGGACATGTGCTACAACCACGGGCCCCTGCTGTCGCCCCGGCTCTTCGAGTCCCTCATGGTCCCCCGCTACGAGCGCATCACCGCCGCCCTGAAGGCCAAGGGCGTCTTCGTCAACGTCCTCGACTGCGACGGCCGCATCTACGATCTCGTGCCGGGCTGGCTGCGGGGCGGGATCAACTGCATGTTCCCGATCGAGGCCGCCCACACGGATCCCTGGAAGCTGCGGCGGGACTACGGGACGGAGGCGCTCCTCCTGGGCGGGGTGGACAAGCGGGCCCTGATCGCCGGCCGGGAGGCCATCGACCGGGAGCTCGCGAAGCTCGCGCCGCTCGTCGAGCGGGGCGGCTACCTGCCGTGCGTCGACCACCGCGTCCCGCCGGACGTCTCCTACTCCGACTACCTCTACTATCTCGAAAAGAAGAAACTGATCCTCTGACCGCCGTCAGGCCCCCGCCACCCGCTCCAGACGCTTCATGATCGAGAAGATGAAGGCGGCCGACACCAGGCAGGCGACCACGAGGATGGCCCAGACCACCGCGAGCGGCAGGCGCACCCAAAGATAGGCGGTCACCCCGACCAGGGAATTGCCGACGGCCGTCGCCGCGAACCAGCAGCCCTGCATCAGGCCCTTGTACTTGGGCGGGGAGACCTTGGAGACGAAGGAGATGCCGATCGGGCTGAGGAAGAGCTCGGCGACGGTCAGCAGGAAGTAGGTCGAGATGAGCCAGTAGACGGGGACCAGGCTGTCGGCCGGCGCGACCAGGCCGCCGAGGGCTTTCGGGCTCATGAGGCCGAACGAACCCACGGCCAGGATGGTGTAGGCCACGGCCGTCACGAGCATGCCGATGCCGATCTTGCGCGGCGCGGACGGCTCCTTGCCCCTGCGGTTGAGCCAGCCGAAGAGGCCGACGACGAGCGGCGTCAGGCCGACGATGAAGATGGGGTTGAACTGCTGGAAGATCTGCGGCTGGAAGCTGTTCGTGTCGCCGTAGCCCCGAAAGCGCAGGAAGGCCAGGGCGCCGAAGCCGAGGAAGGCGGCCGCCCCCAGGACCCTGGCCAGGCGGCCGGAGGCCCGGCGCAACAGGACGACGAGGCCGGCGACGGCCAGGATGGCCAGGAGCATGCCGGTCAGGTCGAACAGGAAGAAGGCCGCCTTGCCGACGCTCGAAACGGTGTAGTCCCGGGCGAAGTAGGTCAGGGTGACGGCGCTCTGCTGGAAGGCCATCCAGAAGAAAATGACAACGAAGAAGACCAGGCCGAGGACGACGAGACGCTCCCGCGTTTCCTTGGGGCCCATCTCGACCATCTGGCCGCGGAGGGCCTCGGACTTGGCCTTCTGCCGCTCGGACAGGTCGGCCATGGCGTAGTGCTTGCGGTAGGCCCAGAAGATGATCATCGAGACGATCAGGCTGAGGCAGGCCACGCCGAAGCCGAGGTGATAGGACTTGCCCAGGGTGTTGATGTATCTCTCGGAAAAGACCTTGAGGGTGTCAAGGGTCACGGCCGCGTCCTGGCCCTGGGCGATGGCCAGGTAGGCGGAGGCGTCGGCCAGCTTGCCGCCGAGGAGATCGTTGGCCAGGGCCGGGATGCGGGCGTCGTAGGACAGCCCGGCCCCGCGCATGATCCAGTTGCAAACGGCCATGGAGGCCGAGGGGGCGAACATGGCCCCGATGTTGATGCCCATGTAGAAGACGCTGAAGGCCCGGTCCCGCAGGGCCGAATACTTCGGGTCGTCATAGAGATTGCCGACCAGGGCCTGGAGGTTGCCCTTGAACAGCCCCGTCCCCAGGGCCACGACGGCCAGGGCGCCGATGACGAGCGGCAGGCCGGTGTTCATGGCCGTCGGCAGGGCCAGCAGGACGTAGCCGATGAACATGACGATGAGGCCCAGGCTGATCGTCCGGCCGTAGCCGAGGAAGCGGTCGGCCAGGAAGCCGCCGAGCAGGGGGAAGACATAGACCCCGACCATGAAGGTCGAGTACATGAAGCCCGCGGTCGGCGCGGACATGCCGTACTTCGCCTGCATGAACAGGACGAAGATGCTGACCATCGTGTAGAAGCCGAAGCGTTCGCCCATATTGGCCAGGAAGGCGACGTAAAGGCCCTTGGGATGTCCTTTGAACATGGTTCACCGTCCTCGGAAAGGTGTGCGCGGATGCGGCATAGCGCTCAAGCTTGAGATTATATCAAAGAAGGGAGGGTCAAACCTACCTTTTACCCATTTTTGGGGAAAAGGTAGGTTTGACCCAGGCCTGTCCGGTTGTTATTTTTCTGAAGCCTTCTAACCTGTTGACCTAGTTTTAATAAAGTCTCATTTCGGCCATTTTCGATTTGAACGGCCTTCCCTGTTGGGTGTA
>JAKLEN010000002.1:470000-594130 GCA_022711665.1 Acidobacteriota bacterium | reverse complement strand
CGTGAACCCCTTCAGCCAAACTCCATTAAATGAGCTGCTTAGCCAAACAGAAGAACCGGTTCAAAACGAGGCCGATCCTAACCAGCTGATTTTATTCAAATAATAACCGGACAGGCCTGGGTCAAACTTACCTTTTACCCATTTTTGGGCAAAAGGTAAGTTTGACCCTCTCTCTTTTCTCTTAATTGACCCGGGGGGAGCGGGGGGGCTCGAGGCCGAGCAGGCCCTGGAGGATGGCCCGGGCCACGGCCTTGGCCTCCTTGCCGCTCTCGTTGGTGGCCCCGACGCACGACGGGCAGCCGTCCCGGCAGGGGCAGGCTTCGAGCGTTCGCAGGGCGTGCTCGAGGAGCCTGGACTCGAGGGCGAAGAGGGAGGGGCTGAGGCCGATGCCGCCCGGGTAGTTGTCGTAGATGAAGATGTTGGGCTCGAAGTCCGGGTCCAGGGCGATCGGCATCTCGTCGCCGGCCTGGGCCGCGGCGCGGGCCTGGGGCGTCAGCTGCCGGACCGGCTCGCCCGAGGTGTTGTCGCCGATCGACACGCCGACGTCGTGAAGATCGCACATCATGAACAGCGGCGAGACGTGGTGGATGAGGTAGGCCAGACCGAACAGGCCGTTGACCCGCTGCTCGGCCGGGAAGCGCAGGGCCTGCATGAGGGCGGAAGGCACGGTCAGCCAGTAGGCCGTCGTGTGCATCTCGTTCTGGGGCAGCTGCAGGTCGCCGGCCCCGACGTTCTCCATGGTGTGGAACTTGATCTTCTTGAACCCGACGACCTGCGTCGCCACGTGAACCTCGCCATGGGAGACGCGGCCCGTCCCGCCCTCGAGACCCTTCTTCTCGAAGAGGTCGAGGATGGTGATCTTGGTGTAGTCGATGGCGTCGGTGTAGTAGTCGATGTCGGTCTTCTTGACGTAGGCCTTGCGCTCCTCGAAATCGAGCTTCTCGACGAAGAACTGCTCGCCCTCGACGATGTAGATGGCCTTGGGGTGCAGGGCCGTCAGGGCCGAGGTGAAGTCGACCTCGGCGATGACCCTGGGCTCGCCGGTGATGTCAACGACGACGAAGTTGTCCGAGCTGATGCTGCGCAGGCTGATGGCGTCGGCCGGATAGGCGTCCGAGGTGAAGAACCACTTGTCCTTGGAATGGTGGAGGATCTTGTCCTCCTCGAGGTATTCGAGGATGGGGCCGATCTCGGCCCGGCCGAACTTCTCGCCGTCCTCGAAGGGCAGCTCGAAGGCGGCGCATTCGATGTGGCTGATGAGGATGGAGAGGTTGTCCGGGTTGATCAGGGCCATCTCCGGGGACCGGGAGAAGAAATAGTCCGGGTTGTTGATGATGAACTGGTCGATCGGCGAGCTCGTGGCCACGAGCACGGCCGCCGACAGGCCCGACTTGCGGCCGGCCCGCCCGGCCCGCTGCCAGGTGCTGGCGATCGTGCCCGGGTAGCCGGCCAGCACGGCGACGTCGAGCGTGCCGATGTCGATGCCCAGCTCCAGGGCGTTGGTCGAGACGACGCCCAGGATCTCGCCGCTGCGCAGGCCCTTCTCGATCTCCCGCCGCTTGATCGGCAGGTAGCCGCCCCGGTAGCCGCGGATGAGGCCTTCCTTCTGGATGTTCGTCTCGATGTCCTCCTTGAGGTAGGTCAGGAGGACCTCGGTGATCAGCCGGCTGCCGGCGAAGACGATCGTCTGGAGCCCGTTCTTGAGGAAGATCGAGGCCACGCGCCGCGATTCGCTGACGTAGGAGCGGCGGATGCCCAGGGCGGCGTTGATGACCGGCGGGGTGTAGAAGACGAAGTACTTGCCGCCCCGCGGCGCCCCGTTGTCGTCGATGAGCTCGACCGGCGCCTCGATCATCTTCTCGGCCATCTCGGCCGGATTGGCGATCGTGGCCGTGCAGAGGATGAATTGCGGGTCGGCGCCGTAGAACTTGGCGATGCGCTTCAGCCGGCGCAGGACATTGGCCAGGTGGCTGCCGAAGATGCCGCGGTAGTTGTGGAGCTCGTCGATGACGATGTACTTGAGGTTCTCGAACAGCTTGATCCACTTGGTGTGGTGGGGGAGGATGCCGGCGTGGAGCATGTCCGGGTTGGTCAGGACGATGTGACCGCGGGCCCGGATGGCCTTGCGGGCGTCCTGGGGCGTGTCGCCGTCGTAGGTGAAGACCCGGATCTCCTCGGGCAGCCGGCTGTTGACGTCGTCGAGCTCGGCCTGCTGGTCCTGGGACAGGGCCTTGGTCGGGAAGAGGTAGAGGGCTCGGGCCGAGGGGTCCTTCAGGATGGCGTCGAGGACGGGCAGGTTGTAGCAGAGGGTCTTGCCGGATGCGGTCGGGGTGACGACGACGACGTTCTTCTTCTCCCGGAGGGCCTCCCAGCTCGAGCGCTGGTGGGAGAAGAGGCGGGTGAAGCCCTTGGCCGTCAGGGCCTCGCGCAGGGCCGGGTGGACGTCGTCGGGGTAATCCCGGTACTGTCCCTCCTGGGCCGGCAGGTGCTTGATGGCCTTGATCGAGTCGCTCTTGTAGCCGATGTCCTTGAGGAGCTCGAGCGCGCGGAGGATCTTCTCTTCGTTGGACATGGGGGCTACCTCATCCTAGCGGAATTAAATCGGGGACACAATACTCATTTCCGAATTTCGCGCCCTCCCCGTTCAGGGAATTCCGTGGACATGATCCCTTTCCTGGGGATAAGGGCCAGGCCCCGGGTTCCCGCGTGTCCTCCCGAAATTCGGAAATGAGTATTGTGTCCCCGATTTAGCGGCGGCCGGCCGCCAGCTATTTATGCTAAAATAGATCGTTATGCTGGAAGAGATTCGCATCAAGAGGGCGGGACAGCACAATCTGAAGAAGATCGACGTCGCGCTCCCCCGGAACAAGCTGATCGTGGTCACCGGCCCGTCCGGCTCGGGGAAGTCGTCGCTCGCCTTCGACACCCTCTTCGCCGAGGGCCAGCGCCGCTACATCGAATGCCTTTCGGCCTACGCCCGCCAGTTCATCGACCAGACGGAGAAGCCCGAGGTCGAGTCGGTCGAGGGCATCTCGCCGTCCATCTCCATCGACCAGAAGACCATCTCGGCCAACCCCCGCTCGACGGTGGGCACGATCACCGAGATCTACGACCTTTTCCGCCTCCTCTACGCCCGGGTCGGCACGCCGCATTGCCCCGGCTGCGGCCGGATCGTCACCTCCCAGACTTCCGCGGAGATCCTGGAGCGTATCGCCGGGCTCGCCCCCGGCGCCAAGGTCCGCGTCCTGGCCCCCGTGGTCAAAGGCCGCAAGGGCGAGTACCAGCGCCTGTTCGAGCGGCTGCGCAAGAAGGGCTTCCTGCGGATCCGAGTCAACGGCGCCCTCCGCGACCTCGAGGACGATATCCCCCTCGAGAAGAACCGCAAGCACAGCATCGAGGTGCTGGTGGACACGGTCAAGGTCGGCCCCGACGCCGAACGGCGCCTCCGGGCCGCCGTCGAGAAGGCCCTCGAGGTCTCCGACGGCGAGGTCCTGACCCTCGACGAGGCCGGCCGCGAGCGCTTCTACTCGCTGACCCTGCGCTGCCCGCATTGCGAGATCTCGCTGGCCGAGCTCGAGCCCCGCGACTTCTCCTTCAACACGCCCTACGGCGCCTGCCCCAAGTGCCACGGCCTGGGCTCCCAGACGCGGCACAACGAATGGGGCGAGATCGAGCTGACCGACGAGGTCTGTCCCGAATGCGGCGGCGCCCGCCTGCGCCGGGAGAGCCTGTCGGTCAAGATCGGCGGGCGGAACATCCACGAGATCGGCGAGCTCCCGATCCGCGGCCTGCTGGCCGAAACGGCCAAGCTGGCCTTCCCGCCGGCCGAGGCCCTGGTCGCCTCCCGCATCCTCAAGGAGATCGCCGGGCGCCTGGCCGTCATGGAGGAGCTGGGCATGTCCTATCTCCAGCTCAACCGCACCACGGCCTCCCTCTCCGGCGGCGAGGCCCAGCGCGTCCGCCTGGCCGCCCAGGTCGGCGCGCGCCTGCGCGGCGTCCTCTACGTCCTCGACGAGCCGACGATCGGCCTCCACCAGCGGGACAACGGCCGCCTCATCGATCTGCTCCGGGGCCTGCGCGACGATGGCAACTCGGTCGTCGTCGTCGAGCACGACGAGCAGACCATCCGTGCCGCCGACTACCTGCTCGACCTCGGCCCCGGGGCCGGCGAGCTGGGCGGCTTCAAGGTCGCCGAGGGCACGCTCGACGCCGTCCTGGCCTCCCCGGATTCGCTGACGGCCCAGTACCTCCGCGGCGAGAAGTCCGTGCCCGTGCCTGCCGCCCGCCGCGCCCCCTCGGGCTGGCTCGTCGTCCGCAAGGCCCGCGAGCACAACCTCAAGGGCATCGACGCCCGCATCCCCCTGGCCGCCATGACGGCCGTCACCGGCGTCTCGGGCTCGGGCAAGAGCACGCTCGTCCACGACATCCTGTACCGGGCCCTGGAGAACAGGTTCTACAACGCCCGCCAGACCGTCGGCGCCCACGACCGGATCGAGGGGCTGGAGAGCCTGGACAAGGTTGTGGCCGTCGACCAGAAGCCGATCGGCCGGACGCCGCGCTCCAACCCGGCGACCTACATCGGCCTGCTCGCCGCCCTGCGCGACCTCATGGCCCGCACGCCCGAGGCCCGGCTGCGCGGCTACGGCCCCGGCCGCTTCAGCTTCAACGTCCCCGGCGGCCGCTGCGAGGACTGCGAGGGCGCCGGGGTCAAGAGAATCGAGATGCACTTCCTGCCCGACGTCTTCGTCACCTGCGATCGCTGCGGCGGCCAGCGCTACAACAAGGAGACCCTGGCCGTCACCTACAAGGGCAAGTCGATCGCCGACTACCTGGCCATGACCGTCGACGAGGCCTACGAGCTGCTCAAGGCCTATCCCCAGCTCAAGCGCAAGCTGGCCACGCTCAAGCGGATCGGGCTCGGCTACATCCGCCTGGGCCAGCCCGCGCCGATGCTGTCCGGCGGCGAGGCCCAGCGCATCAAGCTGACCAAGGAGCTCGGCCGCCGGGCTTCGGGCCGGACCCTGTACCTGCTCGACGAGCCGACGACCGGCCTCCACTTCGACGACGTCCGCAAGCTCCTCGAGGTCCTGTCCGAGCTGACCTCGCTTGGCAACACGGTCGTCATCATCGAGCACAACCTTGAAGTGATCAAGTACTGCGACTATATTATCGACCTGGGACCGGAAGGCGGGGAGGAGGGCGGCCGGATCGTGGCCCAGGGCACGCCCGAGGAAGTCGCCGCGGCCGCCGCCGTCTCGCACACCGGCCGCTATCTCATGGGGGTCCTCGACGGCGGCCGCGGACCCGGGCGAAAGGACGATTGAGGAAATGGCTTTCAAGGACGTCGCCGGCAACGAGGGGGTCAAGCGCATCCTCCGGCTGGCCCTGGAGCGCGGCCGCGTCCCCAACTCGCTCATCTTCTGCGGCCCGGAGGGCGTCGGCAAGTCGGCCCTGGCCCTGACCCTGGCCAAGGCCCTCAACTGCCGGGCCCAGGCGGCGGACGCCTGCGACGACTGCCCCTCCTGCCGGGCCATCGACGCCGGGACCCATCCCGACGTCATGACCCTGACCGTCGAGGTCCAGAAGGTCAAGGCCGAGCAGGCCGCGCTCGTCAAGCAAATGGCCTGCCTGCGGCCCATGACCGGCCGGAAGCGGGTCTTCATCATCGACGACGCCAAGGACATGTCGGCGGAGGCCGCCAACTCCCTGCTCAAGGTCCTCGAGGAGCCGCCCTCTTTCCTGCACCTGATCCTGGTCACGGACAGCCCCCATCTCCTGCTGCCGACCATCCGCTCGCGGTGCGGGGTCCTGGCCTTTTCGCCCATCGGCCGGGAGGTCATCGAGCGGGCTCTGGCCGGGCGCGATTTCACCCCGGAGCAGGCCCGCATCCTGGCGCTGCTCGTCGACGGCAACTTCGACCGGGCCCGCGAGCTGGTGTGGGAGGAGGTCCAGGCCCTCCGGGAGAGCGCCTGGACGCTCTTCGACGCCGTGTCCGCGGACGACCGGCCGAGCCGTTTCCTGGAGCGCTTCGGGGCGGTTCCCAAGTCCGCCCAGGAGGAGCTCGGCCGCGTCCTGGAGATCTTCGCCTCCTTCGCCCGGGACCTGCTGCTCCTTCGCCTCGGCGGCCAGCCGGCGCTGCTGCTCAATCCCGACCTCGAGGACCGGCTCCGCCAGGCCGCGCCGGCCTGGACCGCGGCCCGGCTCCTCGACCTCCTGGCCGATCTCGACACTCTTCTCGTCCAGCTCGAAGGCAACATGAACAAAAGCCTGCTGGCGACGACGTTCTTTTCGGACTTTATGGAGCTGCGACATGCCTGACATCATCTGCGTCCGTTCGGAGACCAGCCGCCGCATCGTCCGGGCCCGGCCCGGCGACCTGGAGCTTCGCGTGGGCGACCGCTGCATCATCGAGTCCGACCTCGGCGGCGACCTGGCCGTCGTCGTCGACGAGACTTCCAGCTACTGCCACAATCAAAAGGCGTCCCGCCTGGCCGTCCAGGTCGTCCGCACCGCCACGCCCGACGATGTCCGCAAGTTCGAGTGGCTGCGCGAGCGCGAAGGCCGGGCTTTCGATCTCTGCCTGCAGCGCATCGCCGCCCACGGCCTGGCCATGAAGCTTGTCGCCGTCCGCTACTTCTTCAACGAGAAGAAGGGTATTTTCTACTACACGGCCGACGGCCGCGTCGATTTCCGCGAGCTGGTCAAGGACCTGGCCAAGGAGCTGCGCATGCGCATCGAGATGCGCCAGGTCGGGGTCCGCGACGAGGCCAAGATGATCGGCGGCCTGGGCGTCTGCGGCCGCTGCCTGTGCTGCTCGAGCTTCATGACCACGTTCGAGCCGGTGACCATCCAGAAGGCCCGCAAACAGCAGATCGTCATCAACCCGACGAAGATCTCGGGCCTCTGCGGCCGGCTGATGTGCTGTCTGGGCTTCGAAGAACAGGCCAAGGGGAGGGTCGCGCCTGCCGGGGACGAACGGCTGATCGAGGACTGAACCCCCGGGACCCGCGCTTCAGCCTTTCGGGCCGGCCGATCGGCCCGGACCCGGGAATTCGCGCGGACCGCGGCGGGGCCTAGCGGCCGAGGCCGAAGCGGCGCAGCAGGCGGCGCCAGAACGACGGCCGCCGGCGGGCATGGATGCAGGCCTGTCCGGCCGCCCCGGCCTGATCGAGCACCCCTTCCTTCTTCAGGATCTGGACGATCTCGCTCTGCTGGTCGAGCTTGGCGAAGCAGTGCGGGCAGATGAAGTAGTGCTCCTCGAACTCGGCTTGGTCCTCGGGCTTGAGCTTATCGAGGAGATAGCCGTCGATCAAATGTTCGTACTTGCACTTCTTCATGGCCGCAGCCTCTGGGGGCTTCACGTTTTTAGTCGCTCGAGGGTGGGACAAAACGGACTCCGGACGACTTATTTCCGGACGGCCTTCTGAATGAGCTTGAGGGCGTAGTTGACCCTCTCCGAGACCCGGCGGGGCGAGATGTCCAGGGCCCGGGCCACCTCGTCGCGGGACAGCTCTTTATAATAATAGAGATAGAGGACATCCCGGAACTTGGGCTTGAGGCCGTTGACGACCTGCTCGACCTGGCGGGCCCGCTCCCGCTGCTCCATCTCCTCGTGGGGATCGGGGTAGGGGGCCGGCTCGGGGGCGTGCTTGAGGACCCGGGTCTTCTGGCGGATGTAGTCGATGATCCGCCGGCTGGTGATGGTGTAAAGGAACGTTCCGATCGACGAGTCGCCGCGGAACTCGCCGCTCTTGATCTTGGCCACGGTCTGGGCCAGGATCTCGTTGACCACGTCCTCCCAGTCGGGATTGGAGCTGCCGAGGGCTTTGCGGACGCGGAAGGAGATGACCGGACGGTACTGGAGGACGGCATCCTCGGGCGGCGCGGCCTGGCCCTCTTTGATCATCCGCGTCATTATAACGGCAGGCCGGCGTAATCGCAAGGTCGCGGCCGCCGCGGGGCGCGGCCGGCCGCGCCGGCCGTGGCCTAGTCTTCGGGATCGCCCTCCGTCCCCCGTTCCCGGGCCGCGGCCCGGGCCTTGTTCTTGAAGAATTCCTTGCGGTCGACCAGGATCTCCCGCGGCTTGGCGCCCTCGGACGGGCCGATGATGCCCTCGCCCTCCATCTGGTCGATGATCCGGGCCGCCCGGGCGTAGCCGAGCTTGAGCCGGCGCTGGAGGTGGGAGGCCGAGGCCTGGCCGCTCTGCAGGACCGTCTCGACGGCCTTGTCGTAAAGCTCGTCCTTCTCGCCGTCCTCGGCGATGAGATGGTCGGCGTCGCCCTTGACGACGTTGAGGATGCGGGTGTCGTAGGTCGGCGTGCCCTGGCTCTTGACGTGCTTGACCAGGCGCCGGACCTCGGGGATGGAGATGAACGAGCAGTGCTGGCGGACCAGCCGCGGAAAGTTCGGCGGCAGGAAAAGCATATCGCCCATGCCCAGGAGCTTGTCCGCCCCGACCGTGTCGATGATGATCCGCGAGTCGACCTTGGACGGGACGCGGAAGGCGATGCGGCAGGCGAAGTTGTTCTTGATCGTCCCGGTGATGACGTCGATGGACGGCCGCTGCGTGGCCATGACCAGGTGGATGCCGACGGCCCGGGCCAGCTGGGCCAGGCGGCCGATGAAGAACTCGACCTCCTGGGCCCCGACCATCATCAGCTCGGCCAGCTCGTCGATGATGATGACGATGTAGGGGAGCGGCGCCAGCTGGACCTTCTCCTCGTCGGTCAGATGGTCCTTTCTTTCGGCCAGCAGCTGCTTCATCTGGGTGTTGTACTGGTCGATGTTGCGGACCTTGACGGCCTGGAGCTTCTTGTAGCGCTCCTCCATCTTCCTGACGATGTCCATGAGGACGATGTGGGCCTTCTTGGGGTCGTTGATGACCGGGCAGAGCAGATGGGGGATGTCCTCGTAGAGCGTGAACTCCAGCCGCTTGGGGTCGATGAGGACGATCTTGACCTCCTCGGGCGTGGCCTTGTAGAGGAGGCTGGCGATGAGGGCGTTGAGGGCCACGCTCTTGCCCGTGCCGGTCGAGCCGGCGATGAGCAGGTGGGGCATGACGGCCAGGTCGGTGACCGTGACGCCGCCATGGACGTCCTTGCCCAGGGCGAAGGTCAGCTTCGAGGGCGAGCTCTGGAACTTCTCGGACTCGATGATGTCGCGGAGCTTGATGATCTCGCGCTTGTCGTTGGGGATCTCGACGCCGAGCGACGACTTGCCGGGGATGCGCTGGATGCGGACCGACTCGGTCTCCAGGGCCAGGGCCAGGTCCTCGGTCAGGTTGGCGACCTGGGCCACCTTGATGCCCGGGGCGGGGAAGTATTCGTAGGTGGTGATGACCGGGCCGGGATGGTACTCGCGGACCTCGCCCTCGATGCCGAACTCCTTGAGCTTCTCCTCGATCCGCCGCTTCTTGTCGAGGAGCTCCGACTGGTTGATCTTTTCGGCCGGCTTGCCCGGCTCGAGCAGGCCGAACGGCGGGTACTGGTAATCGCCCTGGCGGCCGAGGTCGGGGAAGAGCAGCGGCTCCGGCTTGGGCGGCGCGACGGGCTTGGGCGGGGGCGGCGGCGGGGGCGTGATCTTGGGCGCCTTGCGGGCCTCCTTCTCCTGGCGGCGGAGCTCCCGCTCGCGCTCCTTCTCGGCCTCCTTCTCGGCCTTGCGGGCGGCCTTATCCGCCTTGGGATCGGGGGCCGCCGGCTCGGCCGCCGGCGCGTATTTCTGGCGGACCTTCTCCCGCATCCGGTCCTTGGCCTTGGCGGCCTGGTGGTCGGTGACCTTGATGCGGACCTCTTTGGCCGTGGTGTCGAAAGCGCCCTTGGCGAAGCGCAGCGTATGGGCCAGCGACCAGCGGGTCGAGAAGAGCAGGAAGGCGGCCAGGGCGGCCAGGAGGAAGATGAACGAGCCGACCGTTCCGAGATAGCGGGCCAGGAAGCTCAGCAGCAGCTCGCCGAGCAGGCCGCCGGCCGGCACGGTGGTGCCGCGGACCGGGAAGGACTCGAAGACGAGGGCCAGGAGCGGGCAGACGATGACCAGGCCGAGGGCGATGGTCCCCAGGCGCGTAAGCAGGTGCGCCGAGGAGCCGCGCAGGACCGCCCGGAGCGCGGCGTAGCCCAGGATGAAGGGCAGGAAATACGAGGCCAGGCCCAGGAACCAGAGGAAGGCCTGGGCGAAGTAGGAGCCGACGCGGCCGGCGAAGTTGCGGACCTCCTGGCCGGCCGTCGGGGCCGTGGCGAAGGACGGGTCCTTGGGGTCGAAGCTGATGACGCTGACCAGGGCGAAAAGGGCCAGGAAGACGAGCAGGACGCCGGTGACCTCGACGGCCAGGGCCTGCTTCTTGGCCGCGGCCTTGCCGTTCTTGGCGCTGCGGCCGTTCCCGGCGCTCTTTTTCCTCTTTTTCACGGCGGGAATTATAGCATAACGCTCCGGGCCCTGTCCGTTCGCGCCCCTGATCTGTCCCGAAAAAGGACCGCGAAAGGGCGCCTCCCCGAAATGATACCTGTTGCGGGGCATCCCCGATCTTGTTTAAAATACCGGCAGCTTAGGGAAGAGGAGGGATGATTCATGAAGATCTGTTTTTGCCGTTTCATTCTGGCCGCGGCCATCGTCGTCCTGGCCGTCTTCTGGTGGCCCGTCGCCTGGGCCAAGTGGGTGATCGTCGTCGCCGGCGCGATCCTGGCGATCACGAGCCTTTTCTACCAGTCGTGCTGCTGCCGGACGGAGAAAAAGCCCGAGCCCGGACCGACGCAGAGCTAGGCGCGTCCCCGGCGCGCGGCAGGGAACCCCGGCCCTCGGCCGAAAGGGCGGAGTCTGGGCCTTAGAAGGGGATATCGCTTCAGGCGGAGCCCCGGCTGATCCGGTCCTTGAGGACCCGCAACGACATGGGGTCGACGCGGTCAAAGACGTTGAACACAGGCAGGTTCGCCGGGCAGATCCTTTTGACTTCTCTAAGGACGGGCGGGGTGACTAGGAGAATATCGACGGACCGGAGGATGCTCTCTACACCCTCGCTGTCGCCGAGGCAAGTCGAAACGAGCTTGATCTTCTTTCCGAATTCCCCGCGCAGCAGATCATTATAGAGAGGAATGGACTCCTTGTCCCGGCAGATGAAGCCGAAGCGGCGGTCCGTCCCGATCTCGTCGATCTTGCGCCGGGATTCGGGAGACATGTTCGTGATGAGGATCTGGACGTCGATCTGCCGGCCGCCGAGGGCCGCGCGGACGTCGTTCAGATGAAATCCGGTGGTCACGATAGCCCGCAGCCGCTTCTCGTCGGCCGCGAGCCCGGAAATCTCGTTCTCGAGGTCTTCCAGGAGCACCGGCCGGACGTCCTCTTCCAGAATGGATTTGAGCTGAACGGCGATATCGTGGACCTGCAGGGGATTGCATTCGGTGAAGATGACAAATCGTTCCTTGTGCGCCGCGAACGCCTCCTCCATGGACCGGGAGACAGCGGCCCGGACCTGTTCGGGAGGCACGCCCTTCGCCAGGAGCGCGCTGACGGCGTTATAGACCCACCGCTCGGGCGCCGGTTCCGGCCCATGGGCGTTTGCGGGGCCGAACGGCGGCGCCCCTTTGTCGAGCGTGACCAGGGTCCCCTTGGCCCTCTGCATGGATATCAGGCCCTCTTTTTCGAGTTCCTTGTAGGCCTTGCGGACGGTCTCGAAGTTGATCGTCAGCTCCTTCGCCAGCTTATTGACGGCCGGCAGCTGCTCGTTCTGTTGAAGGCCGCCCGTGGAAATGTGGTACTTGATCTGATCCTTGAGCTGAAGATACAGCGGAACCTTGCTGTCTTTGTCCAGATACCATTTTGTCATGGAGCCCCCGTCCGGTCGGCCGTTCAATGAGATAGACTTATTATATTAATCCGTAACAATAAATCAATAAATTCGCCCGATGATCCGAGGTCGAGATTTAAAAAAATCATGACATATAACTATATATCAATATATTTAGATATCAGCGAGAATAGAATGGCTTCCGAGATCCTTTCGACGGAGGAAAGAAACGTGAAAAGCATCCTTACCCGGTCCTTCGCGTTGGCGCTCATGGGCTTGGCGTGTGTCGGGCTCGGTTTCGGCCAGATCCTCCAGACGGGCAGTCTGAACGGGATCGTCGTCGACGCCGACAACCAGCCGTTGCCGGGCGTTTCGATCACGATCACCAGCCCGCAGCTGATCACCCCGCAGCTGGGCGCGGCAACGTCCGCGCAGGGCTTCTTCCGCTTCAATTACCTTCCGCCGGGAGCCTATAAAGCGACCCTGTCGCTTTCGGGCTTTTCGACCTATGTGCTCGAGAATATCGCCGTCCGTGTCGGCGATACCACCGAGATCCATGTGACGATGTCCCCGGCGGCGATCGAGGAGACGATCAGCGTCACCGCGGTGCCGCCGGTCGTTTCCCTGGCCTCGACGAAGACGGCCGTTTCGGTCACGAAGGAGGACCTGACCCACCTGCCGATGAGCCGCGACCTCGGCGGCGTTATGCAGCTCGCCCCCGGCGTCAGCGTCTCGGGATCGGCGCTCGGAAGCAGCGCCAAGGGCAATTCCTATAACGTCGACGGGGTGCATGTCAACGACCCCAAGAAATCCACCAACGGGGCTAATTCGTCCCTCGATATCTACGACGAGATCCAGATCGAGACGACCGGGCATTCCGCCGAATACGGCTATGCGTCCGGCGCCGTCCTCAACGCCATCACCAAGTCCGGCGGCAACACCTTCTCCGGCGATCTGTCCTTCTACTACACCAACAAGGGCCTTCAGGCCGACAACTGGACCAAGAAGGGCCTGGCGGCGCCTCCGGAAGAGACGCAGTACGCTTATGAAGCCAACGCGACCCTCGGAGGACCGATCGTCAAGAACAGGGTTTGGTTCTTCGGCGCGTTGAGCTATGCCCCTTCTTCGACGGATGTCGAAGGCTTCTCCATCACCGGGATCAAGAACAGGGTCCTGGCCCCCGTGTTCCGCCTGACGGCCCAGCCGGGGAAGGCCCATCGTCTCTCGTTCAGCACCACGTATAGCCGGATCACCAATCCTTATGCCGGGGCCAGCTATAACGCGACCCCGGAATCCACTTTCGATCTGGCCATGAATAGATTCACGGGTGTCGTGAACTGGCTCTGGACGATCTCGCCGAATTCGACGATGGAGATCCGGGGCGCTTACTATACCAATCCCATGAGCGAGGATTCCAACGGAGGCGACGAGCCTCTCGTCTGGAACATCCCCGAAAATACCCTGACGGGCGGCTTTGCCTCGGTGGAATCCCAAGTCAAGCGGTACCTGGGATCGGCGAACTTCACCCGCTATCTGGACAACTTCGGCGGGGACCACATGTTTAAGGCAGGCTTCGAGTACGAAAAAAGCCAGGTCAACAACCAAAGCGTCTATCCGGTCGATGAATACGGCATGTCCAATTACACCGTCCTCGTGCCGGACGTGTCGGTCTATGCGTTCAAGTACGTCCCGACCGAGGATCCCGGCCGTCTCTCCAGTTATACGCAGTTCAGCGGCTACTTGCAGGACAGCTGGCGCATCAGCCGGCACATCAACCTGAACGCGGGCCTGCGGGCGAGCTTCATGGATCTCCGGATCCCGGTTCAGACGAACGTCGATCAGAAGATCCCGATCGCGGACTGGACCGACCTGGAGCCGCGGCTGGCCCTGGCCATCGACCCCTTCGGCGACGGGAAGACGGCTATCAAGGCCGGCTTCAACAAGTACACCACGGCGATGTATGTCTGGTACGATGCCTTCAATCCGAATATGCCGACCGTCGAGTACTACATGCAGTCCGCGCCCGGGGAATTCTCGGGCCCGATCTACGTCCAAACGCCCGACACGGCCGAATACGTCGCCGATGGGCTCAAGCGCCCCCACGTCTACGAGTACACCGTCGGCATCAGCCGGAACCTGGGAGCGAACTGGAAGGTCGAGGGCCTTTATGTCGCCAAGCGTTTCCGGGATTTCATCACCGGGGAGCTTGACGACGATCTCCTTCAATACTACGTTCCAACCGAAGTGGATAACCCGCTCGGCGGCACACTGACCATTTATGACCAAAGCGCGGAATTCCCGACCACGGTCCCCGGCTATTTCGACAACAATCCCTACGCTTACGTGGATTATGACGCCGTCATCCTCGGAGTGGAAAAGCGGTGGCGCGGCGGCTCCATGGTCCGCGCCAACTATACCTGGAGCCGGGCCTTCGGCACGGCCAATCAGGATGGCGACCCGCTCCAGCCTTCGGCCCAAAGCGGCGGATTCATGTGGTGGAACGATCCCAATACGACGGCGACCGGCTATACGGAAGGCTATCTGGAAGAGGACCGGACCCACCAGATCAAGGTCCAGGGGATCGCCATGCTGCCGCTGGGGTTCACGCTGAGCTGCAATTATATCGGCTGCTCCGGCACGCCGTACACCCGCTCGTTCTACTACCCCCTGGCCGTCCTGGGCGTCAACCGGTTCCTGGCCGAGCCGCGCGGGAACCAGCGCTACCCGTTCGCCCACTACCTGGATCTGAGGGTCGAGAAATCGTTCCCCCTGGCCAACCGGACCCTGCGGGTTTTCGCCGACATCTTCAATCCCTTCAATTTCAATGCGACCCTGTCAACGCAGAACATCCTCGAGACCGCGGACTACGGCAAGATCACTGCCATCCAATCGCCCGCTTACGTCCGCTTCGGCTTCCGGTTCTCGTACTAAAGCGGATCGAGAGACTTGATAGGGGAGCCCGGCGAGGGCTCCCCTTTTTTTTTAGCCGCGGGGGCGGGTCCTCCGGGAAGGGGATCGGATGGCCGGGCCGGGAAAACGCCGGCGGCCGGTTCAGCCGATGAAGGTCCGGCGCAATAGCGGATTGAGGCCGATCAGGATCTTATAATCGGAGGTGCCGGCAGCTCGGGCGAGATCCCAGAGAGAAGCTTCTTCGCCGCCCTGCCGGCCCACGACGACGATCTCGTCGCCCGTAATGACCGAATCATCTCCGGTCACGCGGATATAGCTGTGGTTGGCAGAGACGTCGCAGAAGAAGGGGAACCTTCTGCCGCGGACGAGAGAATAGGCGCCGCCGCTTGCAGCTCCGGAAGGCAGCCCGTCAGCGTACCCGAGCGCGGCCGTCGCGACCCGCTCGGGCGCCGCCGCGATGAACTTGCGGAAATAGGAAAGGGAATCGCCCGGATGCAGGGCCTTCACGCAGGAGGCCCTCGTTTTCAAGGATAGGGCCGGCCGCAGCTCCAGGCGCCGCAGCGCGCGTTCTTCCTTTGTCGGGTAGTGCCCGTAGATCGCGATGCCCGGCCGGACGGCATCGAGATAGAATTCCTCCCCGTAGCTGAAGACCGCGGTGCTCGCGGCGGCATGCCGGAGGCCGATGGCCAGGCCTTCGGCCCGGGCCGCCGCGGTGACATCCAGGAACCTGCCGAGCTGGATCCGGTCGAAATCCGGCTCTTCGCTGAAGGACTGGAACGTCCCTTCGATCCGGACGTGCCTGAGCGCAGCGACCCGGCGCAGGAACGCCGGCGCGGCCTCCCAGAGCACCCCCACCCGCCCCAGCCCCGTGTCGATCTCGACATGGACGGCGGCGCGGCTTTTTTGCTTCGCGGCGGCCTCGTCGAGGGCTCGAACCGCGTCCGTGCTGACGGCCTGATCGATCCGGCCGCGGACGATAGCCTCCGCGTCCTCGCGCCCGAAAGGACCCAGGTTCAGGATGGGCCGCGTAACGCCCGCCTGCCGCAAGGCCAGGGCCTCGCTCAACCGGCCCACCACCAAGCCGTGGACGGGGGATTTGTCGAGCGCCCGAGCGACGCCGATGAGCCCGTGCCCATAGGCGTTGCACTTGAGGACGGCCAGAATGGGCCGGCCGCCGGTCTTCTTTTTCAGCTGGCGAACGTTGAAATCAAGGGCCTGCCGGTCGACCTCGATCCATGGATCGGCCGAGCCCTGGCCGTCATTTTCCGCCGGGGCGAGAACCGCGGCGCGGGCGTCCGGGATCGTTTGTCCGCCGGCGATGCCGCCGGCCAGGGCCATCGCGCCGGTGAGTTTCAGGAAGGCTCGGCGAGCGCAGCGTTCGGGCATGGTGACCTCCTCGGGCGTCCCGGCGCCCCCAGGCTATTCGATTCGTCCCAGGAGCCGTTTGAGCAGCGCCTCCGGCTCGTAAACCACGCCGGCCTTGATGACCCGATGGACGGCGCTGACATTGGAGACCGCGTCCAGCGGATTCCGGTCGAGCACGACGAGATCGGCAAGCCGGCCCGAGGCGATCGAGCCGATCAGATCGCCCAAGGCAAGGGCATAGGCGCCGTTTGCGGTCGCCGCCTTCAAGACGGCCATGGGCGGAAGGCCGGCCCGGGTGAAAGCGTCCATCTCCTGCCATAAGCTGAAGCCCGGAAGCGGGACGACATTGGTCTTGTCCGTTCCCGTCGTCAGGACGCAGCCGGCCCGGAAGGCGTCGCCGACGAAGCGCAAGTTCATGGCCGTGATCTTCTCGGCCCCCTCAACCAGAGGCTTTTGGCCGGCCTTCTTGAGAAGCGCGTCCCAGGCGGCAGCCGAGTAATATGGCTTCTGGCGGGCCATCGCTTCGGAGGCGGGGCCGAATTCTTCGAACGCCGCGGCGGTAGGGGTCAGGACGGTTTTCGTCTCGGCGGCCAGCTTCAGGATCCTGGCGTACTCTGGCCGCCCAAAATCCAGGGCCAACAACGCCTTGAACCAATCGAAGTATTGGCGCTGGTCGACGCCCGGCGGAACAAGATCGGAGATGACCGCGACGCCGTGAAAGATCTCGTCGATGCCGGCCCGGATGGATTCCTCGTAGCCGGCGGCGCCGATATGGGCAATGGCTTTGAGGCCGTGGGCATGGGCGTGCCCGATGGCCGCTTTCATGAGGTCGCCCTTCATGGACGCGTAAAGCTTGATGGAGGTCGCCCCCCGTTCGGCCCAATGGTCGATGGTCAGGCGGACCTCTTCCGGCGTGCGCAGGGCGTTCATCCAGCCGACGGTCGGCGGATGCATCTCGACATATGCGCCGGAAAGGTAGATGCGAGGCCCTTCGCAAGCGCCGGCGTCGATGCGGTGCTTGAGGGCCAGATCCCCCTCCGGATTGCCGGAGCCCGGAGCCCTGATGGTCGTCACGCCGCAGGCAAGGTACATCGGAGCGTGGCTGTCGTTGGTGGCATGTCGGGCGGCGACGCCGCCATAAAGATGGGCGTGGGTATCGATGAGGCCCGGAATGACGTATTTGCCGCTGAAATCCAGGACCTTGGCCTCAGCCGTCGAGCCGAGGTCGGCGAGCCGGCCGATTTGGAGGATCTTGCCGGAGACGATCTCGATGAAGACGTCCTTTTGAACGGTCCCGGAGCCCGGGTCGATGACGGTGCCGCACTTGAGAACGAGATGGTCCGTGGCGGGCCGCACTCGCTCCGTCTGACCCGCCAAGGGCGGGCCCGCGAGGATGGCCCAGCAGGTTCCGAGGATCGCGGCCTGTTTGAGGGTTTGTCGCGACATTTTCGGTCCTCCTGACCGCCGAATTTCCGCCGGTCCCGGGGCGAGGCCGGGCCTGTCAATAGAACAGCGCGATCGTGGGGTCGCGTCTTCTCACATAATCCTGGAACGTATAGGGGGTCGCCGGCAGGGGGACGAAGTGGGCGCTCCCGCCATAAACCACGCCCTTGCCCCCGAGGGGCACGACCTCGGCCCAGACGATGTTGCGCGTTGTCGCGCCGAGCGGGAACTCGCCGTACCGGAATAGCGTGTATTCCCCCTCGGAATCAAGCGCATACAGCCTGACCTTGTGCGCCCGGGCCCACTTGACGATGGCGAAATAGTGGCCGTCTCCGCCGGGGCCCGGCCCGGAGAAGCGCTTGTCCCAGCCCCCGTCGAAATAGGCCTTCATCTCCTTCTCCGCGGCCGCGAAGGCCGCGGAACCGTCCGGGCTGGACAGATAGGCTTCGACGAGCGGCTGCTTGTCCTTGGTCAGCATCTCCAGCCCGATCCAATCGATGGCGGGCGGCCCGGCGGCCTCATTCAGGAAGCTCCAGACCGCCCCGAAATCCTCTTCGGCGCCGTGCGTGTCCCCGAACATCAGGATGCCGCGGCTCGCCGCCTTGAAACCGGCCTGAGCGTCCGCCCGCTTCTTTTCCCGCTCCCCCGGCTTGTACTGGGGCCAGCCCGCGGATTTCGGCCGGGATTCGGCCGCGAGGTCGGCCGCGGCGATCTTCTCGAACCGGGCATAGGGATTGGGGACAAGGTAGGCGGCGGCCAGGCCGGATCTCTCGAGCAGTCCGACGAAGTCCGCCAGGGCGGCATAGCGGTCCCTGAATGCGGGGGAGAGGTCCGTCAGCTCGACGAAGGAGGGGTGGAAATCGGAGCCGGCTTGGCCGTCGATGGAGATCGGACAGCGGAGGTAGAACGCTGCCGTATAGCCCGCGGCGAACCGGAGCTTCAGCACGGGCGCCTCCGCCACGACGGCCGCCAGGCCGGGCACGAAGTCCTGGAGGACCCTTCCGGCCTGGACGTCCTGGATCCGCTGCAGCCCGAAAAAGTCCGACAGCCAGGCGCTCTGGCTTTCCGAAGAGCTCGGAAGCCTCTTCGCCGCGGCGATCTCCGAGCGAATGACGTCTAAAGAGACCGAATAGATCCCGTCCTTGTATCCGTGGGCCGGCTGGGCCAGGCCGGGGATCGCCAGGCCGCAGGCCCAGAGGGCCAGGGCGGCCGCGACCCGGCTGGGTGCCCGCCGGGGGCTGGCGGCGCAATCGCTCATCTTCTTCATCTCCTTGCGGCGCGTCATTTCTTTTTGACCGTCAGATCCGATGCCGGGAAATAGGCGACGCCGTCGAATTGGTCCTTCAGGACGATGCCGCCGCCGTATTCGTTGTCGATATGGCTGTATTGAGGCAGCATTCGCCCCAGAGGGAGGGAATCCAGGCCGGGCCCCGGCCGCTGGATATCGACGTAGCCGGCCCTGGCGCCGAAGACCTTCTGGAAGCCTTGGTCGATCGTCTCGACCCCGGGGGGGAAGACGAACGAGGCCGGCGCAGCGACGACGCTCGCGACAACGCGGTAATCCCGGCCGTACTCGCGGAACAAGCGCGTTCCCAGAGAGATCGTCCCCAGAGGCGGCTGCCCGGCGATCGTGCAGTTGATGGACTCGGAGGCCTTGGCGGCGTGCCAGCTGTGCATCCAGATGAAGATCTTCTTGCCGGGGAACCTCGTCTCGCGCTGGGTCTTGATGATTTCGAACCGATACAGGTCGCCGAAATGATAACCATCGTGCCCGAGCTTTTCGACCTGCGCCGGATCGGGCGCCGCGCCCAGGGCGTAGAAATCCCGCATCGGCAGGACGATGAGCCCGTAGAAGCGCAGCCCCAGGACGCGGAGCTTGGCTTCCTTGAACGCGGCCGGGGAGACGCTGGCCGAAAGGTCGGTCTGGTGCGCCTGGAGGAATTCGTCGACCCTGTCCAGGGCCGCGGCGAGGCCGGCCGGGTCGCCTTCGGCCATGATCCGCTGCTTCTCCCGGGCCTTCCTGCCGTGGAACCCGATGACGTCGATATCGTTCTCGAAGGTCCGGCCGGCAAACACGGTCCGTTCGATCAGGGCCCGGTCATCGGCCGGCAATTCGAGGCCGGCTTTGGCCAGGACGGCCTTCAGCTCCCGGAAATCCGTCCAGGGCTGTTCCGGCTGCATCCCGGCGATCGCAATGGGATCATCGGGGTGTTTCCTGTTGAAGTCCCGGATGTAGAGCAGGGTCTGCTCCGTGCGGGCCGAGACGAACGCGTTGAGGTAGAAGTTCATCCAGCCGTCGATCGCCGGGCGATCCGAAGCGATGAACTCCGTGAGATAGTCATTGGCCGCCCAGGCCGATTCGAGCATGAAGACCCGGAAGCCTTTCTTTTCGACCAAATAACGGAACAGGTCGTTGGCGTAATCGTGCAGGGCCTGGGTGAAATGAGAGCATTCGCCGAACGCCGCGATGGGGGCGTCGCCGATCGTCGAGGCGGCGCCCTCCAGCAGCGGCATGCCAGGGGACTCCACGGCAGGGTCCGCTCCGGCCGTCGGAGATCCGGGGGTTTTGCCGCAACCGGGCAGGGACACGCTTAAGGCGGCAATGGCGACGAACGCGATCCAGCGGCTGCGGGAAAAAAAGTCATTCATCGGGCACCTACCTCCGGACCGTAGATTCCGCTTGAGATCAACAAATAATTAGTTATAATGATATATAAATATAATGAAATGTCAAGGAGAATGGCATGAAGAAAACCATGATTCCGGTGATCCTGCTTTCCGCGGTTTTTCTGGCCTTCTCCGCCGTTGCCGCGCCGGCGCCTCCCAAAGACACATCGATCGATCCGTGCGAGCTCTATGGCTGGTGTAAATTCCTTTCACAACCCCGATTCGCGGGCAGGTTGACCGGTCACGAAGGCTTTGCGGAGGCTGCCCGCTGGGCTGGCGGAAAGCTCAGGGAATGGGGATTGCGGCCGATCGATCCCGTATCGGGATTCCTGCAGGAGTTCCCGGTCTCTTATACCCTCGTCGACGAGGCCGAAATGGTCCTTCGGCTGCCCGGGAAGGCGGCCTCCGGGTCCGAACCCGAGTTCGTCGAGAAACGCCTCGCGCCGCGGAAGGATTTCCTGCCGTATTTCTTCTCCGGCAGCGCCGCCCGCGAGGCCGGCCTTGTCTTCGTCGGCTGGGGCATCAGCGCTCCCGAGATCGGCTACGATGACTATGCCGGCCTCGACGTTCGCGGCCAGTACGTCCTCTGCGTTCAGGGCTCGCCGAATTCCTCCGATCCCGCGTTCGCCCCCTACAATCGGCATCTCGTCCGGCAGAAGACGGCTCGGGAGAAGGGCGCCGCCGGCCTCCTTTACATCCAGGCCGCGATCGTCGGGAGCCCCAACGGCGAATGGCAGGCCGATTTCCTGCCGGGCGTTATCTCCACCGCCGTTGCCGATACCCTGTTCGCCGAGAGGGGGCTGACGAACGCGCAGGTCACCCAGTCGTTGAGAAGCTTCGGCCGGCCGCTCTCTTTCCCGCTTCGGGCCCGCCTGCGCTACACCGTCCGGGCCCGGCACTTCGACCAGGCCAAAGGCTATAACGTAGTGGGCTGGATCCCCGGCTCGGACCCGGCCTTGAGGGGGGAATACCTCGTCATCGGGGGACACCTCGACCATTTGGGCCGTCACCTGGGTGAGACCTATTACGGGGCCAACGACAATGCCAGCGGCAGCGCCGTCGTCCTGGGCCTGGCCAGGGCTTTGAGCCGACGGGCCCGGCCGCTCAAGCGCTCCGTCGTCTTCGTCCTCTTCGGCGGGGAGGAGATGAACCTGGCCGGGTCGCGCTATTTCGTCGATCACCCGCCGGCGGCTCTAAAGGCGTTCGACGCCATGTTCAATTTTGATATGAACGGCGTCGGCTCGGGCCTGGCCTGCTACCATGGGGCCGGCGCCGCCGAACTCGTCGCTGCTCTCAGGCAGGCCGATGAGGGAACCAAGCTGCTGCGCCAGCTCGATGAAGCCACCACGCCGAGCGGCAGCGATTATGCCGCCTTCCTCTTGAAGAAGATCCCCTTCCTGTCCTTCTTCTCGGACAACTTCGAGGCCAAGTTCCATATCCCCGAAGACACCTGCTACCAGGTCAATCCCGACATCATGGCCGATATCGCCCGCGTCGCTTTGCGGGCGGCCATCCTGCGGGCCGATCGCTAGAAAGGGCTGGGGCTTTCAACTCCGGAATTTGTCCACCCAGCCTTCGCCGATGACATAATAGGCTGCGTGGAGATTCGCCGTGAGGCAGGCATGGACAGGCAGAATGATCAGGGTGTCTCCGATCCCCGCCGTTCGGCCGATGAGGGGAGGCATCCTGATGATGCCTTGCTCCTGCGACAGCGACGAGACAAAGGCCCCGGCCAGGGGAGGGCCCCAGCCCGTCCCGTCGCTCCGGAGGCGGCAGACCTTTCCATAACACGCCTCGCCTCCGGCCAGCCGTACGGCCTCCTTGCTGATGTGAACCCCTCCTCCGTAGACGACGAGCTCGTCACGCTCGGGGTGCGCCGCGATGACGGGGCAGGCCACGGCGGCCGCGATATCCGCCTCGCCGCAGGCGCCGATCCCCGACTGGGTCAGATCGTAAAAGACGAAATTGCCGGGCCGGATCTCGGTGATGGGCGGGGGGAAGCCCTCCATCATGCTGCAGGACGGAGTGTCGCCGACGGAAAGGCTCAAGCCGGGAAAGCCCGCCTTTGCGAGCGCATCGACAGCCGACGAAAGAGCCGTGATCGAGGCGGCGGCGATCTCCCGGACCCTGCCGGGGCTGCTCGCCGCGTAGGTCTGCCCGTCATGGCAGAGGAGACCCCGCAGCTGATGGCGGTCCCCGCGACGAACGATCCGGGCCACCTCGACGATGGCCTCGTGCCGGTCCGCCGGAAGCCCGGTGCGGTGATAACCGGCATCGACCTCGATCCATATGTTCAGCGGGTGGGCGGCCCCTTCGAGAAGGGCCTGGGCGGTTCGGCCCGACTCCACGATGACATGGACGGTCCCGGCCGAGGCCAGCTCATCGATTTCGGGGATCTGATGGACGTTTACGGGGACGCTGATCAGAACGTCCGTCCAGCCCGCGCCCAGGAAATAGGCGGCCATATCGACCGAGGAGACCGTGACGGCCCGGACCCCGAATTCCCTAAGCCAGCCGGCGATGGCGGCCGACTGGTGAGTCTTGACATGAGGGCGCAAGATGATCCCGCTGCGGCGGGCCCTTTCGGCCATGCGCCCGGCGTTTCGCCGGACCTTGGCTCGGTCAATGACGAAGACCGGCCTCTTGAGCTTCGTGAGATCCATCGATGGCCTCCCGATCCGTCAGGCGAACAATTCCAGGGCCCGTCCAACGCCGCGCCGGCGGGCCTCCTCGTAGGCGACGATCGCTCCGGCCGCGTCCTGGAGCGCCGTCCCGGTCGCGTCGTACACGATCGTCTCGGCGTCGGATTCCCGGCCCGGCTTCAGGCCGGCGATGATGTCGCCGATCTCCGCATGGACATCGGTCCGGCTCATCATGCCTTCCGCGATGGCGTGATGGAGCTCGCCGGCCGCCGCGCATTGGTCGAGGATGTCCACGACGACCTTGGCTCCCGCCAGAACGCGAGCCTCAAGCTCCTGCTTGTCCGGGCTGTCCGCGCCGACAGCGGCGACGGTCGTGCCGGGCCGGATGTCTCCCTTCGCCAGAAGGGGGACCCGCGACGGGGTGCAGGTGACGATCACGCGCGACCGGGAGGCTGCTTCCGCCGGCCTTTCCGCGACATGCACGGGCAGGCTCAGGTCCCCGGCCGCCGCCGCGGCGAAAGCCCGGGCGGCCGACGGGTCCGCGTCGTAGGCCCAGATCTCCGCGAGGGGAAGAACCTCGCGGAGATAGCGGGCGTGCGTCCGCCCCTGGCTGCCGCAGCCGAGGATGGCCGCGGTGCCGGCTCCTGCGGGCGCCAGCCGCCGGAGGGCGGCGGCCGTGCCCGCCGCCGTGCGGTGACGGGTTAAAACCGTGGATTCGAGGATCGCCAGGGGATAGCCCGACTCGCCGTCGAAAAGCAGTATCGCGCCGAGGATGTTCGGCAGGCCGCGGCTCTCCCGATTGCCGAAACAGCTGCCGTTGGCTTTCAAGCCATAGTAGAGCCGGTCGTCCCAGACGAGCCCGCCGGCCTTGACGTGGAACTCGAGGGCGCCGGGCGTTGTGCCGTGGATCATGGCGTTGCCGAAAGAGCCGCCGGCCGACCGGGCGCGGAAGGCCTTTTCGACGGCGTCGATCAGCCGCGAGGGATCCATCAGCGGTTCGAGGTCGGCCCTCGTCAGAAGCAGCGTTTTCGGGGTTCCGTTCATGTTCTTCTCTCCGCGCCGTTCCCGCGCCGCGGCCGGCTTCCCTCCGCGGGCGGGCCCGGATCAAGCCGTCAGGCCGGCCACGAGGAAGAGGCCCACGGCGATCGATGCGGCGATCAGCGCGTAGGGGATCTGGGTCCGGGTGTGGGCGACCACATCGATCCGGGCGGCCATGCCTGTAACGATGCTGGTATCCGAGATCGGCGAGCAGTTGTCGCCGAAAACGCCGCCGCTGACGCAAGCCGCGAACATCAGCGGCAGCGGCAGTCCGGCCGACAGGGCCATCGGGACGCCGATGGGGACCATGATGGCGAAGGTCCCATAGGATGTGCCGGTGGCGAAGGAGATAATGCAGCTCAAAGCGAAAATAACGGCCGGGAGGATGGCGGTCGGAAGGTGCTCCCGGGCGAGCCCGGCCAGGAACGCCCCGGTGCCCAGCGTTTTGCAGAGATCGCCAAGGGACAGGGCCAGGACCAGCAGAAGCCCGACAGGCAGAAGCTCGGCCACGCCGCGGAACAGGATGTCCAGCATCGCCTGGGGCGAGAAGGTCCTCTTGGACAGGAGGAGGGCCGCCAGAGCGAGGATCGCCGCTATGACGCCGTAAAGGATGGACGCCGAACCCGAGCCGCGGCTGATCTGCCCGTGTCCCGTCACATAGAGGCTCAAAACGACCGTTCCCAGGAGGACGACGATCGGAAGGACGAGGGTCAGGGCCCGGGGCGGCGCCGCCGCGGTATTGGAGGCCGGGCCGTCGGCGCGGGCCTCGGCCCGATCGACCGCGGGGCCCGCGGCCGTTCGGCGCTCGGCGGCTTTCATCGGTCCTATGGTCAGGCCCGTGGCCATGACCACGGCGACCAGCGCGAGGCTGGCCAGGCAATAGAAGTTCATGGGAATGCTGGCCCCGATGATCTTCAGGGGCTGCTCGACGCCCTGGGTCTGAAGAAGGCTCATATAGAAAGCGCCCCAGCCGTTAAAGATGACGAGCGCGACCGTGTTGATGCTGATCGTGTGGATGAAATAGCCGAGCCGCTCACGAGAGATGCCGAGACGGTCATAGAGAGGGCGCATGGTCGAGCCGTTGACCAGGATATTCGAATAATTCTCGATGATGATGCTGACGCCGATCAGGAAGGTCATGCCGAAGACCGGACCGCGGCCGGATAGCCGGCGCCGTTCGGCCCAGGCGATGAATCCCTCGAAGCCGCGGGATTCCCGAATGAGAGCCAGAAGGCCGCCGATGAGAAGGCTGAAAACAATGATCTCGAGATTGCCGGGAGCGCGCGTGACGCGGAGAGCCAGCTCGATCGCGGCGACAAAGCCGGCCAGGGGGTTGCCGTGCGCGATGACGAGCTGGCCCAGGAAGATGCCGAGGATAAGGGACGGCACCAGCTGTTTTTTCCAGAACGCCAGGGCGATCGCCGCGAGGGGAGGCAGGAGAGAGAGAATGCCGAGCTCGTGGCTCATGAAGCCTCCCTAAGGACGGATTCAGCTGAAGAGGCCGATCAGGCCTCCGGTATGCCAGAATAGGACATTTTGGCCGGGAAGGAAACGCCCTTGACGGCAGGCGTCGATCAGGGCCGCCCCGACCTTGCTGGTATAGACCGGGTCGAGCAGGATGCCTTCGGTCCGGGCGAACAATCGGGCCGCTTCTTCCGAAGCGGGGGAGGGGATGCCGTAGCCCTCGCCGATATGGGCATCGTCGATCTCGATGTCTTCCTCGTTCAACCCGGCGCCGCCTATCTTGTCGAGCATCTGACCGCCGACGCGCATGACGACCTTGCGGATGTCGGCGGCGGGATCGTCCGGGCTGACGCCGATGATCCGCAGGTCGGATCGGCCGAACAGGCGCTTGCCGACCTCGAGGCCGGCCTGGGTCCCGCCCGATGAGGATCCGACCATGATGGCGTCGAAACGTATCCCCAGGGCCTTCTCCTGCTCGATGATCTCGTCCATGCCGGCCGTCAGCCCAAAGGACCCGACGGCGTCGGAGGCGCCGAGCGGGATCCTGGCGACGATCTCCCCTTGCCGTTCGAGGTCTTTGGCCAATTCCTCCATGGCCGGCAACCGATCCTGCCGTGAAGCCACGGGGATGATCTCGATGCCCAGCGCTTTCGTGATGAGATGGTTGCCTGTGGGCCGCGCGGTCAGGTCGCCGTTGAGAACGAGGTAGCATTTCAGGCCGAGGCGGCGGGCTACCATGGCCGTGATGCGGGCGTGGTTGGATTGGACGGAGCCCACGGTGATGACGGCCGTCGCCTTACCGCGCAAGACCTCGGCCATGGAGTATTCGAGCTTGCGGGCCTTGTTTCCGCCGACGAGGTAAGTCGAATAGTCATCCCTCTTGATGTAAAGACGGGCCGCCCCGAGCTCAGCCCCCAGCCGGGTCAACGGCTCGACGGGAGTCGCGGAGCCGAGCAGGCCGAGCTTGGGGATTTCCCGGAAGTGCCGGATGGGCGAGCTGACATTAGACAAACTCATCTCCATAATGAATAGATATTATAATGATATATTCTTATATATCTATTAATATATGTCAATCGATTTTTGTGTGAGACGAAAGAAGGGTGGTTCCGTTCAGCGCTCCCGCGAAAACGCCATTCTCGACGCTGACCTTGCCGTTGACGATGACAAACAGGATGCCTTCGCTCGATTGATGCGGTTCCACGAACGTCGCCCGGTCCCGGACAGCGGCTGGATCGAACACGACCAGATCCGCCTTGGCCCCGACGCGGATGAGCCCCCGGTCTGCCAGGCGGAGCGCCTGCGCCGGGAGAGAGGTCATCTTTCGGACGGCCTCCTCGAGAGGGAACAACCCGGCCTCCCGCGAATAAGCGCCGAGGACCCGCGGGAATGTCCCATAGTTGCGGGGATGAACCAGCTCGGCCGTTCCCGCCGGGATGGATTCCCCATCCGAGGAGATCATCGACCAGGGCTGGCGCAGGCCGGTGCGAACGTCCCCTTCCGCCATCGCGCTGAGCGAGATGAGCAGGCCGCGCTTTTCGCGCACATAGAGGTCTGCGGCGATATCGAACTCCGGGCGCTTCAGCTCCGCGGCCAGATCGCGGAACATGCGCCCGACGAACTGCGGCTCGGTGCGGCTGGCCATGATCGTGAAGTTGTCCCAACCGCCTTTGGCCACCCAGTTGACCTTGTCCGCGGCCCCTTCGGACGTCAGCCTGCGGATCCTGGCGCGGCCTTCGGGATCGGCGAGGACGCGGGCCAGCTCCACGGCATAACGCTCGTCGAGGGCCGGGCGTTCAGAGGGAGAAAGGCCGGCGGATGCCAGCTGCCGCTCCAGGCCGGCCAGCGGCTCGAGATCGGGGGGAACGTTAAAGATGGTTTCAAGCGTGGTCGTTGCGGACTTGTCATAGGGATAGATATCGGCCGTGGCCTCGAGGCCCCGGTCCCGGGCCGCCGAGATCAGTCGCACCGCTTCTTCCAACCGGCCCCAGTTCGGGCGTCCTGAAGACTTCAGGTGAGAGATATTGACCCTGAGGCCGGCCAGGTCGCCGATACGGAGGGCCTCCTCGACGGCCGGGATCAGGTTCTCCTCCTCGCTGCGCAAATGCGAAGCGTAGAGGCCGCCCGCGGCGGCCGCAACCTTGGCCAACTCGACGATCTCCCCGGTTTCCGTGTAACGGCCGGGGACGTACTGGAGCCCGGTGCTGACACCGAAAGCGCCTTCCTTCATGGCCCGGGCCACGGCCGCTTTCATCCGTTCCATCTCGGCCGCGGAGGGGGCCCGCCGGGCTTCGCCCATCGCCTCTTCGCGGACAGTGCCCAGACCGAGGAGGATGCAGGCGTTGGTGCCCATGCCGGCCTCGTCCCATCGGGCCGCCGTTGAGGCGATCGAAAACGGGCCGTATCCGCAGTTCCCCGTGACCACGGTCGTGACGCCCTGGGTGAGGTAGTTGACGTTGGTCTTCGTCTCGGGCCGGCCGAACCCGGAATCGCAGTGCGTATGCATATCGATGAACCCGGGCGAGACGATGCGTCCTTCGGCCCGGATGGCCCGGATCGCCGGCCGGCCCTTTAAGTCGCCTACGGCGGCGATCGTATCCCCCTGGATCCCGACGTCGCCGAGGTACCGGGGATGGCCGCTGCCGTCGATGACATAAGCGCCCTGGATGACCAGGTCCAAGGCGGCCTCGGGCCGCGCCGGGGCCTGTTTCGAGCAGGCCGTGAAGGACAATGAGATGACGCAGGCCGCAACTGTCAAGCGAAACGTCTTGTTCATGGGCCCTCTTATTTGATGATCATGGAGTTGATTTTCCTTTATATGCCTATAACTATATAGTATAGTATCTAAGAATTCAACGAATCCGGCGCGGAGGGCACATGGACAAAAAACGATTCCGGAGGGTCCTTTTGTTCGGCGTCGTCGCGGGCCTGATCGCCCTGAGCCCGGCCGTCGCGCGACCCGCGCCGGCCGACAAGGCCGTCGCCAAGTCGCTCCAAGCTTTCCGGGATTACTATAAAAAGGGATTGGTCGAGACAGGGATCGTCGGCAGCTCGTTCGTCCTGATCCACGACGGCGAAACCATCGCGACGGAGCATTTCGGCTACGCCGACAAGGACGCCGCGCGGCCTGCCGGCGATCACACCATCTATCATTGGGCCTCGATCACGAAAACCCTGACGGGCATCGCCATCATGCAGCTGCGCGACCGCGGCTTGCTGACCCTGGACGACCCCGTGACCCGCTACATCCCCGAGCTCCGCCAGGTCCGCAATCCTTTCGGCGGCATGGACGAGATCACCATCCGGCAGTTGATGACGCACAGCGCCGGATTCCGGAGCGCGACCTGGCCATGGAAGGACAAGCCCTGGCAGCCTTGGGAGCCCCTGAAGTGGGAACAGCTCGCGGCCATGTTCCCTTATACCGAGATCGAGTTCCGGCCGGGCAGCCGCTGGAGCTACTCCAATCCCGGCATCATCTTCCTGGGCCGGATCATCGAGATCCTCACCACGGACGATTACGAGGTCTATGTCGACAAGAATATCCTGAAGCCGCTGCAAATGTTCGATAGCTACTTCGATACGACGCCGCCTCATTTGCTCAAAGACCGGGCCCACAGCTATTATGTCAAAGGAGCCGAGGTGACCGCCGCGCCATTCGATGTGAACACCGGGATCACGGTTTCCAACGGGGGATTGAACGCGCCGATCATCGACTTCGCCAAGTACTTGAAATTCCTGATGGGCGACCCCAAAAAGCAGGCTCTCTATGATGTCGTCCTTAAGCGGTCCTCCCTCGAAGAGATGTTCCGACCCGTCCTCCGTATCGCGGCGGAAGGGGAGTCCGCTTCGCCGGACGCGCCGGTCGATGAGCGCCAAGGGCTGCTATTCTTTCTCGAAGACCATTTCGGGGCGCGCTATGTCTGCCACAGCGGAGGGCAGAACGCCTTCGCCACCCATTTCTACTATCACCCCGAGACGCGGACGGCCTATGCCATCGCCTTCAACACGTATGCCGAGCCGGCCGGCGGCGCGACCAGCTCCGCTCCGAAAGGCACCACGGGGGCCCTGGACCGGGCCATCAGGGATCATCTTTTCCAGAATGTCTTCCCGCTCTTCGGCCGGGCAAAATAGGGAGGCGCGACCGGGGATCCATGCCGCTCCGGTGCGCGTCACCGGCTTTCTCCCCCTTCGTTCAGGCCTTGGACCTCAGCTCCCGGAAAATGGCGTATAGGACGTCGGGAGCAAGCTCTTCGGCCCGGGCCGTGCGCGGCAGTCCGAGCGCGGCGTAGCCGGCCTCGAGCGCGGCAGGGGCGGCCCGCCGGGCGAGGTTCTTCCAGAGCATCTTGCGGCGCTCGGCGAACGCGGCCCGGAGGAAGAGCCGGAAAGGCTCGTCGGCGGCGCCGGCCAGGAGGGGAGCGGCCCGGCGCTTCAGGACGAGCAGGGCCGATTGGACCTTCGGCGGCGGCGAGAACGAGCCCGGAGCCACGAGGAAGGCGATCCGGGCCTCGAACTCGTTCCGCAGCAGGATGCCGAGCGGGGCGTAATCCTTCGTGCCCGGCCCGGCGACGACCCGCTCGGCCACCTCCTTCTGGACGAGGAACGTTGCGTCCGAGAGGGCCCGGCGCTCATCCAGGACCTTGAAAAGGAGGGGGGAGGAGATCGAATAGGGGATGTTCCCGGCCAGGCGCAGGGCCGGGACGCCGGCCCGGCCGAGGATCGCCCGGAGATCGAGCGCCAGGATGTCCCCCTGGACGATCTCGACGTTGGCCGGCATGGCCTGCCGCAGCCCGGGCACGAGCCGCTCGTCCTTTTCCACGGCGACGACCCGCCCGGCCTGCCGGGCCAGCTCGGCGGTCAGGACGCCCCGGCCGGCGCCGGCCTCGACGATGACGTCCTCGGGCCGGGGGGCGACGGCGGACACGATCTTGCGCAACACCCCCGGATTGGCCAGGAAGTGCTGCCCCAGGGCATGCCGTCGCGATTTGTACATGGACCGGGCCAATTCTAGCCTTTTTCGAGCCAAAGGGACAATCCCGCGCCCCCGGCCCCCCTTAAGGGTTTGACAAGCGCCCCCCGGATTGCCTACAGTATCTAGGCCATGTGTCCGATGTCCGATAAAAAGGTCCTGGTCGTCGACTACGACCCGGCCAGCCTGGACGGTATCGCCAAGCTGCTGAAAGAGAAGAAGATTCGCGTGATCACGGCGACCGACGGCAAGGCCGGCTACGAGGCCTTTGCGGCCGAGAAGCCCGACCTGGTCGTCCTCGAGGCCATGTTGCCCAAGTTCCACGGCTTCGACCTCTGCCAGAAGATCTTCAGCGAGACCGAGGGCCGCGTGCCGGTGATCATCGTCACCGGGCTCTATAAGGGACCCAAGTACCGCCGGGAGGCGACCAACGGCATGGGCGCGGCGGAGTATTTCGAAAAGCCCCTGGACGCCGCCGCCTTCGGCGCGGCCGTCCGGCGCCTCCTCCACGACGAGGACGACATCGACGAGGAGCTGCCCGACTCGAACGCCGTCATCGAGGCCCTGAAGAGCCGTCGCCGCGGTCCGGCCAAGCCCGCCGCCAAAGGACACCAAACATGACCAGTCTCTGGACCCGTTGCAACAACTGCCAGCGGATCCTCTACAAGCAGGACATCCTCGACAACCAGGCCGTCTGCCCGGCCTGCAGCTTCCACTTCCGGCTTTCGGCCGAGGAGCGCCTGCAGATGCTCTTCGACGAGGGCGCCTACGAGGTCCTCGACGCCAACCTCCACTCCCTCGACGCCCTCCGTTTCGTCGACGTCAAGCCCTACGCCGTCAGGATCACCGAATACGAGCGCAAGACCGGCCTGGCCGAGGCTGTCGTCACGGGCCGGGGCACGATCGGCGGCATCCCCGTCTACATCCTGGCCATGGAGTTCGGCTTCCTCGGCGGCAGCGTGGCCTCCGTCGTCGGCGAGAAGATCGCCCGGGCTTGCGAGCGGGCCCTGGAGGACCGCCGGCCGGTCGTCGTCGTGTCCTGCTCCGGCGGCATGCGCATGCAGGAGGGCATGCTCTCGCTCATGCAGATGGCCAAAACCAGCGCGGCCATCGCCAGGCTGGGCGAGGCCCGCATCCCCTTCATCTCCGTCCTGGCCGATCCGACGACGGGCGGCACGACGGCCAGCTTCGCCATGCTCGGCGACATCAACGTGGCCGAGCCCCAGGCCCTGATCGGATTCGCCGGGCCGCGGGTCATCGAGCAGACGATCAAGGAGAAGCTGCCCAAAGGCTTCCAGCGCTCCGAGTTCCTGCTCGGCCACGGCATGCTCGACGACGTCGTCGAACGCAAGGCCCTCAAGCCCTACCTCGTCCGGGCCCTACGCCTGTTCCTCAACAAGCCCCAATGACGCCCGCGGAGTGCCGGGACTATCTCGGCCGGCTGCAGCACTTCGGCATCAAGCTCGGCCTCGAGAACATCGCCACGCTCTGCGCCGCCCTGGGCAATCCCCAGAACCAGTTCCTGTCCCTCCACGTCGCCGGGACGAACGGCAAGGGCTCGGTCTCGGCCATGCTGGCGGAGATCATGCGCCGCCACGGGCTCCGGACCGGGCTCTACACCTCGCCGCACCTCGTCCGCGTCGAGGAGCGCATCCGCGTCGACGGCCGGATGATCCCGCCGCGGCGCTTCCGCGATCGGCTGAGCGGCCTCAAGACCGTGATCGACCGCCTAATGGCCGAAGGCCGGCTCGTCTACCACCCGACCTACTTCGAGGTCGTGACCGCCCTAGCCTTCCTTGAGTTCGCCGAGCGCCGGGTCGACGCGGCCGTCCTCGAGGTGGGGATGGGAGGGCGGTTCGACGCCACCAACATCGTCCGGCCCCTCGTCTCGGTGATCACGACGATCGCCAGGGACCACGAGAAGCACCTCGGCTCGACCTTGCGGCAGATCGCCTTCGAAAAGGCGGGCATCATCAAGCCCGGCGTCCCGGTCGTCTGCGGCGTCCGGGGCGGTGAGGCCCTCCGGGAGATCAGGCGGGTCGCCCGCGAGCGCGGGTCGGCCGTCACCGAGGTCTTCGGCCCCGGCCGGACGCTCGAGGCGCGGCAGGTCAGCGGCGGCTACCGGTTCTCCTACGAGGGGGAAAGGGGCCGCTACGAGTTCTCGCCCGGGCTGGCCGGACGGCACCAAGGCGCCAACGCGGCCGCGGCCATCGCCGCCGCCGAGGTCCTCTCCCGGATCTGGCGGCCGCTCGACAAGGCGAAGATCCTCGAGGCCGTCCGCGAGACCCGCTGGGAAGGGCGCCTGGAAACGGTCCGGCGGCGGCCGCCGGTCCTTCTCGACGGCGCCCATAACCCCGAGGGCGTGACGGCCCTCGTTTCCCACATCCGGGAGGTCATCGGCCGGCCGGTCGTCCTCGTCTTCGCGGCCATGAAGGACAAGGACCTGCGGACCATGACCCGCCTTCTCTTCCCGGCCGCCTCGACGATCGTCCTGACCCGCGTCCCCTACAAGCGCTCGGCCGACCCCGAGGCGCTGCTGGCCGCCGCCCCGCCTTTCAAGGGCCCGATCTTCCTCGAGCCCGACACCCGCAAGGCGGTCGAGCTGGCCCTGTCGATCAGCGGGACGCGCTCCCCGGCCCCCGTCGTCATCGCCGGCTCACTCTTCCTCGTCGGCGAGGTCAAGCGGCTGAAGCTGTTTTAGGTCGCCGGCCTATCTCGGCCGGGCCTTCCAGGCAGATCGGGCAACCGTATTTAAAGCACCCGCACAAAGCACTCTCAGCGGCGGAATTCTTCGACAATAGGGATTTCGAACCGTTGCCCCTTTGGGTCGAGAAGGGATATCCCGGCGAGGTTTTCCCCGTCGTATCTCAGTCGGATCTCTGGACCCTCGCTTTTATACCAAAAGACCCAATTCATGACCGACTCAGAGAAATTCGCGGAAAAATGGGAAGCGGCCCTCTTGGCGACGATGTATTCCCAGGCCTCCTTCGGATGGCCGGTCGAAACCCAAGCGAGAGGATCGATATAGACCTTGTCATGGAAATTCACGATCCCGCTCCTGGATGCAAGAGAAGCCGCGGCAGAAGGGAATTGACGAACGAATTGCGCGTATTCCTCCCTGGCCAGTTCGGCTTCCCACGAGCTGATGCTCCTTTTCTTGAGAAGGCGCCCGCTCTTGTCAAAAACGACCAGCTGGATCGGGTTGTCCACCCGGATATTGGACAAACCAACGATATATTCCGAATCGTCGCTTATCCAAAGGAACGTGAGAGCCGGAGAGGGCTTATTGAATAAGGCTCGGCCGGCCTTTTGGCTAATGCACTCAACGTAAGCATAAGTATTTTCCGGCTGGAACGGTCCCAGCCTGGAACTCATGATTTTTCTCCTCCGCTCTCTATCGGAAGACCAGTCATGATGGTGGAAGACGCGGATGTCCTTGTTCTCTATTAAAATGTTCTTTGCCTGGTTATACTCTATGAAATCCGCACGCCCCGCAGGGCCGGCTAATAGGACGCCGACAAAAAGCAGGATGAGTCCGGGACCGCCGTTCTTTTGCCGAGCTGATGAGGCAATTTTGGGTCGCGAAGTCTTTCTCATGGGGACTCCTTGGCGATCCAATAATTCAAACATAACGGACAGCCTATTCCAGAAGAGGCAGGCCCCCGGTAGACTTGCCGCCTTTGCGTCGGAGATCTATCGCTAGTTTGCGCCAAAGCTCTTTAATAATTCGTAAGCCTGAGCCGAAGATCGTTTCTGCCTGGCTATCGCTAGGGCCGTCATGCCTTTTGCGTCTTTCTGGTTCAGGTCCGCTCCCCGCTCGACGAGTATCTTGATTACCGCCGTCCGATTCCGGTCCGCCGCGTGCATCAGGGCCGTCCATCCCCTGAAATCCCGGGTGTTGACCTGAGCTTCCCGGCCGAGGAGCGATTCGATCACCCGCGGGGCGTCTTCGCGCGCGGCGATAATGAGAGGGGTCTTCCCCTTAAAATCCTGCGCATTGACTTTCGCCCCCTTGGCCAATAGCAGCCTTATCGTCGACTCCAATTCCTCCATTCTGAAGCTCTGTTCGAATTTGCCCGGAATCCCGCGGCAGGCATAATGCAAGGGGGTTTCCAGAAAAAGATCCGCGTCATTCACCGCGGCGCCGTTATCGATCAAATACCCGGCTTGCCAGAGCAGCCCCTCTCGGCAGGCCTCCATAAGAGGACTCATGCCGGTCACGCGCTCAATGGTCGGATCGCCGCCGTGCTCGACCAGGTACCGAAGGATATAGCGGCTTTCTATCGTTCTTCCGAGCGCATAGAAGATCGCCGTGCCTCCGCTATCGTCCTTTCCGTTAATGGGGAGGCCTTTCTCGAAGAAGTACTGGACAGCCGCCAAGCGGCCGCTCCACGCGGCCACCGAGAGCATGGACCTTCCCATATCGTCCCGTATCTTGGGATTCGCGCCGCGGCAAATCAGATAGTCCGCCACGTCGAGATGGTCATTCACGACAGCCTCGATCAGGGCGGTAGCCCGATCATATTTCCGGACCGCATCGACCGCAGCTCCCTTCTTAACGAGCACCTCGATCACAGGCAGGCACCCGTGTTTCGCCGCGACCATAAGGGGGATGTCGCCCTGAGGTCCTGGCTTCTCGACCTCGGCTCCTCTGTCAACGAGAAGGCGGGCCATATCCAGGCTGCAATTTGAAGCTGCCCAAAGAAGAGGGCTGAAGCCGCTCTCTCCTGAGATTTCATCGTAGTCAGCCAGTACATTGATCTCCGCTTTTTTGTCTATAAGCGCCTGGGCGATCTCGACGCGATCATATCTTGCGGCGGCTATCAGGGGCGTGTAGTTGAACTCGCCGCGAATGTTGACGTCGACTCCGCTGTCGAGAAAGGCACGGACGCTGTCGATGTCGCCCTTCTTCACGGCGTCGAAAATCGTTCCCGTCCCCTGGCCGGGAGATTGGCCTGGAGAAATCGACCAAGCGGCCAACAATAACAGCGGAATCGAAGCGGCGATCCTGTTCATCGCGCTCATCTTTCCCCGCCTTATTGGTTTCCGGGAGAGCATGTTTGCATCGTCGGTCACGACGCGGGTCGAGCCGATCTGGTCCTGGGTGTAGTAGAAGTATTGGGACGTGGCCGGGACGTATTCCGCGACGAGCCGGCTGCTCATGTAGATGTAGCCCCTGAGGCAGTTTCCGTAGATATCGTATTCCGCCAAGAGGCGGCCGTCAAAGGTGTAGATATATAAACTTCCCGTCCTGGGGGCGGACATCGTCGCCATCGCCGCAGCCGATCCGGCGGCCTCCCCGGATGAGGAGGCGAGCGAGCCGGCTTGGTTTGCCTGGGCGGGCTGATGGAGCCGTTCGCGCCCCGGACCCGGCGTGATTCACGGGAGCAGGGTAAGCCCCCGGATGGAAGCGAAATGGGACGTGTTTCCGGTCAAGAGGGGCAGGCCGTTCGCCAGACAGATCGCGGCGATGAGGATGTCCTGGTTGCCGACGGTCACGCCTTCCGCTTTGAGCTCCGTATAGACCCGGCCCGCGTGAGCGGCCGCCAGCATGTCGAGCGGCAAGACCGGAACATGGGCGAAGAATGATTCGAGCTGCTTGAGCCTCCTGGCCCCCCGCACCCCCGCGTAGAGCTCGAAGACCGTGACGGCCGCGACGCCCAGGCGGCCTTCCTTCAGCAACTCCGCCGCGGCTTGGGCGCGCGGCGGGGTGTCGGTGAAGAAATCGATGACGACGTCGGTGTCCGCGATCACTAGGCGGGCCAATTTTTCCGCATCTCCTCGAGCTTCTTCCGGGTCTCGGCGGCTTCCTCGGCGCCCCAGCTTCCCCTCATCCTCCCCACGACGCTCCAGGCCCCTTCTTCCTTCTCATGATCGAGGAGATAATGCTTGACCGCCTCCTCCATGATCCGGGAATAGCCCCTCTGACCCTTTTTCACCGCCAGCGCATGGAGCGCGGCGATAAGATCGTCCGACAATTCGATCGTCGTTCTCATTGGGGAAGCCTCATCTTTTGACCCTTCGAAAAGCATTATAATATTCAAATGCATATTGGTCAATAAAAAAAGATCTACTGCCGAACCGAGTTTGCTGGCTGCCACCATCCGCATCATGAACCGCCCATTAGAACTCGTTGCCGGCCCGGTCCGTCGCCACCCGGGTCGAGTTGATCCGGCCCTGGGTGCAGTAGAGGAGGCGGGAGCCGACATGATCGTACTCGGCGATGCGACGGTCGCCCATAGATGCAATAGTTGCCCGAGGGCTAATTGAAGTCCGGTCCGCTTCGTGATATATTTGATTTTCTCATTCCGCCTCGGAAAGTCGCCGGATGCTAGAACTCGACGCAAGCGCCTTGGTGGTCTTCGCCATCGTCTGGGTGGTAGTCCTCATTCTCAGCAAGATCTTCTTCAAGCCCATCCTGCGCATCCTCGACGAGCGGGCCGAGCGCATCGCCAAGGACAAGGCGGCCGCCGAGAGCGCCCGCCAGGCCGCCGCGGCCGATCTGAAGCGGATCGAGGATGGCCTCAAGGAGGCCCGGGCCGCAGCCGAGTCCATCCGGACCGCCGCCGAGGCCGAGGCCCTCAAGGACAAGGGCCGCCTGGTCCGCGAGGTCCAGGCCGAGGGCCGGGCCGAGGTCGAGAAGGCCAAGGCCGAGCTCCGCCGGGAAATGGACCAGCTCAAGCGGGAGCTCGACCAGCGGACCGAGGAGATCGCCGAGACCATCGAAAAAAGGATACTGGACGAATGAGCGCCGGGGGTTCGGCGACCATGGATTTCCTGGGCAAGGTCGTCAACTTCCTGCTCCTCTTCGGCCCCCTGATCTATTTCGCGCGCAAGCCGGTCAAGGCCCTGCTGGCCAAGCGGACGGCCGACGTCGGCCAGACCATCCACGCCGCCGCGGCCGGCCGGAGCGAGGCCGAAGCCGAGGCCGAGGAGTCCCGGGCCAAGATGGCCGGGCTCGACGGCGAGGTCCGCGCCCTGAAGGCCGCGGCCGAGGAAGAGGGGAAGCGTGAGGCCGAGCGCATCTCCCGGGCCGCCGCCGACGAGGCCGAGCGCCTCAAGCGGATCACCCGCCAGGAGCTCGACGAGCAGGCCCGCCGCGGCCTCGGCGAGCTCAAGTCCTACGCCGCCGCCCGGGCCGCCGCGATCGCCCGCGAGCGCATCCGCCGCCGCCTGACCCCGGAAGCCCACGCCGCCCTGATCGACAAATCCATCGACAAGCTGTCCAAGATCCATGAAGAACGTCGTCCTCGTTCGTAGGTACGCCGACGGCCTGGCCCGGGCCCTCAAAGACGACCGGGAATACGCCGCCGTCGGGGAGGATATCCGCGCCTTCCTCGAGCTCTTCCGGTCGCGCGACGACCTGAGGCTGGCCGTGGTCAGCCCCTTCGTCAACGCCCGCAAGCGCGGCGCCGTCCTCGACAAGGTCCTGGCCGAGTGCGGCACCGGCCCCAAGGCCGGCCGCTTCCTCAAGCTTCTCCAGGACCATAAGCGCCTCGGGCTCCTGCAGGAGATCGTCGACGCCCTGCCGGCCGCCTGGGCCGACAGGCAGGGCTTCATCACCTACGAGGTCGCCTCGGCCGTCCCCTTGAGCGCCGCCCAGCGGGACCGGCTGGCCCGGACCCTCGAGGCCGCCGAAGGCCGGCCCGTGCGCCTCGTCTTCCAGGCCGATCCGAAGCTCCTCGGCGGCCTGGCCGTGCGCAAGGGCCACATCGTCTACGACGTCTCGGTCGAGGGCGAGCTGGCCTCCATCATCGAACGACTCGGGAACGCATCATAGAGGTTGTCATGAGCATCAAGGCCGACGAGATCACCAAGATCATCCAGCAGCAGATCGAGGGCTTCGACCAGGACGTCGATATCCGCGAGGTCGGCACGGTCACCTCGGTCGGCGACGGCATCGCCCGCGTCTACGGGCTCGACCGGGTCATGTCCAACGAGCTCCTGGAGTTCCCCAACGGCGTCTACGGCCTGGCCTTGAACCTCGAGGAGGACAACGTCGGCGCGGTCCTGCTCGGCCAGAGCCACCTCATCCGCGAGGGCGACATCGTCAAGCGGACGCGGCGGATCATGCAGGTGCCCGCCGGCCCGGCCATGATCGGGCGGGTCGTCGACCCTCTCGGCCAGCCGCTGGACGGCAAGGGCCCCATCATCACCGACACCCACATGTTCGTCGAGCGCCTGGCCCCGGGCGTCGTCGACCGCCAGCCCGTCCGCGAGCCCCTCCAGACGGGCATCAAAGCCATCGACGCCATGATCCCGATCGGCCGCGGCCAGCGCGAGCTGATCATCGGCGACCGCCAGACCGGCAAGACCATCATCGTCATCGACACCATCCTCAACCTCAAGAACTCCGACGTCGTCTGCATCTACGTCGCCATCGGCCAGAAGAACTCGACCGTCGCCCAGACGATCAAGACGCTCGAGGACTTCGGGGCCATGGACTACACCATCGTCGTGGCCGCCTCGGCCAGCGACCCCTCGCCGCTGCAGTACCTGGCCCCCTACAGCGGCTGCGCCATCGGCGAGTACTTCCGGGACAACAAGCGCCACGCCCTGGTCATCTACGACGACCTGTCCAAGCACGCCGCGGCCTACCGCGAGATCTCGCTGCTGCTGCGCCGCCCGCCGGGCCGCGAGGCCTACCCCGGCGACGTCTTCTACCTCCACTCCCGGCTCCTCGAGCGGGCGGCCAAGCTCAACGACGAGCTGGGCGGCGGATCGCTGACGGCCCTGCCCCTGATCGAGACCCAGGCCGGCGACGTCTCCGGCTACATCCCGACCAACGTCATCTCCATTACCGACGGCCAGATCTACCTCCAGCCCGACCTCTTCAACGCCGGCGTCCGGCCGGCCATCAACGTCGGCATCTCGGTCTCGCGCGTCGGCGGCCACGCCCAGATCAAGGCCATGAAGCAGGTCGCCGGCAAGCTCAAGCTCGACCTGGCCCAGTACCGCGAGCTGGTCACCTTCGCCCAGTTCGGGACCGAGCTCGACAAGACGAGCCAGTCCCAGCTCGACCGCGGCGTCCGGCTGACCGAGATCCTCAAGCAGGGCCAGTACACGCCGCTGCCGGTCGAGAAGCAGGTCCTCATCATCTACGCCGGCAACCGCGGCTACATCGACGACATCCCGGTGAACCAGGTCCGGAACTACGAGAAGAAGCTGTACGAGCATTTCGAGCGCGAGCACCCCGACATCCTGACCCGGATCCGCGAGAAGAAGGCCCTGGACAGCGCCCTCGACGGCGATATCGCCGCGGCCCTCAAGGCCTTCAACGCCGTGTTCAAGGAGAGCCTGAAGTAGCATGCCGACCCTGATCGATCTCCGCCGGCGGATCCAGAGCGTCCGGAACACCGAGCAGATCACGCAGGCTATGAAGACCGTCTCGACGGCCAAGCTGCGCAAGGCCCAGCGGGAGGTCCAGGAGGGCCGGCCGTTCTGGCACACCTTCCCCGAGCTGATGGACCGGCTGGCCTTCTGGGCCTCGGCCGGCGCCCATCCGCTCCTGCTCCGCCGCGAGGAGAAGAGGATCGAGGTCGTCGTCATCACCTCGGACAAGGGGCTGGCCGGGGCCTACAACTCCAACCTCCTGGCCGCGGCCGACGCCTTCATCGCCGGCAAGGCCGCGACGGCTTCGATCCGGCTTGTCCTCATCGGCAAGAAGGCGGCCGGGCATTATAAGAGATCGCCATTCCCGGCGGACCGCGTTTTCGGCGACCATACCGACAAGCTGACCCGCGACGACCTGCGCGGCCTGACCGGGGACCTGGTGCGGGCCTACACCTTCCAGGAGATCGACGCCTTGTACGTCGTCACCAACGAGTTCAAGTCCATCCTGGCGCCGCGGATCATGACCCACAAGGTCCTGCCGATCGCGCCCGCGCCCGGGCCGGAGCCCTCGGCGACCTGGCCTCCGGACTGGGAGCCGGGAGCGGAGCGGCTGGCCGCCTTCGTCCTGCCGCTCTACGTCGAGAGCCAGATCCACCACGCCTTCTACGAGTCCCAGGCGGCCGAGCAGGCGGCGCGGATGATGGCCATGGACAACGCCACCAAGAACGCCGAGGAGCTCATCGACGACCTCGTGCTTCAGCTGAACAAGATCCGCCAGGCCGGCATCACGACCGAGCTCCTGGAGATCATGACCGCCGTCGAAGCGCTCAAGCAGAAAGACTAGGGAGAAACCCATGGATCAGAAAGACGCCAAGATCGGTACCGTCGTCCAGGTCATCGGACCTGTCGTCGACGTCAAGTTCACGGGCGGCGCCCTGCCCGAGATCTACACCGCCCTCAAGGTGTCGAGCGAGGGCTTCGACTCCCCCGAACCCCTGAGCATCATCGTCGAGGTCGAGCAGCACATCGGCGAGGACCGCGTCCGCTGCGTCTCCATGCACCCGACCGAGGGCCTGTCCCGGGGCATGAAGGCCGAGAGCCTGGGCGGCCCGATCGAGGTGCCGGTCGGCGAGGGGACGCTCGGCCGGGTCATGAACGTCATCGGCGAGCCCGTCGACAAGCGGGGCCCCATCGTCACCGACAAGCGCTACCCCATCCACCGCGTGCCGCCGGCCCTCGAGGACCAGAGCACCAAGCGGGAGATGTTCGAGACCGGCATCAAGGTCATCGACCTCATCCAGCCCTTCCTCAAGGGCGGCAAGATCGGCCTGTTCGGCGGCGCCGGCGTCGGCAAGACGGTCATCATCCAGGAGCTCATCCACAACGTCGCCCTGAAGCACGGCGGCTACTCGGTCTTCGCCGGCGTCGGCGAGCGGACCCGCGAGGGCAACGACCTGTGGCTGGAGATGACGGGCTCGGGCGTCATCGGCAAGACCTCCCTCATCTACGGCCAGATGACCGAGCCGCCGGGAGCCCGCCTGCGGGTCGGCCTGACCGCCCTGTCGGTCGCCGAGTACTTCCGCGACGAGATGGGCCAGGACATCCTGCTGTTCATCGACAACATCTTCCGCTTCACCCAGGCCGGTTCCGAGGTCTCGGCCCTGCTCGGCCGGATGCCCTCGGCCGTCGGCTATCAGCCCAACCTGGCCACCGAGCTGGGCGAGCTCGAGGAGCGCATCACCTCGACCAAGAAGGGGTCGATCACGTCGGTCCAGGCCATCTACGTCCCGGCCGACGACTTCACCGACCCGGCCCCGGCCACGACCTTCGCCCACCTCGACGCCACGACCAACCTGTCCCGGGCCCTGACCGACATCGGCATCTACCCGGCCGTCGATCCGCTGGCCTCGTTCTCGCGCATCCTCGACCCGGCCATCGTCGGCGAGGAGCACTACCGGGTGGCCCGCAAGGTCAAGGAGATCCTGCAGCGCTACCGCGACCTCCAGGACATCATCGCCATCCTGGGCATCGAGGAGCTGTCGGACGAGGACAAGGTGGTCGTGGCCCGGGCGCGCAAGATCCAGCGCTTCCTGTCGCAGCCCTTCCACGTCGCCCAGGAGTTCACCGGCCGGCCCGGCAGGTACGTGCCGATCGAGGAGACCGTCCGCGGCTTCAAGGAGATCACCGAGGGCCTGCACGACGACAAGCCCGAGCAGGCCTTCTACATGGTCGGCAGCATCGACGACGTCGTCAAGCGCGCCGAGGAGCTGAGGGCCGAATGAGCGACGGGCTGCCGGCCACCCTCCACCTGAAGGTGGTCACGCCGCGGCGTCTCCTCGTCGAGGCCGACGTCGAGGCCGTCTTCCTGCCGACGCTCGAGGGCCAGATCGGGGTTTTCCCCGGTCACCGGCCCCTGTTCGTCGGCATCGGGAAGGGGCGGCTCGTCTACCGGGAGAACGGCGGAGAGGATTCCGTCATGGTCCGGGGCGGCTACGCCCAGGTCCAGCCCGAGAAGGTCGTGGTCATGACCGAGGCCGGCGAGGATGAGAGCTCAGGCGGCGCCGCGGCCTGACGGCGAGACCCTCGACGCCTTCTATCACGGGCGCATCCGCATCCTGCAGCCGAAAAAGGGCTACCGCTTCGCTGTCGACGCGCCCCTGCTGGCCGATTTTATCAGGACCGGGCCGGAGGACGAGGCGCTCGAGATCGGCACCGGCAGCGGGATCATCTCGCTCCTGTTGAGCGTCCGGCCCATCCGGAAGATAACGGCCGTCGAGATCCAGCCGGGCCTGGCCGGACTGGCCCGCCGCAACGTCGAGATGAACGGCCTCGGCGGGCGGATCGAGGTCGTCGATGCGGACCTGCGGACCTACGAGCCGGGCCGGACCTTCGACCTGGTCTTCTCCAACCCCCCCTACATCCGGCGGGCGACGGGGTTCCTGAGCGCCTCGGCCGAGAAGTCGGCGGCCAAGCACGAGATCCATGGCACGATCCGCGATTTCCTGGGACGGACCGCCGCCTGGCTGTCCCCGGACGGCCGGGCCTGCTTCGTCTACCCGGAAAGGCGGCGGCCGGACTTCCTGGCGGCGGCGGGGGAGAGCGGCCTGGCGGTCCGGCGGCTGCGGTTCGTCCACCCGAGAGCCGGCGAGCCGGCCAACCTGTTCCTCGTCGAGCTCGCCCGTTCCGGCCGGGAGCCGGCCGGCGGCCCGGAGCTCATGCCGCCGCTCATCCTCTACGGCCCCGACGGCAAGTACACGGCCGCCGCTTCGTCCGTCTTCGCCGGGCAATAAAATCGGGTTTTATTTGCGGAGAACGGGGAGGAGATCGTTGAAGGCGAAGGCGCGGGCGTAATCGATCGCCGCCCGCCCGGTCATATCCCGGATCTCCCGATCGGCGCCGGCGGCCAGGAGCAGACGGGCCGAGGCGATCTGGCCGCAGCGCGAAGCCCGGATCAGGGCCGTCGCCCCGCCGTTATCCACGGCGTCGACGCGGGCCCCGGCCCCGATGAGCATTTCCACCAGGCCGCAGTGCCCGGACCAGGCGGCGAGATGCAGCGGGGTTTCGCCGGAGTCGGCCGGCGCATCGATGGGCGCGCCGTGGTCGAGCAGGAGTCGAGCCGCCTCCCCGGAGCCGGACTGGCAGGCCACGTGCAGAGGGGTCAGGCCCTCGTCGTCCCGGACGCCGACGGAACCGCCGCCTGCGATCACGGCTTCGAGGGCGCGGATCTGGCCCCCTTCGGCGGCCGCGTGGGTCGCGGTCCGTCCCCTCCCGTCCCTGCCGTCCACGGCCGCGCCTCGGGCCAGGAGGAGCCGGATGACCTCCTCGTGGCCCCTGAGAGCGGCCAGGCCGAGAGACGTCCGGCCTTCCTTGCCGCCCCTGGCTTCGAGCGCCGCGCCCGCGGCCAGCAGGGCCTCGGCGATGGCCGCCTGGCCGCACAGCGCCGCCCAGTGGAGCGCCGCGTAGTCGAACTGGTCATTGCCGCGGACGCTTTCGGGCGACTCCCGCAGGATCTTCTGCACGACGTCGAGGCGCCCCTCGCGCGCCGCCCGGCACAAGGCCTTCGCCGGACCGTCCGCACGGGGGGGGCCGGTTTGGGCGGAGAGCCCGAGAAGCAACACGCCCGCCGCAGCGGCGCAGATGGCCGTCCGCCGTCCCGGCGAGCGGCGTGTCATCGCTCCCTCCCGGCCGGCAGCATGGCGGGCTCGTCCGCGGCCGGTATGCCGGCGAGGATGCAGGAGTAGTACTTCCGCAGCGGGCGGGGGATCGGCCGCTTCGTCATGAACAGCCGTTCGGCCAGCCAGGCGAACAGCTCGTGGGCGCCGACGGGCCGGGGCAGCCGGGCGGCCCGGATCCCCTCTATCTCCGAATAGGAGCGCCGGCAGCCGGGGTCGCCGATGTCGTCGCCGTAACGGATCCGGAAGAGCCGCCGGCCGTCGGCCGTCTGGGCCATGCAGAACTCCTCCATCAGGTCTTCCCCCTCCCTGGCGAAAGCGGCCCGTTCCCGCTCGTCGAGGACGTTCATCCACAGGTCGTGGCAGATCTCGTGGACCAGGACCGGCAGGACCCGGCGGCCCTCGTTCTCGTAGAGGGTGATCCCCTCCAGGCCGACCTCGCACCGGGAGAACAGGTCCTTTCGCAGGAAGATCGTGTCCTTGTCGCCCGGCGAATGCGAATAGCAGCCCAGGCCCTTGATGCCCTTCGGAGGGAGGGGGCCGTTGGGGCCCAGGAAGTCGTAATTGTTGTTGAGGATCTCCCGGCGGACGGCGTCATTGCGCCGGAAGAAGCCCGAATCCCACAGCCGAGCCAGGAACGGCTCGATAGTCCGGCTTCCCGGCGAGGGTTCGAGGACCATCCTCTCGTGGGCCTGCGAGGCGTCGGCCTGCCCCCAGGCCCCCGCCGGGCCGAACAGGCCGAAGGCGAGGGCGGCCGCCAGCACGGCGGCACGCCCTCCCGGCCGACTCTCTCGCCGCTCCCTCACGGGCACCCCCCATTCGCGGCTAAGCCCCCGAAAGATGGCTATGCCCTTAAATGGGCTCTTTGATGATCTTCTTGGTGATCAGAATGCGCTGTTTCCGGACCTTCCAGCTCAAGGTCTGCTTCCTGACCCGCAGGATCGAGGCCGTTTCCGCCTGGCTGCCGTTCGCCCGGACAAGCGTTTCGAAGAGGACGGCCCTTTCGAAGCGAGCCATGAAATCGTGAAGGCTCAGAACCGGGTTCTCCCCGTTGTACCTGACGAAGAAATGGTAAGCTGCCTGGTCGAACTGCCGGTTTAACGCGGCGTCCTTCAAGGATCTCCCCCCGGCGCGCAGGGCCGTCGACGCGGCCTTCTGAAGGTTTTTCATCGGATTCTCGCCCCCCTCTCGATCATCCGAGGATTCGGACCGCATGGCGATCCTCTTTCCTTGTCTATAAAATCGGACGACTGCCCCCGCCAGTCAATGGGATGGCGCATTATCGGGACACGTCTGCGCATTATTTCGCACCCCCAAACGTCTTTCGCCCGGCGCCCAGGCGCCCGGGACAAGAAAACCTATCGCTGACGCATCGGGATTCCCGCGATCCCTAAATAAGAGCCCTGCATAAAATATGCCAAGAAGCCTCTCTCCCTTCTCGCCTTATCGGGCCCCCCTACGCCGCCGGAGCGGCGAGTCAACCGGCCAATTTTCTTTACACCAATTAATACTCCGGACATCCCCATTTTGTTGTGTCTTTGCCGCGGGGTTCTTGCATGGCTGCGCCGAGACCGTCGCTTCCCCCGCCGGCCCAGCGCCGCCGCTAAAAAGCACCCCGGAACTGGGAGAAGAGGAAAAAAAGCGGAGGAAGAGACGCGTGAGATCCGCCGTCAGGACCTCAGGACAGCGCGTCCCTTCCTCCTTCCCCCCTTGGAAGCGGGCCCTGGCTCCTCGCGCTTTTTACTAAAACAGGGCTCCCTCGATCCGAAGAGCCATGGCCCCATTAGCCACACAATGGGTCGGGGGCGGCAGGGTGTCAAGCCGCTCGCGCCCCCCAAATCCCCCTGGCGTGTTTTGGCGCATCGGGTCCGGGCTGACTTCCTGTTCGGATTTCCCGGGCCGCCGCCGACGAGGCCGAGCGGGACGAGGAGCCAGACCGCCGAAAAACAGGGCTTCGCCCGCCTGTCGGGACGACAACCTCCTGTTAATTAGTCCGGGCGGAAGCGGATGCCGTTTTCCCGTTCGCCGCCGGCCGTCCGGTTAAAAGCCCCAGGGGTAGACGGTCCGTTCGACACAGTAGGTCCCCGAGACGGCTTGGCCGAGATCGACGACAAACTCGAGCGGCGGACCCGCCTCCGGCTGGTATGGCCCGACGACGGAGATCCGGACGGCTCCGGGCGCGAGGCCGGTGATCTCGTAGCTGAGGTCATAAAGGCAGTTGCAGTCGCAGAGCGAGGAGGACTCCTTCTCCTCGATCCGGACGGCCCCGTCGGATATCTCGATCGCCGCCGAGACCTCGCCCGGGCAGCAATTGAAGGCAGCGTTGACATGCTTGAGCCGCAGGACGCTCCGGCCGTCGTACTCGTACTCGAGGCATTCCCGGCCCGCCTCCGCGGCGACGGCCCGGCCGGCGGCCGCCGCGCCGCCGCTCTTGCAGTCCGACCGGGCGACCATCCGGCCCAGGGGGCCGGGACCGGACGGGGAGCTGCAACTCCCGGCCAGGACGATGAAGGCCGCCGCGCCCAGCGCCAGCGGGATGAAAACGCCCCGGAATCCTCTCATGATCGGCCCGGCTCCTAGATCAGAGGATAGGCGGCCGCCCGCGGCGTGTCAAGCCGGCCCGGCGGGGGCGTGGGGGGTCCGCCAGGGGCGAAAGGCCGCCTGGGCCTATCCGCTCATATGGGGAAATGGGCCCCTTTTCCCATTTACACCGCCAACTGGCGGCTTATGGTGGAGGGGTGACCGGGAAGACGGGTACGACCATGGACGCGATCATCACCCGAAAAGGAGGTGCTCCGGAACCGAAGAACCGCACCCAGATCCGCATCCCAGGAGGAGTGATCTCGCCGTGTTCCTCGCGAGGCCGGTGGCCCGCGCCCGCCGCGACGCGCGGAGGCTCGCTCCAGGCAAAGACATCTCGGCGCTCCGGGCGCACCGCCCGGCTCGCCGAACGAGAGAACGGCCCGGCCGGCCCCTCGGGGGCTTCGGTCCGGGACAAGGAGAAACCATGAAGATGCTCAGATCGATCGGCGTGTTCGCCGTCGTCGTGCTTCTCCTGGCCGGGGTCCTCTCTGCTCAGGTTCCCACGGCCGGCAGGATCATAGGCACGGTTATCGACGACCAGGGGGCGCCTCTCCCCGGCGTGGCCGTCGAAGCTAAGAGCCCGCGGCTGGTCGGGAAGGCGGCTACGGTTACGGACGCGAACGGCGTCTACCGCCTCCTGGCCCTTCCGCCCGGCGCCTACAGGATCACCTTCAAGCTCCAGGGCTTCGCCGACATCGTCCGCAGCGACATCGTGCTCGGCGTCGAACAGGCCCTGGTCGTCGATGCGGCCATGAAGCCCAGCTCCGTCGAGGAGGAGGTCGTGGTCGTCGGCCAGGCCCCGCTCATCGACGTCAAGAACAGCGCCCGGGGCCAGGTCCTCACCGCCGAGACCTTCAACGCCCTGCCCAAGGGCCGGACCTTCGATTCCCTGGTGACCATCCTGCCCGGCGTCCAGAGCGAGGACGACCTTCTCTCCGGCATATCGGTCGATGGCGCCTCCGGAGCCGAGAACGTTTTTTTCGTCGACGGCACGGACACCTCGGACCTGCTCGGCGGGACGCGCAAGCAGAAAGTGGTCTTCGATTTCGCCGACGAGGTCCAGTTCAAGGCCTCCGGCTATAACGCCGAGTACGGCGGCTCGGTCGGCGGCGTCGTCAACGTCATCACCCGCTCGGGCGGCAACGCCTACCGCGGCGAGCTTGTCGGCTACTATACCGGCACGGGTCTCGAGGGCACGCGGCGGGACAGGCTGTCCCTTGACCTGAGCGACAACACCCAGGCCCGCTACTACCCTTACAGCGAATACGTCGGCCAGGACAAGGAGCACTCCTTCGAGGGCGGGTTCCTCCTGGGCGGCTATATCCTCAAGGACCGGCTCTGGTTCTTCGGGGCCCTGACGCCGAGCCTCTTCCGCCGCGATCGGACCATGGACATGGCCATCCAGGGCGTCTCGGCGCTCAACGCCTACGAACGGACGGAGACGACCTGGAACGCTTCGTTCAAGCTGTCGGCCCAGCCGCTGAAGAACCTCCGGGCCGGGGCCAGCGTCGTCATGAACCTCTTCAAGTACAAGGGCGGCAGCGACCCCACGACCTTTCCGTCCGACCAGACCTATGCCGCCACCTCCAACGCCACGGCCGATTACCAGAACCTCGGCTACTCTTACCCGAACTATTCCATGACCGCCTACGCGGACCTGACCCTCAGCAACAACGCCCTGCTCAGCGTCCGCGGCGGCTATTTCTACAATAACCAGAACCACCGGCTCGCGGCGCTGCCGACGACGCCGTATTACGGCTTCCGGCTGGAACAGCCCAGCAGCTATGCCTTCGTAACGAACAGCATGTTCCCCGAGATCCCGGCCGAGCTCGTGCACCCCGCCGGATGGCAGAACTTCCCCCGGGCCAACGTCATGGGTCTGGCGCAGCGGATGGACAGCCGGCTGAGCGCCAACGCCGACTTCACCTACTATCTCAACGCCGGCGGCGAGCATGCGTTCAAGGCGGGCCTCCAGTTCATGCGCCGCACCCAGAACGTCAACGACGGGGCCCAGCAGCCCATCATCTTCCTGGGCTGGGACCAGGACCTGATCGCCTACAACGTCAACTACGGCCGCGGCGACTACGGCTACTACGCCGTCCGCGGCTTCGCCGATGCCGGCCCCTACGGCGAGGGCTACAAGGTCAACATGAACAGCTGGTCCCTGTATCTCCAGGACAGCTGGACGATCGCCGGCCGGCTGACCCTCAACCTGGGCCTTCGCGCCGAGGCGGAGTACCTGCCCAGCTATACGACAGATCCGGCCTTCGCCGGCATCAAGAAGCCGATCAGTTTCTCCTTCGCCGACAAGCTCGCGCCCCGCTTCGGCTTCTCCTATGACGTCTTCGGCGACTCGAGCTTCAAGGTCTTCGGCAGCTTCGGCATCTTCCAGGACGTCATGAAGCTCAACATGGGCGCCAACGGCCTGGGCGGCCTGAAGTGGAAGAGCGCCTATTACACCCTCGACGACTGGGATTTCACCAAGATCGGCGTCGACGGCTACTTCCCCGGCACCCTCCTGACCGTCATCGACTTCCGCCCGCCTCTCTTCAACGTCATCGATCCCGACATGAAGCCGTTCACCCAGCGCGAGATCTCCCTCGGCTTCGAGAAGAAGCTGGCCGAGAACATGTCCCTGTCCCTGCGGCTGGTCAACAAGAAGGTGCTCTGGGCCATTGAAGACATCGGCGTGCCCATCGAGGAGTTTTACTACACCAATCCCGGCAGCCCCTATATCAAACAGATCTTCGAGGAGCGCCGCCAGAACGGCCTGTTCCTGCCCGGAACGCCCGATTGCCCCAAGGCCAAGCGCGATTACTACGCCATGAACCTGTCGCTGGAGAAGCGCTTCAGCGACAATTGGCAGGGCGGGATCTCCTACACCCTGAGCTCGCTGAGAGGCAACTACAGCGGCTTGGCCTCCTCCGACGAGGATGGCCGCAACTCGCCGAACGGCGAGCGCTATTTCGACATGTGGCACCTGTCGTACGACAAGGAGCTCAATCCGATCGACGGGCCCCTGCCGACGGACCGGCCCCATTCGATCAAGGCCTACGGCAGCTATGCCCTGCCCTTCGGCCTGACCGTCGGCCTGGTCGCCAACGCCTACAGCGGCACGCCCGTCACCGAGGAGTGGAACGTCGATTCGGTCGGCTACTTCCCCTACAACAGGGGCAACATGGGCCGCACCCCGTTCATCTTCCTGGCCAACGCCTATATCGAGTATCGCATCAGCCTCGGCGGCCACCGGGCCCTCAGCTTCAACCTCAACGTCGACAACGTGTTCAACGCCCGGACGGCGACGCGGATCTATACGACGAAGTACCGTTACAATATCTCCCCGGGCGACGCGGCCCTCATTTCGACCGACTGGGAACCGTCCCCGGACGAGGTCGTCGATCCCCGTTTCGGCATGAAGTACGGCTTCCTGGCTCCAATTTCCGGGCGGTTAGGCATGCGTTTCTCGTTCTAGCCTCCTGCGAGGGGAACGACGCGGAGCCCGTCGGGCCCGCCCCTGTCCCGGAGGGGCGGGCCCCCCTCTTTCCCTTTTCTTCCCCGCCGCGTGACGGCGCCGGCCGTCCCGCCATCAGCTCCTCCGGGAAAACGCTTCCTGCCGGCCGGGCGCCGGACGAGGTCCGCGCTTGCCGATGGATGATCGTTCGGGGTTCCCGTTCCGACCGCCGGCGGCGGGATGTCCGCTCTTAATGACCCGCCGGACCGGCCAGGGCCAGGACGTGACGCCTGGCTTCTTCGACCTCCGGCCGTCCGGGGTCGGCGTTCTTCCAGAGATCGAGGAAGCGCCGGTAGCCGGCCAGGGCGTTCGCCGGGCGGCCGAGCGCTTCTTCAGTCCGGGCCTTCCCCAGGACGGCCAGGGGCAGAATGTCGGCGAACTGGAAGCGAAAAGCCGGCTCGCCCAGGATCGCGTCGTAGGCGGCCGCGGCCCCGGCGGGATCGCCGGCCTTTTCCCGCGCCATCCCGAGGTAGTAGAAAACGAGGGGCTCGTAGGCCGCCGGCGGGAAGGCGGGCGGCAGCGCCGCCGCCGCCTTTTCCAGGGCGGCCGCCGCTTCGCGGTAGCGGCCGCGCTCATACTCCACGATGCCGGTGAAGGTGTCGAAGTCCCGGACAACGCGGCGGGGGGCGCCGGGCACGACCGTTTCCCGGAACCGCCGCGTCACCTCTTCGAGGCCGGCCGCGTCGCCGAGCCGGGCGCAGGCCTGGCCGAACATGATCAGGCGTGTTCTCGTTCGGGAGGCGTCGTTATCGACGCCGGCTACGGCCGCCCGGAGCTCGGCCAGGGCCGTTTCGGTCCTCCCCTGATCGAGGAGGGTCATGCCGAGCAGCGACCTGATGTCCTTCGACCACATGAATTCGCTTATGGATTCCGCCAGCCCGACCCCCTCCCGGCATTCTTTCTCGGCCTCGGCGAAGCGGCCCTCCGCCAGGGCCAGCAGGATCAGGCGCAGACGGCCCCGGAGGTGCCAGGCCGGCTCGTCCATGAGGAAGAGCCGGCGGAACTCCTCGCGCGCCGCGGCCGGCCCCTGGATCGCGAAAAGCAGCGCGCCCTTCCAATTCGACCAGGAAGGATCGGGGAAGATGGCCACGGCCCTTTCGAGCGCCGCGGCCGCGCCGGTCAGGTCCCCCGTGTCGAGGAGGGTGGCGACGAGCGTCTGGTAGATCAGCCGGTTGGCGGGAAAATCCGCGAGGTAGGCGTTCAGGGTCCGCACGGCCTCTTTATTCCGGCCCAGGGCCCGGAGCGAGACGGCCTTGGTGTGGTAGGGGAAGGGGTCGGCCGTGCCCTGCCGGATCGGGATGTCGGCGTACTCCGCGGCCGAGGCGTAGTCGTCGTTCATGTAGCACTGGATGGCGAGGCCGTTGTTGGCGACGAGGTCGTAAGGATGGTTCTCGAGGACCTTCTTGAACTCGGCCGCCGCCAGATCCCAGGTGGCCTCGAGGCCGGCGTAGTAGTCGGCCCGGATGAGATGGCGCTCCCGGCAGTCCTCCGGCAGGCGGTCCGCGAGCTCGAAGGCCCGGCGCATGTACTCGGCCTCACGGTCGATGTAGCGGAGGTTCCTGGCGTTCACGGACATCATCCGGAAAGCCATGGCGAATTCCGGATCGATCTCCACGGCCTTCCCGAGCATGAGCAGGCTCTGATCGTAATCGCCGGTCCGGTGATAGCGCCAGCCCTCGGCGTAATACTTGTAGGCCAGGGCCGAGGTGGTCGTTAGGACCTCGATGTCGAGGTCGATGTCGTCGACCGGCTGGGCGGCGTTCCGGGCCAAGCCCGAACGGATGGCCCGGGCCAGGCCGTCGGCCTTCTGCATCAGGTCCTTCTCGTCCTGGCAGTCCAGCATCTCGGTCCGGATGGCCGTCCCCGTCCGGGCGTCCTGGAGGACGGTCGTGACGACGATCCGGCCTCCGGCGGCCAGCACGGTGCCGCTGATGAGGTAGTCGGCCTTCGTTTCCTTGGCCAGGCGGCGCAGCTCCTCGCGGGAATAGCGCCGCCGTCCGGCCAGATCGAACTTCTTGAGGGCGCTGTAGACGGTGTCATCGCTGATGGTCCGGAGCCTCCTGGACTGGCTGAAGTCCGTGGCCAGGAGGAGCGGCAGCCCCGTCACCCATTTGTCGAGCTCGCGGTCGGCCGAGAGGTTCTCGAAGTCGAGCACGGCCAGCGCCGGGATCGGCACAAGGGCGGCGGAACGGGGCCGGCGCTCCCAGGACTTCCAGGCGGCCAGGGCTCCGGCCAGGACGAGGATCAGGGCCAGGGCCGGCAGGACGGTCCGCCAGAACAGGACGGGGCGGGCCTCCGGCTCGCGGCCCGGCTCCTCGAGCGCGGACTGGAAGCAGCGGACGAGCTGGACGCGGTTGCGAATGCCGAGCTTCCGGTAGATGTGATGGATATGGTTCTTGACCGTGTGCCCGGAGATGAAGAGAGCCTCGGAGATCCGCTGGCCGTCACGGCCTTCGACGATCAGGCGGGCGATCTCGGCCTCGCGGGAAGTCAAGCCCAGCTCGCCGGCCCGGGCGGCGAAGGCGTCCCCGCTCTTGACGCGGGGCGCGGGCGCGGATCGCTTCCGCCGCCACGGCGCTGCGAATGCTCCCATCCCTTCATCTCCTCGCTGCCGGAAGGCAGGGCGAAAATGATCGGCCCCCCCTATAATAACCGCCGGCCGGGGGGACTGTCAAAACACGCGGCCCGCAGTCCACGCCCTTCGTATGTAAATACGCGCTGACGGGGAGGAATGTTGCCCGGGCGCGCCGGCCGCCCCTAGCGGCCGTGGCTCTCGACGAGACGGGCCGCGAACCAGCGCCAGATCCCCTGGTTGAAACCGACGCTCGGCGGCGCGCTCTCGAGGAGGGCCAGCAGGCTGGTCCGAGGCTCGCCCGGCTTCGTCCCGTAGCGCGGCTCGGGGTCCCAGAGGGCGAAATGCTCCGGGTGGAACTGGACGCCGAGGACGTTCGGGAACTTCCGGTGCTCGATCGCCTCGATGACCCGGCCGTCGCGCGAGCTGGCCGTGGCCACCAGGTCCTTCCCCATCCGGCCGATGGCCTGGTGATGGGCGCTGAGCACGCGGGGATGATCGGACGGCTTGAAGCCCATGGTCTTGACGAAGACGCTCCCGTCGCCGAGCTGCAGGCTATGGAAGTTGTAGACCATGAGCCGGTCGAGCGGGAACAGGCCCCGGTAGGGATTCGTGTGCCACTGCTCGGGCCCGAGGGCTATCGTCCCTTCGAAGGTCGTCTGCCCGTAGACGTCCCAGCGGATGTCCTGGGCCAGCGTCCCGCCCGTCCCGATGTTCATCGTCTGGAAGCCCAGGCAGATGCCGAGCACGGGGAAGCCTGGGCGTCCCTCCAGGAGCGGCTTGAAGCCCGGGTCCTGCGAGCCGCCGAGGAAGTGGAAGACCGCCGAGGCCTCGAGGTAGTGGCGGAAGGGATCGGTGATCTCCGTGAACAGGCTCGTTTTCTCGCCGAAGATCGAGGCCGGCGCATCTGGCCCGCCGAAGAAGATGACGCCGTCGGTCCCGGCCACGATCCTCTCGAACTCGGGGGTGCAGGCGTTCTTTCTGAAGAGCGCCGGCTCGCTGATCCCGGCCCGGATGACGTGGAACTTGAACCAGTCGAGCTTGTGCTCCGCGACGTACTTCCGGCTCTCGGCGAAATCGTCCGCCTGCCGCTCGTGCCAGACGCCGATGACCGTCAGGCTGGGTATATCGAGGATACCGAGCCGGCGCAGCTCGGCCAGGGCCCTGATATTGAACACTTCGGGATGGAAGATGACCAGGCGGACGTCGTCGCCGCGCTCCGCCGCCCCGTCGAGCCAGCGGTCGGGGTCGGGCGTCTGGCAGGCCAGCGGCGAGGCGGCCGCGGCCGCCAGGACGAGAATGACGATAAGGACGAGGGCGCGTTCTCTGAGCACGATGACCTCCGGGCGCATCCGGTCTCCTGACTTCGCCGGCCATTATATTCGTATTCCCGCGGGTCCCGCAACAGGACGCGGCTCCCGGTCGGCCCGTCAGCCGGCCCGGTCGGCCACTCCGTTGGCCCGGTCGGCCGGTTCCGAGGGAACCTCCCGGCCCTTGCCTTCGTCCTCTCCTATGTGGAGGACAGAGATGGCGCGGAGTGATCTTCGAGCGGAGAGCGTGCCGGCGATGACGCGCGGGATCGTCGCCGTGCTGGGCGCGATGCTGGCCGCCTTCGCCGCCGGTGCAGCCCCGTCCGCCGGGCCGGACCGGCCGGCCGGCGACTTCAAGACGCCCCTCGAGATCCCCCGCCTGACCCGGGCCCCGAAGATCGACGGCGTGCTTGACAACCCCGTCTGGGAGACCGAGGCCCTGAAGATCGACGCCTTCGTCCAGCTGGCCCCCAAGGAGAACGGCGCCCCGACCGAGAAGACGGCGGCCTACCTCGGCCACGACGAGAAGAACCTCTACGTGGCCTTCCGGGCCTTCGACAGGTCCGGCAAGGTCCGCTGCTCGATCACCAAGCGCGACGGCTGCCTGGAGGACGACTGGGTCTTCATCTTCATCGACACCTTCAACGAGAAGCGCCGGGCCTTCTCCTTCCTCATCAATCCCGCCGGCGTGCAGATGGACATGATGCGGATCGAAGAGGGCGGCAACGACAACATGGACGACAGCTGGGACACGGTCTTCGTCTCGGACGGCTCGATCGACGCCGAGGGCTACACCGTCGAGATGGCCATCCCGTTCAAGAGCCTGCGCTTCCCCGACGAGGACCTCAAGACCTGGAACATCGTCCTCGGCCGCAACCTGCCGCGCACGGGCGAGGTCATCCTGCATCCGACGTTCTCGCGCGACATCCCCGGCCTCCTGTCCAACGGCCGGCCGTTCCTCATCCGCGGCGCCGTCGAGCGGGGCCGCAACGTCGAGGTCATGCCTTTCGTCACCTCGCTGGCCAGGGGAGGGGAGACGGCCGAAGGCAGGAAGCTCGCCTTCGAGCCGGGCGCCAACTTCAAGCTCGGCCTGAGCTCGAACACGACCGTCGACCTGACGGCCAATCCCGACTTCAGCCAGATCGAGGCCGACGAGCCCCAGATCGACTACAACCTGCGCTACGCCCTGCGCTACGCCGAGAAGCGGCCCTTCTTCCTCGAAGGCATGGAGATCTTCAATTCGCCGGACATCGAGACGGTCTATACCCGCCAGTTCAACGATCCCAGCTTCGGGGCCAAGCTCTCCGGCAAGAGCGGCCGCTTCACCTACGGCCTGCTCTCGGCCTACGACCTGCACCCAACCGAGAGCCTCTGGGAGATCCCGAACGGCGGCGGGGAAACGTCCGGGGTCAAGGCCTTCTCCAACGTTTTGCGGACCAAGGCCGACGTCGGTTCGGGCTCCTACATCGGCTTCACCCTGACCGACAAGGAGCTCGGCGGCGGCAGCTGGAGCCGGCTGGGCGGCGTCGACGGCCAGCTCCGGTTCAAGAACCGGGTCTTCTTCAACTTCCAGGTCCTGGCCTCGAGCTCGAGCGCCGGGGGCGAACGGACCCCGCTCGCGCCGGGCCTCTTCGGCGAGCTGTTCTACGACACCAAGCACTGGACGCTCGGCGGCAGCTACAAGGCTGTCCACCCCGACTTCCAGGCCTCGCTCGGCTTCGTCAACCGGACCGACTACGAGAGCGCCGGCGTCTTCGCCTCCTACACGCTCTATCCCGACAAGAAGTACCTCAATCAGGTCCGCTTTCGCCTCCAGGCCGGCGTGCGCGACGGCTACGCCGACGGCACGGCCCAGGACACATGGATCCGGCCGTCGATCCAGTTCCGGCTGTCCGAATTCAACCAGGTCTACCTCGAATACGAGGCGGCCATGGAGCGCTTCGCCGGCGTCGAGTTCAGGAAACAGAATTTCTCTTTCGAGTCGGAATTCTTCTTCATCAGCTGGATGCCCCTGGCCCTGTTCTTCCAGACCGGAGACAGCATCAACTACGACGCCGCCGACGCCTATCTCGGCTACAGCAACACGTACGGGGCGTCGGTCACTTTCAAGCCCAGCAAGAGGCTGCAGCTGGGGACGAGCTTCAGCAAGCAGACCTTCTGGGACCGGGCCGGCGGCGCCGGGGACTGGGACTACAACGTCGTCCGCGAAAAGGTGACCTACCAGGTCAGCAAAACGCTGTCGTTCCGGGCCATCGCCGACTACAACTTCTTCTACAAGCAGGCTTTCGGCAGCCTCCTGGCCAGCTGGGTCCTGCGGCCGGGAACGGTCTTCTTCCTGGGTTTCGACAACAATTACCTGCGCGATTCGACCGGCCGCTTCGCGCGCCAGAACTACAACGTCTTCGTCAAGTTCTCCTACTGGTGGCGGCTTTAGGATTCATCACGATCCCGGGCGGGTCGGAAAGCTAAAAGGTTCAGGTTTGACCCCTTCCGGTTGGCGGTGCTAGGATAGCCGGGCGGGGGACGGCCATGACCAAGTACCGCTGCCTCATCTGCTCCTACGTCTTCGACGAGAAGGTCGAGGGCGTTTCTTTCGACGACCTTCCCCCCGGCTGGGTTTGCCCGGTCTGCGGCGCGGCCATGTCCGAGTTCGAACGGATCGAGGACGAGCCCGAGGCGGCCGCTCCCGCCCCGGCCGGCCCCGGCGGCGGCGAGCCCTCGAGCCCGGACGCCCTGCGCCGCCCCTTCGACGAGATCGAGACGGCCATGGCCGATATCCACCGCATGGCCCTGACCGGCGAGTCGATCGTCGAGCCCATGCGCTCGCGCAAGCCGGTCGTCTCCTGGGACGACATCCTCATCAAGGGGGCCCAGCTGGCCCGGCAGCCGCTCGAGAGGGACGAGCCGGTCGAGACGAAAACGGTCATCGGGCCCAGGGCCGCGAAGCCGCTGGTCATCGGCACGCCGATCATCGTCAGCCACATGTCCTTCGGGGCCCTGTCGCGCGAGGCCCAGTCGGCCCTGGCCCTGGGCAGCGGTGCGGCGGGCACGGCCATGTCGTCGGGCGAGGGCGGCATCCTGCCCGAGGTCCTGGCCCTGGCCCACAAGTATATCTTCGAGTACGTGCCCAACCGGTACGGCGCCACCCCGGAGAACCTCCGCCGCGTCGACGCGATCGAGATCAAGTTCGGCCAGTCGGCCAAGCCCGGGATGGGCGGGCATCTGCCCGGGAGCAAGGTGACCGCCGAGATCGCGGCCGCGCGCGGCTTCCCCGAGGGGGCGGACATCGTCAGCCCGTCGCGCTTCGCGGACATCCGCACGCGCGACGACCTGCGGCGCAAGGTCGACGAGCTGCGCGAGATCTCCGGGGGACTGCCGATCGGCGTCAAGTTCGCCGCCGGGGACGTCGAAGCCGACCTGGCCTTCGCCCTGTCCGCCGGCCCCGACTTCGTCACCATCGACGGCCGGGCCGGGGCGACCGGCGCGGCCCTCAAGCTCGTCAAGGACGCGACGTCGATCCCGACCATATACGCCCTCGACCGGGCCCGCCGTTATCTTGCGGAACGGGGGATCACGGGCGTCACGCTCATCGTGACCGGCGGCCTCCGCATCTCGCCGGACTTCGCCAAGGCCCTGGCCCTAGGCGCGGACGCCGTTGCCATCGGCACCGCCGCCCTCATGGCCATCGGCTGCCAGCAGTACCGCATCTGCGATTCGGGCCGCTGCCCGGTCGGCATCGCCACCCAGGATCCGGGCCTGCGGGGACGGCTCGACGTCGAGGAGGCGGCCCGGGGGCTGGCCAATTTCCTGCGGGTATCCACGGGGGAGCTGGCGGATTTCGCCCGGCTGACCGGCCGCGACAGCGTTCACGAGCTCTCGGCCGACGACCTGGTCACGACGAGCTCCGAGCTCTCGGCCTTTACCTCTATCCCCCACGCTTAAATCGGGGACACAATACTCATTTCCGATTTCTTTTTCCGCCGCCGGTACGGGACGGCCAACGGCGGCACGTCACATTCTCTCTAAGAATGATCGCTTGCCCCGCTCGCGCCCGCCGGACCTGCGGAAGAAATCGGAAATGAGTATTGTGTCCCCGTTTTAGTGCTTCGAGATCCAGCCGGCGATGTCGTCCACGACGTATGGCGCGACGCTGCCGTGCTTCTGGGCGTACTCGAGCGGCGTGATCGGCCCGTCTCCCTCGTAAAAGAGGTGATTGAGCTTCGGATAGAGACGGAGCTCGACGTCCTTGCGGCCGCCCAGGGCGGCCTTCCAGTTTTCGTAGTCGGCGGTTTCGACCTGGTAGTCGCGGCCGCCCTGGAGTATGAGCATGGGCGCCCGGACCGATTTGGCCAGATCGGGGGGATTGTAGCCGCGGAGGTCGAGCCAGTAGGCCGGCATGACCCCGAGGAGCCTCGTCGTCGCGCCTTTGTCGGCGGCGGTGAGGGCCTTGATCGCGGCCTCCTGGGCCTTGAGCCCGTCGAGCTTTTTCCTGTCGTCGTCGGACAGGGCGTTCCCGGCCAGGCCGTAAAGGTAGGTCAGCTGGCGGATCATCGTGTCCTCGATCGGCCGGGTCAATCCGGCCAGGCTGATGAAGCCGGCGATATCGAGCGGCTTGGCCGCCAGGGCGATCCGCGGCATCAGGTATCCGCCGAGGCTGTGGCCGAGGATAAAGACCCGCCGGGCATCCACCCCCCCCGTCTTCTCGAGCAGCGCCGCGGCGGCCAGGGCGTCGTCGATGGTCTCTTCCTTCACGGTCATCGCCGCCTCGAGCCCGGGGTCGGCCACGATTTTCTTCCCGTGGACCTTGGTGCGCTTGTCGTAGCGCAGGACGGCGATGCCCCGCGCGGCCAGTCCCCAGGCCAGGTCCTTGAACAGCTTGTTCGGGCCGAGCGTCTCGTCCCGGTCGTTTGGCCCCGAGCCGTGAACAAGGACGACGCCGGGGAAGGGCCCGGCGCCCTTCGGCAGCGTCAGCGTCCCCGGCAGGGCCCATTCACCCGAGCCGACGGTGATCTCGGTCTCCTCGAACCTGGCCGGATCGGCGTAGGCGGGCGGCTCGTACTTGACCGGCGGCGCCGCGGGCGCGAACTGCAGGCCGGCGATCCGGCCGTCCTTGTTGAAAACGACCCGGGCGTCGATCGAAGCCTTCTCGAACGAGCAGGTGATGAGGACGATCTCGTAGCCTTGCTGCTCCTCGCGGCGCGCCGGGCCCTGCTTCTTGAACGCCCCGAGCTGGGCCGGCAGCTGCCTGGCCCACATCGTCTCGAGCTTGTCCGGTCCCAAGGCCTTGAGCACGGTCGCGTCGAAGTCGCGGACGGCGGCCTGGAAGTCGCCCTTCTCCATGGCCGCCAGGAACTCCCGGGCCTTGACCGTGAACGCGTCCTCGGCCGGGGCGGGCGCCTGGGCCGTGAGGGCGGGGAAGGCCATCGCGGCGGCGGATCCCAGGATAATGAACAGGAGGCAAGCCTTTTTCATCTTCATTTTGACGATCTTTCTCGAGCGCCGGCGCTCTATGGATTCGGTTTGGAAACGGCAGAGACAGTATACCATACTCGGGCCGTTCGTGGAACGTGAATGCGCGAAGGCCGATCTTTCCGATCGCTTGCCGCGGGCAGGCCCGGCCGGCGTTCATGGTAGAATATTCCGGTGAGCCTCGATTTCCTCCTGCGCACGGCCGAGTTCGCCGACCTCTCCCGGGCCGTCGCCTCGCCGGAACGGCCGATCTCGGTCCGGGGCGTCATCGAGCCGGCCAAGGCCTGCCTCCTGGCCTGCCTGGCCAAGACCGCCGGCCGGCCGATCGTCTTCGTCCGGGCCGAGTCCGCCCCCCTCGGCCAGGCCGAGCAGGACGCCCGGTTCTACCTGCCGCGCCTGGCCCCCGGCGCCGGGCTGGCGGCCCTGGCCCCGCTCTCCGAGAACCCTTACTTCGAGGTCCCGCCCGCCCTGGACGTCGTGTCCTCGCGGATGAAGCTCTTCCGCCGCCTCCTGGGGACCCCGCCGGCGCTCATCGTCACCTCGCTCGGCGGCCTGCTCAAGCCGGTCCCGGCGCCGGACGACCTGCGCTCCCTTTTCCTCGACCTCGAGGTCGGCGGCGAGGCCGACCACGACGCCCTGCTCCAGACCCTGGCCCGCTACGGCTACACCCGCGAGGACCTCATCGCCTCGCCCGGCGAGTACGCCTGGCGCGGCGGCATCGTCGACGTCTTCTCGCCCTGGGAGGCCAACCCCTTCCGCATCGAGCTCGACGGGACGCGCGTCGCCTCGCTGCGCGAGTTCGATATCTCCACCCAGCGCTCCGTCAAGCGGATCGAACGGCTGACCATCCCCGGCCTGCGCGAGTTCCCGGCCGCGCCCGAGTTCATCGAGGCCTGGAAGGCCGCCGCCCGCCGCCGCGGCAAGGGCCTCGGCCGGGACCTGGAGGCCAAGACGGCCGCCGTCGACGGCGGCGAATTCGGGCCGAGCTTCGCCGCCCTGGCCCTGCTCGTAGCCGACCGCTTCGTGCCCGTGACCGACTACCTCCGCGACCCGGTCTTCGTGGTCGACAACCCCGAGGCCGTCGACTGCGAATGGGACGATCACGTCAAGGGGCTGCGCGACCAGTTCGCCGACCTCCTGGCCGACGGCGTCCTGGCCGTCGATCCCGACGCCATCTTCCCGCCGCGCCTCCTGCAGCGCGTCCGCCGGGAGGCCGTCCGCCTCGAGGAGATGGGCGCGCCGGCCCGCCGGAAGAGCATCTCCTTTCCCTTCCAGCCGGTGCCCCGCTTCGACAACAAGATCCCCTTCTTCCTCCAGTACATCAAGAAGCTCCAGGAGGAGAGCGACCTCTGCTCGATCTACCTGCTCAACGCCGGCACCCGCCAGCGGCTGGCGGCGCTGCTCCGGGAGAACGACATCCCGGCGGTCGAGTCCGACTCGCCCTTCGCCACGCCGCCCCGCAACGAGGTCTCGCTGCTCCTCGGCCCCCTGCCCGGCGGCTTCAGCTATCCCCGGGAGAAGCTCGACCTCTTTGCCGAGAAGGACATCTTCACCGAGGAGAAGGTCATCGTCAGCCGGGCCACCCGCCGGCCCTTCTTCTCCCAGTTCCAGGACCTCCAGGCCGGCGATTACGTCGTCCACGCCGACTACGGCATCGGCGTCTTCCGCGGCCTGCGGCGGGTCGAGGTCGAGGGCCAGGGCCGGGAGTTCATTGAGCTCCACTACCGCGACGGCGACCAGCTGCTCGTGCCGGTCGAGGACCTCAACCTGGTCCAGAAGTTCTCCCAGGCCGGCGCCGACCGGCCGCCGCTCGATAAGCTGGGCACCAACACCTGGGAGAAGACCCGGACCCGGGCCAAACGGGCGGTCGAGGCCGTGGCCAAGGAGCTGGTCGATCTCTACGCCAAGCGCCGGGCCGTCAAGGGGCACGCCTTCTCGTCGGGCGGGCCGTGGGACGAGGAGTTCGCCAAGACCTTCGAGTACGACGAGACCGAGGACCAGCTCCGCTCGATCCGCGAGATCCGGGGCGACATGGAGCGCGAAACCTCCATGGACCGCCTGATCTGCGGCGACGTCGGCTACGGCAAGACCGAGGTGGCCATGCGGGCCGCCTTCAAGGCCGTCATGGACGGCAAGCAGGTCGCCGTCCTCTGCCCGACCACGGTCCTGGCCAGCCAGCACATGAAGACCTTCCGCGACCGGATGGTCCTCTTCCCGGTCCGCATTGAGGCCCTGACCCGGCTCCAGTCGCCGCGCGAGCAGAAGGCCGTGCTCGAGGAGTGCCGCAAAGGCTTCGTCGACATCCTCATCGGCACCCACCGCCTGCTGTCCCGCGACGTCGGCTTCAAGGACCTGGGCCTGCTCATTGTCGACGAGGAGCAGCGCTTTGGCGTCGGCCACAAGGAGCGGATCAAGCAGCTCAAGGCCACCATCGACGTCCTGACAATGACCGCGACGCCCATCCCGCGGACGCTGAACATGTCGCTCTCGGGCCTGCGCGACATCTCGCTCATCGAGACGCCGCCGCGCGACCGGCTGGCGGTCCACACGGTCGTCACGCCGTTCAACGCCAAGCTCGTCGCCGCGGCCATCCGCCAGGAGATCGCCCGGGGCGGCCAGGTCTACGTCATCCACAACCGAGTCGAGGACATCGACAAGGTCGAGGCCATGATCGTCAAGCTCGTGCCCCAGGCCCGGGTCGTTTCCGTGCACGGCCGGATGACCGGCCCGGCCCTGGAGAAGCGGATGCTCGACTTCGTCGACCGCAAGTACGATGTCCTCGTTTCGACGACCATCATCGAGAACGGCATCGACATCCCGCTGGTCAACACGCTCATCGTCGACCGGGCCGACCTCTACGGCCTGGCCCAGCTCTACCAGCTCCGCGGCCGGGTCGGGCGGTCGGCCCGCCAGGCCTACGCTTACTTCCTCGTCCCGCCCTACCTCGAGCTGACCCCGATCGCCCGCGAGCGCCTGAAGGCCCTCAAGGAGTTCAGCGAGCTCGGCTCGGGCTTCCGGCTGGCCGCCCGCGACCTCGAGATCCGCGGCGCCGGGAACCTCCTCGGCCACCGCCAGCACGGCACCCTGGAGTCGGTCGGCTTCGAGTACTACATGCAGCTGCTCGACCAGGCCATCCGCGGACTCAAGGGCGAGATCGTCGAGGAGACCAACCCCGAGATCAACCTCAAGGTCGACATCCACGTCCCCGAGGACTACCTGCCCCAGGTCAACCTGCGCCTGAACCTCTACAAGCGCCTGGCGGCGGTCGAGAGCCTGGAGGAGATCGAGCGCATCCGTGACGAGATCGCCGACCGCTTCGGGCCGGTCCCCGGGCCGATCGAGAACCTGCTGCGCTACGGCGCCCTCAAGCATCTGGCGGCGAAGCTGCGCATCCGGTCCCTCGACCGGACCGAGCGGCGGGTCGTCGTCAAGTTCAGGCCGGAGACGCCCGTCGACTGGTCGCGGGTGACGCCGCTGCTCAAGAGGCATTCCGGGTCCCTCTCGCCCGAAGGCGTCATGTCCCTGGCCCTCCGGGGCACGACCGAAAAAGAGCTCCTCGAGGAAACGGTCGGCGTCTTGATGGCGTTATCCAGTTGAGATATAATGAGTTGAAATTAAAAAAGATGTGCGCGCACGGCGGCGGCGATCGCGGACCCAGGCTCCCGGGGAGGCGTCCGGCCCTGCGGGCCCTGGCCGCCCTGGCCGCTCTCGGCCTCCTGGCCTGCGGCCGTGACGAGGGCCGGGCCGCCGTCTCCAAGGTCGCCGGCCTCGTCCAGGGCCGGTTCCGGGACGGCCTGGTCCTGCGGGTCGAGAAGACCGAATTCAGGAACGCCGATTTCCGGGCCTACCTCGAGGTCGCTGGAGCGGCCGCCACGGACCTGCCGGCCGAGTCCCTGAGCCGGCTCTTCGACCGCTTCGTCGACGAGGAGATCCTGTTCGAGGCTGCCCGCCAGCGGGGCATATCCCTGACCGAGGACGAGAAGAAGGAATACCTGGCCAAGCTGGCTGTCGCGGCCATGCCCGGGGCCGAGGACAAGGACCGGGAAGCGGCGCCGCCAGAGCGGGCTTTCGACCGGCTCCTGGTCGAGAAGTACACCTTCCTCGTCGTGCGCGACGTCCGGGTCGAGGCGTCCGAGATCCTCGACTACTACGAGCAGCACAAGAAGGAATTCCTCCAGCCGGGCCGGGTCCAGGTCTCCCAGATCCTCGTCGACACGGAGGAAAAGGCCGTCTCGGTCGTCCGCCGGCTCGAGCGGACGGGCGAGGAGGAGTTCCGCCGGATCGCCCGCGAGGAATCGCTCGGCCCGGAAGCGGCCCGCGGCGGCGTCATGGGCGTCTTCGCCCAGGGCGACCTGCCCGCCGACATGGAGAAGGTCATCTTCGCGCTCGACGAGGGCCGGACGAGCCAGGCCGTCGAGTCCTCCTACGGCTACCACATCTTCCGGCTGGACCGGAAGCACCCGCCCGCCCTCCAGGCCGAGACCGAGGCGGCCCCCGAGATCCAACAGCGGATCATGGCCCAGAAAATGAAAGAAGCCCTGGCCGTCCATCTGGCCGGGCTCAAGGATACGCTGAGCTGGGAGCAGCATCCCGAGAATCTATTCTTCAAGTACCAGAGGTCGGTCGAATGAAAAAGATCATTGCGGGTCTGGCATTGGCGGGCGTCCTGACGGCGGCGGCGCCGGCGCTTTCCGCCCAGGAGCTCGTCGAGGAGATCGTGGCCATCGTCAACGACGACATCATCACCCTGTCCGAGTTCCGGACCCAGTACGAGATGGTCCGGTCCAGCCTGCCGTCCCAGGTGGCCCAGGACCAGCTGGCCAAGGCCGAGGAGTCCCTCCGCAAGGACTGGCTGGACAGGATGATCACCGACCTCCTGCTGCTGCAGAAGGCCAAGGAGCTCGGCCTGAACGTCCAGGAGCAGCTCAAGGGCTACCTCGAGCGGCTCAAGCAGGAGAACAACATCGCCTCCGACGCCGACCTGCGCCGGGCCATCGAGCAGCAGGGCATGCCCTACGAGGCCTGGCTCCGCCAGGCCGAGGAGAACATGATGCGGCAGGGCGTCCTCTACACCGAGATCCAGCGGTCCATCGCCCTGGGCGACTCGGAGATCGTCCAGTACTACAAGAAGAACCCGGCCGAGTTCACCGTGCCCACGGAGTTCAAGCTCAACGCCATCTACCTTGCCGGCGAAGGCCGGACGGCCGAGGCGGCCGAGTCACTCAAGGCCGCCGTCGACGAAAAGCTCAAGTCGGGCGCGTCCTTCGCCGACGCCGCCGCGGAGCTTTCCGACCCGCCGATGAAGGAGGCCAAGGGCGAGCTGGGAACGTTCAAGGCCGGCGAGTTGGAGCCGGCCCTCGAAACGGCCGTGGACAAGCTCAAGCCCGGCGAGAAGAGCGCCTGGATCAACAGCAAGAGCGGCTGGTACCTGCTGCAGCTCGTGGAGAGGAAGGAAAGCTACATCCGCACGTTCGAGGACGCCCGCAGCCAGGTCGAGGAGAAGCTTTACGCCCAGAAGGCGGCCGTCAAGCAGGAGGCTTATCTCAAGGACCTGCGCGAGAAGAGCTTCGTCAAGATCGTCAACGACCCCTTCGCCCCGGGCAAATAGCCTTTAATCGACGAGGACGGCGGCGGCGATGGCCGTCGTCCACAGCCCTTTCTGGCCCCTCGCGCCCTGGGTGGCGCTCCGGGTCTTGAGCGACAGGCCGTTCGACATGCGGAACGAGCCGCCGGGCGCGCCCGGCGCGGGCTGCCGCAGCTCCTGGCCCAGCTTGGTGGCCAGCATCTCCGCGGCCAGATACTCGCAGTGCCGCGAAGTCTCCCGGGCGGACTTGCCCGTGTCGGAGTGTTCCGCGAGATAGCCGTAATGCGACGGGTCGTCGGGCACGGCCAGGCCGATCGAGGCGGTGATCAGCGCGCCGGGCTGGTCCGTCGCGTTCTCGCTGAGGACGACGAACAGGATCTGGCCGTTGCAGAGCAGCTTCAGGCCGGCGGCCTTGGACACGGACCGGCAGTACGGGGGGTAGATGCTCGAGACGCGGACGAGGTTGTAGGGCGCGATGCCGGCCTCGCGCAACGCCTTCTCGAAGCTGACGAGCTTTTCCTTGTGGCGGCCCGTGCCGCGGACGAGGAAGACCTTGGTAGGTAAGATCGCGCCCATGTCACTTCTTCGGCTCGACCGGCTCCGGTTCCTTGAAGGCGATGTCCCGGGAGACGTCGTAGACGCCGAGAAGGACTGGGGTTGACCCCTTGGAGATGGCGAAGAGCCGGACGAAGGCCGGCTTCCACTCGGGATTGTCGCGGATGCCGGCCAGGTTCTTGCCTTCGACGCCGAGGTTGCTCTTGAGGACGATGAGGTCGCTCGTGCCGCCGGGCGGGACGGCCTTGCCCCGGATGGCGGCCATGAAGGAGTCGCCGAAGTTCTCGGGATCGCCCTTGAACTGGAAGACGGCGTTGAAATTGACGTAGGTCAGGGGTTTCGAGCCGATGTTCTTGATGCGGAAGGAGATCTGGGGGACGAGGATGAGCCGGGGCGGCCAGGGCTGATAGTACTTCGAGACCCAGGCGGAGGCGTAATCCACCACCTCGATCGAGCTCTTCAGCTCTTCGCTCGACATCGTCTTGCAGGCCGGCAGGGCGGCGAGCGCCAGGGCGGCCAGGACGAGGACGGCCGGTGCGTATCTCTTCATGGGGGCTCCTCCTCTCATACGCCTGTATATTAACGGAGGGAGGTGAATTAAGCAACCGGCCGGACCGCCCGTCCGGGCCTAGCGGACGAGCTTCGAGACCGGGACCATCTCGAGATCGTAGACGTCGACGAGGTGCAGGCTCGACTTGAGGACGGCCAGGGTCTCGGGGAAGGGATGGCAGATGCCGACCGCCCGGCCCTTCTTGCGGGCCTTTTGGAGCAGCTCGACGAGCCGGCCGCGGATGCGGCCGCGGTCCTCGTCGGCGTCGAGGAAAACGTCGCGCTCCGTCGACGGGACGCCCAGCCGCCGCGCTTCCTCCAGGGCCACGGTCCTGGCCGTCGTCCGGCTGTCGACGAAGAAGAGCCCCCGGTCCCGGATGGGCTTCAGGACCGTGCGCATCAGGTCGCGGTCGGCCGTGAAGCGCGAGCCCATGTGGTTGTTCGTGCCGGCGGCGAAGGGGACGCGGTCGTAGCCGGCCTCGAAGGCGGCGACGATCGCCGGCTCGGTCATCATGGCCATGATCAGGCCTTCGGTGTCGGCCATGGCCTCGTGGTTGTTGATCGACTCGAGCGGCAGGTGGAGCAGGACCTCGAGACCCCGGTCGTGGGCCAGCCGGGCCGTTTCGGCGGTGTCGGAACCGTAGGGGAGGACGGAAACGGTGATGGGGCGCCCCAGGGCCGTGAGCTCGTCGAGGACCTCCAGGCTGTTGCCCATGTCGTCCATGATCAGGGCCACCCGGCCGCGCGGCGCCCGCTTCGCGGCCGCGACCCTCGTCCCGGCAGCCGGGGCGACGGGCGGGGGCTCGACCGGCAGGACGAAGGTTATGGCCGCCTCTTCCCTGGCCGGCCGGCGCAGGGCCCAGAGGATCTCCGTCCTGTCCTCGCCGGGAGTTCGCTTCTTGTCCAGGACGCGGATGCCCTGGGCGGCCAGGGCCTTCTCGACGGCCGGGCCGAGCGACTCGTAAAGCTCGGCCGGTATCTCGACCTCGAACAGGGGCCGGCCGCGGGGGCCTTTGAGCCGCAGGGTTGAATCCTCAGAGACGCCGGCCGCGGCCAGCGTCGCGGCCACGACCTCGTCGAACGGCCGCGCGGCGGCGGGCTGCGGCGCCGGGGCCGGGACGATTTTTTCGGCGGGTTTCGCGGGAGGCGTCGCCGGCGCTTCCGCCGCGGCGCGGAAGATGTAGGAACGCCCGTTCCGGCGGGAGCTCAGGTAATCAAGGCCGAACGTCGCGACGAGCGCCGCGCCGATCAGGATGGCCGTGAGGAGGGAGAAGGCCGGCCGCGGCTCGCGACCGGGAGAGGGGCGCCGATTCGTCATCCCTCAGCGCTTGGGCCACAGAGGCGGGGTCTTCTCGAGATAGGTCTTGTCGTTGAGCTTGTCGATGGGGATGGCCGCGTCCGGCACCAGGCCGTCCTCCCAGATCTTGCGGCCCGACGGGAGGTGGAAGATGCCCGAGGTCAGCAGCACGGCGCTGTCGTCCTTGAGCGGGAAGAGGGTCGTCCGTCCGGCCAGCCCGGCCGTCTCGAAGCCGGCGATCTTGGCCTGGCGGACCTCCTGGAGAAGGCCGGCGGCCACCTCGGCCGGCCCGGCGGTTCCGGCGCCGGTCCAGACGACGAGGGGGACCGCGCCGAACGCCGGCTCGGCCGGGCAGGAGACCGGCTCCTTGGCCCCGTCGCGCCCTTCGAAGCGCCCGGCGTCGGCGGCCTTGACGAACAGGTTGACCAGCCGGGCTGCTTCCGCGATCGTGCCGTCCTGGCAGTCCCGGAGATCGAGGACGAGCGGGACCGGGCGGGTCTTGAACGCCGCCGCCAGCTCCCGCTTGACCGCGGCGGCCAGGCCGTCGTCGAAGCGGTGGATGCGCAGCCGCGCCGGCTGGCCGGCCGTCCGGATGAGCGTGTACGGCGCCGGGAACAGGCGGGCCCGGGCCACCGTGACGTTGTGCGTGTCGTTGCCCCGGAGGATGCGGATGTCGACCGGGCCCGCGTCGGTCCCCCGGAGCAGGATCTTGACCTCGGTCAGGCTCATGCTCAGGGTGTTCCGGCCGCCGATGGCGCTGATGAGGTCGCCCAGCCGGACCCCGGCGGTCTGGGCCGGGGACTTATCGAAGACGGCCACGACCTGGGGGAAGGCCGCGTAGCGCTTGAGGACGACGAGGCCCGGCTCGAACTGCCGGTCCGGCAGGGCCTGATAGCCCTCGACCAGGTCCTTCGACAGGTAGGCCGAGAGCGGGTCCAGGGAATTGACCAGGCCGCGGAAGGTCCCTTCGGCCGTCAGGAGAGGGTCCCGCTCCTCGAGATAATCGTTGCGGATATGGCTCATGAGGGTGTCGAGAAGCTCGAAGCCCCGGGGCGCCGTCGTGGCGTGGCCCCGGGAGAGGTAGCCCATCTGGAGGAGGAAGAACACGGCCGCGGCCAGGGCGGCCGCCCAGAGGAACCAGCGATATCTCGGAACCTTCATGGCGAAACGGGCATCCATTCTATCATCTCCGCTTCAGCCATTGCAAGGGATCGAGGGCCTTGGTCTTCTGCCGGATCTCGAAGTAGAGGCACTCGCCCTTGAGGGAGCCGGTGTCCCCGACCAGGGCCACGGGCTGGCCGGCCCGGACCATGTCGCCGACCGCGGCCAGGAACTCCGAGCAATGGCCGTACAGAGAATAATAGGTCAGGCCGTGATCAACGATGAGCAGGTTGCCGTAGCCCTGGAAATAATCGGCGTAGACGACCTTGCCCGGGTGGACGGCCAGGATGAGAGTCTTGCCGCGGCCGGGCGCGATCTCGACGCCCTTGTTCATGACCACCGTGTTGAAGTTCGGGTTCTTCTCGAAGCCGTAGGCCGTGATGACCCGTCCTTCCAGGGGCCAGGGCAGCCGGCCCCGGCGCTCGTAGAGCGGGACCCAGGCGGGCGGCAGGACCCACTCCTGGCTGGCGATCTTGGCCATGAGCTTTTGGAGCTCCTCGGCGCTCTCCGAGAGCTCCTTGAGGGTCTGGCCGTACGTCGCCCGGTTCCTGCGGATCTCCTGGACCAGCGTGGCGTTCTTGCGGGCCTCGGTGTCGAGCTCCTGGCGCTTGAGCTTGGCCGCCCTGGCCATGGCCGCCAGGTCGGTCTGCTTGCTCTCCAGGGCCGACTCGGCCGCCCGGAGCTCCTCCAGGGAGGCCTGGTACTCGGCGACGACCCGGTCCTGGCCGCGGGCCAGGATGGACAGGTGCTTGCTCTCGGCGGCGTAGGCTTCGACGTCGCGGGCCTGGAGGAGGACCTGCAGGAAGTCGATCCGGCCGTATTTGTAGAGCGTCACCAGGGTCCGGTCGAGGGACTCCCGCTGCCGGTCGATCTTGCCCCGGATGACGCGGACGTTCTCCTGGATGACAACCAGGTCGGCCCGGCCCCGCTCCAGCTCGACGTTCTGGGCGGCCAGCTCGCGCTCGACGATGCTCTTGTTGAGATTGATGCGGGCCAGGGACGTCAGGACGGTCGTTTCCCGCCGGGCCTCGGCCTCCAGCCGGGCCCGGAGGTCCTTGATCTGGCCGTTGAGGCGGGCCAGGCGCTCTTCGAAGTCCCGGACTTCCCGGGACTGGGCGGGCCGCTGCGAAGAGGCGGCCTGCGGCGTCGTTGGGAGCGAAAGGCCGGGGACGGGGTCGGACGGGAGGAGGACCGCCGAGGCCAGGGCCAGGACGAGGATCGGGGCCGGGGCGCCGACGCTTCGCATCCCTTATTTTATAACATAAAAGCCCGGGGGATGATAAAACGGGAGAGGAGGCGGTGCCGGCGGCGCGCTTTGAGGTCGCGCCGGATTTCGGCTATATTACCGGCATGATCGATGCGACGCGGCGGGACCAGGAATTCCCCCGGGACGCCGAGGCCATCTGGCGGGCCGCGCTGGAGGCCGTCGATCCGTGGCGGCTCGTCCGCCGGAGCGTCGAACGGCAGGGCGAGATCCTGCGCATCCAGGGGAAGGAATTCGACCTCGGGGCGGCCGAGAACGCCTACATCATCTCCTTCGGCAAGGCCGCGGCGGCTATGGGCGAGGCCCTGGCCGGCATCCTCGACGAGAAGCTGACGGCTGGCCTGGTCGTCGTGCCCTGGCCGGTCGGCGGCGAGAGGTCGCGCCTCGAGTACCTGGAGGCCGCCCACCCCATCCCCGACGCCCGGAGCGTCGAGGCGGCCCGCCGGGCCATCGAGGTCGCGGCCCGGGCCGGCGAGAAGGACATCGTCTTCGTCTGCATCTCGGGCGGCGGCTCGTCCATCCTGGCCCTGCCGCCGGACGGCATCATGCTGGACAAGAAGCGCCGGCTGACCGAGGACCTGATGCGGGCCGGGGCGACCATCCAGGAGCTCAACGTCGTCCGCAAGCACCTGTCGATGATCAAGGGCGGGCAGCTGGCCCGGGCGGCCTTCCCGGCCGAGGTCGTCACCCTGGCCGTCTCCGACGTCGTCGGCGACGATCCCGGCACGATCGCCTCGGGGCCGACGTACCCGGACGTCTCGACGTTCGACGACGCCCGGGCCGTCCTGGAGCGTTACGACCTTTGGGACGGCGCCTCGGCCCTGGTCCGGGCCCGCATCGAGGACGGCGAGCGCGGCCGGGTCCCGGAGACGCTCAAGGAAGGCGACCCGGTTTTCGACCGCGTCTCGAGCTTTATCATCGGCGACAACATGACCGCCCTGCGGGCCGCCAAGCACGAGTCGGAGAAGAGGGGCTACGAGGCCATCTTCCTGGCCTCGGGCGACGGCGGGGAGGCCCGCAAGACGGCCGAGGGCTACGCCGTCTTCCTGGCCGAGCTGGCCCGCTCGGCCGCCAACCTGCCTCGGCCGCTCTGCCTGCTGGCCGGCGGCGAGCTGACCGTCACGGTCAAGGGGCGGGGGAGGGGCGGCCGCAACACGGAATTCGTCCTGGCCGCGCTCGTCGATATGGAGAAGGCCGGGGTGGAAGGGCTCGACTGGCTCATCCTGAGCCTGGGCACGGACGGCATAGACGGCCCGACCGACGCCGCCGGGGCCTGGGCCGGTCCGCGGACGGCCCGGACGGCCCGCGGCCTGGGCCTCGATCCGGCCGAGTACCTCGAGGACAACGACTCCTACGGCTTCTTCAAACAGACCGGCAACCTGATCGTCACCGGCCCGACCGGGACGAACGTCATGGACCTGCGCATCTTCCTGCTGCGGGCCGCCTGAAGCGGGCCCGCAGCCGTCTCACCTGTAAACGCCGGCCTGGTCCCACCTGGCGATGGTCTCGAGCACGAGCCCGGCGACGCGATCGTTGACCTTGCGGAAATACTCCTTGGCCTGGGCGGCGTCGAAGCTCGGATAGCCCTGGCCCGGCTCGTAGAGGAGGATGGTCGAGGCCACGGGGACCGCGCTATAGGCCCCGGCCGGAGCGTTGGGCGAGGCCATCTCGGGCTTGTACCGCTCGGGGTGGACGTGGGCGGGCAGGAAGGCCTGAATGTAGGCCGTCTCGTTGTTGCCGGCGTGGCCGCCGTTCTGCTTGAAGACGGCCTTGGTGATGTCGTCGGCCAGCGTCCACCAATTGACGACCAGGGTCCTGACCCGGCGGGCGTTGGCGACGCGCGCCGCGGCGGCGTTGAGGGCGGCCGTGTTGCCGCCGTGGCCGTTGAGAACGATGATGTTCTTGAAGCCCTGGACGGCCAGGTTGTCGAGGACGGCCTCGGCGAAGGGGGCGTAGACCTCGGCCGGGATCGAGACGGCTCCCGGGTAGGCTTTCATGGCGTCGGTCAGGCCGAAGTTCAGCGCCGGGGCGATCAGGGCGTCGACCCGGGCGGCGATGTCGCGGGCCATGGCCTCGGGGGCCAGGCTGTCCGTGCCGTTGGGGATGACGCCGTGGGGCTCGAGCGACCCGAAGGGCACGAGAACGGTCCGGATCCTGGCCGGGACGAGCTCGCCGAATTCCTGCCAGCATAGCAGGGCCATCTCCCTGGTCGTCGGCCCCGGCGCGCCGGCTTTCGGGGCGGTCTGGGCGGCCGCGGCCAGCGCGACGGCCAGGAAAACGGCGGCCCGGATGATCGGGGTTCTTTTCATGGTCTCCTCCTAGGTTCCCTCATCTTAAGCCAACGCCGCGCTTTTGAAAATGGCCCGGCCGCTTGATTTTTTTGGCGCCGTCCGCTATTATATAGTCAAGTTTTCTTGCGCCGGCTGGAGAAAACTTCAACCCCATGAAATACTCCATTTTCCCCCCTTTTCTGCTGTTAAAAAAAACAGCCGGCACTTAGCCCCCCGGGGGCTTTTTTTACGGCGTCCAAAAAATTTGACTTGATTTCTTGCCGCGCGGTTCTATAGAATGCCATTGGCTCTCTTTCGCCGGCTGGAGAGGGCTCCCTCAATATCCAATCATCACCCCCCTTTTGCTGACCTCAGCCGGCACTTCCTCCGCCGCTTTGCGCGCCCCCGCGCTTGTGTTATCATACGGTCGATTTTCAAGCGCGGAGTATCAGATGGGCGAGATCGACTGGAAGAAGGACCTGGGCAACCATTTCGAGAACGTCCGGGTCATCGAGCTCTGCCAGGCCGAGACGGTCGCCCAGTTCGACCAGTTCTGCGAGTTCATCGCCGAGCCGGCCTTCGAAGCCCTGACCGACGAGCTGGTTCCCTACAAGATCAAGTCCGAGCAGGTCAAGGCCAAGGGCCGCAGCATCCGCTTCGTCATCTGCTTCCCGGGACTCAAGGACGAGCAGTTCCACTACCGCATCGCGCTGCCCAAGAACTCCGTCGAGCTGCGGCTGAAGCTGCAGATCAAGGCCAGGCGGACGCCCAAGGCCGAGTACGAAACGACGGACGAGGACTTCATGCCCGGGCTGTTCCCCCTCAAGGTCTTGCGGATGGACAAGGACGAGGTCGTCGCAGACGTCGTCAAGCACTACACGACGTTCTGCTACAAGGCGCTGACCTCGCCCGATTGAGGCGGGCTAGTTCGGCGGTCCGGCCTTTTCGTCCGGGAGCGGCTGGCCGCTCGCGGCCGGCTGCTCTTTCGACGGCTTGGCCCACTTGCCGGGCTTCCAGACCCAGCGGGCGCCGACCTGTTCCCAAGTCCCCGGCACCCAGGCCTTGCCTTTCTTGGCTTTGGCCCAACGGCCCTCGACCCACTCGTAATTGATGCCGCCCCACTTCCAGTAGCCCGGGATCCAGGCGAATGCCGGACCGGGCTTGAGCGTGGGCGCCTCCGTCCGGAGCGGGGGAGGCCCGATCCGCGGCTGGTCGGCGGCCAGGCCGGCGGCCGCGGCGAGCGAAAGGACGGCCAGAACGGCCCAGGCGGTCTTCCTCATCGCTTCCTCCACCCGTTTAGTCGCGGCAGGGGAGAAAAAAGGCGGCGGCTCGTCCTATCCCTTGATCCTGTATTCCCTCACCTGGGCGCCGCGATACTCGTCCAGGAGGAAGAGCCGGTCGCCGGCGATGAAGATGCCGTCGACGAAGGAGTCGAGCGGCAGGGATCCGAGCAGCGCGCCGTCGGCGTCGAAGACCTCGAGCTTGTAGGCGTCGGTCGTCCGCAGCTCCTGCCCCTCGCCCACGACCTTGTAGCCGATGGTCCGGCCGCCCTTTTCGTCCATCGACATCGTCACCCCCCGGCCGACCTGCTCTTCCTTCTTGAGCTGGCGGGTCAGGGTGGCGACCCAGATCCGGCCCCGGCCGTCGACGGCGACGCCGGCGGCGCAGCGGTTCAGCTTCGGCCCGCGGACGCTGACGGACTGGCCGTTCCGCTCGATCTCGCCCTTGTCCTTGAATTCCATGGAGTAGGGAAGCGGGCGATCGGCGCGCCAGAGCAGCCGGCCGTCGGCCGCGTACTTGTCGATGCGGTTCTGGACCGGATAGACGAGGTAGACCTGGCCCGCGGCGTCGACCGTCATGAGGGTCTCGTTGCCGGCGGTGTTCAGGAGCTCGGCCTTGAAGTCGGTGGGCTGGCCGAACTCGCGAACGGTCCGGCCCTCGAGGTCGAGGACCTTGACCAGCTTCGGCAGCGCCGCGGCCTTCTCCGCCTCGCCGGGTCTGAGGATGCGCATCTGCATCCGGGGCGCCCCGGCCACCAGCTCGCCCGGCCGGCCCAGGAGGACCGGTCCGGCGCCCTGCTCGAGGCCCTTGATAGTCTTGTGGTCCTTGCCGTCCGGGGTCAGGACCTGGATGCGCTGGTTGTTGGGATCGGAGACGTAGAGAAAGCCCTTGGCGTCGATGGCGATCCCGGACGGGTAGAGGAACTCGCCCGGTCCCTGGCCCTGGCGGCCGTAGGTGGCCAGATATTTCCCGTCGCGGCCGAACTTCTGGACGCGGTGGTTCCCCATGTCGAGGATATGGATGCTGCCGGCGGCGTCGACGGCCAGGGCCGTGGGCATGAAGAAGGCCACGTTCGGGTCGGCCGTCTCCGGGTCGCCGAGGGTCAGGACGGGCTCGATCGTCACCCGGGGCGTCTTGCCCCAGGCGCCGGGCCCGGCATTGTGGACGAGGCGGACGCCGTCCGCGATTTCCGTTTTCTGGGCGGCGGCGGGCGCCGCGGCCAGGGCGAGAGCGGCCACGATCAAGAGGATCTTCGATCTCATGGGGGGTTCCTCCTTCTCCTGTAAACCGATTATAGCCGCAAAGGGTTGCCGGGGACAGGACGGCCGCTCTGCTCTTTTCGCGCGACGGGCCGCGGCCCATTGAACCGGTCCCCCGATTTCAATATAGTGACGGCGACAAAGAGCCGGAGGACTGGAATGGACGACAACGGCATCGTCGGGCTTCTGCGGGACATGGTCCGGGCGCCGAGCCACCCGGGCGTGCCGCGGCAGGAAGAGGGGACGGTTCGCGCGCTCGAGGCCTATCTCGGCCGGCACGGCATCGCCGTCGAGCTGGTCCAGGTCCGCCAGGGCCGCCCCAATCTCCTCGCCGGCATTAAAGGACGGAAACCGGGGCGCCATCTGCTGCTCTGCGGCCACACGGACACCGTGGCCCCGAACGAGGGTTCCGACGTGGACTTCTTCTCGGCCCGGACCGAGGCCGGCCGGGTGTTCGGACGCGGCGCCGTCGATATGAAGGGGGCCATCGCGGCCATGGCCGGGGCCCTGGCGGAGATACAGGGGAGCGGGGGGCTCGAGGCCGGCCGCGTGACCCTGGCCGCGGTCATCGACGAGGAGCTCGAGAGCCACGGCGCCGAGGCCCTGATCCGGAGCGGCTTCAAGGCCGACGGGGCCGTGATCGGCGAGCCGACGGAGAACCGGGTGGCCGTCGGCCACCTGGGGCTGGAGTGGCTCGAGGCGCGCTTCTTCGGCCGGGCGGCCCACGGCAGCCTGCGGAAGGAGGGCGTCGACGCCATCGCCGCCGCGGCCCATTTCGTCTCGCTCGTCGAGAGCGAGCTCATCCCCGGCTTCGAAGAGCGCCGCGACCCGGTGCTCGGCCTGCCGGCCATCAACGTCGGCACCATCCGGGGCGGCCAGCAGCCGAGCATGGTCGCCGCCGAATGCCGGGTCCAGGTCGACCGGCGCTGGGTGACCACGGAGACCGTCGAACAGGTGTTCGACGATCTCAATCGCCTCCTGGCCAAAGTCCGGGCCGCCCGACCCGGGCTGACGACGGAACTGGCCCGGATGCCCGGAGGAATGGCCACCATGCTCCACGGCCCCCTGGTGATAGATCCGGGGCATCCGCTCGTCGCGGCCGCCCGCGGGGCCTTCGCGGAGGCCGGAGGCGGGGACCCGGGCCTCGCGGTTTTCCCCGCCTGGACCGACGGCGCCCTTCTCTGGCGCGAGGCCGGCATCCCGACCCTCGTCTGGGGACCGGGGGAGCTCCGGCTGGCGCATTCGGCCGAGGAGAGCGTCGCCGTCGACGACGTCCTTCTCGCGGCGCGCCTCTACGCCGCCGCGGCCCGCCGCTTCACGGCGGCCCCCTGAACCCCTAAACCCCGGAAGCTCGACGGATCGCTGAAAGCTCCCGCCCGCCGTTGAGGCGTGCCCGGGACGGGAGGCGGCGGCCGGGCTTTTCCTTGGCGTCGGCGCCCTCCGGACGGCGTGTTGACAGGCTGCCACCCCGGAATCATTATGAATAGGGGCAGAGGGAGGAACGGAGGACCGGCATGAGAGCGCCGGACGGCCCGGGGCGGAGCAAAAGAGCGCTCCGGCGGCTTCTAGCCGGTCTGTCCGCGGTCGTCCTGGCGTCGGCCTGCTCCGTTTACAAGGTCAAGGAAATGGACGGCCGGGCCCTGGCCGCCAAGGGCCGGCGCGGGAAGATCATCAGCGTGCAGACGGCCGACGAGAGCATCGCCTTCGCGGCCAGCGATCCGCCCGCGGTCAAGAACGGGGCGTTGGTCGGCAACCTGCATCTGACCTACACCATCGACCCGCTCGATATCGCCGATATCACCGGCGGCGGGACTGGTCCGAAGGTCGTGCTGAAAGACGGCAGCCGCTTCCGGGTCGTCTCCAGCTGGGCCGAAGGCGATAAGATCTTCTGTCAGGCGGTCAAGGCCAGGTGGATCCCCCTCGACCGGATCACGCGGGCCAGGGTCCGGAAGATCAACGGACCGGCCTCGGTCCTCAAGGCGCTCGCCGGCGTCGTCGTCTTCGTGGGCGTTCTTGCCATCGACGCCGTGTTCCCCGGCGAGGTTGAGGACGCCCTCGCCACGGACGTCGAAGCCACGGTCGATGTGCTCAACTGGATGTTCAAGTCCGAAGGGGGCGGCGCGAACGGGAAGATAGGCCGCCGGGGGTCCAACGCCGCGCTCTTGGAAATGGACAAATCGTACGACACGGCCGCGGAAACGGAGTTCTGGGCCATGGAATGGACGCCCGTCGAGGCCGCGCCGGACGCGGACGGCAAGCTCCGGATCCGGCTCGGCAATCCGTCCGGCGTGACGCGGGGGATTGACGAAGCCAAGCTCGTCGTCGTCGATCATGCCCCCGGGGTGAGCGTCTTCCCCGACGTTTATGGGGCCGTGCGCGGCTGTGCCGCCCCCGTCGCCCCCGAAACGGCCACGGCCGGGAAGGGCCGGGACATCAAGGATCTCATCTCGGCCCGGGACGGCGTCTTCTGGCGGACGGCCGACGCTGACGTGGCGCGGGCCGCGACGCCACCGTCACGGGACGCGATCACGCTCTCGTTCCCCCGGCCGAAGAACGCCCGCCGAGCTAAGCTCATCGTCGCCGCCGCGAATTCTTCATGGCGCGCCGTATTCGCCCGGGAGGTCAAGGCCCGGCTGGCCGCTTCGCCCGCCCCGTCTCCGAGCCAGGCCTCGCAGCCCCAGCGGCTCCCGGGGCCGCAGCGGCCCGGCTACGAGGAATGGGAGTATGGCCGCGTCCGAGTCCAGCTGCTGACAGCCTTCGGCTGGCAGACCGGGCAGGCGCTCTTCGCCGGCGGGCCGCTTCCGGCCGGCGACATGATCTATAACCTCGACCTGGACGATATCGGCACCGACAAGGTTTGGCTCAAGTTCTCCCCGCCGGCCGGATATTGGCTGGTCGACCGCCTGGCCCTCGATTTCGGCGATGACGCGCCGGTCGAAGCGGCCGATGTCGCCGCCGAGGACGTGGACGGCCCGGACGCGGCCGAGGTCCTGCTGGCGCTCGCGGCCGAAGACGCCACCACATTCCTCTTCGGGCCCGATAACCCGCCCGCCCTCCTGACCTTCACTCCGCCCCCGCCCAAGGCGGGACGGGAACGGACCCTCTTCCTCCGCACCGTCAGCCGCTACGAGATGCCCCCTGGTCGCCCCGACAGGCAACCGCAGGCCGGCCCGGATAGATAAATAGTGTATGATGGAGGGGATGAACACGCCGCGAAAAATCCTCCTGGCCGCCGTCTCCATCCTGCTGGCCTTCCCGGTCCTGGCGCCCGTCGCCGCCGCCCAGGCCCCCGCCGTCGCGCCCGCCCAGGCCGAACCCTACGCCCTCGACAGCAAGATCCCGGTCGACCCGCGCATCACCGTCGGCCGGCTTCCCAACGGACTCCGCTACTGGATCCGCGAGAACAGGGAGCCGAAGAACCGGGCCGAGCTGCGCCTGGTCGTCAACGCCGGCTCGGTCCTCGAGGACGAGGACCAGCGCGGCCTGGCCCACGTCGTCGAGCACCTGGCCTTCAACGGCACGACCCACTTCCCGCAGCAGAAGCTGGTCGATTTCATGGAATCGATCGGCATGCGCTTCGGGTCCGACCTCAACGCCTTCACCAGCTTCGATCAGACGCTCTACATGCTCCAGATCCCGATGGACTCGCCGGCCATCGTCGACAACGCCTTCCTCATACTCGAGGACTGGGCCCACAACGTCACCTTCGAGCCCAAGGCCGTGGACAAGGAGCGCGGCATCATCCTGGAGGAATGGCGGCTCGGCCAGGGCGCCGACGCCCGCATCCGGGACAAGCAGATCCCCATCCTGCTGGCCGGCTCGCGCTATGCCGAGCGCCTGCCCGACGGCAAGCCCGAGGTCATCGCCAACTTCACCTACGACGCGCTCCGGCGCTTTTACCGGACCTGGTACCGGCCCGACCTCATGGCCGTCATCGCCGTGGGCGATTTCGACCGGGCCCGGATCGAGGACCTGATCAAAAGACACTTCGGCCCGCTGGCCGTCCCGCCGGACGCCGCGGCGCGCCCCGTGTACCCCGTGCCGGACCACGACGGGACGCTCTTCGCCCTAGCTCCCGATAAGGAGGCCTCCCAGAGCGTCGTGGCCGTTTACCACAAGCTCCCGGCGGCCGACCAGAGCACGGTCGGCGCCTACCGCCGCATGCTGGTCGAGCGGCTGTTCAACGACATGATCAACGAGCGGCTCGGCGAGATCGCCCGGAAGCCCGACCCGCCCTTCCTCGGCGCTATCTCCAGCCGCGGCCGCTTCGTCGGCTCCAAGGACGCCTACGCCCTTTCGGCCCTGGTGGCCGAGGGCGGCATCCCGCGCGGCCTCCGGGCCCTCTACGCCGAGGGCGAGAAGGTGGCCCGCTTCGGCTTCACCGCGACCGAGCTCGAGCGCCGCAAGGGCGTGGCCCTGCGCTACTTCGAGCGGGCCCTGGTCGAGAAGGAGACCCAGGACTCCGACGCCTACGCCGAGGAGTTCACCCGGGCCTTCCTCGAGGGCGAGCCGACGCCCGGCATCCAGTTCGAATACGATCTCCACAAGCGCTTCCTGCCCGGCATCACCCTCGAGGAGGTCAACGCCCTGGCCCGGGAATGGATGACCGACCGCAACCGCGTGGTCATGGCCAGCTTCCCCGACAAGCCCTCCGTCCCGGCGCCGGCCGAGGCCGAGCTGAGGGCCGTCCTGGAGGAGGTCAAGAGCCAGGAGATCGCGGCCTACGAGGACACGGCCACCGACGCGCCGCTCATCGCGCAGGAGCCTGCCCCCGGCTCGATCGTCGCCCGCCGCGAGATCCCGGCCGTCGGGGTGACCGAGTGGACGCTCTCCAACGGCGCCCGCGTCGTCCTCAAGCCGACGACCTTCAAGGAGGACGAGATCCTGCTCCGGGCCGTGAGCGCCGGCGGCGTCTCGCTGGCCGACGAGGGCGGCCTCATCGCGGCCAACACGGCCGACGAGGTCGTGCCGGCCGGCGGCCTGGGGGCCTTCAGCGCCGTCGACCTGGAGAAAAAGCTGGCCGGCAAGGCGGTCAACATCAACCCGTCCATCGGCGAGCTCGAAGAGGGGCTGGCCGCCAGCGCCTCGCTCCGCGACGCCGAGACGCTCTTCCAGCTGATCTACCTGACCTTCACCGCGCCGCGGCCCGACCCGGTCGTCTTCGAGGCCTTCAAGGCCCAGCTCAAGAGCGTCCTCGAGAACCGGACCAAGAGCCCGGAGACCGTGTTCTCGGACACCCTGAGAACGACCCTGCAGCGGGACCAGCCCCGCTTCCGGCCGATGACCGTGGACGAGATCCCACAGATGGACCTCGAGAAGTCCCTGGCCTTCTACCGCGACCGCTTCGCCGACGCCGGCGACTTCACCTTCGTCCTGGTCGGCAATCTGGACCTGGCGAAGATCGAGCCGCTCGTCTGCCGCTACCTGGCCTCGCTGCCGGCGCTCCACCGGACGGAAACGTGGAAGGACTGGCGCGTGGCGCCGCCCGAGGGCGTGGTCAAGCGGACGGTCGAGAAGGGCGTCGAGCCCAAGAGCCTGACGGCCATCGTCTTCTCCGGCGATTTCCGGGACGACGCCGCCGGCCGCATCAACATCCGGGCGGCCGCTCACATCCTGGAGACGCGCCTGCGGAAGCTGCTGCGCGAGACCCTGAGCGGCACCTACGACGTCGGCGTCCGGCCGGGCTACGGCCGCATCCCGCGGCCGGAGTTCCGCATGTCGATCAACCTGGGCACCGACCCGGCCCGGATGGAGGAGATGACCCAGGCCATCTTCGCCGAGATCAGGAAGATGCAGAAGAAGGGGCCCACCGCCGCCGAGGTCGGGGAGAACCGCCTGGCCGAGTCCCGCGACTTCGAGATCGCCAGCCGCCAGAACGACTGGTGGGTCGAAGAGCTCGTCGAGTGCTGCCGGCTGGGCACGGACCCGGCCGGGATCGTCCGCTTCCCCGAGTCGCTGAAGCTCCTGACCCGCGAGTCGATCAAAGCCGCGGCCAGGACGTACTTCAACACCGAGCGCTACGTCCAGGTCACGCTGTATCCGGAGAAGAAGTAGCGCCAGGCGGCGGAATTCTTCTAGCCCCGAAATAATGGGGTTTTTCTTGCCTTGCTACCCTACTTCTTCATAGCCCGCAGCGCGGAACGGATCGTCCTCTTGATCAAGTCGGACTCGCCCCTATTGCTTTTCCCTTTCCTTTTTCCTGAACAGAAAACACAATGCAAGTGAACCAGCAACTATGGTGATGATTTCCAGGGCCAATATATCGCGACGGACAGGGAAATCGTACGCGCGTATTATCAAAACTAAGGCGCCAGGCTCATCTGCTGCACTAGTTGCCGCCCTCGGAAGTCGCCACGTTATATGATCACCAATAAGCCGCCCTTCGGAATTTACATCAAGTTCTTGAATTGGAGGGAATGCCAGGGCAGCCCCTAGCAATAAAGAGCCGCAGATAATGACTATCCTGCATTTCTTTTTCACCGGTTACTCCAGATAAATGGCCCGTATCCACTCTTGTGTGCTAAGACCAGCCTGATATAGAACGTGGTAGATTGCATCGCTTGACTCGGGCCTCCGCTTTTTAGCTGCACCGCACACCTGCCACCTCCGGGCTTCCGCCGCTTGCCGCGGGGTTGGTTTACCAGCCCGGCACGAACGATATTTTTTTCGCCTCAGTACTCTTCGTAGCTTGGCCACCAAATAATCGACGCCCGATCTTTCTCTATCAGCTTCCCGGTATCGGGGTTAAATACGAAGTTCAGATCATTCCGAAGAAAATAGAACCCGCGGTAAACCAGCAGGATCGCTTTTCCGCTCTTGAGCCCGTAGCGATCAGCCAGCTCCTTTTGAACAGGATATGCAGCATTGTGGCAACTCGGCCGTCCCATCAGCACGAGAACCTTGACCATGTCATCGCCGATCTGAATCATCGTATCGAATGTTTTTACCTTGTGATTGAATTGAAGCGCCATGTAACCATAGAAGATGAAGACCAATGCGATGGCAACGATAATGAACTCCTTGCGAATTCTTATCATGGCGAACCCCCTTCAACCTCCATCACCCCCCCAATGGCACCAGGCAGCTCCCCCCCAGCTTCTGTGCTTGCTCACTTTTCCAATCTCCCCATGATAAAACCCCGGTCTTTATCTATCAATTCTCTAGTATCGGGGTTAAATACAAAATTCAGATCATCCCGAAGAAAATAGAACCCGCGGTAAACCAGCAGGATCGTTTCTCTGGTCTTAAGCCCATATCGGTCAGCCAGCTCATCACTGACAAAATGACCATGATTATGGCGACTCGGTCGCCCCATCAGCGTGAGGACTCTGGCCATGGTGTCGCCGATTTGGATCCTCGTATTGAATGTCTTTACCCTTTGATCGAATTGAAACGCCTTATAGCCATAGAAGGCAGCGATCAACGCGATGGCAACGAATATGAGCTTCTTTTTCGCCATCACCACGATCCTCTCTTCTTCTTCATAGCCCGCAGCGCGGAACGGATCGTCCTCTTGATCAAGTCGGCCTCATCAGAAAGGCCCAGCTTGATCCTTAGGATAGATGCCAGCATCTTATCCGGTTCTATGCCGGCTTCAATCTGAAATTCGTTGACCCCATCGGCGTCAAGGTCGCAGATGAAGGTGATAACCACGCCATACGTGAATCCGGCTTTATCGGTTATCTCGCGTGTATAACGATAGCAGATATCCGTTCCATCCGCAGCTTTATACACCCATAATGCCAGGGGGTTCTCCAATACAGGGTGGTTTGCAGCCAGGTCCGGCATATCCGCGTAAAGAAGATTCCTTATTCTGTACTTCGTTTCGTCCTTTCCCATCCATATTTCCATTCGAATCTCGCGTGGAATACCATTGATGTCAACTTTCTTAGACTCTATTAGAACCATCTTCGCTGTGTCGGGCAGGTTCCAGCCCTTAGAATTCAATACGATCTCGGTCCAGGCTGCCTCGAGGCGGAGTAACGCGAAAAGGAAGAACAAAGCGCAAGTGAATAGCCGTCTCATTTTTTTATCGATTCCTTTATCCTATTTTGGTCTTCTCGCCCCGTAACCGCTTTTTCGGAAGAATGCCCTGCAGCTCTTGTTGAAAGTCGGCCGCAGCGATACTGATATTTTTATTGTCATGGTCACTATTCGAAGCTCGACCACCACGTTATAATGGCCCGATCTTTCTCTATCAGTTCCCCGGTATCGGGATTGAAGGCGAAGTTCAAATCTTCGCGAAGAAAATAGATCCCTCGATAAACCAGAAGAATTGTATCCCTGGTTTTAAGCCCATATCGGACAACCAACTCCTCTCCAACGGGATAGTCGGGATTAATGCCGGAAGGCTGACCCATAAGCCTAATGACCTTGGCCATGCTATCGCCGATTTGAATCCTCGTATCAAATGCTTTTACCTTCTCATTAAATCTCAGGGCTTTGTATCCATAGAAGACGACGATCAACGCGATAACTGAGAAAACGAACGCCTTAGGAATTCTCATTTGTAGATAAGGTGTCCGGGATCCATCTGATAGACCGGATGCTTTTCGCAGCGGCGAGAAAGGCAGAGAAACAACCGCCAAGTCTTTCGGACATCCCACCCTTCCGTCTGCCCGGATAATAAATCGGCCGGCGCGGGAATGTCAACCTGCCCCGGGGCTCGATCAAGGCCGCGGCGGCGCGCATCATTGACCGCCGTCAGGGCTTTCCGATATGATCCCGCCCATGACACCCTTCGCCCCTATCGGCCAATCCCGCCGCCCCCGCACCGCACCACGCCCGGCGCTTCTCGGCGCCCTCCTGGCCCTCCTTTCGGCCGCTGCAGTTCCCCTGCCGGCCGCCGCGCCCCCGCCCCCGCAGGAGTTCAAGCGGCTGGCCCAGCACGATCCCGCCCGGCCGATCGCCTTCCGTATCGTGTTCGAGGAGAACGCGCAGGTCGGCGAAGTGAACTGGTCCGCCAAGGGAGAAGTGCGGTATGCCCTCCTTCCGGCCTGGGACGGCACGCCTTTCTCGTGGAGCGCCTTCGCCCGCCTCAAGGCGGGCGAGCGGCTGCCGTTCTACGTCAAGGAGATCAAGGGCTCGGGCAAGGCCAAGGACCCCGACTTCGACTATACCTGGACCGAGACGCTCCGGGACGGGGCCTATGAGTTCAACGCCAAGAACGGATCGAGCTACAGCAAGCAAGCCCCCTACGCCGACGACACGGACGCGGTGCTCGAACGCACTGCATCCGGGGCCACCCTGAAGTTCAGCTGGATGCTCCAGACGGTCACCGAGATCGGCGCGGGCGTCAATTGCCTCGGCTTCACCGACGACGAGGCGGCCCGGCTCCTGACGTTCCGTTTCAGCGAAGACGAGATCCGGCGGGCGGCCTCGATCGTCAAGACGAACCAGGGGACCATCCAAGGCGACCCCGAGGCCGATATCAGGTACCCGGTCGACGTACGGGCCACGCTGAGCTTCGGGCCCCCGCCCGCCGCCGCCCAGGTCACGCTGGCCGGCTGCTTCACGCTGGGAGAGGGCGGCCGGGGCCAGGTGACGGCCTCGGGCACCCCGGCAGGCGGCACCTACAGCTTCCGCGTCATTCCGCCGGAGGCGGTGACGGTCCAGTCCAAGGGCGCCGCGGCCACGCTGACCGCGGGATCGCCGGACCGGGGGACCCTCTTCGTGGAATACACCACCCCCGACGGCCAGGTCGTCGAGGCCTCCCACGCCGTGGCCTCGGTGCGCATCGAATCGGTCAACGGCGGCCAGGCCGTCCCCGAGATCGCGCTCTACGATGTCGACGGCAATAAAACGTCGGGCGTCCTCGAGGTCCCGATCAGGGTCCTCCCCGCGGACGCGGCGGACATGCTCGATTTCGTCGCCGACGACCCGGCGATCCTGTCCCTCGCCAACCTGGGCAACGCGGTCGCCCTCCAGGGCCTGCGCACTGGGAAGACGGCCATCCAGGCCCGGACCTCGTGTGGCGAGCGCTTCGGCCCCGCCGTCCAGGTCGATGTCGTAAATTGCGACAAGGCGACAATAGCCAAGCTCGAGGAGATGATGAAGATCGCCTCGGACTCCTGGAAGGCCTCGGCCAAGGACTTCTCGGCGGCCATGGATTCCAAGGAGTTCCAGGAGTCCTCGGAAAAGATCGCGACGGCCACCGCCCAGCTGGCCCGCAAGACGGCCGTCGCCGTCGTCGGCTCGGTGGCGGGTTACGGGGACAAGGTGGCCGCCGGGGTCACGGGAGTCTCCGAAGTCATCGGCAAGCTCGACGCCGCCATCGACGTCCTCACCGACCTCGAAATGGGCGCCGATGTCGTGGACAGCAGCGTCGACGTGGCCGGCCTGGCCGCGGAGTACTCGGGCAAGCAGTTCGTCCAGACGGTCTTCGACGCGCAGGACGTCGTCAAGGCGGCCCAGGAGTTCGGCCAGCACCTCGGCAACCTCAAGGGCCAGACCGACAGGATGGCCGAGGCGGCCAAGTGGATGGACCACTGGAACAAGATCATGCAGGACATCACCCGGCGCCAGAAGCTCTGCCGGAAAACGGAGACGCCGCCGCAGGAGAAGAAGACGCCGACCGAGCCGGAAAAGCCGAAACCCACGCCGAAGTCCGATCCGAAGAAGACGACGCCCACGACCCCGGCCACGACGCCCACGACGCCGGGCACGACGACCCCGGCCACGACGCCCGGGACGGAACTGCCGCCGACGCCCCCGTCCAACCCGCCGAGCCTGGTGGGGCTGCCCTTCGAAAAGAGCGACTGCGGCTGCGGTAAGACCCAGGCCATCGGCCAGACCGCGGCCGGCCTCGCCTCGATCTCGACGGGCTTCGGCAACCTGTTGGACTGCGTCGATCAGTTCCGCACCACCGGGCTCGAGCCCTATGCCGCGACCCTGCAGGAGATGCCGGCGGTGTTCGAGAAGCTGGGAGCCGCCGCGAAAACGGGGGGCAAGACCCTCAAGGAGGCCGCCAAGACCGCCCTGCCGTCGGTGCAGTCGTTCTCGGTGCGGGCCAAGGCCTTCCAGACCGCGGGCCTGACGTTCAACGAGAGCTTCCAGGCCTGCCCGGAGTCGACGAAGACGGCGGTCGGCTACCTCCAGTCGGCCAAGGACTACGCCAAGACGACGGAGAGCACGGCCACGATCGAATTGAAAAAATAGCTTCAGCGGCGCCTCCGGCCCCGGCTGGAGCGGGGAGGGAAGCATGAAAAAGGGCGTGCTTCGAACGGCGCTCCGGAGCGGGACGGTCGTCCCGCTCTGCCTTGGAGCGGCCAGGCTCCTCGTGCACCTGGCCGTCGGCGGGCGATACGGCTTCTTCCGCGACGAGCTCTACTTCATCGTCTGCGGCGGGCGGCTCGACTTCGGGTACGTCGACCAGCCGCCGCTCACGCCGCTCGTCGCCCGGCTGGCGCGGCTCCTTTTCGGCGACTCGCTCCCGGGGCTGCGCCTCCTGCCGGCCCTGGCCGGGGCGGCGACGATCGTGCTGGCCGGCCTCATCGCCCGCCGGCTGGGCGGAGGCCGCGGGGCCCAGGCGCTGGCCGCGGTTTCGGTCTTCTTCGCGCCCGTCCTCCTGGGCTTCGGCGGGATGCTGACGCCCAACGCCTTCGACGTCCTGTTCTGGACGCTGGCGGCCTACCTCCTGGTCCTCATCCTGAAGGACGGACGGCGGAAACTCTGGCCGGTCTTCGGCCTGGTCGTCGGCCTGGCCCTGCAGAACAAGTACTCGATCGCCTTCTTCGTCGCCGCTCTCGGCCTCGGCTTCCTGCTCAGCTCGGCCCGGTCCGAGCTCCTGCGCGGCCGGTTCTGGGCGGGGGTCGCCGTCGCCCTGGCCGTCTTCCTGCCCAATCTCCTGTGGCAGGTCCGGCACGGCCTGCCGTTCATCGAGCTCAACCGCAACGCCGTGGCCCACAAGAACGCCGTCCTCTCGCCGCTCCAGTTCCTCGCCGGCCAGACCATGGAGGCCCTGCCCCTGACGATGATCGTCATCCTCATCGGGATCGGCTATTTCTGGTTCGGGCGCGACGCCAGGCCCGTGCGGACCTTCGCCTGGGCCTACGTGGCCCTGTTCGCCTTCTTCGTCTTCTCGGGCGGCAAGGCCTACTACATGGCCCCCGTCTACCCGGTCATGCTGGCCGGCGGGGCGGTGGCCCTGGAGCGCTTCGCCTCGCGGCCGAAGCGGCGCTGGGTCGTCCCGGCCGGCCTCGTCCTGGCCGCCGCGTTCGGGACCGCGGCCGCGCCGATGGCCGTTCCGGTGCTGTCCCCCGGCGGCCTAGTCTCGTACATGCGCGGCCTGGGGATCGCGCCCCAGGCGGGAGAACGCCAGGAGTTAGGCCTCCTTCCCCAGCACTTCGCCGACCAGTTCGGCTGGGAGGGATTGGCCGAGGACGTGGCCCGCGTCTATCGGGGCCTCGACGAATCCGACAAAGCCGTTTGCGGCATCTTTGCTCAGAACTACGGCGAGGCTTCGGCCGTCAACGTCCTGGGCCGCCGGTTTGGGCTGCCATTCGCGGCCAGCGGCCACAACAACTATTGGCTCTGGGGCCCGCCGCCGGGCCGCGGCGAGGTCATGATCGTCATCGGCGGGAACGCGGAGGATCATCTCCGGACGTACGTCCAAGTCGTCGAGGCCGCCCGCCACTCCGACGCCCTCGCCATGCCCTACGAGAGCGGGCTTCCGATCTATCTCTGCCGCGGCCTCAAGGTCCCCCTGACGGACGTCTGGCCCCGCGTCAAGCTCTATATCTAGCTCAGCGCGGCAGACCGACCTCGTCAAGGACCGCCAGGAAGCGCGGGTCGCGGGCCAGGCGGGGCAGGCTCGTCTCGGTCGCGACGTGGACGACCACGACGGAAGGGTCGCGTTCCCGTACGGCCGTCCTCAGCAATTCCAGGGCCCGATCGATATCGCCCATGGCGGCCGCGGCCCACGCCACGTGGACGGCGGACACCAGGCCGGTCTTTTCCCATTCCCGGAGCAGATTCCCGTAAACGTCCGCGGCGCTCTTGCGGTCGCCCTTCTTGAGATAGGCCACCGCCAAGCCGGCCTCGGGCCAGCCGCGGGTGCCGGGGAGCAGGCAGCTTTTCTTGAACATCTCTATGCTCTCGTCGATGCGCCCCTCGATCAGAGTGGCCAGTCCGGCGCCGAAATAGGCGAAGCTGAAATCGGGCTCGATCGCTTGAACCTTCCTGAATTCCTTGAGGGCCTCTTCGGTCCCGCCGGTATGAACGTGGATCCACATGGACAGGCCGTGGAGATAGGGCGTGAGCGGCTCCGCGGCCAGGGCCCGCCCGATCTCCTTTCGGGCTTCCTTGAAGCGTCTCCGGGAAAACAGGAAATAGGCGTACCACCCCCGCGTCATTCCGTCGGCCGGATCGAGCTCGAGGGCCCGTTGGAAGTCCGCCTCGGCCGCATCCCAGTTCCATCCGTAGATGAACTGCACCCAGGCGTTGACGGCGTGGGCCTCGGCCAGGTCCGGCCCCAGCGCCAGGGCTTCCCTTGCGGCCGCCTCGGCCTTCGGGCCCATGTCATTGGGACGGGCCAGGAGGAGGGTCGCCATATTTATGTGAAACCAGGCGATGCCGACCTTGGCCAGGGCGAACTTGGGATCGCGGCGGAGGGCTTCCTCGAAATAGCGCAGGGCCAGCCCCGGCGCTTCCGGCTTCGGCCGGCCCAGGAGATAGCGGCCCGTCATATAGAGCTCGTAGGCCTGCATGTCGGCGGTGGGCCGCTCGCGCAGGGCCGATTCCTCCCGGGCGGAGAGGACGATGCCGAGACGGGCCGCGACCGAACTGGCGATACCGTCCTTGACCGCGAAGAAGTCTTCCTTCGGCCGGTCGAAGTCTTCCGCCCAGAGCACGAAACCGTTCCGGGCTTCGACCAGCCGGGCCACGGCCCGCAGGCGCGGACCCGCGACCCGGGTGCTTCCCTCGATGAGGTACCGGACCTTCAAGGCGCGGCCGGTCCGGCGGGCGTCGAGACCCATCTTCTTGACGACCGAGGCCGTCACGCGCCCTGTCACGCGGAGGCCGTGGATCCGGCCCAGGCCGTCGGTGATGTCCTCGGTGAGGCCGGCGGCCAGCTCCTCCGAGCCCGGGCCGGGGCTCAGATCGTCGAAGGGCAGGACGGCGATCGACCCCGCCGCCGGCCCGGCCTTCAAGGCCAGGATCAGGATGGCGGCGACGGCCGCGACCGCCCCGGCGCCGGCCAGCCCCAGGATCGCCAGGCGCCTCGACTTGCGGGGGGCCTGCTCGTGCTCGTCAACCTTCTGCGCCAGCCAGGCGTCGAGCTCGTCGCTGTAGGCGAAGACGCGGGCCTTCGCCGAGCCGTCGAGCCGGTGAACGGGCAGACCCATCTCGTTCTCGAACCTCTGGCAGGTCCGGGGCGTGCGCTTGAGGTAGGCGGAAATCTCCTTCCAAGAAGAAAGGACCTCCCGCTGTTCGGACATCCCACCCTTCCGGCCGTTCCGATCATAGCCCGGCCGCCGCGCGCGTGTCAAACGTTCCGGCCATGCGACATCATGAACCGGAATGCGCCATAGAGCGACGCCTCGCTCCGGCCCCTTGACTATCGCCCGGGCGGAGCCGACCTGAATGACCGTAAAACAGAGGAGGCCCCATGAACATCAAGGGAACGGCTGTCGCGGCGCTTCTGATCGCTTTAAGCGGCGGGTGGTCCGGCCAGGACGTCCGCTCCGGTCCGCCGGCCCGGATGCCCGGCCTTCAGGCGGCCGCCGAGATCGTCCGGGACTCGAACGGCATCGCCCACATCCGGGCGGCCAACGAGCACGACCTGTTCTTTCTTAACGGCTACGTCCACGCCGAGGACCGGCTGTTCCAGATGGACGTGTTCAGGCACACGGCCGCCGGCGCGCTGGCGGAGCTTGTCGGCCCGGCCGCGCTGGCCCAGGACGTCAAGTTCCGGACCCTCGGGCTGGGCCGGGCCGCGGCCCGGTCGTGGGCGGCCGCCTCGCCGCGCGTCCGGGCGATCCTCGAGGCCTACGCCGACGGCGTCAACGCCTTCGTCGCCGGCCATCCGCTCCCGCCCGAGTACGGCGCCCTCGGCGTCGGGGCGTTCGATCCCTGGGAGCCCCTGGATACGATGAAAATCGTTAAGGTCCTCTGCCTCCAGCAGGGGGTGTTCAACGAAACCGACATTCCGTACACGACCGCTCTTTTGAACTACCAGGCGGCGGGCGGCGCGCTGGGCTTCGACGGCACGAAGCTCTTCTATGACGACCTCTTCCGCTCGGCCCCGTTCGAGACGGCCACGACCGTTCCCGACGCCATGGCCGAGCCGGTCCGGGCTCCGGGCAGGGGCCGCCACCGCCCCGCCCCGTCCCCGGACCCGTCCCTGCTGGAGCTGATGGAGAGGCACGTCAAGGAGACCGACGGGATCGAATTCTTCCGGGCGGCCAGGGAGGGCCGCGGCGGCGGCTCGAACGGCTGGGCCGTCGGCGGGCGCTGGACGGACTCGGGCTTTCCGCTGATGGCCAACGACCCGCACCTCGAGATGCCGGTCCCCCCGTACTTCTATCCGATCCATCTCTCGGCGGGACGATATGACGTCACCGGCCAGAGCTTCGCCGGCGCGCCCACCGTCATGATCGGCCACAGCCGGTGGTTCTCCTGGGGCTTCACGAACCCGTACGTCGACACGATCGATTATTACTCCGAGCAGGTCGTGCCCGACGCTAGCTCGCCGAGCGGATTGAGCTCGATCTACTTGGGCCAGGCCGAGCACGTCATCCCCGTGCCCGAGACCTACCGGGCTCGGATCGACGGCCGGCTGGTCGTCGTCCCTCCGGGCTCGGGCATCCCCGCGGCCAGCCTGATCGTGCCGCGCCGCAACAACGGCCCGATCGTCCAATTGGACCAGGCGACCGGGGCCGCCATCAGCTGGCAGTGGACCGGGTCCGGCGCCAGCCAGGAATTCGAAGGGGCCCTGGCCTGGGCCGAGGCCCGGACCGTCGAGGAGTTCGCCCGCGGCACGCGCCTGTTCACCTTCCCGCAGAACATCGTCTTTATCGGCCGCCGGGGGGATTTCGGCTATTTCCTCGCCGGCGAGATTCCCATCCGCGAGGACCTGCAGGCCGGCGCGGTCAACGGGGCGCCGCCGTGGCTCCTGCGCAACGGCCGGGGCGGCAACGAATGGCTGGCGGTCGCGAACCCGCAGCCGGACCAGATGCTGCCTTACGAGATCATCCCGGCGGAGGAGATGCCCCATGTCGTGAACCCGCCCGCCGGGTTCGTCGTGAACGCGAACAACGACCCGACCGGGATCACGCTGGGGAACGAGCCGCTCGCGGCGGAGCGGCCGGGCGGGGGCATCTATTACATCGGATACTCGTTCAACATCGGGTCGCGGGCCGCGCGCATCACCGAGATGCTCAAGCAGGAGATCGCCCGGGGCGCCGTGAGCTTCGAGGACATGAAGCGGATCCAGGCCGACACGGTCCTCATGGACGCCCGGTTCTTCGTGCCGCACATCGTCGCGGCCAACGCGAACGCGGCCCGGGCGGGCGCGGCCGAGCCCCTGGCCCTGTTCCGCTTCGACCCGGCTCTCCAGGAGGCGGTGGCCCGGCTCGCGGCCTGGGACTTCACCACCCCGACCGGCATCCCCGAAGGCTATGACGCGGGCGACGAGTTCGGGCGGCTGGGCTCGCCGTCGTCCGCGGAGATCGCCGCTAGCGCGGCGGCGGCCATCTACGCCCTTTGGCGCAGCCAGGCCGTCGCGAGCGTCTTCGACGCCAAGCTCGCTCCCTACGGTCTGCCGCTCCCTCAGCCCGGGACGTCCCTGGCGGACTTGCGCCATCTTCTCGAGTCGTTCCCGGCGAGGCGCGGCGTCGGAGAATCCGGGATCGACTTCTTCGCCTATCCCGGCGTGCCGAGTCCCGAGGATCGCCGGGACATCTATCTGCTCCGGGCGTTGAGGAACGCCCTGGACATGCTGGCCGGCGACGGCTTCGCCAACGCTTTCGGCCGCTCGACCAATCAAAGCGACTACCGCTGGGGGAAGCTCAACCGCGTGATCTTCAAGCACCCCCTGGGCTCGATCTTCAATATCCCTCCCGCCGGCGGGACGTTCCCGCCGCCGCTTCCGACCCTATCCGGCATCCCCGTGGACGGCGGCTTCAATACCGTTGACCCGGCCAGCAACACCGTGCGTGCGGTCGACGAGAACTCGTTCCTGCTGGTCTACGGGCCGGTCAGCCGCTCCGTGGCCGAAGGCCGGCCGAGCGGCATAAGGGGGGTGAGCTCGCTGGCCGGCGGCGTCAGCGGGGTCCTCGGCAGTCCCTATTACTGGAACCTCCTGCCCGGCTGGCTGACGAACACGGATTATTACTACCAGTATTTCGGGCCGAACGAACTCGCTGGGCACGTCGCGTCTGCCCTGAGGCTCGTGCCGGAGAAGGACGATCTCGCGGATCCGGATGAAAGGCGAGGTCCCGGCGGCAGGCGCCCCGCGGGGCGTCAGGGATCATAGGCCCGGCGGCCCATCCGGGACGGCTGGCCGGCTCAGCGTGCCTTCCCGGGCGGGTCGGGCTGCGGGGAGAGCTTCAGCATGGCCTGGCGGTCGAAGATGCGCATCGATGGGAACTGCATCGTCGCCGGGAGCCAGGTCACCTCGTCGTCGATCTTGATGTACTCGCCCGGCGGGATGTCCTTGAGAGCCTTGCCGGCCGCGGCGATGGCCGGGGCGCTCTTCAGGACGCCTTCGAACCCGGTGGCGACGACCTTGCCCTTTGGGTCGCGGATGCCGCAATCGCCCAGGATGCCGACCTCGTCCGGCTTGCCCGCGGCCTTGCCCGTTTTCTTGAAGGACGTGATCGTGAAGACGTAGCCGGCGGGGGTCGTGAGCTTGAAACTCTCCGGCCCGAGCATCTCGGCCTTGGTCCCCTTGGGGACAGTGATGGACCTGCCCTGGGCCGCGGCGGTTCCCGCCAGGGTCAGGAAGAGCGCCAGCGCCAGGAACGAAGACAGGACGGACGCCTTTCTCATGCTCCCTCCTTCTTTCTGCTGCCGACGTAGAAACCCTTCTCTCCACAATATAGGTCCGCCCGGCGGACCCGTCAAGCCGGGGCCCCCTCCCTAGAATTTCGCCTGCTCGAGGCCGAGCCGCGTGAAGTCCTTGCGGTCGAAGGTCGCCACGCCGGAGCATCCCGCCGCCCGCGAGCTCGCCGCGATATAGGCGTCGGCGAACTCGGTCCCGGCGGAGGCGGCAAGCGTCAATGCGTCGGCGACCAGGGGAGCGTCCAGCAAGGTCATGCCGGGCATGGCGAAAACGGCGCTCAGGATCTCGAGCGCCCTGGCCCGAGGCGTGTTGTACGCCGCCCGGAGAGTCCAGGCCAGTTCGAAGAGGACAGGCGGCCCCGTGACCAGGAGGCATTCCCCCCGCCGGGCGGACTCGAACAGGCGGACGGCCCGCTCGTGCTGGCCCTGGTCATCCTCCGTCAGGAAGCGGAGGAACACGTTCGCGTCGACGAACCAGGAGGTCACGTGGCTTTCCTGAGGCGGTCAGCGACGGCCCGGGCCGCCTTTTTGATCTCGACGGCCCGCGGCAGGGCCTTGCCCAGGACGCCCTCGAAATCCATCAGGTCGGGGGCGGAGCGAATGACGATGGTCCCTTCCCGGACCTCGACGAGGACCCGGTCGTGGGGCTTGATGCCGGTTTCGCGGCAGGCCGCCGCCGGCAAAGTGATCTGGCTCTTGGAGGAAACCGTTGCCGTCGTCATGAGATAATCCTTTACAAATACACGATTACTTTACATAATATAAAGAGTAAAGATTCCTGTGTCAAGAATACTCGACCGGGGGCAACCGCCGCCGTCGTCCATGAAAGACGCTCTGGGGGCCGAATCCGTCTCGCCGGGCCGGCTCGGGCGACTAAAGCCAAGGATGCGTGATGGAAGGATGGCCATGAAGAAGAGAATCTTGCGGGGCGTGTCCGGGCTTGCCGTCCCGGCCGCTGGGCTCGCCGCGGCGGCCTGCCTGGCCCTGGCGGCCTGCGGTTCGGGGCCCTCCTCGTCGGGTCCGTCCCCGTCGGCCGGGGGCGCCGACGCGGCCCTCGAGCGGAGGGTCGAGCACGTCGAAGGCCTGCTGGCCCGGCGTCCCCAGGCTGCCCGGATCCTCGACGCTCTGGTCTCGGCCCTGCCGGACCGCGTTTGGCTGACGGAGGCCGTCTTCGACTCCGGCAAGGTCCGGATCAAGGGCAACGCCCGGTCGAACGAGTTTCTGGCCGACTATATCGAGCGGCTCGGCGAAAGCCAGGCGCTCGAGAACCTGACGCTCGGCGCGTCCGTCCTGAGGACCGTCAAGGGCCGGGAGCGGGTGGAATTCTCCCTGGCCGCCGCCGCCCGGGAGGAACCCCCCGGCGCTCCGGCGCCGTCCGGGGCGTCCCCGGCCTCGCGCCTGGAAGAGCTGGAGAAGGATTTGCAGGCCAGTCAGGACAGCTCGGCCCTGCTCAGGGAGATCCAGCGGCTCGCCCTGGATTCCGGGCTCCGGATGACCAAGTTCGCGCCCGGCGCCGCGGTCCCGGGGGAGTTCACGACGGCGCTGCCCGTCGGGATCGAGGTTTCGGGCGGCTTCGGCGAGCTGGGGCGCTTTCTCCGCGGCCTGGCCGCCCTTCCCGGCCTTTGGGTCGTCGAGCGGTTCTCGGCCAGGTCGGTCTCCCCGGACGATCCGCGCTCCTCCGTACGCGCCTCCGTCTCGGCCCGCGCCTTCGCCCGGAACTGATCCGCGTTATACGGCCGCTTCGCGGATCGTGATCTTCTCCCTGGCCGCGACTCCCAGGCCCAGGCTCTCGGCCAGGGCCAGGAACTCCGAGCTCCGCCGCCGCGGGTCCTCCGCCTGCTGGGTGCCGCGGGCGATGCGCTCCCGGATGATGGCGTCGTGGGCCACGGCGTCCACGGCCACCGGGTCGGTGCCGAGGAGCAGGAGGTTGGCGTCGTAGATGAACTTGGCGTTGGCCCCGGGGCCGCCGTCGTAGCAGGCCTGGAGCCCGTCAACGATGTTGAGGACGACCTTGTCCCGCAGGGCCGGGAAGGCGACCGGCTCGACGACCGACTTCGTCCAGAGCTTGTGCAGGCGCGAGGTGTTGCTGATCGAGCCGTAGGACAGGTTCTTGAGGCAGCAGGTCACGGTCGCCCCGGCGTTCTTGAGGACGGGGAGGTTGACGATCCTGGTCACCGTGGTCGTGACGATCTTCGAGAAGTAGGAGCTCGTGCCCGCGTTGAGCATGAAGCCCAGGAGCTCCTTGTCGTACTTCTGCTCGACCTCGGCGACGTAGGGCGGGGCCTGGCGGTCGATGTTGTCCTTGGCCCAGAGCTCGCCCTTGTCGTCGTAGAACTCGCCGTTGGGGCCCTTCATCTCCGTGCCCAGGATGCGGATGCCGGGGAAGCGCTCGGGGGTGAACCCGGCCTCGGCGAGCTGGAAGAGGCGCCGGTCCCAGATGACGATGTTCCCTTTCCCGACCCCGGCGGCCAGCAGCCCGGCGATGACGGCGTCCACGACCTCGGGCTTGGTCGAAAGCAGGCTCCCCCCGATGGGATTGACCTTGATGCCGACGACGTCCCCGGGCCCGGCGAACTGCGCCCAGGCCCTGCCCATGTCCTTCTCCCCGGTCAGCTCGGCCATGCCGGCCTCGACTTCCCGGCGCACCCGGGCCCCGTCGATGGGCCGGCCCACCGGGTTCGGCCCGGTCGCGACCCGGACCACCTTCCCCGGGTACCTTCCCGGCAGGGACGCGGCCGTCCGGGGGATCGCCCGGATCTCGTCGATGTTGGTCTTGATTCCGGCCGGGGCCGGCGGCTTCTCGCCCTGAGCCTTCTCCTGGCCGATCAGGCGGGGGGCCAGGACCGTGCCCGCGGCCGCCATGGCCGCCGTGCCGAAGAACTTCCGCCGCGAGAACTTATCCGACGGACAAGCGTCCTTCTCTCCTGTGAGGGCTATGATCTCGTCTTTGTGCATTGGGCCTCCTGGGGATAGGGATTAGGAGGATTATAGGGGGAGGGAAGAGGGAAGGCAACGCGAATTGATTAGCCGTCATCACGTTCGTATAATGAGCCCTATATTGGGGAGGGTCGATATGGGCTCCCGTTTCAACCCAGCAACCCTTATAATTGTTTGCCTCATATTGACTCTTTGTCGTCTTCCCTTATCAGCGGCGCGATTAGATCGCCCATCGTTCGGGCAATCTGCCAGGGCAATCGAAGGAATGCGTTCTCGAGGCGATCTGGAACGATCCCTTGAGACCTTAAAGCAGGACCTGGCTTTGGCCCGACAGGATAAAAACCTGTCTCGCCAAGGCGAGGTTCTGATGCGGATAGGCCTGCTCAAATGGGACCTGGGCGAGATCGCCGATGCCGCAGCCAATTTTTACGACGCGGCGACGGTTCTTGATAAGGCAGGGGATTCCACGGCCCGAAAAACCTGCGTCAATTGTCTTGAGGTGATCCGCCTTTATAGTCAAGGCAAGAATGACCGTAAGGAGGGGTTGCCGTACCGTTCGATAGCGCGGTTTGAAGAGGCCTGCCGCAAGGCGCATGATATCGAGGTGCCGGATTTCGAGCTCAAGTGTTTACGTCAACAGTCACTAGCCTATCTGGATATACGGCAACTCGATCCATTCTTTGAATGTAATAAGAAGGGGCTGAAGATTGCGACCGAAATCAGCCTTGGAATCGAACAAGGTCGATGCCTGAATAATATCGGGGTTTATTATCAATGGAAAAATGATTATTCGCAGGCGGTGACCCACGCAGAGAGAGCTTTGGCTACATCGAGGGCGTCCGGAGACCCAGCAACGGAAGCCGAGTGCCTGAATAATCTTGGGCTCATCTATCGAGAACTCGGAAATTTTGATCTGGCCTATTATCTCTTCACGCAGGCCCTGGATCGCGATCGTCGTTTTGGAGACGGGGATGCGATCGCTATTGATATGGCCAATATTGGGGCGGTTATGCTCAGCCGCGGGATCGAGAGTAAACGGAAGCAAGACCTGCTCAGTGCTCTTAACATCTTCCGGGAGTGCTTGAGAATCCAGAGGAAGACGAATGCTTCAGTGATATTCACAGTCCTCAATAATATCGGCATCATTTTCAGTGAGCTGAAAGAATATGATAAGGCTCGGGGTAACTTCAACCGGGCGTTGAGTATCATCGATATCGGCAAGAATGCCTTGGAGCGGTGTCATGCCCTGAGCAACATCGGAGCTTCCTATTTAGATGAGCTGAACATTGATAAGGCACTTGTCCATTACCGCGAAGCCTTTGAGCTCAGTCGCAACCATTCCTTCGATGATGCTCTGATTGAATCGTCCATTGGGCTTGCCCGATGCTACGAAAGGATAGGGGATAGGCTTACAGCCCTGTCCTTTTATCGGCGGGCCATCGATGTTATCGAGCGCATGAGAGGCCGGATATCCTCGGAAAACGTTAAAATCGGATTTGCTCGGAACAAGCGTGTACCTTATGAGAGATCACTCAATATCCTCATCGATTTGTATACGGCCCAGCCTTCGCAGGAGGGCTTAGACGACATCTTCAGCATTATCGAGAAAGCCCGAGCACGAGCTTTCCTGGAAAGCGTCCGACAAGTCCGGGGTGACCTCCCATCGGCCAGCGATACCCTATTGGAAGAGAGGAAGTGGACCCTATACAGTAATATCGTCAGGCTAAAGGATAAGCTCAGCTCGCCTGGGAACAGCCCGGACGCTCGGATCGATCTGATGAACGAACTCGCATTAGAGGAAGAGGAATACGTCCGATTGATCCAAGAGACGAAGGGACCGGAACGAATAGAGGGAAAAGACCGTAAGAACCCTGCTGAGCGCCTCGACATCGTCCGAAGATCGCTTAAGAAAGGGGAGGTTCTCCTTGAATATTGGCTAGGTGAGGAACGATCCTGCCTGCTATCTGTTTCGCCGGAAAAGACATCGTTTCACAACCTACCAGGCAGGAATAAGATAGAAGCCTCGTTGAGAGCTTACCTAAAAGCAATCGCTGACCTTTCTTTAAGCCCTAAGATAGGATATGAGGCCGCTGACAGGATTGGGCGGGAACTGATGTTGGCCGAGGCGAACGAGGAGTTTGAACAGGCTCGGACTATAATCATCGTCCCTGACGGAATTCTCCATTATCTTCCCTTTGAGACTTTAAGAATCCCGGGGGGGATTGGCTCGGGTTATCTGATGGAGCGTGCATCCATTGCCTATTGTCCGTCGGCGTCGGCGCTTATCGCCCTTAGATCATCCCGTTCGTTGACGCCGGAGAAGCTGAAGAAGAACCTCCTGGCTATAGGGGGGACTCATTATGATCAGAGGGAGAACTCCAATCGTTTGGTTTGGATGAATGGGCGACCTGCTGACGCGCGTATAGATTTTGAAGAGGGTATCGATCTCGTTGCCTTGCCCTTCAGTCGGAAGGAAATATTTGAAATATCCAAGGTCTTTCCTTCGGATAGCGTCGATGTTTTGGCGGATGATAATGCCAATGAGACAACGATCAAGACTTGGCCACTGACGGATTACCGGATTGTCCATTTTGCCGGCCATGGGTTCCTTAATGAACGCTATCCATTTAGGTCGGCTTTGGTCCTTTCTCCGGGGGATGGATCGGAAGAAGATGGGTTCCTCCAAATGAGGGAGATCTACGGGCTGACCTTCGATGCTGATCTCGTTGTGTTATCGGCCTGTCAGACCGGGAGAGGGTTCCTTGAGATATTGGAGGGTCCCATGGGCCTGTCGCGACCGTTCTTCTTCGCCGGCGCCCGTTCGGTTCTCGCATCCCTCTGGCCGATTGATGACCAAGCGGCGGAAACGTTTATGTCCCTGTTTTATAATGCGATCGCCGAAGGGGAACAAACGGCAGAAGCTTTAACCTGGGCTAAACGACAGATGCTGAGATCCCGGTGGGCCCACCCTTTCTATTGGGCGACTTTCCTTTTACAGGGGGATCCGTCGTTTTCTAGGCCTGGCCAGGGTTTTAGAAAATAGGCCTATTGGCGCACCTCAAATCGGGACAGAGGAGATTCCCCTGTTTTTGAACCGAAGGCATAAGACGTGATCATCCAATAGAAGACCTGTCCCGGACGGAACGTCGTTAAAACTTCGGCCGGGAGCCATAACTGAGTTTCTGTTTCCTTGCCGCTCGCCCAGACTGGCAGAAGGGATTTGTCGAAGATCTCGAGAACATAATATTCTGTACCTGGCTTCGCCAGCCAACGAAAGATCAATGGAGCAGAGAGCGAAAAGGTCCTTTTTGGGACAATAATGGTGATTTCGCCTGTCCCCGGATGTCGCAAAGCAGAGTTCTCATGTTGATTTCTTATGATGAAGAACGAAGAGACGATTAGGCTCAGACCCAACATGGCCAGGGCACCTTGCCATAGAACATAATGTCGCAACTCCTCCCTGACGCGTTTGCGAGGAGGTTCAGAACTGGGGATCATATCCTCCGATGTCTTTTGATGTTCGAGGAACATTAAAAATTCTCCGCGGCACATCTGACATTCTGAGATATGATCGGCAATCATTTTCTTTTTACGGGTAGAGAACGAAGACTCGAAAGACTTGGCGATGACTTCCGGAGGAGGACACCTCTTACGGCCGGCAGGCCTGCGAGCAGATACGTAAGCTTGATAGATTTCACGGAGATCAGGATGATCACTTTTCATTCTGAGTTTCCATGGCCCTTAGGATTTTCCGGATGTCGGCGAATCCCCTATAGAGAAGATTGCGGGTCTTATCGATGCTCCAGTTCATGTAGATCGATATCTCCTGGATGTTCAGATTCAGGAGATAGAGCTTGACAACCTGACGTCGCGTATCCATGAGTTGTTCAATTGCCCGGCCTACAGTTTCCTCAAAAGCCTTTTTTTGGATTGTCTCGCCGCTATAGGGATAGTTCTGTTCGGATATGTGCTTTTGCTTCTCATGAAGATATAACGAATCATCTCGACGCCTCTTCCTGAGTTGGTCAATGACGGCCGAGCTGACGATTCTTCGGATATATGAAGTAGGACTGAGGACGGTTCTTCCATCGCGGACAAGTTTCCAGATCCTTATTTTAACATCCTGCAAGATGTCTTCCGGGTCCAAACCGTATTTCACGAGATTGAACCTCTGAACCTGGAAGTTCATAAACGGGCTATAGACGTCCAGAATCTTCTTGAATTCTTCTTCTTTTTGGTGAGCAGGATCCATCCTTGCCTTCTGCCCCTATTCTGGTTCGTTAAGCTATTCTAATTATATAGAGCTGAAATGAGTAGAAAAATTCTCACGAATAAGTATTTTTCTTTAGAATTCTTTGACCGGGGCGATTTCCCCGGCAATACGATAGAAATATCCCTTCCTCCCTTTGCCCGCCTTGACTCCCCCCGCCGGATGGATAAAATACCATATTATTAAGAACTTATTCATCCCGAGGGCAGCGGCATGAGCGAGTTCTCCAGGGACAATCTTCTCCGTTCGTGGAAGGAGATCGCCGCCTACCTGGGGTGCGACGTCCGGACCTGCCACCGCTGGGAGGGCCAGAGGGGCATGCCGGTCCACCGGGCGGGCGCCGAGACCAAATCCCCCGTTTTCGCCTACAGGGACGAGCTCGACCGCTGGTTCCGGGAGACGTTCACCGCCACGAACCAGCGCGCGGCGGAGGCGCCCCGCTTCCACGCCTGGGGCAGGTGGGCCGCCGTCGCCGGGGTCCTCCTGGCCATCGCCGGCGGCATCCTTTTCTCCCTGGGGAAAAGGGTCCGGCGCCAGCCGGCTGGCTTCGCCATCGACGGTTCGTTCCTCGTGGTCCTGGACAAGCAGAAGCGCGAGCTCTGGCGCAGGGACACCGGCCTCGAGGACCTGAGGAGCGGGGACTTCTACCGGGACAACTTTCAGATGACGCACAGGGATCAGTCGCCCACGTTCCCATCGCTCGTCATCAAGGACGTCAACGGGGACGGCGATGCCGAAGTCGTCTTTGCCCCCAGGCGGGAACGCGATCAGACGGGGGAGGGCTGGATCTACTGCTACGACCGGACCGGCGGCAAGCTCTGGCATTTCCACGGCGGCGAGGAGCTCCGGTGCGGCCTCACGACTTATTCCCCGGATTACAGGATCGCCGGCTTCGTCTGCCACGACCTGAATAGCGACGGCCGCCTGGAGACGGTCGCCGTATCCTACCATGCGCCCGACTGGCCGTGCCAGCTGGCCGTCATCGACGCGACGGGCAACGTGACCGGGCAGTTCTGGAACGCCGGCTACATCATCGATCTCCTTTTCGCGGACATCAACGGCGACGGCCGCGAGGAGCTTGTCGTCTGCGGCGTCAATAATGAATACCAGGGCGGGTTCCTGTCCGGCTTCGATACCCGGAAGATCGGCGGCGGCTCGCCCCAATCGGGGGATTATGCCTGCCGGGGGATCGGCCCGGGGACGGAGCTCTTCTACGTGACGATACCGCAAACGGACATCTCGAGGGCCAGGGGCGAGTGGATCTCGGGCTTCAGGCATATGGCTGTCACAGAAAACGGCTGGATCCAGGCCACGACCTCCGAAAGCCTGGTCTACTATTTCGATTTCGGCCTCAAGTGCGTCCAGCTGACCGACGGTCACGGGTTCAAGATGCTGCACCAGGAACTGGCCGCGGCCGGCAAGATCAAGAGCGTTCTCGGACCGGCTTACCTGGCCCAGTTTCGCCAGGGCATCCGCTACTGGAACGGCTCGGCCATGGTTCCCGAAGTCTCGATGAACGGCCGCTGACCCCCGGACGGGATCCCGACCTTGTGGACAAGGCCGCCTCTGCCGCCTATTATGATTGGTGGCCGAGAAACGCCTATCATCCCATGACCAACATCCCCCCGCGCCTGCTGCTCGTCGAGCCTGAGCCGGAGGTCGCCGCCCTGATCCGCGAGGCCCTGTCGGGCGCCGGTGCCGCGGCCGGCGAGATCGAGGCCGTGACCAGCCTGGACGACGCCGTCCGCCGCCTGGACCAGGGGGGGATCGACGTCGTCCTGCTGGACCTCGGCCTGCCGGGCGGCGGGGGCCGGGAGGCGGTCAGGGCCCTGGCCGGTCGTGACCCTGCCGTCCCCGTCGTCGCCCTGGCCGCCGGCGGCGACGAGGCCGCGGCCGCAGTCGCGGCCGGCGCGGCGGACGGGCTGGCCCGCGGCGAGATCTCCTCGGCCGCCCTGGCCCGGGCTCTCCGCCTGGCCCTGGAACGGACGGAGGCGGACGAGGCCCGCAGCCTGGCCGCGAAGAAGTGGCGGGCCGCCCTCGATGCCGTTCCCGAGGCGCTCTTCCTTACCGACGCCGCCGGCCGCATCCAGCAGTGCAACCGGGCTTTCGCCGAGCACTGCCGGCGTCCGTTCGGCGAGATCATCGGCCGGCCGTGCTCCAGGATCGTCCACGGCGACAAGGGGGCGTCCGGACTCTGCCCGCTGGTCCGGGCCCGCGTCAGCGGCCGGCGCGAACGCATGATCCTGGTCAAGAACGGGCAGGAATTCGAGATGACCGTGGACCCCGTCGCCGGTCCGGACGGCGGTTTCGAAGGCGCGGTCCACACCATCCGGGACGTCACGGCGATCCGCTCGGCCGTGAGGAAGCAGCAGCTGACGGCCGAGGTCCTCCAGATCCTGAGCCGCGGGACCGGGCTCCCGGCCCTGGTGCCGGACATCGTCAATTCGATCCGCCAGGTGTTCGATATCGAGGCCGGCGCCGTCCGGCTCCTCCGGGGGAACGATTATCCCTACGCCTTCGCCGACGGCTTCTCGTCCTCCTTCCTCCGGCTCGAGTTCCCCCTGGCCATGCGCGACGGCTCGATGAGGATCGTCCGCGGGCCCGAGGGCCGGCCGGAGTACGCCTGCCCGTGCGGGGCGGTGATCAAGGGCGCCGCCGACCCCCGGATGACGGGCCTGTCGCTGGGCGGTAGCTTCTGGGCCAACGGCAAGGAGGATTTCGTCGCGGCGGCGCGGATCGGCAATCACGGGCTCCCGCCCCAGGCGCCCTGCGTCAGGGAAGGCTTCGAATCCCTGGCCCTTATCCCCATCCGCGCGGCGACGGAGATCCTGGGGCTGCTGCTGCTCTTCGACCACCGGCCGGGGCGCTTCAGCGCCGACCGCATCGCCTACCTCGAGGGCCTGGCGGCCGCCATCGGCGTCGCTTTCCGCCGCCTCCAGCAGGCCGACGAGGCCGCCGCCGCGGAGGCCGGCTCGCGCAGCCTCCTGGAGCGCGCGTCGGGCCGGACGGCCGGCGAGGCCGGCGAAGGCGGGCGGACGAAGGCCGAGGAAGAGCGGGATCGCCTGCAGGAGCAGCTTCTCCAGGCCCAGAAGGTGGACGCCGTGGGCATGCTCGCCGGCGCGTTGGCCGGGGAGATCGACATCCCCGTCCAGGGCATCTTGGACTACGCGGAGCTGCTGGGCGAGCGGCTGCCCGGGGACAAGCGAACCCTGGAATGCGTCGAGGGGATCAAAACCGAGGGCGGACGGATCGCCCTCCTGGCCAAGGACCTCCTCCGTTTCTCGCAGCAGGAGACCCCTGAACCACCGGTCCCGGTCCGCGTCGCCGACGCCGTCGAGGCCGTCCTCTCGCTCGTCCGCGCCGCCCTGCGCCGCGACGGGATCAAGCTCCGCGTCGAGGTCCCGAAAAAGCTTCCCCCAATGGCCGGCCGCGGCCGCCAGATCCAGCAGGTCCTGATGAACCTGGTGAGCAATGCCCGCGACGCCCTGAACGACAAGTATCCCGGCGCCCATGAGAAGAAGGTCCTCCGCGTGGCGGCCCGGGCTGTCGAGGAGGGCGGGCGGCGCTGGATCCGCCTGACCGTCGAGGACTCCGGCCCCGGCATACCGGAAGAGGTCCGCGAGCATCTCTTCAAGCCGCTGTTCACGACCAAGCCGAAGGGCAAGGGCGCGGGGCTCGGGCTGCCGATCAGCTACGGCATCGTCTGCGACCACGGCGGGCGGCTGTGGCTCGAGAGCGTCCCTGGGGAGGGCGCCCGTTTCAATGTCGAACTGCCGGCCGCGCCGGAGCGGGAACGCGCGCCCCGCCCGGCTCCTGGTCCGGCCGGCGGCCCGCGGCGGACGTCCCCCCGCCGGGCGGCCAAACCCTCCCGCCAGGCCGCGGCCCGGCGGAAGAGCGCCGGCCCGCGGAAGACGACGAAACGGGGGAAGCGGCCGGCGCCAGCGGCGGCGAAGACGAAGAAGGCGCTCGGGCCGCGATCGGGAAAACGCTGACCCTTCGGGCTATTTCTTGAAGAAGTAGTTGATCTCGAACTCCGCCGTCTCGCGGGCGTCCGAGCCGTGGACGGCGTTGCGCTCGATGGAGAAGCCGTAGGCCCGGCGGAGCGTCCCCGGATTGGCCTTGGCCGGGTCGGTGGCGCCCATCGTCTCGCGCCAGCGCTTGATGGCCTCCTCGGCCTCGAGGACCATGATCACGACCGGGCCCGAGGACATGAACTCGCACAGGCTGCCGTAGAAGGGCTTGTCCTTGTGGACGATGTAGAACCCCCTGGCTTCGTCGGCGGTCAGGTGGACGAGCTTCATCCGGACGATGCCGAAGCCCTCCTCCTCGATGCGGCCGACGATCTTGCCGATGATCCTCTTCTTGACGGCGTCGGGCTTGATGATGGCCAGGGTCCGTTCCATGGGGCGCTCCTCCGGTCGGGAATTCCCCCCGATATTACGTGTCTTCCGGCGGGGAGTCAACCGGGCCGGCGGGGGAGGCGCGCCCTATCCCCGCCCTATCTCCGGCCGCCCAGCGTGTACCGGATCCCGGCGATGACGATGTCCGAACGAGCGCGCAGCGACGGATAGTCGGCGAGGCTTCCCGTCATTTTGCTGAGATTGGCGCCGCCGAAGTAATGGCGATGCTCCACAAAGAACCCCCACCTCCGTCCCTCGAACTCCACGCCCCAGCCGAGCACGGGGCCGTTGTCGTGCCGTGCCGTGTCGCTGGTCAGATCGACCGGTTCGGCGGAGCCGCTGTGGGTTTTCAGCTTGTGGCTCAGGACATAGGAGAACGAATAACCGATCAGCCCGTAAGGGGACAGGCGCCGCAGGGGCTTGAGCTTGATGAAGCTCGAATGGCCGATCTCGTCGAGCTGGTAAATGTCCCTGGAGATCGGGTCGTCCCAATAATAATAATCCACGCCGGCCCCCTTCTGGAGATATTCGAAGGAGGCGACATAGTAGACGACGTCGGCCAGGGGCAGCGTCATGCCGGCCCCAAAGCCGGCGGCCAGCCCGGCGCGGCGGTTCATGGCGGCGGATACCTCCGGGATGCCCCATCCCCCGGGCGATGATCCGGCGTACAACGACGACGAGACGCCGCCGAACGCCTGAAGATGGAACCGGATCTCCATTCCGTAGGCGGCGGACGCCGCCACGGCCAGCATCGCCAGGATCGAAAGCCAGCGCTTCATGGACCCACCTCCGCGCGCCGGCGGAACCGGTCCCCGGCCGGCGGTTATTTGCTGGAGAAACAATAATCCCCCCGAAAGCCGCCTGTCAAGGCGGCGAATCGCGCCAGGCGGGCTTCTATCGCCAGCACGCGATTGCCCGGGCCGGCCCGACTGAGGCTCGCCCGGCCGGCCTTGACAAGCGCCCGCTCCGGCCTTACCATCGAGCCATGGAAAGAGACGACGCGGGCAAAGCGGTCAAAAGGCGGGAGATCCTGATGCTGGCGGGCACCGTGGCGGCTTTCTGCACGTCCTTCGGCTTCCTGCAGGGCGGGCAGACCCAGCACAAGGACGAGCTGACGGCCGTGCACAAGAACGACCTGCAGCGCTGGAGCCAGTCCCAGATCAAGTGGTACGCCGGCGGGACGCTCCTGCACTCCGAGGCCATCCCGGCCAAGGTGGCCAAGCACCTGGCTGCCGACGCGAACGCGGCGGTCCAGGTCAAGCTCTTCCAGTCTGGCCGGCTGCTCAAGGACCTCGGCGTGATCCAGGGCAAGTTCTAAAGACGCCGCCTTGGAATTCCGCCTCGACCGCCGCGACAGGTTCTCGTTCGCCTGCCGGGCCTGCGGACAATGCTGCACCGGCAAGGTCATCATGGCCGGTCCCCACGAGATCCTGGGGATGTCGCGCCAACTGGGGATCGGGACGACGGAATTCCTGACCCTCTACTCGGCCAACGGCGGCACGACGCTGCGCAACGGCGCCGACGGCCGCTGCCTCTTCGTCACCCCTTCCGGCTGCCGGGTCCACCCGAGCCGGCCCCTGGTCTGCCGCCTCTATCCGCTGGGGCGGGCGACCGACGCGGCCGGCGGGGAGCGGTTCGCCATGTTCCCGGCGCAGGACGGCTGCCGGGCGGCCGTCGGGACGGACGGCACGATCGCGGACTTCATCGAATCGCAGGGCGTCGAGCCCTATTTGGAGTGGTCGCGGCGCTACGGCGCCCTGTACGGGCGCATGCTCGGGCTTCTCGAGAGGCTGGGCGTAGAAGCTCGGCTCGACCCGCCGGGGGCCGCGACCGAGGCGGGGGCCGACGCGGCGCCGGCCGCCGGGGCCGAGCCTCTCTCGTCCTGGCAAGACATCGACGCCTCGCTGGCCGCGTATTGCCGGGCCCGCGGGATCGCCGTCCCGGCCGGGATCGGGGAAGCGATCGAGCTCCACCTGCGGGCCATGGGGGAGTGGCTCGACGACCTGGAGGCCCGGGCCCCGGCCGCGTCCCTGGGCGACGCCGAAGACGACGACGACAAAGGAGCGGGTAGGACATGACGTTCAACGAGCCGATCACGCTGGGCCGCACCGGATTGAAGGTCGGGCGCCTGGGCATCGCTTCCGGATACGGGGCGCCCGCGGCGGCCATCGAGGAGGCCTTCGAGCGGGGCTGCAACTACTGGACGTGGGGGACTGTCGTCAAGGGCTACGCGCCGGGCATGCGCCAGGCCCTGAAGGCGGTCGCGTCCAAGGGGCAGCGCGACCGGCTGGTCCTGGCGGCGTTCAGCTACGCCCACAACAACGGGCTGACCGGGATGCTGCTGCGGCGCGGCCTCCGGAGCGCCGGGCTCGACCGCGCCGACATCCTCATCCTCGGCTATTTCTCGCGGCGGCCGCCGCGGCGGCTCGTTGACGGGGCCCTGGCGATGAAGGAAAAGGGCCTGGTCCGTTTCGTCGGGATCTCGAGCCACAACCGCAAGCTGCTCGGGGAGCTGGCGGGCGAAGGCGAATTCGACGTCCTCCATCTCCGCTACAACGCCGCCCACCGCGGCGCCGAGATCGACATCTTCCCCTACCTGGGCGACGAGCGGGGGAGGCGCCCCGGCACGGTCTCCTTCACCGCCACGCGCGGCGGCCGGCTGCTGAAGCCCGGGAAGATGCCGCCGGGCGAGAAGCCGCCGACGGCCGCCGACTGCTACCGCTTCGTGCTCTCCAGCCCCGCCGTCGACGTCTGCATGTCGGCGGCCCGCACCGTGGAGCAGATGCGCGAGAACCTGGCCGTCCTCGACGCCGGGCCGATGACCGAGGCCGAGCTCGAGCGCCTGCGCCGCGTCGGCGACTTCGTTTACGGCCGCCGGCGCGGCTGATGCCCCGGGGGCCTTCCGGACCCGGCCCGGCCTAGCCCTCGATGACGAACCGATGGTTGCAGGCGTCGTCGCCCTGCATGAGGGTTTTCGTCCGGATCATGCGCATCTTGGGGTTGAATGCCGGGGCTGACGCAATATCCCCGTAGCAGGTGAGGATGTAGCCGAGGTCGCCGGCCTTGGCCTCGCGAAAGGTCTTCGCCCAGAGGCATTCCTTGACCTTGATCTCGAAGGCCTTGGGCGTGTCCTCGACGACCTCCAGCGTCAGCGCCCTGTTGAAGATGCTGTCCGGCGCGCGGAAGCCCTTGGTGAAGGCGGCCATATCGTTCGAACCCGACTTCTCGGCCAATTGGGCCATCTCCCGTTTCGTGCTCTCGTCGATGACGCCCTTCAGCATCTCGTGGAACTTGTCGGGCCCGATCTCGCTTTCGAGGCCCCGGAAGATACCGATCGGCCAGAGGTAGGTGAAGCGGAAGGCGTCGGTGAGCGTCAAGCCGGCGTCCTCGAGGAACTTGTGTTTCACGTCGGCGGGCTTGGCCTGGCCTTCCGCCTGGAGCGCTCGCAGAAAGCACGGCGCTCCGAGCCCCAACACGACCCCTCCGGGCAGGATGGCCTTGAGGAAAGACCTCCGGCCGGACAAAATGCGGCATCTCGACTCGTCCATGTTGATCTCCTCCCCTTTTCTTATGGATACATGTTCACTATAGGAAGCGGCGGAACCGTTGTCAACGCGGCGGCGGGATTTGTACATCGAATGTAAAGAAGCTATGCGGAGACCGGTACTTTACAGGGGCGGAATGGTGGCATAAAAGTTGCCTGTGTTTATGGCAAAAGGAAGAGCTCAGCCATGATCAAGATGGTCGGGAAAAGAGCGCTTTGGCCGTTCATCCTGTTGAGCCTCGTCGCGTCGCCGGGCCCGGCCCAGTCGCGCGACGCCGCCCGCGACAAGATCGAGCAACCCGATAAGGTCATGGAAGCGACCGGGGTCAAGCCCGGCATGGTCATCGGAGAGATCGGCGCGGGCCAGGGGTATTTCACGTTCTGGCTCTCCCAGGGCGTGGGCAAGTCGGGGAAGGTCTACGCCAACGACATCTCCGGCTCCGCCCTGGCGGCGATCGAACGGAGATGCGAGAGCGAGAAGGTCTCGAACATCGAGACCGTCCTGGGCGCCTTGGAGGACCCCCGCTTCCCGCCCGCCTCGCTGGACATGGCCTTCATGGTCAACGTCTTCCACGACCTGGAGCGGCCGGTCGAGCTCCTGGCCGGCCTCCTGCCCGCGATGAAGCCGGGCGCGCCGGTTGTCGTCATGGACAGGGATCCGGCCAGGTTCAAGGACGCCCATGGCCACTTCCTGGCCCGGGACGAAGTGGAGAGGATGATCGGACGGTCGGTCTTCGAGCTGGTCCGGGTGGAGACGTTCCTCCGCGACCATAACCTCTACATCCTCAGGGCCAGGCGCTGATCCCGGCCCCGTTCCGCGGGGCCGCCGGCTATCGGCCCAGCAGCCGTCCGGTCAGGCCGGCGGTCTTGCGGAAGGCCGCGGCCACGTAATCGTCGAGCAGCTTCTGCGCCCCGGCTTTGTCCTTGGCGTAGAGGGCGGCGAACTTTTTCTCGAACTTCGGCTGCGACCGCAGGAACGATCTCTCCGCCGGGAAGAGCCGCCGGGCGATCCTGCGGTGCGCGTTGCCGTAGTCCCCTTCGGCGGCCTTCTCGAGCTCGAGGACCAGGGTGTTCAGGAGCCCGGCCTTTGCGGCCTGGAACTCGCCGTCCTCGAAGTGCTGGCGGGCCATGACGGCGTCGTCCGGCGTGCCGGACCCCAGCCCGGCCGCCGGGGGCAGGACCCCCACGCCGTAATAGAGGGGCACGTAGATCGTCGTATCGGGCTTGCCGAAGGCCAGCCAGACCGCGGCCGCCAGGGGCTCGGGAATGTCCGGCCGCAGCGAGACGACGAACGAGCTGATGGTCGAGGCCGTGCAGATCGTCCGGAAGCGGGTCCGGTTCGGCGTGCCGGTCCTGTAGCCGTTCGTGGCGTCGTACTCGGTGCCCTCGTAATGGTCGCGCATGATGGCCATCAGGCCCGCGGCCGTAACCTTGCGGGCCGGCTTGGCGGAGAAGGGATAGTCGCCGTCGAGCGGCCACTCCCGCCCCGTAACCAGGTTCAGGCCGCGCCAGTGGCGCAGGACGTTGCCGTCCTCGGCCGGCTTGCGGGAGGAGGGCCGGTCGAAGGCCTTCTTGAAGTCGAACTCGCCGTCCCGGGCTGGGTCGTACCAGCCGTTGCGGGCGGCGTACTCGGCGATGTCGGGGCTGCCCATGAAGTTTTCGGCGTCGCCGGGGCGGATCCGCCGGATGGTGTAGTAGTTGGGGATGACGGCCACCTCGTCGTCGGGCACGCGCTGGGCGTACCAGCGGCGGCCCCGCAGGATGGCCAGCATCCAGGCCTCGTTCCTGTCGGCGATGGAGTAGGTCCGGCCCGAGGAGCGGTAGCCGTAGCGCTCGACGAGCTCCCCGGCCAGGCGGACGGCCTCGCGGGCCGAGCCGGCCTTTTCGGCCATCATCCGGCGGAGCATCCAGCCGATGCCACCGTCGGTGAAGTCCTCGGCCAGGGCCCGCGACGGGCAGCTGTCGGAGGTGACGGCGACGCCGTGCTCGTTGACGAAGCTGTCGGCGAACTCCTGGGTCGTGGCCTCGATCCAGAGGAAGCCGTTGGTCCGGCTGTCGGTCTCGTGGACGGCGCCCTTGCCCAGGTCGACGCGGCGGACCGAGCCGCCGTCGCGGCCGCGGATCCTGCGCACGTTGACGATGATGGCGCCGCGGTCGTCCTCGTTGTGGGCGACCATGACCGCGCCGTCGGCGCTGGCCTTCTTGCCGACGAGGACCGTGAAGCACTCGCCGTCCTCGCCGCCTTCCCCAGGGGCGGCCGGCGCGGCAAGGATCGGCGCGCTCCCGGCCGGCGCCGCGTGGCCTGGCAGGATCAGCAGGGCGATCGCGAGGACGAGGGACTCGAGAGCGGCGAGCGGCTTCAGAGCGTTCTTCATGCCCCCCAATTTACCCCACGGGCGGGGTCCGTTCAAGCGCGATCGTCCGTCCGGCCGCTTTTCCGGGTCGCGGCGGCACTTGGTTCAGGGCGGCGCTTGAAGGGGCCGGCTATTTCAGCCAGGCGTCGAGCAGCGCCTTTTGCGCAGCGGTCGGATCCGCGAGCAGAGTGATGCGCCAGCTCGGCTCGGCCTTCCGGCCCAGCTCGATTTCCGCCTCGGCCGTCCGGCCGCGCCGGGAGTAGAGGACGCGGACCTTGTCGCCGGGCTTGAAGCGGCCGAGGATCTCCTGGAGCGGGCGCGGCGTCAGGCGCGCGCCGTCGAGGGCCAGGATCTCGTCCTGGGCGCTCAGGCCGGCCCGCGAGGCGGGCGAGCCTTCTTCGACGGCCGAGATCACGCCGCTCCCGTTGCGGTCCTGGGTCAGGGCGCCGAACCAGGGCCGGGCGGACGGCCGGGGCTCGAGGTCGATGGCCAGGCCGGCGCCGGCCAGATACCTGGCGTAGTCCCAGGGTTCGGTCGTCTCGGCGCAGGTCTCGAAGATCTCGGCGAGGGGCGCGCCCGCGGCCCGCTCGCAGGCCTGGCGCAGCTCGGCGGCCGTGAAGCCGCGCTTCTTGTCCCGGTAATAGGTCCGGTAGAGCGTCCGCATCACGTCGTCGAGCGAGGCGCGGCCCTTCGAGGCCTCCCGGATCCCGAGGTCGAGCAGGAGTCCCAGCCCGCAGCCGATGTCGTAATAGGAGATGGTCGTGTTGGAGACGTGCTCGCTCCGGCCGAAATAGCCGTTCCAGGCGTCGAGGCTCGAGAGGCGGGCCGGCTGGTGGGCGCGCCCGGGGGCGTTCTCGTAGACGGCGATGGTCGAGCCGAGGCGGTCGAGGACCTCGTCGCGGGCCATCAATCCGGCCCGGTTGAGCAGGAGGTGCTCGTAATAGACGGTCACGCCCTCGGAGAACCAGAGCAGGTCGGTGTAGTTCTCGCGGTCGTAGTCGAACGGCCCGAGGGTCAGGGGCCGGATGGCCTTGACGTTGAAGAGGTGGAAATACTCGTGGGCGACGAAGGTCAGCCAGCGCTTGTAGCCACCGGCATCGTCGAGCGACGCGGGGTTGAGCGTCACGGCCGTCGAGTTCAGGTGCTCGAGCCCGCCGCCGCCGGGACCGATGACCAGGAACGTGTAGTGGCGATAGGGCAGATCGCCCATGAGCGCCGCGGCCGCCTCGACGATCCTGGCCAGGTCGCCGGTGAACCGGGCCCGGTCGAAGGAGCCGAGATCGTAAGCGGCGACCGTGTGGGGCCGGCCGGCGGCTTCGAATGTCAGTATCTCCTGGCGGCCGATCAGGAAGGGGCAGTCGTAGAGGGTGTCGAAGTCGGGGGCGGCGAACGTCCCGGGACGCCCCGCGACCGGATCGAGCCCCGTCGAGACCTGCGTCCAGCCCGGGGCGGGCCGGACGCTGACCGTGACCGGACGGCCCAGGAGGCCGGCGGCGTGCATGAAGACGCCGGCCGGGGTGATGAAGCCGCCGTCATCGGCGAGGTAGCTCGCGGCGACGAAGCGGTTGAAGGCGTAGACGTCGTAGCTCACGACGACCGCCGCGGCCCGGCCCGTCCGGACGCGCCACGTGTTCTTGGCCGTCTTGTCCCAGGCGAGCGGCCGTCCGGCGCCGTCCTCGGCCCGGAAGTCCTTGACGTTCTTGGCGTAGTCCATGATCTGGTAGTAGCCCGGCGTCCAGACCGGCATCTTGAAATCCTGGACGTCGCCGGCCAGGCCCTCGGCCCGGAAGACGACGTGGTAATAGTGGGTCGAGGGACGCTCCATGGACACCGTGAGGGACAGGGACGGCGCCGCCGCGGCGCGGACCGGCGCGGCGGCCGGGAGGGTGACGGCAGCGCAGGCCAGGATGGCAAGCAGGACGGGGAGAATTCGGCCGCCGGGGCGCGGGCGCTCGATCGTTTTCATGGGGTTTCCTCCGTTCGGGAAGCCGAATGATAACGCCGCCCGGACAATGGGTCAAGGAGCGGCGCGGGACCGGATCCTCAGATCCTGAATCCGATCCGCACGCCATATGTCACGCCGCTGAAGGAGTAGGACTGGGAGGGGATCGTCACCTGGACCGGGCGGACGATGGGTTCTCCCTCGTTCAGGGTGTCGTTCACCTCCCAGAAGCTCGCTTCCGCCGTTCCGACAGCGTCGGAGAACGTGGCTTGGCAGCGGCGATAGCTGCAGAAGACCCCCAGGAAGAGATTCCGATTAAGAAAGCGATCCGCCGCGGCGTGTATCCGATACGACAGGACGGTCTTTTTCTCGGCCGGGATGGTCATGTAGGAGGATTCGGCCGAGATCCGGGCCGGACCGGCCGCGGCCCCGAGCTCGACGGACCACCGTCCGCCGCGGACGGCCGCGATCGGACGATAGCTCAAGCCGGCGAGCACGGCGCTGAACTTGGCCACCTGGTCGTACCCGATAGAGGCCCGATAGGTCAGGCCGTCGGCCGTTGAGACGAAGCGCGCTTCGGTCCAGCCGTAGCCCTGCCGCTCCTCGCCCCGGAAGAAAAGCTCGATCTCCGAGGACCAATGTTCCGCCCAATCGTAAGCCAGGCTGACGGGGCCCCAGGAAGCCCAATCGAGCCCGATCTGCCGGCCTTGCATCAGAGAGCCGACATGGGGGCCTTCCTCCCCCGGCGGAACGTCGCCCCGGAATATCCAGGGAACGTCCGTCAGGCGCGATCCCCATCTCTCGGACCGGAAGGACATGGCCGAACCGAAGCCCAACCGGAATCGGGGCCGCCGGCGCGGGCTGGCCGCCTCCGCCGACCGGGCCTCGCGCGAATATCTTCTCAAAATATCCAGGCGGGCGGCCACGTCGTCGTCCGCCTCCCCGGCCAGGACAAGCTCCCTGTCGATGCTCATGAAAGCGCCGCCGGCCGTCGCGCCGAGCGCGCCCAGGGCGCCGCCGATGCAGGCGGCCAGCCCCAGGAAATCGTTGTCCTGGCCGGCGTTCGAACCCATCGCCCCGGCCCCGGCCAGGGCCCCGAAAAGGATCAGGAACCCCGTCGGGCTTTTCCGGACGATCCTCACCTTCTGGATCTCGCCGCGACCGACGCTGATATCCCCGCCCGCAGGGCTCAACAGGAGCAGGGAGTCGGGCTTGACGGCGATGAGTTCGCCGCTCTGCCGGCTTCCATTGAGCTTGGTGACGATGACCGTCGCGCCACGCGTCTCCTGGGCGGCGAGCCCGAGAGGGGAGAGGACGAAGGCGATGATGAGCGCAGCGGCGACGCCGGGGACGGAAACGTTCCTCATTTCGGTGCCCTCCCTTCGTTGCCGGTATATTCCTTCGTCGCGGGGAAGTTGTCAACGTTTTATCGAGGATTGAAGCCGCTCCGGGCCGCCGGGGCGAAGTGAAGAGCTTGCCGTTGACAGGCCGGCCGATGCGCCGATAGAATGGCTCCGCGCCCGGACAAGGGGAGAAAGCCATGGATCATCAAGACCTGAAGGCCTTTGCCGCCGGTCTCGGCTTCGACCTTTTCGGCGTGGCGGACATCACCGGGATCCGCGGCGAGTTCCTGCTCGAGCCGGGGACGCGCGACCGTTTCGACCGGGCCGTCTCGCTGGGGGCGCGGCTGAGCGACGCGGTCCTCGAGGACATCCCCGATCACCCGACAGCGCTCTACTTCCACCACTACAGGCAGATCAACTATCTCCTCGACCGGGGCGCGCTCCTCGTCGCGGACCGCATCCAGAAGGCCGGCTTCCGGGCCCTGCCGATAGCCGCCTCCCAGATCGTCGATTGGGACAACCAGCGGGCTCACGTCTCCCACAAGCACGTCGGCCGGGCCGCCGGGCTGGGCTGGCTCGGCCGCAACAACCTGCTGGTCAATCCGCGGCTCGGCTCGCGCTTCCGCCTGGTCACGGTCCTGACGGACATGCCGCTCGCGTCGGGCGCGCCGCTCGAGCGGGATTGCGGCGACTGCCGGGCCTGCCTGGCGGCCTGCCCCTGCCGGGCCATCGGGGAGTCGCGGGAGGACTTCGACCACCGGGCCTGCTACGAAACCCTCAGGGAATTCCGCAAGAAGGGCTACACGGCCCAGTTCATCTGCGGCATCTGCGTCCGCGACTGCCGCGGCGCCCAGGGACCGGGCCAAGGAGAAAAGACATGAAACGCACGACCGGCATGAGCCGCAGGGAATTCTTCGCCGCCGGGGCCGGCCTGGCCGGCGGGCTGGCGCTCGGGAGCCGGGGCTGGGGCCGGACCCGGCCCGGCCAGATCCAGCTGACCGATCTCTCCGGCAAGTCGCGCGTCATACTGGTCAGGACCGATTCCCGGGCCGACGGCGTCAAGAAGTGCCTCGAGCTCATGGATCTCAATCCGTTCCAGGGCAAGAACGTCCTGGTCAAGCCCAACCTCAACACCTCCGACGAGACGCCGGGCTCGACCCACGTCGATACGCTCCGGGCCATCCTCCAGAGCGCCCGCGAGATGGGGGCCAAGGCCCTGTCCATCGGCGACCGCAGCGGTCCCGAGGAGACCGCCCAGGTCTTCGAGAAGAAGGGCCTGCCGGCGCTGGCCGGCTCCTTCGACGCCAAGCTGCTGAACTTCGATGAGCTGGGCGACAAGGGCTATTCGCCGTACGACCCGCCGGCCTCGCACTGGAAGAACGGCTTCCTCGTCGCCCGGCCGGTCGTGGAAGCCGGCTGCGTCGTCTCCACGTGCTGCCTGAAGACCCACCAGTTCGGCGGGGTCTTCTCGATGTCCCTCAAGAATTCCGTCGGCATCGTGCCGCGCAAGGGCCACAAGTTCATGAAGCAGCTCCACGGCTCGCCCAACCAGCGGCGGATGATCGCCGAGATCAACACGGTCTACAAGCCGGCCCTCATCGTCCTGGACGGCCTGACGGCCTTCGTCGACGAGGGGCCGATGACCGGGCCGCGCAAGGACGCCGGCGTGTTCCTGGCCGGCACCGACAGGGTCGCCGTAGACGCCGTCGGCCTGGCCATCCTCAAGGACCTTGGCTCGAACGACGCCATCATGAAGACGCCCATCTTCGCCCAGGAGCAGATCGCCTGGGCGGCGACGCTCGATCTGGGGGCGGGGTCGCCGGCCGCCATCGTCATCCAGACGCCCGACGCGGCCAGCGAAGCCTACGCCGAAAAGATCCGCCGAATCCTGGCGGCCGGCTGATCCGGTCCTAGTCGGCGCCGAACGGCTCTTCGATCGAGACGGCTTCCAGGCCGCCGAGATGGCGGGCCCCGCTCTCCGTGACGACCAGGCAGTCCTCGGTCCGGATGCCGAACTCGCCGTAGATGTAGACGCCCGGCTCGTTGCTGAAGGTCATGCCCGGTTCCAGCTTGAGCCGGTTGCCCTTGACGAGATAGGGGTACTCGTGGCCTTCCAGGCCGATGCCGTGGCCGAGGCGGTGGGCGAAATGCTTGTAGCCCGGGCCGAAGCCGGCGTCCTCGATGACCCGGCGGGCCGCGGCGTCTACGGATTCGCAGGTCGCGCCCGGCCGGGCCGCCGCCAGCGCGGCTTGCTGGGCCTTGCGGACGATGTCCCAGACGCGACGCTGCTTGTCCGAGGGCCGGCCGAAGACGACCGTCCGCGTGACGTCGGAGCCGTAGCCCTCGACCGAGCAGCCGCCGTCGACGAGGACGCAGTCGCCGCCGGTCAGGGTCCGGGGGACCTGGGAGCCGTGCGGGAAGGCGGTATTGGGGCCGAACTGCGGCCCGCCGCCGCCCTGCGCGCCCATCTTCTGGGTCGCCGCGGCGATGGCCCCGGCCAGGTCGCGCGCCGTCATCCCGGCCCGGAGGGCCTTGAAGCCCTCGCGGAAGGCCAGCTTGGTGACGCGGTTGGCCAGGTCCATATAGGCGATCTCCCTGGCCGTCTTGACGCCGCGGCAGCCCTCGGTGATGGCCGAGCCGTCGACGACCCGGGCCGCGGTCAGGGTCCGGGCCAGGCCGTGAACCTCGAAGGCCCGCAGGTCCGGGGCCGTGCCCAGCGTCCCCGTCGCCGCGCTGATATCCTTGAGCACGCCGCCGATCGTCGCGTAGGGGTTCTCGTGCTCCTCCCAGGTCCGGATCTCCTGGCCGGCCGGGACGAGCTCCTGGGCCCGCGGCGCCTCGAAGGCCGGACAGACCCAGATCGGCTCGGCCTTGCGGCCGAGGACCAGGCCGAAGACGCGCTCGCTCAGCCACCAGCGGACCTTGGTGAAGTAGACGAGGTTGACGCCGCCGCCGATGAAGATGGCATCGAGGCCGCGCTCGGCCAGCAGCCGCCTCGCCTTCTCGATCCGCGCGGCGTAGTCCCCGGTCCCGAGCGGCTCGATCCCCCGGACGAGGTTCTCGAGCTCCTGGGGCCCGCCGGCGCCGGATGGGGTCTTCGGCAGGGCGGAGAGAGGGGCGAGTCCGGCGGCGGCCAGCGAGATCGCGCCGGCCTCGAGGAACGCGCGGCGGGTGGACGGCATGGGAGCACCTCCTGGAGCGGAAGGAATATCACATTTCGGGACGTCAGGAAAGCCGGCCGGCGGCCGTCAGCCGTCGAGGCCGCGGATGAACTCCTCGACCTTGAGGATGAGATCCTTGTTGCCGATGAACAGCGGGGTCCTCTGATGGAGCGAGGACGGCGTGACGTCGAGGATGGGGCCGCGGCCGTCGGAGGCGTAGCCGCCGGCCTGCTCGGCGACGAAGGCCAGCGGCGCCGCTTCGTAGAGCAGCCGCAGCTTGCCGCGGGCAGTCCGGGGATCCTTCGTGTCGGCCGGGTAGTAAAAGACGCCGCCGGCCAGGAGATTGCGGTGGAAGTCGGAGACGAGCGTCCCGATATAGCGCAGCGACAGCCCTTGGACGCCGCCCTCCCGTCCCTGCAGGTACTCGGTGAAGCGCTGGACGCCCCGGCTCCAGAACCTCTGGTAGCCGAGGTTGACGCTGAAGTACTTGGCCGCGGGCATGGCGATGTTCGGGTGGGACAGGAGGAACTCGCCGACCGAGGGATCGAGGGTGAAGCCGTGCACGCCGTGCCCGGCCGTGTAGACGAACATAGTGCTCGTGCCGTAGGCGATGTAGCCGGCGGCCGCCAGGTTGCGGCCCGGCTGGAAGAACTCCTCCTCCGTGACCGGCCCGCCCTCGCGCTTGCGCTTGTAGATGCCGAAGATGGTGCCCACGGGCATGTTGAAGTCGACGTTCGAGGAGCCGTCGAGCGGATCGAAGACCAGAAGGTACTTGCCCATGGGGTAGGGGGCCGGGATGGGCAGGAAATCGGCGTTCTCCTCGGAGGCCAGTCCGGCCAGCCGGCCGGTGTGGTCGGTCAGCCGCGTGACCGTGAGGTCGGCGAAGCGGTCGAGCTTCAAGACCGTTTCGCCCTGGACGTTGACGTCCTCGGTGCGGCCCAGGATCTCGGCCAGCCCGGCCCGGGTCGTCTTGCTGGCGATGACCTTGCCGGCCAGGGCCAGGTCGTAGAGGATGTTGGTCAGGACGCCGGTCGCCTCGGGGTGGAAGGCCTGCTCGTCGAGGATGTGGCGTTCTATGGTGATGATGGGAGAGGGATCGGCTTGTCCAGCCATGGCGACTCCTTGCTCGGGACGTTTGCTCGGGGGGAATCCCAAGATACCACTCCGGGGCGCGGCGTTCAAGCGCCGCCGGCATGCCGGGCGGGGTTGCCAGGGCCCGGGTTTTCGGGGATAATCCCGGCCGATGCGCAAGTGGCTGCTGCTCCTCCTGGCGATCGCCCTGATCTTCGCCCTGCCGAAGATCAATACGCGCCGGAGCCGGCGGGCTTTCCCGCTGATGAAGCGGATAGACGCCGCGGTGAATGTGGCCGTCATCCTGCTCCTGGCGGTCTATCTTTACGCCTTCATCCGCTGGCTGATCCTCGGCTGACTTCAAGATAGGGCCAAACCTGAGCCTTTTAACCTGCCCGCCGGCCCGGCCATCCGAGCCGCCCGTTTTCGAAGGTAAAGTTAAGCTGCCCAGCCGCTGTGCATTCCCTTAAAAATGCGCGCCTGACAAGCTCTTAGGAACGCGCGCCCGGTCTTTTTCCACAGGGATATGCACAGACTCTGTGGAAATCAATTGTTCATTTTCTGTTCTTCACGTGCATGTCGAACCACTCGATCATCTCGGCCAGCACGTCGAGGACCGATTCGCGCGCCGAGTAGCCGTGGCTCTCGTTCGGCAGGTAGACGAACCGGGCCGTGGCGCCGAAGCCCTTGAGGGCGGCGAACAGGCGCTCCGTCTGGATGGGGAAGGTGCCGGAATTGTTGTCGGCCATGCCGTGGATGAGCAGCAGCGGCGTCTTGATCTTGTCGGCGAACATGAACGGCGACATCTTGATATAGGTGTCGGTCGCCTCCCAGAGGGTCCGCCGCTCGCTCTGGAAGCCGAAGGGGGTCAGGGTCCGGTTATAGGCGCCGCTCCGGGCGATGCCGGCGGCGAACAGGTCGCAGTGGGCCAGCAGGTTGGCGGTCATGAAGGCCCCGTAGCTGTGGCCGCCGATCCCGACCCGCCTGGGATCGCCGACGCCCATCTCGTCGAGCTTGCGGATGGCCGCCTCGGCGTTGGAGACGATCTGCTGGACGAAGGTGTCGTTGACCTGCTCGGGCGTGCCGACGACGGGCATCTCGGCGCCGTCGAGGACGGCGTAGCCCTGGGTGACGAAGAAGAGGTGCGAGGTGCCGCGGAAGAAGGTGAAGCGGTTGACGGAGCCGCGGACCTGGCCGGCCGTGGCCGCGTTGTCGTATTCCAGGGGATAGGCCCAGATGACGACCGGCAGGCGCGTGCCTTCCTTATAGCCGGGCGGCAGGTAGAGGGTGCCGCCCAGCTCCAGGCCGTCGGCCCGCTTGTAGGTGATCCGCTGCTTGCGGATGCCGGTCAGCTGCGGCGCCGGGTCCTTGAAGCCGGTCAGGGCCGTCCGCTTCCGGGTCTTGAGGTCGTAGAGGCAGTAGTTTGGCGGGTCGGCCTTCGTCTCGTAGCTGGTGATGAACCGCGTCCGGGAGTCGCCGGCGAAGCCGACGAAGCTCTCGTAAGCCGGGTCCTGGCACTGCCAGAGGCGCTCGACCTTCAGCGTCTTGACGTTCATCCGGTCGAGGAAGGGGTGATCGCCCCGGGGCGACGAGCCCGGGCCGGAGAGGTAGATCCAATCCCCGTCCTGAAGGATTACGGTCTGGCCGGTCCCGAGGCGCTTGGTCACCGGCCGGCCGGGGTTCTTGTAGCGGTCCTGGGAGCTCATGTCCCAGATCGTGACCGGCTCGGCCGCCGGGTTGGCCAGGTCGACGAGGAAGGCCGTCTGCCAGCTGCGCTTCCACTCGGTCTGGACGGCCATGGCCCGGCCCGGCTTGGCCAGGTACATCAGGCCCGCGGCCCGCTCCTTGAGCTTGAGGATCTCCCGGGCGTCCGCCGAGAAGGGGGCGTCCAGGGCCATGAAGCGGTCGCGGAAAGGGGCGTCTTTCTTCGGGTCGCCCTCGTCGAGGGCCTCGGTCCAGACGAGGGTGGACGGCTTGTGGACCATCCAGTCGATGTTGCGCGGGCCCTTGGCCACGCCGTTGAGGGGCACGTCCTCTTCGGCCGGCAGGTCGGCGACCAGCTTGACCAGGCGGCCGTCCATGTCCCAGACCTCGTCGGCGCGGGCGAAGCCGTAGGCGGGCAGGGCGTAGGAATACGGCCGCTTGAGCCGCTCGACCAGGAGGCAGGTCCCGTCGGGGGAGGCCGAGACGGAGGCGAAGATCCCGGGCGGCCCGATCTTGCGCAGCTCGCCCGTCGCGGTATCGACGGCCGCGAGCTGCGACGCGGCGTAGTAGTCGAACAGGGTCTCGTCGAAAGCGCTCTTGAGAAGATCCTGGTAGGTGGCGGCCTTGGCCTGGCGGCCGCCCGAGACCTGGACCTCGGGGCCGACCGGGACGTGCGGTGCGACCGGGGCCGGGCCGCGGCCCTCGGGCACCAGGGTGACGTAGAGGCGGCGGCTGTCGGGCGCCCATTCGGCCGCGGAGAGAACGGCGTTGACCACGGCGGGGGTCAGGGCCCGGGCCGTCGCGGCCGCGACGTCGACCTTCCACAATTCTACGCCGCCCTCGACGTAGCGGAACAAGGCCATCGTCCGGCCGTCGGGCGACCAGGAGAGGTTGGTGAACTTGACGCCGTCGGGCAGGGCCACGCGCCGCAGCGCGCCGGTCTTCACGTCCTGAAGCGAAAGGCCCGTGGAGAAGCTCAGGACCTGGCGGCTGTTGTAGGCCGGAGTGATGCGCAGGCCGGCGATCCGCAGGACGGGCTCGGCCAGGTAGGCGATGGAGGGCATGGATTCGTACTCGACGAGGGCCATGACGTCGGCGGCCGGGCTCAGGGAGACCATGGGCGTCGGCGGCGCGTCGACTATGTCGATGATCTCCCGGGGCGGCAGCTTGTAGGCCTCCTGGGCCGCGAGGGCGGGAGCGACGGACAGGATCAGGGCCAGGACGAGGGCCAAGCGGGGCATCCGTTCTTGCAAGGGGCGACCTCCTGACGAATGGCGTTGACGGCGCGGACGGACATTGTAGAACAAATCCGGCTGGCGCGGTACCGTTTTTCCATCGACTTTTCCTCCGGGCCCGGCGCCACGGGCGTTTTTGTTATAATGGGCCGGTCATGAACGAGCCGACGCCGGGTTTCAGCTCGGGGGCCGTCCGCCTCTCGGTCGTTATCCCGACCTACAACGCCGAGTCCCGCATCGCGGCGACGCTCGAGGGCGTCAGGGCCTATCTCGCCGGCAAGCCTTTCGCCGCGGAGATCGTCGTCGTCGACGACGGCAGCGCCGACGGCACGGCCGCGGCGGCCCGGGCCGCGCTGGCCTCGAGCCCCGGCGCCAAGGTCCTGCGGCGGGACCGGAACCTGGGCAAGGGGGCGTCGGTCCGGGAAGGCGTGCTGGCCGCGGCGGGCGAGCTCGTCGTGTTCTCGGACGACGACCTGTCGACGCCGATCGGCGAGCTCGACAAAGCCCTGGCCGCCCTCGAAGCCGGGGCCGACGTGGTCATCGGCTCGCGGGCCCATCCGGATTCCGAGATCCGCGTCCGCCAGCGCCGGCCCCGCGAGTGGCTGGGCCGGATCTTTAACCTGCTGGTCCGGCTCCTCGTCCTTCCCGGCTATCGCGACACCCAATGCGGCTTCAAGGCCTTCCGCCGGGCCGCGGCCCGGGACGTTTTTTCGCGCCTGCGGACGGCCGGCTTCGGCTTCGACGTCGAGGTCCTGGCCCTCTGCCGCGAGCGCGGCTATCTGGTCGTCGAGATCCCGGTCGTCTGGTGCGACGTCCGGCCCAGCCGGGTGCGGATCTTCGGCGGCTCGTGGGGCATGCTCAGGGACCTCTGGCGCATCCGGCGCCTCCGCCGCCGCCCCTGACCGCTTTCCGCCGTTCCCTCCGGCCCTTTTTTTAGTTCTTCTCCCAATTCGGGATTCCCTCTCGCGGCGGCGATGTGTGTTGCCTCGAAGATCCCCGTTGCTGGAGAGGGGGACCGGCAGGGAGCGGAGTCGTCGAAGCGACCATCAGAAGCATGGCGGAGCGACTCGGAGCCATGCTTCTGGGAAATATCGGAAGAAAGCGCTTTCTTCAGATATTTCTCAGAATCCCGGCCTCGAGTGCTTGGCCGTGATCCTGACCTCCGCTCCCCGGAGTCCGCTCCGCGCCGGCACTGAGCCAAGCCGAAGAGAGGGATTCTCCCGGAAATGGGAGAAGAACCTTTTTCCCCCCTTGCCTCCGGCGAGGGGGGATTTCACCGCAGGATTCACCCCGAAGGGTGATTGTTCGCCTCCCCCGCCCCCGTAAAATGGGCGCGGAACGAAAGCCCGGAGACCGGGCCGGAGCGCCGCGCAATGGAAAGACGCAAACACCGCCGCTTCCAGCAATGGAACAAAGCGATCATCAAGTCCGCGTCCGGCGGCCAGGGCGTCCTGCCGGCCTGCCCCGTAGATGTCTACGCCTGGGACCTGTCGCTGGGCGGAGCCCGGATCCAGTCCGACGAGAGCTTCCCCGTCGGGGCCGTCCTCCGCATCCACCTGGAGCTCGTCCGCTCCCGGGAGTTCGTCGGACTCGACGGCGAGGTCCGCTGGTCACGCTGGAACGAGGAGCTGAAAGTGCACGAATGCGGCGTTGAATTCCGCGAGTGCGTCGAGGACGCGCTCCAAGCCATCATGCGCAATCTCTATCACGACACCGAACGCAAAGCGGCCGGCACCCCGGCGCCCGCCGCGGCGGACAAGGCTGTGCTCCGATGACTCCCGCCAGGACGAGCCACGGGCCGGCCGCCGGCACCCAGAAGCGCAAGGACCGCCGCTTCAAGCAGTGGAATAAAACCAGGATCTGGCCCCTGACCGACCAGCGGCGCTCGGCCGGCCAGCCGGGGACCGAGGCCTTCACCTACGATCTCTCGATCGGCGGGGCCCGCATCCACTCGGCCGAGCCCTTCGACGTCGGGTCGCTGCTCCGCCTCCAGATCGAGTTGGTGCGGACGGGCGAGACCCTGCGCGTCGAGGGCATCGTCAAGTGGCGGCGCCGCGAGGAGACCGCGGACGTTTTCGAGATGGGCGTCGAGTTTCAGCATACCAGCATGGTGACGGTCCTGAGCCTGATGAAGGACCTGCACGACGGCCGCCGGCCGGCTTCCGAGCCGATGGGCGAGCCGGTCCACGCCGGCCGGTCCTGACCGTCCTGATCCTGCCCGTGATGGCTACCGTGATCCGGTAGCTTCCCCTCGCGTTGGCGACCGTGATCGAGGCCAGGTCCGAGACCGTGCCCTGCGGGTGGAAGATCGGAGCGTTGTTGGCCCGGACCGCGACACCCGGCAGGACGACGGTCCGGGCGGCCCGCCAGGCGCCGCTCCCGTCGTCGTAGCGCTCGAAGACGAAGCCCGGGGCGGCGAAGCGGACCCGGACCCGGGCGCCGGACAGGACGGCCTGGAAGCGCGCCTGGTTGAGGCCGGCCGTGACCTCCCAGACCGCCGCCCGCAGATGGGCTGCCCGCGCTATCCGCCCGGCGGCGGCCGCGCCGGCCGCGGCGAAAAAGCCAGCCAGGGCCAGGGCCATCACGGCCTCGACGAGCGTGAAGCCGTCTCGCCGCCCCCGCATTCAATACTCCTTCCAGGCCAGGACCTTGAGGGCGAAGACCGCGAGGTGCGTTCCGGCGGCGAGCGGCGAGTTCTCCGGCAGCCGGCCGTCGGCCGCCCGCTCGTCGCGATGGAGGACCAGGCGATTGCCGTTCCCGGAATACGCGGACGCCTGGAGGCCGCCGAGAAGCTCGACCGTCCGTCCTTCCCCCTCGATGCGGAAGCCGCCGCCGGCCGCGGTCAGCGAAGCCTGGATCCGCAGGTCCGCCGGCGCGCCGGCTGCGACGGCGATGCCGCCTTCGGCCGCTTCCCCCGTGGCGATATCCCGTCCGGCGGCGTAGATCACGAGCTGCGCCTCGGAGTCCTTGGCGTAGGGGATGCCGTCCTGCCACCGGACGCCTTCCAGGACGAGGTGCGAGGCGATGGTCACCCGGTCCGCCGAAACTATGGTCAGGTCGACGCCGCCGAGGACCGCCGGCGTCCGGCCGTCGAAACACAGCTCGATCCGGCCGTCGGCCCCGATGGCCCCGCCGCCGAGGGCGGCGACGGCGCCGTTGACGAGGACGATCGGGATGGGCACGAGATCGTAGGCGGCCAGGGAGCCGTCCGGCGAGGAGAACTCCGTCCGGCCGCGGACCGGGCTCCATTCCAGGCGCCATTCCGCGCCGCCGGCCCGGAAGACAACGACTTGGGCGTCGCCCCGGACCGCCAGGACCATCTCGTCGAGGCCGCCCTGGACGAAAACCCCGCCCAAGCCGAGGTCGTCGCGGACGAGGTAGACGCCGTCGGGGACCGGATCGGCCGAGACATCGAGGCCCAGCGCCTGACGCAGCCGGGCCGGGGAGAGGTCTCCGGGCCGGAAGACGCCGATCGCCAGGGCCTTAGCGGCGAGGGGACCGGGGTCGTCAGGCAGGACGCCGCCTGGCGTCGCGGCCAGGGCGGCCCCGACCGGCAGGCCCGGCTTGTCCGGCAGCTCGATCCCGTTCTCCGCGGCGAACGCGGCCCGGTCGCCGCCGGTCGGGGCTCCTTCTATATATAGAGGAACGGCCGCCAGGGGCAGGCGGCCGGCCAGAAGCCCCAGCGCGCCTTCGAGGACGGAGAGCCGGCGGGCCCGGAGGCGGCGCAG
>JAKLEN010000002.1:0-465000 GCA_022711665.1 Acidobacteriota bacterium | reverse complement strand
AAATACTGGCTAAGTGGGCAAGGATGTGAGGATACTCAGACAACCAGGATGTTGGCTTAGAAGCAGCCATCATTTAAAGAAAGCGTAACAGCTCACTGGTCAAGCGTTCTTGCGCCGACAATGTAACGGGGCTCAAGCCAGTTACCGAAGCTGCGGACTGGCGGATCTTCGGATCCGCCTTTGGTAGGAGAGCATTCTCACTCGGACGAAGCCGTGGCGTCAGCCATGGTGGACGGCTGAGAAGAGACCCTGCCGGCATGAGTAGCGATAATTGGGGTAGAAACCCTCAACGCCGAAAATCTAAGGTTTCCTGGGGAAGGTCAGTCCGCCCAGGGTCAGTCGGTCCCTAAGGCGAGGCCGAAAGGCGTAGCTGATGGACAGCAGGTCAACATTCCTGCACCGCCTGAGACGCGTTATCACCAATGGGGAGACGCAGGAGGATAGGCATACGCGCGATCGGAAATGCGCGGCCGCCACGTAGAGGGAGTGTCCAGGCAAATCCGGACGCTCTTAACCTCGAGCACGGCGGGGAAAGTTGCCTTCGGGCTTCCGAACTTGTCGATTCCACGCTGCCGAGAAAATCCTCTAGGGAGTGTCTCAGGTGACCGTACCGCAAACCGACACAGGTAGATGAGAAGAATATTCTAAGGCGCACGAGTGAGCCCTCTTTTAGGAACTAGGCAATTTAGCCCCGTAACTTCGGGAAAAGGGGCGCCTTATTAGGGTGAAGCCGTTCAGGTGGAGCCCGAGGAGGCCGCAGAGAAATGGCTCTAGCGACTGTTTAATAAAAACACAGGACTCTGCAAAGACATAAAATCGATGTATAGGGTCTGACGCCTGCCCGGTGCTGGAAGGTTAAGGGAAGCGGTTAGCCGCAAGGCGAAGCTGCGAACCGAAGCCCCAGTAAACGGCGGCCGTAACTATAACGGTCCTAAGGTAGCGAAATTCCTTGTCGGGTAAGTTCCGACCCGCACGAAAGGCGTAACGACTTGAGCGCTGTCTCAAAGAGGGGCTCGGCGAAATTGTGGTACCGGTGAAGACGCCGGTTACCTGCCGCTGGACGGAAAGACCCCGGCACCTTAACTGCATCCTAGCATTGGATTTCGGTCCATGATGCGCAGGATAGGTGGGAGACTTTGAAGCTGCGCCCCCGGGCGTGGCGGAGTCAACGGTGAGATACCACTCTTCCTGGTCTGAGATTCTAACCTCCACCCCTGATCGGGGTGAGGAACAGTGTTAGGTGGGTAGTTTGACTGGGGCGGTCGCCTCCTAAAATGTAACGGAGGCGCCCAAAGGTTCCCTCAGGTTGTTTGGAAATCAACCGTAGAGTGCAAAGGCATAAGGGAGCTTGACTGTGAGGCCGACGGGCCGAGCAGATGGGAAACCAGGGCTTAGTGATCCGGTGGTCCTGTATGGAAGGGCCATCGCTCAACGGATAAAAGGTACGCCGGGGATAACAGGCTAATAGTGTCCAAGAGCTCACATCGACGACACTGTTTGGCACCTCGATGTCGGCTCATCTCATCCTGGGGCTGAAGCGGGTCCCAAGGGTCCGGCTGTTCGCCGGTTAAAGAGGTACGTGAGCTGGGTTTAGAACGTCGCGAGACAGTTCGGTCCCTATCCACGGTAGGCGTAGGAGATTTGAGGGGGGCTGTCCATAGTACGAAAGGACCTGGATGGACGAACCTCTAGTGTACCAGTTGTCCCGCCAGGGGCAGCGCTGGGTAGCTACGTTCGGTCGTGATAACCGCTGAAAGCATATAAGCGGGAAGCACGCCCCAAGATTAGATCTCCCTCCCGCAAGGGCTGAAGGTCCCTGGTAGACGACCAGGTTGATAGGCTGGAGGTGTAAGCGCAGTGATGCGTTCAGCTGACCAGTACTAATAGACCGTGAGGCTTGACCATAAAGTTTATCAAGACAAAAAAACGGCGATCCGGGGAATACCGAGATCGCCGCAGCAAGCTAAGTTGCTAAATTGGATTAAAATCCCGGTGACTTTAACGGCGGGGCAACACCCGTTCCCATTCCGAACACGGAAGTTAAGCCCGTTCGTGCCGATGGTACTGCCTGGGCAGCTGGGTGGGAGAGTAGGTCGTTGCCGGGTTTTTTTATTTTTACTCGAATAAAGGCCAGAGGGGCACGGGCCCCCAAAAAACGGTCGGTCATACTCCTCTCCTTTTATTCGGCAGGTCGGGCGCGGGCTCCGTTCATGGGCCAAGGGGTAACCACGGAATCCGAATAAGAGGGTCCGCGTCCAGGGCAAAGGCAATTTTTAAGGAGAGATGTATGAACATCTACGTGGGAAACATTTCCCGCACGGCGGCTGAGCAGGATCTCAAGGACGCTTTCTCGGCGTTCGGCGAGGTTTCGAGCGTCGCTATCATCAAGGACAAGTTCAGCGGCGAGAGCCGCGGTTTCGGTTTCGTCGAGATGCCGAACAAGGAAGAAGCCGACAAGGCCATCGCCGGCCTGAACGGCAAGGACCTCAAGGGCCGTCCTCTGACGGTCAACGAGGCCCGGCCCCGGACCGATCGTCCCCGCACGGGCGGCGGCGGCGGTGGCAGGGGCGGCTTCGGCGGCGGCCGCGGCCGGTACTGATCGCTTAAGCGACTTTATTCGAACGCCAAAGGGCGGATGCCCCCGAAAGGGGACTCCGCCCTTTTTTATTTTCTGGGGGGATTTCTTGGGGGGCCGGGGACCGGTTCCTCCGCCATCTAGAGCCGAGGTCCGTTCGCGCGGGCCCGGCCGCAGGCGTTTGAGTAATCTGCCCTCCTGTATTAGAATCCGGGCCTATGCTTGTCGTCGTCGGCCTCTTTTTCGCCCTCATCCTGGGCATCGGCGTCTGGGTCAGCAAGCGGGCTAAGAAAGCATCCGAATTCCTGATCGCCGGGCGCCAGGTCAATCTCCTCCTGACCACCGCCACCCTGGCCGCGATGCAGATCGGGGCCGGCGTGATCATGGGCGGCTCCGAGGAGGGGGCCCAGAGCGGCCTCTGGCCGGGGATGTGGTACGGGATCGGGTGCGGCGGCGGGCTCATCCTGGCGGGGCTCCTGGCCGCGGCCAAGTTTCGCAGGCGCGGCGGCTATGTCCCCCTCGATTTCTTCAGCGACCGCTACGGCGAGCGGCGCGGCGTCCGCGTCTGGGCCTGGATGTCCAACATCCCGAGCCTGCTCGGGATCTTCGTGGCCCAGATCATGGCCGCCGGCTCCATCCTGTCCGGCTTCGGCGTCGATTACCGCCTCGGCGTCGTCGTGGTCGGGCTGATCATCATGATCTACAGCGCCCTGGGCGGCATGTGGGGCGTCGTCATCGTGGATTTCATCCAGCTGACCGTCACCCTGACGGGCATCCCGCTGGTGGCGATCATCGCCTTTTCCCGGCTGAAGGCCTCGGGCGCGGCGGCCGCCGTTTTCGGCGGGCCGTTCATCCCTCCCGGGATGTTTTCCAAGGCGGTGTTCCTGATACTGCCCTTCCTGCTGTCCATTTCCGTTTCCTACGACGCGTACATGCGCTTCCAGGCCGCCAAGTCGGCCCGGGTCGCCCGCTGGGGCGCCATCCTGGGCGGACTGATCGTCATCGCCGTCAGCTTCTGCACCGCCCTCGTCGGCGCCGCCGGACGCATCGCTTTCCCCGGCGTCGCTTCCGGGGCCGTGCTGCCCCATATGGTCCGGACCTCGCTGCCGCCCCTGGCCGCCGGCATCGTGGTCTCGGCCATCCTGGCCGGGACGATGTCCGCGGCCAACTGTCTTCTCCTGTCCCTGGCCGGAACGTGTTCCCGGGATTTCTACAACAAGGTCCTCCATCCCGACGCCCGCCTGGACGATCTGAAACACGCCAAGCTCGTTTCGCGTCTGACCATCGTCGGGGCCCTGGTCGCGGGCGTGGCTGTCGCCTTCGCGGCCAAGGGCATCCTCTACACGATGATCATCTTCAACTATCCCTACATGGGCAGCATGCTGGTGCCCCTGCTGGGCGGGCTGCTCTGGAAGGGAGCGACGCCCAAGGGGGCGATGGCCGCGATCGCCGCCGGCGGAGCGGCCGGCGTTTTCTCTTTCCTGGCCGGGCTCCCGGGCCCGCTCCATGGCGCGATCAACGTGGACCTCGGCCTGCTCGGGGCCCACCTCCTGGCCGCGGCCGTCCTGGTCACGGTCAGTCTGGCGACGAAAGCCGGCCCACAATCGCCGCCCGCGTCCGCCGTCCTCAATTCCCGAGGTGGATCCTGATGAGCGAAAAACCGGTCAAATGGCCCTGGCCTCTCGAATGGGGCCAGACCGAAACGGTCGAAACCGACGTTCTCGTCCTGGGCGGAGGAGCGGCGGGGTGTTTCGCCGCCCTCGGGGCCGCGTCCCGCGGCGCCTCGGTCGCCCTCGTCGAAAAGGGCGCGACGGTTTCCAGCGGGGCCGCCGGATCCGGCTGCGACCATTGGGAATCGGCGGCCTCGAACCCCTGCTCCCGGATCAGCCCCGAGGAGCTGGCCGAAACGATGATCCGGGCCTTTTCCCGCTACAACAACGGCATCTCCCATTACATCGAATGCCGCGAAGGATACGACCGGCTCATCGAGCTGGAAAAGCTCGGGGCCAAGGTCCGGGATACGGAGGACGAATTCGCCGGCGCCGATTTCCGCGACGAGGCCACCAAGCTCCTGTTCGCCTACGATTACCACAACCGGACGACGATCCGGGTCTGGGGCACGACCTTCAAACCGGCCCTGGCCCGGGGGTGCCGCCGGGCCGGCGTCCGCGTGTTCGACCGGGTCATGGCCACCGGCCTTCTGACGGAAGGCGGAAGGATCGGGGGCCGGATCGCGGGGGCGACGGGCGTGCACGGCCGAACCGGGAAATTCCTGGTTTTCAAGGCCCGGGCCGTCGTCATCTGCACCTCCCGGCCGACGCGGCTCTGGCTCTTCGAGCCGGAGCTTCCGGGGATCTCCGAATTCCGGCCGTTTCCCTGCTCGGGCGACGGCCACGCCATGGCCTGGCGGGCCGGGGCCGAATTCACGATGATGGAAAAATCGGTCAAGGGCGAATGGTCCGGCCTGCGCAGCTTCCCGCCCTACAGCACCGGCAACAACCACAATACCTGGTACGCCTGCGACATGGTTGATGCCGACGGGCGGAAGCTGCCCTACGTGGACCGTGACGGCAAGGAGATCGCGGATTTCGCCGGCCGCTTCCGGCCGGCCCCCGGGCAGCGGCTGTACTTGAAAGGCGGCAACGAGCCCAACGGCGCGGTCTACGAGGTCCAGGGCGCCGATACGCTTCCCGTGGACGAGCTGCTGAAGCGCGGCTACCGGCTGCCTTTCTTCGCCGATCTCACGTCGCTTCCGGAAACGGAGCGGAAGGTCATCTGGGGGATGATGGTCGGCGAGGAAGGCAAGACGAAGATCCCCATCCTTCGGGCCTACAGCGAAGCGGGCTTCGATCCCGCCAGGGACCTCATCCAGAGCTACGGCGACGGCTGGAAGTCGGGCGCGTTCCTGCCGCAGGAGCGCCAGCTCTTCGGTCTTCCCGGCGGGCTGTTCAACGACTGGAACCTGATGACCAGCGTCGAGGGGCTGTTCGCCGCGGGCGACGCGCTCTTCGCCTCCAACTGCTTCGGCCACGCCGCGGCGACCGGCCATTATGCCGGGCGCCACGCCGCGGCCTACGCCGCCGGGCGGGATCCGGTCCCGCCGGACGAGCCGCAGATCCGCAGAGAGCGCCGCCGGGTGTACGCTCCCGTCGGCCGCGGGCGCGGACCGGGCTGGCGCGAGCTCAATACCACGGTGGCGCGGATCATGCAGAATTACTGCGGGGCGTTCAAAAGCGGGCCGCTGCTGGATGCGGGGCTGCGGATGCTGGCCGATTTCCGGGAGCGCGACGCGGCCCGGGTGACCGCGGCCAACCCTCATGAGCTCGTCCGGACGCTGGAAGTCCTCTCGATCATGACCAACGCCGAGCTGGTCATGGAATCCTGCCGGGCGCGGAAAGCCAGCTCCCGGGAGCTGGAATTCGTCCGCCTGGATCATCCGGAGATGGACCCGCCGGAATGGAACCGGTTCGTCACCGTGAAGCTCGGCCGCGAGGGCCTGGAGACCGGTTCGGCCGCCCTCGACTATTACGGGCCGCTGGCCGAGGGCTATGAAAAGCACAATCCGGCGGACAAGCAGAAGGGGGGCGAACGATGAAAAAAACGGCCCGCGTCACCCCGCCGGCTCCCGCCTTTTTCCCCGTCGTCATCAATCCCGAGGTCTGCAACGGCTGCAACCGCTGCGTTGAAGCCTGTCAATGCGACGTGTTCGGCCCGAATCCCGAACCGGGCAAGCCGCCGCTCGTCCTGTTTCCGGCGGAATGCTGGCAGGAAGGCTCCTGCGTCGACGCCTGCCCGCGGGCCGGCGCGATGCGCTGGGTCCGGCCTCCCCACCAGCGCGTCCGCTGCCGCCGCAAGTCAACAGGTGAAGACTATTTCATTTAAACCTAGTTCTTGGGCTCGGCCTGAGATCGGCGCAGATCCGCACCGTCCTTCAATGGGCGGGCCGCGAGGCCGGATACGACCTCATTGGGCTCGGTCAGGTTCGGGCGGGGGAGGTGTATCGATGAAAACATTGAGATCCTTGACGGCGCTTCTGGTCGGGCTCCTGTTCTTCACCACCGCCGCGCCGGCCCAAGGGGCCAAACCGGGCTCGGAGCTCCTTCAGAAGATCCAAGCCCTTCCGGGAGTCGTTGAAGTCAAGGCGGCCAGCTTCGACAACAAGGCCTTCCGCGAGGCTTACGAGGTCATGATCGAACAGCCGCTCGACCATGAAAATCCCGCGGGGGCAAAATTCCGCCAGCGTGTCTTCCTGGCCCACGCCGGTTACGACAAGCCCGTCGTCCTGGTGACCGAGGGCTATGGGGCCTACGGCAGCCGGCCCGGCGAGTTGACCCGCCTCCTCGCGGCGAACCAGGTCAACGTCGAGCACCGCTTCTTCGGCCGCTCCGTCCCCGATCCGCTGGATTGGACCCGGCTGACCGTCCGCCAGTCCGCCGACGACCTTCATGCCATCGTCGCCGTCCTGAAAGCGGTCTATCCAGGCAAATGGATCAGCACCGGCGCCAGCAAGAGCGGGCAGACGGCCCTTTTCTATAAAACCTTTTATCCCGATGATGTCGACGCGACCGTGCCGTATTCGGCCCCCATCAATATCGCCCAGGAGGACCCCCGGCTCTACCGTTTCCTCGAGACGGCGGGCGACGAGGCCACCCGGACCCGCATCAAGGAATATCAGAAGGCCATGTTCCGCCGCGAGGCCGAGATCCTGCCCCTCGTCGGGAAATGGGCCGCGGCCAATAAGTGGACGATGAGCCTGGGACTGGCCGGGGCCTACGAGTACGGCATCCTCGAATACCTGTTCAACTTCTGGCAGTCCGGATCGTTCAAGCCCGAGGACATCCCGGCCCCGGACGCTCCCGTCGCGGCCCTCTTCGAGCACTACAAGAAGAGCAACACCTTCTTCTATTACACCGACCAGGGACAGAAGGCCTTCGAGCCGTTCCTGTACCAGGCCTTCACCGAGATCGGCTACTACAATTACGACATCGGCGATATCAAGGGGCTCATGAAGGCCCTGACGGCGCCCACGAACGGGGTGCTCTGCCCCAAAGGCGTCCCGATAGTCTTCGACCCGCGGACGATGGACCGCGTCTACCGTTTCCTGCAATACGAGGCGGAGCGCGTGGCCTACATCTACGGCGAGCTCGACACCTGGGCCGCGACGCAGGTGCCGCTCATCGGTCGGACGGACGCCATCAAGATCGTCGTCAAGGGCGCCCATCACGGCGTCGGCATCCGGGACTTCGCGCCCGACCAGAAGGATCTATTCTTCCACGCGCTCGAGAGGTGGCTCGGCGTGGCCCTGCCGCGGACCTAAGCTGGGGGACACAATACCTGTTTCAGAGTCTGGTCGGCCCGCTCATCCGCCTGAGGTGGCGCTGGGCGGCCGAATCTTGAGTGCTTGACTCTCGATGCCGGCCGCGATATCTTCCTTTTCCTGACAGGAGGTGTCGATCCTGAGTCCGGGACCGGCGCTTTCAGAAAACGAATTTCCCGTAAATTGGAGAAAACCATGTCACTCGCCTTTTTTGTTCTTACGCTGATGACGGCGATCCCGCTCGTCGGCGCGGTTCAGGCCGCCGTGCCGGCCGACGATCCGGAGGCTGAGATCATCGCCATGGAAAAAGCCATGCTCGACCGCTGGGGAACCGGCGATACGTACGCCTTCATTGAATTGGCCGCCCCGGAGATCACCTACTTCGATCCGAGCCTGGAAAAACGCCTGAACGGACGCGAGGCGTTTGAAAAGTTTCTCGCCCCGCTCAAGGGCACGTTCCGGGTTCCCAAGTACGAAATGCTCGATCCAAAGGTCCAGGTTTATGGCCAGGCCGCCGTTCTCTCTTACAATATGATCGATTACGATGAAACGGGGAAAAAGTCCTTCCGCATGAACGTCACGGAGGTCTACGCCCGCCGCGACGGCCGATGGGCCCTCGTCCATTCCCACTTCTCGATCACCAAGCCGCAGGTCAAGTGACCGAAGGTGAAGCGCACTGCGACGACCGGGTCAACTTCCACCCGCACACGCATCTCCTGGCGACCGAGAGGGGGATGGACCGGGCGGGGGTCTTCTTGAAATAGCCTTGACAACTCCCTGTGACCAGGGGTTATCTTATAGACCTCAGGGAGGGAACCATGTGGAAGACTTCTTGCCGGTTCGTTGTCGTCGTCCTTTGTCTCGCTTCATGGCTTGCCGCCGCGGATGAGCCGACCTATGCCGCACTCCGGGCGGCGAGGCCCGACGGCCGTAACCTTGCCCTCGCGAACGTGGCCTTCGACCGCGACGCGTTTCATTTCGTTCTCGACGGCACGCTGCATCTCCTGGCGCCAGTCAACGGCGCCACCTTCGGCGCGGTCTTCGTCGGCACCGGCTCCTACACGCTGACCCCGGCGACCGCCGACGAGAGACATCGGCTGGCGATGTACACGGACGACGCCAAACTGACCGCGCTGACCGACTCGTTCGGCTCGGCCGTGTTCTTCGACACGGCGCTCATCGCGGATCTGCAGAAGACGGCCGGCGAGGCCAAGCCCGGAGCGGTGGACGGCCAAGCCTCGAGCGTCTTCGAAGACTTTCTGAAACACGAGCGGAAAGACTTCACAACGAACTTCCACATCCGGCTCCTCCAGGAGATCCTCGACCCGCTCGGCGAGCCGTTGTTCCTGGCCTTCGTCGACGGTAAAAAGGTACCGCCGGCGATCCTGGCGGTCGATCCCCGGGGCGCCGAGGCCACGCGGCTTTTCGACATCGGCGCCGAGGGCGAGACTTCGCTGCTCTATGCCCAGTCCGATACGAAGGGCGGCCCCTGGTACCTCAGCCGCCCGGTCAAAGGCCAGGCGGCGGACCAGGGCGCGGCGCCCGGGTCCATCGCCGCGGCCGAGCGCTACGAGATCGACACGACGATCGCCGCGAACAACGAGATCAGCGGCACGACGGTCATGACGTTCGCCTGCCGGCTCGGGGGACGCGTGCTGGGGCTTTCGCTCGAGCCCAAGGTGCGGGTCGATTCCGTCGAGGTCTCGCCGGCCGACGGCCCGCCGTCCTGGCGGTCGGTCCCGTTCATCCAGGAGAAGAAGGACGAGGACGCGGATTTCGCCGTCGTCTTTCCCGAACCGCTCCCTGCGGGCGCTAAATACCTCCTGAGGACGAATTACCACGGCACAGGCAAGGAAGTCCTGAACGACGCCGGCGACGGCAACTTCACGGTCGGAGCCCGGACCAGCTGGTACCCGAACGCGGGATCGTTCCGCCAGCCCGCGGACTTCCGGCTGACTTTCCGCTTGCCTCTGAACGGCCGGAACCAGATCGTCGCGGTCGGCGTCGAGAGCGAGAACAAGGTCGAGGACGGCCGGCGGGTCTCGATCTGGACGAGCACCCACCCGCTGCGCGTCGCCGGGTTCAACTACGGCAACTTCATGAAGATGGTCCAGACCGACGACCAGAGCGGGATGACGGTCGAGGTCTATACGAACCCCGGCGAGCCCGACCTGCTCAAGCAGCTCCAGCAGGCCTACGCCGCCTCGGGCGAGCCGGGAGCGTTGAACGTGAGCACGGCGGGACTGGCCCAGGCCGCCTTCGCGGATGGCGCCAACACCGCCAGGACCGGGAACGTCTACTTCGGACCCCTGGAGGACAAGCGGATCGCGATCACGCAGCAGTCGGCCTGGTTCTACGGCCAGTCGTGGCCGACGCTCGTGTACCTCCCGTATCTCGCCTTCATGGACAGCACGACCCGCAACCAATTGGGCTTCGGCGCGGAGGCCACGGCTTTCGTCGACCAGGTCGGGGCCCACGAAGTCGCTCATCAGTGGTGGGGCCATAAGGTCGGCTGGCGGACCTATCATGACGCCTGGCTGTCGGAAGGATTCGCGGAATTCACCTCCGGCCTGGTCCTGCAGATGCGCAAGGGCCTCGACGCCTATAACGCGTTCTACGAGAAAAAGAAAAGGGCCCTTTTCGAGAAACCGCGCGGCGCGGACGTTTCCGCCAACGATGCCGGGCCGATCAGCGCCGGGCCCAGGCTGGCCACCTGGCGCAATCCGCAGGCGTACTCCGTCCTCGTCTATGAAAAGGGCGCCTACGTCCTCCAGATGCTGCGGATGGCGATGATGGACCCGAGGAAGCAGAATTCGGACGAGGGTTTCATAGCCATGATGAAGGATTATGCCGCGACCTACGCGGGGAAGAACCCCTCGACGAAAGACTTCCAGCGCATCGTGGAGAAGCACGCGCCGCAGAAGCTGAGGCTGACCGGCGACGGGACGCTCAATTGGTTCTTCGACCAATGGGTGCGGGGAACGACGATCCCCCGACTCGCGGCGAAGCTCAATGCCGTGCCGGTGGCGGGCGGGAAGTACCACGTTTTCGGGACGATCACGCAATCGGAGGTTACGGACGGCTTCGTGGTCCTCGTACCGGTCTATATCGTCTATGACAAAGGCGCGGTCTCGAGACTGGGCGGCATTCGGCTGGTCGGCAATACGACCGAGAACGTCGACGTCGAGGTGGCGCTGCCCAAGAGGCCAAAGGGCGTCGTGATCAACGCCATGCACGACATCCTGACGCGCTAGGAGACGGGGCGCGCCTGGAGCTCGATTTACCCCTCAGCAAACGCCGCCCGCCTGCAATCGGATCGGCTCAATAGCACGAAAATGACATACGCTTCGGGCCTTGATATCCTACCCTCCGCTTGATGAGGGGTTGTTGCTGGATCGGAGACCGGCGGTTTCCGGTCGAGCGCAAAAGACGAATCCCCATATTTCTATAGATTTATTTCATTTTTTTCCGCCATACGTTTCTATTACCAAAGTCGATGATCTCCACTTTAATGGGGAACTTGCAGGAGTGAAGTCCGGTACATACTTTTTCGACTGCAATGATAGCAATCGATAAGACGGGTCGTATTTAAGTTCAGTAATGGTCGGCGATATTCTTATTGTAACCATTAAAGAAACAGGATTTGCCTACGAGCTTAAAGACATCCGGCCGTACACTTATTCAACCAATCCTTATCCCGGGCCAAAGGCCAAGGCTGCATTTCTCCAGCTGACCAGCGAAGGAGTGATCATTTCCAATCCCTAGCGGCATTTCAATGACGCGGAGAGGAGGTCTCGACAGAAATCCTCTTTTAATGGTTCATCCGTTGGATCTTCGAGTTCAGCCCCTTGGCCACGGCGTTGGTCATCCGGCGCGTGAAGCAAGATCTGCCGGCAGCTCTCCTTGAGCGGGGCGGCCCCGGCCGGTATTGCCCGCATGGGAACATGCTCCGGTTTCTCTCGAAATCGGTACGTGTCCCTTTTAATTATCGGGCCGCGATGCGGATCGGGGAAGGCGTGAAGCCGTGAACGGCCCTTGACATGATCGATAATTATCACTCCAATGTAGACATCATGGATATGCTTAATATCAAGGAAACAATCGTTGCTCTGGAGCGAGCGGCTCTTGACGCCTGGCACAGGGGTGATCCCTCCCCCTACCTCGAGCTCTATTCAAAGGACTTTACCTATTTCGACCCGGCACTGGAAAGGCGGCTCGACGGCTGGGACAAGATAAGAGAGCTCTATGAAAGCCTGCGGGGAAAGGTAAAGATGGATAAATACGAGATGATAAACCCCGTCGTGCAATCTACCGGAACGATGGCGGTCCTGACCTACAATCTGCATTCATACTCGGGCGAAACGCTCTGGAAAGAGAATTGCACGGAAGTGTACAGGCTCGAAGAAGACGACAAGTGGAAGATCATCCACAGTCATTGGTCGTTGACCAAGCCTTCCGTTGATTGATCCCATTTTTCGGCTTGTTGACGGCTTATGAGCGAAATATTGACATTCTCCGATAGAAAAGCCTTTCGGAGCTGGCTCGGCAGATATGGGACGGAAAGCGACGGCGTATGGCTGCTCTTTAATAAAAAAGGAAAAAACCGCACGCTCTCAGCCGGCGATGCCTTGGAAGAAGCTCTTTGTCACGGCTGGATAGACGGGCAAATACGATCCCTTGACGAAAGTACTTATAAAAAATATTTTGCGCGGCGCGGGCCCAACAGTAAATGGTCCGTTAAGAACAAGGATCTGGCGCAAGCTCTTATTGGAAAGGGGTTAATGACCCGACAGGGTCTGGAAGCCATAGAGCGCGCCAGGAAGAACGGTCTATGGGATTCCGCCAAACGCACCATTATTGACGACGGGCAAATACGGCTGTTCGAGGAGATCGTTCGTCCCCATGAGCCGGCCTATGCCAATTTCCTGGCCATGTCGCACTCGGTGCAGCGGACATATGCCGGCTTTTACCTTGATGCCAAGTCCGAGAGAACCCGTCAAGCCCGGCTGGAAAAGATCATCGAAAGACTCAATAAAAAATTGAAGCCGATGTGATGGATGGCCTCGCGGCCTTGTTCGCCCTGGATATCGGCTAATGCAGGGCTGATAGCCGGGATCCAGTTCCGTCCCGCTCCCGCGCTCCAGAATCCCGTCCGTGGATTTCTGATCGGCAGCTTCGCTGCCTTGTTCCATTTTTGTGGCAAATGAGCCCATTCGAGCGCTTCAGGCGTCCGCCGCCGCGAAGCATTCAATCCGGGAAGGAAAAAAATGCAAAAACTGGACCGGGCATGTTTTTTTTGGTTTGCGGCTGTCCTTCTGGTCGCCGGCGGTCTGGCCCTCCTCGCGGCCGGCGTCGGGCAGTTACTGTCTAGTTCGTCCGGCCAGGCGCTGGTCTCCGAACGGGCCGATCCGTTAGGGGTACGAGAGCCTGCCCCGGTCATGGAAAAGGGAAAAGCCGAATACGCCCATCCCATCCCGGCGCGCGGGCCCTACCTCGGGCAGACGCCGCCGGGGGCGAAGGCCGAACGGTTCGCCCCCGGTCTCGTTTCCACTCCGCGCGACGAGCATGGCGTCCCGGCCTTCACGCCCGACGGGTCCGAGTTCTACCTGACCCGCGTCGTCGGCCCGCCATGGGATTTCGAGAACCTCCGCTTCCGTATGGGGCGGAACGGCGCCTGGTCGCAGGAGACGGTGCGGTTCGATCACCGGGAGCGGCATGCCGAGATATTCGTCTCCCGGGACGGGAAACGCCTTTACTGCTGCTCCCTGCGGCCGATATCCGGGGACCCCGACGAGCAGACCTGGAACCTCTGGGTGAAGGACCTGGATGGGAAGGACCGGCCTTCCCGCCCTTTGCCGCCGCCCGTCAACTCCAGTTTTCACGAGTGCCAGCCTTTTGAAGCGGCCGATGGCTCGCTCTTTTTTACGTCCTGGCGCGACGGCTCGCCGGACCTGTTCCGCGCGGTCGAACGGAGCGGGGGATGGGTCCTCGACGAGGGATTCGGCCCCGCCGTCAACAGCCCGCAAGAGGACAAGGGGGCATTCGTCAGCGAAGATGGCGACCGGCTGCTGTTCTGGTCGAACCGCCCGGGGGGTGAGGGGAAGGACGACATCTACCTCTGCCGCGTGCATGCCGACGGACGTTGGGGCGCCCCGGTCAACGCGGGCCCGCTGGTAAATTCTCCTTTCCGGGAATGGTATCCTCGCCTGTCTCCCGACGGCCGCTATCTCTTTTTCCTCAGCGACCGGACAGGCGATTTCGACGTCTATTGGATAGACGCGTCTGTCTTGGGGGCCGAAAAGACGCCCTCGGCCTCTTGCGCCGGGATCGTCCGGACCGAGGCCGCCCAAAAGAGAAGCGGACGATGAGCGGACATGCCTGGGTCAAGGAGTTCCCCGGCATTATTCTGGTCTGCGACGCGCAGGGGACTCTGCTCGAGATGAACGACCGGGCCGAGCGGGCTTTCGCCGCGCAAGGCGGCGCGGCGCTGCTGGGGCGAAGCGTCCTGGACTGCCACTCTCCCGAGGTCGGGGACAGGATCCGGGAGATGCTTGAAAACGGTCGGCGAAACGTTTATTTTTCTGAGAGCGGGGGAGCGCGCAAACTGATCTACCAAGTCCCCTGGACGGAGAACGGCGCCTACCGCGGCATCGTGGAGATCTGCCTGGATATGGAGCCGGTCGAGCGCCATGAGGGAGCCGATGGATCGTGAGGCGGGAATATTGATCCGACCCCTGCGGGAATCCGACCTGGACTCCGCAGCCCGCTGGGCGGCCGAGGCCGGGTGGACCTCGGAGACCCGCGAGGAGTTCGAGATCTTCCTGGCGCGCGACCCCGGGTCCTGCCTCTTCGCCGAGCGGGACGGCCGTCCGGCCGGCATCTGTGTCGCCACGGCCTATGCCGGCCACGGCTTCATCGGCGAGCTCCTGGTCGACCGCGCCTTCCGCGGCGCGAATGTCGGTCCGCGTCTCTTTGACCTGGCCGTCGGTCGGCTCGCCTCGTCGGGCTGCCGGACCATCTCGCTCGACGCGGTGCCGCGGGCGGCCCCGTTCTACGAGACCAGGGGCTTCAGGCCCGTCGACCGATCGCTCCGCCTTCTGGGGAGGATCGAGCCTCGGTTCGCCCCCGGAGTTCGCCCCTTGACCGCGGCCGACATGCCCGCCGTCCGGGACATCGATCTTCGGGAGTTCGGCGCAGACCGCTCGTTCTTCCTGGCGCAGCGCCTCGCCCGCGCCCCGGATCTGGCCTGGCTGAAGGAAGACGGCGGACGGATCGTCGGATACCTGTTCGGCCGCCGCCGCGCGGGCTTCTCCTGGGTCGGCCCCTGGTGGTCGGATCCTGAAGACCGGCATCCGGAGGATCTCCCGGCGGCCTTTTCCGCCGGAGCGGGAGGGGGGCCCATCCAGGCCGGAGTCCTCGAAGCCAACCGCCGGGCGGTCGCCATCTTCGATTCGCTCGGCTTCGCCGTCAAGCCCAACACGCCGCGGCGCATGATGCGGGGGCCCGGGCCGGTCCTGGGCGGGAGGCCGTCGCTGCTCGCCGTCGGGACCGCTTCGAAAGGGTGATAAGGAGAACGCCATGAAAAGACAGGATTTTATCAAGGCCGCGTCGGGCGTCTGCCTGGCCTGCGCCGGCGGCCATTTTCTGGCCGGCCAGGAAGTCCAGCCTGCCGTCGATCCCGCCGAGCGCGAAAAGAGGAGACGGGAGATGGAGGAGCGCTTCAAGCAGGCCTATATCCTGACGCTCATGGAGAACCTGGAAAAGAGCGTCGCCGAGCCCGTCCGCACCAGGATGATGAACGATTGCGGCCGGGCCTGCGCCCGCCGCGGAGGCCTCTTCAAGCTGGCCGAAGAGAATAAGGGCGACCTCAAGGCCTTCCTGGCCAGGATGTCCGGCGTGCTGGGCGAGGGGAACGCCCGCCTCATCGACGAGACGACGGTGCACTGGAGCTATCCGCGCTGCTTCTGCGAGCTCGTGGCCGCCGGGCCCCGGCGTCTGCCCGCGGTCTACTGCCAGTGCTCGGTCGGCTGGGTGATGGAGATATTTCAGACCGTTCTTGGACGCCCGGCCAAGGTCGATATCGTCCAGTCGATCAAGACGGGCGCCCCGGCCTGCGTCTTTCGGGTCGATATCGGCTGAGAACCGCCGGCGGCGCCGGACGCCGGTCCTCCGGCTTCCCTCCGGTCGGTCCCGCTCCCGGGCTCGAAACTCCCGCCGGCGGATTCCGGGCTGACGCATTCCCGGCCTCGCGCCAGGCTATTGTCGCGGAAGGCCCGCAGAGGCATTTCCGCAGGGGAGGGACCTTGACCATGAGGATCGCTCGCTTCACATGGTTAGCGTGCATCGTACCGGTGGTCGCCGCGCTCGCCTTCCAGGCGGCCGGCCCCGTCGACATCGCCGGCGAATGGACGGGCGTGGCCTACATCCCGGACACGGGTTGCGACGAGCTGGAAGCCGTCTTCCGGCCCGGTCCAGACGGCTGGGATGGGATCATCAAGGACGGGCTGCGGTTGATGAAGGACGACACGCATCTTCAGGATGTCCGCCTGGAAGGCTCGATCCTGAGCTTCCGGCTGCCCATCTTCGACGGCCGCTGGGCCGACTGCCGAGTGACTGTCGAGGGAGATCGGATGACGGGCTACTGGCTGCTCGAGGACGGCGACGGGACCCTGAGCTTCCGGCGGCGGGAAAAGCGCTGACCGGCCCGGGGCGCGTCTTGCTTTGGCGCCGGTGTTGGGATACATTTCGGAACGAATACTGAGGGAGCGATGAGCGCGGCGACGTCCAGGCGAGCGAAAGGGCTCCGCTGGCTGGGCTATCTCGGCCTGTATCTTCTCGTCGGCTTGTGGAATCTGTCCGTGGTCGCCGCCCAGCGGCTGATCGAAGGCGACCCCGTCGATCTGGCCGGGAACGCGATCGCCGAGATGACGACCGGCCTCGTGGGCTTCGCGCTGTTGGCCCCGCTGCTGGCGTTTTTCCATGCCGTGCCCATCCGCCGCTCCAACGCCCGCTGGTCCATCCCCCTGCATTTCCTTGTTTCCGCGGCGTATTGCGCCGTCTTTGTCCTGCTCCTCTACGGCTTGCGCTCGGCGCTGTGGCCGCTGCTCCGGGGAGAGCCGTACGAGTACGGGCCGTGGCTTTACCGCTTCCTGATGGAATTCCTCAAGATCTCGCTTCTCTTTTGGGGGGTCTACGGGCTGGTCTGGGCGGCCCGGGTCCGGCGCGAGGGCGAGGCGGCCCGGACGCGCTCCCTGCGCCTCGAAGAGAACCTGGCCCGGGCCCGGTTGCTGGCCCTGCGCAGCCGGCTCCATCCCCATTTCCTTTTCAACACGCTGAACGCCGTCTCGGCGGCCATGTACGAGGACATCCCGACGGCTGACCGCATGATCGCCAGGCTGGCGACGCTGCTCCGCCTGACTCTCGATGAGCCGGGCGACGAACATTCCCTGGGCCGCGAACTCGAGACGATCGGCCTGTACCTCGACCTGATGAAGGCCCGCTTCCAGGACCGGCTGTCCGTGGAGATCGACGTCGCGCCCGGCCTGATGGATGAGCAGGTTCCTTCATTCCTGCTTCAGCCGCTGGTGGAAAACGCCATCAGGCATGGAGCGTCCAGCTCGGGCCGGATCGATATCCGCATCTCGGCCCTCAAAGATCGCAGCCTGGTTCTGCTGGTCGAAGACCGGGGGCCGGGTCTCGCTCCCGGCTCCGCTCCCGGCGGGGGAGTAGGCCTGACCGATACGGCGGCGCGGCTTGAGGCGCTCTACGGCGCGGCCGGCCGGTTGGAGCTGGCCGGGCGAACCGGGGGAGGCCTGACGGCGAGGATCGAGGTCCCCATCGAGGCGGACCTCTGCTAGGAGGAGGCTTGCCGGAGCCCAAGATCTTGATCGTCGATGACGAGCCGCCGGCCCGTCGCAAGGTCCGAACGCTGCTGAGCCGCGAGGCCCCCGCGGCTGAGGTCCGGGAGGCGGGTTCCGTCGAGGAGGCCATACTTGCCATCCGCGATGGCGCGCCCGACCTCGTCTTTTTGGACATCCAGATGCCCGGAGGGACGGGCTTCGATGTCATCGAGGGGATCGGGGCCGCGGCCATGCCGGCCGTCGTCTTTGTCACGGCCTACGACCGGTTCGCCGTCAGGGCCTTCGAGGTCGAAGCCGTCGATTACCTTCTCAAGCCGTTCGACGCCGATCGCTTCCGCGCGGCCTGGAGCCGGGCCCGGTCCCGCCTGGCCCGGTCTCGCGGGGGCGACGCGGAAGCGCTGGCGAGGATCCTGGCTGAGGTCGGGAAGCCGAGGGAATATCTGCGGCGGATTCTCGTCAGCCGCGGTTCCAAGCATTCATTCGTCAGGACGGCGGATATTCGCTACTTCGAAGCCCAGGACAACTACGTCGCCATCCATGCCGGCGGCGAGCCGCATCTGATCCGGGAATCCTTGGCCTCGCTGGAATCGCGGCTGGACCCGGATCGCTTCGTCCGCATCCACCGTTCGATCATCGTCCAGATCGACCAGATCGGGGAGATCCAGCCCTGGGCCCATGGGGACGCGATCGTTATCCTCAGGGACGGCCGGCGCCTGACGCTCAGCCGCCGCTTCCGGGGACGGATCTTTCCCGAACGCTGAAATCTCCCTCTTCGGGACCGCGCGTCAGCCGTTGACACGCGCCGCCGGCCGGCACTATCATGCCCGGGTCATGACGCGGGCTAAGCTGGATCCTGCGGCTTCCGTTCCCGGGAGGGGCCCCTGCGCTGACCGGGAAAATGATAAGCCGATAGAGATCCCGCTCGCCGGCCCGGCGAATGCGCATTAATTCCCGATCCATGTTCTAGGAGGATTCGATGAAGCTCCGATCGTTTCCCATGGTCCTGGCCGCTCTTGGCGCGTTGCTCCCGTCGGCTGCGGCGGTCTATGCCCAGCTGCCGCAGGCAGCGGGTCTGCTCCCGCCGGGATTCCAGGTCGTCCAGCAATTGAATAACGGACCGATGTCCGTCGTTTCGGCCCAGAAGCCCAACGAGGGCCTTCACCAGGCCTGGGCTCAGGTGAAGATCGAGCTGAAGTTATCCCTGACCAAGTGGCTCCCGGACGAGGACGCCGCGGCGGAGGAAATCGAGGGCATGAAGGAGCTCTTCGAGGAAACGATGACCCAGTATCTGGAGGCGCCCCAGGAGGCCGACAAGCGGCAGCCGGGCTCGCCGATGCGCTATGAGCTGTGCGGCAAGGAGCGTTACCGCAACGGGGTGCTCACGTGCCAGCGGTACATCGAACGATACACGGGCGGCATCGGGAACGAAAAAGTCCCCGACCTGCTCACCTATAATCTGAGTTGGATGGGGCCGAGCGAGGCGGGGAGCGTCGGGATCTCGATCTTCCACTGCAGCGGGCCCAAGGAGACCGCCCTCGGCATGATCGACGCCGTCCTCTCCCGGCTGTCCGCGAAAAAGTGACCCGGGGCGTCGTCGCCGCCCCGCCGCGGTCCCGGCGGTCCGGGGCCTCCGTCAGGACAGGCGCTCGAGCACCTTGGCGGCCAGCTTCCTGGCCGGCTCCTTGGGAGAGTCGATCAGGAACATGGCGACGCTAAGCCAGTACCGGCCCTTGACGACGGCGAGCGTGTTCGCCCGGCCCCCGGCCCAGAAGGCCCGGTCGCCGAGGCCGGCGACCGGCTCGGGATCGACGCCGGACGTCGACTTGGACGTGCCCTTGTTCTTGTCGAAGACCGCCTGGGCGGCCGCCGCATCCCGCGACGGCTGGACGAGGACGACGATCGTCGAACCGTCGGACGTGACGTATGTGGCCGAGGAATAGCCGACGCCGTCCCCGCCCGTTTTCACGACCAGGATGGTCGTCCCCAGGATCTCTCCGGCCTCCTCCTTGGTCAGCAGCCGGGAGGCGTCTATCTTGCCTTGCGCCGCGAGCGAACCGGCCAGGGGAAGGCCGACGAGCAGCGCGACGAGCATGAAGGTCCGCAGGATGCGAAAAAGGGATGTGGTTGTCACCGTTCCTCCTTGTCGGGCTTGGCGCGATCGGGCCGGCGTCCGCGACGCCGATGATCCCGGGGATTGTACGCAGACGCGACGCCGGTGTCAATGCGATCGTTCCCGCGCCGAGGCCGCCGGGCCGGCCGGCGGCCCTTGCGGCCCCGCCGCCCGCCTGCTATAGTTAAGCAGTCATTCTCGCCTGAGGGACCCCGGCATGGAATCCATTAAAGAAATCTACCGCATAGGCTACGGCCCGTCGAGCAGCCATACCATGGGGCCGCGCCGAGCGGCCGAGATGTTCCTCGAGCGCTTCCCCGCGGCCGCCGCCTACACGATCACCCTGTTCGGCAGCCTGGCGGCCACGGGCAAGGGCCACCTGACCTATGACGTCCTCGCCGCGGCCTTCGCCGGCCGCAAGCTGGAGATCCTGAGCCGGCCGGACACTTTCCTGCCCAAACATCCGAACGCCCTGACCTTCACGGCCCTGGACGAGCACGGCGGCCCGGCCGGGTCCTGGACGGCCTACAGCGTCGGCGGCGGCAAGGTCATCGACGATTCCTTCGATCGCGAGGAGGCGCGCGTCTATCCCTTCGCGAACATGGAGGACCTGCTCTCCTACTGCGGGAAGAAGAACCGGCAGATGTGGGAGGCGGCCGGGGAATTCGAGGCGCCCGGGGTCCGGGACCACCTCGGCGAGGTCTGGTCCGTGATGAAGAGCGAGATCAAGCGCGGGCTGGCCTGCGAGGGCGATCTGCCGGGCGCCCTCCATCTGCCGCGGAAGGCCCGGGCCTATGCCATGAAGTCCCGTTCGTTCAACCGCTCGGTCCGGCGCCGGGGCATGCTCTACGCCTACGCCCTGGCCGCCGCCGAGGAGAACGCCGCCGGCGGGCGGATCGTCACGGCCCCGACCTGCGGTTCGGCCGGCGTCCTGCCGGCCGTGCTCCTGTACCTGGCCAAGTTCCACAAGTTCTCCGACAACGACGTCATCAATTCCCTGGCCACGGCCGGGCTGATCGGGACGCTGGTCAAGAAGAACGCCTCCATCTCCGGCGCCGAGGTCGGCTGCCAGGGCGAGATCGGCACGGCCTGCGCCATGGCCGGCGGGGCGGCCGCCTTCCTCTTCGGCGGCACGGTGCAGCAGATCGAGTACGCCGCCGAGATGGGCCTGGAACATCATCTGGGCCTGACCTGCGATCCCGTGGCCGGGCTCGTCCAGATCCCCTGCATCGAGCGCAACGCCCTGGCCGCCGCCCGGGCCATGGACCACGGCACCTTCGCCCTGCTCTCGGACGGGAGGCACAGGATCAGCTTCGACGAGGTCGTCGAAGCCATGAAGCGGACCGGCCGGGACCTGGGTCCGGCCTATAAGGAGACCTCCCTGGGCGGGCTGGCCGTGGTCGAGAAGGCAGGAAAGTAGGAGGGCGTCCGATGAAGCGGCTTCCCCTGAAAAAGGCCTTCATGCTGCTGGAGCCGGGCCCGGTCGTCCTGGTGACCACGGCCGCCGGCGGCAGGCCCAACATCATGACGATCTCCTGGCACATGGTCATGGATTTCGCCCCGCGGTTCGCCCTGCTGACCGGGTCCTGGAACTTCTCCTGCGAGGCCCTGATGAAGACCCGGGAATGCGTCATCGCCGTTCCGACGGTCGATCTTTCCCGCAAGGTCGTCGGCATCGGCGCCTGCTCCGGGCGGGACACCGACAAGTTCGCGGAATTCGGGCTGACGCCGCTCAAGGCCCGGTCGGTCCGGGCGCCGCTGGTCAAGGAGTGCCTGGCCAATATCGAATGCCGCGTCGCCGACCACATCGCCCGGCACGACATCTTCGTCCTGGACGCCGTCGAGGCCTGGATCGATCCGGCGCGGAAGGAGCGCCGGACCTTCCACGCCGTCGGGGACGGGACGTTCGTCGTCGACGGGCGGACCTTCAGCCACCGCGAGCTGATGGCCGGGAAGCTGCCGCCCGGCGTCTAGCCTGGCCGTTCAGATCACGTCCCGGCGGACGAACAGCCGGCCGCCGAGAAGGGCCGCCAGCAGCCCGCCGGCGATCCCCAGCGCGACCGCGTACCCCGGCGCCGTCCCGGCCTTGCTGGCGGCGATGGCCGGAAGCGACCAGGGGAAGAACCGGCTCCAGCGATCGGAATTGATCATCAGGACCGAGGTGATCGTGGCCACGATCCCGGCGCTCGCGGCGACCACGAAGCTCTTCCAGCGGAGCCCGATAAAGGCCTGGACGGCGATGACAAACCAGGAGGCCAGGAACGCTTTCCCGGCCGTCAGAGAGACCTGCGCCCAAGGGATCGGCCCGGCGGCCGTTCGCGGGAAAGCGAGATGTAGTACCGCTCCGGCGAGGAAGATGCCGCAGGCCAGGACGAGATGGGCGGCCAGGACGAGGCCGGTCGCGACCAGGATCTTGGCCGCGTAAACCCCGCCGCGGCGGACCGGCTGGGCGAAGAGGGATTTCCATTGGTCCCCGTTGTGCTCCATCTGCCCCAGGAGGGACGTTATCAGCGTGACGAAGAGGGGGAGCATCAGCACGGCCCAGAAGAGGATGGCCGTCGAAACGGCTTCCCAGCTGTTGGCCCCGGGGGCCAGGGACTTCTCCTTCATGTGCAGGACGAGGAAGCACTGAAGGACCACCACGACCAGGGGGGTGACGCCGGCCAGGACGAGCGCCAGGGTCCTGCGCAATTTGAGGATCTCGACGCGCAGGATGCGCAGGAAAGAATTCATGACGAGCTCCTTTCGCCGCCGTTTCCGGTCATCTTCAGAAAGACGTCCTCTAGCGTCGCCCGCCTCAGCGCCAGGTGGGACACGTCGATCCCGGCCTCGATGAGCCTCCGGGCCAGCGCGGCCGCGGCCGCCTCGTCGGCGTCCGCGACCAGGAGGGCGCCGTCATCCCGCTCGACGGACTCGTATCCGGCCTCGGCCAACAGGAGGCGCGCCTTGTCGCGGGGCCGGGCCCTGATCTCCAGGCCCGGCCCTTTCATCTCCGCCAGGTCCGCCATCTTCCCTTGAAAGACCAGCCGGCCGCGGTCGACGATCCCGGCGTGGCTCGCGACCTGCTCGACCTCGCTGAGGAGGTGGCTGGACAGGAAGACCGTCATGCCGAGCTCCCCGGGCAGGGAGCGGATGAGCAGGCGGATCTCCCGGATGCCGGCCGGATCCAGGCCGTTGGTCGGCTCGTCCAGGATGAGCAGCTCGGGGTCTCCCAGGCCGGCGACGGCCAGCCCCAGGCGCTGCCTCATGCCCAGGGAATAGGTCCCGACCAAACGATCGGCCTCCTTCTCCAGGCGGACGACGGCCAGGGCCTTGTCGACGGACTTGCGGGGCCGGCGGCGAAGGATGCGGACGATCTCCAGGTTCTCCCGTCCCGTCAGGTGCGGGTGCAGGGACGGCTGCTCCACGAGAGAGCCCGTCCTGGCCAGGCTTTCCCGGCGGAAGCCCCGGAGGGGCTTTCCGAAGAGCCGGACCTCGCCGGCGTCCGGGCGGATGAGACCCAGCAGCAGCCGGATGGTCGTCGTTTTCCCGGCGCCGTTGGGGCCGAGGAAGCCGTAGATGCAGCCGGCCGGAACGTCGAGATCGATCCTGTCCACGGCGGTCAGCGCCCCGAACCTGCGGACCAGCCCCCGCGTTTCGATGATGTTGACGGACCCGTTCATGCCTCAAGCTCCATTCCCGGGATCGCGCTCCGCCGCCGGGGCGTCTCCGGACCTGTTTCTCAACGGGAATACGCGGACCCCCGGGCGGGCGTTACAGCCGCGCCGTGACGATCCGGCCGGGATCGCGTCCCGGCGGGCCGTCCGGCCCGCCGTTCGTTTGACACGGGGCCCGGACTCTTCTATAGTCCGTCATTCAATCCGGCGCTGCGAATTCGGATGCGCCATAAGGAGGTCATTCTTGCGATCCAAGTGGACATTGTTGATTTGCGCGCTGCTGCTCGTCCCGGCCGCCCACGCCCAGGAGCTGCAGCTTCAAGTGGAATTGATGAACGCCGTGGGCACGGGCACAAGCCATAAGGGCGACCTGGTGTCCAGCCGGGTCATCGCCCCCGCGGCCCTCCAGGGGGATATCCTGGAAGGCAAGGTCGCCGGCGTCGAGCAGGGCGGCGGCAAGGCGGTCCTGAAGCTCAGCTTCGAGACCCTGCGCCACGCCGGCCAGGCCGTCCCGGTCTCCTCCGAGATCCGGTCCATCGCCAACTCCAGGGGCCAGGTCGACGTCGACGAGAACGGCAACGCCATCCGCAAGAGCGCCAGCCCGGTCAAGGCGTCCGGCATCGGCCGGGCCGGCGGGGCCATCGGCGGCCTGCTCGGCGGCCGGAAGGGAGCGGCCGTCGGGGCCGCGTCCCGCGCCGCCGAAGCCATCATGTCGATCGATCTTTCTTCGGACGCGCCGAGCCTGACCCTGGCTCCCGGCTGCAAGATCACGCTGACGGCCAAGTCCCGCGGCGGAGCGGAGCTGGCCGGCCTGGCCCCGAACGCGGCCCCGGCCGCCCAGAACGCCCAGGCCGCGGTCCAGACGGCCGCCCCGGCGGCCGCCGCCGGCCAGCCCAACCTGACGGCCGTGAAAGTCGACTTCGTCCCCGGAGACAAGGTCATTTTCTACGACGATTTCTCCGACATGGGCGCGGACGAGCCGCCGCCGCATTGGAAGGTCCGGGGCGGGACGGCCGAGCTTCGCGTTGGAGGCGGAGTCCGGCAGCTGACCATGACGGCCCGGAACATGACGATGTCGCCCAACCTGACCGGCCTGCCGGCCAATTTCACCGTGGAGGCCGACGTCGCCTACAAGGGGCACGGGGGCAGGGTCTGGTGGAAATTCCACGACAAGGCCGGCGCGGGCCTCCTGGAGATCATCACCTCCGTGAACTATTCGAATCTCTCCCTGGTCATCCGGAAAGGGAGCGAGGAGCTGTCCAGCCAGCAGATCCCGATGGATTGGACCAAGCCCGTCAAGCAGGCCCTGTGGCTGCAGAACGGCCGCTTGCGCTACTACATCAACAGCGAGCGGATCATAGACGTCAATCAGATCGAATTCCCCGAACTGGGCAGGATCGAGGCCTATGTCGACGGCCCCGGCGGCAACGATCCGGCAGGGTATGTCGGCTTCCAGCTCTTCCGCGCCGCGGAATCGTCGCCCGACTTCAGCAAGATCATCATGTCGTCCGGCCGCTACGTCACCCGCGGCATCCTGTTCGACACCGACAGCGACAAGATCAAGCCGGAGTCGGCCCCGGTCCTGAGGATGATCGCCAAGGGGCTGGAGGCCAACCCGGCCTTGAAGCTCCTGATCGAGGGGCACACGGATTCGGTGGGCAGCGCCGATCACAACCTCGATCTCTCGAAGCGGCGGGCCGAGGCGGTCAAGAGCGTCCTGGCGTCGCAGTTCGCGATCGACGCCGGCCGGCTGGCCACGGCCGGGCTGGGGGCCTCCAAGCCGGTCGAATCCAACGACACGCCGCAGGGCCGGGCCCAGAACCGGCGCGTCGAGCTCGTCAAGCAGTAGCCTCGACGAAGATAAAGAGCGCCGGGGGCGGCGGCCGTTGCGGCCCGCCCCCGGCGGCCTTCCGGGAGCTTGCGCCGGGCCCGGCCAAGGCGCCGGTCAAGATCCTGAAGCAGCTTCTCCCGCCGAGTGGTGGGCCGTAAAGCCCTCCGAAAGGCGGTTGACCTCCGCCGGGCGGATGATAAACTCCCGGTCATGTTCTCCAGGAGGTCTCTCATGTCCAGTCCCCGGCCGTGTCGCCTTGCCCTTCTGAGCCTTGGGCTCGCCCTGATCGCGGCGCCCCTGGCTGCCCAGTGGACGCCCGATGAGATGATGAAGATCAAGTCCGTCGGCGCGGCCCAGGTATCGCCCGACGGGAAACGGGTCATCTACCCCGTGACCTCGGCCGTCATGACCGGGGACAAGAGCGAGTTCCTGACCCACCTCTGGCTGGCCGCCGCCGACGGCTCGGCGGGCTTCCAGCTCACCTTCGGCGAAAGGTCGGCGACGAACCCGGCCTGGTCGCCCTGCGGGCGCTGGATCGCGTTCACGTCGAGCCGCTCGGGCCGGGCCAATATCTGGCTCATCCGGGCCGACGGCGGCGAGGCCGAGCAGCTGACCGACGTCAAGTCCGGCGTCGGCGGCTTCGCCTGGTCGCCCGACGGCGCCCTGATCGCCTTCACCATGGCCGAGGCCCCGAGCGACCGGGAGGAGAAGGATCGCCTGGCGAAGGACGACGCCCGGGTCGTCGGGGAGAACGACAGGACGAACCATATCTGGGTCATCCCCGTCGCCGGAGACGGCGGCGGCCGGAGGGAGGCGAAGAGGCTGACCCGGGGGCCGTTCTCCGTCGGCGATTGGGACTGGTCCCCGGACGGCCGGTCCATCGTCTTCGCCCATACGCCCACGACGAGCGCCGATGATTGGGCCAAGTCCGACATCTCGATCGTGGACGTCGCCGCGGCGGAAGTCAGGCCCTTCCTGGCCGGGCCGGCGGCCGAGACCACCCCCCTCTGGTCGCCCGACGGAAAATGGATCGCCTTCAGCTGCAGCATCGTCCCCCCGACCTGGAGGTTCGCGAACCGGATCGCGATCGCTTCCGTTTCAGGCGGGGCGGCCAAGGTCCTGGCGCCTTCCTACGACGAGCGGCCGAACCTCCTTGGCTGGTCGGCGGACGGCCGGGGGATCTATTACACCGAAACGGAGCGCACCTACTCCCGTCTCGGCCTCGTCCCGGTGGACGGCGGAGCGCCCGTGGCGTTGAGCCCCGGGACGGACCGGGTCTTCCAGGCGACCTTCAGCAGGGGAGGAGCTTTCTTCGGGCTGTCGGTCGAGTCCTGGGATTCTCCCCCCGAGGCCTTCGTGACGCCGGTCGGGACATGGGCCCCGGTCCAGGTCAGCCGGGCCAACGCCGGCGCGCCCAGGCATCCGCTGGGCAGGACGGAGATCATCCGCTGGAAGGCCCCGGACGGGCTCGAGATCGAGGGGCTGCTGACTTACCCCGTCGGCTGCCAGCCGGGCCGGCGCTACCCCCTGGCCCTCGTCGTCCACGGCGGGCCGACCGGCGTCTTCGTTCAGAGCTGCATCGCGGCGCGGAACGTCTATCCCATCGCGGCCTTCGCCGCCGAGGGCTGGGCCGTGCTCCGGTGCAACATCCGCGGATCCTCGGGTTACGGCCGGGAGCTCCGGTTCGCGAATCACAAGGACTGGGGCGGCAAGGATTACCGGGACCTCATGGCCGGGGTGGACAAGGTCATCGCCATGGGCCTGGCCGATCCCGGGCGGCTCGGCGTCATGGGCTGGAGCTACGGCGGCTTCATGAGCTCCTGGATCATCTCCCAGACCCGGCGGTTCAAGGCGGCTTCGATCGGCGCCGCCGTGACCAACCTCATGAGCTTCAACGGGACGACGGACATCCCCGGCTTTGTGCCCGATTCCATGGGCGCCGAATTCTGGGACGACCCGGAAGTCTACCGGAAGCACTCGGCCATGTTCAACATCAAGGGGGCGACCACCCCGACCCTGATCCAGCACGGCGAGCAGGATCCCCGGGTTCCAGTCGGGCAGGGCTACGAGCTCTACAACGCCCTGAAGCGGCAGGGGACGACCGTCAAGATGATTGTTTATCCGCGCCAGGGCCACGGGCTCCAGGAGCCGCGCCTCATCATCGACGCCGGAAGGCGGAACCTGGAGTGGTTCCGGACCTATCTCGGCCGGGCGGACTGAGCGCGCCGGCTCGCCGCCGGCGGGAGCGGATCCCCCGGCGGCCGAGGTGAGCCCTAGAAGTCGAAAGCGGCTCCGATCGACAGGGAGTAGGCGTGGGCCGTCACCTCGACGGGCGCTCCCAGGAGCGAGGGGACCGTGGCTTTTTTCCAGAACGTCCCCCCCAGCGCCAGGTTCAAGGTCAAGGCCTTGGCGGCCTTAAAGGCGATCCCGACGCCGTTGTTCCAGTTGTCGCCCTTGGGGGCCTCGAATTCGCCCAGCCGCGTGTAGTAGAGCGGCTTGTCGTCGAACAGGAACTTGGTGAAGACGGTGCCGGCGCTGATCTCGACGCGCTCGGTCAGGGCGCAGGCCAGGCCGACGCCGGCCGCCCAGCAATCGCCGGCGATCTTCGACCAGCCCAGGTCCTCCGCCGCCAGCCCCCAATCGGCGTCCTTCTGGAAATAATAGTTGAAATCGGCCAGCAGGCGCAGCTTGGCCGTCAACTGATAGCCGGCGCCCAGGTAGAGCACGGCCGGCAGGTCGCGCCGGTTTTTGGCCCCGTCCACGGCCAGGCCGAAGTCGTCCCGGACGATCGAGGTCTCGAAGTCGAGCTTGACCCGGCTCTCGTAATGGGCGGCCAGGTCGAGCTTCGGCGTCACGGCATAATGGAGGCCCAGGACGAAGCCCAGGCCCGAGGCCGTGTCCTTGACGTCGTAGGCCAGCGGCAGGTCGGGGAAATCCAGGGGATTGCCGGAAACCAGGGTCAGCCCCAGCTTGGTCTTGTTGACGGCGCTGACATAGCGCACGCCGGCCGACGCCGACAGGGTGTCGGTGAGGGCGTAGGCGCCTCCGATCGTTCCGGTGAGATAGTACGACGAGGCCTTCAGGCGCCAGCCCCCGGCTCCCGGGTAGATGTCCTGGTACAGCAGGCCCGTGGGCTGGCCGTATTCGTCCAGGATCGGGGAACCCCAGACCAGCGCGGTGATCAGGTCCAGGGACAGGGACCCCTCCGGATAGTCGGCCACGGCGCCGCCGCCGGAGATGTAGATCCCGCCGTAGGCCGCCCAGCGGCCCTTGACGTAGGCGGCGTAGAGATTGGGCAGGAAAGCGTCGATGCCGTCCTGGCCGAAGGAGCGCTCGACCTCGCCCAGGCTGTAGGCGTGGCGGGGCTTGCGCATCAGGCTCTGGTTGCCGATGTCCAGGTGGAAGCCGTCGCCCAGGCGGACCAGGCCGGCCGGGTTGTAGACGACGATGTCGGCCGCGTCGGTGGCGGCGTTGCGCGCCGGCATCCTCATCCATTCCACGCTCAGGTTCGTCAGGTTGTCCATTTGCGCTGCCAGGGGCGAGGCCAGGACGAGCAGGGCCAGGGCGCCCACGACGCCCGCGAACGCGTTCAACGGCTTTTTCATGAACTCCTCCTTGGCGGGACATGGCCCGGCGGCGGCCGGGACCCGGCCCATTGTATGCAAGGGGGCGCCCCTTATGCAAATGGCCGGCGAGCGCGCCCCGGCTAGCCTTTGACGCGCCCGAGCTGGCCGCAGGCTGCCATGAGGCCGCGGCCGCGGGGGCTTCGCAGCTTGACGAGGACCCCGGCCGCCAGGAGACGGCGCGTCATATCCTCGATCTCGGCCTCGTTCGGGGCGCGGCCGATGGCGGCGGAGCCGGGATTGTAGGGGATGAGGTTGACGAAGGCCCGGCCGGGCGGCGCCGCGGCCCGGAGGAAAGCGGCCACGCCCTGTTCCGCGCCCCGGCCGTCGTTCCGGCCCGGGATGAGGCAGTAGTTCACCGCCAGGGTGAAATTGCGGCGCTGGGGATAGAGACGAAGCGCGGCGGCCAGGGCCTCGAGCCCCACGGCCCGGTTCGCCGGCATGAGCTCGCTGCGAAGCCCGTCGTCCGGCGCGTTGAGGCTGACCGCGAGATTGAGGCGCTTCAGGCCGAGGCTTTTGAGGCGGGCGATGCCCCGGGGCAGGCCGACGGTACAGACCGTCAGGTTCTCCTGGGCAAAGGCGGGACCGGAGGCGTCGAGGAAGACCGCCAGGGCCCCCGCCAGGCCCTCGAAATTGTCGAGGGGCTCGCCCATGCCCATGAAGACGATCTTGCCGATGTCCCAGCCCAGGCTCAGGCGGGCGGCCGCGTACTGGCCCACGATCTCCTCGGGCCGGAGGTTCCGGGCCAGGCCCCGCCGGCCCGATTCGCAGAAGGCGCAGGCCATGCGGCAGCCGACCTGGGAGGAGACGCACAGGGCGGCGGGCGCGGGTTCGGGGCCGCGATGGGCCGTAGGGATGCGCACGCATTCGACGCGCTCGCCGTCGGCCAGCCGGAGCAGGGCCTTGGCCGTGGTCCCGAGGGGGCCTTCCTCCTCGACGACGCTCTCGACGGCCGGCAGCCTGACCTCGAATCGGGCCGCCAGCCGGGCGGCGGCCTCCTTGGCGATGGCCGCGGACCCCGGCTCGAACCGGCCCTCGGCGAAAACCTGCCTGTAGAGCCGGCCCAGGGCCCGGGAACGTCCTTCGAGATCCGCCGCCTCCTCGTAGGCCCGGCGGCTCAGCCCCAGTATGTTGACGCGCTCATCGAACTTCGCCATAGGGCCACTCTAAAGGAATCCCCGGCCTTGTCAAATCAATAAAACGGCGCGTTGGCGGAAGCGGGAAAATGGGATCCCAGGCATCCGGGGACGGCGCCGGGTTCGACCGCGGTTGCCGGGCTGCCGCCGGGCCCGGGAAGCGATTTGCCGGCGGCGGGAGCTTGTTGTATGATCGCCGGCGCAGGGAACATGACGCTTCGGGAGGGCCCCAACATGAAGATCATCGCGGCTTTTTGCGGATGTCTTTTCCTGGCCGCCGCCGCGGCCGGACAATCGGTTCCGGCGCCGCCGGCCGCGTTCGATCGGCCGGCCCTTCTGGTCATCGATATACAGAATTTCTATTTCGAGGGCGGGCGGATCCCGCTCGTCGGGAGCGTGGCGGCCAGCCTCGAGGCCCGCTCCGCGCTCGAGGCTTTCCGGGCCAGGAAGCTGCCGGTGATCCATGTCCAGCATATGCCCCGGGGGATCGAGCGGTTCGAACCGGGTGTCACGGACCCGCAGCTGGCCATCCAGGCCAATGTCGCGCCCCTGGCGGGCGAGCCCGTCGTGGTCAAGCATTCCTTCAATTCCTTCCTCGGAACGGGGCTCCAGGAGCTCTTGAAGGAACGGGGCGTCAAGACGCTGGTCATCGCCGGGATGCAGACCCACATGTGCGTCGAGGCCGCCGTCAGGGCGGGCGCGGACCTGGGTTATGACATCGTCCTCATCGAGGACGCCTGCGCCACCCGGGATCTGACGCTCCACGGCCGGACCGTCCCGGCCGCCTCGATCCAGGCGGCCGTGCTCGCCGCCTTGAACGGGAGCTACGCCAAGGTCGTTCCGGCCGCCGACATCCCCGGGGCCCTCAAGTAGGGTTCTTCGCCCCTTTCCGGGCTCCCTGGCGCGGCGGCGACGGGGTCAGACGCCCTTGTTCGAGCCGGGCTCCGGCGCGCCGTTGTAGCCCTTCAGGTAGAGCGAATAGAGGGTGCCGCTGGGGCAGAGCGGCAGGCACTCCCGGCAGACGGGGCAGAGGGTGTGGGACAGGTCCGAGAGGAAGACGACGTCCCTTTCGATGCCCCGGCCGACGAAGCACGTGACGTTGTTCTTCTTGACCTCGGCGCAGTAGCGGACGCACAGCCCGCAGAGCAGGCACTTGGGCTGGCCGCCCTTGAACCTCGATTCCTTGAGCCCGTACTTCTGGCCCAGGGCCTGCAGCGGGCCCGTCGCGGAGACGGCCAGGAGCAGCTCGACGATCATCCGGCGGATCCGGACGATCTTCTCGGTCTCGGTCCTGACGACCAGGCCTTCCTCGGCCTGGTAGGCGCAGGAAGCGACCAGCCGCTTCCGCCCGTTCCTGCTGATCTCCACCAGGCACAGCCGGCAGGCGCCGTAGGGAGCCAGCCTGTCGTCATGGCAGAGGGTCGGGATGTCGATCCCCGCTTTGCGGGCGGCCTGGAGCAGGGTCGTCCCCTTGGCCGTTTCGACTTTCTTGCCGTCGATCTCTAGGGTGATCGTTTCCATGGCTGGCTCACTTTCTCTTCTGGACTTTGGTCCCGGCGGCGACGGGCGCGGGCACCGGCCGGCCGGAGATCTTGGTCACGGCGCCGAAGCGCGAGGGGCAGACCTCGAGGCAGACGCCGCACTTGGTGCACTTGGCCTGGTCGATTACGTGGACCAGGCCCTTGTCCCCGGCGATGGCCCCGGCCGGGCAGCTCCTGGCGCAGATCTGGCAGGCCTGGCACTTGTCGGGAACGATGTAATAGCGAATGAGGTCCTTGCAGACGCCGGCCGGGCAGCGCTTCTCCTTGATATGGGCCTCATACTCGCCGCGGAAGTACTTGAGCGTCGAGAGCAGGGGATTGGCGGCCGTGGCGCCGAGGGCGCAGAGGGAGGCCTCGGTCATGACCTCGCCGAGCTCCTCGAGCAGCTCGATGTCGCCGTCCCGGCCCCGGCCGGCGCAGATGTTGTCGAGCAGGCCGAGCATCTGCTTCAGCCCTTCGCGGCAGGGCACGCACTTGCCGCATGATTCCTCGGACAGGAACCTGACGAAGTACCTGGCCGTGTCGACCATGCAGGTGTCCTCGTCCATGACGATCATGCCGCCGGAGCCCATCATCGAGCCGGCCTTGTCCAGCTCCTCGAAATCCACCGGCAGGTCGAGATGCCCGGCCGGGAGGCAGCCGCCGGACGGGCCGCCGGTCTGGACGGCCTTGAATTCCTTGCCGCCGCTGACGCCGCCGCCGATGTCGAAGATGACCTGGCGCAGGGTCATGCCCATGGGCACCTCGACCAGGCCGGTGTTCCGGACCTTGCCGACCAGGGAGAAGATCTTGGTGCCCTTGCTGCCCTCGGTCCCGATGCCGTTGAACCAGGCGGCGCCCTTGGAGACGATGGCCGGCACGTTGGCCCAGGTCTCGACGTTGTTCAGGTTGGTCGGCTTCTCCCAGAGGCCGCTGACGGCCGTCCGGATGTATTTCAGCCTCGGCTCGCCGACCCGGCCCTCGATGGCCGTCATCAGGGCGCTGGACTCGCCGGAGACGAAGGCCCCGGCGCCCCGGTGGATGGTGACGTCGAAGCTGAATTCCGAGCCGAGGATGTGGTCGCCGAGCAGGCCCAGCCCGCGGGCCTGTTCCAGGGCGACGGTCAGGTTAGCCACGGCCAGGGGATATTCCTGGCGGACGTAGATGAAGCCTTCATGGGCGCCGATGGCGTAGGCGCCGATGATCAGGCCCTCGAGGACGCTGTGCGGATTGCCTTCGAGGACGCTCCGGTTCATGTAGGCCCCGGGATCGCCCTCGTCGGCGTTGACGATGACGTATTTCGGCTCGCCGGGGGCGTTGCGCGTCGTCTCCCACTTGGTCCCGGTCGGGAAGCCGGCGCCGCCGCGGCCCCGCAGCCCCGATCTCTTGACCTCGTCGAGGACCTCGACCGGGGTCATGACGAAGAGGGCCTTGGCCAGGGCGGAATAGCCGCCCAGGGCGATGTAGTCCTCGATGCGCGTCGGGTCGATCAGGCGGTTGGGGCCGAGGATGAGCCGGGTCTGATGCTTGTAGAACGGGATGTCGCCCTCGTGGACGATCTTCCGGCCGTCCGGGCCCGCGTAGAGCAGGCGCTCGACGACCTTCCCGCCGACGAGCGTCTCGGCGACGATCTCCGGGACGTCGGCCGGGGTCACCTTGAGATAGCAGATCTCCTTGGGGAAGACGACGACCAGCGGTCCCTGCTCGCAGAAGCCGTGGCAGCCGGTCCGCCGGATGTCGACCCGGTCCTCGAGCCCCCGCCGGCGGATCTCCTCGACGAAGGCGTCATGGACCTTGTCGCCCTTGCAGGCCAGGCAGCCCGTGCCCAGGCAGATGGTCACGCAGAGCTTATCGGCGTCCCGTCCGGCCAGGATGTCCTGCCGGAACTTCTTCAGTTCGGCCGCGGAGTTCAATTTCGACATGATTGCCTCTCTTTTCGGGCCTCAATCGCAGGACGCGGCGATCCGCTCGATGTCCTTGAGACCGGGCTTGCTGTAGTACTGGCCGTCGACCATCATCACCGGTCCCAGGGCGCAGCAGCCCAGGCAGTTGACCGTGGTCAGGGTGAATCTTTGGCCGGCGTCGGTCTGGCCGGGCTGGAGGCCCAGCACGCCGATCACGTTGTCCAGAAGGCGTTTGGCGCCGCGGACCTGGCAGGCCGTGCCCAGGCAGACCTGGACGTTGTGGCGTCCCTGGGGCTCCAGGCTGAAGGCCTTGTAGAACGTGGCGACTTGATAGATCTGGGCCAGGGGCACGTCCAGCCGCTCGGAAACCCAGATCAGGGCCGGCTTGGGAAGCCAGTGGTTCTGGGCCTGGATGTCGAGGAGCACCTGGATCAGGGCGTTCTTACGGCCCTGGTACTTATCCAGGATCCGGTCGACGTCGGCCAGTTCCTGGACCATCTGGCGGACGGCCTGCTTCTTGTCCTGGACCTGCTTCATGGCTTCGGCCAGGTGCATGGCCTCGGATTCGAGGCTGCGCAGGTCGAGGCTCAGCGGCGGCTTGTCCAGGCCCAGGGCGTAGTATTCGCTCAGGAGCTCCAGGCCCCGGAGCAGGACGTCGCTCTTGCTGGCCTTCGAGTCCTTCTGGAGGCGGCTCAAGGCCTGGTTCTGTTCCTCGCTCAGGCGCATCCCGACGAACTTGTTCTTGTTCTTTTCACGCGGCATCTGACACTCCTCTGGGCTAACCCGTTTAACATATTATTGTATCCTGGCATTACCGGAATGTCAACATAATAATGATAAAACAGCTAATTAGCGGGTCTATGGCGAGCCCTGGTTTAACGCTTGTCGGAAGAATTGCCCGGTCCCTGAGACCCTGGCCGCCAACCCCGTTAAATTGTTAATCGTTATCCCGGTGGAGGGGTCGTCCCGCCGGTTTGACAGGCCGGGGAGGCTTGAATATCATGGTCGGCGCGCCGCCCGCGGCCGTCGATCGGCGGCCGGCGGGGAGGCTGGAGAAGCACCCATGAGCACCATCCGCATCCTGGTAACCGGCGGGACGTTCGACAAGGAGTACGACGAGCTCAGCGGCAACCTCTTTTTCCAGGACACCCACGTCGGCGAGATGCTCCGCCTGGGGCGTTCGGGCCTCAAGGTCGAAGTCCGGACCCTGATGATGGTCGATTCGCTCGACATGTCCGACGCCGACCGGACGAGCATCCTCGAGAACTGCCGGACGGCGCCGCACGAGCGCATCCTTATCACCCACGGGACCGACCGGATGGAGGTCACGGCCCGGCTGCTCGGCCAGTCGAACCTGGACAAGACCGTCGTCCTCACCGGGGCCATGATACCCTACAAGTTCGGCTCCTCCGACGGGCTGTTCAATCTCGGCGCGGCCCTGGCCTTCGTCCAGGTCCTGCCGCACGGCGTGTACGTGGCCATGAACGGCCGGGCCCTGCCCTGGGACAAGGTCCGCAAGAACAGGAAGACCGGCATGTTCGAGGAGGTCGAGGCCTGACGGCCGGGCCCGCCGCCGGGAAGATGGATCAGGCCGGGCTGGTCGTCGTGATGAGAAAACGGAAGCGGGTCATCTGGCTGGTCCTGACGCGGGCCGTTCCGGCCGGCCTGGCCCTGGCCGCGATCCTGGTCCTGGGCGCGAACTCCTGGGTCGACGGCCGGACGGGGGGTGCCGTCTACGACAGCTCCGACGCCATCCCGGCGAACCGGGTCGGGCTGGTCCTGGGCACCTCGAAATACCTGAGGTCGCGCCGGCCGAACCCCTATTTCGACAACAGGATCGCGGCGGCCGTCGAGCTGTACGGGAAAGGGAAGGTCCGCAAGCTCGTGATCAGCGGCGACAATCGCCATTCGAGCTACAACGAGCCTCGCGACATGAAGCAGGAGCTGGTCAAGCGGGGCATCCCGGACGCCGATATCTTCCTGGATTACGCCGGCTTCCGGACCTACGACTCCGTCTTCCGGCTCAAGGAGATCTTCGGCCAATCCCGTTTCACGGTCATTTCGCAGGAATTCCACAACCGCCGGGCGATCTTCATCGCCGCGGCGCTGGGCCTGGAGGCGGTCGGCTTCAACGCCCGGGACGTCGGGGGAGCCTCCGGCCTCAAGGTCCATGCCCGGGAGCGGCTGGCCCGGGTCAACGCGGTCCTGAATGTCCTTCTCCGGAAACGGCCGAGGTTCCTGGGCGAAAAGATCGAGATCCGATGACGCCTGGGCCCGGGCGATCCGCGGGTCCCGGGCCGGAGCCCCCCGGGAATAACCTCGGCCCCGCCGGTGTCCAATCGAATGTAGAGAATCCCCAACGGAGAATAGAACCATGAGGCGTACGCTCGCTCTGGCCATGATTTCTTGCCTGCTTTGCCTTTCCTGCAGCAGCGGCGGAGGATCGGCCGACGACCCGGATACCGGAGGGACCACCTCCGAACCGGCGACAACGATCGACGCCGCGCCTTTCGCGGTTTCCGTAGCGGCCGAAGCGGACCCTCCGGCCCATCATTACGATCCGGCGGATATCCTGGCCAACAACGCTTTCGACAATGCCGTCGACATCGATTTCACCGCCAATACCGCCAAATCGCCCGGCGATCCCGCCGACCCGGCGACCCAGACCATCACGCCGGAAGGCGTATCGCCCCTCGCCGGGGTTTCCGTTGCCCAGACGGATTACGGCATAACGATCACTTCCACGGCCGCCGGCGTCAGATACAACCTGGCCGGGTCATTGAGCGGGACGCTCGTCGTCAACAGCTCCAGCCAGTACCAGCTCTATCTCAACGGCGTCGAGATAAATGCCGCCCAGGGCCCGGCGCTCGACCTGGAATCGTCGAAGAAGGCCTTCATCGTCTCCGCGGCCGGGACAACCAGCACGCTGACGGACCAGGCCACCTCCAGCGTCCTGGACAAGAAGGGCGCCCTGTTCTGCAAGGGGACCGTGATCTTCAGCGGCGACGGGACGACGACCGTGACGGGGAACTACAAGCACGGCATCTACGCCAAGGACTATATCCGGATCTGCGGCGGAACGCTCAACGTCACGGTCAATGCCAAGAACGCCGTCCAATCTGTGAACGGCTTCATCTTCGACGACGGGAATCTGACCGTCGCCGCCCGCGGGGAGACGCTCGGCGACGAAAGCAAGGGGATCAGGGTCGAGGGCCTGGAAGGCGCGGCCGGCGCCGGGAAAGGGTACATCGTCGTCAACGGCGGGCGCATCAACGTCACGTCCGTCGGCAAAGCCATCACGGCCGGCTGGGATATCGACGAGGACGAGACGGTGACGCCCGGCGACCCGTCGGACAACCCTGACCCGGACGTCATCATCAACAACGGCGTCATCGACGTCACGACGACGGGGACCCCGGAGCCCGACGACATCAACGGCGACGGCCTGACCCTGAGTCCCGAGGGGATCGAGGCGAAATCGGACCTGGTCATCAACCGCGGCTACATCGTCGTCAACGCGACCGAGGACGGGATCAACGCGGGAGATTCGATCACGATCCGCGGCGGATACGTCTATCTGAAGGCCCAGTCCGGCGACGCGTCGGATTCCAACGGTCCGACCACGATCTCCGGAGGCGTCATCGTGGCCATAGGCCAGTCCAGCGGCGCGGAAGGCTCGTTCGACAGCGAGCCCGGGCATCCCTTCGCCATCACCGGGGGGATCCTGGTCGGGATCGCCGCCAACACCGGACAGCCGACCGCCTCGGCCTGCACCCAGAACGTCGTCGTCATGGGCCGGCTGACGGCCGAAAGGACCATGGCCCTCAAGACCGGCACCGGGACGGTGGTTTTCGCCTTCTTCGTGCCCAGGTCCTTCGAGACGATGATCATATCCTCTCCGATGATCGCGACCGGAACGGCGTACACCGTCTACACGGGCGGGACCGCCACGGGAGACGATGTCTTCGGAGGCCTCTACCTTGGGGATATCGGCTACTCCGGCGGGACGGCCGGGAACGCGTTCACGGCGTCGTCGGGGGTCACCCGGCTCGGCGGAACGTTCTTTTAATCCTGCCCGGACAACTCGCCGCGTTCCCGCCCGGGAAGGGCGCCGGTCCCGACGCCGCCCGGCCTGCCTTTGGCGCCGCGCCTGGGGTCACAAACCTCCGCCCAGGATCTTGTAGAGGGCGACCTGATTGGCCCGGCGGGCCAGCCTGGTCGCGACGAGTCCCCGCTGGGCGTCGTAGAAGGCCCGCTGGGTCACCAGGACGCCGAGATAGCTGTCGATGCCCTCTTTGTAGCGGGCCTCGGAGAGGCGGAAGCTCTCGCCCAGGGCCTCGGCCAGGGATTGCTGGGCGTCCAGCTGCTCGACCAGGGCCGAGCGGAGGGCCAGGGCGTCGCTGACCTCGCGGAAGGCCGTCTGGATGGCCTTCTCGTACTGGGCCACGGCGATGTCGCGGTCGACCTTGGCCGCCTTGAGGCCGGCGACCAGGGAGCCCCCGGCGAAGAGCGGCTGGACGACCTGCGGCGCGTAGCTCCAGTAGCCCGTCCCGGACTCGAACAGCCCGGCCAGGGCGGGCGCCAGGGTGCCGGCGGCGGCGGTCAGCGAGATGCGAGGGAAGAAGGCCGCCCGGGCGGCGCCGATGTTGGCGTTCATGCTCTTGAGCTGGTACTCGGCCGCCAGGATGTCGGGCCGCTCGAGGAGGATGCCGGAATCCAGGCCGGCGGAGACGTCCTTCAGCTCGGCGACCGCCGCCAGCCCGCCCGGCAGAAGGCCGGCCGGGACCTCTCTCCCGGCCAGGAGCGTCAGGGCGTTCGTGTCAGCGGCCACGAGCCCGGTGTAGCGGGCGACGTCGACGCGGGCCGCTTCAACCTGGCTCTGGGACTGGCGCAGGGTCAGGTCCGAGGCGACCCCGGCCTCCCGGCTTTTCCGGATCAGCGCATAAGAGGCTTTCTGGGCTTCGAGCGTCGCCTTGGCCAGATCGAGCGATTCGCGGTCGGCCGCCAGGGACAGGTAGGAGCCGGCGACGGCCGCCACCAGGGAGATCTGGGCCGACTTCCGCCCCTCGACCGTGGCCAGGTACTGGTTCAGGGCCCGGGCCTTGAGGCTGCGAAGGCGGCCGAAGAGGTCCAGCTCCCACGACGCGGAGCCCATGACGCTGTACTGCTCGACCGTATAGGCGCTGCCGGTCGAGGACATCTGCCGCGGGATCCTGTAGTTGTCGGCGCCGCCCGCCGCCGCGGCGCTCGGATACAGGCTGGATCGCTGGATCCGGTAGACGGCCTGCATCTTTTCGACGTTGAGGGCCGCGATCCGCAGGTCGCGGTTATTGGCCAGGGCCAGCTCGATGACGCCGCGCAGGCCGGGATCGGTGAAGAATTCCCGCCAGGCCGGCTCCGGCGCCGCCGGCGCGGCGGGGGAGCCGCCCGTCGCGGCCGGGCCGGCCGGCAGGGCGGCGGGGACCGGCGCCTCGGGCCGGCGGTATTTCGGGATCATGGTGCAGCCGCCCAGGACGAGGACGGCCAGGGCCAGGGACAGGATCTTGGTGCGCATCTTACTCTTCCTTCGATTGCTCGGCGAAGCTCGCTTCGCGCGGCGCTCGGTTCCGGCCGAGCCCGGAAATCTTCTCTATCAGGACGTAGAACAGGGGCGAAAAGACGAGCACCAGCACGGTGGCCGTGATCATGCCGCCGAGGACGCTTGTGCCGATGGCGTTCTGCGACCCCGACCCGGCGCCGGTGCTGACGGCCAGGGGCAGGACGCCGAAGCCGAAGGCCAGCGAGGTCATGAGGATCGGGCGGAGCCGCAGCTTGGCGGCCTCGACGGTGGCCTGGATGAGGTCCATGCCCGCTTCCACGCGGGCCTTGGAGAACTGGACGATGAGGATGGCGTTCTTGGCCGTCAGGCCTAGGGTGGTCAGCAGGCCGATCTGGAAGTAGACCCCGTTGGTCAGGCCGCGGAGGGAGGTGGCGATGACGCCGCCGATCGCGCCGAGGGGCAGGGCCATCAGGACCGAGATGGGGATGGCCCAGCTCTCGTAGAGGGCGGCTAGGCAGAGGAAGACGACGAAGATGGAGAAGGCGTAGAGCAGGAGGGTCTGCGAGCTCGACTGCCGTTCCTGGTAGGACAGGCCGGTCCAGTCGTAGCCGATCCCGGCCGGCAGCTTGGCGATGGCCTCCTCCATGGCCTTCATGGCCTCGCCCGAGCTGACGCCGGGCGCGGTCTGGCCCATGATGTTCATGGCCGGGAAGCCGTTGTAGCGCTCCAGGCGCGGCGAGCCGGAGGTCCAGCGGCCGGACGCGAAGGCGGAGAAGGGGACCATCTTGCCGGCGTTGTTCCGGACGAAGAGGCGTTCCAGGTCACGGGGCAGCATGCGGTAGGGCGCGTCGGCCTGGACGAAGACCCTCTTGATCCGGCCGCCCTGGATGAAGTCGTTGGCGTAGGCGCTGCCGAAGGCGGCCGAGATGGTGCTGTGGATCGAGCTGATGGGCACGCCGAGCGCGCCGGCCTTGTCCCAGTCCACGTCGACCCGGTACTGCGGCACGTCCTCAAGGCCGTTGGGGCGGACGCCGGTCAGCCGCGGGTCACGGGCCGCCAGGCCGAGAAGCTGGTTGCGGGCGGCCGTCAGGGCCTCGTGGCCGAGGCCGCCCATGTCGAGCAGCTCCAGGTCGAACCCGGAGGTCATGCCCAGCTCGGTCACGGCCGCGGGCGCGAGGACATAGATGGCGGCGTTGCGGATCCGGGACAGGGCCGCGTTGGCCCTGTTCACGACGGCCTTGACCCGGAGGGCTTTGGCCTGGCGGAGCTCCCAGTCCTTGAGCTTGACGAAAAGCATGCTGACGTTCTGGCCGCTGCCGGCGAACCCGGCGCCGACGATGCCCATGCACGACTCGACGGCCTCCTTCTCGTTCCGCTCGAAATAGTCCTGGACCTGGCCCATGACGGCCTTGGTCTGTTCGAACGTGCTGCCCCGCGGCAGGGTCACCTGGCAGAGCAAGCCGCCCTGGTCCTCGTCGGGCAGATAGGAAGTCGGCATGCGGAGGTACATGACGCCCAGGAGGGCGACGATCAGGACGAAGGCCGCGACGTACCGCTTCCTCTTGGTCAGCGCGCGGCCGACCAGCCGCGTGTACCAGTCGCGCAGGCGGTAGAAGCCGCGGTTGAACCTTTTGAAGAACGGCCGCAGCAGACGGAAGGTGGACTCGGACGTATCGTGCCCGGCGGCGACCGGCTTGAGGATCGAGGCGCAGAGGACCGGCGTCAGGACCAAGGCCACGACGACCGAGAGCATCATGGCCGTGACGATGGTGATGGAGAACTGGCGGTAGATGACGCCGGTCGAGCCGGCGAAGAAGGCCATGGGCACGAAGACCGCCGAGAGCACGAGGCCGATGCCGATGAGGGCGCTGGTGATCTGGCCCATCGACTTGGCCGTCGCCTCGCGGGGCGAGAGCCCTTCCTCGGACATGATCCGTTCGACGTTCTCGACGACGACGATGGCGTCGTCGACCAGCAAGCCTATGGCCATGACCATGGCGAACATCGTCAGCATGTTGATGCTGTAGCCGAAGAGCGCCAGCAGCGCGAACGTGCCCAGGAGGACGACCGGGACGGCGATGGTCGGGATGAGCGTGGCCCGGAAGTTGCCCAGGAAAAGCCACATGATGAGGAAGACCAGCAGGACGGCCACGATAAGGGTCTTGAAGACCTCGTTGATGGACACCCGGATGAAGGGCGTCATGTCGTTGAGATAGGTGACCTTGACGCCGGCCGGGAAGTAGCGGCTCATCTCTTCCATCTTGGCCTTTACGGCCGCGGCCGTCTTCATGGCGTTGGCCCCGGCGGCCTGACGGACGGCCACGCCGGCGGCCGGCTGGCTGTTGTAGTAGACCTCGGCGTTGTAGAACTGGGTGCCGAGCTCGGTCCGGCCGACGTCGCTGATCCGGACGACCGAGCCGTCCGGGTTCGTGCGCAGGGGAATGCGGGCGAACTCGTCGGGCTTCTGGAGCATGTTCTGGACGATGATCGAGGCGTTCAGCCGCTGGCCGGGCACCGCCGGCATGCCGCCGAACTGGCCGGCCGAGACCTCGACGTTATAGGAGCGCAGGGCGGCGATGACGTCCGCGATGGTCAGGCGGTAGTCCGTGAGCTTGTCCGGGTTGAGCCAGACGCGCAGGGCGTAGTCGGAGCCGAAGGACGACACCTCGCCGACGCCGGGGACGCGGGCGACGACCTTTTCCAGGTTGGACTTGGCGTAGTCCATCAGGTCCTTGCCGTCCATGCTGCCGTCCTCGGAGATCAGGCCGATGACCATCAGGTAGTTCCGGGTGGACTTGGTCACCGTCACGCCCTGGGTCTGGATGACCGAGGGCAGGTTGGCCATGGCCATCTGGAGCCGGTTCTGGACCTGGGCCCAGGCCAGGTCGGGGTCCGTGCCCGGGGCGAAGGTCATCTCCAGGCGGGACGCGCCGGACGAGTCGCTCGTGGCCGACATGTAGAGCAGGTTGTCGAAGCCGGTCATCTTCTGCTCGATGATCTGAGTGACGCTGTTCTCGACCGTCTCCGCAGAGCCGCCGGGGTAATAGGCGGAAATGGCGATGGACGGCGGGGCGATCGGCGGGTATTGGGCGATGGGCAGGATATAGATCGCCAGGGCGCCCGCGGCCATCATGGCGATGGCGATGACCCAGGCGAAAACGGGGCGTTTCAGGAAGAATTTCGATATCATCTCGGATCTCCGTCGAATCGGGTCCGCCGCCGGCTATTTCGCGGCGGCGCTGGCCGCCGCCGGGGCCGCCGCCGGGGCGGCGATCTGAACGGCCATGCCGGGCCGGACCCTCAGCTGGCCTTCGACGATGACCTGGTCGCCGGCAACGAGCCCCTTGCCGACGAGCCACCGGTCCCCGATGGCCCGGTCGAGCTCGAGCGGCCGCTGCTCGACCTGTCCCTGGCCGTTGACGACCAGGGCGTAGGGATTGCCCTTCGTGTCGCGGCTGACCCCCTGCTGGGGAACGAGCAGGGCCCGGTCGTTAATGCCTTCCTCGACGATCGCCCGCACGAACATGCCGGGCAGCAGGAGCTTGTCGGGGTTGGGGAAGACGGCCCGCAGGATCACCGATCCCGTGGTCGGGTCGACGGTGATGTCCCTGAACTGGAGGGCGCCCTCGAGCGGGTAGGGCGTCCCGTCCTCGAGTTTCAGCCGGACCCTGCTCTGGGCTTCCTGGTCCTGCCGCAGCTCGCCGCTTTCCAGATCCCGCCGCAGTCGGAGGACCTCGGCGCTGGACTGGATGACGTCCACGTAGATGGGATCGAGCTGCTGGACGACGGCCAGGGGCGCGCCCTGGTAGGCGTTGACCAGGGCGCCGACCGTGACGCTGGAACGGCCGATGCGGCCGGAGATGGGCGACTTGATGGGCGTATAGCCGAGATTGATCTTGGCGTTCTCCAGGGCCGCCCGGGCGGACTCCGCGCCGGCCTCGGCCGTCTGGAGGGCCGAGACCGCGTCGTCATAGTCCTGCTGGCCGACGGCGTTGATGGCGGCGAGGTTCTTGAACCGTTCGGCGCGCGAGCGGGCCGCCGGGATCCTGGCTTCGGCCACGGCCAGGGCGGCCTTGGCCTGCTCGAAGGCCGCCTGGTAGGGGGCGGGATCGATCTGGTAGAGGACGCTGCCGGCCCGGACGTCCGCGCCTTCCGTGAACAGGCGCTTCTGGAGGATGCCGTTGACCTGGGGCCGGATCTCGGCGACCAGGAAGGCCGACGTGCGGCCGGGCAGCTCGGTGGTCAACGCCAGCCGTTCCGTCCGGAGCGTGGCGACGGCGACCTCGGCGGGCCCGGCGGCCGGCATGGGTTTGGACTTGCAGGCGGCGGCCAGGGCGACCAGGGCGATCAAGGCCAGCGCGGGCAGGCGGCGAAGCTTGGGATTCGAAGACGTGCGGCTCATGGAGGTACTCCTTTCTCTGCCGCGGGGATCTCCCGCGGTCCCGGGACGGTCCGTATAACTATTGATCATGGTTCGTTCTCCAGGGATCGTGATGATTCTGCCGGTCTCGACGGATCGGGGCGGAGGGGCCCAGGCCCCCTTCGGGCCCTCCGGCCGGGGCCCCGGCGGGGGGCCGAAGGATTCGAAGGCTTCCTTGATCAGGTCCTCGCCGGTCAGGCCGAACTCCTCGGCCAGGAACTGCTCCTCGACGCAGGCCATGCGGATCAGGCCGAGGATCATGCCCATCAGGATGAGGGTCGTCTTGACCGGATCGGCGCCGGCCCTGAACGTCCCGTCGGCGATGCCGCTCTTGACCAGGTCGAGGTTGAGGGCGAAGATCTCTTCCTTGTCCCGAACGAGTGTCTTGACCAGGGGATCCGTGCGGTCGATCTCCGGGAAGGGACGGGAAGCGCTCTGATTCTGATAGAACATGGCCTTGAAATGGTTGGGATGGGATCGGTAAAACGTCAGCATGGCCTGACCCAGGGCCCGGAGCTTGTCATGCCCGGTCGCAGCCTTGGCGGAGAACTCGCGGAGCGTCTCGATCAGGAGGCGCATGGCGCGGCGGGCGATAGCGACGTAGATCTCTTCCTTGTTCTTAAAGTAGAGGTAAATCGCGCCCTTGCTCAGTTCCGCGGCCTCGGCGATCTCGTCGATGGTCGTGGCGCCGAACCCCTTGACGAAGAAAAGCTTCTCGGCAGCATCGATGATGCTGTCCTGGCGCATCTTCTTGTCCCGTTCGCGGCGATCGGCGATGCTCATCGGTGAACCCTACCCTCCCGGCGCCGGTATGCCATATCTGGACGCCGGTCAATTTCTGACTCTCGGTCATTTAGTCGGCCATCATAGCACTTATTTGAAAGTTGTCAACAACGCACCGGAAAACTTCTCCCGTTTCCGGGATTTCCTCTCGCGCCGGCCGGCCGGCCCTCCGGGAGGTCCTGAGGGGGAGAGCCCTCGCGGGGTCATTGACACGCCGTCCGCGCGGAGCATATGATTTCGGCGACCCCCGGAGGTGTCGCCCATGATCCAGGCCATCATCAAGATCCTCAAGGTCCTCAACTCCGAGACGCACCCGGCCCAGATCTCGCTGGGGCTCTGCTTCTCGGTCATCGTCGCCTTCACGCCGAAGTTCAGCGTCCACAACGTCGTCATCCTGTTCCTGATCCTTTTCTTCCGCATCAACCTCTCGGCCTTCCTGCTGGGCGGGTTTCTCTTCTCCGGCATCGGCTATTTCCTCGACCCGCTGTTCCACAAGCTGGGCCTGGCCCTGCTGACCGTTCCCGGCCTGGAGACGCTGTGGACGGCCTTCTATAACGCCACGATGTGGCGGGTCGAGCGCTTCAACAACACGGTCGTCATGGGCGCCCTCTTCTCCGGCCTGGCCCTGTTCGTGCCGCTTTACTTCCTTTTCAACGCCTGTGTCCGCTACTACCGCAAGCACGTCTACGCCCGGGTCCAGAAGCTGAGGATCATGAAGCTCATCAAGGGCAACGATCTCTATCAACGATACCAAAGCCTCAAGGAGTGGGGAGGCCTGTCATGACGACTCCGGACAACGCCAGGGTCCAGGAGCCGGAGACGAGCGCCCCGGCGGCGCCCGCCGGGAAAGGCCGGAAGGAGCGGAAGGAGCGGAAGAGATCGGGGCTCGTCCGCTGGCAGGGCATCGCCGTCTTCTTCGCCGTCTGCGCCCTGCTGGCGGCCTTCTGGCTGCTCTTCCTCAACGGCCTGACCGAACGGGCCGTCGAGAAGACCGGCGCGGCCATCGTCGGCGCCGAAGTCGATCTTGACGCGGCCCGCGTCTCGCTCTCGCCGCTGGGCGTCACCCTCTCGCGGCTCCAGGTCACGAATCCGAACGCGCCGGCGACCAACATCTTCGAGGCCGGGCGGATCTCCTTCCATATGGACGGCCCGAACGCCCTCCGCCACAAGATCATCGTCGACGAGATGCGCGTCGAGGGCGTCAAGCTGAACTCGCCGCGCCGGACCCCCGGGTTCGTCGCCAAGTCCGAAGGGCCGAGCGTCGTCCAGCAGCTGATGGAGCTGCCCTCGTTCGTCATCCCCAACGTCAAGGAGGTCTTCGAGGAGGAGAAGGCCGGCCTGCCGTCGCTCCAGCTGATCACCGGGGCCGTCGACCGGAGCGAAAAGGCCAGGGCCAAGTGGGACGGGAAGGTCAAAGAGCTCAAGGCGGCCGCCGACCCGGACAAGTACCAGAAGATGTACGAGGAGCTCAAGGCCCGGAAGGGCAAGGCTTCGCTCGGCAACATCCTCGGCGGGGCCAAGGACGTCGTCGCCCTGCAGAAACAGGTCCGGGCGGACCTCAAAGTCATCGCCTCGGCCAAGGACGAGTTCAGCGCCGACGCCGGCGCCCTCAGGCAGATCGTCACGGACGCGCCCGGGCTGGTCGCGGGCGACGCCCGGAAGCTCATCGAGAAATATTCCCTGACGTCGTCGGGGCTGGCCAACATCAGCCGGCTCCTGTTCGGCGGGAAGATCGCCGGCCAGGTCTCTTCCGCGCTCCGCTGGAACGACCGGCTGGCGCCCCTCATCGACCGGATCAAGACCCAGGTCAAGGGCAAGGACGTCGTCAAGCCGCTCCGGGCCAAGGGGATGGACGTCCGCTTCCGCGAGGACAACCCCCTGCCCGATTTCCTGGCCCGCCTGGTCAGCGTCTCGATCAGCCTGCCGGCCGGGGACTTCGCCGGCCGGATCGAGAACCTGACGCCCGACCAGGATATCCTCGGCCGGCCGCTCAAGTTCCGCTTCTCGGGCGAGAACCTCAAGGGCCTCAAATCGGCCCTGATCGAAGGCGTCTTCGATCGGACCCGACCCGCCACGCGGAAGGACGTCCTGGATATCCGGGTCCGGGGTTTCCGGGCCAGCGGCCTGACGCTCTCGACGAGCCAGGCCCTGCCCGTTACCATGACGGAAGGCCTGGTGGACCTGGACGTCGGCGCGACCCTGGAGAAGGGGACGATCTCCGCCAGGATCGCGGCCGGGCTGCGGGGGATCCGCCTGGCGGTCGAGCAGAAGGCGGCGCGCCAGGGCCTGGCCGGAAGGGTGGACGCGGCCATCCGGACGGCCCTCCTGTCCGTCTCCAACCTGAACGTCTCGGCCGAGGTCACGGGCGCCGAGGACAACTTCGACGTCAAGGTCAGGTCGGACATCGACGACCTTCTCAAGAACGCGGTCGGCGCGGTGGTCCGCGACCAGATGGCGGGGTTGGAGCGAGACCTGAAGGCGGCGATCAGCGACAGGATCTCGGAGCCGCTGGCCAAGCTCGGCGCGGGCGTCAAGGGCCTCGACGCCTGCGGCCTCGAGCTCGACGGCCTGACCAAGCGCCTGAACGACCTCCTGAAGAAGTGGAAATAGCCGGCCGCTGTCCCCGGGCCGAGCATCCCGAGGTGGTGAACCCGGCCGTCATCGGGCTCCTGGACTCGATCTCGCGCCGGGTTCGCCCCTGCGCAGGCTGCCGACGGCAAGCGGGCGCTTGACTCCCGCCCGGCTCCGGGCTATCTTCCGTTCGCGCGCCCGGCTGCCGCCGCCCGCGGGCGGCCCGGCGTCGGGCCCGCAGGAATGACGTCCCGGAGAGCGCCGCCATGAAATGGTACGAAGCCCTGTTCGCCGACTATGCCGAGGGCTATGACAAGGAATCCTTCACCCGGGGCACGGCCGGCGAATGCGACTTCTTCGAATCCGAGATCGACGGCGACCGCTCGGTCCCCATCCTCGACATCGGCTGCGGCACCGGCCGGCATGCCATCGAGATGGCCCGCCGCGGCTACAAGGTGACCGGCGTCGACCTGTCGCCGTCCCAGATCGACCGGGCCCGGGCCAAGGCCGCAGCGGCCGGCGTGGCCCCCGACTTCCGGGTCGCCGACGCCCGGGCCCTGCCCTTCGGACCGGAGTTCGGGCTGGCCGTCATGATCTGCGAAGGGGCCTTCCCGCTCATGGAAACCGACGAGATGAACTTCGAGATCCTGCGCGGCGCGGCCCGGATCCTTCGCCCCCGGGGCACGCTGGTCATGACCACCCTCAACGGCCTCTTTCCCCTGCACCGGTCGGTCGGCCGGTTCGAGAACGAAAGCAAGGGCGAGTCCGAGGCGGCCACCGAGGCCCATGACTTCGACCTGATGACCTTCCGCATGCGCTCCCGGCTCAAGGCCCGCGACGACCACGGCCGCGCGATCGAGATCGACTGCGACGAGCGCTGGTACATCCCCTCCGAGCTGACCTGGCTCCTCAAGCAGGCCGGGTTCGCCTCGGCCGGGATCTTCGGCGCCAGGCTGGGCGCCTTCAGCCGTTCGGACCGGCTGACGCCGGACGACTTCGAGATGCTGGCCGTGGCCCTGAAGCCCTGATCGCGGGCCGGCGGCTGGCCCGGCGCCCGCAGAGTATAATGAGACACGGTCGACCTTTCGGCCGAGCGAGGTGATCATGAACAAGCCGTTCGCTTGGAATTTCGTTCGTCTGACGGCCCTGGTGATGATGCCCTTGTCCCTGGCGGCCGCCTCCGGGCCGGTCGAGCCGGCCGTCGCCTCGAAGGCCCACCCCCTGCCGCTCCGCGACGTGCGCCTGACCGGAGGCCCGCTGAAACAGGCCCAGGACCAGGACGCCGCCTACCTGCTCGCGCTCTCGACGGACCGGATGATGGCCTTCCTCCGCAAGGCGGCCGGGCTCGAGCCCAAGGCCCCCGGATACGGCGGCTGGGACGGGGACGACCGCCAGCTGACCGGCCACATCGCCGGCCATTACCTCTCCGGCGTGAGCCTGATGTACGCGGCCACGGGCGATCCACGGTTCAAGGAACGGGCCGACGCCCTCGTGGCCGATCTGCGGGCCGTCCAGGACAAGCACGGCGACGGCTATATCGGCGCCCAGACCGACCGGGCCGGGACGCCGGGAAAGGTCCTCTACGGCCAGATCGCCGCCGGCGACATCCGCTCGTCCGGCTTCGACCTCAACGGCATGTGGTCGCCCTGGTACGTCGAGCACAAGATCTTCGCCGGCCTGCGCGACGCCTACCGCTTCGCCGGGAGCCGGGCCGCCCTGGCGGTCGAGACGCGGTTCGCGGCCTGGGCCGAAGGGGTGCTGGCCCGGCTCGATGACGCCCAGGTCCAGAAGATGCTGGGGACCGAGTTCGGCGGCATGAACGAGGTCCTGGTGGACCTCTTTACCGACACGGGCGACCGGCGCTGGCTCGCTCTCGCCGACCGCTTCGAGCACCGGGCGATCGTCGAGCCCCTGGCCCGGGGCGAGGACATCCTGCGGGGCAAGCACGGCAATACCCAGGTTCCCAAGCTCCTGGGCGTGCTGGCCCGCTACATCGTCATGGGCCGCCCGTCCGACGGCGCCGCGGCCCGGTTCTTCTGGGACCGCGTGGCCCTGCATCACAGTTTCGCCACCGGCGGCCACGGGCGGAACGAGTACTTCGGCGAGCCGGACAAGCTCGACGACATGATCGAGGGCCGTACGGCCGAGACCTGCAACGTCTACAACATGATCAAGATGGCGCGGACGCTGTTCGCCCTCGATCCCCAGATCCGCTACGCCGATTTCCACGAGCGGGCCCTCTTCAACCACATCCTCGGCTCGATGGACCCCGCCGACGGCGCGACCTGCTACATGGTCCCGGTGGGCCAGGGGGTCGTCCGGGAATACCAGGACATGCAGGAGGACTTCACCTGCTGCGTCGGGTCGGGCATGGAGAGCCATGCCCTGCACGGCTACGGGCTCTATTACGAATCGGGGCGGACGCTCTGGGTGAACCTTTACGCGCCCTCGACGGCGGACTGGCGCGCCGCCGGCGTCCGCCTGGCCATGGCGACGACCTTCCCGGAAGGCGGGGAGGCCCGTTTGACGATACGGTCGCGGCGGCCGCGCCGCTTCACCATCGCCCTCCGACGCCCGTACTGGGCGGGGGAGGGCTTCTCGGTCATGGTCAACGGGGTCCCCGTTCAGGATCCCGGCCCGGCCGGCTCCTATGTCCGCCTGTCCCGGAAATGGCGGACGGGGGACGTTGTGACCGTGGCCCTGCCCAAGGCCCTTTGGCTCGAGCCCCTGCCCGGCGGTCCCGACCGGGCGGCCATCCTCTGGGGCCCGCTCGTCCTGGCCGGCGACCTAGGCCCCATACCGGCGCGGCAGCCCCGGGACGAGTCCGTGGCCACGGCCGCCACGGCGGCCGAGTGGCCGACGACGCCCGTTTTCGTCACCGCCGAGGCTTCTCCGGACGGCTGGATCAAGCCCGCCGCGGGGAAGCCCGGGGACTTCCGGACCGCCGGCGCCGGCCGCGACAGGGACGTCGATCTCGTCCCGTTCTATCGCCTGCACCGGCGCGTCTACGCCGCTTACTGGGACATTCTGACCCCGCGGAAGTGGGAGGAACGGGCGGCGTCCCTGAAGGCCGCCGAGGAGGCCCGGCGCGGGCTCGAAACCGCCACGGTCGCCTTTGCCCAGCCGGGGCAGATGCAGGCCGAACGCGACTTCAACCAGCAGGGAGGGAAGACCTCCCCGGTCCAGCTCCGCGGCCGGTACGGGCGCCGGGCGGCCGACTGGTTCTCTTTCGATCTGGCCGTCGATCCGTCGGCGCCGCTCAAGCTGGTCGTGACCTACAGCCGCGAGGAGCGGGCCGACCGGGCCTTCGCCGTCCTGGTCGACGGCCGGAAGGTCGGGGAGCAGCGCATCGCCCGGCTCGCGCCCCAGGAGAAAGAGGGCTTCTTCGACGTCGCCTATCCTCTTCCCGCCGAGGCCGTCGCCGGCAAGGCGAAGGTCACGGTCCGATTCGAGGGGATCGAGGGCCGCGAGACCGGGATGGTGTTCGGCATCCGGATCGTTCGCGTCGAGTGAGGAGCGCGCCCTAGAACAGGGCGCGGACGAAATAGAAGGTCATGACGCCGGAAACGGCCAGCTTGACCGCCATGACCGCCATCTAGGCTTCGATCGAGCCGGCGAAGACGAATGTCGCCGGGCCCGTCAGCCGGATGTTCGTGACCAGGTCGCCCCGGATGTCGAACTCGACTTTCAGGAGGCCGCCGCGGGCCCGGACCTCGACAGGGCCCGCGCCCCCCTCCTTCAGGGCGAAGGCGATGGCCGCGGCCGTCACGCCCGTGCCGCAGGCCCAGGTCTCCGCTTCGACGCCCCGCTCGTACGTCCGGACCGAGAGGCCGCCGGGCGTCCGCTCGACGAAATCGACGTTCGTGCCGCCCGGCGCGAAGAAGGGCGACAGGCGCCATCTCCGGCCCTCTCCGGCGACGTCGATGCCGTCGATCCCGGAGGCGAAGAGGACATAATGCGGGGATCCGGTGTCCAGGGCATATCCTCCCTCGATGATCCTGTGGCCGCGGACGTCGGCGAGACCGAGACGGACGGTATCGCCCGAGACCTCGGCTTCGTGGAGGCCATCGTAGGCCAGGAACTTCTGCCTCGGGCCGGCGATCTTCCATCTCAGGGCGCAGTGGGCGGCGCAGCGCCCGCCGTTGCCGCACATCGAACCCGGCCGGCCGTCGGCGTTGAAATACCTCATCTCGTAGTCCGCCCCGTCGCAGGCGGCGAGGACGATGAGGCCGTCGGCGCCGATCCCGAGGCGGCGGTCGCACAGCCGCCGGATGAGGTCCGCGTCGCCGGGGCCGGGGGAGGGCCGCCGGCCGTCGACGACGACGAAGTCGTTGCCGGCCCCCTGGTACTTGTCGAAGGAGATCGTCATGCGGGCTCGATCAACTCCGGTAGAAGTCGACGTTCTCCGAAGTGATGATGTCGATCTGCATCGTCACCTTCTTCGGGACCGGCTCCTTGAGGACGACATGGCGGTAGAGGGTGTAGATGCCCTCATAGCCCTGGCGCTCGGGCTGCTGGCTGATGAGGAAGTCGATGACCCCCTCCCGGAGCCAGCGGACGTTCTCGTCGATGAGGTCGTAGCCGATGATGTGGACCTTGCCCCCGCAACCCCCGGACTGAACGCAGGCGGCGGCGCGGTGCGTGCTGGCGTTGGACACGAAAATGCCGACGAGGTCCGGGTGCCGGGCGAAGATCCGGCGGACGATCCGGGCCCCGGCTGCCAGGTTCCCGTTCCGCTCGATCTCGTAGATTTCGCTGGTCAGTCCCGGGCAGCGCCGGCAGTAGGCCTGGAAGCCCCGGACCCGGTCGTCGATGTGGAAGTCCTTGGGCAGGACCTTGATGATGGCCACGTGCCCCGGCGCCGCGACCAGCATCTTCATGAGCCGGGCCGAGAGGACGCCGCTCTGGAAGGAATCCTGGCCGATGGACGTGAGGTGGGGAACGCCGGGGAGGAACGAATCGAAGAAGACGCAGGGGAGCCGGTGCGGCAGGCCCCGCAGGAACTTCTCGAAGGGCTCGGCGGCGGCCGGCGCGACCAGCAGCCCGTCGAGGTCGGCGGCCTGGATCTTCCGGCAGATCCGGGCGAAGAGCGATTCGTTGTGCTTGTCGTAGAAGAACCGCCGGATGCGGATGTTTTGGGAGCGGAGCTCGGCCTCGGCCCGGGCCACGCCCCGGAGGGGCAGGGTCCAATAGGCGCCGTCCTGCTGCGGCCGAGGCATCAGGACGCCGAAGACGAAGGTTTTGCCCAGCTTGAGGTTGCGGGCGAAGATGTTGGGCTTGTAGCCGAGGTCCTTGACCAGGCGCAGGACGCGCTTCTCCGTCGCCGGCGAGACGCGGCCGCGCTTGTGCAGGACGCGGTCGACCGTGCCGATGGATACGCCGGCCTTTTGGGCGATGGATTTGATCGTTCCGATGATCGTTCTCCTTGCCGCCGCGGGGCGCGATTTCGCTTATGATATAAGTGCGTTTCCCGGTTAAAGTCAAGGGAACCGTAAAAAAGGGACTTGACAAAGGAGCGTTTCGGATTATTATCTGTGTGTACGATAACGCAGGCTAGGCCCTGCGCCCCGCGCGATCATATAGATCTCTCGACATCCCACGCAGAAAGGAGAGGCTATGAAATCCCGGAAACTCTTGGCTGTGGTCCTGACGAGCCTGCTGCTCGTCCCGTTCCTGGCCGCTCAGGTGAGCCGGCAGACGGGGGTCATCAGGGGGACATTGACGGACATGGCCGGCGCGCCGCTGCCGGGCGCCAACATCGTGGCCACCAGCCCGGGCCTGATGGGCTCGGTCTCCGCGGTTACCGACGCGACGGGCGTCTACCGATTGGTCAACCTGCCGCCGGGAACGTACACCCTTACGGCCGCCATGCCGAGCTTCAAGACGGTGAAAAAAACCGGCGTCCAGGTCTCGGTCGGCCAGACCTACACGGTCAACCTCCAGACCGAGGAGAGCGCGCTGAGCGAGGAGGTCACGGTCACTGGCGCGGCCCCCGTCGTGGACGTGGAGTCGAACAAGGTCACCAGCGTCATCAGCACCGAGCTGCTCCAGAACCTGCCGCTCAACCGCAGCATCAACAACCTCTTCAATATCACCGCCGGCAGCGCGGGCACCATCGGCTCGTACTCCGGCAGCATCCACGGCGCCAACTCGGGCTCCACGGCCTACGAGATCGACGGCGTCAACGGCGAGAGCCCGACCACGGGCGGCATGCAGATCTCGCCGCAGTACGAGAGCATCGAGGAGATCGAGATCGCCACGGCCGGGCTGCCGGCCCAGGTCGGCGCCTCCGGCGGCTCGTTCATCTCGGTCGTCACCAAGTCGGGCGGCAATACGTTCCACGGCCAGGCCCAGGCCTATTACACGGCCAAGGGCCTCAACCAGATGCTCTTCACCAACGAGGAGCTGGCCTCCCTGGGCCGCTCCAAGCCGGCGTTCGCCAAGTACGACATCGACGGGTCGTTCTCCCTGGGCGGCCCGATCATCAAGGACCGCATCTGGTTCTTCTCGACGCTCGACTACCGCCAGAACGAATACACGCTGAACAACGTCCCCGTCACCCTGGAAGGGACATCCTACGACACCTTCACCAACCCGACCAAGACTTACGCGCCTTTCGTCAAGCTGACGACCCAGCTCAACAAGGACATGCGCCTGTTCTTCATGTTCAACGGCAGCTTCACGAAGAACCTCTATTACCCGAGCTATTACCAGGTCTTCGAATCCACCACCGCGTCCAAGTCGAACAGCATGGCCGTGACGGCCAACCTGAACTGGATGTTCGGCCCGAACACCTATCTCGACGTCCGCGGCGGCTACAACAACCTTGACTGGTCGCTGACCTCCCAGCCGGATTCCCGGCTGAATCCGACCAAGATCGACGATTACACCGGCTACGTCTGGAGCAACAAGGACGGCGAGGAACAGTACACCATCCGCCGTGGCGAGACCGTCAGCGCCCGCCTGACCCATTTCCTGGACAACGTGCTGGGCGGCAACCACGAGCTCGGCGCCGGCGTCGAGTACGTCTACTCTTTCGACCGCCTGACCGTGGCCCGGGGCAATCCGCTGACCATGCACTACTATGACGGCGACTCCTACGCTTACGCCGCTCAGGGCATGGACCGGGCGATCTATGGCGATGGCTACATCCAGCTGTCCAACATGGGGCCGAACGAGGGCGACTCGACCAAGGACCTGCCCGGCAACCGCTTCGGCGCCTACATCCAGGATTCCCTCAGCATCAAGAACCGCCTGACCATCAACATCGGCCTCCGCTACGACAATTACTGGGGCGGCTTCGGCGGCGCGACGTCGACCGGCACGGCCACCGACGGGCTGGCCTACAAGATGGGCGAATTCGTCGCCGAGACCATCGGCTGGAACCCCTACGCGGCGATGACCTGGGACGCGATGCGCAAAACCATGCAGACCTCGGCGCTCTCGCCGCGCATCGGCCTCAGCTACGACCTCTTCGGCAACGGCAAGACGGCCCTCAAGATCTCCTGGGGCCGCTACTATGAAGCCATGCCGGTCATGTGGTTCTCCAACGCCCAGGCCTCCATCCAGCAGAACTACGCCTTCAACTGGTGGGACGACAACGGCAACCACATCCCCGACGACCCCGGCGTCGACACCTATGCGCCGACGGACGGCTACTGGTCGTTCGTCGAACAGGACCTGCCGGCCCTCCGCCAGCTCGTCGCCGGCAAGGGCGAGCAGTACCAGCTGAAGGCCCCCTGGAACAACGAGCTCGTCGTCTCCCTCTCCCACGAGCTGACCAAGAACCTCTCGGTCAAGCTCCAGTACGTCAACAAGCTGGGCCGGCGGGACCATTGGGACACGATGTATGACACCGCGACCCGGACCTATCTGAGCTCGCTGCAGGACGCCCCGGCCGGCTTCTGGGTCCCCTTCACGACCACCGTGCCGGCCGTCGGCGACTGGGACGAGGCCACGGTCACGGTCTACGTCCCGACGAACGATTACAACTGGGACAACGTCGTCTATCGACAGGCCAGCAACCCCTATTCCAAGCGGCTTTACAACGGCATCGAGATGACCTTCGACAAGCGCTACGCCAACGGCTGGGCCCTGGGCGGTTCGATCACCCTGGCCAAGTCGAAGAGCATCACGCCCTACGATCCGAACTACGCGGTCAACGGCTGGGGCGCCGACATCAACGACATCCCGCTGGCCATCAAGCTCTTCGGCTCGTTCCGCATCCCCCTCGGGTTCGTCGGCTCGTTCATCTATCGACACCTCGAAGGCGGCCCGCTCAACTACGGCGGCAGCTTCTGGGACAAGAGCATGGACGTCAGCGTCTACGTGCCCGACTCCTGGCTGGCCGAGCACAACTGCGTGACCTGGTATAACTGGATCGGCGTCCAGCTGGCGCCGAACGGCACGCACCGCCAAGCCTCCTGGGACAATATCGACTTCCGGCTGGAGAAGCAATTCAAGTTCAATTTCGGGACCGTGGCCGTCTTTGCCGACATCTTCAACCTGCTCGGCAACAAGTACGTCTACTCCGGGCTGAACCCGAGCGGCGTCTGGTATCCGGACGACGAGAACACGTCCTCGGGGACCCGCGTCGTCGACAGCTACTATCAGAGGGTCACCAGCGTCTCCGGCGTCAGGATCTTCAAGCTCTCGGCCCGCGTTTCGTTCTGATCTACCGATGATCACGGGGGAGGGGCCCTGCCCCTCCCCCTCTTTTTTTCAATTCATCGCCCGCCTCCGGGGAGCAAGGCCGGGAGTCCGGAGAAGGGCCTTTAGGACCTTCCGGGGCGCCGCCGGCGTATAATGACAGGGAGGGTGAGCCCATGAGAACGAAGCATTCGATCGTCCACCTGGCCGCCGCCGGATGCCTGGCGGCCGCCCTGGCCGTCGGCGCCACGGCCGGCCTGCGGGCCCAGGACAACCTGGGCCGGGGGCGGGTCACCGGCAAGGTCCTCGACGCCCGGAACCAGCCGGTGGAGGGGGCGAAGATCGTCGCCCAAAGCCTGACCTCCCAGACCACGAAGATCGAGGCCCTGAGCGACGCCAAGGGCATCTTCGTCGTCGGCGGCCTGGGCACCGGCCCCTGGCGCTTCACCGCCGGCAAGGCCGGGTTCCTGGACGCCGTCCAGAACGTCGACGTCCATCAGCTCCGGCCGAACACGCCGCTCGTCCTGGTCCTGAACGACCCCTCCGCCGCGGCCGGCGCCGACGAGGCGCGCCAGGAGGCCGCCGGAGAGCTGGCCGACGGCAACCGGCTCCTGGCCGAGGAGAAGTACGCCGCGGCCCGCGACGTGCTGGAGGGGTTCCTGGCCAAGAACCCCGACGCCTATCAGGTCCGGCTGCAGATCGGCCTGTGCTCGCTGAAGTTGGGCGAGCTCGACCGGGCCGAGACGGACCTGAAGGCCCTGCTGGACGCCATCCAGGCGGGATCGGGGTCCTACGACAAGGAAGCCGTCCTGGCCGCCCAGGCCATGTCCGGGCTGGGCGAGGCGGCCATCAAGCGCGGCGACCTCGAAGCCGGGATGACCCATTTCCGCCAGGCCCTGGCCACTTCGCCGACGAGCGAGCTCGTTCCCTACAACGTGGCGGAGATCCTCTTTGCCAACCAGAGGGCCGACGAGGCCATCCAGCATTACCTGATGGCCATCGAGATCAAGAAGGACTGGCCCAAGCCGTACTACAAGCTGGGCATCGCCTACCTGAACAAGGGCGATTACCCCAAGGCCCTGGAAAACCTGCGCCGGTTCGTGGCCATGGATCCGCAGAACCCGGCCGCCGCCGAGGCGCGCAACATCATCGCCGCTGTCGAAAAGATGAAATGACGGCCGCTCGATCTTGCGCCCGGCGCCTCCGCGTCGCGGACTCGTCCCGGGAATAAGGACGCGACGGAGGATCGCCGGCGGACGGCGGGATCCTTGACACTTCGCGGGCGCCGGGCTATCCTTCAGTGTATCCCCCGAACCAAAGGACGGACATCATGAAACACCGCGCCTACAGCTCGATGCCCCCCGATAACGCCGTCGGCCGCCGCGACTTCCTGTTGAAGGCCGGCGGGGCGATCGGCGCCGGCCTGGTCATGACCGGCCGGAGCCTCGTCTTCGCCCAGCAGGCCCAGGACCAGCAACCCGCGGCCAAGCCGGCCGCCCCGCCCGCCAAGCCCAAGACCAACATCGAGGACGCCTTCAGGGTTCCCAAGACCAAATGGAGCCTCCCGGGGCCATTCCCCGGCCGGGTCATCGAGGTCCACGATCCGGCGGCCATGCCCGACGGCAAGGCCGACGGGGCGGCGGTCAAGGCCATGTTCGAGAAGGGCATCCGGGAGCTGACCGGCAAGAGCCCGAAGAAGAGCTTCGGCCTGTTCTTCACCAAGGACGACATCGTCGGGCTCAAGGTCAATCCGGTCGGCCCGGGCCTCATCAGCACACGGCTCGAGGTCGTCGATGCCGTCATCGACTGGCTGACCGCCTGCGGCCTGCCGCGCCGGAATATCGTCATCTGGGACCGCTTCGACTACATGCTCACGGACGCCGGCTTCACGGCCGAGCGCTTTCCGGGCATCGGCATCGAGGGCCTGCAGACGATGGACGAGGCGGCCGCCGAAGGCAAGACCCAGGACAACGGCAAGTGGCTTAAAGCCGACGGCACGCACGTCAGCGCCCCCAATTTCGACCAGGAGGTCTTTTACTGGGCCGACGTCGAGGGCCCCAAGGACCTGCCCTATCTCAACCAGCACGTCTTCAACGGCAAGCACTCCTACTTCGGCACGCTGCTGACCAAAAAGCTGACCAAGATAGTCAACCTGCCGGTGTTCAAGAACACCGGCAACGCCATCTCCATGGCCACCAAGAACATCGGCTACGGCGCCGTCTGCAACACCAACCGCCTCCACAAGCCGCTCTTCCTCGACGTCTGCGTCGAGGTGCCGGCCTTCTGGCCCGTGCGCGACAAGATGGTCCTCAACGTCACCGACGGCCTGCGGTCCCAATACGACGGCGGGCCGGACAAGAACGCCAAGTTCGCCTACATCGACAACCGGCTCTATTTCGCCTCCGACCCGTTCGCCCTGGACATGGTCTGCCACAACAGGATCGTGGCCAAGCGCAAGGAGATGGGGGTCGCGGTCAACGAGAACCCCCGCTTCACGGACTACCTGCGCTATGCCGAGAAGCTCGGGCTGGGGATCGTCGATCCGGCCAAGATCCAGCATGTCCGGGTCTGACGCGCGGCGGCGCATCAAGGGCGCGGCCGGGATCGCCGTCCTGGCGACGCTCGCCGGCTGCCTCTCCGGCGCCTTCGCCGCGCCTCAGGCGGCCGCCGTCCCGGCCGCGATCCCGGATGCGGCATTCGCCCCCGGCTGGGCCAAGTCCGGGCCGCTCCGGACCTTCACCGGCCAGGACCTCTTCAACCAGATCGACGGCGGCGCCGAGCTCTTCCTCGAGTTCGGCTTCGTCCGGCTCCGCCTGCAGGCTTACGCCCGCGGCCGGTCCGAACTGACGCTCAACGCCTACGAGATGGAGGGCGCCGCCTCGGCGCTGGGCATCTACCTGATGAAGATGGGCCGCGAAACGCCCTTCCCCGAGGTCGCCGCCCGCAACTCCAGCGAGGACGTCCAGCTGACCGTCCTCAAGGGCCGCTATTTCATCCAGGTCGACAACCTGGGCGACGCGCCCGCGACGCGGGCCGAGGCGGCCGCCCTGGCCAACGCCTTCCTCGCGGGGGCGGCCGACGAGCCGGCCGCGACCCCGCTCGACGCCTTGCCCGCCGGGGGCCGCCGCCCCGGCTCCGAGCGCCTGATCCGGGGGCCTTACGGCCTCCAGCCCTATTTCACTTTCGGGGAAGGAGACATCCTGTCGCTCGGCGGCCGCGTCTTCGGGGCCCTGGCGGAATACAGGGTCCCCGAGAGCGGTTCATTTACCCGTCTGGTCGTGCCCTACCCGGGCCCCGACGCGGCGACCGCGGCCCTGGCCCATCTCCGAGCCAACCTGGATCCCTATCTGAAGGTCAGCGGCGAACGCCTCGACGGCTTCGACTTCGTCGACCATCAGTCGAAGCGGGGGCAGGTCACGCTCGCCGGCGCCGTCCTCGACATCCGCTTCAACTGCGCCCGCTAGAGACCCGGCTCCTCAACATTTCCTGCTCAGCCCCCATTTGACCGTGCCCCGCGTGGCGACGAACAGGAACAGGAAACAGTAGAGCAGCGCCAGCTCGCCATGGTTCACGATGGGGAAGAGCTGGCTGTCCATCTGCAGCTTCCAGTGGGCCTGGAAATAGGCCACGGCCATCTCGCCGCTCCCGACAAAGGCCGCAACCCGCGTGCCGAAGCCGAGGGCGACGGCCAGGCCGCCGCAGAGCTCGATGCCGCCGGCCAGCCCCATCTGGGACCAGAGGGCCGCCTGATGTCCGCCCAGGACGCCGAAGAGCTTCTGGGCTCCGTGGAACGCGAACAGGATCCCGGCCACGATCCGCAGCAGGGCGTAGGCCTGATCGGAGAACCTAGCGGAGAGTTTCATGATGCCTCCTTCTTCGCGGCGGCGCGCCGCCGGCCGGCGGGCCCGGGCCGGCTTCCGCCGCCCCCCGATGAGGCCAAGATAGGCCGCCGGCCCGCCCCTTGTCAACCGGCGGGCCCGGGGCGCCCCCCCCGGCGGAAAGCGGCGCGCCCCCTTCCCGCCGCCGCCGATTCCGCTATAATCTTTCCATGCCTTCCGACACCCAGGTCATCTTTTCCATGGCCGGCGTCGGCCGGGCCTTCCCGCCGAACCGCCAGGTCCTCAAGGACATCTCGCTCGGCTTCTATTACGGGGCCAAGATCGGGGTCCTCGGCCTCAACGGCGCCGGCAAGTCGACTCTCCTGGCGATCATCGCCGGCCGGGACCAGGGCTACAGCGGCGAAGTGGCCGTCAGCAAGGGCTACAGCATCGGCCTGCTCGAGCAGGATCCCCGGCTCGACCCGGCCAAGACCGTCGTCGAGATCGTTCGGGAGGGCGTCCAGCCCGTCGTCGACCTGCTGGCCCGCTACGACGCGGTCTGCGACAGGATGGGAGATGCCGCCGCGGATATGGACGCCCTGCTGGCCGAGCAGGCGCGTCTGCTCGAGGAGATCGAGAAGCACGACGCCTGGAACCTCGATCACCACCTCGAGGTCGCCATGGAGGCTCTGCGCTGCCCTCCGCCCGAAACCCCCATGACCGTGCTCTCCGGGGGCGAGCGCCGCCGCGTCGCCCTGACCCGGCTGCTGCTCCAGGAGCCGGACATCCTGCTGCTCGACGAGCCGACCAACCACCTCGACGCCGAGTCGGTGGCCTGGCTCGAGCGGCACCTCCAGGAGTACAAGGGCACGGTCATCGCCGTCACCCACGACCGCTACTTTCTCGATAACGTGGCCGGCTGGATCCTGGAGCTCGACCGCGGCCAGGGCATCCCCTGGAAGGGCAACTACTCGTCGTGGCTGGAACAGAAGCAGGCCCGGCTGGCGGTCGAGGAGAAGACCGAGTCGCGGCGCCAGCGGACCCTGGCCCGCGAGCTGGAATGGGTCCGCCTGTCGCCCCAGGCCCGCCAGGCCAAGGGCAAGGCCCGCGTCACGGCCTACGAGAAGCTGCTCGGCCAGGACTACGAGCGCTATCGCGACGAGCAGGAGCTGCCCATCCCGCCCGGGCCGCGCCTCGGCGACGTCGTCATCGAGCTCGAGCACGTGTCCAAGGGCTTCGGCGACCGGGCCCTCCTCGATGATCTTACGATCAGCCTGCCGCCCGGCTCGATCGTCGGGATCATCGGGCCGAACGGCGCCGGCAAGACGACCCTGCTGAAAATGATCACCGGCGCCGAGGCTCCCGACGCCGGGCGCGTCCGCCTGGGGGAGACGGTCAAGATCGCCTATGCCGACCAGGCCCGGGCCCTCGATCCGGACAAGACCGTGTGGCAGGAGATCTCGGGCGGCGAGGACCTGTTCAAGGTCGGCGGCCGCGAGCTCAACACCCGGGCCTACTGCGCCTCGTTCGGCTTCGGCGGCGCCGACCAGCAGAAGAAGTGCGGCACCCTCTCGGGCGGCGAGCGCAACCGCGTCCACCTGGCCAAGGCGGTGTCGGAGGGCGCGAACGTCCTCCTCCTCGACGAGCCGACCAACGACCTCGACGTCAACACCCTGCGTGCCCTCGAGGACGCGTTGGCCGGGTTCGCCGGCTGCGCCGTCGTCGTCAGCCACGACCGCTGGTTCCTCGACCGCGTGGCCACCCACATCCTGGCCTTCGAGGAGGACGGGTCGGCGCACTGGATCTTCGGCAACTTCTCCGAGTATCACGAGGACCTGCGCCGGCGCAAAGGGGCGGCGGCCGACCAGCCCCATCGGCTGAAGCGCCGGACGCTCAAGCGCGCCTGACGAACGACCGCCGGGCCGCGGCGCAAAGGGGCGGAGCGGACGTCCCCCCGACGTCGCCTGCGCCCCCCCCGGCCCTCGGGCGCGGGGCGGCCGGAGCAGGGCCGGAGGCTCCGGAAAGGAAATGAAGACGATGCACGGAAAGATCGGAACCCTCGTGCTTGCCGCCGCATCCGGGGCCCTTGTCCTCGGATGGGCCGGGCCTGCCCGGGCCCCGGTTTCGGGGCAGGATGCCGCCGCCCGGCCTTCGGCGCCCGCCCTTGTCGTCGAGAAGGGCGAGTTCCGCTTCTCCTGCGACGAGCGCGGGATCTCGGCCCTGGCCAATCCCGACGATCCGTACCAAGCGACGCTCATGCCCGCCGCCGGGCCGCGAGGCGCCCTCCCGCCGGTGCTGGGGCTGGCGATCGCCTACCGGACGGATAAGAACGGGGAATGGGCCGAGATCGCGCCGCGCGGCCGGGCGTGGAAGGCCGCGCCCGAAGAAGGAACGGCGACTTATGTGAGCGGCGGTCCTGGCGCGCCTCTCAAGGCCGTCGAGACCTTCCGCACGGACGGCCGCGTCCTCGATTGGATGATCGAGGTCGAGGCGACCGGCGCGGCGCCCGTCGAGATCGGCGACCTGGCGATATCCGTCCCGAACGCCGGGCCCTTCGGCGAGGACCCGGCGCAGATCTTCGAGCGGGGCTTCCTCCGCCACCAGTTCGTTTCGGGGGCGGGCTCGTTCGTCTATTTCGTGCGCGCCTCGGGCGTCCCGCCCTACCTCCTTTTGACCGCGCGGCCGGGGACCAAGCTCGAGTATCGGACCGGCGGGGGACGGGGCGGCGGGCAGTTCTTCGTCCATTCCGCCCGGAGCGGGCCGGCCGAAAAGCGGGGGACATGGCGCCAGCCTCACACGTCGCTCGATCTGGCCCCGGCCGGGCGGCCCGGCCGCCGCGCCTCCTACGGCTTCCGGTTCCAATGGGCGCGGAGCTACGACGAGCTGCGCCGGCTCCTCTACGACGAGGGGCTGTTCGACATCCGGGTCGTCCCCGGCATGACCGTGCCCGGGGACCTCGCCGTCCGTTTCTCCCTCCACACCAGGGCCCGCATCGAGCGGATCGAGGCCGAGTTCCCCGGCCAGACGGGCCTCCGCTCCCTCGGGGAGCCCGTCGCGGGGCACTTCGTCTACGAGGCGGACTTCCGCCGCCTCGGCGAGAACATGCTGACCGTCGTCCACGACGGCGGCCGCCGCACTCACCTCGAGTTCTTCGTCACCGAGCCCCTGGAGACGCTCATCAAGAAGCGGGCCGCCTTCCTCGTCGCGCGCCAGCAGGTCCGCGACCCGTCGAAGTGGTGGGACGGCGTTTACGGTCCCTACGACATGGCGGCCAAGGTCACCCGGACGATCGAGGACCCCGACATCTTCCTCGACCGCATGACCTACGTCCTGACCTGCGACGACCCCGGCCTGTGCAAGGCGCCGTTCCTGGCCGCTAAGAACGTCGTTTACCCGGACCGGCGGGAGATCGCTTCGATCGAGTACTACCTGGAGCGGTTCGTCTGGGGCAAGCTGCAGCGCCGCGACGACGAGACGCCCTATCCTTACGGCGTCTACGGCACGCCCAGCTGGCACGTCAACCGCGACCCGGCCCGCCGCCGGGCCTATGCGGAGTCCCTCCGCGACAAGGCCAAGGCGCTGGCCGACCTGTCCAAGGAGCATGTCTGGCGCTCCTACGACTATCCGCACGTGATCATGCTCTATTTCCACATGTACCAGATCGCCAAGCTCTACCCGGAGATGTCCTCCTACCTCGACGCGGCCGGCTATCTGGAGCGGGCCTGGGGCACGGCCCGGGCGTTCTTCACCTACCCCGGCGCGATCTATCCGGAGTACTACGAGACCTACAAATGGGGCCTCTACAACGAGCTCGTCGTCCCGGAGCTCATGGCCGCGCTCGAACGGGAGGGCTTCCCGGACCGGGCCGCCTGGCTCCGCGCCGAGTGGGAGAAGAAGGTCAAGTACTTCGTTTACGACGACCGCTATCCCTTCCGTTCGGAATACGCCTTCGACCGCACGGCCTTCGAATCGGCCTATGCCTTCGCCAAGTACGGCGCGACGCGGGACATGGCGCCCGACAAGGACCTCTGGTACGACGTCAAGAACCAGCGGTGGTACTCCCACCCGGTCGTCCGGCGCGAGGACGCGCGAGCGTTCATGGACCGCCAGCTCTATGCCGGCCTCGGCGTCCGCGGCTGGCTCAACGCCGCCTACTATGCCCTCGGCTGCGACCCCGGCGTGAGCTACATGACCGCCATGGGCGGCGGGGGCGTCCTCGACTACGCCCTGGCTTTCGCGCCGCGCCCGTTCGACTGGCTCCAGCTCGGCTACGCCTCCTATCTCGGCTCGTGGTGCCTGATGAACACGGGACGGCCGGAGACGGGTTACGGCTTCTGGTATCCCGGTCCGGAGAACGACGGGGCCTCGGGCTGGCAGTTCGAGACGGGCAAGGCGGGCGGCGCCTGGATGGGCTCGAGCGTCCCCAGCGGGGTCGTCGCGCCCCGCGGGCCGTGGCGCTACGACGGCGAGATCGACCTCGGCTATGGCGGGGCCCTGCGCATGGCCGCGACCGTGGCCGCCCGCGACCCCCTCTTCGGCTGGATCGCCTACGGCGGCCCGCTCGCGGAGAAGGGGGGGCAGGTCGTTGTCGAGCCCCGTGACGGCATCCGGCGGCGGTTCGCGGCGGTCGTGCCGGGAGGCGGTCCGGACGGCGTCGGGCGGCTGCGGATCGAGCTCGAGCGCGACGGCTTCGCCTCCGGCCGGCCCATCACGATAGACAAGGACCTCGGGCGGGTGGCCTTCACCGTCGAGAACCGCGTGGCGGGCGCCCATCGGACGGGCGTCCGGCTGGCGGCCTCCGCGGGCGGCGCCTGGACGCTGGCGGCGAACGGGGCCGCCATTCCCTTCGCGGCCACGGGCGATCCCGACTATCCGTGGCGGGCGGAGATCGAGCTCGCGGGACCGGCGGCGAGCGTCGTGATCGTTCGGGCCGCCGCCGGGCCACGCCCCGCGGCCGGGCTTCCCGGCCGGTGAACCCGGGCTATTTCTTCAGCAGCTCCCTGACCGCCGCCTCGATCTGCTGATCCCGGCCGGCCGTCATGACGTCCGGGTCGTTCTTGACCCGGATGTCGGGCTCGAGCTGGTTGTTCTCGCAGAGCTTGCCGTCCGGCGTCCGCCAGCCGCCCTGGGGGATGCCGAAGCGCAAGGTCGGGTCGATCTGCGACTCCCACCATACGAAGGTCCCCGTGCCGGGCACGGGCATGCCCAGGGTCCGGCCGATCTCCCGGACCTTGTACTCGACGGGGAAGAGGTGGGCGTCCGAGTAGTTGCACTCGCCCATGACGACGATCGACGGCTTGATCCACTTGTTGTAGGGCTCGACGCCGACCAGCTGGCCGCGCGGCACGATGTCGAAGACCTTCTTTCCGGCCAGGAAGTCGGCCAGGGTGTCGTGGAGGTTGCCGCCGCCGTTGAAGCGGGTGTCGACGATCAGGGCCTCCTTGTCGGCGCTCAGGCCCATGACCTCTTCGATGACCACGCGGTAGCTGGCGTCGTTCATGCTCCGGACGTGGACGTAGCCGAGGCGCCCGCCGGACAGGCGGTCGACCTCGGCCCGGCGGTTGCGGACCCAGCGCTGGTAGAGCAGGGCCCCCTCTTCGCCCAGTGAGATGGGCTTGACCGCCTCGTCCCAGCGGGCCCCGCTGGCCGGGTCGAGCACCGTCAGGAGCGTCGGCTGGCCGGCCTTGCGGTTGAGAAGCCGGTAATGGTCGACGGTTTTATCCAGGGCCTGGCCGTCGATCTTCTCGACGACGTGTCCGGCCCGGATTTTGAGCCCGGCCTTGTCGAGCGGACCGCCCGTCAGGACCTCGGCGATCTTGAGGCCCGGCCCGGCGAAATCGTAGTCCATGAACAGCCCCAGCGAGGCCGTGGCGTCGGCCGTCGGCGTCCGCTGCGGCGAATAATAGCAGCCGGTGTGCGAGACGTTCATCTCGCCGAGAAGCTCGCTGACCATCTCGGCATAGTCGTAGTTGTTGGTGATGAAGGGCAGGAACTTCTTGTAGACGCCGTAATAGCCGTCCCAGTCGGCCCCGTAGAGGTCGGCGACGAGCATCTTTTGCTTCATCTGCCGCCACATGTGGTCGTACATATAGGTCTTCTCGGCGGTCGGATCGAGGACCATTTCGCCGCCGATCGCCACCGGCTCGGACTTGCCGCTCTCGGGATCGATCTTCAGGACCCGGCCGTCGACAAAGACGAAGAGGGCCTTGCCGTCGGCCGCCAGTTCTATCCCGGTCTGGCCGGCCCCCAGCTTGGCCAGGAGCTTGGTGTCACGGGTCCGGGTCTCGGTCGACCAGAGATCGTAGCCCTTTTCGAAGCGGGCCAGGTAGAAGAGCTTCTCGCCGTCCTTGGACAGGGCCATGTCGGCGATGTCGGCCGAATGGATGGTCAGCCGGACCTTGCGCCGCTCGACGCCGTCGATCTCGAAAACGAGGTCCTTCCTGGCCTCTTCCTGCTTGACGGCCGCCCTATCCTTGGCCTTGTCTTTCTCCTTGTCGGCCTTGTCCTTGGCTTCCTTGGCCTTGTCCTCCTGCTCCTTGAGCAGGGCGAAGTCCTCCTTGGACAGCCGGAAGCGGTCGTAGGCGGCCCGGGTGAAGAAGGCGGCGTAGACGTCGAGCTCGACCGAGCCGCCGTCTGTGTTGACCGCGCCTTCGCGGGTCGAGCCGTAGACCATGGCCGCTCCGTCGAGGGCCCAGCGGGGATTGAAGGCCCCGAAGCCGTTCTTGGTCAGGTCCACGACCCGGCCCCGTCCGTCGCTCGAAACGAGGCCGGCCTGGGGCGTGAACAGGCGGGTGAAGGCGAACTGGACTAGGAACCACTTGCCGTCCGGGCTCCACCTGTAGAACTGGTCCCCATCCGCGTAGGAGTAATTGTATTCGGCGGGCAGTATACGGCGCGTCTCCTTCGTCGCCGGGTTGATGACCTTGAGGACGACGCGGTCCTCGAGGAAAGCGACTTCCTTGCCGTCGGGCGAGAATTCCGGCTGGAACTCCTCCGCCGCAGTGGCCACGACGGGCTCCTCCTTGAGGACGGTTGAGGCGTAAAAATACGGCTCTTCCGCCCGAACGATCGTCGTCCGGTAAACGTTCCAGTTGTTGTTACGCTCGGCGGCGTAGATGATCGACCGGCCGTCGGGGCTGAAGCTGGCGCTGCGCTCCTGGCCAGGCGTGTTGGTGACGCGCTTGGCCAGGCCGCCCGCGACGCTGCCGGCGAAGACCTCGCCGCGGAAGACGTAGACGAGCTCCTTGCCGTTCGGGGACAGCCGCATCTCGGTGATGCCGCCGCTGACTGCCAGGGGCCGGTTGAGGACGGCGCGGCCGTCCCGGGCGATGCGGATGTCGACGCGCCGGGGCTCGGCCGTCCCCGCCTTGGTATATATCTCGCCGTCATACCCGAAGCAAAGGAGGCCGCTGTCGGCCCGGGTTAGGAAGCGGACCGGGTTCTTGGCGAAGGCGGTCACGGCCGTCGACGCGCCGGGGGCCGAGAGGGAGCTCTTGTAAACGTTGAACGAGCCGCCCTGCTCGGACAAGTAGTAGAAGTCGCCGCCGTTCCCGCCGAAGACGGGGTTGCGGTCCTCGCCTTCGAAGGTCGTCAGCCGCGCATTCCTCTTGGACTTCAGGTCGTAGACCCAGATGTCGCGGGCGACGGCCGAGGAGTGGTGCTTGCGCCAGTCGCTCTCGTAGCCTTTCTGGTCGTGATAGAGGATCTTGTCTCCGGCCCGGTTGGCGACGGCCGAAATGGCCGGCTGGGCCAGGATGAGGGAGGCCTCGCCGCCGGCGACCGGGACGCTGTAGAGCTCGGGGAAGGTCCCCGACGGGAACTGGATGTTGGCCGCCGGGTCCAGGCGGGCCGACGAGAAAAGAACGGCCTTGTCGTCGGCGCTGAAGCTGCTGGGGATCTCGGACGACGAGTGGAAGGTCAGGCGCCGGGCCTCGCCGCCGCCGGCGGGCATCAGGTAGACGTCGAAGTTGCCGAACCGGTCCGAGGCGAAGGCGATCCACTTCCCGTCGTGGCTCCAGACGGGGGCGTAATCGTAGGCCTCGCTGATGGTCAGGGGCAAGGCCTGGCCGCCCGCGGCCGGGACCCCGTAGATGTCGCCCTGGTAGCAGAACAGGATGGTCGCGCCGTCGGGGGAGATGGCCGGGTAGCGCAGCCAGAGGGGGCGGTCCTGGGCCGCGAGCGGCGCCGCGGCGGCCAGGAGGGCGGCGAGGATGAGGACGGCCGCCAGGGGCTTCGGAACGGAACGGTGGGATATTTGCATAGAATCCTCCATCGGAATCGACGTTCTCTTCTTAAGACGCGCGACGGCCGGCTTTGGTTTCTTCCGCCGGATCGATATTATGCCCCTATCCTCCCCGTCCAAAATGGGGCCGGCAGGGCCCTTTATCGCCGCGGGGATTCCTGGGACCGCCGCCGGCCGGGGATCGGCCTCGGGGCCGGGGGTTGCCATCGGCGCCTTCCCCGAATAAGATAGCCGCATGGCCAACCCAGAAACATCCGCTCCCGGCACCATCACCCAACCCGGCTCGCCCGCGCCGTCGCTGCGCCGCGCCCTCGGCGTCGGCAGCATCACCGCCATCGTCGTCGGAACGATGATCGGCTCGGGCATCTTCATCGTTCCGGCCACCGTGGCCGCCGAGGTCCGCTCGCCGCTGCTCATGCTGGCCGTCTGGATCGTCGGCGGCCTGATGAGCGTCTTCGGCGCGCTGTCTCTGGCCGAGCTGGCCGCCGCCTTCCCGGAGACCGGCGGCATCTACGTCTACCTGCGCGAGGCTTACGGCCCGGCCGTCGGCTTCCTGTTCGGCTGGGCGCTCCTGCTGATCATCGACTCGGGCACCATCGCCACGCTGTCCCTGGCCTTCGCCACGAAATACCTGCCGCACTTCATCCCCCTCTCCGCGGCCGGCCAGAAGGTCGCGGCCGTGGCCTTCATCATGGCCCTCGTCGGCATCAACTATGTCGGCGTCCGGCAGGGGGCCTTCGTCCAGAACTTCCTGACCATCCTCAAGTTCACTGCCCTGGCCGGCATCGTCGTCTGCATCTTCCTATTCGCCCGCGGCGACTGGGCCAACCTGGCCAACCCGCCCGCCTCCGCTCTCGGCGGGAACCTGGTCGGGCCCTTCGGGCTGGCCCTCGTCTCGGCGCTCTGGGCCTACAAGGGTTTCGAGGTCTCCACCTCGAACGCCGGCGAGACCCGGAACCCGTCCCGGACCATCCCCATCGGGCTCATCGCCGGATGCGGCCTGGTCACCCTTCTCTACATCCTGGCCAACGTCGCCTATCTCTACGCGGTGCCGGCGGCCGAGATGGCCAAGGCCGACCGCATCGCCGCCGCGGCCATGAACGCCGCGGTCGGGCCGGTCGGGGCCTCGATCGTCGCTTTCATCATCCTCTTCTCGATCCTGGGCGCGGCCAACGGCCACATCCTGACCGGCCCCCGGGTCTATTACGCCATGGCCGCGGACGGCCTCTTCTTCCGCAAGATGGCCGACATCCATCCCCGCTTCCGGACGCCCCACAACGCGCTCCTGGCCGTCGGGGCCTGGAGCATCGTCCTCAGCCTCGGCCCCGGGGGGACCTTCGAGCAGCTCCTCAAGTACGCCGTCTTCGGCGCCTGGATCTTCCTCGGGCTGGCCGCGCTCGGCGTCATCGTGCTGCGCCGGAAGCGCCCCGATCTCCCCCGGCCCTACAAGACCCTGGGCTACCCGGTGACGCCGATCCTGTTCGTCCTGTCGGCCCTGTTCGTCATCGTCAATACGCTCATCCAGAGCTTCTGGAACGCCTTCGCCGGGCTGGCCCTGATCGCCCTGGGCGTCCCGGCCTACCTGTACTGGAACCGGAAAAGGAGCCGGGCGGCGGCCTGACCGGAGCGAAAGGCCCGGCGTCGCGAGCCTGGCCATTATTATCGGTTCATCTCCCATCTCCGGGATCCCTTCTGCGCCGGCCCTGAGCCAGGCCGAAGAGAGGGATCCCCCGGAACCGGGAGAAGAGCCTTATTTTTTTCCCCCCTTGATTTTTCGCCGCCCGGTTCCGATATTGAGGAACGGGAGGGGGATGGAGCTTCCGTTTTTTTTCACGAGGGGAGAAGAACGCTTGGCAAGGAGGTCAGCATCATGGCCAAGGTCCTGATGATCCATGCCGACAAGTGCACCGGGTGCCGGAACTGCGAGTTGGCCTGCTCGCAGTTCCATGAAGGCCGGTTCAGGCCCCGTCTGTCGCGGGTCCACGCCTACGCCTGGGAGCGCGAGGGCCTGTCCGTTCCGATGATGTGCCAGCACTGCGAGGACGCGCCCTGCGTCGCCGTCTGCCCGACCGGGGCGATGCGGCGGAACAAGGCCGCCAGCTCGGTCGAATGGAACAAGGACGCCTGCATCCGCTGCCGCATGTGCACGATCGCCTGCCCATTCGGAAACGCCGTGTACGATTCCGATTCGAACGCCATTATCAAGTGCAACCTCTGCTCGGGCGACCCGGAATGCGTCAAGTTCTGCCCCAGCGAGGCCCTGACCTTCCTCGAGGGCACCATCGCCGTCCGGGCCAGGAAGAAGGCCTACGCCGCCAAGTTCAAGGAAGCCTTCAAGGAGGTAAGCTGACATGTTCGGCTGGGCTGGAACCATCCTGAGGGTCGATCTTTCCAGCGGAAAGATCGTCAAGGAAGCGCTCGACCCGAACCTGGCCAGGAAGTATATCGGCGCGCGCGGACTGGGGGCCAGGATGATCGCCGACGAGGTCGATCCGGCGGCCGATCCCCTGGGGCCGGCCAATAAGCTCATATTCGCCGCGGGCCCCCTGACGGGCACGTACGCGCCCTCCTGCGGCCGGTTCGACGTCGTCACCAAGGGGCCTCTCAACGGGACGATCGCCGGCTCGAATTCCGGCGGATCGTTCGGTCCCGAGCTGAAATACGCAGGCTACGATCTCGTCGTCATCGAGGGGAAGGCGGCCAAACCGTCCTATCTCTGGATCGAGGACGCCAAGGTCGAGATCCGGGACGCGGGGCATCTCTGGGGGAAGATCGTCCCCGACGTGACCGACGCGCTCCGGGCCGAAACGGACGAGGAGGCCAAGGTCGCCTGCATCGGGCCGGCGGGGGAGAACCAGGTCCTGTTCGCCTGCGTCATGAACGAGATGCACCGGGCGGCCGGGCGGACCGGAGTGGGCGCGGTCATGGGCTCGAAGAACCTCAAGGCCGTGGTCGTTTCCGGCAGCGGCTCGGTCGCCGCGGCCGATCCCGAGGCCTTCAAGCAGGCCGTGATGAAGGCCCGCAAGAAGATCAAGGAGCACCCGGTCGGCGGCCAGGGGCTCAAGGCCTACGGCACGGACGTCCTGGTCAACATCCTCAACGGCGTCGGCTGCCTGCCCACGAGGAACTTCCATGAAGGGTTCTTCCCGGCGGCCGACAAGGTCGGCGGCGAGACGCTGGCCGCTAAGAACCTCATCCGGCCCAAGGGCTGCTTCTCCTGCATCATCAGCTGCGGCCGGGTGACGCGGGTCGACGACCCGAAATTCCAGGGCCTCGGGGAGGGCCCCGAGTACGAGACGGCCTGGTCGTTCGGGCCCGCCTGCGGCGTCGACAACCTGGACGCCATCATCAAGGCCAACTACCTCTGCAACGAGCTGGGCCTGGACACCATCACTATGGGCTCGACCATCGCCTGCGCCATGGACCTGTTCGAGAACGGGATCGTGACCCTCAAGGACACAGGCGGCCAGCCCCTCCGGTTCGGGGACCCGGAGGCCATCGTGGAGCTGACCCGGCAGACGGCTTACAAGGAGGGCTTCGGGGCCAAGCTGGCCCTGGGCTCCTACCGCCTGGCCGAGAGCTTCGGCCACCCCGAGTACTCGATGACCACCAAGAAGCAGGAGATGCCGGCCTACGACCCGAGGGGCGTCATGGGCATCGGCCTCCACTACGCGACCGGCAACCGGGGCGGAGACCACGTCCGGGGCTATACGATATCGGTCGAGGTCCTGGGTACGCCCTTCAAGGTGGATCAGTACGCCACGAAAGGGAAGGCCGAGGTCGTCAAGACCTTCCAGAACCTGACCGCCGCGCTCGACTCCTCGGGGGCCTGCCTGTTCTCGACGTTCGGCATCGGCGCCGACGAGCTGGCCGAGATGCTGAGCGCCCTGACGGGCGTGCCCTATTCGACCGAGGAGTTCATGAAAACGGGGGAGAGGATCTGGAACATGGAACGCCTCTGGAACCTCAGGTCGGGCCTGTCGGCCAAGGATGACACGCTTCCGGAACGTCTCCTGAAGGATCCCATCCCGGCCGGGCCCTCGAAAGGCAAGGTCAACCAGCTCGGCAAGATGCTCCCCGAGTATTACGAGGTCCGGGGCTGGGACAAGAATGGCGCGCCGACGGCGGCGAAGCTCAAGGAACTAGGTCTCGCTGGCGCCTGATCCCCCGGGAACATGGCCTTGCCGCCGCTCCTCGCGCTGGCCCCCGTGTGCGCCCTGCTCACGGGGGTCCTGGCGCTGGCCCTTTTTTCCCGGTTCCTCGGCGCCAGGGGCCGGGGCTGGCTGGCCTTCTCTTTCGGAGCGGCGGCGCTGGCCGGCGTGCTGGCGCTTCTGGCCGTCACCACCCGGGGCGGGACCCTGGACCTGCGGCTCGTTCCGTGGGACGGGCCCATCTCTATGGCCTACCACATCGACGGCCTGAGCCAGCTCTTCGCCCTGATGGCCGCCGGCATCGGTTCGGCCGTGCTCCTTTTCTCCGTGGGCTACATGGCCCGGGATCGCGCCGCGACCCGCTTCTACATGCTCATGCTGGTGTTCATCGCCGGCCTGATCCACCTGGTCTATTCGGCCGATCTGTTCCTCATGTATCTGAGCTGGGAGATCATCGGCCTCTGCTCGTTCCTGCTGGTCGGGTTCTGGTACCGGGATCCCGAAGCGGCCAGGGGGGCGCGGAAGGTCCTGGTGATGACGCACATCGCCGGCTACGGGTTCCTGGCCGCCGTCCTCGTCCTCCACGCCCGCGCCGGAACGACCCTATGGACCGATCCGGCCTTGGCGCCGGCCTTCACGACCGGCGTCTTCGGGCTGATGCTCGTCGCCGCGGCGGCCAAATCGGTCCAGTTCCCGCTCCACACCTGGATCCCGGACGCCATGGCCGCCCCCACGCCCGTCAGCTCGCTCCTCCACGCGGCCTGCTACGTCAAGGCCGGCGTCTACCTCGTAGCCCGGATGCACAGCATCGTCCCCTGGCCTTCGTCCTGGCAGACGACGGTCGTCTGGATCGGCACGGCCAGCCTGCTCGTCGGGGCCCTCTTCGCCATGGTCCAGTCCGACCTGAAGAGGATGCTGGCCTTCAGCACCATCAGCCAGATCGGCTACATGATGCTCGGCCTGGGACTGGGCACGCCGCTCGGCATCGCCGCCGGCCTGCTGCATTGCCTGAACCATGGCCTGTTCAAAGGCGGGCTCTTCCTCTGTGCCGGGAGCGTCCAGCACGCCACCGGAACGAAAGACATGGACCTGCTCGGCGGCGTCGGGAAACGGATGCCGGGGACGCTGGCCCTGTGGCTGATCGGGGCCGGGGCCATCGGCGGTATCCCCCTGATGAGCGGCTTCGTCAGCAAGTGGCTGATCTACAACGCCGCCCTGGAAGCCGGCCAGGTCGTGCCGGCCCTGGCGGCCTGGATCGGCAGCGTGCTGACCGTTTTCTACTTCCTCAAGGCCACGGCCGGAGTCTTCCTGGGCGATCCTTCGCCCCTGGCCGGCCGGGCCCGGGAAGCGCCCCCGACCATGCTGGCCGGCGGCATCGTCCTGGCGGCGGGAACGATCGTCCTGGGCCTGGCCCCGCAGATCGCCGTCCGGGCCCTCATCAACCCTCTCCTGCCGGCGCTGGGAGTCCGGCCGGTCATCGGCATCTCCTGGCTCGGCCTGACCGCCGGGACCGGGACCTGGTTCTCCACCGCCGGGCTGCTCCTGGTCCTGCTGGCCGCGGCCGTCGGCCTCCTGATCTACGGTCTGACCAGGCCCCTGTCGGCGCGCCGCGGGGGGACGGCGATCTTTCCCGCCGCCGCCTCGACGCCTTTCAGCGGCGGCGAGCCGCCGGCCGCGCCGTCGCGGCTCACCGCCGGCGATTTCTCGCTCATCGTCAAGGGAGCGCTCCGGCCGTTCTATCGCTGGCTGGACATGGACCTCTATTATGACGGCTTCCTGAAGGGCCTGGACGCCGTTTGCCGGGCGATCGGGCGGGCCGGGCGATGGCTCGAAGACCGGGCCGTTCCTGCGCTCGTCATCCTCTCGGCGCTGGTCCTCGTCGCCGTCGCCGCCGCGCTTCCGGGCGGCGACCGGGCCGGCGCGATCACGGCGCCGCTCCCGGCCAGGGCCCTTATCATCGGGGCCGGGGCCGCCCTCGTCGCCCTCCTGGCCGGCGCGGCCTGGACGCCGGGGCCGAAGCGCCGCCTTCCGGTCATGGCCGGCGCGGGGCTGGCCGCCCTGGCCGGACTCCTGCCGTTCGCCGCGATGACGAAGCTGGCTTTGCTGGAGATCGCGGCTTTCGCCGCCCTGTGCCTGGTCTGGCAGGCCGGCCGCTCGACCCCGGCCAGGAAGGCTTACCTGGCAGCCGTCGTCATCTCGGCGGCGGCGACGATCGGCGGGAACCTGGTCAGGGACAGCGCCCCGGCTTCCCTGGTCGTGGCCCTGATACTGACGGGCATCTCGGTCAAGCTGGCGCTCGTCCCCCTCTCGATGTGGCTGCCCCTCGTCGCCGGGGCGGTCCCCGCGGTCGTCGTCGGGCTCGTGGCGGCGGTCGTGGACGTCGCCGCGTTCGGCGAGCTCCTGGCCCTGCGGGCCAGCGCTCCCTGGCTCTTCGCGCCGGCTTTCCCCTGGCTGGCCATGGCCCTGCTCTCGGCCTTCGCCGGGGCGGCGCTGATGCTCGGCCAGAAGGACGTCAAGCGGCTCCTGGCCTTCTCCACGGTCGAGGATATGGGCTACCTTGTCCTCGGCGTGACGATGGGAGGGGTCACGGGGCTGACGGGGGCCGCGGCCGGGGCGGCCGTCCATGCCCTGGCCAAGGCGCTACTTTTCACCAGCCTGGCGAAGATCGAGGCCGACGGCGCGCCCCTGTCCCTCCCGGCCGGGGGGATGGCCTCCCGCTACCCGGCGGCGGGGGCCGCTTTCCTTTTCGGGGCCCTGGCCATGCTCGGCCTGCCTCCGACCGCAGGCTTCTCGGCGCGTTGGAGGATCTACGAGTGCGCCGGCTGGGCCGGCCCCTATGTCCTTGGCGTCCTGCTGGCCGCCTCGGCCCTGGCCGTGCTGGCCTATAGCCGGGTGATCGTCGAATATTGGTGGGGCGGCGAAGCGGCCGCCGGGGGGAAGGAGCCGTTCGCTCTCACGGCCGCGCTGGCCGTCCTCGCGGCCCTGCTGCTCGTTTTCGGGCTCGTCCCGCGGCTCCTGACGGGGTGACGCGGCCGGAAGGGGAGGTGAGGGCATGGGCGTCTTCGACAGACTGGTGGCCCGATCGCGGCGGCGTTCGCCGTGGCTCTTCCGGCTGAATTCAGGGGGATGCAACGGCTGTGACATCGAGTTCTCGGCCTGCCTGGCTCCCCGCTATGACGTGGAGCAGACTGGCGCCCTCGTCGTTGGAAGCGCCAGGCACGCCGACATCCTCTGCGTCACCGGGCCGGTGACCCGGGGCGCCCGGGCGTCGCTGGAGACGATCTTCGCCCAGATCGGCGAGCCGAAGGCGGTCGTGGCCGTCGGGAACTGCCCGGCCAGCGGCGACGTCTTCGCCGGCAGCCCGGAGATCGCCGGTCCGCTCGACCGGATCGTGCCGGTGGACGTGTTCATCCCCGGCTGCCCGCCGCGGCCGGGCGACATCGTCGCGGGCATCGCCAGGGCCGTGGCGGCCCTCCCCGGGAAGGGCGCGGGAAATGGGAAGGGGAACGGGATCAGGAAGAAGATGACGGGAGGCGCGCGGCGGGCATGAACATCGGCAGAGCCCTGGTCGGATTGCTCGTCTTCCCCGGGCTCCTCTATGCCTTGCCGGCCGCCTGGCTGATGCTTTGGATCGAGCGCAAGGCCCGGGCCCGGATGCAGGGGCGTATCGGCCCGCCCTTCTATCAGCCTTTCTTCGATTTCGTCAAGCTCATGGCCAAGCGGACTGTCCCCCTGCCCCTGTTCGACGCGGTCCTGACGGCCGGGCTGCCGATCCTGGCGGGGTCGTCGCTCCTGGTCGCCCTCGGCCTGCTGCCCGTCTTCGCCGGCCAGGGCGGCTTCGCGGGGGACGCCGTCCTGCTTGTCGCCCTGCTCGAGGTCCCCGCCCTGATGGCCGTTCTGGCCGGCTTCGCCTCGCGCTCGATCTTCGGCCAATTGGGGAGCGCCCGGGAAGCCGTTCTGAGCATCGTCTCGAGCCTGCCCTTCATCGCCGCCGTCCTGGCCCTGGCCGTCTCGGCGCACAGTCTCAGGCTCGTCGACATCGCGGCGCGACCCGCGGCGGCGGTCCGGTGGCCCGCCGTCCTGGCCATCGTCCTCTGCCTGCCCCTGAAGCTGAGGATCAATCCCTTTTCCCTGGTCAACGCCGAGCAGGAGATCTACTCGGGGCCGCTGACGGAGTACGCCGGGCCGAGGCTGGCCTTGTGGGACCTTGCCCATGGGCTGGAGTGGGTCGCGCTGACGGGCCTGGCGGCCTGCCTCGTCCTGCCCCTGCGCTCCGGCCGGCCGGCCCGTGACGTCGCCCTGACGATCGCGGGATCGCTCGGACTGGTCGTTCTCCTGGCCGTCACGGCCTCCGGCACGGCGCGGCTGAAGGTCCGGCAGGCCGGCGGCTTTTACTGGAGCTGGGGCCTGGGGCTGGCCGCGGCGGCCCTCGTCCTGGCGATCATCCTGAAATGAGGAGGCGCGGCGGGATGGGCATCTGGAGCGTCATCACCGGGAACCTGGCGAAGCGCCGGCTGACCATCCGGCTCCCGGGCGAGGCGCCCAGGCCCGTCGGGTTCCGCGGCCCGGTCGTTCTCGACGAGGCCAAGTGCGTCTGTTGCGGCATGTGCCGCTACGCCTGCGTTTCCGAGGCCATCGCCGTCGGCTATTTCGCGGACCGGTTCACGTGGGAATACCGGACGGGACGCTGCACGTTCTGCGGGAAATGCGTCGAGGTCTGTCCCTCGCGGGCCCTGTCCCAGAAAGCCGAGAGCCCGGCCGCCTGCGAGCGCCCGGCCGAGCTCGACGCGGCGCGCGAAGTTCCCTTCCCGCCCTGCGCCCGTTGCGGCCGGCCGGCCCTGCCGATCACCGATACGGTCCTGCTCAAGGCCTTCAGGGAGATCGGCGAGGACGTCGCCTCCTGGAGCCGCCTGTGCCTGAGGTGCCGGCGCTCGAGGTACTCCATGGGCGTCGCCGCGGGCCTGAAGCCGGCCCTCGGCCGGGATCTCCGCCGGCCGGAGTGAAAGGAGCGGACATGGACCTGGACGCGATCCCCTCCGCGATCGGCGCGCCGGGCGGCTGGGAGAAAAGGCCGGACGCCTGGTGGCTCGAGGCCCCCCGGGCCGATCCCCCGGCCCTGGCCCGCGTCCTGCTCGAGGCCGGGGCGCGCCTGGTGACCATGACCGCCTCGGCCGGTCCGGACGGGGAGTTCCGCGTCATCTATCATTGGGACGGGGAGGGACGCCTCCTGAACGTCGCCGTCACGACCAGGGGAGCGGCCCTGCCCAGCGTCGCCGCCGTCACGCCGGCGGCCGACTGGATCGAACGGGAGATCCACGATTACTTCGCCGTCCGCTTTGCCGGACGGGACCTGCCGCCGCTCTTCCTCGCCCCCGGGGACGCGCCGGGGGCCCTGGGCCGGGACCTCCGCCCGGACGTGGCGGCGGAAGGGAAAGACGGGAAGGTCGAAGGATGAGCTACACCGTCCCCCTCGGTCCCTATCATCCCGCCCTGGAGGAACCCTGCCGTATCGACCTCGACTGCGAGGGCGAGACCGTCCGGGGGGCCGAGATCCGCCTGAAGTTCAACTTCCGCGGCGTCGAATGGCTGGCGGAGCGGAAGAACTTCATCCAGGCCGTGGCCCTGATCGAGCGCGTCTGCGGTATCTGCTCGAACGTCCATGCCATGACCTTCTGCCGGGCGCTCGAGACGCTGGCCGGGGTCGATGTTCCCGAGCGGGCCCGGCACATCCGCCTGGTCGTCGCCGAGCTCGAACGGGTGACCTCCCATCTGCTCTGGACCGGCCTGGCGGCGGAGATCATGGGTTTCCAGACGCTCTTCATGGCCTGCTTCGCCCTCCGCGAACGGGCTATGGACGTTCTCGAAGGCCTCTCGGGCAACCGCGTGAACTACGGCATGAACCGGGTCGGCGGCGTGACCCGGGACATCGCCGATCCCGGGGCGATCCGGAGCGAAGTGCTGCGGCTCCGGGAGGAGACGCTGAAAAAGATCGCCCCCGTCTTCCTGGACGACCGGACGGTCCGGGCCCGCTGCGCCGGCATCGGCGTCCTGTCCGGGGACCTGGCCCGCGCCTGGGGCGCGGTCGGCCCCACGGCCCGGGCCTCGGGCGTTCCCCAGGACATCCGCAAGGCCGCCCCGTACGAGGCCTACGGCCGGCTCGATTTCCACGTCCCCCTGGAGACCGCGGGCGACGTGAACGCCCGTGTCGTCGTCCGCCTGCTCGAGCTCATCGAGACGTACGGCCTTCTCGAACAGGCGCTGGGGACAATGCCCGGGGGACCGCTGGCTGGCCCCGAGTTCGTGGAGATCCCGGCCGGCGAAGCCACGGCCCGGTCCGAGGCGCCGCGGGGGGAATGCTTTTACTATGTCGCCGCAGGCGGCGCCGAGGCCCCGCTGCGGGTGAAGATCCGGACGCCGAGCTTCGTCAACATGCCGCTGGTCGCGGCCATGGTCCGCGGCGCCAACCTGGCGGACGTGCCGCTCATTAACGCCTCGATCGATCCGTGCTATTCTTGTACCTGCCGCTGAGGTCGGCCCGCGATGATCTCGCCGGAGGAATGCGACCGCTACGAACGGCAGATGCGGCTGTTCGGCCGGGAGGGCCAGGAACGGCTGAAGGCGGCCAAGGTCCTCGTGGCCGGAGCCGGCGGCCTGGGCTCGGCCGCCTGCGTTTACCTGGCCGCGGCCGGGATCGGGACGCTGAGGATCGTGGACGAGGGGGCGGTCGAGAGGAGCAACCTCAACCGCCAGTTCCTATACGGCGATGAGGATATCGGCCGGGCCAAGGTCGAGGCCGCCGCGGCCCGGCTGGAGCGGCTGAACCCAGACGTCAGGATCGAAGGCCTGCGGCGGACGATCGCCGAAGATACCGTCCTCGACCTCGTGGGCGACTGCGGCCTCATCGTGGATGCCATGGACAACTTCGCCGGCCGGCATGTCCTGAACGACGCGGCCTGGGCCAAGGGCATCCCCTTCATCCACGGCGCCGTCGAGGGCTTCTACGGGCAGGTCACGACGTTCGTCCCGGGGCGGACGGCCTGTCTGCGATGCCTCGTCCCGGTCGCGCCGCCCCGGCGGGCCTTTCCCGTCATCGGCCCCCTCTGCGGCATCGTCGGCAGCATCGAGGCCGCCGAGACCGTCAAATATTTTACCGGGGCGAGCCGCCTGCTCGAGAACATGCTCCTGATGCTCGACGGCGTCGACTGCGTCATCGAAGAAGTGCCGCTCCGGCCGGCGCCGGACTGCCGGGTCTGCGGACGGGAAAGGACGCGCCGGTGAAGCTCAAGGTCCGCTTCTTCGCCACGTTCCGGGAGATCTTCCGGGCCCGCGAGACGGACGTCGCCCTGACCGGGGACGCCACGGTCCGCGACCTGCTCGAGCGGATCTGCGCCACGCCGGCCCAGCGGGGCCAGGTGTTCGAGGGCGGGGAGCTGAAGCCCTACATCATCATCCTGAAGAACGGCCGCCATATCCAGCACCTGGACGGCCTGGCCACCAGGCTGGAGGACGGGGACGTCGTCTCGATCTTCCCGCCCCTCGCCGGCGGCTAGAGGGAGAAGGTTGAACAAGATCTTCGTCGTTTCCGACGGGACGGGGCGCACGGCCGAACAGGCCCTGAACGCGGCCCTTGTCCAGTTTCCCGGCGCGCCGGTCGAGATCATCGTCCGGCCCGGCGTCCGGACCCCCCAGAAGGCCCGCCGGGTCGTGGCCGAGGCGGCCAAGGCCCGGGGGTTCATCGTCCACACCATCGTCACCGACGCCGTCCGGGAGGCCGTGGTCAATGCCGGCCGCCAGGGCAACGTGGAGACGATCGATCTCATGGGCCCGCTGATCGCCCGACTGACGGTGACGCTGGCCAAGTCCCCCTCGGAGAAGCCGGGCCTGTTCAGCCAGCTGAACAAGTCCTATTTCCGGCGCATCGAGTCCGTGGAGTTCGCCTTCCGGCATGACGACGGCCAGCGCGCCGAGGACCTGCGCCGGGCCGAGCTGGTCCTGCTCGGGGTCTCCCGGACGTTCAAGACCCCGCTCAGCATCTACCTCGCCTTCAGGGGCTGGTTTGTGGCCAACGTGCCGTTCGTCATGCACCAGGAACCGCCGGCCGTCCTGGACAGGATCGCCCCGGCCAGGATCTTCTGCCTGGACACGAACGCCCGGCAGCTGGCCGAGCTCCGCCGGGCCAGGAACGACTACCTGCAGGGCGCGGCCGGTTCCTACGCCGATCAGGAATTCGTGCGCATCGAATTGATGGAGGCCCGCCGCTTCTACGCCAGGCATCCCGGCTGGGCCGTCGTCAACGTCACCAACAAGCCGATCGAGGAGATCGCCACCGAGATCCTGGCCGTCCGCGGCCGGGCCGGGGGGGCCGGCCGGCACGATCAGCTCTAGCCCCGGCCGATCTCCGCGGCCGCCGGGCCGGCCGGGGTCCGCTCCGTAATATCCAGGCAGCGCCAGGCCAGCGCGGCATAGACGATGATCGGCAGGTATTGCGGTTCGGGGGTGGGGGCGGCCAGCAGGAAGACGAAACAGGCCGTCAGCAGGGCCGGCAAGAGACGCAGCCGCGGCGCGACGAGGACCGCGACGCCCATGGCGGCCACGGCCAGGAACGGGTAGATCATTCCCAGGCCGAGGGCTGCCAGGGGGCCGGAAAGCACGTTGGGATAGAAGGTCGTCAGCGCCTCCCGGTCCTTGAGGACGGCGTTGAAAAGGAGGGTGTTCCTGAGGACGGCCCCGATGCCGAAGGGGGCCATGAGCAGGGCCGAGACCGCCAGCGCGATCGCCCCGCCCGCGGCCAAGGGCCCGAGCGACGCCGGCCGCTTCCGGTCGAAACGGCGCCAGTAATAGGCGGCCATGAGCGGCATGATCAGGAACTTGGTCAGCAGGCCGACGCCGAAAACGGCCGCGATCAGGAGCCGGCGCCCCGGCCGCGGCGCCCGCTGGTCCCGGACCATGAGGCAGAGCAGCGCGGCCGTGACCAGGAAGGTCATGGACGGATTGGTCTTGATCTCGCCGAAAAGGAAGATCGGGAAGAAGGCCGCCAGCTTGGCCGCGGGCAAGGCCGGGAACGTCGCCAGCAGGAGCAGGCAGCCGAGGGCGTTGAGGGCCAGCATGACCGCCGTCAGGACGGCGCTGTCCCAGCGGCCGAGGAGGCGGTAGGCCAGGTAATAGGGACCGATCTCGGCCGGCGGATAGTTGAAATTCCCGTAGACGACCGCCCCGTTCTCGTCCCGGTGATAGATGGTGCCGCACGTGTAGGGGTTCCGGCCGCTGTCGAGTGCCTCGAAAACGGATTGGTAGACGCCGACGATCTCCGCCTGGGGGTCGATCGTCGTGAAGCTCCGGACGCCCCAGGCCAGGCCGATGGCCAGGATCACGGCCAGGGCGCCCGTGCGGAAGATCCGGTCGGCCGGCACGCGGCCGAAGAGCCAGATAAGGAACAGGGCCGCGGCCAGTTCGATGGCCAGGCCGTAGCGATGGCCGTGGGGGACAGGCCGGAAGATCCACATGGCCGCCGAGACCGCGACGCAGAGCGACAGGGCCGCCGGGACGAGCAGTCTCCTGAGAGGCTTCGTGGCGGGTTCCCTTCAAGCGGCCGGGCGAAGGCGATGGTGCCGGCGCCAGACCCCGGCGAGGCCGGCGGCGGCCTGGATCTTGACCTTCAGGCTCATCTTGGACCGGCCCGTCCGCCGCTCGGAGAAATGGATGGGCACCTCGCCGATGGCCAGGCCCAGGCGCTCGCAGACGTATGTCATCTCGACCTGGATGAGATAGCCCCGGGAGCGGACGGTGCCGAGATCGATGGCCTCGAGGGCCGAGCGCCGCCAGGCCTTGAAGCCCGCGGTCGCGTCGCGCGTCCTGAGGCCGAGGAGGGTCCTGGCGTAAGCGTTGGCTGAGCGGCTCAGGGCGGCCCGGCCTGGACCCCACTGGTCGTCGACGCTTCCGCCGGGGACATAACGGGAGCCTACGGCGACGTCGCAGCCGGCCAGCTGGTCGAGCAGGCGCGGCACGTCGGCCGGGGCATGGGAAAAGTCGGCGTCCATCTGCACGACGGCTTCGGCCCCGTCGGCCAGGGCCCGGCGGAAACCGTCTATGTAGGCCAGCCCCAGTCCCCGCTCCCCCCGGCGATGAAGAACGGCCAGCCGGCCGGGCGAAGCGGCCGCCAGGCGGTCGGCCAGATCGCCCGTCCCGTCGGGCGACCCATCGTCGACGACGAGCAGCCGCAGGTTCGGCTGGGCCAGAAGGGCCTCGGCCATGGCCGGCAGATTGTGGGCCTCGTTATAGGTCGGCACGACGACCGTGGCGTCCATCCGGATCTTCCTTTTCCTCTGATTATACTCCCTTGCCCCTGGCCCGGCCACCGGCGGGAAGCGGACAGCGCCGGCCGGAGGCGCGCCGGTCCCTCTTGCTCCGGGGGAAGGACCGGCCCGCCCTAGCGGCCTTCGACGCCGGGCCCTATTGCCGGTGCAGGATCAGGTCGAGGAGGGCCTCTTCGGGGCTGCCGGGCGTGAAGTCGTACAGCATGTGCCCGTCATTGAGCGTCAGGCTGTCGCCGGAGAGCGTGTAGTCGAATTGGGTTTCGCCGCTCGCCCCCGACGTCCAGGTCAAGGTCAGGACGTCGGCCGAGGCCGACCATGTCCCGCCGGCCGCGACCGGGCTCTCGCCGGGATCGGTGATCGTCAGGGTGAACGCCGTGGCGTTGAGGACGAGGACGACCGTCGATCCTCCGGCCACGATGTCGACCTTGGTGCTCGAATTGGCCGCGCTCGTGTACTCGGCCTTGGTCGCGTTCCAGGTCCCGGGGAAGCCCTCGGGGTCCTCCGGGCCCGTGCTGCTCTGGCATCCCGATACGACCAAGATGACGGCGACGACAAAAATGACGGCGACCGCGCTCTTCATGGGACCTCCCTTTTCTGCGAACGGGATCGCGCAGAGGCAGGAGCGGCGACCCCTTTCCTGACTTATGTGGCCACGATATCGCTATTCGGGGCGGTCCGTCAAGGGGTCGGGGGACAGGCTGGAAGGGCGGGCGGGAAAGCGTTTCGGGCTGCCGGAGAGGAATGACCGGCCGGCCCCGCCCGCCCCGGGGCGCCGGGCCCGGCGTCCGGCCGCCGCCGCCCGGTCCCCGGTCCGCGGGGCAGGGTCCATGATCAGGTTCAGCCCTTGATGGTTACGCCGAATTCAGCGGTCGGCCTGGCCGAGGCCATGATCCTGTCCGCCGACAGGGCGTCGATGAGGATCCCGAATCCGGCCAGGGACAGCAGGGCGGCCACCAGGAAGACGGCGACCTTGGTACCGAGTTTCATCATATCCTCCAAATGCTTTGATCTCGATCGTCCGGACATCCAAATAGACGGACGGGGGGGAGAAAAGGTTTCAAGCCCCGTTGACGGAGGCGGCCCGGCTTCTTTCCGGCGGCTCCCTTCGGAGCAGAAGCTTTCATCTTCCCGGCGGGGCCCCAGGCCAAAAGCCGGCTGGACGGCGGCTTGCCTCAGGGATATACTCGGGCCGTTCGCAGCTGGAAAGCCCGATCTCCTGGAGGTCCCCATGCCCGCGTCCGTATCGCCCGTCGCCGCCCTGGAGCGCCTGCCCGTCCCGAAGGTCGACCACATCGACCTGGTCACAGTAAAGCTGCCGTTCGTCGCCCCCTTCGGGACGAGCGTCTACACCTGGACGGACAAGGAGGCGATGCTCATGCGCCTCGAGGCGGACGGCCTCGTCGCCTGGAGCGAATGCGTCTCGGACCCCGACCCCTACTATTCCTATGAGACGAACGGGACGGCCCGGCACATCATCAGGGATTTCCTCCTGCCGCTCGTCGAGCCGGGGATGGAGATGGGCCGGCTGGAGGCCGGGTTCAGCCGCGTCCGGGGCCACGGCATGGCCAAGGCCACGATCGAGAACGGGCTGCTCGTCCTGATCGCCCTCCAGAAGGGGCTGCCGCTCCACGCCCTGCTGGGTCGGCCGGCGGCCAGGATCATGTCCGGCCTGAGCATCGGCCTCAGGGACACGCCCGATGAGCTCCTGGCGGTCGTCGAGAGGGCCGTGGCCAAGGGGTATCACCGCATCAAGATGAAGGTCAAGAAGGGCCAGGACATCGACTGGGTCCGGGCGGTGCGGCGGCGTTTCCCCGGGATCCGGCTGATGGTCGACGCCAACGGCGACTACACGCTGGCCGACACGGACCTCCTGCGGCGGCTCGACGAGTTCGGCCTGATGATGATCGAGCAGCCCCTGTCCTACAGCGACATCTACGAGCACTCGCTCCTGCAGAAGGAGCTGAAGACGGCGATCTGCCTGGACGAATCCATCCTGGGCCTGGCCGACGCGGCCACGGCCCTGGCCTTGGGCGCCTGCCGGGTCATCAATGTCAAGCAGGGCCGGGTCGGCGGCCTGATGGAGTCGATGCGGATCGCGCAGTACTGCGCCGAACGGGGCGTCCCCGTCTGGTCTGGCGGCATGGACGAGACGGGCGTCGGCCGGGCGGTCAACATCCATCTCCAGACGGCCGCGGGCTTCACCCTGCCGGGCGATACCGCCGAGACGGCCAACTACTTCGAACGGGACATCGCCGACCCGCCGGTCGTGCTCGGCCCCGACGGCTTCATCGCCATCCCGGCCGGTCCGGGCCTGGGCGTCCGAGTCGTGGCCGAGCGCGTCCTGGAACGGGCCGTCCGCTGGGAACGGCTGCGTTAGCGCCGCCCATTTTTTTGTACTTCTCCCATCTCCGGGATCCCCTCTCGCTGCGGCGATGGGAATTGCCTCGAAGGTCCCCGTTGCTGGAGAGGGGGGCCGGCAGGAAGCGGAGTCATCGAAGCGACCATCAGAAGCATGGCGGAGCGGCTCGGAGCCATGCTTCTGGGAGATATCGGGAGAAAGAGCTTTCTCCAGATATTTCTCAGAATCCCAGCCTCGAGTGCTCGGCCGTGATTCTGACCTCCGCTCCCCAGAGCCCGCTCCGTGCTGACCCCTGAGCCAAGCCAAAGAGAGGGACTCTCCCGGAATCGGGAGAAGAACCTATTTTTGGCCGTTCTTCTCCAGGTCGTAGTAGTAATCCAGTCCGGTGTGGTGGATAAGCTCCTCGCGCATGAGGTAGCGCAGGGTGTTCATCAGCTTGTCCCGCTGGACGAAGAGGTCGTTCTCGGGATAGAGGCCTTCCCGGGCCATGGGGCTCTTGAAGTAGAAGGACAGCCACTCCTGGATGCCGTACATCCCGGCCCGGGCGGCCAGGTCGCTGAAGAGGATGAGGTCGAGGACGACGGGGGCGGCCAGGATGGAATCGCGGCAGAGGAAGTTGACCTTGATCTGCATCGGGTAGTCCATCCAGCCGAAGATGTCGATGTTGTCCCACGACTCCTTGTTGTCGCCCCGCGGCGGATAGTAGTTGATCCGGATCTTGTGATAGAGGTCGCCGTAGAGCTCGGGATAGAGGTCCGGCCGGATGATGGTATCGAGGACGCCGAGCTTGGAGATCTCCTTGGAGCGGAACGATTCGGGGTCGTCCAGGACCTCGCCGTCACGGTTGCCGAGGATGTTGGTCGAGAACCAGCCGGAGATGCCCAGGCCCCGGGCCGCGAAGCCGGGCGCCAGGATGGTCTTCATCAGCGTCTGGCCGGTCTTGAAGTCCTTGCCGCAGATGGGCACCTTGTTCTCAGCGGCCAGCTCGAGGAAGGCCGGGCAGTCCGTGGTGATGTGCGGCGCGCCGTTGATGTAGGGGATCTTCATCTTCAGCGCGGCGTAGGCATAAATCTGGCTGGGGCTGATCGCCGGGGAGTTCTTCTCCAGGCCGGCCTCGAAGGCCTTGACCGAGGCGTGGCAGGCCTGGGCTTCCCGGTAAGCTTCCGTCGAGGCCGTCCAGCACAGGAGCAGCCGGTCTGTCTTGTGGGCGGTCCGGAAATCTTCGATATCCTTCATCAGCATCTCGGCCAGGGCCCGCTTCGTCGCGGCTTTCTTGACATGCTGGCCGTCGAGGTTGCGGACATAGTTGCGGTCGAAGACGGCCGGCATCGGCCGGACGGCTTCGAGCTCGTCCCGGACAGCCTCGATATGCTCGGGCTTGAGGACCTTGGCCTTGCGGGCGGCTTCGTAGGCGGTATCGGGGAAGCAGTCCCAGCCGCCGAAAACCAGGTCGGCCGGAGCGGCCAGGGGGAGGAAATCCTTGACGTCAACGAACCGCTTTTCGGTGCGCTTGCCCAGGCGGATCTTGCCCATCTGGGTCAGCGAGCCGATGGGCCGGGCCAGGCCCCGGCGGTGGGAGAACAGGCCGGTCAGCAGGGTCGAGGATACGGCCCCGATGCCGGGCATCAGGACGCCGAGCTTGCCGCGGGCCGGAGCGATATCCTTACCTCGCAGGATTTCTGACATGGTGGGTTCCTTTCTAATAGAGCGGTTAGGCGGCGGGCGGATCGCTTTCAGCCGGCCGCTGGATGATCCAGAAGCGTATGAAGCGGTAAATCATGTTTGGGACGGGAACGCAGATCAGGACAGCGATGAGCAGGTCCAGCCGGTTGAGGAGGGCAAAAACCAGGATGCCGAGGTAGACGAGGCCGCGGAAATCGCCGCTGGCGCCCGACCCGGACCGGATCCCCCGATACTCCCTTTCGAGATAATATTGAAGGACCTGGAGCATGTAGGCGCCCAGCCCGAACAGGCTGGCGATATAGAACCCGAGCCGGCCCGATTGGAGGTAATAGCCCGTGGCCATGCCCCCCAGGACGCAGAAATCTGTGATCCGGTCGAGGTAGAGGTCGAGATAGGCGCCGAAGCGCGTGCACATGCCGCTGGAGCGGGCCAGCATGCCGTCCGCGCCGTCAAGCAGGGTGCTGGCGTAGATGAACAGGCCGGCGGCGACGAAGCTGCGGGCGGTCCCGCCCAGGAAGAAGCCGGCGCCGACCAGCCCCAGGACGAACGCGGACACCGTCAGGTGGTTGGGCCGGAGCCTCAGGCGCAAGGCCGCCAGGACGATCAGAGAGGCGATGGGCCGGTTGATGAGCCGGTCGAGCTGGACGATCTTGGGCAGATGGGCGGGCAATCGGGGCTTGAGCGAACCCTCGAAATCGAAGTCCTCGCCGCCGCGGCCAGTCATCCAAAAATTATAGCATCCGTCCCTCCGAATTTCAAACGGCCACGGGGGCCTTGCCGCCCCTCCGAGCCTGCTTTATAATGGACGCTCGATCCGGCCGGCCGCGGCCGGGGCCGACCGATGAAGAACAAAGATATCAACGCTTTAGAGGGTCGCGGCCGGAGCGCCGAGCCGGCCTCCGGCGGGGCCGCGAGCTGCGTCATCATAGCCGCCGGACGCGGCAGCCGCCTGGCCGGCCTGGCGCCGAGCAAGCCGCTGCTCGAGGTCGCCGGCAAGGCCCTGATCGACCGGGCCATCGACGTCGCCCGGGCCGCCGGCATCCGCCGGTTCGTCGTCGTCACCGGCTACGCCGGCGAGGACGTCGAACGCCATCTGCGGGCCAAAGCCGAGGCGGAGGGCGTCTCGATCGCCACCGTCCGCAACGACGAATGGGAGAAAGAGAACGGGCTTTCGGTCCTCAAGGCCAAAGGCCTGGCCGGCGACCGGTTCCTGCTCGTCATGTCCGACCACCTCTTCGATCCGGCCCTGCTCGAGGGGCTGAGACGCCGGCCGATCGCCGGGGACGAGGTCATCCTGGCGGTGGACGGACGGACGGCGGGGAACCCCTATGTCGATCTCGACGACGTCACCCGCGTCCGGGTCGTCGACGGGCGCATCGCCGCCATCGGCAAGCGCATCCCCGAGTACGACGTCTTCGACACGGGCGCCTTTCTCTGCACGCCGGCCCTGTTCGAGGCGCTCGAGGCCAGCCAGGCCCGGGGGGATTATTCCCTGTCCGGCGGCATCCGCATCCTGGCCGCCCGCGGCCGGGCCCTGGCCTGGGACACGGGGGGGCTGTTCTGGCTCGACGTCGACGACGGCCCCGCCCTGGCCAAGGCCGAACAGGCCGTCGCCGCGGGCCTGGTCGGGCCGGCGGCGGCGCCCCGGCCGGCCGGCCGGCTGCGCAAGCGCGCGCGACTGCTCCTCAGCGGGGCCGGGCTGCTCCTGCTCGTCTTCCTGGTGATCAAGATCGGAGCCGTCGCCGTCCTCGATCAGCTCCGTCGCTTCGGCCCGTGGTTCCTGTTCACCACCGGCCTGGCGTTCCTGTGGCTCTTCCTCCAGGCCTGCGCCTGGTCCATCATCCAGGCCGCCCACTTCCGCCGGGTGCCTCTCCTGCGGCTCTTCCGGACCAAGATCATCAGCGACTCCCTGAACACGCTGCTGCCTTCGGCCAATATCGGCGGCGACGCCGCCCGGGCCTTCCTGATCACCTCGCATGCCCCGCTGAAGGAGGGCATCCCCGGGGTCCTGGTGGACAAGACCATCGAAGCCTTCGCCGCGGCCCTTTTCCTGGCCACCGGCTTCCTGCTCAGCCTGACGGTGGTCCGCCTGCCGGCCTGGATGGACGTCGTGGCCGCCGTCTGCCTGGCGGTCACGGCGGCCGGCATAGCGCTGTTCATCGTCCTGCAACTGAAGGGCGCCGCCTGGGCCATCGACCGGCTGGCCCGGATCTTCCCCCGCGTCCGGCGGCTGGCGGCCGGGCGCGAGCATCATATCCGCGAGCTCGACGACAATATCTGCACGATCTATAAGCATCTGGACCTCCGGACCGTGGCCGCGACGGCCCTCCATTTCGCCGCCCGGGTCCTGGGGGCGGTCGAGGTTTATACGATCATGAGGGTCCTGGGCCAGCCCCTGACGGCCGTCCAGGCCCTCTTCACCTCGACCGGCGTGACCATCATCAACACGGCTTTCTTCGTCGTTCCCGGCCAGTACGGCGTCCAGGAAAGCGCCCACATGCTCGTCCTCCGGATCCTGGGCTTCTCCGCGGCCCTGGGCCTGAGCCTGGGCGTCATCCGCCGCATCCGCAAGCTGGCCACGTCGGCCGTCGGAATCGTCCTCTACGCGACGCATCCGTCGGCGCCGCCCCGGGAGGAAGACCGGCGAGGCTGACCTCCGGCCGCCGAGCCCTATCCTCACAACAAGGAGTCTCCGAAACCATGACCGTCAACCGATCGTTTCTGAAGGCCGCGGCCGTCGCCGCGGCATTGGCCTGGCTGGCCCCGGCCGCCGCGCCCTGCACGCTGGCCCTCGCCTCCGGCCGGGCCACGGCCAACGGCCGCGCGCTGATGTGGAAGAACCGGGACGCCTCCGCCACGAACAACAAGCTGGCCTTCTTCAAAGGGCCGAAGTACGCCTTCATCGCCGTCGTCAACGCCGACGACGCCGCTCCGGCGGACGCCGTCTGGGGCGGCCAGAACGCCGCCGGGTTCGCCATCATGAACTCCCAGGCCGACGACCTCGGCGACGCCGTGAAGAAGGCCGACGGCGGGAGGAACGGCGCGTTCATGAAGCTGGCCCTGGGCGAGTGCGCCACCATCGGTGACTTCGAATCCCTGCTCGTCCGGGAGAAGGGGAAGTGGAACGTGGCCGCGAACTTCGGGGTCATCGACGCCGAGGGCGGCGCCTGCTTCTTCGAAACGGGGCGGGATTCGTTCGTCAAGTTCGACACCCGCGACCCCAGGGTCGCCCCCTTCGGGACCATGGTCCGGACGAACTTCGCCTTCACCTCGCCCGATCAGATGCGGGGCGGCGGCTTCGACCGCTTCGAGCGCATCGGCCACCTCGTCGAGGCGGCCCGGGCCCAGGGTCGCCTCGACGCCCGCTTCATCCTGCGCCAGGCCGCGCGCGACCTCAGCCAGGAAAAGCTCCATTCGAACCCCCTGTCCCGGCCGCTGCCGGACGACCCGGCCGCGCCGCTCTATGTCCAGACCAACGACACCATCAGCCGCAACAGCAGCGTTTCGGCCATGGTCTTCGAGGGCGCCCCGTCGCGCGACCGGGCCGACCTGGCGACCATGTGGGTGATCCTGGGCCAGCCCGTGACCGGCGTCGCGGTGCCCGTCTGGCCGGCCTCGGGCGGCGTCCCGTCCGTGACGGCCGGCCCGGGGACGGCGCCGCTGAACGACGCCGCCCTGGCCGTCGCCGCCTACCTCTACCCCGACCGCCGGGGCCGGATGCCCCAGTATCTCGACGTCACCCGGCTGCGGACCTACGGCGGCGAAGGGGTCCTGCCCAAGCTCTTCCGGATCGAGGACCGGGTCCTGGAGCGGACGGCCGCGAAATGGGCCGAATGGGAAGCCAAGAAGCCGGCGCCGGCTGCCGTGGCCGAGTTCCAGGAGAGCGTCGCGGCCGAGGCCTACGGCTCGGTCAGGAGGGAATTCGCCGACCTGCTGTCGCGGTCGAAGTAGCCCGGCGCCGCCGGGGCGTCCCCTCCGGCCGGATCTTCCTTGACACCGTTTCGTCCGCGGGGCTATCATGCGGGACTTGTGCGCCCATCATACGGAGGAAGCCCCATGAACCGACGCCTCTCTCGTTCCATCCTGGCCGCCGCCGCGCTGATCCTGTTCACCGCTTCGATCGCCACGGCCGGCCCGGCGAAAGCCAAGCCGGCCGTCGATCCCGTCGTCCAGAAGATCATCGAGCTCGGCCAGTCCGACAACCGGGTCATGCTCTGGAACGACTATGCCAGCAACCGCTTCGGCGGCCGGGAAACGGGCACGAACGCCTACAACGACGCCGCCGAGTGGGCGGCCTGGCAGCTCCGCCAGTGGGGCCTCCAGGCCGAGCTCGAACCGGCCGGCGAAGTCCCGGTCGGCTTCAACCGCGGTCCCTGGTTCGGCCGGATGATCGCGCCAGTCGAGAAGGGGCTCCGCTTCGGGACCCCCAGCTTCACGGCCGGCACCAGGGGCGTCGAGCGCGGGCCGGTCGTCATCCTGAAGTCCGATCCGTTCTCGATCCCCGGCCGGAACGCCAAGCCCGAGGACGTCGAGAAGAAGAGGGCGGCCGTCGAGGCCGCCGTGGCCGAGGTCAAGGCCGATCCGGGCGCGTTCCGGGGGGCCTGGGTCCTCATCCCCGGCGAGAGCTCGGGCTTCGCCCGCGACGGCCGGCGGGGCACGCCCGAGTACGCCGATTCGCAGCTCATCCCGAAGCTCACGGCGGCGCTCGTCGAGGCCGGCGCCCGGGGCACCATCCAGTCGTCCAAGACGGACCCGTTCCGGATGCTTGACGGCTATGTCGCGTCCTGGGACAAGCTCCCGGAGCTGCCCGACATCAAGCTGGCCGAAGACCAATACAACGAGATCAAGGGCCTGGCCGAGAAGGGCGGGAAGGTCGAGCTCGAGTTCGACATCCGCAACTGGTTCAAAATGGGCCCGGTCAAGTACCACAACGTCGTCGCCACCCTGCGGGGCTCGGAATTCCCCGACGAATACATCGTCCTGGGCGGCCATTTCGATTGCTTCAGCTCCGCGACCGGGGCCGTCGACGACGGCTCGGGCTTCGCCCCCTCCATGGAGGCCCTCCGGCTCATCGCGGCGGCCGGCGGCCGGCCCAGGCGCTCGATCGTCGTCATCCTCTTCGCCGCCGAAGAGCAGGGGCTGGTCGGCTCCCAGGCTTGGCTGAAGAGCCATCCCGGCATCGCTGCCAAGATCCAGCTGATGATCAACCGGGACGGCAGCCCCAGCGCCATCACCGGCGCCTCCGTGCCCGAGACCTGGCTCGCGGGCTTCCAAAAGATCTCGGCCCCGCTCGCCGGGCTCGATCCCGCCTGGCCGTTCAAGCTCGAGCGCGGCGTGCCGCGAGCCCGGGCCACGAGCCCGGGCGGCACCGACTCTTCCGCCTTCGAGATGGAAGGCGTGCCGACGCTCCGTTTCCTGACTCAGTCGGACTACAACTACAACCACGCCTGGCACACCCTGGACGACCTGTACAGCGAGCTGGTGCCCTACGCCGCTTCCCAGCGCCACTCCGCCCTGGTCACCGCCGTCGTCGCCTACGGCGCGGCCAACCTCGAGCGGCCGCTCGCGGCGGCGGGCGTCTACCTGGCCGACGGCCTGTACGCCGAGATCACCATCGGCTCCGCGGACGCGCCCGTCCGCATCATGACCACCCTCGATTACGCCAATGCCCCGCTCCAGACGGCCAATTTCGTCCGCATCGTCGAGGGCCCGGCCGGCACCCAGGGGGGGCCGGGCGGCTTCGGCCCCGGTCCGGGCCCCCGGCCGGGGATGCGTCCCGCCGGACCCGGCGGTCCCGGCCGCCGTCCCGAGCTCCCGCCCATCGGCCGGGTCGAGGTCCGCAACGGGCTTATCGCCGGGCTGGTCGTCTCCGACGTCCAGAAGTCCGCGGCCGTCCCGGCGCTGCCCCTGGCGCCGAATGCCGCCCTCCGGAACGACGTGGCGGGCGTGCTCGACGTCACCGGCCCGAACGAGTTCTGCCTGACGTTAAAGAAGAAGGCCGGGCTGGACCGGACGGCCACGGCCATCGGCCGGACGATCGCCGGTCTCGACCTCCTGAGCTCCATAAAGAAGGGCGACGCCATCCGCAGCATCCGCATCGTCCGGGTCGGTCAGGCCGCCCGCGATTTCAAGACGGACGACGAGGCGTTCCAAAAGCTGCTCGGGGCGTCGCGGTAGGAGGCCCGGCCTCGGTCCCCAGAAGCGTCTGCCGGAAACGGATCAGGACCGCCGAGCCGCCAGGATCGCTTCGAGCTTCCCTCGGAGCAGAGGCAGCAGGCTCCGGAGTTCGTCGCGGAAGATGAGGACATCGATCCGGTCGTGGAACCGGATGTCGCCGAGGTCCCGCAAGGCCGCCCAATCCACCTCGGGATGCGCGGCGACGAGATCGTCCGGCAGCTTGGAGGCGCTCCGTCCCGGCTGCGGCGGCCGCGGTTGCCCCCCGCCGGCGTTCGGGAGTATGATTCCCTGGATCTCAAGGAGGCCCCGCCCATGAAAAAAGCCCGGACCGCTTTATCGATCGCCCTGACCGTCCTCCTCGCCGGCTTGGCCATACATGGCCAGGTCCGGCCGGCCGACGCCCCGGATACGGCCATGCTCAACCGCATCTGGCTCGAGGGAACCAATAACTCCAAGGTCATGGAGCATATGAGCTGGATCACGGACGTCTTCGGTCCCCGCATCCCCGGATCGCCCGCCTACGACCAGGCCGCCGCCTGGGCCAAGAAGAGGTTCGCCGAGCTGGGGCTGGCCAACGCGGCCATCGAGCCCGCCGGCGAGCTCGGGCTGGGCTGGTCTTATGAATACGTTTCCGCCCACATGACGGCCCCGTCGTACATGCCGATCCTGGCCTACCCTCGTCCCTGGACGGGCAGCACCATGGGCCGGATCACGGGACACCCGCTTTTGGCTCCGGTGTCCTCCAAAGCCGATCTGGAAAAGTACAAGGGCCGGCTCAAGGGCGCCATCGTCCTGGTCAAAGAGCCCCGGCCGGTCCAGCCCAGCTTCAGCGCCCCGGCCTCGCGGTTGGACGACAAGGGCCTCAGGGAGATCGAGGCCACGCCCATCCCGGTCCGGCCGGCTAAGCCGGAGGAGAGCGAGGCGGGCCCCGTCAAATGGGAGGAGCTCGAGGAGTTCTATAAGAACGAAGGGGTCGGGTGCCTGGTCGAGCCGTCGAGCGGCAGCCGGTCCGACTTCGGCACGGTCAAGGTCGACGCCTATGGCGGGAACGGCAAGGACCAGGTCACCCGGGGCCAGAGCCCGCGGATCATCGTGGCCGCGGAACAATACGACCGCATCTGCCGGATCCTGGGGCTCGGCGTCCCGGTGACCCTGGAGATCGAGGTCCGGACGACGCTCTACGACAAGGACACGCAGGGCTACAACGTCACGGCCGAGATCCCCGGCACGGACAAGAAGGACGAGCTGGTCATGCTCGGCGGCCACCTCGATTCCTGGACCGGCGGGACCGGGGCGGTCGACGACGCCTCCGGATGCGCCGTGGCCATGGAAGCGATGCGCATCCTCAAGGCCCTGGGCGTCAGGCCCCGCCGGACCATCCGGGCCGCCTTCTGGACCGGCGAAGAAGAAGGCTTCTACGGCTCGCGCGGCTACGTCGTCCGCCATTTCGGCGATACCGACAAGCAGAGCCTGGCCAAAATGGACTTCGAGGCCCTCGAGAAGAGCTGGCGGAACCCCCTGGGCGACTCGACCAAGCTCCTGGCCAAGCCGGACTACGCCAAGATCTCCGGCTACTTCAATTATGACAACGGCTCGGGCCGCATCCGCGGCATCTACCTCCAGGAGAACTTCGCCGCGCGGCCGATCTTCGAGGCCTGGATGAAGCCGCTGGCCGACCTTGGCGTGACGGCCATCGCCCTCCAGAATACCGAGGGCACGGACCACCTGCCGTTCGATTACATCGGCATCCCCGGCTTCCAGTTCATCCAGGACCCCCTCGACTATTTCCCCGGCCTCCACCACACCAACCAGGACGTTTACGATCATGCCGTGGCCGAGGACCTCGTCCAGTCGGCCGTGGTCATGGCCTATTTCGTCTACCAAACCGCCATGCGCGAGGAGATGCTGCCGCGGAAACCCCTGCAGGTCCCTGTCGAGATGCCGGCCAAGGCCAAGTGAGCCCGATGGACAACCCCGTGCTCGAGGTCATGCGGCGCCGCTACTCGTGCCGTTCCTACCTGAAGGCCCCGTTGGACGACCGGACGCGGGACGAGCTGCAGTCCCGGTTGGCGAGCCCGGAGAGCGGTCCTTTCGGCGGCCGGGTCCGCTTCCTCCTGGCCGCCGCCGCGGCCGGCGACGAGGGGGCGCTCAAGGGGCTGGGCACCTACGGCAATATCCGCAACCCCCAGGCCTTCATCATCGGCGCCATCGCCTCGGGAACCGGGGACCTGGAGGATTACGGCTATCTCATGGAGAAGAAGGTCCTGGCGGCCGTCGATCTGGGGCTGGCCACCTGCTGGCTCGGCGGCGGCTTCCGGCAAAGCCGCTTCGCCGCCAAGATCGGGGCGGCCGCGAACGAGTCGATTCCGGCGGTCGTGTCGGTCGGACATCCAGCGGACGGCGGCCGTCCGGGAGGGCTGCAGGGCTTCTTTGCCCGGCGGACGTCCCGGCTGGCGGCCGACCGGCTTTTCTTATCGCCGGATTTCGGCCGGCCCCTCGGACCCGGCGAGAGCGGCCCGCTCGGCCCGGCGCTCGAGGCCGTGCGCTGGGGCCCGTCGGCCTCGAACAAGCAGCCCTGGCGCATCGTCCGCGCCGGCCGGCTGTGGCACTTCTATATCCAGAGGACCAAGGGCTACGGCCAGGGGCTGCTGAACAGGATCATGGGAACGGCCGACCTGCAGAGGATCGATCTGGGGATCGCCATGTGCCACTTCGAGCTGGCCGCCCGCGAGCTCGGCGCGGCCGGGACATGGCTTTGCGCCGATCCCGGCCTGGCGCCGCCCGACGACCTGACCAGCTACACGGCGACGTGGCGGGAAGCCGATTCCGGCACATAGCCAGGGGGAGGACGATGCTCATCCCGGCCCGGCGCGTCCGGAGATGGAAAGGCCTCATCCCGGCCGCCGTCCTCCTGGCGGCCGCGGCGGCCTGCCTGGATGAGGTCCCGCCGTCCCCCGCCCCGTCCTGGACCGTCCAGGAGAGCGGGACCCGGGCCAGCCTGCGCGGCGTCTCGGCCGTGGACGACCGGACGGCCTGGGCCAGCGGCGCCGGCGGCACGGTCCTGCGGACGCTCGACGGAGGCCGGTCCTGGGCCGTCATCCCCGTCCCCGGCGCGGAGAAGACGGATTTCCGCGACATCGAGGCCTTCGGGCCCGACGAGGCGGTGATCATGGGCATCGACCGCCCGGCCCGGATCTTCAGGACGGCCGACGGGGGGAAGACCTGGACCCAAACCTTTTTCGACGATACCCCCGGGATCTTTCTGGACGGCCTGGCCTTTTTCGACGAGCGGAACGGCCTGGCCTTCGGCGATCCCATGGGCGGGCGTTTCTTCTTCCTGACGACGGCCGACGGCGGGGCCTCCTGGGCGCCGCTGCCGGAGCGGTCGCGGCCGGCCGCCCAGCCGGGCGAGGCGGCTTTCGCCGCGTCCGGAACGAGCGCCGCCGTCGACGGCCGCGGCCGGATCTGGCTGGTCACGGGCGGCTCCGTGTCCCGGGTCTGGAGGTCGGAGGACCGGGGCCTTCATTGGCGGGCCGTTCCTTCATGCCTGATGGAAGGGTCGGCCTCGTCCGGCGGCTTCTCGGTCGCTTTCCTCGACGGCCGGTCGGGCCTGGCGGTCGGCGGCGATTACCTGGCCGAGCGAGCCTCGGCCGGAAACGCGGCGGTGTCGTCCGACGGCGGGCTGACCTGGATCCCGGTCGGGGCCGGGCGGCCCGGCGGCTTCCGCGAAGCGGCGGCCTTCGTCCCCGGCTCGACGCCGCCGGCCGCCGTCGCGGTCGGCCCGTCCGGCTCGGACCTGTCGCTCGACCTGGGACGGACCTGGACGCCGATCGCAGGCCCGACGGGTTTTCACTCGGTGTCCTTCGCCAGGAAGGGCCGGGCAGGCTGGGCCGTCGGCCGGAACGGGATCATCGCCAGGCTGGATCTTTGAGCGCCGCCCCCGGCGGTTGACAGGGCCCGGCAGGCGGGGCTATCATCGCCCCGTCAGCCGGAAATCAGTAGGAAGGATGGAGACGATGGCCAAGATACAGGCTTATTGCGGGATCGATTGCGGGGAATGCGAGGCTTATATCGCCACCCGCAAGAACGACCGGGCCGGCCTCGAGGCGGTGGCCGCGGACTGGTCCCGCCGCTACGCCGGTTCGAACCTGGGCGCCGACGCCTGCGTCTGCGACGGCTGCGCGACGGGCGGGCGGGCCAGCGCCGCCCACGCCGCCTCCTGCGGCATCCGCGCCTGCGCTTCGAAGCGCGGCCTGGCGACCTGCGCCCATTGCCCCGACTATGGCTGCGGGATCCTGCAGCAGTTCTTCGCCTTTGCCCCGGCGCTCAAAGACAAGTTGGAGGCGATCCGCCGTGAGATCGGGAAATAGGGGGGCAGCCGCCCCGCGGCGGAAACGGCGGGACCACGAACCTCCCCCGGCCGTGGCCGGCTGGGGCTGGCGCTTCCACCATCTCGGCATCCCGACGGCTGTCCCTCGTCCGGGAGAGGTCTATCTGCCTGATCTCAAGATGCACGTGGCCGGGTTCGCCACGAGCCCGTTCGGCATCGAGTGGATGCGCTTCGATCCGGATTGCCGGATCTCCAAGCTCATCCGCACGGTGCCGCATGTCGCCTTCGAGGTCGACGACCTCGAGGCCGCGCTGGCGGCGATCGGCCGCACGGCCGAGATCACGTCTCCCTCGGCGGGCGTGCGCGTGGCCATGATCGTCGATGACGACGCGCCGGTCGAGCTGATCGAGTTTCGCCGTTCTTGACCCGGCCTCGCGGCCGCGGTTATGATGGCTGCGCTGTTCACGAGGAGGTATCCCATGCGTCATTCCATACACCGCTCCGCCGCCGCCTGGGCGGCCGCGCTCATCCTCCTGGCCCTGTCGCCGGCCGTCTCTCCGCTTCCGGGAGCGCCCCGGGCCGGGGCCGCCCCGGCCGTCGCCGTGCCGCCCGGCCTGGACGCCGCGGTCGCCCGGATCATGAAGGCCTTCGAGGTCCCCGGCCTGGCCCTGGCCGTCGTCAAGGACGGCCGCGTCGTCTGGGCCAAGGGCTATGGCGTCCGCAGGCTCGGCGACCCCGCGCCGGTCGACGCCAGGACGCTCTTCGGCATCGCCTCGAACACCAAGGTCTTCACCGCGACGGCGCTCGGCCTGCTGGTCGAGGAGGGGAAGCTCGCCTGGGACGCGCCCGTCGTCGATTACCTGCCCTGGTTCATGATGTACGACGCGTACGTCACGCGCGAGATCACCGTCCGGGACCTCCTCGTCCACCGCAGCGGCCTGGGGCTCGGGGCGGGCGACCTGCTCTGGTGGCCGGAATCGACCTACGACCGGCGGGATGTGGCCCGGCGCCTGCGCTACATCAAGCCGGCGACGTCCTTCCGCAGCGCCTACGCCTACGACAACGTCCTTTATCTAGTCGCCGGGGAGGTCATCCAGGCCGTGTCCGGGCGGACATGGGAGGATTTCGTGGCCGAGCGCATCCTGAAGAGGATCGGCATGACCGGCAGCAACGTCCGCCATTCGGCCGCCGGCGATGCCGGCAACGTGGCCGCGCCGCATGCCCGGGTCGAGGGCGCCGTCCGGCCCGTCGCGCCGTTCACCAGCGACAACACGAACCCGGCCGGCGGCATCAATTCGGGGGCCGAGGACATGGCCAGGTGGATGCTGGTCCGCCTCAACCGGGGGAAGCTGGCGGACGGAACAGCCCTCTACTCGGAGCGGACCGCCAGGCAGATCGAGACCCCGGTGACCATTGTTCCGAACCCCGCCCCGGCTGCCGAGCTGGCCGCCCTGCGGTCCAATTTTTCCGCCTACGCCCTGGGCCTGGGGGTCCGCGACTACCGCGGCCAGCGCGTCCTGTCCCATACGGGCGGACTGCCCGGCTATGTCTCCCAGGTGACCCTCCTGCCGGAGCGGAACCTGGGCATCGCCGTGCTGACCAATGCCGAGTCGACCGAGGCCTTCGCCGCCTTGACCTGGCAGATCATCGATCACGACCTCGGCGCCCCGCCGACCGACTGGACGGCCGCCTATCTCAAGCTCAAGGCCCGGCAGGACGCGGAGACCGCGGCGGCTCTGGGCAGGTCGTCGTCGGCCCGAAATGCGTCGTCCCGGCCGTCGCTGCCGCTGGCCGGGTACGCCGGGACCTACACGGACGCCTGGTACGGCGACGTCGTCCTGGCCGAGGAGAACGGCCATCTGGTCATGCGCTTCACCAGGACGGCCGCCCTTGTGGGCGACCTCGAGCACTGGCAATACGACACGTTCATCGCCCGCTGGCGGGACCGCGAGCTCCGGGCCGACGCCTACGTCTCCTTCGCCCTCGATCCGGACGGGTCGATCGGGCGTATCAGGATGGAGGCGGTCTCGCCGGAGACGGATTTCAGCTACGATTTCCAGGACCTGGATCTGAGGCCGGCGGGGAAGGCGAGACGCTGAGCCGCCGGCCCGAAGGCCGGCGGCCCCGCGCTTGGGATCTGGATCAGAAGCCGATGCCGACGAGGATGGAGAAGCCCTTGTGCTTGGCGGACGTGATGTCGGTATCTCCCGTGAGATCGGGCTCGGCGACATTGGACAGGCCGAGGTTGTAGCGGCCTTCGAGCGTCAGCACGACCTTGGGCAGCTTGATGTCGACGCCCGCGCCGAAGACGCCGGCGATCGCGGTCTTTTTAAAGTAGTCGGTCACATCATAGTACGAGGAGTAGTCGGGTTCGTCGCCGGTGAGATAATTGACACTGTAACCCTGTTGGCCCTTCAGCAGCATGGCGACGGAGGGGCCGGCGCAGATGAAGGGCTTGGCCGGTCCCGAGAGGAAGCTGTACTTGACCAGGACGGGCAATTCGACGTAGTCGGTCAGCATCCGGCCGGTGACGTCGACGGTCTCGTCGGAATATTCAGCGTAGGACAGGCCGCGGCGCGAGTACAGGAGCTCGGGCTGGATCGAGACGGGTCCCAGCTTGAAATTGACGTAGATGCCGCCGACGAGGCCGGTCTGGTTCTTGAACTCCGGGATGTCGGTGGACGTCGTCTTGATCGTCATGTTGGCGAAATTCAGACCGCCCTTGAGGCCGATGGTCGCGGCCCCGGCTTGCGGCGCGAAGAACGCGAGCGACAGGGCGATGAGCAGGACTGCGGACAGCTTTTTCATTAATTCCTCCATAAAAAAATTCAATAAATCGCATGGCCATTCTATTCTTCCCCATCCCGATGTCCATCCTCGCCGGAGGTGATACGGACGATGATTACGGGCGCGGGCCGAGGGGAGGCCGTTCGCCCGGGGAAGGCGGCGCTTCGCGGCCCGGCCGGGCGGGACGCCGGACGTCCTTGACTCGCCGGCCCGGCCGCCGATATCATCCCGGCGGGACGACATCACTAAGGAGGCCGCGGATGAGCCCTATGAGCCGGAGCCCGCGCCGCTTACCCATGGCAGCGTTACTGTTCGCCCTGGCCGTCCTGACGGTCCAGGGCCGGCCCGGGCCCGCCGGCCTGCGGTCGGTGGCCCTGTCTGGGCCGAGCGGGGCCGAGACGACCGTCTCCGGACTGGCGCTGACGGACGGCCGGACGATCGTCCTGGACCAGCCGCAGCCGCTCTTCTCTTTTCTGGCCGGCGGCCAGCCCGCGACTGCCGCGGACCTGCCGGCCGGGCTGTCTTTCGCCGTCAGACCGGAATCCGGCTTCCCCCCCGGAGCTAAGCTGACGGTCGTTTTCCGCAACGTCGGCAAGTCCAGGATCACCCTGGAGAACCTGGTCCCGCTCGGCCGGGGAGACGACCGGGTCTTTATCACGGCGGGCCTGCCGAACGAGCCGCCCCATACGCTCGATCGCAGCCAGCTCTTCCGGCCGGGATCGTCGCCCGTCGGCGTCCTTCTCCCCGATAACGCCTGGCACCTGGGATTCTGCTCGGTCGACCTCGGGACCGGCCGGACGCTCACGGCCGTCGCCCGCCGGGTCCGGACCGACAAGGCCGAGCGCACCCGCTGGGCCACGATCCTCGAGCCCGGCGGGACGGTCGAATACGCCGTTTATCTCGAAGCCCACGAAGGAGGCTGGCGCCGCGGCCTGGAGATCATGTTCCGCGAGCGCTTCCTCTACGACCTCGACCGGTTCGACAACGCGCTGTTCGAGCGGGCCGACCTGGCCTGGGTCCGGCGGGCCTATCTGATGGTCCTCCGATTCGCCTGGGACAAGGATTATTACGACCGCGACGCCGGGGGATACGCCTTTGACCGGGCGCTCACGGTCTGGGACAAGCTGCTGGGGCCGGTCGACATCTTTACCATCTGGCCGACCTGGCCCCGCCTGGGCCTGGATGCCCGCAACCAATGGGACATGTACAGGGACCTGCCCGGCGGCCTGGCCGAGCTGAGACGCCAGGCCGATCTGGCCCACGGCCAGGGTAAGAAATACTTCCTGTCCTACAATCCCTGGGACGAGAGCACCCGGCCCGAGGACCATCTCGCAGGCCTGGAGGAAATGCTCCGGACGCTCGACGCCGACGGCGTCGTCCTCGACACCCGCGGCGGGTCGAGCCGCGAGTTCCAGGCCGCCGCCGACCGGGTCAAACCCGGCATCATCATGTACAGCGAGGGCATGGCCGTGCCCCGGGACATGCCCGGCATCGTCTCGGGCCGCGTGCATGACGCCCTCTATATGCCGCCCCTCCTCAACCTGAACAAATTCATGAAGCCGGACTTCGCCATCTTCCGCGTCCTCCAGCTGGCCGAGGGACCGCTCCATCGCGAGTCGGCCGTGGCTTTCTTCAACGGCTACGGCTCGGAGATCAACGCCATGCGGCCGGGACGGCCGGGCTGGATCGAAGAGGAGCTCCGCTATCTCGGACGGACGACGAAGATCCTGCGCGAGAACTCGTCGGCCTTCCTCGATCCCGCCTGGGAGCCCCTGGTGACGACCCTCGAAGACGGCCTCTGGGCCAATCGCTGGCGCGACGGGGCCAAGACGGTCTTCACGGTCTTCAGCCTCCGCCCCGGGGGATACCAGGGCCCGCTCGTCGAGGTCGAGCCGCCGGCCGGCTCGCACCTGGTCAGCCTGTGGAACCACGAGGAGCTCGCGCCCGTCGTCCGCGCCGGCCGCTCCTGCGCCCCGGTCGACGTCGAGGCTTTCGCCGCGGCCCGGCTGGGGACGCGCCTGGAAGGCCAGGTCGAATGCGTCGCCGTGCTGCCCGAGCTGCTGGACGTCTCCGCCGACGGCGAGCGCCTGACCCTGAGCGCCCCGGGCGCGCCGGCCGGCAGCCGCATCGCCGTCTCGGCCGGCGATCCGTCCTGGGCCGAAACGCCCGTCCTTTTCGGGACCGGCCGGCGGACGATCGTCCTGCACGAGCACTTCGGCTTCCGCGAGGGCAAGTTCGTCGTCCAGCTCTTCGATCCGCGCGGCGAGATCCTCGACGAGCGCGTCGTCCGCCTGCCGCCGGCCTTCCCGCGTCTCGTCGCCGGGATCGAAAGGACCGCCCCGCTCGGCTCCGCCCCCCGGGGCATGGTCGAGATCCCGGCGGGCCGGTTCGTTTTCAGGGCCGTGAGCGACCCCGACGACGCCAACCCCATCATCCCGTATCCGGATACGACGACGCCGCGGACCCTGGAGATGCGCCGGTTCTACATGGACCTCACGCCCGTGACCAACGCGGCCTTCGCCGAGTTCCTGGCCGCCGCGGGCTACGCGCCCGCCGACCCGTCGAACTTCCTGAAGCACTGGGCCGGCGGAAAGCCTCCGGCCGGCCTGGCCGACCACCCCGTTGTCTGGGTCTCGCTCGACGACGCCCGGGCCTACGCCCGATGGGCGGGCAAGCGCCTGCCCACGGAGGCCGAGTGGCAGTACGCCGCGCAGGGCCGGGACGGCCGAAGCTACCCCTGGGGCCGGAAGCTCGAGCCCGGCCGCTGCAATAACAAGCTCGAACGGACGACCCCGGTCCGCGCCTTCCCCAGGGGAGCCAGCCCGTTCGGCGTCCTGGACCTGGTCGGCAACGTCTGGCAGATCATGAACGACGTCTACGATAACGGCGTCCACCGCTTCGGCATCATCCGCGGCGGCAGCTTCTTCTCGCCCGAGAAGAGCGTCTGGTACGTCAAGAGCGGGCCGCTCCCGGTCGATCGGACCCAGATGCTTCTGCTGGTCGCTCCGGGCCTCGACCGGGCCGCGACCGTCGGCTTCCGCTGCGTCAAGGACGCCGACTGAGCCTGCGGCCGGCGCGGGCGCGGAGGGCCTCGCCGGTGCGGGACGCCCGGCAGGCCATGACGGCCTCCGGCGTCCCCTGGACGACGAGCGCGCCGCCCCCGTCTCCGCCCTCGGGCCCCAGGTCGACGATATGCCCCGCCCGCGAGACGAGGTCCAGGTCGTGCTCCACGGCCGCTATGGTGTGACCGGCCTCGAGGAGCCGGCCGAAGAGGCCGAGCAGGCGGTCGACGTCCGCGGGATGGAGGCCCGTCGTCGGCTCGTCGAAGAGGTAGAGGGCCCGGCCCGGCGGCGGGTCCATCAATTCCGCGGCCAGCTTGAGCCGCTGCCGCTCGCCGCCGGAGAGCGTATCGAGCGGCTGTCCCAGGCGCAGGTAGTCGAGCCCGGTCTCGGCCAGGAGCTTCAGCCCGGCCGCGACCCGGGGCAGGCCGGCGAAGGCCGCCGCGCCCTCGGCCGCCGTGAGATCGAGGACCCCGGCGATCGTCCGGCCGTCGACGCGGACCTCGAGAACGCCGGGGGCGTAGCGCGCCCCGCGGCAGGCCTGGCAGGGCGCCGAGACGTCGGCGAGATAATCCAGGCTGACCGTGGTCCGGCCGGTCCCGCCGCAGGCCGGGCAGCGGCCCTCGGGCGTCAGGAACGAGAAATGGGCCTTCTTGAAGCCGCGGGCCCGGGCCTCGCCGGAGGCGGCGAAGCGGCCGCGGATGGCGTCGAAGAGTCCGAGACGGGTGAGAGGGATGCTGACCGGGCTTTCGGCCGGGGCCTCGATCCCGGCGGCGGCGACGACCTTGGCGAAACGCTCGAGGCCGCGGAGGTCCCGGCAGCCGACCGGCCGTCCGGCTTCGGCCGAGGCCAGGAGGACGTCGAAGACGAGGCTGGTCTTGCCGCTGCCCGAGACGCCGGTCACGGCGGTCAGGACGCCGGAGGGGATCGCGATATCGAGGCCGCGCAGGTTGTGGACCCGGGCCCCGGAGATCTCGATCCCGGGCCCCGGCGAGCCGGGGAGGGAGCCGGGCCGGCCGGCCCGCCCGGCGAGGAAGGGCCCCGTCACCGAGCCGGCCGTCCGCTCGATCGAGGCCGGCGCCCCTTCGGCCACGATCCGGCCGCCGGCCGGGCCCGCGCCCGGGCCGATGTCGATCACGTGGTCGGCCGAGCGGACGACGTCGAGATCGTGCTCCACGGCCACAACGGTGTTGCCCTCGGCCGTGAGCCGGCGGATGAGCCCGATGAGGCGGCCGGTGTCCCGGGGATGGAGGCCGAGCGTCGGCTCGTCGAGGATGAAGGTGACGCCGGTCAGCCGGACGCCGAGGAGGCCGGCCAGGCGGAGCCGCTGGGCTTCTCCTCCCGAGAGCGCGGCCGAGGACCGGTCGAGGCTCAGGTAGCCCAGGCCGACGTCCCGGACGAGCCCGAGTCGCCGGACGATCTCGCCGCGCACGGCGCCGGTCACGGCGGCCGTCCGGTCGTCGGCCGGCGCGCCGCCGTCCTCGAAGAATGCCAGGCTGCGGTCCACGGTCAGGGCTGACAGGTCCGCGATATTCAGGCCCCGGTAGGTCACGGCCAGCGAGGCCGGCTTGAGCCGTTGGCCAGCGCAGGCGGGGCAGGGATCGTCCCGCATCAGCACCCGCATCGCCTCGCCGCGGCGGTCGGCGTGCTTGCGCTCGTATTCCCCGGCGACGAGCGCGGCGAATCCCTGCCAGGTCCCCTGGAACTTGAAGTCCCCGGCCCGCTGGCCGCGCTTATAGGACCAGACGATGTCGTAGACGCGGCCGCCCGTTCCGTAGAGGGCCAGGTCCCTTTCGGCCGGAGTCAGGTCGCGCCAGGCCTTGGCGAAGTCCATCCCGGCCGCCGCGCCGGCGGCCCGCAGCGCGGCGACGTGCTGGCCGTGCGGGTCGCCGTAGAAGCGGCCGGTCGCGGTCCCGTCCATCGCCCCCGCCAGAAGCGACTTGGCCGGGTCGGTGATCAGCCGCTCCGGATCGGTCACGGTGACCGTGCCCAGCCCCTTGCAGGCGGGGCAGGCCCCCTGTTCGTGGTTGAAGGAGAACATCGACGCCGTGAGGGTCCGCCCCCGGAGCTCCGCGGGCGCGGAGCCGGCCCGGGAATAGAGCAGGCGGTAATAATCGTGGATCTCGGTCAGCGTCCCGACGGTCGAACGGGGGTTCGGCGCCGCGGACGACCGGGCCACGGCGATCGGCGGCGTCAGCCCGGCGGCTGCGGCGAAGTCCGCCCGGCCGCCCTTGTCGATGAGGGTCCGGACGTAGGCCGAGAAGCTCTCGATGTAGCGCTGGCGCGCCGCGGCGAACAGGGTGTCGAAGACGAGCGACGACTTTCCGCCGCCCGAGGGGCCGCAGACGGCCGTGAACTTGCGGAAAGGGATGCGGACGTCGATGCCCTTGAGGTTATGGGTCGTGACGCCTTCGAGGACGATGGGCCCCTCGGCCGCGGCCCGGACCGTCTCCGGCGGCCGGACCAGCCCCCCCGCCGCGAGCTCGCCGCGCAGGGCCCGGCCGGTCGCGGACCCGGCGCAGGTCGCGATCTCGTCGGGCCGGCCGCAGGCGACGACCCGGCCGCCGTCTCCGCCGCTGCCGGGGCCGAGGTCTATGACCCGGTCGGCGGCCCGGATGACGTCGGGATGGTGCTCGACGGCCACGATGGTCCGGCCCATATCGACGAGGCCCTGGAAGGCCGCCAGGAGGTTGTCTATGTCGGCCCGGTGCAGGCCGGTCGTCGGCTCCTCGAGGACATAGATAACGGGCCCGGCCGCCGTCCGGCGCATCTCGGCGGCCAGCTTGACCCGCTGGGCCTCGCCGCCCGACAGGGTGGTCGAGCTCTGGCCGAGCTTGAGATAGCCCAGGCCGAGCCGTCTCAGGACCTCGAGATCGGCCGCCAGGCGCGGCGTCCCGGCGTAGAACGCCGCCGCCTCGTCGACGCTCATCTCCAGGACGTCGTGGATGCTTCGGCCGCGGTCGCGCACGGCCAGCGTTTCCTCGTTGAAGCGCCGGCCCTCGCAGGCCGGGCAGACGAGGTCCACGTCGCCGAGGAAGTGCATGCCGATCTGGACCAGGCCGGCGCCCTGGCAGGTCTCGCAGCGGCCGCCGGCCACGTTGAACGAGAACCGGCCCTTGCCGAAGCCCCGGGCCTTCGCTTCGGGCAGGGCGGCGAAGAGATCGCGGATGCGGTCGGAGATGCCCGTGTACGTGGCCGGGTTCGAGCGGGGGGTGCGGCCAATGGGGGACTGGTCGACCTCGACGACCCGGCCGGCGGCGCCTTCGATCTCCAGGCCGGCCGCGTCCGGGCCCGGGCCGCGGCGGCCGGTCCGCAGGCGCTCGGCCAGGATGCGGCGGACCAGGGTGGATTTGCCGGCCCCCGAAACCCCGGTCACGACGTTCAGGGCGCCGAGGAGGAACTCGGCGTCGATCGAGCGGAGGTTGAAGAGGCGGGCGCCGCGGACGATGAGCCGGCCAGTCCCCTCCCGGCGCCGCGAGCCGATCGCCGGGACGCGGTCGCCGGCCAGGAAGTCGCGGGTCGGGCTGGCCCCGGCCGCGAGCCCGGCCAGGCCGGCCGCCGGTCCCTGGTAGAGGACCCGCCCGCCGGCCAGCCCGGGACCGGGGCCGAGGTCGACGATGTAATCGGCCGCCCGCATGACGTCCTCGTCGTGCTCGACGACGAGGACGGTGTTGCCGTTGTCGCGCAGGCCGCGGACGAGCTCGAGGAGGCGGGCCGTGTCGGCCGGATGGAGGCCGGCCGTGGGCTCGTCGAGGACATAGAGGACGCCGCGCAGGCCGCTCGAGGCCTGGGAGGCCAGCCGGATGCGCTGGATCTCGCCGCCGGCCAGGGTGTCGGCGCCGCGGTCGAGGCGCAGATAGCCGAGACCGAGCCGCTCGAGAAGGTCCGTCTTCTTCAGGAGCGAGGCCCGGACGGCCTCGCCGGCCTGCCGCCGCGGGCCCTCGAAGGCCAGGCCGCGCATGTCCGCGGCCAGCTCGCGGATGCCGAGCGCGCCGAAATCGGCGATGGTCCGGCCGGAGACCGTGACGCGCAGCGATTCTGGGCGGAGGCGGCGCCCGCCGCAGGCCCGGCAGGGAAGGGTCCGGGCGAAACGCAGGATGTTGTCGTTCCTTTTGGCCCCGAGGATGGCTTCCATCACCGGCAGGATGCCTTTGTAATAGCCCTCCTCGCGCGGCTTGGCCACGATGCCCTTCCAGCGCAGCCGCGATTCGAGCGGGTGCTTGCCGTAGCGGATGAGGATGCGGTCGCTGCCGTTGAGGACGATGTCGCGCTCGGCGTCGGTCAGGTCGCGCCAGGGGACGTCGACCGAAAAGCCGTGGGCCCGGCAGACCTCGTCCAGGACCTCCATGGTCACCTGGGAGTAGATGATGTAGCCGTTCGGCGTGGTCAGGGCCAGCGCGCCCTGGCGCAGGGTCCTGGCCGGATCGGCGACCAGGAGGTCGGGGTCGATGCGGTCCTCGACCCCCAGGCCGCGGCAGGCCGGGCAGGCGCCCTCGGCCGCATTGAACGAGAACATCCGCCGCGACAGGCGCAGGCCGTCGGGAGACCGGCCCAGCCGGGCGAAGAGCAGACGCAGGTCGTCGTGGATCTCCGTCAGGGTGCCGACGGTCGAGCGCGGCCCCGGGGACGACGCTCTCTGGCGGACGGCCACGGCCGGGGCCAGGCCGGTGATGTGGGCGACGTCCGGCCGCCGCAGCTTGCCCAGGAACTGGCGGGCGTAGGACGAGAAGGTCTCGAGGTAGCGCCGCTGGGCCTCCCGGTACACGACGTCGAAGACGAGCGAGGACTTGCCCGAGCCCGAGACGCCGGTGACGACGGTCAGCCGGCCGTGGGGGATGTCGACGTCGACGTTCCGGAGGTTGTTCTCCGCGGCGTGGCGGACGCTGAGGATGTCCATGGGGGACCTATTATCCCCGCCGGGCGAGGCTCGGTCAAACCGGCCGGGGATCCGCGGGGCGATACCCATCGCCGCCGCGGGACGATCGCCCGAAATGGGGGAAGAAGCTTATTTGAGATACAGCCGGCCGCCAACGTAATGGGATTTGAAGTAGGCGCCGGCGAGGGATTCGCGGCGGACCTGCTTTCCCTGGCCCGGAGCGTGGATGAAGGCGCCCTCGCCGGCGTAGATCCCGACGTGGCTTAGGGCGCCGCCGGGCGAGGCGGAGAAGAAGACGAGGTCGCCCTTCTTCAGGCGGTCGCGGGCGACCGGCGTCCCGGCGCGGAACTGGTCCCGGACGGACCGGGGCATGGCCAGGCCGTTCAGCTGATAGACCGCCAGGACGAGGCCGCTGCAGTCGAAGCCCGAACGGGTGGTCGTTCCGCCCCAGGCGTAGTCCACCCCGATAAAGCTTTCGGCGGTGGCCACGAGCCGGTCCCGGATGTCCGCGCCCGCGGGCAGGGGCTTTCCGGCGGCCGGACCGGACGGGCCGGGCCGGAATACGGCGTAATCGGCCGGGCCGACGACGAAGAACTCGCCGATGCGCCCGGCTTCCTTGAGCTTCCGGGCTTCGGCCAGGGCGGCCTCCCGGGAGGGAAAGTTGCCGAAGCGGACCTTGAAGAGCCCCGATTCCGTTGGAAAATAAAAGGCGTCCAGCCCGTCGGCGGCCAGGGCCGCGGCCAGGGCCCGGGCGTTGTCCAGGACGGCGAAAGCGCCGGCCTGGACGGTGTAGCCCATCCGGGCCAGCGTGGCTTCCGTTTCGGCCGGGAGGGGCGCCGGCTCGGCCTTCGCGGCGGCCGGGCCGGAGGGGGAGGGGGGCGCGGCCGGGACGGTCCGGACGCCCTGGCGGCAGCCGGCGACCAGGGCCGAAACGAGCCCTATAACGATTACGGCGGCCTTCCCGCGGAACGGACCCATGGGCTTATCCTACTTGAATTTGGTCGATCATGGGGGAAAAAATCCGAACGGCGGCGGGGAAGGGAGGCCGGCCCGATGATCCTGCGATCGCAGCCGGCCCGGGTGGCCTATCTGATCTTTTTCAGAATCTCGATCTCCTGGAGGGCCAGGTCGAGCTGGGCCTGGGTGGCTTCCAGATCCATCCGGGCCAGTCGAACATCCTCGCCGGAGACCTGCCCGGCGGCCTCGCGGACCCGAAGGCTCTCGAGACGCTCCCGGAGGAAGTCCACCCCGGACTGGGCGCGCCGTCCGTTTATTTCGGCCGCGGCCAGACGCTCCTGGATTTCCAGCTCTTCGGCCGAAAGGCCCCCGGTCAGAAAGGCCTTGCGCAGCGCCAGCCGCTTCTCGATCCGCTGAAGAGCCGCTTCCTCGGAAGCCAGAGAGGTCCGGGAGCCGCCAAGCTCCTCCCTGGAAACGAGGCCGAGCTCGAACAGGCGTAGGAGCCGGTTTTCTCGGGCCTGGGCTAAATCCCGGTCGAACCCGCGGGCTTCTCTCTCGAGTTCGAGCCGTTCACTGACATAATCGCGGCCGCCCACGACCGGGGCATAAAGCTCGTTGCGCGGGGCCTCTCCCGAGACCTTCGCCTCCTCGAGATCGAGGCCCGCCCTCCGGACTTCGATCGCGGTCCTGTCGGCGGCGCGCTTCGAGGCCAGGCACTCGTCCTCGTCGACCAAGCCCAAGGAGAACCGGTCCTCCGCCTTGGCGGCGGCGTCCCGGGTGAACGCGAGGAACGCCCGCTTGATCTTGACCTCCGTCTCCAGCCGGGCGACCTCGATCTTGCGGCGCCAGGAGTCCTTGATGAGGTCGGCCGCCTTGGTCGCGGCCACGCCAAGGAGCAGGACGCCCGCCGCGAGGCTGAGCCCGACGACGGTGCGCGGCACGGCGATCCGGCCCGGAGCCGGCTTCAGCCGGCTTCCGCGGCGGAACTCCGAGGCCAGCTGCCATTCCAGCTTGTCCACGAACTGGGGGTCGGGCTCGTATCGGTCAGACATGGTTCCCTCCTACGGGCCGCGGCTCGGGGAGCACGGCCCTCAGCGATCCCCGGGCCCGGCGCAAGAGCCCCTCGACTGCGCGCTCGGAAACGGCCATCTCCCCGGCGATCTCGCGGACGCTCAAGCCGTCGAAATAGAACGCCTCGAGGGCCCGGGCTTTCTTCCGCCCGAGCGAGGCGATGGCCAGGAAGAGCTCAAGGGATTCGAATTCGTCGGCCGGCGCGCGAGGGTCGACGCCGGCCGGCCCTGGATCGGCGTCCCATTTTTTCCGTCTCAGGCAGTCGATCAGGACGTTCCGGGCCACCTGCTTCAACCAGGCGAGCGGGGCGTCGGGAGGGGGCCCGTTCTTCCAGCTGTCGAGGGCCCTCAGGTAGGACTCCTGGACGATGTCTTCCGTTAAAGCCCTGTTCCCTCCCGTCCGCTTGGCCATGTAGCCATAGAGGGGATGGATCGTTTCCCGGTAGATCCTCAGCCACTGGTCCTCTAGCACGTCTGCGGGCTCCTTTCCCGGCTCATCCACTTTTATGACGAATGAGGAGGCCGAAATCCCACGCGCAAAAATAAGGATTCCTTCCCTTGAGCCGGGGGACTGCTGCTATTTAAGCCACTTGTCCAGCCAGGCGATGACCGTGTCATGCCAGAGGATCGAGTTGGCCGGCTTGAGCACCCAGTGGTTCTCGTCGGGGAAATAGAGGAACTGGCTGGGGATGCCCCGCCGCTGCAGGACGTTGAAGGAGCCGATGCCCTGGGTCTCGACGACCCGGAAGTCCTGCCCGCCGTGGACGATCATCATGGGCGTCTTCCAGTTCTTGATAAAATTGGCCGGGTTGTGCTTTTCGTAGTTCTGCGGATTGGCCCAGGGCGTACCCAGATGGTCCCACTCGGGGAACCACAGCTCCTCGGTCTCGAAGTAGGCGGCCCGCTCGTCGATGTTGCCGTCATGGGCGACCAGGCACTTGAAACGGTCGGACCAGTTGCCGGCGATCCAATTGATCATGTAGCCTCCGTACGAGGCGCCTAGGGCGCCGACCCGCGTCCCGTCCATCCAGGGATACTTGGCCAGGGCCGCGGCCAGCCCCTTCTTGAGGTCCTCGAGGGGCTTGCCGCCCCAGTCGCCGCGGATGGCGTCGCAGAAAGCCTGGCCGTAGCCGGTCGAGCCGTGGAAGTCCACGGAGACCGTGGCGTAGCCGGCCCCGGCGTAGGCCTGGGGGTTCCAGCGGTAGTGGAAGTCGTTGCCGAACGAGCCCTGCGGCCCGCCGTGGATGAGGAACGCGACCGGGTATTTCCCGGCCGGATCGAAATCGACCGGCTTGACGATGTAGCCGTAGACCGTTTCGTTGTTCCAGCCCTTGAAGCTGAACTGCTCGGGCTGGCCCAGCCGGACGGCCGCCAGCTTGGCCGCGTTGAGCGAGGTCAGGGCCTTCTCGCCGGCGCCGGGGGCGATGTAATAGATCTCGGTCGGCGAGGTCAGCGTGTTCCTCTCGAAGACGACGCCCGGACCCGCGGCGGCGAAGCCGGCCACGGTTCCCTGGCCGACGAGCGTCTCGGCCTGGCCGCTCGCTGCGTCGATGGCGAAGAGCGAGGTCTGGCCCTTGTTGGGGGCCGTGGCCAGGAGCTTCGTCCCGTCCGCGGACCAGCCGAGGGACGAAACCGAATAGTCCCAGGCCTCGGTCAGGGTGCGCGCCTGCCCCTCGGGCCAGGGGAGGAGCATGATGCGGTAACGGTCGGCCTCGTAGCCGGGCCGGGCCATGGCCAGGTAGGCCAGCGTCTTGCCGTCCGGCGAGAAGGCCGGCATGGTATCCATGGCCAGGTTGGCGCCGGTCAGGAGCCGCGGGGCGGCCGAACCGTCGGCCGGCACATAATATAGGTTGGAGTCCGTGGACCAGGCCTCCTCCCGGCCGGCGTCCTTGGCCGCGAAGACGAGGCCTTGGCCGTCGGGCGTGAAGGCGATCTCCTCGGGCCCGCCGAAGGGCTTGCTGGGCGTGTCGGCGTCCATGGCCGCCATGAGGTCCCGGGCTTCGCCGTCGCCGTGCATCGGCTTGACGAAGAGATGGGAGCGGCGGCCGTCGCTCCAGGCGTCCCAATGGCGGACGAAGAGCTTGTCGTAAAGACGGCCGGTGGCCTGGCCCTTTTCCCGGGCCTCGAGCCTGGCCGCCGTCTCCGCGGGGGTCAGCCCGGGGAAGACGTCCATGGTCAGGGCCAGCAGGCCCTTGGCCACGACCAGGCTGCCGACGTCGAGCGGCAGGCGGGTGACCTGCTCGGCTTCGCCGCCGTCGACCCTGATCCGCCAGACCTGCGATGAGCCCGACCGCGTCGACAGGAAGAAAACCCAGCGGCTGCAGGGCGTCCAACGGCCGTTGTAGTCAGCGGCGGGATGGCTCGTCAGGCGGCGCAGTCCCTTCCCGTCGATGCCGACCAGCCAGAGGTCGGTCCGGCCGCGGTTGGCCGCGAGGTCCGTCTCGCGGACGTTGAAGACGATCCATTTGCCGTCCGGAGAGACCTGGGAATCCGAGATCCGGTCCATGGCCAGCATGTCATGGATGGTCAGGGGATGGGTCTTCTCCGCGGCCTGGGCCTGGGCCAGGGCCGGGACCAGGGCGAGGAACGCCAGCGAAAGCACGACGAGCGGGATGCGACGCATGGGACACCTCTTTGCGCGATGCAGGCTCGGGTCCCCCGGCGGGGGCCCAAATCAAGCATATAGCACACCGCTCCCGAGGCCGTCAAACGCCCTCGCCTCCCGGGCGCGGGGCCGCCGGGGAGCGGCCGGACTCCAAGGGCCAAACATTGGTCCGACCTAAACCTTCGAGGTTGCCGGGCCGTTATTATGGTAGAATCCCGCGCGAGGGGAAACTCCATATGCTCGAGATCAAGGATCTTTCCAAGTCCTACGGGGATGTCCTGGCCCTGGACCGCTTCTCTCTGGACCTGAAGAAGGGCGAGGTCCTGGGCCTGCTCGGACCGAACGGCGCGGGCAAGACGACGCTCATCTCCATCCTGGCCGGGACGCTCGGCGACTTCACCGGCAGCGTGACGTTCCTGGGCCGGAACCTTTTCGCCGACCGGGAGCTGAAGAGCCGCCTGGGCATCGTGCCCCAGGACATGGCTTTCTACGAAGAGCTCAGCGCCATGGACAACATGCTCTTCTGGGGCGGGCTCTACGAGACGTCGCGGGCCGGCCTGAAGCGCCGGGCCGCCGAGCTTCTCGATCTCGTCGGGCTCGGCGCCAGGGCCAGGGAGCCGGTCAAGGCCTACTCCGGCGGCATGAAGCGCCGCCTCAACACGGCCATCGGCCTCCTGCACAAGCCCGATCTGCTCCTGCTCGACGAGCCGACTGTCGGCATAGACGTCCAGGCCAAGGTCAGCATCCTCGACCTCATCCGGGACGTCGGCGCGGCCGGCACCGCGGTCATCTTCACGACCCACCAGCTGGCCGAGGTCGAAACGACCTGCTCCCGCATCGCCATCATGGACCACGGCCGTATCCTGGCCCAGGGGAGCCTGGACCAGCTCGTCCGCATCGTCGGCGAGCGGGACATCGTCGAGATCATGGGGGAATTCGCCGCGGCGGCGTTCTCCGAGGCGGTCCAGGATCTGACCGGCGAGCGGGTCGAGCTCCTCTCGGCCGGCGACGGGCTGGCCTCGCTGGCCGTCCGGGACACGGCCGAGATCCCGAAGATCATGGACCGGCTTTTCCGGCGCCGGCTGGCCGTGACCGACATGAAGATCAAGTCGCCCAGCCTGGAAACGGTCTTCCTGAAGCTGACCGGGCGGACCCTGAGGGACTAAGGCGCGGGCATGAGACGGCTGCTCCTGGTCCTTCGGAACGACGTCCGGCGGCACCTCAAGTCGCCCGCGGCCATCCTCATCTACATCGCCATCCCTATGGTCATGACCGCGCTCATCGGCATCATCTTCGCCCCCCGGACCGAGGAGAGCACGCTGCCGCCCATCCGCGTCGTCCTGGTAGACCACGACAAGAACCTCGCCTCCCGGCTCCTACTGGGGGCCTTCGACGCCGACGAGGTCAAGAAGATGCTCGAGGTGACCGTGTCCGACGAGGCCGAGGGCCGCCGGCGCATGGAGAAGGGGCAGGCCTCGGCCATCGTCATCATCCCCGAGAAGTTCACCCTCGACCTGCTCGACGCCAGGACGACGGTCCTGACGGTCGTCAAGAACCCGGCCGAGCAGTTCCTGCCCGACGTCGTCGAGGAGTTCATGAACACGATGGCCGTCATGCTCTCGGGGGCCGTCCAGGCCTTCGCCGCCGAGGCCCGGGGCATCCGGGCGATGCTCGACGCCCCGGTCGAAAGCATCCCCTGGGAGGCGCTCGGGCCGGAGCTGGGCCGGGCCCAAAAAAAGATCGTGGCCGTCCGGAAGTACCTCGACCCGCTGCTTATCGGGATCAAGGCCGAGGAGGCCAAGGCCGCCGGGGCCAAGACGCTGTTCACCCAACGGGACCTCTTTTCGATCATGCTCCCGGGCATGGCCATCATGTTCCTGCTGTTCATCGTCCAGACGCTGATGCGGGACATCATCTCCGAGCGCCAGGACGGCAAGCTGCGGCGCATGATGACGACCCCGCTCCGGCCGCTGGAGCTCGTCGGCGCCCGCCTCGCCGGCGGCTGGGTCATGGGCCTGGCCATCCTCATGGTCATGGTCGCCCTGGGGTCCCTGATCTTCCGCGCCGAGTGGGGGAACCTCGGGTATTTCCTGCTGCTCGCGGCGGCGGCCTCCTTCTGGACGGCCGCTTTCTTCGGCTTCTTCAGCGCCCTGGTCAAGAACCGCAACCAGGCCGGGGCGCTCGGCGCCCCGATCATCCTGGCCTTCAGCCTGTTCGGCGGATCGATGATGAACCCCGAGGCCATGCCGAAGGCGTTCAAGGCCGTCGGCATCCTGACGCCCAACCGCTGGTTCATCGACGGCGCGGCGCTCGTCCGGGACGGGCGTTTCCCGCTCGCGCCCCTCGCCGTCCTGACCGTGAGCGGGATCGTCCTGACGGCCCTGGCCGTGCCGGCCCTGCGCCGCAAGACGCTGGTCTAGCCATGAAAAAGCTGCGACGCATCCTTCATGTGGCCGTGAACGACCTGCGGATCATGGTCGGCGACAAGGCCTTCTTCTTCTGGTCGCTCGTCTTCCCGATGATGTTCATCATCCTCTTCGGCCTGCTCTTCAAGGCCTCCGACAGCGCCCCCGCCGTGGCCGAGCTGACCGTGGTCAACCTGGACGAGGGGCGATGGGGCGCTTATTTCCTGGACAAGATCAAGACCCCGACGATCGAGCTGAAGATCGTCCGGAGCGAGCCGGCCGAATACAGCCGGCTGATCGTCCTGCCGCCCGACTTCTCGGCCGGGATCGAGGCCCGCCGGGCCCAGAAGCTGGCCTTCAAGAAGCGCCGGGACGCCTCGACCAAGGCGGCCGCCCGCGTCGAAACGCGGCTCTACCAGGCCGTCGCCCGGATGCTCAGCGAGCTCGTCCTCTACGGCGACGGCGACCTGGCGAAATTCCTGGACGGCCATGCCGAGTTCCGGGACATCGTCCAGGTGAAGACCCGATTCCCCGAGAAGACCGTCACCGTCGTGCCCAGCGGTTTCGACCACTCCATCCCGGGCACGACCGTCCAGTTCATCATGATGATGGTCATCATCTACGGCGGCATCACCGTCCTGGAGGACCGCAAGAACGGCGTCCTGGCCCGGATGCTCTTCTCGCCGCTCTCGAAGGCCGAGGTCTTCCAGGCCAAGCTGCTGGGCCGGTGGCTGATGGGGATGGTCCAGGCGCTCATCCTCATCGTCGTCGGCAAGATCTTCTTCAAGCTGAACCTGGGGGACTTCGGCCTGTCGCTGCTGGTCCTAGGGGCCTTCGCCCTGGCCATGGCCGCGCTCAGCATCTTCATCGGGTCGCTCTGCACCAAGGAAGACATGATCATCGGCCTGGCCGTCCTCCTGGCCAACCTCTTCGCCGGGCTCGGCGGCTGCTGGTGGCCGAACGAGATCGTGCCGCTCGGCGTCCGCCGGGCCGCCATGATCTCGCCGGCCTATTGGGCCATGGACGCCCTGCACAAGCTGAGGTTCTTCCAGGGGGGCTTTGGCGACATCCTGCCGCACCTCGGCATCCTGCTGGCGCTGGCCGCCATCCTCGGCGCCGTCGCCGCCCGGGCCTTCCGGGTCAGGGAGTAGGGAGCTCCGTCGTCGGCGGCTTCTGGGGCGGGCCGGCCAGGGGCAAACGGACGAGGAAGGTCGTGCCCTCGCCGACCCGGCTTTCGACCTCGATCGAGCCGCCGTGCATCCGGGCGATGGAGGTGGCGATGGCCAGGCCGAGCCCGGTCCCGCCCTCGCCGTTCGTGCGGACCTTGTCCACGCGGTAGAACCGGTCGAAGATGAACGGCAGGTGGTCCTCCGGGATCCCGGCGCCAGTGTCCCTGACGGCCACGACGGCCTGCTCGTCCTGGCGCGAGACGGACAGGGCGACCTCGCCGCCCGCCGGCGTGTAGCGGATGGCGTTGTCCAGGATGTTCATGAAAAGCTGCCGCAGCTTGACCCGGTCGCCGCGCACCGTCGGGCCGTCCAGCGGGCCGAGGCCGAGGCGCAGGCCCTTCTCCTGGGCCAGGGCCTCGAGGTCCTGGCCCAGCTCGGCCAGGAGGCCGGCCAGGTCGACGTCCTGGACGTTGAGCGGCTCGCAGCCGGAGTCGCTGCGGGCCAGGACGAGCAGCTTGCCGACGATCTCGGACATGTAGGCCACTTCCTGGGACACGAGCTCGAGCGATCGCCGGTATTCCTCCGGGTCCCGGGTCTTCTCCAGCGCCAGCGAGGACTCGGCCTGCAGGACGGCCAGGGGAGTGCGCAGCTCGTGCGAGGCGTCGGCCACGAACTGCCGCTGCTTGACGAAGGCCTCCTCGAGGCGGGCGATCATGCCGTTGAGGGTCGAGGCCAGGCGGCCCAGCTCGTCGTCGCCGACGACGTCGATGCGGCGGCTCAGGTCGCTCTCGCCGATGCCCCGGGCGATGTCGGCCATGCGCTCGACCGGCTTGAGCGTCCGGCCGGCCAGGAACCAGCCGCCCACGCCGGCCAGCAGGACGACCAGGATGGACGAGTTCAGCATGACCATGCGGAAGGCGGCCAGGACGCTCAGGATGTCGGTGGTCACCCGGCCGACGACGAGGGCGGCCCGGGTCTGGGAGTCGATGTTGATCGGCGTCGCGTACATCCGGATGTTGGGCCCGTTCTCGGTCTCGGCAGAAACGAAGGACGGCGTCCCGAACAGCGCCTGCTGGACCGTGCCCTGGACGTCGGAGATGGCCAGGTTGGCCGGGCCGAGCCGCTGCCAGAGCCGGCCGTCGGCATCGTAGATGAGCACGATCTCGTCGAGCTTCCGGTCGAAGAGGACCCGTTCGCCCTCGAACTTGATGGTCCCCTTGAGCTCCAGCACCCGGGCCTTCAGCGACTCGTCCAGGTTCCGGTAGAGGGCCCGCGAGAGCAGGTAATAGGCGACCGTGCCGAAGACCACGAGGATGAGGGCGAAGGCGATCAGGTACCAGACCGTCAGCCGGAACTTGATGCTCTTGTGGGCGATCATGGCAGGCGCAGACGGTAGCCGGCGCCCCGGACCGTCTGGATCAGGCTGGCCTCGCCGTCCCGGTCGATCTTCTTGCGGAGGCGGCGGACATAGACGTCGATGATGTTCGAGAGGCCGTCGAACTCGTAATCCCAGACGCTCTCGCCGAGCATGGTCCGGGTGACCACGGCGTTCGGGCGGCGCATGAAATACTCGAGGATGGCGTATTCCTTGGCGGTCAGGTCGAGCTGGGCCCCGTCGTGCCAGACCTCCCGGCTCTGCGGATCGAGGGTCAGGTTCCCGACCTGGACCTTCTGGGCCTTGGGCAGGACCTCCCGCCGCAGCAGGGCCCGCAGCCGGGCCAGGAGCTCGGAGAAGGCGAAGGGCTTGACCAGGTAATCGTCGGCCCCGGTGTCGAGCCCGGTGACCTTGTCCTCGACGCTGTCCTTGGCCGTCAGCATGAGGATCGGCGTATGCACCCCCTTGGCCCGGAGGTCGCGGCAGACGGCCAGGCCGTCCTTCTTGGGCAGCATGATGTCGAGGACGACGAGGTCGAACGGCGTCGTTTCGGCCATGAACTCGGCCTCCTCACCGTCGTAGGCGTTGTCGACGGCGTAGCCCTCCTCGAGGAGGCCGCGCTTGATGATGCCCGCCAAACGCCTAGAATCTTCGACGACCAGGACTCGCATGCTCTTCTTCTTTCCCGAGGATCTCTAAAGTCCCCTCAAGAATACGCCTTTCCAGATGAACAGAACATGAAAATAGAATGAATCTCAACAACCATATTTTAATCTAAAATTAATGTTTTTTTAATAGCGGATTCATCTGCTGCTGATACTTTGGACATCTCGAGGGCATCGCTCCCGGCCTCCCGGCCGATGCCCTCGCGGCCACAACGACTTGGAGGAGCGGCATGAGCGACGTCCTGGCTAAACACAACGCCTTGATGGAGAGGATCATCCGGGATTACGGCGCCCTGATCACCTCGACCGTCAACAAGATCCTCGGCGGCGGGCCCGGAATCGACGACATCATCGCCGAGGTCCATTTCGCGGTCTTCACGACCCTGCGCCGGCTCGGCGAAGGATGGGCGCCGCCGCGCGCCTTCGTCTCGACCATCGTCCAGAACAAGGTCAACGATCTCGTGTGGCAGCACTACTGGGACAGCGACGACCTGGCCGCGCTGAAAAAGCAGCAGGCCGAGCAGATCTGCCGGAAGGAAGGGGTCATGGCCCAGATCCATACCCTGACCCAATCGGAATTCAAGATCTTCCGCCTGCTCGGCTTCGGGCTGTCCAACCAGGAGATCGCCGAGACCCTCTTCATCTCGCCCCTGACGGTCCGGACCCACGTCAAGAGGATCCACGCCAAGTGCGACATCGTCGGCCGGGCCAAGCTGGCCCTGGCCGCCTACCAGACCTGCCACCACGAGGCCCCGGAAGGCCGCGGTCTCGACGCGGGAGCCGCCTCTACCGATCTCGACGGATTCGTGCGCACCGATCTGGCCGCCCAACAGGCCAGCTGAGCGAGCGGATCCCGGGTCCCTCTGCGGGCTGGGGGGCGAATTATCCAACGCGCCCGCGGACCTGCGACCTTTTTCGACCTGCGGATTCGAAGGCCGGCGGCCTAGGTCCAGAGCCCCTGCAGCAGGGGATACTGCGTCTTGAAGCCCAGGATGGCCAGGTACAAGCCGTAGTCGGGATAGTTCCGCCGCAGCTCGCGCAGGTTCTCCATCGGGTCGTACGGCGTTCCCTCGGGGATCTCGTGGCCGACGCACTCCGACAGCAGGTGGAGCTTCTTGGACATCCAGGCGTCGAGGACGACCGGCAGGCCGAAGGGGACGAGGCCGTCCAGCCGGTCGTCGCGGCCGAGGACGGGCTGGGTAATGATGAAGGAAGCGCCGGCGCCGACCTTGCGCTTCATCTTCTCGATCTCGGCATCCTGCGGCTCGTAGGGGTTGAAGGCCACGCCGCAGGTGAAGCGGCCCTTGTGCTCGCGGTCGATGTAGCGGAGAAGCTCGACCGAGGTCACGGTCTGGCAGTCGATCCCGACCTCGGCCGGCTCGAGGCGGTGCAGCCGCTGGCTGCCGTCGCCCGAGACGACCAGGAGATGGCTCCCCCCCGCGGCGGCGAAGGCCTCGAGGATGGCGTCGATCTCGGCCCGGGGATGGAACGTGTTGAGGTGGACCATGAGCTGGCCGGGAGGGACGGGCAGGCCCAGAAGCTCGATCGTTTCCATGGCCCCGTAGCTGAGCAGGCCCATGGGATTGTCGGTGATGCAGACGGTCCAGCCGGCCTCGATGACCTTGCGGTACTTGTCGGCGAAGGTCTGCAGGTCCTTCTCGATGTCCTCGGACGAACGCTTGGGGGTCTGGAGCTCGACGTGAAAGATCTTATCCATAGAATTCCTTCAACCGGATGAGGGTCTCGACGCCTTCGAGTTTGAGGATGTCCTCGAGGCAGCGGAGGGCCGGATGCCCGGCCGGCAGGATCTCGTACTTGCGCACGGTCGAACCGATGATCGTGTCCAGGCCGCGGGGCATGGCCAGGGTCAGGAAGGCGCTCTCGAGCGGCCCCTTGACCGGCGCGCCGTCCTTCGTCTTGGACGGCAGCATGACCGTGAAGTTGCTCAGCCCGACCGACATGTGGACGCCGGCGAAGAACGGATCGTCATGGATGAGGGCCAGGGATTCGAGGACGCGCTTGAGCTGGCCCTCGCAGTCGCCGCCGACCGGGGCGATGCCCGGGTCGATGACGGCCTGGCTGTTGGCGAAGCCGGGGACGCGGCGCCGGGCCTCTTCGAGAAGCCAGCGGGCCGTTTGCCGCGTGTCCTCGGCCGTCCGGTTGGCGCTGGCGCAGCCGGCGCCGGGCTCGAGCCGCTCCGAGGACATGAGGATGGGCAGGAACGGCCTGACGGCGTACAGGTCGAATAGGACCGTGCGCAGGGGCGAGATCGAGTTCAGTATGGGCGGCCGCCCGCCGGCCCGGCCGGGATCATAAGCCCGCAGGCCGGCCTCGGCGATGGCCGGGTCGGGCGTGTCGATCGACAGCGGCTTGGCCGTGACCGACTGGATGCGGCGGACGAGGTCGGCCATGAACTCCGGCGGCCGCGAGCCGACGTTGACGTCGATCCAGGAGGCGCCCTTTTCGTCCTGGGCCCGGGCCAGCTCGAGAAGGCCCGGGATATCGTTCTCGTCGAAGAACTTCCGGGTTGATGGAACGGAGTCGTTGATCGACTCGCCGATGATCGTCAGTCCGGGAATGGCCATGACGGCGAACCTCCTGTTCGACGCACGATAGCGGTTGACGCCGGCCTTGTCAATAGACCGGCCCCGCCCGGAGCCTAGATATCGAGGAACGGGAAGGTCTCGGCGAAGACCAGGCGGCGGACCCGCTTGAGCGGCGGCGCGGCCGCGACGGTCTTCGTCCGGGCCGGCCGCTCGATCGCGTCCGAGACGAAGGTTTCGTACTCCCGGACGGCCACGCGGCAGACCTTGAGCTTAAGGCCGGCCGGCACCTTGATCTTGCCAGCCCAGAGGAAGTTCCCCGGCTCGGCGGCGGCCGCCCGCTGGGCCTTCAGGATGGCCGTGGCCTCGGGCACAGCCGTCCAGCCGATCTCGTCCGGCAGGGCCAGGTTCCGGGTCTCGAGCGAGACCTCGATCTCGCCCGGCCCGCTCCCGGCCGCGGCCTGCACGTACGAGGGGCCGCCGACCGTCACGTTGAGCTCCTTCGGGTTCGAGCGGTTGAAGGCGACCGAGACCGTCCGGTCGGGGGCCAGCTGGATGAAGTCCGCCGTCACCACCTTGGACAGGTGGGCGCCGGGGACGGATATGGGCTGGAAGCGGGCCAGGGCCAGCCTGACGAACGGGAAGTAGGCGTCGTGGGGGTCGATATCGATGTCGCAGAACCAGAGGCCGCGTTCTTCGTCGAACTCGACCTCGTGGCCGACGGCCGTGAAGCTCGGGACGCCCGGCAGGTCTGGCAGGGCCAGGCCGCCGAGGACCTCTCCGGCCAGCCCGAAGTCGGCCGGCAGCGGATACTCCGGCGTGGCGATGGAGCCCGCCCGCCACAGGGGATCCTGGCCCCAGAGCGTGACGTAGGGCCGCAGGGCCTCGGTAACGGCCGGCGCGGCCGTCGCGGCCAGGACCGCCCTCGAGGCCGGCTTCGGCCGGGCCTGGGCCGTTCGCCCGCCTGACGTCCGGACTTCCGCCGTCCGCTCCCGGACCGAAAGGCCGGACGGCACGCCGGGCGTCGGCGGCAGGACGACGCCGAGGAGCTCGCCGTCGCCGCTCGAGAACCAGGGCCGCTCGAGGTAGACCCGCAGGCCGCCGCCCTTGCGGCGGCTGGTGAACTTGCCCGGCTCGCGGTTCCGTTCCCAGCCGAAGGTCGGGACGATATAGACGATGCCCGGCAGGGCGGGCGGCGCGGCGTTGGGCACGTCGATCGTGATCGGCTCGCTCTTGCGGATGAGGAGCTCGGGGCTCGCGGCGATCTCCTCGGGCATCTGCTCCCGGAAGCGCGTCGTCTCGGTCAGCTCGTAGGTGACGCGGCGGTACTTGGTGTCGCGGAACTCGTGGCGATGGTCCGTCGCGGCAGTCATGGCGAAGGAGGTCAGGCCGCGGCCGAGCGGCTGTTCCAGCACGTGGGCCGCGCCGTCGAGCGTCCGCCAGGCTTTTTCCCGGACGTTGTCGACCGGTTCCTTCCAGACGGCCGCCAGGTCGAACTTCTGGCTGCTCGAGCCGTGGACGTCGAGGTTGGCCTCGAACACGGCATGCGTGTCGCCGAGCCCGCGGCGGACCCCGAAGGTCTTGGCCCCGGGCCGGCCGAGGGGCTGCTGGACGGCGTGAACGAGGGTCACGGTCCGGAAGGGGGTCATCATCCAGTGCGAGCCGTCGAGGGCGATCTTCCGCAGCCGGGCCAGATCGATCCTGGGAAGCTGGAACACGGGCCCGAGCTCGACAGGCTTGATCTGGGCCGCCGCGGCCTGGGGGGCGACCTTGGCCGCCTGGACCGGCCGGGCCTGGAGCCGCGCGGCCTGGGGCCTGGCGGCCGCCGCCGGCCGGGACTCGTCACCGGCGCCGGCCGGCCTCAGGCCGGGCGGGGCGACGAGCAGGGGCGCCGTCGCCTGCGGCGCCTGGAGGATCTTGGGCGGCAGGACAAGCTCCGGCTTCTCCAGCCAGCGATAGAGCCCCAGGTGGGGCAGGATCTGGGGCGGGAACCAGCAGCTCAGCTGCAGGGTGACGACGTCGGACTTCTTCAGGGGCACGGTCAGGACGCGCGACGACTCGTCCCACGCGGCCGGCCGGTCGCCTTCCTCGATCCGCAGGCGGAAGGGCCGCTTGGCCGGCCACTCGCCGGAGAAGTCCAGGCGCAGGGGCTTGTCGGCCGGGACGCCGGGCAGGCCGCGGACGACCGCGCCCAGGGCCCAGGGATCGGGGAAGTAGGGCAGCTCGATCTCCTGGCCCGGCTCGACTTCCTGGAGCTGGCCGGGGTCCTTGCGGCAGAGGATCTCGTAGATGTCTTTCCGCAGGCCGCCGCCCGCGGCGTCGAACATGCCGTGGGTCTCGGCCCCGAGCTGGGAGGTCTTGGGCGGCACGATGTGCCGCTCGGCCGACTCGCCGGTCGGGACGGCGTCCTTGTCGATCCCGTCGTTGAAGCTGCGGATGATCACGGCGTCGACGGACTCGCCGCGCTTGGCCGCCTGGCGCGGCACGACGACGGGCGGCGGGACGGGATCGAACCGGGAATAGGCGTAGGGCTCCCTGGGCGGCGCGGGTATGGCCCTGGACGAGTCGGGCGAGTCGGGCCCGACGCCGTTGCCGGCCAGGTCCACGGCCCGGGCCCGCAGGCGGTAGCGCTGCCCGAAGCGCAGCCGCGGCAGCGAGCCGGCCGGGGGCTTGAACCGGGCCTCCAGCCGGAAGGCGGTGGCCGCCCGGCTCTGGATGTCGGCCGCCTTGTCCTCCTCGTCGATCGTCCGGCCAGGCCGCGGCGCGACGAGGCTCCAGCCGTTCCAGGTGAAGATGGATTCGTGGGTGAAGATGTCGTCGGAGGAATCGTCGGCCGCCTGGGTCACGCTCTCGGAGACGAAGCCCTCGTCTTCGAGGGTAACGTCCCGCCCGGAGCGCAGGAAGCGGTAGGTCCCGACGCGCCGGCAGAGGGACCGCCAGGCCCCGCCGGCCTCGTCCCAGACGTCGACGCGATAGCCCTGGACCAGGTCCTCGGCGTAGAAGGTCAGCTCGCGCCGCTTCTCGAAGGACTGGTTGAGCTCCAGGGCGGCCCGGAAGGCCTCGGCCACGAAGACGGCGTTGCCCGTCCGGACGACCGAGATGCCGCTCGAGCGCAGCGCCGGCAGGTCGGCGGTGGCCGAGTCCTCCGCCTGGTCGGCCAGGTCGGCGGCCTTAAGGGCGGCGCCGTCCACGTCGACCTCGACGAGGTCGTAGCGCTCGTCGTCCGAGAGATCGAGGAAGCCGTCGACGACGTCGGGCCGGGACTCCCGCGAGACCGGGGCGAAGGTCCCCTTGGCCTGATCGAGGGCGTATTTCGTCCAGGCCCAGCGGTCGTCGCGGCCGCGCGGCGAGACGCGGACCAGGCCGGTCGCCGGCAGGCGCCCGGCCGGCAGATCGACCTCGAAGTCGAGGGCCAGTCCCAGGAGCCGCATCAGGGCGGGGTAATTGGCCAGGTGGGAGACGGCCTGATGGAAGTCGAGCTCGGGCGGCTTGATGGGCACGCGGGGCACGACCGGCCGCTTCGTCTTGGGGTCGATGACGGCCTTGTTCTTGGGCCGATGGCAGAGGCGGAGCAGGTAGAAATCCTGCGGCGGCGAGGGCTTGGCCGCCGCCGGAAAGGCACGGACCTTCTGCCCTTCGGCCTTGGCCCGAACGCCCTGGGCCAGGACCTGCTCGGTCGTCCGCAGCCGGACGGCCTGGGCGAAGCGCGGCTGGGTCACCGGCTTCAGCCGGACCTGGGCCAGGCCCTCGTTGCGGAACACGGTCTCCATGGCCGGCGGCGCCTCGGGCGATTCGGCGGCCACGTTGATGTACTGCTGCGCCAGGAAGGACCGGACGTGCCGGACCGGGAAGGCGAAGACCGGGCTCTTGGTCAGGTCGGCGAACTTGTAGGGCAGAACGGGCGAGTCCGGCTGGAAGATGGCCTGCCAAAGCTCGGGGTCCGGGTCGGGGCTGGTCCGCACGGCCTGAATGGGCGTCCCCTTCTCGAACTGGAGGTCGAAGGTCAGGTCCTTGACCGTCGCCGCCCAGCTTAAAACCTCGGGGAAGAGCCCGAGGTTCGGATTCGGGCCGGCCGCCTCGGGCAGGCGGATCGACACCGCCGCCGAGAACTTCAGCTTGCCGCCCTTGATGCCGTTCGGCAGGAAGGCCCAGAGGATCTCCGGTTTGGCCATGGCGTCTCTCCCTCTCCGCGGGCCTTAAGCGAAGGCCTCGCAGTAATCGAGCCAGTGGCTCTCGTCCATGATATCGGCGAACAGCGGCGCCGGCGAGTGGCCGAAGGACCGCTCGACCTTGAGCGTCACCTTGGCGCTGAAGAACAGGACCTTGACCTTGACCGTCAGCGAGGCCTGGCCCCAGACCCGGTTGGTGGCCTGTTCGTAGGTCAGGGCCAGGTAGAACTCGGCCGAGATGCTGATGATGCCCAGGACGTCCAGGCAGCCGACGCAGCGGACATAGCCGCTGATGGTGACGTTGTCGTCCTCGTACCTGAAATAGATGCCGGCCATGAGCGTCACGCCGCCGCTGGCCACGCCGATGTTCATGGCGAACGAGCCGCCGAACTCGAGCGAGCCCTCGATGAGCTTGATGCCCTGGGGCTGGAGCTCGATGGCGAAGAAGCCGCCGCCGCCGAACAGGGACACGGTCAGCAGGAACGGGTTGGAGCGCTCGTTGAAGGCGAAGCGGAAGGTCAGCGGGTCGCCGGTGAAGGGCAGGGTCACGGCGGCCGTGAATTTCATGTTCTGCAGGCTGAAGACGCCGAAGGCCAGCGTCGGGATGTTGAACGTGTAGCCGAGGGTGGCCCCGGAGGTCCCGATGTCGATGATCGGCCCGCCCAGCCCGCCGCCGTCGCCCGAGCCGGGCAGCTTGATGGTGTCCAGGAGCTCCTTGACGAAGTCGAGCGGCCCGGCGAACTCGATCTTGGCGATCTTGGGATCGAAATCGGTCTTCTGGCCCTTCCTGGCGGTGAAGACGAAGCGGTCGAACTCGACCCGGATCAGGCTGATGATGGGATTGATGAGGTCGAGGGTGAAATCCTTCAGCTCGCCCTTGAGCTCGTAGTCGGGCTCCCGGCCGTCCAGGTAGACGATGTTCTTGACGTCGAGGGTCAGGCTGGCCTTGTTGCCGTCGCGGCCGGCCACGAAGATGGTGAAGTCCTGGAGGTCGGGCTTCCAGGTCATGTAGGTGCGGACCGCGGACGGCAGGCCGGCGGCGTCCTGCTGGACCTCGTTCTTGATGGTCAGGGCGGCGTCGCCGCCCGACATGAAGTCGGCCACGGCCCGGATGATGTCCTTGAGAAGGATGCCGCCCAGGAGCTTGGCCTGGTCGTTGAAGAACTTGGCCGGGTCGAAGCGGCCGCCGACGGCGTCGGCCAGGGCGCTCTCGGCCGCGGCCAGGGGGTCGCCCGCGCCCTCGGGCAGCAGCCCGCCGACCGGGCCAAGGGCCCGCGACAGGCCGACGATGGGGAAGCTCGGAGAGGCCACGCCGCCGGCCTTGTCGCCCTGGCCGCCGAAGTCGAGGACCGGCGCCGCGGCGATGGCCGCGAAGACCTCGCCCTTGTTCCCCCCGCCCAGGCCGCTCTCGAGGTAGGCCCGGGGGTAGCTGATAGCCGTGCCGCCCAGGCCGACCATGGCCTTCAGGGCCGGGATGGAGACGGCCGCTTCCTCCATGACCGGGAAGAACAGCGGCTGGTCCCGGTCACGCCACTCGGCCGGCGAGAGGCGGCCGGCCGGGGTCCGGACGGCGAAGCTGATGGACTCGACCTCGAGGTCGGTGTCGCCCTTCTTGGCCGCCGCGGCGAAGGCGACCGTCTGGCCGTTGAGGGCCGGCCGCCGGCGTTCCAGCTCGGATTTCTGGCTGTAGACCGGCGCGACCGACTGCATCTTATTGGGATCGAAGGCGTAGATGGCGTCGACGAAGGCCATGGGCATGGCGAACTCGACGCGCTCGCCGGCCCAGTCAGCGGCCTGGCAGTGGAACAGGAAGTCCCTGTTCTGGACGCGCGGCCAGAACGCCGATTGGAGGGCGCCGGGCAGGATCTCGCTGGCCGCCGGATCCTCGAGCGGCGGGGTCATGAGGCTCGTGATGCGGACCGCCCGGAAGGGGATCTCGCGGCCGTCGGCCGGCTGGAACGGCGCCGGGAAGGTCTTCTCGGGATCGCGGACGACGATGTACATGCGCTGGAAGAGGTAGGCGATCTGACGCCCGTCCGCTCCCTTGCGGAACTTCCGCTCGGTGACCTTGATGAGCGAGGCCGCGTGGCCGAAGGGCATCAGGAAGCCCTTGTAGACCACCTTGACGTAGTGGTCCCGGCCGAGGGTCGCCCGGTGGCGCCATTCCTCGACCGAGAGGGGCGTCGGCAGCCAGGCGCCCGAGGAATCGAGCCAGCCGCCGAGGGACGTCAGCATCAGCCGCTCGACCTCGACGGGCTTGGGCTCCCAGGCCTTCGTGCCGAGCTTGAGCGAGAAATTGCTGGTCAGGTGGACGATCTCGTGGCGGTCCTGGCGGTCGAGAGACATCCGGAACGGCGCGTTGGAATGGCCGGGGCCCGGCGCCGGCGCGTCGGCCTTGCAGTCGGGCGACCAGACGGCCCGGACGGCCATCAGCGGTGTCGCCGTGTCGGCGATCGTCCCGTCGGGGCCGGCCGCGGCCAGGCGCGTGTGCCAGAGCTCGGTCCGGCCGCCGCGGGTGACAGGCTGGACCGCGTGGGCCCAGACGTTGAGGGCGTGGGGCGAGAGGAAGAGCCGGTAGGGGAGCTCGAGGGCAGTCTGATGGGCCGCCGGCTCGATGATCTTGAGGAGGGCGGCGCTGACCTGGGCGGGAAGCTTGGACATCCGGGCCTGGTAGACGTTCCTGTCCTGCCGGCCCCCGGGAAGGACGATCGGCGGGACGTAGGTCCTGACGCCGGTGACCAGGCCGGAGGCGGACGCGGCGGCGGCGGGGCGGCGGCCGGCCGCCGGGCTCGCGCCGGGCTTGGCCTGGGCCCTGACCGGGATCTTCGGCGCCAGGGCCACCGGCACAAGGCTGGGCTCGAAGTTCTCCCAGGCCAGGAGCGACTCGAGCGTCAGGGGGATGGACTCGACGGCCTCGGGAACGACGAAGGCCAGCCGGGAAGGGCCGGAGATGCGGGCCTGAACGGGCGGCGGGGCCGGCGTCTCGGCCGTGGTCGGCTCCTTGGGATCGGCGTTGAACTCGGGCGTGGTTTCGAAGAAGGCCTGCTCGGCGATGTGCTGCGGCGGGAAATGGACGATGATATACGCCGGGGCCGAGGCGTTCCGCCGGACGAGCCGGGGCGGCGCCCCGGGCTTGACCGTCAGATTGACGCACTCGAAGTCGAGGGCCAGGAGGTCGTCGGGCCGCAGGACCGGGATGTGAAGGTTCAGCGCAGCCGGCTGAACCCGGGCGGCGGCCTTCGGCCGGAGGGTCTGGGGCCTGGCGACCTGGTCCGGGTCGAGCCCGTCGAGGACCGGGCTGACGCCGGCGATGCCGGCAAGATAGAGGAAGGTGCGCCGGGTCAGCTCGCGGGGCTGGCCCTTATCCTCCGTCCCGCCGGGCGCCGGGCCGTCGTCGCGGACTTTCTCGTCTTGGCTCATGGCAACCCCCGTCAAAGGGAATGGAGTTTCGGTCCCGGGATCGGAGCGAAGGGAGAGCGGCGGTGAACGGTACGGCGGTCCGGGCGGAGACTCGCGCGCATGATGGCTGAGGTCCTTATAGACCAAGAGTCCGGCCGAGTCAACATGGAGAGGCTCGACGGCCTCCCCCCGCCGGCCCGCTCTGTAATTGAAAAAAATATTGATTTTGCGCCGGCGGTGTTTTGTGATACTCTAACGGCTCCCCCGGGGTCGGGGGCGCGGGTCGGATAAAGGCACGGAGGCCTGAGGCCCAAACAGCCGTCGTTCTCCTCTTTATTGCGATCGATTCTTTGAACAGGGCGGCCGGTTTGCCACCGGCTGGACCCTTCGTCGAAGGAGACGAGATGAATATTTACGTCGGCAACCTCTCTTTCAACCTGACCGAGGACGAACTCCGGGCGGCCTTCCAGGCCTTCGGAACGGTCGAGAAGGCGGCCATCATCACCGATAAGATGAGCGGCCAGTCTCGCGGCTTCGGCTTCGTCGAGATGCCGAACAAGGACGAGGCCGTCAAGGCCATCGAAAGCCTGAACGGCAAGGACCTCAAGGGCCGCAACCTCAAGGTCAACGAGGCCCAGCCCCGGCCGGCCGGCGGCGGGAACCGCGGCGGGTTCGGCGGCGGCCGCGGCCGCTACTGAGCTTCACCGCAGCCCGTCCCCGTTGAGGGGACAACCTTCGCGGGAAGGGACCTTCCAGGGACCTTCCCTGTCGGCTGGCGTAGACTGCCTCGGGCGGTCGGCGCCGGCCGGAACGCGCGTATCCGTACGCAAATGCGGGCGGATGCCTTGAAAGAGGCGTCCGCCCTTTTTTTCTTCTCCCATTTCCGGAATTCCCTCTCGAGGCGGCGATGGGCGTTGCCTCGATGATCCCCGTTGCTGGAGAGGGGGGCCGGCAGGGAGCGTAATCGTCGAAGCGACCATCAGAAGCATGGCGGAGCGGCTCGTAGCCATGCTTCTAGGAGATATCGGAGGAAGAGCTTTCTTAAGATATTTCTCAGAATCACGGCCTCGAGTGCTCGGCCATGATTCTGGCCTCCGCTCCCCAGGGTCCGCTCCGCGCCGGCCCGGGCCCTACTTGACCGTCCTCTCCATCGGCGTGACGACCATGAGGAACGTCAGGATGAGGAAGATGAAGGTCAGGAGGGGGAAGATGGCCCAGAAGAGCCGGCTGAGAGGGGAGGGCCGGTCCCTTCGGCCCTCCAGGATCTCCCGGTCCTCGAGCGGCCCGGCCACGGCGGCGAAGCCCAGGAGCGAGAGCGTGGATGCCGAGATGATGAAGGCGCAGGCGGACGATATCTCGGCGATCGACTTGTGGACGAAGCCGAACAAGGCCTGGATGAGGCCCATGAACAGGCCGGCGAGACCCGTCAGGGCGAAGCCGTACGTCCAGGCCTGGGCGCCGGCGCCCAGGAAGAGCGCCAGGGCGACGGTTCCGCCGATGACCGTCAGGATCGCCGCCGGGTGGAATAGGACCCGGCCGATGGGCAGCGGCCCCCCCTGCGGCTGGCCGCCGCCGAGCAGGAGGACGGTCAGGACGATCACGGCCGCGAAGAGAACGTAGCCCGCGATCCGGTCGGGGCTCACGGCCCGGCCGGGGCCGGGGGCGGGGCCGGCCGGGCCGGCGCTTGCGGCCCGGCCGGAAAGCCTGATGGCCGGCACGAGACAGATGACGGCCGCGATCAGGCCGTAGAGCGTGACGATGAAAGACCCGATCATGCGGTTGCCGATGTCGGCGATGCTCTCGCTGCCGATCCCGAGGGCGATGGTGAAATTGAGGGCGCTGCCCATGGCTCCGAGGACCCAGGCGTTGCGGGCGGCCGCTTCCCAGAAGCGGGCGGATTTGGCCAGGTCCGCCGCCGACCCGGCGCGGCCCGCCGCATGGCCGAAAGCCGCAGCGATCTCTCGGCCGGTGAAGGCCATCAGGCAGGCCGCGGCGGCGCCGCAAAGGACGTAGAACAACCCGGCCCCGTTCTTCAGGCTGGCGAAGAGCCCCGAAGCGACGATGGCGACGGCCAGGGCGGCGGCGAAGATCCAGCGCCCGGCGGCCAGGCCCGGGGCGAAACGGCTTCCGGCTTTTGTCATGGTCCTATCTCCTTGTCGTATCGAGGTTGGCGTAAGCCGTCTTGATCGAAGAGATCCGCTCGGCCAGCCGGGTCGACGGCTTCCGTCCCTGGAGAAGGATGCCCGCCAGGAGCATCAGGACGGAAATGGCGGCCCAAAGGGGCTTGCGGGCCCGCCAGGCCGGGGCTGCGGACCTGGACGCGGGCGACCGCTTCCCGGCGAGGAACCGATCGATCCGCCGGAGCATCCCGGCCCGGACCTCGGCCGGCAGATCGTCGGCCAGGGCTCTTCGCACCAGGCCGTCCATGTCGGCGTCTTCGCGTTTGATTTCGATCATGACCTCGACTCCCGGCCGCCTCGATCCGGTCCCCCGGCGCTTTCGTCGGGAGATCGGCGGCCCAGCCGCCGGGCCAGGCCGGCCCGGCCGCGCATGACGTGGACCCGGGCCGTCGATTCGGAGCAGCCCATGGCCCGGGCGATATCCGCATAGGATTGTTCCTCGATGGCGTGCAGGAGAACCGCCGTGGCCTGCCGCCGGGGCAGGCGGCCGATGGCCGAGAGCATGGCTGACCGGAGCTCGCGGTCCTCGATCTCCGCCTCGGCCCCGGCGGAAGCTCCGTCGGCCAGGCCGGCTCCCAGGCCATGGATCTCGCGGCGGAGGATGCGCCGGCTCTTTCGCAGGGCGTCATAGGCCGCCGTGACGGCTATCCTCAGGATCAGGGCCTCGGGCTTGGGATGCCGGACGATCGCGCGTCTCTTTTTCCAGACGATGACCAGGGCGTCCTGGAGGGCGTCCTCTGCGGCTTCCGCCTGCCGGACGATCCGCCAGATCGAGCGCATCATCCGGGGCTCAAGCGGCCTGACCAGAACGTCGTAATCGAAATCCCGGCTCTCCACCTCGTCGGCCCTTTCGGGGACAATGTAATCCAGGGCCTGGGGCGAATCAAATCCGGGACCGGGCACGCGACCGCTCCCGCCGGGTCAGCGGCCGGCTTCGATGGGCGTGACGACGAGCAGGACCAGGCCGATAAGATCGCTCGCGGCCGCCTCGCCGCGGCCGGCCTTGCAGGCGGCCAGGGCCGAATCGAGGAGCCGGTTGCAGATCTTGACGGCCAGCTCGATCCCCTTGCCCGGCTCGCCGGCGGCCTTGAGCTCGGCCGGGACCGTCCAGTCCTTGCCGCCCGAGACCAGCCGATAGGACTTCAGCAGGTCCCGGTAGACCCCGTCCGAAAGCATTTCGCCCCCCTCGACGGCCTGGCGGGCGCCGCCGACTAGCGAACGGAACTCCGCCTCGTAGCCGGCCTTGGGCAGGACCAGGAGCGCCGCGTCCAGGGCGTCGCCCAGGGCCTTGGCGATGCCGTGCTCGGGCGGACGGGGCGTTTGCAGGACGGCGCGGACCCGGCCGATCAGGGCCTCGGGGTTCGCCTGCTCGCTTGCGGCGACGGGGACGGCGGCGGCGAGGAGCGCGATCCCCAGAGAAACGGCGATCAAACTGTTCTTCATGATGGCCTCCTGGATGCGGATCGGACGTTTGTCGACGTCCGCTATATTACCGTCCGGGCGGCCGTCCGCGTTTACTTCCGCCAGGCCTTCGCGGCCTCCCGCCGCGGGTCTGAGAGGGGAGCAGGCCTCATGTCCCCCGTTTCAGGATGGAAACGCTGGTCAGATAGCCGGCCGTCAGCGCCGGCCCGATGGCCAGGGCGCCGACGACCTTCAGACCCAGGACCATCAGGACGAAGACGGCGACCGTCATCGCCAGCTGGGCGCCGACGGCGATGACGATAGGGGCCGTCCGGTGGGCCCGGACGAGGACGCCCCGTTCCAGGGACAGGATGGATTCGAGGAAGGGGAGGAGGGAGAGGAGCGCGCCCGGCAGGACGGCGAAGGCCGCCAGGTCCGGCGACAGGCCCGATACCCGCCGGTACCAAATCATGCTCAAGGGCGAGAGGCTGACCAGGGCCAGGGCGGTCGTGGAGACCGCGCCGAGCCGGATGGTGAAGCGGGACAGGGCGCGCCGGCCCGAGCCGTCATCGCCGAGCAGGGCGATGACGACCTCCTGCATGGAGATGCCGGCCGAGCGGAACAGGAAAACCAACCCGGTGACGACCGGCAGCGCGGCCAGGGACTCGAGCGGCATGCGGCCGCGGGCCAGGAAGAAGGTCGTCAGCGGGTTAATGAAGAAGGTCAGGAACGACGTCAGGGCCAGCGGCCCGTAGAAGCGCACAATGCGGCCGGCCGTCAGGGCGCGGCCGAAGGCGCAGGCCGCGTCGTCCTGGCCGAGGAGGCCCCGGACCGTCCGCCGGGCCATGAACCAGCTGGCCGCGGCCTCGGCGACCACGCCGACCCCGAGCGCGCCGGTGCCGACGCTGGCGCCGGGCAGCCGGAAGGCCAGGGCCAGGAGCAGCCCGGTCGCGGCCATCGCGGCCAGGCGGATGACCGTGCCCCACGTCACCGCCTGCGGCCGGCCGTTGCGGATGAGGATGCCCTGGTAGAAGCGGCGGAAGCCGATGGCCCCCGGCCAGAGGACGAGGAAGATCATCGACCGGCCGGCCAGTCCGGCCAGGCCGGGTTCGAGGCCCATGACGCCGCGGGCGACGAAGGCGAAGACGGGCGGCGTGATCAGGACGATCATGACGGCCGTGACGGCCGCGTTCAGGGCGTTCGAGAAGCGCCTCATCTTGCGGCAGGCCAGGCCGTCCTGCACCAGGGCGTTCGAGGCCGAGAGCATCATGATGATGGGGGATTCGACGATCCAGGCCAGGGCCGAGGCCACGGCGAACGCCGCCAGGTTCTCCTTGGGCGAGGGCAAGCGGGCGATGATGGCGGCCACGAAGGGGCCCTCGAGGGCCATCATCAGCCAGGTGGCCTCGAGCGGCAGCCAGAAACGGGCGATGCGGCGCGGCGTCAGGGCGTTCGGCGGGACGGCGTGGGGGGGCATGTTCGGCGAAATAGGATAGCACTTCGGGGCCGTTCCGACAAACGGCCCGCGGCTAGAAGACGAGGCCCACGCCGAGCCCGAAAACCAGCCTCTTCGAGCCGTAGGTCATTCCGTAGCCGGGATAGGTCGAGCGCCCCGGGACGGCGGAGGCGTACCGCAGGAAAACGTCGAAGGACAGGTCGCTGACCCTCTCGCCGTCGCCCCAGATCGAGAACAGCGGGCCTTCGTAGCCGAAGCCGAGCGAGCAGACGTTGCGGTCGAGGTCGGGATAGATCGGCGCCCGTCCGGCCTCGTCGATCGTGCTCTGGAGGCGGGCGTAGCCGGCCCGCACGGCGATATAACGGAAGGGACGGTACTCCAGGCCGGCCTTGATGTCCCTCGTGTCCCGCAGGGGCAGGGCCTGCCCCTGGACGCCGTAATCGAGGGCCAGGCCGTAGAACTCCTGGTAATCGGGCGTGAAACTGGGATTGATGTCCTGTCCGGTCCTGGTCGAGGTGAAGACCCAGTCGCCGAAGCCGCTCCAGCGATTCCACTGGACGTCGAGATACAAGGAAAGCGGCGGGGCGGGCGTGACCGCGAGGCCGCAGGCGATCTGCTCCGGCAGCTTCAGGCGGCCGGTGACATCCTGCGTGTCGTAATAGAGATAGATGAGGCTGGTGACGGCCCGCGACGGCAGGTAGGGATCGGGCACGCTGGCGCCCTGGGTGTCGAGGATGCGCTCGAAAACGTTCGAGCCGGCGTAGTCGATCGTCACGCTCCCCTGGTACCGGGCCCCGACCTGGAGGACGGGCAGGACCTTCCACAGGAAGCCGGCCGTGAAGCCCAGGCCGCGGCCGCTCAGGGCGTGGCTGCTCTGAACGTCGATATCCTGGGCCTGCGGGTAGGTCTCGAGGTTGAAGGGGATGATGTGCCGGTAGAGCAGGCTCGAGGTGATGACGTCGAGGCCGGCGCTCACCGCCAGCCCCTTGACGACCTCGACGGCCACGGCCGACCGGAAGGAGAGCGTCCGCAGCCGGTTTCGGGTCACGGCGGTCTCGCCGCTCCAGCCCGGCGTCCAGTACGATTCGTAGCTGAACGGCGAGAACAGCCCCGTCGCCACGGTCACCCGCTTGAAAGGCTGCCAGGTCAGGGCGAAATCGCCCAGGAACTCGGTCGGCTCCGAGCGCCAGGTCCGGCCGCCGTCCGGCCAGGCCGCCGAGATCCCGCGATTGTCGAACATGACGTTGGTCTTGATGCGGAAACCGGACAGGAAGGCCAGCCCGGCCGGGTTGTAGAAGAGTCCGGTCGCGTCGTCGGACCGGGCCGTGAACGCGCCGCCCAAAGCCGCGGCCCGGGCGCTGGGCTCGTGGAAGGAGAAGTCTTCGGCGCCGAGCCGGAGAGAAACGAGCGACAGGGCCAGAGCCAGGGACAGGCCCGAAGCGAGACGGCTTACCACGCGAGGCGTGTTCATCGTGCCCTCCGATCCATAAAGACCGGTATCTTACCACGCCGGGCGGAGAATGGAAACATCTATCGGACGGGCGCGGCCGGCGGACCTCTCCGGGTCAGCTGCGGACGTCGAAGGTGACGGTGAAGAACTTGAAGTCCCTGTAGACGACCTCGGTCCGGGAGCGGACGAAGGCCTTGCCGGATCCTTTGAGATAGGTCTCCTCCACGAACAGCCGGCTGGGGAAGCGGATGCCGTTCTTTTCGACGCTGAACTCGGAGCGGATGGTCAGCCGCGGAGTCCGCTTGAACAGCTCTCCCCGCCGGACGAAGACGTCGAAACGGCCGACGCGGCTCTCGCTCCACTCGATCTTGAGGATGTTGCCGCTGGCGGGGTCGATCCAGGCCTGGCCGTAGAGGCTGCGGCTGGGCGGGGCGCCGGGCCTGGGCTTGGCGTCGACGATGAGGACGTCGACGCCTTCGAGGCGGTCCCGCCCGGCGACGGTGAAAATATAATCCGGCTGAAAGCGCTCGCCGAACAGGCCGACCGGGCCCAGGAGGGCCGTGGCGAAGACGACGACGGACGTCTCTAGCTCGGCGTTGGGAACGACCTTGGGCTTGCCGTTCTCCTCGAGCTGGGTCCGCATCTCGCGGATGGTCCGTCCGGCCCGGACGCACTGGTAATCGTAGACGAGGGAGCGCTTCATCTTCTTGACGGTGCTGAGGACCAGCGTCGGGCCGAGGAACTCCGGGGCGCCGAACTGGCCCGAAGAGCCGGGATCGACGGACGGCTTCGGCTGGGCGGCGGCGTCGAGCCTGGGGTTGACGATCTCCAGGATCTCCTCGCGGCAGACGAAATCGAAGGCCGAGCTCTCGAGCTTGCGGCAATACTCGGCGGCCTTGGCCAGCAGGGCTTCGAGCGAGTCGTCCGCGGCGGGCCGGGAGGCCGTCAAGGCGGAGGTCCCGGGCGAAGCCGGCAAGGGGCCGGCCGGGAGCAGCCCGGCCAGCAAGACCGTCATGATGAAGGCCCGGCCCATCCTCGTCTCTCCGGACATGGGACTACCATAGGCCCGCTCGTTCCGGAAATCAAGCGCGGTTTGACCGTTGGCCTCGTTCATAAGATAATCGGCCGGGAGGCCGGGATGACAAAGCGGTACGGCTGCGCCGAAGGCGATCTCGCCCATTACGACTGTTTCCGGACGCCCCGCAGGATCAGGGTCGACGGCCGGCTCGACAAACCGGCCTGGCGCCGGGCCCCGAGATCCGGCCGCTTCGTCGATCTCGTCAGCGGCGTCCCCGGGTTCCTGGAGACCCGCATGGCCTCGCTCTGGGACGACGAGGCGCTCTATGTCGCCTTCTGGGCGAGCGAGCCTGACGTCCGGGCCCGGCTGGCCGAACGCGACTCGCTCGTCTGGACGGAGAACGACGTCGAGGTCTTCATCGGCGGCGAGGACTGTTACTACGAGTTCCAGGTCAACGCCCTGGGCACGGTTTACGAGGTCTTCTACGTCTGGCAGGACGCGCTGAAGAAGGGGAGCCGGTTCGACGTGCCGGAGTTCGACCCGCGCGAGCGGCGGGCCGACGTCATCGGCGGCTTCCAGGACGGCCTGCGCTACGGCCGGCACCCGCGGGGCCGGCGCTGGGCCTTCATGGACTGGGACTTCCCGGGGTTGCGCGCGGCGGTCCAGGTCCGGGGCACTCTCAACGACGCCTCCGACGTGGACGAGGGCTGGACGGCCGAGATCGCCTTTCCCTGGAGCGGCATGAAGCATCTTGCCGGCGGCCGGCCGCTGCCGCCGCGCGACGGCGACGTCTGGCGCCTGGACTTCTCCCGGTTCGAGCTCCTCCGCAGCTGCGGCGTGACGGTGGAGCCGCACCCGGGCTGGGCCCTCAACAAGCACGGCGTCTACGACTCCCACATCCCCGAATGCTTTTCTTTTATCCGGTTCCGGACGGCCTTTCTATAGTACAATCCGCGTCATGAACGCATCACGCCGACCGGGATATATCTGGAAATCCGCCATCTTCGCCCTGGGGCTCATGACCGCGCTGGCCGGATGCGGCGGCCCGGATGCCAAGCCGGGCGCGCCCCGCTCCGCCGCGGCCGCTTCGGTCGAGGGATCCGGCTTGCCCGGCCTCCGGGACCGCTCCGCCCTCTATAACGGCTGGCTCAGGGAACGCTTCGACGCCGTCCTGCCGGCGATCATGCGCCGCGAGGGTATCGACATGTGGATCGTCGTCTGCCGCGAGCATGCCGAGGACCCGGTCTACCCGACGCTCATGCCCCAGCCGCACATGTTCGCATGGAAGCTGACCATGCTCGTTTTCCACGACCCCGGCGCCCCGGCGGGCCTGGAGGCCATCTCGGTCAATCCCTACGGCGGCGGCGACTTCAACCGCGAGCTCGCCGACTACTACCGGCCCGGCTGGACCGACCGGGCCGAGGAGCCCTGGGCCCGCCTGGCCCGTCTCGTCCGCGAACGGGATCCGAAGAGGATCGCCATCGACGAATCGGCGACGTTCGCCTTCGCCGACGGGCTCTCGGCCACGCTCAAGGCGGACCTAGCCGCCGCGCTCGGACCGGGCCTTTCGAGCCGCCTCGTCTCCGCCGAGCGGCTGGTCGTCGGCTGGATGGAGAAACGGACGGCCGGGGAGATCGATCTCTTCGCCCGGCTGGCCGCCCTCAACCGCCGGGTCGCGGCCGAGGCCCTGTCATCGAAAGTCATCAAGCCCGGCGTCACGACGCTGGCCGATCTTTCCTGGTGGACGCGCGAGCGCTTCGCGGCGCTGGGGGTCGAGCCCTGGTTCCAGCCGAGCTACTATATCGTGCGGCGGACCGGCGGGCCGGCGGACGAAACCCTGCGCCGGACCGTCCTTCCCGGCGACCTCGTCCGCTGCGACATCGGCTTCTCCTGCCTGGGGATGACGACCGATATCCAGGAGGCCGCCTATATCCTGCGGGACGGCGAGACCGGGGCCCCGGCCGGCCTGGACCGGGCCATGCGGAGCGGCAACCGCCTCCAGGACATCCTGACGGCCGAGTTCGTCGAGGGCCGGACGGGCAACGAGATCCTGGCCGCGGCCCTGGCCAAGGGAAAGGCCGAAGGTCTCCGGCCGTCGATCTATTCGCATCCGCTCAATCGCTACGGCCACGGCGCCGGCCCGAAGATCGGGCCGGCCGCCGTCCCCGGCGCGGGCGACTACCCCCTCTACGCCGATACCTGCTGGGCCGTCGAGCTCAGCGTCGCGGCGAACGTCCCCGAATGGGGCGGCCAGGAGGTCGGCTTAGCCCTCGAACAGAGCGCCGTCTTCACCAGGGCGGGGGTCGTCTTCCCGGCCGGCCGGCAGACGGAGATACATCTGGTCGGGGCCCCGGCCGGCGCTAAAACGGCGAAGTGAAGGCGCCGCCGCCGCGCCTCCAGCCGCCTATTCCCCGAGACGGTCGAGGAAGACGCGGCGGACGCGGGCGATGAGCTCGTCTGCGGTTTCCTTCGTATAGCCGGCGGTGGGCACGGCCGGCTCGACGGTCACGTCGATCGTGCCGGGGCGGACGATCAGGCTGCCTTTCCGGGCGATCTCGAAGGCCCCCCGCTCGACGATCGGCAGGATGTCGACGCCCGCCTCGATGGCCGTCAGGAACCCTCCCCGCTTGAAGGGCGAGAGCCGGCCGTCGCGGGTCCGCGTCCCTTCGGGCATGATGCCGAACGAGAAGCCCGGACGCTCCCGGATCCAGGCCGCCGCCCGGCGCAGCGTCCCGACCGCCCGGGCCGTGTCCCTGCGGCTCAAGGGGAACATGCCCAGGCGCCGGAGGACCGCGCCGTAGACCGGCCAGCCGAAGTGGCTCTCCTCTTCGGCCCCCCGCAGCGGCGGAGGGAACGAGACCTGGTAGACGAGCGGATCGAAGAAGCTGACGTGATTCATCATGACGACGTACTGCCGTCCGGGAACTATGTTCTCCCGGCCCCGGACGCGCAGGCGCACCCCGGCCGCGGCCAGCACGGCCCGGCAGCCGCCCTTGATCAGGGCCTCGAGCGCCCGCCCGCGGAAGACGAAGGTGCCGATGACGATGCCGAGGCAGGCGGCCAGGAACACCGGCAGGGCCGCCATCCAGATGGCCGCGGAGCGCAGCGTATCGGCGGTCTTGCCCATGGCAGCCCCGTCAGGCCAGCAGGTCGATCTCGCCCGGCAGGACCTTGATCCGCAGCGGCGTCCAGCCGGCGAGCTCGCCGTCGGCCATCAGCCGGAGCGGCGGATCGGCCTCGACCGAGATCGCGGCGGCCTGACGCATATGGACCCGGGGATGGCCGGCGTGCCGGCCGGAAAATACGCCCGAGAAGATGGAGACGATCTGGCGCCGGTTGACGCCGTTGAAGAGGACCAGATCGGCCCGGCCGTCCGACGTGTCGGCCGGCGGGGCGATCTTCATCCCGCCGCCGGTGTATTTCGAGTTGGAGATGACCAGGGCGCTGTCGGGGGCTTCGAGCCGTTTCCCGTCGGCCTCGATGACGATGCGGTTCGACATGCCGCGGGCCAGCCGGATGAGCACGGCGGCGCTGTAGCCAGCCGCCCCCAGGAACTTGAGCCGCTCATTGGTCAGCCGAAGGATGTCGGCGATCAGGCCGACGCCGATGATGTTGAGCGAATAGCGCCGGGCGGTCCGGCCGCGCTCCTGATCCTCGAACTCGACCAGATCGACCTTGCGGCTGCGCCCGGCCAGGATGGCGTCGAGAGCCCGGTCCGGCGTCTCGAGGCCGAAATCGCGGAGGAACGAATTGCCGGTCCCGGCCGGGATCAGGCCGATCTCCGGACGGCGGTCCGGCCGGCCCCCGGCGTAGAGGCCGTTGAGGAATTCGTAGGGCGTGCCGTCGCCGCCGAGACAGAGGACGCGGTCGAAGCCGATAGCGGCGGCCTCCCGGCCGATCTCGACTGCGTGGCCGGCGCGCTCGGAAAAGCGGACCTCGAGGCCGGGGAAAGCGCCGCGGAGGCGCGGCTCGAGGCTCTCGAAGACCTTGCGGCCCCGGCCGTGCCCGGCGGCCGGATTGACGAGAAGAAGCGTTTTCATGGCCTTACCCTATAGCACAAGGTCCGGCAAATGGAAAGCGGGCCGGGGCCGGGCGGGACTCTGCCGCCCGCCGGACGACTAATTACATGATTTGGGCTATAATAAGCAACCCGGGAGGCCCCCTGGCCGAATCCGGCGGGAGGGAATGCGATGAATCGTCTCAAGGCAACGACCTGGATAGGCTTGCTGATCGTCCTCGTCTGGTCCTACGGCTGCTCGTCGTCCGACGCCGGCGGCGGCGGCGGCGATCCCGATCCCCTGACCGACGCGATCCTCATCGACCACGACAGCGTCGATGTGGACGACATCCCGTCATCCTGGATCGATCAGGCCCGGCAGAAGCTCCATATCGCCTACGGGCACACCTCGCACGGCAGCCAGCTGACGACGGGCATGGCCGGGCTCGTGGGCTTCAAGGGGACGCAATACTCCTTCAACTCGGGCGGGACCGGCGGGGCGCTCGATCTACGCGATTATTACAGCGATTTCGGCGGCCTGGGCGTGGCCAACGACCTTGGCAATCCCAACCGGACGGCTTGGGAGAGCGCGACGCGGACCTATCTCGCCGCCCACTCAGAGGTCAACGTCATCATCTGGTCGTGGTGCTGGCAGGTGGACGGGACCCAGGCCGAGATCCAGCAGTACCTCGATCTGATGAGCGGGCTGGAGCACGATTTCCCGAACGTCAAGTTCGTCTACATGACCGGGCACACCGACGGGGCGCGGCTCACGGGGAACGTGCCCGTCAGGAACAAGCAGATACGCGATTACTGCACTGCCAACAAGAAGATCCTCTACGACTTCGCCGATATCGAGAGCTACGACCCGGACGGGAGTTACTTCGGCGACAAGCTAGTCAACGACGCCTGCGACTACGACAGCAACGGGGACGGCACCCGGGACAGGAACTGGGCGGTCGACTGGCAGAACGCCCATCCGGGCGAGTGGTACGACTGCGAGTCGGCCCACTCCCAGCCATTGAACGCCAACCTGAAGGCCTACGCCGCCTGGCATCTCTGGGCCCGCCTGGCCGGCTGGGACGGGCGGTAGCGCCTCGCGGCTCCGCCCCGGCGGGGGAGGCCTTCGGCCCGACAGCCTCGACGATGCACATCACCCTGATCTGCGCGGACGAAGACGGCTGGGCCATCGGGCTGCGAAGCATTTCCGCGTCCCTGCGCCGGGCCGGGCACGCGACGCGGATCGTCCTGGCCGGCGGGCCGGCCGCCGCTCCGGCCCCTAGGACCCTGGCCGAGCTGCGCGGCCTGGCCGCGTCATCCGGGCTGATCGGGGTCAGCTCCATGTCCCGGAGTTCCCGGAGGGCCAAGTCCCTGATCGAAGCACTGCGGCCGCTGGGCCGGCCGATCGTCTGGGGCGGCATGCACCCGACCCTGTATCCCGAAGACTGCGTCGGGCACGCCGACCTGATCTGCCGGGGCGAGGGCGAGGACTTCATGGTCGACCTGGCCGGCCGCCTGTCCCGCGGCGAAGGCTTCCTCGATATCCCCAACGGGGGGTACCGGCGGGACGGCCGGACCGTATTCAACGACGTCCGGCCGCTGCTCGCCGACCTGGATGGCCTGCCCTTCGTCGATTTCTCGTTCGCCGGCGAGTCCCGCATCGACCACCGCGGCCGCGTCCGGCCCAACGGCGCCATGAAGGAGGAGCGCTCGATCCTCTTCACCGGCTCCCGGGGCTGCGCCTTCAGCTGCCATTACTGCTCCAACGACCGCTTGAAAACGATCTACGAGGGCAAGGGGCGCTACGTGCGGAAGATGTCCGTCCGGGCCTTCGTCGCCGCCGCGAAACGATGCCGGGACCTCTTTCCCCGGGCCCGCTACATCTATTTCACCGACGAGGATTTCCTGGCCCGGCCGCTCGGCGAGTTCCGGGAGTTCGCCGCCATCTATCCCGGGGAGGTCGGCCTGCCGTTCGAGTGCATGGCCTCTCCCCAGCAGATCTCCGACGAGAAGATGGCCCTGCTGGTCAAGGCCGGCCTGTGGCGCGTCGACGTGGGGGTCGAGAGCGGCAGCGACCGGATCAAGAAGGAGATCTTCAACCGGCAGGGGTCCAACGACATCGTCCTCCGAGCCGCTTCCGTCATCGGCCGCTACCCCGGCGTCGTGGCCTATTATTTCTTCATCATCGGGAACCCGTACGAGGGACGGGACGACCTCCTGGGGACGGTCGACCTGATCCGGCGGCTGCCCGCCCCGGCGTTCATCCGGACCTATAACCTCGTTTTCATCCCGGGAACGAAGCTTTTCGACCGGGCCTGCCGGGACGGGATCATCTCGGGCCTGGCGGACAGCGGATTCGAGATCGATTTCCTGTCCGGGTTCGACTATCGGGGCCAGGCCTGGAAGAAGAACAACCTCTACCTGAACGGCCTGGTCTCGCTGATGACCGGCAAGGCTACCCGGTGGCGGATCGGTTTCGTGCCCCGCCCGCTCCTGCCGCTTCTCCTGTCTCCGTCCTGGCTCGACTTCAACGATCGGCACGTGCTCCTCAGCAAGGCCCTGATCGGCCTGGGCCGGGGCGGCCTGAAGCTCCGCCGCCGCGGCCTGCTCCTGGTCTCGAAGGTCCTCAAGGATCCCCGCTCGGCTTATAACGTCCGGGCCCTGGCCGGGAAGCCGGCCGGCCCGCCGCCGGCGTCCTCCGGGCCGGAAGCCGGGTCCTGAGAGCGCCCGTCCTTCCCCGCCCGCCTCCCTCGCGGAGCGCGCTCCATGGTTGAGCCCGGGAACCGTTTTGCGCTATTGTGGGCGGGACGACGAGCGCCGGACGGCGGTCCTGTCCGCGCGCCGCCGGAGAGCGCCCGTCCCGGCCGCGTCCTGCCGGACGACCCGAGGGGCCCGGACGGCGGAGGAGGTCTGACGATGAAGCGGGAAACCAAGGGAGCCTTTACCATCCTGGGAGCGGCCTTCCTGGCCTTTGTCGCGGCCGCCGGGCCGTTGGCCGGCTGGGACGCGGCGGCCGCCCGCGACCGGGCCGGCGCCGAGGCCTTTGCCGCGGCCCACGCGACGAAAACGGCGGCCCCGCCGTTCTCGTTCGTCTATGACGGCCGGGCCTCCTCCGGCCTGCTCGGCCGCTGGACCGTCAGCGCCGAGGAGAGGGCCGACGGGTCGAAGCTCGTCCGGACCGTGGTCTATGCCGACCCCTCGACGGGACTGCGCGTCACGGCGGTCTACACCCTGTACCGTGATTTCCCGGCCGTCGAGTGGGTGATCCGGCTCAAGAACGCCGGCCGGGCCGACACGCCCGTCATCGAAAAGGTCCGGGCCTGCGCCGTTTCCCTGCCGGCCTTCGCCGCTTCGGCCGCCGCCCCGGTCACGCTCTACCGGGCCCGCGGCAGCGCCGCTGAACGGTCCGACTTCGGCCCCGTCAACGAGCCGCTGGCGGCCGGGGCGGAGATCCGCTTCGGGCCGACGGCCGGGCGGTCGTCGGACACGAACGCCCTGCCCTTCTTCAATATCGGGACGTCGGGGCACGGCGTCGTCGCGGCCGTCGGCTGGAGCGGCCGCTGGGAGGCCGCGGTCGGGCGCCGGGAGGCCGATCCGCGGGCCCTCGATCTCGCCGCCGGCATGGCCGAGACGCACTTCCGGCTCCGTCCGGGCGAGGAGGTCCGCACGCCGTCCATGGCGCTCCTCTTCTGGAAGGACTCCGACCGGATGGCCGGGCACAACCTCTTCCGCCGCTTCGTCCTGGCCCATCATATGCCGCGGCGGGACGGCCGGCCCGTGCCGCTGCCGATCGCCCACGGCGTCGGGTTCGGCGGGCCCCTGCCGTGCAACGAGTACGTCTGCGCCACCGAGAGCTACGCCATCGGCATGATCGAGCGGCTGCACCAGTTCGGCATCGAGCCGGACGTCTGCTGGATCGACGCCGGCTGGTACGAGAACCCGACCCCCTACTGGTGGTCCGGCGTCGGCACCTGGACGGTCAACGCGAAGAACTTCCCGCGTGGCCTCAAGCCCGTGACCGCCGCGGCCGCAAAATACGGCCAGGGGTTCGTCGTCTGGTTCGAGCCCGAGCGCGTCTACGAGAAGACCTGGCTCGACCGCGAGCACAAGGACTGGCTGACGGCCCTGCCGGGGAACCCGAACCGGCTGCTCGACCTGGGCAACCCGCAGGCCCTGGCCTGGCTCGTCGAACACGTTTCGAGCTTCCTGCGGGACGAGGGCGTGACCATCTACCGGCAGGACTTCAACTTCGATCCCCGGCCCTATTGGCAAGCCATGGACGCGCCGGACCGGATCGGGATCGCCGAGATGAAGCACATCGACGGGCTGTACAAGTTCTGGGACGCCCTCCTCGAACGCCGCCCCGGGCTCCTCATCGACAACTGCGCCTCGGGCGGCCGTCGGATCGACCTCGAGACGACGAGCCGGAGCATCCCGCTCTGGCGGACGGACTACAATTACTGGGAGCCGAACGGCTACCAGTGCCACACCTACGGGCTGCAGTTCTTCCTGCCGGCCAGCGGCACGGGCAACGGTGACCCGCGCAAGTACTGGTTCCGGAGCGCCGCGATCGGCGGGGCCGTGGTCATGGGCTGGGAGCTGACGGCCGGCTTCAACCTCCGCGCCGCCGTCGAGGACGTGGCCGAGTTCCGGGCGCTCCGCGATTACGCCTACGGCGATTACTACCCGCTGACGGGCTACGCCACGGGCGACGATGCCTGGGCGGCCTTCCAGTGGGACCGCCCGGAGGAGGGCGACGGGATCGTCGCCGGCTTCCGCCGGCCGCAGGCGCCGCAGCCGGCCATCGAGGTCAAGCTGGGCGGGCTCGAGCCGGGGGCGGACTACGAGGTCAGCTACGAGGACTACGGGGTCGTTGTCACCCGCAGCGGGCGGGAGCTGGCCGAGGGGCTGACGCTCAAGATCGCCGAGGCGCCGGGCTCGCTGCTGATCCGGTACCGACGGCTCCGTTGAGAGGGGGAGCGGCGTGATCACGCTCGAGAACGTCTCCAAGAGCTATAACCGGGGCCGGGTCAGGGCCGTCGATGACCTGACGCTGACTGTGCGGCCCGGCGAGATCTTCGGCTTCCTGGGACCGAACGGGGCCGGCAAGACGACGACCATCAAGATGATCGTCGGGCTGCTGCGGCCCGACGCGGGACGGATCGCCGTCGAGGGTTTCGACGTGGCGTCGGACGGGCTGAGGGCCAAGCAGGTGACGACCTACGTGCCGGACACGCCGGCCGTCTACGAGCGGCTGACCGGGCTCGAATACCTCAACTTCATCGGCGACGTCTATGGCGTGCCACGGGAGGCGCGGCTCGAGCGGATCGGCGCCTGGCTGGAAGTCTTCGAGCTGGCCCCGGTCATCACGAACCCGATCCAGAGCTATTCGCACGGCATGAAGCAGAAGATCGTCCTGGCGGGGGCGCTGCTGCCCGCTCCCCGGGTCATGGTCCTGGACGAGCCGCTGGTCGGGCTCGACCCGCGGGCGGCCTTCCAGATCAAGGAGATGTTCCGGGCCCACTGCGACGCCGGCCGGACGCTCTTCTTCTCGACCCACATCATGGAGGTGGCCGAGAAGCTGTGCGACCGCATCGGCATCATCCACAAGGGCCGGCTGGTGGCCTGCGGCACGATGCCTGAGCTCAAGGCCCTCGGCCGGACCGAGGGCGGGCCGTCGCTCGAAGAGATCTTCCTGGAGCTGACGGGCCGATGAGCGGCCCGGCCGGGGGCGTGCCGCGCCGGCTCGCGGCGGTCGTCCGGACCGGGTTGCGATCCAACTTCGGCCTGGCCGTCATCAAGTACCGGTTGCTCGTCGAAAAGAAGGACCGCTGGCTGGTCCCGCTTTTCGCGGCGGCGGCGCTCGGCGCCGTGCCGATGTTCTGGAGCCTCGTCCTGTTCATCGAGAACGCCTATCTCGTGCTCAGGCCGATGGGGCAGGAGCGGGCCCTGCTGTCCTGCGGACTCCTGGCCGGGCAGATCCTGGTCTTGATTTTCGGGGTCTACTTCGTCATCGCCGCGTTCTATCTCTCGCGGGACCTCGAGTTCCTCGTCCCGCTGCCGCTCCGCCCCGGCGAGGTCATGGCCGGCAAGTTCGCCGTCATCGTTGTCAACGAATACCTGACGGTCGCGGCCGTCGTGCTGCCCGTCGTGGTCACGGTCGGCGTGCTGGCCCGGGCGGGGATCGGATACTGGGTCAACGCGACGCTGGTCTACCTGGCCCTCCCGGTCATCCCCCTGGCGGTCGTCTCCCTGGCCGTTGTGGCGATGATGCGCTTCGTCGCCGTCAGCCGAAAGAAGGACGCCCTGATCCTCGTCGGCAGCCTGGCCCTCATCGGGCTTTCGTTCCTGGCGCAGATCAGCCTGGGGCGGTCGGCCGGGAGCGTCGGCCCGGGGACGGGCTCCGAGGCGCTGGCCGCCTTCTTCACTTCGCCCGACAACCTGCTCAACCGGATCGGGGCCGTTTTCCCGCCGAGCATCTGGGCGACCAAGGCGATCGCGGCCGGCTTCAGCGCCGAGGGACTGTCCAACCTGGCGCTGCTCCTAGGCGTCTCGATGGCCCTCTTCGCCGGCCTGGTCGCTGCGGCCGAGGCCCTCTTCTACCGCGGCCTCGTCGGGCTCGGAGAGACGGCGGGCAGGAGGCGGCGGCTGAGCCGCGACGAGATGTCCCGGCGCCTGACCTCTGGGCGCCGGGCCCGGGCGGCCATCTTCGGGCGCGAGTGGAAGATCATGAACCGGACGCCCATCTTCCTCCTCAACGGCGTGCTGGTCAGCGTTTTTGTCCCCGCCCTCTTCGTGCTCATGTCCACGGTCGGCCGGAGCCGGACGGGCGGGACGGCCCGGATCGATGTGGCGGCCCTCCTGGCCACGCTCACTGCGGCCAAGCCCCATGTCGCCATCCTGGGCGCGGCGCTGTTCATGACCGTCTGCGGCGTCCTCAACGGCACGGCCGCGTCCGCGTTCTCGAGGGAGGGGGGCCAGTTCTGGATCTCGCGGACGATCCCGGTGGCGCCGCGGGAGCAGGCGGCGGCCAAGTTCCTGCATTCCTGCGTCGTGGCCGCTCTGGGGGTCGTTACGGCGGCGGTCGTGGCGGCGGCCTTCTTCCGGCTGAAACCGGCGCACCTCGGTCCGGCGTTCCTCCTGGCTTTGGCCGCCGGCGCGGGGCTCGCGGCTGTGGGCATGATGATCGACCTGGCCCGGCCGCTCCTCGACTGGACGAACCCGCAGAAGGCCATCAAGCAGAACCTCAACGTCCTCCTGGCGATGCTGGCGGACGTCGGCATCCTGACGGCGGCCTACTTCGCGGCCCGGTCCCTGATCCGGGCGGACCTGCCGCCGGGGATCGTGCTGGGGATCGTGTTCGCCGGACTGGCGGCCTTCGCGGCCGCGGCCTACGCCGCCCTGCTCCGCTTCGCCGACCGGCGCTATCCCGGGATCGAATGAGGGGCCGATCGATCAGGTGAAGATGATCTGTCCGCCGGCCGAGATGGCGTAGAACTTCCCGACGTTGATGATCGAGTCGACCTGCGGGCAGAAGTCCTCTTTCTTCAGCCCGAACATGTCGACGGTGGCCTTGCAGGCGTAAAGCCTGCATCCGGCGTCGGCGACCATGGCGATGAACTCGGGCACGGGCGGGATGTCGATCTTGTCCATGGCCTTCTTCATCATCGCCGTAGCCAGGGCCGAGAAGCCCGGCAGGATGCCGGCGAGCGAGGGCAGGTGCAGGCCCGGGTTGCCGACGGTGGCCACCTTGATCCGGCCCATCCGCTTCGTCGTGATGGCGTCGAGGCCGAAGAAGGTGAAGAACAGGTTCGCCTCGATGCCCTCCATACGGGCCCCGTTGGCCATGATCAGGCCGGGGTAGACGCCGTCCAGCCCGCCCTTGGAGATGACGATCGAAACTTTCTCGATCTTGCCGTCCATGGCGCCCTCCCGGCTTCAGACGCAGCCTTCCGGCTTCTTCAAGCCGGCGATCCTGGCCGCCTTCCTGGCCGGGCCGCCGGGGAAGAGGGCGTAGAGGTCCTTGACGCTGACGACGCTGCCCTTGCTGAGGCGGCGGATGCTCGGCGCCTGGCCCGTCTCCCGGAACTCCTTCTGCATGTGCTCGATGACGTTCCAATGGGCCGGCGTGAGCTCGGCGATCCCCTCCTCCCGGGCGATGGCCGCGGCGATCTCTCGCGTCCATCGCGACGGGTCGGTCATGAAGCCCTCGGCGTCGACGTCGACGACGGCCGTTCCGTACTGTCTCTGCGGCATTGTCGCTCCTCCCTGGGGTTCGATGCGGTCCTCTCTATGCGGTCGCGCCCGCGGCGGGCGGGCGTTTCTTGCCGGCCATCGCCATCCGGTCGGAGATGAAAGGCAGGGGCCGCCCCCGGAGCATCAGGCGCCAGTAGATCGGCCGGAAGGCGAGCTTGGCCCAGTGGTTGAGCCGGCTCGGCTTGAGGAGCGGCAGCGGGCCGACGAGCGGGAAGGGGAAGCGGCCGGGGAGCGGCTCGACCTCGTAGTTGAAGTCGATCAGGATGGCCCGGCCGCGGCCCGTTTCGATGAAGCAGTTGGCGTGCCCGTCGAACTCCGCGGCCAGGGGCCGCCCGGCGGCGGCCCGCTCGACGTTGCCGGCCACCGTCCGGGCCTGGAAGTGGACGACCGAGCCGGCCTTCGACGCGGGCACGTTCGCCGCGTCGCCGATGACGAAGATGTTCTCGTGGCTCTTCGAGCGGAGCGTCTTCGGATCGGTCGGCACGAAGCGCAGCTCGTCGCCCAGGCCGGAGTCCCCGACGACCTGGTCGCCCATGTTGGTCGGCACGGAGACGAGAAGGTCGTAGGCGACCTCGCGGCCGTCGTAGCCCACGAGCTTGCGGGCCGCGGCGTCGACGCGCTCGGCGGCGAAATCGGGGACGACGCGGATCCCCCTCTCACCGAGGAGGGCGCCGAGGGCGGCCGAGGCCGCGGGCTTGGTGAAGGGTCCGGACAGGGGGGTGACGAAAACGATGTCGACCGCTTCCCGCAGGCCGCGCCGGAGGAAGTGCCAATCGGCGAGGAAGGCGAACTCGAGCGGGGCGACCGGGCACTTGATGGGCATCTCGTTGACATGGACGGCCAGCGTCCCGCCCTGGAACGACTCGAGCCGGCGGGCCAGCGCCGCGCTGCCGCCGGGCGTGTAGAAGTCGAAAGCCGTCACGCGCCAGTCGTCGAGCAGGCCGGGCGTCTCCCCGGGCGCGATGTCGCAGCCGGTGGCGATGACGAGGATATCGTAGGGCAGGGCCTCGCCGCCGCCGATCCGGACCTCGTTTGCGGCCGGGTCGATCCCCTCGATCGGGGCGATGACCAGCTCGACGTCTCCGGGCAGGAGCCCGGCCCGCTCCCTGACCAGCCGCCGGGGGGCATACAGGCCGAAGGGGACGAAGAGGAACCCCGGCTGGTAGTAATGGTCCGGGCTGCGGTCCACGACCGTGATGGCCCAGGCGGCCGGGGAGAGGCGCCGGCGGAGGATGTGGGCCAGGGCCGTGCCGCCCGTCCCGGCCCCGAGGATGACAAGTCGCTTCATGGACGGCCCCTTTTTCCCTCCGGCCCTGAAATACTACCATTATTATCGGAATTATTCAAGAGGCCGGCGGCTGGGCGCCGGCGCCGCCGCTGTGCTAAGATGGAGCGGGCGAGGTGATCATGGCCGGACCGGACCGACGGGCGAGGACGCGCTGTTGGGGCGCGCTCGACGACCCGCTGATGCGGGAATACCACGACCGCGAGTGGGGGACGCCGCTCCATGACGACCGCAGGATCTTCGAGTTCCTGATCCTCGAGGGCATGCAGGCCGGCCTGAGCTGGAAGCTCGTCCTCGACAAGCGCGAGAATTTCCGGCGGGCTTTCCGGGATTTCGACCCGGAGAAGGTGGCCCGGTTCACGGCCCGGGACGTGCGGCGGCTGCTGGGAGACGCGGGGATCATCCGCAACCGGCTGAAGATCCTGGGCGCGATCAATAACGCCCGGCGCTTCCTCGAGGTCCGGAAGGAGTTCGGCACCTTCGACCGGTACATCTGGGGGTTCGTCGGCGGCCGGCCGCTGCGCAGCGGCTTGAAGTCGTTCGCCGAGATGCCGGCCCGGTCGCCGCTGTCGGACGCGATCAGCCTGGACCTCAAGGCCAGGGGCTTCAAGTTCGTCGGGTCGACCGTCGTCTACTCGCACATGCAGGCCACCGGCATGGTCAACGACCACCTGGTCACATGCTTCCGCTACCGGGAGCTCGATCACTCAGGATCGTCCCGACGGCCGTGACACGACGCTTTCGACCTATCCGTTCCATCGCCGGCGAGTACGTCCGGGCGTGGCAAGGCCTGCCGCGGCGGGCCTGGATCCTCTTCGCGGTCAACCTGGTCAACTCGTCCGGCTCGATGGTCTTTTTCTTCCTGTCCCTCTACCTGACCCGGAAGCTCGGCCTGACGGCCGCGCGGGCGGGCCAGGTCCTCGGCCTCTACGGCCTCGGCTCGCTGGCCGGGGCCTTCGCCGGGGGCTGGCTGGCCGACCGGGCCGGGTCCATCCGCGTCCAGAAGATGAGCTTGGCCCTCAGCGGCGTCCTGCTCCTTGGGTTGGGCCAGGTCCGGACCCTGGCCGGGATAATCCCCCTGCTTTTCGGCCTGGCCCTTTTCTCGGGCATGCTCTTCCCGGCCAACGCGACGTCGATGTCAGGGATCTGCCCGCCGGAGGTCCGGGTCAAGGGCTTCGCGCTCAACCGGCTGGCCACCAACCTGGGCGCGACCATCGGCCCGGCCGTCGGCGGCGTGCTGGCCGTCCGCAGCTACGACCTCCTGTTCTGGGCCGACGGCCTGACGTCGCTGGCGGCGGCCGCGGTCTTCGTCCTGCTGTGGCGGGGCGCCGCCGCCCCGGACGGCCGGGCGGCGGGGGCGGCGACGGGGCCGTCGGCGGCTACGGCCGGAGCCCGGACCGCGACGTACCCTCCCGGGCCGCCTGCCGCGGCCGTCCCTGGCTCCCGCTCGCCCTGGCGCGATGTGCCCTTCCTGCTGATGATGGGCATCTTCTTCGTCTGGAGCATCGTCTTCATCCAGGTCCTGGCGACCTTCCCCATCTACATCCGGAACGTCTACGGCCTGGCCGAAGACCGCATCGGGCAGCTGTACGCGGTCAATACCGTCCTGATCGTCCTCCTGGAGATGATCCTGATGGAGAGGATCCGGAAATACCCGCTGACCCGGACGATCAACCTGTCGTTCGTTCTGCTGGGCCTCGGCCTGGGCTTGATGCCCCTGGGGCGGGGCTTGGCCTTCGGGGCCCTGACCGTGGCCGTCTGGACCTTCGGTGAGATGCTGAGCATGCCCCTGGTGACGGCCCTGGTCGCGGCCCGGGCCGACGACTCGAACCGGGGCCGCTACATGGGGCTGAACAGCTTCGCCTTCTCCCTGGCCTTCGTCGTCGGGCCGGCGGCCGGCACCGCGGTCTATGACGGGCTGGGCCCCGACGCGGTCTGGTATGGCTGCGCCGCCGTCTGCCTCCTGATCACGATCGCCTTCTCCGCCCTGCGCCCCCATCTCGAAAAACGCTAGCGAAAAGAGGGGGTCAAACCTGCCCTTCACCCAAAAGCGGGTAAAAGGCAGGTTTGACCCCCTCTGTGATCACGCCGGCTAGAGGTTCCAGCGGTAGGAGACCTTGAGCAGGAAGATGTTGTCGCCGGGGGCGGAGAAGAGGTCGCCCAGGTCGCGCCAGAGACGCAGGCGGCCGGGGTTGGCGTAGTCGGCCCGGTTCTGCGTCCAGACCAGGTACAGGAGGGATCCCGGCCGGAACTCCCAGCGCAGGACCACGGTGCCCCGCAGCGATTTGTAGTTGAAATCGGGATCGCCGAAGCTGAACGGCGCGGCCGCGCCGGCGGCCCCGTCCGGATCGACCGTGTAGGCCCCCGTCGCGCCGTCATAGGAGATCGTCGACGGGCCGCCGTCCGCCCCGTAGACGCTGTAATCGAACGTTTTCGGCGCGGCCAGCTCCTTGAACAGGTCATAATGCCCGACCGCCAGGAAGGGCTGGATGTAGGCCTGGAGCGTCAGCCGCGGGGTGAAGGTCCAGTCCACCCGGACATCGCTCCCCAGGACCTTCTCGTCGATCCGCCCGAAGACGTAGCGGCGGCCGTAGGTCGCCGTCATCAGCGCGTCGTCGACGCGCGTCACCCACTGGATGTCGTTCTTCGAGAGACCGAGGGTCGGTCCGACCGACAGGCTCAGGTTCGACATCGGCTTCCAGCGGGCCGAGAGCTGGCCGCTCCACTCCGTCCCGGCCCGCGGCCGCTGGTACGTCGTGCCGTAGAACTCGAAAACGACCGGCTTGCGGTTGTCGGTGTAGAGGCTCAGGTCCGCTTCCCAGCCCGAAGGAATGAGGGCCAGCGGCCCGCCCCGGGTCAGGTTCTTGCTCATGGTCTCGGGATTGTAGGCGAACACGGCGTCGAATACCCAGAAGTTCCGCAGCTCCCCCTGGAACTCGATCAGCCCGCCGTCCCAGATCTTGTTGCCGCCGAAATCGTAGTTCCGGAACAGGCCGCCGACGACCAGGGCCGAGCGGAAGACCTTGCCCGGCTTCGTCCACTGGTAGCCCGGGAGGACCTGGAGATTGACGATATCGGAGGCGCCGTACTGGAATCCGATGTCGTTCGGGTCGAAGCCCGGCGAGATGGCTCCGGCGTTGGCCAGGAAAAGGAAGCGGCCGCTCTGCTTGGCCAGGCTGATCCGGCCCGCCCAGCCGCTCAGGCTCGTCGCCGCGGGGTCGACCTCGATGTGGGTGGCGTCGGGCCTCTGGAAGTAATGCACGGACGAGTTCTGGAGCCGCAGGATGTCCGCGGCCGTGCCCTCGACGCGCGTCGCTCCGGCCCAGCCGCCGATGACCCAGCTCTTCTTCGGGTCGAGGGAGAGCCAGCCGTCCGCGGCCACAGAGAAGGCGTTCCGGCCGAGCAGGCCGGCCAGCGCCTCGTCGTCCGCCCCGGCGCCGTCAAGGTCGCGTGCCACCCCCGTGGCCAGGAAGCCGAGGCCGTTCCGCCCTCCGGCGAATTCCTTCTGGATGCGCAGCGCGCCGTAGTACGAGAGCGGTTCGACCTTCTGGCGCAGGCGCGTCCCGAGCAGGTCGATCTCGGCGAACTCGCTGCCGGTGATCGCGTTGAGCCAGCCGACGTTCCAGCTGCCGCCCAGCTTGCCGGTCAGCTTGGCCGCGCCCAGGATGGTCGTCCGGTCGGGGACGCGGGAATAGCCGTCCCCGGTGACGGCGCCCTGCGGCTCGCGCCCGATCCGCCGGCTGTAGAAGAACCTCGGCTGCGGCCAGTTGATGCTGGCGTTGAGGAACACGCCGCCGCGCCCGAAATTGTTGAACAGGGCCGCGCCCTCGATGAAGAACGGCCGCTTTTCCTCGTAGTAGGTCTCGTAGGCGGACAGGTTGAGAACGGCCGGATCGACCTCGACCTGGCCGAAGTCCGGATTGACCGTCGCGTCGAGCGTCAGGTTGCTCTTCAGGCCGAGCTTGAGGTCGAACCCGGCGTTGCCGGTCGCCCGGTGTCCGGTCTCGAACGGATTTCCTTCCTGGGCCGGGCGGAACTGGGCCTGGGCCACGGCGTAGGGCATGAACTCGATCCGCCCGCCCGGGCTGATGCCGCGCAGGCCCTCGAGCCGGGCGAAGCGCGAGACATTGGCCGTTTCGTTCTTCGGCACCCAGCTGAAGCTGGTCGTCTCGTTCTTGCGCCGGACCATGCGTTTGAAGTTGACGCCCCAGACGTATTCGTCCTTCTTCGGGAAGCGGATCTGGTTGAAGGGGATGCGGATCTCGATCGTCCAGCCTCCGCCGTTGACGGCAGCCTTGTTCTCCCAGACGCCGTCCCAGGAATCGTCCTCGCTGATGTCGTTGGAGAGAGCGCCGTCGGTGATGGAGCCGGCCGGGTTGGCGACAAAGTAATAGCCGGAGCACTTGTCGAAATAGGGATCGACGAGGACGGCGAACCAGTCGGAGTCGGTCTGGGAATCGCGGCGGCCGAGGCGCTTGCGGATCTTGGCCGGTTGGGAGTCGTGGCAGAAGGCGGCGACGTACAGGGCGTGGTCGTCGTAGGCCACCCAGACCTCGGTCGGCTCGGTGGCCGAAGCGCCGTCCTGGGGGTCGTTTTGGGTGAAGCCCGAGGCCGCCGGCGCGCTTTTCCAGACGGCTTCGTCGAGACGCCCGTCCAGGGCGACGGGCCCGGGCGTCCGGACGGCCCGGACGGTCTTGACGGGCGGAGCGGCCTGCTGGACAACGCCGGCCGCCTTCCGGGCCTCGCGAAGGCCCGGGGCCGGAAAGGGACCGGCGGAGGCCTCGGGGGCCAGGGCCGCGCCGGCCAGGACGCAACCGAACGCCAGGACCCGGAGGATGGCTTTGTTCATGCTTGACTCCTCGACGGCGGACGGGCAACGCCCCTCAGGCCCAAGACCGCCCGCCAGAGATCTCCGGAACCCTTCCGCCCATAAAAGGATACGGCGGGACGGGCCGGAACGTTGCCAGGCGGGCGGAGAAAGATCGGACCCCCGGGGTTCGTTCGAAAAGGCGGGTTTGACCCCTCCGGGGGGGTTGAGCTAAGATGATCGGCGAAATGGACACTCGCTTCGCGAAATTCGTCAGGGACTTTCCGGGACGGCTGGCCATGCCTCTTTGCGCCTACTCCGGGCTGGCCATCACCGGGGAATCGGTAGAGGATATCGTCAGCGTTCCCGGCTCCCAGTTCAAGGCGGTCATGGCCCTCCAGGACCGCTACCGGACGCCCGTCCTCGTCACGGCCATCGACACGACCGTCGAGGCGGAGGCCTACGGCGCGGAGGTCCGGTTCTCCGCCCGCGAGCGGCCGTCGCTTGTCGACCGGATCGTCTCCGGCCCCGCCGACCTGGCCTCGCTGGCCGACCCCGTTCCCGGCGACGCCCGGACCCGCGTGCCGCTCGAGACGGCCTGGCGACTGACCGCCGAGGTCGGCGAATCCGTCCCCGTCCTCGGGGCCATGCTGGGGCCGTTCACGCTGGCCACGCATCTCGCCGGGCTCAAGGAGACCCTGGCCGCCACGGCCGCCGACCCGGACATGGTCGAGAGCCTGCTGGACACGGTCACGGGCTTCCTCTGCCGCTATGCCCTGGAATTCCGCGAGACGGGGGCCTGGGGCATCATCGTGGCCGAGGGCGCGGCCGGCCGCCTGTCTCCCGAGGACCTGGCCCGCTTCTCGACGCCCTTCGTCAAGCGCATCATCAAGGCCATCGAGGCCCCTGAATTCGCGGTCGTCCTCCACAACTGCCGGGCCTCGAACGCCCACCTGGACGCCATCCTGGAGTCGGGAGCCGGGGTCTATCATCTCGGCGCCCACGTGGACCTGGCCGCGGCCCTGGGACGGCTGACCCCCGAGACGGTCCTGATCGGCAACCTCGACGCGATCAAGCTTTTCCAGAAGGGCACGCCGCAGTCGGTCGGGGAGGCCGCCCGGGCCCTGCTCGAGGCCACCCGGCCCTACCCGAATTTCGCCGTCTCTTCCGGCTGCGAGATCCCGCCGGGTGCGCCGCTGGCCAACCTGAACGGCTTCTTCCGCGCCGTCGCGGAATTCAACAAGGCGGCCTGAGCCCCGGGCCGGAGGCTACTTCCCGGCCTGGAAGAGCGTCCAGGGAGAGGCCTTGAGGTCTTTCAGGTAGGGTTCCTGCCAGGCGTACTCGGGGTGGGCGGCCAGGAAGCCCGCGGCGCTGAAGTCCCGGCCGCAGGGATGCCCCATGCGGGCCCAGATCTTCATCTCCTTGGCCAGGGCGGTCGACGTCACCTTGCCCTGGACCGAACCGGCCGGCGCGAACGGGGCCCAGCCGAGCTCCGGCGCGCCCTTGGGGTCCTCGTCGACGTGGCCGCAGAGGACGTTGCTGTTGAAGCCCGTCCGGCCGGAAGCCAGGTCGAGGTGGTCCGCCTCGAAGAGCTTGGCGTCCTCGACCTCGATGTAGCCCTTGTACTCCGCCATCAGCTGCTCCCAGCGAGCCTTCCTCACCAGGACGGACTGGCCCTGGTCCGACGGGTCGAAGGTCGTCTCTTCGGCGATGACCTTCTCGTCGCCGGGGAAGTTCGAGCCGACGAAGCAGCCGTCCCGGGTCCGCCAGAGCCGCTGGTTCAGCAGCCCCAGCTCGTACTTGGCGATCTCTCCGGTCTTCGTATCGCCGACGAGCCAGTCGTTGGCGTAGGCGCCGTTGTTGTCGGCGGTCATGATACGCACGAAATCGTCGATCGAGGCCGCGTACTGGGCCGCCTTCCGGGCCCGTTGGAACTCCGGCGTGCCCGCCTCGCGGAAGCCCCTGAACGTGCCCATGGTCGTCTCGGTGTAGACGAGCCCGGCGCCGTTGACGACGAAATCGTCGCCGCTGTGGATGGCCCCGGGCAGGCAGTCCATGAGGATGCGCTGGCCGGCCGCCGGCACGATGTCGGCGACGACGTTCCAGCGTGCGCCGATGACGTAATCGACCCAGTTGTTGTGGCCCATGACGATCCCGCCGCCCTCGGTCCAGCTCCCGGTGGCGATGAAGGCGCTGCAGTAGCCGGGGGCTTTGTTGTCGCCGGCGCCCGGCCGGGCCTGGGCGTCGAGGTAGGGGACGTAGTACCAGGCCAGTTCGATCCAGCCGTTGAGGGCGGTGATGTCGATCCGGTCGCGGACCGAGTCCGGCCTGCGGGCCCGCAGCCCGGCGGCGATGCCCTCGATCTCCTCCCGGTATTCCGGATCGAGCTTGGGCCAGAACAGGCGCTCGGCCGCGGCCCGGAAGAAGGCCCAGTCGCGCTTCGTCGAGCCCTCGAGAAAGTGGGCCAGCGCCCGGAGCAGGTCGTCGATCTCCGGCGCCAGCAGCCAGCCGTGCTGGAACCCGATCTCCCGCGGCGTGCCCTCGAGGTGGACGTTGATCCAGCCGTTGATGTCGACGCGGCTGGCCTTGGCCAGCTCGGCCGGCAGGGGAGGGGCGGTCTTCCTGGCGCAGGCCGGCGCGAGGACGAGGACGCCGAGAAAAGCGATCAGGACGGCCGGCGCTCCGGCCCGGACGCGGGTGCGTGGTCTCATGGGGGCTCCTTTCGGGCGGTTCCGCTGTCACGGCAGAGGATACAATGGCCCCGCCGGCGATTCAAGCCGGAGCCCGGGTCCCGGCGGCGAGGGGGCGGGCCTTGCCAAGGGCGGCCGCGCTCGTCTACAATGACCGGGCGCAAGGGTCAGGGAGGAACGCCGATGAAAAGAAGGTCTCCGGATCTCCGGCCCGGGGATCGCGTCACCGTCCGCGGCCTGCCGGAGATCCTCGCGACCCTCGACGACGACGGCGCGCTCGAGGGCCTGCCTTTCCTTCCCGAGATGGCCGGGTACTGCGGCCGGACGCTCACGGTCCGCCGCCGCGTCGAGAAGCTCATCCAGGAAGGCGTCGGATCGAGCATGCGGCGCCTCCGGGACGTCGTGCTGCTCGAGGAGGCGATCTGCGACGGCCGGGCCCACGGCGATTGCCGGAGGGCCTGCTTCCCCTTGTGGAAGACCGCCTGGCTAGCGGGCCCCGGACTGCCGGCCCCCGGCCGGCCCGCGGCGTCCCCGGGGCCGGCCTCGCTCCCTTCACGCGGCGGCTGCCAGGTGACGGAGCTGATGAGGGCGACGACGCCGCTCCCTCTCTGGAACCCCGTCCGCCATCTCTTGGACATCCGGGCCCGGACCTATTCGCCCCGGGAACTCGCCGCCTATGTCCTGGGCGCCTGGCAGCGCAAGATCCAGGCCCGGCTGTCGGGGCGCGGACGGGCGGTCGCCGCGCCGGCCGGGGCGCCGCTTCTCCCCGACCTCGGCCTCCGGCCGGGCGACATCGTCGAGGTCAGGTCCGCCGCCGAGATCTGGGCCACGCTCGACGCCGAAGGCCGGTTCCGGGGCCTCTATTTCATGCCCGGCATGTGGGCCCACTGCGGCCGCCGACTCCGCGTCCTCCACCCCGTCGACCGGATGATGAGCGAAAAGACGGGCGAGCTGCGGACCCTGACCCGGACGGTCATCCTCGAAGGCGTGACCTGCGACGGCAAGGCCCATGGCGGCTGCCAGCGGGGGTGCCTGGTCTTCTGGAAGGACGCCTGGCTGCGCCGGGCCTCCGGCGGCTGACGACCTTCCGGCCCGCTTCCCCGGCTCGGGCGGCCCCGGACCCTCAGCCCCGGTTCTCGAGGATGTGCCGGGCGACGTCGCGGAGCGGGGCGACCCAGAACCCTCCCCGGGCCAGGTGATCAAGGAGCTCCCGGTGGACGGATCGCCTGGTCCGGATCCGCCAGCCTCCGATGCTGTGGAACATCAGGACCGTCCATCCGCCCCCCGGCCGGGCGGCGTCGCAATAGCCCGCGAGCTCCCGGAACGACGGATGGACGCAGGGAAAGCTCCGGACCCGCAGGAGATCGACCGATCCCGGGTCGTTGGGCCCTCCGCCCCCGACGCGGGCCGCGAAATGGTGCCGGCGCACGGCTTCGTCATAGGGCCCTTCGTCCGGCGGGCTGCCGATGGACGTCGCGCAGCAGGGATAGGCATAGGTCCGCCAGGGATCGTCGCCGATCTCCTCTTTCAGCCAGAGCGCCGCTTCGCCGACCTCCCGGGAGATCCTGTCCGGCGGCCAGCCCTCGAGGCGGAGGTCCCTGGCGAGCCAGCGGGGCGGCCGGGCGTAGGCGTCGGCGCGGCAAGGATGACTGGCCGAATGGCTGCCGATCTCGTGGCCCCGCTCGAAGGCCCGGCGCCAGTCCAGCCGCCGCCGGCGCACGCATCGCTTCCCCGTGGTCAGGTAGAAGGTGGCCCGGAAGCCAAGGTCCTCCAGATCCGGGATGGCCCGGTCGAGGTTGTCGGGAAGACCGTCGTCATAGGTCAGGCTGACCGCCGCCGGCGCCTGAAAGGGCCATCGCATGGCAATAAAAATAGGCCGGCGGGCCCGAGATGTCAACGGCCGCGGCCGGCTCCGCCCGGCCCCGGGCCGAAAGGGCCATTGAAGAATCGGCCGTCTTGCATATAATGGACCCGTCTGATCGGAAGTGCGGGAACGATGAAGAACATCCTGAGAGCCTGTGGCCGCGTCCTCCTGGCCCTGGCCGGGCTCTGCCTGGGCGCCCCGGCCGCCGACGTCGTCTACATCGACCTGGCCGGATCGCCCTCCCCGTCGTACCAGGTCCTGAAGCGGGGCTGCCTGTTCTACGGCCTCGACCTGGCCCCGCGGATCGGCCTTGAGAATGCTTCGGCCGGGCTTTTGCGGGCCGCCCTGCTCGAACAGGCGCCGGCGGCGATCGTCGTGACCGCCGCCTCGCTGGCCGACGGGACCGTGGCCCGGGTGCTCGACGAGCTGACGCGGAGCGCGGGCTTTCGCCCCCGCGTCCTGGTCACGGACGTCCGGGCCGGCACGGAGGCCGCGGCCCTGCGGGCCTTTTCCGCCGGGGCTCTGTCGTCCTGCCAGACCCTGCGCCCGGCCGGAGATCTCCGCCGTTTCGTCGTCGCCGACGCCGGCGACGTGACCGGACAGCTCGCGGGCCAGTCCTTCGACGTCGAGCTCCTTTCGGCCGACGCCCTGCAGGCCGGCCCCGGCGGCCGCCTGCTCCCCCTGATCGCCCTCTCGGACCCGTCCGGGTCCCGGAAGGAAGCGGTCTTCGCCTCCGGCGACGTCGGGGGGCGGCCGACCTACTTCCTTTCGGCGTTCGCGATCGGGGGTTCGCCCTATCTGCTCCGGCCCGGGATCGGGAGGGGCGATCTGCTCGGGCTCCTGCCCTACCTGTTCTTCCTCCGGGCCGCCTGCGGCGACCGTTGCTGGGAGAGCTCCGGCCATTTCGCCAACCTGGTCATCGACGATCCCTGGCTGAGAGAGCCCTACGGACATCTGCGCTACGACCGGGTCCTGGCGGAGATGAAGGCGGCGAACTTCCACACGACGATAGCCTTCGTCCCCTGGAACTACGATCGCAGCCAGCCCGGCGTGGTCTCCCTGTTCGCCCGGAACCCCGACCGCTTCTCGGTCTGCGTCCACGGCGACAACCACGATCACCGCGAGTTCTCGACAACCGTCGCCCTGCGGGAACAGGAACGGGACATGGTCCAGGGCCTGGCGCGCATGGAGGAGTTCCGGCGTCGTACCGGACTGCCCTATGACCGGGTCATGGTCTTTCCCCACTCCATCGGGACCGAGGCCTCCCTGCGGCTGCTGAAAAAGCTGGGCTTTCTGGCGACGGTGAACGGCGATCCCGTTCCCGCCGGGTCCCCCCGGCCGGCCGACCTGCTTTTCTATCTCCGGAACCCGACGCTCGATTACGGGACGATCGCCAGCTTCGACCGGGCCGACGCCGGGCGCGTCTCCGAGCCGGCCGTCGCCCTGGACCTCTTCCTCGGGAACCCCATCCTCCTGTATTCGCATCATGACCTGTTCGAGCCCGGGCCGGACGCCTTCAATCCCCAGGCCCGGCTCGTCAACCGCCTCGAGCCGTCCGTCATCTGGGCGAGCCTGGGGACGATCGCCCGGCGGTTCTATCTGCGGAGGCGGCTGGCCGGCGGGTCCGTCGAAGTCCTGGCGTTCGGCCCCGAGATCGAGATCCGCAATCCCTCCCCGGTCCCCGTGACGTTCAGGGTCCGGAAGCCCGAGGACCCGTCGGCCCGCGTCCGGGCCGTCCGCCTGGACGGTCGCCCGGCCGGCTGGGGCCGAAGCGGGGACGGCCTGACCGTCGAGCTCGAGATGCCGCCGGCCTCGACCGGCCTCGTCGAGATCGTCTATGAGGAGGCCCCGGACCTGGCCGCCGTCGATATCTCCAAAAGAAGCCTGCGCGTCAGGATCCTGAGGGAGTTCTCGGATTTCCGGGACAACGCCCTGGCCGCGAGCCCGGCCGGACGCCTGATCATCGGGGCCTATTATGATCTCGGCGGACGGGCGCGCCTGGCTCTTCTCGGGGCGGTCCTGCTGGCCGGAGCGCTCGTCGTCAGGCGCGTCATCAGGCGCCGGCGCCTGCGCCGCCGCCAAGCCGGCGGCCGGGGATGCGGGGTTTAGGCGGCCCGTTCAGGGTTGACCGGGCCGGCGCTCATTCCGGATCGGCGTACTTGTAGTACTGCCGGGCGTAGTAGCCGTCCTGTTCGACCAGGTCGATGCCGTTGAGGACCACGCCGAGGCATTTCAACTTGTGGGCGTCGAGCTTCTGCTTGGCCTGGCGCATGGCCTGCTTGGGCGTATGCCCGCCGCGGGCGACGAGGATGATCGCGTCGACCATCGGGCCCAGGGCCAGGGCGTCGGAGACGGCCAGGACGGGGGGCGCGTCGAACAGGAGATAATCGTACCGCCGCTTGAGGTTGGCGACGAGATTGTCCATGGCGTCCGAGGCGATGAGCTCGATCGGGTTGGCCGGCAGGGGGCCGCTGGAGATCAGGTCGAGGTTGGCGTGCCCCGTCGGCTGGATCATCGCGTCGATCTCGATCCGGTCGCTGAGGTAATTCGACAGCCCGGGGCGATGGTTGTTCCTGATCCCGAAGATCCGGGCCTGCCGGGGCTTGCGCAGGTCGGAATCGATGATGAGGACCTTCTTGTTCGCTTCCGCCAGGGTGATCCCGAGATTGGAGACGGTCGTCGACTTGCCTTCCCGGGCCAGGGGGCTGGTCATCAGGATCGACTTGACCCGGCCGGGAGGGGACGAGACCAGCAGTGTCGTCCGCAGCGACCGGTAGCTCTCGGCCTGGATCGACTGGGGCTCCCGGGAGGCGATCAGCTCCATCCTCCCGCCGTCGCGCCGCGACTCCGGCGGGTCGCCCGCCAGCACGCTCGATTCCGGCAGCCCCGAGTCCGGGCGGCGCCGGGCCCGGCGCCGCGGCCGCTCGTCGCGCTGCTCCCGGATGAGCAGGATCGAGAAGAGCCTCTTGAATTCGGCCTTGGGCCCCTTGGGCCGGAGCTCGTCCTCGAAGGCCGGGATGCTGCCCAAGGTGGGCAGGCCGACGGTCGCGGCGATGTCCTTGGAGGTCTTGACGGAGTGGTTCAGATACTCGATGCCGAGCGCGATCCCGATCCCCCCGCCAAGGCCTATGAGGATGCCGATCAGGATGTTGCGCCTCTTGTTGGGGAAGGCCGGCTTCAGGGGGAAATCCGCCTTATCGACGATCCAGACGTTCAGGGCCTCGAGGCCCTTGAGCCTCGAGGAGACGTCGGTCTCGCTCTGGCGGCGGGACAGGGTCTCGAGCAGGGTCTTCTTGTTCTCGAGCTCGATCCTCAGGCTGTTGTAGACGACGGCGTTGCCGCTGACCTTGTAGGCCTCGTTCTTCTGCTCGTTGAGCAGGCGCTGGAGGGACTGCTCCTTGGCCAGGGCCGTCTGGTAGTCGGCCAGGGCGTTCCTGATGAGGTTCTGGGTCTCGACCTGGAGAGATTCCGTGGCCAGGTCCAGCTCCGACTTGAGGCGCTGCATCTCGGGATATTCGGGCCGGACGAAGGCCAGCCTGTTGGCGTACTGGCGCTTCAGGGCCAGGTATTGCTCCCGCAGGGTCTGGATCATGCTGCCAGCCGGGGCGTCGGGCACCTCCCCCAGGGGGGCGGCCTTGAGCTGATTGTAGTAGTTCAGCTTGTTGATCTTGTCGAGGGTGGCGGCCGTCAGGGCGCTGTTAACCTCGCTGATCCGGCTGACCGTCGGGGCCTCGGCGGCCGTCAGGGGCAGGATGTCCTTCTCGGAGCCGTAGCGGTTGAGCTCCTTCTCCCGCGTCTCGATCTCGGTCCGCAGCTCGATGATCTGGGCGTTGAGGAACTCCGTGGCCTTCTCGGAGGCCGAATATCTCTTGCGGACGATCATGTCGATGTAGGCGTCGAACAGGGCGTTCAGGATATCGGCTGCCAGCCGGGGGTTCCGGCTGCTGAAGCTGACGTCCACGAGGCTCGTCCGCTCGTTGGAAGAGACGCTGACGTTCTTCAGGAAGTCCTGGACCAGGCGCTCCTTGACGGCCGGATCGGCGGGATCGGGCGCCTTCCGCTCGCCGGGCGGCAGCCCGCCCATGTAGTCCGGGTTCTCGTAGAGCTTCAGCCGGTCGATGACGTCCGCCGCCAGGGTCCGGCTTCTCAGGAGCCTGGCGTGGCTCTGCAGGTTCGTCCCGGCGTTGAACGACTGGACGTCCTCGAAGGGGAGGATCTTGGAGTCGCCCTCGATCCAGATGCTGCCGTGGGCCATGTAAACGGAGGGGATGAGGAAGCTCAGCCCGGCCGCCACCAGGACGACGGCGGCGAAGAACGAGGCCGCGACCCATTTCCATCTCAGGACCGTCAGCCCGTACTGCCGGACCTGGGCCAGCAGGCCTTCCTTGTGGTCGATCGCGGGTTCGGGCATGGCGGCTATCCTTCGGGATCCCCCCCGGGCGGTCAGGGGATGATCACGACATCACCCTCCTCGAGGGCCAGGTCGGCGATGGCGTTGTTGATCATCCGCTTGAGGTTGACCTTGATCTTGATCTCTTTTCCGGTCTTCCTGTCTTTCCTCTTGATCGTCACCCCGGATTTCTTGGCCCACTCGGTCGTCCCCCCGGCCTGGGCGATGGCCTGGAGCAGGGTGATGCCCTTTGATTTCAGGTAGGGGACGACGCCGGGCGTCCGGACCTCGCCGTAGACGAAGACGTTGAATGTCTGGTCGATGGGCACGGTGACCACGTCCTTGGGCTTCAGCTCGATGTTGACAGACGGGTCGCCCGTCGAGACAAGGTCCTCGATCCTGATCGTCAGGCGCGTCTGGGTCCCGTCCGCGGCCGGGCGGTAGACGTAGAGCTCGTTCATCGCCTGGCTGGTCAGGCCCCCGGCCTGGGCGATGGCCATGAGGAGCGTCGTCGGGCCGACGATCTCGTACATGCCCGGCCGGCCGACGGCGCCGAGGATGGCGATCTTCTGGAATTCGCGGATAAAGACCGTCACCCGGGCCTCTTTCGTGTACTGCTTGTCCAGGAGGTCGGCGATCTTCCGCTCCAGCTCCTGGGCCGTCAGCCCGGCGACCTCGACCCGCCCCAGGAGGGAGTGCGTCACCGAGCCGTCCTCGGCCACGCGGACGGTCTGGTTCAGCTCCGGCAGGCCGCGGACGGTGATCTCGATCAGGTCCCTGGCCCCGATCCGGTATTCCGTGACCTGCAGGCCGGCCGTCTGGTCCTGGCGGGCGGAGGACGCCGGCGGCGGGACCGCCAGGCTCAGCGCGGCCAGAAGGGCCGCCGCGCCGGCCCTGGCGATCCGGGAGGACCGGACCGGACGGACGGACTCGCCGCTCATAGGGGCCATGAATCGTTCCCTCGTTCCATTGGCGGATTCGGACGTTTCCCGTTCATTATATATCGGCTCACTCGGAGAATCCAGGGCCGGCGGGCCCGCCCTAGCGGGACAATCCGCCGACCGGGACCGCCACGCTCCCCGCGCGGCGCCCGTAGAACAGGTTCAGGCCGAAGAAATTCCGGCTCCGGGAGACTTCCTCGCCGCCGATCGTCCGCCGGCCCAGGGAGCCGACGAGGGACAGCCAGAGGTCCCGGCGCAGGCGGAAATCCAGGCTGATGTCATGAAGGAGATAACGGTAATTGATGTCGTCGGCCAGCCCCGGCTCGGGGTCCGTCACCGGGTACGAGCCCCGGACGACGGAGACGTCGTAGGAGATCGACGCCCGCCTCGAGAAATGGCGGGTGATCCCGCCGCCGAAGCGGGTCGAAAGGTAATAGGTCGAACCGGAAAAGGCTGAGAACTGGAAGCTCCGCGCCAGGAGCAGCCTCAGGGTCGTCCGCCTTATCAGGCGGGCCGAGACGAGCGCGTCCCCGACGAAATTTGATTCGTCGGCCATCGCGGCGTCCCGCAGGTCGAAGCGCATGAAGCCCAGCCGGACGCTTCCCGTGACGCCGCGGGAGTCCTCGGCCTCGCCCTCCCGGGGCAGGAATTCGAAGCCGCCGAGCAGGCCGTAGCTGCGGGCATCCCGGTTGCGGGAGGCGGGGTTGGCGAAGCCGTAGGTGCCGTACTGGCCGTCGAGATGGAGGCGCAGCCGGGGCGTCGGCTGGAAGAACGTCAGGGCGTCGAGGTACTGCTCGTCGCGGTCGAGCACGGCCGCGACGTCCAGCAGGCCGAGGTCGGACGAGCCGTATTCGAAGCGCGACAGGCCGTAGAGGAAGGCGAACGACGTCTTCCGGCTCGCCTGCCAGAGAGCGATCCCGTCGACAACGCTCTGCTTCTGCCGGACGTTGAGGTTGAGCTCGGGGCTCAACCGCCGCCGGATATCGTCCAGGCCGCCCTCGAACCGGAAATAGAACCGGTCCAGCGCCAGGTGGAGCCGAGCCCGCAGCAAGTTGTTCCAGGCCCGTTCCCGTTCGGTCTGGAGATAGAAGACGTACTGGGGGGTTTCGGTGACGTCCAGGACGGCCTTGCGGCTTATCGGCAGGATGATCTGGAGCGGCAGGGCGGCCGTGAGCGTGGCATCCGGCTCGGCGCCGTCGCCATAGCCGTAGTAGATATCCGTGTCGTAGCCCGCGTTGGTGAGCTGGAAACCGGCGTTGACCCGCAGCAGGCCGAGCTTCCATTGGGCCTGGTCGACCATCAGGGCCAGGCTCTCTCCGGACCAGGTGTTCTCCTGGGCCAGGGCGGTCCCGGCGCCGCCGACGGCGGCCGCCAGGAATAGAAGGGCGGCCGCGAAGGCCGTCTTGCTCTTGGTGGCGATCATCCCGGCTCCGCCAGCTTCCCCGGACCGGCCGCGCCCCTAGTACGCCCCGATGCCGAACAGGACGACCGGCACCGTCTTCATCAGGATCTTGGCGTCCAGCCAGAGCGACCAGTTGTCGAGATACTCGAGATCGAGCTTCATCCAGTCCTCGAAGGCGATGTTGTTCCGGCCGTTGACCTGCCAGAGGCAGGTGATGCCGGGCTTCATCGAGAACCGCCGCCTCTGCCAATCCTTGTACTTCTCGACCTCGTCGGGGACCGTCGGCCGCGGGCCGACGATGCTCATGTGGCCGATGAAGACGTTGAAGAGCTGGGGCAGCTCGTCGATGCTGAATTTCCTCATGAACCGCCCGATGGGCGTGATCCACTGGGTCTTCTTCTCCCGGAACTCCGGCGTGGTCATGGCCTGCAGGTCGGCGACGTCGGACAGGACGGCCTGGGCGCCCTGCTTCATGGTCCGGAACTTGTAGAGCGTGAACCGCCGGCCGGCCAGCCCCAGCCGGTTCTGCTTGAAGAACACTGGGCCCTTCGACGTCACCTTGATGAGGACCGACATCAGCAGGAACAGGGGCAGAAGGGCGACGATGCCCAGGCCGGACGAGGCGAAGTCGAATATCCTCTTGACCAGCAGCTCCCACTCCTTGGCGTGGGTCGTCTTGAAGTGCAGGAGCGGCTGGCCGTCGAGCTCGGCGACGGAGGCCCGTGCCAGCTTGGTGTCGAAGAGGTCGACGGCGATGGTCACCACGACCCCCTCGGTCTCGCAATCGTCGATGGCGCCCTGCAGGGCGTTCAGGCGCGAGCGGGGGACGACGAAGATGACCTCGTCGACGGCGTCGCGGTGGAAGATCCCGGGGATGTCGTCGAGAACGCCGATGACGTCGAGCCGGCCGACGCGGTGGACGCCGCGGCCGGGCTCGTCGTCGATGGCCCCGAGGAGCTCGAAGCCCCACTCGGGGTGCTGATCGACCTTCTTGATGAACTCGCGGGCCCGGTTGCCCGTCCCGACGATGAGCAGCCGCCGGGTGTTGAGCCCCTGGCGGCGGACGTAGTGGGAGCTCATGAAGATGGCGGTCTTTTCGAGCCAGATGAACAGGAAGCTGAAGCCCATGAACAGGATGAAGAACAGCCGGCTCATGAAGGTCAGCTTGAGCAGGAAGATGAAGGTCCCCATGAGCAGGAAGGTCAGCGCCGCGGCCTTGACCACGGCCCAGAGGATCTCCAGGTAGGTCCGCGTCCTCATGGACTGGTACATGCCGTTCGCGTAGAGGGCCAGGCACCAGTAGGGGACGGCGAAGACGAGCGCCAGCCAGAACCGCAGGAGCGGGATGGAAGAGTCGCCGATGAGGCGGTTCAGAAGATAGGCGGAGAGGTAGGCCAGGACGAGGACGCAGGTGTCGACGAAGATCAGGAACCTGCGGACGACCGTCTCCTTCTCCTTGAGCATTGACCCGAGCCCCTCTTCGAAAAGCCCTCCGATTATCTATTTTTTCTCGATGGCGCGCAAGACCCTGGCCGGGTTGCCCGCGACGATCGTCCAGGGGGCGACGTCCCTTGTGACGACGGACCCGGCCCCGACGATGGCCCCCTCGCCGACCGTCACGCCGGCCAGGATCGTGGCGCTCGAGCCGACGGATGCCCCCCTGCGGATGAAGGTCGGCACGACCTTCCAGTCGGCCTCCGTTTGGAGCCCGCCGCCCTCGGCGGTCGAGCGGGGGTAGAGGTCGTTGATGAAGGTGACGTTGTGCCCGATGAAGACGTCGTCCTCGATGGTCACGCCCTCGCAGATGAAAGTGTGCGACGAGATCTTGCAGTTCTTCCCGACGACGGCGTTCTTCTGGATCTCGACGAACGTGCCGACCTTGGTGTTGTCGCCGATCGTGCAGCCGTAGAGGTTGACGAAGGCGAAGACCTTGACGTCCCGTCCCAGCTTGACGTCGGGCGCTATCCGGCAGAATTCCATGGAAGCTCCTTTACAGGACGATCCGCTTTCCGCCCTGCTTGAGGGACTCGTCCGCGGCTTCCAGGAGGCGGACGACCTGGAGCCCGGCCTGGCCGCCGTTGGCCGGCGGCAGGTTCTTCTCGACGCATTCGACGAAGTACTGGGCCTCGGCCTTGAGGGCCTCCATGGCCTCGAGCTTGGGGATGTGGACGTCGCCCGACCGGTAGCTGACCAGGAGCTCGTGGATGCCGTCCTTGCCCCCGTTGGAGCTCTTGACTTCGACGCCCCGGTCGTAGATCTTGACCTTCTCGTCGGCGCTCAGGTCGTCCCAAACGAGCATCTTCTTGTCGCCGCTGATCAGGGTCTGGCGGATCTTGACCGGGCTGAGCCAGTTGACGTGGAAATGGGCCAGGAAGCCGTTGCCCTCGAACTCGACGGCGACATAGGCGATGTCCTCGAACCCGCCCTGGAAATGGATGGAGCCGTGGGCCGCGATGGCCAGCGGCTTCTTGTCGATGACGTGGGCCATGATGGACAGGTCGTGGGGGGCCAGGTCCCAGATGACGTTGACGTCGTGCTGGAAGAGCCCCAGGTTGACCCGGACGGAGTCGTAGAAAAGGAGCTTCCCCAGCTCGCCCGAATCGATGACCTGCTTGATCTTCCGGACCGCCCCGGTGAAGAGGAAGGTGTGGTCGACCATGATCCGAAGGTTCTTCCGTTCCGCCAGGTCTATTAGCTCCCGGGCCTGGGCGCTCGTCGCCGTGAAGGGCTTCTCGACGAAGATGTGCTTGCCGGCCAGCAGGGCCGCCTTGGCCAGCTCGTAATGGGAAAAGACGGGCGTGACGATGGCCACGGCGTCGATCCCCGTCGAGCGGATGAGCTCATAGGGGTCCTTGATCCCCTGGATGAACGGGTAGTTGTTCTGGGCCAGGGCCAGGCGCTTGTCCGAGAAGTCGCAGATGGCGACTAGCTTCGCCCCGGCCGCGGCGTGGAAGTTGCGGGCCACGTTGGGCCCCCAATAGCCGAAACCGATAACTCCGATATTAAGCATGGTTGGCGCTCGCTCCTCTTTCCTCAGCTCCGTCCCTGGCCCTGATAGAACTCCCGGATGCCGGCCGCGACGTAGGCGATCTGCTCGTCCGCGAGCTCCGGATACATGGGCAGGGACAGGATCTGGCCCTGGCACTCGGCGGCGACCGGGAAATCCGAGGCCGCAAGCCTCAGATGGCGATAGGCCGGCAGCAGCGGCAGGGCGGTGGGATAGTGGATGCCCGTGGCCACGCCCCTGGTCTTGAGGAAGGCGGCCAGGTCGTCCCGGCGCTCCGCCCTGATGACGTAGAGATGGAAGATATGGAACGTCCCCGGCCGGAGCTTGGGGCAGCGGACCTGGTCCACCCCGGCCAGGAGCTCGCTATATCTCAGGGCGTGGGCGTTCCGGGCCTTGTTCCAGTCCTCGATATGCCCGAGCTTGGCCCGGAGGACGACGGCCTGGATGCCGTCGAGGCGGCTGTTGATGCCCTCGATCTCGTGGACGTACTTCTGCAGCGAACCGTGGCAGGCGAACAGGCGGGCCTGCCGGGCGAAGGCGTCGTCATCCGTGACGATGGCCCCGCCGTCGCCGTACGCCCCCAGGTTCTTGCCAGGGTAGAAGCTGAACGTGCCGGCGATGCCGAACGTCCCAGTCCTGCGCCCCTGGAAGGTGGCGAAGTGCGACTGGGCGCAATCCTCGACGAGATGAAGATGGTGTTTCTCGCAGATCGCCCGGACGGCCGGGATGTCGGCCGGCTGGCCGAAAAGGTGGACCGGGATGACGGCCTTGGTCTTCGGGGTGATCTTGGCCTCGATCTTAGCCGGATCGATGTGGAAGAAGCCGTCGATATCCACGAAGACGGGACGGGCCCCGGTCTGGCTGATGGCTTCGGAGGTGGCGATGAAGCTGTTGGCCGCCGTGATGACCTCGTCCCCCGGCCCGATGCCCAGGGCCTTGAGGCTGATGTAGATGGCGTCGGTGCCGTTGGCGCAGCTGATGCAGTGCTTGACGCCGTACTTCTCGGCGTAGGCCTTCTCGAAGCCCTCGACGTGCTTGCCGCCGATGAAAGCCGTTTCGTCGAGGACCGACTGGATGGCGGGATCGATCTCGGGCTTGAGGGCGAGATACTGCGTCTTGAGGTCGACAAAGGGAACGTTCATTGTATCATTCTCTCCTGTGCTATTGTCCACTTCCCGGACACAATCCTATGCCCGTCTGTTCCGGAACAAGCATCGGGCAGATGCCACCCCTCTGTATATCACCCCCCGCGGCTAATACAAGGGTGATAAAACAGGCTCTCTTCTCACCCCTAAAGAGGAGTCCCTGTCAGGTCCCCGGCGCGGAGCGCCGGCCGGAAGGCCCGCCGCTCCTCACCCGGCAGCCCGGTAGATCTTCTCGATGATCTCGACGGTCTTCTTCCCCTCTTCGGCGGTCGTGGCGATCCGGGCCCGTCCTCCCAGGACATCGATGACGTTCTGATAGACCTTGTCGTGGTTGGACATCGATCCCTGGTAGAACCCGTATTCGTTCGCCGGCCGCGATTCCGGGAGGTCCTTGATCTCATAGCCGTCGATGGCCTGGTATTCGAGGACGTTCAGGTACTGGCCCCCGACCTTGACCGTGCCCTTCTCTCCGAAGACCGTGACCGAGCCCTCCATGTTCTTCTTGAAGCTGTTGACCGTATAGTTGATCGTCCCCAGGGCGCCGTTGGCGAATTCCAGGGCGACGGCCCCGGTGTCCTCGAACTCGATGATGCCCTGATGGAGCAGGTTGCGCGTCAGAGGCAGGACGGTCACGACGTCCCCGGCCAGCCAGTAGATGAGATCGATGAAATGGCTGAACTGCGTGTAGAGAGTGCCGCCGTCCGCGAGCCGCTTGCCCTTCCAGTCGGAGCTCAGGTAGTAGTCGTTGTTCCGGTTCCAGAAGCAGTTGAGCTGGACATTGACGATCCGCCCCAGCCGGCCCTCCTCGATGACCTTCTTGAGGGCGACGATCGGCGGGTTGTACCTGTTCTGCTTGACGATGAAGAGGTTCTTGCCGGAGGCCCGGGCGGCGGCGATCATCCGGTCGCAGTCCCCGGTGGTCAAGGCCATCGGCTTTTCGCAGATGGCGTGCCGGCCCGACTCGAGGGCCAGGATGGTGTGGCGGGCGTGCAGCCAGTTGGGGGTGCAGACCGAGACCACGTCCAGGCCGGGCTGGGCGGCGAGCATGTCCTCGATCCGCTCGTAGGCGACGCCGCCGCGGGCGGCGGCCAGGGCCCGGGCCCTCTCGGGGATGATGTCGCATACGGCGCCCAGCCGGCCGCACTTCGAGATGTGCTCGGCGTGCCGCTGGGCGATCCGCCCGCATCCGACGATGCCAAACGTGACCGCCGCCATCAGCGTCCTCCTTCGGCCAAGTCTCCGAGGACCTCGAGGTACTTCCGGCGCTCGGCGTCCCAGAGGTACTTGTCCCGGTTCCTCAGGATCGTTCGTCTCTTTTCCGCCAGGACGGCGGGACGGTCCAGGATGCCTTCCACGACCTCGGTCAGAGACCCGATCCGGGCGTTATCATACAGAAAAAAGCTTCCCTCTTCAAAGTAGTGCCGGATGGGGACGTTGGCCACCGTGATGGCCGGGATGCCCATGGCCGTCAGCTCCAGCAGCTTGACCGGCAGCATGTACCTCGTGGCCGGGCTCGGCCTGTAGGGGACCAGTCCCAGATGATGAGCCCCGGCCAGGGCCGGTATCCGGCCGAGCGGATAGGACCGGTTGTCGAAGTCGACGATCCCTTCCAGGCCGAGATCGCGGATCTCCCTTTTCAGGGACCCGGCCAGGTCCCCGTCGCCGACGATCCGCAGGCGCAGGCGGTCCCGGCCGCGGACCCGGGCGATGGCCTCCAGGACCTCCGTCAAGCCGAACCTGGCCGAGACGGTCCCGTAATAGATCATCCGGACCGGCCCGTCGAGGACGGGGGGGTCGACGACGCGGAAGACGTCCCCGTCGGGAAAGTTGGCCACGACGGTGATCTTCTCCGCCGGTATGCCGTCCGGGACCAGGATGTCGGTCTTGACGGGCTCGTGGACGGTCAGGACTCGATGGGCGAAGGCGGCGCACATCCTTTCCAGGCCCAGCAGCAGCCTGTAAAAGACGCCCCGCCGGGCCCCTTCGAACTTGGCCACGTATGTTTCCGGCACCGGGTCATGGATATCAAGGATGATCCCGGCGCCCCGGAGCCTGGGCCCGAGGGCGGCGAAGACCAGGATATCCGGCATGTTGTTGACATGGACGACGCGGTAGCGCCGCCGGACGTCGAGAACGGCGGTCCGGGCGAGGCAGCCCAGCAGGAAGAGGCCGTAGGACATCAGGTAGCGGACAGGCGCGGCGCCCTTGTAGGGCCTCGGCCAGATGCGGCGGACGTTGACGGCGTTGATCGTCTCCCGGGCCCGCTCGCCCTTCCGCCGCGGCGTGATCAGGTCGACGCGATAGCCGTTCCGGGCGGCCGCCTCCGCCTCGCGGATGACGCGGGCGTCCCTTTCGTAGGTCGTGTAGGCGATCATGCAGACGGCCGGACCTCCCCCTCCGCGCCGGGCGCCGGCCCGGCCTGCCTTCGGGATCGGCCCCGACGTCGTCACGCGGTCACTCCGCCCCGGAAGAAGGGCTCTGTTCGGGCCCGGAGGCAGCGGCCCGCCGGGCATAGACCAGGGACGAGAGCATCGCCAGCAGCCAGAGGAGCGAGTTGGCCTTGCCCAGCGAGGATTCGGCGAAGTTGTGGAAGAGGATCATGACGAAGAAGCACAGCTTCAGCCGGGCGAAACCGGCTTCCGTGTCGTAGGAGGCCAGGATCGTCCTGTAGGTACGGATGAGGAAGAAGAGCATGATGAGCAGGCCGGCGATCCCCAGGTCCAGGAAGGTGTCGATGTACCCGTTGTGGCCGGTCGTCGGCGTCCAGCCGACGCGCTGCCAGACGTCGCGGACCGCGTCGCCGCTCCAGAAACCGGCGTACCCGGCGCCGAAGAACGGCCGGCGGCTGCCGGTGATCAGGAGCTCGCGCCAGAGAGGCACCCGGCCCGTCAGGGAGGTGTCCCGGTCGGCGGCCGTGAAGAACATGTCCGAAAGGGACCGCCCGACGAAGGCGATCAGGACGGCCTGGAGGACGAAGACGGCGATCAGCACGAAGATGAGGATCCTGGTGATCTTCCTCGGATCGGTCTTGGCCAGGCGCTGGAGCAGGAGGATGCCCGCCCCGAGGATCAGGACGACCATGGACGCCTGGCTGTCGGCCTTCACCAGCAGGTACATCGTGATGCCCAGCAGGGCCGCGTCCACGTAGTCCAGGACCGGCCATTTTTTCAGCATCCGCCAGATCAGGAAGATGCCGAGGAAGGCGCAGAGGAGCCCCAGCTGGTTTTTGTGGCCCGTCACGCCGACCCACATCTGCCGGCCGAAGACCGTATAGATCCGGCCCATCCGGGGATAGAACTTGGCGAGGAGGATGGACAGGGGGATGAGGAGGATGGCGCAGCGCCGCAGGACCGTGTCCAGGGCTTCCTCGGGATCGACCTCGGAGACGATCACCAGGACCATGACCAGGTCGCCGATCCCCCGGATCCACCTCTTGAGGGCCACCCCCTGGTAGTCCGCCCAGCCGATGCTGATGAAGCTGTACAGGAAAAAGACGAACAGCCAGGCGTTGTCGCGGACCCTGAGGACGAAGGCCGACTTCCTCTTGACCAGCACCAGAAGGCCGAGGCAGAGGAGGGCCGTCAGCAGGATCCTCTCGTGGGGATTGTTCTGGACGATCTCGAACCGCTGCTGCTGGAAGGCCAGCCGCTGGCTGAAGGCCACGAACTGGCCGGGATAGAGCCAGTAGGTGATGGGCTTGGCGACCGACAGGGCGAACCAGACGAACGGGAGCCACAGGGCCTTGGAGGCGTTCGGGCGCTCCCGGAGGTCCTTGCGGAAGGCTAACAGGATGAAGCCCGCGCAGAGGAGGGTCGCCAGCTGTGCCACGGCTGCCGCCTCACCGCTCCGGACGGCCGGGCCCGCGGCCCCCGCCGGTCCTCATCCGCGCCCTTTCCGGCCGGGGATGGGGAGCTTCGAGCGGAGCCGCTGCATCTGCTCCCGGCGGATGAAGGCCGCCAGGTCCTTCGGCACGGGGGATTTGACCCTGGCCAAAGCCGCCAGACAATAGCCGCTGAACAGGGTCAGGCCGCCGACGACGGCGGGGCGGAAACGCATCTGATAAAACATCCGCAGGAATTCCCAGAGGGGATGGTTCCCCAGGTAATAATCCTGCCGGCCCTGCCGGAATAGGGCGGTGATCCGGTTGCCCTTGCCCGTCCCCATCTTGCGATGGTGGACCAGGACCTTGTCCGTGAAAGTCCGGGTCTGCCAGCCCTTCATGCGGGCCGAGGTGACGGCCACCCAATCGATGCCGCCACCTTCGATCGGCCGGTAGCCGCCGATGTCCTCGAAGCACTTGCGCCGGAACAGCTGGCAGGCCCCCGAGACATGCTCGATGTTCGTGAAGCGGTAGTCGTAGCTGCTGCCCTCCTCCACGAACGGCGTCCCGGCCACCCCCAGCCGGGGGTTGCGGGCGAACTGCTCCAGCAGGTACTCGAGGTAGCCGGGCTCGAAGGTCAGGTCGGCGTCGAGGTTGCCGACGATGTCGAAGCTCGAGTCCGCGATCCGCCGGAACCCGGCTTCGAAGCAGTGGACCTTGGCCGCGAACTGCCGGTCGGCATGGTCCGGCATGCGGAGGAACTCGATGAAATCGTGCGCGGCGGCGTGGGCCGCGGCGATCTCGTCGGTCCGGTCCGTCGAGCCGTCGCTGACGATGATCCAGCGGTCGGGACGGACCGTCTGGGCCAGGACCGACCGGATGGTCCCCTCGAGAAAGGCCTCTTCGTTCCGGGCCGGGGTGATGAGGACGCAGCGCAGCCGTTCGGGGCTCATGGCTCTTGCCTCCCCGCCGGGGGAGCGTCCCCGTCCCCGACCAGGCTCCTCAGGGTCGAGATGGCCAGCGTGTTGTCGAAGTCGAACCCGACGGCCAGCCGCGGCAGGTTCCCGACGGCGGCCCTCATCTCCTCGACGTTGCGGACGACGGAGGTGAAGCCGAGCTCCTCGAGGCGGACATGCAGGTCCTCGTTCATGTCGCTCTTGGCCGGCAGCTCGCCATGGGCGTAGTCCCGGGGCATGACGATGAACCGCGTGCCGAATTTCAGGCATTTGGTGACGATGCCGGCGCTCTCCTGGGTGATGACGTAGCGGGCGTTCAGGATGAGGTCGTCGATCGCCTGGGGCGGCCGGAAATCGAAGGTCTCCATGAGGGCGGACCGGTAGGCCGTGCCGCCGACCTGGGCCACGACCGGGCCCTGGATGACCCCGTCCCGGATCAGGCTCTCGACCGCCTCGAAGAGCCGGGGGAAGGGCTCGGACCTCGTGCCGGCCGTCACGAAGACGTGCGTTCCGTCGGCCGTCCGCCGCGGCGCCGGGCTCTTCTTGAAGATCGGCCCGATATAGATGGCTCTCTCCTTCTGCGGGGACCGCCATTGGGTCAGGATCGGGCTTTTCGTCCGGGACAGGAAGCGGGCCATCTTGGTGAAGCCCTGGACGTGCGAGAAGGTGTCGACGTGGATGAACTTGACCCGGAAGGGGACCGACAGCAGATACGGCACGAAGACGATCCGGCCGGAGCCCGTCGAGAGGATATGGGTCGGTCTTTCCTTCAGGAAGATCCGGAAGACCTCGGGGAATTGGAGAAGGTAGGTCCAGGGCTTCTTGAAATGCGCCATCTGGATGTAATAGACCGCCGCGTCGCCGGACGGATTCGCGGTCTGGGTGGTCCGCGAGGTGATCCAGAAATGGCGGTAATCCCCGTAAAAGTCAGAGAGATTGAGCATCTGCTCGTAATGGCCCCCCGGCGTGCAGGTCAGCGCGAGCTTGACGGGCCTGTTCATGCGTGTTCCTTTCTCATCCCATGTGGCGGTAACAGAAGGCCGCCAGGGCCTTGTGGAAGGGGCTGAGCGCCCGGACCGCGAAGACCCTCTTCGCCAGCCTGTAGGCCCGGCTTTCCTCCCTGCGGCCGCTGTCCTGGGCGGCGTCCTTCGGGCAATAGAATTGGACCAGGTCCCTGGTCTCCGTCCCCCAACGGCCCTTGAAGTCCATCAGGCCCGTGTTGAGGGGCGACGTCCGGCCGAAATCGATGACCCGGCAGCCCCGTTCGTAGGCGAAGTTGATGGCTTTCCAGAAGACGAAATGGACCGGGCTGAGGTGATGGGCCCGCTCGTCAGAGGCCGCGTATTCCACGGAGGCGCGGCCCTTATAGAGGAGGAGCAGGACCGCCGCGAGCGGCCGGCCGTCCTTGCAGGCCAGCAGGATCTCCGCCCGGCCGGAGGGGGCGTAGCCGTTCCAGAGGGACCTGATAAAGCGGTAGGGCGGGGTCGGCAGGGCGCGCCTCCTCCGGGTCCTCTCGAGCAGCCGGTAGAAGACCGCCAGGTCGGATTCCCCCCGGCCGATCCGCAGCTCGACCTGGCTCTTCTCGGCCCGGGCGATGCGCTGCCGGACGCAGGTCCTGTGGAAGCCCTGCCTGAGGACGTCGGGAGGGGAGTCCAGGCGGAGGAAATGGTGCTTGTAGAAGCGGGATTCCCCGAGATCGTCGCGCTTGACGAACCGCTCGGCTTGGAACGTCCGGATCTCCAGGAAATCGAAGGGTCCGTCCTGCCGCAGGCGGAGGAGCTCCCTCAGCAGGAGGTCGAACTGGTCCGGGCTCGACACCAGGGGGTCATAGAGGGTCGTGAAAGGCGCGCTGACCAGCCTGTTCCCCGTCAGCCGGCTGTTCACCCGGAAAACCGGGCAGCCCGCCTCGATGCGCGTGCCGGTCTCGTCCAGAAGGGCGTAACAGGATCCCCGGATGTGCTTGAAGCTGTCCTCGAGGATCCTCGTCCAGGCGGACAGGTGGTAGACCTGGCCGAAGGGGTGGCCGTCGACGAACGCGTCCCAGCGGGGGTCCGTCAGGGGATCGAGGACGGCGATCCGCTTCATGCCCGTCCCGATCCCCGGGGCCCCGTCTCGTCCCCCGGCGTCCCCGCCGGGCCGGCGCCCGGGGTGACCATCTCGGCCCGCCAGAACCGGGCGACCTCGCGGCACAGCGCGTTCCAGTACTGCCCGGCGTACCTGGTCCGGACATGCTCGAGGAACGACAGGTATTGCCCGACCGGGTATTCCTCGAAGCCGCGCCGGGCCCCGTCGAAGAGCATATAGTCCGGATGGGTGTTGACCAGGGCCATGCCGCCGTTCGCGGCGATCCATTCGAGCTTTTCCGCCCAGACGCGGATGTCCTTTTCGCCGAGGATGATGAAGAGGTTGTGATCCTGGGGCAGCGTATAGGGGATCTCGACGTAACCGCGCCCGGATGCAGCGTCGTTGACGAAGAAGGGGAAGATCCGGCCGACGCCTTCGTTCTGGGGCTCGAACGGGTCCGTGTCGAAGGTCGAGATGTCGTATTCGATGTCCAGGTCCAGGACCCAGTCCAGGTTCCGATGCATGGACGGGGAGCTGAACCCGACGACCCGCCATTCCTTCAGGATCTTGTTGATGCGCCGGGCCCGTTCGTCGAAGATCCTGCGGGACTTGAACATCTTGCCGTCATGCCGGAGCCCATGGACGCCGACCTCGAATCCGGCCTGTTCGATCGACCGGCGCTGGTCCGCGGAGACGCGGTAGCCTTCCGGGACGAAATAGAACGAGGACCTGAACCCCAGGCGCGTCTCCAGCTCCATCAGGCTGCCGCAGCGATCATGGCCCCTCTGGGTGTCCACGTCGTGGTTGAGGATCAGGGCGAACTTCTTCCCCTCGGGCCAGCCCCGCCAGCCCCGCGGCGCGGCGGCCGCTTTAGGGTCGATCGGCCAGACGCCGCCGACCGACCTCCGTTTCCGGGCCGCCAGCAGCTGGCGGGCGACGATCTGGAGCCTTCGCGGGATAAAAGGCTTGAGGAGGTAGTAGAGGTCAAGAACGCTCGTCGGCATGGTCCTTTCCCTCGGACGACGGTTCGGAACGGAGCTCATCCCACATATCTGTAGGCCAGACGGCCGATGACCCGGAGGATACCGTCCGGGAGCCTGGAGAACAGCTTCGTCTGCCAGCCTCTCTTTCTCGAGATCGGCCCCCTGGCGAGGAAGGCCCTCTTCCTGAGGTCGTACTTATAGTACCGCAAAACCCGTTCCCGCGCGCCCCAGCCGCGCTTGAAGCGCAGCAACCCGGGGTTGTCCGGCTCGGTCCGGCCCAGGCTCAAAGACCGCAGGCCCATGTCCCGGCACCGCCGCATGGCCTCCCAGATGATCAGGTTGTTCGGCCGGAACGGGAACGAGGCCGGGTCCGAAGCGCCGAACTTGAACAGGGCCTGCCCGCCGAAATGGAAGAAGACCGCGGCGGCCAGCAGCCGGCCGGACCGGCGGGCCGAGACCACGAAGCCGAGATCCCGGCAGAGGGCGTGTTCGTAGATGCCGGCGAAGAACGCGAACGGCTGAGGCGGCAGGCCGTGCCGTTTTCGCGTCCGGCCGTTCAGGCGGCAGAAGCCCCGGAGCGCCTCGAGCGACCCGCTGAATTCGATGGAGACGCCTTCGCGCTCCGCCCGCCGGATGTTCCTCCGGTGGCCCTCGTGGAGCCGGCCCAGCAGCTCCTCGTCCGTTCCCCGGAGATCGATGTCATGACCGTAATAGGTCTCCGAGGCCGGCGTCCCGGCGTCAAAGCCGGCGGCGTCGCGCCATTCGATGGAGCGCCAGCCGGCCCGGCCGCCGTGATCGATGGCGAAACGGACCGCTTCCCCGGCGAGCGCCTGGTCGCCCAGGGGAGGGCAATAGTCGGTGAACGGCAGCGAGACGCCGCGCCGGGCCCCGAAGAGGCCTGGAACCTCCATCAGCGGCAGGACCATCTCCAGCCGGTCCCGGTCGAGGGCGGCGACATAGGACGGCTTGAAGCCGTAGCTAGCCTGGAGGATCCTGGCCCAGGCCGCGCTGTGGAAGAAGCCCGGATCGCCGGCCCTCAGGACCAGCGAGTCCCACCCGGGATGTTCGAGAGGGTTCAATATTTGAGGCATCATCCCGGGTTCAGCTCCTGACCGGGACGCAACACGGGGCCCCAACGGGAATCCCGATGTCCCCAGCGCTCATCCTCCTTCGTCGGCCGCCGGCAGGCGCGCCAAATATTTAGCTTTTATGACCCCGGAAGTCAAGCGGCCCGCGAGGCGCCCGGCCGCCCCCGTCGCCTCCCCCCCGGCGAGGAGACGCCCGGCCGCATATTCACCCGTCCGTTCATCCCCGCCGGGCATGCCGTCGCCGACCCATCCCCGTTATGATGCCGCGGTACGGGCCATCCGGCCCGCCGGGTTGATTGTCGCCGGGCGTCCGTATATAATGCGGCGTCCCCCGCCCTCCCGTCGGATCGCCGGGGCGTTACGGCAAAGGAGTCAGAGATGGATACGGTCGGACACGCGGAAGACGGCATCAGGACCTCCGTGAGGGGATTCCTCACCACGTCCGCCTTGCCCCTCTCGGGCCTGGCCTCGTTCGAGGACGAGGACTCGTTCCTGGAAAAGGGCATCCTGGATTCCACGGGCGTTTTGGAGCTCGTCGGATACGTGGAAAAGGAATTCGGCATCCGCGTCGAGGCCGATGAGATCGTCCCGGACAACCTGGATTCGGTCGCCAAGCTGGTGAAGTTCATCCGGGCGAAGACGGTGAAAGCCGGTTCGTGATGCCTCCGGAACCCGGGGAGGGAGCCGCGGCGCCCGCCATTCCGGGGGAGGCCCTGGTCATCGGCGGCCGGCGTCTCCGCGTCGCCAGGCTGGCGGATGAGCTCGACAGGGATATCTGCGATCCGCGCCCTCTCATCGAAAGGCTGAGGTCAGGCCGGCCGGGCCGGGCGGACCTGTTCACCTTCATCCAGAGGATCCCGGATGTCGCGCCGAAATATCCCTACCGGATGGAATGGGACAACTGCGCGGCCCTGGCCTACGGGACGTTCGCCAACTGGTTCGACAAGATCATCGATCATCAGTGCCGGAAGAAGGTCCGCAAGGCCGCGAAAGCGGGCCTGGTCGTGCGGACGGCCGAATTCGACGACGCCTTCGTCAACGGCATCGTCGCCATATACAACGAATCGCCGGTCCGCCAGGGCAAGCCTTTCTGGCACTACCAGAAGCCGTTCGCCGAGGTGAAGAGGGCCAACGCCACGCGCCTCGACCGGAGCGAGTTCATCGGCGCCTATTTCCAGGATGAGCTCATCGGCTTCATCAAGCTGGTTTACGGGGACCGGATCGCCAGGACGGAACAGGTCATCGCCATGATCTCCCATCGGGACAAGGCTCCGACCAACGCCCTCCTGGCCAAGGCCGTGGAGCTCTGCGAGGCCAAAGGACTCCCTTATCTGACCTACGGCGCCTGGTCGACGGGCTCCCTGGGGGAGTTCAAGAAGGCCAACGGCTTCGTCCGCTTCGATTTCCCCCGTTATTACGTCCCTTTGAGCGGCCGGGGCCGGGTCTGCCTGGCGCTGGGCCTCCAGAAGGGGCTGAAGAACGCCCTTCCCGAGCGCCTGCGGGAGCGGCTGGCCGCCCTGAGACGGCGCTGGCACGGGTCGCGTCCGGAACCGCGCTGACGCGGGAGAAGGGGCCCTCTTTTCCCTTCCGGGGGCTCCGCCGTCGTGCTTGGCGGCGGGGAATATGCTAGAATGACGCCCGGGTTCCCTCCCGGGAACCCGTTCGCCGTCCGGCGAACTCCCATCGAGGGTGTGCCAATGAAGGGATTCGCAAAAAGAACGATCGTCGGCTTGACGCCGGCCCGGGCCTTCCTCCTCCTGGCGGTCTGCCTCCTGGCCCAGGACTCCTGTTCGAGCGAGGGGTCCCTGGCCGACCGGGAGCTCCTCCCGGCCGAGCGGATCGCGGATTGGGGAGTCGCCGGCGTCTGGGAGAACGGGATCAAGGGCATCCCCGTCCGGAACGTCGTGTTCTGCGACGTCCGGACCTCCATCCCCGGCAGCGCCCTGGTGGCCGCGGGGGACGGGGCCCGGGACGACACGGCCGCCCTGCAAGCGGCCCTGGACCTGTGCCCGGCCGGCCAGGTCGTCTACCTGCCGCAGGGCGTTTATCGGATCAGCGGAACTCTGGCCGTCCGGGACGGGATCGTCGTCCGGGGCGACGGCCCGGAGCGGACCAGGATCGTCCAGTATTCGGCCGAGCACATTATCCTCATCGAGGGTCTCGGCGCCTCGGGCGACGATACGGCCACGCGGGTCGTCTCGGGATTCAAGCGCGGCTCCGACACGGTCGAGGTGGACGATGCGGGCGGATTCGAGGTTGGCGACGCCGTGACCATCGACGAGTTCAACGATCCCGAACTCGTCACCCCGAAGGGCGAGGGGGGGACGTGCGACTGGTGCGGCCGGCAGGGGGGATCGCGGGCCATGGCCGAGACCCTGCTGGTCAAGGCCAAGAACGGCCGCAGCCTGACGTTCAACCGGGCCCTCTATTTCGACTACAAATCCGTCTTCCTGCCCCAGCTCTACAAGGCCTCCGAGGCCCCCGTCCGGCACGCCGGCATCGAGGACCTGGCCATCGAGATGGCCGCCGGCTCCGGGGAAGGGGGCGGGATCGTCATGTCGTACTGCGTCCATTGCTGGGTCCGGAACGTCGAGACCGTCAATATCCCCTACAAGCACATCGAGATGGAGTGGGGGGCCTACGGCAACGAGGTGCGCGATTCGTATATCCACGGCACGCCCCGCTACGACGGCGACCACGGCTACGGCATCAACATACACTGCTACGCCTCGGACAACCTGGTCGAGAACAATATCCTCTACTCCCTGCACACCGGCGTCGTGATCGGCGGCGCGGGCGGGGCGGGGAACGTCGTGGGCTACAACTACCTGGAGCGGACCGAGCATCACCAGCCCAATTGGTTCCAGTACAATATCGGCTCGCACGGCGCGCACACCTGCATGAACCTCTGGGAGGGGAACGTCGCCGGCAAGGTCCAGTTCGACGCCTATTGGGGCTCGGGCAGCCACCACATGGTCTTCCGCAACCATCTGACGCGGCTGAACCCGGGCCAGCCGGTCACCAGCGATATCGCCGCGGCGATCATAGACGCGCACAACTACGACGCGACCTTCGTCGGGAACATCCTGGGAACGCCGGGCTGCCCGGGCCCGGCCGAGCAGACGCCCCTGACGACCCGGGAGGAGAACCCCGTCCTCTGGATCATCGGCTACGCCGAAGGATCGGGCACGGGCCAGCCCGACGATCCCGAGGTGGATCGGACCTTGATCCGGTCCGGCAACTGGGAATGCGCGACCAACCGCGTGGAATGGCGGAGCCGGCAGGAGGCCATTCCCGATTCGCTTTATCTCTCCGGCAAACCGGCCTGGTTCGGCATCCTCGACTGGCCGCCCTTCACCCCCGAAAGGTCGGGCTTCGATCCCGCCCTGATCCCTAAGATCCCGGCCCAGATCCGGTTCGAGAGCGGGCTCGCCCCGGGCTCGCCGGCAACGGCGACGGAGGGGGACTCCCGGCGATGAGCTCTCAAGGCAGCGGGCCGCGGCCCGGCGACGCGCCTCTCGCCCGAGCGCCACTGGGCCGGCCGGGCCACGAGATCTCCGTCTGCATCTGCACCTTCCGGCGGCCCGAGCTGCTCCTGAGGCTGCTGCGGAAGCTGGAGGGCCAGCGCCGGGACCCGGCCTTCCCGTTCCGGGCGATCATCGTGGACAACGACGACTCGCCTTCGGCCCGGCCGGTGGTCGAGCGGGCCCGGCAGGAGCTGAGCTTCCCCGTCGATTACCTCCATGAGCCGCAGCGCAGCATCGCCCGGGCCCGCAACCGGGCCGTGGCCGCCGCCAGGGGCGATCTCGTCGCCTTCATCGACGACGACGAGTTCCCGGCGGAGGATTGGCTCCCGGCGCTCGTTCGCTGCCGCGACCGGTTCCGAGTGGACGGCGTCCTGGGACCCGTGCTGCCGCATTTCGAGGAGCCGCCGCCCTCCTGGGTGGTCAGGAGCCGCCTCTGCGAGCGCCCGACGCATCCGACGGGCACGGACGTCGGCCCGAAGGACCTGCGGACGGGGAACGCGCTCCTCCGCCGCAGCCTCTTCCTGGAGGACGAGACCCCCTTCGATCTGACCTTCGGCACGGTCGGCGGAAGCGACGTCGTCTTCTTCGAGCGCCTGATCGCCCGTGGCCGGACCTTCAAGTGGTGCAACGAGGCCGTCGTTTACGAGACCGTGACCCGGGAGCGCCTGAAAGGGGCTTACTATGTCCGCCGCGCCCTGGCCCGCGGCCAGGGCAACGCCAAACGGGCCCCGCTTTTCAGCCTGGCGACGCTCAAATCCCTGGCCGCCTTCCTGATCTACACGCCGCTCCTGCCCTTCGCCCTCATCCCGGGGAAGCACGTCTTCATGAGGCTTCTCATCAGCGATTGCGACCACGCCGGGCGGCTCCTGGGCCTCCTGGGCATCAATCCGGTCAAGGCCCGGCCCTATGAAAGCCTGCAGAAGGCCAAGCCATGAGCGTCCCGTCGATCGGATCGAACGCCGGGCCGGCCGCCGGCCGGGCCTGAGGAGAGCGCCGATGCCCGGATTAGCCGCCATCATCGGAACCGAGCCCGGCGAGGCCCGCCGGGAGCTCGAAACGATGCTGGCCAGCCTGCAGGGCCCCGATCCCCAACCCGTGCGCCGGCTGGCCCTCGACCGCCTGGGCCTCTTCGCCGGCTGCGTGGGCCAGGTTGAACCGGAGGCCGGCGGGACCGGCGCCGGCCGCGCCGCCGACGTCGCCGTCATTTTCCATGGCCAGGATTTTTCCGCGCTCCGCCCGGACGAGCTCTATCAACGGCTCGGGGAAGACTTCCCCGCGGCCCTCAACGGGTTCTTTCACGGCCTCCTCGTCGATGCCCGGGCCGGCCGGGCGATCCTGTTCAACGACCGCTTCGGCCTGCGCCGGCTCTATTGGCACGAAGGGCCCGGTGGTCTCTATGTCGCCACGGAGGCCAAGGCCATCCTGGCCGTCCGGCCCGAGCTCCGCCGCTTCGATCCCCCGGGGCTGGGCGAATGGCTGAGCTGCGGCGCGGTGCTGGAAGACCGGACGCTCTTCGCCGGCATCCGGGCCCTGCCGGCCGGCTCCGTCTGGACCTTCGGGCCCGACGGCTCCCGGACCCGCCGCTCCTATTTCTCTCCCGCCGCCTGGGAGTCGGCGGACAAGCTGGACCAGGCGGAATTTTTCGACAGGCTGGGCCGCGTCTTCCCGGAGGTCCTGGCGAGGTATCTCGATCCGCACGGGCCGACCGGCCTGTCCGTGACGGGCGGCATAGATACGCGCCTGATCCTGGCCCATCTGGGGGACCGGCGGAGCGACGTCCGCTGCTACTCGTTCTGCGGCCCCCGTCGCGAAAGCCTGGACGTGACCATCGGACGGAAGGCGGCCCGCATCGCCGGCTGTCCGCACACGACGCTGCGGATCGGCCCCGACTTCTTCGAGCGCTTCGAGGACCTGGCCAGGGCCGTCGTCGAGCGCACGGACGGCAACCTGGACCTGACCGGCGCGCCCAATCTCTACATGTGCCGGCTGGCCCGGGACATTTCGCCCGTTCGCCTGACCGGCAACTACGGCAGCGAGGTCCTGCGGCGGACCCGGACCTTCGGACCGAACCCGTCGATCTCGGGCGTGTTGAGCCCCGGCGGCCGCGCCCTCGTGGAGGAGGCCGGCCGGCGCTGGCCCGGGGTCATGGGCGGACCGGCCCTGACTTCCATCGTCTTCCGGCAGATCCCGTGGTACAGCTATAACCGGCTGCAGCTCGAGGAAAGCGCGACGATCATGAGATCGCCGTTCCTGGACAACGATCTCCTCGAGCTCATTTACCGGGCCCCCGCGGCGATTGAGGACTGGACCGGCCTGTCCCTGCGCCTGATCGCGGCCGGCGATCCCCGGCTGGGCGCGCTGCCGACGGACCGGGGCCTGACCTGGCCCAGGCGCCCGGGAGGCGGCCTGGTCCACGCCTATTACGAGCTGATGTTCAGGCTGGAATACCTGGCCAGCCACGGCATGCCCAAACGCCTGGCCGGACTGGACCGCCGCCTGGGCCCCTTCGGCCTGGAAGGGCTGTTCCTGGGACGGAACAAGTATTATCACCTGCGCCAGTGGTTCCGGGACGAGCTGGCCGGATTCGTCCGCCGGATCGCCCTGGACCCGCGGACGCTGCGCCGGGATTACCTCGACGGGCCGGCCGTGAGGGCGGCCGTGGAGAAACACCTGGCCGGCGTGGAGAACCATACGCAGGCCATCAACAAGATCATCACCCTGGAGCTCGCCAACGAGATCATCCTCAAAGGCGCGTCCTGAACCGGCCCCCGCCGGGGTCGCCTTGAGCCGGGCGCGGCCTCTGGGCTATAATCCGGGCTCCCATGGAGAATCCGCAGCCGTCCGGGAATAAGCGGCGTCCGGCCGTCCGGCCCTATTCGTTCGCCACCGGGCACCTGGACAAGGACATCAAGAGGAAGGCCGTCCGGGGCTCCGCCGCGACCATCCTCTCCCAGCTGCTGTCCTTCATCTTCCAGGCGGGCGGGACGATGGTCCTGGCCCGCATGCTGACGCCGTCGGATTTCGGCCTGGTGGCCATGGTGACGACCTTCAGCCTGGTCTTCCAGAACTTCGGCCTGAGCGGCTTCACCGAGGCGATCATCCATGCCGCCGATCTCGACCAGGACCGGATCAACGTCCTCTTCTGGATCAACGTGGCCCTCTGCGCCGCCATCACGGTCTTCTTCGCCGGGCTTTCCCCCGCCCTGGCCTGGTTCTACCGGGAGCCCCGGCTGGTCGGCATCACGGCGGCTATATCCCTCTCGATCATCGCTTCCGGCTTCTCGACGTTCCCCCTGGCCCTCCTCAAGAGGAACATGCAGTTCGGCCGTTCCTCGTCCATCCTGGCCTGGGCGAAGCTGGCCAGCGTGGTCCTGACGATCGTCCTGGCCTGGGGCGGCGCCGGATACTGGGCCCTGGTCTTCAACGTCGTCTCCCTGCCCCTCATCACGGCCGTCCTGGCCTGGCTTTCCTGTTCCTGGCGGCCGTCCGGGCCCGCCTTCCGCGGCGCCGACCGGTCCCTGACGAGATACGCCCTGCACACCTATGGGAACTTCGTGCTGCATTACGGTTCCCGGAACATGGACAACCTCCTGGTGGGCAAGGTCCTGGGCGTTCAACCGCTGGGCTTCTACAAGAAGGCCCACGACCTCTTCGCCCTGCCCATGAGCCAGCTGATATCCCCCCTGGCCAACGTCGCCCTGGCGGCCCTGGGCCGGTACAAGGAAGACCGGGACAAGCTGTTGCGTTATTTCTTCGACGCCCTGTCGACCATCGCCTTCATCAGCATGGGCCTGAGCCTGGTCCTGACCGTCGCCGCGGAAGACATCATCCTTCTCCTGCTGGGCCCCGCCTGGGGGCGGACGGCGGAGGTCTTCCTCTATTTCGGGCCGGGGATCGGGTTCATGCTGGTCTATGGGACCCACGGCTGGCTGCACCTGTCGCTGGGCCGGGCCGATCGCTGGCTGCGCTGGGGGATCTTCGAATTCGTCGTCACCGCCGCGCTCATCGCGGTCGGGATCAACTTCGGCTTGAACATGGTCGCCCTGGCCTGGACGGGCTCCTTCGTCATCCTCGCCGGACCGGGAATCTGGTACGCCGGCCGGCCCGTCGGATTGAAGTTCGGGACGTTCTACGCCCAGATCTGGCGCTATGCCCTGGCGGCCCTGGGGGCGGGCGTCGCCTGCCGGCTCGTCCTTTTTTCCGGAGGAGCCGCGGCGGCCGCTTTCGCCCGGCTGAGCATCTTCCTCAGGATCCCGGTCTCGTTCGTCGCCTGCCTGGCCCTGTATGCCGGGCTCGTGGCCGCCCTCTTCGGGAATCTCCGGCCCTTCACGAAGGTCATCGATCTCGGCCGGGCGATGCTGTCCCGCGGGGCGGCCCCGGAGCGCTAGGCGCCGTCCCCGGGCGTTCCCTCACGGGTCCTTGAAGAGATCGGCGACGTCTCCCGAGCGGCCGTAGGCTTCCCAGCGGGCCTGGGCCGGGATCGGGCCGGCGAGCCCCTCGACGTCGGGCCCGATCGGGGGCCAGGGCAGGGACCCGAAATACCCGGGCTTCGAGGCGTAGAGCAGGCTGGCCGGCAGGGTCTTCGAAGCGAGGCCTTCGTCCCAGATGACCCGGCGGTTGAAATAGTCGTAATTTCCGTGGCGGAGCAGCGTCTCCCGGACCCGGGCGTCCGGCAGAGGAGCACGGAAGCCCTCGAATTCCGTCTCCGGCGCGAACGACGTGTTGTCGGCGTTGGGATAGCCGAGCTGATAGATGCAGGACGCGGCGTGCCCCGGCTGGCCGGACATCTCGTAGGCGTCGGGGGTCCAGGAGGCGTCCCCCAGGACGTTCCCGAGAAGGCTGTGATAATAGCTTCCCCGGCAGAGATCGACGACCTGCCTCTCGAACGTGAACTTCGGGTGGAGGCCGTGGATCCGGTTCCTCAGCAGGAGCCCATGGGAGGTGCTGCCATGGTAGCCGTCGTTCTGGAAACGGGCGATGACGTTGCCCTCGAACAGGTTCATGATGCCGTGCGGGCCGTGGTTGCAGTTGATCGACGGCAGGACCCACTCCAGGCCGGCGCGCCCGCCTTCCCGATCGAAGTTGTAGGCCACGGCGTTCGCGGAGGCTCCGTTCATGAGCACCAGGCAGCCCAGGCGGCAGCCGATATTATCCTCGACGCGGGCGTAGCCCGTTCCGTAGAAGAGGAAGATGCCGTAGCCGTCGCTCTGCCTGGGGAAGCCTTGGGCGTCGTGGAGATAGCAGCCGCGGACTTCGCACTGGGACGAGCCCCGGAGCTCGATGGCGCTGTTCCCCGTCCCCGAGGTCTCCACGCCCCTGACCCAGCACCGGTCGGCCCCCCCGAAGGCGACGGCCAGCCGGCCGTTGGCCCTGACAGTCAGGGCCTCGATGCCGGCCAGCCTGGCGTTGGCGGGCTGGACCAGGGCCTGCGGCCGGCGGGCCCGATCGTAGGAGAAGGGGATGGGAGTGGCGAACGTGACGACCTTCCCCTCGATCCCCGTGATGCGGGAGGTGTGGCGCAGGTTCCGGCTTCCCGCCCAGTTCCCGCGGCGATGGAAGACCAGGACCTGGTCGTCGTCCTGGACGATCTGGATCAGGCGGCCGGCCCGGAAAGCCCGTCCCGGGGAGGCGGCCAGGGTGATACGGGTCGATCCCCGCTCGTATCCGGAGGCGATGTCCGCGCCGCCCGCCGCGGCCGCGTCGATGTAGCTCCGCGGGCTCGAGACGATGGCCGCCGGGCCCGGCGGATCCGCGTCGATGATCGTCTTGCCGGCGCCGGCCCCGCGGAGGGTCACCTCGGCCGCGTTGGCGATATCGATGGGGGCGCTCAGGCGGTACGTCCCGGCCTCGAGATAGACGGTCTTACCGGAGCCGGAGGCGGCCTTGATCGCCGCGTTGATATCGGCTGCCGTGGCCCCCGGCCGGAGGGTCCGGAAGATCTCCGGCCGGTCGGGGATCCCGCCCGGAACGCCGGTGCTGGTCCAATCGGCGAGCCTGTCGGGCGGGATGACCGTCTCCGGACCTCGGGAAAGAGGGCGGGCGGGGCCGGAGGCCAGGCATAACACCAAGAAAAACAAAGGAATCGAGGTTCCGGCCCGGTCTCTCAAGCTGTTTCGATTATACACCATCCGGCGCCGCCCTTGAAGCGGCCGCCGGCCCGGGCTCACTGCTTTGTCAGCCGATGGTAGAGGGACTTCCAGCGGCCTTTCTTCTCGCGGAACCTGGCCAGCTTCCGCCAGTCCTGCGCCAGGCCGCGGAATTCCTCGACGGTCAGGCCCAGCTCTTCGCAGAACGGAGCGAGCGCCCCGGGAGCGGTCCGGCCCTCCAGCCCCCGGGCCTCTTCGGCCAGGGCCGCCTCCCGTTCCAGCTTGCCCATCCGGACGAGGCCCGCCCGGTGGATGGTCTCGGGGGTCAGATCGGGGAATTTCAGCTGTTGGACGTATCCGGCGACGTCATGGATCCGGCAGTCCAGGTGTTCGGTCTTCGCTCCGCCTTCGCTCGACCAGCCCATCTCGGTCCGGATCAGCCGGAGGATGGTCTCGTAATCCGGATCGAAATGATCGTAGAGCCGGACATAGTGCCGGGAGGACAGGCGGGGGATGCGGAGCAGCCGCGACAGGATCTTCCCGACCCGGGCGACGCTCCAGGCCGGTTCGGCCTGGACGAGCGCCCCGGCGTCGCGCTCGACGGGCTCCCCCCGGACGACGTTCCGGAAATAGCCGACCGTCCCCTCCTGATACAGCTCGGGGAGCCCGGCCAGGTAGCTGACCTGCCAGCCTGTGCCCGCGACCGTGAGGGGGATGTCGAAGCGCTCGGCGACGCCCGCCGCCAGGCCGATCCCGCGCAGACAGGCCGGGCAGAACGATCCCGTCTTGGCCAGGAAGAGCTTGTAGAGGTCGCGCATGACGCCGGGGTTGACCTGATACATGATATGGTCGGCCCGCGTCGACCGGACGGCGTTCCGGACATTGGCCAGCGCCCCCTCGGAGAGGTAGCCGTTGTCGAACGTCACGGCCAGGCACTTGAGCTTGTAGACCCGGTCGCACAGATAGAGGGCGTAGGTGCTGTCCTTGCCGCCGCTCAAGGGGACCAGGCAGTCGTAGGCCCGCCCCAGCCGACGGGCGTGCTCCACCAGCGCCTCGAATTCCCGCTTCCTGCCGAGGCGCGGCTCCTGCTGCCGCGCCCGATAGCCGCGGCACAGGCCGCAAACCCCCGTTCCGTCGAGATCGGCGCCCGGCAGGCCGGCCGGCAAGACGCAGCAGCGGCATCTTTCGACGGTTCCCATGGTGCTCCCCCTCGGGGCGCCCCGTCAGCGCCCTTAGAAATTCACATAGACGAATTGGGGGACCTGGCTTCCCGAGCGGTTCCCCAGCATGTCGAGAAGGAAGAAAAGGATCCAGAAGATCTCGAACGTCAGCGTGATCAGCTTCCGGTGTTCCAGCAGCGCTGCGGCGATCCTCTTCATGGCCTTTCCTCCGGCGCCCCGCTCAGAAGCGGGAGGCGAGATTCCTCAGCAAGATCCCCAGACGGCCCCAATCGAGGACGAAAAAGGCCAGTCCCAGGGCGAAGAAATTGAAGGTCACGATCACGCCGACGACCGCGCTGGCCCGGGAGCGGAAGTAGCGCTGCAGGCCGGGGCTCCGGAGGCTCCTCTTGGCCCGCTGATAGACGGTCGCGACGGAGATCCCGAGGCCGTGATAGGCCCCCCAGACGATGAAGTTCAGCCCCTCGCCGTGCCACATGCCGCAGACGATGAAGGTGATGATCATGCCGGCGTTCGACAGGGCGATCGGATGGCTGCGGAAGACGTCGATGTTCCTCATCCTGCGGACGATCGGCCAGTAGATGTAATCGACCAGCCACGAGGTCAGCGACATGTGCCAGTTCGTCCAGAGCTCGCGGATGTTCTTCTTCAGGAAGGGATGATTGAAGTTCTCCGGCAGGTCGATCCCCAGGAGCCTGGCGCAGCCGATGGCCAGGTCGGTGTATCCCGAGAAATCGAAATAGAAGTAGAAGGCGTAGGCGTACAGGCCGCCGATCGTCCCCAGGACCGAGAGATCCTTCAGGGAGGCGGCGTTGGTCAGGATATGGGGATAGAGGAGCTGGACCAGGACGAACTTCTTGAAGAGCCCGTGGACGATCCTTTCGGCGCCCGCCCCGAGATCGGCCCCGGCGGACCGGCCGCCGCCGCTCCGGAGGGACGCGGCGAAGGGATTGTAGCGGTTGATCGGCCCGCTGATGAAGGCCGGGAAGAAGACGACGTAGTTCGCGTAGGTCAGGAGGTCCAGGCCCTCGATCTTCGACCGGTAAGACTCGACGATGAAATGGATGATCTTGAAGGTGAAATACGAAACGCCGACCATCCGGACGACGTGCCCGGTCCCCAGCCCGGCCAGGGGCGGCAGGCCCAGGACCAGGCGCTGGAAGAAGCCGTACTTGTAAAAGCACAGGACCAGGAGCGTGGCGGCGATCAGGCCCGCGCTCAGGGCCAGCCGGCGGCCCGGCCGGGGCGGGTCGGACGGACGCCCCAGAAGGGACCCGGCGGCGAAGGACAGGAGGATCAGGACGGCCAGGATAGCCAGGTGGACGGGCGTGAATCCCGGCAGGGCCAGCAGCATCAGGCCCGAAGCGGCGAGCAGGACGCCCTGGCGGACGCGCCGGCCCGACCCCAGCAGGCGGACGGCGGCCAGGACAGCCAGGAAGGCCAGCCAGTAGGGGAGGCTGCTGTAGAACTCGAATTGCGGCATCAGACGGCGAGGCTACCTGGATGCGGATCCGTCGCCGGACGGAAGGCCGCCGGGCCGGCCGGCAAGCGCCTGGTAGAGCGCCCGCCCGATGATCTCGTTGGCGTGGGGATTGTAATGGGCGTCCAGCATGAAATTGAGGCTGTCTCCGGCATCGTATCTCTCTTTCAGGATGGGCCTGAGGTCGATCAGGGGAATGCCGCGGGCCCGGCAGTGGGCCTCGAGGGGACGATAGAGCAGCTCGAAGTCGTAGCGGCCCGGGTCCTCTCCGGTCTGGGCCAGGAAATCCTTGATCTTGAGGTCGGGGGAGGCGGGGAGATAGACATAGACCGGGGCCGTCCCGAGGCCCCGCAGGTAATCGTCGAAGGCCGCGAGCTCGGCGTCGAACCGGGCCACCGTGGCCGCGTCCGCCAGGGCGCTGTCCCGGCGATAGTAGGCCAGATGGACCTGGGCGTAGAGGAGCCTGTTGTTCGAGAGGCCGGCCTGGATCTTCCGGATGTTGTCCCGCACGTAGCAATAGAACGACGAGGAATCTCCCATCAAAACCCGGAGATAGGCCAGGCGCCAGCCGCGCCGCGGGAAGAGGTAACCCCTCTTGACGAGGACGTCGGAGAAGGACGCGTCGAAGCCGTGGATGGAGATGGGGGAGAAGCAGATGACGACCCTGGCCGGCGGCCGGCCCGCCGTCTCCACGAATTCGCGAAAGACGTCCCGCTGCTCCTGGAGGTGATGCCCGCCCACGGCCATGTTCAGGACGCTCGTGCCGTCCCCGGCCGCCAGGGAGGCGAAGACGCCGACGAATGATTGACCGTAATCGACCCCGTTGGCGAAGGTCATGGAATCGCCCAGGAAGACGACGTAGGGGTCCGGCCCTATCTCGCGGGGGCCGGTCTTTTCGTCCCGGAAGCCGTAGCCGTTCGTATAGAGGGTGAAGGAGTAGGACGGGATCTTGACGATCTTGGTCAGGTTCTTCTTCAGCCGGTAGGACCGGCCGTGCTGGTCGAAGAAGCCCTCGGTCGTGTTCGAGGGCAGCCGTCCCGCCGCCCGCAGGCCCAACTCGGCGACCAGCCCGCAGGCCGCGACCGTCGCCAGGGCGATCAGGAGGCGCGTCCCGGCCTTGCGGCGCGGCTTCGATGGCTCCCTAAACCCTTGATGTTCCATGGCGATAGCCGGACGATGGTAGCATCAACCGCTCCGGGTGTCAAACCCGGGCCCGCCCCCGCGAGGTCATTCGACCGGGCGGATCTGGTCCTGGTCATGGTCGGCGAAGGTGATGTACCAGTCCCCGGTTTGGCCTTTCAGCGTCTCCCGCAGCGCCGGATCGGCGCAGACGAAGTGGGGTTCGTAGGTCTTGATGGTCCAGAAGCCGGACCGCTTCAGGACCGGGGCCAGGCGGCCGGAGGGGACCAGGGTCTGGATGACCCGGACGCCCCGGCCGAAAAAGGCGACGGCGTGGGCCAGCAGGGCCTCCAGGGATCCCGTGTCGCCGGGGGCCGTGAAGATGTCGGCGATGATGCCGATGCCCAGCTCCGCCTGATGGGGCCGGCGCAGCGCGATATAGCCTTTGACCGCGCCCTCACGCCGCAGGACGAACAGATGATAGGGCACGACCGGGTTGCCGACGTACTTCCAGGCCAGGAACCGCGGCTCCCGCTTGACCAGGGCGCCGTACCCGGCGCCGGCCTCGTCGATGAACGACGAGAACGCGGCGTCGAACGCCGTCTCCTCCGTGATCGTCGCGCCCGGACCGGCCGGGGCCGGCCGCCGGACGGCGTTCCGGACCAGGGCGTAGCCGTTGAGCCCGAAGGCCAGAACATGATGGAGAGCGAAGAACCGGCATAGGGTCCTGAACAGCCGGTTGAGCCGCGGGCGCGTCCGGGTCTTGGCGTTGAGGTAGCGAAAGACGAACGAACCGTTCAGCCGGACGATCCTCCACATGATGGACACGGGGGAGACGGCGACCATGCCCCAGCGCTCCCACATCTTAGCGGTGGCCCGGGCCTGGGTGACGTGCACGACGACCTGGAAATGCCGGCAATAGGCCTCGTTCAGCCGCCAGCCCACGCCGCGGCCCCGGAACTTCTTGAGGACGATGAAATCGCATCCCCAGCCGCCGTCGTAGGTCCGGCCGCCGATCGTGATCCGCATCGGCAGGGCGCACATCTGGCCGGCGATCTCGTCGCCGACGAGGGCGATCCAGATCGGCAGGAGATCGTCCCCTTCCTTGTCCCGGACGAAGGGATTGTCGGCGAACTGCCAGTTCCAGCGCCGCGGGACCTTGTACTGGACGGTCCCGGGCGCGTCCTCCTCATAGGCGGCCTTCATGAATTCCCAGAGCGCCTCCCGGTCCCGGCGCGTGGCCTGGCGGATGCGGACCTCCGGCGGCCCGGCCTTCTCCGCCGCCGCCCCCGGCAGTTCAATGGAAGGAGAGGACATTCTTGAAGCTCTTCTTCAGGGCCGAGACCGGCGCCATCCAGGCGTAGTCCCCGGCCGCCTTCAATTTGAATTCTATCATCCAATCGGAAGGATTGACGCCGATGCGTCCCTTGGCGAACCGGTCGGGTGGCGAGAACGCCGGCTCGTAGCCGCTGGTCAGGACCTGCCGGTAACCGGCCTCGCGGCAGAGGTCGAGATCCCGCGGCGAGAAGTCCCCGAACGGGAAGGACAGGTAGAGGATGTCCCGCCCCAGCAGGGCCTCCAATTGGCGCCTTGATCCCTGGATCTCGCGCCGGGCCTCGTCCTTGGCCAGCCGGGGAAGGTGCGGGTGGCTGATGGTGTGGGAGCCGAAGACGACGGACTCCGGCGGGATCGCCCGGAGGGCCTCGGCCGTGGCCACGCTGTCGGAGGCCTCGCGGCGGCCCGGATCTTCCAGCCACCCCGGGGGCTGGCCCAGGCCGCCGGCCGGCACGAAGACGGCAAAGGGGATCCGCCGCTTCAGGAGCTCGGGGACCGCCCGTTCGACGGCGCTGCGGAAGGCGTCATCTATGGTCACGATCACGTAGCGGACCTTGGGGACAAAGGGCCCCCCGAAGCCGAGCGGCACGGGGGTGGCGGCCTTGACGAGATAGTCCAGCTGCCTGGCCAGGCCGGCCTCCGTGCCCGGGGGGACGGCATGGTAATACAAAAGGATGCAGGACCTGTCCCGGCACCTCGAGAGATGGCGGTAGAGCGGCTGGACGGCGAGAGCGTAGGCCGCGCTGATGAGAAGCTTGACGATCCGCAGCACCATCCTCGATATGCCCCGGCCAAGATAGCACGCCGGGGCCCGTCTTTCAAGCCGAAGGCCCGTTTCCGCCGCGGCTAGCCAGATTCCGGCCGATATCGTCTGGGGAATCCCCCCTTGTGGTGATTCGGCCTTGCCGTCCGGCCGACATAATGGCAAAGGGTTCGAAAGCCCCGGTGAAAGAGAATGAGAATGATTGGAGAGTCTTCGATGTCGAGAGTCAATAAACCATTCCGGCGGGCCTTCACGGGCCTGTCCGTGGTCCTGCTTTTCGCCCTGGTCTTCCAGGCGAGCCCCCTGCCGCTGGCCTCCCAGAGCCGGCTGGTCAGGCTGGCCACGAGCACGACGAAATCCGCCGTCAAGGCATCCTTCAGCTATAGCCCGGCGATACCCACCGTCGGCGCGGCCGTTCAGTTCACGGATACTTCGAGCGGGAACGTGACCTCCTGGCGGTGGGATTTCGGCGACGGGACGACGAGCGCCGCCCAGCATCCCAGCCACGCCTACGCCGCCTCGGGATTCAAGAAGGTCATCCTGATCGTCGGCAGCGGCAGCGCCACGAAGAAGACCAGCCGGACGATCTCCGTCCTGCCGGCGACGGAAGCCGCGACCTTCGTCTTCAACCCCACGACGCCGGGCCCGGGCCAAACCGTCCAGTTCACGGACACGTCGTCGGGGAATCCGACCTCCTGGAGATGGAGCTTCGGCGACGGGGGTTCGAGCACTTCCAAGAACCCCTCTCACGCCTATCATAGCGTCGGGTCCTACACCGTGACGCTGGTCTCGACCGGCAACAACGGCTCGAAGCAGGGCAGCCGGTCGCTCAGCGTGGCCTCCGTTTCCACGCTGGCGTCGTCATTCACGTTCTCGCCTTCGCTCCCGGCCGCGGGCCAGGCGGTGCAGTTCACGGACGCCTCGACCGGCACGCCGACCGCCTGGTCGTGGAGCTTCGGCGACGGGACGACCTCGACCGCTCAGAACCCGAGCCACACCTATGCCACGGCCGGCACTAAGACGGTCACCCTGACCGTCAGCAACGGCACGAGCAGCAACAGCGCCAGCCGGACGGTGACGGTAGCCGTCGCGCTGGCGGCCTCCTTCTCGTTCAGCCCGGCCTCGCCGGCGGCCGGCCAGGCGGTGCAGTTCACGGACGCCTCGACCGGCACGCCGACCGCCTGGTCGTGGAGCTTCGGCGACGGGACGACCTCGACCGCTCAGAACCCGAGCCACACCTATGCCACGGCCGGCGCGAAGACGGTCACCCTGACCGTCAGCAACGGCACGGGCAGCAACAGCGCCAGCCGGACGGTGACGGTAGCCGTCGCGCTGGTGGCCTCCTTCTCGTTCAGCCCGGCCTCGCCGGCGGCCGGCCAGGCTGTGCAGTTCACGGACGCCTCGACCGGCACGCCGACGGCCTGGTCGTGGAGCTTCGGCGACGGGACGACCTCGACCGCCCAGAACCCGAGCCACACCTACGCCGCGGCCGGGTCCTATAGCGTCGGCCTGACGGTGACGAACGCGTCCAGCCAGGCCAGCGGCACGCGAACGGTCACCGTGACCGCGGCCGCCGCCCTGAGCGCCGGCTTCTCGTTCACGCCGTCGTCCCCGGCCCCCGGCCGGGCGGTGCAGTTCACGGACGCCTCGACCGGCACGCCGACGGCCTGGTCGTGGAGCTTCGGCGACGGGACGACCTCGACCGCCCAGAACCCCAGCCACACCTACACCGTGGAGGGGGCGTATACGGTGGCCCTGGTCGCCAGCAACTCCTCCTCCTCGGATACGGAGACCCGGACGATCTCGGTGGCCGCGTCGGATCTCCTGACCGACGACCGGGTCATCGATTGGACCTATGCCGGAGTCCCGGGCGGCATCCCCGAGCGGACGACCATCGTGGCCACGCTCGGGCCGGGGGCCACGGCGGCCCAGATCAGCGCGGCGGTCGCCGCGGCTTCGGGCTCCGAGGGGGTCGTCCTGCTCACCGCGGGAACGTACTCCCTCGACGCGACCGTGAGCCTCGGCGCGGCCTCCGGCGTGACGCTGCGCGGGGCCGGGGCCGGGAAGACCATCATCCGCTCGACGTCCTCCGGGACCGAGGCCATCTCCTCGAATCCCCGGACCTATATCGATCCCGCCATCTCGGGCGGCACCTCCGTCGCCTCGGGGTACGGCAAGGGCTCGACGAGCATCACCCTGGCCTCGACGCCTCCCTCGACGTTCCGGGCCGGCAACATGATCCAGATCGTCCAGAACGACGATTACATCCTCGTCTTCCACCGGACCGGCAACTGGGCCGGGACCCGGAACCTGCGGCACACCTCGCGGATCACCGGCGTCAGCGGCAACGTCGTCACGTTCGCGACGCCGATTCCCTACGGCTTCAGCGCGGCCTATCAGCCGCAGGCCAACGCCATGGCCCCCGGGGCCGTGCGGGTCGGCATCGAGGACCTGACCGTCGTCGCCAACAGCAGCGGCGCCATCACCTTCGGCGGCGCCGACCGGTGCTGGGTCAAGGGCGTGGAAACCTCGAACACGGGCAACGGGGCGATCGAGTTCCGGGCCAGCTCGCAGTGCGAGATCCGGCGCTGCTACGTCCACGACGCCAGCGGCTATCCGTCCCAGTCGGACGGTTACGGCATCTTCCTGTTCTACGGGACCTGCTACTGCCGGATCGAGGACAACGTCGGCCGCCGCATGGCCAACCTGGTCATGATGAACGGGGCCTCGGGCAACGCCATCCTCTACAACTACGTCCGCTCCGGGGCCAGGGACGGATTGAGCTGGATCACGCCGTCGTTCCACAGCAACCACGGGCCGCACGGCCTCATGAACCTCTTCGAGGGCAACGTCATCGCCTCCTTCCAGAACGACGGCTACCACGGCAGCACGTCGCACGGCCTGCTCGTCCGGAACCAGATCAGCGGCATCGACGCCGATTCCGGGTGGACGATGGAGCGGCGGCTGGTCGACCTCTGCCGGGGGAGCTACTATCACACGGTCATCGGCAACGTCATCGGCGACGCGTCCTGGACCCCGAACTATTATGAGCTCTCCGGCAGCCCCGGCCATTCGGCCAACGCCTGCATCTACATCCTGGGCTACCCGAACATGGGGAACACCAGCCTGACGGCCGAGACGGCCTGGGAGAACTTCACGGCCACCTATCCCGACCGCAAGGTCAGCGACACGCTCGTCCGCCACGGCAACTACGACTACTACAACAAGGGCGTGGTCTGGGACGACAACATCTCTTCCCGCGTCATTCCGGACAGCCTGATCTACGCCTCCAAGCCGGCCTACTTCGGCGCGCTCTCGTGGCCGGCGATCGGCCCCGACGTGAACGGGCTGGTCGGCGGCATCCCGGCCAAGCTCCGCTTCGACGCCTACGCCCTGTCCGGGAACCTGGACGACCTGCTCCAGGACTGAGAACGGCCGGGACCGGTTCGCGGCTTCCCCCTTGCCGCAAGGAGGGGGGAGGCCGCGAGCCGGTTATCTCAGCTTCAGCTTCTGGATCTTGCCGGCGTCGTTCTTGGGCAGGGCCGGGCGGACCTCGTAGAGCTTGGGGACCTTGTAGGGAGCCAGGCGCTTCTGCAGGAACGCGGGCAGCCCCCCGACGACGTCATCCGGTGACCCCGGCCTGACCGCGATGAAGGCCTTGGGGGCCTCGCCCAGGACTTCGTCCGGGACCCCGATGACCGCGGCTTCGAGGACGGCCGGGTGCTCGTAGAGGGCCTCCTCGATCTCCTTGGCGCTGACCCTGTTTCCCCCGATCTTGATCATGTCCTTGGTGCGCCCCACGACGTACAGAAAGCCCTCCTCGTCCATCCGGCCGATGTCGCCGGTGTAATAGAGGCCGTTCCTCAGGACCGCGGCGGTCTCCTCGGGATGGTTCCAGTACCCGGACATGATGTTCGAGCCCCGGGCGACGATCTCGCCCTCCCGGCCGGGTCCGAGGGGGGTCCCGGCCTCGTCGGCGACGAAGAGGTCGACGTTGGGGATGGCCTTCCCGATGGAGCCCCATTTCCGGGGCAGGTCGCTGGGGTCGAGGTAAGACAGCCGTGCCGAGGCCTCGGTGGCGCCGTACATGACGAACAGCCGGGCCGGGGCGAAAGCCTCGGCCACCTGTTTTTGGACGGCCGGGGCCATGGCCCCGCCGGCCTGGGTGACGTACCGCAGGCTGGGGAACGTCGAGGACTTGAGGGTCGAGCGGCTGAGCAGGATGGTGAAGGTCGAGGGGACGCCGGCGAAGCCGGTGGCTTCCTGCTCCCGCAGGGTCTGCAGGACGACGTTGGGATAGAGGAAGCGGTTGTCGATCACGACCGATCCGCCGACGGCGACGTGGGTGTTGAGCAGCGACTTGCCGTAGATGTAATAGAAGGGCAGGACGACCAGGATCCGGTCCGCCGGCGTGAGCCCGAGGTACTCCACGATGGACCTGGTGTTCGAGACGATGTTCAGGTGCGACAGCGTGGCGCCGCGGGGCCTGCCCGTGCTTCCCGACGTGTAGACGATCGAGGCGACGTCGAGGTCGACGAGCCGCGCCGGGGGAGGGGCGGCCGTCTCTCCCGCATACGCCTCGGGCAGGAGGACCGGCCCCGACCGGGCCAAAGCCGTTCTCTCCGCCGCCCGGCCGGACCAGAGGAAGAGGGCCTCGAGGAGCGGCTCCCGGGCCGCGGGAGCGCCCGGCTCCGGAGCCCGCGGGGGCGGGCAGGCCCGGGCCAGGAGCCGCGGGCCGGTCACGAGGAACCGGACGCCGCAATCCCGGACGATGTACTCGACGTCGTCGGCCGTGCTTTCGGTGTTCAGCGCGACGGTGATGCCGCCGGCCTTGAGGACGGCGTAATAGGTGATGACGTATTCCGCGGAATTCTCGAGAAGCAGAGCGACCCGGTCGCCCCGGCGCAGCCCCGACCGAAGGAGGAGAGCGGCGAACCGGTTGGCCTGCTCCTCCAGCCAGCCGTAGGCGTGCCAGCGGCCCTGGGCGAAGAGGGCCTTCTTGCCGGGGTCGCGGTCGGCCGCGCCGGCCAGGAAGTCATGGACGAGCCGCGTGCGGGTCATGTCGGGTCTGCGCTCCGGCCCCGGTCGGCCCCGGTCAGCCGAGGTGCTGGGGCTCGGCCCGAAGGTAGTCCGTGGCCCGGATCTTGCGCCGGATGTCGTTCTGGATGTGGGCCACCTGCTCTTCCCCTATCCCCAGCTCCCGGGCGACCTCGCCGACGGGGACCCCCTTTTCCATGGCGTACCAGACGACGTCGCCCACTTCGAAGGGGACCCGGAAAAAGAACTCCTCCTGGGTGCATTCGGCGCTGTAGGTGTCGGTCGTGGGCGTGCGCCTGCGGATCTCCTCGGGGACGCCCAGGAAGGCGGCCAGCTGGTAGACCTGCGTCTTGAAGAGGTGGGCGATGGGCTTGATGTCGGCCCCTCCGTCGCCGTACTTGACGAAGAAGCCCTGCTCGTGCTCGTTCTTGTTCCCCGTGCCGATGACGGCGTAGTTGAGCCGGTCGGCGTGGTAGTAGAGCATGGACATGCGGCTGCGCTGCTTGAAGTTGGAGGCGGCCACGATCTGGAGGTACTCCGCGAGCGGCAGCCGCTCCGTTTTCTCCTCGCCTTCCGGGGAGATGATCGTCAGCCGGAAGACGTTCAGCTGGTCCTTCTCTCCCAGGGCCGAGGGCAGGACGATCTTGGCCCGGTAGGTGGCGTCATACTCGGGGAAGACGTTCTTGATGGCCTCGTCGCGCCGGCGGTAGGTGTTGAAGCCGGCCAGGGCCGCGGTCATGTCCTCGACCAGGTAGGCGACGCCGAACGTCCGGGCCAGCTTCCTGGCCAGGAGGGCGCTCTCCGGGTTGGAGTCGGACTCGGGCATGGTCAGGCCCAGGACCCGCTCCGGGCCGAAGGCCCGGACGCTCAAGGCCAGGCAGACGCTCGAATCGATCCCCCCGCTGATGCCGACGACGGCGCCGCGCTTGCGCAGCTTCGCGCCGACGACGCGGCGCATCTCTCCGACCAGGCGCTCGGTTTCGCGACCGGGATCGATCTGGATGTCCTTCTTCGAAAATGCCATGGGTTCTCCCGCTTCTCCGTCCCGGCGATCTTATGCGTCCCCCGGGACGGCCGTAATATACCTAGGGGGGAAAGCGCCTGTCAAGGCGGCCCAGCGCGGACCTAGCGGAGGTCGAGCGAGGCCAGGTGGAGAAGGAGGTCGATGGCGACGACCTGCCTCCCGACCGCGTTCAAATGCCCGCCGTCCGTCGTGAAGGCCGGGTTCAGGAGGGCCAGGCTTTCCCCCTCGCCGTCGGACGCGGCCTCCGGCCCCGCCCCGGCGCCGGCCTCGGCGCCGGCCAGGTCCCAGACCGCGGCCCCGTAGCGCTCCCGGATGCGGCGGTTGAGGGCGTTCCTCCTGGCGTTGTCGGCCCGGACCGCGGGCCCGCGGCCGAGCAATCTCTTGATCCTGGCCTTGATCCCCCGGGCCTGATTGGTCAGGGGCACGGTGACCGGGATGATCCGCAGGCCGGGGTATCTCGCGCCCAGCCCGGCCAGCGTCCGGTCATAATGATCCAGGATGGCGTCGATGTCCGAGGCCCGGCCGACGTCGACGAAGCAGAGCTTGAAGAAGGCGATGTCGGCGGCCTGGCCCAGGCCGCCGTCCAGGAGCCGCCGGAACTCGTCGATCTTCCCGGCGGGATCGCCGTTCCGGCCGACCGTGGCATGGGCGAAGACCGGGCCCCCGAAGTCCCGCGGATCGGACGTTTCCCGCAGGACCAGCCGCACCGACGGCTCGGCCCGCATGACGTCCTCGAGGCCGCTGAGGATGTTCCGGCCGACCGAATGGTGCCCGAAAAAGATCTTCTTTCCGGCCAGCCGGTCCCACCGTTCCCGGGGGACGGACCGGAGGGCGCGATAGGATTCCTGAAGGGGGTCCACGGCTTTTCCTTTGCAGCCGAACAGGACCGGCAGGATCAGCAACGCGGCCAGCCGCCGGTCCAGCATCGTTCGGGCTCCTTTGGGATGGGACACCATTCTACACGACCGGCGCGGGAAAGGAAACGCCGGGGCGAGGCCGCGGGGGCTTGTGCCCGGGCGCCGGAATATGGACAATGATCGGCGGGAGTCAAGCCGTGAAAGCCGCGTCGAACAGCCTCTGCGGGCCCGGTCCGCGGCTCCTTTCGCTCGATTTCTTCCGGGGCGCCGTGATGTTCCTGCTGATCGGCGAAACGACGGGATTCGCCGACATCCTGGCCTCGTCGGCGAAGGGCGGCCCCGTCCTCCGGGCCATCGGCCTGCAGTTCCAGCACCATCCCTGGCACGGGCTCCGGCTCTGGGACCTGGGTTTGCCGTTCTTCCTGTTCATCAGCGGAGCGGCGATGGTCTTCGCCTATCGGCGGCGATGGGAGGCGGGAGAGACCTGGATGGCGACGCTCGGCCGCGCGGCCCGGCGCGCCGGCCTGCTCTTTGCCCTGGGCTGGGCGCTCTCCCTGATCAGCCCGGTCGAGAGCGGCGGGCGGGGCGAATTCCTTCTGGACGTCCTGCCGCAGCTGGCCCTGGCGGGCTTTATCGGCTTCCTGCTCCTTAAGGCCCCGGCCCGGCTCCAGGCGGGCTTCGCCCTGGGTCTGCTCCTGGCGACGGAGCTCCTCTACCGGCTCTGGGCCGTGCCGGGCTTCGATCAGCCGTTCACCGCCGGCCGCAACTTCGGGTCTTACGTGGACCTGCGGCTCTTCGGCCGCCTCTCCGAAGGCGGCTGGGTCACGTTCGACGTCGTCCCCGCGGCGGTCTTCGTGCTGGCCGGCGTCCTGGCCGCGGGCCCGCTCCGTCGCGGCGGGGCGACGCCCCGGGCGGTCAGAACCCTGGCCCTGGCCGGCGTCCTGGCGGCCGTCGCCGGCCTGGCTTTGGACCCGGTCACGCCTGTCATCAGGCGCCTCTGCACGAGCTCGTTCGTCCTCGTGGGCGTGGGACTCGCCCTCCTGGCCCTGGCCCTGGCCTGTCGGCTGTTCGACGGGCCGCGGCCCGTTCCCGGGGCCGCCCTCCTGGCCTGCGTCGGCGCCAATCCGATCTTCATCTACCTTTTTGCCTATTCGGGCGGGGGCGAGTGGCTGCGGCGGATCGTCGAGCCATTCGGGCTGGCGACCGCCGGCTGGCTGGGAGGCCTCACGGCCCGGCTGCTGGTCGATCTGGGGGTCTGGGGGCTGATGTGGGGCCTGTGCTTCTGGCTCTATGAGCGGAAGATCCTCATCAGGATCTGAGCGGAGCCCGGGTCACGCCCGGGGCGTATCATTGACAGGCGCCGCGATTCGGGATAAAAGCGGATTCCCGGAGCCCGTCCGCCGGGACCGGACCGGGGAGAGCGAGGTCCACGTGAACGATCTGGATTTCAAGGCCAAGTTGGCCGGCAGCGTCGATCGCCTGGAGAAATGGGTCGAAGCCCATGAATACAAGGGATACGAGCCGTTCGACGGGCTGGCTTCCTATCTCCGGCCCCTGACTTTCCACAACCTCTTCCTGGAGCGGCTGCTGCAGCAGCTCGTGCGCCAGAGCCCCTTGAACCTCCGGCCCCTCCTGGGCGTCCGGCCGCAGGAATCGACCAAGGGACGCGGCTACATGGCCTGGGGCTATCTGCAGAGGTTCAAAGCCACGGGCGACCAGGACTACCGGCGGAAAGCGGCCGCCTGCCTGGACTGGCTCGACGTCCACAAGGAGCCCGGCTTCTCGACCCACAGCTGGGGCAATGCCTTCGACTTCTCGAGCCGGACGGGAAAGCTCCCGAAGCATGCCCCGATCATCGTCTGGACGGCCCTGATCGGCCAGGCCTACCTCGACGCCTATGAGATCGGCGGCGAGTCACGCTTCCTGGACGTCGCCAGGAGCGTTTGCCGCTGGATCCTCGACCTGCCCCGGGAAAAGACCGAGCAGGGGACCTGCCTGAGCTACGTGGCCTTCCTGCAGAAATCCATCCACAACTCGAACATGCTCGGCGCCTCGATGCTGGCCCGGGCGGCGAAGCTCACCGGGGACCGGACGTATGTCGATGTCGCCAGGGAGGCCATGATCTACAGCTGTTCCCGGCAGCTCCCCGACGGGGCCTGGTTCTACGGCCAGGCCGAGGACACCCGCTGGATCGACAATTTCCACACCGGCTATAACCTGGATTCGCTGAAGTGCTACATCGAATCGACCGGGGACCGGTCCTTCGACGACAACCTGCGGCGGGGCTTCGCCTTCTTCAAGGACCACTTCATCGAGGCCAATGGCCGGCCCAAGTACTATCACAACCGGGCCTATCCCATCGACAGCCAATGCGCCTCCCAGGCGATCGAGACCCTGGCGAATTTCTCGGATCTCGACGGGGCCTCGCTGGACCTGGCGGTCAAAACGGCGAACTGGACCATCGATCACATGCAGGACCCGCGGGGGTTCTTCTACTACCGGCAGTACCCCTTCGTCAAAGCCAGGACCCCGATGCTCCATTGGGCCCAGGCGACCACCTACCGGGCCCTCTGCCTGCTCCTGAACAAGATCGGCTGAGCCGGGGGGGGCGGCCCCGCCCGGCGCCCGGATCAGGCCTGCAGCCGGCCGAGGCCTTCGTAGATCAGCCCGGAGCCGGCGACCTCGTCTGGCTCGTAGAGGTTCCGGAGATCGAAAAAGCGCCGGCCGCGCATGGCCCGGGCGATCCGGGCCAGGTCGAGATGCCGGAACTGGTTCCACTCGGTCAGGATGACGAGCGCGTCGGCGCCCGCGGCCGCGTCATACTCGTCCGCGCAGTATGTCAGGGCGTCGAGGCCGGCCAGGGCCAGCTTCCGGGCGTTGTCCATGGCCTGGGGATCGTAGACCCGGACGGCCGCCCCGCCGGCCGCGAGCTCCCGGATGATGGGGATGGACGACGACTCGCGGACGTCGTCCGTGCCCTGTTTGAAGGCCAGGCCGAGGACGCCGACGACCTTGCCCTCGAGGCCGGCCAGCCCGGCTTCGATCTTCATGACCATGCGATGCCGCTGGAACTCGTTGGCCCTGACCACGGAGTCGACGATGCTCATGCTGACGCCGTGCTCCTGGCCGATCTTGACCAGGGCCTTCGTGTCCTTGGGGAAGCAGCTGCCGCCGAAGCCGGGCCCCGGGTGCAGGAAATACTTGCCGATCCGGCCGTCCATGCCCATGGCCCTGGCGATGTCGCGGACGTCGGCCCGGACGGCGTCGCAGAGGTTGGCCACCTCGTTGATGAAGGCGATCTTCGTGGCCAGGAAGGCGTTGGATGCGTACTTGACCAGCTCGGCCGTCTCCAGCGAGGTGAAGATGAAGGGCGTGTCGATGAGGTAGAGGACGTTGTAGATCTCGCGGAGGATCTCCCGGCTCTTGGCGTTGTCGCTGCCGATGACGATGCGGTCCGGGTGCATGAAGTCGCGGATGGCCGAGCCCTCCCGCAGGAACTCGGGATTCGAGACGACGTCGAAATCGAGTCCGGCGCCCCGCCGGTCGAGGCCGGCCCGGACGACCTCCCGGACCCGGCGCCCCGTCCCTATGGGGACCGTGCTCTTGTTGACGATGACCTTGTACTCCGTCATGTGGCGGGCGATCGCGTCCGCGGCGGCCAGGACGTGCTGGAGGTCGGCCGATCCGTCCTCCCCGGGGGGGGTGGGCACGGCCAGGAAGATCACCGGCGCGGCCGAGACGGCCGCGGCCATGTCGGTCGTGAACCGCAGGCGTCCGGCGGCGACGTTCTTGGCGATGAGCGCCGGCAGGCCGGGCTCGAAGATGGGGACCCGGCCCTGCTCGAGATCGCGGATCTTCGCGGCGTCCGTATCCATGCAGACGACATTCAGGCCGAACTCGGACAGGCACGTGCCCGTGACCAGGCCGACGTAGCCGGTCCCGATGACGGAGATGGTGTTCATGGCAGCCTTTCTCTCTGAGTATTCACGGCAGGCAGGGGGGGAGGCGCCTCAGGTGCTCGGTCGTCCGGTGCTTGCTGGCGAAATCCCGGAAGGCCCTCCCGACCTGGTCCTCCCGGAGCTTCATGACCCGGCAGACCTCGGGGATGCCGATCTTGTTCTCCCAGGCGAAGAGGAGGAGATCGAGGGTCTTGAAGGGCATCCGGAAGAACCACTCCTCGTCCGTGACCGGGGCGCTGTAGGTGTCCGGGCAGGGGGCGCGATCGAGGATCTCGGGGATGACCCCCAGGAACTCGGCCAGCTGGAAGACCTGGTTCTTGTAGAGGTGGGCGATGGGCTCGATATCCACCCCGCCGTCGCCGTACTTGACGAACAGCCCCTGGAGGGACTCGCTCCGATTGGTCGTCCCGCAGACCAGGTAATTGGCTTTCTCGGCGTAATAATACTGGACCATCATGCGGATCCGGTGCTTGGTGCAGGTGGCCGCGATGATGCCCTGGGCCTGGTCGTTGCTCAGGCGGTCGGCCCTCGAGCGGCCCTGCGGGTCGATCGTCGTCAGAGTGAAAAAGTTGTAACCGTCCCTGTCCAGGACGTCGGCGGGCAGCGTGATCTTGAGCTTCCAGTCCGGGCCGAATTCCGGCCGGACGGCCCGGGCCACGGCGTCCCGCTTTTCGTAGGTCCCGAAGGCCTCCAGCATGGGGGTGATATCGACCGTCAGCGCTTCGATCCCGAGCCGGGCCGCTTCCCGGGCGGCGAACTCGGCACTCTGCGGGCTCGATTCCTTGTCCGGCAGGAGGAGGGCCAGGACCCTGTCCCGGCCGAAGACCTTGACCGACAGCGAAGCGGACAGCGCGGAATCCACCCCGCCGCTCAGGCCGATGACCGCTCCCCGGCGTCGCATGGCCCGGGCCTGCTCGCCGATGAACGCGGCGATCCGCCCGGCCTCCACGCCGCAGTCGATCTTGAGGGCATCCCTGGTGAAGTCCATCTGCCGCCTCCGCTCGTTCTTTCGCCCGGCTCGAAGATTTCAAAGAGATAGCATTGACCCGGGGGCAAGTCAAGCGCCAGGCATTGACACGGGGCGGGCGCTGGCCTAAGATGCCCGCGAACCGCCTTGAACCGGCCCAACCGATCCGCGCTGCCGCATCCCTGGAAAGTGAGGGCCTTCCTGGTCTGCGCCGCCGTCGCCCTGGCTTTGATGGCCCGCCCCCTGGCCTTCCTGGTCCTGCAGGGGCGCCCGCCCGAATTTTACAGCCACATCCCCCTGGTCCCGGTCATAAGCGCGGCCATACTGTACGGCCGGCGGAAGGTCCTTTTTCGCGGCGGGCCGGGATCCCCGGCGGGAGGCGGCGCCTGCCTGGCCGCCGGGCTCCTGGCGTTGGCCGTCGACGCCGTCCGCGGGCCCGGTCCGGTCGAACACGCCGGGCTCGTCGCCCTGGCCGGCCTTCTCGTCATGGCCGGCGGCTTCCTGCTTCTGTTCGGCCGGAAGGCCTTCGTCCGGGCGCTCTTCCCCTTCCTGTTCCTCGGGTTCATGATCCCTCTGCCTCTCGCCTGGATGTCCGGGATCGTCGCCGCCCTGGTCGCGGGGTCCACGGGCGTGACCGCGCTCCTGCTCCGGGCCTTCCGGGTGCCGTTCGTCCAGGAGGGGGCGGTTTTCCTCCTGCCCGGCTTCGACCTGCAGGTGGCTTTCCAGTGCAGCGGCATCCGCTCCACCCTGGCCCTGCTGATCACGGCGGTCCTGGCCGGGCAGATGTTCCTGCGCGGCCGGTCGCGCAAATCGATCCTGGCCCTGGCCGTGTTCCCCGTCTCCATCCTCAAGAACGGGGCCCGCATCGTCATCCTCTACCTGCTCTCGTATTTCGTGGACATGCGGATCATCGACGGCGGGTTCCTGCACAAGTCGGGCGGCTTCATCTTTTTCGGCCTGGGGCTCGTGCTCCTGGGCCTGGCGCTATGGGCCCTCAGGGGTCCCGGCGAGGAGGGCGGGGGGATTGACAAACGCTCCGGGCTCGGCGATAATAAATCAGCGAAGGAAAAGGGATAAGGGAGGCCATCTGTGAAAAAAGCGGTTCAGATTATCTTAATCCTGCTGGCTGTCGCGTCGTTCGCGTCGGCCGCCGATCTCGGCCCGCGCCGCAGGCACGGCGACCGGGGCCCGGTCCGTTCCGTCGCCGAACCGACGGCCATCGCGCTCCTAGGAGCCGGGCTGGTTTCGCTCGGCATTTACGCCAGGAAGAAACGCGGCAAGAAGCCCTGACCGCGGCCCCGATCGATCCCGCCGTAGTGCCGGCCCGCCCCGCCGTGGCCTGAGGGCCTTCCCTTCCGTACTCCCTTTTTTTGTTCTTCTCCCATTTCCGGGAGGATCCCTCTCTTCGGCCGGCGCGGAGCGGACTCTGGGGAGCGGAGGTCAGAATCACGGCCGAGCACTCGAGGCCGGGATTCTGAGAAATATCTTCGGAAAGCGCTTTCTTCCGATATTTCCCAGAAGCATGGCTACGAGTCGCTCCGCCATGCTTCTGATGGTCGCTTCGACGACTACGCTCCCTGCCGGTCCCCCTCTCCAGCAACGGGGATCATCGAGGCAACGCACCTCGCCGCCGCGAGAGGGGATCCCGGAGATGGGAGAAGAACCTTTCTTTGAAATCCGGGAAAGTCTTTTCCGCCCCGGATTTGGTATGATAGCCCTGCCCATGGAGACGATCGACCGGATCCCCGTGACCCTCGATCCCGCGGAAACCGCGGCGCGACTGCGGCTCGATCCGGCGCGGGCGGCCGCCGCGTCCCTGGACGAGCTGATCGGCCTGGCCCGCGGGCTCCTCGCGCCCCGGGCGGCGGCCGCGACCGCCTGTGTCGGAACGACGGGGGAGGGGACGGTCGAGCTCGACGGCGTCGTCTTCCGGAGCGCCATCCTGCGGAAAAACCTGGACCGGGTCCACAAGGTTTTCCCCTACATCATCACGGTCGGCCCGGAGCTCGAGCTGGCGGCCGCGGCCCAGGGAGATCTTCTCAGGCAGTATTGCCTCGAGGAGATGGCCAACGCGGTGCTGGACCAGGCCGCGGCCTGGCTGGCCCGCCATCTCGAAGACCGACACGGGGTCCGGGGCCTGGCCAGCCTCAGCCCGGGGTCGCTCGCCGACTGGCCCATCACCGAGCAGCCGAAGCTCTTCTCCCTCTTCGGCGATACGGAAAGGATCGTCGGCGTGCGGCTGACCGAGAGCCTGCTGATGGTGCCGCGCAAGTCCGTTTCCGGGATCTTCTTCCCTTCGGAGGAAGGCTTCACGGCCTGCCGGTTCTGCGACCGCGAGCGTTGCCCGGGGCGGAAGGCGCCCCGGCCGGGCCCGCCGGCCGGCGGGCGGACAAGCGCCGTCTCCGGACCTCCCCAGCGATCCCAGCATCCAACCGGAACGCATTCCACCTGCTATAAGGAGTCAACATGAAACCGACCTGGCTCGTTCTCTTCGCTCTCGCTTCCCTGGCGGCCGGCCTGGCTTTCGCGCCCCCCTCCGGCGCCCAGACGAAGCCCGCGCCCAAGCCGCCGCTCAAGATCTTCATCTCGGTGGACATGGAGGGCATCTGGGGGGTCGTCAACTCCGAGCAGACCTCGGCCGGCAATCCGGAGTACGCCAACGCCCGGAAATGGATGGCCCAGGACGTCAACGCGGCCGTCCAGGCGGCGTTCCTGGCCGGCGCCACCGAGGTCGTGGTCAACGATTCCCACGGCTCGATGCGGAATATCGTCGCCGGCGATCTCGATCCCCGGGCGACGCTGATCACCGGCACGCCGAAGCCGCTGTCGATGATGCAGGGGATCGATGCCTCCTTCCAGGCCTGCTTCCTCCTCGGCTACCACGCCAAGGCCGGGACCGAGAACGCCATCCTCGACCACACCATCTCGGGGAGCGTCGTCCGGAGCATCAAGGTCAACGGCCTCGAGCTGCCGGAGCTGGGCCTGAACGCGGCCATCGCCGGGTATTACGGAGTGCCGGTGGTCCTGGTCACCGGCGACACGGCCGTCTGCCGGCAGACCGGGGAGGTCCTGGGGCCGGACGTCGTGACGGTCGCGGTCAAGGAGGCCTATGGACGGCTGGCGGCCAAGCTCCTGCCGATGGACGAGGTCCGCCAGAAGATCGAGGCCGGCGCCCGGGAGGCCCTGAAAAAGCTCTCCGGCGCCAAGCCCTTCAAGCTCGCGGCGCCCTGTCGTTTCGAGCTGGCCTATCACGTCTCCGCCCAGGCCGACATGGGGGCCATGATCCCGGGCGCCCAAAGGCTTGACGCCCGGACCCTGGCCTTCACGGCGGACGATTACATCCAGGGCTTCCGGGCGCTGCGGGCGATGATCTCCATCGCCCCGGCGAGATAGAGAGACGGCAGTGAGGGGCCGGACCCGCCCAGACCCGCCTGGGGCCGGAGGCGGGCCCGGCCCTTCCTTCACTTCATAAGGTTAAAGGCGCTCTTCTCCCGCATCAGCTTCTCGATCGCGGCGATCTCCTTGGGCACACGGTCCGACAGGATCTCGTTGCCGGTCGCGGTGATCAGGACGTCGTCTTCGATGCGGACGCCCAGGCCGGCGTACTTCTTGTAGACCGGCCCGACCTTGTCCCGGAAGGCGGCGATCTCGGCCTCGGGGGCCTTGCCCTTGAGGGTCTCGAGGCGGCCTTCGGGGAAATAGAGCCCCGGCTCCATGGTCATGATCATTCCCGGGGCCATGACGACCTGGTCGAGGCGCGGGCTGTGCCAGCTCCAGACGTCATGGACGTCCAGCCCGATGCCGTGGCCGAAGCCGTGCTGGATGTAGAAACGCCGCTGCCAGGGGGACTTGACGTCCGTGACCAGGCCGAGCTTCTCCAATCCGGCCATCAGGATGTCCTCGACCGCGGTCTGGACGGCCTTGAAAGTGACGCCCGGGACGAGCCCGGCGCAGCCGGCCTTTTCGGCCTCGAGAACGAGGGCATAGATGTCCTGCTGCGCCGCCGTGAAGCGGCCGCCGGCCGGGATGGTCCGGCTGATGTCCGAGGTGTAGCCGCGGAGCCAGACCCCGACGTCGAAGACGACGAGATCGCCGGCCGTCAGGGGGCGGGACGTCGCCCCGAAGTGGATGTTCGTCGAGTTCGGGCCGGACGCGGCCTGGAGGAAAGAGTCCTCGGTCTCGCGCCGGTCGAAAGCGTAGCGGAGGATGGCGGCCAGGTCGACCTCGCTCATCTTGGGCTCGGCGGCCCGGAAGGTTTCGTTCAGGGCTTCCGCCGTGAGGTCGATGGCCTGGCGCAGGACGGCGATCTCGTCGGCGTCCTTGGTCAGGCGCAGCTCCGAGATCGCCGGGTCGATGTTGACCAGGTCCTCCGCCTGCGACAGGGGATTGGGCAGGCCGGTCTCGCCGAAGGCCCGGGCCAGGAAGTCGAGATCGGCCAGGGGAAGATAGACGCGCTTCAGGCGGCCGGACATGGCCAGGCGGATAAGCTCCATGGAAAGCTGCGTTGCCGGTTTCTCGACCAGGCCTTGGTCGGGCCCGGCGGCGTTCGGCGCCGTGACCTGGCCGCCCGGGCCGCCGGGTCTGGCCGTGCCGGCCGGCTCGCCGGCCATGATCCGCGCCCCGGGCCCGCCGCCGGCGCGGCGGAAGATGGTCTCGCGCGGGTTCCCCGCGGGATCGAGGAGAAGGACCGCGTCGGCTTCCTTGAGCCCGGTGAGGTAGACGAAATTGAGGTTTTCGCGGGACTTGACCTGCGACGGGATGAGGATGATCCCGTCCTTGACGGCGGCCATCAGATGGGCCCGGCGCGCGGCGATCGCCGGCGCCTTGGCCGTGTCGAGCGAAGCGGGCCGGCCGGGCATCTCCTGGCCGAACCCCGCAACGGCTCCCAGAACGAGCGCAAAGGCGAGAAGGCCCGGAAGCCAGAGGCCGGAAGCGGATTTCCTGCGAGCGGGCGTTGTGTTCATCATGGTCGTTCCCTCTTCTTTCGGCATTTCCGCCAAATCATAATTCCAAGATGGCGTCAGGTCCATCTTTATTTATGCTTGAGCCGCTTCTTCTTCCGGCGGCGCCGCGCCGCCCGGTCCGGCCCTCGGCCTTCCCGGCCGCGCACCCGTCCTGGCCCGCGGCCGCGATCATCCCGAAGCCGGTGCGATCAGACCCGTTCCGAGCATTGTCAGGTTCGCCATGTCAGGCTTCTATCTCAGGCCTTGGGCGCTTCGAGAGATCACGATAATCGGCTTGTATGGCGCCCTAAAACACCGGCGCTTCGCGAAAAAAAGTTCCTCAGGCCGGATTGTCCAAATATTATACAGATTAGCCGTTTGAGGTGGCCTTCGCCGCTTGACAGGATGAGGTTAATACGCTATGGATTATTAGGGTTTCAAAGGAATATGAGGGACCAGTGTTTCCAAATGCTCGAAAGGGCTGGTTTCCGGCGTCAGCGGGGAGGTGGGAATCACAGTTTAGCACCTTTTTGGGGAACACCGTGTCAAAAAACGTCAATCATCCAAGAAGGAGGAATGTCATGCATAAAGGGTTCAAAAGGGTCCTGAAACTGGTTGCTTTCCCGTTCGCGGCGGCCTGCCTGCTGACCCTGACGGCCGCGCCTGTCGCGGCCCAGGTGACCATCCCGCAAGGCTCGATCGTCAACAGCGCCGAGTTCGCGATCTTCGTCCAGCACCACACGACGACGGAGACGGTGACCTTGTACCGGATCACGCAGGGCTGGGACGAGCTGGGCGTAAACTGGCAGAATTTCGGCAGCGCCTGGGACGGGGTGGTCGGCTCGTTCGTCAACGACGTCTATGGCTGGCGGACGGTCGACCTGACAGCCCTCGTTCAGGCCTGGGTCAACGGCACCTATCCCAACTACGGCTTCCTGATGATGCAGAACGCCACCTCGCCGTATACGGCGTACTACAGCAGCGAGTATGCGACGATCGCCCAGAGGCCGAGGCTGACGATCACGTACACCACCCCCGCCGGGGCCGTTCAGACCGTCGTCATCCAGCGTCCGGGCGCGGAACAGGGCGGCGTCGCGGACACCATCATCTCGGAACAGCTGCCGACGTATTACACCTGGGGGAACCATCCCTCGCTCGATACCGGCCTGATCAACGGCTACGTCAAGATCAGCCTGCTCCGGTTCGACTTCTCGGTCATCCCCAACTCTTCCCCGGGAACGGGGACGCCGGGGTACTGGATGAACCATCCCGAAGCCTGGCCTGTCTCGAGCATTATGATCGGCGGTCGGACCTACACGATGGAAGAGGCCATCGCCCTGATGAAGGCGCCGGTCGGCGGGGACAAGACCTACACCATGTTCGCCGCGCTGGTCGCCGCCAAGCTGAACGTCATGATCGGCAATGACGCCGGCTGCGTCTCGGCCGCGATCACGGCCGCGGATGCCTGGATGGCGACGTACTATGTCGGCAGCGGCGTCGCCGCCGGCGGACCGCTGTCGCCCTGGCGCGTCGGCGAGCCCCTCTGCTCCGTCCTGGACAACTACAACAACGGGTTGCTCTGCGCCCCGCACCGGGACTGACCTGAACCGATATCGAGCGCGCCGGGGGGCGCCCGCGGCGTTCCCCGGCGCGCATCATTCTCCGGGGGTCGGCAGGCCCGCCCTCGGATCCGGACGGGAACGGGGGCTGGCTACGGGCCCCCCGTTCTTATATAATGGCCGGCGATGAAGACGCCGCCCGACCGGAAAAAAATCCTGGCCTGGGGCTTGACGGCGGTCGTGCTCCTCTTCGCCGTCTGGCTGGTCTCGCCCCTCTTCCACATCGACGCCCGGGACGAGGCCCACGGCCGCGTCTACGGCTATCGGCTGTTCCTCGGCCTGATGATCATGATAGGTTTCGTCGGCAAGTCCCTCTGGGACGTCCTCGCCCCGCAGGGCCTGGCCCGGAAGGTCTCCGGCACACAGGCCGTCCTTTTGATCCTCGTGGCCGTCATCGTGCTGGTGTTCGTCGTCTTCACCGTGGCCAAGGCCCTCGATCTCTATTTGGGCACGGCCATCGCCACGGACGCCCAGCAATTCCTGCCCTGAGCCGGGCGTCGGGATTGTCAGCCGGCCAGGCGCTCCTTGACGATCTCCTCGAGCACGCGGCCCTGGCGCCTCCAGATTTCCAGGAGCCCGGTCCGAAGGGCCCGGCCCTCCGGCGTGATGCCGTAGAACTTGCGCGGCCTGCCCCCGGCGAGCTCCCACTTCGAGGCGATCCGGCCGTTCTTTTCAAGCCGCCGGAGCAGGGGATAGAGGGTATTCTCCTCGACCTTGTAGCCCAGGGACCCGATGTGTTTGACCATGGAATAGCCGTACATGTTCTTTTCTAGCAGCGCCAGGACGAGGATGTGGAGGAAGCCCCGGTTCATCTCCGTTTCCAGCCTGCCGATGTCTGGTTCCGTCATCTAGCCTCCGGCCTTTTTCGAAACGCATGGAGCGTTTCCCATTAGGACGTGTATAAACCAATAGTGTATATAACACGGTATGTCAAGCGGCTGAAGAAGAACCTACGAACGACGCAAGCGGCAATCCCGCTGATCGCCCTGTTTTCGCGGCCCGCGGAGGCCTTTTGTCTTCGGCAAAGCGAGGTTTTCCTCGAAATATGCCGAAAAGGGGCGGGTCCTCGATGGTCCCCCGGCCGGCTTTCAGGCGGGGCGGCCGGCGACCGGCTGACCGACTTCTCCCGAAACCTGCTAAAGGGGCTGGATTTCGGACCTTTTCGTGGAAAAACCCTGTTCCGAACAGGAAAAATCCGGCGCTTCGGGAATTAGCGTCCCGGCCCGGCGTGCCGGATGCGCTCCAGAGTCGGCTGCCCTCCGGTCCGCGGCGCGTTGACACTCCTCTGGCGGTATGTCAAGATGTGGCGGGGAAACCGGAAGATGGGCCGGGGAACCGCTCCGCTTATCCTGGCGCTCATGGCGCTCTTCATGCCTGGACCCGCGCCCGCCGCCCCGGGTCAGACCGGGCTGCTGCCACCGGACCGCTCGTCCAGCCCGGCCCGGCCCGCCTGCCTTCAGGCCGCCGCGCCGGCCGAGGCCAAGTGGTACGACCTGATCAACCTCTCCGGCTACCTGGCCGGAGAGGGCCGCTGGCGGAAAGCCGAAGGGCCGGCCGCCGCGACGGACCTCTATCTGCGGGCTTTCGAGCTCGGCGTCGAGGCCGATGTCGCCGGCTGGCTCGCGGCCACCATCGTCCTCAATTCCGAATGGATCGGCGACCCGCTCAACGGCGGCGATGCCGTCCTTGCCGTGGACGAGGCCCATCTCGACATCACCGTGCCGCGCACGCCGCTCTACCTGGTCCTGGGCAAGCGGATCCAGCCCTTCGGCCTGTTCGAGACGTACCTGGCGACCGACCTCATGGCTCAAGACGCCTACGAAGCCAAGGCCGTCGGACTGACGGCGGGGATCAGGATCCCCGGCTCGACCGACCTCTCGGCCACGGTCTACAAGGGGCGCGTCTGGTCGGCCCATCTGGCCGGCTCGGGGCTCCTGGGTCCGGCCGTGCCGGACTTCCCAGCGTTCGACGTCCCGCGCCTGAACTCCTGGATCCTGGCCGGCGTTTCCAGCCCGGCCGGCGACGATTGGCGGATCTCCGCCGCCCTGGCCAGCGAGCCCGGTCTGGCCCGTCGCCTGACTACGCTCAACGTCGGCTCGTACCTGAGCTTCCCCTGGTTCGAGCACCTCGAGTTCAGCGCCGAATACATGAAGGCCCTGCGCCGCGACGACGCGCCCGGCCTCGGCCGTAGCTTCCGCGAATCGGTCCTCTCGGTCACGGCGGCGTGGCTGCTGGTCACGGAGGAGATGAAGGAGACGGCCGGACGCAACTACCGGGCCCGCCGGAGCCGGCGTCTGGCTCATCCGGCCGTGGCCGCCGTCCGCTTCGAGGCCCTCGACGACGGCTCCCGGGCCGCCGCGCTGGGCGCCTGGTCGGTCCGCCGCCGCGTCTCCGCCGGCGGCCGCTACACCTTCTACGAACGGGGCGGGATCGAAGCCGCGCTGACCCTTGAGTTCCGCCGCCAGACCGTCCGGCGCTCGCCCCTCTTCACCGGGCCGGCGCCGGCCAGCAGCGAGGTCTTCGCCAGGTTCAGCCTGGATTTCTGAGCGTCGTCCGGCCGGAGAGAGGGGCCTCCCCGGGATCGGGAGAAGGGCTATTTCTTCCGGCGCGAGGGTTCGACCCAGTTCTCGATGAACTTCTTCGGTCCGCCCTCGCGCTCCTCGACCAGCGCCTGGCAGATGGCCTTGAGGTGCTCGTAGGGGAGCGTGCCGATGATCATCCGGTTGTTGATGATCACCGTCGGCGTCGAGCGGATGCCGTGCGAGAACTTGTCCGATGTCTTCTCGTACTCGGCGCCAGTGTCGATGATTCTCTTGACCAGGTCGCGGACGGCCGGATCGCCGGCCGCGCCCGCCGCGCCGTACTTTTCGGCCAGGGCCCGGCGCCAGGCCGGATCCTTGCGCCGTTCGAAGTTGGCCCAGATCTCGTCGTGGATCTCGGCGAAGCGGCCGGCCGCCCCCGCGGCGATGTAGGTCAGCTCGCAGGCCCCGGGGTGGAGGTTGCCCTTCTCGGGCACGACGGCGTTGCAGGCGTCGAGCGGGAAGAACTGGATGGCCACGTTGATCTTGCCGGCGAAGTCCTTCTTCAGCTTCTCCATCTGTTGGCTCAGGTAGAGGCAGTCCGGGCACATGAAGTCCGTGTATTCGACGATCTGGATGGCGGCGTCCTCGAACCTGTCGGTCGACTTGACCGACCAGTACGGCGACAGGAATGAGGGCCCGGCCACCCTGGGCAGCTCGTAGAACTGCTTGACGATGTTGACCGACGTGCCCGTCTGGGCGGCCTTGCGGGCGTCGTGGTACTGGATCATCGCGTAGCCGCCGGCCGCAGCGGCCAGGGCGAAGACGACCAGCAGCTTGAACGACGGCTGGACCCAGCGCTTGATCAGGTTCCTGGTCCCGCGGTCGATGCCGTAGACGGCGAAGAGGATGAAATTGAAGATCGAGAACAGGTAGAAGCCCGAGCAGAGCAGGCACAGGCTGCCGAGCTTGAAGACCGAGTAGAGGAAGAGCGTGACGACGCCGGCCACGTTCAGGAGCGAGAGCGACTTGTTCGTTCGCTCGAAGGCCGCCGACGGGAAGACCGCGCCCAGGACGATGAGCAGGCCCATGAACGCGCCGAAGAAGCCGAGCGGCACGCCCAGGATCTGCGAGATCTCGGAGAAGGCCGAGCTGTCGCAGTTGAAGAAGGCGCTGACGTCGCAGAAGGAGCCGGTGAAGATGGTCTTGGGGTAGTTGGCCTTGAAGAAGTGGTCGATGGTCATGATCGAGGCCGTGATCATGCCCGCGCCGGCCAGGAAGCTCAAAACGCGGGGCCAGCGCAGGCCGTTCAGGGTCAGCGTCCGTTCGTGGGGGAAGCTCATGAGCGTCTCCTTCGGGGTGTCGTGTCAGTCCGCCGGGGGCGGCGGCGGAACCGATTTTCTGCGGCGGCGGTGCCGGTGCGGCTTCGATCTCGGCCGGGCGCCGAAGCGATTGCGGTAGATGACCGAGAACGGGTCTTCGCAGGTCCCGAAGGCCCCCTCGACGAGGAGGGACGCGATCCGCGAGGCCTCGGGGTAATGCGGGCGTTCCTTGAGCGCCCAGCGCATCTGGCCGTCGGCCAGGGCGCGGAGCATCTGGTCGACGATGGCCAGGGTATGGACCGTCTCGAGGAGCAGCGCCTTCGGCACCGTGGCCGCCGCCCCGACGCCGCGGAAGGCGTCGTAAAGGACCTTGGGCTTGTCGCCGCGGATGGCCGCCAGCAGGGGCTCGGCCCACGGCCAGAGGAGCAGCCCGTAGGCCACCTCGGGCGGGGGCGCCCCGCCGGAGCCGATGGAGGCGTCGAGGGCGCCGAGAAGGAAGGTCAGGCGCTCGAAGGCGTTGTCGGAGGCCTGATAGATCTCGCCGATATTCCCCAGGACATGCGGCAGGACGCCGTGGGCCCGGCAGGCCTGGATGAACGGCCGGATGCTGCCGGATTTCATGTCCTTGTTGAGCTCCTCGTAGAGCCGGGCCCCCGAGCAGGAGTCGAGCCGATGGACGTGCCGGGCGATGGCCTCGGCCGTACGTTCCTCGATGCCGAAGCCGAGGCGCGAGGCGTGGCGGAGGACGCGCCAGATGCGGACCGGGTCCTCGGCGTAGCTCACGTCCGGATCGCCGATGATGCGGATGCGGCCGGCGGCCAGGTCCTCCAGGCCGCCGACATAGTCGATGACCGAGAACGTGGCGATGTCGTAGAACAGGGCGTTGATCGTCAGGTCGCGGCGGAAGGCGTCCTCGCGCGGCGTGCCGTAGGCGATGGGCTTGAGCGGCAGCCGGCCGGGCCGCGGGCCGGCCGTCCCGCCCCCGGCTTCTTCGGGGGCCGCTTCGCCCTCGCTCCCGGCCGTCTGATCGGGCCGGCCGTCGGTCTCGCCGGCCCCGTCCGGCGGGGCGGCTTCGGCCGGTTCGACGGCCCGGGCCGCCGCCTCCTCGCGCTCGGCGGCCAGCTCTTCCTCGTCGGGCTTGCGGCGGAAGGTCGACACCTCGATGACCTTGCCGCCCTGGAACCGGACGTGGGCCAGCCGGAAGCGGCGGCCGATGAGGAAGGCGTTGCGGAAGAGCTTCTTGATCTGGTTGGGATGGGCGTTGGTGCCGACGTCGAAATCGGCCGGCCGGCGGCCGAGCATGAGGTCCCGGACGGCCCCGCCGACGAGGTAGGCGATGAAGCCGTGGCCGTTCAGACGGTACAGGACCTTGAGGCAGTCGGGGTCGATGTCCCGGCGCGAAATGCGGTGCCTGGAGCGGTCCAGGATGTCGGGAGCCTCGAGCTCCGTCTCGGCGGCCGGGCCCGGTCCGACCGGGATCTCGGGAACATCAGTCATGGGCACTCAGGATCATAAGATACTAGTTTATCGATTTCGCCGCCAAAAACAACAGTTTTCGGCGCGGTCCCGGAGGGGAGCGGCCGCCTCCGGGGGGGGGCGCGCCGGCGGATCGAACGGCCGCCCTACCTGCCTTTAGCCTGGTCGACGGCCTGGAAGACGCGCAGGAAGTTCCCTCCGAGGATCTTGCGTATATCGGCCGGCTTGTAGCCCCGGCGGACGAGTTCCCTGGTGATGTTGGGCAACAGCCCGATCGTCTCCAGGCCGGCGGGCGTGTCGCTCGTGCCGTCGTAGTCCGAGCCCAAACCGACGTGGTCGCAGTCGCCGGTGACCTTGACGACGTGATCTATGTGGTCGACGACCGTGCCGACGTCCACCCGGGGCAAGGCCTTCTTGGCTTCGGCCCAGCGCTTGTTGAACGCCGCGTAGAAGGCCTCCCTCTTGGCCGGCTCGGCCTTGTCCAGGGCCTCATAGTCCCCGGGCAGGCCCATCTCGGCCGCCACCCTGGCGAAGACCTCGTCCTGTTTGCCCTCCAGGGCGCTGTTCAGGAACTCGGGCAGCACGGTGACGCCGATGAGACCGTTCTTCTCGGCCAGGGCCTTGAGCATCTCGTCGGTCAGGTTGCGATGATGAAGCGAAAGGGCCCGGCAGGCGGAATGGGAGGCTACAATGGGCGCCTTGGAGACCCGCAGCAGGTCCCAGAAGGTTTCGTCGCCGGCGTGGGAAACGTCGACGATCATGCCCAGCCGGTTCATCTCGGCCACGACCTTTTCGCCGAACTCGGTCAGTCCGCCGTGGACGGGCTTCGGGTCGCCCGAGGCGTCGGCCCAATCGGTGGCCGTCCAATGGGTCAGGGTCATCAGCCGCGCCCCGGCCCGGTGGAACTCGCGCAGCAGGACGAGATCGTTCTCGATGGCGTAGCCGCCCTCGATGCCGATGAGGACCCCGGTCTTGCCGTCATTGCGGGCCAGGCCGGCGTCCCGGGGCGCCAGGACCAGGGCCAGCTTGTCCGGGTTCCTGCCGACGAGCTCGTGGACGGCCTCGATCTGGGCGAAGACCCCATGGGAAGCGCCGAGCTTCTCGGCTTCGGTCCCGGGCGGAGGGGAGAAGCAGGCGAAGACCTCCAGGTCGACGCCGCCGCGCCCGAGCTTGGGGATGTCGACGTGGCCGGAGGGCAGGTCCTTGGCCAGGTCCTCGCCGGCCATGGCCCGGGAGATCGTATCGCAGTGCATGTCGACGACCAGGGCGTCGCGATGGAGGAACATCGTCCGGTGGATGGGATCGAGGAGGTCCTCCCGGCTGGCCGCCAGATGCCGGAGGACGTCGCAATGGTACTGGGCGGCCAGCCGCAGCAGCTCGGGGTCGACCCGGGCCGGGCCGTCGCCGGGGCGGTGATATTCGGGGTGCTCGTCGTCGAGCTTCTCGGTCAGGACCTCGCCGGTGCGCAGGCTGACGGCCGGCACGTTCTTGTTCCAGAACGAGGTGTGGTCCGAGCCGCGGTAGTTGGGCCGCGGCTTGAGACGCTTGAGCGTTTCGGCGTCGAGGCCTTTCTTGACGATCTCGTAGAGCTCGGTGAACTCGGGCAGGCCGCCGATGAGGAAGTCGCCGTCGCCCGCGCCGACCATGTCGATGTTGAGATAGAGGACGGTCTTGTCGAGCGGCCTCGCGGGATGCTCGGCGTACCAGCGCGAGCCCTGGAGGCCCAGTTCCTCGCCGGCCCAGGCGCAGAAAACGATCGTCCGGGGCGGCTTGAAGCCCGCGGCCCTGAGGGCCCGGGCCGTCTCGAGGATGACCGCGGCCGAGGAGGCGTCGTCGTCGGCGCCGGGATAGACAAAGCCGTCGAGGCCGACGCCGAGGTGGTCGAGGTGGCCGCCAACGACCAGGGCCTCGCTCCGGAGCTTGGGGTCCGCGCCGGGCATGATGCCGACGACGTTCGGGGCCGTCCGCTCGCCGGAAACGAAGTGGGCTTCCATCTCGACCTCGGTGCCGAGGGCCGCCGGGAACGGCTTCTTGAGACGCAGCGTCCGGCTGACGAGATCGCGCCAGCTGCCGCCGTCGGCGTAGAAGGCGTCGTCGAGGAAGTCGCGGCCGGCCCGCATGACGACGAAGCCGTCCGGGGCCGAGCCGGGGGTCAGGAACCCGGGCCTCTGGCGCGGGCCCGCCGGCCGGGGCTCGTCGGGGACCGAGAGGTCCATCTCGATCAGGCCGACGGCGCCCCGCGCGGCCGCGGCCTTGACCTTTCCGGCGAGGGTCCAGCCGGCCTTGGCCTTGTCGCCGAGCGCTTCGGGCAGCCCGGGCATGACGACGACGATCCGGCCCTTGGCCTCGAGCCCGGCGTAATCGTCCCAGGCGTCCTTTTCGGCGACGCCGTAGCCGGCGAAGGCCAGGCGGCCGCGGACCAGGCCCGAGCCCGTGCCGTTGACGGGCGCGAAATCGCGGGACCGGCCGGCGAAGTAGGCCCGGCGGGCCGGGGCGACGATCTCGAGCCGGGTGGGCGGATCGAAATTCGACCAGGGCTTGAAAACGACTTCCTGGAACCAGCCGCCGTTGTCGCCGCCCGGTTCGAGACCGGCCTTCTTCATCTCGGCGGCCACGTATTCGGCGGCCCGGCGGTATTCCGGCGTGCCGGCCTTGCGGCCTTTCATCTCGCCGGAGGCGAGAAAGGCGATGTCGGCGAAGGCCCTGGCGCCGTCGGCGGCCGGCCGGACGGCGGCCCGGCGGGGCGCGGCGCTGGCGCCGGACGGCGGCAGCGCGAGGTAACAGGCCAGGACGGCGAGAAAGACGATCAGGGCGAAGGCGAAGGCGGACGGCCGGCCGGCCCGGGCGGGCTGTCCGGTGCGAGCGGGGTTCCGGGTCATGAAGGGATCCTTTTTTGGGTTTTTGGCGGGGCGCCGGCCGCGCTGCCGGGGACGAAGAGGCCCGCCGCGCCCGGGCGGGTCATGCGCCGGTCCTGGACGCGGCCCGGGACCGCCGCAGCCCGGCGACGACCGTCTCGAAGGACGGGGGCGGCGGGGCTTCGACGGCGACGCGCTCGCCGGACGGCAGGCCGAACTCCAGGGACAGGGCGTGGAGCATGAGCCGGGGGAAGCGCTCCTGGCGGGCGCGGTCGCCATAGCGGAGATCGCCGATGATGGGGTGGCCTATATGATAGAGATGGACGCGGATCTGGTGCCGGCGTCCCGTCGTCGGAGAGACGCGAAGGAGCGTCGCGCCGTCGAGCCGCTCGGCCACCTTCCATTCCGTGGCCGAAGGCTTGCCCCGCCGCGGATCTACGCCCATGCGGCCGGAGCCGAACTCGCGGAGCGGAGCGTTGATCTGGCCGCGGCTGACGGCCACGGCGCCGTCGACGACGGCCAGGTAGGTCTTGCGGACCTGGCGCTGGTCGAACTCGCCGTTGAGGTGGCGATGGGCCGCGGCGTTCTTGGCGAAGACGATGACACCCGAGGCGCCCCGGTCGAGGCGGTGGACGGGAAAGAGCCTGCCGCCGAACACGTCCGCGACGAGCTCCGGCAGCCCGCCGCGGCCGGCGGAGGCGACGGAGACGACGCCCTCGGGCTTGTCGACCGCCAGGTAATCGTCCGTTTCATAGAGGACCTTCACCGGGATGCGGCCGGGGGCCTCCGGTCCGCCGGGGACGTGTTGTCGATCCATTTCGAGGCCGGTCATCGGATCCAGAATGGCTTCCTGTCGAGCTCCTCGCACGCGTCGTCGAGGGAGATTTATAGCACAATCGGCGGCCGCGGACAAAGCCCGGGCCGGAGGGCCGGAAGGTCAGCCGCGATCGGCGACCGCGATCTCGTAGGCCTCGCGGTAGAGGCTATGATGGAAGAGGCCCAGGAATTTCGTCAGCTGGGTCTGGAAGAAGCGGTTCTCCTCCGTGGCTAGCATGGCCTCCTCGGAGTCCCAGAGGGTGATCGGGACGCATTCGCCCATCTTGCGGTCGACCAGGAAATAGGCGCCCCGGTAGCCCAGCTGGCTGCGGCAGCCGGGAACGACATCCTCGGAGAATAGCCGGGCGGCCTCGTCGATCCGCTCGGGCTTGACCTGCATCCTGAGCATGCGCGCGTGCATGGCCGTCCCCCTTCCTCGGGATTCAGTCCCTCTGCACCGACAGTCTAGGACCGCTGGGCCGGCGAGTCAACCGGGACTTCCGGCCGGCCGGCTAACGCGGCCAGGCCCGCCCCGGCCCGGAAGCCCAGGGGCACGGCCAGGGCCGAGAGGGCCGCGGCGAGCGGCGCGTGGTAGAGCGAGAGGGGAAGGCCCGCGCCGGTGACGCAGGCCGCGACGCCGGTGGCGTATTTGACCAGGGGGAAAAGGCCGGCGGCGAGGAGGGCGGCCAGGCCGCCGGCCAGGCCCTGCCCGGCCGCCGTGCCCGCCGCGGACTCGCTGATCAGCCCGAGGATCAGGACGAAGGCCGCCGCTTCCATGACGATGGCGAAGACGGGGTTGCCGAGGGCTCCGGGAAAAGCGGGCGGGCCCGGGAGCAGGGCGTCGAAGAGCTTGAAGCTGGCGGCTACGCCGGCCATGGCGGCGGCCGCCTGCCAGCGGGACGAGACGGCCCGGGCCGCGGCCAGGAAGAAGAGGGCCGCGCCGGTCAGGAGCGGGCCGGCCGCGGTCGAAGCGCACTGGCGGAGGGACAGGCCCGGGGCGGCCTCGGACAGCCCCCACAGGCTGCCCAGGGCGAGGATCAGGCCCCAGTCAGTTCGCGGCCGAGTCCGAGCCATCATTTCCTCAGGGTATCGGATCCTGCAACATCTCTCATCACGCTGCGGCAGCCGCGCCCCCGGCCAGCTAGGCCTTGGCCGGGGCCTTGCCGCCCGACCAGAGCCGGTTGATGACCCGGATCAGGACGAGTCCGGCCCCGATGAACACGGCGAAGAGCAGGCCCGCGTAGAGCCAGCGGCCGTAGAGGACGTTGCCGACCGTGAAGAGCGCCGACCAGATGGTCAGCGAGCCGGAGACCCAGCCGACGAGGGCTAGGGGAAAGCTGTCGCCGGCGGCCTTGGCCTCGGCCTCGGAGAGGCCCGCCCGCTCGCGGATCTTCCTCCAGCCCGGCCCCATCGGCCGGACCTTCCGGTAGAACCTGATCAGCGTCTCCCCGTCGGTCTGCGGCCCGAGGAAAGCCGTCAGGACCCAGGTGATCGTGGTCACCACGACCGTCAGGATGAGGGCGTAGTGCGTCGGGACGAAGAGGCCGAACTTGCGCAGGACAAGGAGCAGGACCGAGAAGACGAAGGACGAGATCATGGCGTTGACCTCGCACCAGGCGTTGACCCGCCACCAGTACCAGCGGACGAGGTAGAGCAGGCCCGTTCCGGCCCCGACCTGAAGGATGATATCGAACGAGTCCTTGGCCGTGTCCAGGATGAACACCAGCCCGCCGGCGCAGAAGAAGAGGGCGATCGTGGCCAGCCGTCCGACCAGGACGTAGTGCTTCTCCGTGGCCGTCTTGTTGATGAAGCGGCGGTAGAAATCGTGAACGAGGTACGATGCGCCCCAGTTGAGGTGGGTCAGGTTGGTCGAGGAGTTGGCGGCGATGAGGCCGCCGACCATCAGGCCGATAAAGCCGACCGGCAGGAACTTGAGCATGGCCGGGTAGGCGATGTCGTGGCCGATGAGGCTCGGATCGAGATGGGGAAAGGCCTTCTGGATATCGCTGAGCTGCGGAAAGACGATCAGGGAGCAGAGGCCGACGAGGATCCACGGCCAGGGCCGGAGGACATAGTGGGCGACGTTGAAGAACAGCACGGCGCCGAGCGAATCCTTCTCCGACTTGGAGGCCAGCATGCGCTGGGCGATGTAGCTGCCGCCGCCCGGCTCGGCCCCGGGGTACCAGACGGCCCACCATTGGACGGCCAGGGGCATGATGAAGATGGCGATGGCCAGGTCCCAGTTGCTCTTGAAATCCGGCAGCATGCTCAGGAAGTTGAGGCCGCCGGGGCCGGGCGTCGCCGCAAGCTTGGAGATGAGGACCGGCATGCCGCCGACGGCGCGGACGGCGAAGTAGGCCGCGGCGATGACGGCCGTCATCTTGACGAAGAACTGGACCATGTCGATGACCAGGACGCCCCAGAGGCCCGTCATCGCGGCGAAGACGACGTTGAGCAGGCCGACGAAGAGGAGCGTCTGCCAGCGCTCGAAGCCGAACAGGACGGCGGCGATCTTGCAGGCCGCCAGGTTGACCGTGGCCATGATGATGCAGTTGAAGAAGAAGCCGAGGTAGACCGAACGGAAGCCCCGGACGAAGCCGGCCGCCTTGCCCGAATAGCGGATCTCGTAGAATTCGAGGTCGGTCAGGACCTCGGAGCGGCGCCACATCCGGGCGTAGAAGAAGACCGTGGCCACGCCGGTCAGGGTGAAGGCCCACCAGACCCAGTTGCCGGCGACGCCGTTGCGCCGGACTATGTCCGTGACCAGGTTCGGCGTGTCGCTGCTGAAGGTCGTGGCCACCATGGACAGGCCGGCCAGCCACCAGGGCACGGCCCGGCCGGAGCCGAAGAATTCCGACGTGCTCTTGCCCGAGCGTTTGCGGAAGAAAAGGGCGGGGCCGAAGCAGATGAGCATGATGACGGCGACGATGATCCAGTCGACGACCTGAAGGCGCATGGGCTATCGTCCTTTCGCGGGGCTCGCCGGGCGGCGCATGGCCTCCCATTATACGGATATCGGGAAACCGGGACAAGGCGCGGCGCCAGGGGCCCGTCCGTCCGTCCGACCCCTTCCCGGGGCGGCCCGGGAGGCCCCGCCGGCCCCTTTTGACGGGATATCGGCCGTTCTGGTATAAGCAGGAATGATCCCGAAGCTCCTGGAGGCGCGGATGAACCGGAAGTATTCCCTGAGGGTCGCGATCGCGGCCGTCCTGATCGGCCTGGCGCTGCCGGCCCTGGCGGCCGACCTGCCGCGGGCCCGGCCGGAGATCGTCGGCCTGTCGAGCGAGCGGCTAGCCCGCATCGGCGCGGTCATGCAGCAGTACGTGGACGAAGGCCGGCTCGGCGGCGTCGTGACGCTCGTCGCCCGCGGCGGCAAGGTGGCCTACCTCCAGGCCTGCGGCCGGCTCGACCCGGCGACGGGCGCGCCCATGACGACCGACGCCATCTTCCGCATCGCCTCGCAGACCAAGGCCCTGACCGGCGTCGCGGTCATGATCCTGTTCGAGGAGGGCAGGCTCCTGCTCGGCGACCCGGTGGGCAAGTACATCCCCGAGTTCAAGGCCACGACCGTGGCCGTCCCGGACAAGGCCAAAAAGGGGCCGGGCTACAGGGTCGTCCCGGCCAAGCGGCAGATCACCATCCGCGACCTGCTGACCCACACGGCCGGCATCTCCTACGGCAACGGCCCGGCCGGGGACCTCTACAAGGCGGCCGGGCTCCAGGGCTGGTTCCTGGCCGACCGGCCCCAGCCCGTCGGAACGTACGTGAAAAAATTGGCCGCGCTGCCCTTCGACGCCCAGCCCGGCGAGAAGTGGGTCTACGGCTACAACTACGAGATCCTCGGCTACCTGGTCGAGGTCGTCTCGGGGATGAGCCTGGCCGATTTTATCCGCGCCCGGATCACCGAGCCGCTGGCCATGGCCGACACCTCGTTCTTCCTGCCCGGGGAGAAGGCCGGGCGCCTCAGCGCCGTTTACGGCATCGGTCCGGACGGCAAGGCCGAGGCCGTCGCCGATCCGAAAGAACGGGCCTATGCCCAGGGACCGCGGCTCTGCTATGCCGGCGGCGCCGGGCTCCTGTCCACGGCCGAGGATTACGCCCGCTTCCTGCTCATGCTCCAGAGCGGCGGGGAATGGGGCGGCGTCCACATCCTCAGCCCGAAATCGGTCGAGCTCATGACCGTCGACCACTGCGGGCCGCTCTACGGCGGCTCGGGCAACGGCTTCGGCCTGGGCTTCTGGGTCACCCGGGAGCTCGGCCGCAGCGGCGAGCCCGGGACCGTCGGGGCCTACGGCTGGAGCGGCGCCTATCATACGTCCTACTGGGTCGACCCGGTCGAGAAGCTGGTGGCCGTCTTCATGACCCAGTTGCTGCCGGCCACCGGGAGCGACGCCCAGGCGAAGTTCAAGGCCCTCGTTTACCAGTCGATCGTCGAATCCTACGGGACGCGATAGGCCGCGGGGCGGACCGGCGTGAGACCCGCGGCCATGACGCTCCGGACCGGCCCCTGGAGGAAGCGGCCGGCCATCCTCCTGGCCGCCGCCGTGGGCCTGTTCGTCCCCGGGGTCCTACCCGCGCCGGTTTTGGCCCAGGACCGGCCGGCCGCGGAGGCCGCCGGGCCCGGCGGCCCGCTCGAGGCGGTGGAGCGGGCCCTTTTCGAGTCGATCAACCGCGAGCGGGCCGCTTCCAACCTGGCTCCCTTGCGTCTCTCCGGGGCCCTGACCGGCCTGGCCCGCGGGCAGAGCGCCGGCATGGCGGCGGCCGGCTCGCTGTCCCATGACTCTGTCACGGGCGCCTCCCTGACGGCCCGCCTGGGAGCCGCCGGCGTGTTCTTCGCGCTCGAGGGCGAGAACGTCATCCGCAGCAGCGTCGCCGACCCGGCCCCGATCCACGCCGCGCTGATGAAGAGCGGCGGGCACCGGGAGAATATCCTCCGGCCGGAGTTCGACGAGGCCGGGGTCGGCCTGGCCCGCGGCCTCGACGGGACCTGGTATGTGACCCAGGACTTCATCCGGAGCGTCCGCGTGCGTGACGCGGCCGAGGTCCGGGCCCTGGCGCTGGCCGCCCTGGGCGAGGCCCGGGCCGCCCGGGGCTGGCCGCCGGTCGCCGTCGTGGCCGAGGTCGAGCGGACGGCCCAGGCTTTCGCCGCCCTCAGGAGCGAAGGGGCGGAGCTGCCGCCCGTGCCCGACGCTTTCGGCCCGGCCCGGATCCACTTCTACGCCGGCCCCGATCTCGACGCCCTGGTCGCCTCGGCCTGCGGCGACATCAGCCCGGCCGATGCCGGGACCGGCCTCGGCGTCGCCTTCGCCCGGACCGCCGGATTCCCGGGCGGGGCCTACTTCCTGTGCGTCTTCTACGTCGCCGGCCCGCCCGGAGGCCCCCGGCCGTGAAGAAAAGGATCCTGCTCTCGGCCTCTCTCTTCCACCCCCTGACCGACGCGGCCACGGTCATCACCCCGATGGTCTTTCCGCTGCTCCTGGCCCGGAAGTTCCTGATCACCAACTACGCCCAGATCGGCCTCTTGTCCAATCTCGGCCTGCTGACCTCGCTCCTCGTCCAGTTCATGGTCGTCCGGGTCTCGTTCCGGCGGGAATACCGCACGCTCATGGTCTTCAGCGGGCTGGGACTGTGCGCTTCGCTGGCCCTCATCCCCCTGGCCCGGACCTACGCGGCGCTGCTCCTGCTTTTCCTGGGGCTGCGGATCTGCGCCAGCTTCTATCACCCCATCGTCATCGCCTGGGTCTCCAAGTCCCAGGCCGGGTCGGGCCGGGAGCTTGACGACGCCATGGGCATCCAGAGCGGCTCGGGCAACCTCGGGGTGGGCCTGGCCTACCTGACCGTCGGCTTCCTGGCCCAGCGCTGGGGCTGGCGCACGCCCCATTTCGTCTGGGCCGTTTTCGGCCTGGTCCTGGCCGGGCTCGGGGCCTGGATCCTGCGCGGCGTCTCGTCGCGGAGCGGGGAGCGGCCGTCGCTCCGGCCCGCGGACTGGTGGCGCTCGCTGCGCTCCATCCGGCGGTTCGTGCCGGGGTTCTTCTTCGGCGGGGCCGGCTGGTCGGTGGCCGTCTATTATGCGCCTTCGCTTCTCAACCAGAAGTACGGCATCCCCATGGGCCAGACGGGGCTCTTCCTGGCTCTCTGGATCGGACTGGGGACCGTCACCGGCTACGGCTATGGGATTTGGAGCCGCCGCTTCGGCCGCAAACCGGTCTTCATGGCCAGCCTGGTCGGGGCCGCCGCGGCCCTCTTTCTGCTCGGCTTCGCCCCGACCCGGGGGCTGGCCGTGGTCGGCCTGCTGGCCTTCGGCGGCTTTCTGCTGATGACCTACCCTTCGCTCCACACCTTCGTCGGCTCGACCGTTCCCGCGGCCGGCCAGACCATGGCCTTCAGCTGGGTCAGCAACATCCAGCTCGTCTCCGGGGCGCTCGTCAGCCTGGTCTCCGGCGTCCTGTCCGACCTCCTGGGCATCGCTTTCCCCTTCGTCTTCACCGGCGTTTTGACCCTGGCCGTGCTGGCCTTCTACGCCCCTCGCGGGCCGGCGTTCTTCGGCGGGGAAGGGCGGGGGCCGGACGGATCGCCCCTGTCCCGCGAAGGAGCGATCTGACCGGCCGGGCCGGGGGGCTGTCGGGTCCCGGATCGGCCCGGAGCGGCCGGGGATCGGCCGCTAGGCGGAGCGGACCTGGCGTTCGAGCTTCTCGTACTGCTCGCGGATCTCGGCTGGCAGGCGGCCTTTATAGGGCTTGATGAAGTCCCGGATGCCGTCGATCTCGGACTTCCAGTCCTTGATCCTGACCTCGAAGAGCTTCTCCATCCGGTCCTTGGGTATGTCGAGGCCGGTCATGTCCAGGTCCTCGGTCCGGGGCACCAGCCCGGCCGGGGTCTCCCGGGCCGGGACCTTGCCGTTCACCCGGTCGATGATCCACTTGAGGACGCGCATGTTGTCGCCGAAGCCGGGCCAGATGAACTTGCCCCGCTCGTCGACCCGGAACCAGTTGACGGAGAAGATGCGGGGCGGCCGCGGCATGCGATTGCCCATGTTGAGGTAATGGCGCCAGTAGTCGGCCATGTTGTAGCCGCAGAACGGCAGCATGGCCATGGGATCGCGCCGGACGACGCCGACCTGGCCCGTGGCCGCGGCCGTCGTCTCCGAGCCCATGCGGGCGCCCATGAAGACGCCGTGGGCCCAGTTGAAGCTCTCGGTGACGAGAGGGATGAGGCTCGTCCGGCGGCCGCCGAAGATGATGGCCGAGATGGGCACGCCCCGGGGGTTGGCCGCCTCGGCGTCGAGCATGGGCGAGTTGATGATCGAGGCCGTGAAGCGCGAGTTCGGGTGGGCGGCCTTGGTGCCCAGGGCCGGCGTCCAGGGACGGCCCTGCCAGTCGAGCAGGTGCTCCGGCACGGGCCCGTCGATGCCCTCCCACCAGGGCTCGTTGGTGTCGGTGTTCAGGGCGACGTTGGTGAACAGCGTCGGATTGAAGGCCCCGCGCCTGACGGTCTTCATCATGTTCGGGTTCGTCTTCATGGACGTCCCCGGCGCGACGCCGAAGTAGCCGGCCTCGGGGTTGATGGCCCACAGCCGGCCGTCCGGCCCGATGTTGAGCCAGGCGATGTCGTCGCCCAGGGTCCAGACCCGGTAGCCGGGGAGGGCCGACTCCATCATGGCCAGGTTGGTCTTGCCGCAGGCGCTCGGCAGGGCGGCCGTGATGTAGGTCTTCCGGCCGTGCAGGTCCTCGATGCCCATGATGACCATGTGCTCGGCCAGCCAGCCCTGCTTGTAGCCGAGAAAGGAGCCGATGCGCAGGGAGACGCACTTCTTGCCGAGCAGGGCGTTGCCGCCGTAGCCCGAGCCGACGGCCCAGACCAGGCCCTCCTCGGGGAAGTGCATGACGAAGCGGCGGTCTGGATCGAGGTCGCCGATCGAGTGGAAACCCTTGATAAAGTCCTCGCGGTTGCGGAGCTTCTCGAGGATGGGCGTTCCGATCCGGGTCATGACCCGCATACTGATCGCCACGTAGCACGAGTCGGTGACCATCAGGCAGGCCTTGGCGTAGGGCGAGTCGGGGTGGCCCATCATGTAGGGGATGACGTACATCGTCCGCCCGGCCATGCAGCCGTCCGAGAGGCCGGTCATGAGCTTCTTGGCCTGGCCGATGTCCATCCAGTTGTTGTTGGGGCCGGAGGCGTCCCTGGTGGGGTGGCAGACGAAGGTCACTTTCTCGGTCCGGGCGACGTCGTTCGAGGCGGAACGGTGGAGGTAGGCCGTCGGCCAGGTCTTCTGGTTGAGCGGCTGGAAGACGGGCCCGTTGAGGCGCTCCTCGTTCAGGCCGATCTCGAGCAGGCGCCAGGCCTCGCCGTCCGACCCGTCGCACCAGTAGACCCGGGCCGGCTTGGCCAGTCGTTCCTGGTCGGCGACCCAGCGTTCGGCGGCGGATTCCATCTCAGGCCTCAGCCCATCTTATTATCAGGTCGATCGCGGGCTGTCAAACGCCGCCCTAGCGGATATTCTTGAGCGAGCCGCTGGCCGTGCCGTGCTTGTCCTTCAGGATGTTGCTGATCAGGGAGAACTGCCGGTTCTCGCGGGCGATCCTGTTCTGAAGCTGCAGGTACTGGATGCTGAAGCTCATCTGCATCTCCTGCATCTCTTCCGCGGCCCGGTCGAGGCGCTTGGCGGCCTCTTTGCCCGCTCCCCGCTTCCGGGCGGCCGCGGCCAGCTTCGAGACCTCTCCGGCCTTGCCGGCCAGCCTGGTGTAGAGGCCTTCGAGCTCTCCGACGGATTGCATCAGGTTGCCATGGCTCTCCTCGAGCCTGGCCAGCTCGGGGCCCATCTCGTCGAGGGCCTTCACGGCCGCGGGATCCGGCGGCTTCGGCCGCGCCTTCCTGGACTGGCCCGGTTCGGCGGAGACGGCGGCCAGCGCCGCGGCCAGGACGAGGACCGTAATTGAAAGACCTCTCGACAGGTTCATGGGGCCTCCTTCGCCGGCAATGGGCCCAGTCTTCACGAACAGGGGCGGATTGTCAAGGCGGCCGCCGGCCGGGCCCGCCCGGCCCCTTCTCACGGGGTTCAGGATGTTGTAAAATAAGAGACTGTTTTTCAATCAAAAGGAGTTCATCATCATGAAGAAATCCGCAATCCTGCGCCAGGCCATCATGGAACGCCGGGCCGTGGCCGTCCCCGGCTGCCACGACGCCCTGAGCGCCAAGGCCATCGAAAAGGCCGGCTTCGAGGCCATCCAGGTCTCGGGCTACGGGCTGGCCGGTTCTTTCCTCTGCAAGCCCGACGTCGGCCTTATCCGCATGAAGGACGTCATGGACATCACCTGGAACATCGCCCAGGCGGTGAACATCCCGGTCATGGCCGACATGGACACCGGCGGCGGCAACGCCGTCAACGCCGCCTGGCTGACCGAGCGGCTGATCGCCATGGGCGTCGCCGGCATGAATCTCGAGGACCAGATCTTCCCCAAGCGCTGCGGCCACATGGCCGGCAAGGAAGTCATCAGCGCCGAGGAGATGGCCGGCAAGATCAGGGCCTGCGCCCAGGTCCGCGACCGGCTGGACAAGGACTTCATCATCAACGCCCGGACCGATTCCTTCGCCGTCATGGGCATCGACGAGGCCGTCCGGCGCTGCAACATGTACCTCGAGGCCGGGGCCGACCTGGCCTTCATCGACGGCATCAGGACCAGGGCCGACATCGAGAAGGCGGTCAAGTCCATCAAGGGGCCCCTGTCGGTCAACCTCATGGACGCCATCAGCGGCATGAAGACCGAGCTCATCCCTATTCCTGATCTGGCCAAGATGGGCGTCGGCCGCGTCTCCATCCCCGTGGCCTCGATCATGGTCGCCCAGAAGGCCCTGATGAACTTCTTCACGGCCCTCAAGGCTTCGCCGACCGGCACCCTGCCCGGGCAGACGCAGTGGGTGGCCTCCTTCGAGGAATACACCGACTTCGTTGGCCTCAAGGACTACCGGGCCATGGAGAACGAGTTCCTGCCCAAGCAGAGGATCGAGGATAAGTACAAGGGCACGGCCAAGATCGTCGGCTGACGTCCCTTTCGCCCGGATTAGAACCGATACGGGGGCCTGGACCCGGGTCCAGGTCCCCGTTTTTTTTACCCAATTTCCGTGGATCGGATCAGCGCAGGGCCAGGCGGGTGAAAGGATAAACGTAGGCCTGGAGGAGGACGAAGAGGCCCATGAGGGCGGCCAGGGCCAGGCTGTGGAAGAAGACGAAGCGGAGGATGCGGCCCTCGTGGCCGTACCAGCCGGTGGCCGTCGAGGCGACGACGATCGACTGGGCGTCGATCATCTTGCCCATGACGCCGCCGGCGCTGTTGGCCGAGGCCATGAGCACCGGGCTCAGCCCGAGCTGCTGGGCCGAGATCTTCTGGAGGCTGCCGAAAAGGACGTTGGACGACGTGTCCGACCCGGTCAGGGCGACGCCCAGCCAGCCTAGCAGGGTCCCGAAGAAGGGATAGAGGACGCCCGTCCGGGCGAAGGCCAGCCCGAGCGTCGCGTCGAGCCCGGCGTAACGGGTGACATAGCCGAGGGCCAGCATCGCGGCCACGGTCAGCAGCGAGTAGCGCACCCGCTTGAGGGTCCGGCCGTAGGCGCGGAGGAGCCTGGCCGGCGAGAATCCCATCAGCAGCCCCGAGACGAGGGCCGCGGCCAGGATGCTTGTCCCGGTGAAAGAAAGCCAGTTGAACGCGAAGACCGCCGGTTCCGCGGTCTCCGCCGGCACGACCGGCGGCATCCGGAAGACGAGCCGGTCCAGGCCGGGGACCGGAATGCGGACGGCCGACAGGCCGTCGAGAAAGGCCTTGACCTGGGGGATGCCCCAGAAGAAGACGAACAGGCTCAGGATGATCCACGGCAGCCAAGCGCGGAAGAGCTCGCCCGCCGCCAGGCTGCGCTTGGCTGGCTCCCGCCCCGGTTCGGGGAGGCGGGCCGAAGGTCCAGGCCCCCCTTCCGGGGCGCCCGCCGCGGCGGTCCCTTCTTTCTCGAGTACCGAGCGGGGCTTCCATTTCAGCAGGAAGAGGACCAGGACGGCCATGGAGATGACGGCCGCGCCGACCCCGGCCAGCCACGGGCCGTGGAGGTTGGATATGAGGAACTGGGGCGCGGCGAACGAGACGCCGGCTACGAGCAAGGCCGGCCAGACCTCGATCATCTTCCTGAACCCGCAATAGGCCCAGACCAGCCAGAAGGGGATGAGCATGGAAAAGAACGGCAGCTGGCGCCCGACCATGGCGCTGAGCTGCCGCAGGTCGAGGCCGGTGACGCCGGCCAGCGCCACGATGGGCGTTCCCAGGGCGCCGAAGGCCACGGGAGCCGTGTTGGCGATGAGGGACAGCCCCGAGGCCGTGAGCGGGGAGAAGCCGAGCCCGATGAGGATGGCCGCCGTGACGGCCACGGGCGTCCCGAAGCCCGCGGCGCCTTCGAAGAACGCGCCGAAGGAGAAGGCGATGAGCAGGAGCTGGAGCCGCCGGTCGCGGGTGATGCCGGTCAGGCTCTCCTGCATGACCTTGAAGTGGCCCCGCTCGCAGGTCAGGTCGTAGAGGAAGATGACGTTGAGGATGATCCAGCCGATGGGAAAGAGGCCGTAGGCCGCTCCCAGCCCGGCCGTCCGCGCCGCCAGGCCGGCGGGCATGCCGAAGGCCAGGACGGCGACGAGGAGCGCCGCGCCCAGGCCCGCCAGGGCGGCGATGTGGGCCCGCAGCCGCAGGACGGCCAGCCCGCCGAGGAGCAGCGCGATGGGCAGGGCGGCGATGAGCGTCGACAGCAGGGCGCTGCCCAAAGGGTCGTAGACCTGGCGCCAGGCCATGTCAGAGCGTCCCCTCGGTCTCCTTGTTCAGCCGGGCGAAGAACGCGGCCATGAAGCGGTGACGGCCGGCGGCCAGGCGGCGCCCCTCCCGCGTCGTCATGCGGTCGCGGACGCGGCTGAGCTTGACCAAGTACTCCCGGTAGGCCGTGTCTTCCCGGGTGTACGGCTTGGTCTTGCGGACGTCGATGTCCTTGTCGTGGAGGCGGGCCCCGACCTCCCCGGCGAACTGGAAGGCCCGGCCGACGCCCACGGCGCCGATCGAGTCGAGCTTGTCGGCGTCGAAGAGGACCCGGGCCTCGAGGGTCCGCGGCTCACCTCCCCGGCGGAAGCGGTGGGTCCGGATGCCGTCGACGACGGCCCGGACGGCGGCCTTGTCGCAGCCCAGGCGTTCGAGGATGGCCCGGGCCGCGGCGGCGCCGCTCCGGGCATGGCAGATCCGGCCGCGCGAGCGGTCCTCGGCCCGGCGGCCGATGTCGTGGAGCAGCGCGGCCAGCGTCAGGACCCCCAGGTCGGCCTTCTCCTTCCGGCCGATCTTCAGGCAGAGCCGGAGGACGCGCTCGGTGTGGTCCCAGTCGTGGCTGCCTCCGGCGCCGCGGAAGCACGCCCGGGCTTCGGCCCGGACGCGGGCCAGGAGCTCGGGCGTGACCGCGAGGCTCATTCGTCGATCATGTGGACGACCAGGCCGTCCTTGAGCTTGGGCTCGAACCAGGTCGATTTCGGGGGCATGATCCGGCCGGCGTCGGCCACGGCGAAGAGCTGCTCGATGGTCGTCGGGGCCAGCGAGAAGGCGGCGGCGAACTGGCCAGAGCGGACCTTCTTCTCGAGCTCGCCGGTGCCGCGGATGCCGCCGACGAAATCGATGCGCTTATCCGTGCGGGGATCGGCGATCCCGAGGACGGGACCGAGGAGGTTCGTCTGGAGGACCGAGACGTCGAGCGAGCCGATGGGATCGGCCGGATCGTACGAGCCGGGCTTGGCGGCCAGGCCGTACCAGCGCCCGCCCAGGAACATGGCATAGGTGCGGCCGGCGGCCGGGACCGGGGCGGCGTCTGGCGTCACCGTGAACTTCTCGGCCAGCCGGGCCAGGAAGGCTTCGGGCGCCAGGCCGTTGAGGTCGCGGACGACCCGGTTGTAGGGCAGGATCTTCATCTGGCTGTGGGGGAAGATGACGGCCAGGAAGAAGTTGTCCTCCTCCTCGCCGGTCCGGGACGGCCGCTCGCGGTCCCGCCGGACCTTGATCCGGGTCGCGGCCGCGGAGCGGTGATGGCCGTCGGCGACGTAGAGGAAGGGCAGCGCCGCGAAGGCGGCCTGGATGCGGGCCACGAGGCCGGGGTCGTCGACGACGTAGAAGATGTGCCGGACCTGGTCGTAGGTCGTGATATCGACCTCGGGTCCCCTGGCCATGGCCTCAGCCACCAGGGCGTCGACGGCGCCGTTCTGGCGGTAGGTCAGGAAGACCGGGCCGGTCTGCGCCCCGAGGGTCTCGATGTGGCGCATCCGGTCGTTCTCCTTGTCGACGCGCGTCAGCTCGTGCTTCTTGATGACGTCGTCGAGGTAGTCCCGGCACGAGGCCGCGGCCACCAGGCCGATCTGGACGTGATCGCCCCAGACCTGCTTATAAACGTAGAAGTCGCGGGTCGGGTCCTGGACGATCGTCCCCTCGCGCCGGAAGCGCTCGAAGTTCTCCTTGCCTTTGGCGTAGACGGCGTCGGAGTAGAGGTCCGTGCCCGGCGGCAGGTCGATCTCCGGCTTGCCGACGTGCAGGAACGAGTAGGGATTGCCGGCCGCCAGCTGCCGAGCTTCTTCCGACGTCAGGACGTCGTAGGGCGGAGCGGCGACCAGATGGGCGATGTCCTTGCGGGGACGGACTCCCCGGAAGGGTCGGATGTGGGCCATGATGTACCTCCGGAAAAGGGGCCATTATATCACACCGGCCGGCCCTCCGGGAAAGGTCAGCCGCGGACCGTGTTGCGGCCGGCGGCCTTGGCTTGGTACATGGCCCGGTCGGCCCGGGCGATCAGGTCTTCCAGGCTCTCGTCCTCGTTGCGGCGCAGGGCGGCGACGCCCAGGCTGACCGTCAGGGACAGCGTGCCCCCGGCCGTGACGACGGTCATCCGGGAGATCTCCAGGCGCAGCCGCTCGGCCATGGCCAGGGCCTCGTCCCGGTCGGCCTCCGGCATCAGGACGATGAATTCCTCGCCGCCGTAGCGGCAGACGATGTCGGTGGCCCGGGTCGTCCGGGTGACCAGCTCGGTCAGGACGCGCAGGACGTGATCGCCGATGAGGTGGCCGTGGCTGTCGTTGACGTTCTTGAAATGGTCGATGTCGAAGAAGATCAGGGCCAGCGGGCGCCCATAGCGGCGGGCCCGGCTGACCTCCTTGTCGCCGGCCAGGGCGAAGGCCCGCCGGTTGTAGAGCCCGGTCAGCTCGTCGGTGATGGCCTGACGCTCCATCAGCTCGACCCGGCGGGAATTGTCCATGGCGATGGCCACCTGGCCGGCGAAGGCCTCGGCCACGGCGGCGTTCTCCTCGTTGAAGGGCCGCCGGCCGGTGTTGTAGAGGGCGATCAGACCGATGACCTGGTCGCGGATGACGACCGGCACGCCCAGGAAGGAGTGCGCCTCCGCGTCCGGGCCGAGCGGCAGGAGGATGTCATCGGGCCCGTTGATGACGCCGATCAGCGGCCGCAGGCGCTGGGCCGCCATGTTGCAGAGCCGCGAGCCGGACAGGGGATAGGTCTCGCCGATGAGGTTGCGATGGTCGGCCGGCCGCCTGATGGCCGCCAGCTTCAGGGCGCTGTCCTCGACGGTCATGAAGGCGCCGATGTCGTAGGGGATGACCCGTTTGAGCAGCTCCAGGATGAGCGCCGAGATCTGGTTGAAGTCGAGCTTCGAGCTCAAGGTCGCCCCGGCCTCCCGCAGCGCCTCGGCCACGGCCCGGGCCTCGACGGCCGCCTTCTCCGCGCTCTTGACCCGGGAGATATCGTACAGGACGGCCACCCAGCCGGTGACGAGCGTTCCCTGGCCGAAGATGGGGGACAGCCGCAGGCTGTAGGTCTGTTCCGGGCCGTCGCCGGGGAAGGCCAGCTCGCGCTCCTCCGCCGCCGGCGCGGCCAGCGAGGCGGCCAGCGCCGGCCAGCGCGGGACCAGCCCGGCGGCCGGATTTCCCAGGAGCCGGCGCTCGGGCACGTTCTCGGCCGGGCCGCCGGCCGCGGCGATCAGCCGGCGCGCCGCCGGGTTGGTGGCGGCCAGCCGGCCGGCGTCGTCCAGGATGAAGAGCGATTCGCCCATGCTCTCGATGACCCGGTCCCGGGCTACGGGCACGAGGTCGACCAGACGGAGCCGGAACATGGCCCAGAGCAGAAGCAGACCGGAGGCGGCGAAGCCGACCGGCGTGAAATCATGGCCGGTCGGAGCGGCGGCCCGGCCGGCGAGATAGAGGAAGTTGGCCAGGCTTGGCGGCAGGATGGACACCAGCACGGCCAGGGCCTGCAGGCGATAGAGGCCCTTGAGGCGGACCGCCGAGGAGAGCAGCGACAGGGCCGCGATGGTCAGGAGCAGGTAGGCGTAGACGGCGAAAACCCAGAAGAGCGGCCCGTGGCCGTAGATCAAGAGACGCTCGGCCCCCTCGGTGACCGGCGTGAAGGAGGTCCAGAGGAAGTGGTGATGCCCATTGGTGAAGGCCGCCAGGACGGTCAGAAAGGGGATGAGCCAGAGGGCCGCCAGCCAGCCCCGGCGCGGCCTCCGGCCGCCGCGCACGAACCAGAGGGAGGACATGAACATCAGCACCGGGACGCTGGTGATGCCCAGGTACTCGAACTTCGACAGCAGGATCTTGACGGCCGGATCGAGGGCCGCCGCTTCGAGGCCGGCGGTCAGGGACCAGACGAACACGGCGGCCATCAGCAGGGCCAGGAGCCGGCCGGCCCGGTTCGAGGCGCCCCGCCAGCCGACGAAGCCGACGGCGGCGGAGACGAAGGCGCCGGCCAGCAGGCTCACGGCGTAAAGACCGAACTGCATGGCTCTCCTCCCGGCCTGTCGCTCCCTCCCGACGGTCCCGGGTCAGTTCCCGTTCGAGAGCGGTTCCTTGTCCCGGTCCTTGTCCTGGACGAAGGTGCCGGCGATCTCCAGGAAGTTCTCGACCACCTCGGGATCGAACTGCGATCCCGAGCAGTTGATGATCTCCTTGACGGCGTAGCGGTGGGAGGCGGCCTTGCGGTAGGGGCGCTCCGAGGTGATGGAATCGTAGGTGTCGGCGATGGCCATGATCCGGGCGCCCAGGGGGATCTCGCGCCCCTTCAGCCGGTCGGGGTAGCCCGTCCCGTCGTAACGCTCGTGATGGGCCCGGACGATCCGGCCGATCTCCTTGAGCTCGATGACCGGGCTGAGAATGGCCTCGCCGCGGACCGGGTGCTCCTTGATCTGCTTGAACTCCTCTTCGGTCAGCCGGCCCGGCTTGTTCAGGATGCTCTCCGGCACGGCGATCTTGCCGACGTCGTGCAGGACGGCGGCCAGCTCGAGCTCCTCGAGCTCCTTCTCGCTGAAGCCCATCTTGGCGGCGATCTTGAGAGTGAAGTCCGTGACCCGGGTCGAGTGGTGGCGGGTGTATTCGTCCTTGGCGTCGATGGCCGAGGCCAGGGACTTGACCGTCGAGAGGAAGAGCGACTTCTGCTGCTCGACGAGATCGGAGGTCCTCATCTTGAGGTTGCGGTTGACCAGGGCCAGCTCCGACTCCATCTCGCGGATGCGCAGCAGGGCCCGGATGCGGGCCTTGAGCTCGGTCGAATCGAAGGGCTTGGAGATGTAGTCGTCGGCCCCGGCCTGGAGGCCCTCGTTGAGCATCTCGGCGCCCGACCGGGCGGTCACCAGGATGATGGGGATGTGCTTCAGCGCCTCGTCGGACTTGACCGCCCGGCAGAAGGCGTGGCCGTCCATGCCCGGCATCATGACGTCGCAGAGGACGAGGTCCGGGTTCTTCTCGCGAAGGAACCTGAGGCCCTGCTCGGCCGCGGTCATGAGCTCGAGGTCGAACTCGTCGGCCAGGAGCATCTTCATGAGCTTGAGGACCTCGGGATTGTCGTCGATGCACAGGACCAGGGCGTCGTGGATCTTGGCCTGGTCCACCCGCCCCCCGGTGATGTCCACTTTCTCGAGGTCGACCAGCTGGAGGCGGTGATAGTCCGTGACGATGTCCTGGACGCGCGGCTCCTCGGTGTCGGTCAGGCGCCGGCGCAGGCCGATCGGCAGGTCCTCCGACCGCCGGTCCAGGACCTCCTCGTCGAAATGGGCCTCGCCTTTGCGCAGCTCGACGACGAAGCGGGAGCCCCGGCCGAGCTCGCTTTCGGCGTGGATCGTCCCCTGGTGGACGAGGACGATCTCCCGGGCCAGGGCCAGCCCGATGCCCGTGCCCTCCTGGGCCCGGGACTTGGAGCCGTCGACCTGGGAGAAGCGGTCGAAGATGGTCTCGAGCATGTCGGCCGGGATGCCGATGCCCGTGTCCTCGACGGTCATGGTCGCCGTGCGGTCCCGGTCCTCCACGTAGATCGTGATCTTGCCGCCCTTGGGCGTGAACTTCAGGGCGTTGGACAGGAGGTTGAGGACGACCTTCTCGAACTGGTCGGGATCCAGGGTCAGCGGGACGGGATGGGGCGGATGCTGGTAATAGAGGCGGAGCTGCTTCTGGTCGGCCAGCGGCTTGACCGAGGACAAAAGCGGCGGGATGAACTCGACCAGATCCAGCGTCTTGACCTTGAGCCGCATCTTGCCTTCCTCGAGCTTGCTCAGGTCGAGGAGGTTGTTGATCAGCTTGAGCAGCTTGTAGCCGTTGCGCTGCATGGTTTCGAGCGTGTCCTGGAGGACCGGCGTGATCTTGCCCATGCGGCCCTCGAGGATGGCCTTGAGGGGCGCCAGCATCAGCGTCAGCGGCGTCCGGAGCTCATGGTTGACGTTGGCGAAGAACTGGGTCTTGAGCTCGTCGAGGCTCTTGAGCTTGATGTTGGATTCCTTGAGCTGGGCCGTCATCTCCTCGAGCTGCAGGCGGCTGCGGAGCTCGCGGCGGCGGATGTTCTCCATGACCCTGGAGCCGATGGCCCCGACGACGATGATGGAGGTCAGGAAGATCATGTTGTTGATGACGAAGCGCCAGGTGGCGATGGGCACGCCGTCGACGACCGTCTCCCGCTGGCCCAGGGCGTACTTGGCGACGCTGGGCAAGGTGTACATGAACCAGATGGAGGCGTAGATATAGATCGTGTAGCGGAAGGCCAGGGGGATGAGGACGATCATGCCCATGACGATGATGTTCAGGCCCTGGTAGTAGCTGGTCAGGAAGCCGCCGAGCATGTAGATCATGACGGCGATGCCGGCCGCGTCCACGAGGGCCAGGGCCAGGGCCAGATTCATGACCGCCAGGCTGGTTTTGGCCCGGGGCAGCAGGAACAGGATGATCCCGACGATGGCCATGACGGCCAGGCGGAGGAAAAGGAAGGTCCAGAAGAACTGTGGCGTATAGACGGCGTCCAAACCGATGAACACGGTGTAGAGGACGAGGCTCAGGTAGGCGGCCGTCCGCGTCCTGCCCCGCAGGTCGTATTCCTGGTTCAGACGGTCTTCGAAGACGGGATCATGGTCAATGCTTGCCATTGGCTTCTCTCGCTCTCGTCACGACAACATACCCCTGCGGCGGCGTCCCGTAGGTGGGGATGACCCGGAGGATGTCCCAACCGGTCTCCTCGAGGAGGCCTTCGAGCTTCTCCGGATCGAAAAAGTCGAAGGTCCCGGCCTCCTCGAGATCGACGAGCTCCTGGGCGTCATTCAGGAAGCTGCGCAGCGATTCGATGAGCAGGCCCTTGGGCCGGTCGGCCGGAAGATCGCCCTCCGGCATGGACTCGATCTTCTCGAGCAGGCGGGTGAACGGGCCCGAGGCGTCCGTGTCGGGGCGCATGCTCGACAGGACGAGCAGGCCGCCGGGCATGACGATCCGGCGGATTTCGCGGAGGGTCTCGGCCGGGTTGAAGATGTACGACAGGACCAGGCTCATGAGGACCTTGTTGTACCAGCCCGGCTTGATCGGCAGGTGGAAGGTCCCTTCGAGCGTTCCGGGCATGATCAGGCGCCGCAGGTCCGGAGGGGCCGGCTGGAGGCCGCGGACATAGCGGGCGGCCCGGTTGAAATCGGTGATGATCCGGCACTCGTGCAGGTCGAAGCGGGTCTTCAGCCAGTCGTCATGGGCCGGCGTGATGCGCTCGCCCCGCAGGATCCGGTGCAGCCGGGGGGAATAATCCTCCTGGATCTTGATGGCGCTCTCGAGGGTCAGGTTCTCGACCTTGTCGGCCATCTCCTCGAAGGTACCGATCTCGCCGTCGAGGAAGCGGCGGACGGCCAGGTAGCGGCTCATCTCCAGGTCGAGGGCCAGGAAGTCGAACCTCCCCGGCTCGCCCAGGACCGGCCAGCGGGAGACGAGCTTCCGGGCCGCCTTCTTCATGGCCTCGGGGATGAGGTCGGCGACGGTGATCTGCGACGGCAGCGGCCCGCCCGCGGTCATCAGGTGCTCGACGAAGTTGCCCGTCCCGCCGCCGAGGTCCAGGAGCCGGTCGCCGGGCCGGAGCTCCAGGGCGGCGTGCTGTTCCCGCATGAGCTGCTGGTAGTCGTCCGAGAGGGCCATGACGTCGAACCCGATGAGCTTGTCGTCGCCGATGAGGTAGCGCTGCCAGTAGTTGATGCGGTTCTTGAGCCGGCGGGGCGGCAGCCGGTCCTTTTCGGCCCGGCGCATCATCTCCATGTCCTTGCGGCCCGGCATGACCGGCTGTAGGAGCTGCTTGTGGAGGAAGCGGTAGATCAGGGAGGTGATCGTGCCGAACAGCCGCAGCCCCTCCTTGGAGGTCCGGGCGTTGTGGCCGATGGGCACGGCGATGACCTCGCGGGGGGCGTTGACCTGGACGCTCATGACGTCGCGGATGAACTCGGCCTTGACCCAGCTGTCGAACTGACCGTAGATCCAGGTGATCGGCAGGTCGAGGTGGCGCATGTCCTCGCGGGCCTGCTCCAGGGTGGCCACGCCGTTGAGGACGCCGTCGGCGACGTAGGTGTCGACGTTGACCAGGTTGCCCAGGACGGGCATGACGCCGAGCTTGATGCCGAGCTGGTAATGCTCGAGGAAATCGAGCCCGCAGTTGACCCGCACCATGAGGTCGCGGAACTCCGGCGTGCCCATGCAGGCCAGCCAGTAGTCGATCCGCCGCCGCCGGGCCTCGTCCCGCAGGACGACGCGGGCCTCGAGGGCGGAGAACGAGAAGGTCAGGAGGATGACCGACGAGGCCTTGAGCTTGGGATTGCCGTCCAGCCAGTCGAGCACGGCCACGATGTCGTCGGCGCCCTGGCTGAAATTCGTGTTCAACATCTCGTACGGCGGATCTTCGGCCTCGGGATCGTTGTGGCTCTCGCCCTTCTTGCGGATGCCGTCGTAGCGGATGACGGCCAGGGGCCGGCCGAGGAGGCGGAAGTTCTCGCAGAGCGTCAGGGCCAGGCCGAAGAGCGTCTCCTTGGTCTTGCCGAAGGCCGGCGGGACGATGACCACGGGCACTGGCGCGCCGTCGAGCGGCAGGGCCGTGTTGATCAGGCCGACGATCTCCTCGCCCCGGCGGCTCTCCAGCCGGATGACGTGAGGCTCCATGAGGGACGTCCGGACGAAATCGGCCGGGACCGCCGCGCCGCCGGGCCCGGCGATCCGGTCCCGCCCGTCCTCGCCGCGCCGGGCGAAGTCGGCGTCGGGGGCCTGGACGGATTGGATGCTCATGCGGCTGATGCCGAACTGGACGCCGTACTTCAATCCCGGGCCCTCGCCCCGGCCGGCCCGGGCCACGTGGCGGACCTCGCCGGTCTCCCGCCAGAGGACCTGTTCGCCGTCGAGGATGGACAGGGACTCGAGCGGCGTTCCCTTGAGGAGAACCGGCGTGTCCCCGTTGGCGACGAAGCTCATGCCGTTCGGGCTGATGTTCGTGATGCGGCCCCGGACCTTGCGGTCATAGGGGGGCGGCAGTGGGATCTCGACCCGCAGGTCGCCGGCCGGCGTGATCCGGCGCTCGGCCCGCTTCTCCGAGTAGAACATGACCCGGGGGTAGAGGCAAACCATGGTCCGGCCGTCGGCGGCGATGCGGGCGATCATGGTCTCGAAATTGTACGTGGCGTAGCCGATCTGGTAGGAGACGAAGAGCAGGTCGGAGGTCTTGAACTTGATATCGAGCTTCTCGCCGGCCAGAAGGCACGTCGCCGGCGGATCGATCGCGGCGAACGACAGGATCTCCGGGGATCCCGCCGCCCGGGCCGGCACGGCGGCCACCTCGACCTCGCGGGCCAGGGCCTCGCGCATCAGGGACTCGATCTTGAGCGAGTCGGTGAACAGGACCATGTCGTCCGTCTTGAGGAACGGGTAGCGGATCTTGAGCTCGTCGAGGTCGCGGATGGCGACGTAGTCGGCCATGAACTGGAGGAGCGAGATACGATCGGCGTCGGCCAGGGACAGGAACTCGACGGCCACCCCGCCCTGGTCGGCATCCTGGCGGACGATGCGGGAGTCGAGCGTGTACCGCCGTCCGTCCGGCAGGGAGATGGTCAGGGGGACGGCCGAGCCTTCGGGCGTGGGCGAGAGGGTCCGCAGGAACATGCCGTTCTCGCTGAGGTTGACCGGCGTGGCTTCGCCCAGGGCCTCGGTCTCGATGCGGATGTCCTTCGAGTCGTCCAGGGTCACCCGCATGGAGGAGCGCTTCTCGCGCGACCTCTGGGCGATGAGGAAGCTGACCTTACGGCGGATGACGGCCGGGTCGGAAGGCTTAGCCAGGCAGCAGTCGATGCGGCCGTAGCTGGTCAGGTCGATGATCGTCCCGTTCGCCTCCCCGTCGGTCATCAGGATCTTGATGATGGCGTCGGAGTTCTTGAAGATCTCGTTGAGGAACCGCAGCAGCTCCGTGCCCTTCATCCGGGGCAGGTCCTCGTTGATCACGAGGACGTTGACCTCCGCCAGCGACTTGATCAGGTGGATGGCTTCGACGCCGCTGGTCGTGGTGTGGACCGTGTAGTGATCGCGCAGGGCCCGCTGGAGCTTGTCGAGGTAAGCCAGGTCGTCGTCGACGACCAGGACGACGGGCTGAACGCTCGCCTGGCTCTTGTCCATATGCTCACGGGCCATCTTAAGGTCCGGCCTCCCAAGATCCTAAAAACGATTTTAGTCGGGCGAGCCGCCTCGCCGGGCGGCGGGTCCCGGGCCGGCACGGAATCGCAGGGCCCCAAGCGTAGTTGCCACCCATCGTAATCCACACAAAATCTAGTATATATCCCGCTGACTGTCAAGAATTTCTTGGCCGGCGGAGCGGCCCGGACCGGCGGTTCCTACCGGCGGAAGCCTTGGCCGATGAACTTCAGCCCCTCGACGATGCCGCTGCGCCAGTAGGCCCAGGCGTGGCCGCCGTCGCGGACCCGGAACTCGTGAGGGATCTTCCGGTCCGTCAGGAGGAGATGCAGGGCGCAGTTGCCCCCGATGAGGAAATCGTCGTCGCCGCAGTCTATGTAATAGCGGACCTGCTTCAGCGAATCCTCCGGCAGGGATCTGGCCAGGTCGAGGGGGCTCGTCTCGCGGAAGCGCGCCGTCAGGCGGTCCCGGCCGGCCTTGCCGACCGCGCCGAACAGGGGCCCCAGAAGATCGTCCCAATTCTTCTGCTTCATGCCCAGGATGTCCTCGTCGGACCAGACCGCGGCGCTGAAGGCGGCGCCGGCGGAGAACAGGTCGGGATGCCGGAGCGCATAAACAAGCGTGCCCCAGCCGCCCATCGACAGGCCGGCAACCCCTCGGAAGCGGCGGTCCGGCCTAGTGCGGTACGTCCGGTCGATGAAGGGGATGAGCTCCTGGGTGAACATGTCCTCGTAGCGGACCCGGCCGGCGGCGTCGTTGATGTAGAATGTCACCCCGCCGTCGGGCATGACGATGATCATAGGCGGGATCTCGCGGTCGGCGATGGCCCGGTCGGCGGCCAGTTGCACTTCGCCGAACTGGATCCAGCCGGACTCGTTGTCGGTGTAGCCGTGCAGGAGATAAACGACGGGGAAGCGCTGGGTCGAGCTTTCGTAGCCGGGCGGCAGGTAGACGGCGTAGGCGACATCCCGGCCGAGGACGGCGCTCGAGAGCTTGAGGCCCTCGAGAACCTGGGCTGGCGCGGCGTCGGCGGCGAGGCCGAGCCGGGGGGCTAAGGCCGGGGCGGTCAGGATGGCGGCCAGGAGGAGAACGGCGGGGATCCGGGAAGGCTTCATTGATGGCTCCTTTCGCACGGGCTCCAGGGAATTTTTAGGCCCTTCTCCCGATTCCGGGAGGATTCCTCTCTCCGGCTTGGCTCAGTGCCGGCGCGGAGCGGACTCTGGAGAGCGGAGGTCAGGATCATGGCCGAGCACTCGAGGCCGGGATTCTGAGAAATATCTGAAGATAGCGCTTTCTTCCGATATTTCCCAGAAGCATGGCTCCGAGTCGCTCCGCCATGCTTCTGATGGTCGCTTCGGCGACTCTGCTCCCTGCCGGTCCCCCTCTCCAGCAACGGGGATCATCGAGGCAACGCCCATCGCCGCCGCGAGAGGGAATCCCGGATACGGGAGAAGCATCAATTTTAAAAGGGGAGGGGACCGCGGTCATGCCGGGATCTTCCGGCGGAAGCTCAGGGACATGCCGCCGCTCGCGGAGCGGTCGATCGTCGTGTCCATGAAGCTGAGGCCGCGGACCTTCTCCAGGAAGTCGCGGATGCCCTTCATGTAGCCCAGGCTGGAGACGTTGTGGACGGCGAAGCAGCCGCCCGGGGCGAGCTTGGGCAGCAGGGCCTCGAAATAATTCAGGGTCCAGTTCTTGTCGGCGTCGATGAAGATGAGATCGAACGGCCCGGCCAGGTCGGCCACGATCCGGCGGGCGTCGCCCAGGCGGGCGTCGATGAGGCCGTCGAGGCCGGCGGTTCTGAAGTTGCGGAGCGCCGCCAGGTGGCGGAACTCCTCGATCTCGATGGTGACCAGCGCGCCGCCCGTCTTGCTCAGGGCCCAGGCCTGCCAGATGCCCGAATGGCCCGTCGAGGTGCCGATCTCGAGGGCCCGGGTGTAGCGCTTCTTGAGGATGAGGTCGAAGAGCAGCCGGCCGTCGGCCTCGGTGACGTTCTCCTCGCGCCACTGGCCCTTCTGGGAATCGAGGAAACCCCGAACGCGGTCGTCCAGCGATTGCGGCGGACCGCCGGCCGAGGCGGCGGCGAGGAGCGCCAGGACGAAGGCGGCCGGCAGCAAAGGTCCGACAGCTTTTTTCATCGTGGACCGCCCGCCTGCATCATAGGGGAGGGTCGAGGTGAAGTCAAACGGAACGGGGCTGGATCGGATAGTGACGAGGAGGACATGGACCGCGCCGGCCCATGTCCCCCTCGGGCGTTACTTCTTGGCCAGGGCTTCCCGTATCTGCTTGACGAGGCTCTCGTACTGCTGGGTGGGGAAGCCTTCGTATTTCGCGGCCATCGGCTTGACCAGCTCGACGGCCTTCTCCGCGGCCTTGAGGGCCTCGGGGTAGTCCTTCAGCTTGAACAGGAGCTGGGCCAGGATGAAGTTGTTGGAATAATCGGAGGTCAGCTCGACCGACCGCCTGGCCGCGGCCAGGGCGCTCTCCAGGTTCGTCCCCTGGCGGTTCCAGAAGCCGGCATAGCTTGCCAGGGCCCCCTGATCGTCCCAGTTCTTCTTGGCGATCTCCGGGCCGTAGACGGCCAGGGCCTTGTCGTCCTTCTTGAGCTTGGCGTAGATCCCGGCCACCTGGGACCGGTAGTAGGACGGGGCTTCCTCCCTGGACGTCGAGATGAGAGCCGCGGCGAGATCAGCCGCTTCCTCCGCGCCGGCGAGGTTCCGGCCCTGGTCGATCCAGAAGCCGGCATAGCCCGTCAGGGCGGAATACACGCTCGAGACGTAGCTGTCGGCGAAATCCCGGCCGTATTCCTCGTCGGCCTTGGCGGCGTCCTCTTTCAGCGCATAGAGCTGTGCCAGGTTCTGCTGATACTCAGGGTTCTGGGGATAGCCGGCCATCTCCTGGAGCCTGAGGGCCAGCCCGATGCCCTTGTCGAGCGGCTCCTTGTCCTTGATGATGCGCTCGACGTAGGAACTGAGGGCGGACTTGTCGTCGGGGAATTTCCCCGTGTACTCGTCGAAGAACTTGTCCGCATCTTCCCTGGGAGCCATGTAGCCGTAGTAATAAGTCAGGCTGGCGTAGGCGTTCTTGAGGAACGGGCTGGCCGGGCGCTTTTGGATGAAGGTCCGCAGAGGCGCCGGGTCGGGCTTTTGGCCGTAGGCGACCGCCTGGCCGAGGGCGAATTCGGCGGCCTCGACGTAGGGCACGGTGGCCTTGAGGTTCTCGTCATAGAAGGACGCCGTCCGGCCGCCTAGGTCCATGGCCAGGATCTTTTTATAGAGATCCTGGGACCGGGCCGTCAGCGCGTCCGAGTAGCGCTCGGCGCACTTCCTGGCCAGCTTGTAGACGACCTCGACGTCGGCCGGGTCCTTGGCGTAGAGGGCGTCGAGGGAGGCGTACGTCTCGACGCCGGCCAGCGACTTCTTGATCCGCTCCAGGAACTTGTCGGCGGGCGGGCCGTAGCCGAGGATCCAGTCGACCTCCCGGCCGTTCTTGTCGATGAAGAGCTCGGTCGGGGTGGCGTTGACGCCGAACCGTTCGTAGATCGCGTCCCCGATCTTGTCGCCCCGGCTGGCCCGGTAGAGGATGACGTTGGAGTTGAGGAAATCGGCGTACTTGGGATTGTTGTAGAACTGCTGAACCAGCAGTCTGCAGCTCCCTCAGCCACTCGAGTAGAAATCGAGCAGGATGAGCTTGTTCTCTTTCCTGGCCTTGGCCAGGGCCTCGTCGAAAGGCCCCGAAAGGACCGTCGCCGTCTGGGCGGCGGCGAACGCGGCGAGGAGGAGGAGGCTTGAGAACGCGGCGGCTTTCTTCATGTCGACCTCCTGCGGGATCTGTCTTCCGCGGCGAAGGATACAGGATGCGGCGGAAAAAGGCAATCCGCCCCCCTGGCCCTCCGGAGGGCGTTGCGTCGGCCCGGCCCGCGTGATAACATGAAGCGCTGTCTTCGGAGGACCGTCCCATGTTGAGTGATGCTTCGCTGGCTGTCGACGCAGACCGGAAAGAGAAGCGGGGGGCCGCCTGGAGCTCGGTGGTTGCCGCCCTCTTTCTGACCGGGATGAAGCTCGTCGTCGGGCTCCTGACCGGATCCCTGGGCATCCTGGCCGAGGCGGCGCATTCCGGTCTCGACCTGGTGGCGGCCGCCGTCACCCTGATCGCCGTCAGCATCTCGGACCGGCCGGCCGACGACATGCATCCCTACGGCCACGGCAAGATCGAGAACTTCTCGGCCCTCATCGAAACGGTCCTGCTGTTCATCACCTGCGCCTGGATCATCTACGAGGCCGTCGAGCGGATCTTCTTCCGCTCGGTCGAGGTCGACCCGAGCTTCTGGGCCTTCCTCGTCGTCGTCGTTTCGATCGCCATCGACGTCACCCGCTCGCGCATGCTGCTGCGGGCCGCCCGGAAGCACCGCAGCCAGGCCCTCGAGGCCGACGCCCTCCACTTCTCGACCGACGTCTGGAGCTCGACCGTCGTCATCGTCGGGCTGACCTTCGTCTGGCTCGGGCGGCATGTCTTTCCGCGGCAGGCGGCCTGGCTCGACAAAGCCGACGCCGTGGCCGCCCTGGGGGTCGCCGTCCTGGTGCTCTTCGTCAGCTACAAGCTGGGCAAGCGGACCGTCGACGTCCTGCTCGACAGCGCCCCCGATGGGCTCAGGGACAAGATCGTGGCCGCCGCCGGCGCGGTCGAAGGCGTCATCAAGGCCGGCCAGGTCCGGCTCCGCCGCTCCGGCCCTCAGGTCTTCATCGACATGACCATCGAGGTCGACCGCAACCTGACGGTCGAGCGGACCGACTCCATCGCCAGCGGCGTCGAGGCCCGCATCCAGGGCCTTGTCCCCGGCGCCGATGTCGTCGTTCATACCGATCCCGGCGAGGTCGAACGGGAGAACCTGGCCCGGCGCATCCGCGGCATCGCCGAGCGGAACCAGATCCCGGCCCATAACATCAGCGTCCACGAGGACAACGGCGAGATCCACGTCGACCTCCACATCGAGGTTGACGATCATCTCCTGCTCCACCAGGCCCACGATCTGGCCAGCCACGTCGAGCAGGACCTCCGGGCCGAGATCCCGACCCTGGCCCGCGTCACGACCCACATCGAATCGCGCGGCACGGGCGTCTCGACCGGCCGGGACGTCACGGCCGAGGAGGGGCCGCTCGTCGAGCGGATAAGAACCGTCACGGACGGCGTGGCCGGGCGGGCCTGCTGCCATAGCATCGTCGTCCGAAGGCTGGGCGACCGGCTGGCGGTCTCCCTCCATTGCGGCTTCGACCGGAACCTGCCGGTCAGGGAAGCTCACCGGACGTCGACCCGGATCGAGGAAGCCCTGAAGGCCGCCGTCCCCGAGATCGAACAGGTCGTCGTCCATACCGAGCCGGAGCAGCGGCCCGATGGGACCCGATAAGACACCGATGACGCCGGCCGTCAGGGCCCTTCGGCAGGCCGGGGTCGAGTTTAAAGGGCATCCCTACGCCTATGTCGAGCACGGCGGCACCGCCGCGTTCGCGGCCCAGAGCGGCATCGACGAGCACGGCGTCATCAAGACGCTGATCATGGAGGACGAGGCCAAACGGCCGTTCGTCATCCTCATGCATGGCGACCGCGAGGTCTCGACCAGGGAGATGGCCCGGATCCTGGCGGTCAAGTCCGTGCATCCCTGCGCCCCGGAGACGGCCGAGCGGCACTCCGGCTACCAGGTCGGCGGCACGTCCCCTTTCGGCCTGCGCAAACCCCTGCCAGTCTACGTCGAGTCGTCCATCCTCGATCTGCCGAAGATCTTCATCAACGGCGGTAAACGGGGCTTTTTGGTCGAGATGGATCCCCGCGACCTCGTCCGCGTCCTCAAGCCCACTCCCGTCCGCGTCGCCGTATCCTAGCCGAATCCGCCGGCCGGAGGCGCCGCAGGATTCCCATTCTCCGGGGATTTGATTAAAATGGACGCGTTCTCATCCGAAGGCGGTTGCAGGGGGCGCTATGAAACTTAAGAAGAAAATGAGCCTGGGGCTGGGGTTCTTGTTCTTCATGATCTTCGTCCTGGTGATCTTCAGCGCCTACCAGATCGGCAGGCTCTCGCAGGACGCGGCGAACATCCTCAAGGATAACTACGATTCCCTGGCCTTCTCCAGGAACATGACCTCGGCGCTCGAGGACATGCGGACGGCCGTCGGCAACATCGCGCTCAATCCGGCCGCGGCCGGGAAGGCTTCGGACTACCAGGTCAAGCTCTTCGAGGCCGCCCGGACCGAATTCGAGAGCAACCTCAACTCCGAGCGCCGCAACATCACCGAGATCCACGAGCGGGAATACGTGAACTCGGTCGAACAGGGCTATGGGCTGTACGCCGCCCTCTGCCTTCGGATCCTCAAGGGAGAGGGCGGCCGTCCCCTGTACTTCGACGAGTACCTGCCCGCTTTTGAGGGGCTCCGGCGCACGATCTCCAGCATCACCGACCTCAACATGCAGGCGGTTGAGCGGAAGAGCCTGGCGGCGAAGCGCGATTCGGAGAGGATCATCAGGCTCATGGCCGGGGTCGGGGTCTTCGGCGTGATCCTGGCGTTCGGCTATTTCTGGTATTTCCCGTTCTACGTCTCCAACTCGATCGCCTATCTCGCGGACAGGATGAGGGCGCTCCTGAACAAGTCCGGTCTTCGGGCCGAGATCAAGACCGACGACGAGGCCTTCGTCATCCTTCAGGGGATCAATCTTCTGGAGAACATGCTGGAGGGCAAAGACAAGGCCGCCGGAACGGGCGCCGCCGGCTGAGGCCGCGGGATCACTCCCGGCTTTCCCAATCGCGGATCGCCTGGACGGCCTCCTCCGGCGTCCGGACGGACCTCAGGACCTGCATCAGGCGACGGCTCTGCGCCGCGCGGCTGGCCAGGCCCAGGAGCCGAACCTGGGCTTCGGGGACCTCGGCGGGGGACAGGAGGAGGAAGACGATCTCGATGGGCTTGTCCGCGGCCACGCCGATGACCCCTTCCTTCGTGAGTCCGAGCGCGACGACGGGCTCGGCCAGCCCCTCGACGCGAACGTGAGGGAAGGCGACGCCCTCGTTGAAGAATGTCGATCCCTCGCTCTCCCGCTTCATGATGGATTGGAACAGGGTTTCCGCATCCCCGTCCCCGGTTACCGGTCCGATGGTCGAGGCCAGGGCCCTCAGGACCTCCTCCTTGTCCGCGGCCGCTTCCCGGATCACGATCCGTCGGGGGGACATCCACCGGCTCAGCCGCCGGCTGTCGGCCTCCTCAGCGTCCGAAAAACCGGCCGTCGCGGTCCCGGCCGTCGCCTCCTCGGCGACTTCGGGCCGGGGCCGGACGCTTCCCGGCAGCTCCGCGCCGGTGTCGAGGACGACGACAGTGATTCCCCGGGCGTTCCGGATGAGAATCTCGACGATGTTCGTGTTCCGTCCGAACCGTTTCCAGAACGGCTTGGGCTGGGCCCGGCCGACGATGATGTGGCCGACCCGGTACTCCCGGGCGAACCGGAGCAGGGTGTCGGCGATGTCCTCGCCCTGGTACGTGAAGACCATGGCCCCGAGCGCTTTGGCCAGGGTCAGGGATTCGGAGAGATGGCGCTGGACCGCAGCGTCGATGACCGTGGCTTCCTCCGACGGAGTCTGGACATAGACGGCGTACCAGTTGCGGTTGAGCCGGCCGGCCAGGCGCGATCCGTAGCGCAGGAGCCGTTCGCTGTTCGGCCCGTGCGAGCTCAGGCAGACCATGACCTGGTCGGACGAGGCGCCGGCTTCCGCCCCCTGGGCCTCCCGCCGCCGCAGATCGATCTGCGAAGCGAGCTCGCGCAGCGTCATCTCGCGGAGCTTCTCCAGGTTGGACGGGGTGAAGAAGTTGGCCAGCGCGGCCTCGACCCGTTCGGCCGGGTAGATCTTTCCCTCTTCCAGGCGCTGCCTCAGGTCCGCGGTCGCCAGGTCGACGTCGACGATCTCGTCGGCCTCGGCCAGGATCGCGTCCGGGATGCGCTCGCGGACCTTGACCCCGACCGCGCTCTCGACCACATTGTAGAGGCTCTCGAGGTGCTGGACGTTGAGGGTGCTGATGACGTGGATGCCGGCGGCCAGGATGTCCTGGACATCCTCGTACCGCTTGGCGTTCCGGCTGCCGGGAATGTTCGTGTGAGCGAGCTCGTCGATGAGCGAGACCTGGGGCTTGCGGGCCAGGACGGCGTCGACATCCATCTCCTCGACGGCGATGCCATGGTATTCTTGGGTCCGGCGGGGGACCGCCTCCAGGCCCTGGGCCAGCTTGGCGATGTCGGCCCGGCCGTGCGTCTCGAGAAGCCCGATGACGACGTCGATGCCCTCGGCCTTGAGCCGGTGGCCCTCCTCGAGCATCCGGTACGTCTTGCCGACGCCGGCCGAATAGCCGAGATAGACCTTCAGGCGCCCCCGCTGGGCGCTGCGGATCAGGCGCAGGAAAGCGTCGGCCCTATCGTCCGCCACGGGAGACTCCGTCGAGCGCGAGGTTCAGTTCGAGAACGTTGACGCGGGGTTCGCCGAGGACGCCGAGCGTCCGGCCCTCGGTCGATGCCCCGATCAGGGCGATAACGCTGGCCTCGGCCAGGCCGCGAGCCCGGGCGACGCGGCCGGCCTGGAGCCGGGCGTTCTCAGGCGAGATGTGGGGATCGAGCCCGCTCCCCGAGGCGGTCACCGCGTCGGCCGGCAGGGGCGTACCCGCGCCGAGCCCGTTCTCCGCCCGGTAATCGGCGGCGCGACGGGCCACGGCCTCGACCAGCCCGCGCGAGAGCGGCCCGAGGTTCGAGCCGCCGGATCGCCCGGCGTCGCGGCCGTCGCCGGCAGCCGACGGACGCGGATGGAAATAGGCTGGACCCAGGAACCTCGGGGCGATGAGGTCCGAGCCGACGACGATCCCGTTCGTGGTCCGGAGGGACCCATTGGCCCGGCCGGGGAAGAGCACCTGGGCCGCAACCCACGCGGCCAGCGGATAGAGGCCGCAGAGGATGACAGCGAGGGCGGCCACGGCCAGGACCGACCGCCGCAGTTCCGCGAGCCCGTTAGTCATGTCCGTGCTCCTTTACCCATGCTAGACAAGATGCAGGGCGTTGACAATGAGGTCGATGATCTTGATCCCCGGGAACGGCGCGACGAGGCCGCCCAGGCCGTAGATGAACAGGTTGCGGCGGAGGAGGGCCGCCGCTCCCAGCGGCCGGAAGCGGACGCCGCGCAGGGCCAGGGGGATGAGGGCGATGATGATCAGGGCATTGAAGATTACCGCGCTGAGGACGGCGCTCGCGGGCGAGCGGAGGCCCATGACGTTGAGCGGGGCGATAACCGGAAAGACGCCGACGAGCATGGCCGGGATGATGGCGAAGTACTTGGCGACGTCGTTGCAGATGCTGAAGGCCGTCAGTGCGCCCCGGGTGATGAGCATCTGCTTGCCGATCTCGACGACCTCGATGAGCTTGGTCGGATTGGAATCGAGGTCGACCATGTTGCCGGCCTCTTTGGCCGCCTGCGTTCCCGTGTTCATCGCCACGCCGACATCGGCCTGGGCCAGGGCCGGGGCGTCGTTCGTGCCGTCTCCGGTCATGGCGACGAGATGGCCGGCCGCCTGCTCCCGGCGGATGCGGGCCAGCTTGTCCTCGGGCTTGGCCTCGGCGATGAAGTCGTCGACGCCGGCTTCGCGGGCGATGGCCGCCGCGGTCAGGGGATTGTCGCCGGTGATCATGACCGTCTTGATGCCCATCGCCCGGAACCGCTCGAACCGGTCGCGCAGGCCGCCCTTGACAATGTCCTTGAGCTCGATGGCGCCCAGGACCCGGCCGGCTTCGGCCACGAGTAGCGGCGTGCCGCCGTGGAGGGCGATATCGCTGACCGCGTCGTGGACCCGGAGGGGGACGTCCGCCCGGACGAAGGCCTGGATGGCGTCCGGCGCCCCCTTGCGGATGGACCGCCCCTCGAGGTCGACTCCGCTCATCCGGGTCCAGGCCGAAAAGGCGATGAAGGCCGCTCCCGGCAGGTCGGCGATGGACCTGCCCCGGAGGCCGTATTTCTTGGCCAGGACGACGATGCTCCGGCCTTCCGGCGTCTCGTCGGCCAAAGACGCGAGCTGGGCGGCGTCGGCCAGCTCCTCGGCGGCCACCCCCGGGGCGGGGAGGAAGGCCGTCGCCTGCCGGTCGCCAAGCGTGATCGTCCCCGTCTTGTCGAGAAGGAGAACGTCGACGTCGCCGGCCGCCTCGACGGCGCGGCCGCTCATGGCCAGGACTTTCTTCTGGACCATCCGGTCGATGCCGGCGATGCCGATGGCGTTGAGCAGGCCGCCGATCGTCGTCGGGATGAGGCAGACGAGGAGGGCGACCAGGACCGTCACCGTGAAGGGGACTCCGGAATAGCGGCCGAAGGGGCTGAGGGTCATGACGACGACGAGGAAGATGATCGTCAGCGCCGAAAGGAGGATGGTCAGGGCGATCTCGTTCGGCGTCTTCTGCCGCTCGGCCCCTTCGACGAGGCCGATCATCCGGTCGAGGAAGCCCTGGCCGGGGTCGGCCGTGATGCGGACCTTAACCCGGTCGGACAGGACCCGCGTGCCTCCCGTGACCGCGCTCCGGTCGCCGCCCGCCTCGCGGATGACGGGGGCGGACTCGCCGGTGATGGCGGATTCGTCGACCGTGGCCGCGCCTTCGATGACCTCGCCGTCGGCCGGGATCGTCTCGCCGGCGGAAACGATGACGAGGTCCCCCTTCCGGAGCCGCTCGGCCGGGACAGGCTCCGGCACGCCGTCCTCCCTGATGCGGTTGGCCACGGTCCGGATCCGCGTTTTCCGGAGCTCGTCGGCCTGGGCCTTCCCCCGGCCCTCGGCCATGGCCTCGGCGAAATTGGCGAAGAGGACCGTGAACCAGAGCCAGAGGGAAATCTGGACGGTGAAGCCGGCCGGCTCGCTTCCCCTCCTCAAGACGATCCCGGCGGTCGTCAACAGGGCCCCCATTTCGGTGACGAAGATGACGGGATTCTTCAGGAGATGGACCGGGTGGAGCTTGCGGACTGCGTCGCGGGCCGCGCGGCTGACGATGGCCTTGTCGAAGAGAGAGCGTTTCAGAACGGGCATCTCTCAACCCTCCTAGAACAGGACGCCCGATCCGGTCATCAGGAAGTGTTCGACGATCGGGCCGAGGGCCAGCGCGGGCAGAAACGTCAGGGCGCCGACGATGACGACCGTCCCGACGAGGATGCCGATGAACATCGCCCCGCTCACCGGGAAGCTAGCCTCGTCGGCCGGGACGAGCTTCTTCCGCGCCAGGCTGCCGGCCAGGGCCATGACGGGCACGATCATGACGAAGCGGCCACAAAGCATGGCCAGGGCCAGGGCGACGTTGTACGCCGGCGTGTTCCCGTCGAGGCCGGCGAAGGCGCTGCCGTTGTTGCCCGCAGCCGAAGAGAAGGCATAGATGATCTCGCTCAGGCCGTGGGGGCCGGCGTTGCCGAGGCCGGCCAGGCCCCACCGGCCGACCGAGGCCGCGGCGGAGAAGCCAAGGATGGCGAAGATGGGGACCAGGATGGTCAGGACGGAGACCTTGACGTCATAGGCCTCGATCTTCTTGCCCAGGTACTCGGGGGTCCGCCCGACCATCAGGCCGGTCAGGAAGACGGCCAGGACGATGAAGACGATCATCCCGTAGAGGCCCGAGCCGACGCCACCGAAGACGACCTCGCCGAGCTCGATGTTGACGAGCGGGACGAGCCCGCCGAGCGGCGTGAAGGAGTCGTGCATGGCGTTGACCGCGCCGCACGAGGCGTCCGTCGTGACGGTGGCGAAGAGAGCCGAGGCCGGAACGCCGAAGCGGACCTCCTTGCCTTCCATGCTGCCGCCGCGCGGATCGAGGCCGAGGGTACGGAGGCGGGGATTGCCGGCGCTCTCAGCCTTCCAGCAGACGAGGGCCGCGACGAGGAAGAGGAGGGCCATGGACGTCCAGACGGCCCAGCCGTGCTTCCGGTCCTTGACCTTGCGGCCCAGGTAATAGGTCAGGCCGGCCGGGATGAGGAAGATCGCGAGCATCTGGACGAAGTTCGAAAGGGGCGTCGGATTCTCGTAGGGGTGGGCGGCGTTGGCGTTGAAGAACCCGCCGCCGTTCGTGCCGAGCATCTTGATAGCGACCTGGGAGGCCGCCGGGCCCTGCGGCAGGACCTGCGCCGCGATCGCGTTGCCGGCCCCGGCGCCGGTCGCTCCCGCTCCGGCCGCCGTCTTAACGTACGGCCGGAAGTTCTGGACGACCCCCTGGGAGGCGAGGAAGAGCGAGAGGACGAGAGACATAGGGAGGAGCAGATAGAGGTTGACGCGGACCAGATCGACCCAGAAGTTCCCCACCGTCCGGGATGCGTGCCTGGCGAGGCCGCGAACCAGGGCCGCGGCGACGGCGATGCCGGCGGCGGCGGAGACGAAGTTGTGGAAAACGAGCCCGACCATCTGGGAGAAATACGACAGCGTCGTCTCGCCGGCGTAATTCTGCCAATTCGTGTTGGTCGTGAAGCTGGCCGCCGTGTTGAAGGCGAGATCGGGCGCCAGAGGCCCGAATCGCTGGGGATTTAACGGCAGGAGGTGCTGGAGCCGGAGGACAGCGTAGGTGAAGAGAAGCCCGGCCAGGCTGAAGAGGAGAAGGGAGCGGGTGTAGGAGCGCCAATCCTGCTCTTTTGCCGGGTCGACGCCGAGAAACCGGTAAAGGAGGCGTTCGACCGGCTTCAGCGGCCGGTCCAGCCAGGTCCGGCCGCCGGGGTCCAGGACCCTGACCAGGCAGAGACCGACCGGCTTGGTCAGGAGGAAGAGACACCCGAGGAAGAGCGCCAATTGGAGTCCGCCGTAAACGGTCATGCCTTTTGGCCTTTCAGAACTTTTCAGGCCGGAGGACGCTCAGCAGGAGGTAGCCGATGAGCAGGAGGCCGAGGGCGAGCCCGACGACGTCGATCATGGTCAGAGCCTCTCACAGGCCCGGGCATACCGGTCGCAGAGTCCGAAGAAGGCGCAGGCGATGAGCACGAACAGGAGGTCACTCATGATGGGGCTCCTCCGCGCCGGTCCCGCCGGCCTTCTTCAGCGTGAAAAAGAACGTCGCGCCCTGGCCCTCGCGGCTTTCGACGCCGACTTGGCCGCCGTGGGCCTCGACGATCTCCTTGGCGATGGCCAGGCCGAGTCCCGCCCCCTGGCTTTCCTTCCGGCCCGGGACGCGGAAGAACGGCTCGAAAACCTTGGGCAGGAAGGCTTCCGGGATGCCGCCGCCGGTATCCGAGATCGAGATGCGGACCTCGCCGCCCTCTTCTTCGGCGCTGACCGTGATCTTCCCCCCGGGCGGCGTATGCTGGAGGGCGTTCGTGATGATGTTGCCGAAAACGAAGCCGAGGCGGGAGCGATCGACCCGGACGCCGGCCAGGTCGCCGGGGATGTCGGCAGCCAAGGTGACTCCTTGGTCCTGGGCGGCCCGGCGGAATGGCTCGAGGGAGTCCAGGATGAGCGCCCGGGGCGAGACCGTCTCGAGATCGAGGCGGGCTTGGCCCGCTTCCAGGCGGCTGATGTCGAGCAGGTTGTTCAGGATGATGTGGAGCCGTTCGCTGTCCTCCCGGGCCGCGATCAGGAGTTCGGCCTGCTTTTCGTTGAGGGGCCCGATCTTCTCTTCGAGCAGGAGATGGATGGCCAGGCGCACCGACGTCAGGGGCGTTTTCAGCTGATGCGAAACGGTCCGGATGACGTTTCGCTTGATCTCGTCCTGCTGGCGGAGCTGGGTCACGTCCTGAAGGACGAGTATGACCCCCGTCGGCTGCCGCCCGGCGTCCAGGATCGGGACGGCCTCGGGCCTGTAAAAGCGCTCCTCGCCGCCGACGAACTGTTGGATGAGTTTCTGCTGGGCGCGCGGCGGCACCGGCCGGCCTTCGGCCAGGGCCCGGCCGAACAGGCCGTCAATATCGGGTGGAAGATCGCGGACCGAAGCCCCCGGCCGCAGGCCGAAGACCTCGCGGGCCGACTCCGTGGAGACCTCGACCCGGCCATCGAGGTCGAGGACGGCGATCGGGTCGGCCAGACGGTCGAACGCCTGCTCGGTCGCACGTCGGACCCGGGCAAGCCTGGCCTGGTCGGACCGACGAAGTTCGCGGAGGCTGGCCGCCATGGCGTTGAAAGACTCGGCAAGGTGGCCGATCTCGTCGCGCGAGCCGACCGGGACGACTAGATCGAGGTTGCCGCGGCGGATCTCGTCGGCGGACTTGATCAGGCTCCGGACAGGCCGGAGGATCCAGCGCCGCGAGAAGACGACGAGCGCCAGGGCGATGAGCGTTCCCAGGCCGAGGAGCAGGTACATCTGTCGCCGGGCCGCCCGGGCGTCCTGCCGGGCTCGATTATTGGCGTCGTTCATGTTCTGCTGATTCATCTGGAGGATGGCGTCGGCCGTGGCCTTGATCCGACCGAAGAGCGGCAGCAGGGTCCGGAAGTAGGCGTCCCGGCGGACCTCCGGCGGCGCCGTCGCGTCCTTTACCCTGTCGAGGGCCGCCGCATAACGGCCGTAATCGTCCCTGAGGAGCCGGGCCTTCTCGCCCTCACCGGCGAGCGTGATCGTATTCAGCTCGACCTGGAGTCCCGCTTCGAAGGCGCCCTTGTTCTTCAGGATGAGAGCTTCTCCCTGCGGGGAGTCTCCGAGGAGCGTGAACAGCACGCCGCTATCGATGCGCTCCAGGGCCTCCTTCATCTCCTGGCAGGCGATGACGCTTCGGTAGTTTTCCCGCAGGATGACGTCGATGGATTGGCCGAGCCGCGACAGGGCCGCAATGCTCTGGGCCCCGACGATGACGAGGATGACAAGAAGTCCTCCGAAGCCAAGCGTTAGTTTTTGCCGGAGTCCGAGCATCATATGTTTTCCTTCGATTGGCATATTAGCAAGACCCGTGCCAAGGTCTTATCCTATTAAAATATTTAGATTTAATAAGATACGATGTTGAGCCGAGATGATGCCGTGCATTTCGCAAGGATCGGACGGTTTTTATGATTGAAAAATGCAATATGTTCGCCGGAAATGCTTTTAAAAAAGGACAGACCGCTTCGTCAGATGCCGTACTTCTTGCGTCTGCGCCAGAGCGTTGCCTGATCGACGTCCAGGATGGATGCCGCTTCCTGAAGCGACCGGGTGGCGGCCAGAACGCGCCGGATGTGCCGTTCTTCGATCTTGTCCAGACTGACGCGATCCCCGATCCTGATCTCGGCGTCACCTGCCGCGATCCCCGGCGGCAGGCACTCGGCGCCGATGCGGTCCTCCCGGCAGATGATCGCGGCCCGTTCGATGGTATTGCTCAGTTCGCGAACGTTCCCCGGCCAGCCGTAGCCGGCCAGGGCGCGGACGGCTTCGTCGGCGAAGCCCAGGAACGTGCGATGATTGACGCGGGCGTGGAAGGCCAGCAGCCGCTCGGCCAGCCCGGGGATGTCGCCGGGCCGGTCCCGCAGCGGTGGGATCTCGATGGGGATGACGCTGAGGCGATAGAACAGATCCTCCCGGAAACGGCCGTCCCGTACAGCCTCTCCGAGCCGCCGATTCGTGGCCGCGATCAGTCGCACGTCCGCCCTCCGGGTGACCGTATCGCCAACGCGCTCATATTCCCGTTCCTGGATGAACCGCAGGAGCTTCGGCTGCAGCGCCAGAGGCAGATCGCCGATCTCGTCCAGGAAGAGCGTCCCGCCTTCGCCCGCGGAGATCCGGCCCGGGTTGTCCCGGATGGCACCGGTGAAGGCGCCGCGCACGTGGCCAAAGAGCTCGCTGTCCAGGAGTTCCGGCGCGAAGGACGGACAGGAGACGGCGATGAACGGCTTCCCGGCCCGGCGGCTCCAGCCGTGGATGGCCCGGGCCAGGACGGTCTTCCCCGTCCCGCTCTCGCCGAGCAGCAGGATCGTCGCCTCGGAGGACGCGGCCTGACGGGCCAGGGCCACGGCCTGCTGCATGGCCGGGCTCGTGCTCGCGAGGTCGATCTCGGGATGCTGGCGGCCCAAGTCCTCCTGGAGGGCCGCGACCTTCTGTTCGAGCGAACGGACCTCGAAAACCTTGCGGACGGCCAAGTCGATCTGGGCCGGGGTGAACGGCTTGGGGATGTAATCGGAAGCGCCGCGGCGGATGGCTTCGACGGCTGTTTCGATGGACGCGTAGGCCGTGATGACGATGATCTTGAGCCCGGGCGTCGCGGCGGGAAGGGCCGGGATGAGATCGAGACCGTCATCGACGCCGAGCCGCAGGTCGACGAAGGCCAGATCGAACGAGCGGCGGGAGGCCTCGGCCAGGGCATCCTTGACGTTGCTGACTGCGGTCACCGCGTGGCCCGAGGTTTCGAGGCAGAGCGCGAGTGTCTTGCGTATGTTGAGCTCGTCGTCGACGACGAGGATCTGGAGCTGCAAATCCGCCTTGGCCGGGCCTGTGTCGGGATCCATTTTGCCCCCTGCAACCCCACGATAGCCGACAATCTTGCGATTTGCAAGGCTGGCCGGGGGGCCGGCGGCGGTCAGACGAGGATCTCGCCCCGGATGACGGTCACGGCCCGGCCGGCGATCTTGACCCGTTCGCCGTCGAGGCGGAGGTGGAGGACGCCGCCGCGGGCCGAGAGCTGGCGGGCCGTGAACGACGTCTTCCCCAGCTTGGCCGCCCAATAAGGGACGAGAACCGTGTGGGACGAGCCCGTCACCGGGTCCTCGTCTATGCCTACCGCGGGCGCGAAGAAGCGCGAAACGAAGTCGCAGCCCTTTCCGGCCGCCCGGCTGGTGACGATGACGCCGCGGGCCGGGAGCGTGCGCAGGACGGCGAAGTCCGGCTCGACGGCCCGCACGGCCTCCTCGTCGGCGGCCTCGAACAGGACGTCCTCGGCGCTCATCACCACGGCGGCCGGCTTGAGACCCAGGGCGCCGGCGACCGCATCGATCCATTCGGGGGCCCGGGGCAGGGGGGGCCGGGCCGGGAAGTCGAGCTCGACGAGATCGCCGTCGCGGCGGGCGGTGAGGAGCCCGCTCAGGGTCTGGAAGCGGGCCTCCCGGCCGGGCGCGAGGACGCCGCTCTCCCAGAGGATATGGGCCGCGGCCAGCGTGGCGTGGCCGCAGAGCCGGACCTCGGTCTTGGGCGTGAACCAGCGCAGGCGGAAGCCGTCGCCCTCGGCCAGGGGGAAGGCCGTCTCGGCCACGTTCATCTCGGCGGCGACGCCCTGCATCCAGGCCGGGTCCGCCGGCTCCCGCAGCAGGCAGACGCCGGCCGGATTCCCCTTGAAGGGTTCCTCCGTGAACGAATCGACTTGGTAGATCGGAACGGCCATGGTCTTCCTCCGCGCGGGTCTCGGACGGCCCCAGGATATCACACTTGCGCGAACGGGCCCATCTTCGTTATCATGGCCGGAAGGAATTCCCCATGGAAAACGCTCCCCGCCTCTCTCCCTACGACGCCCCCGAGGTCTACGACCTGCTGTACGGCGACCTGGATTTCGACATCCCCTATTGGACCGAGGTGGCCGGCTCCGCCGGCGGACCCGTCCTGGAGATGGCCTGCGGCTCCGGCCGGGTGCTGCTGGCCCTGCGCCGGGCCGGGCTCGACGTCGAGGGCCTGGACGCCAGCCCGGCCATGATCGGCCGGCTCCGGGACAAGGCCGCCGCGGCGGGCCTCGCGGTCCGGGCCGAGGTGGCCGACATGCGGTCTTTCGATCTGGGCCGGCGCTACGCCCGCATCTTCTGCGCCTTCAACGGCTTCGCCCACTGCGAGACGATCGCCGACCAGATCGCCTGCCTGCGGGCGGCCCTGGCCCACCTCGAGCCGGGCGGGGCGCTCGTCCTCCATATGTCCTATCCCGGTCCGGCCTACTGGCTGGAGCCGGAGGGCCGCCCGGTCTTCGAGCACGAGACGGTGCTTCCGGACGGCGGCAAGGTCCAGATGTGGGACAACCGCCGCAAGGACATCGTCGGCCAGCGGCAGGACTCGGAGCTCGAGATCTGGGAGCTCGACGCCGCCGAGCGCCCGAAGGCGGTCCACAAGTTCGCCATGTCCCAACGCTGGGTCTACCCCTTCGAGCTGGAGCTGCTCCTGGCCGCGGCCGGCTTCGCCCGCTCGGAGATCTTCGGCGGCTTCGACCGCCGGCCGCTCCGCCAGCCCGACGACCAGATGATCGCCTGGGCCTACCGGGCCGAGGCCGGCGCGTAGCGGACTCTTGGGAGCGAAGGTCAGGGTCACGGCCGAGCACTCGAGGCCGGGATCCTGAGAAAAATCCTGGGAAAGCGCTTACTCCCGGTATCTCCCATCGCCGCCGCGAGAGGGAATCCCGGAATTGGGAGAAGGGCCTATTTCCTCGGCTCGCCGCCGCCCTTCCCGGCCGGCTCGAACAGGGCGTCGATATCGCGCTTCCCCCGCTCGAGATAGGGGACCCCTTTCTCCATCCAGTCAGGCCTGGGCTTGCCGAGCAGGAAGTGGTCGAAGAACTCGTCCTGGTGGACGGTCCAGTATTTTTGGTTCTCCCGCTCGCGGAGGCCGTGCTTCTCGCCGTTGAAGTTGAACATGTAGGCTTCCTTGTCCAGGCGGCGGAGAGCCGAGAAGAACTCGATCCCCTGGTACCACGGCACGGCGTCATCCTCGTCGTTGTGGATAGAGAGATAGGGCGTCCGGACGCGCTCGGCCCAGAAGAGGGGCGAGTTCTCCAGGAACTGCAGGGCCCGGGACCAGAGCGGCGCGCCGATGCGGCTCTGGGTCTTCTCGTACTGGAAGGCCCGGGACATGCCCGTGCCCCAGCGGATGCCGCCGTAGGCGCTGGTCATGTTGGTGACCGAAGCGCCGGCCTGGGCGGCCGCGAACAGGTCGGTCTGGGTGACAAGATAGCTGATCTGGTAGCCGCCCCAGCTGTGGCCCTGGATGCCGACGCGCCGGGGATCGACGAAGCCCATGTCCAGGACCCTGGCCACGGCCGGGAGGACGCACTTGAGGGCGCTCCGGCCCGGATAGCCGACCTCGTAGACGATGTCGGGGCTGAGGATGACGTAGCCGTTGCTGGCGTAACGGGTGAAGTTGACGCTCGTGCCGGGCGCGGGCGCGTAGTAGCGGTGCAGGCCCACGGCCTGGGTCTCGTAGATGTAGACCAGGAGCGGGTACTTCCTGGCCGGATCGAAGTCCTCGGGCTTGATCAGGACGGCCGGCAGGCGCTTGCCGTCGGCGTTGGTGTACTCGATGCGCTCGGCCCGGCCCCAATTGTATTCCGCCTGCTGGGGATTGGCCCGGCTGGCCCGGCGGGCGGCGGCTAGGTCCGGCCCGCTCGTCCAGAGGTCGGGGAACTCGTCGAAGCGCTGCTCGGTGTGGATGTAGACTTCGGCGTCCCTGGCCTTCTGCAGCCCGCCGAGCTGCTTGTCGAGCATGACGATCCTGGCCGGGTCGGCCGTCGGGGCGGAGAGATCGACGCGGTAGGCTCCCGTGGCCAGGGTCTTCTCGTTGGTCGTCAGGAGGACCAGGGGGCCGCGGGCCGGGATGGCCGGCTTCTCCGGGTCGAGACGGGCGTAGCGGAAGACGAGCTTCTCCCGGCGGCCCAGGCCGTTGGTGATCATGCGGCGCCTGGCGCCGTCGGGCGAGATCTCCCAGATGTCGTAGCGGTCGTAGAGGAGCACGGCCGCGTCGCCGTCCGTCCACCCGGCCGGGCCGTAGAAGCGGGGGTTGTCCGGCGTGTCCCACTCCTCGTCGACGAAGCTGACGCCCAGCCCGGCCGTCAGGTTGAAGGTTTTGCCGTCGGCGACACGGTAAGCGTAGAAGCTGCGGTCCTCGTCGAGGAAGTACAGCAGGTACTTGCCGCCCGTCGAGATCATCGCCCCGTAGGGGTTCTTCTCCAGGATCTTCTTTTTCGATCCGTCGGCCAGGCTGACGAGGTAGTCGTCCTCGTAGGCCCGGTCCCAGGAAACCAGCCGGCGATAGGCGAGATCGGACTTGCCCAGGGCCAGCCGGGCGTCCTCGGAGAGCTCGATCTCCGGCATGTCGGGCGCGGCCAGCTGGACGAACTTCTTCTCCTTGGGCAGGAAGTGAACGACGCAGAGCAGCGTTTTCTTCTTGTCCTCTTCGGCCTGGGCTTTCTGCATGGGCTGGAGGTAGGGGTCCTTCCAGCTCCAGATATCGACCTTGACCGGCTCCGGGGCGTCCTTGGGCTCCGGCTTGGGGGCCGCGGCGATGCCGAAGAACAGGCATCCGCCGTCCTTGGAGAACCGGGGCCGGCCGTTCTCGCTGACGGCCATCCCGGCCGGGAAGCCCTTGGCCAGGGCCGGGGCGAGCTCGACGGCCGCGCCGGCTGCGGTCGTCCAATAGTAGAGTTTGGAGGCGGACTTGTCCGCCTTGTAGTCGTCGCGGTCGCTGGTGAAAGCCAGCTGGCCGCCCTTCTCGTCGAAGGCCAAGTTCTTGTAATTGCCCAGGCCCTTGAGCAGGGCGACGGTCTTGCCGCTGGCCGGCTCGAGAGCGAAGGCGCCGTCGTTCTCGGGCGTCTTGGAGGACACTGCGTAGGCCAGCCAGGAGCCGGGCTTGTTCCAGGCGTATTCGGCGACTTCGACGATCTTCGTTTCCCTGCCGCCGGCCAGCTCGCGGACGACCAGATCGGTGCCCGGCTCCTTCTTCTTCTCTTCTTTCTTGGCCTCGTCCTTCTTTTCCTCGCCGGGCTTGGCCTGCGTCTTCTCCTCCGGCTTGGCCGCCGGATCCTTTTTAGCTTCGTCCTTCTTCTCGTCGGCCTTCTTGAGCGGCGGCTCGAGCAGATAGGCGACGTAAGCGCCGGAATCCTCGGCCACCTTGAAGCTCTTGACCCGTTCGACCGTCGTCACCTGGCCGGAGGCCAGGTCCATGATGCCCAGGCCGCTCTTGGGCTGCTCCTCGGGCTTCTTCTTGTCTTTTTTCGCTTTGTCGACGTCGGCCTTGAGAGGTGCGACGGCGAAGACGACGTGCCTGCCGTCGGCCGTCAGGACGGGCTGCCTGCCCCGGGGGGAGCGGTATTCCTTGTTCGTCTGCAGGTCGAGGGCGACGAGCTCGCCGTCGCCGTCCTGCGGCGCCAGGGCGTAAACGAGCCACCGGCCGTCGCGCGCCAGCTGGGTCGATTGGATCGAACGCCAGCCGTTGTAGGCGTCGTAGCCCAAGGGCTTTTTGACGGATTGGGCCTGGCCGGCCGCGGCGGCCAGGGCCAGGACCAGCGCGAGGACGATGACGACGGACTTCGAGGGCGCAAGGTATCGCTTCATGTTCTTCCCCTGACGGATGGATTGGGACGGCGGCGGGCCATGAGGCCGCGAGTATACCAAGCCCCTTCGGAAGCCGTCAACCCGCCGCGGCCGCCGCCGGCCGCGCTCACCCGGTGAAGTAGATGTAGGCGGCGGCGATCAGGGCCAGGACGATGATGGAGCTGATCACGTCGGCCTTGGTCCAGCTGGCTCGGTTCTCCTTGCGGTGGTCGGCCGTGACCGTGCCGTAGGTCAGGCCGCTGATCTTATCGTAGGACGGCGCCTCGGTGGCGTAGCTGACGACGATCATGACCACGACGCTGACCAGGAAGATGATCAGGCTGAAGTACTGGAAGAAGATATGGTTGACGATCCACAGGAACGAGCCCTGGGGATAGGAGAACCCCGGGATGAGCTTGACCGGCGTGTCGACGGCCAGGCGGAAGAGTCCGAGGGCGAAGCCGGTGCCGAGGGCGGCCAGGCAGCCCTTGGCGTTAAGCCGCTTCATGAAGATGCCGAAGAAGAAGACGACGAAGATGGGCGGGGCCAGGTAGGACTGGACGCCCTGGAGGTAATCGTAGAGCCCCTTGCCGCCGCGGATGACCGGGATCCAGAGCAGCCCGATCAGGACCATGACCCCGGTGGCCACGCGGCCGACCCAGACGAGCTTTTCCTGGGTGACATTGGGCCTGAGGCGCTGGTAGAAGTCCATGGTGAAGAGGGTCGAGGCGGCGTTGAAGGCCCCGGCCAGCGAGCTCATGAGCGCCGCCAGCAGCCCGGCGACGACGAGGCCCCGGACGCCGACCGGCAGGACCGTGGCCACCAGCATGGGGAAGGCCTTCTGGGCGTTGGCCCGGACAAGCTCCGTCCCGCCCTGGAACAGCTCCTGGCTGAGAGGCTGGTTCAGCCCGCTCTTGGCCAGGGCGAAGGCGATCATGCCGGGGATGATGAAGATGAAGACCGGCAGAAGCTTAAGGAAGGCCGCCGAGATGGCGCCGCGCCGGGCCTGGCGCGTGTTGGGGGCCCCGAGGACGCGCTGGACGATGTACTGGTCGGTGCACCAGTACCACAGGCCGACGATCGGGGCGCAGAAGAGCATGCCGATCCAGGGGTAGTTGTCGTTGAAGTACCAGGCCATCCGGCCGGCTTCCTGGACCGGGGCCCAGGTGCCCTGGATGCCGTGGGGGACGAGGGGCTTCCAGAGGTTGAACATCTCCGAGCCGGCGATGCGGCGCAGCTCGCCCCAGCCGCCGAGGGCTTTCAGGCCGAAATACGTCACCAGGGCCGAGCCGATGATGAAGATGAAGGTCTGGATGGCCTCGGTGTAGGCCACGGCCTTGAGCCCGCCCAGGACCGTATAAAGCCCGGTGATCAGGATGACCAGGATCGAGCCGACCCAGAAGCTGTCGAGCCCGAACCAGTTGAGGTCGGGCAGGAGGACGCTGAAAACGATGCCGCCGGCGAAGATCCCCACGGCCATCTTGGTCAGGACGTAAGCCACCAGGGAGATGAGCGACAGGACCGTCCGGGCCGTCGGGGAGAAGCGCTTCTCCAGGAACTCGGGCATGGTGAAGACCTTGGAGCGCATGTAGAACGGCACCATGACCCAGGCCAGGACGAGCAGGCACCAGGCGTGGAGCTCGTAATGGGCCATGGCCACGCCGTCCGTCGCGCCCGAGCCGGCCAACCCGACCAGGTGCTCGGCGCCGATGTTGGAGGCGAAGATGGACGCGCCGATGATCAGCCAGCCGAGGTTCCGACCGGCCAGGAAGTAGTCGGTCGAGGTCCGCTGCTTCTCGCGCATGATCTTCCAGGCGATGCCGAGGACGATGGCGAAATAGCCGAGGACGATGAGCCAATCGACGGGTTTGAGCACGCCCATGGGACGCTCCTTGGGTCCGGATTATGAGCCGCGATCATTTTACATCATGTTCGTTACCGCAGAAAAGCGGTTTTTCACCGCCGCTGAGAGGGGATCCCGGAGATGGGAGTAGAACCGCCTTTTCGCCGGCTCCGCGGCCCGGCCTGGCCCGGCGGGCCGTCCCGGCCTAGTCGTCGTCTTCTTCGACCAGGGTCACGGCCCAGGCCGGGTAGGGCGCCGAGGGCCCCTTGACGGCGTGCCAGAGGATGCGGTTGAGGATGTCCTCGGGGCAGGCGTCCACCTGCCGGAAGTTCAGCCGTCCGGACTGGACGGCCTGGCGGCGGAGGAGGGCGTCGGCGATCCGGCTCTTGGGCGGGTTCATCGTGTCGAGCGGGATGTTGGCCGGCACCGGCTCGAACGGCGCGAAGTCGGGCGTCTCGGCGAAACAGTCGAACATCGGCGTGGCCGTGGCGTCGAACTGGTTCATGGGCGGCAGGCCCAAGATTTGCTCGATCGTCCGCAGCAGGCTGGTCGTGTTGTACCGGGTGCTGATCACGGCGCCCCGCTTGGTGTAGGGGCTGGCGCAGTAGGCCGTCGTCCGGTAGCCGCTGACGTGGTCCCAGCCGTTCTGGGGGTCGTCCTCGATGCCGAATATAACCGTCTCCTTCCAGAAGGAGCTGCGGCTGAAGGCCTCGACGATGCGGCCGAAGGCCAGGTCGTTGTCGGCGGCGCAGGCCTCCGGGGTCGGGGAGCCCTCGCTCGTCCCGCTGGTGTGGTCGTCGGGCAGGCAGACGAGGATGAGCTGGGGCATGCGGCCCTCCCTGTCCCAGGCGGCGACCTGATCGACGATGTAGCGGGCCCGCCACTGGTCGGGTACGGCCATGTTCCAGCCGAGCGTATCCGTCGGGGAGAAGGGGGCGACCGACGGGATGGCCGGCCGGCTCCCGATCCGGACCAGGCCGCGGCCGTTGAGGTATTCGTCCCAGTAATCCGCCCATTTCGGCTCGTCCCGGCGCGCCGGGTCCTTCCAGCCGCAGTCCTGCATGGTGAATTCGCCGAAGTTCCAGAGGGACACGCCGTGCTTCAGGGCGTTGTCCCAGATGAAACCGCTCGGGGCGTAGGCCAGGGCGTCGATCTCGTCCGGCCCCATGCCGTCGGGGTAGCTGCGGGGCCAGCCGGCGAAGGACCGCTCCAGGTAATCCGTGCCGAAGGCGGTCGTCGACCACTGGTGGCCGTCGGCGCTGAGGATGCCGCTGCAGTAGGTGTTGTCGAGGAGGACGAACTCGCGAACGAGCTTGTGCTGGTTGGGCGTCGTCTTCTCGCCGAAGATGCACAGGTCCGGATCGCCGTTGCCCGCCCGGACGTCGCCCAGGACCTGGTCGTAGGTCCGGTTCTCCTTGATGACGTAGACGACGTGCTTGAAGACGCTCGGCTCGCCGATCCGCTCGGGAACGGGCCGGGCCGGCTGGCCGGGCCGGGGCTGGAGGAAAGCCTGGGCCAGGCGTTCGCGCTGGTAGTTGGCGTAGACGACCCGGGTCAGGTCCCGGAGGGTCCCGGCGTTCGGTATGGGGAACATGGAGACCGAGCCGTTATGCTGGTGGGAGTTGAAGCCCGGGGCGCCCGTCTGCTTGTAGGGGATCCGCTCGAGGGCCTGGCCCTTGACATTGGCGACGCAGAGCACGCCGCGGCGGGCGTTCAGGGCCAGCGCGCCGGGGAACCAGCCGACGGGGATGAGCCCCTTCAGCCAGGACTTCCGCTTGGCCGGGCTGAATTTGATCACGGCCACGGCGTTCTGGGTGCCGTTGGCGGCGTATAAGGTCTTGCCCTTGGCGGCGAAGGCCAGGGCGTTGGGCGAGGCGCCGAAAAGGTCGGCCGGCGAGGCCTTGACCCAGATCGTCTCGGCCACGGCGTCCGTCGCCGTGTCGATGACGCTGAGGTTGTCCGAGGCGGCGTTGGCGCAGACGACCCAGCGGCCGTCGGGCGAGACGGCCAGGGCCGAGGCGTGGAGCTGGACCAGGACCTCCCGGACGACCGACCCTGCGGCCAGGTCGATGACGCTGACCGAGCCCTCGCTGGCGATGTGCCGGACCGGATCGACCCGGACCTCGGTCCCCTGGCCGGCCGGCCCGGTCAGGTCGCCCGGCCCGGGACGCCGGCCGCCCCAGTTGCTGACGTAGGCCTTGCCGCGGGCCAGGACGACCGCGAAGGGGGCCACGCCGACATCGAAGGTCCGCGTCACCTTGGCCGATCCGGCGTCGATCTCCAGGAGCCGGTTGGACAGGTTGCCGCAGACATAGAGCGTCCGGCCGTCGGGCGTCAGGGCCAGCCCGGACGGGATCTCCTCGGCCCGCCCCGGCGCGCCGGCCGGCGGCAGGGGGATGGCATGCGACGGCTGGACCGCGCCGTCTCGGCCGACGGCAAAGACCTTGATGCTGCCGTTGACGTTGCTCATGTAGATGAGGCGGCCGTCGGGGGAGAAGACCAGGCCGGTGTAGCTCAGTTGGCCCTTCTCGTCGGGATCGAGGATCATCGGCGAGACCGTCTCGGGGGGATAGTCCTGCTGCTCCTCGGACGGCAGGGCGACCCGCTGCTTGAACCGCCCGGTGCGGGCGTCGAGGATGATCAGCTCGGGCGTCTTGCCGGCCGCGGCCAGGAGCCTGCCGTCGGGCGACAGGGCCAGCGCCAGGGGCCGCAGTCCCGGCAGGGAGGTCTGGACGCCGTACGGCGTCACGACCTGGTTGACCGGCAGGACCGTCCGGCCGGGGCCCTGGGGCCCGACGGTCTCCCGGTCCTGGGCCGCCGGGACGTCGCTCCGGGCCGACGCGGCCAGGAGGAGTCCGAGGATCGCGGCGGCGGCGGGAACGGCGCGGCGGGGACGATATGACATGAGGCGCTCCTGGTCCGTAAGTTTATTTGATCAGCCGCTTGCGCATCATCCGGATGGAGACGAGGAAAGCCGCCGCGGTTATGGCCACGACCAGGGCCAGGCTCCAGCCCAGGCCGGGGGCGGTCGCGCCGGTGAACACGGCCCGCGAGATCCGGACGGCATGCGTCAGCGGGAGGAACTCGGCCAGGACCTTCATCCAGGCCGGGAAGTTGTCGAGGGGGAAGAAGACCCCGGAGAAGAAGAGCATCGGGGTGATGACGAGCTCCGTGTAGTAGTTGAAGAAGTCGAAGCTCGGCGAGACCGAGGTGACGATCATGGCCAGGGAGCCGAAGAGGACTCCGACCAGGACCATGAAGACGACCAGGACGGCGGCCCGCCAGGCCGCGGCCGGGACGACGCCCATGATCAGGGCCACGATCATCATCAGGCCGCCGCTGACCAGCCCCCGGAACGAGCCCCAGGCGATGTCACCGGCCACGGCGTCGTCGGCCGAGACCGGCGTGGCCACCAGCGAATCGTAGACCCTTTCGTGGACGATCTTGACGAAGGTGCCGTAGAGGCACTCGAACGAGGCCGACATCATGGCCGTGGACGCCAGGACGCCGGGCACCAGGAAGTCGAGATAGGGCTTGCCGCCGAAGGCGCCCATGTAGGCGCCCATGCCGATGCCGAAGGTGACCAGGTAGAACACCGGCTCGACCAGGCTGACCAGGAAGGTCGGCAGGACGAAGCGCTTGTAGGAGTAGAGGTTCCTCAGGAAGACGTAGGCGATGCGGTAGGACAGGCTCATTCGTGGAGGCTCCGCCCGGTCAGCTTGAGGAAGACGTCCTCGAGGGTCGCGGGCCGGTTCAGGGTGTTGGGCAGATCGAGCTCGAGCAGCTTCTTCATCAGGCCGTGGCCGTCGCGGCAGTAGATGTAGAGGGTGTCGCCGACGCGCTCGTGGGCGCAGCCGAAGCCGGCCAGGTGCTCGAGGATCCGGCCGTCGCCCTCCGGCGGCGTCCGGATCTCGATGACCTCGCGGCCGATCTCGTCCTCGACCAGCCGCGACGGCGTGCCCTCCTTGAGGATCCGGCCCTGATGCATGACCACGAGCCGGTCGCAGAGCTGCTGGGCCTCCTCCATGTACTGGGTCGTCAGGACGAGCGTCGCGCCCTGGGTCTTGAGCTGGCGGAGCCGCTGCCAGATGAGATGGCGGGCCTGGGGGTCGAGGCCGGTCGTCGGCTCGTCGGCGACGATCAGCCGCGGCCGGTTGATCAGCGCCCGGGCGATGAGCAGGCGCCGCTTCATGCCCGTCGACAGGTCGGAGATCTTGCACGAGGCCTTGGCCTCGAGCTCGACGAAGCGGAGGAGCTCGGCGATGCGGGCCCGGGCCTCCCGGCGGCCGATGTCGAAGAAGCGGGCGAAGATGATCAGGTTCTCCTCGACGGTCAGGTCGTTGTCGAGGTTGATCTCCTGGGGGATGACGCCGGTGATCATCTTCAAGGCCCGGTTGTCGACGCCGGAGGGCAGGCCGCCGACCGTGAGCGTCCCGGCGGTCACCGGCGAGACGCAGTGGATCATGCGCACCGTCGTCGTCTTGCCCGCCCCGTTCGGGCCCAGGAAGCCGAAGCACTCGCCTTCGGCGATCTCGAAATCGATGCCGGCCACGGCGACGAGGTCGCCGTACTTCTTGGTCAGGCCGGCGGCTTTGACGAGCGTGGCCATGGCGGCTCCTTCACATCCTCTCGAGCAGGGCCTGGAAGCGCGGATGGCCGCGCAGGGGGTCGAGGTCGCCGTCATGCTCGTACCAGCCCTTCTGGAGGAGGCCGCCGGCCGCGGCCCGCTCCAGGCAGTCGACGGCTTCTTCGAGATCCCCGGCCAGGGCGTGGATGCAGCCGAGGTTGTAGAGGAGCATGGGGTCGTCGGGGTCGATGCGCCGGGCCCGCCGGGCCCACTCCAGACCCCTGGCCTTTTCGCCCAGGGCGACGAGGCCGTTGGCCCCCATGTACAGCGCCCGGGCGTCGTCGGGGTGGAGATCGACGTGCTTCTCGACGCTGGCCACGCCTCGCAGGCGGGCGGCCCGGGCGTCCTCGGGCCGGCCGAGCTCCTGGTAGACCTGGGCGACGAGAAGGGGGGCGTAGAAATCCTCGGGCCGGACGCGCATGGCCTCCTCGTAGAGCGCGGCCGCCTTGGGCAGGTCGCCGCCGGCGAAGGCCTGCCGGGCGTAGAAATACCAGGCTTCGTAGAGGGTCGGGTCGAGGCGGACGGCCTTTTCGAAGGCGGCCTCGGCCTCCTCCTTGCGGTCGCCGAGCGACAGGGCCGCAGCCAGGGAGGCCTGGGCCTGGGCCGACTCGGGCGCCAGCTCGACGGCCCGCCGGCCGGCGGCCTCGGCCTGGAGGCGGACGGAATCGGTCCGCTCCGCATAGAGATAGATGTAGGACCAGCAGTCGGCCTGGCCGGCCTGGGCCAGGGCGTAGCCGGGATCGAGCTCGGTCGCCCGGGAGAAGAGCTGCAGGGCGAATTCGATGTCGTGGCGCCCGTAGCGGTAATAGAAGCTCCGGCCGCGCAGGTAGTAATCGTAGGCCTGGACATGGCTGGTCGGGACCTCGGCCAGGGCGCCCTTCTCCTGCGGGCTGAGGGTGACGCTGAGGGAGCGGACGACGTGGCCGGCGATCTCCTGCTGGATGGCGAAGACGTCGCTCAGCTCCCGGTCGTAGGACTCCGACCAGAGATGGAAGCCGCGGGCCGCCTCGACGAGCTGGACCGTGATCCGCAGACGCTGGCCGGACTTCCGGACGCTGCCTTCGAGGACGTTGTCGACGCGGAGGACGTTGCCGATCTCGCGGAGATCGGCCGACCGGTCCTTGAACTGGAACGAGCCGGTCCGGGAGGCCACCCGGAGCCCTTGGACGCGGCAGAGGGCGTTGATGATCTCCTCGGCGATGCCGTCGCAGAGGTAGCCCTGGTCCCTGTCCGGGCTCATGTCGGCAAAGGGCAGGACGGCGATGGACGGCAGGGCCGCGGCCGGGCCGTTCGCCCCGGGCTGGCGCAGCGCGGCCAGCTCCTCGCGCAGGTCCCGGGCCGAGGCCATGCGGTAGCGGGGCTCCTTCTCCAGGCAGTGGCGGAAGATGCGGTCTATCTGCCGGGGCAGGCGGGGGTTGATCTCGCGGGCCGAGCGGGGTTCGTCCTTGAGCGCGGCCGCGATCCTCTCCGGACCGGTCCGGCCGGCGAACGGCAGGGCGCCGGTGGCCCACTCGAAAAGGACGACGCCCAGGGAGAAGAGGTCGGTGCGATGGTCGAGGGGCTGGCTCCGCAGCTGTTCGGGCGACATGTAGGCGATCGTCCCGGCGAAGTCGGCGTCCAGCGTGGCCGTCGTGCCTTCGTCGCGGCCGATGACGCGCGCGAGCGGCGGGAGGATGCGGGCCAGTCCGAAGTCGAGGATCTTGACCGTGCCCTCGGCGTCGATCAGGATGTTCTGTGGCTTGAGGTCGCGGTGGATGATGCCTCGGGCGTGGGCGGCGGCCACGGCGCCGGTGAGGGGCAGGGCCAGCTCGAGGAAGCGGTCGAGCGGGACGCCGCCGGGCTCGACCAGCTTCGACAGCGGCTGGCCGTCGACGAGCTCCATGGTGAAGAAGGTCGCCCCCTCGGCCTCGGCGATGGCGTAGATGGTGACGATGTTGGGGTGGCGCAGGGCGGCGACGGCCTTGGCCTCGCGCTCGAAGAAGGTTCGCCGTTCGGGATCGTCGACCGTGCCCTCGGGCAGGAACTTGACGGCCACGTCGCGGTCGAGCTTGAGGTCGCGCGCCTTCCAGACGACGCCCATGCCGCCTTGGCCGAGCTTCTCGACGAGGCGGTAGTTGCCGAGGACGAGGTCTTTCTGCGGAATCATCGCGGTCCCGTTCCCTAAGACCTTACAGGAACCCCCTCCCGCCTGTCAACCGGGCCTTCGGCCCGGGCCGGGACCGGCGGCTTGAGGCGGCTTGGACCGGATGCTAGAATGGAGGGGCAACGAGTCGACGAAGGGGAGGACGGTCATGTCCAGCTTGGTTTACGCCTGCGCGGTCTGCGGCCATCGGGTCACGGTCGGCAAGGGGGAACCCATCCCGCTCTGCTGCCGGAAGGAGATGGAGCCGCTGCCGTTCTGCACCACGGCCCCCCATCCCGAGATGGCCCGGAACGCCGACGAGGACGAGCCCTGCGACAACGGCACCCTGGCCAGGCCGGGGACCGGGCCCGCGGGCCCGAAGAAGTAGCCCGGCCCGGCTCAGGCCTGCCGGGGCCGCCTGACGACCACCCGGTCGTAGATCCACAGCCCGGCGACGGACAGCGCGCCGATGGCGACGATGATGAGCCACATGGTCACCGTGTCGACGGGCCGGCCCTCCTGGAGCGGCGTGTTGACGTAGCGCTCGAACAGCCGTCCGCCGATCGGTCCGCCGACGATGCTGGCCAGGGCGATCGGCAGGTTCGAATAGCCCAGGTACAGCCCCTCCTGCCCCTTGGGCGCGATGGCCCCGATATACTCGTAGATGCGCGGCGAGGCCATCATCTCGCCGACGGCCATCGAGGCGATGGAAATGATCATGAAGATCCCGGCGACCGGCAGGCTCAGCCCGGCCAGGCTGGTCTTGGCGTGGGCGTCGGCGGAGAGAAGCGGCGGCAGCACGTTGACCAGCATGCCCAGGGTCACGACGATCGCCCCGATCATGATCGACTTGACCGGCAGCCAGCGCCTAGCCAGCCGGGTGATCAGGAGCTGGAAACAGACGATCATGACCGGGTTGGCCAGGGTGTAGAGCTCCATCGGCGCGTCCGGGTCGACGAAGCGCATGAACAGGGGCATGAGGTTGTAGAGCTGGATGTAGAGGAACCAGAACAGGCCCAGGACCAGGATCAGGAAGACGAACTTGAGGTTGCCCAGGACGACGAAGATGCCGCCGAGGGCCTGGCCCAGGGTCCTCTTCTTGACCTCCTGGCCGTCCTTGAGGCCGTCGCGGACGTATTCCGGCTCCCGGTAGATGAACAGGGTGACGACGAGCCCGATCAGGGCGAAGGCCGTCGCGGCGTAGGTGAAGATGGCCGGGATGCCGAGGCTCGTCCGGATGAAGTAGGAAACGCTGCGGCCGGTGATCGAGCCGATGTTGATGACCATGTAGAAGACGCCGAAGGCCAGGGTGGCCCGGGTCCCGGCCGTCTTCTGGACCGTTCCGGCGATGCAGGGCTTGACGATCGAGCCGCCGAGGCCGATGAGGACGATCCCCAGGACGACCGGCACCGTGAAGTCGACGGCCTCGGCCGCGCCCCGGCCGACGAGACCCGGCCAGAGGCGCTGGACGTTGCCCATGATGAAGTAGCCGATCGAGATGAGGACGAAGGCCACCGAGAGCGAGCGCTTGAACCCGAACTTGTCGGCCAGGGTCCCGGACAGGATGGGCATGAAGTAGATGATGCCCCAGAGGAGGGAGCCGTTGAGGAAGGTGGCGAAGCTCGGGGACATGCCCAGGGATTCCTTCAGGTAGATGACCATGAAGGAGGCCATGGAGTAATAGGCGGCCCGCTCGAAGAGCTCGATGGTGTTGGCCGTCCAGAACGTGGCCGGGAATTTCGGCTTGGCGGTCGCGGCGTCGGTCATGCGGGATCCTCCTTCGGCCGGAGCGGCGCTCCGGGTCAACTGGTTGGGATGGCGGGGGCCCTGGCTTCGGCGCGGAGAAGCAGGCCGTCGCAGGACGGCCGGTCCGGCGCCTCGAGGACGACGATCAGGACCCGGCCGCGGCGGGCGGCCCCGGCCCAGTCGCCCGATTCGACGGCTTCGACGACCCGCGGCCGGGCCGGGTCGAACGATCCGGAGAAGAAGTCCCGGCCGAACCGACCGTAAACGTGGCTGGCCTCGCCTGACGACGGATAGACGGCGACGAGCAGTAGCGCTTCCCCGGCCTCGGTCCGGTAGCGGGCCAAGACCGCGTCGGTCTTCCGGCCGAGCCCGAGCACGGCCTCGTCGGCCAGGTAATAATGGGCGTCGAGGTCCTTCGGCCCCCGGAGGACGGCCAGGCTCCCGGCGACGAGGCCCTCGTCCGGCAGCACGTCCCGGGCCCGCAAAGCGGCCTCGGCTCCCGCGGCCGCCGCGGCCAGGGCGGCCCAGCCGGCGGCCAGGAACGCGGCCAGGCGGATCGCTTGTCGCACGACCGTCGCGTCTCCTAGAAGATATGCTTATCGACGAGGTTGATCAGGAAATAGAAAAGCCCCCCGGCCAGGGCGGCGCCGGGGATGGTGAAGAGCCAGGCCCAGACGATCCTCAGGGTCACGCCCCAGCGGACAGCGGTCAGGCGCTTGGCCGCGCCGACGCCCGAGATGGCCCCGGTGATGACGTGGGTCGTGCTGACCGGGACGCCGGCGTGGGTGGCAAAAAAGATGCTGATGGCGCTGGCCGTCTCGGCGCAGAAGCCGTCGATCGGCCGGAGCTTGGTGATCTTCTGGCCCATGGTCTTGACGATGCGCCAGCCGCCGGAGAGGGTCCCCAGCGCGATCGCCGCCTGGGCCGAGAGGACGATCCAGAGCGGGATGTGGAAGGTCTTGATCCAGCCGGCGGCGTAGATCAAGCTGGCGATGATGCCCATGGTCTTCTGGGCGTCGTTGCCGCCGTGGCCGAGGCTGTACAGGGCGGCCGACAGGAGCTGGAGCCTGCGGGCGGCCTTATTGATCCGGGTCGGGTTCCTCCCCCGGACGACCCAGGTCGTGACGGTGATGAAGAGGACGCCGAGGAGCAGGCCGATCAGGGGGGCGATGAAGATGAACAGGACCGTCTTGACCCAGCCTGCGGCGATGATGACCTGCGGGCCGGCCTTGACGATGGCCGCGCCGGCGTAGCCGCCGATCAGGGCGTGGGAGGAGCTCGTCGGCAGGCCCATGTACCAGGTGAACAGGTTCCAGCCGATGGCCCCGAGCAGGGCGGCGAAGATGACCGTCGGGGTGACGACCGAGAGGTTGATCATGCCCGCGCCGATCGTGTGGGCGACGCGCGTGCCGAAGATGAGGAAGGCGATGAAGTTGAAGAAGGCCGCCCAGATGACGGCCTGGCGCGGCGTCAGGACCCGCGTCGACACGACCGTGGCGATAGAGTTGGCCGCGTCGTGCATGCCGTTGGTGAAGTCGAAGGCCAACGCGACCAGGATGATGAAGACGACGAAGAGGGTGGCGGCGGCCATGGAGATCAGGTCGATTTGACGATGATCTCTTCGATGACGTTAGCCACGTCCTCGCAGCGGTCGGCGGCGATCTCGAGCCGGGAGTAGATCTCCTTGAGCATGATCAGGTTCTTGAGCTCGGCGGGCGTTTCCGCCTTGGCGAAGAGATCAGCGATGGCCTCGCGGCAGATGACGTCGGCCTCGTATTCGAGGAGGTTGATCTGCTGGCAAAAATCGTGGACGCGGCCCAGCGATTCGAGGTGGTCGACGGCCTCGAAGATCTGGTCGACGGCCTTGACGATGATGTCGACGAGCCGCTTGATGTCGGGCGTCGGCTTCTCCAGCTTGTAGGTCCACATCCGGCTGGCCACGCCCTCGATGCAATCGAGGACGTCGTCCAGGCCGCTGGACAGGTCGTGGATGTCCTCCCGCTCGAGCGGCGTGACGAAGGTGTCCCGCAGCCGGGTGAAGAGCAGGTGGGTGAGGTTGTCGCCCTGGTGCTCGATGGCCTTGATGCGCTGGTACTTGCCTTCGACGTCCTCGTAGTGGTCGACGAGGTCCTGCAGGGCCAGGGCGCCTTCGCGCAGGTTGGCGGCGTCCTCCCGGAAGAGGTCGAAGAACTTGTGATCCTTGGGAAAGAGATGGACTTTCATGGCGGCTTTTTCTATCCGAGTCGCCCAGTTTATCGGAGCTTCGGGGGGATGTCAATCCGAGGGCGCGGCATCCGGCGCCCCGGCCGGGACCTTGATCTCGAAGATCTGCCGGAGCTTGCCGCCCCGCTCGCCCTGGCCCATGACGATGACGTCGACGGTGTTCGGGCCGGGCTCCAAAGGCTGGGCGAACCGGAGCTCGACGGTCTTGCGGGCTCCGAGCTCGGCGCCCGTCAGCGCGACCCGGCGGGCCTCGGAGAAGGTCCGCTTGGCCGTTCCACCGCCGGGGTAGATATAGATGAGGAAGCGGAGGTCGACCTCCTGGAGGCCGTCCTCGTTCTCCCGGAACATCAGGCTCGCGGCCGGAAAGCGGACCACGATCTCCCGGGCGCCGGGGTCGTAGACCGTCTCGAACTTGACGAACGGACTGGCGAAGGCGTCGTCGGGCCCGGCCCGGCGGCCGAGCTTCATCAGGTCCATGGCCCCGAAGAAGTCGCCCTCCGTCTTGACGATGCGGAACCTGCCGTCGCCCCGCTCGTCGGCGAAGACCACGGCCATCTGGCGGCCGTAATAGACCCAGATGTCGGTGAAGCCGCGGATGGAGGTGCTGTAATCCGGGTTGTACTCATCGATCTTGTCCGGCGGGCCCATGAAGATATAGACGCGGCCGCGGTCGGTGTTGTAGCCGGGGCCGCCTTCCTTGTTGAACCGCTTGTTGACATAGGCGACGCGGGCCTCGAACTCCTTGCGGAACTCGTTCTCCGGCGTGGCCGGGTCGGGATCGCGCTTGAGCCAGAAGTCGGCGACGAACTCACGGCGGCTCGCCGCGTCCGGCAGCCGCGCCCAGATCCTGGATTCTTCCTTGGTCATGATGAGATGGGCGGTGGCATAGAACTTCCGGCTCTCGGGATCGAGCTTGGGCTTGGCCCCGGGCAGGGCCGCCGCGGCGAGCGCCGTCAGGCCGAGGGCCGCGGACAGGACGCGGATGGGAAGGTTCGCCTTCATCGTCTCCTCCTGACCCTTTCCGCCGCCATTGTACCACCCGGGGTCCGGGCGGGGAAGCCCGGGCCTCAGAGCTTCAGGGCGGCCGCGGCCCCGCGGACATAGCCGACGGACTCGGCCAGGCCGGGGAGCGGGTCCCGGCCGTCCTTCTCGTGCTCGAAGGCCAGCGTTCCGGCGTAGCCGATCTCCGCCAGGGCGCGGAGCAGGCCGGGGATGTTGATGACGCCACGGCCGACTTCGACCGCGCCGCCCTCGGTCGTGGCCGCGGAAACGTCCTTCATATGGACGTCGAGGAGGCGCGGACCGCAGCGGACGGCCTCGGCCGAAGGGTCGAGCCCGGCCCGGGCGCAGTGGCCGGCATCGAAGCAGACGCCGATCCGCGGGTCCCGGGCGGCGATACGCTCCAGGACCGATCCCGGCGTCGGGTAGCGGAGGTCGCCCGGGCCGTGGTTGTGGATGGCTAGCCGGATGCCCGTTTCGCGGACCCGCCGCTCGACCCGGTCGAGGAGGGCGTGCTCCGGCACGCCGATGATGATCTCGAAGCCGCCCGTCCGGGCGTAGGCGAAGGCCCGGTCGACCTCGGCCTCGCTGGCCATGTAGACGACGCCGCAGCCGTAGGGGACGAGGCCCGCGGCCCGGGTTTTGGCGATAACCGTCCGGATGGCTTCGTCCGGGCTGTCGAGCGGCAGGTGCATGTCCTTCAAGGCGATGCGGCCGAGGCCCACACGGCGGGCCATCGCCAGTGTCGCGTCGAGGTCGAATTCGCGGCAGGTGTAGGAGGCCAGGCCGAGCTCGAACCGCGGCCCCGGCGCCGGCCCGCCCGGCCGCCCTCCGCCCCTTTCCGCCGCCGCTCCGCCGAGCGCGGCCGCCGCGGCCAGCGAGCTCCCGAGAAATCCCCGTCTGGTCAGGCTGCTCATGGAGGCACTATAACGGCTTTTTCCCGGCCCGGTCAATTCTCCCGTTGACAACCCCGCGGACCCTGATTTAGCATCGGCCCGGCGCCCGCGGCCGGCCCGATCGCCCCACGAACGAAGGAGGCCCGATGAACACGAAACACCGCGGGACCGGCTGCCCCGGCTGCCCCTTGAGCCGGCGGCGCTTCCTGACGACGGCCGCCTCGGCCGGAGCCTTGGGCGTCCTCGCGCCGGCCGGCCTCTTCCAGGCCTGCTCGAAGACGGAGAAGCTCCGGATCAGGATCGTCTACGCTCTCCATGCAGTCGTCCAGCCCGGCCCCGACTGGCCCAACGTCGGCTTCGACTTCCGGCCGGTCATGGACCGGACCGCGGCGGCCCTGCGCCGAGCCTTCCCGGGCTGGGAGTTCCTGACGTCCATGGCCAAGGGCGAGGAGGAGGCTCGGAAGATCCTGGCCGGCGACGCCGCCGCGCCGCCGGACGGCTACGTCGTCGTCCAGCTCAACTGCTGGAACCGGGTCGTCCAGACGGTCGCCGCTTCCGGCCGGCCCACGCTTTACGTCGACTTCCAATACGGCGGCAGCGGCGGCTTCCTCGTCTATACGGCGGAGTTCCTGCGCCAGAACGCGCCCAATCTCGGCTTTGTCGCCTCCTCGCGGCCGGAAGACCTCGCGGCCGCCTGCCGGGCCTTCGCCGAGGTCAAAAGGAGCGGCCGGCCGGCCGAGTTCGCCGGGCTGGTCGCGGCGGCCAGGCGGGCGGCGACGCCGGGACCCGGCGACCCGGCCGTCGCCTCTGACGCCGTCGCCTTCCTCGCGGCCGGCGATTGCCTGAAGAAGATGAAGGAATCGCGCATCCTGGCCGTCGGCGGGGGCTGGCCCGGCATCGCCCCGGCCGTCAAGGAAGGCCTGGGCATCGACGTCGTCAACGTGCCCTTCGCCAAGGTCAACGAGGCCTGGGCCGCGGCCGACAAGGACGAGGCCAGGGCCGTAGCCGACCGCTGGGCCGCGACGGCGGCCAAGGTCGAGGGGGTGACGCCCGAGACGCTGCTGACCTCGGCGGCCATGTACCTCGGCCAGAAGGCCGTCCTCAAGGAGCACGGGGCCAACGCCATCACCATCAACTGCCTAGGCGGGTTCTACGGCGGCCACATCCACGCCTATCCCTGCCTCGGCTTCCACGAGCTTCTGAACGAGGGCCTGGTCGGAGCCTGCGAGTGCGACGTCCGCTCGACGGCCACGATGGTGGCCCTGACCACCCTGACGAACGGCCGGCCGGGCTACATCTCCGACCCGGTCATCGACACGTCCCGGCGGGAGATCATCTACGCCCACTGCGTCGCCTCCAACCGGCCCTTCGGCCCCGGCGGCCCGGCCAACCCGTTCGAGATCCTGACCCACTCGGAGGACCGCCAGGGCGCCTCGGTCCGCTCGATCCTGCCGGCCGGCTACATGACCACCACGGTCGAGGCCTCGCCGGAGCGGCGGCTCTTCCTCTTCCACCAGGCCAGGACCGTCGGCAACTCGCCCGACGACCGGGCCTGCCGGACCAAGCTGGCGGCCGAGCCGGTCGGCGACATCGAGAAGCTCTTCGCCGAGTGGGACCAGTGGGGCTGGCACCGGGTGACCGTCTACGGCGACCTACGGAAGCCGGTCTTCGAGCTGGCCGGCGCCCTGGGCTGGAAGGTGCTCGAGGAGGCCTGAGATCCCGGCGCGCCGCGACCGGGCGGTTTGAACGCGCCCTCCGATTAGGATAAAATAAGCCGGGACTCGATCGGATAAGAAAGGAACATCCCTTATGGCCGAGCCGTTCATCGAAGAAAAAACCAGAAAGATCGCCCTGCTCATCGACGGCGACAACGCCCAGCCCTCGCTCATCGGCCAGATCCTGACCGAGGCGGGGAAGTACGGCCTGGTGACCATCCGCCGCATCTACGGCGACTGGACGACCGTCAACATGTCGGGCTGGAAGAACGCCCTCAACGACAACGCCATCCAGCCGATCCAGCAGTTCCGCTACACCATCGGCAAGAACGCCACCGACAGCGCCATGATCATCGACGCCATGGACATCCTCCACGGCCACCTGGTCGACGGCTTCTGCCTGGTCTCGAGCGACAGCGACTACACGCGCCTGGCCACCCGGGTCCGGGAGATGGGCTTCTTCGTCATGGGCGTCGGCAAGCGCTCCACGCCCAAGGCTTTCGTCAACGGCTGCAACCTCTTCATCTACACCGAGAACCTGACGCCCAAGCGGGGCGAGCGCGAGACCCGGCGGCGCGATCGCGGCGGCGCGGGACGCAAAGGCGGCGGCAAGGAAACGAGGGAGCCGAAGGAGGAGCGCGAGGAGCCCGAAGAGCGCGCCGAAGCGGCCGGCAAGTTCGACCCGGTTCCCCTGCTCAAGGGCGCCTTCGACATGGCCGTCCACGAGGACGGCTGGGCCAACCTCGGCGAGATCGGCTTCTACCTGCGCCAGCTCGACCCCGGCTTCGATCCCCGGACCTACGGCTTCAAACAGCTGTCCCAGCTCATCAACAGCCAGAAGTCCCTCTTCGACATCCACTCGCGCGACGACGAGAGCGGCGGCGGATCGGCGATCTACATCCGCCTGCGGGAAAAGCCCGAGTAGCGGCCGGGCGTCAGGCGCGCTTCTTCCGGTCCTTCTTGACGAAGGCGGCCAGGAGGAAGGCGCCGCCGAGGACCAGCATCAGGACGCCCCAGATGAGGTTGAGGTTGATCCCCAGGGAGATCTCGTACATCTCTTTTTTCGTCAGCAGGCCGTAGACCGCCAGCAGGACGCCGTAGGCGCTGAGCAGCCAGCCGATCGGGAGCTTGAGGTCGAGGACGTGGCCCTGGCTCATGCCCGGGCCGGCCTCCGGCGCTGCCGCGGCTTCCTGCCTCTTGGTTTCGGGGGTGTCGCTCATGATTCGCTCCTAGGGTGCGGTCACGATCACCAGAAGAGGATATTGAGGGCCAGGGCCGCGGCGATGGCCAGGGCTCCCCAGACGGCCGGCCGGGCATACCAGCGGGCCTCGGTCTTGGGCTTCGGCGTCAGGCCGAAGACCAGGCCGGCCAGCTCCTTCGGGTCCCGCTTGACGGTGAACAGGCTGACGACGATGGTCACGATGAAGTCGGCCAGCCAGGCCCACCAGGCCTGGTAGAAATTGGCGGCCATGTCGCTATGGTAGCTCAGGACGCCGGCCTTGTAGAGGATGTAGTGGCCGGCCGCGGTCAGGATGCCGACGAGCAGGCCCCAGAATCCGCCCCAGCCCGTGGCTCCCTTCCAGAACATCCCCAGGAGGAACGTGGCGAAGAGCGGGGCGTTGAAGAAGGAGAAGATGAGCTGCATGTAGTCCATGAGGTTGGGGAACGACTGGACGATGTAGGCCGTCCCGACGCTGACGGCGATGCCGAAGACGGTGGCGTAGCGGCCCATCCTCAGGTAGTGGGCGTCGGACTGGCCCTTCCTGATGTAGCTGCCGTAGATGTCGTAGGTCCAGATGGTGTTGAAGGCGGTGACGTTGCCGGCCATGCCCGACATGAAGCTGGCCAGCAGGGCGGTGATGGCCAGCCCCAGCACGCCGTTCGGCAGGTAGTGCTTCATCAGCAGGATGAGGGCCGAGTTGTAGTCGGCCGTGCCCGCCGCGGCCTGGCCGATCTCGGGCAGGACGAGGAGGGCGACGAGGCCGGGGATGACGACGATGATGGGGACGAGCATCTTCGGGAAGGCGGCCACGATCGGCGTCAGGCGGGCGGCGTTGAGGCTCCGCGAAGCCAGGGCCCGCTGGACGACGAGGAAATCGGTCGTCCAGTAGCCGAACGACAGGACGAAGCCCAGGCCCATGACCACGCCGAACCAGTCTACCCCGAGCGGGTTGTTGCTCGTGCCCAGGAACTTGATGGAGTGGAGGAGGGGCTCCTGGAGCCTGGCCGCCAGCCCGGCGAAGCCGCCGACCTGCTTGAGGCCGAGCAGGACGACCGGCAGCAGGCCGAGCCAGATGAGGAAGAACTGGATGACCTCGTTGTAGATCGACGAGGACAGGCCGCCCCAGAAGACGTAGAGAAGGACGACCACGGCGGCGAAGAGGATGCTCGTGGTCAGGGACCAGCCGAGCATGATCTTGAAGAGCAGGGCCATGGCGTAGAGGCTGATGCCGCTCATCAGGACGGTCATGATGGCGAAGGAGACGGCGTTGAGCCCGCGGGTGGCCTCGTTGTAGCGGAGCTTGAGATATTCGGGCACCGTCCGGACCCGGCTGCCGTAGTAGAAGGGCATCATGAAGAGGCCCAGGAAGACCATGGCCGGGATGGCCCCGATCCAGTAGAAGTGGACAGTCGAGATGCCGTACTTGGCCGAGTTGGCCACCATGCCGATGACCTCGAGGGCGCCGAGGTTGGCCGAGAGGAAGGCCAGGCTGGTGATCCAGCCCGGCAGCGACCGGCCGGAGAGGAAGAAATCCTCGCCGGTCTTCATGTACTTCTTGAGGGAGTAGCCGACCAGGACCATGACCAGGATATAGGCGGCGATGATGACGTAATCGACGGCGTTCAGCGTGATGATGGGGTTCATCGCGTTCTCCTTGGCTTGGCGGCGCCGGGGGGGCCTCAAGGGCCTCGGGGGAGCATAATGCACCTCCGGCGGGATGTCAACGGAACCGCGGTTGACAGGCCGCGGAGCCGTGGCTTATGCTCGGATGACGAAGATGTTCCAGGGACAAAACGAAGGAGGGCGGGATGGGGATCCTGGGCCGGCTTTTCCGAACGGGCCGAACGAGGACAAGCTCGGGACAATCCGATCTCGTCGCCATGATGAAGCGGTCGCGCCGGCCGGGGCGGACATGAGGGCTTGCAGGCCGGGGAAGGCCGGCCGGCTGGCCCTGCTGGCGGCCGGGTTGGGCCTTCTCAGCGCCTGCGGCTTGTTCGCGTCCCTGGACCCGGCCCCCGGGCCCGTCGCCATCGGGCCGGCCGATAGCCTCGCCGGGCTCGAGGCCAAAGCCGCCCGGGTCGTGCCGTCGGAACGGCAGCTCCGCTGGCAGGCGCTCGAGTTCCAGGCCTTCATCCACTTCGGCATGAACACCTTCACGGACCGGGAGTGGGGCGAAGGGACGGAAGATCCGGAGCTCTTCAATCCCACCGACTTCAGCGCCGATCAGTGGGTCGAGGCGGTCAAAGCGGCCGGCATCCGGGGCCTGATCGTCACGGCCAAGCACCACGACGGCTTCTGCCTGTGGCCGAGCCGGTTCACCAAGCATTCGGTCAAGAGCTCGCCGTGGCGAGGAGGGAAGGGGGATGTGGTCGGGGAGGTGGCGGCGGCCTGCCGGAAGGGCGGCCTGGCCTTCGGCGTCTATCTCTCGCCCTGGGACCGGCACGAGCCGACCTACGGCGATTCGCCGAAGTACAACGAGCATTTCAAGTCCCAGCTCCGCGAGCTCCTGACCCAGTACGGGGAGATCTCGGAGGTCTGGTTCGACGGCGCCTGCGGCGAGGGGCCGAACGGCAAGAAGCAGGTCTATGACTGGCCCGGGTACTTCGCCCTCATCCGCGAGCTCCAGCCGGACGCCGTCATCTCGATCATGGGGCCCGACGCCCGCTGGATCGGCAACGAGGCCGGGGTCACGCGGGAGAGCGAGTGGAGCGTCATCCCGGTCGTGGGGCAGGACGATGCGCCATCGGAAACGAATCCCGGCGGCATCGCCGGCCTCGACGCCCAGGCGCCCGATCTGGGCTCGATGGCCCGGATCGCCGAGGTGGCCAAGCGGGGCGGGCGGTTGCTCTGGTACCCCGGCCAGGTCGATGTCTCCATCCGGCCGGGCTGGTTCTACCACGCGGCCGAGGACGACCGGGTCAAGCCGCTCGATCAGCTGCTCGACATCTATTACACCTCGGTCGGCGGCAACGCCCAGCTGCTGCTCAACATCCCGCCGGACAAGCGTGGCCGCATCCACGAGAACGACGTCCGCCGGCTCAAGGAGTTGGGCGACCGGCTCCGGGCGACCTTCGCCGTGAACCTGGCGGCCGACGGTTCCAGCGAATGGTCCGGTAAGGGCGCGAAGGACGCGGGCCCCGACCCCGCCGGGCCCGGTTCCGGTGATGACCGCGAGATCGCGGGGACTTACGGCTTCGACCGCCCGAAGCTCTTCAATGTCGCCATGATCAGGGAGAACATCCGCTTCGGCCAGCGGGTCGAGGCCTTCGCCCTGGACGCCTGGGACGGGAAGGATTGGCGGGAGATCGCCCGCGGGACGACAGTCGGCTATCAGAAGCTCCTGCGCTTTCCGACCGTCGAGACCGACAGGGTCCGCCTGCGCATCCTGAAGGCCCGGGGACAGGTTTCTCCCATCCTGCCGCCGGCGGGCTTCGGTCTCTTCATGGATCCGAGCCGTCTTTCTCTTCCGGCACGATAGGGGACACGACCGAATCTGCGAACATCAGTTGACACGGCCAATGAGCCCGTTCCCACGCCCCCTAGACCTCGTAAAAGTATGCGCCGAGCTACCTCGTAAAACTACACGCCGATTGACACCCCAAAGAGGATTAAGGCCGCCCCAAAGCTAATATAACTCTTAAAGCTTCCGTTCAGGGCTCATCTTTTAGCCCTCTTTCTGGAGGACTTTTGAAGCCCCTAAATCAACGTTTTTAGCCTAATCGAAAGGTTCATCTGGTCCCCAATTATTGTCAACGTTGTATATCCTTTTATGTGCTCCCAGTTCAGAACCAAGAGGTATCTGCTATATGGAGGGAAGCCGGATAGGGTCCACTTTGCCAGGCATGCTTTAGCCGCGTCATCATTATCCAGCTGCTTTTTTCCGAGAATGAGATCGATATCAGTAGGGTGGCAATCCTCGCCAAGATAGAATTGATAAATAATGCTAAAGGCCGTATTGCCTTGGACAAAGATGTTACGGAGTTTGAATCCGTCCAGCGCAAGATCAATTCTGATTTTGCCGACATTCTCGAGATAAGACTTCCATTCCTGTTCGGTCTGATTGGATCTGGGATTGGCTTCACCAGCAGAATTGATATCTTCTCTTTCAATCTCTTGAACCGCCGAGCCTGAGTCCGTGATCGGCAAGATTCCCTCTGCGCCGGCTGCGACGCAATGGATAGGCGGGCAGGATTCTAATAAAAGCAGAACGGGATCCTGGTTTCCGGCCGGCTGCTGACGATAAGTCACAAATTGTGCTGCCGTCCGTTCTGGGCGCGTGCTGGAGACGAGGGCTGAATAATTATTTTGAGCCTGCATTAGAGTCGTAATGAGGATCAACAAAATATTGCCGCAATTCATTTAGTCCTTCCTCCTCACGATCTCATCTATACACCGGCCTTCATCGCGATGTGCCAGCGCAGAGAAATACAGGGAAAATTCGATTTGTCTTCCCATGGCTGTTAGGCCCCATTTGGAATATGGGCATAATTCTAACAGATCCTTCATATCGGAAACCAGGCTGCGATGACGAAGTCTTCCCAGCCTTCCAGGGTGTGGGGCGTTGGCGTTCTTTGCCTGCGGGTAACATCGCTAACGAACATGGAACCTGAGGGCCTGAACCGTCCCGGCCGTTTGTCGTATAATACGGCGGGGCGCGGTCCCGCGCCCCGCAGCGACAGCGTTCTTCGACAAGGAGGCCGGCATGCTCCGCGACATCATCCGCAAAGAGATCCTCGACAACATCACCAGCCCGAAGTTCGTCTTCACCTTTCTCCTCTGCACCATCCTCATCCTGCTCTCGGTCTACACCGGGGTGACGAACTACCGGGCCGAAAAGAAGGAGTACACGGCCTCCCTGGCCCTCAACAAGAAGAACATGGAGGCCCAGCCGAACTACAACTCGCTGGCCGGCATCGGCATCAAGGTCAGCAAGCCGCCGCAGGTGCTGGGGACCGTGGTCACGGGCATCGAGGAGGCGGTCGGCCGGGTCGCCCCGGTCAACATCGCCGCCGACCCCGACCTGATCGAATCGAAGTACGGCAGCAACCCGGTCTTCGCCGTGTTCGGCGCCCTGGACCTCATGTTCATCGTCAAGATCGTCCTCAGCCTCTTCGCCATCCTCTTCACCTACGACGCCATCGTCGGCGAGAAGGAGAAGGGCACGCTCAAGCTGGCCCTGTCGAACGACCTGCCCCGGGACCGCCTCATCCTGGGCAAAGCCATCGGCGGCTACATCAGCCTGCTCCTGCCCCTGCTCATCCCGCTCCTCCTGAGCTTGATCTTCCTCATCGTCATGCCCGACATCTCGCTCGGCGGGCAGGACTGGGGCCGGCTGCTGCTGATCTTCCTGATGTTCTTCCTCTACCTCTCGGTCTTTTTCAGCCTGGGCCTGTTCGTCTCGGCCCGGACCTCGCGCTCGTCGACGAGCTTCCTCGTCCTCCTCTTCGCCTGGGTGGTCATCGTCATGGTCATCCCCAAGGCCGCGGTCATCACCGCCGCCCAGGCCAGGCCCATCCCTTCGGTCCACGAGATCACGGCCAAGAAGGACGCCTACCTGCAGCAGATCCAGGTCGAGGGCCAGAAGTCCGTCCGCGACTGGGTGACCAAGAACCAGGCCGATGCGGCCAAAGACCCAAAGGCCTGGCAGGATAAGTTCAGGCAGTACCTCCAGGACTACCAGCAGGAGCTGACGAACAAGATCGACCAGAACAACGCCGCGCTGGAGCGCGATTACCAGCAGAAGAAGCGGGCCCAGCAGAACCTGGCCGTCAACCTGTCCCGTATCTCGCCTGCCTCGGCCCTGACCTTCGGCTCGATGACCCTGGCCCGGACGGGCGTCGACGAGTACGACCGCTTCCTGGCCTCGGTCCGGGCCTACAAGCCGATCTACACGAAGTGGATCAACTCCAAGCTCGGCCAGAGCATCAACTTCCAGACGGGCGAGCAGGCCAAGATCAGCCTCGACGACATGCCCCAGCACGTCTACGAGCAGGAGTGGCTGAGCCGCTCCTTCGTCCGGGCCGTCCCCGACTTCGTCCTGCTGGCCGTCCTGATCATCGCCTTTTTCGTCGGCGCGTACGTGTCCTTCCTGCGCTACGACGTCCGCTAAGGAGAACCCCATGCTCGAAGCCATCAACCTGACCAAACGCTACGAGGACGGCGAGCTGGCCCTCGACGGCCTGACCTTCAAGGTCGAGCCGGGCGAGATCTTCTGCATGTTCGGGGCCAACGGCGCCGGCAAGACGACGACCATCAACCTGCTCCTCGGCTTCATCCCGCCGACGTCCGGCTCGGCCCTGATCGAGGGCGTCGACGTGGCCAAGGACCCGCTCGGGGCCAAGCGCCACGTCTCGTTCGTCTCCGAGAACGTCATGCTCTACGGCAATTTCACGGCCATCCAGAACCTCGACTACTTCAGCAAGCTGGCCGGCAAGCGGAACCTGGCCAAGAAGGATTACGCCGAGGTCCTTGACCGGGTCGGCCTGCAGAAGGAGGCCTTCGACCGCCGGGTCAAGAACTTCTCCAAGGGCATGCGCCAGAAGCTCGGCATCGCCATCGCCGTGGTCAAGGACGCCCCGAACGTCCTGCTCGACGAGCCGACCTCGGGCCTCGACCCCCAGTCGGGCCGCGAGTTCCTGGAGATCCTGGTCCAGATGCGGGACAAGGGCAAGTCGGTCTTCATGTCGACCCACGACATCTTCCGGGCCAAGCTCATCGCCGACCGTATCGGCTTCATGCGCAAGGGCAAGCTGGTCATGATGAAGACGGTCCAGGACCTGGCCCACGAGGACCTGACCGACCTCTATATCCAGTACATGGAGGAGCAGCCGGCCCAGGCCGCCGCCCCGTCCGGGATATAGCCCGCCGGGTCATCGCCCTCACGGATATCGGGGGGTATCGACCTGAAGTGGGATCTCGAGAAGCGCCGGCGCGTGCCCGGGATCAGGGCTTTTCGAGCAGGCCCATCTTCTTGAGGGCCGCATCGCCGCGGCTCATCTCCGGGCCCTCGCCGGGCAGGTAGATCATGACCCCGCCCCGGACCGGCCGCAGGACGATCTTGCCCAGCCGGGCCAGGTCGCCGGTGGCGTCGACGGGATTGGCGCCGTCGAAATAGCTCTTGAAGGCGTCATTGAAGCCGCTGTAGACCGAGTGGATGCCCTTGTAGTTCTCCAGGCGCAGGCGGCCGACGGCCAGCCGGACGAATTCCTCGGGGCTCATCTTGCTTTTCATGGGACCTCCCTTCATGTCGCGTCATGAGAGAGGACGACCGGCGGTCGGGTTTCTTCTCAGGGGATGGGCGAGGGGACGGGCCGCGGCGCCTGGCGCTCTTTGATCCCGGTCTCGACGAGCTCCCGGTCGAGGTCGAGCGCCCCCTTGGCCCGGAAATACTCGCTGGCCTCCCACAGGCTCAGCGCCCGGGTCCCGGTCCGGCCGTAGCGCCCCTTGGAGAAGGCGTAGCGCGAGACGATGGACATGTCCCCGCCCTGCCTCCAGTAGGTTTCGAGCCGGGCGTAGCCGCCGTCGGTCTCGCGGCCGACGAAGATGATGGCCCCGACGACGAGGCCGAGGCCTTCGCCGCCGGCCGGGTCGAAGACAAGCCACTGGTAGCCGCCCGACTGGGCCGGGACGCCGCAGAGAACGACCTTCTCGGGCCGGCCGTCGCCGTTGAGGTCGATGACCACGGACCTGAGGGGGCTGCCGTCGTCCTTCTCGAACTGCTCCCGGACGGCGTCGGGGATCGAAGCGTCGGGCTCGGCCGAGCGGACGGTGAAGAACGTCCGCATGGGGAACTCGGAGACCGGGGCGCCGATCTGGGCCGGGGCCGGCGGGCCGGCCAGGACCAGGGCGGCGAGGAGGAGCCCGGCGGGGCGAAGGACGGGGATAACGCGCTTCATGGCCGCAACGAAGTATAGTCCCGGGGAGGGAAATGTCAAACGACGGAGGCAGCGCCGGCCGGCTTTTGACATTCGGGCTTCCTCCGTTACAATGGAAGCCTGTGACGCGGGGTCGACCCGATCGAGAACAATCCGGCCGGAGGAGAAGAGGATGAGCGACAAGACGAACGGATTCGGCAGGAGGAGCTTCCTCAAACAGGGGCTGACCGGGCTGGCCGCGATCGGGGCCGCGCCGGGCGTTGTCAAGGCCGCCGCCCTGGGCGGGGAGGGGACGGCTCCTTCCGCCGGGCAGGCCGGGGGACGGCCCATCGTCCGGACCCTGGGCCGGACCGGGCTCAAGATGCCGATCGTCAGCATGGGCGTCATGAACGCCGACAATCCCGCCGTCGTCCAGGCCGCCCTGGACACGGGGATCACGCTCCTCGACACCGCCTGGGGCTATCAGCGCGGCCGGAACGAGCAGATGATCGGCGAGGTGGTCAAGGGCCGGCCCCGGGACTCGTACCTGGTCGCGACCAAGATCCACGGCCCCTTCCGGGACAAGGCCCTCGTGGGCCTGAAGGGCGAGGCCTTCGAAAAGCCCTTCCTGGCCAAGCTCGACGTCTGCCTGGGGCGCTTGGGCCTCGATTATGTCGATATCCTCTACCTCCACAACAACACGGAGGCGGAGCACGTCCAGGACGAGGGCGTCATCGCCGCCTTCGAGAAGGCCAAGAAGTCGGGCAAGGCCCGGTTCGTCGGCATCACCACCCACGCCAACGAGCCGGCCGTCATCCGCTACACGATCGCCGCCAAGGCCTACGACGTCATCCTGACCGGCTACAACTTCATGATGGATTACCGCGAGGACCTGCGCCGGGCGGTGGCCGAGGCGGCCGCGGCCGGGCTGGGCGTCATCGCCATGAAGACCCAGGCCGGCGTCTATTGGGACAAGGCCAAGACGCAGAAAATCAACATGAGGGCCGCCCTCAAGTGGGTCCTCAACGATCCCAACGTCACCACGGCCGTCCCGGGCTTCACGACCTTCGACCAGCTCAAAGAGGACTGGTCGGTCGTCTCCGACATCAGTCTCAGCCCGGAGGAGATCAAGGACCTCCGGCTGGGCGAATCGGTGGCCGGCCTCTACTGCCAGCAGTGCGGCCGCTGCGTCGCCGGCTGTTCCCGGGCCCTGCCCATCCCCGACCTCATGAGGGGCTACATGTACGCCTACGGCTACCGCAACCTCCAGGCCGCCCATGAGCTCGTCGGGTCCCTCGAGATCGACGGCAACCCCTGCGGAGATTGCGCCGGCTGCACGGCCGCCTGCGTCAAGGGCTTCGACGTCGCCGACCGGGTCCGGGATATCAGCCGGCTGAAGAACATTCCCGGCGACTTTTTCGCCTAGCCCCCCATTTTCGCCCCCGTCTCCCCGCCGGGCGCCCGAGGCCGGCGAACGGCCCGGGCCCGGCATCCGGAGGATCTTTCTTGCCCCGGAAAACCCCCTTGACATTAATATCGTAATGATATTATAGTGATATTAATCAAGGAGGTCTCCATGAAAGATATCCGGGAAAAGAAAGTCTTCGTCGTCAACGGCCTGGTCATGGCCGCCATCGACCTCGTCGTCTTCATCTTCAGCGCCCGGCACCTCGTCACCCATGTCGACCGCGCCGGCACGACGGGCGGGATGATCCTCGCCGTGGCGGGCTGTATGCTCGTCTTCCTGACCTTCGGCGGATTCTTTCTCATCCACCCGAACGAGTCCAAGGTCTTCACCTTCCTCGGCAAGTATATCGGCAGCGCCCAGAACGCCGGCTTCTACTGGACCAACCCCTTCGTCGTCAAGAAAAAGGTGACCTTGCGCATCTTCAACTTCAACAGCGAGACGATCAAGGTTAACGACGCCCTGGGCAATCCCATCGAGATCGCCGCCGTCATCGTCTGGCACGTCGTTGATTCGGCCAAGGCCCTGTTCAACGTCGAGAGCTACCAGAACTTCGTGGCCATCCAGGGCGAGACGGCCATCCGCCAGCTAGCCACCCACTATCCCTACGACGCCCACGACAAGGACACGGAGTCCCTGCGGGCCAATCCCGACGAGATCGCGGGCAAGCTCAAGGAGCATGTCCAGAACCGCCTCGAGGTGGCCGGCATCCACGTCGTCGAGGCCCGGCTGTCGCACCTGGCCTACGCCCCCGAGATCGCCCAGGCCATGCTCCGCCGCCAGCAGGCCGAGGCCATCATCGCCGCCCGGGCCAAGATCGTCGACGGCGCCGTGGGCATGGTCGAGATGGCCCTGCGCAGCCTCGAGGTCCAGGGCGTCATCAAGCTCGACGAGGACAAGAAGGCGGCCATGGTCAACAACCTCCTGGTGGCCCTCGTCTCGGAGACCGAGATGCACCCGATCGTCAATACGGGGACGCTCTACGCCTGAGAGATCGTGAGCCTTGACCGATAAGAAGAAGTTCCTTCTGCGGCTCGACGCCGAGCTCTACGACGCCCTCGAAAAGTGGGCGGCCGACGAGATGCGAAGCATCAACGCCCAGATGGAATATGTCCTCAAGGAGGCGGTCCGGAAGGCCGGCCGCCTGGCCCGGGGACAGGAGAAGCCGAAATGAGAACCGTCGTCCGGGTCCTTGTCTGGACCACCCTGGCGTTAGTGGCCGTGCTCCTGGTGCTGTTCTGACGGCCGGGAGCGGCCGGCCGTCCTGCCCGCCGGGACATTGACATCCCGGCGGCCGTATTCTACCTTTGAAGCGACGGTCACCGGGAACGGGCAAGGACAAAGATCTTGAAGCGCATCATCCAGGCGGTCTTGGCCGCCGCCTTCATCATCCTGGCCGCGCTGGCCTTCTTCGTCGGCCGGCCGGGGCGCCAGCCGGAGAACCGCCTCGACCTGACGGCCGGGCCGCCGTCGCCGGCTTCGTTCCGGGAAGAGGCCACCCTCCGGAACGTGACCAAAAAGCCCATCACCTACAAGATCGTCCCGGGCCGTCCCGGCGCCCCGCCCCGCACCCGGACCCTGGGCGTCGGCGCCGTGGACCGGATCGCCACGGCCGTGCCGGTCGAGATCACGTTCGACAGCGGCCGGCGCACGACGAGCTACCTCGTGCATCCCGGCAGGCCCTACTCCTTCCGCTACGACGAGGCCGGCGTCGTCCGGGTCTATCCCGGCGCCCACGGCCTGGAGGACGCGGCCGACCTGGCGCCCTACGTTCCGACGCCGCCCGAGGTCGCGGACCGGATGATCGCGCTGGCCGAGGTCGGCCCCAAGGATGTCGTCTATGATCTCGGCTGCGGCGACGGCCGGCTGGTCATCGCCGCGGCCCGGACCCGCGGCTGCCGCGGCGTCGGCATCGAGCTCGACCCCGCCCTCCTCGAGCAGTGCCGGGCCTCGGCCGAACGGGAAGGCGTCGAGCATCTCGTCCGCTTCCTCCAGCTGGACGCCACCAAGGCCGGCCTGACCGAGGCCACGGTCCTGCTCCTCTACCTGCTGCCGGAGTCGCTCGAGACCCTCATCCCGGCCTTCGAGCGCGACCTGCGGCCGGGCGCCCGCATCGTCTCCCACGACTACAAGATCCCCGGCTGGGATGACCGCATCGTCCGGACCGAGGTCCTGCCCGGCGGCGGCGGCCGCGACCATCGCGTCATCCTCTACCGGATGCCGGGGAAGCGATGAGCGCCCTGGTCCGTTTCCTGGCGGGCTTCTGCCGCGGCCACCCGCTCGACGAGAAGATCCTGATCGTCCCCGCCTTCGGCGCCGGCCGCGAGATCGGCGAGGCCCTGGCCCGCCAAGCCGGCGCCTGGGTCAACCTGCGCTTCGTCACGACGGCGGCCCTGGCGGCCGAGGTCCTGGGGCGGAGCGGGGGAGAGGGCGCGGCCCGCCCGCTGACGCCGTCGGCCGAGCTGGCCCTGACGGACCGCCTGTTCCGCGAGCTCCTGGCCGCGGGCGAGCTCGGGTATTTCGGCCGGGCCGGTTCTTCGCCGGGCCTGGCCCGGGCTCTCCACGGGGCCGTCCGGGAGCTGCGCCTGGACGGCCGGACGAGCGCCGACCTCCGGCCCGAGCTCTTCCTCGTGCCGCAGAAGGGCCGCGAGCTGGCCCTGCTCCTCGGCCGTTACGAGCGGGCGCTCGACGAGGAGGGACGGCTCGACCTGGCCGGTCTGCTGGCCGCCGCCGCCAAGCTTGGGCCCATGGCCGATCCGGCCTGGATCCTGTGCCCGGCCGACCTGCAGCTCGGCCGCCTCGAAGCCGCGCTGATCCGGTCGGCCGCCGGCGACCGCCTCGTCCTGGTCCCCGGCGAGCCCGTCTTCGGCCTGGAACGGCCGCCCGCGCCCTGGCCGGCGCCGCCGGTCGCGGACGCCGCGGCGGCCGGCCGCCTGTCCTGGCTCTTCGACCCGGGCCGGGCCGTTCCCGAGGCGCGGGCGAAGGAGACGGAGATCGAGATCTTCCGGGCCCTCGGTCCGGCCAACGAGTGCCGCGAGATCCTGCGCCGGATCTACGCCGCCAGGATCCCCTTCGACCAGGTCGAGGTCCTGACGCCGCCGGGAACGGGCCATCAGACGATCTTCCATCTGCTGGCCGCCCGCACCAATCTGCCGGTCACGTTCGGGGACGGCCTGCCCGTGTCCTTCACCTCGCCCGGGCGGCTGTTCTTCGGGCTGGCGGCGTGGCTGGCCGACAACTTCTCCGCCGACGGCCTCTGCCGGCTGCTCGAGAACGGCGACCTGGTCCTGCCGCCCGGTCCCTCGGGGCCGCCGCTCCCGGCCCGCACGGCCTGCCGCCATCTTCGGAGCGCCATGATCGGCTGGGGCCGCGAACGCTACGCCGATCGCCTGGCCGCCCTCCGGGACGCCCGGCAGGCCGACCTGGAGGTCCTGAAGGCGCGCCGCGGCGGCGACGACGACGGGGACGGGGACGGCGAGGGGCGGCGGGCCGCGCTCCTGGATTCCATCGCCGAGATCGAGTCGCTGGCGGCCGCCGTCGGCCGGATCCTGGCCCTCGTCCCCGAGCCCGATGCCGCCGGCGCCTGCGACCTTCCGGGGCTCTGCCGGGCCTTCGCCCGGCTCCTCCGGGACCACGGGCAAAGCGGCGACGAGATCGACCGGCGGGCCGCCGAGGCGCTCCTCGAGCGGCTGGAGGAGTTCGCGGCCGAGGGCCGGTTCCCGCGCCTGCCCCTGAAGGAAGCCCTCGACCTCGTCAGGACGGCCGGCGCCTCGCTCCGGGTGGGGGCCTCGCCGTCACTGCCGGGCCATCTTCACGTCGCCGGCCTGGCGACGGGCGGCCGGTCGGGCCGTCCGGTCACGTTCGTGGCCGGGCTCGACGAGGCCGCTTTCCCCGGCCGAGGCCTCCAGGACCCGGTCCTCCTCGACGAGGAGCGGGCCGGCCTGTCGGAGGGGCTGCCGTCCTCGGCCGACGTCCTGCGGTCGCGCCTGTTCGGATTGGCCGCCGTCCTGGCTTCCCTGCGCGGCCGGGTGACCCTGAGCTATTCCTCCTTCGATCTCGTCGACGGCCGGGCCTCGTTCCCCTCTTCGGTCGTGCTCCAGGCTTTCCGGCTGAACCGCGGCGACGCCAAGCTCGATTACGGCGCCCTCGAGGCCGGGCTGCCCGAAGCCGCCGGCTTCCGGCCTGGCGGGCCGGAGCGGGCCTTCGACGAGCCCGACTGGTGGCTGGACCGGCTGGCGGCCGACCCCCGCCCGGACGGCGCCCTGACTATCGCGGCCAACTTTCCGGGCCTGGCCGCCGGCCTGGCCGCGGCCGAGGCCAGGGCCGGCGCCGGGCTCACGGCCTACGACGGCATCGTCGACATCGGGCCGCTCCGGGCCGAGGTCGACCCCCTGGCCGGCCGGACGGCGGTCATGTCGCCGACCCGGCTGGAACAGCTGGCCAAGTGCCCCTTCGCCTATTTCCTGCGGCATGTCCTCGGCGTCCAGGCGCCGGAGGAGGTCGCCTACGACCGGTCGCGCTGGCTCGACCCGCTCCAGCGGGGCAACCTCGTCCACGCGGTCCTCTGCGCCTTCATGACCGAGGTGGCCGCCGGCGGCGAGGGCGTCGAGGCCGCCCGGCACGCGCCGCTCATGCGGCGCATCGCCGAACGGGAGATCGCCGCGACCCGCCGGCGCATCCCGCCGCCGTCCGACGAGATCTTCGAGGCCGAGCGGAAAGACGTCGACAGGGCGCTCCGGATCTTCCTCGATTTCGAGCAGAAGCGCGAGACCAAGGGCCGGCCGCTGGCCTTCGAAAAGCCCATCGAGAGGGAGGAGATGGCCCTGCCGGACGGCCGATCGTTCCTCTTCCGGGGCGTCATCGACCGCGTCGACCGCCTCGGCCCCGACGAGTACCGGATCATCGACTACAAGACGGGCAGCCCCGCGCCCTACGAGGACGCCGTCCAGTTCGGCCGCGGCCGGAACCTGCAGCCGGCCCTCTACGCCGTGGCCCTCGAACGGATGCTGGCCCGGGAGCGGCCGGGTTCGGCGCCCCGCGTCGTCGAGAGCGGCTACCTCTTCACGTCCCTCAGCGGCGAGGGCCACGAGATCATGATCCGGGACTTCGACCGGGCCCGGCTGCGGCACCTCCTCGGCGACCTCCTGGCCCTTCTCGAAAAGGGCTATTTCCTCGCCGGGCCGGAGGCCAAGTGCGGCTTCTGCGATTATCGCCGCGTCTGCGTCTCCGGCGGGGCGGAGGGGACCAAGAACAAGATGAAGGGCCTGGCCGAAGCCGATATCGCGATCTTCGAGGCCTACAAGAAGCTGGACGAATATAAATGATCGCCGCCAGGAACGTTCCTCCGCCCGACCAGGCCGCCCGCGACCGCATCCGCGGCGACCTCGGCACGACCTTTCTGGTCGAGGCCGGGGCCGGCTCGGGCAAGACCCGGAGCCTGGTCGAGCGGATGGTCGCCCTGCTGGCCTCCGGCCGCGCCTCCATCGAGACCCTGGCCGCGGTGACCTTCACCCGCAAGGCCGCGGCCGAGCTGCGCGGCCGCTTCCAGGTGGCCCTCGAGCGGGCCCGGCTCGAGGAGAAGGACGAGGAGGCCCGGGCCCGGCTGGACGCCGCCCTGACCGGCCTCGAGCGGTCCTTCATCGGGACCATCCACTCTTTCTGCGCCCGGCTCCTCCGCGAGCGCCCGATCGAGGCCGGGATCGATCCCGACTTCCGCGAGATCGAGGAGCACGAGGACAGGGTCCTGCTGGAGAGGAGCTGGGACGAGTACCAGGCCAAGGCCCGGCTGCGGAACGAGGCGGCCCTGGCCGGCCTCGACGAGGCCGGCCTCCAGCCCTCCGACCTGGAGGAGGCCTTCAAGACCGTGGCCCAATTCCCCGACGTCGAGCCGGCCCCGGGGCGCCTGGAGCCTCCGCGCCTGGAACCGGTCCGCGGGGCCCTGGAGAAGCTCATCGACCTGGCCTCGGCCCTCGTCCCCCGCGACAGGCCGGAGAACGGCCGCGACGATCTGCAGAAGCTGTTCGTCCGCCTCTTCCGCCGCCGCCGCAACCTCGGCTTCGACGACCCGCGGCTGCTCATGGAATCGGTCGAGCTCTTCGACAAGAAGCTGGGCGTGACCAAGAACCGCTGGGCGGCGAAGGACGACGCCGAACGGCTCCTGGCCGCGGCCCTGGAGTTCCAGGAGACGGTCGCCGCGCCCGCCCTCCGCGACTGGCGCGAGTTCCGCCACTCCCGGGCCCTGGCCTTCCTCGGCCCGGCCGTCCGTTACTACGCCGAGCGGCGGCGGGCCGAAGGCCGGCTGAACTTCCAGGACCAGCTGATGCTGGCGGCCGGGCTCCTGCGCGACAATCCCGAGGTCCGCCGCTATTTCCGCAAGCGCTTCCACCCCATCCTCGTCGACGAGTTCCAGGACACCGATCCCATCCAGGCCGAGATCCTGTTCCTGCTCACGGGGACCCGGGACGAGGAGAAGGACTGGACCCGGCTGGCTCCCGCCCCCGGCTCGCTCTTCCTCGTCGGCGACCCGAAGCAGTCCATCTACCGTTTCCGCCGGGCCGACATCGACATCTACAATCTCGTCAAGGACCGCATCACGGACTCGGGAGGCGAGGTCCTGGCCCTGAGCGCCAACTTCCGCTCCCTGGCCCCCATCGCCGAATGGGTCAATCCGCTCTTCGACCCCGCCGCCGGCGGCGCGCTCCCCGAACGGGCCGACGCCTACCAGGCCGGGTTCATGCCTCTCCGGGCCCGGCGCGGCCGCGGGGCTGGGCCGCTGGCCGGCGTTTTCAAGGCCTCGGTCCCCGCCGTCAGCCGGAACGCCAAGAAGGAGATCACCGCGATCGACGCCTCCCGCCTGGCCGGCTTCGTCGCTTGGGCCCTGGACGGGCATCTCCTGATCGACGACGGCGGCGTCCCCCGGCCGGCCGGGCCGGGCGATTTCCTGGTCCTTTTCCGCTATAAGGACCGCATGGACGCCTACGCCCGCCGGCTCGAGGAGCTGGGCGTCCCCTTCGAGATCGCCGGCAGCGACGCCTTCGCCGAGAGCTCCGAGATCGCCGAGATCATGAACCTGATGCGGGCCCTGGACGATCCCGACGACCCGGTGGCCGCGGTGGCCGTCCTTCGCGGCCTGTTCTTCGGCCTGAGCGACCAGGAGCTGCTGGAGCACCGGGCCGGCGGCGGCGGGTTCTGCTGCCTGGGCGCCCGCGGCGACGAGGCCGGCGCGGCCGGCGCGCGGCAGGCGCTGGCGGTCCTCCGGGGCTGGCGCGAGCTCGTCCTCCGCGTGCCGCCGTCCGTGGCCCTGGAGACCATCCTCCAACAGTCGGGCCTCCTCAACCATCTGGCCTCGGCCCCCATGGGCGAAAGCCGGGCCGGCAACGTCCTCAAGCTGCTCGAGGTGCTGCGAAGCCGCGAGAGCGAGGACATGACCTCGTTCGCCGCCGCCGTGGCCTTCATGGACGAGTGGGTCGGGGCCCAGCCGATCGAGGAGATGAGCCTGTCTCCCGGCCGGCGCGACGCCGTCCGGCTGATGAACCTGCACAAGGCCAAGGGCCTCGAAGCGCCGGTCGTCTGGCTGGCCAACCCGGCCGGCTGTCCCGATTTCGAGCCCGACCGCCACGTCCGCCGGACGGGCGGGAAGCCGCTCGGCCATTTCCGCTTCACCAGGCCGGCCGGCGAATACCGGACGAAAACCGTCTGCCAATCCGCCGGCTGGGAGCGGAGCGCCGCCGAGGAGACGAAGTACGGTGACGCCGAAGAAGACCGGCTGATGTACGTGGCCGCGACAAGGGCCAGGGATCTTCTGGTCATCAGCGCCTACTGCGGCGACCTGGGGGCGCGGGCCGCCTGGAGCACCCTGGAGCGGGGCCTGGCGGACCTCGAGGAGCTGCCGGCCGCGGCGCCGGGAGCGGGAGCCGGCCGCGAGCCCCGAGCCGCCGCGGCGGCCGGCCGGCGCAAGGCCGTGAAGCCCGGCGAGGTGATCAAGGCCCGCCAGGAGCTGCGCCGCAGGATGACCGGCGCGTCGCTGGCCTCATCCCTCCGCGACACCGTGACCGCCCTGGCCCGGCGCGAGGCCGAGCCGCCGGCTTGGGCCAAGGGCGGGCTCGGCCTCTGGGGCTCCGAGGTCCACGTCATGTTGAAGATCCTGGCCGCGTCGCGCCCGGGACCGGGCCGGCCGCCGTCCGCGGCTGGCGCCGGGAAGGAGGAGGCGCTCGTCCGGCTGGCCCGGAACGTCCTGGCCGCCTCCGGCCGCGGCCCCGCCGAGGCCGGCGAGCTGGCCGCCCATGTCCGGGGCATCCTGGGCTCGCCGTTCTGGGCCCGGGTCCTGGAGGCCGGGCGGCGCTTCTACGAGACGCCCTTCTCGATCGTCGTCCGCCCCGGCGAGCCCGGCTACGAGGAGCTGGCCGCGGCCGTCGGTCCCGTCCCCGCCGCCGGCGGCCGGCCGGTCACGCCCGTCCCCGGCGCGCCCGTCTCGCTCGCCGGCGCCATAGACCTCGTCTTCGAGGAGCCGGACGGCTGGGTCATCGCCGATTACAAGACCGACCGTCTGCCCCGGGCGGTCGAGGAGGCGGCCGGGGAGGATCGGGAGGCGGCCCTGGCCGTCCTGGTCGACCATTACCGGCCGCAGGTCCGGCTATACACGAGGTTCTGGGGCCGGATCACCGGCGAAAAGGTCAAGGAATCCGGGCTTTATTTCACCGCCCTCGACCGCTGGGTCAGGATCGGGAGCGATTGAGGCCCGGCGCCGGGGCCTCGACGTTGAGCAGGACGACTTCGGCGAAGGCCGAGAACGAGAAAGGGAAGCTGGCCAGGCGGTCCTGTCCCTTCTTCATGACGAACGCGGCGTCGGTCTTGAAGTCGATCCGGTATTCGGAGAAATAGCCCCGGTCGGCGTGGACCTGGAGCGATCCCGCGCCGACGCCTTCGCCCTCGAACACCCCCAGGGTCCCGTTGAGGTCCTTGGAGCCGGATATCGTGACCTTGTAGAGCGCCGAAACGATGGCCAGCCGGCCGTCGTCGGCCGGCAGGATGTCGTCAAGCGTATAGGTGATGGCCAGGTTGACCTGGAGGTCGAGGCCCTGGAAAGGGATGGTCAGGCGCCGGTTTTCGAGCCAGCTCTCGCCGCGGACGACGGGCTGGGCCGGAAATGCCGGGAAATAGTCGCGCAGGATCTGGGGCACGGAGATGTTGAAGGGATTGCCGCCGCCGAGGGCCTCGGGGTTGCGGATGGACTCGACCTTGCCGGTCCGGTTGAAAACGACCTCGAGGGGCTCGCCCGCGGTCGTGCCGATCTTCCTGGAGATGACCTTGTCCGGCAGCCGGATGTTGACGTCGAGGCCCGGGCTGGTCATGTCGGTCCGGACGGTCTCGCGCGACGACGGCTTGGCCAGGAGCCGGATCTCGCCCCGCGTATCGGCGTTGAGGGCCAGGTCCGTTCCCAGGAAGTTCTTGCCGTCGACGTTGACGACGCTCGAGACGGTATAGGTCAGGCGGCTGCCCTCGGCCGGGCCGAAGCGCAGGGAGATGCTCTCCGGCCGGGCCGGCTCCTGGGCCGGCAGACGGGCCGGCGCCGCCGCCAGGGCGACGGCCGCCAGGGCCGCCGCGACGGTCTTTCTCGGCAACATGATTGACGTCCTCCTCCGCCCCTTTCCCTCGCGGACTAGAAACCGGCGTCGCCGATTTTCTTCTCCTGCCAGTCGCCGTACTTGGCCAGGAGAGGCCGGATCTCGGCCGCCTTGCCGACGACGACCAGCACGTAATCGTTCCGGGGCAGAAGCCTGGCGGCCGCCGCCTTCAGGGCCGCCGGGTCGAGCCGGGCGATCTCGGCCAGGTACTTGTCGTATTCGTCGAAGCCGCGGCGGTAAAAGGCCAGCCGCACGTAGGCCGCGGCCTTGCGGCCGTTGGTCTCCAGGGTCGGCGGGAACTGGCCGAGGATGTAGTTGCGGGCGCTCTCGGTCTCCTCCGCCCCGAACCCGCCCGCGGCCTTCTTGAGCAGGTCGAAGACGATGTCCAGCATCTCGCCGATCTTGTCGTTCTTGGTGTAGGAGCTGATGGTCGTGATGCCGCCCGCGGCCCAGTTGCTGGCCGAGCTCCGCGCGCCATACGTCAGGCCCCTCTTGATCCGCAGCTCGGTGTTGAGCCAGGACGTGAAGCGGCCGCCGAAGAGCGTGTTCATGGCCGAGGCCGCGGCCGTGATCCCGTCGCCCATGGCGTAGCCGGGCCCGCCGAGCACGAAGTAGGCCTGGGTGGCGTCGGGCTTGTCGATCAAAACGAGCTTCCGGCCCGAGGGCCGGGGCAGGGCGGGGATGGCCGCGGCCGGGGCCGGCCCGGCCGGCCGGGCCAGGCGGCCGAGCGTTCTCTCGAGCAGCGGCTTGAGGGCGGCGGCGTCGATGTCGCCGACGACGGCGGCGATGGCCCGGTCGGGGCGGTAGCGTGCCCGGTAGAAATCCTTGACCGTCTGCACGGTCATCTTTGCCAGGGTCGCCTCCGTTCCCGACGCCAGGCGGCCCATGGGATGGGCCCCGAAATAGGCTTTCTGGAAATACAGGCGGACGGCCGACCCGGGGTCGTCCTTGGCCGCCTTCAGCCCGTCGATCCGCAGGGCCCGCTCCTTCTCGAATTCCTCCCCGGAGAAGGCCGGGTCGGTGAGCGCGGCCGCGGCGATCTCGAGCAGGCGCGGGAAGTGCAGGGCCAGGCTGTCGCCGTAGACCTGGGCGTATTCCTCGGCCGCGCCGACGCCGAACGAGGCCCCCATGAAGTCCAGGGCCTCGGCGACGGCGTTGGCGTCCATCTTCGAGGTGCCCTTGGTCAGCAGGGCGGCCGTGAGGTCGGCCACGCCTTCGGCGGCGGCCGGCTCGGCGGCGGACCCGGCGCCGCCGATGAACATCTGGAAGCTCACCAGAGGAACGGCGGCGTTCCGCAGGTGATAGACGGTCAGGCCGTTCCCTAGGACGATCTTGGCCGGGACCGGCAGCTGCGGGGCGGCCGGCAGGGGCAGGGCCGCGGCCGCGAGGAGCGCGACGGCCAGGAGCATGGCGGGAGCCGGGCGTCGAACGCGTCTCATTTCGCACCTCCCTCGGGGACGAGCCGGCCGACGGTTCGGTTGGCCTCGACCAGGTATTTCGCCGCCGCCTCCCGGACCCGGTCGATCTTGACTGCGGCGTAGTCGTCCATGATGGTGAAGAGCCGGGCGTAGTCGCCGTAGAGGATCTCGGCCGCGCCGAGCTGGTTGGCCCGGCCGGCGACCGTCTGCAGGCCCTGGTAGAATCGCGTCCGGATGATGTTCAGGGCCTTGTCGAATTCCGGCGGCGTGATGCCCGCGGTCCGGACCTTGGCCAGCTCCTCCTCGAGGACCTTCTCGATCCGGTCCAGGTCGGCCCCGGGCCGGGGCTTGACGTAGATGGTGAACAGCTGGGGATCGATGGTCTCCTGGATGCCGCCGAAGACGGATATGGCCAGCTCCTCGTCCCGGACGAGCCGGCGGTAGAGGCGGCTGCTCTCGCCCTCGAGCAGGGGCTTGGCCAGGACGGCCAGGGGCAGGTAATCGGGGTCTTTGACCGACGGCCCGTGCCAGACGGCGATGAAGGAAGGGGCCTGGGCTTCCTTGCGCATGAGGACGGCCTTGGGCCCGATCTGGGGCGGTTCGACCGTCGTCACCGGCGGCGGGGGAGGGGAGGACTTGACCGGCCCGTAGTACTTCTCGATCAAGGCCATGGTCGCGGCCGGATCGATGTCGCCGGCGACGACCAGGACGGCGTTGTTCGGGGCGTAGTAGGTCCGGTAATAGGCCATGACCTCGTCCCGGCGCCAGCTCAGGATGTCGCTCATCCAGCCGATGACGTCCCAGTGATAGGGATGGGCCATGATGGCCGTGGCCCGGACAGTTTCGGACAGGAGGGCGTCGTTGTCGTTGTCGACGCCGAGGCGCCGCTCGGAGGCGATGACCCCCCGCTCGGATTCGAAGACCTCCGGCACGAAGGCCAGCCCCTGGATCCGGTCGGCCTCCATGGCGATCATCGCTTCCAGGGCGGCCGGCGGGAACCAGTCGGTGTAGGCGGTGAAGTCGTCGCCCGTGTAGGCGTTGTTGCTGCCGCCCCGGAACTCCATGCGCCGGTCGAACTCGCCGGGCCCGGCGGCCGGCGTCCCGTTGAACATCATGTGCTCGATGAAGTGGGAGACCCCGGTCAGGCCGGGCCTCTCGTTGCGCGACCCGACGCGGAAGAACGTGTACAGGGCGACGCTGGGGATGTTGTGGTCCTCGACGAGCAGGACCTTGAGCCCGTTCGCCAGCGAATGGACCTTGATGTCCTCTTTCGTCAAGGCGGCCCCCAGGGACAGGGCCAGGAGCGGCAGGGCCGCGGCCACGAGTCCGGCGCGTTTTCTCATGCGGTCACCTCCGGCGAGCGATGGACACCCATTATACCCGAACTTGACGGGGTTGGCCGAGTGGATTATAACTTCGGGCTAGGACCGACCTATGAGCACGCCCGAGACCGGCTACGATTTCGAGAAATCGATGAAGAAGGTCTCGTCCTATCCCTTCCTCCAGAAATACCTGCCGGCCGACCGCTTCCTCATCCGGCCGCCGGCCTCCCTCGTCGTCAAGGCCGTCTTCCGGACCGGCGTCACGCCGAACCAGCTGACGATGGCCTCGTTCGTCTTCGCCGTGCTGGCCGGCCTGGCCTATGCCGGCGGCCGGGCGGCTTTCTTCGCCCTGGGCGGCTGTCTGGCCCTGATCTCGACCATCCTGGACGCCGCCGACGGCATGCTGGCCCGGGCCAAGGGCCTGACCAGCCGCTACGGCGCCTATCTCGACCTCTTCCTCGACCGCCTGGCCGATTTCGCCGTCCTGGCGGGGGCCTCGGTCGGCGTCTTCCGGCACGGCGGCAGCGTCCTGCTCCTCGTCCTCTCGCTGCTGACGATAGGCCTCTACTTCCTGCAGCTGGCCCTCTACTACATCAACGTGCTTTACACGCGGACGGAGAAGAACGGCGAAGGGGCCGAGGCCAAGAGCCTGGCCGTCGTCATCATCTTCCTGGTCTCCGTCGCCGGGCACCCGGAGCTCATCCTGGCCGGCGTCTTCGCCATGGCCTGCCCGGGCGTCTTCATCAAGCTGGTCCGGTTCCTGCGGAAGGGCAGGGATCCGGAGGCGGCGGCGAGCCGCTGACGCCGCCCCGCGTTCTCTTGCGCACCAGGGGAAGCAACCCGAACCCCGCCCAGATCATGCCGACCAGGCGCCGGATCAGGATGACCGCCATGCCCGAGGACATCTCGATGTGGAGCAGGGCGAAGAGGGAGACGTAGGTCAGCTCGTAGATCCCGACCGACCCGGGGACGGGAATGAAGGTGTAGAACGACCCCAGGGTGACGATCAGGAAACAGAGGAGCAGGCTCGGCCGGGCCCCGCCTAGGAAAAGGAAAGTGGCGTAGATCTCGAAGGCCCAGAGCCAGGCCTGGCCGAAATAGGACGCGTACAGGATCAGGAAGAGCTTCCGGTTCCGGTTGTAGAACTCGGAGATATGGGCGTCCGTCTCCATGATCCTGTCCCGGCGGTTTTCCAGGAAGGGGACGCGGATCTTGATCCTTTTCAGGGCGTCCAGGGCCCAGGTGAAGAGCCCCTGTTTCTGCTTGAGGATTAAGAAGATCAGGCCGAACATCAGGGCGGCGATGGCCGCGAAGAGCTCGATCTTCTGGCGCCGGGGCAAAGCGAACTCGGTGATCACAAAGACGACCGACAGGGCGACCGTCGACAGGCCGGCCAGGAACTCGACGGTCTTGTCGACCACGACGGAGGCCAGGATCTTGTTGCGATCGGCGCCGTCGAGGCAGAGGACCCGGACGGTCTCGCCGCCGATGTTGCCGGCCGGCGTCAGGTAGCTTACCGCGTAGCCGGCGACCCGGGAGCCGAAGATCTCCCCGAAGGGAATGCGCTCGCCCGAGGCGACGAGCAGGGCCCGCCAATTGAGGGAACGGATGAGCCAGTAGAGGACGCGCAGGCCGAAAAGCGCCGCGATCTCGAGCAGGCTGAGCCGCCCGAGCGCCCGCAGGATCTCCTTCGGGCCGGTCCGGGCGATCAGGTAGATGAACAGGCCGACGCCGGCGTAGCCGATGAGGCGGAAGACGAGCGTCCGGACCCGGGACTTCCGGTCGGGAAGCCGTCCGGCCTTCGGGCCGGTCCGAGTGAGCCTGAGCATCGCTTGACTCTCCTCCGTTAATGGCCTATTTTATTCTTTATTTTCGTGAAAACAAAGAAGGAACCTATGGATTGCCGGCCTTTAGGACGCGCGGCGACATCCCTGCTGGCCGTTTTCCTGGCCGGGACGGTGGTTCCAGCGGCCCCGGCGGCCGAGCGCCCCGTCTTTTCCCTGGCCGCGGCCGCCGCGGCGGGGGACGGTGAATCCGGCCCGGCGCCCGTCGCCTTCTCCCTGGCGGAGGGGACCGCGCCGGAGGCGTCCGGTCCGGCGGCGGAGGCCGCGGGCCCGGCCGCGCCCATGCCCAAGAAGTGGCGCCGCTTTCTCGTCCAGGAAGGCATCATGGCAGTCTATTCCACGATCAAGTACTGGAGCGAATACCACACCTGGATCGAGGACTGGCAGTTCGAGCTGACCTTTGCCGACCAGTACAAGCGGTTCCTGACCACCCAGGCCATCACCTTCGACTCGAACGCCTATGCCACCAACTGGACCCATGTTCTCGGCGGAGCCCTGTATTATCAGATGGCCCGGACCAATTACCTGACCTGGGCCGAGTCGGTCCTGGCCTCCTTCGCCTGCTCCGCGATCTACGAGTATGTCTCGGAGTGGCGCGAGGTCATCTCGATCAACGATATGGCGCTGACGACCTTCGGCGGCTATTCGCTGGGCGAGACCTGGTTCCAGGTCGGGGATTACCTCCACCACCGGCGCTCGCCCGTCCTCAGGGCCCTGGGCTTCGTCAACCCGGTCAACGAGCTCAACCAGTGGCTGGACCGGAAGAACCCGGCCTCCCAGGCCTACCCGGAGCCGGGCTGGGCCGCCATGGCCATCTCCGTCGCCGGCTGGCACTCCGCGGAGGCAGGCCGCCCGTCCTACGGCGCCGCCAGGGTCGAGATCGAGACCGAGCTCGTCCGCATCCCCGAATACGGCCGGACCGGCACGTTCAAGAAGCTCCTCCGGGACACGTCGCTGAGCGAGCTGGCCGCCGGCGTGACCTTGAAAGAGCGCCGGCCCGAGGACGGGAACGTCGTCGGGGGCCCGGCCGAGGAGATCGACGTCACGGCCCGGGTCGTCGGGTTGAGCTGGTACAGCCAGTCGATCGACGAGCTCGGCCGCGGTTCCGCCTTCTCCATCGGGCTCGGGTCGGCCCTGTCCTACGTGCGCAAGAGGCCGATCATCTACGACGCCCGGGGAGCCCGGGTCCATATCGAGCCGCCGCCGGCGACGCCGACCGATTTCCGGGACAAGATGACGGTGGCCCACATGTTCGGCCCGGTCGTCGACTGGACCCTTTTCGGCCGGGGCGTCAGGGTCCGGGCCGTGGCCGACGCCTATGCCGACTTCGCCCTGATGAACGCCTTCGCCTTCAACGCCTATTCCCAGGGCAGCGACATCGAGGGCATGAAGACGACGCTCTGCTATTACGGCTATTATTACGCCTACGGCGGGACCGCTTCGGCCCGCGTCGACGTCGATTGGGGCAACCTCGGGGTCCGCGCCCTGGTCAGCGGCCACGCCTGGGGGTCCTGGCAGGGGCGCGACCGGTTCCAGGACTCCATCACCAACAACGCCCGGGCCTCCGACACCCGCACCCGCTTCCTGGTCCGGGCCGGCTGGCGCTTCGGCGCCGTCCCCCTGAGGGTCTTCGCCGGGATCGAAGGCATCCATCGCTGGGGCAAGGTCGGCGACGTCCGCGCCGCCGGCAGCGAAACCCGGACCTTCGCCGGCTTGAGCTATCTTTTCTGAGCGCGGCCGGAGGGCCGGCCTCTCCACGGGCCGGATCCCGCGCTAACGCTTGCCGATGATCTCCCACCCCCGCCTGCGGGCCAGCCGCCGCAGCTTGCGGTCGCCGTGGACGGCCACCGGGTGGCCGACGAGCTCGAAGACCGGCAGGTCGGAGATGCGGTCGGCCAGGGCCCAGGAGCCCGGCCAGTCGATCCCCGCCGGGTCGATCCGGGCGAACAGGGCGTCGATCTTCCTCGGGCCGTAGGCGAAGATGCCCGTCTTGCGCCCGGTCAGCTTCCCCCCGGCCGTTTCGAGGCCGGTCCCGATGAGGACCTCGGCTTCGAGGCGCTCCCGGAGCTGGTCGACGATCAGCTGCAGCGAGCCCGAGAGGAGGACGACGCGGCAGCCCATGGCCCGGAGGCTGAGGATCTTGGCCCGCAGGCCTTCCGGCACCGCCCCCCGCAGGAAGCCGTGACCGAAGGCCACCGCCCAGGTCCGGACCTCTTCGGGGTCCCGGCCCCTGAGGACGAGCGCGTTGGAGCCGATAGCGTTCCGGAAGCCCAGGCGCAGCGTATCGCGGAGGAGGGACAGCAGGAATCCGGACATCTTGCGCAGGCCGATCCGGCCGTGGACGAAAAGGCTGAGGTAGAAGATCCGCTCGGCGTTCAGGCCCTTGAGGAGCGTGCCGTCGAGGTCTATGACGGCCAGGCGCGTGCCCGGCGGGAAAGAGATCCTGTCCATGGTCCTTGACGGCCCCGCGGCGCGCGCCGGGGATTCGTATCCGCCAGATATAGCACAGCCGTCCGGGCGAGTCAAAAGGCTAGAGGGCGCGGCCGCGCGGCTCCTTGGCGATGAGCAGGGTCGTCGGATCGAGCTTGAGGCGGAGGTCCTTGGGGGCCAGCCGGCCGTGGTCCTGGACCAGGTTGAAGTGGACGTGGTCGCCGTGGTGCTGCAGCGAGATCAGGACGTCGATCGTGCCCAGGAAATCCTTGAGCTCGTAGGGGCTGCCCTGCTCGTCGAACAGGGGCTCGTCCTTCTTGAGCGAGGCGCTGAGCCAGACCTCGAGGCCCAGGCGCCCGGCGAATTCCCGGAACTTCCGCAGGTCCTCCGGCCCGGCCTGGTCGAAGTCGAGCCCATCGACGATGACCGTTTCGGCCCGGAAGTTGCCGTGGACGATCATGGCCTCGAGGCTGCGCAGGACCTGCTCCGTCCGGCTGCCGTCCTGCTTGAAGTTCATGATGACCCGGCGCCGGATGAGGTCGTCGAACTCATCTAGGGCCGAGCGCATCTTCGGCGCCTTGGCGATCTCCTTGAAGATGTCCTCGTACCAGGTGACGATGTGGTCGACCCGGCTGGCATAGGAAACGTGGATGACGTACTGGCCCTGGAGAAGCTTGTCCGCGGCGATGTGGACGAGGCAGGCCGTTTTGCCGACGCCCTTGCGGCTGGCCAGGACTCCGACGTGGCCCTTGCCCAGCCCGCCGGATATGGACTTCTCGAGCACCCGCAGGGGGCTGCGCCGGATGATCTCTTCCTTGACCGTGATCGTCATGATCGTCTCCTCGCTATCTCTGGGACTTCTGCCGCTCGGCCTCGAGGTGCTGCTCGGCGAGCATCTCGGCGATCTGGGCCGGGACGCGTCCGTATTTCTGGAATTCCATGGTGAACTCGGCCTTGCCCTGGGTCAGGGAGCGCAGGACGGTGGCGTAGCCGAACATCTCGGCCAGCGGCACCTCGGCGTCGACCCGGGAGAACGTGCCGTCCTCGACGGAGCTGACGATGACGCCCCGCCGCTGGCTGATGGTGGCGAAGACGTTGCCGGCGAATTCCGACGGCCCCTCGACCGAGACCTTCATGATCGGCTCGAGGATCTGGGGCTTGGCCTTCATGTAAACCTGCCTGAAGGCGCCCTGGGCGGCCGTCTGGAAGGCGTTGTCGGACGAATCCACCGGGTGGTACTGGCCGTCGTTGACGATGACCTTGACCCCGATGACGGGAAAGCCGATGAGCTGGCCCTTCTTGAGGACCGCCCGGAAGCCCTTCTCGCAGGAGGGGATGAACTCGCGCGGGATGCGGCCGCCCTTGACCTCGTTCGAGAACTCGAAACCGCCCTTGGCCAGGGGCTCGAGCCGGCCGATGATCCGGGCGTACTGGCCGGCGCCGCCGGTCTGCTTCTTGTGGGTGTAGTCGAAGTCGACGGCCTGGCTGATGGCCTCGCGGTAGGCGACCTGGGGCGCGCCCGTCCGGACCTCGGCCCGGTACTCGCGCTTCATGCGCTCGACATAGACGTCCAGGTGCAGCTCGCCCATGCCCTGGATGATGGTCTCGTTCGACTCCGGGTCGACGTAGGTCCGGAAGGTCGGGTCCTCCTTGGTGAAGCGGTTGAGGGCCTTGGCCATGCGGTCGGCGGCGGCCTTGTCGACGGGCTCGATGGCCAGCGAGACGACCGGCTCGGGGACGTAGATGGCGGTCATGGCCAGCTCGAGGCCGGGGCTGCAGAACGTGTCGCCCGAGGCGCATTCGACGCCGAAGAGGGCGACGATGTCGCCCGGGCCGGCTTCGGCGATCTCGACCATCGTGTCGGCGTGCATGCGGACCAGGCGGCCGACCTTGATCTTCTGGCCCGAGCGGCTGTTGACGAGCTCGTCGCCCTTGCGGAGCGAGCCCTGGTAGACTCGGATGTATGTCAGCTGGCCGTAGGGCCCGTCCTCGAGCTTGAAGGCCAGGGCCACGGTCTTGGCCCCGGCGTCGGAGGACAGGACGCGCTCGGCCCCGCCGGCGGCGAGGTCCACGGCCCGGTTCTCGACCTCGGCCGGGTCCGGCAGGTAATGGACGACGGCGTCGAGGAGGGGCTGGATGCCCTTGTTCCGGTAGGCCGAGCCGATGAAGACCGGGACCAGCTCCCGGGCCAGGACGCCCTTGCGGACGGCCGCCCGGATCATGTCCTCGGTCGCTCGCCCCTCGAGCGCCGCCTCCATGAGCTCGTCGGAGAAGAGCGAGGCGGCGTCGATCAGCTCCTCGCGGCGCCGGGCGGCTTCGGCCGCCAGGTCCCCGGGGACGGGCTCGACCCGGATGATCTCGCCCTCCAGGCCGTCGAAGTAGAGGGCCTTCATGGCCACCAGGTCGACCAGGCCGTTGAAGGCGCCCTCGAGGCCGATCGGCAGCTGCATCAGGACGGCCCGGTGGCCGAGCTTGTCGGAGATCTGGTCGCGGACCTTGATGGGGTTGGCCCCGACCCGGTCGGCCTTGTTGACGAAGGCGATGAAGGGGACCTTGTAGCGGCGCAGCTGGCGGTCGACGGTGATGGTCTGGGACTGGACGCCGCCGACCGAGCAGAGGACGAGGATGGCCGAGTCGAGCACCCGCAGGGACCGCTCGACCTCGATGGTGAAATCGACATGGCCGGGCGTGTCGATGATGTTGACCGAGTGCCCGGCCCACTCGACGTTGGTCGTGGCCGAGGCGATGGTGATGCCGCGCTCCCGCTCCAGCTCCATGGAGTCCATGGTGGCCCCGACGCCGTCCTTGCCCTTGACCTCATGGATCTTGTGGATCTTTTTACAGTAAAAGAGGATCCGCTCCGTCAGCGTCGTCTTGCCGGAGTCGATGTGGGCGCTGATGCCGATGTTGCGCATCCGGGCGATGTCGGTGGTCATAGCCAGCTCACTTTTTCCAGAATGAATGCTTACGCCTGTTGTGACGTTCGGGGTTCTGCCGTTGAGGGTCTACGGATGTTCCGAAATCGAACAGTCGATGCCGTATTATAGCCGAAAGCCGGGATTTCCTCAAGGGGAAGGCCGGAGGGCGGGTTGTGTCCGGCCGCCGGCCGGCCTATAATCCCGGGGAAGACCGGAGGACCCCATGAGAACGAAACTCCTGGCCTGGGCCGCGGCCCTGGCCCTGGCGGCGGCCGCCCAGGCCGCCCCCCAGCCCCAGCCGCCGTTCGACGAATTCTTCTTCGACAAGGCCTGGCGCATCGACTTCTACCATATGGGCGACGCCAAGTCCGAGAGCTTCGTCCTGCGCCGGATCGCCGAGGAGGGCGCCTGGCCCGAGCCGAAGGCCGCGCTCCTGCCGCCTTTCGATTACGGGCGCTACGTCTGCCGCGTCTACGACGCCGCCTCCAACCGGCTCATCTTCTCCCGCGGCTTCGACACCATGTTCGGCGAATACAAGACGACCTCGCCGGCCCTGGCCGGCTCGGTCCGGGTCTTCGAGCGGTCCCTCCGCGTCCCCGCGCCCAGGCGCCCGGTCCTCTTCGTCATCGAGCAGCGCGACAAGCGCAACCTGCTGCACCCCGTCTTCAACCAGTCGATCGACCCCGCCGATTACCACATCCTCCGCGAGCCCCCGGCCCAGGGGGACTGGATCTACGAGGCCCGCGTCGCCGGCGATCCCCACGACGCCGTCGACCTCGTCTTCCTGGCCGAGGGGTACGCCGCGGCCGACCGGGACAAGTTCAGGGCCGACGTCGACCGGATGGCCGCCTTCCTCTTCTCGGTCGAGCCCTACAAGGCCCTCAAGGCGCGCTTCAGCGTCCGGGGCGTCTTCCGGGACTCGCCGGAGAGGGGCATGGACGAGCCCCGCCAGAGGTCCTACAGGAAGACCGTCCTCGACGCCTCCTTCAACGCCTTCGACCTCGACCGCTACATGCTCGTCGAAGCCGATCACCGCATGCACGAGATGGCCGGCCAGGTCCCCTACGACATCCTGGCGGTGCTGGTCAACAGCCCGCGCTACGGCGGCGGCAGCATCGGCCTCGATTACTGCGTCAGCACCGTCGACCACGCCGCCAGCCCCCAGGTCTTCGTCCACGAGCTCGGCCACTCCTTCGCCTACCTGGCCGACGAGTACTACGATTCCGAGGTTTCCTACAACGACTTCTATCCCAAGGGCATCGAGCCGCTGGAGCCCAACATCACCGCCCTTCTCGACCCGGCCCGGGTCAAATGGCAGGACCTGCTCTCGCCCGGGATCGGGATCCCCACGGAGTACGGCAAAGCCCGGATGGAGGCCCTCCGGGCCGAGCTCCGGGCGGGCCAGGAGGCGAAGGCCCGGGCCCTCGAGGCGGCCCGCGGGAAGAACGCCCCGGCCGGGGAGATCCAGGCGATCGAAGCCCGGGCCAAGGCCGCCGAGGATGAGCTGGGCAAGAAGATGGCCGAGCTGAAGGCGGCCGTCATGGACCCCCTGGCCGACAAGGTCGGCGTCTTCGAGGGGGCCGGCTACGCCTCGAAAGGCCTGTACCGGCCGATGATCCACTGCATCATGATCAGCAGCCCGAAGAACGAGTTCTGCCGGGTCTGCCAGCGGGCCATCGCCCGGATGATCGACTTCCTCAGCGGCCGGGGCTGATCCCCGGCCGCGCCGGCGGGCCTACTTCTGCGGGTTCGTCAGGCCCTTGAAGTCGATGACCGGGATGACCTTGTCCGGCATGATGCCCCACTGGACGTTGGGGGCCAGCTTCTGGACGAACTCCCACTGGATGATGGTCGGGTTCTTGGTCAGGGCCGCCTGCCGGATCTCGATGCTCTTGGCGTCGCCCTCGGCCTCGACGATCTTCTGCTCCTTGCGGATCTTCTCCTGCTCCAGCTTGTTCTTCTCGGTGGTGATGTTCTCCAGGGCGATCTGCTTCTCCTCGAGCGTCTTGGCGTACTCGGGCGTGAAGATGATGTTGCGGATGACGATCTCGTCGAGGACCAGGCCGTTCTTCTCGAACTTGGGCGAGATCTCGTCGAAGAGGGCCTGCTGGGCCTCGTAGCTCTTCTTGGTGTAGAGGTCGTAGGCGGCGAAGCGCGTCGGGACGCGGCGGCCGGAGCCGCGGATCTCGGTCTTGACGACCTTCTCCACGTACTCGCGCTCGGTGCCCAGGTTCTGAACGATCCAGGCGGCTTTGCCCGGCGCGATCATGAACCGGGCCGTCATGCCGACGCGGATCTGCTGGCCGTCCGAGGTCAGGGCGGTGATGATGATGTCGGGATAATCGGCCTCGCTCGATTGAGGCGTTTCGGAGGCCTCGTAGGTTTTCTTCAGGGTCGGGAAGATGACGACGCTGTCGATGAACGGCACGATGAGGTGCAGCCCGGGGCTCAATTCCTGGCGCACCGCGCCGAGCCGCTTGACGACGCCGACCGTCCCGGCCTGGACCGTGACCAGGGACTGGACGACCAGCACGAGGGCGATGACCGCGACGGCCGCCCAGACGACCAGGCCCTTCTTGCTCCTGAACCAAGCGCCGAAGCCGCCGCCGAGGCGCTCGCGCTGGGCCACGAGGGCGGCCATGAGGACGATGCCGAGGACGAAGGCGATGATGATACCGGACATGGAAGCTCCTCCTGCGGGACGGGATGGGAATCGGACCGATTATAACCCGGATTGAAGGCCGGGCGGAAGCGTCTTCAGGCGGCGGACTCGATGACGCCGCCGCCGGCGACCGTCTCGCCGTCGTAAAAGACGGCCGACTGGCCGGGCGCGACGGCGGCCACGGGCTCGTCGAAGTCGACGCGGCAGCGCCCGCCGTCGAGCGGGGCGACGAGGGCCGGGACCGGCCGTCCGCCCGACCGGACCTTGGCCCGGACCCGGAACGGGGCGGCCGGGGACTCGAACGGCCCCCAGACGCAGTCCCGCACGGCAGCAGCGCGGCGGAGCGTCTCGCTCTCCGGGCCGACGACCAGGCGGTTGGCGGCGGCATCGATGGCCAGGACGTAGAGGGGGACGGGGGAGGAGATGCCAAGGCCCTTGCGCTGGCCGACCGTGTAGTAACCGACGCCCCGGTGGCGGCCGAGGATCCGGCCGTCGCGGTCGACGATCTCGCCGTCGCCCGGACCGGGGCCGACCAGGTCGCCGATATCGCCGGCGTAAAAGTCCTGGCTTTCGCGCCGGTCGTGGACCGGCAGGCCGGCCTCGCGGGCCAGGGCGCGGACCCGGGCCTTGGTCAGCCCGCCCAGGGGGAAGAGGGCCTCGGCCAGCTGGGCCTGGCTCAGCCGGTAGAGGAAATACGACTGGTCCTTGGCCGGATCGGCCGCCCGCATCAGGACGCGGCGGCCGGTCGCGGCGTCGAGGCCGAGGCGGGCGTAGTGCCCGGTGGCGAAGCGGTCGAAGACGAGGCCGGCGGCCCGGGCGGCGGCGGGCAGGATGCCGAACTTGACCCGCTCGTTGCAGCGGACGCAGGGATTGGGAGTGGTGCCGGCCGCGTAGGCCTCGCGGAAGTAGCGCAGGACCTGGCCCTCGTAGTCGGCGGCGCAGTCGACCGTCCGGAAGGGGATGCCGAGCCTGGCCGCGACCTCGGCGGCGGCCCGGATGTCCGCGGCCTCGTCCGGGCCGTAGCAGGCGCTCCTGACCGGGGCCGGCCCTTCCGCCCCGGGCCACAGCGTCATCAGGACGCCGGAGACCTCGTGGCCTTCACGTTGGAGGAGCAGGGCGGCGACGGCGGAATCGACCCCGCCGCTCAGCCCGACGGCGATCTTCATGCCCGGGCCCGGGCCTTCCCGCGGGCCGGAGCGACGGCCCGGTTGAGGCTGCCCATGCGGTAGCCCTCGACGTCGACGGAGGTCCAGAGGTAGCCCAGGCGCCGCAGCCGGCCCGCGATCCGGCGGGCCATGGCCGGCCGCACCAGGCGGGCCAGATCGGCGGCCGGGACCTCGAGGCGGGCCAGGTTCCCGTGGTGGCGGAGCCGGACGACGGGAAAACCCAGCTCCCGGAGGAACTTCTCGCCGGCCCGGATCCGGTCCAGGACCTCGGGCGTGATCGGCGTGCCGTAGGGGACGCGGCTGGCCAGGCAGGGATTGGCCGGCTTGTCCCAGGTCGCCAGGCCGAGCTTCTTCGACAGCGCCCGGACGTCGTTCTTCGTCAACCCGGCCTCGAGGAGGGGGCTGACGACGCCGAGCTCCTCGGTGGCCCGGCGGCCGGGGCGGTAATCGGCGAGGTCGTCGACGTTGGAGGCGTCATAGACGGCGCCGACGCCGAGGGTCCCGGCCAGGTCCGCGATCCTGGCGAAGAGCTCGCGCTTGCAGTGGTAGCAGCGGTCGGCCGGATTGGCGGCGAAGGCGGCGCAGGCGAGCTCGTTCGTTTCGAGGAGGACATGCCGGACGCCGAGCTCGCGGGCGGCCCGCCGGGCGGTCCGCTTCTCCTCGGGCGTATAGGTTTGGGACACCCCGGTCACGGCGATGACGTTGGCCGGGCCGAGGACGTCGGCGCAGACCTTCAGGAGCAGGGTCGAGTCCACGCCGCCGGAGAAGGCCACCAGGGCCTTGGAGCGGGAACGGAGAACGGCCTTCAGGCGGTCGACCTTGGCGCGCGGCACGCTCATGGGAGATTCACTATACCACAGCCGGCCGGGGGCCGCCTCAACCCTGCTTCAGGGCCCAGGCCTTGAGGTCTTCGTAGGGCATCTCCCCGCAGACCGCGTCCCGGGCGCCGGGGTTGAGGAAGGTCGGGACCCTCAGCTGGCCGCCGCACTTCGGGGCGATGATCTCCAGGTATGAGCGCATGAGGTCGGCGTTCTCTTCATCGTGCCAGACCTCGCGCCGGTCGAAACGGACGGGCGTTTCCCGTTCGAGCCGCTCGACGAGCGGCATCATCCTCTTGCAGTGCGGGCATTCCCGCCCGTGGAACATGATGAGATTCGGCATCAGGTCCTCCTGACGAACAGCCCGCACCAGCATTCCCCGTTCGGGACCCCCCTGTAGGTCTCGTGGACGGTGAAGTTGCAGGGGCAGACGAGCTTGAGATCCTCTTCCCGGTTCTTGGTCCGCAGCCGGCAGGGGCAGAACTTGAAGCCGTGGCTCTTCTCGTTCTCGAAGATGCCGGAGAGGAGCAGGTCGACTTTTTCGCGGTCGGGGTTGACCCGGAACTCGTTCCCGGCGGCGAACCGCTCAATGGCCCCGCGGAAGTCCTCCGGGGCCAGGGCCACGTCCTGCCCGCTGCCGAGGAACTTCCGGGCCTCCTCGGCCGAGATCTCGACGTAGGCCTGAAGGACCTTGCAGGTGGGGCAGAGCTCGGGCGGGGCGATGCCGAAGTGGATGTCGTTGCAGACGAAACATCGCCAGTAACGCTTCTTCATCGACACCCTCCGCCGCGGATTCCTTATCATATTACTAGGAAATGAAGCCGGGGTCAAACCTCGGCGCGGGGCCCTCCGGAAGGGGTCAAACCTTTAATTCTTTAATTTTCGGCTGGACCTCCACAAAGAGAGTCTGGAAAATTAAATAATTAAAGGTTTGACCCCATCTTATCGCGGCGCCCCGCCGCGAGGGTTGACCCCTTCCGTCGGAATAACCCGCTAGAAGTTGATGACGATCGAGGTCGTCAGGAAGGTGTCGAGTTTTTTCAACGGATAGGGCACCGTCAGCCCCGTCGGCTCGCCGAGCGTGTCTAGGAGCGTCAGGTTCTGCAGCGCCGGGATGTGGGTGTAGAGCGTCCGCAGGCTCATTTTGAGGGCTATCGACTTGGAGATCGAGGCCGTGACCGAGTTGGCCCAGTCGAGCCGCCAGTCGGGGGCGTTCTTGAGGTTGTCGTCGAAGACGAGTTGGCTCGTCAGCTTCGAGCTGTCGAGGACCTTCTGGTCGGCGCCGAAGGTGAAGCGGAACCCGGCGAAGGATTCCGAATCCTGGCCGACATATTGCCGCAGGGTGTAGGTCATGCCGGCCGACGACTTGACCTGGGTCCGGGCCTTCTCGACCCAGGAGAAGCCGAAGCCGGTCGTGGCGATGACGCGGTTTTCGACGCCGGCGAAACGGTTCCGGTCCCAGCTCAGGCCGGCCTGGCCGGTCAGCTTCTTCGAGACGCGGCGGTCGTACTGGCCGGCCAGGACGTAGTTTTCCGAAACCTTGCGCGTGACCTTTTCTTCCAGGATGTCGAAATCGTCGACCGTCCCCTGGGCCGTCCGCGTCGTCGTCGTCGCGTTGCTCTTCAGGATGTAGGTCTTGAAAAGGAGGGCGTCGTTGGCCCATTTCCTGGAGAACGACGTGCCCAGGCTCAGCGCCGAGGTGGAGGTGTTGCCGCCCGTGACCACGTAGCTGACCTCGGCCGTGGCCGTCCAGGGGCCCAGGAGCCCGTTTTTTTTCTCCTGGGCCGAAACGGCCGGAGCCGCGAGGGCCAGGCCGGCCAGAAGAGCGGCCGCGGCCGCGAAGGCGGGGGATCTCGCGAGTGAGGCTCTCTTGATCATGAGCAGTCTCCTTTAGCGTCGGCCTTGTCCTTGTCATTAAAGCGGTCGGGAAAAATCCTGTCAAGCGGTTTCCCGCTCCGCAGTGAGGGCCCGTCCCGCGCCCCGGGGGATCAGGCCCCGGCGGCGTCGAAATAGAGGGCGGCCGCGCCGAGGATGGCGATGTTCTCGGTCTCCGAGACCTCGATCCTCAGCCGCTCCCTGGCGATCGAATAGGCGTAGGTCCGGAAGGCTTCCCGGAGCGCCTCCCGGAAAAAGGCGTAGGAGCGGCTGACCGAGCCGCCGAGAACGATGATCTCGGGGTCGACGGCGTAGCAAACCGCCTTGACCGCCTGGCCCAGGTGGCGGCCGAACTCGGCGAAGATCTCGAGGGCCCGGGGATCGCCGCGGCCGGCCCGCTCGGCGACGGCCCGGCCGGTCGTGCCGTGGACGCGCCGGAAGAATTGGCCGCTGGCGTAGGCCTCGAAGTTCCGGTCGAGGTAGGGAAGCATGCCGAACTCGCCGGCGCCGCAGTTGGCGCCCGAGTAGAGGCGCCCGTTGGCGATGACGCCGGAGCCGAGCCCCGTCCCGACGATCAGCCCGACCCCGCTGTCGTACGGCTTGATCTTGCCGAAATATTTTTCTCCGGCGGCGAAGCAGTTGGCGTCGTTGTTGACATAGACCGGCAGGCCGTAACGTTCCGCGAGCAGGGCCCGGAGGGGGACCTCCCGCCAGGAGGGGATGTTCTGGACGTCATAGACCGTGCCGGTCCCGATGTCGATGATCGAGGGCACGCCGGCCCCGAGGCCGGCCACCCCCGGGCGCAGGACGGCGTCGACGGCGCCGAAGAGGTCCTCCAGGACCTCCTCCGCCGCGCCCTGGCCGCGCACCGGGACCGAGCGGACGTCGGCCAGCCGGCCGTCGACGACCAGGCCGGCCCGGACGTTGGTCCCGCCGAGATCGATGCCGATGACCGCCGGGCCGCTCATGCCGCCGCCTTCCTCTCCCTCTTCCGCAGCGCGATCGTCCGGTTGGCGATGAGGGGCCGGGCCCAGAGGCCGATCGACAGGATATAGCCCAGGGTCAGGTAAAGGACGAAGAGGCCCTGCCGCAGGCCGAAGGCGTCCCCGACGCGGCCGATGATCAGGGGCCAGATGGCCCCGCCGACGATGCCGGTGCAGAGGATGCCGGAGAAGGCGCCGTGCCGGCCGGCCACCGAGTTGAGGGCCAGCGAGAAGATGATCGGCCACATGACCGAGGCGGCGAAACCCAGGAGGGGGAACATGACCAGGGCCAGCGGCCCGGGCCCGAACAGGGCCAGGGTCAGGAAGACGAGGGCGGCCGCCGTGAAGGCGACGAGGACCCTGCGGCTGTCGAAGAGCTTCAGCAGGCCCAGGCCGAGGATGCCGCCCAGGGTCATCAGCAGCCAGAACAGGGCCACCCGCTGGGCGCCGACCGTCTGCTGATCGTAGCCGTGATAGGTCTGGAGGAACTTGGAGATCCAGAAGGATACGCCCTGCTCGGTGCCGACGTAGGCGAAGATGCCGAGGAAGTACAGGACGACCGTCCGGTCCCGGAACAGGGCCCGGTGGACGGCCCAGGCCCCGGCCCGCTCGTCCTCCCGGCGCTCGACGACCGGGAAGCGGACGGCCGCCAGGACCGCGATCATGGCCAGCAGGATGGCGGCGAAGACCCAATAGACCGAGACCCAGGCCAGGCCGGGCCGGACGAGCCGGGTCATCAGCCCGACGAGCGGCTTGCCCTCGGCCCCGGGCCGGCCGATGTTCCGGACGAAATAGGAATAGATGAAGGGGCTCAGGAACGACGCTCCGCCGAAGATGAGCTGGGCCAGGACGGAATTGAAGGCGTAGTGCTCCTCGCCGCCGGCGACACGGAGCAGGGGGTTGATGACCACTTGGAGGGCGGCGAAGCCGGCCCCGATGAGAAAGAGCGACGCCAGGAACACGGGGTAGCTCGGCCAGAGAGAGATGAGCAGGGCCCCGGCCAGGGCCAGGCCGAAGGCCGCGACCATGACCGGCTTCTCCCGGCAGCGCTCGACCAGGAGGCCGGCCGGGATGGACATGACGCCGTAGGCGACGAAGAAGGCGAAGGCCAGGAGGCCGACGAAGGTCAGGCTCAGGCCGAAGCTCCGGCCGACGTCGGCGTTGATGGCCCCGATGACGTTGGTGACGAGCGAGATGACGAAGAACGTCAGCATCGTCAGGACGACCAGGCCCGGCGAGCGCCGGGGCCCGGCCGGCGAAGGAGGGAAGCCGTTCCCCATGAGATGCCTTTCGCTGTCCGTTCGATCCTCCTTCCGGGCGGGCGGCGCGTCAGCGCGGCTTCGGACCGCCCGTCTGCTCCTTCTCGCGCTGGAGCTCGATGAGGTCGACCGTCTGGGAGAAGTCGCCCAGGAGCCAGCGGCAGAAATAATCGGCCCGGAACCAGAACCAGTAGTCGCCCATGTCGCCGTAGCCGTGGCGCTGGCCGGGGAAGACGAAGAAGTCGAAGCGCTTGCCGGCCTTGATCAGGGCCGCGGCCAGGCGCAGGGTGTTGGCCGGATGGACGTTGTCGTCGATATCGCCGGTCGTGATCAGGAGATGGCCCTTGAGGTTCCGGGCGATCTCGGAGTTCTTCTCGATCGAGTACTCGAACTTGACCTGGCCGTCCTTGTCCGTGATCTCCTTGACGCCGTGGTGCTTCTCGCTCCACCAGCGGTTGTAGACGTTGTTCTCGTGGTTGCCCGAGGAGGAGACGGCGACCTTGAAGAAATCCGGGTAGACGAGCAAGGCCGCCGTGGACATGAAGCCGCCGCCGGAGTGGCCGTAGATGCCGACCCGGTCCATGTCGATGTAGGGATGCCGGGCGGCCAGCTGCTCGATGGCCCGCTTCTTGTCGGCCAGCCCGTAGTCGCGGAGGTCGCCGTAGCCGTAGTTGTGGTACCACTTCGACCGCGTGGGGTGGCCGCCGCGGTTGCCGACCTCGATGACGACGAAGCCGAGTTGGGCCAGGGCGACGTTGGCGTTGCGGGGCACGAAGGTCTTGGCCACGCTCTCGGTCTGCGGCCCGGGGTAGACGTAGGCGATGACGGGGTAACGGGCCTCCGGATTGAAGTCGAAAGGCTTGTACATGACGCCGTAGAGGTCGGTGACGCCGTCGTCGGCCTTGACCTTGAAGGGCTCGGGGAACTTGAAGCCGGCCGCCAGCAGGGCCGTGACGTCGGTCGCCTCGAGCTCGAGGACGAGGCCGCCGGAGGCGTCGCGGAGCTCCGCCCGGGGGGCCTGGTCGACCCGGGAGGCGTTGTCGACGAACCAGCGGCAGGCGTCGTTCATGTCGGCGTCGTGGGAGGCGTCGCCCTTGTCCAGCTGCTTCAGCCCCGATCCGTCCAGGTTGACCCGGTAGAGGTGGGTGTAGTAGGGATCCTCGCCCGGCTCCCGGCCGCAGGCCGCGAAATAGAGGACGCGGGCCTTCTCGTCGACCCTCTCGATGGCCTGGCCGACGAACTCGCCGGACGTCAGCTGGGCCTTGAGCCGGCCGCCGCCGTCGTAGAGGTAGTAATGGCCCCAGCCGTCCCGCTCGGACCACCAGATCATCTCCCGGCCGCCGTCGATCAGGCGCAGGCCCTGGGCCTCGACATAGGTGTTCAGGCGCTCCTCGATGAGGACCTTGACCTCGCCGGTGGCCGTGTCGGCGACGCAGACGTCCAGGCCGTGGAGGTCGCGCGACTGGCGGCCGAAGTAGAGCTTGTCGGCCGTGTCGGCCAGCCACTGGGCCGGCGGCGGGTAGTCCTTCTCCCGGTCGAGGGCCAGGCGCGGGGCCATGAAGATGTTGACGGACTGGTCCTTGAACCTGTCGGCCTTGACCTTGACCTTGGTCCCGGCGGCCAGGTCGACGACCAGGATCTCGGGCTGGGGCTGGTTCTCCTCGCCCGGCATCTCGTAGCGGTAGGTCTGCAGGGTCGGCCGCGGCTCGGCCAGGGAGTTGATGACCCAGAGGTCGGCCACCTTGCGCTCGTCGCTGCGGACGAGGGCGATCCTCTTCGAGTCCTTCGACCAGAGGATCATGACGGCCGGGCGGCGGAAGTCCTTGCGCTCCTTCTCGTCCTTCTGGAGCTCCTTCTTCTCCTCCTCCTCGAGATCCCGGGCGTAGGAATAGTGCTCCTCGCCGTCCGTGGTCAGCTGGGTTTCCTTGATGGCCTTGTCGTCGGCCTTCTTCAGGGCCCGCTCGAAGCTCTCGGCGTCCATCAGGAACAGGTTCTCGCCGCGGGCGAAGACGACGGCCTTCCCGTCCGGCGAGACCGAGGCCCAGCGGGGCCGCTTGGCGGGCGCTTTGTAGTCCTCGACCAGGGCCAGCTGCCCGGTCGCCAAGGCGTAGGTGAAGGCCAGGACCTTGGTCTTCTTCTCCGGTTCCTTGGCCTTGTCGGCTTCCTTGTTCTTCCGGGTGTCCTGTTCCTTTTCTTTCTCCTTCTCCTTGTCCTGCTCCTGGACCTTCTCCTCCTCCTTGGCGATCTCGGAGGCCTTGACGATCTTGCCGTTGAGGAGGATGTCGTTGTCCTTGGGCACCTCGACCTCGAACTGGATGGCCGTGTCCTTGCGGATGAACTTGATCGCCTTGATGGGCAGGTGCTGGGCGTCGTAGGGGGAGAGGAGGATGCGGGTCAGGGCGGCGGCCATCCGGGCGTTGTCGAAGAGAGGCTTCTTCGTCCGGGCGGCCGGGTCAACGATCATCCAGCGCCGGCCCTGGCTCGTTTCGTAGCTGTACCAGAAGCGGTCCCCGGTTTCCAGCCAGTGCGGCGTCACGGACGTGTCGAAGACCAGTTTGCCGACCTTGGCCGGCATCCAGCGCGCGGCCAGCTCGTAATTGGCCTTCCGTCCCTCGGGCCCGGCGGCCCGGGCGGGGGCGGGAACGAGGATGGAGAGGACGAGGACGAAGGCCGCGGCGACGGCGGCCAAGCGGGATGAGGCTCGGAACGACATGGGCGGGTCCTCCTTGCAGGATGATCGCTGCCCGAGAGGCGCAGGACGGGGATTATAGCATGCCCGGCCTAAAAGAGGGCGAGCGAGTATTCACGCAGCCGGGCCTGGCGCCGGCGGGCATCGGGCATCAGGCGCCCGAGCTCGCTCCAGAAGTCCCGGCCGTGGCCGCGGACCCGGGTGTGGACGAGTTCGTGGAGGATGACGTAATCGGCCAGATCGGGAGGGACGGCGGCCAGGAGGACGTTGAGCTGGATCCGGCCGGAGCGGGAGGCGCTGCCCCAGAGCGTGGCCTGCCGCCGGACGCTGAGCCGGCCGGCCCGGAAGCCGTGCTGGCCGGCCAGGGCCTCCAGGCGCCCGGCCAACAAAGCCCGGGCCGGCCGCCGGTCGAGACCTTCGGCCGCAGCGACGGCGTCGCGGCAGCGCTCGCGGGCCCGTTCGATCCGGGCCAGGCTGCGCCGGATCCAGGCCAGCCGGGACAGGGCCAGGCGGCGGGCCTCCTCGAACGGGACCCGCAGGGGGACGGAGACGCGGACGCCGCGCGAGGCGCGGACGGCGATGGAAACGCGCCGGGCCCGCCGGCTTTTGGCGAAGACGACGGGCCCGACGCCGTCGAGCTCATAGACCCGGAACGGCGCCGCCGGATTCCGCGGGGACCCCTCCCGCCGGGGCCGGTCCCCGCCGCCGCCGGCCGGGCCGCTCGAGCCTTCAATCCTCGAAATAGAACCGCCTCCGGCTCGGCTTGGCGTTGACCTTGTCGGCGTCCAGGGCCCACATGCCGCGGCCGTGGGTGGCGATGACGATGATGTTGTCCCGGGGGTGGACGATCAGGTCATGGACGTAAACGGTCGGCAGGCCGCTGCCGAGGGCGGTCCAGGTCTGGCCGCCGTCGAGGCTGGCGTAGACGCCCATGTCGGTCCCGACGTAGAGGATCTTGGCGTCGACCGGGTCCTCGCGGATGACGTTGACCGGCCCGACGGGGATGCCCTTGGCCAGGCTGGTCCAGGTCCGGCCGAAGTCCGCCGATCTCCAGACGTAGGGCGTGAAGTCGTCGTCGCGCTTGCCGTTCTGGGTCAGGTAGACCGTGCCCAGGTCGTAGGCCGAGGCCACGACCCGCGACATCCACTTGCCGTGGGCCAGGCCGGCCGTGATCTCGGCCCAGGCCCGGCCGCCATCCCTGGTCACCCAGAGCCGGCCGTCGTCGGTGCCGGCGTAGAGAAGGCCGTACCGCAGAGGCGACTCGGAGAGGGTGGAGAGCGTCTGGTAACGGATGTCGCCGCGGGTGGCCGGATCGTTGGTGGTCAGGTCGGGGCTGATGCGCTCCCAGGTGTCGCCGCGGTCGAGCGACCGGAAGACGCATTGCATGCCGTGGTAGAGGATGTTCGGGTTGTGGGGCGAGAGGAGGAAGGGGGCCAGCCACTGGCCGCGCAGGGGCGGCTCGTTCGGGTAAAGGACGGGCAGGATCGATTTGGTCAGCGGATAGCCGGGGAAGGGGCCGGGCCGGCCGTATTCGCTCCGCTGGATCGTCCCGTAGAACTCGGCGGAATAGACGATGGCCGGGTCGGTCGGATCGACGGCGTGGTTCGAGCCCTCGCCGCCGGGCGCCGTCTCGAACTCTTGCGCCGGGATCTTGTCGCGGCCGGCGGCCAGGTCGACCTTGCCGCGGAAGCTGCCGTGATCCTGCATGGAGCCGTAGACCTTGAACGGCGTGGCCATGTCGTAGTTGAGGTTGAAGAACTGGCAGACGTTGATCTCCTTCTGGAAGTAGCGCCAGTTCCGGCCCTTGTCGTAGGACACGGCCAGCCCCTGGTCGAAGCCGAGGAGGAGATAGTTCGGGTTGTCCGGGTCGATCCACAGGGCGTGGTGATCGACGCCGGGAACGCGCAGGGTCTTGTACGTCTTGCCGCCGTCGGCCGAGACGCTGAAGCGCACGCCCAGGACGTAGGACGTCTCCGGGTCCGTGGGATCGACCCGGATCTGGCCGAAGACCCAGCCGTAGGTGCCGGAGTGCTGCTGCATCAGGGTCTTCTGCTGGGGGGTCAGTCCGCTCACCTGTGTCCAGGCGGCTCCGCCGTCGTCGGACCGGTAGACCGTGGCCCCCTTGATGAAGCCCGACGAGGGGACGCCGTAGGAGTCGGCCGTCTCCCGGGGCGACGGCTCCCGGGCGATCTCGTAGTTGTCGACCAGGGCGTAGAGCGTGTCGGGCTTGGCCAGGCAGAGGTCGAGGCCGATGCGGCCGCGCCAGCGGGCCTCCGGCAGGCCCTTGTTGACGGGCGTCCAGGTCCGGCCGCCGTCGGTCGTCTTGAAGATCCCGCTGCCGGTCGAGGAAGCGTCGTTTCGCGGGTCGTTCCATTTCTTGCGGGTCCGCTGCCACATGGCGGCGTAGAGCGTGTCGCTCGAGCGCGGATCCATGACCAGGTCGTAGGCCCCGGTCTCGTCGTTGACGAACAGGATCCTGCTCCATGTCCGGCCGCCGTCGACCGTCTTGTAGACGCCGCGGTCGGGGTTCTTCGTCCACTCGTGGCCGCCGGCTGCGACATAGACGACGTCGGGGTTGGCGGGGTGGACGACGATGCGGGCGATGGTGTTCGTGTCGGCCAGGCCCATGTGCGTCCAGCTCTGGCCGCCGTCGGCGGATTTGTAGACGCCCAGGCCGGCCTGGGAGCTGCGGAAGATGTTGTGCTCGCCGGTGCCGACCCAGAGGATCTTCGGGTCGGACGGGGCCAGGGCGATGTCGCCGATGGCCGCCGTGGCCTGGGCTTCGAAGACCGGCGTCCAGGTCACGCCCTCGTTGTCCGTCTTCCAGACGCCGCCGGAGGCCGAGGCGGCGTAGAACGTGTAGTTCCGGCCCTTGGGGGCGACGACGGCGACGTCGGTCATCCGGCCGCTGACGTTGGTCGGGCCGAGGAACTGCCACTTCAGGTCCTTGAGCTTCGAGGCGGCTTCCAGGGCCTGGAACTCCCCGAAGCCCTTGAGCCGCAGCTCGGGAGCGGTGGACTGCAGGACCGCGGGTTTCCGGGCCTGCTGGGCGGCCAGCCCGGCGGCCGCGGCCAGCCCGACGGCCAGGACGATCAGGATCTTTCTCACAGGATCATGCCGGCAGAGAGTCATCGAGTCCCTCCTGAGGATGTTTGAACGGCTCACGGCCGTTTTTTGCCCGCCGCGGCCAGGGCCCGCCCCTTGGCTGCGCATTCGCTCGAGCGGGCCGCGTCGCCGACCCGTCCGTAGAGCTCGGCCAGGAGAAGATAGCCCGAGGCCAGGTCGGCCGGCTCGGGCCCGAGAGCCATCCCCCGGCGCACCAGGGCGATGGCCTCCGGATAGCGTTCGCCGACGGTCAGATGGAGGCGGGCCAGGTAGAAGTAGGTCAGAGCGAAGCCGGGATTGGCCGTTACGGCTTTTTCCAGGGCCTCCCGCTCCCGGCCGTAGTCCTTGGCCGCGTCGTAGATGCGGGCCAGGTTGTAGAGGGCTTGAAAGTGCTGCGGCGAGATCCGCAGCTCGGCCCGGTATTCGGCTTCGGCCTCGTCCGTCCGGCCCTGCTTTTCGGCGATCCAGCCGATCCGGTAGCGGAGGTTCGGCCTGTCCGGCTCGAGCGCGGCGGCCCGCCGCAGATAGCCCTCGGCCCGGGCCAAGTCCCCCCCGGCCATGGCGATCGCGCCCAGCCCCTCCAGGGAGCCGGCCGGCTCCGCGTCCAGCTCGATCGCCCGCTCGAAATAGGGGGCGGCCTGGTCGTATTCTTTCCGGCCGAGCTTCATCGCCCCGAGCCAGGCATAGAGGTGGGGCTCCTCGATACCTCGGCCGAGGTAGTCCAGGGCGAACCGCTCGGCCTCGTCCTTCCGCCCCAGCCGCTCGTAGCACGTCACGACGTTGAGGGCGGCGAAGCCCTCGTCGGGCTTGATCTCGAGGACCCGCTTGAAGGCGGCGATGGCTTCCTCGAGCTTGCCCTGCTCGACGAGCAGGCTGCCGAGCGTGAAATGGGCGTCCGGGATCTGCGGGTCGTCGGCCACGATCCGGCGGATCGCCCCGGCCGCCTCGTCCGGGCGTCCGTCCCGGGCCGTCTCGCGGGCCTCGGCCAGGGCGTTGTAGACGGAGATCTTCTCTTTCGGGTCGGCCAGGGCTTTGCCGGCGAGCTTGGCCGGGTCTGTGAACGAGCCGACATAGCCGAGGGCGGCCAGCCGCTCGCGGGTGGCCGCGTCGACCTTGGCCGCGTCCATCTCGTAGGCGTTCCGGCCGGCCCGGTCCATGAAGGCCTCGGCCCGGGCCTTCAGGCCGCGGAAGACGGAGGTCTCGCGGCCGGCCAGGTTCGTCTCCTCGCGCGGATCGGCGGCCAGGTCGTAGAGCTCGGGCTCGGGAGCGAGGATGAGTTTCCAGCGCCCGTCCTGGACGCTCTCGAGCTCGGACCAGCCGAAATGGAACCGGGGATAGAACGTCTCGCTGTAGACCAGCGGCGGTTTTCCGCCGCGGCCGGAGAACGCCGGGGTCAGGCTCCGGCCCTGAACCTCGTCGGGGACCCGAAGGCCGGCCATCCGGCAGACCGTCGGCAGGACGTCGACCAGGCCTGCCGGCTCGGCCGCGACGCGGCCCCGGAACCGCGCGAAGGGGGTGACGACGATGAGGGGTACGCGGAGGGCCGCCTGATAAAGGAAGAAGCCGTGGGTCGTCTCGCCGTGCTCGCCGAGCATCTCGCCGTGATCGCCGGCGACGACGATGAAAGTCCTGTCGATGAGCCCGGCCGTTTCGAGGAAGCGGCGGAGCCGGCCGAGCTGGGCGTCGACGAAGGCGATGGCGCCGAGGTAGGGACGGTCGGCGTACCGGGCGTCATAGGGCGGCGGCGGCAGGTACGGCGCGTGCGGGTCGTAGAGATGGATCCAGGCGAAGAAGGGCCCGTCCTGGCGGCCCTCCAGCCAGGGCAGGGCCGCGTCCAGGACCTCGTCGGCGGGCCGCCGGACCGTCTCGAGCGAGACCCGCCGGTATTTTTTCAGATCGAACTTGTCGTGATAGACGTCGAATCCCTGGCCCAGGCCCCACCGGGAGTCCAGGACGTAGGCGCCGACGAACGCGCCGGTGGAATACCCCTTCTCCTTGAAGAGCTCGGCCAGGGTGGACATTTTGGCCGGCACGACGAAGGCGCCGTTGTCCCGGACGCGATGGAAAAGGGGCTGGGTGCCCGTGAGCAGGGTGGCGTGGGAGGCGAGCGTCAGCGGCGTCTGGGCGTAACAGCGGTCGAAGCGGACGCCGGCGGCGGCCCAGGCGTCCAGGACCGGCGTTTCGACGTCCCGGCGGCCGTAGCAGCCCAGGGCGTCGGCCCGAACGGTGTCCAGGGTAACGAGGACGACGTTGAAGTCGCGGCCTCGGGTCAGCCGCCCGAACCCGGACCGGGCCGGTCCGAGCAACCCGACGGCCGCGACGCCCGCCAGGACGATCCCGGCCGCCGCCACCAGCAGGACCTTCGGCGACTTCATCGGCAGACCGGGATTCTACCACAAAACGGCGCCGGCCGGCGCGCTCCCGGACTAGGCCAGGAGCGACCCGAGGGCGATCGAATAGAACTTGGTGTTCTCCGAATCGCCGCGCGAGGTCAGGACGCAGGGGCAGCGGGCCCCGGCCACGACGGCCCCCAGCTCGCCCTTGGCCAGGTAAGTCGAGGCCTTGAAGAAGACGTTGCCGACCTCGATGCTGGGGAAGACCAGGATGTCGGCGTCGCCGGCCACCGGGGACTCGAGGCCCTTGATCCGGGCGCTCTCCTTGCTGAAGGCCGCGTCCAGCGCCAGGGGTCCGTCCACGATGGCCCCCTTGATCTGGCCCCGGTCGGCCATCTTGGCGATGATGGCCGCTTCCGTGGTCGAGGGCATCTTGGGGTTGATCTTCTCGACGGCCGAGACAAGGGCGGCCTTGGGCCGCTCGATGCCGAGCTTGTGGGCGACCTCGATGGCGTAGTTCAGGATGGCCACCTTGGCCTCGAGGTCCGGGGCCGGGATGACGGCGACGTCGCCGCAGATGATGAGCTTTTTCCAGGCCGGGACCTGGATGACCGAGACGTGGGACAGGAGCCGGCCGGGCGGCAGCAGGCCCTGCTCCTTGTCGATGATGCCGCGGATGTAGACGGAGGAATCGAGCAGGCCTTTCATCAGGAAATCGGCCTTCCCGCCGCGGACCAGGCCGACGGCCAGGGCCAGGGCCTTGGCCTTGTCCGGCTCGTGGAGGATCTCGAACCCGCCGGCGTCGACCTTGTTCTCGGCGGCCACCTTCCGGATGGCCTTCTCGTCGCCGGTCAGGACGGCCCGGACGAGCTTCTCCTTGACCGCGCGGCCCACGGCCTCGATGGTATGGGGATCTTCGGCCGCGGCCACGGCCAGGCGCTTGGCCGGCCGGGCCTTGACCAGTTCGACGATCTGGTCGAGAGTGGTGATCATGGGAACTCCTTCTATCGATCGGGGCGATCAGGCCGGGTAGGCGCGGGCCGTGTCCTCCCCGCGGAGGACGCGCAGCCCGGACTCGGCCAGCGCCACCATCTCGTTCTCGCCCGGGAAGACGAAGACCGGCCCGAGGAAGGCGACATGGTCCCGGATCAGGTCGGTGAAGCCCCCGGCATGGGCCAGTCCGCCGGTCAGGACGATGCCGTCCACCCGGCCCCGGAGGACGGCGGCGCAGGCGCCGATCTGCTTGGCCACGGTCAGGGCCATGGCCGTGAAGACGAGCTTGGCCTGGCCGTCGCCGGCGGCGATACGCCTGAGCGTCTCCCGCATGTCGTTCGTTTGGAGGTGGGCGACCATGCCGCCCCGGCCCGTCAGCCGCTTCTTGAGGTCGGCCTGGGCGAACTTGCCGGAGAAGGCCAGGTCGACCAGGTCGCCGGCCGGCACCGTGCCGGCCCGCTCGGGGGCGATCGGCCCCTCGCCGTTCAGGCCGTTATTGACGTCGACGACGCGGCCGTGATCGTGGACGCCGACCGTGATGCCGCCGCCGAGATGACAGACGACGAGGTTCAGCTCCTCGTAGGGCCGGCCGAGCTCGCGGGCCGCCCGCCGGGCCGTGTACTTGTGGTTCAGGGCGTGGAAGATGCTGCGGCGCCGGATCTCCGGCACGCCGGAGAGGCGGGCCCAGTCATCGAGCTCGTCCACGACCACGGGGTCGACGATGAAGGCGGAGATGCCCAGGGGCCGGGCGATCTCGTCGGCGATCAGCCCGCCCAGGTTGGAGGCGTGCTCGCCCTGAACGCCGCTGTAGAGGTCGGCCAGCATCCGCTCCCCGACCTCGTAGACGCCGCTGGGGATGGGCCGGAGCAGCCCGCCCCGGCCGACGACCGCGGCCAGCGAGGCCGGATCGATCGCCCGGGCCTTGAGCGTCTCGAGGATGATGTCCTTGCGGAAGTCCTTCTGGTCCACGATCCGGGCGAAGGGGGCCAGCTCTTCGGCGCTGTGCGAGATGTTGACCGACAGGACCTCGCGCTCGTCCTCATAGACGGCGATCTTCGTCGACGTCGAACCGGGATTGATGATCAACAGGCGCATGGGACACCAGGGTTCAGGGATCGGGACTTCCGGCCGCGAGCGGGGAGCGCTGGCTGCGCCCGATTCCTTCCGCCCGCCGACACGAATGGCATCTTACCGCCCGGCCGCCGGGCTGTCAAGGCGGCGGGCGGCTCCCGGCCGGGGCGGGGCCGCGGCCGTGGTATAATATAAGGAAAATGCGCATCCGCCGGGCCCTGCCGCAGGACATCCCGCCGGCCGTCGGGCTGGCCCGGACTCTCGGGCTGGACTTTCCCGGCCTGGAGGGCGAAACGCTCTGGGTGGCCGAGGACGGCGGCCGGATCGTCGGCTTGGTGGCCCTCAAGAACAACGGCGACTGCCGGGAGCTTTGCGCCCTGGGGATCGACCCGGATTTCCGGGGCCGGGGCGCGGCCAAGGCCCTGGTCGGGGCGTTGATGGCCGAGGCGCAGGGCGACGTCCACCTGGCGACGGTCATCCCCGGATTCTTCGAGGCTTGCGGCTTCACCCGGGCCCGCGAAATCCCGGCCACTTTCCCGGCCCGGCGCGAGACTTTCTGGTGCGAAGGTTGCCCCCAGGAGCGCTGCACGGTCATGGTGAGACGGAAACCGTGACCCGGCCCGCGTTCCCCGATCTCAAGCCCGTCGGTCTCGAAGACCGGGCCGTCTTCGACGAGTACCTCGGGGCCCGGCCCTTCGAAACCTGCGAGATGTCCTTCGCCAACATCTTCATCTGGAAGGATTCGGAGCATCCCCGCTGGACCATCCTCAACGGCAGCCTCTGCGTCCTGGTCGAGCCCGATTTCGAGGATCCCTACTTCCTGCCGCCCGTCGGCGGGGAGCGCGTGCCCGAAACCGTCGCCGCCTGCCTGGCCCTGGCGCCGCGGCTGTCGCGCGTGCCGGAGGATTTCGTGGCCCGGCACGGGGCGGGCTTCAAGGCCGAGGAGGACCCGGGCAACTTCGACTATGTCTATCTCCGCCGGGACCTGGCCGAGCTCAAGGGCAAGAGGTACGACGGCAAGCGCAACCGCATCCGGAAATTCGAGGCCGCCTTCGCCCACGAATACCGGGCCCTGACCCGGGTCGACGTTTCCGGCTGCTTCCGGCTGCTCGAGGACTGGTTCGAGGAGAAGGCGAACGGCGACCTTTATATGCGGGCCGAGCGGACGGCCATCCTCCAGGCCCTGGCCTCGTTCGAGCGGCTCGACCTGCGGGGCGCCGTGGTCAAGGTCGGCGGCCGGGTCGAGGCCTTCACCATGGGCGGGCTTCTCGCCCCGGACATGGCCGTTATCCCCATCGAGATCGCCAATCCCGGCCTGGTCGGCCTGGCCCAGTGGATCAACCGCGAGTTCGTCAGCCGGGAGTGGGCGGACGTCGCCTACGTCAACCGGGAACAGGACATGAACGTCGAAGGCCTGCGCAAGGCCAAGCTGTCCTACCAACCCGCCCGGCTGGTCAAGAAGTACAACCTGACATCGGCCTGAGATTGATCGGCACTTCCTCCCGGGGGATTGCGCTGATTCGAGGTTCTGGCTTGAAAATCCGCATCCACAGTCATATGCTTAACCCAATTACCTCTTGAGGGACAGTTATGGGCATACGCGCCTCCGGCAAAAGAAAGAGATATCCGCTAATCAAGGAAACACCGGAGGATTATCGGGCGAAAACTCCGCACGAATCTTTTCATGACGCTCTCGCGGATTTCGCCGATTCCGTTAAAGCCAGGTTCGAGATCGCCGGCTCCGGAGAGCCGGAGGATAAACTCCGGGCTCCACTCGAGGCCCTTTTTGAAGCTTATGGCCGGATCATCGGCCGCGACATTCTGCTGACCGGAGAGCATCATCTCAAGGACCGCGTTGGCAAGCCGGATTTTGCGGCTCACGACACAAGACAAACGATCGGTTTCGTTGAAGCCAAAGCGCCGGGCAAGGGGGCGAATCCAGACCTTTACAGGGGCCATGATCATGACCAATGGCAGCGATTCAAGGCTGTCCCCAATATTCTGTATACCGATGGCAATGAGTGGGCGCTTTTCCGAAGCGGTGAACGCGAAGGACATCTTCTGCGGTCGTCCGCGGATATAACGACCCGAGGACATGAGGCGATTTCCAGTGAGCTGGCTTCGGCTCTCTTCGAGCTTTTCGCGGCGTTCAGTTCCTGGACGCCGGTTGTCCCTCTCAAGCCTAAGGACTTGGCCGAATTCCTGGCCCCTTATTGCCGCCTGATCCGCGGCGAAGTGGAAGAGGCCTTGGAGAATTCGAAATCGCCGTTGCAGAGTCTCAAGAAAGAGATCAAGAATCTTCTCTTCCCGGAAGCAACCGACCGGCAATTTGCCGACGCCTACGCCCAGACAGTCATATTTGCGTTGCTTCTTGCCAAGCTAGAGGGGGCCAACGCCATCGATCTGAATGACGCCTATCGGGTCCTGGAATCCCACCATCTCCTCCTGTCCAGATCTCTGCAATTCCTGACGGATCCCCAGGCCCGCGCGGAGATATCTTCGTCCCTCGGTCTGACCCAGCGGGTCATCGAGGCAATCCTGCCCAAGACGCTGAAAATGGATGCCGGCGGCCGGGATCCCTGGCTGTACTTTTATGAATTCTTCCTGGCTAAATATGATCCAAAGCTCCGGAAGGAATGGGGCGTCTATTATACGCCGGTCGAAGTGGTCCGTTGCCAGGTCTCCCTGATTGATGAGATCCTCTCCAAGGAGCTTGGGCAGAGCATGGGATTCGTCGAGCCGGGTGTGATCACCCTGGATCCTGCCGTTGGAACCGGGACATATCTTCTTGGTATCATCGACCACGCCTTGGGGCGGGTCGAGGCAGAGGAGGGCCCCGGCGCTGTCCGGGGTGGGGCGCGGTCTTTAGCCAGGAACCTTCATGGCTTCGAATGGATGGTTGGGCCTTATGCTGTCGCGCAGCTCAGATTCGCTCGCGCCATCATGGCCCACGGCGCTGCTCTTCCGCCAGCCGGAGTCGGTATTTATTTGACGAATACGCTGGAGTCGCCTCATACGCGGCCTCCCGCGCCGCCGCTCTTTCACAAGCCGATCGCCGAAGAGCACAAGAGAGCGCTCAAGATCAAGGACTCCGAACACGTCCTGGTCTGTCTCGGCAATCCTCCTTATGGCCGTCATGAGGCTGCTCAGGAAGCGAATCACTCGGTTACAGGCGGGTGGGTGCGGTATGGCGAGAAAGGCCAGGAGGCAATTCTCGAGGATTTTATTGAGCCCGCCCGCAAGGCCGGCTTTGGCATCCACCTCAAGAACCTCTATAACCAGTATGTCTATTTCATCCGATGGGCGCTATGGAAGGTCTTCGAACACGAATCCGCGGTCGGGCCGGGAATCGTATCGTTCATAACGGCTTCCAGCTACCTGGACGGCGATGCCTTCGCCGGGATTCGCGAGCACATGCGCAGAATCTGCGACCATATCGACATCATCGACCTGGGCGGAGAAGGGCGGGGGACCAGGAAAGACGAGAATGTATTTGCCATCCAGACGCCGGTTGCTATATTCGTGGCGTGGCGCAAGGCAAGGAAAGATGATGGGAAGCCGGCGGTGGTTCGATATGCCCGTATCGAAGGAACTCGAGAGGAGAAACTAGAGATACTCGCCGAAATATCCCGGGGCGCTGATTTAGCCTGGAAGACAGCTCCGATGGAATGGCAGGCGCCATTCAAACCTCAAACTGCTTCGAAATATTCTTCGTGGCCGCTGCTAACCGACTTGTTCCCCTGGCAGCAATCCGGGGTGCAACTTAAGCGAACGTGGCCTATTGCTCCTGACGTCGATATACTTAAAGAGCGCTGGAAGCATTTCGTTACCGGAGCGGAAAAGGAACTGCTTTTTAAAGAAACACGCGATAGAAAAATCGGGGATCCATATACGTCCTTATTTCCAGACGATCTTCAATTGCCTCCCTTAGCGTCCGCGAGAGAAGATGATTTGATTCATCCGGTACGTTATGGATACCGTTCCTTCGACCGGCAATATGTAATCCCCGATAGCAGGCTGGGCGATTATTTCCGGCCCGTTCTTTGGCGAATCAGCACCGAAAGGCACCAGTTATTCCTTGCGTCCCTTAGCACAAAAACCCTCGGAGTAGGACCTGCCCTTACTATAAGCACGTATGTTCCTGACCTAGACTTCTTTTCTAATCGGGGAGGCAAGGACATTATCCCCTTATACCGTGACTCTGATGCGCAACAACCCAATATCGGGCCCGGCCTTCTAAGTCTACTCTCGAACGGCTATAAGAAACAGGTTTCTGCTGAAGATCTCATCGGCTACGTCTATGCTGTTCTCGCGCAGCAAGAATACACATCAAGGTTCAGCCGTGAGCTTGGGAGCCGAGAGATCCGGGTCCCCTTGACGAGGACTCCTGCTCTTTTTTTTCGCGTGGCGGATTTCGGAAGGTCGCTCATTTGGCTTCATACATACGGCGAGCGATTCGTGGGAAAGGGCCGCGAACAGGGCCGAATCCCTGCCGGGCGCGCGAAGTGCATCCGAGCCGTCCCCGAGGAAGAAGATCGTTACCCGAATGATTTCCGATATGATGAGGATTTAAAAACTCTTCATGTCGGAGATGGCGCATTCGGACCCGTCGAACGAGATGTCTATGAATTCGAAGTCTCAGGCCTCCGAGTGGTGAAGTCCTGGCTTGGATATAGAATGAGGGAGAGATCCGGCCGCAAATCCAGTCCTTTGGATGACATCCGACCCCGCTCTTGGACCAGGGAATTCACCAGGGAGCTCCTTGAGCTGCTTTGGGTCCTCGAGAAGACCGTCGAGGGTTATCCGAAACAGAAAATGCTCCTTGAAGAGATCCTCGCCGGACCGCTATTCTCTGCCAATGAGCTCCCCCCAGTATCCAAAGAGGCTCGTGAAGCGCCCCGCCAAGCTCGAAAGAGATCGAATAGACAAGGGGAGTTCTCTTTCGGGCCAGATACTCCCGATGAAGATGCTTGACATATAAGGCCCAGGCCTTATAATCTGATATTATAAGGCTTGGAGGTTATAATGCCGCCGGTAAATTTCGTGGGGGTCTTATCGGGAGACTTGGTCAAGTCCTCTCATCGAAATGCCAAGCGTTCCGCGATCATGAGCGGGCTCTCCCGCGCCGTAGAGGCCTCGGGCAACTACCTGAAAGACCATCATTGTCAACTTTATTTTTCCGATTTCTACCGCGGCGACGCTTTTCAATGCGCCCTGACCGATCCCCGATACCTGCTCTGGACGGCGATTTTCATCAGGACCGAGCTCATTAAGCTGCGGGCCGACAAGGTCGATGCCGACGTCCGGCTGGGGATGGGCTTCGGATCCGCATCGGCCTGGAACCCGCGCAATATCACGTCGAGCGACGGGGAGGCTTTCCGGCTCAGCGGGAAAGCCCTGGATACCATGAAATCGGGGAAGGAGAAATATCGGCGTCTGCGCATTCTGTCCCCCCGGCCGGAGGAAGACTCGCGTTTCTCGATTTTGGCCGTATTCATCGACGCGCTCATGCAGAGATGGACGCCCGAACAAGCGGCCGCGATGTCTCTCTTTTTGCGGGATAAGAGCCAAGGGGAGATCTCGAAGCGCTTCGACGTCAAGCAGCCTGCCGTCCAGGGCCGGCTCCAAAAGGCCGGGCATTTTGCGATCAAAGAAGGATTGGAGCTGTTCATGCAGATGGTGGCCGGCCGGCATATAAGCCCCCAAGCCAATAATCCTGGATTATAAGCCCCCATGGTTATAAACGAACCGGTGCTGCTTATCCGCCTGCTGATCGGGCATGTGGCATCCGATTTCCTTCTCCAGTCGCGAAGGATGGTGGGCCAAAAAGAAGAGAGGGTCTGGAAGTCCCCTCTCCTGTATATCCACTCAGGCATTTATGCAGCCGTTCTTTTCATTGCCTCTGCCCAATGGGCGCAGTGGGCCTGGCTCATCCCCCTGTTCTTCGTGACACACACCCTGATCGATGCCTGGAAAGCCGCGAAGGGGAACAGGACGTTGACTTTCCTGTCCGATCAACTGGCTCACCTGGCGGTGCTGATCGTTGCCTTATTCCTGCTCTCGGGTTGGACGGATAGCTCTCTCGTCGGCGGCGTGGCCCAAGCGTGGACTTCGCCTCGATTCCTCATCAGCGTCCTCGGATATATCGTCGTCCTCTGGCCTGTCGGCCGGCTGATGAGCGTCCTGACCGAGCCGTTCCGGCGGCAGCTCGCTGAGGAGAAATCGCGCGGACTAGAAACGGCCGGGCTCTGGATCGGATGCCTCGAGCGACTCTTCCTCCTGTCGTTTGTCTTGGTCGATTATCTCCCGGGGATTGCGCTTCTGCTCGGGTTGAAGTCCCTCTTCAGGTTCGGCGAGATCAAGGACCCGACGAATCGAAAGGAAACCGAGTACATCCTGATCGGCACTCTGTTGAGCTTTGGCTTCGCCCTCGCCACGGGAATGGCGGTCAAGGCGGTTTTAAATACGCTGCCCTGATCCCGACTGGCGGGATTCAAACCCCGACTCCTGTCCGCTCATACAGAGGAGGAATCCTCCGTTAAAACTGAACGGACCGCCCCGCGGCGGGGCGGTCCCGGGATCTGTCGATCGCGATGAGACTCAGGCCATGAGGCTGCAGATGGCGGCGACGTTGACCATGTCGTCGGCCGAACAGCCGCGGCTGAGGTCGCAGTAGGGCTTGTTGAGCCCCTGGACGATCGGCCCGACGGCCTCGGCCCCGGCCAGCCGCTCGGTCAGCTTGTAGCCGATGTTGCCGGCGTCGAGGTCGGGGAAGACGAGGACGTTGGCCTTGCCGGCGACCGGGCTGCCCTTGCACTTGCGCTCGCCGATCGAGGCGACGAGGGCGGCGTCGGCCTGCATCTCGCCGTCGAGCAGGAGGTTGGGGGCCTTCTCCCTGGCGATCTTCACGGCGCTGACGACCTTGTCGACGTCGGCGTGCTGGGCCGAGCCCTTTGTCGAGAAGGACAGCATGGCCACCCGCGGCTCCTCGCCGGTCACGGCCTGGAAGTTCCTGGCCGAGGTGATGGCGATGTCGGCCAGCTGGGCGTCGGTCGGGTTGGGGACGACGGCGCAGTCGGCGTAGCAGAGGAGCTTCTCGGGCAGGACCATGATGAAGTAGCTGGAGACGGTCGAGATGCCGGGCGCCGTGCCGACGGTGTGGATGGCGGCCCGGATGACGTCGCCGGTCGAGGAGACGTTGCCGCCGACGACGGCCCCGACCTTGCCGGTGGCCAGGAGCAGCCCGGCGTAGTAGAGGGGGCTCTTGGCGGCCTCGGACGACTGCTCGACGGTCCAGCCCTTGGCCTTGCGCTTGTCGAAAAGGACGCCGACGAGCTCGTCGCGGGCGGCGTCGGTGGCCGGGTCGATGACGGGGATGCCTCCGATGTCCAGCCCGTTGTCCTTGGCCACCTTCTGGATGGCGGCGGCCGGCCCGACCAGCCGGGGCTCGGCGATCCTCTTCTCCCGGAGGATAAGGGCGGCCTTCAGCGTCCGGACGTCCTCGGCGTCGGGGAAGGCGACCTTGAGGAACTTATTGGCGGCCTTGTCGCGGATGTCTTGGATGAACGTGTTGCCCATGGGGAACTCCTTATATGATCGATGACGGCAAGGTGCGGTTATACCGCAGGCCCCCGGGCCTGTCAACCCTGCCGGCGGCCGCGGACGTCCGCGCCGGCGCCGGCTTTCCGGCCTTCCGGACGCCTTGACATTTCGCCTGCCCGGGGGGAAAATGGGCCTTCGTTCATTCCGCCCCTAAGGAGTCTTCCATGATCGTCTTGTCCCTCAATTGCGGCAGCTCCTCCGTCAAATACCGTCTCTACGATTACGACAAGAAGGAAACGCTGGCCACCGGCATCGTTGAGCGGGTCGGCATCGGCAAGAGCTATATCCAGCAGTCCGGCCTGGGCCGCGAGCCTATCAAGTTCGACCATGACTGCGCCAACCACAAGGACGCCATCAAGCTCATCATCGACACCCTCCTCGATCCCAAGATCGGCGTCGTGGACGACCTGGCGAAGATCTCGGCCGTCGGCCACCGCGTCGTCCACGGCGGCGAGAAGTTCACCAAGTCGGTCCGCATAACCCCGGAGACGATCGAGACCTTCAAGAGCCTCTTCAGCCTGGCCCCGCTCCACAACCCGCCGAACGTCCTGGGCATCGAAGCGGCCATGGACGTCCTGCCGACGATCCCGCACGTGGCCATCATGGACACGGCCTGGCACCAGACCATGCCGGCCGGCTCCTACATGTACGCCCTGCCCTACGAGTGGTACGAGAAGTACGGCGTCCGCCGCTACGGCTTCCACGGCACGTCGTTCCTCTACGTGGCCAAGCGGGCCGCGCTCCTGCTCGGCAAGGACCCCTTCCAGTGCAACCTGGTCTGCCTGCACATCGGCAACGGCGTCTCGGCCAACGCCATCAAGAACGGCGTCTCCTTCGACACCAGCATGGGCCTGACGCCCCTCGAGGGCCTGGTCATGGGCACGCGGGCGGGCGACCACGACGCGGCCATCGATCTCATGATGATGGAGAAGGAGGGGATCGCGCCGGCCAAAATGAGCGACGTCCTCAACAAGAAGTCGGGCCTGCTCGGCATCACCGGCAAGTACACCGACCGGCGCGACGTCCAGCAGGCGGCCGAGGCCGGCGACGCCCGGGCCAAGCTGGCCATCGAGGTCGAGGCCTACCGCATCAAGAAGTACATCGGGGCCTATATCGCGGCCATCGGCGGCGCGGACGCCATCGTCTTCACGGCCGGGGTCGGCGAGATGTCCGATCTCATCCGCGAGAAGTCGTGCCAGGGCCTGGAGTTCATGGGCATCAAGCTGGACAAGGCCAAGAACAAGCTGGCCAGGACCCGCAACGCCGAGACCGAGATATCGGCCGACGACTCCAAGGTCAAGATCTTCGTCATCCCGACCGACGAGGAGCGCGTCAACATCGAGGACGTCATCGCCATCCTCGAGGGCAAGTACGACGAGCACACCCGGTTCACCTACCGCTTCCAGTCGCCCGAGTACGTCAATTCGCAGCGGGAGCAGGACTTCGTCAAGGAGTGCGAGAAGAAGCCGGGGCTCAAGGCCATCCAGGTCAAGCCCAAGAAGCGCTAAGCCGTAAGGCCGGCGGCCTTCGGGCCTCCGGATATCCTCGCTGCCCGCCCCGGGGACGCCAGCGGCCTCCGCGCGGAGGCCCCTTTCCCTTTGAGGGCGATTCCGTTATCATGAGCGGGGAACGAACATGGACAAGGCCAGGTGGGTCCGCATCGGCGTCGCGGCGCTGGCCTTCTTCGTCGCCGGCGTCTTCCTGAAGCTGGCCCAGCCGATCCTGGCCCCCTTCGCCCTGGCGCTCCTCTTCGCCTTCGCCGTCTCGCCCGCGCTCGACTTCCTGGTCGGGCGCAAGGCGCCGAAGACGCTGGCCCTGACCCTCATCCTGATCGGCTCGTTCGTCGTCCTCTACCTCATCGGCATGGTCTTCTACACGAGCGGCAAGTCGCTGGCTTCGGAGCTGCCGTCCTACACGGAGATGGTCCGGGACCTGCTGGCCCGGATCGACCGGCTGGTGCCCGACCCGCGCCTCAAGGTCGGGCTGACGGACTGGATCCAGGGCTTCAACATCGGCAAGGTCGGGACCTTCCTGCTGGGCGCGATCGGCCCGTTCGCCTCGTTCATGTCGGACCTGCTCCTCGTCTTCGTCTTCATGATCTTCATCCTGGCCGGCCGGGGCCGGCTGATCCGCAAGTTCGGCCAGGCGTTCCCCCCGGCCCAGGCCGAGACCCTGACCCGGACCGCCTACCGCGTCGACCGCGAGGTCCAGAGGTACCTGGCCGTCAAGACCCTGGACAACCTGGTCATCGGCGTCCTGGTCGCGGCCGTCCTGGCCGTCCTGGGCGTGCGCTTCGCGGTGCTCTTCGGGGTGCTGGCCGTGTTGTTCAACTACATCCCCGCCCTCGGCCCGGCGGCCTCGGTCGCCGCGCCGACGCTGCTGGCCGTTTTCCTCGAGGGCGGCCTGACGATCAAGGTCCTGGCCGTCCTGGTCCTGCTCGCGGGGATCCACGTCGCCGTCAGCCGGCTCCTGGAACGGCGGCTGATGGCCAAGGAGATCAGCCTGTCGCCGCTGCTGGTGCTCTTTTCCCTGTTCTTCGGAGGCTGGCTGTGGGGCCTGACCGGAATGATCGTGGCCGTGCCGTCGCTGACGGCGGCGAGAATCGTCTTCGACAACGTGCCGGCCCTGCGCCCCCTCGGGGCGATGATGGACCGTTGAGGCGGAACGGGCCTCAGGGCTCGAGGCCGACCGCGGCCAGGAACTGCCCCAGCCGCCGCTCGATCGCGAGCGCCGCTTCCCTGTAGGCCTGGTAGCCCGAGCCGAGCGGGTCCTCGATGTCCCAGCCGTAGAGGACCTCCTCCGGCACCTGCCAGTAATCGCGGAGCTGGTGGTAGATGGACGGGTCCAGGGCGACGATGTAATCGAAGGTCCCGAGGTCGTAGGCGCCGACCGGGCGGGCCACGTGGGACGAGATGTCGGTCTTGTAGACGTGCTTCATGACCAGCACGGCCTCTTCGGAGGCCGGCCCGCCGGTCGCGCCGATGCCGGCGCTGGCCACCTCGACGGCCGCCCCGAGCCGCCGCCGGGCGATCCCCTCGGCCATCGGGCTGCGGCAGATGTTGCCGTAGCAGACGAAGAGCAGCCGCTTCGCCGCCCTGGCCGTCTTGGCTTCGGCCGTCATCCCCGCGGTCCGGCCTGGGCGCTCTCGACGGCGACTTCCTTGGCCTTCTCGTAGAGGAACGCGGCCAGGATGTATTGTTCGGCCGCCTGGGGGACGAGGCCGTCGCGGACCATCTGGCCGGCGCTTTCTTCCTGGGACACGGCCCGCTCGTAGAGCCAGGCCTGCTTGGCCGGGGCCCGGGCGGCTTCGGCGTCCTGGCGCTTGCCGACGGCCAGATCGCGGAGCGCCGTCAGGCCCTCGTCCTCGCCCTCGATCCGGGGGCTCAGGGCGTGGACCTGGGCCAGGATGCCGCAGAGGATGCGGGCGCCCGAGAAATCGTTCTTGGAGAAGGCGTCCGAGGCGTCCTTTTCCTTTTCCAGGGCGATCCAGGTCAGGAGGTTCATCCGGCCCGAGGATGCCGGACCGGCGGCCCTGCGCTTGGCCTCCTGGAGTTCCCGGAAAGCGGTCTCGGCCCGCTCTCGCTCGCTGACCTGGGCCAGGAGCTTGCGCATCTCCGACTCGCCCCGGTCGTAGCTCCGCTTCGAGGCGGCCAGGTTCCCTTCCGCTTTCTGCTTCCGGCCTTCGGCGATCCTGTCCCGGATGCTGTCGATCCAGCGGGACAGCGCGGCGGCTTCCTCCGGGTATTTTTCCTTGATCGTCCCCAAAGCCTTTTCGAACTCCAGGGCGTCCTTCTCGCTCATGAGCTTCTGCGGGTCCTTCAGGAACGGCGCCAGGTAGCCCATGATGGCCGCGCCCGCGCTCTGGGAGGAAAAGCCGGGAAGCGGACCGCCCGCGGGCGCTTCGGGGACGGCCAGCCCCTGGCCGCTCTCCCGGGACGAGACGATGAGCCCGCGCCGGCCGGAGGGGCCGGCCTGGCCGCGCTTATTCGTGGCGATGACGATCCCGAGGACGACCAGGGCGATGACGACGAGGGCCTCGATCAGGATCTTCTTGAGGTTGAGCTTGACGGTGATCTCGCGACCGGTCAGGGGCCTGGTCCTGGCCGTGGCCGGACTGGCCCGGCGCGTCACCGGGCCCGTTACCGGCAGACCTTGCTCGACGGCCGTCAGGTCCTCGAGGACCCCGGCGGCCGACGGGTAACGGTCGTCCCGCGACTTGGCCAGGCACTTCAGGATGATCCGGCTCAGGCCGGCCGAGATCTGGGCGTTGATCGTCGAGGGGTCGGCCGGCGGCTCGCTGCGATGCTTGAGGACGATGCTCAACGGCGTCGCGCCCTCGAAAGGCGCCCGGCCGGTGACCATCTCGAAGAGGATGGCTCCGAGGGCGTAGATGTCGACGCGCTGGTCGACCTCCCGGCCTTCGGCCTGCTCCGGAGCCATGTATTCCGGCGTGCCGATGATGACCCCGGTCCCGGTGGCGCCCTTGGTGTGGAGGGAGCGGGCGATGCCGAAGTCCATGATCTTGGCGTTGCCGTCCTTGTCGATCATGACGTTCTGGGGCTTGAGGTCGCGGTGGACGACGCCGAGGCGGTGGGCCTCGGCCAGGCCTTCGGCGATCTGCCTGGCCAGCCAAACGGCCTTGGCCTCGGTCAGGTGGCCGGAGCGGCGGATGAAGCTCTTGAGGTCCTCGCCGGGGACGTACTCCATCGAGATGTAGATGGTCAGCCATTCCTCGCCGATGTCGTACATCCGGCAGACGTGGCGGTGGGCGACCTGGCGGGCCAGCTTGATCTCGTTGCGGAAGCGCTCGATGACCTCGAGGTCGGAGGCGATCTCGGGCTTGAGGAGTTTGAGGGCCACGACCTCGCGGATCTTGCTGTCGTAGGCCTTGTAGACCGTGCCCATGCCGCCCTGGCCGATCTCCTCGATGATCTCGAAGCGGCGGGCGAAGGTCGTGCCGCGCTCCAGGCCCTTCGTCGGCGTCTGGAAGGTCGCGGTCGCCGCGGCCGCGGTCTCGTTGGGATCGGCGAGCGCCCGGCCGCAGTGGCCGCAGAAACGGGTCCCCTCGGGATTGTCGTTCTGGCAGCGCGGGCATTTCATGGGCGGCGGCAGGCTCTCCAATATATAAGGATGACAGCCGGTCCGATTATATCAAAACCCATAAGAAAATACGCCCGGCGCTCCCGTTTGGTTTCCGCGGCCGGGGGGGCCTACCGGACCGGGCCGGCCGACGGATCCTCGCCGGGATCGAGCGGCCGGAGGACAAGCCGGAAAACGCGATCGCCGGCCGGCAGCCTGTACTGGGGATGCACCTCAGCCCCCCAGGAATCGTCGCCGCCGACGCCCATCTGGGCCCCGTCGAGTGTCAGGCAGGTCAGGTCGCGCCGGGGGACGTCCGGCGGATGCCTGGAGCCGCGGCTGGGCTGGGTCAGATCCTCCGGCCAGTACGGGTGGGCCGAGAACTCGAACACGGGATCGCCGGCAATGAGCAGGCCCCGGCCCCGGCTGTCGCGGACGGCCAGCCAGCGCGTGTCTGTCCGGTTGCCGTGCTCCTGCGGGCTGACATAGGGCAGGGGCTCGGCCGGCGTGGTTTCGTAGAGGCCGACGAAGGCCGCCGTCCTGCGGTCCCGGTAGTTCTCGAAGGGGCCGCGGCCGTACCAGGCCACCCGGTCGAAGGCGCCGGGCAGGGCCAGCCTGAGCCCGACGCGCGGGAGCTCCGGCAACTTGGCCCCGGCCTTGAGGGCCAGGGCCGCGCGGAGGACGATCGTGCCGTCGCCTCCGACCGCGTATTCGAGGGTCTGGACGGCCCGGCCCCCGGCCAGGGCATAAACGACGGTGACCGTGACCTCGCCGTTCCCGGACGGCCGGGCCCCGAGGCCGGTCAGGTCCCGCTCGATGCTGGCGTCGCGCCAGACGGCCAGGCGCCGCGGCATCTGGTTGCCGAAGTCGTTGTCGGTGGGAGCGCGCCAGTAGTTGGGGACGATCCCGGCGCCGATGAGCTCGGTCCCGTCGTGGCCGAACGAATCGAGCGCGCCGGTCAGGCGGTCGAAGCGGACGGCGAAATCGGCGCCGGCGACCCGGAGGAAGCGGGGGCCGTCGTCGATCACCGGGGCCGGCGGGACGCCCCGGGCCGCCGGGGCGGCGGCCGCTGCGGCGGCGACGGTCGGAGCGAACGGGATCTGTTCGGTGGCGACGACGTGCCCCTTGGGCACTCCGGCCCAGGCGTCGCGGGCCGAGACCGAGAGGTTGAGGAAGTACTCCGTGCCCGGCCGGGCTTCGACGCGGGGGAGAGGCAGGCGGATCGTCGCGCCGGCGCCGGGCGCCGCGGCCGGGCAGCGGAGCGATCCCGCGGCCACGGTCCGGCCGGAGGCGACGAGCTCCCAGCCGAGGTCGAAGCGCTCGAGGCCGATGAAGGCGTAGCGGTTCTTGATCTCGACGCGGCCCGCCTCCGGGCCGGCGGCGGCCAGCTTGACGTACTGGTAGACCTTCTTGACCTCGAACAGGGCGGGGTGCGGCGTCCGGTCGGGCGCGACCAGGCCGTTGCAGCAGAAGTTCTGGTCGGAGGGCACGTCCGGCGGCCCGAAATCGCCGCCGAAGGCCCAGAACGGCGCGCCCCCTGCGGTTCTGGCCGCGAAACCCTCGTCGACCCAGTCCCAGATGAAGCCGCCCTGGAGCCTGTCGTGGCTCTCGATGGCGTCCCAGTAGTCCTGCAGGTTGCCCGTGGAGTTGCCCATGGAATGGGCGTACTCGCACTGGATGAGCGGCCGGTCAGACTTCGTGGCGGCGTACTCGAGCATCTCCTCGATCGAGGCGTACATCGGGCAGAAGATGTCGGTGTGCGGCCGCCGGCCGGCCCGCTCGTACTGGACCGGGCGGGTCGGATCGGCCTTCTTCAGCCAGGCGTAGGCCCGCTCGAAGTTGACGCCGTCGCCGGCTTCGTTGCCGAGCGACCAGATGATGACCGAGGGATGGTTCTTGTCCCGGGCGGCCATGCGCTCGACGCGGTCGAGATGGGCCGGGCCCCAGGCCGGGTCCTTGGCCAGGCTCTTCGGGCCGTACCCCAGGCCGTGGCTTTCGATATTGGCTTCGTCGACGAGGTAGAGGCCGTATTCGTCGCAGAGGTCGTACCAGAGGGGATCGTTCGGGTAATGGCAGGTCCGGACGGCGTTGATGTTCGACCGCTTCATGAGCTCGATGTCCCGGCGCATGAAGGCTTCGGAGATGACGTGGCCGGAGTAGGCGTCGTGCTCGTGGCGGTTGACGCCCTTGAGCAGGACGGCGGCGCCGTTGACGAGGAGGAGCCCGTCCCTGACCTCGCTCGTCCGGAAGCCGATCCTCGAAGCGACGGCCTCGAGCGTTCGGCCGCCCGCGTCCTTCAGCTCCAGGACCAGGCGGTACAGGGCGGGCGTCTCGGCGCTCCAGCGGGCGACGCGGGGCACCGTCCGGCTGAACCGGGCCGCCGCCCGGCCGCCTGCGGCGCCGGCGGCCGCGGCGGACGCGGACAGGACCTTCCGTCCCGCCGGGTCGAGGAGCGTCAGGGCCACGGCCGGGGCGGCCGCGGGCGCCGCTCCGGCGACGTCGACGCTGACCTCCAGGCGGCCGTCCCGATAGGCGGCGTCGAGGCCGGCCCGGACCTCGAAGTCGCGGATATGGACCTTCGGGGCGGCGCGGAGGAAGACATCGCGCTCGATGCCGGCCAGCCGCCAGAAATCCTGGCACTCGAGATACGAGCCGTCCGACCAGCGGTAGACCTCGACGGCCAGTGTGTTCTCGCCCGGCCTGACGAGCCGGGTGACATCGAACTCGGCCGGCGTCTTGGAGTCCTTGCTGAAGCCTAGCTTCTCGCCGTTGAGCCAGGCGTAGAAGAAGGACTTGACGGCGCCGAAATGCAGGACCACGTTCATCCCCTGCCAGCCGGCGGGCAGGGTGAAGATGCGGCGATAGGAGCCGACGGGGTTATGGTCGTGCGGCACGAACGGCGGCCTGGGATTGGCGGCGAACTCGTAGCCCGAGTTGACGTAGATCGGGATGTCGTAGCCCTGGAACATCCAGTTCGAGGGGACGGGCGTCTCCGGCCAGCCGCCGATGTCGGCCGACGGCTTCCAGAAATCGAGCGGCCGGTCGGCCGGCCGCGGCGACCAATGGAACTTCCAGGCGCCGTTCAGGGACAGCTGCCGGGGCGATCCCCCGGGCCCGGGCCGGAGGGCCGCCGCGGCGTCGGGGAAAGGGACGAAAGTGGCATGCGGCGGCAGGGTGCCCTCGTGGAGCGCGGCCGGATTCTCCCAATCCTCGGGCTTCGGCTCCGGGCTCGCGGCCGCCAGGGCCAGCAGGGAGATGCAGGCGACGAGAACGGCTGTCCTCTTCATGGTCGGACCTCGCTATCGGGTCTTGGTTCCCCCGGGGACCCGGGAGGCCGGGCGCCCGCTCCAGAGATCGCGCGGATAGGCTCCCGCCTCGACGAGCTCCAGGATGGCCGCCTTGAACAGGGGCCGGTCTTCCGGATAGGTCATGCCGAACCAGCGCTCGCGGGTCGGCAGGACGCGGACCCGGGCCCGCTTCTCCCGGATGAGCCGGCCGACGACCTCGGGGATGAGGAATTCGGCCTTGAGGATATCGGCCTCGTTGCGGCGGAGGAACTCCGGGAAGAGGCGCTCGAGCTCGGCGAAGAGCGCGGGCGTGAAGCCCCAGAAGTTCATGGATGTCCAGCTGGCCGCGTCGAGCGGCTGCCAGTCGGAGCCGTTCAGGGTGTGTTTGACGCCGTCCGGGAAGCGTCGGATCTTCAGCAGCTCGCGGATGCCGACGAGCTCGAGATCGGCCGTGGCCTCGCAGACGCCCCGGGCCACGGTGCCGTGCTCGGACAGCGTGTTCTCGAGCCGGTAGCCGACCATGGCGTAACCGGGGTCCGGGCCGCCGGGCCCCCGGCCGAGATAGCCGGCCATCGCCTCAAAAGCGCTCCGGCCGTAATAGTCGTCGGCGTTCACGGCCAGGAACGGCGTCGTGACGGCGTCCCGGCAGGCCAGGATGGCCTGGGCCGTGCCCCAGGGCTTGGTCCGCCCGGCGGGCGCGGCGAAACCCGGCGGCAGCCGGTCCAGCGACTGGAGAACGTAGGCCGTGTCGGCCGCGCCCTCGATCCGCCGGCCGATCCTCTCCCGGAAGGCCGTCTCGATATCCTCGCGGATGATGAAGACGACGCGGTCGAACCCGGCCCGCAGGGCATCGTAGACGGAGTAATCGAGCACGACCTCGCCGCTCGGGCCGACGGGATCGATCTGCTTCAGTCCGCCGTAGCGGCTGCCCAGGCCGGCGGCCATCACCACCAGGGTTAACGACGCCATGGCATCTCCTCTCTCTTGGGGCCTCGGCCCGGCGGTATCTTAATAGAACGCTTCGGGCCGGGTCAATCCCGCCGGCCCCGAGGCCGGCTCCTCGGCGCCGGAGGGCCCCGGTTCCTTTACTTCACCCCTTCTATCCGATATCATTGGAGCATCTCAAAAAGGTGAATCGATGATCCGTTCGACGACCGTCATCTGCGTCCGCCATAAGGGGAAAACGGCCATGGCCGCCGACGGCCAGGTGACCATGGGGCAGACCGTCCTCAAGAAGACCGCCACCAAGATCCGTCGCTTGGGCAAAGGGGACGTCCTGGCCGGCTTCGCCGGGGCCACCTCCGACGCCTTCGCCCTGTTCGCACGTTTCGAAACCAAGCTCGAGGAGCACCGCGGCAACCTGGCCCGGGCGGCCATCGAGCTGGCCAAGGACTGGCGCATGGAGAAGGCCCTGCGCCAGCTCGACGCCCTGCTCATCGTGGCCTCCAAGGACTCCTCGCTTCTGATCTCGGGCACCGGCGATGTCATCGAGTCCGACGACGGCATCCTGGCCATCGGCTCGGGCGGCTCCTACGCCCTGGCCGCGGCCCGGGCCCTGATCAAACACACGGACCTCGACGCCCGGGCCATCGCCGAGGAGGCCCTGCGCATCGCCGCCGACATCTGCGTCTACACCAACGCCGAGATCACGGTCGAGGAGCTCTGATGCCCATCCACCTGCCCGAATCGCTCGAAGCGCCCCCGGTCGAGCCTCCCGACGCCGAACTGACGCCGCAGGAGATCGTGGCCGAGCTCGACAAGTACATCATCGGCCAGAAGGCGGCCAAGAAGGCCGTGGCCATCGCCCTGCGCAACCGCTTCCGGCGCCGCAAGCTGCCGCCCGCCCTGGCCGACGAGATCGCGCCCAAGAACATCCTCATGATCGGCCCGACCGGCGTCGGCAAGACCGAGATCTCCCGCCGCCTGGCCAAGCTGACCTCATCCCCCTTCCTCAAGATTGAAGCCAGCAAGTTCACCGAGGTCGGCTACGTCGGCCGCGACGTCGAGTCCATGATCCGCGATCTCGTCCGCATCTCCGTCGACATGGTCAAGCAGGAGGAGATCGCGGCCATCGAGGGCAAGGCCCGGGCCGCCGTCGAGGAGCGGCTTCTCGACATCCTCCTGCCGCCGGCCCGGAAGCGCGAGGACGCCGGCGACGGGGCGGCCGAGGCCGGCCCCGCCCCGGTCGAGACGCGGGAAAAGCTCCGGGCCCAGCTCCGCCAGGGCCTCCTCGAGGAGCGCTGGGTCGAGATGGAGGTCAAGGAAAAGACGACGCCGCCCCTCGAGGTCGTCTCGAACCAGGGGATCGAGGAGATCGGCTTCCAGATCCAGGAGTTCCTGCCCGGCTTCCTCGGCGGCCGGACCAAGCGCCGCCGGGTCAAGGTCAAGGAAGCCCGCGAGCTGCTGCTCGAGGAGGAGGAGAAGCGCCTGGTGGACATGGACCAGGTCTCGCGCCTGGCCATCGAGCGGGTCGAGCAGTCGGGCATCATCTTCCTCGACGAGGTCGACAAGATCGCCGGCCGCGAGTCCGGCCGCGGCCCCGACGTCAGCCGGGAGGGCGTCCAGCGCGACCTCCTGCCGATCATCGAGGGCACGACCGTCAACACCCGCTTCGGCCTCGTCCGGACCGACCACATCCTGTTCATCGGGGCCGGGGCCTTCCACGTCGCCAAGCCCTCCGACCTCATCCCCGAGCTCCAGGGCCGTTTCCCCATCCGGGTCGAGCTCACGCCCCTCACCAAGGACGACTTCGTCCGCATCCTGACCGAGCCCGAGAACGCCCTCATCCGCCAATACGAGGCGCTCATGGGCACGGAGGGCGTCAAGGTCTCGTTCACGCCGGACGCCGTCGAGGAGATCGCCGACATCGCCGAGAAGGTCAACGCCGACGCCGAGAACATCGGCGCCCGCCGCCTCCACACGGTCGTCGAAAAGGTGATGGAGGACATCTCCTTCGCCGCCCCGAACATCGCCCCGAAGGCCATCAAGATCGACCGGACCTACGTCCAGGAGCACCTGAAGGACATCCTCGTCAGCCAGGACCTGCGGCGCTTCATCCTCTGATGGATAAACGGATCGCGATGCTCCTGGCCGGGCTGTGCCTGGCCGTGATCCCCGCCTGCGGCCGCAAGGGCCCGCTCATCCTGCCGCCGGGCCGGGCGCCCCTGCCGGTCGCGGAGCTGTCCGCCGCCGCCGGCCGGGGCGCGGTCGTCCTGCGCTGGATCGATCCCGTCAAGACGGTCTCCGGCCGGCCCGTCGGCCCCCTGGCCGCCGTCGAGATCTGGGTCTTCGACAAGGGCCTGCCGGCCGCCGGCGTTCCGCTCACGGCCGGGGCCGTCGAGAAGACGGCCCGCCTGGCCGGCCGTATCCCGGCGGCCGAGTTCGCGGCCCATCGCGGCGCGGCGGGGGAGGGGAGCGGGGTCATGACCTTCACCTACGATCTGCCGCCCGGAACGGCCGTCCCGGCCAAGCTCGCTTTCACCGTCCGGGTGGTCGACCGCAAGGGACGATTCTCGGACTTCGCCGCCCCGGCGGTCGTCGAGGCCCCCGGCCGGGCCCCGGGGGTCGACCGGCCGGCCGCCCCGGGTGTATGCTGAGAGAAGGAGCAGGCCGTTGAAGATCTACCGCTTCCGCTACCGCCGCAGGGTCCTCACCGGCGTCCTCAAGGAGGAGTTCCTCTTCCCGGTCGTCGGCTCGATCTTCGGCGACTTCAGCCTGGCGTCGAGCCCGGTGCCCATCGGCGACGTGCGCGTCCTGCCGCCCGTCCTGCCGACCAAGATCGTCGGCATCGGCCGCAACTACCGCGAGCACGCCCGGGAGCTGGGCAACCCGCTGCCGGAGGAACCGCTCATCTTCCTCAAGCCCCCGACGGCCGTCGCCGGCCACCTCGACGCCGTGGTCCAGCCGCCGGCCTCGCGGCGCGTCGATTACGAAGGCGAGGTCGGCGTCGTCATCCGCCGCCGGGCCCGCCAGCTCGGCGACGGCGATCCCGTCGACGACGTCATCCTCGGCTACACCTGCTTCAACGACGTCACCGCCCGGGACCTGCAGGCCAAGGACGTCCAGTTCACCCGGGCCAAGGGCTTCGACACGTTCGCCGCGGTCGGGCCCTGCGTCGCGACCGGGCTCGACCCGGCCGCGATCCGGCTGAAGACCTTCCTCAACGGCAAGCTCGTCCAGTCCGGGACGACGGCCGACCTGATCTTTTCCATTCCTTTCCTCGTCCGCTACGTCTCGCGGATCATGACCCTCAACCCCGGCGACATCATCGCCACCGGCACGCCGGCCGGGGTCGGGCCCGCGGCCCCTGGCGACCGGGTCGACGTCCAGATCGAAGGCATCGGCGTGCTCTCCAACACGTTCAGCCGCCCGGGCGGCAAGGAGTTCGCATGAAACTGTTCCTGGATTCCGCCAACATCGAAGAGATCCGCGAGGTCGCCGGCTGGGGCGTTCTCGACGGCGTGACGACCAATCCCTCGCTCTGCTCCAAGGAGAGCGCCGGCTTCGAGGAGAACATCCGGGCCATCTGCGCCCTGACCCCGGGACCGGTCAGCGCCGAGTGCGTCTCGCTCCAGGCCGATGCGATCGTGCCCGAAGCCCGGGCCCTGGCCAAGCTGGCCCCCAACATCGCCGTCAAGATCCCGGTCGGCGTCGAAGGGCTCAAGGCCGCCAAGCGGCTGGCCGCCGAGGGCATCGCCGTCAATATGACCCTGATCTTCTCGGCCGGCCAGGCCCTGCTCGCGGCCAAGGCCGGGGCCCGCTTCGTCAGCCCGTTCATCGGCCGCCTCGACGACGTCTCCGAGGACGGCATGGCCCTGATCGACGAGATCGTCCAGATCTTCGACAACTACGACATCAAGACCGAGGTCATCGTGGCCAGCGTCCGCCACCCCCGCCACGTCATCGAGGCGGCCCGGCTGGGCGCCGACATCGCCACCGTCCCCTTCGGGGTCATGGAGAAGCTCGTCCGCCATCCCCTGACCGACATCGGCGTCGAGCGCTTCCTGGCCGACTGGAGAAAAGTCAAGAAGTGAGGATCCAGGCCATCCTCCGGCTGGGCGAGCGGGCCCGGACGCTCGCCCGGCGGATCCGCCGGGCGGCCGTGTTCCTCCTCGTCCTGGCCGTCCTGGCGACGAGCGTCATCGTCGCCAAGAACGCCCTGGTCCGGGAGATCGGCAGCCAGGTCCACAAGAAGTTCGCCTACGACCGTCTCCGCGTATCCTACTTCCCTCCGGCCCTGGTCATCGAGAACTTCCGCTCCCTCGGTCCGGCGCCGCTCCTGCGGGCCCGCCGGATCCGGATCGAGATCCCCTACCTCTCGCTCCTGCGGAACCGCCGCATCCTGTCCGTCGTCATCCAGTCGCCGGAGATCCGCGTCCGCCCGTCACCGGCCGCGGCCGGGACGCCCCGCCGCAAGGCCCGGCCGCCGCTGTCCCTGCTGGAGCTGCCGTTCATCGTCTCGCGCGGCGTCGTCGAGGACGGCGTGTTCGTCTACGAGGGCCAGGGCGTCACCATCGAGGCCCGCGGCCTCCGGGCCCTCGTCACCCAGAGCGGCGAGGCCTACGCCGTCCGGGCCACCGCCGAATCGAGCCGCTACACCAAGCCGCAGCACGGCCCCATCCCGCTCGGCGCCCTGACCGTCATCCTGAACGGCAGGGGCGAGGACGCGACCGTCAGCCGGCTCTCGTTCGAGGGTCCGGGCCTCTCGGTCACGGCCACGGGCCGGGTCCGGACGATCCTCGATCCGGCCTTCGAGATGGACGCCCGCTTCGACGTCGGCGCGGACATCCTCGACGACCTGCTGCGCATGCCGTTCGGCTGGGGGGGGCGGATCAACGGCGAAGCCCGCGTCGAGCGCCGGGACCGCCGCCTGGCAATCACGACGAGCGTCGCCTCCGACACCCTGGCCGTGAACGAGGTGCCCATGGGCCGGATCCGCGGCCGGTTCGAGCTGGCGCCGGAAACGGGAGGCCGGCTCGAGCTCGGCCTGAGCAAGCCGGACCGGCCGGCCGAGAGCCTGATCCTGACCTTCGCCGGGGGGCGGGTCGAGGGCCGGGCCGCCCCGATGATCGTCGATCCCGTCTTCCGCGACATCTCCATCCCCTGGCCGGTCCGATCCGCGGCCTGGGGCACTTTCACCCTGGCCCACAAGCAGCTGTCGGTCGAGGCCGAGTTCCGCGACGACGCGCTCGAGCGCCGGAACGGCATCTACGCCTTCCGCGGCGCCGTCAAGGTCGGCGTCGATTTCCCCGGCCACATCGTGACCGTCGAGACGCCCGGGCTGGAATCGGATTTCGGCCGCCTCGAAGCGACGGCCAGGATCGACCTCAAGGGCGACCTGGACGCCCGCATCCGGGGCCCGATCGCCGATGTCCGCGAAACGCGGGAATTCGTCCAGGCCATGCTCGATCAGACCTTCGGTTTCGGGGAGGTCCGGGGCCGGGGCTACGCCGACGCCCATCTCACCGGCCGCTCGGCCTCGCCGGCGCTGGACCTCCGGGCCACCCTGGCCCCGGGCGGCTTCGGCCTGTTCGACGCCGCCTCCGTCGAGGCCGGCCTGACCTTCGCCGGGAACGTGTTCGAAGGGCGCTTCGATATCGACGACCCGGAGCTCATGGGGCAGGTCGAGGTCAGGGCCGCGGCGGGCGATCTGGCCGTCGACGTCGGGAAAAGCGAGGGCGAGCTGGCCCGCATCCTGCCCGCCCTCGAGATCCCCGTGTCGCTGTCCGGCCGGGTGGCGGGCGACTTCCGGATGACCTGGAAGAACGGCGGCGACCAGGAATTCGAGGGGACGTTCACCAGCCCCGAGGTCAAGTTCTTCGGCCAGACGGGCTCGAACGTCAGCGGCCGCCTCGCCTGGAAGGCCGGCCGGCTGTCTTTCCCCGAGTTGGCCATGGACTTCGACGGCGGCCGCCTCGAAGGACGGTTCCTCATCGCGCCGTCCGCCGGCGATTTTGATTTCGACCTTCGCGGCGAGGAGCTCGACTTCTCCCGGATCGTTCCCTCCGCGTCGGGGCAGCTGTCGCTGTCGCTCGCCGGCCGCGGCGTCTTCGGCCGGGACCGACTGTCCGGCCTCTTCGACGTCAAGGACATGCTGCTTGCGCCGATCGACCGGACGGAAGCCCGGGGCGAGCTGGCGGTGGGCGTGGCCGGCGGCAGGATCTCGCTCGGCCTCAAGGGCGGCCTCGTCCCCGGCGACAACCCCTTCGACGGCGTCTTCGAGTTCCCCGTATCCGGCGAGCCGTGGAGCGGGACCGTCACGGGCCGGGTCACGGACCTCGACCTCGTCGTCCCCTGGGACGGGGCCCAGGGCCGGATCGATTATGCCGCCCGCATCGTTTCGACCCCGGCCGGGGCCGGCCTGGCCGTGTCCCTGGACGTCGACGCGCCGGTCATGCCGCTGCCGGGTTTCCCTTACGCCGTGACGAGCTTCGTCTCGCCCATGGCCTACGCCGACGGCGTCCTGACCATCAAGTCCTTCGCCGGCAGGCTCGGCGGCGGCACGCTCACCGGCTCGGGCACGGTCGGCCTCGGCCAGGAGGGCATCGCCGCCATGGACCTCCGCCTCGAGGGCAAGGACATGGTCCTCTCGCCCATGGAGCGGATGAGGGCCCAGGTGGACGGCTCCCTGCGCCTGCTCAAGGGCCCCCGCCGCTTCGTCACCGAGGGCGAGCTGCTGTTCAACCGGCTGACCTGGCGCCGCGAGATCTACGAAGGTTTCAGCTTCTCGTCGCAGACGCCGGCCGAGACGCCGGGGCCGTCCTTCTTCGACGGCATGACCCTCAACATCCGCCTGCGCGGCGACGAGAACGCGGCGATCGAGAACTCGCTGGGCCGCTTCGGCGCCCGCTTCAACCTGACCGTCGTCGGCGACTTCGACGAGCCCGCGCTTCTCGGAGACATCGACCTCCTCAACGGCGATTTCTACTTCCAGGACCGCAGCTTCCGCGTCATCCACGGCCGGCTGGGCTTCGCCGACCCGGTCAACGCCGAGCCCTTCCTGGATTTCCGCGGCGAGACCTACGTCAAGGACTACCGGGTGACGCTGAACATGAGCGGCCCGGTCAGCCGGCTCAAGCCGGAGTTCAGCTCCTCGCCGCCGCTGCCGCCGGAGGAGATCCTGTCGCTCCTGGCCCTGGGCGACTCCTTCCGGCGAATGTACTATTCCTACTCGGGCGACCGCAGCACGGCCCTGAACACGGCCTCGCTGCTGACCTACCAGATCGCCGACCTGGCCAAGCGGCGCACGGGCGGGCTCTTCTCCCTGGACCGCTTCCGCATCGACCCCTACGTCCCGGAGAGCGGCCCGGGCGGCATCGGGGCCCGCATCACGGTCGGCAAGAAGATCTCCAACAACCTCCTGGTCCTGTATTCGACCATCCTGGCCAATTCGAGCGTCAGGAGCATGATCGACGAATCCCCCATTTTCCGGATGGAATGGGATATCAGCCGGCGCTTCTCGCTCGTGGGCGGGCGTGACGACCGGGGAAGGCTGGGTTTCGATGTCAAGTTCCGCAGGCGCTTCTAGGATGCGGCGGGCGGCCGCGCGGGCCGGGGCCGGGCTGGTCCTGACCCTGGCCGTCCTCCTGGCCGCGTTTGCGCCCGCCGTCCTGGCCCAGGACGACGCCGTGGTCGAGCGGATCGTCGTCCGCGTCGACGGCCGGCCCGGCGAAGCCGGCCTGCTCGGGCTCATCCCCATCAAGCCGGGGGACGCCTTCTCCGCCCGCCTGGTCGATCAGGCCGTCAAGCAGATCTTCAAGACCGGCCTGTTCGCCGATGTCCGCGCCTCCCGGACGGGCGCCGGGCGGATCGACCTCGTTTTCGACCTGGTCCGCAAGGTCTTCATCGACGCCGTCCGGTTCCGCGGCGCCGCGGTGCCGGCGGCGCGGCTGCGCGAGGCCCTGACGTCCCAGCGGCCCGGCGCCTTCCTGCAGGAGGACCGCCTGGGGCAGGCCGTCGAGGAAGTGCGGCGGGGGCTGCGGCAGGCGGGCTATTTCGACGCCGTCGTGACCTGCGAGGTCGTGAAGAACGACCAGGCCTCGACGGCCGTCCTGGTCTTCCGGACGCACGACTGGAAGAGCTACCGGGTCGGCGGGCTCGAGGTCGAGTGGAAGGCCGAGATCCCCGAGCGGGACCTGCTCGAGAAGATGAGAACGGACGTCGGCGACGTCTATGTCCCCCAGGTCCTGGGGGACGACCTGCAAGCCCTTCTGGACCGCCTGGCCCGGGCCGGCTACCGGCGGGCCGAGGTCCGGCTGGCCGGGGAGAGCTTCGACGATCAGAACCGCCGCGTCGATCTCCGCGTCGAGATCGTGCCCCAGGAGAAGATCGCCATCCAGGTCCTGGGCGCCAAGGTCCCGGTCCGCCTTCTCGAGCCGATCTGGGCGGAGCGCGTCTTCGAGCAGTGGGGCCTGGCCGAGGGCGAGGCCAGGATCCTCAACTATGTCCGCCGCAAGGGGTACCTTTTCGCCACGGTCCGGAGCCGCGTCGAGCGGGGCCCGAACGAGACGCGCATCGTCCACGAGGTCGTGCCCGGCAAGAAGTCCAAGATCATGGGCGTGGACTTCCGCGGCAACACGGCCTTCTCCAGCTTCGACCTGAAAACCCGGCTGGCCGTTCGCGCGGGCGTGCCGCTGTTCTCGTTCCTCAGCTACGACCGCGTCTTCGGCATCCCCCGCCAGGTCGAGGAGTTCTACAAGGAGAATGGGTTCGCCGACGTCCAGGTCCGGCTCGACCTGGCGCCCGGGCGCGAGGGCGTCCAGGCGGTCATGGACGTCCAGGAGGGGCCGCGGACGACCGTCGAGGCCATCCGCATCCTGGGCGCCGGGATCATCCCCGCGGCGGCGCTCCTCCGCGAGCTGGTCAGCCGCGAGGGCGGGGCCTACTTCCCGCCCGACGTTCAGAGGGACGTCAGCCAGATCGAGACCTCCTACCTCAACCGCGGCGTCCGCGGCACCGAGGTCACGGCCCGGATCGAGCGCTCGCCGGAGCACCGGGTCACCCTTGTCTACGAGATCGACGAAGGCGCGCCGGTGGCCATCCGGGACGTCTTCCTCGCCGGCAACCGCGTCACCCGCCCGGGCGTCGTCCGCCGGGAGCTGCGCGTCGGCAAGGGCGACCCGGCCGACTACTCCAGGATCCAGGCCTCGAAACGGAGGCTGGAGGCCCTGGGCATCTTCTCCGAGGTCCAGGTCGACGAGGTCCAGACCGAGCCCAGCGGCGAGGTCGTCGTCGTCAAGGTCCGGGAAGGCGAGAAGAACTACGCCGGCGTCGGCCTGGGCGTCGAATCGAAGGACCCGGTGATCGGCTCTCTGGCCGGCATCGGGCCGGAGGACTTCCGGCTGCGCGGCACGGCCGAATACATCCGCAGCAACGTCTTCGGCCTGGGCGCCCAGGCGGGGCTGGTCGGCCAGACGAGCGTCGTCGAGAGCCGGGCCGTCCTCTCCTGGACCCAGCCTTACTTCTTCGGCCTGTCCCTGCCGATGACGGTCCTGGCCTGGGTGGAGCGCGAGGACCGGACGGCCTTCGTCCTCGACCGCCGCGGCGTCAGCTTGAGCGCGGTCAAGGCCCTGAGCCGGTCGCGCCTGATCCTGGGATCGCTGAGCCTGACCCGGACGTCCCTGCCCAAGACGCCCGACCTGGCCACGCTGCCGGAGGACGTCGACCGCCAGTTCCTGCCGTACTCGGCCGCGCTGGCCTCCGTCAGCATGAGCTGGGAGCGGCGCGACGATACCCTGAACCCGACCCGGGGCTGGTTCCTGAGCGCCGTCGGGGAAGTGGGCCTGCGGCTGTTCGGGACGGAGTCCGACTATCAGAAGATCTTCCTCAAGGGCCAGTACTTCCGACCCCTGACCTCGACCTTCAACCTCGGCCTGACCGCCCGGCTCGGGCTGGCCAACGGCCTGAGCCACCTGCCGGAGCGGTTCTTTGCCGGCGGCAGCAACACCTTCCGGGGCGAGGAGTTCGAGATGCTCGGGCCCATCTCGGCCTCGACGACCACGCCGATCACGTACAAGCCCTACGGCGGGGAGGCCCTGCTGCTGATCAACACCGAGCTGACCTTCCCCGTTTTCCGCGCCTGGCGGACCCTGCGCCTGGCCGCTTTCTTCGACCTCGGCAACGTCTATGCCGCCCTCAAGGACTTCCGCCCGTTCACGCTCCAGGGCGCCGTCGGCGGCGGCATCCGCTACAAGACGGCCCTCGGCCCCATCCGGCTGGAGATGGCCTGGAAGCTCTGGGACTTCGACCTCCAGGACAAGCGCCGCCGGCCGCTCATCTTCCTGACGATCGGCAACATCTTCTAGCGAGGGACGACGAGGATGATCAAACGGATCCCGCTTTTCCTGGCCCTGGCGCTCGCCTCGGCCGCCGCGCCGGCCCAGACGGTCAACTGCGTGGCGGCCGTCGTCAACGGCCAGATCATCACCCGGCTCGACGTCGAGATCGCCGTCTATTTCGGCCTGGCCGGCGGGCCGGGCGCCGAGCCGGGCGCGGACCCGCGCCGGGCCGCCCTGGACGCGCTGATCGACCGCAAGATCGTCCTGGACCTGTCCCACGAGGCCCGGGGCGTGAGCGGCGAGGAGCTTGACGCCGCGCTGGCCGAGCTGCGGCGGGACGTCGGCGAGGCGGCCTTCGCCGCCGGGCTCCGCAAGTTCGGCCTGACCGCGGCCGACCTCGAGCCCTATCTCGAGGAGCGCCTCCTTTTCCGCCGGGCCCTCGACGTGCGCTTCAGCCAGTCCCTGCCCGTCTCGATGACGGAGATCGAGAGGTACTACCGCGATATCTACGCGCCCGAGCAGGCCCAGCGGGGCGTCGCGGCCGAGCCGCTCGACCGGGTCGACGGGGCCATCGAGACCCGGATCCGCGGCGAGCGCCTGGCCCAGCAGACGTCCGCCTTCCTCCGCGACCTGCGGAACAGGGCCGATATCCAGATCAGGAAGGATTGCCTGCAATGACCATCGCCTACCTCTTCCCCGGCCAGGGCTCGCAGGCCGTCGGCATGGGCCGCGACCTCTACGACGGCTCGGCCGAGGCCAGGGACCTCTTCGAGAGGGCCGATGAGGCCCTCGGGTTCTCCCTCTCCAAGCTCTGTTTCGAGGGCCCGGAGGAGGAGCTGCGGCTGACCCGGAACACGCAGCCGGCCCTGCTCGTCGTCAGCACCGCCGCCTGCCGGCTCCTGGGCCGCGACCCGGCCGTGGCCGCCGGCCACAGCCTGGGCGAGTACTCGGCCCTGGTGGCCGCCGGCAGCCTGGGCTTCGAGGACGCCGTCCGGCTGGTCCACAGGCGCGGCCGCTACATGCAGGAAGCCGTGCCCGTGGGGGCCGGGGCCATGGCCGCCGTGCTGGGCGTGCCGGGCCAGGAGATCGAGCGGCGCCTGGCCGAGGTGCGCTCGGGCGTCGTCCAGATCGCCAACTGGAACAGCGACGATCAGACCGTCATCTCCGGCGAGAAAGCCGCAGTCGAGGAGGCGCTGGCCCTGATCAAGGCGCCGCGCTCGGTTGTGCTGCCGGTCAGCGCCCCTTTCCATTCCCGGCTGATGAAGCCGGCCGAGGAGCGCCTGGCCGCCGACCTCAAGGCCACGGCCTTCGGCCCGCTGCGCTTCCCCGTCGTCAGCAACGTCGACGCCGCCGTGGTCCGGACGGGGGAGGAGGCTCGGGAGGCCCTCAAGCGCCAGGTCAGCCGGGCGGTCCTGTGGACGCGGTCTATGGCCGTGCTGAAGGACATGGGGGTCGGGGCCTGCGTCGAGTGCGGGCCGGGCCGGGTCCTGTCCGGCCTCCTCAAGAGGCTGGCCCGGGGCTGGCCCCAGGCGCCGGCGATCCACAACGTCGAGGACCGGGAGGGAGCGGAGAAGGTCCGGGCGGCCCTATTCGGCGGGCTGTGAGATGACCCGCGGCCCGAAACGGACGAAATACTCGACGGCCGAGAGGACGGCCAGGGCGAAGACGAGCCACAGCCCGATCTTGGCCGCGATATAGAATTTCCCCAGGTAGAGCGGGCCCAGGACCAGGGCCCCGATGATCCACGACTCGCTGCCCATCTTGGCCTTGCCGAAGGCCGAAGCCGGGATGTTGATGCCCTTGGACGAAGCCATGGCCCGGAAGCCGGTCACGGCGATCTCCCGGCCGACAATGACGATGGCCGCCCAGGCCGGCACCCGGCCGAGCTCGACCAGGCAGATGAGGGCCGAGGCGATGAGGAGCTTGTCGGCCGTGGGATCGAGGAGCTGCCCCAGGACGGTGACCAGCCCCTTGCGGCGGGCCAGCCAGCCGTCCAGCCAATCCGTCAGCGAGGCGAAGACGAAGATGGCGCAGGCGGCCAGGTCGTGCCCTTCGAAGGGGATCAGCATGGCGGCGACCATGACCGGGATGGCCACGATCCTCGCCAGGCTGAGGGCGTTGGGGACATTCACGCCCCGAGATTACACCAGCGCCCCTCGGGTGTCAAACCTCCGCCAGGGCCCGCGAAGCCGGGAACGTCCCCATTTTACGGGAAAATAGAAACGTCCTCATTTTTCGGGTATAGTGAGGGTTCGCCGATGGCCAACGACACCTCCCTGACCCCGATGATGGAGCAGTATTTCCGCATCAAGGAGCTCCATCCCGGGGCGCTGCTGTTCTTCCGCCTGGGCGATTTCTACGAGATGTTCTACGACGACGCCCGGACGGCCGCGCCGGTCCTGGACATCGCCCTGACCTCGCGGCAGAAGGTGCCCATGTGCGGCGTGCCCTATCACGCCGTCAACGCCTACGTGCCCAAGCTGCTCAAGCAGGGCTTCAAGGTGGCCATCTGCGAGCAGGTCGAGGACCCCAAGGCGGCCAAGGGCGTCGTCCGGCGGGAAGTCATCAAGGTCCTGACGCCCGGCACGGCCGTCGAGGTCGAGGCCGAGGAGGCCAAGGAGAGCACCTTCATCGCCTCGCTGGCCCTCGAGGACGGCGGCTGGGGCCTGGCCCTGCTCGACCTGGCGGCGGGGGAGGTGCGGACCCTCGAGGGCGGCTGGCCCGAAGCCAAGCTGCTGGCCGACGAGATCTTCAAGGCCGGGCCGCGGGAGATCGTCTATCCCGAGGGCGCCGAGGACGCCCTGCGGCGCGTCCTGCCGGCCGAGGCCTCCAACGGCGCCGCGCTGAGCCCGGCCGAGGGCTGGCTTTTCGACCCGCCCCAGGCGGCCCGGGCCGTCCTGGAACACTTCGGCGCCCGGTCCCTGGCCGGCTTCGGGCTCGAGGACAAGCCCCGGGCCGCGGCTGCCGCCGGGGCCCTCCTGGCCTACGTCAAGCGCGTCCGCAAGGATTCCCTGGAGCTCGTCCGGCGCCTGTCCTACCTCAACGCGGCCGGCTATCTCGTCCTCGACGCCGCGACCGTCCGCAACCTCGAGCTCGTCCGCAACCTCCGCGACGGCAAGGTCAAGGGCACGCTGCTCGACGTCATCGACTTCACGGTCACGTCGCCGGGCGGCCGCCTGCTCCGGGCCTGGCTCCTCCGGCCGCTCTGCGACGCGGCGGCCATCGCCGGCCGCCAGGACGCCGTGGCCGAGGCCCTGGCCGCGACCATCGCCCGCCGCGAGATCCGGGAGACGCTCAAGAGCGTCCACGACCTGGAGCGCCTCGTCGGCAAGATCGGCCTGTCCGCCGCCCAGCCGCGGGACCTGGTCGCCCTCAAGGCCTCGCTCGTCCCGCTGCCGTCGATCGAGCGCGAGCTGCGGGGCTTTGCCTGCGGCCTGTTCCGGGACATGGCCGGGCGCTGGGACAACGCCGCCGACGTCGCCGGCCTCGTCGACCGGGCCATCCTCGACGAGCCGGCCTTCCTGCTGACCGAGGGCGGCCTGATCAAGGACGGCTGGAACGCCGAGCTCGACGAGCTGCGCGCGGTCAGCCGCTCGGGCAAGGGCTTCATCGCCGAGCTGGAGAGCCGCGAGCGGGCCCGTACCGGCATCGGCTCGCTCAAGGTCCGCTACAACAAGATCTTCGGCTACTTCATCGAAGTGACCAAGCCCAACCTGCCCCAGGTCCCGGCCGACTATATGCGCAAGCAGACGCTGGTCAACTCGGAGCGCTTCCTGACGCCCGAGCTCAAGGAGTACGAGGACAAGGTTCTTCACGCCGAGGAGCGCATCGGCCAGCTCGAGCACCGCCTTTTTCTCGAGGTCCGCGAGACCCTGGCTCGGGAAACGGCGCGCCTCCAGCGCATCGCCGCCGACGTCGCCGCCCTGGACGTCCTCCTGGCCCTGGCCGAGTGCGCCGCCCGCCGCGGCTACGTCCGCCCGGTCGTCGACGAGGGTGACGTCCTGCGCATCGAGGCCGGCCGGCACCCGGTCATCGAGACGAGCCAGGCCGAGCCGTTCATCCCCAACGACCTCGAGCTCGACGCCGCCGAGAACCAGGTCCTGATCATCACCGGCCCGAACATGGGCGGCAAGTCGACCTTCCTGCGCCAGGCCGCGCTCATCGTCCTGCTGACCCAGATGGGGGCCTTTGTCCCGGCCAAGTCGGCCCGGGTCGGCCTGGCCGACCGGATCTTCACCCGCATCGGGGCCATGGACTTCCTCAGCGTCGGGCAGTCGACCTTCATGGTCGAAATGCTGGAGACGGCGGCCATCCTCCACAACGCCACCTCGCGCAGCCTCATCCTTCTCGACGAGGTCGGCCGGGGCACCAGCACTTTCGACGGCCTGAGCATCGCCTGGGCCGTGGCCGAGCGGCTCCACGAGCGGCCGGACATCCGGCCGCGGACGCTGTTCGCCACCCATTACCACGAGCTGACCGAGCTGGCCCTGACCCTGCCGCGGATCAAGAATTTCCACGTCTCGGTCAAGGAATGGCGGGACGAGGTCGTCTTCCTGCGCAAGATCGTCGCCGGCCCGTCCGACCGGAGCTACGGCATCCACGTGGCCAAGCTGGCCGGGCTGCCCCGGGATGTCATCGAACGGGCCCGGGAGATCCTGTTCAACCTGGAGAAGCAGGAGCTCGACGAGGCGGGGCTGCCGCGCCTGGCCCGGCGGGCCCGGCCGTCCGGTGACCGGAACCAGCTCCTGCTCTTCGCCGAGGACCGGGAATCCGCCCTGCTGCGCGAGCTGCGGGATGAGATCGAAGGATTGGACCCGGCCTCCCTGACGCCCATCGAAGCGCTGAATATCCTGGCCGGGCTCAAGGGCCGGCTCGGTTCTCCCGAAGGGTAAGAACGCCCTCTCAAAGAGAAGGGGGAAAGCGGGGCGTTCTCAGGAATCGGCCGGGTCAATAGGATTCGGACTCGTCCTCGACGGAGAAGCCGTCCTCGAGGTCCTCGTCGTCCTCTTCGTCCTCGTCCTTGTCGTAGTCCTGGTCGCCGTTGTCCGAGAAGTTCTCCTCGCCGTTCTCGGAGCGTCGCTCCTCGACGGCCTCGTCGAGCTCGTCGCGGTCGTCGAAGCGGCGGACGGTGTTGGAGGCGGCGTCGCTGTATACGAGCTCCAGGTAGTCGTCTTCGATGACGACGAATACGGACTTCGTGTGCCCGGTCTGCAGGTTGCCGACGGTTTCCACGACCTCGGCGCCCTTCGTCTTCCGGATCGCGTCGAGCGTCAGCCAGCTTCTGATTTCCATTTCTTCCATGAGCGCCTCTTCGACAATAGATAGATAATCTTTTTTCGACGCTTGTCAAGGGGGGAACGCGGCCCGCCGCGCGGCCGGTTCCGGACGGCTTGACAGCCCGCGGCCGGACGCCTTTAATAAGGACTATCGAGCGAGAGGAGGCCCCCCGATGCGATGGGATCAGTTCACCGTGATGTCGCAGGACGCCATTCAGAAGGCCCAGGCCCTGGCCGAGGAAAAAGGCCACTCGGAGATCCGGCCGGAGCACCTCCTGTCGAGCTTCCTGGCCCAGGACGAGAACATCGTCAACGCCCTCCTGGCCAAGATCGGCGCGCCGGCCGCCCGGATCAAGGCCGACGTCGAGGCCGCCTTGGAGCGGCTGCCCAAGGTCCGCGGAGGCGGCGGGGAGCCGGCCCTTTCGACGGCCCTGCGCCAAGTCCTCGAGGAAGCCCGCAAGTCCGCGGACGCGCTCAAGGACGAGTACATCTCGACCGAGCATCTCTTCCTGGCCATCCTCAGGGAAGGCGGCGAAGCCTCGCGGCTCCTGCGCGCCGCCGGCGTCGACGAGGACGCCGTGCTCAAGGCCCTGGCCGCGGTCCGGGGCGCGCAGCGCGTGACCGACCCCGAGCCCGAAGGCAAGTATCAGGTCCTGGAGAAGTACACCCGCGACCTGACCGCCCTGGCCCGCCAGGGCAAGCTCGACCCGGTCATCGGCCGCGAGGACGAGATCCGGCGCGTCGTCCAGGTCCTGTCGCGGCGGACCAAGAACAATCCCGTCCTCATCGGCGAGGCCGGCGTCGGCAAGACGGCCGTCGTCGAAGGCCTGGCCCAGCGCATCGCCGGCGGCGACGTGCCCCAATCGCTCAAGAACAAGCGCCTGCTGGCCCTGGACATGGGCTCGCTCATCGCCGGGACCAAGTTCCGCGGCGAGTTCGAGGACCGCCTCAAGGCCGTGCTCAAGGAGATCGGCGAATCCGGCGGCGAGGTCGTCCTCTTCATCGACGAGCTGCACACGATCATGGGCGCCGGCGCGGCCGAGGGGGCCATGGACGCCTCCAACATGCTCAAGCCGGCCCTGGCCCGCGGCGAGCTGCGCTGCATCGGGGCCACGACGCTCAACGAGTACAAGAAGCACATCGAGAAGGACGCCGCCCTGGAACGGCGCTTCCAGCAGGTCTACGTCGGCGAGCCGTCGGTCGAGGAGACCATCTCCATCCTGCGCGGCCTCAAGGAGAAGTACGAGATCCACCACGGGGTCAGGATCAAGGACTCGGCCCTGGTCGCAGCGGCCACGCTGTCGGCCCGCTACATCACCAGCCGGTTCCTGCCGGACAAGGCCATCGACCTCGTCGACGAGGCGGCCTCGCGCATCCGCATCCAGATCGACAGCCTGCCCGAGGAGCTCGATGAGCTCGATCGCCGGACCCTCCAGCTCGAGATCGAGCGCCAGGCCCTGCGGAAGGAGTCGGACCCGGCCTCGAAGGAACGGCTGGGGGGCATCGAGGAGGAGCTGGCCAACCTCAAGGAGCGGTCGTCGGCCCTGCGGGCCCGCTGGCAGAAGGAGAAAGAGACGATCGAGGCCTCCGGCAAGCTCAAGGAGCGGCTGGACGCGCTCAAGATCGAGGCCCAGGGCGCCGAGCGCCGGGGCGACCTGGAGAAGGCGGCCGAGATCCGCTACGGCCGGATCCCCGAGCTCCAGCGGCAGATGGACAAGGCCGCGGCCGACCTGGCCGCCCTGCAGGCCAAGGGCCGGATGCTCAAGGAGGAGGTCGACGAGGAGGACATCGCCCAGGTCGTCTCCAAATGGACCGGCATCCCGGTGGCCAAGATGCTCGAGGGCGAGGTCGACCGGCTCATCCGCATGGAGGACATCCTGGGGAAGCGCGTCGTCGGCCAGGAGGCGGCCATCGAAGCGGTGGCGGCCACCGTGCGCAGGTCCCGGGCCGGCATCCAGGAGGCCGGGCGGCCCATCGGCTCGTTCATCTTCCTCGGCCCGACCGGCGTCGGCAAGACCGAGCTGGCCCGGGCCCTGGCCGAGTTCCTCTTCGACGACGAGAAAGCCATGGTCCGGCTGGACATGTCCGAGTACATGGAAAAGCACACCGTCAGCCGGCTCATCGGCGCCCCGCCCGGCTACGTCGGCTACGAGGAGGGCGGCCAGCTGACCGAGGCGGTCAAGCGCCGGCCCTACGCCATCATCCTGCTCGACGAGATCGAGAAGGCCCATCCCGACGTCTTCAACATCCTGCTCCAGATCCTCGAGGACGGCCGGCTGACGGACGGCCAGGGGCGGACGGTCGACTTCAAGAACACCCTGGTCATCATGACCTCGAACCTCGGCAGCCAGGCCATCAAGGACCTCGGCCGCGACTACGCCGCCATGGAAAAGGAGGTCCGCCAGGTCCTGGAGGCCCACTTCAAGCCCGAGTTCCTGAACCGCATCGACGAGGTCATCATCTTCAAGCCCCTGCCGAAGAGCGCCATCCTGAAGATCGTCGGGCTCCAGCTCGACCTGCTGGCCAAGCGGCTGGCCGACCGCAAGGTCGGGCTGGACGTCTCGAAGGAGGCCCGGGAGCTGCTGGCCGAGCGGGGGTTCGATCCGGTCTACGGCGCCCGGCCGCTCAAGCGGACGATCCAGCGCGACGTCCAGAACCCGCTGGCGATGAAGATCCTGGCCGGCGAATACGGGGAAGGGGACACGGCCGTGATCGGCGTCGACAAGAAGGGCGGGCTGGCCTTCGGCAAGACCTGAGCGGACGGTTCCTTCCTTCTTGTTTTTCTTTTGCCCGGTTCGTATATAATAGGGCGCGCCTTCGCGCACTGGAGACACTGACGATGATCAAGAAGATCCTCATCGCGGGCCTGGCGGCCCTTATCCTTCTGCCCTCGCTGGCCCCGGCCAACGGGCTCAACCTGAACGGCCTGGGCTCGCGGTCCCAGGGCATGGGCGGCGCGTTCGTCGCCGTCGCCGACGACTTCAGCGCCGTGTTCTGGAATCCCGCCGGCGCGGCCGGGTTCAAGCGGACGATCTTCGGCTTCTACACGACGGACCTCATGCCGAAGACGAGCTACAACCTGTCCATCCCGCCGGACCTCGTGTATATCCCCGAGTACCCGCCGCCCACCGTCGCGGCCGAGACCAAGAAGGCCCATTACCTGGGCTTCCTGGGCGCCTACTATAAGCCGATCAGCTCCAAGGTCGTGGTCGGCCTGGGCATCGGCACGCCTTCGGGCCTGGGAACGAAATGGAACGGGGCGGATTTCACCGATCTGTCCGGCGGAACGGCCTACGACTGGTCGAGCAAGATCGAGGTCTTCACCGCCTCGCCGCTCGTCGCCGTCCGGCTCAACGATTGGCTTTCCGTCGGGGCCACGGTCGACGTCCAGTACGGGAATTTCCGGCTCAAGATGCCGGCCGGTTCCGCCGACCTGGGCGGGGGGACGGTGGACCTGGGCCAGTACGAGGAGAACATGCACGGCTGGGGGATCGGGGCGACCTTCGGCGTCCTGGCCAAGCCCATCGACAAGCTCAGCCTCGGCCTGACCGTGCGGACGCCGTCGACCCTGGCCTACAAGGGCTCCGCCCTGCTGCCCAATCTTTCTCCCTACGGCCTGCCCGGCTCCTCCGACCTCGAACGCAAGATCACCTGGCCGCTCTGGATCGCCGGCGGCGTCGCCTTCCGGCCCTTCGAGCGCCTTCTCCTCAGCGCCGACGTCCAGTGGACCCAATGGTCGAAGCTCGACCGGATCACGACCGACTATCTGGATGCCGTCTGGGCGATCCTCATGGGCGCGAGCGGCAACGACGTCCGCGGCATGGGCTGGTCCGACAAGGCCCAGTTCCGGTTCGGCGCGGAATTCCGGGTGAACGCGACGACGGCCCTGCGGGCCGGCTACTACCATGACCCGGCGCCGGGGCCGGACGCGACCCTCAACGCCCTCCTGCCCAACTTCGCCTACAACACGATCTGCGCCGGCGTGGGCAAGAGCTTCGACGGCCTGCAGATCGATCTCGGCCTGGAGTATTATACGGGTCGCGAGAGGACCTGCGCGGGGGCGTCGGCGGGCTCCATGCCGGGGACGTACGGCATGAACATCGTCGTCCCCTCGATCGCGGTCAGCTACAAGTTCTAGCCCGCGGCCCCCGGCCGGGGCCGGCGCGCCTCACTCGTGCAGGTGCCGGTCGATGTGCCCGCAGCAGGGGCAGGGGACGAAGCCGCGCTTCTTGGCCTCGCCGGCCGTGTCCGGCGCGAAGATCCGGATCTCTTCCGCGGGGATCCGGTCGATGCCGCAGCCGCCCGACGCCCGCACCGGCGCCTCGTAGACGGAATCATGGAAGATCTTCAGCCGGTTGTCCCCGATGAACCTTCTTCCGTCGAAGGGGGAGTGAAAGCGCAGCATCCTGTCCTCTCTGATCGGCCTTGTCTTCCTCAGGCCTCGCGGCATTCCTTGGCTCCCGCCGTTCGACGGCAGGGCCTCTTGAAGATCCGTCCGACGCCGTGACCTCCCCCCGGCATATCCAGATAATGGAAGAACTCGTCCCGCCAGTGGAATATCTTCCGGGTCCGGCCCTCCCGGCCGTTCTCGTCGACTTCATAGAGCGTGACGCCGCACTCCGACGGGTGCTCGAGCAGGAACGCCTCGCCGGCGGCGGTCGCTTCCTCCATCGCCGGATATCGCGTCTCGACCCCTCCGGGCCGGACGAGGATGACGCGGCTTGGCTTGCTCAATGTCCTGTTCTCCTTCTCCCTTCCGGCCCTTCTTTCCTTCCTTCCGGCTGCGGGCAAAACGGCCATCATATATAAAAGACCGTTCGGGGTGGCGAAAATTACCGGCGGGGAAAAATAAACAGAGCCTCTCCCATCGCCGGGATCCCCTCTTGCGGCGGCGATGGGCGTTCTCTGCTCTTATCGACTTTCCCTAGAATAGCCCGATCTTCAAGCCGATCCTGAGCGTGAAGCCGCTTAAGTCAAGGAAGGCTTGCCTGATACCATAGGGACCGTCAGTCCCAACCTGCCAGATCTCTTCATTGACGATCAGCTTTTCGTGCCATCCCCCATAATCAAGATCTTCCCCAATATAATGAAAGAGGGGCCCCTCATTTGTGTGGGTAACCGTCTCTGTAAGTGTACCTTCCGGATTGTAGAATCTGATATTCTGCTGCGCTTCTCCGCTTAGGGTTTCGATCTTAGCCTGAATCCATCGGGCTTCTGCGAGCAACGACATTCTCTTGTTCATCCGATATTCAAGCCCGATCCCGTAGTGATAGCCGCGGCACTTCCCCTTGACGTCCCAGTAGTTCTCAATGACCTGAATAGCGCTGGACGGAAATCGGTTATACCAATCCTGGTCTTGCCTCATGCGGGCTCGATAGAAGCCGATGCCCCCGTTCGCATAGAGATGGAAACCGGCGAGGATATGGCGCGAATAGTAGAGATGAAACCGAATAGGAGAGGAGATGTCGATATCGGAGGTCAGGGTTTGGTTCATGGTCTGCGTGCCGGGGTAATCAACGATTGTGTAGAGTAAAGAGCTCTGTCCGCTGAAATGCGTCTTTTCTTCTATCGAAATGCCAAGACTGAATCCACCCCAGATATAGGACCGGATCTCCGCTTCCCAATGAGTGAACCGATCCTTTATAGGGAGGAATTCGCCAATACAACGATCTGGATAATATTGACGAGTGTCTTCTAAGGCAGGGTTATTATTATAGGACTCCAGAGTGGTATTTAGATCACCGATCTTCATGGATCCAAAACCTTCCCGGAGTGCCAAGCTGAACCTTGTTTGCGCCGTACTAGCGTCGTTGACGATTATAAAAAGCAGGCTGATTAGAAATAACGCTACATTAACCAGCTTTTTTAGCACGATGTCTCCTTTGTGATGAATATAAGGGAGCCGTAGCAGGCTTTCTGCCCGAAATCGACGTCCCAATTTTATGCTTCGCCAGGACCTCATAAGGAACAAAAAGAAGCGGTATCTTCTACCTGAATGACCGATGTTTGCCGTTTCGCCTCGGAAGCATGGCTCCCGCTTATGGTGTCGTGCATATTCCCCCTTGGACGTAGCTTGCCTTTTTCCCCGGATACGCGCCTCCCTAAGGACAAAGACATGTCGGGACCGCAAAAATCGTCGTCCACCCAAAAAATATTTAAAAATTCGAATTTACCCGAGGAGATAATACTAAAAGGAGGCCTAATAGGAATTTATGGCTTCTTAGATACTGGGAGGGGCCGTCGTGATGCTCTTCAGCCCGCCGGCCGAGCCGTCAGGAAGCTCCGGTTGTTCTCCGGGGCCCCCAGGGAGTATTCCAGTTTGATGCAGCTCCGGCCGCTTTCCCAGTCCTCCGAGCCGTCGATCAGGGAACGGGTCTCGAGCCCGACCCAGGACGACCGAGGGGGAAGCGCCGTCACGCGGCTTGGGAAGGGAAAAGGAAAATGGCTAGGGACGGAATTGAACCGCCGACGCAAGGATTTTCACTCCGGAGGATGAAAGCAATAACAGATTTAATATCATCCCCATAAAGAAAACATCCCTGCGTCTGCGTCCAGAATCGTGCCCTGCTGGTTCCGACTCTTTACTTCCTTAAGGCAGATCTTACCTTGGTAATAAATTCGTTAGCGAGTGCATGACCGAACGCACCTGGCTTTTCAGCTTTTGCTTTTTCTGCCTTATGCCGAGAGTACTCTGGAAAGTAGGTCCGCTCGAACTCCTCGATTCTCTCAAACTTCCGGGATTCTTTGGTCTGAACTTTTTGCATTTTTCTAATGTCTCCGGTAATTTGAAAAGAAATTTTGGTTTAAATCAGGCTTAAAATAGTGTTTTCTCTTGATCCAAATGAACCCATCCCCCCTGGAGATGACAGCAACGTCTATTGGACCTCCTACGGTTTCTTCTTCAATAGTGACTTTTTTTCTGAAGGATGTCAAGTTCACGAGGGTTTCGGCCATCGTGGCCAGTTCGTCTTTGGGAAGGACTGAAACAACGTTTATTACAGGATCGACGAAATGCTCGGTTCTGTATGTATCCAGCCGCTTTTTGTAATTCTTTAGCCATTCCTCGCTGAGCTGGCCAAGGTTCTCTTTAATTCGGTTTCTTTCTTCCTCTGCTAGAGAGACAATACTGTCCAAGATGGCCTTGGGATATTCATGGCATATATCGTTTAGGTACCTCTCAATTTCTTTTTCATAGCCTGGAACAACTCCTTCCATGAACGAACAGACCATTTCATCTTGGGCGAAGGGCATTATCGCTGATGCCGAATCGTGACTAATTACTTGCTCTCCCGATTTAAAATATTTAACCCGCTTTCTGACTATCCCTTCGGCGTAATATGCATACAGGCGTGGAAAAATGTCGTCATGGCCAAAGCCAGCGATAACCACCCCGGATATCCCCGAATGGAAGACATCTTGACCCATCCTGCAAAAGATTTCCACCGCGATATCTTTAAGCTTCAGAGAATCCGTTTCAGACAAAGGAAGCTGTTCAAAAACCTTTCCTCTGATTTCTTCGATCTTCAGCCTATATTTCGTTGCCAGACTCGCCTCGAATTTTGCATCCATTTTCGGAAGGTAAGTGTATTTGCCCAGCTTCTCATGAAGAGCAGATATCCTCTCTGATACCAAAAGGCGTACTTGTTCTTCGTCTATAGATCCTGCTTGTTCTTGACGGCTTTGAACCTTCTTAATTATCTGAGTTCTCAGGTGGGTAAAATAGCTCTCTAGAGTATTGGAGAAATATTTATCCTGCTGAGAAGCTGGGAAAAGACGGCTCGCTTTTGTTAAATATGAAAAGAAGTCCTTTGCGTAATCTTCGCAATCATCAAATCCCTTTTCTCCAAGCGAACTGCGATACTTCTTTATGATCGTCTCCCAAGGAACGTCCATGAAGTTTGCATTGCCAAACACCATGATGCCTACTGGATAGCGCTTGGATAAGGCAAATATTTTATTTGCCGACTGAAAGATCTTCCGGCCCGACGGTCCTGACATAGTTACCGCGCTATCCGCAGCCAAGGCGATGGCTTCCTTGTTGAGAACCGCGATTTCGGCTGTCATGAAACCTCCTTATAAATTAGTCGGCGGTAAAAAGGAAGTACTGGCATTCAACGATCAGCTCGCTCCTGGGAGGATTTTCTTCATCCGGCGGGATTCCTGGTCGGCCGAGGCCGGCTTCGTGACCCAGGCCCAGTTCAGGTACTTTAAGAGAAAAGTCCCTGATATCGACACCAGGAGCCTTCGGTTCCCGGAGCTCGCGCTCGATCTCGCGGGCACGCTCAAGGGCCATGCCCTGCGCGCCGGTCTTAAGGGAGCGCCGGACGCGCTTCCCGTCGACACGGATATCAAGCCGGTAGAGGGGGCCGTGCTTCCTAATCAACGGCTACCCCGGCAGGATTTCAGGAGAACGAATGTCGAGGAAGGCGTGGCAGCCAACGATGTCACATATCCTATTCAAATAGTGTTGGCCGATATTCAGAGGAGGAGCCTTTAGCACCTTTCCAATCTTGAACTACAGATTGCTTTAGGCTCTCATCATAGATTGCGGACGTGCCCCTCTTAATGTGCACATCGATTTTTTGCTTTTTACAAAAGTCCGTCACTAAACACGTGCACATTTCATAAAATGCCTGCCAATCCCGGTAGCGAAGAACCTGCGGATTGTAATTCATCCTGCCAAATACAATTTTATCAACGAAAGAAATTTTCTGGAGGATCGCTGAAAGGTCTTGCTCACCGATATTGGGAGTAGGGAAGGGCTCGATACTCACCCACGTTTTTAGGCCTCGTTGATGTAATTGCCTCAGCGAACTGATTCTTTCCGAATATGGGGCAGAATAAGGTTCATAGGCGGCGCGGAAGTTCTCGTCTAATGAGACTAAGGTAATGCCAAATTCATTCTTTTTTTGCCGGCCGATGGTCGCCAGGGTCGCAGGCAAGACACCTTTCGTTAGTACAATCGACCTAATGTCGCTATTGTTCAATTCCTCTATGATCCGCGTGCTAAGATCAGACACCTCTGGATAGCCAAACATAAAAGGGTCAGTCGAAAAACAAAGATGAACACGATTAATCCTATTCCCGTATCTTGGCAGTTCAGCTTGAAGGAGATCTAGAGCGTTCGAAACGATCTTCGGCTTAATCCATTCTTGATAATCTCTTATTATGCCGCACCGTCTCTTGAGGAGCATCGCGTAGCATGGGAACTTGCATCCATGAGCGCATCCCTCAACGTGGTTTATACAGAAGTCACCGTATTCGACTTGGCTTTTATATAGCAGAGATTTTCTGACTATCTTGTCCATGTCGCTCTCCGTTTTTATTACTCATGCTAACATAACGGACTATGGAAATTCTATGATACAGTCTTCAGGGAATGATCCCTTTCTTCTATCTCGCCTCGGGCAACGAACACGGATTTCCTCTGTCTGCTCCATTGGCTTGAGGACTTGTCTCTTATAATGCGTCTCCCTGAATGGTGTTTCGGTCAGTACGTACTCTTCTAACTCGCCTACAGTCGGCGCAGAACCTCTGAAGCGGGCAAGCAATAAATGCTTAAGAAGTCCGAAGTCAGGTTCTTGTTGAAAGAGCACGGGTTGAGAAGGATTGTGCGTATTATCGGAAAATAGGAAAGAGCCAGATTCATCAACGTTCCACATAGCCTCCTTCATCTTCTTAAGTCCGAGGATATGGTTAGTGCCAAAGAAAAGAAAATAATCAGTCGTGTTCGACCTGTTCTTCATCTTAAAAGACAAAACGTGACGGATCCCGGCAGCCGCTCGCAGCTGGGTTTGATAGATTCCATGAAGAGTAGATTCTCGGAGCCTGGATTCAGTTACGTTCATTACTCTCCGCCATTCATCGTTGCCAAATAGGGCAGTGGCGGCAGGCCAAAGGCTCTCCAGGCTAATAAACCTGTTGAGTTCCTCGTATATAAACGTGATAAGAACCTCGCAGTGAGGATTGTTCATAATGCGCCTAATAAGTGACATGGGGACACCAGAGAAGCCGAATGGATCAATGAAGACAAATGCAGGGGCGATTACATTGCCTTCTCCTTCAAGCCTGTCGAGCTCAGCTGTCATTATTGTTTCAAACCGGTCGCAGTAGCAGCCGGCTCTGACGTTATTCGGTAGCGTGATTCCTGCGATCTTCTGTGCTAAATATTCATAGCGTGACCTGTCGGCCTCTATGAAAGTTAGAGTGCATTTCGCCGCCAGGGGAGTAGCCCGCTCCACAATAGCCCTTATAGCAATGAGCGGAGAGCCTTCTTCGCCTCCCGTATACTCGCCGGGGCCAGAAAAACCATCAACATAATTGATAGAGCCCCCTCTGCTTGACATGATTGGCAGCCAGGCATGGAGGTATTTCTTAAGAATTGCATGTTTAGCTGCCGTATGCGGCTCAATAGGCCATCTCGTTGAGGTTATCCTTGACAACTGGCAGACCCTCCTTGTCAAAGCCTAGCCCGCGGCCGCCGGCCCGGGCCCTGGCGCCTCAGACTATGGTGATCATCAACCATTATCATCATTGCTTCCCTCATAGGTCGGCCAGGCAGAGTCCTCTTCGTCCGCCATAGATTCAATTAGCGAACGATATGCTCGATAATCCTTTGCTATAGGATGTTGTCTGCATGCAAGGCTTTCGTGATAGGCGATTATCTGGCTATTTAGGTCCAAGCCGGTGATTTTTTTCATTCTTTTAATCATGAAAAAAGAGAATACGTTTCCTAATAGCCATCCCGTAAACATAGCCAACGGCAGCGCATACCACTTCCATTTGATAGAGCCGATAATTCCAATCCCTAAGAAGACCGGAAACGACATGAATCCTATGGCTCGCACCCTAAGCTTATTGAAGCCAATTACCTCAACCGCCTTCTTGTACTGCATCTTACTGGCTCCCTGAGAACAATCCTTTAGCAGCTATCCTTTACCCGCGGCCGCCTGCCTGGGGCCTGGCGCCTTATCCAGCTTCTGTTTTGGCCTGTAGCTCCGCTAGCATAAGCCGGCAATTCCCGGCCATAACACAGAGCGCTTCAAAATAGGTAACAAGGACATTGTTGAAAGCGAAGCCAACTATGTTTGTCGCAATTGGATTCGCTGCCCACTCTTTGTACTGTTTATATAAGGGCTGGCTGATCTTCAAATGGCCACGATAACCATAGAGAATGGTCTCCAGGAGTTCATTGTTATTAATCGCCCTGCCGTCAATCATAATCATGCTAGGTTCTTCAAGGAATTTATCTAGGAAGTTTTGCTGTCTGAAAAACCGATCTTTAGCCTCCTGGCTGACGTTCAGGGCTTCAATCATGTCGGCCGTCTTAACGATAGAAATAGAATCCTTCTTCTGCATGAAGAGCCGGAGCGTGAAAAGAAATGCATCAAGATACTCTGAGTTTGGGGCGGAATTAGTAAACCGTATGGTCCTGTCGACGAAGCTCGCTTTAATACTAAGCTTCAGATGGTTTTCGCGGATTGTCTTGATATATGAAGAACCATCTAGCTTTTCGACACGCTCAACAAATAGCTTCAGGAGTTCAATGCTGTCCTCCGGGCTCGAGTTCATGATTCTTCCTTAATTTCCAGTTGCTCCCCGTCCTTCGGGCGATGCCTCTCCATGTTTTTAAACGGCTGGCTGATCTGGCGGATCATGATTAAGCTAGATGCTTTCAGGGAACTTAGCCGTTGCTGGCGGGGGAACTGGTTCGGCATTACTCACCGATACCTTTTCTCTCATCGCCAAGGTCTCCCGGTACTCTCTTGCTTCTGCAACCTTAGTGAGCTCGATGTCGGCCTTGAATTCATGGATTATATTCTCAAGTTCAACCATATTGATCTTGAAGAACTCTCTTCGGTTGTTCAGGAGGTTGATCTTCTTGCCCTCGATTCGCTTGTGAATCTGGCCCTCCAGTTCGGGCGCGTTGTCAGAATGGATCATCGCATGGATATCGAACTCGAAGGGCACGGAGGCATCGCCAAGCTCTTTGATTCGTTCTTCTGGCTCGAGGCGTCGGGTCATCCCGATCTTGAAGACATCCTCTCCAAAGGCGCCTATGTTGGAAATGACATAGATGTGGCCGGATTTGGTGAGTTGTGCTTGGGATAGGGCCCTTTCTTTTTCCTGAGCTCCCTTCAGCTGAGTCTCAAGGGTAGCGATCTTTAAATTCAAATCATCAAGCTTGGCGCCTTGAGCAGTTCCTAGTTCAGACCGTGCCTGTTCAAGGGCCTTGTTATAACGCTTTTCCTCTTCTTCAGTTTCCTTCAGCGCCTTCTCATATTCCCGCTGTGCCTTTTCTTCTTCGCGGATTTGTTCTTGGATGCGGCGCTGCTCTTCCTTTTCTTGATGACGCTTTTCCTCATACTCGTAAGTAAGCCTGAGTTCCTCGAGCTTGAGATCGTAGTACTTCTTTGTGATCTCTATGTGATGAGTTGTACCGAGTTTATTTATCACTTCAAACGATTTCTCAAGTCGTTCTTCAGACTTCGCAATATTATTCCAGCGGACATTGGAAATCAGAGCATCGCTCTCTCCGTTGAACGCCCTGAGCATCAGCTTCCCGTACTGCTTGGTCTGCCGCTTCCCTTCGGTCCTACTATTGTTGACCGTCCATTGAGTACCACAATAGTAGGCGCCTTCATCCGTTATAAGCAGCTTCTCTTTTTTCTTGATCTCTTCGAGCATTTCTTTATATTGCTCTGAGGTCTGGAAATCAAAATGAGGCTTATAAAGTCCATACGAGCTTATTTCGACCTCTTCCTCATATAACGCGAGCTCCTTAATGAGCGAATCATAGATTTCCTTTTTGTTGCGGTAATCCTCCTTCAGCGTCGAGATCTCTACCTCGGTGGCTGCTGCTTCGTCTTTGAGCTTATCCTTGTGAGCCTCGAGATCGGTGATTGGAGAATACTTTTCTTGGAGAGACGCATACCCCTTTTTGGCCTTCAGAAGCTGCGTTATGGCCCAAATGAGCAGTCCAATCAAGGCAAGGATCACCAGGATCTTAATATCCATTAAGCTCTCCTTAGTTGGGGCTCTTTGAGATCTTGTCCGAATGCTCAGCCGTCATATCAGGGGGCCCGCTATGCTTAGCCTTTTATGGATTCTCGGGGTTTATGATCGCCGGAACGGGATCTGGCTCGAGGTAGGGGAAGGATTCGTCCTTGAGGGTCTTAGGATCGATGGCGACGACGAATTTCAATTCTCCCGCCTTCACCGGTATTCGGCGAACACTCGCCGTAATATTCCTATCTGAGCAAAGACTGTGATATCTCGGACCCTGAAGTGAGAAGGGAGTAAATCCCGTAAATCGAGACAAGGATTGTTAGCACACAAAAAAGCATGGTGACGGTATTAATCTCTTTAGATTTATCAATGAGCATGTGGAGCATCCTCGTAATGATATAGAACGCGATCATTAGTCCAATAACTTGAATCATTGTTCTGTACCTCCTCAGCCGGACGAAATATGCTCAACCCCTGGTTCCTAGGGGTGTCGCTAATCGAGCCTATTCCAGGTCCAGACTACCTTCCCGCAGATCGGGTTGTAGTTCAGTTCCTTCAGGCACAGAGCTCGCGGATATCCCGGGAAATCCCGGTTGTCCGTAAATAAGAGCAGATGGTCGTTATGCTGAAGAACCCGCTTGATCTTGACCTCAGGCTTTATATGGGGAGGGAAAAGGAAAATGGCTAGGGACGGAATTGAACCGCCGACGCAAGGATTTTCAGTCCTTCGCTCTACCAACTGAGCTACCTAGCCATTGGACCGCCGAACGAGCGCCCGACGGCGGGACAAGTATAGATATTCCACCCGATAAAGTCAATATTCCGAGCCGGATGCCCCGAAGCCCCCGAAAGCCGTTCCCGGCAAATTGAAACGGCCCGGTCGATATGCTATCCTGACCGGCGGAGGGACCGACCGGATGGATGAACAGGCGCTCAAAGCGATTCTCCTCAAGGAGAACGCGGAATTCCGCCGGGTCCATGAGGACCACCAGGCCTGCGACAAGGCCCTCGAGGCGCTCCGGGCCAAGTCCCATCCCTCGCCGGCCGACGCCGACCGGGAGCGGGAGCTCAAGAAAAAGAAGCTCGCGCTCAAGGACAGGATGTACCGCCTGATGGCCGATTACCTCCGGACCCGGTAAGAACAGAGGAATCCGATGACCCCGCCCCGCACCCGCAAGCCCCGTCTCGCCGTCGTCGGCTCCGATTCGCTCCGCGGCAAGGAGATCCTCGAGGTCCTGACGGTCCGGAAGTTCCCCCTGGCCTCGCTCGAGCTCTTCGACCCCGACGTCGAGGAGGAGTACAGCAAGCTCGGCCAGTTCCGCGGCCAGGCCCAGGTCGTCCACGCCCTGACGCCGGCGGCGCTCGAGGGCCTGGACCTCGTCTTCCTGGCCGCCGACGAAAAGACCAACCTGCGCTACGGCCGCCTGGCCGGCAGGAAGGATTACCTGGCCCTCGACCTGTCCGGGACCTTCAACGCCGACCCGAAGGTGCCGCTCGTCGTGGCCGGCGTCAACGACGCCGCGCTGCGGCGGACGCGGACCTCGCTCGTGGCCAACCCCCATCCCGCGACCATCATCCTGGCGCACCTGCTGGCCGGCCTCCGGACCGGCTTCGGCGTCGAACAGGCCGTCGCCTTCGTCCTCGAGCCCGTTTCGGCCTACGCCGAGGAAGCCATCCAGGAGCTGGCCGAACAGAGCTACGCCCTGCTCGGCAGCACGGCCATGTCGAAGAAGGTCTTCGGCGAACAGGTGGCCTTCAACCTGACCCGCCCGGCCAAGCCGGACAAGAACGGCTTCGCGGCCCTCGAGAACCGGGTGGCCGCCGAGGTCGGCCGGGTCCTCGGGCCCGAGCCGGTCCCGCTGGCCCTGTCCATCGTCCTGGCCCCCGTTTTCCACACGTATTCGATCATGGTCCACGCCGAGCTCGGCCGCGACGCTTCGGCCGAAGAGGTCGAGGCCGTCCTCGGGAAGGACCCCCTCCTGTGCCTGCCGGCGGCCGGCGATGCGGCGGCCTCGCCCGCGGCCGTCGCCGGCCAGGACCGCATCCACCTGGGACCGGTCAGGAAGGACCCGTTCCTGGCCCGCGGCTTCTGGTTCTGGGCCGTGGCCGATAACCTGACCGTCGGTTCGAGCCTGAACGCCTACGGCATCGCCCGGGCCCTGTTCGGGGGCGATTGAGCGGAGCGGGCCCCCGGGGCGGAACGATCGAGGAGAGCGCATCATGATCCTGGGCATGACCGGATTCGCCGAGAGGAGCTTCGCCTCGCCCTCGCTGCGGCTGAAGATCAGCGTCAAAACGCTGAACCATCGCTTCTTCGACTGGTCCTACAAGGGCGCCCCCCTGGGCGAGGCCGAAGGCCGCCTGCGGAGCCTCTGCGAAAAAATGATCCGGCGCGGCCGGGTCGAGGTCTTCGTCGACCTGACGCCGCTCGGCGCCGCGGGCTGGGACTTCTCGTTGAACGAGGGCCTGCTCGAGAAAGTCCTCCGCTCCCTCGACCGGGCCAGCCGGCGGACCGGGCTGCGGCTCGAGATCTCGCTCGACAGCCTCTTCCGTGTCCCCCAGCTGATCGAGGTCGGGCGCAAGGCCCTCGGCCCGGCCGACGTGGCCTTCGTCGTGCGCTCGTTCCAGCGGATCCTCGAGGACGTCCTCCTGCTGCGGCGCCGCGAGGGCCGCGAGACCGCCCGGCTGCTGCGGAAGCACATCGCCGCCGTGCGGCGCTCCGTCGCCCGGGCCGAAGCGCATTTCAGGCGCCAGCCGGCCCGGTTCAAGGCCCGGATCGAGAAGCGCTTGGCCGACCTCAACGGCGGCGCGGCCGTCTCCGAGGGCAAGCTGGCCGAGGAGGCTTCGATCCTGGCCCAGCGCTACGACCTGGCCGAGGAGATCGGCCGGCTCAAGACCCACCTCGACTCGTTCGAGGCCTTCCTCTCGCCCAAGGTCGTCGAACCCGTCGGGCGGCAGCTCGATTTCCTGGCCCAGGAGCTCAACCGCGAGGCCAACACGCTGGCCTCCAAGTCCCAGGATATCCGCATCACCCGCGAGAGCCTGGCCATCAAGAACGAGCTGGAGAGCATCCGCCAGCACGTCCAGAACATCGAATAGGGGAGTCGAGCGATGGTCTTCGTCATCACCGGCCCGTCCGGCTGCGGCAAATCGACCCTCATCAAGCGGGTCCGCCGGGCCGTCGGCGGCCTGGAGTTCTCCGTATCCCACACCACTCGGCCGCCGCGGCCGTCGGAGAAGGACGGCGTGGACTACCATTTCGTCTCCGAGCGCGTCTTCGAGCGCCTGGCCCGGGAGAAGCGCTTCCTCGAGCACGCCCGGGTCCACGGCAACCTTTACGGGACGTCGCGGGCCGAGGTCGAGACCAAGGGCCGCCGCGGGGACGTCATCCTCGACATCGACGTCCAGGGCGCCCGGCAGGTCCGGGCCCGCGTCGAGGGGGCCGTCCTCATCTTCATCATGCCGCCGGTCGCGGCCGAGCTGCGGCGCCGCCTCAGGGCCCGCGGCGAAGACAGCCGCGAGGCCGTCGCCCGCCGGCTGCGGAACGCCCGGGCCGAGGTCCGGGCCTACGCCGAGTTCGACTACGTCGTCGTCAACGACGACCTCGCCCGGGCCGCGGCCGAGCTCCGGACGGTCATCGCGGCGGCCCGGCACCGCCCCGAGGCCATGGCCGCCGGGCTGAAGCCCATCCTGCGCAGCTTCGCCAAGGGCCGGCCATGACCAGGACCAAGGTCGCCCTGGGCGTGTCCTCGTCCATCGGCCTCTACAAGGCCTGCGAGATCGTCCGCGGCTTCCAGAAGGCCGGCGTCGAGGTCCAGGTGGTCATGACCCCGAACGCGGCCCGGCTCATCTCGCCCCTGCTCTTCAGCTCGCTGGCCGGCACGAAGACCATCGTCGAGATGTTCGAGGAGCCGGCCGGGCGGTCGATCCGGCACGTGGCCCTGGCCAGGGAGATCGCGCTCCTCTGCGTCGCCCCGGCCACGGCCAACGTCATCGGCAAGTTCGCCGGCGGCGTCGCCGACGACTTCCTGTCGACCCTGTTCCTGGCCACGACGGCCCCCGTGCTCATCGCCCCGGCCATGAACGAGGCCATGTATCTCGACCGGACGACCCAGGCCAACATGGACCGCCTCAAGGCTTTGGGCGCGGAGTTCGTCGAGGCGGAGAAGGGCTATCTCGCCTGCGGCGACGCCGGCTGGGGGCGGCTGGCCGAGCCCGAAGCCATCGTCCGGGAAGGCTTGCGCATCCTGGCCCGGACCTCGAGCCTGGCCGGCCGGACCGTCCTGGTCACGGCCGGGCCGACGCGGGAACACCTCGACCCCGTCCGCTTCCTCTCCAACCCGTCGTCGGGCAAGATGGGCTACGAGCTGGCCCGCGAAGCGGTCGCCCGCGGCGCCCGGACGATCCTCGTCTCCGGCCCGACGGGGCTCGTCCCGCCGGCGGGGGCGATGACGGAGAGTGTCGTCTCCGCGGCCGAGATGGAAAAGGCCTGTTTGAAGGCTTTCCCCAAGGCTGGCATCGTGGTCATGGCCGCCGCGGTGTCCGATTTCCGGTTCAAGGAGCCGCGCGGCCGCAAATCGGCCAAGGAGGAGATCGGCCTTTCCCTGGCCGTCGAACGGACCCCCGACATCCTGGCCCGGCTGGGCCGGGCCAAGAAGCCCGGCCAGGTCCTGGTCGGATTCGCCGCCGAGACCCACGACGTCGCCGCCCACGCCCGGCGGAAGATGGCGGCCAAGAAAGCCGACCTGATGGTCGCCAACGCCGTCGGCGCCGGCCGGGGCTTCGGGACCGAGACCAACGAGGTCCTGATCATCGCCCCGTCCGGACCCGTTCAGGCCGCCGGCCCGCTCAGCAAGCGCGAGATCGCCCGGCTCATCTTCGACCGCATCGAGGCCCTCCTTGAAAAAAAGCGCCGCTGAGCTCCGCCAAGACCTCAAGGCCCACCTCGACTTCCTGGAGGAGGCCGGGGCCGGCTTCGTGCTGAGCCGACCGGGGGAGGAGGCCCGCCGCGAGCCGGCCAAGCCGCCGGTCCGGCCGGCGGCCCGGGCCTCGGCCCGGCCCGCCGCGACGCCGGGGCCCTCGTCCCGCGGCGAGACGCGGGGCCGGCCCGCTCCGGCCGCGGCCGCGTCAGCGCCCCCGTCCGTCCTGCCCTCCCTGGCCGAACGGCTGCCGCAGACGGACGCCGAGCGGGCCGCCCTCGAGGAGGTCGCCCGCCAGGTCCGGGCCTGCACGCGCTGCGCCCTGCACAGGTTCCGGACGAAGGCCGTGCCCGGCGAGGGGAATCCCGCGGCCGAGCTGATGTTCATCGGCGAGGGGCCGGGGCGCGACGAAGACCTCCAGGGCCGGCCGTTCGTCGGCCGGGCCGGCCAGCTGCTGCGCAAGATCATCGCCGCCATGACCTTCCGCGAGGACGAAGTCTACATCGCCAACATGGTCAAATGCCGGCCGCCGGAGAACCGCGTGCCGCACCTCGATGAGATCGAGGCCTGCTCGCCCTACCTCACCCGCCAGATCGAGCTCATCCGGCCGAGGGTCATCGTCACCCTGGGCAAGACGCCGACGGACTGCTTCGCGCCCGGGCGCGAGGGCATGACGGCCCGCCGCGGCCGCTTCGGCGACTATCGCGGCATCCCGGTCATGCCGACGTTCCACCCGTCCTACCTCGTCCGGAACGAAGGCAACCGCGAGCTCCGGCGGATGGTCTGGGAGGACATGCAGAAGGTCATGGCCCTGCTCGGCAGAAAATGACCGTTTTCGCCCGGGTCGTCTTCCCCCTGCCCCTCGAGCAGGCCTTTCTCTACGCCGTTCCCGAGGCCTTCCGGGAGGCCGCCCGGCCGGGGGCGCGGGTGGTCGCGCCGCTCGGGGCTCGCCGGCAGAACGGCTTCATCGTCGCCGTCACGGACGAGCCGCCCGCGGCCGGGATCAAGGTCAAGAACCTCCTCCAGGTCCTTGACGACCGGCCCTTCCGGGACGAGCGCTTCCTCGAATTCACCGGCCGCCTGAGCGCCGAGTTCCGTTCCTCCTGGGGCGAGATCCTCCAGACGGCCCTGCCGCCTTCGCTTTCCGGCAAGACCCGGATGGCCGTCGTCCTGACCGAGGCGGGCCGCGAGGCGCTGGAGAAGGGGGGCCTCGGCCCGAAGGCCCGGCTCCTGGCCCGGGCCCTGGTCGTCGCGCCCAAGGGCTTGAGCCCCCTGGCCCTGCGGCGGCGCCTGGGCGGCGGCGACATCTCGGGCCTCGTTTCGCGGATGGAGAAGACCGGCCTGGTCGCGGTGGAGCACAAGGCCGGCCCGGGGCCGAGGCCGGACCGGGACGTGGAAGGCGCGGCCGGAGCGGTCCAGCTCGGCCTGGCCTTCCCTGAGTCGCTGCGCCAGGCGGGCGTCCTGGACCCGGTCGAGAGGGCCATCGTCGACGGCCGGGCCGGCGCCTGGTACGTCTTCGGCTCGGACCGGCCGCGCCGGGCGGCCTTCCAGGCCCTGGTGAGGCGGGCCGTCGCCGCGGGAGGCCGGGTCCTCTTCCTCCAGCCCGAGGTGGCTCCCTCGGAGTCCCTGGCTGCGGGCTTCAAGGCCGATTACGGGCGGCAGGCCGTGGTCTTTCACGGCCGGATGACCGGCCGGCAGCGGGAAGACGCCTGGCGGACGCTCCAGAGCGGCCGGGCCGCCCTGGCCGCCGGGACGCGCTCGGCCCTCTTCCTCGAGACCGGGCCGCTGCGCCTGGTAGCCGTCGACGGCGAACAGGAAGAGTCCTATCTCCAGGCCGAGAGCCCGGCCTACGACGCCCGCCGCGGAGCCGTGCTGCGGGCCGAGGCGGAAGGCGCCGTGGCCGTTCTCGGCTCGTCGCGGCCGACGGTCGAGGCCATGGCCGAGGCCCGCCGGCGCGGCCTGCTCGTCGACGTGGGGACGGAGCCGCGGCGGGCGGCCGTGACCGTGGTCGATCATGCCGGCGACGCCCCGATCATCTCCCGCGAGCTCGAGCGCCGCCTCCGGGCCCGGCTCGAGAAGGGCGACCCCGCCATCCTCTTTCTCAACCGCCGGGGCTATGCCGCCCAGGTCGTTTGCCGAACCTGCGGCCGGACGCCGCGCTGCCCCCGCTGCGACATCGCCCTGGTCTACCACAAGACCGGGGACCGCCTGATCTGCCATTACTGCAATCACGCGGTGGACGCGGGCCGGGCCTGCGACAAGTGCGGCGGCGAGCTGGTCGTCCGCCGGGGCGCGGGAACGCAGGCCGTCGAGGAGGAGCTGGCCCGGCTCTTCCCCAAGGTTCCGGTGGCCCGCTTCGACGCCGACGCGGCCTCCAGTCCCGGCGAGCGGGAGCGCCTCCTGGCCGGGTTCGCCAAGGGTCAGGCGCCGATCCTCGTCGGCACCCAGCTCCTGGTCCACCAGCCCGGCGTGCCCAAGGCCGGCCTGGTCGGCATCCTCCGGCCCGAATACCTCCTGGGCTTTTCCGATTACCGGGCGGCGCAGAAGACGTTCGAGGCCGTCTCGGCCATGCTCGGGTTCGTCCGCGACGCCGCCGACGCCGAGGCCGTCATCCAGACGGCCGGCCCGGCCCACTTCGCCGTGGCGGCGGCGGCGGCCGGCGACTACGAGGCCTTCTACGGCCGGGAGATCGAGTTCCGCCGGGTCCTGGGCTACCCGCCCTTCGCCGCCCTGGCGGAAGTGGTCCTGCAGGGACGCGATGTCCGGGCGCTGGGCGCCAAGTCGCGCGAGCTGCGGGCTTTGCTCCAGAAGGCCGGGCCGGGCATCGAGGTCCTCGGGCCGGCCTTCGCCCCGGTGGCCCGGGTCCGGGACGTTTCCCGGGTCCAGTTCATCCTCAAGGCCGCCGGCCGGCCGGAGCTCGACCGGGCTCTCGACGGGACCCTGCCGAAGATCCGCCTGAAGAAGACCGTGACTTTTTCCTACTCGCCCTTCGGGGACCCTCCCTCAAACGCCGCCTGACCGCCGCCCTGACCGGCAAATGGGGGCGTTCCTACAAAAAAAAGGCCCGTCCCGAAGGACGGGCCGTGGTCTGACGCAGGCGGTAAAAAGCTACTTCTTGACCGGCGCCGTGGTCTGGTAATCGGCGAAATAGATCGTCAGGTAGCCGGTCGCCGAGACCTGGCGGTCGCTGAGGTCGTGGCCGAAGATCTCGATCTTGGCCCGCCGTTCCAGGACCGTGGACGTGCCGATCAGGCCGACCAGGGGCGCGGCCTGTTTGGCCGACTCGAGGACGACCACGAACGGGACGGTGGTCGTATCGTCGACCGGGCAGAGAATCGTCGAGAAATTGCCGTCGAAGGGCATGGGGACGTCGGTGCCCGGCGTGCCGGGGCCGGTCGGCAGCTCGTAGGTCACCCGGTACGTGGTCAGGACGACGTCGTTGAACTGCGAGGGAGCCGAGGCGTTGGGGCTGATCAGCCGGACGACGAGGTTGGCCGTGGCGTTGTTGAGCCGGACGAGGCCGTCGGCGTCGAGGACGTCGGACTGGAGATAGGCCGCGTCCTCGCCATCGACGGTGGTGCCGGTCAGGCTCTCGATGATGATGACGCTGCTGGATTCGGCGTCGCGCGAGATCTTGTTGCAGCCGGCCAGCGCCAGGAAGGCGGCCGCGACCGCCAGAACCTTGAGAGTCATTGTCGTCTTGTTCATGGCTCGTTTGCTCCTGTTACTTGATGATCCGGGGCGTGATGAAGATGAGCAGCTCCCGGCTGGTCTTGTTCCGGGCGTAATTCTTGAAGAGGCTGCCCAGGATCGGGATCTGGTTCAGGAACGGCGTGCGCTCCCGCGTCACCGAATCCTCGGTCCGGTAGATGCCGCCGATGACCGTCGTGCCGCCGTCGGGGACCATGACCGTGGTCTTGGCGCTCTGCATGGTGATCGGCGGGATGCCGTTGACCAGGTTGGCGAAGTCGGCCGCGTTGTTCTGGATCTCGATGTTCATGATGATCGTCCCCTCGGCCGTGATCTGCGGCGTGGCCCGCAGCTCGAGGGCGGCGTTGACGTACCGGGTGGTCACGGTGAAGTTGGCCACGGTCTGGACGGGGATCTGGCGGCCCTGCAGGATCTCGGCCTGCTGGTTGTTCTGGGTGACGACCGAGGGCCGGGAGATGATCTTGCCGTCGCCGGCCGTCTCCAGGGCCGAAAGGGCGACGTCGACGCGGAAGGAGTCGAGGACGTTGGCGAACGACAGGCCGAGGGCCGAGTTGAAGGACGGGGCGGGCAGGTTGACGGCGTAGCCGCCGAGGGGCCCGCCGATGCCCTTGGTCACGGTGCCCTGGGGGATCATGGCGCCGTCGACCTGGATGCTGTTGGGAAACTGGAGGTTGGTGGCGTTGCCGTAGGCCTGGCTGGCCTCGGCGTTGAGGCCCCACTGGATGCCCAGGTTGCGGATGAAGGTGGTCGAGGCCTCGACGACGCGGGCCTCGATGGAGACCTGGGGCGTCGGCGTGTCGACGACACCGATCAGCTTCTCCAGGAGCTCGAGCTTGTCGCGGACCTCGGAGATGAGCAGGGTGTTGGTCCGCTCGTCGACGATGATCTCGCCCCGGGTTGAGATCTTGGAGCGCAGCAGTGTGGCGACGTCCTTGGCCTTGGAATAGGACAAGGTGATGGTCTTGACCGTGACCGGCCCGGAAAGCTCCTTGCTCTCCTTGAGCCGGCGCTGCTCCTCTTCCTCGCGCGTCAGGATGGAGACGGGGGCGACGCGCAGGATGTTGCCCTCGATCGTCTTGCCCATCTTGTTCTGCTTGAGGATGATGTCCAGGGCCTGGTCCCAGGGGACGAGCTGGAGGTTGACGGTGACCGTGCCGCGAACGTCGGGATCGAAGACGACGTTCAGGCCGGCGAACTCGGCCAGGTAGAGGACGACGTCGCGGAGGTCGGAGTCCTTGAGCTTCAGGCTCAGGACCTCGCCGGAGTACTTATCCTCGTCGGCGGCGATCGTCTTCGGCTGGAACTTGACCGACTTGTCGTCGACGACGACGGCCTTCTCCTGGGCCTTCGGGGCGGCGGCGGGGGCGGCTTCCGGGGCCGGGGCCGGCGACGGAGGGCAGATCGTCGTCACCGGGACCTCCCTGGCCGCGGCCTTGGTCGGAGCCTTGGCTTCCGCCTTGGGCTCGGCCTTCGGGGCGGTTTCGACCCGGGCCGGCTCGACGCGGACGGGCGCGGGCAGCGGGGCCGGGGCGGAGGCCGGGGCCGGTTGCACCAGCGCGGCCGGAGCGGCGGCCGGGAAGAAGGATACGATCAGGCCGTCGCTGCGGGAATCCAGGGCGTAGAGCCCGGGCTCCTTCAGGTCGAAGACCATGCGGGTGATGGGCCGCGGGCCGGCGGTCTGGAATTGGGCCACCCGGACGCGCTGGACCGTCGACCGCGGATCGTCGATCGGCCAAACGTCGGACTTGGCGGCCAGGAGCGTGTCGAAGAGGTCGACGACCAGGCGGGGCGGGTTCTCCAGGGCGAAGACCTGGGTGATGACCGCGCCGTTCAAGGCGGCCGTGACCGACAGGGATTCGGCGCCGGCGGCGGTCTCGACCCGGCTGAGGCGGATGTCGCTCTTGGCCGTGCGGTCGAGGGCGGCCTGGGTGGCGGCGTCGATGACGTAGCCGCCCTGGCCCCTCTGGATGCCGTTGAGCTCGACGACCGCCCGCCCGGCCTCATGGACGATGCGGGCCGGGACGCGCTCGGCCAGCCGGACGAGGATGCGGAGCGAGCCGGACCCGGCCTTCTCGACCTGGACGTCGCGGACCAGCCCCGTTCCGGAGGAGGGGAGGGCCGGCACGGCGGCCGTCGAGGCGCCGGAGATGTCGAGGACGAGCGTCCGCGGCGTCTCAGCCGCGTAGTAGGCCCGGTCGACGGCCAGCGGCCCGTCGGTCTCGAGGACCAGCCTGGTCGCCAGGGCGCCCGGCTGGACCTGGATCCTGCTGATATGAACGGCGGGGGCCGGCGCCTGGGCGTACAGGCCGAGGAGGCCCAGGACGCACAGACCGGCCAGGACGGCCGGAAGGGTTCTCTTGTTCATGTTACAGCTCCTCCGTGATTTCCTTGATGACGTCTCGCGGCCTCATGAGGGGTATCCCCCGCTCGTGGGTCTTCCGCAGGACCACTTGCGTTTCGGTGATGGACAGGACGTAGCCGTCGGCGAAGCGATCGCCGACCTTGGCGAACATGGGAAAGCCCTGGGGCTGGCCGATCAGGGCGGTGAAGACGTTCTTGGTCTTGACGATGCCGAACAGGATAAGGTCGTCGATGAAGAACTGCTCCTCGCCGACGGCGTTCTTTTCGCGGATGTCCCGCCCGGCCAGGAGGTCCTTGAACGGGTCCCGGCGGCCCTCCGGGCTGTAGGTGAAGCCCGTCTGGACGGTCAGGGCCGGCACGGTCGCGGACGGGGGCTCGGTCTGGGCCGTCTCCTGGGCCAGGAGCGGGACCAGGCCCGCGCACACGATGCCGAGAAGAAGGATGGCGGCTTTTCTCATCGCTTGGGCCTCGCTGCTTTCTTTTTAGCCGGCGCGGCGGCCGCCGCCGGCTCGGCGAAGAAGTAGGTCTTGGCCGTCCAGTTGGCGGAAACCGTGTTCAGCTCCGTCTGACGGGGCAGGACCTTGATGGTGAAGTTCTCGATGGTGAAGACCCGGGCGAACTTGCTAAGCTTGTCGAAGAACAGCCCCAGGCTGTGGTAGTTCCCGGAGACCTGGATGGGGATGGGCCACTCGGCGTAGAAGTCCTTGTTGATCTCCTGGCCCGGAGCGAAGCGAAGGATGTCCAGCCGCGAGTCGTAGGCCAGGGCCTGGATCTGCCGCAGGATGTCGGCCGTCTCTTTCCGCTGGGGGATGTTGACCTCCAGGGTCTTGAGCTTGGCCGTCATGGCGGCGATATCGGCCTCGATCTTGTCCAGCTCTCTCTTCTTCTGTTTCAGGTTCTGGACCTCCTGCTCGACCTTGACCCGGTCGGCCTTCAGGACCTTGAGCTTGGCGTCCTGGGGCTTGAAGTAGAACAGGAAGGCCAGCGCGAAGATGAAGATGGCGAAGACCAGGTATCCGTACCAGGGCCAGTTCTTCATTTCTGCACCCCTTTCGTGGCGGCCGGCTTCGCCCCAGGCGCGGCCGTGCCGGGCGGCGGGACGGGCTCGGGCTTGCGCTCGATGACGGCCCGCAACTGGAATTCCAGGTACTGGTCGCCCTGGAGGGTCTTCTGCGTCGAGGCGATGAGGTTGACGTTCATGATCTGGGGGCTGGCCTCGAGCCCGCCGATGTAGTCGGCGATGAGGTTGTTGGACAGGGCCCGGCCCTTGATCGAGATGCCCTTGGCGTCATAGACGACCTCGGTCAGCCAGACCCAGTCCGGCAGCCGGCGGCTGATCTCGTCCATGAGACGGGGGGCCAGGTCGCGCTGGGCGTTGAGGTTCTCGATGAGGGTGATCTTGCGGTCGAGCGACTCCCGGACCGCGCGCTGCTCCTCGAGCTTGGCCTCGACATACTGGAGCTTGGCTTTCTCCTGCCGGGCCGCGGCCAGAAGGTTCCGCTCCTGGTCCATGGCCTTCTTCTGGAAGAAATAGCCGGCCCCCAGGGCGATGACCAGGGCCAGGAAGATCAGGTTGCCGACGTTCGGGCCCTTCGGACCCGCCTTGCCGCCCTCCTCGATGGCGCCCGGGGCGAGGACCGGTTCCTTGTCCTTCGTTTCCGGCTTGAGCAGGTTGATCCGTATCATGGTTACTTCTCCACCTTTCGGGTTGCCAAGCCGACGGCGACACCGAAGATCGGCGCCATGTCGGTGAAGTAGACCGCGTCGAACTTCTTGTCATCGACCCGGATATTGCGGAAGGGATTGAGGATCTCGGTCTTGATCCGGAACTTGGTCTCGAAGGCGCTGACCATGTTCTGGACGTTGGCCAGCCCGCCGCTGAGGATGATCTGCTCGATCTTCCGTTCCCGCTTCTCCGAGGCCTCGTAGAAGGAGAAGGTCTTCTCGATCTCGTCGAGGAGGTCGCGGACGTTCATCGACAGGAGCGTCGCGAACTGGTCCGGGGCCGCGGCCTTGCCGGGGATGCCCTTGAGGAGCTTCTCGGCCTCCTCGAAGGAGATGCTGAGCTCCTTGCGGATGTTCTCGGTGAAGAAGAACCCGCCGAGGGACAGGTCGCGGAACAGCTGCGGCATGCCGTGCTCGACGATGACGACGTTGGTGATGTTGGCCCCGATGTTGATCAGGGCGATGGTCTTGGACGAGAAGCTCTCGGGATAGCAGACCTCCAGGACGTTCTGGAGGGCGAAGACGTCGACTTCGATGCTCTGGAGGTTCTTCCGGGCCTGGGCGATGACGTTGCTGTAGTTGGCGATCTTGTCCTTCTTGGCGGCCACCAGCAGGATGTCGAGGTTCTTCTCGTCGGTGGCCCGCGACGGCTTGAGGATGGCGTAATCGACGTTCGTCTCCTCGTAGGGGTAGGGGATGTTGTGCTTGGCCTCCCAGATGATGCTCTCGGCCAGCTCCTGCTTCTCCATGACCGGCAGGGAGATCTTCTTGATGATGACCGAGTTGCCGGAGATGGAGATGGCCACGTCCCTGGTCGAGAACTTGTTCTCCTCGAAGACCAGGCGGATGGTCTCGACGACCGCCGACGAATCGATGATCGTGCCCTCGACGATGGCGTCATGGGGCAGGGGCTCGTAGCCGATCTTGACCAGGTCGTAGGCCTCCTCACCGCCCTTCTTCCGGGGCCGGAGCTCGACGGCCTTGACGGAATAAGAGCCGATGTCCAGCCCGACAACGCTTTTTTCCCGAGAGAGTCCGAACATGTTTGCCTGCCTTTATGGGATTTGGACCTTTTTCGCGCCGCGGATGCGGTCCCGGAGCTTGCGGGCCACGGGGCCGGGAACGAGGCCTTCGATCGGACCGCCGAGCTCGGCGATCTCGCGGACCATGCTCGAGCTGAGGAACGTATAGTCGACGCTCGGCATCATGAAGAATGTCTCAATGTCCGGCGCCAGGCTGTGGTTCATCAGGGCCATCTGGAACTCGTACTCGAAGTCCGAGACGGCCCGGAGGCCCCGGATGACCACACCCGTCCCCTGGGACCGGGCGAAATCGACGAGCAGGCCATCGAAGGCCCGGACCTCGACCTCGCTCCTTGAGGCGAAAATCTCGTGGATCATTCTTACCCTTTCTTTAGTCGTGAAGAGAGGGCGTTTTTTGGGGTTTTTCAGGACGGCCACGACCACCCGGTCGAAGACCCTGAGACCCCGCTCGATGATGTCCACATGCCCGTTGGTGATGGGGTCGAAAGATCCGGGATAAATAGCGCTGGTTTCCGGCATCTCGACTCCCAGTTAGTTCCACAACCGATTTGCTTATCCAAATATCATGAAATCAGGCGATTGTCAACGAAAATCATGGGCAGGAACGGCCCGCCGGGGGGGCTTGGCGGAGGGGCCCGGGATGTGCCATAATCGGGGGCGGAGGGCGCGTCGATGAAGGGCTCGTCCGGCGAGGGGGGCTCGCATGGGAGGGACCGGCCTCCCCTCCATCCTAACCGGGTGTCACCGCCGGCGGTGATATTCCTGGGCCTGGCGCTGGCCGCGGCCGGCCTGGCCCAGACGGAGACCGACTTCTCGGCCCGCAGGAAGGCCATGGTGGCCGACCAGATCGCGGCCCGCGGCGTCCGCGACGCCCGCGTCCTGGCCGTCATGGCCGAGATCCCCCGCCACCTCTTCGTGCCCGCCGGCCTGGCCGGCCGGGCCTACGAAGACGGCCCCCTGCCGATCGGGGAGGGGCAGACCATCTCCCAGCCCTATATCGTCGCCTTCATGACCGAGTGCCTGAGGCTTCGCGGCCGGGAAAAGGTGCTCGAGATCGGGACCGGTTCGGGGTACCAGGCGGCGGTGCTCGGCCGGCTGGCCGCGAGCGTCTTCACCATCGAGATCAACGCCGGCCTGGCCGGCCGGGCGGCGGCCCTCCTCGAGCGGCTGGGCTTCGCCAACGTCCGCGTCCGGGCCGGCGACGGCTTCTTCGGCTGGCCGGACGAGGCGCCCTTCGACGCCGTCATGGTCACCGCCGCCGCCGCGGAAGTGCCGCCGGCCCTCTTTGCCCAGCTGGCCGAGGGCGGCCGGCTGGTCATGCCGCTCGGCGATCCGGCGACCTTCCAGCGGCTGACCGTGATCACGAAAAAGGACGGCCGGCCCCGCGTCGAGCGCATCCTCGACGTCCGCTTCGTCCCCATGACCGGCGAGATCTTGAGGAAAAATTGAGATCCGCCCGGGCGGCGAAGCGCGTTGCTTTTGAGGGGAGTCTGTGCTAATTTTCTGGCAATGATGATCCGATTCGGGACCTCGGGCTGGCGCGGCGTGATGGGCGAGGAATTCACCTTCGCCAACGTCCGCGTCGTCATCCAGGCCGCCGCCAACTACCTCAAGGCCAAGTACGGCGAAGCGCCCATCGCCGTCGTCGTCGGATACGATACCCGGTTCCTGTCGGACCGCTACGCCCTCGAGGCGGCCAAGCTGCTGGCCCGCAACGGCATCGGGGTCCTCCTGGCCGACCGCGACGCGCCGTCTCAGGCCCTGGCTTGCCAGATCATCAGGCGGAATTGCCAGGGCGGGATCAACTTCACCGCCTCGTTCAACCCGCCGCGGTACAACGGCCTCAAGTTCAACGCGGCCACCGGCGCCCCGGCCCTGCCCGAGGTGACGGAGGCCATCGAGGAGGAGGTCCGCCGGCTGATGCCCGGCTTCTCCAGGCTGACGACCCATCTCCTCGACGCCGATGTCACCCGCATCGACCTCCAGGCGGACTACCTGGCCCACCTCCAGGACCGCATCGACTTCGACGCCATCCGCCGGGCCGGTCTCAAGGTGGCCGCCGATCCGCTCTACGGCACCAGCCGGGAGTACCTGGACGAGATCCTCGAGGAGAACGGGATCGAGGTCGAAGGCCTCCATGGCTACGTCGATCCCTATTTCGGCGGCGTCAGCCCGTCCTGCACCGAGGAGAACCTGGCCGAGCTCAAGGCCCACGTCGTCGCCACCGGCTGCCGCCTCGGCCTGGCCACCGACGCGGACGGCGACCGCTTCGGCATCGTCGACGAGAAGGGGGCATTCGTTCACCCGAACGTCATCCTGGCGCTGCTCCTCCGCTATCTCGTCGAGGGCAAGGGCTGGCGCGGCGGCGTCGCCAGGTCTTTCACGACAACCCATCTCCTCGACCGCATCGCCGGCCGCCACGACCTGCCCCTGACCGAGACGAAGGTCGGCTTCAAGTACATGGCCGACCTCTACCTCAAGGGCCGGATCATGTTCGGCGGCGAGGAGAGCGCCTGCATCGCCGTCAAGGACCACCTGCCCGAGAAGGACGGCATCTTCGCCGGGCTGCTGGTGGCCGAGATGATCGCCGTGACCGGCCGCGGCCTGGGGGACCTGCGCCAGGAGCTGTTCAGGGATTACGGCCCGCTGACCGGCGGCCAGAGGACCCTGGCCCTAACCCCGGAACGGGTCAAGAAGCTCAAGGCTCTGGTTCAGGCTCCTCCGGCCAAGCTGGGCCGGCGCAAGGTCGAGTCCGCGGACACGCTCGACGGGCTCCGGCTCGATTTCGGAGAAGGCCGCTGGGTCGTCGTCCGCGTGTCGGGGACCGAGCCCCTCATCCGCTGCTACGCCGAGGCCGAGACGGCGGAAGAGGTCGAGTCCATCCTGAAGAAGGGGATCGAGGCGGTCCGGTGAAGAAGAAGATCCTCATCCTCGGGGGCGTCTGCGTCCTCCTGATCATGGTCTTCACCGCCCTGTTCGGCAAGAAGGGCGTCATGGAGCTCGGCCGGTCCCGGCGGACCCTGGCCGCCCGCGCGGAACGGATCAGGGCCCTGGAAGCCGAGAGGGACCGCCTCGAGGCGGAGATCCGCCGGCTCGAGAGCGATCCGCGGGCCGTCGAGAAGCCCGCCCGGGAGAAGCTCGGGCTGGCCGCGCCGGGCGAAAAGGTCGTCGTCGATCCGGCCCCTCCCGCCCCGACGAAATAGATGCCCCGGCCGGCCACGATGCGACGACTGCCGGAAGAACGGGCCCTTCTCGAGGGCCTCAACCCCGCCCAGCGCCGGGCCGTGTTGCACGGCGAGGGGCCGCTCCTCATCGTCGCCGGCGCCGGGACGGGCAAGACCAAGGTCCTGACCCACCGCATCGCCCGCCTCATCGCCTCCAAGGCCGTCCGCCCCGACCAGATCCTGGCCGTGACCTTCACCGAGAAGGCGGCCAGCGAGATGGAGGCCCGGGTCGACGTCCTGGTGCCCTACACCTCGTCCTTCGCCGAGATCAGCACGTTCAACTCCTTCGGCGAGCGGGTCCTGCGCGATTACGCCCTCGACGCCGGCTATCCGCCTGACTTCCGGCTCCTGGCCGACGTCGACCAGGCGGTCTTCTTCCGCGAGAACCTCTTCCGGCTGCCGCTCGACTATTACCGGCCCCTGGGCCAGCCGACGCGGCATATCCAGGAGGTCCTGGAGGCCATCCGCCGGCTGAAGCAGGAGGACGTCCGGCCCGAGGACTACGTCCGCTACGCCGAGGAGCTCGGCCGCGCGGCCCCGGACGAGCCGGCGCGGGAGACGGCCCGCAAGCACCTGGAGATCGCCCGGGTCTTCGCCGCCTACCAGGCCCTGCTGAAGGCGCGGGGGCTGATCGACTTCGAGGACCAGGTGACGCTCGTCGTCGATCTCCTGCGCCGCCGGCCCGCCGTCCTCGACGAGATCCGCCGCCGCTACCGCTACATCCTCGTCGACGAGTTCCAGGACACCAATTACGTCCAGTTCGAGCTCATCAAGATGCTGGCCGCGGAGCACCTGAACCTGACCGTCGTCGGCGACGACGACCAGAGCATCTTCCGCTTCCGCGGCGCCTCGCTCAGCAACATCCTCGGCTTCGAGGCCGCCTACCCGGACGCGGCGCGCATCGTCCTGACCCGCAACTACCGCTCGACCCAGCCCATCCTCGACGCCTCCTACCGCCTCATCCGCCACAATGACCCGAACCGGCTCGAGTTCAAGGACCGGGTCGACAAGCGGCTCCGGGCGGCCGCCCGCGGCCGGGGCAAGAGCATCCACATGCTGTCGTTCGACACCCAGGCCCACGAGGCCGACGCCGTGGCCGAGCGCCTGCTCGAGATCCGGGGCCGGGGCCGGGGCTGGAGCGACATGGCCGTGCTCGTCCGCCGCAACGCCGACGCCGACCCGTACCTGCGGGCCCTCAACATGAAGCAGGTGCCCTACCGCTTCTCCGGCAGCCGCGGCCTTTACCAGCGGGAGGAGATCAAGGTCATCGTCGCCTTCATCCGGGCGCTGACGGACTTCGAGAACAGCCGGGACCTCTTCCACCTGGCCCTGTCGGACGTCTACCGGGCCGACGCCTACGACCTCAGCCGTTTGGCCGGCCACGCCGAGAAGAAGAACCTGGCCCTGCACGACGTCTTCAAGGCCGTCGCCGGCGGGACGAGCCCGGTGGAGATCGCGGCCGCCACGGCCGGGACGATCGGGCGCGTCTTCGCCGATATCGGCGTCTTCGCCGAGCTGGCCGGGTCCAAGAGCGCCGGCGAGGTCGTCTACGCCTTCCTGGAGCGGACCGGCTACCTCAAGTCCCTGGTCGAGCCGATGACCCCGGAATCCGAAGTCCGGGTCAGGAACGTCCGCCTGTTCTTCGACAAGATCAAGGGCTTCGCCGAGTTCGTCGAGGACGATTCCCTCCGCTCCTTCGCCCGCTACCTCGACCTGCTGGCTGAGGTCGGCGACAACCCGGCCACGTCGGAGGCCGAGCTCGACGAGGACGCCGTCAACGTCCTGACCGTCCACAAGGCCAAGGGGCTCGAATTCGGAACGGTCTTCCTCGTCGGGCTGATCGAGGACCGTTTCCCCGGCCGCGAGCGGCGCGACCGCATCCCCGTTCCCGACGGCGCCCTCAAGGAGGCCCTGCCGGGGCGGGAGAACTACGTCCAGGAGGAGCGGCGGCTGTTCTACGTGGCCATGACCCGGGCCAAGCGGGCTCTCTACATGACCTGGGCCCGGGACTATGGCACGCGGCGGCTCAAGCGCGTCAGCCCCTTCGTCCTGGAGGCCCTGGACATCCCCAAGATGCCCGAGGACGTGCTCAAGGCCTCGGTGCTGGAGGAGATCCGCCGCTACGCCCAGGCCGCGGGCCGGCCGGCGGCCCCGGCGGCGGTCCGCCCGTCCGGGCTCCTGCGGCTGAGCCATGTCCGGGTCGAGGACTATCTCCTCTGCCCGCTCAAGTACAAGTTCCGGCACGACCTGCGCGTGCCCATCCTGCCCCACCACGCCATCGTCTTCGGCCGGGTCCTCCACGGCGTCGTTTACAATTTTCTCAAGAAGCGGCTGCACGGCCGGTTGGTCGGGATCGAAGACGTTCTCGAGGATTACCGGGCCGGCTGGGTCAACGAGGGTTTCCTCAGCCGCGAGCACGAGGAGCTGCGTAAGGAGGCGGGGGAGAAGGCGCTGCGGCGGTTCGTCCGCCGCGAAGAAGAGTCGGGCCGGCGGCCGGCCTTCCTGGAGCGGCCTTTTCGCTGGCAGGAGCGCGGTCTGCGCTTCTCGGGCCGCTTCGACCGCATCGACTTCGAAGATGCCGGGGCGGTCATCATCGACTACAAGACGACCGAGGTCGCCTCGCAGAAGGACGCCGACCGGGCCGCCGCCGAGAGTCTCCAGATGGACGTCTACGCCCTGTCCTTCCTGAAGACCGAGGCGACGGCGCCCTTCGAGACGCGGCTCCATTTCCTCGAGTCCGACATCGTCGGCCGGGCCGTGAAGGGGCCGAGGGAGATGGCCCGGGCAGCCGAGAAGATTCGCGAGGCGGCCGCCGGGATCAGGGCCGGCGATTTCCGGGCCAGGCCCGACTGGCACAGCTGCTCGGCCTGCGAGTTCAAGACGATCTGCCCCGCCTCCTTCGCCTATTGACCCTTTTACCGCGGTTTGACCCAGAAGGGCATGACGGCCCAGATCCGCGTCCGGCCCATCAGGCGGGCGGTCTCCAGGATCCGGTCCTTCCCCGCAGCGCTCCTGAGCTCCGCGCCCAGGCCGGGGCGGCTGAGGAGGGACTGCCAGAACGACCGCTTCCGCGGCCAGACGTCCAGCCGGACGTCCTCGTCGGCGTCGATCCCGGCTTCCTTTTTGGCGACGCCGATGGCCATGGTCAGGCCGCCGAGCTCGTCGACGAGCTTGAGGTCCTTGGCCTGCCGGCCGGTCCAGATGCGGCCCTTGCCGACGGCATGGACCTGGTCGCGGGTCAGGCCCCGGCCCTCGGCCGCCCGGGTCAGGAACTGCTCGTAGGTCCAGAGGATCTCGTCCTTGAGGATCCGGCGCTCGCCGTCGGTGAAGGGCCGGAAGATCGAGAAGGCATCCGCCTTTTCGCCGAAGACGACCTTTTCCGCGGTCACGCCGAGCTTGGCCATCAGGCCGTCGATGCTGAACTTGCCGGCCAGGACGCCGATGGACCCGGTCAGGGTCTGGGGCGCGGCCACGATCTTGGTCGCCGACATGGCGATCCAGTAGCCGCCCGAACCCGCCACGTCCGACATGGAGACAATGACCGGCTTGGCCTTCCGGGCCAGGGCGACCTCGCGCCAGATGACGTCCGAGCCGACCGACGACCCGCCGGGGCTGTCGATCCGCAGGACGATGGCCTTGACGCCGGGATCGGTCCGGGCCGTCCGGATCCAGCGGGCCACGGTCGAGCCGCCCATGATCTGGGGCAGGCTCTCGCCGGTCATGATGGTGCCCACGGCGTAGATCAGGGCCACCGTGTGGGGGCCCGACTCCAGGCCGAGCGACGAGGGCTTGACCCGGGAATAGTCGTCGAAGCGGACCGGTGCGATCACCCGGCCGCCGCGGCGCAGGAGCTCCTGGAGCCCGTCCTCGTAGAGGCAGTCGTCGACCAGGCCGGCCGCCTTGGCCTGCTCGCCCTGGAAGAAGCCGCGGTCGATGAGGGCCCGGAACTCGGCTTCGGTCTTGCCCCGGGCCTTGGCCGCGGCGGACACGTACTGGGCGAAGAGGTCGCCGTAGTAGGACTCCACCTCCTCGCGGTGGGCCGGCGTGAAGCCCTTCTCGGTGAAAATGTTGTAGGCCGTCTTGTATTCTTCGACGTGCTCGAACTCGGCCCGGATGCCGGCCTTGTCCAGGGCGCCTTTCAGGAAAGGAACGTAGCCGCCGAGGCCGTTGACCCCCAGCCAGCCCAGGGGCTGGAGGATGATCCGGTCGCAGGCCGTGGCCAGGAAGTACTCCATGTCGAAGTCGGGCGCCTCCTCGATCACGGCGTAGACCTTCTTGCCCGAGCGGCGGAAGTCGAGGACGGCCTCGCGCATCTCGTTGACCTTGGCCCAATCGCACTGCATGAGGCCGAGACGCAGGACGACGGCCTGGATGCGGCCGTCGACCTTGGCCTTGCGCAGGTTGGCCCAGAAATCGTGGACGGCCAGCGGCCTGGTCCCCAGGACGAACGAGACCAACGCGTCCGGCGGCGCGATCTCGGCGATCTCGCCGGCCAGCGTCACGTCGAGGTAGCCGCGGGCCGGGACCTCGACGGCCCGCCCCCCGATGTCCTCGACGAGGACGAAGAAGGTTCCCACGGCCGCCAGGGCCAGGAAGAACAGGACGATCAGGACGACGGTGGTGGATCTTTTCATCGGAGGCCCCTCGCTCGGGCTCCCAGATTCTACCAGAATCGCGCTTGATTTCAATCGGCGGAATATGGACAATGGCTTCTCGGACCGCCGCGTCTCCCTCGCAGCGGGGGGACAGCGCGGGAGAGACAGGAGGTGTGGGGAATGTCCTTCTCAAAGCTCTACGTGGGGAACCTCAACTACCGGACCACCGAAGACGCTCTGAAGCAGCTGTTCGCCCAGCACGGCGAGGTGACCTCGGTCAACATCCTTCAGGGGCGCGGTTTCGGCTTCGTCGAGATGGCCACGGCCGAGGCCGCCCAGGGCGCCAAAGGCAAGCTCAATGGCGCCGAATTCGACGGCCGCAAGCTGATCGTCAACGACGCCCGGCCCCGGCCCGAGCGGCCGGGCTCCGGCGGTCGCCCCGGGGGCGGCGGCGACCGCAGAGGCTTTTCGGGCTACTAGCCGCCCTTCCGACCGCGATCCTTCCTCCGAGGCCCCCGGCCGGGGGCCCTTTTGGAAATCTGTCCCTTTGGGGTAAACTTCGCGGGCGCGGCGTCCGTTGATGCCTATGAGGTCCCATGAGTGAACTCTCCCCGGAGCCCCAGGCCGGCGCGGCGGCGATCGAGGCCCTCCTCGAGAAAGTCCAGGCCGGGGACCGCGAGGCCTTCATGACCATCACGCGGCTCTACCAGCGCAAGGTGTTCGTCCTGGCCTATTCCATCCTGCGCGACCGCGAGGACGCCCTCGACGCCGTCCAGGAGACCTTCCTGAGGCTCTACCAGAAGGCCGGCCTCTACCGGCCGGGCAACTCGTTCCAGGGCTGGCTGCTGCAGATGGCCAAGAACATCAGCATCGATCATTACCGCCGGAACCGGAAGAAGAAGCAGGAATGGGAGACGACGACGCCGGTCGAGGAGATGCCCCTCGCCGCCGGGCCGGCCCGGGAGGGCGATTCGGCCGCCGCGGACCTGCGCCAGGCCTTCGCCCGGTCGGTGGAGTCGCTGGCCGAGCGCCAGAAGATGGTCTTCATCATGAGGCACTACAACGAGCTCCAGTTCAACGAGATCTCCGAGGCCATGAAGATCTCGATCGGGACGGCCAAATCCCTCCATTTCAAGGCCGTCCAGAATCTCCGGAAGCGGCTGGCGCCGGTGCTGGGGATCGGATCATGAGTCGCCGCGGAACGACGAAAACGGGCTGGGCCGGGATCCTGGCCGGAGACCCGGCGGAGGGAAGGAGACGGGCCATGGACGAGATGCGCGGGATGACGCCGGCGGACCGGGCCGAGGCCGAGGCCGTCGAGCGCCTGCTCGGGGAGACGGCGGCCGTCCGCGACGAGATCCGCAGGGCGGCCGAGGCGGTCGATTGGCAGGCCCTGCCGGCCCTGATCGCCGACCGGGCCCTGGCCGCGGAGGACGGAGCCGCCGGGCGGAAGGCGGGCGCGCCTGTCCGGCTGCCCTGGCCGGCCGCGCTCCGGATGCGCCCGGCCCTGGCCGGACTGGCCGCCGGCCTGATCGTCGGCGCGGCGGCCATGTATCTCGCCCTGAAGGCTCCGGGGCCGCGCCCGGGCCGGAACGAGGCCTATTACGCCTCCGGCGAATTCCTCGACCGGGCCGAGCTGGAGATGGCCCGCCGCGGCGCCGTGGATTACCTGGAGAAGAGCCAGTACGTGCTCCTCGACGTCTTCGGGTCGGACGAGGCCGGCCCGGTCGCGCCGGCCTCGGTCCGGATGTCCCAGGCCCGGGACCTGCTCCAGAAGAAGAAGTACCTCAACGGCCAGCTGGAGCGGTTCCAGATGGCCAAGGCCAAGGCCCTCTGCGATCAGATCGAGATGCTCTTCCTCGAGCTCTCCCAGATCGACGACGAGCTGCCGGCGGCCGAGCTCGGCCGGATCCGCGGCTTCGTCGAGGAGCGCCAGCTCCTCCTCAAGATCAACCTGGTCAAGAAAGAGCTCGAAAGCGGGGTGTGACATGAAAAAAGCCATTCTCATCCTCGTCCTCGCCCTGGCTCTCGGGCCGGGCGCGGCGGCCGGCCGGGCCAACCCGCAGGCGCCGACGGATGAATCCCTCTTCCGCGAGGCCAAGCTCCTCGTCTTCGACAAGAGCTGGACGGCGGCCCTCGACAAGATCGACGAGCTTATCGACAAGTTCCCCTCGAGCCCGCTGGCCGGCCAGGTCCTTTTTTATAAGGGCGAGTGCCTGAGCGGCATGGGCGGCCGGCAGAAGGACGCCATGCGGGCCTACAAGAGCTATATCCGGCTGGAGGACTCCAAACCCAGCCTCGTCGAGGAATCGGAAGGTTCGATCGTCGACCTGGCTTTCGACCTGTATGAGGGCGGGGACGAGTCCGCCCTCCGGGACATCGAGAGCCGGCTCGACCACGCCAACAAGGTCGTCCGGTACTACGCGGCCTACAAGCTGAGCTTTGTTTCCGACAAGAAGGAGGCCGCCAAGGCCGCCCCGGTCCTGGCGAGGGTCGTCGAGACCGAGAAGGACCCCGAGCTCCTCGACCGGGCCCGCATCGCGCTGCTGCGCGTCTCGCCGCAGAGCCTCAAGTCGGCCGAAGAAAGGAAGCCCCGGGCGGAGGTCAAGGTCCGGATGCTCCGCATCCGCGTCCGCGCGGCGGGCGAGAAGGAGCCGGCCTTCTCCGTCAATATTCCCTTCGCCCTGGCCGACCTGGCCCTGAACGCCATGGACGACGAGACCAAGGCGGCCATCCGCAACAAGGGCTACGACATCAACAGGATCATGAACGAGCTGGCCAAGTCCAAGGAGAGCATCCTGCGCATCTCCGGCGATGACGGCTCGCTCATCGAGATCTGGATCGAATAAGCGACAAGGAGCGTCGTCATGAAGAGAACCGCGTTCGCGATCATCGTCATCCTGTCCGCCGCCGTCCTGGCGGCCCCGGCCGCCGCGGCCCGCAAGAACGATTTCAAGGTCATCCAGGCGGCCGTCAAGAACGGCGCGATGGCCGAGGCGCGCGAGGGACGGGAGCCGCGCTGGTTCAAGGTCCTGATCAAGGACCACGGCTCGGACAAGGCGTCACTCAAGATCACCCTGCCCGTCGCCCTCATCGAGGTCGTCCTGGCCTCGTCCGACAGCCGGCGCTTCAAGGTCGACGAGAGCTGCGGCGAGATCGATCTCAAGGCCGTCTGGGCGGCTTTAAAGAAGGCCGGCCCCCTGGCCCTGGTCGAGATCGAGGACGACGGCGCCGTCATCAGGGTCTGGCTCGAATAGCGGAAAACAGAAACGTCCCCGTTTTCGTTCCGTTGACAAGGCCTTCGGCCCCCCCTAAAATGGGGTTTCCAGGAGGCCGATCGTGGGTAAGACGCTGACGGAAAAGGTCCTCGGCCGCAAGGCCGGCCGGGACGTCCAGGCGGGCGAGGTCGTGACCGTCTCGCCGGATTATGTCCTGTCGCACGACAACTCCGCGGCCATCATCAAGGAGTTCCAGAAGCTCGGCGTCCGGAAGGTCAGGGCCCCGGGCAAGATCGTCATCGTCCTCGACCACATCGTTCCCGCGGCCGACGAGAAATACGCCCAGAACCACAAGTCCATCCGCGAGTTCGTGGCCGCCCAGGGCATCCCCAACTTCTTCGACATCAACACCGGCATCTGCCACCAGGTCCTGCCCGAACAGGGCTTCGCCCTGCCCGGCCTGGTCATCGTCGGCAGCGACTCGCACACCCCGAGCTACGGCGCCCTCGGCGCCTTCGCCGCCGGCATCGGCCGGACGGAGACGGCCTGCACCTGGGCCACCGACGAGATCTGGCTGAGGGTGCCCGAGACCATGCGCATCGACCTCTCCGGCCGCTTCGGCCGCGGCGTCTCCGCCAAGGACCTCAGCCTGAAGCTCATCGGCGACCACGGCGCGGAGATGGCCAACTACAAGGCCGTCGAGTTCGCCGGCCCGGCCGCCGGCGGCTTCAGCGTCGGGGCCCGCCTGACGCTGGCCAACATGTCGGCCGAGATGGGAGCCAAGAACGGCTACTTCGCTCCCGACGACAAGGCCCTGAAGTGGCTCGAAGGCCGGGCCCGGCAGCCTTTCTCCGCCCTCGCCTCCGACCCCGACGCCAGGTACGAGTCCGTGCTGGCCGTGGACCTCGACGCCCTGGTGCCCCAGGCGGCCTGCCCGCATACCGTCGACAACGTCAAGCCGGTCGCGGCCATCGCCGGCAAGCCCGTGAACCAGGTCCTGATCGGCACCTGCACCAACGGCCGCCTCGAGGACCTGGAGGCCGCGGCGGCCATCCTCAAGGGCCGCCGGGTCCACCCCTCGGTCCGGGTCCTGGTCATCCCGGCGTCCTGGCAGGTCTACCGCGAGGCCCTGGCCTCCGGCGCCCTGGCCGTCCTGGTCGAGGCCGGATGCGTCATCCTCAATTCGGGCTGCGGACCGTGCCTCGGCGCCCACGAGGGGCTCCTGGCCGCCGGCGAGGTCTGCCTGAGCACCTCGAACCGCAACTTCCGCGGCCGCATGGGCAACCGCGATTCAGAGATCTATCTCGCCTCGCCGGCCACCGCGGCCGCGACCGCCGTCACCGGCCGGATCACCGATCCGAGGGAATTCTCATGAGCCACGGCAAAGTCTGGAAATACGGCGACAACGTCAATACCGACGTCATCTTCCCGGGCCGCTACACCTACCAGATCATGACGCCCGAGGAGATGGCCCGGCACGCCCTGGAAGACCAGGATCCCGGCTTCGCCAAGAGCGTCCAGCCGGGCGACGTCATCGTGGCCGGCAAGAACTTCGGCTGCGGCTCGTCGCGCGAGCAGGCCGCGGCCTGCCTCAAGGCCGCGGGGATCCAGGCCGTCGTGGCCAAGTCCTTCGCCCGCATCTACTTCCGCAATGCCATCAACCTCGGCTTGGCCGTCCTCCAGAGCGAGGAGGCCGCCGACCGGCTGGAGACGGGCGACGCCGTCGAGGTCGACCTGGCCCGCGGCGAGATCCGCTCGGCCAAGGGCACTTTCCGCTTCCATCCGCTGCCGGAGTCCGTCCTCGGCATCATCGCCGCCGGCGGCCTGATCGAATACACCAAAACCAAGCTGGACGCGGCCGAAAACGAGACCGCAAAGGAGTGACCATGCCCAAGTACAAGATCGCCATCCTCCCCGGCGACGGGGTGGGGAAGGACGTCGTCGAAGCGACGATGATCGTCCTCAATAAGATCGGCCTGGACGCCCAGTACATCAACGGCGACATCGGCTGGGAGTTCTGGCGCAAGGAAGGGAACCCGCTTCCCGACAGGACCCTCAAGCTCCTGCGCGAGACCGACGCCTGCCTCTTCGGCGCCATCACCTCGAAGCCCCGGGAGGACGCCGACCGCGAGCTCGACCCGTCGCTCCGGGGCAAGGGCCTGTCCTACTTCAGCCCCATCGTCCGCCTGCGCCAGGAGTTCGACCTCTACCAGAACCTGCGGCCCTGCAAGGCCTACGCCGGCAACCCCCTCAACTATAAGGAAGGCATCGACCTGGTCATCTTCCGCGAGAACACCGAGGGCCTGTACGCCGGCGTCGAGTTCTTCCCCCTGCCCCAGGTCGTCCGCGACGCCCTGCTGACCAACCCCAAGATGAAGCGCTTCAAGGACGTCCCGGCCGACGAGATCGCCATCTCGACGCGCATCATGACCAAGCCGGCCTGCGCCCGCATCGTCCGGGCGGCCTTCGAGTTCGCCCGCAAGTACGGCCGCAAGTCGGTCACCCTGATCGAGAAGCCCAACGTCCTGCGCGAGACCGGCGGCCTGATGCTCGACACGGCCCGCGAGGTCGCCAAGGGCTATCCCGACATCAAGTTCTGGGACGCCAACGTCGACGCCATCTGCATGTGGCTGCTCAAGAACCCCCACGACTACGATGTCCTCGTCGCCGAGAACCTCTTCGGCGACATCGTCTCCGACCTGGCGGCCCAGCTCGTCGGCGGTCTGGGCTTCGCCTGCAGCGGCAACATCGGCGACAAGTACGGCGTCTTCGAGCCGACCCACGGCTCGGCCCCGAAATACGCCGGGATGTACAAGGTCAATCCCCTGGCCACCATCCTGGCCGCCAAGATGATGCTCGACTGGATCGGCGAGACGGCCAAGGGCGCGGCCATCGAAGCCGCCGTGGCCGCGGTCATCAAGGAAGCGGAGGTCAGGACCTACGACATGGGCGGGAAGGCGACGAGCCTCGACGTCGGCCGGGCCGTCGCCGCCAAGCTCTGACCGGGATGCTCCCATGAGAACGCCGCCTTCCCGGGCCGGACAAGGAGAGCCAAGACCCGCGTTCTCACCCCTCGGGCCGGCCGGCCCGGCCGCGTTCGCGGCCGCCCCGGCCGGTGAATAGCCCGGGCCAGGCGGCGGCCGTGCTCATCCTCGCGGTCGATACGACGACGCCGGGCGGCTCCGTGGCCCTGCTCGAGAACGGTGCCCTCCTGGGCGAGGTCAACGTCGAGTCGGCCGCGACCCACTCGGCCCGGCTCTTCCGCTCGATCGACTTCCTGGCCGGCGCCGTCGGCCGGGACATCCGGGTCGTCGACGGCTACGCCGTGGCCGCCGGCCCGGGCTCGTTCACCGGCATCCGCATCGGCCTCGGCGCGGTCAAGTCGCTGGCCTTCGCCTCGGGCCGGCCCGTCGCCCCCGTCTCGACCCTCCTGGCCCTGGCCGAGAAGCTGGCCGCGGACGGCGCCGCGCCCCTCGTCTGCCCGCTCCTCGACGCCAAGAAGGGCGAGATCTACGCCGCTCTCTTCGAGGCCCGGCCGGACGGGCTTGTCGAGGTCCTGCCCCAGGGCGCCTATGACCCGGGCGCGTTCTTCGCCCGGCTGCCGGCCGGCGCGGCCATCGCTTTCGCCGGCAGCGGCCTGGCCGCCTACGGCGGCGAGCTCGAGGCCCGGGTCGGGAGCCTGGCCCGCTTCCCCCGCCGCTCGTCGTTCATCGCCGCCGAGGTGGGGCGCCTCGGCGCGGCGCTCCTGGCGGCCGGCCGGGGCCTGGACGCGGCCTCGCTCGAGCCGCTCTATTTCCGGAGGTCCCAGGCCGAAGAAGCATGTCGAACCTGACGGGGGAGGGGGACCGGTTTTTCATCCGCCGGATGAAGGAGTCCGACCTCGCCGCCGTCCGGGGCATCGAGACCCTGTCCTTCTCCAATCCCTGGAGCGACAACACCTTCCGCGGCGAGATCCAGAACACCTCGGTCTCGTTCCCCCTGGTCGTCGTCCGCCGCCCCGGCGAAACGGTGGTCGGCTACATCATCTACTGGCAGATCCGGGACGACGTCCAGGTCAACAACATCGCCGTCCACCCCGATTGCCGCGGCCTGGGACTGGGCGAGGCCCTGCTGCGTCACGCCATCGCCAGGACGCGCGAGGCCGGCGCGGCCTTCATGACCCTGGAGGTCCGGCCGTCGAACACCCCGGCCCTGACGCTCTACAAGAAGCTGGGCTTCGAGGTCATGGGCGTCCGGAAGAACTATTACACCAAGCCCGACGAGGACGCCTACGTCATGGCCCTCGTCCTGGCCTGAGCCGTCCGCGGATCTCCGGATAAGCCGGGCTCGATCAGTAATCGACGCGAACGAGGGTCAGGCCCTTGGCGGCGGCCGTCGCTCCGGCCAGCGAGCGGTCCTTGCACCGGAAGATCTCCTCGATCCCCTCCGGCTCCAGCCGGCCCCGGCCGACCTCGAGGAGCGTGCCGACGATCGTCCGGACCATGTAGCGGAGGAAGCCCGAGGCCTCGATCGTGTAGAGGATCTCGTCGCCGCTGACCCGCAGCTCGGACCGGGTGACGGTCCTGACGGGGGAGCGGTCCCGGTTCGAAGAGAAAGCCGTGAAGTCGGCCGTCCGGGCGAAGAGGCGGGCCGCCCGGCGCATCCGGCCGATCCGGAGAGGATAGGGCCAGTGCAGGACGTAGCGCCGGTCGAGAGGACTCGGCTGGGCCGCGCGGGCGATGCGGTAGCGGTAGAGCTTCGACCGGGCGGACCGGCGGGCGTGGAACTCCGGCGGCGCCTCGCCGAGCGAGAAGACACGGACGTCCTCCGGCAGCACGGCGTTGAGGGCCCGGAGAAGGACCGGGTCGGAGAGCTTGAAAGCGCCCCGGAAGCTGGCCACCTGGCCCAGGGCGTGGACGCCGGCGTCCGTGCGGCCCGCGCCGTGGACGGCCGTTTTCTTCCGGGTGACCTTGAACAGGGCCTCCTCGAGGACGCCCTGGACAGTCCGGGCGCCGGGCTGGCGCTGCCAGCCCTTGAAATCCGTGCCGTCGTAGCCGAGCCGGATGCGATAGTTCTTCATGTCAGCCGGCCAGGCCTTCGAGGGCCCGGCGGACCGCCTCCCCGGGGCTGGCCGCCGGTTCGACGCCTTTGACCTCCCAGGTGCCGAGGCCGACGACCTTCTTGCCGTGGATCTTGCCGTAGGCGATCTCGGAGAGCGTGCCGTACTCGCCGTCCACGGCGATGACCGCGTCGGCGTTCATGACCACGAGCGCGTTGCGGGTGTAGCCGAGGCCGGTGGCGACGGGCACGTCCACCCAGGGATTGGCGTCGGCCGGGGAGGCGCCGGGCAGGATGCCGACGACCAGGCCGCCTTCCTCCCGGGCGCCGCGCGAGGCGGCTTCCATGACCCCTCCGAGCCCGCCGCAGACGACGACGGCCCCGGCCCGGGCGATGAGCCGGCCGACCTCGAAGGCCGCGTCCATGGCCTGCCGGCCGGGCCGGCTGCCGCCGATGACGGCGATGCGGATCCTTTTGCGGAGATCTTTCATGGCGTCCTCTCCCGGCGTTTTCCGCCCCATTCTACCACAGCCCCGGGGCGGGGCGGATCCCCGCATCTCCGGGCTTGATGAAGCAGGCTTTGTTGGGGCATAATAGCCCTGCCGAGAGGGTCACCCATGCCGTTCATCAACTACGCGACCAAGGCGATCGCCATCAAGATCGTCTATTACGGTCCCGGCCTGAGCGGCAAGACGACCAATCTCCGCTACATCTACTACAAGCTCGACAGCGCCTCGCGCGGCGAGCTCATCTGCCTCGAGACGGATACCGACCGGACCTACTTCTTCGACCTCCTGCCCATCCGGGCGGGCATGATCGGCGACTTCAAGGTCCATTTCCAGCTGATGTCGGCGCCCGGGCAGGTCTTCTACGAGGCCTCGCGCAAGAGCGTCCTCCGCGGCGCGGACGGCATCGTCTTCGTCGCCGATTCCCAGATCCCCCTGCTCGACGCCAACCTGGAGAGCTTCGACGGCCTGCGCCGCAATTGCCTCCAGAACGACATCGACCTGATGAAGATCCCCCTCGTCTTCCAATACAACAAGAGGGATCTGAGCTACCTCATTCCCGTCGAGACCTTCAACAGCCTCCTCAATCCCCGCCGTTCCTCCTGGGTCGAGGCCGTGGCCATCAACGGCGTCGGCGTGTTCGAGACCCTGCGCGAGATCTCCAAGCTGACCGTGCCCGTCGTCCGGGACCGGCTCTTCGGCCCCCGGACCCGGTCCGAGGCCGGCCCCGCCGCCGGCGTCGCCGCGCCCGAGCCGGAGCCGCCCGCCGGCCTGGCGGCCGAGGCCGTTCCCCCGTTAAGCCCGACCCGGGTGTCCGTCAAGTCCCGCAAGGAGATCGAGGCCGAGCTCGAACGCCTGTCCAAGGAATACATCGGGAAATAGCCTCCGGCGTGACGCAGCCGGCGGGCCCGTCCGTCCTTCTTTTACGGGCCCCATGCTGTACCGGATCACGAGCGCCGCTCTCCACGGCATCGAAGCCTACCCCGTCGAGGTCGAGGTCGACATCTGCGCCGGGTTCCCGAGCTTCGTCACCGTCGGGCTGCCGGACGCCGCGGTCCGGGAGAGCAAGGAGCGGGTCCGGGCGGCCCTCAAGAACTGCGGCTACGACCTCGAATCCAAGCGCATCACCATCAACCTGGCCCCGGCCGACCGGCGCAAGGAGGGCTCGGCCTTCGACCTGCCCATCGCCCTGGGCTTCCTGGCCTACCTCGACGTTGTTCCAGAGGCGCGGCTCCGGGACTACCTCTTCGCCGGCGAGCTGGCCCTGGACGGCCGGCTCAAGCCGGTGCGCGGCGCCCTGCCCATCGCCCTGATGGCCCGCCGGGCCGGCTTCCATGGCCTCGTCGTCCCCGCGCTGAACGCCCGCGAGGCGGCCCTGGTCCGCGAGATCGACGTCTTCGCCCTCGACGACATGGTCCGCGTCGTCCGCCTGCTGCGCGAGCCGGACCAGGTCGCCCCCTGCCGCTTCGACGAGCGGGAGCTGGTCGGGCCGGCCGCCTACCCGGTCGACTTCGAGGATGTCAAGGGACAGCAGCACGTCAAGCGGGCCCTCGAGGTGGCCGCGGCCGGCGCCCACAACGTCCTCCTTGTCGGGCCGCCCGGCGCGGGCAAGACCATGCTGGCCCGGCGCCTGCCGACCATCCTGCCCGACCTGTCCTACGACGAGATGCTCGAGGTGACGCGCGTCTACAGCGCGGCCGGCCTGCTGGCTGGCTCTGGGACGGTGGCGACGCGGCCGTTCCGGGCCCCGCACCACACCGTCTCGGACGCCGGCCTCGTCGGCGGAGGGCTGGTCCCCAAGCCGGGCGAGGTCAGCCTGGCCCATCACGGCCTGCTCTTCCTCGACGAGCTGCCGGAGTTCCGGCGCAAGGTCCTCGAGGACCTGCGCCAGCCGGTCGAGGACGGCCGGATCACCGTGGCCCGGTCGGGCTATTCGGTCGAGTTCCCGGCCGCCTTCATGCTGGTCGCGGCCATGAATCCCTGCGCCGACGTCCGCCGCGGCCTGCTGGGCCGCGAGACCGACTGCACGGAGAGCGAGAAGGCCCGCTACTACTCGAAGATCTCCGGCCCGCTCCTCGACCGCATCGACATCCAGCTCGAGGTCCCCGAAGTCAAATTCCGGGACATCGTCTCCCGGACGCCGGCCGAGAGCTCGGCGGCCATCCGGGCCCGGGTGACGGCGGCCCGGGCCAGGCAGTCGGCGCGGTTCGCCGGGCGCCGCATCTTCGCCAACGCCCGGATGGGGCCGAAGGAGGTCAAACAGTTCTGCCGCCTGCCCGACGAGGCCGAGGCGCTCCTGGAGAAGGCCGTGACCAAGCTCGGCTTCAGCGCCCGGGCCTACGACCGCGTCCTCAAGGTGGCCCGGACGATCGCCGACCTCGAGGAGCGCGACGGGATCGGCACGGCCCATGTCTCCGAGGCCGTCCAGTACCGGATGCTGGACAGACTCAGATGAGCGGGGCATCCGCCGTTCGGCGCCGGCCGGCGAGGGGCGGGCTGCGTCCGTTTGGGCCGCCGGAGCCCGGTCGGGGAGTTGTTGCCCTTTTCGGCAGGGGCTGATAGAATCCCCGCGCTATGGACGCCCGCTCGCGAAGGAGATGACCAATATGGATCAGAACACCCCGGTCTGCGCTCCCGTCGACAAGACCAAGATCGCCCTGCCCCGCATCCTCTCCCTCTGGGACGTCGTCATGATCGTCGTCGGAGGCGTCATCGGCTCGGGCATCTTCCTGTCCCCGTCCGAGATCGCCGCGGCCGTGCCCTCGCCGCTCCTGATGCTGGCCGTCTGGATCGTCGGCGGCATGTTCAGCTTCTTCGGCGCCGTGGCCTTCGCCGAGCTCGGCGCGGCCATGCCCGAGGCCGGCGGCATCTACATCTACCTCCGCGAGGCCTACGGCCCGCTGCTGTCCTTCCTCTTCGGCTGGACGCTGTTCCTGGTCATCGATTCGGGCTCCATCGCCACCCTGGCCGTGGCCTTCTCCCACAACATCCTGCCCCGCTTCGTCGGCATGTCGCCGCTGGCGATGAAGATCGTCGCCGCGGCTTTCGTCGTCTTCCTCGGGGCGGTCAATTACGTCGGGCTGCGCTGGGGCTCGAAGCTCCAGAACTGGACGACCTACCTGAAAACGGGCGCCATCGGCATCATCGTCGTCGGCGTCTTCTTCTTCGCCAAGAGCCACGGCAACGTCCGGAACTTCGTCGAGCCGTCCCCCGGGCCGTTCAATTTCGGCCTGCTGGGCGCTTTCGGCGTCGGCCTGGTCGCCTCGCTCTGGGCCTACAAGGGCTGGGAGGCGGCCACCTACAGCGCCGGCGAGGTCAAGAACCCGAAGCGGGACCTGCCGCTCGGCATCCTCATCGGCACGGTGGCCGTCATCGTCCTCTACGTCCTGGCCAACCTGGCCTACCTCTACGTCATGCCCGTCGGCCAGATCGCCGCGTCCGAAGGCCGCGTCGCCCTGGACGCCATGCAGACCATCGGCGGCCCGTTCCTGGCCTCCCTCATCACCTTCCTGATCCTGTTCTCGATGCTGGGCGCGGCCAACCAGAACATGCTCTGCTCGCCCCGGGTCTATTTCGCCATGGCCCGCGACGGCATGTTCTTCAGGAAGATCGCCGAGTGCCATCCCAAGTTCCTGACCCCGCATGTCGCCATCATGGCCATCACGTTCTGGAGCATCGTCCTGACGCTGACCGGGACCTTCAAGCAGCTCTTCACCTATGTCATCTTCGGCGAATGGATCTTCTTCGGCCTGACCGTCTTCGCGGTCATCGTCCTGCGCAAGAAGAGGCCGGACCTCGAGCGGCCCTACAAGACCTGGGGCTATCCCGTGACGCCGATCCTCTTCGTCCTGGCGGCGGTCTATGTCGCGGTGGGCTCGCTCCTCGGCTCCTTCAAGAACGCCATGTTCGGGTTGCTGATCATCTGCCTCGGCATCCCGGCCTATCTCTACTGGAAGGCCAAGCTGGACAAGGCCGCCGGGCCGGCGGCCTGATCGCCCGGATAACGGGACGGTTTCCCGCGGGAACGATCCGGGGAAGAAGAGGGGAGTGCGTCATGAGGTATTTCGTCCTGGGCGCGACCTACGTCGTCCGGCTGGACGCCGGGGAGAAGATCGTCGAGACCCTGCAGGACCTGTGCCGGCGCGACGGCATCGGGGGCGGGCATTTCCAGGGCCTGGGCGCGGTCGAGCGGGCCGAGATCGGCCACTACGATCCCGCCGGCCGGGCCTACGACTGGACCGTGCTGGCCGGGCCTCAGGAGATCGTCTCGCTCTGCGGCAACATCACGACCCTGGAGGGGAAGCCCTTCGTCCACGCCCACATCGCCCTTGGCGACGGCGCCTTCGCCGTCCGGGGCGGGCATTTGAAGGAGGCGGTCGTCTCGGCGACCTGCGAGATCACCCTGGTCCGGTTCAGGGACGATATCGGCAGGATAAGGGACGCCGCCAGCGGGGCGACGCGGCTGGCCCTCGAGCCAACCGGGGATTGAGGGCCAGGGCGGCCAGGGCCGGCCGCCGGCCGAGCCAGGCCAGGCGGATGACGTAGCGGCGGGGATCGAGGCGGGGCGACATCAGCGGGCCGCCACCCGGCGGCCGTCCTCGACGACGACCTTCCCGTTCTTGATCACGGTGCGGACCGGGTTCCGGCCGGCCTCGTACGCCAGCGAGACGTGGCCGGGGACGTCGCACAGCAGGAGGTCCATTTTCTTTCCCGGCTCCAGGCTCCCCACCGCGCCGTGCCGCCGGATGGCAAAGGCCGCGTTCGCGGTGCAGGCGCAGATCGCCTCCTCGACCGTCAGCCCCAGGGTGAAGACCCCCAGCTGCAGGACGAACGGCATCGAGCAGATGTGCGAGCTGCCGGGATTGAAATCGGAGGCCAGGGCCACGGCCGCCCCCGCGTCGACCAGCCGGCGGGCCGGGGCCCGCTTGTCCATCATCAGGAAGAACGACACGCCGGGGAGAAGGATGGCCGCCGTGTCGCCGGCCGCGAGGCGGGAGATGCCTTCCTCGGAGACGGCGATGAGATGCTCGGCCGAGACCGCGCCGGCCTCCGCGGCCAGCTCGGCCCCGCCCAGGCTGACGAACTCGTCGGCGTGGACCTTGATCTTGAAGCCGGCCGCCTTGGCCGCGGCCGCGAGCGTCCGCGTTTCCTCGAGGCTGAAGGCGCTCGGCTCGCAGAAGACGTCGAAGAACTCGGCCAGGCCGCGCCGGCCGACCTCGGGGATAAGGGTCTCGACGAGCAGGCGGACGTACTCGCCGCGCCGGTCGCGGTATTCGGGCGCGATGTCGTGGGCCCCCATGAAGGTCGGGACGACGTCCACCGGGTGGAGGATGTCGGCCTGGCGCAGGGCCTCGAGCTGCTTCAGCTCGTCCTCGAGGTTGAGGCCGTAGCCGCTCTTGGCCTCGGCCGTCGTCGTGCCCGTGAGGAGCATCCGGTCGAGGCGCTTGAGCGTCAGGGCCAGGATGTCGTCGAGCGACGCCGCCCGCGTGGCCTTGACCGTGGTCTGGATGCCCATGCCGCGCTCGGCCAGCTGCTGGTAGGTCCAGCCCTGGATGCGCAGGCCGAACTCGCGGGCCCGGTCCCCGGCGAAGGGGAGATGGGTGTGAGCGTCGACGAAGCCGGGCAGGGCGACGAAGCCCCGGGCGTCGATGGTGACCGCGCCCGGCGCGGGGGCGACGCCGGCCTGGAACTCCTCCTCGGTCCCGGCGAAGACGATCGTGCCTCCCGACGAGGCCACCCAGCCGTTCTCGACGGCGCCGATCCGCCGCATCTCCGGGCCGCGCTTGGGCAGGGCCCCGGCGCAGGTCACGAGCTCGCGGCAGCCGGCGACAACGAGATCAGCTGATATCATGGGGGGTCTTCCTCATCGCCGAATGCTTGGTCCGGCGGATGAAGGCCGGCGTCTCCAGGTGCTCCCACTGCTTGTCGGACACGGTGGTCGGCTCCCAGACCGGAGCGGTGTTGCCGCCGCCCCGGCCCTCGAAGAAATAGGGCGGGGTCTGCTGCTGGACGGGGAAGGGGGCCGGGGTCCTGGCCCGGACCGAACCGCGCTCCGGCTCCTCCAGGGCGGCCGGCGTCGGCGCGGCCACGGCGGGCTTGTCCGCCGGCTGGTCGAAGCCGGTGGCGATGACCGTGACCTTGACCGTGTCCTTCATGCTCTCGTCGATGACCGTGCCGAAGATGATGTTGGCGTCGGGGTCGGCCATGCTGTGGATGAGCTGCGAGGCCTTGGAGACCTCGTGCAGGGTCATGGTCTTGCCGCCGGTGATGTTGATGAGGACGCCGTGGGCGCCCTCGATGGAGGTGTCGACGAGCAGCGGCGAGGAGATGGCCTTCTCGGCCGCCTCCAGGGCCCGGTTCTCGCCCGCGGCCAGGCCCGTGCCCATGAAGGCCATGCCCATGCCCTTCATGACCGACTTGACGTCGGCGAAGTCGAGGTTGATGAGGCCGGGCTTAGTGATCAGGTCGGAGATGCCCTGGGCCGCCTGGCGGAGGATGTCGTCGGCCAGCCGGAAGGCGTCCTGGACTGAGGTGTTGATGTTGACCGTCTGGAGGAGGCGCTCGTTGGGGATGGCGATGACCGTGTCCACGGCCGTCTTGAGCTCCTTGAGGCCTTCCTCGGCCTGGCGCATCCGGACCTTGCCTTCGAAGCCGAAGGGCAGGGTGACGATGGCGATGACCAGGATGTCCATCTCGGCGGCGATGTTGGCGATGATCGGGGTCGAGCCCGTGCCCGTGCCGCCGCCGAGGCCCGTGGTCAGGAAGATCATATCGGCGCCCTGGAGGATCTCGACGAGCCTCTCTGTGTCTTCCATGGCCGCCTGGCGCCCGGTCTCGGGCCGGCCGCCGGAGCCGAGGCCCTTGGTCAGCTTCTGCCCGATCGGGATCTTCGTCCGGGCCCGGTTGGCGTTGAGGGCCTGGAGGTCGGTATTGACGGCGATGAACTCGACGCCCTGGACGCCGTGCTCGATCATGCGGTTGACGGCGTTGCCGCCGCCCCCGCCGAGCCCGATGACCTTGATCTTGGCGCCGAGCTGGTCTTCGACGAGGTGGAACTTCAGCCGGGATTCGTCGTTCATGATGTCCTCCTTATCCTTCCTTGAACCAGTCCTTGAAGCGGGCGAAGGCGCCCTTCTTGCGGTCTTTGGCCAGCCCGCGGTCCTGCCAGATGTGGAAGCCGTAGAGAACGAGCCCAACGGCCGTGGCGAAGTCGGGGGTCGAGACGCGGTCGACGAGGCCGCCGACGCCGCCGGGGTCGCCGCGCCGCACCGGCAGGTCGAAGATCTCCTCGGCCACCTCCTCGAGACCCTCGAGGAGGGCCGTGCCGCCGGTCAGCACGATGCCGGAGTTGAGGGACTTGTCGTAGCCCATGCGCTTGATGTCGGAGTCGACCAGCCGGAAGATCTCCTCGGCCCGGGGCTGGATGATGTCGGCCAGGAGCTGGCGCGACAGGACCCGGGGCTTGCGGCCCTTGCCGACCGAGGGCACCTCGATCGTCTCCTGCTCCTCGACGGGCGGCCCGGCGATGCAGCCGTACTTCTTCTTGATCCGCTCGGCCTCGGGGATGGGCGTCCGCAGGCCGACGGCGATGTCGTTGGTGAAGTTGTCGCCGCCGATGGGGATGGTGGCCGTGTACCAGAGGCTGCCGCGCTCGTAGATGGCCACCTCGGTCGTGCCGGCGCCGATGTCGATCTGGCCGACGCCGAGCTCGCGCTCGTCCTGGGTCAGGACGGCCTGGGCCGTGGCGATCTGGTTGAGGACGATCTCCTCGATGCCGATGCCGGCCCGCTCGACGCAGCTCTTGAGGTTCTGGAGCGAGGTCAGGGCGGCGGTGATGATGTGGACGTTGACCTCGAGCTTGATGCCGCTCATGCCGACCGGGTCCTTGATGCCGTCCTGGTCGTCGACGATGAACTCCTGGGGGATGATGTGGATGATCTCCCGGTCCGGCGGTATGGGGATGGCCTTGGACTGGTCGACGACGCGGCGGACGTCCTCGCGGGTGATCTCCCGGTTCTTGCCCGAGACGGCCACGACGCCGCGGCTGTTGAAGCTCTTGATGTGGGCCCCGGAGATGCCGAAGAAGGCCGAGTCGATCTCGACGCCGGCCATGAGCTCGGCCTCCTCCTGGGCCTTCTTGAGGGCCGTGGTCGTGGCCTCGAGGTCGACGACGACGCCCTTGCGCAGGCCGTGGGAATCGGCCGTGCCGATGCCGATGATCTCGATCTTGCGCTCCTCGGTCACCTCGCCGATGATGGCCACGACCTTGCGCGTGCCGATGTCGAATGCGACGATGTAGCTGTTCTTGGGCATGCCTCAGTCTCCTTTGTCAGGCTGGGGGAGGTCGTCCCCGGCGGGTTCGGCGGGCCGCAGGTAGACCCGGCCGTCATAGCTCATGTTGGCCAGCGCCAGCGGCCCGAAAAGCCCTTCCCAGCCGGCCCGTCCGGCCCGGAAGCCGGCCAGGCCATCGGCCGGCGCGGCGGCGGCGACGACGACCCGCACCGGGTCGTCGCGGAAGGCCAGCTCCAGCGTGCCGTAGTCGCTGCAGCGGACGCCGACGAGCTGGCGCTGTTCGCCCGGCGGCAGGCTGCGCCAGCAGCGGCGGGCGGCCTCCCATTTCTCGGCGAAGCCGGCGGCGAAGCCGGTCTCGTCCGAAACGACGGGCAGGGCGTATTCGTCGGGCGAGTAGACCGGCTCGAGCGGCCGCCCCTCCTCGTCGGCCAGCCACAGGCCGCCGCGCTCGAGCAGGAGGAACGGGGTCCGCTCGACGACGGTGATGCGCAGGCCTGAGGGGAAGACCTTCTGGACGCCGGCGTCCTTGACCCAGGCCAGCCGCCGGACCTGCGTCCGCACGGCCTCGAGGTCGCAGAGGAGGATGTTGCCCAGCCGGGGCATGGCGTAGTAGGCCTCCAGGGCCCGCCTGAGCTCAGGCTTGGCGCAGGTCACGGCGACCTTGCGGATGGTCAGCTCGTCCCAGGTGACGAGGAAGAGCCAGGCCTCGCGGAGGGCGACGAAGAAGGCGGCCTGGAGCGCCAGAAGGACCACGACCTGGCGGACTCCGAAGACGCGGCGGCGCCGGCCCTTGCGCAGGGCCGGGGCCTTCTCGCCGGAGCGCAGGCCGAGGCGGCGGACGAAGAGAGAGGGCTTTCTCTCCCGTCCCAGGTCGCCGATCACGGTCGCCATGTCAGTCCTTGGCTTCCAGGCGGGCGATGATGTCGGGGATGGTCCGGCTGATGTTGCCGGCCCCGAGGACGAGCAGGATGTCGCCGGGCGCGAGAAGCGTCCGCAACAGGCCGGGAAGGTTCTTGAGGTCGGGCTCGAAATGGACCTGCTTGTGCCCGAACTGGCGGACCTCCTCGTAGAGGGCCTTGCCGCTGACGCCGGGGATGGGGTCCTCGCCGGCCGGGTAGATCTCGGTCAGGACCAGGACGTCGGCCTGGTTGAAGGCCGTGGCGAAGACCGTCATCAGCTTCGAGAGCCGGGTGTAGCGGTGAGGCTGGAAGACGGCCACGACCCGGCGGGGCCAGCCGCGCCTGGCCGCCTCGAGGGTGGCCTTGATCTCGGTCGGGTGGTGGGCGTAGTCCTCGACGACCATGATGTCGTCGACGACCTTGCGCAGCTCGAAGCGCCGGCCCGTGCCCGTGTAGCTCTCCAGGGCCTCGAGGATCGTCCGGGCGGGGATGTCGAGGTCCAGGCCGACGGCGGCCGCGGCCATGGCGTTGAGGATGTTGTGCAGGCCCGGGACCTGAAGCCGCATCGTCCCCAGGCGCTTGCCCCGGGAGAACAGGGTCGAGGAGCTGCGGAACTCGTCGAAGGTCCAGTCGCGGGCCGTCAGGTCGGACTGGGCGGAGAAGCCGTAGGTGATGACCCGGCGCTCGATCTGGGGGATGATGCTCTGGAGGCTGGGGTCGTCGAGGCAGAGGATGACCGGGCAGTAGAAGGGGACCTTGTTGGCGAAGTTGACGAAGGTCGTCTTGAGGTCGTCGAGGCCGCGGTATTGGTCCAGGTGCTCCTCGTCGATGTTGGTCAGCACGGCGATGAACGGCGAGAGGAAGAGGAAGGAGCGGTCGCTCTCGTCGGCCTCGGCGACCATGAAGTCGCCGGCGCCGAGCTTGGCGTTGGCCCCTATGGTGTTCAGGCGGCCGCCGACGATGATGGTCGGATCGAAGCCGCCGGCCTCGAGGACGAGGGCCGTCATCGAGGTCGTCGTCGTCTTGCCGTGGGAGCCGGCTACGGCGATGCCGTTCTTCATCCGCATCAGCTCGGCCAGCATCTCGGCCCGGGGGATGACCGGGATGAGGCGGGTCCGGGCCTTCTCGACCTCGACGTTGTCCTCGCGCACGGCCGAGGAGATGACGACGACGTCGGCGTCCCGGAGGTTCTCGGCCCGGTGACCGATGGAGATCGTCGCGCCCAGGCCGCGGAGGCGGCGGGTGGCGTCGTTCTCCTGGAGGTCGGAGCCGGAGACCCGGTAGCCGAGGTTGAGCAGGACCTCGGCGATGCCGTTCATGCCCGTGCCGCCGATGCCGACCATGTGGATATGGTTGAGCTTGCGATAGCCTTTCTTGGTCACGACGCGGTCTCCTTGGCCGGGCGTTCCAGCAGGGACAGGCAGAGGCGGGCGATGCGGCCGGCCGGGTCCTCGGGCTGGAGGCCGGCTATATTCCGCTCCAGGGCCTCGATCTCCTTGGGGTCGCCGGCGAAGCGCAGGATCAGGTCCGCCAGGGCTGCGGGCGTGGCCTCGGCCTCGGTCAGGACGACGGCCGCTCCGGCCGCGGCGAGCTCGCGGGCGTTGAAGGTCTGGTGGTCCTCGGCGGCCCCGGCGAAGGGGACGAGGATGGCCGCCTTGCGGGCGGCGATGAGCTCGGCCAGGGTGGTCGCCCCGGCCCGGCAGACGACCAGGTCGGCCCGGCCGAAATAAGCGGGCATGTCGGGGATGTAGGCGGCCACCTCGGCCCGGGCGAAGCCGCCGGCCTTGTAGGCGGCGGCCACGGCCTCCAGGTCGGCGGTGCCGGTCTGATGGGTCAGGCGGATGCGGTCCCCGGCCGCAGCCAGGAGCGGCAGGGCCTCGACGACGCGGGTGTTGAGAACGTGGGAGCCCTGGCTGCCGCCGAAGACGAGGACCTCGAGGACCGGGCCGCGCGTCTTGGCCGGCAGCCGGTAGAACTCCTCGCGGACCGGGTTGCCGAGGACGACGCCCTTGCCCCGGAGGTACGGCAGGGTCGAGGGGAAGGCCGCGACGGCCCGGCGGACCCAGCGGACGAGCAGGCGGTTGGTGAATCCCGGCCGGACGTTCTGCTCCAGGATGAGCGTCGGGACGCGCAGCCAGGAGGCCAGCAGGACGATCGGCCCCGAGCTGTAGCCGCCGACGCCGATGACGAGCGACGGCCGGATCCGCAGGAGGATCCCCAGCGCCTGGACGAACGAGAGGGGCAGGATGAACAGGCCGCGGACGGTCTTGAGGCCGCGGCTCTTGAGCCCCTCGATGCGCATGGGGATGAAGCTCACGCCGTGGCTGGCCATTATCCGGCCCTCGACCTCGCGCCCGGTCCCGACGTAGGTCAGCTCGATCGCCGGGTCCAGGGCCGCGAGCGTCCGGCCGACGACCAGGGCGGGGTAGAGGTGGCCGCCCGTGCCGCCGCCGCTGATGATGACCCGGGCGCGCTTCATATCTTCACCGTTCCCCAAGTGTCGCCCCGCTTGCCGCTGATGTGGAGGATGATGCCGACCGCGACCAGGGTGCAGAAGAGCGACGACCGGCCGTAGGACAGCAGCGGCAGCGGCGTGCCCTTGGCCGGACCGAGGCCGAGGACGATAGATATGTTCATGAAGGCCTGGGCCACGACGGCCAGGGTCAGGCCGGCGGCGATCATCTTGGTGGACGGGCTCGGGGCCGAGAGCGAGATCCGCAGCCCCCGCCAGAGGAAGAGGACGTACAGGCCGAGGATGGCCAGGGTCCCGGCGAGCCCGGTCTCTTCGCCGACGATGGCGAAGATGAAGTCCGTGTGGGCGAAAGGCAGGAAGTTGAGCTTTTGGGTCGACTGGCCGGGGCCGACGCCGAGGAGCCCGCCCGTGCCGAAGGCTAGCTTGGACTGGTCGACCTGGTAGCCGCTGCCGAGGATGTCCTTTTCGGCGGACAGGAAGCCCTGGAGGCGCTGGACCCGGTAGTCCGCCCGGAACAGGTAGAAGCCGAACAGGGCCAGGGCCACCAGGCCGGCGGCGGCGATATAGCGGAACTTGAGCCCGCCCATGAACAGGATCATGGCCGCCAGGCCGGCCAGCAGGACGGCCGTGCCGAAATCGGGCTCGACGAGCACCAGGGCGACGGCGGCGGCGATGACGGCCGCCGGCGCGGCCAGCGTCTTCAGCTGGTTGATCGTGTCCTTGCGGGCCTCGGCGTAGACGGCCAGGAAGAGGATCAGGCTGATCTTGGCCAGCTCGGAGGGCTGGAAGCGAAGCCCGCCGAGGATGACCCAGCGGTTGGTCCGGGCCACCGCCGGCATGGCCAGGCAAAGGGCCAGCAGAACGAGGGTCAGGCCGAGAAGGCCGTAGACGAAGGGCGTCTGGAGGAAGAAGGACTTCCTGACCTTCACCAGGAAGGCTATGACCAGGAGGCCGGCCGCGGCGCCGATGATCTGTTGGACCATGAAGTGGAACGACTGGTTGTACTTCTCGCGGGCCATGAAGCCCGACGAGCTGAAGACGAAGAAGACGCCCAGGCCGACAAGGACGAGCGTGACCGCCAGGAGCGGCAGGTCGAAGCCCGGCCGGCGGGCGCTCATGACCGTTCTCCCTTCGGCCGCAGGGCCGCGGCCAGGCGGCGGACCTCGCGCTTGAAGGTCCGGCCGCGCTCCTCGAAGTCCCTGAACATGTCCCAGCTCGTGGCGGCCGGGGCCAGCAGGACGACGTCGCCCCGGCGGGCCCGGGCGAAGGCCGTCCGGACGACCTGGCGGTAGTCCGCGGCCCGATCGACGGGGACGACGCCGCCGAGGGCCTTCTCGATCTGGTCCGCCGCCTCGCCGACAAGGACGACCGAACGGGCCCGCCGCCGGACGGCCGTCCGGAGCGGGGCGAAGTCGCCGCCCTTGCCGCGGCCGCCCAGGATGAGGACGACCGGGCGGTCGAAGCTGGCCAGGGCCTTGAGGGTGGCGTCGACGGTCGTGGCCTTGGAGTCGTTGACGAAGCGCACGCCGCGGACCGCCAGGACGTCCTCCAGCCGGTGCTCGAGGCCGCGGAAGGCCCGGATGGTCCGGCCCATCGAGGCCGGGGCCGCGCCCAGGAGGCGGCCGATGGCCGCCGCCGCCAGGACGTTCTCCAGGTTGTGGGCGCCCGGCAGGCGGATCGCCGCTACGGGCAGGACCCGCTCGGTCGCGCTGTCGCGGACGACGACCCAGCCGTCCTCGACGCCGGCGCCGCGGGCCGGCGGGCGCTTGCGGCTGAAGCCGCGGATCCCGGCCCGCGTCTCGGGCCGCAGGGCCCAGACCCGGGCGTCGTCGCGGTTGAGCACGGCCCAGCCCTCCGGGCCCAGGCGGGTGATGAGCTTCTTCTTGGCCGCGAAGTAGCTCTCGAAGGTGCCGTGCCAGTCGATATGGTTCTCGGAGACGTTGAGCAGGGCGGCCACGGCCGGGGTGAAGCGTTCGGTGTATTCGAGCTGGAAGCTCGAGATCTCGGTGACGTAGATGTCGTCGTCGCGGCTGCGGTCGACGAACGAGACGAGCGGGGTGCCGATGTTCCCGGCCAGGCGGGCCCGCAGGCCGGCGTCCCTGAGGATGGCGTGAACCAGGGTGGTCGTGGTCGACTTGCCGTTCGAGCCGGTGATGCCGACGATCCGGCCCCGCAGGAAAATGTAGGCCAGCTCGATCTCCGACAGGACCGGCACGCCCTTGTCGCGGGCGGCCCGGATCTCGGCGATGGGCGGGACGCCGGGGCTGGGGACGATGAGGTCGGCGGCCAGGAAGGACTCGGCCCGGTGCCCGCCGGTCTCGAAGTCGACCCCCAGGGCGGCGAACTTCCCGATCCTGGGCCCGAAGGCCGCGGCCGGCTTCTTCTCCGTGACCCGGACCCGGGCGCCGCGGCCGGCTAGGAAGCGGGCCAGGGCTTCGCCGGTCCGCTCGAAGCCGACGATCAGGACGTTCTTGCCGCGGAGTTCCATGTCTATCTCAGCTTCAGGGTCGACAGGCTGAACAGGGCGAAGATGATGCCCAGGATCCAGAACCGGACGACCACCCGGCTCTCCGGCCAGCCGGACAGCTCGAAATGGTGGTGGAGCGGGGCCATCCGGAAGATGCGCTTGCCGCCGCTGATCTTGAAGTACGAGACCTGGAGGAGGACCGACAGGGCTTCCAGGATGAACACGCCGGCCACGGTGAAGAGCAGGAACTCCTGCTTGATCAGCAGGGCGATGACGGCCATGGTCGCGCCGAGCGACAGGGCGCCGACGTCGCCCATGAAGATCTGGGCCGGGTGGCAGTTGAACCACAGGAAGCCGAGGCAGGCCCCGGCCAGCGCGCCGGCGAAGACGGTCAGCTCGGCCGCCGGCGGCACGTAGGGGATGTTGAGGTAGCCGGACCACTTGACGTTGCCGGCGACGTAGGTCAGGGCCGTCAGGGCCGTGACGCTGATCAGGGTCAGGCCGATGGCCAGGCCGTCCAGGCCGTCGGCCAGGTTGACGGCGTTGGAGGAACCGACCAGGATGAACGTGATCCACGGCAGGTAGAACCAGCCGAGGTAGGGGATCCATTTCTTGAAGAAGGGGAAGCTCAGGTCGAGCCGGAACTGGCCGTGGGCGCCCAGCCAGATGAAGACCAGCCCCACGGCCGCCGCCAGGACGATCTGGAGGGCCATCTTTTGCCCGGGCCGCAGGCCCAGGGACTGCCGGCGGCGGAACTTGAGGACGTCGTCGAGAAGCCCGATGAGCCCGAACAGGACCATCGAGCCCAGGGCCACCCAGACGTAGGGGTTGCCCAGGTCGCCCCAGAGGAGCGTCGTCGCGGCGGCGCTGAAGATGATCAGGACGCCGCCCATGGACGGCGTTCCCTTCTTGGCCAGATGGGCCTTCGGGCCGTCGCTCCTGATCTCCTGGCCGATCCGGCCGCGCTCGAGGCGGCGGATGAACCAGGGGCCCAGGGCGAACATAAGGACCAGGGCGGTGATGCCGGCCAGGGCCGTTCGGACCGTGATGTAGCGGAAAACGTTGAACAGGAAGAAGCTCTTGCTGAGCGGAACGAGCAGCCAGTACAGCACGGCCTACTCCTTTCCTCGGGCCCGCAGGGCCTGGACGACGGTCTCGGTCCTCATGCCCCGCGAGCCCTTGACCAGGACCAGGTCGCCGTCGCGGACGAGGTCCGGCAGGGCCGCGGCGGCGGCCGCCGCGTCGGCGAAGCGGTGGATGGCGGCGGCGGGCATGCCGGCGGCGGCCGCGCCGTCGGCGATCGAGGCGGCCAGGGGGCCGACCGCGATCAAAACGTCCCAGCCGGTCCGGGCCACGGTCCGGCCGGCCTGGCGGTGGAACTCCGGCCCGTCCGGGCCGAGCTCGAGCATGTCGGCCAGCACGGCCACCCGGCGGGCGGCCGGCAGGACGGCCAGGCTGGCCAGCGCGGCCTCCAGGGCCCGGGGATTCGAATTGTAGGAATCGTCGTAGAGGCGCAGGCCCCGCCCGGCCTCGACGATCGCGCCCCGCATCGCGGCCGGCCGGAAGTTCCGGACGGCCGGGAGGATCTCGTCCAGGCCCAGGCCGAAAACCAGCCCGACGGCCGCGGCGGCCAGCAGGTTGGACACGGAGGAGCGGTTGACGCAGGGCAGTAGGACGCGGCCGGATTCCTTCCCGTAGCGCAGGAGGAGGTCGAAGCCGTCATAGCCCCGGGAGACGACGTCCTCGGCCCGGACCTGGCAGCCCGGCTCCAGGCCGAAGAGGACCTTCGGCCCGGCGAAGCCGGCGGCGGCCTCCAGGACGAGTGGATCGTCGCCGTTCAGGACGGCCGTCGCGCCGGGCTTGGCGCCGTCGAGGATCTCCTTCTTGGCCCGGGCGATCTCCCCGAGGCCGCCGAAGAACTCGAGGTGGACCGGGCTGACGTTGGTGATCACGGCCACGTCCGGCGGGGCGATGCGGGTCAGGGCCAGGATCTCGCCCGGCGCGCTCATGCCCATCTCCAGGACGGCGACCTCATGGGCGGGCTCGAGGCGCAGCAGCGACAGGGCCAGGCCGAGATGATTGTTGAAGTTGCCCTCGGACCTGAGAACCCGGAAGCGCCGCGCCAGGAGGGCGGCCGCGAACTCCTTGGCCGTCGTCTTGCCGACGCTGCCGGTGACGCCGACGACCTTGACCGGCCGGCGGGCCAGGACGCCGCGGGCCAGGGCCTGGAGGGCGGCCACCGTGTCCGGGACGGACACAAGGGCGAAGCCCGGCGGCAGGTCCGGGACCGGCCGGGTCACGACCGCGCCGGCCGCTCCGGCGGCGGCCGCGGCGGCGACGAAGTCGTGGCCGTCCCGCCGTCCCGGCACGGCGAAGAAAAGGCTTCCCGGCCCGCAGAGCCGGGAGTCGATGGCATAGCTCGTGAAGACGAGATCGGCGGCCCCCCGGAGGATCGTCCCCCCCGCGATCCGGGCGACGGCGTCGAGCTTCAGCGCGGCCATGGTCAGGCGGCCTCCAGCCCGCGCAGCGTCTCGCCGACGACCTCGGCGTCGCTGAAATGGACGGTCCGGTCCTTGAAGACCTGATAGGTCTCGTGGCCCTTGCCGGCGATGAGCACGATGTCGCCCTTGTTGGCCGCGGCCAGGGCCCGACCGATGGCCTGGCGCCGGTCGGGCTCCACCTCGTAGGACCGGACGCCTTCCCTGGCAAAGCCCTGCTCGATGGCGGCGATGATCTCCCGGGGATCCTCGGTGCGGGGATTGTCCGAGGTCAGGACCGTCCAATCGGCCAGACGGGCGGCGACGCGGCCCATGCGCTCCCGCTTCTCCCGGTCGCGGTCGCCGCCGGCGCCGAAGACCAGGACGACGCGGCGGGGCTTGAGCTCGCGGGCGGTCACGAGCAGGCTCTCCAGGGCCCTGTCGGTGTGGGCGTAATCGACGACGATGGTCAGCCCGCGGTTGTTGGCCACCCTCTCGAAGCGGCCCGGGACGCCTTGGAGCGCGGCCACGCCCTTGACGATGTCCGCCGCGGAGACGCCCAGCGCCAGCGTGGCCCCGGTCGCGGCCAGCAGGTTGTAGAGGTTGTGGCGGCCGATCAGGGCCGACTGCAGCCGCATCGTGCCGCCGGGGTAGGCGACCTGGGCGTCGATGCCCTCGCCGGACGGGACGTACTTGAGGGCCCGGACGATGGCCGCCGGCTCGAGCCCGAAGGTGACCGTGGCCATGGGCAGCTCGGCCACGAGCTTCTGGCCCCATGGATCGTCTCCGTTGACCACGGCCGTGCTCTTCTTGTGGTCGAGGAAGAACAGCTTCTTCTTGGCCTCGAAGTAGGCCTCCATGCCGGGGTGGTAATCGAGGTGCTCGCCGCTGAGGTTGGTGAAGACGGCGACGTCGTAGCCGACGCCCCAGACCCTTTTCTGCTCGAGGGCGTGCGACGAAACCTCCATGACGGCGTGGCTGACCCCGGCGTCGAGGAAGTCCCGCAGCAGGGCCTGGAGGTCGGAGGACTCGGGCGTCGTCCGGGGCGCGTCCATGCGCCAGCCGGGGCGGCGGTACTCGATGGTCCCGATCAGGCCGGGCGCGAAGCCGGCCGTCCGCAGGATCTCCTCGATGATGAAGGTGGTCGTGGTCTTGCCCTTGGTCCCGGTGACGCCGATGACCTTCAGACGGTCGGCCGGCCGGCCGTAGAAGTTAGCCGCGGCCAGGGCCAGGGCGGCCCGGGCGTCGGCCACCTGGACCCAGGCCAGGCCGGCGGAGGCCGGGCGGGGCCAGGCCGACAGCACGGCCGCAGCGCCGAGGCCGGCCGCCTCGGCCACGAAGTCCAGGCCGTTGCGGGCGGCTCCCGGCAGGGCGGCGAAGAGGTTCCCGGGCCGGACGCGCTTGGAATTGTAGGCGATGCCGGAGATCTCCTCGTCGCCGGCTCCGGAGCGGGCCTCGACGGGGATGTCGCGCAGGACGTCGGTCAGCTTCAAGCGCGCTTCTCCTTCCGCCGGCCGGCCTTCGGGTCGTCGGGCGGCAGCGGCCGCTCCGGGGCGACCCGGAGATAGCGCAGGATCTGGCCGGCGATGTCCCGGAACACGGGGGCGCAAGCCTGGCCGCCGTAGTAGGCTTCCTTGGGGGCGTCGAGGACGACGATGAGGGACAGGCGCGGCCGCTCGAGCGGCGTAAAGCCGACGAACGAGGCCGTATATTTCTTGGTGTAGGACTTGAGGGCGTCGTCGTATTTCTGGGCCGTGCCGGTCTTGCCGGCCGCGCCGAAGCCGTCGATCCGGCCGTCCTTGGCCGTGCCCTGCTCGACGACCTCGGCGAAGACGCGGTCGACGAGCTCGGCGGCCGTCTTGGGGCTGACGGCCCGGCCGGCGTTGTCGCCGTCCTCGATCGCCGTGCCGGCCGCGGCCGCCTCGGCCCCGCGGACCACGTGGGGGCGGACGAGACGGCCGCCGACGGCGAAGGCGTTCATGGCCACCAGCGTCTGGAGGGCCGTGACCCGGACCTCGTAGCCGATGGCCACGTGCGGCAGGGAGCTCTTCGTCCAGACGTTGGCCGGCCAGACGCGGCCCGAGGACTCCCGGGGCAGGTCGACGCCGGTCCGGGCCCCGAACCCGAAGCCCTTGATGGTTTCCAGGTACTCCGGGACGGTCAGCCGCTGGGCGAATAGGACCGTGCCGACGTTGGAGGAATGGATGAGGACCTGGGGGAAGCTCAGGATGCCGACGCGCTCGTGGTCGGTGATGACCGTGCCGCCGACCCGGATCGAGCCGGCCGAGCAGTCGAAGAGCTCGCCGTAGCCGACCCGGCCCCGTTCGCGGGCTGCGGCGGCGGTGACGATCTTGAACGTCGAGCCCGGCTCATAGCTGGCCTGGACGGCCCGGTTCGCTTCGGCCTCCGGGGGGTAGGGATACTGGTTGACATCGTAGGCCGGCCAATTGGCCAGGGCCAGGATCTCGCCGGTCGGGGGGTCCATGACGATGACCGAGCCCCAAGCGGCCTGGTGCTCGACGATGGCCCGGGCCAGCTCCTTCTCGACGATGTACTGCATCGTCGCGTCGATCGTCAGGGTCAGGTCCTGGCCGGGCACGGGCGACTTGAGGACCTGGGCCTGGTAGTTGCGGCCGCCGCCGACCTCGTAGGTGATCTGCTGGCCAGGCTGGCCTTTCAGGCGGTCATGATAGCGGGCCTCGACCCCGCTCCGGTTCTCGCCTTCGGGGCTCATGCCGCCGAGGATGTGGGCGGCCAGGGCGCCGTGGGGATAGTAGCGCCGCGTCGCCGGCTCGAGCTCGACCCCGGCCAGCTTCAGGGCCAGGGCCGCGGCGGCTTCCTCCTCGGGGATGCGCTTCTTGACGTAGGTGTACTTGGCCTGGTCGCGCAGGCGGCCGAGGATGCGGGAGGCCTCGCTCGCCGGAAGGTCCAGGGCCCGCTGCAGCTCGAGGACCTTGTCGCGCTCCTGCCCGGCCGTTTCCCTGTCGATGTGGCGGATGGCCACGGAGGGGGAGTCCAGGCTGCAGGCCAGGATCTCGCCGTTGCGGTCGAATATGCTGCCGCGCCGGGGCTCGATCTTGACCATGTCCTGGGTCTGGCGCTGGACGATGGCCTTGGCCCGGGCGTGGCCGAAGATCTGGATCTGGACGAGCCGCCCGGCGACGACGAGGCACCAGACGGCCAGGACGGCGGCCAGGAACTTGATCCGCCGGCGGATGTCGCTCTCGTAGAAGGATCTCATGGTCGCGGCCTCAACGGGGAGCGTCCGCCGTCCGGAAGACGACATCGGCGTTGGACGGGTCGGTCAGGCCCAGCTTCTCGCGGGCGATCGCTTCGACGCGGCCGGGATCGAGCAGGGCGGCCCGCTTCAGCTTGAGGGCTTCGATGGCCTTCTCAATCTCCCGGATCCGGGCGTCGCACTTGTGGATCTCGAGGCCGAGCTGGACCGATTCGGTCTGGTACCAGACGTAGAAGGTCAGGACGCCGGCGGCCGTGACGGCCACGGCCGCGCCGAGGGCGATGCCCTTCAGGTTCCACTTGTGCCGGACCACTAGATCCTCTCCGCCGCCCGCAGCTTGGCCGAGCGGGCCCGGGGATTGGCGGCCACTTCGGCCTCCGAGGCCATGACCGGCTTGCGGGTCAGGATCGCCGCCAGAGGCCCGCCCTCGTCCGGGGCGGCCAGGGCCTGGAAGGCCCGCTTGACGATGCGGTCCTCGAGCGAATGGAAGGAGATGACGACGAAACGGGTGCCAGGGACGGAGCGGCGGACCGTGTCCGCGAGGAACTCGCCGAGCCCGGCCAGCTCGCCGTTGACCTCGATGCGCAGGGCCTGGAAGGCCTTGGCCGCGGGATGGATGCGCCCCTTCTGCGGCCGCCAGCGGTAGAGGCGCTCGATCAGGACGCGCAGGTCGCCCGTCGTTTCCAGCCGGCCGAGCTTGCGCACGTGGGCGATCTCCCGGGCCAGCCGGCGGGTCTGATCGAGCTCGCCGTAGCGGGCGAACATTTCGGCCAGCTTCTGCTCGGGGTAGTCGTGAAGGATCTTGCCGGCCGTCGTCCGGGTCCGCCGGTCGACGCGCATGTCGAGCGGCCCTTCGTGCATGTAGCTGAAGCCCCGCTCCGGAGCGTCCAGCTGGAAGGACGAGATGCCCAGGTCGGCCAGGAAGCCGCGAACCTCGGCGAAGGGGATGTCCAGGGCGCCCAGGTCCTTGAAATCGGCCTGGTAGAGCGTGACCCGCCGGGCGAACGGCTTCAGCCGCTCCCGGGCCGCCTCGAGCGAGCTGCCGTCGCGGTCGATGCCGATCAGGCGGGCCCGCGGGTTCTTCTTCAGGACGGCCAGGGCGTGGCCGGCCAGCCCCAGGGTGCAGTCGACGTAGACGCCCGCTCGCACCGGGTCAAGGAATTCGATGACTTCGGCGGGCAGGACCGGCTGATGTCCGTTCTCCGTCATTCCGGCTTTCCTCGAGGGACCAGGCGGGAAATGCTCTCGAAATCCTCGTCCGAGAGCGGTTTCTCCTCGAGAGCTCCGTCGAGAACGTCCTTGTTCCAGATCTCCAGATGGTTGGACAGGCCGACGACCTCGACCTCGTCGTGAAGCTTGGCCTTCTCCCGGAGGGCCTGGCTGATCAGGACCCGGCCCTTGGAGTCGAGCTCGTGGCGCGAGCCGTTCCGGTTGACGCGCAGCATGAACTTGCGGACATCGGGGCGGAGGTGCAGGGCGCCTTCGGCGGCCAGGTCGGTCATGGCCAGCCAGACGCTGAGGGGATAGATCTTGATCGATTCGTCGGACATGGAGGTCACGAACAGGTCCTGGCCGTACACCTGCTCGATGACCTCGCGGAATTTTTCCGGGATTTTGACGCGTCCGCTGGCGTCGACGCGGGCGGTGTAACTGCCGATAAGAACATTGGCCATTTCTGCTTCGTCCCGCTTTGTCCCGTTTCGTCCCAAATATATGAAGAATAAGGGGGCTTGTCAAGCAAAAAAAGCCCGGAAAAGGCCGATTCTAAGGGGGCCCCAAAAGTGGGCGGCAAGAGGCCGGTGGATACCAGCCGTTGGGGGGAGAGAGCCTCCCGGCGTCAGGTCCGGCCGGGGGCGTCCGGATCGTCGTCCGGCGCGGGCCTGGCGGCGATGAGATCGCGGGCCTTTTCGGCGTCGTCCCGCACGACCAGGACCTTGAACTCGGCCAGGCCGTCGACCGTCAGCGGGTAGACGAACGGCGCGGTCCGGCCGCGGACGATGGAGGCGATGCCGTGGCTGGCCAGGAAGTTCTCGATCAGCTCCGCTTCAAACGGGCCGTTGACGCGCGCGACCTCGACGAGGTCGCCGTCGTCTTTCGCTTCGCGGCGGTCGTCGTTCTCGGACATGGGCAGAGTCCTTTCCCGGAGGCGAGATAGTCGTCGAGGATCCGGCGGTGATCGAAGGCCAGCGGCCGGCTCCGGTCGCGGGGGTCGGCGATGACGGCCCGCCGGGCGTCGTCGGCGCCCCGGGGCCGTCCCTCGGCCCGGGCCAGGAAGACCGTCGAGATGGTGTGGCAGCGCGGGTCCCGGGCCGGGTCCGAGTAGGCGCCGAGCTGGCCGACGAGCTCGACGTCGAGCGAGGTCTCCTCGCGGGCCTCGCGCACGGCGGCGGCCTCGAGCGTCTCGCCGTAATCGACGAAGCCGCCGGGCAGCGCCCAGCCGGGCGGCGGGTTCCGGCGCTCGATGAGCACGATGCCCCGCCGCCTCCGGCCTTCCCTGACCTCTATGATGATGTCGACGGTGGGGAAGGGGTTGCGGAACTTGCGGCGGGCCATGGTGTCGGCTTCCGCGGCCATTGTAGGGGCCTTCCCGGGGCCCTGTCAACGAATGAGAATAGGGAGATAAACGGTTCTTCTCCCATCTCCGGGAGAATCCCTCTCTTCGGCTTGGCTCATGGCATTGCCTCTAGCTCCCCGGTCCCCCTGGGAACCAGTTTGCACGGTTCCCCCCCGCTTCGCGGGCCCCCCTCTCCAGCAACGGGGACCTTCGAGGCAACGCCAATCGCCGCCGCGAGAGGGAATCCCGGAATTGGGAGAAGAACCAATAGTAATGTCCCCTTTTTTCGCCGTCCAGGTCCTCAAATGGGGACAGTTCCGGGCCGGACGGCCGGTTCCTCAGGCTGAAAGGCTTGGCACAAAATGTGCTGTATCAAAGATATCCATTGTCCGGGAACGGGAGGGCGGCCATGAAGAACGGAAGGGTCTGCGGAGTCTTTTTCGCGCTCCTTTGGCTCGTCGCGGCGGCCGGCCTGACGGCCGCCGATCATTACCGCGTCCTCAACGGCCCCAAGGATCTCTACTTCGGCCACATCAGCTACATCGACCCGGCGCCTGGGGGCGCGGATCCGTCCGTGCTGCGCCAGGCCGCCGCCGGACCAGAGCCCGGCGGCCTCAACGTTCCCATCGGCCCGGGCGACACGGTCCGGACGTCGCCCGGCCGGCGCTGCGAGATCCAGTTCGACAGCGGGACCATCGTCAGGCTCGATTACGACACCGAGGTCAAGGTCGAGACCATCCTGGCCCGCAGCCTGAGCAGCCTGGAGGAGCTTTCGGTCCTGAGCCTGGCCCGGGGCCGCCTCTATGTCATGTACAAGCAGTACGGGCGCCAGGAGATGTTCCAGGTCCTGACGTCCAACGCGGCGGTCAAGCTGAAACACAACTCCGTGGCCCTCGTCTCCGCGGCCCCCGACGGTACGACCGAGGCCCAGGTGCGGTACGGCCGGGCCGGGCTGCTCTTCGGACCCTCGGCGGACAGCCTCCAGGATCGCACGGTCCGGAAGGGCCAGCGCCTGATCGTCCTGGCCGACCACCAGTCCGAGCTGGCCGCGGCCCTCGAGGAGTCGGCCTTCGAGACCTGGAACAAGGACGTCAACGCCCGCTTCGAAGAGCTGCACGAGGGCCTGACGGCCCTGCCCAAACCCATCCAGAAGCTGCCGCCGGCGGTCTTCTACTTCGCCCAGGCCTACGGCAACCGCTACGGCCAATGGATCTGGGACGATCTTTACGGCTACGTCTGGAGCCCCTATATCGACAACGGCCGCTACCCCTGGGGCTGGAGCCCCTACTATTACGGCCGCTGGTCCTACGCCGCTGGCCAGATGTTCTGGGTGCCCGAGGAGCCTTGGGGCTGGGTGCCGTACCATCTCGGCGTCTGGCAGTGGGACAAGAAGCGCGGCTGGTTCTGGGTCCCCGGCTCGACCTTCGCCCCGGCTTGGGTGGCCTGGGACTTCTATTTCGGCTATGCCTGCTGGCGGCCCTGGGGTCTTTTCGACTGGTTTGACGATCCCTACATGTACGGGTCCGATCCGGCCTGGATGACCTCCTTCCGCTACTTCGGCGGCGCCTGGAACTACGATTGGCTCCTCGGCCGGGCGGGCGGGACGACCGTGCCGAACCGGACGGTTATCCGCCGTGAGGCCCTGAAGCAGCCCGCCCCGGGCTCCCTCCCCGTGCCGGCCGAGCTCAAAGGCGTCGTGAAGAAGGTGGCCGCCGCCTACAAGGCGGGCGATCCCCGCATCCGGGAGAGCGCCGCCGCGGTCCCGGGCCAGCTGGTCTTCGTCGCCAGGAAGGACCTCGCGGCCGGGGCCGTCCAGGAGAAGGCCCTGCGCTGGGACCAGGTGCCGAAAGCCGGCGCCCCCGCCGCCGGCGCGGCCGCGCCGGCCCGCCGTCTTGCGGATCCGCGCCGCGAAGCCGGGCTGATCTTCCGCGGCGCCGGCCGCGAGACCGGCCCGGCCCGGCCGAAGGCCCTGCCGGCCGCGCCCCGGGTCCGGGGCGGCGCGGCTGCGGCGGCCGCCCAGGCTCCGGCCCGGGTTCCGGCCGTCCGGGCGGCGGCCCCGGCGCCGGCCCGCTTCCGCGACTGGAATCCCGATATCCGGGTGGCCCGCGAGCTCGGGGTCCGCATCGAATACTCGAGCTTCCGGAACGAGGTCCGCTGTCCCGAGTTGAGGATCACCTCGCGGGACCGGGACCGGATCTCCGGCCCGTCGGCCCGGCTGACCCCGCACGGCGTCGTCGCCTCCGCTCCCGTGTCCGCGTCCGGCGGCGGGTCCGGCGTTTCGGGTTCCGGCGCCTCGTCTTCCACGGCCTCCGCCGGCTCCGCCCGCGGCGGCGCCGAACGGACGACATCATCCTCGGGGAATCAGGGGTCGCGCGGCTCAGAAGGCGGCGGGAAGGTCAAAAACTGAGGGCCGGGATCAGGCTCGCCGCCCGGAGGATCTCCGGCAGCCGCAGGGCCACGCCCAGCCGGGCCGCCTCTTTCCTGTAGTCCTCCAGGTATTCCTTGCGCAGGGGGTCGGCCGGCTTGAACTTGTGGCCGAGCGGGTTGACCGGGCTGCCGTGGAAATAGATGCGGTAATCCAGGTGCGGGCCGGTCGAATCGCCCGTCGAGCCGACATAGCCGACGACGTCGCCGCCCCGGAGGACGGCGCCCCTGCGGACCCCGGGCCCGAAGCGGCTGAGATGGAGATAGGCGGTCTGGTAGGCGTTCTTGTGGCGCATCCGGACGATGTTGCCGGATCCCGCCTCCCGGCCGGCGGAGGTCACCTCGCCGTCGGCCGTGGCCTGGACCGGCGTCCCGATCGGCGCCGCGTAGTCGACGCCGTAGTGGGGCCGGTAGATCTTGTGGATCGGATGGAAGCGGCCGGACGAGAAGCGCGAGGTGATGCGGGCCAGCTTGATGGGCGAGCGCAGGAAATCCTTGCGCCGCGAGCCGCCGTTCTCGTCGAAATAGTCCCAGGCCTTGGTATCGGGATAGGTGAAGCGAAAGGCCCGATAGATTTTGCCCTCGTTGACGAATTCCGCGGCCAGGATATCGCGGTAGCCGGCCGGCCGGCCGCCGAGGTAGCGCCGCTCGAAGCAGATGCGGAAGGCGTCGCCCCGCCGCAGGTCGGTGTTGAAGTCGATGTCCCAGCCGAAGCAGCGCTCGACGAGGTCTATGGCCAGCGAATCCTCCTCGCCGGCCTTGTTCAGGGCGGCGATCAGGCTGTCCTCGATGACCCCGGCGACGAAGGCCGTCTTGTATTCGACGGGCACGTACTTCATCTCCGCCCGGATTCCGGCGCCGTCCCGGTCCACGACCAGGTAGCGCGTCTCGTCGACGTCGTATTCCAGCCTCTGCCAGGAACCGTCGGGGATCGAGGCCAGGCGCAGCTCCTGGCCGGCCCTGATCTTGGCCAGGTCGTAGACGGGCTTGACCGCCTGTCCGAGATCATGGATCTCGCGGTCGGTGAAGCCGCGCCGCTTGAGCAGGTCGGCCAGGGTCGAACGGGCCGGCACTGTGATCTTTTCGATGGCCAGCTGGGGCGCGGCCGGCGGTCCGGACGCCTCGGCGGCCTGGGGGCGGAACGGCTCGACCGGGCGCGGCGGGAAGACGACCCGGGCCAGGAGGACGAGCGCGGCCACGACCACGGCCGCGGCGGCGACGATCGCCGCGAGCCGGGCCTGGCGCAAGCGGGAGCGCGGCCGGCCCGGCCCGGCCGGCGGGGCCGGGATGGTCATCCGGCCGCCGCCCCTCCGTCGGGCGGCGCGGCCGGGCGGAGGCCCTCGGTCCGGGACTTCCGCTGCGGCTTCTTCCTGAGGCCCTTGACCAGGGCCGAGACCGGCCCGGAGAGGACGTTCAGCCCGAAGAAGAGCAGCAGGAAATAGCGGGCGTAGAACAGCACGCCGAAGAGGATGACGGCCACGATCAGGCCGGTGCGGATGTTGACCCGCCGGCCGATGAAGGCCTTGATGAAGTTCGGGTAGGGGAAGGTGCTGACCATGAACAGGGACACGACGAGCGTCAGGACGGCCACCAGGAAGCCCGAGGCGCGGGAAGCCAGCGGCACGGGGTGGAAGTTGACCAGGGAGGACATGAAGATGGCCGCCGAGGGCACGGTCAGGCCCTGGTAATGCTTGCGGTCCGAGGGCACGTGGCTGCGCACGTTGTAGCGGGCCAGGCGCAGGACGCCGGCGCAGAGGAAGACGAAGCCGAAGAAGATGGCCGGCGGCCCGGCCATCTCCATGCCCCAATAGTAGAGCAGGATGGCCGTGGCCAGCCCGAACGAGACGGCGTCCGCCAGGGAATCGAGCTCGATGCCGAAGTCGGACGGCGTGTGCGTGGCCCGGGCCACCAGGCCGTCGAGGCCGTCCATCAGGGCGGCGATGATGATCAGCAGCGCGGCCGAACGGTAGCGGCCGTGAAAAGTCAGCAGGATGCTCATGAAGCCGAAGAACAGGTTGGTCAGCGAGAAGAGGCTGGGCAGGACGTTGAGACCGTAGATGGGTTTCTTGGACTGTTTCATGGCTGGACCTCGCCGAGGACCGTCAAGCCGCCCCGGACCTTGTCGCCGACCGAGACCCGGACGGCCACCTTCGCCGCGAGCGTCAGCTCGACCCGGGAGCCGAAGTACATCAGGCCGATCTTTTGGCCGCGGGCGACCGGATCGCCGGCCTTGACGAAGGCCTTGATGCGGCGGGCGGCGACGCCGACGCTCATCTTCAGGACGACGTCGGCCCGGCCGCCGGCCAGGACGAGCGTGCGGGATTCGTTGAGCTCGCCGGCCTCGGGCCGGGAGGCCTTGAGGAACTTGCCGGCCCGGTACTCGGTCCGGGCCACCGTGGCCGCCAGCGGGGCCCGCACCAGATGGACGTCGAGCAGGGACAGGAAGATCGTGACCTTGGTCGCCGGGCCGGCCAGGTCCGGATGTCCCGCCAGGCTTTCGACGCCCAGGACCAGGCCGTCGGCCGGGCAGAGAAGGAGGTGCTCGCCGGCGGGCGGCCGGCGTTCGGGGTCGCGGAAGAAGAACGAGAAAGCGCCGGCGAAAAGGCCGAACAGGACCGCGGCCGGCCACCACCCGAGGAGGAGGAACGCCAGGGCCAGGGCCAGCGACGAGAGGATGAACGGCAGGCCTTCATTGACGATCCGCATGGCCATCCTCACCGGTCGGCCCAGGCGTAGGCGGCCAGGAACGCCAGCTTGGCGGCGTCGGCCATGATGTCGGGATTGATCCGGTAGATCGTGTCCCCGGCCTGATGGTAGGCCAGGTGCGGACCGGCGGAGCCCAGGCTGGCGGCCGGGATGCCCTTGAGGAAGAAGGGGGCGAAGTCGGAGCCGCGGACGCCGACGCCGTCGATGACGCCCAGGCCGCGCAGGACCTTGACGGTCGCGTCGGCCTCCTCGAGGGCCTTGCGGAATTCGGGCGGCTCGGCCCCGGCGGCGCCCCAGAGCTTGTCGCCCTCGCCGGTCATGTCGAAGTTGAGCATGCCGGCGACCCTGTCGAACGGGCCGGGGACGTGATCGGCGAACCAGGTCGAGCCCTGGAGGCCCATCTCCTCGCCGCCGAAAAGGGCGATGACGATCGACCGCCTGGGCTTGCGGGCCAGCGCGGCCAGGGCCTTGCCGGCCGCCATCGAGGTGGCGCTGCCGCTGGCGTTGTCGTCGGCGCCGGGGAAGAGGATGCCCAGGTGGGCGCCGGTGTGGTCGAAGTGGCCGCCGATGACGACGCATTCGCGGCGGAGCCTGGGGTCGGAGCCCTCGATATAGCCGACGACGTTATAGCCGACGGCCTGGGGGAAATGGCGCGACCGGACGGCCAGGCGGATGCGGGCCCGGACGGGAAAGGAGATCGGCCGCTTGTACGCGATCAGGGCCTTTTTCAGGTCGGCGGCGGTCGAGCTCGTGTCCGCCAGGATGGCGTCCAGGACCTTCATGCCGATGACGGCCGGGGTGAAGCCGGCCAGGAAATCCCCGTTGGGGTTGGAGCCGATGTCGTCGTCCGGGTAAGCGTAGACCAGGCCCAGGGCGCCCTTGTCCAGGGCCGTCTTCATCCGGGTCCGATGTTCGTCATGACGCTGGTAGCGGGGATCGCGGGCGTCCGGCGTGCCGCGGAAGCAGAGGACGAACTTGCCCTTGACGTCCAGGCCGGCGTAGTCGTCGTAGCCGGCCTCCGGGGCCGAGATGCCCCAGCCGGCGAAGACGGCGTCGGCCGTGCGGTCGCCGCTGTCGGAATAGAGCAGGGGCAGGAAGTCCTTGCCCGGGACGAGCGGCATCTCCCGGTAGGCCGCCGTCCCGGACGGGAGAAGGACGGTCATCTCCGCCTGGTCGATGACCGTATAGGGCGACGGGTACGGCTGGAGATAGCCGTCCTTTCCGGAGATGGGCTTGAGGCCCCAGGCGGCCAGCTTACCGGCCGCCCAGCGGGCGGCGGCGGTGTAGCCGGGATGACCGGTCAGCCGGCCGGCGAACTCCTGTCCGGCCAGGGTCTTGACGATGTCGTAAACTTCGGCCGGGCTGATGGCCGCCAGGCCGTCCCGGAGGTTCCGGTCGAGCGTCTGGGCGGCGGCGGGCGAGGGGACGAGGAGCGCGGCCAGGGCCAGGAGAGCGGCGAAGCGCGTGGGGCGGATTTTCATGCCCCGATTCTAGCCGCATCCCCCCGAAAAGTAAATGAGCGGGGCCGGAAGGCGGACCGCTTATTTATTGTTCCTGAGGGACTTCCGCCGCTCGATCTCTTTCTTCACGCCGGGGTGGAGGAGGAAGACATAGTAGATGCCCAGGAGGATCATGATGACGCCGAAGCGGGGGACGTTGCCCCGGGCCAGCGAAACGAAGGCGTACACCACGACGGCCAGGAGGGCCCCCAGGTGGAGGAAGGGGAAGACGACGTTGAACAATCCTAATTCACGACCGCGGCCGATATGATCGTGATCGGCTCGAGCGGCACGTCGCGGTGCCCCCGCCGGGTGCCGGTCTGGACCTTGGCGATGGCGTCGACGACGTCGAGGCCGGCCACGACCTTGCCGAAGGAGCAGTACTTCATCTCGTCCAGGCTGAAGTTGTCGACCAGGTTGATGTAGAACTGGCAGGTGGCGCTGTCGAGCTCGCTCGTCCGGGCCATGGCCACGAAGCCGCGGGAGTTCGTCAACCCGTTGCCGGACTCGTTCTTGATCGTCGCCCGGGACTGCTTCTCGTGCATGTCGGCGGTCAGGCCGCCGCCCTGGATCATGAAGCCGGGGATGACGCGGTGGAAGATCGTCCCGTCGTAGAACTTCTCGTTGACGTAGGACAGGAAGTTCTTGACCGTGATCGGCGCCTTGGCCGGGTAGAGCTCGAGGGTGATGTCGCCCAGGGTGGTCTTGAGCAGGACCCGGGGATTGGCGGCCGGGCTCTGGGCCAGGGCCAGCCCGCCGGCGCAGACGAGCACGGCGGCCAGGACGGGTAGAAGGTTGCGGGTCATGGGTGCCTCCTAGGATGCGCTCTTTAAAGGCCAAAATAGCAGAATCGGCCGGCCGAAGCAACCGCTTCCCCGCGCCTGCGGCGGCCGGGCGATACCGTCCCCGCAGACTGCCAAGCTGAAATGTCCCCTTCGGGAAGGATGCGGGCATGAAGGATGCGGCCGTTCCGGAGAATGGGGCTTTGACTCGGCCGGCCCGCCGCACGTAGAATAGCCCTTCCGCCGGATGACGCAGGAGGCACGCTCATGACCATGACCCGTTCCCGCCGTTGGACCGTGGCCGCAGGGCTGGCCCTGGCGCTGGCCGTCGCCGGACTGCAGGCCCAGCCGGTCCGGCCGGCCGCCGGACCGCAGACCGACGAGGCCAAGCTTCTGGCCGCTATGCACCTCATCCAGAGCCAGCCGCTCTATAACTATGTCGCCGAGCTCGTATCCGGGAAGTACGGCGGCCGGCTGACCGGGACGAAAGAGTACGAGGCCTGCGTCGCCTGGATCGAGTCCCTGCTCAAGGGCTGGGGGATCGAGCCCGGCGGCGACGGCGGCACCTACCGCCAGCTCTTTCCCAATCCCTACACTATCGTCTTCCCGGGCGGCGTCTGCGAGATGGCCATCCCGGCCGGGCGGGGCGGGACGATCAGGAAGGCCTATCGCTACGAGGACGAGTTCATCCCCGGCGGCACGTCCGGGTCGGGCACGGTCACGGCCGAGGTCGTCTACGCCGGCTACGGCGTCACCGCGCCCGAGCTCGGCTACGACGACTACGGGGCCGTCGACGTCAAGGGCAAGATCGTGCTCGTCGATCCCGAGGTGCCCGTCGGGCCGGGCGGGAAGACCATCGACCTGTTCAAGAAATGGCGGCCCTACTCCTTCCACCAGTACAAGCTCAGGAACGCCGCCGCGCACGGGGCCGCCGGGCTGATCTACAACTACGGGCCCATCGGCAATCCCAACAACGCCTACGTCGAGGGCTTCGTCTATCACCATGTCGGCCGGGCCGTCGTCGCCGACGTCTTCGCCGGGACGGGCCGGACCCACGCCGATGTCGCCGCCCGCATCCGTAAGGAACTCAAGCCGCAGTCGTTCGCCACGGGCAAGACGATGACCATCGGCAACCGGACCGAGCACCATCCCGACGGCATCGGCATCAACCTCGTCGGCAAGATCACCGGGTCCGACCCGGCCCTCAAGGACGAGGTTATCATCGTCGGCGGGCACCTCGACCACCTGGGCCGGATGTGGGAGCTCCTGCCGGGCGCCAACGACAACGCCTCGGCCGTGGCCGTCACGCTGGGCCTGGCCGAGGCCATGGCCAAGTGCGCCGTCAAGCCCAGGCGGACGGTCGTGTTCTTCTTCTTCGGCAGCGAGGAGCAGAGCGAGGACCAGGGCACGGAGGGCTCGCACTATTACACCGAGCATCCCCTCTATCCTCTCGACAAGACGGTGGTCTTCATCAACATGGAGGGGCCGGGTAGCGGCGACCGGATCGGGGCCTCGGGCGGCCCGACCTACCCCGGTTTCTGGAAGTTCGTCGAGAAGGCCAACGCCGGCTTCATCCATCGCGCCCTCAACACCTATCCGGCGTCCTATCCGGCCCGCCCGCGGCAGGACTCGGCCTGGTTCTTCTGGAAGGGAGTGCCCTCGCTGACCTTCGGGGCGGACGGCGGGCCGGAGCCGCCGTACCCGACTTATCACAACACCCGCGATTCGCTCGAGCTCATCACCCCGGAGATCATGGAGGACATCGCCCAGCTGCTTTTCATGACCATCATGGACATCAGCGACGAGCCGGCCGTCGATTTCCGTTAGGGGGGGCGGGCAGCCCGCGGGGGACACGCCTCCAAGGCCGCCCCGCGTCCGGGCCGGGATCCCCGCCGCGGCCCGGCGCTCAGGCCGGACGGGGCGTCAGGAGCTTGTCGATCTCGGCCCTGAACGTGTCGGGGTTGATCGGCTTCTCGATGTAGCCCAGGCAGCCCGCTTCAAGGGCCCGCTCCCGGTCGCCCACCATGGCATATGAGGTCACGGCGACTATAGGCACGCCGTCGAGCGCCGCGTTCTTCCGCATCTCCCGGGCCACGGCGTAGCCGTCCATCCCGGGCAGCTGGATATCCAGGAGGATGAGGTCGGGCCGGATCTCCAGGGCCTTGGCCAGCCCTTCCGGCCCGCTCCGGGCCGCCACCACCGCGTGGCCGCTCCGCTCGAGCAGGAAGGTGGCCAGGTAGAGGTTCTGCTCGTTGTCCTCGATGATGAGAATGGTCGGCTTCATGATCCCTCTTCAGGACGCAGGGGCAGGCTGAAGCGGAACGTGCTTCCCCGGCCCGGCTCGCTTTCGACGGAGATCGTCCCGCCCAGCCGCTCGACCAGGCGCTTGCAGATGGACAGCCCCAGGCCCGTGCCCTCGTATTGCCTCGTCAGCCCGCTGTCGAGCTGGCGGAACGGCTGGAACAGGCGGCCGATGTCCCCGGGCTCGATGCCGATCCCGGTGTCGGTCACGCTGGTCACCACCCGGTCCCCGTCCCGGCGGCAATCCACGACGACGCCGCCGGTTTCCGTGAACTTGACGGCGTTGCTCAACAGGTTCAGGAGGATCTGCTCGACCCGGCGGCGGTCGCTGGTGATCCGGCCGACGTCCGCGGCCAGGCGATCGTCCAGCCGCAGCCCCTTCTTGTCGGCCAGCGGCCGGACGGCCTGGACGGCCTTCCGGACGGAGGCGGGCAGGTCGAAGGACTCGAGCCGGACCTCGAGCTCCCCGGCCTCGATCTTGGAGAGGTCGAGGACCTCGTTGATAAGGGCCAGGAGGTGCTGCCCGCTGCCCTTGACCATCTGGAGCTGCCGGGCCTGCTCCTCGGTCAGCGGCCCGGCCAGGCCCTGCAGCAGCAGGCCGGTGAAGCCGATGACCGAGTTGAGCGGGGTCCGGAGCTCGTGGGACATGGCGGCCAGGAAGGCCGACTTGAGCCGGTCGGCCTCCTCGGCCCGCTCCTTGGCCACGACGAGCTCGGCCGTCCGCTCGGCCACGCGCCGCTCGAGGTCCGCCTGGATCCTCATCAGCTCGTCCTCGGCCCGTTTGCGCGCCGTGATGTCCTGGCCGATGCTCAGGACCTCCGCCGTACGGCCCTGCTCGTCCCGCACGACCTTGTTGTTCCAGGCGATCCAGACGCGTTCGCCGTCGCGCCGCATGTTCTCGTTGACGTTCTGCTCGAAGGCCGCCGGGTCCCGGCCGATCTCGGCGATCATCCGCCTCAGGTTCCGGTCGGCGCTGCCGTTATCGGGGACGATCGTGCCGATGACATGGCGGTCGCGGAGCTCGTCCTCCGTGAAGCCGAAGAAGCGCTGCCCGAACTCGTTGATGAACAGGATCCGGCCGTCCGTCGTCCAGTGGAGGATGATGCTGTTGGCGTTCTCGACGAGCTCGCGGTATTTCCGTTCGCTCTCCGCCAGGGCCCGGGCCGCCGCCTTCTGGGCCGAGATGTCCCGCACGACCGCCTGGACCAGCCTTTCGTCCCCGAGATCCAGGCGGTTCAGGTTCACATGGGCGGGGAAGGTCGTCCCGTCCAGGCGCCGGTATGTCCATTCGAATGACCGCGGCCCGGTCTCGAGAGTCTGGTCGATCTCCTCGTTCCCGGCTTTGTCGGAGGGGCGCCCGTCGGGCTGGACCGGCGGGGAGAAGGCCTGGACGAGCGCGCCGACGATCCGGTCCCGGTCGCCGCCGAACATCGTCAGGGCCCGGGGGTTGCAGTCGATGATGCGGTCGCGCCGCAGGAGGAGGACCGCGTCGGAGGCGGTCTCGAACAGGAGCCGGTGCTTGACCTCGCTCTCCTTGAGCGCCAGCTGAACCAGCCGCTGGGAGGTCACGTCCCGGATGATCTCGATGGCGCCGGCGCGGCGTCCCTGCCGGTCGACCAGGGGCGCCGCCGAGCCCCAGAGGTGGGCCCCGCGGCCCTCCCTCAGGCGGGGCATGAAGGTCTCGCCGTAGATGGCCTCGCCCGTCCGGTAGACATAGCGGTAGTTGGTCGCCTCGATCTCCGGCGCCGTCATGTCCAGGAGGTCGATCAGGATCGGCCGCCGCTCGCCGGTGAAGGGCATGGAGTAGGCGTGATCCCCCCGGCCGAGGACGGCCTCCCTCTTTACGCCGGTCAGGGCTTCGCAGGCCCGGTTCCAGGCGACGACGCGCTTGTCCCGGTCGATGACGAATGTGGCGTCCGGCAGGAATTCGATGAGGTCCCAGCTCAGGCCGTCCGGCGCCGGTCCCGGCGCTTCTTTCCCGGTCCGCGTCCGGCCGCGTCCGGCCCCTCCGCCCTTCCGGACCCCCGCCCCCGGGCTTCGCTCTTCGCCCTTCGGGCCGCGCGGTTTGGCCATCGCTTTCCTCTCCCTGACGCCAACGGTCAATTCAAGGACGGACGACACTATAGCCTGTTCGCGCGGACCCCGTCAATGCCGGATTCCTTGACAGCCGGTCGGCGCCTGGTCTATTCTCCGGGGCGGCCGTAATCTTGACGGCGCAGGCCGGGCGGCGCGACGCCGGGTCGTCTGGATTTCGGAAAGGGAAGAGGCCGATGAACCGGAAAATCCTGATCGTCGACGACAATCCCGAGAACCTCTATTACCTGGAGAGCCTGTTCAAGGGGCACGGCTTCGGCGTGATCGTCACGGCGAACGGGCGCGAGGCCCTGGACCGGGCCCGCTCCGATCCTCCGGACGCGGTCGTTTCAGACATCCTCATGCCGGTCATGGACGGTTATTCCCTGTGCTGGGAATGGCGCGGGGACGAGCGGCTGAAAGCGATCCCCTTCATCTTTTACACCGCCACCTATACGGAGCCGAAGGACGAGGAACTCGCCCTCAGCCTCGGCGCGGACCGGTTCGTCCTCAAACCCCAGGAGCCGGACGTCCTGATGGGCATCCTGGAGGAGGTCTGGCGGAGCCCCCGCCCCGCCGTCCGGCGGACCGCCGGCGACGCGGAGTTCTTCCGGCGGCACGGCGAGGTCCTGTCGAAGAAGCTCGAGAAGAAGGTCGGGGACCTCGAAGCCAGGACCCGGGATCTCCAGGTCGTCGAGGAGAGCTTCCGGCTGGCCTTCGAGAACATGAACGAAATCATCTTCGTCATCGGCCGGGATCTCAAGTTCATCGACATCTCGCCGAGCATCGAGAGGGTGCTCGGATACGAACGCCGGGAATTCATCGGCCACAACATCGCCGAGATGAGGAGGTTCCTCGCTCCCGAGTCCCTCCCGCTGGTCCTGAAGAACACCCGCCGGATCCTCGAAGGCGAGAGGTTCACGGCCAGCTACGGGTTCGTGGCCAAGGACGGGACGGCCCGCTGCGGCGAGGTCAGCAGCAGCCCTCTCCTCCGCGACGGCCAGATCGTCGGCTTGATCTCGATCGCCCGCGATATCACCGAGCGCACCCAGGCGGAGGAGCGGCTCCGGCAGAGCGAGGCCAGGTACCGCGAGCTTTATGACTTCCTGCCCCTGCCCGTCTACGAAATGGACCTGGAGGGACGTGTCGTTTCCGGGAACCAGGCTCTTTACCGGACCTTCGGCGGCGCGGAGAAGATCCTGGCGAACGGCTATGCCTACCAGGACGCCATAGTTTCGAAGAGCCACGACCGCGCCGAGCACAACCTGCAGGACCTTCTCAAAGGGGAAAGGATCGAGGAAACGGAGCACCTGTTCAGGAGACTGGACGGCTCGACCTTCCCGGGGATCGCCGTGACGGGCGTCGTCGAGAAGGACGGCCGGCCGGTCGGGTTCCGGGGGGCCATCGTCGACATCACCGAGCGACGGCAGGCGGAGGAGAAGCTCCGGCAAACCCTCGAAAGCCTTCATCGGGCCGTCGTCGCGACCGTCCGGGTCATGGCCGCGGCCGTCGAGGTCCGCGATCCCTATACGTCCGGCCACCAGCTTCGGGTCGCCCACCTGGCCGCCTCCATCGCCCTGGAAATGGGCCTGGACAGGGAGCGGATCGAAGGCATCCGGATGGCCGGCTCCATCCACGACATCGGCAAGCTGTCCGTGCCCGCGGAGATCCTGTCCAAGCCCACGGCCCTGACGGAGATCGAGTACTCGCTGATCAAGGAGCATTCCCGGAAGGGCTACGAGATCCTCAAGGACGTCCCGTCACCCTGGCCGCTGGCCGAGATCGTCCATCAGCACCACGAGCGGCTGGACGGCTCGGGCTATCCCCGGGGCCTCAAGGGCGACGACATCCTCCTCGAAGCCCGCATCATCGGCGTGGCCGACACCGTCGAGGCCATGGCCTCGCACCGTCCCTACCGGCCCGGTCTCGGCATCGAAGCGGCCCTTAAGGAGATCGAGGGCCGCCAGGGCGGCGTCTATGATCCCCGGGTGGTTGGGGCCTGCCTGGATCTGTTCCGGGTGAAGGGGTACGCCATCCCGGACGATCCGCCCGTGCTCCTGAGCCAGCTGTGAGCCCGCCGGCCGGCCTTAGATGTGCAGCTCGACGACGTCCTCGTCGGCCAGGACGTAATCGCGGTTGACCCGCAGGCCGTCCAGGCTGGCCGCGTTCCAGACCCGGGCGTACTGGAGCTTCTCGGCGAAATCCTTGTGCACGGCCCTGGCCATGTCCATGACCGTGCTGCCGGTCCTGAGGGTGAAGGGCGCGTCCTTCTCCGCCTTCTTGCCCGGGATCTTGCTGTAGACGCGGACGACCCGGAGCAGCCCGAAGACGGCCCGGCGCAGGGGCTCGAGGCCGCGCCCCGTCAAGGCCGAGACGGCCAGCCGCTCGAAGGGGCCGTCGAGCAGGGCCTCGAGCTCTTCGAAGGCCCGCGGCGCGCCCTCGAGATCGATCTTGTTGGCGGCGAGCAGGGTCCGCTTGCGGAAGGGAAAATAGGGCGGCGGCACGTCGGCGTCGGCCCGGACGAGCTCGATCCTGCGCTCGCGGAGCCGCCCGGCGATGCCGTCGAGGATCGCGGCCGCGTCCGGGTCGCCGAGGTCGGCCACGAGGAGGAGGGCGTCGGCCGTCTTGACCATCTCCGGGAACCAGGTCTCCATGAGCTCGCCGGTGACCGGCGGCGTATCGACGAGCTGGACCTTGACGTTCTCGAAGGGCATCATGAACGGGGCCGGCTGGCGCGTGGTGAAGGGATAGTCGGCGACCTCGACCGCGGCGCCGGTCAGGGCCTTGACCAGGCTGGACTTGCCGGCGTTGGGCGGGCCCGCCAGGCAGACCTGGCCGGCCCCGGTCCGCTCGATCTTGTGCGTCGCGGCGCACTTGGCCGTCGAGGCCAGCCGCTCCCCCTCCTCGCGGGCCTTGGCGATCTTCTGCCGGTACATGGCGATGAGCTTGTCGGTGCCCTTGTGGTGGGGGATGACGGCGATGAGGCGCTCGTAGATGTCGATCTTCTCCTCGGCCGTCCTGGCCGCGCGGAGCTCGGCCTCGATGCGATGGTACTCGGGGGGCAGATTCGCCGGCACGAAGGGATTATAGCAAAGAGCCCGGAGCGGCTTAACCCCCCTCCTAACTGTGAGAAAAAACCGGGCCGGCGGAGGCCGCGGCGGACGGCCCCGCCGGGCGGCCTGCCGCCTGCCCCGGTCGGGGGGTCTAAATATTAGATTAATAACGAATTAAAATTGACGAAAAGTGAAGATTATTCTTGCTTTCGGGGCCCTTTTTTTGGTAAAATATCCTTTGGAAAAATGACCCCCCGGCTCCCTGTGGCGAACGCTCCGGGAGTCGGCATTTTTTTATCAGTGAACGGACATGACACAAGAAAAGTACACCGCTGAGAGCATCAAGGTTCTCAAGGGCCTCGAGGCCGTCCGCAAGCGCCCGGCCATGTACATCGGCAGCACCGGGACCGAGGGCCTGCACCACCTCGTCTACGAGGTCGTCGACAACAGCGTCGACGAGGCCCTGGCCGGGTTCTGCTCCGAGATCAACGTCTTCGTCCACGTCGACAACTCCATCACCGTCATCGACAACGGCCGCGGCATCCCGGTCGGCCTGCACAAGAAGGAGGGCAAGTCGGCCGCCGAGGTCGTCATGACCGTCCTCCACGCCGGCGGCAAGTTCGACCAGAAGAGCTACAAGGTCTCCGGCGGCCTCCACGGCGTCGGCGTCTCGGTCGTCAACGCCCTGTCGAAAAGGCTCGACCTCGAGATCAAGCGCGAGGGCGGCATCTTCACCCAGAGCTACGAGCGCGGCAATCCCGTCACCAAGCTCAAGCAGATCGGCAAGACCAAGAAGACCGGGACCAAGGTCACCTTCTGGCCGGACGAGGAGATCTTCGAGACGACGGAGTACAGCTTCGAGATCCTGGCCCAGCGCCTGCGCGAGCTCTCGTTCCTGAACAAGGGCCTCAAGATCACGATCGCCGACGAGCGGACCAACAAGTCCCATGAGTTCCAATACAAGGGCGGCATCCGCGAGTTCGTCGAGTACCTCAACCAGAACAAGCAGAGCATCAACCCCAAGCCCGTCATCTTCGAGGGCGAGCGCGACGGCGTCGGCGTGGACCTGGCCATCCAGTACAACATGTCCTATGCCGAGACGATCTACTCCTTCGTCAACAACATCAACACGACCGAGGGCGGCACCCACGTCATAGGCTTCAAGGCCGCCCTGACCCGCTCGCTCAACTCCTATGCCAGCGGCCACAACCTGCTCAAGGACCTGAGCGAGAACATCACCGGAGACGACTGCCGCGAGGGCCTGACCGCCGTCCTGTCGATCAAGATCCACGACCCGCAGTTCGAGGGCCAGACCAAGACCAAGCTCGGCAACTCCGAGGTCAAGGGCATCGTCGAATCCATCGTCAACGAGCAGCTCTCGACCTACCTCGAGGAGAACCCGACGGTCGCCAAGAAGGTCGTGATGAAGATCATCGACGCCGCCCGGGCCCGCGAGGCCGCCCGCAAGGCCCGCGAGCTGGCCCGGCGCAAGGGCGTTCTCGAGTCGACCTCCCTGCCCGGCAAGCTGGCCGACTGCCAGGACCGCGACCCGGCCACCTCGGAGATCTTCATCGTCGAGGGCGATTCGGCCGGCGGCTCGGCCAAGCAGGGCCGCGACCGCCGCTTCCAGGCCATCCTGCCCCTCCGCGGCAAGATCCTCAACGTCGAGAAGGCCCGCTTCGACAAGATCATCAAGAACGAGGAGATCGGCGTCATGTTCGCCGCCCTGGGCATCGGCGTCGAGGACAGCGAGGACAAGCTGGCCAAGCTCCGCTACCACAAGGTCATCATGATGACCGACGCCGACGTCGACGGCGCCCACATCCGGACCCTGCTCATGACCTTCTTCTACCGCCAGGCGGCGCAGCTCATCGAGAAGGGCCATCTCTACATCGCCCAGGCCCCCCTCTACAAGGTCACGCGGGGCCGGGACATCCAGTACCTCAAGGACGAGCGCGCCTACGAGAAGTACATGGTCCGCAAGATCTCCGACGAGTTCAAGGTCCGGGCCGGCAACCGCAAGGAGATCCTCGAGGGCGACAAGTTCCGCCGCTTCTTCCGCAACCTCATGGCCAAGAAGAGCTACGCCCAGTTCTTCGAGCGCAAGAACTACCCGCTCTTCCTCATCGACCTGCTCATCCGGAACGGCGTCGACAGCCAGGAGTTCCTGAGCTCCAAAAAGAACGTCGAGAAGGTCCAGAAGCTCGTCGCCGACAAGGGCTTCGCCACCAAGCTCATCCGGGACGAGGAGTACGACGTCTACGAGATCGAGTTCAGTTTCCAGCTCAACGGCCTGGCGGCCACGGGCAAGATCGGCATGGACCTGGTCACCTCGACCGAGTACAAGAACCTCTACGCCATCACCCGGGAGCTCGAGGAGGTCAAGGGGCCCTACGCCGTCCTGACCAACGGCGACGGCGCCGAGAAAGAGGTCTTGGAGAACGAGAACAAGCTCCTCGACTATCTCTTCGAGCGGGGCAAGAAGGGCATCTCCGTCCAGCGCTACAAGGGCCTGGGCGAGATGACCCCGACCCAGCTCTGGGAGACGACCATGGACCCGGAGCACCGGACCCTGCTCAAGGTTTCCGTCGTCGACGCCGCCGAGGCCGACCACATCTTCACCATCCTCATGGGCGACGAGGTCGATGAGCGCAAGAAGTTCATCGAGTCCAACGCCCTGGAAGCGCTGAACCTCGATGTCTGACGACGCCGCGAAGAAGCCGTCCCGCGCAGGAGTTCCCATGGACGAACAGCCTAAAGAGCATTTCCCGATCGCCGGCCTCGAAGAGGAGATGCGCCGCTCCTACCTCGATTACGCCATGAGCGTCATCATCGGCCGGGCCATCCCCGACATCAAGGACGGCCTCAAGCCGGCCCACCGCCGCGTCCTCTACTCCATGTACGAGAGCGGCACGCACTACAACAAGCCCTACAGGAAATCGGCCCGCATCGTCGGCGACGTCATCGGCAAATACCATCCCCACGGCGACCAGGCCGCCTACGACACCCTCGTCCGCATGGCCCAGGACTTCAGCCTGCGCTACCTCCTGGTCGACGGCCAGGGCAACTTCGGCTCGATCGACGGCGACCCGCCGGCGGCCATGCGCTACACCGAAGTCCGGATGAAGAAGCTGGCCCACGAGCTCATGGCCGACATCGACAAGGAAACGGTCAACTTCGTCCCGAACTACGACGAGAGCCTGACCATGCCCGAGGTCCTGCCGTCGAAGTTCCCCAACCTGCTCGTCAACGGCGGCAACGGCATCGCCGTCGGCATGGCCACGAACATCCCCTCCCACAACCTCGGCGAGATTTGCGACGCCGTCGTCCACCTCATCGAGCACCCCAACGCCGGCCTCAAGGACGTCCTGAAGTACGTCCAGGGCCCCGACTTCCCGACCGGCGGCATCATCTACGGGCGCCAGGGCTTCATCGACGCCTACAAGGAGGGCAAGGGCGTCGTCCACCTCCGGGCCAAGACCGTCATCGAGCGGGCGGCCAAGGGCGAGAAGGACAAGATCGTCATCACCGAGATCCCGTACCAGGTTAATAAGTCGCGCCTGCTCGAGTCGATCGCCCTGCTGGTCAACGAGAAGCGGATCGAGGGCGTGGCCGACATCCGCGACGAGTCCGACCGCGAGGGAATGCGCATCGTCGTCGAGGTCAAGCGCGGCGAGCTCCCGGAGATCATCCTCAACAACCTCTACAAGCACACCCAGCTCCAGATCTCCTTCGGCATCATCATGCTGGCCATCGTCGACAAGCAGCCGAAGACGCTGACCCTGATCGAGATGATGAAGTACTTCATCGCCCACCGCAAGGACGTCATCCTGCGGCGGACGCGCTTCGACCTGCGCAAGGCCGAGGAGCGGGCCCACATCTTGGAAGGCCTGGTCATCTGCCTCGACAACCTCGACGCGGTCATCAAGCTCATCCGGGCCGCCAAGACGGTCGACGAGGCCCGCAAGGGCCTGATGGAGAAGTTCGGCCTGACCCTGATCCAGGCCCAGGCCGTCCTCGAGCTGCAGCTCCAGCGGCTGGCCCAGCTCGAGCGCCTGAAGATCCAGGAAGAGTACGCCGCCCTCAAGAAGCGGATCGCCGAGCTCAAGCGCATCCTCAAGGACGAGCGGCTCGTCTACGAGATCATCGTCAAGGAGCTCAAGGAGGTCAAGGAGGAGTACGGCGACGAGCGGCGGACCGAGATCCGGGACGAGGCCGTCTCGGAGCTCCGGCCCGAGGACCTGGTCAAGGAAGAGGACGTGGCCGTCGTCTACACCTCGAGCGGCTACATCAAGCGGACCTCGCTGACATCGTACAAGTTCCAGGCCCGCGGCGGCAAGGGCCGCAAGGGCATCGAGATGAAGGCCGAGGACGTGGTCGAGGACCTCTACGTCTGCTCGACCCACAGCTATCTCCTGGTCTTCACCAACCAGGGCCGGCTCTACTGGCTCAAGGCCCTGGACGTGCCCGATGTCGGCGTTTCGGGCCGGGGCAAACCCCTGATCAACCTGGTCGAGTTCCAGCCGGGGGAGAGGCCGGCCAGCGTCGTCGCGGTCAAGGAGTTCAGCGAGAACCAGTTCGTCGTCATGCTGACGACGGACGGCGTCATCAAGAAGACGCGCCTGTCGGAGTTCCGGAACGTCCGCAAGGGCGGCATCCTGGCCATGAACATCAAGCCGAAATCGGAGCTCTTCTCGGCCCGGATCTCGTCCGGCAAGAACAGCATCGTCATCGGCACCAAGCTCGGCCGGGCCCTCCAGTTCAAGGAGGCCGACGTCAGGCCGATGGGCCGCACCGCTTCGGGCGTCCGGGGCATCCGGCTCAAACCCAAGGACCGGGTCATCGGCATGATCATCGTCGGCGCCGAGGACAAGTTCATCTTCACGGCGACCGAGCGCGGCTACGGCAAGAAGACCTCGGCCGACATGTATCCGATCAAGCACCGCGGCGGACAGGGCGTCCTCAACCTGCGGGTCACGCCCAAGGTCGGCACGGCCCTGGCCATGGTCGGCATCAACGAGGAGGACCTCCTGGTCATCACCGTCGAGGGCAAGGTCATCGGCATCCCGACGACCCAGGTCCGCTCCTCGGGCCGGGCGACGCAGGGCGTCCGCATCATCAACCTCGAGGACAAGGACCGGGTCTGCTCGATCGCCAAGGTCCGGGAGAGCTGAGCCGTCCGGCCTATTCCCCGGACAGCTTCCTCTTGACCCTGTCCAGCGAGGCGACGACGACCCCCAGATTGGGAGAGGCCTTTTCGACGGCCAGCCGGCGGGCCGTTTCGAGCGCGGCCTTCGCCTGATCGAGCCGGCCGGCTTCTTCATAGGCCCGGCCGAGATTGAGCCAGGTCATCTCCGAATCCGGCTCGTACTCCAGGCCGAACCTCAACAGATCGATGACGTCGGCGGTCCTTTTCTCCTTGCGGTAAAAAGCCGCTCCCTGCCAAATGGCGAAGGGGGAAGGGCCGATGTCATATCCGTATTCCTTCCTGAGGCCGGCGGCGCGGGCGCGGATCGCGGGGACGCCCCTGCGGACCACTTCTTCTGGCACGGTGTTCCAGTCCGAGAAGGCGAATTTCAGCCCGTGATATATGACCCTGTTGGGCAGGGAGGCATGATCCTCGTCCGGAAAGGGATGGTACTCCCATTTCAGGCCTTTCGGAGCCGCGATCTTCAGATCGTCGACGAACCTCTCGAGCACCGCGACGAGCCGGGGATCGTTCTCGACACCCATGTAGAGGAACCTGTCTTCGTAAGCGCGGGCTTCCAGCCACGACCTGGCCCGGGCCGGGATCAGGCCGCTCCCGCCCTCGTAGTCGATCGCGGGCGTGGCGGCCAGATAGGCATTGAAGACCTCGGGGCGTGTCAGGAGAGCGTAGACGCAAAAAGCTCCGCCATAAGAGCCCGAGTAGAACAGCCGGAACGGCCGGGTGCGGTAGCGCGAATCCAGATGGGGGATGAGCTCGTCCCCGAAGAAGGCGATGAAGCGGTCGGCGCCGGCCGAGCCGGGATGGCCCTCGATCTTCTCCGGGATGAATTCGTCGGCGAGATAGTTCCGGACGCTCGCCACGATCAACTCCGGCGCGAGGTTCTTGCGGGCGGCATCCTCGGCGATGCCGCTGGCATGGCGGCCGCTGCTCTGGCAGGTCAAGAGGACGGGGTATCTTCGTGACGTCCGCCCGTATCCGTCGGGCAGGTAGACGTCGACGATCATCGTCCTCCCCAGATGCCTGGAAGGGAGAGCGATCGTCTCGCCGACGACGATCTTGTCGCCCGGGCCCTGGGCCTTCCGGCAGGCGGGCAGGCAGAACGCCCCCAGCAGGATCGCGAGGGCCATCGTTCCGGTCGTCTTATTGTTGACTGGTCCGCTCCCTTTGGCCCAAGCCGCAAAATCGGTGCCAATCGGCCAGCCTGGGAAAGAGGAGAACCCGGGCTGGAGTCGAGGCCCGGCCGATCCCTGGCGTAAAGGATATTTACGCGCTCGATCTCAAGACGAGGAGCTTCAGATGACCATGCCCTCGCAGCGGTCGAAGGCCCGGTCCAGCGCGAAGAGCCGGAGATCGACCGGGCCGAGGCCGGACGGCAGCTCGAGCGAAGCCGCGTCCCGGCCGCGGCCGACGAGCTCGGCCACGATCAGCGCCGAGAAGGGCGCGTGCATGACGCCGTGGCCGCTCAGGCCGACGGCGTGGATGAGGTTCTCGACCTTGCCGTCGTAGCCGAAGAGGGGATTGTGATCGGGCGTCGTGTCGTAAAAGCCCGAGGTGGCCGCGGCGATCTTTCCCATGTCCTCGACCGCGGGCAGGACCTGGGCGATCTCCTTGCGCACCGCCGGCCCGTACTCTCCCAGGCCGAGGCCGTAACCGGGCTCGATCTCGTCCTGGTTGTCCAGCGCGGCCTCGGCCGGCCGGGCGAACTGCAGCCAGCCGGTCATGAGCTGGGCGTTGTCGGGCCGGCAGTAGGCGCCGGTGGGGGTGACGATCATGGGCAGGCGCGGGAACTCCTCGAGCCCGAGGCCCCAGTCGCTGTCGGCCTTGAGCCCGGCCAGGAAGTAGAGGTAGCGGCGCTCGACCTTGATCGGCAGCTCCCGCCCGCCGAAAAGCTTCGAGGTCGCGTTGGCCAGGAAGCCGGTGGCGTTGACGAAGACGTCCCCCTCGATCCGCCGGCCGGAGGCGAGCCGCACGGCCGCGGCGCGCCCGCCGGACGTCTCCGCGCCGACGACCGCGTCGTTCTGGACGACGGCCGCGCCGAGGGCCCGGGCGGCCTCGGCCCCGTCCTGGTAGATGATGGACGGGAAGAGGAAGCCGTCGCGGGGGCACCAGCTGGCCGAGGCCACGCCGATGGTGTCGAGGTAGGGCCAGCGCTCGTCGACGCCGGCCTTGTCGAGGAACTCGACCTCGGCCAAACCGGCGGCGCGCTGCAGCTCCACCGTCCTGCGGATGGCCTCGGGATCCGCGGCGTAGTTATAGAGGAAAAGATAGCCGTTCTCCTTGAAGCAGGGCTGGCTCTGCGGGAAGGTCCGGGTCCAATCGCGGAAGAAGCGCTCGGCATAGACGAGGCCGCGGACGGTCGAGGGCACGCCGAACTGGGCCCGGATGGCGGCCGCCGAGCGGGAGCTCGACCCGTTGCCCAGGGCCCGGGCCTCGACCAGGGTGACGGCGTGGCCGGCGCGGGCCAGCTCCCAGGCTGAGAGCACGCCCGTGACGCCGCCGCCGATGATGATGACTTGTTTCATGGCTTTTTTCTCCGATCAGGGTACCGGGCAGAAATCTATTAAAGCACAACCGGGGGGATTCCGCCATGACCGCGGACCGTCCGGCCGTCCCGGCCGCCGAAGCCGCGGCCAACCGGCTCAGCGGATCGTCAACCTGGCCTGATCGGGTCCTCCGGCCTCCGGCCGCTCGATGTGCCAGCGCGCCGTCGTCAGCCGCCCCAGCAGCCCCTCGTCGTGGCTGACCAGCAGCAGCCCGCAGGGGCAATCCGCCAGCGCCTCTTCCAGGCATTCGATCGAGGGTAGATCGAGATGGTTGGTCGGCTCGTCCATGACGATCAGGTGGGGGCTCCGGGCGATGCCGAGGGCCAGGAGGAGCTTGCGCACCTCTCCCGGGCTGGGTTCGGACGTGCCCAGAAGGCCGGCCGGCCGCGAGCCCAGCCGGCTGACCACGGTCATGATCCGGCCGAGCGCCGCGGCCGGCTGCCGCCGGATCTCCTCGAGGACCCCGCGGGACGAGGCCAGGTCGATCTCCTGGGCGAGATAGGTCAACCGGCCGGCAGGCAGGTCGATCCGGTCCAGGATGCGCCGGACGAGCGTGCTCTTGCCGCTCCCGTTGGGCCCGGTGAGGCCGACCCGGTCGCCGGGCGCCATGGCGAGATCCGGGTGATAAAGCGACCGTCCGCCGCCGAGCGGGATGACGCCCTCGGGCAGGGTGAAAAGCGCGTCGCGGCGGGAGCGCTCGCCGTCGATCCAGATGCCGAGCTCATAGCGCTTGCGGACCCGGATGCCGTCCGCGGCCCGGCGGGCCTCTTCGGACCGGTCCCTCATCCGCGCCGCCCGCTTGGCCGCCCGGCCGTCCACGCCCGTCAGCCTGGCCAGGTCGATGCGGCCCCGTCCGTCCCTGTCCCCCGGGTCGAGCCTCTTTTTCGTGTGCGTAAGCGCCGCCCGCCGCGCCTGGGCCGCCCGGCGGCGGGCCTCCGCCTCGAGCCTGGCGCCCTCCTTGCGGGCCGCGTCCTTGCGCCGGGCCGCGGCGCTTTCCTCCCGATCCGCCTCCCGCCGGCCGTCGGCATAGGAGCCCGGCCGCAGGACGGCGTCGGGCGGATCGAGGAACAGGCAGCGCCCGCACAGCCCGTCGAGGAGCTCCCGGTCGTGGCTGACTAGCAGGCCAACGCCGCCGTACCGGCCGAGCGCGGCGATGAGCATCCGCCTGGCCTCGGCGTCGATGTGGTTGGTCGGTTCGTCGAGGGCCAGCGCGGCGGGGCGGCGCCACAGGGCGGCGGCTATCTGGGCACGTTTCCGCTCGCCGTGGCTGAGAGAGGCCCAGCGCCGGGCCCAATCGCCTTCCAGGCCGAGCTCGTCCCTGATCCGGCGGGCCGGAGGCTCGTCCGATCCCAGGAGCGTCTCGAGATCGGCGGGGATCTCGTCCGTGCGCTGGGCGCAATAGACGGCCGTCCCGGGCCGCCCCACGCGGCCCGCAGCCGGCTCGAGCAGGCCGCAGGCCAGCTTCAGGAACGTGGTCTTGCCCGCGCCGTTCGCGCCGACGATGCCGCTCCAGCCCTCGGGGAAGGCGGCGCTGAAGCCGGACAGGATCGGCTGCGGCAGCGGATCGAAAGAGAACGAAACATCTTCGAAAACTACATATCTCGATGACATGGGATCCTCCTGGAGCGTCCGCGGCCCGGCATCGGGGCGCGTCGCGCCGGCCGCGTCGGTCACGAGAGGATGGATGGGGGAGGAGAGGCCAAGCTCCCGGGGAACCCACGCAAGCGGGCCGCGCGTCCTCGCCGGCCGGCGAACCGGTCATTCGTGCGCGCTGGCGGATGCTTGCGTCAGTTCCTCATGGACGGCCTCCCGTGGATGGCATCAGCATAGCAGACCGCGCCGGGCCGGGTCAAACCGGACCTCTCGTCCTTGACACCTGCCGGGGGCCGGGAATATCCTCGTCTTCGGAAAAAAGGCGCCAAGCGCCCGGGCTCCTTCGGAGCCGCCGGGCCGGGACGCCGGAAATCGCGTGGAGGGCATCATGCCGAAAACGATCGCCGTCATCGGGGCCGGACTGGGCGGGCTGACCACCGCCAATCTCCTGGCGGATCGCGGTCACAAGGTCACGATCTTCGAGTCCTACGCCCGTCCCGGCGGGTACACGGCCGGCTTCCGGCGCCAAGGCTATTATTTCGAGAGCGGAACGCTGTCGTTCGAGAGCAGCGGGGTCTTCGAGAAACTGATGGCCGACCTGGGCCTGGCCGGCCGCCTGCCCCTCGTCCGGATGAGGATGCGGCTGGTCTCGCCGCGTTTCGATTTCATGATGGATTCCTGGTCCGCCCTGAAAGAGGCGCTCTGCGCCGCCTTCCCCGAAGACCGGGCCGGGATCGACGGCTACCTGGGCCGGCTCGAGCCGGTCATAGCCGCCATGCGCCCGCTTGCCATACGGCCGCTCCCGACCCAGTTCTCGGGCCTGGCGCGGGTCAAGGCCATCCTGCCCTATGCCGTCGCCGGCCCGCGGTTCGTCCTGAGCAAGCGCCGGGTCAAGGGGATGACGGTCGACGAGCTCGCCGCCGGGTATTTCCGGCCCGGGACGCCCGTCTTCCGGTTCTTCACCGGCCTCGGGTACCCGAAGATGGAGGTCTCGACCCAGGCCGGGATGTTCCTGGTCATGGAAGAAGATTACTGGCACGTCCGGGATGGCATGCAGCGCTGGGCCGACCTGCTGGCGGACCGCTTCCGCGAGCGGGGCGGCGACCTGCGGCTGTCGGCGCCGGTCGAGCGCATCCTGACGAGCGGCGGGGCGGCCGTCGGCGTCGTCTCCAAGGGCGAGCGGTTCGCCGCCGACGCGGTCGTCTCCGGCTGCGACTACAAGAAGACGTTGCTGAGCCTCCTCGACGACCCGTCGATCGTGCCGGAGGCGCAGCGGCGGAAGATCCGCGAGGCCTCCGTGTCCGAAGGCATCTTCACCGTCTATCTCGGTCTGCGGATGAGCGGACCCGAGCTCCTGTCGAAGATGAAGAGCCATTCCGTCGCCTTCATGCCGCTCGACCGCGACGTGGACCCGGATGACGCCAAGGCGGCGGACCATTTCGACAAGGACGGGTTCTCGCTCTATTCGCCGTCGCTGGTCAATCCGGAGCTGGCTCCCGAGGGCCGGTCGTCGCTCATGATCCAGTCTGTCTGCCCCGGGCATTGGCAGGATGATTGGCGCCGCGGCGATCCCGGGGCCTACCGGGCGCTGAAAGCGCGGGTCAGGGACCGGCTCGTGGCCCGGGCCGAGGCGGTCGTCCCCGGCCTCGGCGCGGCCGTCGAGTTCGCGGACGCGGCGACGCCGCTGACGTACGAGCGCTACACCGGGAACACCGACGGCGCGACGTCCGGATGGTCGTGGAATCCCCGGAAGCCGTTCTACAAGGGCGGTGCGTTCGCGGCCGCGGTGACGACGCCGGTCCGGAACCTCTGGATCGGCTCGAGCTGGGCCGGACAGATCGGCGGCATTCCCAGCGCCATCGGCGCCGGCTACCTGGTCGCCAGGAAAATCGGCCGCTGATCCTGTCGCCGGCGGGATCTCAATCGCCGAAGAGCTCCCGCTCGATGGCCCGCAGGACCTCCCCGGCCTTGCCCTGGAGGAAGATGTCGGTCACCTCCGCCGTGAACCTCGATTCCTCCGGATTGACCTCGATGATGCAGGCCCCCTTGGCCTTGGCCCTGATCGGCACGTAGGCCGCCGGGGTCACCTCGCCCGTCGAGCCGATCACCAGGCAGACGTCCGACCGGTCGGCGTTCTCGAAGGCCCCCTCGGCGGCCGGGGCCGGGATGGCCTCGCCGAAAAAAACGAAGTCCGGCTTGAGGATGCTCCGGTCCCCGGGGCAGCGGGGCGGGAGATCGTTCCAATCGACCTGGCCGGCGGCGACCACGGCCCCGCAGCGGAGGCAGAGGAGGCGGCTCGAATTGCCGTGGAACTCGTAGACGGCGCGGCTGCCGGCCCGCTGGTGCAGGTTGTCGATGTTCTGCGTGACGACGCACTTCAGCCGGTCGGCCTGTTCCATCCGGGCCAGGGCCCGGTGGGCGGCGTTAGGCTCGGCCTTTCCGAAGTGGTCGTAGAAGATCTCCTTGATGGAGGGCCAGCACTCCTCGCCGTTCTCCAGGAAGTAATGGATCTCCAGGACCTTCGGATCGTACTTCGTCCACAGGCCCTGGGCCCCCCGGAAGGCCGGCACCCCGCTCTCGACGCTGATGCCGGCCCCGGTGAAGGCGATGGCGTGCCGGGCTTCCCGCAGGATCCGGGCCGCCCGCCGTATCTTCTCGTCCATGGACGCGGTCCCTCCGCGCGCCGCCCCCGGAGGCGTCAATCCGTTATGCTGTTGGACTTGCCCGTCGACCGGTTCTCGACGCCGGCGGCCCAGGGCCCCTGCAGGATGTTGCCGGAGACTGTGATGTGATCCGTCTTCTCGTCGAGGCGGAGCGCCGGGGCGCCGGGGGCCGGAACGGGCCTCGTTTCGATGATCAGGTTCTTCGAGAAGCTGTAATACTCGTAGGTCCCGTCCTCGGGGCTCTGCAGCCAGATCGCCGGGGTCTTGCCCGGGACGCCGTTGTCGCAGAGGATGTTGTCGACGAACGTGTTGGAGCGCCCGGCGAAGGCGCGCCGGACGGCGATGATGCCGCAGCCGCCGTTGCGGCTGATGATGTTGCCGGAGAAGACGTTGCGCTCGTCGTAGGGCCCGATCAGGAACCCGTCGCCCCGGTTGTCGGTCACGTGGTTCCCGGTGAAGACGCCTTCGAGCACGTTCCAGCAGACGTAGACGCCGACCATGGCGTTATGGTGGGCCCGGCAGTTCTGCATGACGCAGCGGGTCGCGCCCTGCTTGGAGAGCCCCAGGTGATAGCCGTGCCAGCCGTTGGCGAAGCTGTCGCAGCCGATGAAGCGGATGTTCTCGCCGCCCGAGGCGCTGATGCCGTTGCCGCCGCAGTGGAAGACCCGGCAGTTGACGGCCTGACAGTCCGTGCAGTCGGTGAACTGGATGCCCATCTGCTGGTGCCCGGTCTTGTAGGCCCCGCCGCCGGCGTAGCCCCCCGGCTCCGTGAAAACGAAGTCCCGCTCCGAGTCCCGGAAGCCGCCGTCGATCGTCAGGTCGACGACACGGGCCCCGGAGACGCCGGCCCCGTGAACGCCGTAGAAGGCGTTGGTCAGGATGGCGCCCTTGGCCACGAGATAGGCCTGGCGCAGGTCCCGGTCCAGGATGATCCGGTCCTTCTCGACCTTCTTGACCAGAGCCCAGGACCGATCCATCGTCACGGCGTCGAAGTTCTCGGTATCCCAGCAAAGGACCTCCATCCCTGCCTCGAAGCCCGCCGTGTCCTTGACCCGGACCTCCCGGGTTCCCTTCCCGGCGTCCGCGGCCAGGGGGACCTGGACAAAGGGGACCCTTTTCAGGACCGTCGCCCGGCCCTCTCCCCGCAGGGTGATGTTGTCCCGAAGCCTGATGGCCGACCTGAGGGCGTATTCGCCGGCGGGCAGGAAGACCGTTCCGCCGCCGGCCGCGGCTGTCCTGTCGACGGCCTGTTGGATGGCCGCGCTCGTCCTGGCGTCAACGACCGCGGCCGCGGCCTGGCCGGCCGTTCCATAAGCGACAAGGGCGCCGGCCGCGAGGGCCAGCCCCAGCACAAGCTTCTTCATCGGTTGCCTCCTTGCGTGATCGTCGGAAAAAAATTTTTCCGGCGCCTAGAATAAAGTCCATTTGGCCGGACTTGTCAACACGGATGCGGAAGAAATGTTGAACAAGCGGCGGACTGCGCCTATAATCCGTCGGGCCCGGGCCCAAGCCGCAGGATCAATGAGGAGGCCTTCCGTGTCACCTTTGCCGAGCCGCAGCCGCAACCGCTCTCTGCCGCCCGCCCGGCGCCGTTTCGCCGGCGCGTCGATCATCGCTCTCCTCGGCCTTTTCTCGCCGCGGCCGGCGCCGTGCGGCCCGGCCGCCGCCGTGAAGCATCCCGTTTTCCCGATCACGGCGCCGTTTCGGATTCCCTACTACGGGCTCTACGTCGAATCGGTCGAGGACGGCATCCGGCAGGCCGCGGAGGTCATGAGCGTTCCGGACGGCACGCTCGACGCCTGGAACGCCCCCCTGGCCGGCTTCAGCAACGTGGGCTGCCCGAACTGCGGCGGCGGCATCCAGTTCTCCAGCGCGAACCTGGCCTGGACGCCGGGCAAGCCCGACCAGATCCGGTGCAAGCACTGCGGCGAGGTCTATCCCAGCGCCCGGTATCCGCTGACGGAAGCGACGGAGATCGTCTCCCCGGCCGGCACGCGCCAGACCTACCGCTATTATCCCGGGAAGGACGGCCGGCCGTTCTACATGGACGCCTGCCTGCAGAACCAGAGACGGGAATGGCTGCTCAAGAACGCCTATCTCCTGGCCGGGGTGTACAACGAGACCCGCCGGCCCGAGTACGCGCGCAAGGCCGCAGTCATTATCAGGCGCTTCGCCGCGATCTACCCGGAGATGCCCGTCCACGGCACCTCGGGGCCGAAGGAGTTCTGCTGCTTCTTCGACTGTCCCATCGTTCCCGCTCCGCCCGACGGGGTCATGCCCGTTCCCCGTCCCTCGGGAGAGAGCGCCCTCGGCTACAAGACCCCGTATCCGTACCATTCCGTGCGCATGAGCACGGGGCATTGGTTCTACAACGAGTTCCCGACCGATCTCCTCGGGGCCTACGACCAGATCGCCGAGGTCCTCGACGATCCCACCCGGGCCGCGATCGAGGATTATTTCCGCCAGATCATGAACTACGTCCGGACCTATCCCCGTTACCTGGGGAACATGGACGGAGCCGTCATCGAGGCCGCGTTCCTCTGCGGCCGGATCATCGGCGAGCCGGAATTCGTCCACGGCGGGATCATCCAGACGAAGATGGGGATGGAGGTCCAGTTCTTCGCCGACGGGAGCTGGAAGGAAGGGACGCCCGGCTACGGCCAGGGGGTCTACGAGGCCATCCTCTCGAACCTGCGGCTGGTCGAGGGCTACAGCGATCCGGAGGGCTTCGTCGGGGCCGAGGACGGCGTCCGCTATCTGAACCTCGATCCCCGCGAGCTCGTCCCGAGGATCTCGCTTCTCGGAGCGGCCCTCGGCGGCCTGGTCGTGCCCGACGGCGCCCCGGCCTCCGTCTACGACACCGCCGGGCGGGCCGGCCGTGTCCCCCTCGGGCCTCGCCCCGCCTCGTCGGGGCCGGCGCTCCTGTGGGCCTGCGGGCACGGCTTGCTGGGCCGGGGCCGGGGCGGGGACCAGGTCCAGGCCCGGCTCCAGTTCATGGGGCACGTCGGGCACTTCCATTATGACCGCCTGAGCCTCGAGCTCTTCGCCAAAGACAGGGAGATGCTCCCGGATATCGGCTACACCCACACCTGGCTCCGGCCCTACGCCGGCTCGACCTTCGCCCACAACCTTGTGATGATCGACGAGTCGAGCCAGGCGCTGGACCGTTCCTCCTCGATGGGCGGGAAGATCCTGGCCTTTGCCGCCGGGCATCCGGACGTCCAGTTCATGTCCGTCAGGTCCGACAAGGCCTACGCCAAGGCCTCGTTGTACCAGCGCTCGGTCGCCCTGGTGGGCGTCTCCCCGGACAAGAGCTACGTTGTCGACATCTTCGAGGCGGCCGGGGGGTCCCGGCACGATTGGCTGCTGCACGGCGACGCCGATCTCGACGGCGCCCTGGAGACGGGGCTGCCGCTGCGGCCGCGGGCCGGCTCCCTGCTGCCGCCGGGGAGCGCCTTCGTGAAGTGGGACACCGAGAATGGGACCGGCAGCCGCGACGACCAGGTGAAGAACTCCCTCGGCCTCGTCCGGAACGTCCGGACGGCCAGAACCGACGCGGATTGGCAGGCGACGTTCAGGGTCAAGCCCGACGACGGTTCGGCCCTGCGGCTGACCATGCTGGGGAACAGGGGGACGGAGGTCATCTTCGGCGAAGTGCCGTCGATCCGCCGGGCCAGGCGCCTGGAGAACCGGAGATACGTCGAGGATCAGGCCCTGGCCCTGGATTTCTGGATGCCCGTCATCGTGGCCCGCCGGACGCTCGAAGCGGGCGCGCCGGGGACCGGCGGAGGGCTCGAGAGCTCCTTCACCGCCGTCTACGAGCCGTATTTCCAAAAGCCTTTCCTCGACCGGATCGGACGCGACGGCCGGGCCGTCGTCGTCAGGTCCGGCCGATACGAGGACATCCATCTCTGGGGCGGCGGCGACCGGAAGTACCGTATGGCCGGCCGGTACGGCTTCATCCGGCTCGAGAACGGGAAGGTCAAGACCGCCTATCTCGTCGACGGGACGCTCCTGGCGTACCGGGATTGCGTCATCGAGCTGCCGCCGGCTCCCGAGGGCGCGGTTCTCGAGGTCGACGAGAAGTCCCTGGTCGTCTCGGGCCGGCTGGCCGAGGGCGACGGCGACCGCATCCACCTGGCTTTTCCCACGGGCGAGGTTTACTCCGTCCCGATCGAAAGGATCGAGCCGGGGGAGGGCCGGTCGACCGTCATCCTGAAGGAAGATCCCTGTTTCGCGCTCGATGCCGGCGGCCGGGGCGGCAGGTTCCTGGCCTTCCCGAACAAGAGCTTCGACGCGCCGGTCCGGTACCGGATCCCGCGGACGGCATCGTGGCCGGCGGGCCGGTAAGCCCCTTTTTGGCTCTTCTCCCATCTCCGGGGTCCCTCTCGCGGCGGCGATGACCTGAGCCGAGCCAAAAAACGGGACTTCCCATCTCCGGGGGATCCCTCTCTTCGGCTAGGCTCATGGCCGGCGCGGAGCGGACTCCTGGGAGCGGAGGTCAGGATCACGGCCGAGCTCTCGAGGCCGGGATCCTGAGAAATATCTTGGGAAAGCGCTTACTCCCGATATCTCCCATCGCCGCCGCGAGAGGGAATCCCGGAATTGGGAGAAGAACCATATTTTTGCGTCTTGACATTGCCGGGGGCGGAAGATATCCTAATTTCTCCCGACATCTTTCTCCTTTCAGGGCTGTCGGTGGGAAGTTGATATCGGATATCGGCGATTATCCGGAGTCAAAACATGCTGAAGAACCTCCGACACCTGGTTGTAAGTCTCGCGGCGCTGCTCCTGACGCTTCCCGCCTCGGCGGAAAAGGTCGCGTCGGCCTGGAGGCTGGATGCCGGCGCCATCTACGACCAGGGGTTCATGGGCCGGCTGATGAAGGACGGCCGGGGCGGGGTGAGCCTCTTCAACATGGACCTCGTCCAGAACGACGCCGCCGGCTCCGGCTACAGCGAGAAGGGCGTCTTCACCGACGTCGTCTGGGGGAAAAACCGGGCCCGCAAGATCCTTAACCTCGACGATCCGCGGGCCCGGGCCGCCTATCTCGTGGTCTTCGTCACGCCCTACGGCGAGAAGGGCTTCCTGGGGAAGATGCGCCCGGGCTACGGCATCGGTAAATACCCGCTCAAGTTCGCCGTGAACGGTCACGAGGCGGAGCTCGAGAACTGGGACGTCCCGGGGAATTATACCGGCTACCGCTGGGTGGCCTTCCCGCCGGAATGGCTGAAGAAGGGGCCGAACATGATCGAATTGTCCTGCCCCGAGGCGGAAAGCGACGAGGAAGGCTGGAACCTCTGCCTGTCGCGCGCCGACGAGTTCGAGAGCGGCGGCGGCGATCCGGCCGGGGCGGGGAAGACCTCGTTCAAGTCCGAGGACGGCGGCCGGACGTGGCGGGAAAGCCCGTTCGGCCCCGGGAAGCGGACCCGGGCCGAATACAGCGTCCGCCTGAGCCTGGACCGCTACGTCCGCGAGGGCTGGCTGGCCAGCCCGGTCGTCGACCTCTGGAAAGGCGACGCCGCGGACCCGATCGTGCCCATCCGGGCCGTGAGGAAGATGAAGCTCGCGGTATCCGCCGACGTTCCCGCGGGCACGGACGTCATGTACTATTGCCGGAAGGGGAGGGACGCCAGCCCCTTCTCGAAGGGCTGGAGCGACTATGAGCCGTTCGGCCGGGGGCCGTCGGCGGTCATCGAGCTCGATGCGGCCGGGCTCAACCGCCGCTACCTCCAGTTCCGGGCCGTCCTGTCCACTTCGGATCCCCTGCGCAGCCCGGTTATCCGGGCAGCGGAGGTCACGGCCGATATGAACCAATCCTCCCCCCGGCACGCGAACATCCGGCTGCTGGAGGCCGACAACCCCCCCATCCAGTACTCCTCGATCGACTGGGAATGGGAGAAGTGGGACCGTCCGGAATTCGCGGAGCTGCGGAAGCTCGAGGGGCTCGACGAGGTCGTCGCCGGGACCCGGACCGAGCTCGGGGCCCAGGTCCGGCTCCTCGACTACGTCACCAAACGCTGGAGGAACAACGAGCCGCTTCCGGAATATCCCGGCTGGGACGCCAAGTCCATCGTCGACCATATCGACGACGCCGGGGGCGGCGGCATGTGCATCCAGCTGAACAACGCCCTGGGCGGCTTCTGCCTGGCCTACGGCTACCAGGCCCGGCTGGTCAACCTGGTCGGGCACGAGGTCTGCGAGGTCTGGAACGACGACCATCGCAAGTGGATCTACATGGACGCCAGCTGGGTCGATCATTTCCTCTGCGACGCCGAGACCCTGGAGCCCCTGAGCCTGCTCGAGATCCATCGCCTCTACACGGACTATTTCTTCCCCGACCGGCCCATCGACTGGATGAAGGACCTGGTCCGCCGCCGCCCCGTGGACAAGGACCGGCCGCCGTCCTTCCGGCGGAGTTCCGTCGCCGACACCGCCCCGGGATCGCTGGCCGGGTTCGGCAACGCCGCGTTCCTATTCCTCGTGCCGCGCAACAACTGGTACGAAAAGCCGTTCCCCCGGCCCCTGGCCAGCGGCCGATCGGCCTGGCCCTGGGACGGCTACATCAACTGGTACGACGCCAAGACGCCCCCGCTCCGCCAGCATTCCCGCTTCACCGACCGGCCCCGGGACCTCTGGCCGGACCTGAACACCGTCCACGTGGACGCGACCACGGCGGCGGGGAACGACCGGCTGTTCCTCCGCTTCGAGACCTACACCCCGAATCTCAGCCATTTCGAGGTGAACGTGGACGATGCCGGCTGGACGGAAGCCGGGGAGAGGTACACCTGGCTGCTGCAGCCCGGCCGGAACGTCATCCGGGTCCGGGCGGTGAACAGGCTCGGGGCCAAGGGGCACCCCTCGCGGCTCGTGGTCAACCACGCCAATACCCCTCTGGGAGAATGACCGCCATGAGAGAATCCCGACTGAGGCCCGCCGGACTGGCGGCCGCCGCCGCGTTCTTCGTCATCCTGCTGTCCATCCCCGGGGAGGGGAGGCAGCCGGCCGGGCAGGAGGCGCCGCCTCTCTCGCCCGACGGCTGCACCGTCGTCATGGTCGGCCGGGACGCGTCCACCGACGGGTCGACGATGACCACCCACGCCGCCGACTGCCTCCGCTGCGATTTCACCTGGACGCACGTGCCGGCCGCGGACCATCGGCCCGGCGAGATGCGCCGCATCTACCGCATCTCGCCGCACGCCAAGCGGCCGCCGACCGAGGAGCAATACGCCGGGCTCGATATCCCCCAGGTGCCGCGCACGTTCGCCTATCACCAGGGGGTCTACGGCTACCTGAACGAGCATCAGCTGGCCATCGCCGAATCGACGATCGACACCCGGCCCAGGATGCGGAACGAAACCCCGGGCCCCGCCTTCACGATGGTCATGCTGACCATGTTGGCCATGGAAAGGTGCCGGACGGCCCGGGAGGCCATCGCCCTCATGGGATCTCTGGCCGAGAAGTACGGCTTCGGCTGCTACGACACGGGGGAGATGCTCGCCCTGGCTGATCCCCGCGAAGTCTGGGTCTTCGAGATCATGCCGGTCGGGCCGCTCTGGACGCCGCGCAGCGGCCGGCCGGGCGCCGTCTGGTGCGCCCAGAGGGTCCCGGACGGCCATGTCAGCGTTTGCGCCAACGAGTCGCGGATCGGGGAGATCGACCTCGACGATCGGGAACATTTCCTGGCCTCCCCGAACGTCGTTTCCTACGCCGTCGAGAATTCCTACTATGATCCGTCGAGCGGCCGGCCCTTCAACTGGAAGAAGGCCTATAGCCCCGTCGAGAGGAGCGCCGCCTCTTCCGGGGGCGGGTCCAGCCGCCTCTGGCGCTTTTACAATCTCGTGGCGCCGTCCCTGAAGATCGACCCGGCGACGCCCAACATGGACCTGCCCTTTTCCGTCAAGCCCGCGAGGAAGCTCTCGCCGCGGGACGTCATGGACATCACCCGGGACCGCTCCCAGGGCAGCCCCTTCGACCCCGTCAAGGGCATCCAGGGAGGGCCGTTCAGGAACCCGAACTACCTGCCCTACGGGTTCGAGGCGGACGGGAAAGCCTATGGCACGACGCGGTCGATCAGCGTCAACCGTTCGGAGTACACCACGCTGACGCAGTGCCGGAGCTGGCTGCCCGGCCCGATCGGCGGCCTGGTCTGGCTGGCTTTCGGGGCGCTCGACACGTCCTGCTATATGCCGTTCTATGCCGGGGTCACGGAGCTGCCGGAGTCCTTCGGGATCGGGGATCACTGGCAGTTCGACCGGAAGTCCGCGAGATGGGCCTTCGACTACGTCGACTTCCACGTCCAGGTCGCCTATGCCTTCGCCATCGAGGACGTCAAGGCCTGCCAGCAGAAGTGGGAGACGGCGGCCCTGGACGAGATGCCGGAGATCGAACAGACCGCCCAGGAGCTCTATCGCAAGGATCCCGGGCAGGCCGCGGCCTATCTGACCGACTACTGCGTTTCCACTGCCGGCCGCGTCGTCGAAGCCTGGTGGGACCTCGGAGACCGGCTCCTGGTCAAATACAATCACCTGCACGTCTATGACACGGAGAAGAAGAAGGCGGAATCCGTGAAGTATCCAGAGAGCTGGATCAAGGCCGTGATAGAGATCGACAAGCCGGCGCCGTTGAAGAAGCAGGACCACTAGCGCCCGGACCCGGGCGCCGCATGCGTCCGACGATACAGGAGAACATCATGACGAGAAACGAAGCGCTGGAGATCATCCTGGAGACCAAGGTCATCGCCGTCATCCGGATGGCCGAGGCGGACAAGCTGCGCCAGGTCGTGGAGGCCGTCAGCCGGGGAGGCGTCCGGGCCATCGAGATCACGATGACCACGCCCGGGGCCCTGGACGCCATCCGGACGCTGGCCGCCGGGAAGCCGGCCGGGTCGCTCATCGGCGCCGGCACGGTCCTCGACGCCGCGACCGCGGCGGAGGTCATCCGGGCGGGGGCGGAATTCGTGGTTTCCCCGGTCCTGGACGCCGACATGATCCGGACCTGCCGCGAGGCCGACCGCTTCGTCGCCCCCGGCGCGTTCTCGCCGACGGAGATCCTGTCGGCCTGGCGGCTCGGGGCGGACGTGGTCAAGGTCTTCCCGGCGACGTCCTTGGGGCCGAAGTTCTTCAAGGACGTCCGGGGCCCCCTGCCCCAAATCCGGATCATGCCCACGGGCGGCGTCTCGATGGCCAACGCCTCCGACTTCCTCGAGGCCGGGGCCTGCTGCGTCGGGATCGGGACGGCCCTGCTCGACAAGGAGATCATCAAGCGCGGGGATTGGGAAGCCCTGACCTCGCGAGCGCGCCAGCTCGTCGACTCGCTGGCCCGCCCGGCCGGGCCCCGGTAAGCCGCCCCGCGAAAGGAGACCTCTGATGACGGCAGACAGGACGACCGGAAGCGGAAAAGGGCGGGGGCCGGCGGCCCCGAACCCGGAGCTCTACGGGCTCCCGTTCACCGTTGATGATTTCGCCGGCATGCCCTACCGGCGCCTGGGGCCCTCGGGGCTCCGGGTCTCGACGATCGGGCTGGGGACATGGAAGTTCGGCTATCCGGAGACCGGCGACGGCTCCCGGACCGGCGAGGCCGCGTCGCTGAAGATCCTCGACCGGGCCTTCGAGGAGGGCCTGACCTTCTGGGACACGGCCAACCGCTACAACGATTCCTCCGGCAACTCGGAGCGGGTGATCGGGGCCTGGTTCGCCGCCCATCCGGGCCAGCGGCGGAGCGTCGAGCTGGCGACCAAGGTCTTCGGGACCATGGACGGCCGGACCCCCAACTTTTGCCGGCTTTCGAGGACGAATATCCTGGAAGGGGTCTACGCCTGCCTGGACCGCCTCCGGACCGACCACATCGATCTCCTCCAGTTCCACCAGTTCGATCCCTCGACGCCGGTCGAGGAGAGCCTGGCGGCCGTGGAGGACCTTATCGCCCGCGACCTGGTCCGCTACTTCGGGGTCTCCAACTTCACCGTCGAGCAGATCGAGGCCTGCGCGGCCGGGGCGGGGAGCTTCCCACGGGCCCGGCTCCTGTCCGTTCAGAACAGGTTCGACATCCTCGGCGGCGAAGAGCCGGGAAAAGCAGGCGTGCTGGAGCTTTGCGCCCGGCGGGGCCTGGCCTTCATCCCCTGGAGCCCGCTGCGCGGCGGGCTCATCTCCGGGCGCTACCTCGACCGGGAGAAAGCCAGGCCGGGAGACCGGCTGGTGGACGAAAAGCGGCTCGACGGCGAGCTGACCCCGGTTGCGCTGAAAAAGCTCCGGGGTCTGGCCGAGGTCGCGAGGGAAGGGGGCTGGAGCGTTTCCCAGCTGGCGATCGCCTATATGCTCCGGATGCCTGGCCTGGGCCCGGTCATCGCCGCCTGTTCCACCCCGGAGCAGGTTTCCGAGAACGCCCGGGCCGGCCGGATCGCCCTTTCCGACGAGCAGGCGGAGCGGCTGGCCGGAATCCTCGGTTAATAAAAGGTTCTTCTCCCGTTTCCGGGATTCCCTCTCGAAGCGGCGAGGGGATTGTACTCGCAGTTCCCCGTTGCTGGGAGGGGACCGGCAGGGAGCGGAGCGGCCGAAGCGACCATCAGAAGGATGGCGGAGCGACCCGAAGCCATACCTCTGGGAGATATCGGGAGGAAGCGCTATCTAAAGGTAGCATGATAGCGAAACGCACCTCCTTGACGGGTAACCTGTGCTAGATTGCCCGTTGGGAAAACTCTTAAAGGAGGTGCGCAGTTGTATTTTATCGGCGTGGACCATCATAAGCAAGCC
>JAKLEN010000013.1 GCA_022711665.1 Acidobacteriota bacterium | reverse complement strand
AGAGATGAAAAGAAGGAAAAAGAAACGGGGGGCTTGCGTTTCGCTATCATAGAAGATATTTCTCAGGATCCCGGCCTCGAGCGCTCGGCCGTGATCCTGACCTACGCTCCCAAGAGTCCGCTCCGCGACGGCCGGGGGGCAAGAGGCAATGCACTGAGCCAAGCCGGAGAGAGGAATCCTCTTCCTTTAACCGGGCAGCCATCCCGTGGCGGCGAGGATTATCGCCTCGCTGTTTTCAGCCGTGCTTGGCCTTGCAGCCGTGGATGCGCTGGGCGATGACCCCGTTGACCTTGATGTTGAAATAGGAGATCAGGTTGGTAACGTCCTTCTTGTACTTGGTCACGTAGCGGACGAAGTCCGAGCGCTCCTTGTAGCGGAGCAGGTTCTCGAACTCGGCCACCGTGTCGTGGAGCTCGATGACGAAGTGGTTGATGGTCCGGTACTGGGCGTTGATGTCGATGAGGTCCTTGCCGGAGAGTTTGGCGAAGTCGAGGTGCGGCGGCAGGCTCTGGAGGATGAGCAGGCCCTCGGTGTGGAGCTCGTTGACCGATTCGCCGATCTCCTGGAAGTAGGAGGCGAAATCCTGGGCCTTGCGCAGCTTGGCCCCGGCCCGCTCGGTCAGCCGCTCGAACTGGGACTTGAGCGAGACGATGGCGTCCTTGAGGCCGAAGTACTTGCGGACGGGGCTGTACAGGTCGAGGAAGTCCCGGCCGATGTAGATCTTGTCCTCGTAGCGGGACAGGAGCTCCTTGGGCTCGTGGGTGTAGTACTTGATCTCGAAGCGCCGGCCGTCGGAATCGCGCTCGCGCAGCCGGGCCAGCAGGAGGCCGCCGTTCTGCTCGATGAAATAGCTGCTGATGTCGATCAGGACGGAATATTCGGCCAGGTTCTGGACGATGGCCTCCTTGAGGTAATCGAGGAGGGGTTCGCGCCGGGTGATGAACTCGGTGATGCCCTCGTCCGGGGTCGGGTTGAGGACGGAGTAGTTCGGCGACAGGAGATAGAGGACCGGTCCGCGGCCGAGCTCGAGGTGGAGGTTCTTGAGAACGCTCTGGTAGAGGTCGTCCAGCAGGACGGGCTTGAGCGGCGGCAGGCCCGCCTGGTCGAGCTTGGAGAGTTCTTCGACTTCGTTCATGGCCTGGCTCTCGTTTCGAGCCGAGTGTAGCCCCGGCCGGGGGGAATGTCAACGGGAGGCGGGGCGCCGGCGGAAGGTCCAGGTCTCGGCGGCGTAGCGGTCCGCCTCGATGGCCCGGACGGCGTCGAGGTCGGCCGGGGCCAGGGAGATCGGCTCGAAGGCGACGCCGAAGCGGTCGGCGAAGCCCTGGACCAGGGGGCCGACCGCGGCCTCGAAATCGACGGGCCGGCCGAGGGCCTCGGAAAGCGAGGTCATCCCCAGGCTTTCGGGGGCCTCGCCGGGGCGCGAAACGGCCGCCAGGAGGGCCTCGTCCTTGTCCAGGATGATCGAGCCGTGCTGGAGGAAGAGCGGGCCGGTGCGCTTCTGGGCGCTGCCGACGATCTTGCGGCCGCCTATCTCGATCTCGTCGCGGGCCGGGAAGGCGAAGCACGGCATCGTGCCCTTGGCGTAGCCCGGGGGGGAAGATTCGGCCAGGCGGGCCGAAACGCCGAGCAGGGCCAGGCCGGCCAGCAGGGCCTGGGAGATCAGGCGGTAGGAGTCCCGCAGCGTCTCGGTGAAGACGGAGGCGTCGGCCGAGGCCATCGAATAGGTCACTTCGCGGTCGTGGAGGACCAGCTTGCCGCCGGTCATGCGCCGGACGATGTCGATGCCGTGGGCCCGGCAGAACTCGGCGTCGACGACCCGGGCGGCGTCCTGGGAATAGCCCAGGGAAGCCGTCGGCCGGAGCCAGCGATAGAAGCGCAGGTAGGTCCGGCCGGAATCGCGGGCCAGGTCGTAGAGGCGCTCGTCGACGGCCATGTTCCGGGAGCCCGGAAGCGGGGCCGGTTCGATGATCAGGGACCAGGTCTTCATGGCAATAAAAAAATGGAGCGGGCAATGGGACTCGAACCCACAACACCCGGCTTGGGAAGCCGGTACTCTACCATTGAGCTATGCCCGCTCGCAGGCCTCCAGATTCTAGCACAAACCGCGGCCGAACCCCAAACCCCCGTCCGCCTTTCGTTGACAGGTTTGACGCCCCCCCTTATAATCCGGAAAGGAACGCCGCGGCAGGGAGAAACGACATGGCCGACGAATCCGTCCGAACGCAGGCTTCCGGTCCGGGCCTGACCCGGTTGGGCTCCACGGTCGTCCTGACCGGGGACATCGAGGCCCACGAGGACATGGTCATCGAGGGCCGGGTCAAGGGCAGTATCACCGTTCCGTCGGGAACGCTGACCGTGGCCAGGGGCGCCAAGGTCGAGGCCGAGATCCGGGTCCGGTCGTTCGTCCTCCATGGCGAGCTCACGGGCACGGTCCGGGCCGGCGAGAAGGCCCTGATCGCCGAGACGGCCGAGATGACCGGCGATGTCATCACCCCCAAGATCACGATCGCCAACGGCGCCCGTTTCTCCGGCGGCATCCGGATGAAGGAATAAAGAAGGGGTCAAACCTGCCTTTTACCCAAAACGGGTAAAAGGCAGGTTTGACCCCTTCTTAGAACAGGCGGCGCCCCGCGGAAAAGACATGTCCCGAAGACCCGGATCGTTCGTTCTGACCTCCGACTTCGTCCCCAGGGGCGACCAGGTCGAGGCCATCGACCGCCTGACCGAAGGTCTCCGGGCGGGCGCCCGCCACCAGGTCCTCAAGGGCGTCACCGGCTCGGGCAAGACCTTCACCATGGCCAACATCATCGCCCGGGTCGACCGTCCGGTCCTGGTCATCTCCCACAACAAGACCCTGGCCGCCCAGCTCTACCAGGAGTTCCGCCGCTTCTTCCCGCGCAACGCCGTCGAGTACTTCGTCAGCTACTACGACTACTATCAGCCCGAGGCCTTCATCCCGGCATCGAACACCTACATCGCCAAGGAAGCGACGATCAACGACGAGATCGACCGGCTCCGGCTCTGCGCCACGAACTCCCTGTTCGCCCGGCGCGACGTCATCATCGTCGCCTCGGTCTCGTGCATCTACGGCATCGGCGCGCCCGAGAACTACTACGCCATGAGCTTCTCGCTCTCGGTCGGCGAACCCCAGCCCCGCAAGGCCCTGCTGGAAAAGCTCGTTTCCGTCCAGTACGAGCGCGAGGAGGGGGATTTCCGGCGCGGCTCCTTCCGCGTCCGCGGCGACATCGTCGAGGTCTTCCCGAGCTACGAGGACTCGGCCTACCGCGTCGAGCTCGAGGACGGCCGGATCAAGGCCATCTCCGCCGTCGACCCGCTCCTGGGCAAGGTCCGGGAGACGCTGGACACGGTCATGATCCATCCGCGGACCTTCTTCTCGACCCCGGCCGAGACCCTGCGCTCGGCCGTCGCCGGCATCGAGTCCGAGCTCAAGGACCAGATCGCCTTCTTCCAGGCCCGGGGCCGGGCCGTCGAGGCGGCCCGCATCGAGGAGCGAACCCTCTACGACCTGGAGATGCTGCGCGAGTTCGGCTACTGCCCCGGCATCGAGAACTACTCCCGCCACCTGACCGGCCGCGCCCCGGGCGAGCCGCCCTATACCCTGCTCGACTACTTCCCCCAGGATTTCCTGACCATCATCGACGAGTCCCACGTCACCGTGCCCCAGATCGGCGGCATGTATGCCGGCGACCGCTCCCGCAAGACGACCCTGGTCGAGAACGGCTTCCGCCTGCCCTCGGCCCTCGACAACCGGCCCCTCGATTTCCGCGAGTTCGAGGCCCGCGTCGGCCAGACCCTCTACGTCTCGGCCACGCCGGGCCTGTTCGAGATCAACCGCTCGCCCGGCCGCGTCGTCGAGCAGGTCATCCGTCCGACGGGGCTGACCGACCCGGAGGTCGAGATCCGGCCCATCCGCGGCCAGGTCGACGACCTCATGGCCGAGATCCGGGCCCGGGCCGCACGCCGCGAGCGGGTCCTGGTCACGACCCTGACCAAGAAGATGGCCGAGGACCTGGCCCGTCATTATCACGAGCTCGGCCTGCGCGTCCGCTACCTGCATTCGGAGGTCGAAACGCTCGACCGGGTCAACGTCCTCCGCGACCTGCGCAAGGGCCGCTTCGACGCGCTCATCGGCATCAACCTCCTGCGCGAGGGCCTGGACCTGCCAGAGGTCTCGCTGGTGGCCATCCTCGACGCCGACAAGGAGGGCTTCCTCCGTTCGGCCACGGCCCTCATCCAGACGTTCGGCCGGGCCGCCCGCAACGTCGCCGGCCGGGTCCTCCTCTACGCCGACACGGTGACGGACTCGATGCGCCTGGCCCTCGACGAGACCGCCCGCCGGCGCCGCATCCAGCGGGAGTACAACGCCGTTCACGGCATCACGCCGCAGACGATCGTCAAGGACATCGATGAGGTCCTGACCTCGGTCTACGAGCGCGATTACCTCGACTACACGCGGCTGCCCGAGGAGAAGGACATCCTCCTGTCGCCGCAGAAGCGCAAAAAGCGCATGGACGAGCTGGCCAAGCTGATGAAGCAGGCCTCGGACGCGCTCGAGTTCGAGAAGGCCGCCGCCTACCGCGACGAGCTGGCCAAGCTGAAGAAGCGCGAGCTCGAGCTGGGGTTATAATAGACCCGGGGCGGGCCTGGCATGACGGACCTCGACGGGCTGAAGAAACGGGCCTCGGAGCTGCCGGCCAAGCCCGGCATCTACTTCTTCAAAACGGCCGCCGGCGACGTCGTCTACATCGGCAAGGCCCGCTCCCTGCGCGACCGGGTCCGCACCTATTTCCTGGCCCATCCCGACGTCAAGGTCCGCAACATCCTCCGCGAGACGGCGGACATCGACTTCATCCTGACCGGCTCCGAGAAGGAAGCGGCCTTCCTCGAGAACAACTACATCCAGCAGTATCAGCCGCGCTTCAACCTCCGCCTCAAGGACGACAAGAGCTTCCCTTATCTGAAGATCACGACCGGCGAGGCCTGGCCGGGCGTCTATTTCAGCCGCAAGGTCGAGCCCGACGGCTCGCGCTATTTCGGGCCCTTCAGCCCGGCCGGCCGGGCCCGTTCGTCCGTTCACCTCGTCAACAAGCACTTCCTCCTTCGCGGCTGCGAGGAGGCCGTTTTCCGCGGCCGCAAGCGGCCCTGCCTGGAGTACGAGCTCAAGCTCTGCTCCGCTCCCTGCGTCGGCTGCGTCTCCGAGGCCGAGTACCGCGAGAACGTCGAGAACGCCTGCCTCTTCCTCGAGGGCCGGCTGCCCGAGCTGGCCCGGACCCTGAAGGCCCGCATGGAGCGGGCCGCGGCCGGGGAAAGGTTCGAGGAAGCGGCCCGCTGGCGCGACCTCCTGAAGACGATCGAGGATTACCGGGACCGCCCCGGCGCGATCTCCACGGCCCTCGAGGACCAGGACGTCGTCGGCCTGGCCCGCCAGGGGGGCCGGGCGGCGGTCTACGTCTTCTTCATGCGCAAGGGCAAGATCAGGAACTCGGCGGCGGAGATGGCGGACGCCGGGGCGGGCGCGCCGGACGGAGAGGTCCTGGGGAAGTTCCTGGCCGGTTTCTATGCCGCCCGCGAGCTGCCGCCCCGGCTCCTCCTGCCGGCCGCGCTGGCCCGGACGGAGGGTCTGCGGTCGCTCCTGGACCTGGCCAAGGTCCGGGTCCTCGTCCCCCGCGGCGGCCGGAACCTCAAGCTCGTCGAGATGGCCGGCCGCAACGCCGAGGCTTTCCTGCTCAAACGGGCCGGCGAGGCCGGGCCCGTCGAGGAGCTGAGGGCCGCGCTCGACCTCCCCTCCCCGCCCCGGACGATCGAAGGCTTCGACATCTCCAATACCGGCGGCCAGGAGTCGGTCGGCTCGCTCGTCGTCTTCCGCGACGGCCGGCCGGACAAGGACGCCTACCGCAAGTTCCTCGTCCGGACGGTCGAGGGCTCGAACGACGTCGCCAGCCTGGCCGAGGTCGTCACCCGGAGGTACCGCAAGGTCCTTGACGAGGGGGGGCCCCTCCCCGACCTGGTCATGGTCGACGGCGGCAAGCCTCAGCTCGGGGCGGCGGAGAAGGCCCTGGCTTCGCTCGGGCTTCCCCAAGTCCCGCTTGTGGCCCTCGCCAAGAGGGAGGAGATCCTTTACACGCCGGCCCGCCGGGACGGCATCCGCCTCGGCCGGACGTCGGGGGCTCTCAAGCTCGTCCAGGCCGTCCGCGACGAGACCCACCGCTTCGCCATCTCCTTCCATCGCGGCCGCCGCGAGAAACGGAGCTTCGAGTCGCTCCTTGACGGCATCCCCGGCGTCGGGCCGAAAAAAAGGGCTGCGCTCCTGGCCCGCTATGGCGGGATCGACGGCATCCGGAGCGCGCCCCGACCGGAGCTCGACGCGCTCGTCGGCCCGGCCTCGGCCGGCCTGGTCCTCGACCGGCTCAAAGCAGGAAGCGGTTTTTAGCGGCCCGGGTCCTCCCGAGCCTGCGAGGCGAATCGCCGCGGAGCCGGGGGGATTCCCGGGCCAAGCCGCAGGAGATGATCCCGCCGTATTCGGAAAGAAAGGTTCTTCTACCAATTCCGGGATTCCCTCTCGCGGCGGCGATGTGCGTTGCCTCGATGATCCCCGTTGCTGGAGAGGGGGACCGGCAGGGAGCGGAGTCATCGAAGCGACCATCAGAAGCATGGCGGAGCGACTCGGAGCCA
>JAKLEN010000012.1 GCA_022711665.1 Acidobacteriota bacterium | reverse complement strand
GAACCCCTTCAGCCAAACTCCATTAAATGAGCTGCTTAGCCAAACAGAAGAACCGGTTCAAAACGAGGCCGATCCTAACCAGCTGATTTTATTCAAATAATAACCGGACAGGCCTGGGTTTGACCCTCTCTTAGCGGCGGCCGCCAAGGATGGAGCCCAGGACGCCGCGGATGATCTGGCGGCCGAGGTTCGAGCCGACCGACCGCGCGGCGCTCTTGGCCATGGCCTCGATCAGCGTGTCCCGCGGCCGGCCGGCCGGGCGCCGCGGCGCCTGCGGATAGTCCGGATAGGTCCGCGAGGACCCTCCCGGCCCCTCGGGGGCGGGGTAGGCGTAGGGCGCCCGCCGGGCCGCCTGGGCGTCGGCCTCGGCCCGGGCCTTGTCCTCGGCGGCCTGCTGGGCCCGGGCCTTGAGGATCTCGTAGGCCGATTCGCGGTCGACGAGCTTTTCGTAATGCCCATAGACCAGGGAGCCCTGGATGAGGGCCTGGCGTTCCGGCGGCGCGATCGGCCCGATGCGGCTGTGGGGAGGCAGGACAAAGGCCCGCTCGACCATCCCCGGCTGGCCCTTCTCGTCGAGGAACGAGACCAGGGCCTCCCCCGTGCCGAGCTGGGTGATCTCGGTTTCGACGTCGACCCGGGGGTTCTGCCGGAACGTTTCGGCCGCCGACCTGACGGCCTTCTGGTCCCTCGGCGTGAAGGCCCGCAGGGCGTGCTGGACGCGGTTGCCGAGCTGGCCGAGGATGACGTCCGGGATGTCCAGGGGGTTCTGGGTGACGAAGTAGATGCCGACGCCCTTGGACCGGATCAGGCGAACGACCTGCTCGATCTTCTCCGAGAGGGCCTGCGGCGCGTCGGCGAAAAGGAGGTGGGCCTCGTCGAAGAAGAAGACCAGCCGCGGCTTGTCCTGGTCGCCGACCTCGGGCAGGCGCTCGAAGAGCTCGGACATGAGCCAGAGCAGGAAGGTCGAGTAGGCCCGCGGCGTCAGCATGAGCTTGTCGGCGGCCAGGATGTTGACCAGGCCCCGGCCGCCGCCGTCGGTCTGCATGAGGTCCTCGATGTCCAGGCCCGGCTCGCCGAAGAAGCGGTCGGCGCCCTGCTCCTCGAGCGTCAGCAGGCCGCGCTGGATGGCCCCGACGCTGGCCGGCGAGACCCGGCCGTATTCCGTCTCGAACTCGCCGGCGTGGTCGCCGGCGTACTGGGCCATGATCCGCAGGTCCTTGAAATCGAGGAGGTGGAGCCCCTGGTCGTCGGCGATGCGAAAGATGACGCTCAGGACGCCGCCCTGGACGTCGTTGAGGTTGAGGAGGCGCGACAGGAGCAGCGGGCCCATGTCCGAGACCGTCGTCCGCACCGGATGGCCCTGCTCGCCGAAGATGTCCCAGAACGTCACCGGGCTCGCTTCGAAGGCGTGGTCGCCCAGGCCGAGCATCTTGACGCGGTCCTGGATCCTGGGATTGGCGGCGCCCGGCTGGCTGATCCCGGCCAGGTCGCCCTTGACATCGGCCAGGAAGACCGGCACGCCGATGCGGCTGAAGCGCTCGGCCATGACCTGGAGGGTGACCGTCTTGCCCGTGCCCGTGGCCCCGGCCACCAGGCCGTGGCGATTGGCCATCCGCGGCAGAAGCAGCAGGTCCCGGCCGCCGCCCTTGGCGATCAGCAAGCCTTCCAGCGTCATGGGAACCTCCTCGCCGGCTTGACGGGCGCTTCCCAGCCGAGGCTGGCCCGGAGCAGGCCGCTGACATTCTTCTGCAGTGCCGAGCGGAAGGCCTCGACGGTCGAGCCTTCGTCGCCGGACCAATAATCCCGGATGAACATCGGCGGTCCGACGTTCACCTTGACGGTCGCCGGCACCCCCCACATGATGTGCGTGCCGAAGATGGATAGGGGCGTCACGGGGACGGACAGGCCCCTCTCTTTATAGAGGTTGTAGGCCATGATGGAGACGCCCCGCCGGAACTCCTTGACGTAGGGATTGGGGTCCTTGGGAAAGACCCGGCCCCGTCCCTGGAGGGCGACGACGGCCCGGCCGGCCTTCAGGTACTCCTGGCAGCTCAGGATGGAGGCGCGCTTGCTGCCGTAGATGTCCACCGGGATGGTGCCGACCCGGGCGATATGGCCGGAGACATAGGTGACCATGAAGCGGTAGAATGGACCGAGCAGGACGTGGAGGAAGCCGCCGAACCTGCCCATGTGGCGGTGCAGGTGGCGGAGGACGAGCTCGGACGCCCCGTCCCGGGTGAAGATCATCCGGTTGGCCGTGAAATAGATCATCCGGGGCACGGTCCGGAACATGGTGGCCACGTCCTTGTAGGAGCCGGCGTGGTTGCCGATGATGATGCTCGGCCCCTCGCGGACGAAATTCCCGGCGCCGCGGAGATCGATCTTCTTGGGCAGCAGCAGGAACCGGCAGGTCCGGTCGACGAACCCGCGTACGTACTCGAATTCCTCTTCGAAGGTGCCCATGACCGCGCCCGTATTCTACAGAAAGAGTGGCGCGATTTCAAAATCACCGGCCGGGGCCCGAAACCGGCTTGCGAAGCCCCGCCGGGCGTGTTAAGTTAGGGCCCGTTACCGTTCGGAGGAGGCGCCCATGATCACGCTCATACGCGGCGGCGAGGTCTTCGCCCCGGAGCCGCTCGGCCGCAAGGATGTCCTGATCGCGGGCGGCGGCATCGAGGCCGTGGCCGAGCCCGGACGCCTCGGCGTCGAGGGCTGCGGCGGCGAGGTCGTGGACGCGACCGGCCGGCGCGTCCTGCCCGGCCTCATCGACCCCCACGTCCACATCCTGGGCGGCGGGGGCGAGGGCGGGCCGGCTACCCGGGCCCCCGAGATCCGGGTCGAAGACATCGCCGCCTGCGGCGTCACCACGGTTGTCGGCTGCCTGGGAACAGACGGGATCACGCGCCATATGACGTCCCTCCTGGCCAAGGCCCGGGCCCTGGAGATCGAGGGAGTCTCGGCCTACGTCTTCTCCGGCTCCTACGATGTCCCGGTCCGGACCCTGACCGGCAGCGTCCGCTCCGACCTCGTGCTCATCGACAAGGTCATCGGGGCCGGCGAGATCGCCCTGAGCGACCATCGCTCTTCGCAGCCGACCTTCGACGAGATCGCGCGCCTGGCGGCCGAGTGCCGCGTCGGCGGCCTGCTCGGCGGCAAGGCGGGCATCCTTCACTGCCATCTCGGGGACGGCCGGCGCGGGCTCGAGTTCCTCTTCCGGCTCGTCCGCGAGACGGAGATCCCGGTGACCCAGGTCGTCCCGACCCACGTTACCCGCAACGCCGGCCTCTTCGACCAGGCCCTCGACTGGGCGGCGGCCGGCGGCGCGGTCGACATCACCGTCGGGACCGACCCGGCGCCTGGCGAGCCCGACGTCCGCTTCGAGGACGCCTTGGAGGCCTTCGCCCGCCGGGGCCTGCCCCTGACCCGGATCACGGCCAGCTCGGACGGCAACGGCAGCATGCCCGTCTTCGACGCCGAGGGCCGCCTGGTCCGGCTGGCCATCGCCACCGAACGGGATTTCCTGCGCAAGTTCCGGGAGATCGTCCGGACCGGGGGTCTGCCGCTCGAGGCCGCCCTGCGCCTTTTCGCGACCAACGCCGCCGAGATCTACAAGCTCGGCCGCAAAGGCCGGATCGAGCCCGGCCGGGACGCCGACCTTCTCGTCGTCGACGGCGACCTCGGCCTGGTCGACGTATTCGCCCGGGGCCGGCGCCTGATGGCCGGGGGAAAGCTTCTGGCCCGCGGCACTTTCAGCGCCTGAGGCCCTCCCTCCGGGCTCCGGGCGGGCGGAGGCCCGCCCGGCCGGGGATCGGCCTTCTACGGACAAGGAGAAAAAGCCCATGACTGTTCAATCGGAACAAGCCCCCGCCGCCGGCCGCCGGCCGTCCTTCGGCGTCGCCCTCATCCCGCTCATCGCCATGGCCCTCCTTCTCGGCGTCGGCTACGGCGTCTACAAGATCAAGGCCCAGATCCTGCTGGTCTCGGCGGCCACGATCACGGCCCTCCTGGGCCTGCTGCTCGGCTTCAAGTGGGCGGACATGGAGCGCGGCATCGTCGAGAGCATCCGCAAGGCGCTGCCGGCCATCCTGATCATGCTCTCGGTCGGACTGCTCGTCGGCTCCTGGATGGCCAGCGGCACCATCCCCATGGTCATCTACTACGGCCTCAAGCTCATCTCGCCGAAGTTCTTCCTGGCCACGGCCTGTCTCGTCTCGTCGGTCGTGGCCCTGGCCTGCGGCACGTCGTGGGGCACGATCGGAACGATCGGCGTGGCCTTCATGGGCATCGCCATGGGCCTGGGCATCCCCCTCGGCCCGGCGGCCGGGGCGGTCGTGGCCGGGGCTTACTTCGGGGACAAGATGTCGCCGCTCTCCGACATCCCCAATCTGGCCACGGTCATCTCCGGGTCGAACCTGTTCGATCACATCAAGCACATGGTCCCGTCGGCCGGGCCGGCCTGGCTGGCCGGGCTGGTCCTCTACGCCATCGCCGGCCTGAAGTACGGCGCGACCGCGGCCCGCTCGGAGACCCTGGACCTGATCCTGTCGACGCTCAAGGCCAGCTTCCGCTTCAACCTGCTCCTGCTCCTGCCGATGGCCGTCATCTTCTATTTCGCCATCGCCAAGAAGCCGACCATCCCGGCCATGGTCCTGTCGTCGCTGGTGGCCGCCGTCCTGGCCGTCGTCGTCCAGAAGGTCTCCCTGCCGGTCGTGGCCACGGCTATGAACACGGGGCTGCCTCCCCGGACGGGGGTCGCAGTCGTGGACAACCTCCTGTCCAAGGGCGGCATGATGAGCATGATGGAGACCCAGCTCATCGCCTTCACCGCCTTCGCCTACGGCGGCATCATGCAGGCCACGGGCTGCCTGACGGCGATCCTGGACAAGGTCATGGGCTTCACCCGGCGCGTATGGAGCCTGGTCCTGACGACGATCGGCGCGGCCATCCTCTCGGCCCTGATCACCGGCAGCTCCTACCTGGCGATGATCCTGCCGGCGGACCTCCTGGCGCCCATCTACAAGAAGAAGGACCTGGCGGCCAAGAACCTGTCCCGCATCATCGAGGAAAGCGGCGGCATCATCGTGCCGCTCGTTCCCTGGAGCATGGCCGGCGTCTACATCACGGGCACGCTGGGCGTCTCGACTTTCGCCTACCTGCCCTGGGCCTTCATGAACTATCTCTCGGTCGGGATGCTCATCCTCTTCGGGTTCACCGGCTGGACGATGGCCCGGCGCAAGCGGGAGGACGAGACGCAGGCCGGGAGCTGACTTCGGCCGACCGCGGACCTTGTCGGGATCTTCTCCCGTTTCCGGGAAGCCGCCCGGGGCGGCGAGGGCCGCCGCCCCGACGATCCCCTAGGCCCCCTCGTCGTCCTCCCCTTTTTCGGCCTTCTCCAGGGCCTTCTTGAACAGGGCGTCGGTCTGGTCGTGCTTTTCCTTCTGCAGCTCGAAGGTGGCCTCGAACTTCCGGTCGAACTCGCTCTGGCGCTTCTGCTCCTTGACCAGGAGGTCGTCGAGCGAGCCCTTGGCCTTCTTGGCTTTCTCGGAGCGCAGGACGGCCCGCGTCGCCCCGTCGATCCAGAGGGCGGCGCCGCAACAGGGGCAGACGACGGCAAAAACGTGCCCCTCGTCCTTCGGCGGCGTGTCGGCCATGCCGCGAATGTAGCACAGATCTTGCCCGCCCATCAACCGGTCCGGCCCTCGAGCCCGTGCTTCTTCAGGAGCTTGAACAGGCCCTGGCGGGTCAGGCCGATCTCGGCCGCGGTCCGGGTCCGGTGGTAGCGGCAGCGGACCAGGGCCTCGCGCAGGAAGCGCCGCTCGAAATCCGCCCGGGCCTCGGCCAGCAGGCGCGTGGCGCTGACGTGCGTCTCCCCCGCCGGGTTGATCTTGGGCGACAGGTGCTCTTCGAGGATGAGCGGCCCGCCGCCGGCCATGACCAGGAGCCGCTGGACCTCGTTCTGCAGCTCCCGGACGTTGCCGGGCCAGGGGTAGCGGACGAGCATCTCCAGGGCCACCGGCGAGACGAACGGCCGCGGCCGCCCCATCGAGCGGGCGAATTCTTCCAGGAAATGGTTGAGCAGCAGGTGGGCGTCGTCCGGCCGCTCGCGCAGCGGGGGCAGATCGATGGCGATGATCTTCAGCCGGTAGAAGAGGTCCTGGCGGAAGCGGCCGCGCTCGACCTCGGCCTCGAGGTCCTTGTTCGTGGCGCTGACGAAGCGGACGTCCACGGGCCGCGGCCGCGTCTCGCCGACTCGCCGGACCGTTTTTTCCTCGAGGACGCGGAGGAGCTTGGCCTGGAGGGCCAGCGGCAGGTCGCCGATCTCGTCGAGGAAGAAGGTGCCGCCCGAGGCCTCCTCGACCAGGCCGGTCTTGTCCCGGAAGGCCCCGGTGAAGGAGCCCCGGGCGTGGCCGAAAAGCTCGCTCTCGAGGAGCGCCTCGGGGATGGCGGCGCAGTTGACGGCCACGAACGGCCCGCCCCGCCGCCGGCCCGCGTCATGCAGGATCTTGGCGGCCAGCTCCTTGCCGGTGCCGCTCTCGCCGGCGATGAAGACCGGGGCGTCCGTGTCCCGGACGCGCTCAATCATGGCCCGGACGCGGCGGACCGCGGGCGCGTCGCCCAGGAAGGCGGCCGCCGCGGAGATCCCCGGGGCCGGGGGCGGCGTCGGGTCGGCCGGCGGCGCCGGGCCGCCGTTCTTCCTCAGGAGATAAAGGACCGGCGCCAGGGCCAGGGTCAGGAACTCCATGGCGTCGCCGTCGAAGGGCCGGACCTGGCCGCGCCGGACGAGCAGGACCAGGCCCGCCGGCCGGCCGCGCACGATCCAGGGATAGGCCAGGACGCTGCGCGGCCGGCGGCCGTCGCCGTCGAACTCCAGGTCGGCGAAGAGGGGCTCCCGCCGCAGGTCGGGGACAAGGACCGGCCGCCCGATCTCGAGGGCCCGTCCGGCCAGGGCCTCGCCGTCCCTTTGGACGCCCGCCTCGTCCGGCGTTCCGTCGAAGCCGCGCCGGGCCTCGAAGGCCGGCTCCCCCTTGGCGTCGAAGGCCCGGAAGACGCCCAGGTCGGCGTCGACATGGTCGAAGACGACCTCGGCGACGCGGGACAGGAATTGCGGGGTCACAATTATGCGACGATCGGGCCGGCCGGTTTTTCTCATTGCGCCCCCTCTCCGGAATCCCCTAGAATAGGGTTCTTCAGAAGCTTGGCGGAGCGGCTCGGAGCCATGCTTCTGGGAGATATCGGGAGGAAGCGCTTTCTTAAGATATTTCTCAGGATCCCGGCCTCGAGCGCTCGGCCGTGATCCTGACCTCCGCTCCCAAGAGTCCGCTACGCGCCGGCCGGGGAGCAAGAGGCAATGCACGGAGCCAAGCCGGAGAGAGGGATCCTCCCGGAAATGGGAGAAGAACCTAAAATAGGGGGACCGCCATCCCCGGGCCGGACGGATCCCCGGCATGGAGGAGCTCGTGTCAAGAACCGCGACTGCTCTGGGTCTCCTGGCTCTCATCGCCCTTCCGGCCGCCGGGCCGTGCGCCGGCGCGGCGCCGACCGTGGCCGACGTCCTCAAGAAGGTCCGGGTCGTGGCCATTCCGGAGAACGGCCGGCCGGTCGACCGGACCGTGGCCGAAAGGTTCCGGATTTTCCAGACAGATCGGTCGGAGATCCGGGCCGTCGGGTTGGGCGGGCCAGCCGAAGGAGCCGGCGTTTTCCGTATCGCCGTGGCCGGCGAGGGCTGGGCCGTCGGACCCGGCCCCGAGGAGATCCGGAAAGCCGGCGGCAAAGGCTGGATGTATTTCGAGCTCGGCCCGGACGGCTCGGGCCAGCTCGCCGTCTCCGCCCCCCATCTCCTTTATGCCCTCTACCGACTGCTCGATGAGGACTGGATGCGCCTTCCCGCATCCGGGTTCCAGGTGGGCCGACTAATCGTGCCCCGCTTCTCGCGGCTCGAGGGCGGAGACAACTACCTGGCCAATCCGAAGCGGGCAGCCGCGGGCTACGACGCCGAGGCCTCGGTCCGCGAGCTGGCCCGGCTGGGCTTCAGCCACGTCCCCGTCAACGCCCTGGCCAAGGACATGCCGGCCGAACAGGGGCCGCCCGGCGAGATCTATTCCCGCTTCTACTATTTCAGCCCCGACCTGGACCAGTTCGTCGAAACGCCGCTCAACGCCGGGGCCTACTCTCCCGAATACCTCGAGGCCAACCTGGCCCTCCTCAAAAAGAATGCCCGGCTGGCCGTCGAATACGGCCTGACCCCCGGCCTCAACATCAGCTCGCCGCGCTCGGTCCCCGACGCCGTCCTGGAGAAATACCCCTATCTGCGCGGGGCCCGGGTCGACCATCCCTTCCGCAGCTACCGGCCCCGCTACACCCTGACCTTGTCGCACCCGGCGGTCCGCTGGCACTACGCCGAGCTCATGCGCCGGCTGATGAAGGAGGTCCCCGAGCTCGGCTACATCTATCTCTGGACGAACGACAGCGGTTCGGGCTTCGAATACACGGCCAGCCTCTACGCCGGCCGCAACGGCGGGGCCTATCTCGTCCGGGAATGGAAATCGCACGAGTCGATCGCCCGGGCGGCAGCAGAAAACGTCCTGCGCTACTTCCGGGTCCTGCGGGACGCCGCCGCCGAGACCCGTCCCGATTTCCGGCTGCTCTTCAACCTCTTCTCCTTTTCGAACGAGGAAGAGTTCATACTCGACGGCCTGACCCCGGGGCTCGACCTCTGGGTCGCGCCGAAGGAGCTCGACGACTCGGCCCGCGGCAGGCGGCTCAAGGCCCTGCCGGCCAAGGGCTCCGAGATCTTCACCACGACGCGCCTCCAGAACAACTACCTCCTGGGCATCCCGTCCCCGTGGCTCGCGGCGGAAGAAGTGCTCGCGCTCCAGGCGGTCGGCTTCGACAAAGCCCAGGTCACCGTCGACCCGCAGCCGCTGGCGCCCTACGACGTCAACCGGGAGGTCCTGCGGGCCCTCAATTTCGACCCGGCCGCGGACATTGACGCGGTCGTCGCCGCGGCCGCGGCGCGCTGGGCCGATCCGCCGGCCGACGCCGCCCTGGTCAAGGCCTGGCGGCTCTGCGACGCGGCCGTCCGCGGCTTTCCGTCCATCATGCTCTACGGCGACAACAACTGGGGTTTCCCCTGGTACCGCCTGCTCGTCCGGCCGTTCGCCCCGGACATCGGCAGGATCCCGGAAGCCGAACGGGCCTATTACGAAAAGTACATGACCGCGACCTTCAACAACCCCAACCTCGTCGACCTGGGCACGGACATCCTCTGGACCCTCCTGACGACGGAGCAGGCCGACGCCGCCGTGGCCCAGGCCGACCGGGCGGCCTGGAAGCCGCTCGACGAGGCCATCGCCGTCCTGGGCGCGGCCATCGATCGCGTGCCGGACGGGATCCGGATCGGACCTGATGGCCGCCGGCGCTACAAGGGTGAAGTGGAGGTCCTGGTCGATCAGCTCGACCGGCTCCGGGCCCTGCGCTGCTATTTCCGGACCCTGCGGAACACGGCCGCCTGGGTGGCCGGAGTCCATGGCTATCTCGAAGCCAGTGACGCGGCCGGGAAGGCCCGCCGCCGGGCCCAGGTCCGGGCCATGATCGACGACGAAATCCGGAACGCCGGCGACCTGGCCGCGCTCTTCGAGACCTCTCGGATCCGCTTCATGCCCGTCGACCCGTCCGGCGAGACCTTCAACATGTACGGCCGGAACCTGGCCGAGCTCGTCCGCAAGAAGATCGCCCTGATGAAGGAACACCGGGACGACGAGCCCCGGATCGACCCGGATTTCATGTGGCGCCTGCCGCCGGACGCCGGCCTCGATCCCGGGACCTACCTGAAATACCGTTGAGGCGGCGCCGCGGCCCGGTCCGGGCGCCGGGCTCTCAGGGCAGGAGGGGGATCAGGGCGGCGTAGGCTTCGACCTTCTCCTGCCAGCCTTCCTCGAGGGGGCCCTTGAGGCCCGTCACCAGGATCTTGCCCTCGGCCACCCCGACCAGGCCCTTGTCCTGCAGCAGGCCGCGCATGATCGGGATGACGCGCTGCACCCGGGCCAGCTCCTCCTCGGTGGGCAGGCGCCCGGTCTTCTTGTCGGGGCGGGGCGCCCCTTCGGTTGTCAGGATGGCGAACTTCGTCCCGGCCGGCAGCCGGAGCTTCTTCAGGAACCGGCGCAGGCGTCCGATCGGCCGGCCCATCCGTCCCGGCGAGCTGAAGACGTACAGGTCGGCCGGGGGCATCTCCTTAGCCCTGACGTCGCGGACATGACGGACGTTGACGGCGACGCCCCGGGCGGCCATCCGCTTCCGGAACTCCTCGGCCACGAGGGCGCCGTTGCCGTACTTCGAGGCATGAACGTATTCGATGGTCATGGGACGTCTCCTCTCGCTTCTCACGCATATAACAACCGCCGGCCCGAAATCAAGCCCCTCCGTTCCGGCCGGCCGGCATTGACAGGGCCTGCCAACCGGGTTAACCTCGGGCCGCCCGTCGAGGAGGAGAGACCCATGATCAGGACCCGCGTTCTTGCCGCCCTTGTCCTCGGCCTGCTGGCCCTGTCCGCCGCCGGCGCCGCCGCTCCGGCCCGCGGCCCGGCCCAGGCCGGCGCCCCGGACCGCCTGCAGTGGTTCCGCGAGGCCAAGTTCGGCCTCTTCATACATTGGGGCGTCTACGCCATGATCGGCCGCGAGGAATGGGCCCGCCAGCTTCTCCAGATCCCGCTCGCCGAATACCAGCGCTACGCCGACGAGTTCGACCCCGCGGGCTTCGACCCGGACGAGTGGGCCGCCCTGGCCCGGGAGGCCGGCGTCCGCTACGTCATCATCACATCCAAGCACCACGACGGCTTCGCCCTCTTCGACAGCGCGTTCACCGACTACGACGTCGGGCACGCCAAGTACGGCCGGGATATCCTGGGCCCCTTGGCCGCCTCGATGAGGAAGGCCGGCCTGCCGCTCGGCTTCTATTACTCGATCATGGACTGGCACCATCCCGATTACCTGCCGCGCCGCGACTGGGAGAAGGACCGCCCGGCCGCCGGCGCCGACTTCGGCCGCTACCTGGACTACGCCCAGAACCAGCTCCGGGAGCTGGTGACGAAGTACGATCCGGCCGTGCTCTGGTTCGACGGCGAATGGGAGCATTCGAACGAGGAGCAGCGGGCCTTCGCCATCGGCCGGATGCTGCTCGAGATGAAGCCGTCGCTCCTCATCAACGACCGGCTCTGGAGGCGCGAGCCCGGCTACGGCGACTTCGGAACGCCGGAGAACTTCGTCCCGGCGACCGGCCTCCGCGGCCCGGACGGCCAGCCGCGCCTCTGGGAGGCCTGCGTGACGATGAACTGGAACGGCTGGGGCTACAACCGCGCCGAAACCGAGTTCCACAGCGCCGGCCAGCTCATCCGCCAGCTCGTCGAGATCGTCAGCAAGGGCGGGAACCTGCTTCTGAACGTCGGCCCCGGTCCCGACGGCCGCATCCAGGAGGAATTCACGGCCCGGCTGCGCCGCATCGGCGAGTGGCTGCGGACGAACGGCGAGGCTATCTACGGCACCACGGCCAGCGTCTTCGAGCGCCTGCCGTTCTTCGGCCGGGCCACGGTCAAGGGCGAGACGCTGTACATCCATGTCATGGGCTGGCCAAACGACGGGACGATCGTCCTGCCCGGGCTCAAGACGGGGGTCCGCCGGGCCTGTCTCCTGGCCGACCGGTCGAAGGCGCTGAAGGTCCGCCGCGACGGGGCGAACGTCGTCGTGAGCCTGCCGGCCCGGGCCGCCGATCCCGACGTCACGGTCGTGGCCCTGGAGCTCGACGGCCCGCCGGTCGTCGAGCCCCGGCCGCTAGGGGCGGGGGCCGACGGCCGGATCGAGCTGCCCGTTTACGCCGCCGACCTCCAGTCGGTCATGGGCCAGCGCGCCTACCTCGACCATTTCTACCGGACGACCATGCTGACGAACTGGCAGAACGTCAACGACTATCCCGAATGGAAGTTCGAGACCTCGAAGCCCGGGACGTACGAGGTCCTGGCCTCCTACGCCAGCATGTGGGGCGGACAGGCGAGCTACGAGGTCGAGATCGACGGCCGGAAGCTCGCGGCCAAGACCGAGTCCTCGCCGAGCGTCTATTTTCCGGCCACCTTCCGGGTCGGCCGGGCCATCCTGCCGGCCGGCGAGCACACGCTGCGGGTGCGGATCACGGCCGTCGTCAACAACCACGCCATGAACCTGGAGAAGGTCGTCCTCGTCCCCTCGGCCCCTTGACCGGCGGCGTTACTGGAGCACGACCTCGCACTCCCCGGTTATGGCCGGGTTCTTGGCGTCCCGGACCTTGATCGTCAGCTTGTCGCCCTTGGCGAACCCGGGGTTCTTGAAGTAGATGGGCGTCATGAACCCTTTGAAAGCGGTCATGTAGCCATGGTCGATGGCCAGGGTCGACCGCAGCGTCAGGGGCGGGAAGAAGTTGGACGGATCGGGGAAGTCGTAGAGCCTGACCCAGGAGGAGATGACGCCCTCCTTGCCCAGGCGGCGGTAGAAGTCCATGTCCCGGACCTCGCCCCGGTAATCATCCCGAAGCTCCGACAGCGTGGGCATGCCGTACTCCTGCCCCTTGAAGACCATCAGCACGTCCTTTCGTGACACCGTGATGGAGGCATTCTGGTCCCGGGCAGCTAAAAAGAGCATGAACATGACATAAGGGCTCTTGAGGCTCACATTGACCAGTGCGGCATCCACGGCCATTAGGATGGGCCCCGATTCGTTGGAAAAGGCACCCATGCCCAGGTCCTTGGTTTGGGGATAGGCCGCTGCCGCCAGGGTCAGCACGGCCGCCGTCAACGCCAAAATCTTGAACGATCTCATCGCATTCTCCTTTCTCGCGGACGGCCCCAAGATCGCACCCCGGGGCCGCCGGCTCGCCGGACGGGTTTCCCGCCGACTGTAATCAACAATGCAAGCATCATGCCAAGGCCTGCGGAAGAGCGGCGGAAAGACCCCAGGGGAGAGCGGGCCGCCATGTCCGGAAAGGGGGACGGTGCCTGTCCTGTTTCCCGTCAAAACGGCGGGTCATGTTCCGCCAGGGAGGAAGCGGGCCTCCTCTCCGCCGTTCCAGGGACGGCGATTCAGGAGGGCTGCAGGGTCCTCTTGATCCTGGAAATGTCGTAGCCCTTGGCGGCGGCCCGGCGGATGAGATCGTCGTAAACGGCCGGGTCCATCCGGGGCGTCCGGCTGAGGATCCAGTAGTAGGTCCTGGACGGATGGCCGACGACCGCCCAGCGGTAGTCCGGATCGAGCTCGATGATCCAGTAGGCCCCGGCGAAGGGCCAGAAGAAGCGGACCTTGAGCTTGGCGTTGGTCGTCGTGTCGACGATCCAGGCCTTGCCCCGGATCGATCTCACTTTCCCGTCGAGTGTCTTCTTGCGGCAGACATTTACGACGTCGATCGCGCCGTCCTTCCGCAGCGAGTAATGGGCCGTGACCCCGACGCAGCCCTTCTGGAAACGCTGGGGAATGGTGGCGATCTCGTACCAGGTGCCCAGGTAGCGCCGGACGTCGACGCGCGGCACGACCTCGAGCGGCTTCGGACCGGCCGCATAGGCGGCGCCCAGGGCGACAACAACCGGCATCAGGACGGGAATCCAGGCCTTCATTAGAACCTCCCTTTCGCCACCGCCATTGTAGCCGCGGCCGGCGGGCCGGTCAAACACCCGCGGTCCGCGGCGGTTGAATTGCCGCGCTCCTTTTAATAGAATCGGGCTGCCGTGGCCGCGCCAAACTCATTCCGGGATCCCCGTCATTCCTCCTCGCCGGCTTGCCGCCGTCCGATCTGACTGCAGGACCTGGAGTCCGTCTTGGCCGCCGCGGAACCCTGGACCAGGAGGATGCGCGTGGGCATGAGAAAAGACAGCCGGTCCCGGCGGGAATTCCTCAAGATGGCGACCCTGGGGTCGGCGGCGCTGACGGTCGCGCCGTCTGTCGGCGCCGCGCCGGCCGGGCCCGCGGCCGGCCAGGGCGCCGGGTTCAAGCTCAAGTACGCCCCCGGCCTGGGCATGTTCGAGGCCAGCGCGGGCAAGGATCTCGTCGACCAGCTCAAGTTCATGGCCGACCAGGGTTTCACCGCCTGGTTCGACAACGGCCTGATGGGCCGGCCGGCGGCCGAGCAGGAGGCTCTGGCCCGGGAATCGGCCCGGCTCGGCCTGACCATCGGCCCTTTCGTCGTCTACGCCGACTTCGCGGTCGAATCGTTCGTCGGCCGGGACGCCGCCGTCCGCGACATGCTGGCAGGGCGTTTCAGGACGGCCGTCGAGACCGGGAAGCGGACGGGCTGCCGCTGGACCCTGGCCGTCCCCGGCCGATTCAACCTGAGCGCCGATTGGGGCTACCAGACGGCCAACGTCGTCGAAAACCTCAAGAGGATGGCCGCGATCTGCGAGCCCTCGGGCCTGGTCATCGTCCTCGAGCCTCTCAACCCCAAGGACCACCCCGGGCTCTTCCTGACCAAGATGGCCCAGGCCTACGAGATCGCGAAGGCCGTCGCCAGCCCGTCGGTCAAGATCCTCGACGACATGTACCACCAGCAGATCACCGAGGGTAACATCATTCCCAACATCGACGCCTGCTGGGACGAGCTGGCCGCCTTCCACGTCGGCGATTCGCCGGGCCGGAAGGAGCCGGGCACGGGCGAGATGAACTACCGCAACATCTTCAAGCACATCCGCGGCAAGGGCTACGGCGGCGTCCTGTGCCTCGAGCACGGCAAGAGCCTCAAGGGGCTCGAGGGCGAGAAGGCGCTGCTCGCGGCCTACCGCCTGGCCGACAATTTCTAAAGGAGAACATCGATGAGCGACCATCACGATCTGACGCGCCGGGACTTCCTCAAGACGGCCGCGGTCGCCTCGGCGGCGACGCTGGCCGGCGCCATGTCCGGGGGCGGCGGCCTCTTCGCCGCCGGATCGGATACGATCAGGATAGGCGTCATCGGCTGCGGCGGCCGGGGCACGGGCGCGGCCGTCAACGCCGTCGAGTCCGCCCCCGGGGTCGAGATCGTCGCCCTCTACGATCCCTTCCGGGACCGCATCGAAAGCTCGCTGAAAACGCTCCGCGAAAAGGTCCCGGCCGCGCTCAAGGTCAAGCCCGAGCGCTGCTTCACCGGCCTCGACGGCTACAAGAAGCTCCTGGAGATCGGGGACATCAATTATATCGTCACGGCCGCCCCGCCCGGCTTCCGCCCCCTCCACCTCAAGGCCTCGATCGAGGCCGGCAAGAACGTCTTCATGGAGAAGCCGGTGGCCGTCGATCCGGTCGGCGTCCGCTCGGTCATCGCCAGCTCGGAGCTGGCCGCGCGTAAGGGCCTGGCCATCGTCGCCGGCACCCAGCGCCGCCACCAGAAGAGCTACCTCGAGCTGATGCGGCGCATCCGCGACGGCGCCATCGGCGAGATCGTCGGCGGCCAGTGCTACTGGAACCAGGGCGATCTCTGGGTCATCAAGAAGACGCCGGAGATGAGCGAGATGGAGTGGCAGTGCCGCAACTGGCTCTACTTCTCCTGGACCTCCGGCGACCACATCGTCGAGCAGCACGTCCACAACATAGACGTCATGAACTGGGCCCTCGGCGCGACGCCGGTCAAGGTCATGGGCCTGGGCGGCCGCCAGGTCCGGACGGCGCCGGAATACGGCAACATCTTCGACCACTTCGCCGTCGAGTTCGAGTACCCGAACGGCGTCCGGGTGGCCAGCCAGTGCCGCCAGATCAAGGGCTGCGCCGACCGCGTCGAGGAGAAGATCGTCGGGGCCAAGGGGAGCGCCTTCGGCTACGGCGAGATACTGGGCCCGAACGCCTGGAAGTTCGAGGGCGACGAGCCCAATCCCTACGTCGTCGAGCACGCCGATCTCATCGCCAGCATCCGGGCCGGGAAGCCGCTCAACGAGGGCCGGCGCATCGCCGAGAGCACCATGTGCGCCATCATGGGCCGCATGAGCGCCTACACCGGCCGGGCCATCTCCTGGGATTGGGCCATGAACGCGTCGAAGCTCGACCTCTTCCCGGCCAAGCTCGAGTTCGGCCCGCACCCGGTCGACCCCGTGGCCGTGCCGGGCGCGACACCGCTCGTCTAGGCCGGCCGAACAAAGCAAGGAGGAGGATCCATGAGCGAAAATAAAGCCGGGATGGACCGCCGGCGCTTCCTCAAGACCGTGGCCCTGGCCGGAGGCGCGGCCGTGGCCGGCTTCCCGACCATCGTCAAGGCCTCGGCCCTGGGCAGGGACGGGGCCGTGGCCGCCTCGGACCGCATCGTCATGGCCGGCATCGGCTTCGGCATGCAGGGCCCCTCGAACATGGCCAACTTCCTGGAGAAGCCCGAGGTCCAGTGGGTGGCCGTCTGCGACCTCGACACCGAGCCCCTGGCCATGGCCAAGGGCATGGTCGACAAGAAGTATGGCAACAAGAGCTGCGCGACCTATCACGATTTCCGCGAGCTCTTCCTCCGCAAGGACCTCGATGCCGTGTCCATCGCCGTGCCGGACCACTGGCACGCCATCTTGGCCATCTCCGCGTTGAGGGCCGGGCTCGATGTCTACGGCGAAAAGCCGCTGACCCACAACCTGCGCGAAGGACGGGCCCTTTGCGACGCCGTCAAGCGCTACGGCCGGGTCTGGCAGACGGGCTCCTGGCAACGCTCGGTCGAGAACTTCCACCAGGCCTGCGAGCTCGTCCGCAACGGCCGCATCGGCAAGGTCAAAAGGATCGAGGTCGGGCTGCCGCAGGGGCATTACGATTTCGCCGGGACCTTCGGCCAGGAAGCCCTGGCCCCGCCGCCGAAGAACCTCGACTATGAGTTCTGGGTCGGGCCGGCGCCCTGGTGGCCGTACTGCAAGGCCCGGGTCCACATGAACTGGCGCTGGAACATGGACTTCGGCGGCGGCCAGTACATGGACTGGATCGGCCACCACCTGGACATCGCCCACTGGGGCATGGGCTGGGACGGGACCGGGCCGGTCGAGATCGAGGCCAGGGGCGAGTTCCCGACTTCGGGCATCTACAACAGCCCGACGCGCTACTACGTCCAGGCCAGGTACGCCGACGGTACGCCCATGATCCTGGCCGGCGGCCACGACGAGATCTGGAGCGGGACCAAATGGATCGGCGAGTACGGCTGGATCTGGGTCGACCGCGGCCAGTTCGAGACCGAGCCGGCTGGCCTCAAGCGCGAGACGATCGGGCCGGAGGAGGTGCGGCTCTACAAGAGCCGCGACCACCAGCAGAACTTTCTCGACTGCGTCCGCAGCCGGGCGACGACGATCGCCCCGGCCGAGACGGCCCACCGCTCGGCCAGCGTCGGCCATCTCGGCGTCATCGCCATGGAGATCGGCCGCAAGATCCGGTGGGACCCGGCGACCGAGACCATCGGCGGCGACCCGGAGGCGGAGCGGCTCCTCGGCCACTCCTACCGCCATCCCTGGCAGCTGCCGGAGTGAGGAGAGCAGCCATGAAGAACCCGAGACGATCGATCGCCGCCGCGGCTCTCCTCCTTTTCGCTTCCCTCTCTTTCGCGCCCGTGTCCGCGGCCGGGCAGGCCGACGCGAATTTGGCCGTCATCCTCAAGGGCCTCCAGACCTTCGACACCTCCGATGTCGGCCCGGCCATGGCCCTTCACGCCTATGTTTTCTCGCACAAGGACGACGCCGGGGCCCGCCGGGAGACCGAGGCCGCTCTCCTCGAGTTCATCCAGGGCTCGCCCGCGCCGGGCGGGCTGATGGCCGCCTGCCGGGCGCTGCGCCTCATCGCCGGCCCGGCCTCGGTCCCCGTCCTGGCAGCGCTCGCGCTCAAGCCCGAGACGACCGCCCCGGCCCGCTACGCCCTCGAGCGGATCCCGGGCGGAGAGGCCGACCGGGCCCTGCTCGGAGCGCTGGACCAGGCGAAGGGCGACGTCCGCCGCGGCGTCGTCTTTTCGCTCGGCGAGCGGAGGTCGGCGGCGGTCGTGCCGGCCCTGACCCGGCTTGCCGCCGGCCCGGACGCCATCCTGGCGGCCGACGCCGTCAAGGCGCTGGGCAAGACCGGCGGGCCCGCCGCCATCCAGGCGCTCGTCGCCGCGCTGGGCAGGTCAAGCGCGTCCATGAGGTCCGAGATCGCCTCGGCCCTGATGCTGGCCGCGGAACAGGCCCTGGCCTCCGGGGACAAGGCCGCTGCGGCCTCCGTCTATGACAAGGTCTTCGCGGCCGGCGCCACGCCGGTCTCGCGGCAGGCCGCGTTCAAGGGCCGGATCGCCACGGCGTCCGATCCCAAAGACATGATCCTCAAGGCCCTGACCGGGAAGGAAGCTCTCCTCTATACGCCGGCCCTGGCCATGGTCCCGGCGAATTTCGCCGGGCCGGAGGTCGCCAAGATCGCCGGCCTCATGGACAAACTGCCGGCCGCGAACCAGGTCCAGCTCACGGCCCTGCTGGCCAAGTATCCCGCCGAGACCGTGAGACCCTATCTCCTCGCGGCCGCGGAAAATCCCTCCCTCGACGTGCGGCTGGCCGCCCTCCGGGCCATCGCCGCGGCCGGGGACGGAAAGTCGGTCATCTTCCTGGCGACTAAGGCGGCCCGGGCGGGCGGGGCCGAGCAGGACCTGGCCCGGGATGCCTTGGCCCGTCTCCGGGGCCTGGACGTCGACGCCGCGGTCCTCGAGCACCTTTCCAAGACATCGGACGAGGCCGTCAAGGCCGAGCTCGTCCGCGCCGCCGGCGAACGGCGCATCGCCGCGGCCAAGCCGGCCCTGATGGAAGCGGTCAAGTCCGGGCCGCCGTCGCTCCGGTCGCGCGCCGCCGCCGCCCTCAGGACGATCTGCGTCCAGGGAGACATCCCCGGGCTTCTCGATCTCCTGGCCGGGCTCGACGACGAGCAGGCCCGGGAGACGATGATCGACACGGCGGCCGCGGTGGCCCGGGCCAATCCCCGGGAGCTGGCCCGCGCCGGCGAGGTCAAGGTCCGGCTGGCCGCCGAAAAAGACCCGCAGAACAGGGCGGACCTGCTGCGCGTCCTGGGCAAGATCGGCGACGACTCGGCCCTGGCCATGGTCCGGACGTCCCGCCACGATCCCGACCCGGCCATCGTCGACGCGGCCGTCCGGGCCCTGGCCGACTGGCCGACCGCCGCGGCCCGCGACGACGTCTTCGAGATCGCCCGGACCTCCGGCGCCCTCAACCACAAGGTCCTGTCCACCCGGGCCTATGTCCGGATGATAGGGCTCGAGCCCAACCGGGCCCCCGAGGCGGCGACGGCGGACCTGGTCAAGGTCCTGGCGCTCTCGCCGCGGCCGGAGGAGAAGATGCTCGTCCTCGGCATGCTCGGCCGCTTCCCCTGTGCGGCGAGCCTGAAGACGGCTGAATCGCTCCTGGACGACGCTTCGGTCGCCGCCGAGGCCAAGGCGGTCGTCGACCGCATCCGAAGATCTTTATAAGGGAGTAAGAGAGGGTCAAACCTACCTTTTACCCAAAAATGGGTAAAAGGTAGGTTTGACCCAGGCCTGTCCGGTTGTTATTTTTCTGAAGCCTTCTAACCTGTTGACCTAGTTTTAATAAAGTCTCATTTCGGCCATTTTCGATTTGAACGGCCTTCCCTGTTGGGTGTA
>JAKLEN010000011.1 GCA_022711665.1 Acidobacteriota bacterium | reverse complement strand
GCCGACTGGACGCGCTTGATCCGGGCGCTCGACGACGAAGCCTTCCGCTTGGCCGGCGGCGGCGGGGGCGGAGGAGGAGGCGGCGGCGGCGCCAGGAAGGCGCTGTAGACCTCGACCGTCGGCAGGGGCCCGGTCGAGAGCAGAGGAACCACGATGGCCGTCACAATGAACGCGATGTGGATGAACAGGGCGATGGGGAAGACGAGCGCCTTCCGCGTGATGCCCTTTTCGCCCACGAAGAACGAGTCCTTGAAGAGCGCGGGGACGGAGGCCGCTGCTCCTGTGGGCTTTTTCGCTTCCGTCATGATGCTTACCTCATGCTCGCGATATTACAGAAACACACCGCAAACAGTATAGAGTAAAAAAGCGTCTTTGACAAGGAAAATTTAGCGCCTTCCGGCATTTTTCGGCTTGAACCATCTCTGCCAGAAAAGCACGACCGGACAGGACATGTAGATGGTCGAATAGACGCCCTCGATCGTGCCCAGGAGCATCAGAAAAGCGAAGTCGTTGATGACATCGCCGGCGAAGAGGAACAGGGCCATGACCGTCAGGAAAACAGTGCCCGAGGTGATGATCGTCCGGCCCAGGCACTGGTTGAGGCTGACGTTCATGACCTCCTCGAGGGGCTTGCCGCGCAGCAGCTTCTGGTTCTCCCGGACCCGGTCGAAGATGACGATGGTGTCGTTGATGGAGAAGCCGACGATGGTCAGGATGCCGGCGATGATGGGCAGGTTGATCTCGCGGTTGGTGAACGAGTAGATGCTCATCGTGATCAGGACGTCCTGGGCCAGGGTGAAGATGGCCGCCACGCCGTACTCGAGCTTGAAGCGCAGGGCGATGTAGACGAGCATGCCCAGGAGCGACCAGATGGTCGCCTGGACGGCCTTGCGCCGCAGGTCGGAACCGACCTGCGGGCCGACGGTCTCGCGGCTGAGGACGGTCATCCCGCCGAGATAGGTCTTATCCTGAAGATACGTCCGCACTTCGGGCTTGAGGCCGGAGAGCTCCTGGAAGGAGGCGATGATGCCGGTCTTGTTGCGCTGGGCCAGGATGGCCCGGGCGGATTCCGGCCCGGAGCCGGGGAAAGAGCTCTCCAGGAGGGCCGTCAGCGACTTCTCGTCGAGGGTGTTCAGGTCGATCAGGCCGCGGGCCCGCTCGGCCGCGCCATCGTCGCCGCGCAGGGCCTCGATGATCTTGTCGGCCAGGGCCTCGTGGGCCTCGAGCTGGTCCTGGTCGTTCGGCTTGGTCCGGACCGATTCGACGGCCCGGATCTGGAACTCCCGGCCGCTCGTGCCCGACTTCTGGACCTGGCTCTTGCCCAGGCCGACCGTCTGTAGAAGATCCCGGATATGGCCTTCATTGGACGGGCTCTTGAACACGACCCGGAGGAGCGTGCCCTCTCCGAAGTCGACGCCGAGCTTGAGGCCCTTGAAGACGGCGATATTGAGCACGCCGGCCAGGACGATGGCGAAGGCGATGCCCAGGGCCACGTACTTGTATTTCAGGAAACGGATGTTGGGGGTCTTGAAGAGTTGCATGGTCAGACACTCAGCTTCTTGGCGGATTTTTTGACCGTCAGGTCGAAGAGAAGATGCGAGATGAAAACGGCCGTGAACAGGTTGGCCACCAGGCTGATGGTCAGGGTCACGGCGTAACCCCGGATGGGCCCGGTGCCGAACTGGAACAGGAAGACGGCCGAGATGATGGTCGTCAGGTTGGAGTCGAAGATGGCCGAGAAGGCCCGGGAGAAGCCCTGGCTTATGGCGCTGGCCACGCCCTTGCCCACGGCCAGCTCCTCCTTGATGCGCTCGAAGATCAGGACGTTGGCGTCGACGGCCATGCCGATGGACAGGATGATGCCGGCGATGCCGGGCAGGGTCAGGGCGGCCTTGAAGTAGGCCAGGAAGCCGAAGAGGATGACGACGTTGAGGATGAGGGCGAAGACGGCGTTGAACCCGGCCAGCTTGTAGAAGACGACCATGAAGATCATGACCGCCACGATGGCCACCAGCCCGGCGATGAGCCCCTGGCGGATGGAGTCGGCGCCGAGGGCCGGGCCGATGGTCCGCTCCTCCAGGTAGTCAATGCCGGCCGGCAGGGCGCCGGCCTTGAGGACCGTGACCAGGTCGTCGGCGGCCTCGGGCGTGAACCGCCCCTGGATGACGCCGCCCTGGGCCCGGGAGATGCGGGCCTCGACGACCGGGGCCGACTGGACCTTTTTGTCGAGGATGATGGCGATCTGCTTGCCGATGTTGGCCCCGGTGACCTGCTCGAAGCGGGCTCCGCCGTCTGAGTTCAGGGAGAAGGCGACGGCCGGGTTGTTCCACTCGTCGGTCGTCCGGCGGATGGTCCGGAGGTCCTTGCCGGTGACGATGGCGACCTTATCGACCAGGTAGAAGCCGCCCTGGCCCCTCTTGGGATCCCCCTTGAGGACCTCGGCGTCGTCGGGGACCTGGCCGTTGGTGGCCTGGAGGAGCGTCGCCTCGTCGGGGGCCGGGCCGGCCTTGACCATCTTCCACTCCAGGACGGCCGTGACCTTGATGAGCTCCTTGACCCGGTCGGGGTCGTCGACGCCGGGCAGCTCGACCACGATCTGGTCGTTGCCCTGCCGCTGGATGATCGGCTCGGAGACGCCGTAGGTGTTGATGCGGTTGTCGATGGTCTCCTTGGCCTGGACGACCGACTGGTCGCGGAGGGCCTGGACGGCCAGCTGCTTGAGGGTCAGGTTGGCCCGGTCGCCGACGAACGAATAATCCCAGTCCCGGGAGTACTCGTCGAAGAGGTCGCGGGTCTTGCCTTCCTGGTCGGCCAGGGCGCCCTGGACGGCGATGCGCCCCAGGCCTTCCTTGGTGACCTTGGCATAGGTGATGCTGTTCTTCTTGAACAGCTCCTCGAGCCGGGCGATCTCCTGGTCGGTCTCGATGTTGATGGCGTCGTCCGTGCGGACCTTGAGGACCAGGTGGATGCCGCCTTTGAGGTCCAGGCCGCGCTTGATCTTGGCGTCGTTGAACGGGTAGGCCAGGAAGATCGACACGGCGACGACAGCCACCGCCAAGACGACCTTCCACTGCAGGTTCTTTTTCATGGGACCTTCACTCTCGCGGGGGATTCGAGGCCGGGGGAGGGGGCAGGGCCCCTCCGGCGGGGCCTCATTCGCCTTCTATGTGGTCGTTGGCGCCGCGGATGACGCCGACGGCGCTCTTGGTGATCTTGACGCTGGTGTTGGAGGCTATCTTGAGCTCGATGAGGTCCTTGTGGACGCCCATGACCGTGCCGAAGATGCCGGCCGTGGTGATAACCCGGTCGCCGGGCTTCAGGTTATCGACCATCTGCAGGTGCTTTTTCTGCTTCTTCCTCTGGGGCATGATGATGAGGAGGTAGAAGATGACGAAGACGAGGACGAAGGGCAGGAGGGCCCCCAGCATGTTCGGCTGCTGGGCTCCCGCCGGCGCTCCGGCCTGACGGGCCAAGTCTGCGACTGCTCCGAAGATCATGTCGGTTCTTCCTTTAGCGAGGCGTTTGAGATCAGACTCTTTTTCAGGGAGTCAAATGTATGAGATTGAATAGCATGGCGTATTTTCCGGAAGATGTCAAGATAGAAATGGAGGTTGTGAACGGTGTTCAGAACGGCCGACGAGATCTCGTTCCTCTCATAGAGATGGCGCAGGTAGGCCCGGCTGAAATTGCGGCAGGTGTAGCAGCCGCAGGCCTCGTCGAGGGGCCGCTCGTCCCGGGCATACTTGACGTTCTTGATGGCCACCCGGCCCCGGCTGGTGAAGAGGGTGCCGTTGCGGGCGTTGCGGGTCGGCAGGACGCAGTCGAAGAGGTCGACGCCGCGGGCCACGGCTTCGACGATGTCCTCGACGTAGCCCATGCCCATGAGGTAGCGCGGCTTGTCCCGGGGCAGGAGGCCGTGGCCGAGCTCGAGCGTCTCGAACAGGCGGGTCTTGGGCTCGCCGATGCCCAGTCCGCCGTAGGCGTAGCCCGGGAAGTCCAGATCCCGGACCTCCTCGATCGACCTGGTCCGCAGGTCGGCGTGGACGCCGCCCTGGCTGATGCCCCAGAGTTGCTGGCGCGTCTCGTGCTCGGCGTAACGGGCCCTGGATCGCCGGGCCCACAGGCCGGTCAGCCGGACGGACTCGCGCAGCGCCTCGTCGGTATAGGGGTAGGCGGGGAAGTGGTCCAGGCACATCAGGATGTCGGTCCCCAGGCGGAGCTGGAGGTCCACGACGTCCTCGGGCCGGAGCATGATCTTCGTCCCGTCGAGGTGGGAGGCGAAACGGACGCCCTCGTCGCCGACTTTCACCAGGGGCGAGAGGCTGTAGATCTGGAAGCCGCCGCTGTCGGTCAGGATGGGCCCCGGCCAGGACATGAAGCGGTGCAGGCCGCCCAGGGCCTCGACGGTGTCCACCCCCGGGCGGAGGAAGAGATGATAGGAGTTGACGAGCAGGACCTGGGCGCCGACGTCGCGGACCTGGGCGTGGGTCAGGCCCTTGACCGTGCCCTGGCTGGCCACGGGCATGAAGGCCGGGGTCTCGATCGTCCCGTGGGGCGTCTCGATAAGGCCGGTCCGGGCGGCCGAGCCGGGGTCCTGGGCGGTCAGGCGGAAAGCGGCGCTCATGCGGCGAACCGGAAATAGACGGCATCGCCGTCGCACACGACGTAGTCCTTGCCTTCGAGCCGGATAGCGCCGGCTTCCTTGGCCTGGTGCAGGGTGCCGTGCCGGATGAGCTCGTCGGCGGAGATGACCTCGGCCCGGATGAAGCCCCGGGCGATGTCGGAATGGATGGCCGCGGCGGCCTCGACCGCCGGGGCGCCCCGGCGCACCGTCCAGGCCCGGACCTCGTCCTTGCCGACGGTGAAGAACGAGATGCGGTCGAGGAAGGCGGCGGCTCCGGCGGCGAAAAGGGGGGCGCTCATCTCCGCCAGGCCGTATTCGGCCATGAAGGCCCGCCGCTCGGCGGGCTCGAGCTCGGCCAGGTCGGCTTCGATGCGGCCGCAGAAGGCCAGGACCCGGCGGCCGGGGGCCGGCGGGACCGGCCCGGCCGGGGCGGGGAAGAGGGCCTCCGGCTCGCGGATGCGGGCCAGGTCCTTTTCGTCGATGTTGATGAAATGAAGGAGCGGCTTGAGGGTCAGGAAGGCGAAGGGGCGGGCGATCTTCTCCTCGGCCGGCGCCAGGGGCAGGCCGCGCAGGCCCCGGCCCGCCTCGAGCCCGGGGCGCAGCCGCAGCAGGAGCTCCCGCTCCTTTTCGCCCTCCGGGTCCTTCATCTTTTTTAGGTCCTTTTCCAGTCGCTCCAGCCGGGCGTCGACCAGGACTAGATCGGCCAGGACGAGTTCCTCCTCCATGGCCTCGATGTCCGCCGCCGGGTCCACCCGGCCCCGGGCGGGCGGGATGTCCTCATGGGCGAAGGCCCGGACGACGTGGACCAGGCCGTCGGCCTGGCGCAAATGGCCGAGGAAAAGGCTCGTCTTGACCTCGCCGAAGGAGATGCCGACCAGGTCCGTCAGGTCCATGGAGGCGGCCACCTTCTTCCGGTCGGGATAGGCCGCGGCGATCCGGTCCAGGCGGGGATCGGGCAGGAAAACGGTCCGGACGTTCGGCTCCCGCTTGCCGTCGTCGTAGGCGTGGACGGCGGCCCGGGTCCCGGCCAGGAGGTTGAACAGGGTCGTCTTGCCGGTCTTGGGATAGCCGAACAGGGTCACTTTCACCCGATTAGTAAAGCCGGAATGGTCCGGGGTGTCAAGGCGCCCGACGGCGCGTACGCGACGTCGGGCGCTGTTCGGGGACGCGGGGAAATCCGGCAGGGAAATCCGGGACATGACCCCTTTCTCTGGAAAGGGGATCGTGTCCCTGGGATTTCCCCTTCCTGGGATTTCCCCCATGGCGTCCCCGAACGGCGGCGGAAGTTCGGGGACGCGGGTAAGTCCGGGACGAAAGGGGGCATGTCCCGGATTTCCCCTCCGAACGGCGGCGGGATGGCAGAAAGTGTTGATGTTCAGCCCCATTTCCTTTATATTGGCCTATCACAGCCGTGAAGGACATGACCAAAGAACCGAAGACCAGGACGCCCCGCAGCAAGAGCCTCTTCCGCGAGTACTTCGAGCTCATCGCCGAGACGGCCGTTTTCGTCTTCTTCGTCATGACCTTCATCGTCCAGGCCTTCCAGATCCCGACGGGCTCCATGGAGCCGACCCTGCTCATCGGCGACTTCCTCCTGGTCAACAAGCTGGCCTACACCCAGCCCAGGCTGCCGCTCGAGGGCGTGGTCCTGCCCCGCAAGCCCATCGAGCGCGGCGCCATCGTCGTCTTCAAGTACCCCAAGGACCTGACCAAGGATTTCGTCAAGCGGGTCATCGGCCTGCCGGGGGAGAAGATCGAGGTCAAGGACAAGCAGGTCTACGTCAACGACAAGCCGCTCGACGAGCCCTACAAGGTCCATATCGACAGCCATATCAACTCGCGGAACGATTTCTACAACTACGACGAGATCATCCGCGACAACTACGGCCCCGTCACCGTGCCGCCGGGGCAGCTGTTCGTCATGGGCGACAACCGCGACAACAGCATGGACAGCCGCTACTGGGGCTTCGTGCCGCTGGCCTCGATCAAGGGCCGGCCCTGGGTCATCTATTTCTCCTACAAGGCCGAACGGGACTCGTGGCAGAAGACGGGCTTCCGGGACCGCCTGAAGAAGCTGGTCAGCTTCATCCCCAAGGCCCGCTGGAGCCGCATGCTCCGCGTCATCAACTAGGGGACCGTCCCCGCAGGGGACCGGCCCTCTGGTCGGTGGGTTTCGATCAAGTTCACCGATACCCCTCGTTTCGGATATTTCCCGGATGCGCAGCTCCGAGCCGCTCCGCAGCGCATCCGGTCCTCCGCTCCCAACGGTTCGCTTCGGGATTGACGGGCCTTGGGGGATGCGCCTAACATGGGGGGCATGAAGAAGGCGGCGGCGCTCGTCACCGGACAGGAGCACCTGGACGGCTCGGTCGACGAGATCGTCTTCTACAATCCCGACAACGGCTACACGGTGGCCAGGTTCGTGACCGAGGACGGCGAGAAGATCAGCATCGTCGGCAGCTTCCCGCCGCTTTCCCCGGGCGAGGTCCTGCGCCTCCGCGGCGGCTGGGAGCTCAACCCCCGCTTCGGCCGGCAGTTCAAGGTCGGCCATTTCACCATGACCCTGCCGGCCTCGGCCAAGGGCATCGAGAAGTTCCTGGCCTCGGGGTTGGTCCGCGGCATCGGGCCCGTCCTGGCCGGCCGCATCGTCAAGACCTTCGGGGCGGGCACGATCGACGTCCTGACCCGCGAGCCGGAGCGCCTGCGCGAGGTCGGCGGCGTCGGCCGGGTCAAGCTCGAGGAGATCCGCCGCTCCTGGGCCGAGCACCAGGACATCCGCGACCTGATCATGTTCCTGCAGGAGCACGGCGTCTCGACCGGCCTGGCCACCAAGATCTACCGCCAGTACGGCAATCGCTCGTTCACGGTCCTGCGGACCGATCCCTACCAGCTCAGCCTGGACATCTGGGGCGTCGGCTTCAAGACCGCCGACCAGATCGCCCTGAAGCTGGGACTGGACCCGGCCTCGATCGAGCGGGTCAGGGCCTACATCCTCTATATCCTCGAAAAGGACAACGAGCAGGGCCACGTCTTCTCGATCGAGGCCGACGTCGTCGAGCGCTGCGCCGCCGACCTCGGGCCGGCCGCCGACAAGACCGGCCAGGCCCTGGACGCCCTCGTCCGGGCCGGGAAGATCGTGGCCGAGGACATCCCCGGCGGCCGGGCGCTCTACCTGCCGTTCTTCTTCCAGGCCCAGGACGAGGTCGCCCGGGGCATCCACAAGCTGGCCGGCTTTCCCTGCCGGGCCCCCGGCTTCGACCTGGACGGCGCCGTGAGCCGGACGGAGAAGGAGCTCGGCCTGACCTTCTCGCCCTTGCAGCGGCGGGCCATCCGCGAGTCTTTCGAGCGCAAGATCCTGGTCATCACCGGCGGCCCGGGCACGGGCAAGACGACCATCATCCGGGCCATCGTCGATATCTTCCGCAAGTGGGGCAAGGACGTCATCCTGGCCGCCCCCACCGGCCGGGCCGCCAAGCGCCTGGCCGAGGCCACGGGCATGGACGCCCGGACCATCCACCGCGTCCTCGAGTTCCAGCCGAAGAAGGGGACCTTCAAGCGCGGCCCGTCCAGCCCGCTTCCCGGCGAGGCCCTGATCGTCGACGAGTTCTCCATGGTCGACCTGCCGCTCATGTTCCACCTGCTCCAGGCCGTCCCGCCCTGGATGCGGCTCATCCTCGTCGGCGACAAGGACCAGCTGCCCTCGGTTGGGCCGGGCAACCTGCTGCACGACATCATCGCTTCGGGAATGGTCGACGTCGTCCGGCTCGACGAGATCTTCCGCCAGGAGAAAGAAAGCCTCATCGTCGTCAACGCCCACCGCATCAACCAGGGCCAGGCCCTCCTCCAGCCGCCGAAGACGGACAAGGACGCCGATTTCTACTTCATCCCCCAGGGCGACGAGAGCCGGGCCTTCCAGACGATCTGCAAGATGTGCGCCTGGAGCATCCCCCGCAAGCTCGGCCTGGACCCGCTCGATCCCCGCATCCAGGTCATCAGCCCGATGTACAAGGGCCTGGTCGGCGTAGACAACCTCAACACCGAGCTCCAGGCCCGGCTCAACCCGGGCGGGGAGGGGCTGCAGGCCGGGACCCGCGCCTTCAAGGCCCGGGACAAGGTCATGCAGCTCCGCAACGACTACGACAAGGACGTCTTCAACGGCGACATCGGCTCGGTCGTCCACGCCGACCGGGCCAAGTACCGGCTCTACGTCGACTTCGACGGCCGGACGGTCTGCTACGAAAAAGACGAGCTGGCCGACGTCGCCCTGGCCTACGCCGTCTCGGTCCACAAGGCCCAGGGCAGCGAATACCTGGCCGTCATCATGCCCCTGATGACCCAGCACTTCATCATGCTCCAGCGCAACCTCTTCTACACGGCGCTGACCCGGGCCAAAAAGCTCAGCGTGGTCATCGGATCGTACAAGGCCCTCTGGATCGCCATCAAGAACGACAAGCCGGTCAAGCGGAACTCGCGGCTGAAGGACAAGCTGGCCGCGCTCGGCCCGCCGCGCCCGGCCTGAGACGGCGCCGCGTTGACTCCCCTCCGCGTTCGGTTATAATACTGCCGTTCCCTGATCCCCGAGCCGGTGAAAGGACGACCCTGCGATGACGGAGCCGCGCTTCGCCTCGATCGCCGACATCCTGTCCTTCGCCGTGCAGCGGGAGATCGAGGCCGCCGCCGGATACGCCTTGATCGAGGCCCGGGCCGCGACGCCGTCGCTCGGCCGGCTGGCCGGGGAGCTGCGGGGCCAGGAGGAAGAACACCGGCGCCTGCTCGAGGGCCTGACGCCCGCCGCGGTGGCCGATCTCGCCGCCCGTTACACGCCCGATATGGGCCTCGTCGACGGGCTGGCCGACGAGCCGCCGGCGGACGACATGTCCATCCAGGAGATGCTCATCTTCGCCGCCAGGAAGGAGGCCCGGGCCATGGCCCTTTACGACTCCCTGGCCGGGCTGGCCGGGACCTCCGGGAACCGCGGCCTGTTCCGCTTCCTGGCCGACCAGGAGCGCGGCCACAAGCTGCGGATCGAAGCCGAATACGAGGCCTTGATCCTCGCTGAGAATTAAAAGGAGAGGGCATGGACAAGTACGAATGCACGGCCTGCGGCTACGTCTACGACCCCGCGATCGGCGATCCGGACAACGGCGTTCCGCCCGGGACGCGGTTCGAGGACCTGCCGGACACCTGGGTCTGCCCGCAGTGCGGAGTGCCCAAAGACCTTTTCCGGAAGCTCTCCTGAGGCCGGACGGGAGCGCCGCGCGGCCGTGAGAATCGTCGTCGTCGGGAACGGGCTGGCCGGCACCATGGCCGGCAAGACCGCGCGGGAGATCCTCCCCGAGGCCGAGATCGAGATCGTGGGGGAGGAGCGCTACCCCTATTACCCGCGGCCCAACCTGATCGAATTCCTGGCCGGGCGCCTGCCCTACGACAGGCTCTTCGCCTTCCCCGAGGGCTGGGCCGAACGCCAGAGGATCGGCCTGCGGCTGGGCGAGCGGGTCGTCCGCCTCAAGCCCGGCGAGCACCGCATCGAGACCGCCTCGGGCGCATCGCTCGGCTACGACGCGCTCCTGCTGGCCACGGGCTCGCGGGCGGCCGTGCCGCCGGTCGCCGGCGTCGAGCGCCGGGGCGTCTTCGTCCTGCGTACGCTCGACGACGCCCTGGCCCTGGTCGAGCGCCTCTCCTCCTCCCGGCGCGTCGTCGTCCTCGGCGGCGGGCTGCTCGGGCTGGAGATCGCCCGGGCCATCCGCGGCCGGGAGACGCCGTCCGAGGTCGAGGTCGTCGAATTCTTCGACCGTCTGCTGCCCCGCCAGCTCGACCCCGGCGCGGCCGACCTGCTCAAATCCCAGTTCGAGAAGGCCGGTATCGCCATTCGCCTGGGCGCGGCGGCGACCGAGATCCTGGGCGCCGAAGAGACGAGCGGCGTGCGCTTCCGGTCCGGCGAGACCGCCGCGGCCGACACCGTCGTCATCGCCGCCGGCGTCAAGCCTGAGACCGGCGTCGCCGCCGAGGCCGGCCTCGAGGTCGGCAGGGGCATCGTCGTCGACGACCGGCTGCGGACCTCGGCGCCCCGCATCTACGCCGCCGGGGACGCGGTCGAGCACCGGGGCCGGCTCTACGGCCTGATCCCGGCCGCTTTCGAGCAGGCCCGGGCCGCGGCCTCCAACATCGCCGGCCAGGACAGGGCCTACGACGGCACCATCCCCTCCAACACCCTCAAGGTGGCCGGCCTGTACCTGACCTCGATCGGCGAGATAGACGCCGAGGGGCCCGGCGCCGAATCGCGCCTCCGGTCGGTCCCCGAGGCTGGCCTGTACAAGAAGATCGTCCTGCGGGACGGCCGGCTGACCGGCGCCATCTGGATGGGCACGAAGACCGGCGCGGCCGAGATCGCCCGCCTGGTCGCTCTGCGTAAGGACGTCGGGAGCGTCAAGGACGCCCTGCTGGCCGACGATTTCGATTTCTCGGAGCTCGCATGAAGAAAACACGCTTTCTCTTCGCGGCCGCCCTGGCCGCGTGCCTGGTCTTCCCGGCCTTCGGCCAGATACTGGCTCAGACCCAGACCCAAACCCAGACCCAGGCCCGGCCGCAGATCGGCGGCTACCTGTCGCTCGAGTACATCAAGGGCCAGCCCGAGAGCGCCTATCCCCACGGCGCCATCGAGAACCTCCTGGCCGGTTTTCTGACGGCCGGCCAGATCGGGCAGAAGTTCGGCTTCGCCGCCGAGGTCCAGGCCCGCGGCGTGGATGAGTTCTCGCTGAACCAGGCCTGGGCCGGCTTCTTGCCGTCGGAGGCCTTCACCGTCCGGGCCGGGCTCTACCTGGTCCCCTTCGGCCAGTGGAACGCGGCCAGCCGGCCCTACGAAACGGTCCTCATCCGCACGCCCCTGAACCTGGAGCACCTCTATCCGTCGAGCTGGCGCGAGCTGGGCGTCCTGGCCCACGGCCGGATCGGCATCCTGACCTACGACGCCTATCTCGGCAACGGGCTGGCCGAGACCTCCGACGCCGGGGCGACGCCCTACGTCCAGCAGTTCCGGGACAACAACACCGACATGGCCAAGGGCGGCCGCCTCGGGTTCGCCGCCGGCCAGGCCATCCAGGGCGGCGTCTCGTACTACTCGGGCAAATACGACGACCAGAACATGCGCGACCTGACCCTGGAAGGGGTGGATTTTTCCTGGGTCACCGCCCAGTGGGAGGTCCACGGCGAGTACACCAAGGCCCTCATCGAGAACCCCCAGCCTTACCCCCGCGGCGAGTCCGAGGGCTGGTTCGTCTGGATGTGCATGAGCTTCCGGGGCCTGCAGCCGGTCGGCAGCTTCCAGAAAGTCAAGATGACCGACGTTTACCACAACGAGGGCGCAGGTCTCGACAGGAAGCGCTGGAGCGCCGGCCTGCGCTACGTCCTGAGCCAGACGCTTTTCATCAAGCTCGAATACGATTGGAACACGGAGAAGGGGACGGCGCTCAAGGACAATCAATGGCAGGTCCAGCTGGGGCTCAGCTTCTGAGCCCGGCCGGGTCTGGAGAGTAAAGGATCACACGGACATGGCCAATCTGCTCGTTCTCGGTATGCAATGGGGCGACGAAGGCAAGGGCAAGATCGTCGACCTCCTGACGCCCGCTTTCGACGTCGTCGCCCGTTATCAAGGAGGGCATAACGCCGGCCACACCGTTTGGGTGGGCGGGCGGAAGATCGTCCTGCACCTCATCCCCTCGGGCATACTCCATCCCGGGACGCTCTGCGTCATCGGCAACGGCCTGGTCGTCTCCCCGGCGGCCTTCTTCAAGGAGGTCGGGGACCTCGGGGCCCAGGGCGTGTCGGCCGGGCCGGAGCGCATCGCCCTCAGCCGCGGCGCCCACCTGATCATGCCCTGGCACCCGATGACCGAGCGCCTTTCCGAGGACCGGCGCGGGGCCAAGAGAATCGGCACGACCTGCCGCGGCATCGGCCCGGCCTACGAGGACAAGGCCGCCCGGCTGGGGATCCGGGCCGGCGACCTGGCCGACCTGGAGGTCCTGCGCGAGAAGATCGCCGAGGCTGCCGCGGCCAAGGACCCGGTCTTCCGGGTCTGCGGCCTGCCGCCGCTCGACATCGAAGCCATCTTCCGGGAATACGCCGGCTGGGCTGAGAAGCTCGGTCCCTACCTCCGCGACGTTCCGCTCCTGCTCGAGGAGCGGATGAAGCTCGGCCAGAACATCCTCTTCGAGGGCGCCCAGGGGGCCCTTCTCGACCTCGATCACGGCACCTATCCGTACGTCACCTCGTCGAGCTCGACGGCCGGCGGGGCCGCGACCGGCCTGGGCGTCGGCCCGCGGGCTATCCACGGCGTCCTGGGGATCACCAAGGCCTACACCACCCGGGTCGGCAGCGGGCCTTTCCCGACCGAGCTCCTGGACGAGACCGGCCGGACGATCGCCAAGAGAGGGGACGAATACGGCGCCACGACCGGCCGGGCCCGTCGCTGCGGCTGGTTCGACGCCGTGGCCGTGCGCTACGCCTGCCGGGTCAACGGGGTCGACCGCATCGCCCTGACCAAGCCCGATGTCCTGGCGGGGTTCGCCGAGGTGCCGGTCTGCGTCGGCTACCGCTACAAGGGCGAGCGGCTCAAGGGCTTCCCGCCGGAGCCGTGGGTCCTCGAGCGGGTCGAGCCCGAATACCGCGTCCTGCCCGGCTGGCCGGAGTCCCTGCACGGCGCCTCCGGGCCGGAAGGCCTGCCGAAGGCTTTCGCCGAATACGTCCGGGTCCTGGAGGATCTCGTCGAGACCAGGGTGGCCATCGTCTCGACCGGCGTCGAGCGGGCCGAGACGGTCTTCCTCGACGGGGCGCTGGCCGGCCTGGTCGACCTGGCCCGGGTCCGGGCGGCGGCCGCCGCCTAGGAGCGGGCCATGAGCGGCCGAGCCGTGCAGCGGATCGAGATCAGCCGCCGGGCCCTCCTCCATAACATCCTCGAATTCCGCCGCCTCATCGGGCCGCGGCGCAAGCTCCTGGCCGTGGTCAAGGCCAATGCCTACGGGCACGGTCTGCTCGAAGTGGCCGGCCTGGCCGCCGGCAGGGGCGTGGACTGGTTCGGGGTCGATTCCGTCGACGAAGGCGCGGCCCTGCGCCGGGCCGGGATCCAGGCCCCCGTCCTCGTCCTCGGCTATGCCCCCTTCGATTCGCTCGAAGAGGCGGTGGCCGCCGATCTCCGCCTGACGGTCTACAACCGGGAGACCGTGGCCCGCCTGGCCGGCCTGGCCGCCCGGACGGGAAAGACCGTCCGCCTTCACGTCAAGGTGGAGACGGGGACCTGGCGCCAGGGCGTCGCGCCCCGCGACCTGCCGGCCTTCGTCCGCGGCATCCGCCGCCGGCCCGGCCTGGTCGTCGAGGGGCTGTCGTCCCATTTCGCCAACATCGAGGACACGACCCGGCACGATTATCCCCGCCGCCAGCTCGGGACCTACCGGGCGGCCTGCCGGGCGCTCGAAGCCGGCGGCCCGCGGGTGCCGCTGAAGCACATGTCCTGCACGGCTGCGGCCATCCTCTTCCCCGAGCCGGGCTTCAACCTGGCCCGGGTCGGCATCGGCCTGTACGGCCTCTGGCCGTCGAAGGAGACCTTCCTGTCGTGCCTCCTCGACCGCAAGGAGCCCCTGTCGCTCGAACCCGTCCTGGCCTGGAAAGCCCGGATCGCCCAGATCAAGAAGGTGCCGGCCGGGGCCGACATCGGCTACGGCTGCACCTACCGGACGACCCGGCCGGCGCGGCTGGCGGTCATCCCGGTGGGCTACTTCGACGGCTACGATCGCGGCCTGTCCAACGCCGCCCACGTCCTGATCAAGGGCAGGCGGGCCCCCGTCCGGGGACGGGTGGCCATGGACTTCTTCATGGCCGACGTCACCGACGTGCCGGACGCGGCGCTCGAGGACGAGGTGACGCTCCTCGGGCCCGACGGCCGGGAACGGATCGCGGCCGAGGACCTGGCCGCCCTGGCCGGGACCATCAGCTACGAGATCCTGGCCCGCCTCAACCCCCTCATTCCCCGCGTCGTCGTCTGACGGGATAAAAGAAGAGAGGGATCCCTCCCGGAATCGGGAGAAGAACCAAAAATATACTACTAATTTCATAGGGTTTATTGTATAATGTCCGTGAAAAGGAGGTTGACCCATGGCCCATGACGACACTGCGGGAACCGCGGCCGAGACCGTGGAGCTCGATCGCGGCGCCCTGACGCCGGAGCAGATCGACCTGATGCTGACGCACCTGCCGGTCGACGTCTCGTTCGTCGACGAGCACGACACGGTGCGCTATTATTCGGCCTCGCCGAACAGGATCTTCCGGCGGACGCCGACGGTCATCGGCCGGAAGGTCCAGAACTGCCATCCGCCGGATAGCGTGGCCGTCGTCGAACGGATCGTCGAGGCCTTCCGGCGGGGGGAGCGCGACACGGCCGAGTTCTGGATCGAGCTCAACGGCCGGTTCATCCACATCCGTTATTTCGCCCTGCGGGATAAGGCCGGCGCCTACCGGGGGGTCCTCGAGGTCTCCCAGGACGCGACCGGCATCCGGGGCCTGCGCGGCGAGAGGCGGCTGCTCGACTGGGGCAAGGCCGAGAGCCAGGGCGACGTCTGACCAGCCGTCCGCCGGGGAGGACGGCCCGACGCCTTGTCAGGCGCTCCCGGGCGGCGTAAGATAAGGGGTCCAATGCCCGGACCGAAGAGGAGTCTCCGTATGAAAGAGAAGATCGAACAGGCTTTAGCCAAGATCCGCCCGGCCCTGCAGGCCGACGGCGGCGACGTCGAGCTCGTGGAAGTCGGCGCGGACGGCGTCGTCAAGGTCCGCCTCCGCGGCGCCTGTGGCGGCTGCCCCATGTCGCAGCTGACCCTGAAGATGGGCATCGAGCGGATCCTGAAGAAGGAGGTCCCCGAGGTCACGGCCGTCGAGGCCGTCTGATCCGGGCCGGCGCGGGCGCCGGGACGAACCGTCTCGCCTTCGCCCGCCGGAGAGGCCAGGGAAATGGACAGGATCTATCTCGATCGTATCGCCGCGACGCCCGTGCGCCCCGAGGTCTTCGAGGCCATGCGGCCGTTCCTGACCGACGCCTTCGGCAATCCCCAGAGCCTCCACGCCTGGGGCCGCCGGGCCCAGGAAGCGGTCGAAGGCGCCCGGGCCGAGACGGCCGCCCTGATCGGGGCCGAGTCCGCGGAGATCTATTTCACCGCCAGCGGCAGCGAGGCCAACAATCTCGCGATCAAGGGGCTGGCGGCGGGCCAGCAGGCCCGGGGCCGGCGCCTGGTCGTCTCGGCCATCGAGCACACCTCGGTCCTCAATTCCGTCAAGGCCCTGGAAAGGTCCGGCTTCTCGGCCGTCCTGGTGCCGGTCGACGGCCAGGGACGGGTGGACCCGGCGGCCGTGGAGCGGGAGCTGACCGGGGATACCGTGCTCGTCTCGGTCATGACGGCCAACAACGAGATCGGGACGATCGAGCCCGTGGCCGAGATCGCCGCGGTCTGCCGGGCCCGCGGCATCCTCTTCCACACGGACGCCGTGGCCGCGGCCGGCAGCCTGCCTCTCGACGTCAGGGCCCTCGGCGTCGACGCCCTGAGCCTGGCCGGCGACCAGTTCTACGGGCCCAAGGGCGCCGCGGCGCTGTACGTGCGCAAGGGCGTCCGCATCCTGCCCCTCGTCGACGGCGGCATCCAGGAGGGCGGCCGGCGGGGAGGCACGGAGAACGTGGCCGGCATCGTCGGGCTGGGACGGGCCGCCGCCCTGGCCAGGACCGAGATGGCCGCCCGGGCCGCGGCCCTGGTCCCGCTGCGGGACCGCCTGCTCGACGAGCTGCCCCGCCGCGTCGAGCATGTCCGGGTGACCGGCTCGCGGACCGACCGCCTGCCGCATCACGCCAGCTTCTGCGTCGAATTCGTCGAGGGGGAGGGCATGCTGCTCTTCCTGGACATGAAGGGCTTCGCCGCCTCGAGCGGCTCGGCCTGCACCTCCAAGTCCCTCAAGGCCTCGCACGTGCTCCTGGCCATGGGCCTCGATCACGCCACGGCCCAGGGCTCGCTCATCTTCAGCCTGATCGACGGCACGGAAGCGGCGGCCGTCGAGGCCCTGCTCGAGGCCTTCCCGCCCATCGTCGAGCGGCTCCGGGCCATGTCCCCGCTCTATACCGACTTTCTCATGCACCGAGGTTCGTGATGTACAGCGATAAAGTGATGGACCATTTCGCCAATCCCCGCAACGTCGGGACGATCCCCGACGCCGACGGCGTCGGCCAGGTCGGCAACCCGGTCTGCGGCGACATGATGACCTTCTACATCAAGGTGAAGGACGACCGCTTGGCCGACGTCAAGTTCCAGACGTTCGGCTGCGGCGCGGCCATCGCCGTTTCCAGCATGGTCAGCGAGATGGCCAAGGGCAAGACGGTCGACCAGGCCCTGGCCATCACCAACGAGTCCGTGGCCGAGGAGCTCGGCGGCCTGCCCAAGAACAAGATGCACTGCTCCAACCTTGGCGCCGACGCCCTGCACGAGGCCATCCGGAACTACCGCGACCGCCAGGCCGGCCGGGCGCCGGCCGGGTCGGCCTCGGCCGGCGGCCACGATCACGACGACGCCGGCTCCTGCCCCTACTGCGACTCGGCCCTCGAGACCGAGGACCGGAGCGTCTGCAAGGCCTGCCGCATCGAGCTCGAGGAGTGCCCGGCCTGCGGCGGCATCACCAAGAAGGGCGACGCCACCTGCCTCCACTGCGGCCGGCCCCTTCCCGGCAAAGCCTGAGGCCATGGACATCCGCCAGCGCATCGGCGAGCTCAAGCGCCGCAAGAACGCCGTCATCCTGGCCCACAACTACCAGGTCCCGGAAGTCCAGGACGCGGCCGACTTCGTCGGCGACTCGCTCGAGCTCAGCCGCAAGGCCGCCGGCCTGGAGGCCTCGACCATCGTCTTCTGCGGCGTCCACTTCATGGCCGAAACGGCCGCCGTCCTGGCCCCGGGCAAGACCGTGCTCCTGCCCGAGATCGAAGCCGGCTGCCCCATGGCCGACATGATCAACGGCCGCGAGCTCCGGAGCTGGAAGGCCCAACACCCGGGGCTGCCGGTCGTCTGCTACGTCAACACCAGCGCCGAGGTCAAGGCCGAGAGCGACGTCTGCTGCACCTCTAGCAACGCCATAGCCGTCGTCAACTCGCTCGGCGCCGACCGGGTCCTGTTCGTGCCGGACAAGAACCTGGCCGCCTACGTCGCCCGCGAGACGGGCAAGACCGTGATCGCCTGGGACGGCTACTGCTACGTCCACCACCGCTTCACGCCGCGCGACATCGACGAGGCCCGGACCGCCCATCCCGGGGCCGAGGTCTGGGTCCACCCCGAGTGCCCGCTCGACGTCATCGAGCGGGCCGACAAGGTCCTGTCGACCGGCAAGATGGTCCTCGAGGCCCGGGCGACGTCCCGCCACGAGATCGTGGTCGGTACGGAGAAGGGGATCATCTACCGCCTGGCCCGGGAGAACCCGGCCGTCCGGTTCTTCCCGGCCCGCGAGACCGCGCTCTGCGCCCACATGAAGATGACCACGCTGGCCAAGGTCCTGCATGCCCTGGAGACGGACACGACCAGGGTCGAGGTGCCGGCGGCGATCGCCGACCGGGCCCGGGGCGCCATCGAGGCCATGCTCAGGATATCCTGACCGCTAAGCAATTCCGCCGGCAAAAGGGAGGGTGAGATGAAGAAGATGACCGAAGAGAACGTCAAGGCCGCCCTGGCCGGCGAGAGCCAGGCGCACATCAAGTACGCCGCTTTCGCCGAGAGGGCCGCGGAGGAGAAGCTGCCCAACGTCGCCCGGACCTTCCGGGCCAACTCCTACGCCGAAGAGGTCCACGCCGCCAACTACGTCCGGGCGCTCGGCGCCCTGGGCACGACCGGGCAGAACCTCGAGGCCGCGGTCGACGGCGAGACGTTCGAGATCGACGAGATGTACCCGGCCTTCGTCGCCATCGCCCAGGCCCAGGGGGAGAAGGCGGCCGCGACGCACCTCGGCCGGGCCCTGGCCGCCGAGAAGGTCCATGCCGGCATGTACCAGGCCGCCCGCGAGGCCGTTTCGGCCGGCCGGGACATCGAGTTCAAGCCCATCCACGTCTGCTCCGTCTGCGGCTTCACCATGGAGGGGGAGGCCCCGGACCGGTGCCCCGTCTGCGGCGCGCCCAAGAGCAAGTTTGCCGCCTTCTGAGGCCGGGCCGGAGGAGGATGCCATGTCCATCGATAATAGCCTCCAGCCTTGGCAGATCCTGGGCGTCGCCGTCCGGTCGGAGATCGACGCCGCGGCTTTCTACACCCGGCTCCTGGGCCGGGTCAGGAACCTCCTTCTCGTCCAGAAGCTGAAGTTCCTGGCCCTGGAGGAGGAGCATCACCGGGCCCTGCTCGAGCGGCTCCTGGCCGAGAGATATCGGGGCCGGCCGGTGGACGCCCCGGAATCTTCCCTGATGCCGCCCATCGGAGCGTCGCTTCCCGCCGATCCGTCCGTCCAGGCCCTCTTCGAAGCGGCCCTAGGGGCCGAGAAGGCCGCCGAGGCCTACTACAACGAAGCGGCCGGGCGCGCGGAGGATGAGGCCTCCCGGCATATCCTGGCCTATCTCGGCCGGGTCGAGAGGAGCCACCAGGCGATGATCGGCTCCGAGCTCGATCTCCTGCGGACCTTCCCCGACTACTACGACGTCGAGGATTTCCACGTCGCCCAGGATCTCTTTCACGTCGGCCCCTGACGGCCGGAAGGGAGGGGGCCATGGACCCGGCGCGACAGCGGATCAAGCCGATCATCCGGCTGCTGCGGAAGAGCTACCCGGAGGCGCGGACGGCGCTCGAGTTCCGCAACCCGCTCCAGATCCTGGTGGCCACCATCCTGGCGGCCCAGAGCACCGACAAGCTCGTCAACACGGTCACGCCGGCGCTCTTCGCCAGGTACCCGACGGCCGAGGCCTTCGCCCGGGCCGACCAGGCGGCGCTCGAAAAGGAGATCCACTCCACCGGGTTCTTCCGCAACAAGGCCCGGAACATCATCGGGGCGGCGCGCCGGATCGTCGAGGCCTACGGCGGGGTCGTCCCCGACACCATGGAGGAGCTCGTCAGCCTGCCGGGCGTGGCCCGGAAGACGGCCAATATCGTCCTGTCGGCGGGCTACCACAAGGCCGAGGGCATCGCCGTCGACACCCACGTTCTGCGCCTGTCCGGGCGGCTCGGGCTGAGCCGGGAGAGCGACCCGGTCAAGGTCGAGCGCGGCCTCATGGCCCTCGTGCCCCGGGCCGACTGGCTCGATTTCAACTTCCTGCTCGTCGATCACGGCCGGGCCGTCTGCCAGGCCCGCAAACCGGACTGCCCGGGCTGCGTCCTGCGGCGGCTCTGCCCCTCGGCCGCCGAGTTCTTCCCCGGGCCCGAGCGGCCATGATCCGCGAGGCCATGCTCTGGGGTCCGGCGGAGACCGGGACGGAGGCCGTCGCCTGCCGCCTCTGCGCCCACCGCTGCGTCATCCCTCCCGGCCGGTCCGGCGTCTGCGCCGTCCGCGAGAACCGCGGCGGGCGGCTGGTGACCCTCGTTTACGGCGAGGTCGTGGCGGCGCACGTCGATCCCATCGAGAAGAAGCCGTTCTATCATTTCCATCCGGGATCGAAGGCCCTATCGGTGGCCACGGCCGGCTGCAACTTCCGCTGCGGCTTCTGCCAGAACTGGCAGATCTCGCAGGCGCCGCGCCGGCCCGGGGGCGGCGTCGCCGGCGAGCCCTTCGCCCCGGAAGCCGCGGTCCGGGCCGCGCTCGAGGCCGGCTGCCGAGGCCTCTCCTACACCTACACGGAGCCGACGATCTTCTTCGAGTACGCCTACGAGACGTCGCGGCGGGCCCGCGAGGCCGGCCTCGTCAACAGCTTCGTCACCAACGGCTACATGACGGCCGAGGCCCTGGAGACCATCCGGCCGTACCTCGACGCGGCCAACGTCGACCTCAAGGCCTTCCGGGACGAGACCTACCGGAAGGTCTGCGGCGCCCGGCTCGAGCCCGTTCTGGAAACCATCCGCCGCCTGCGGGCCCTCGACGTCTGGGTCGAAGTGACGACCCTGGTCGTGCCGGGGCTGAACGACGGGCCGGACGAGCTGGCGGCCCTGGCCCGCTTCATCGCCTCGGTCGATCCGGACATCCCCTGGCATATCAGCCGGTTCCATCCCGATTTCGAGTACACCCGGACGCCGGCGACGCCCCTGGCCACGCTGCGGGCCGCGGCCGAGACGGGCCGGCGCGAGGGCCTGCGCTACATCTACGTGGGCAACGTCGCCGGCGAGTCCGAGGACACCGCCTGCCGGAGCTGCGGCACGGTCCTCATCCGCCGGCGCGGCTTCGCCGTCCTGTCCGACGCGCTGCGGGGCTCGAGCTGTCCCTCCTGCGGCGCCGTCCTGCCCGGCCGTTTCGACTGACGTGTTCCCGGGAGGCCGTCCGGATCCGCGGGGGCCAGCCGGTCCGCGGAGGGTTCTTTCCTTCGACGGGCAATTCGATATAATAGCCCCTTTCGAGGAGGACCCATGAACACGAAGAGACAGGTGCGGGCGGCCGTTATCCTGATCGCCGCCATCTCCTTCCTGACGGCAGGCGGGATCGCGGCCCAGAGCGGCCAGGCCCCGCCGGAATATAAAGAGGTCGTCGCCGCCTACCAGATGACCGACCCGACCGCGCGCCTGCGGGAGCTCGAGCGGCTCAAGGCCGCCTATCCGGGCTCCCAACTCATGGAGGCCATCGACGCCGGCATACAGGAGTCCAAGGCGGCCCTGGCGACCGACCTCGACGACCTGCTGGCCCTGCAGAGGGCTTTCCTGGCCGGAGCCCAGGGTCCGTCCCGGATGCAGAGGCCGGTGGCCATGGCCGCCCAGCTCATCAACCACCCGCGCGTCGAAACGTTCGATCACACCGGGGTCCTCGAGATCATCCTGGCCTACCGCGGCGCCGCGCTCAAGGCCGCGGCCGACCCGGCGGCCTATGAGGGCATCGCCGACGAGCATAAGGAGCCGTTCAAAGCCAACATCGTGAACGCCATCGACCTGCTGACGGCCCGCGCCTATCTCGGCGCCGGCGACCTGGACAAGGCCTCGGTCTCGATCGAGGCCTACAGGAAGGGCGGCGGGGCGACGGGCGGCAATTATTACTACGTCCTGGCCGGCATCCTCGAAAGCCAGGGCCGGACGGCCGAAGCGCTCGACGCCTATCTCTCCGCCGCGGTCGACGGCTTCGCCGACTCGGCCGTCAAGGCCCGGGCCGTGTACGGCCGGGTCCATGGCTCGGAGGAAGGCTTCGCGGCCGCCCTGGAGGCGCGTCTCAAGTCCCTGCCCTTCAAGCCGGCGCCTTTTGAGGCCCCGGCCGGCTGGAAAGGGAAGACGGTCCTGGCCGAGCTCTTCACCGGCTCCGAGTGCCCGCCCTGCGTGGCCGCCGACGTGGCCTTCGACGGTCTGGCCGAGACCATCCCTTCGAAGTACCTGGCCGTCCTGGTTTACCACCTGCCCATCCCGCGGCCGGACCCGATGATTAATCCGGCCTCGACCCTGCGGGCCGGCGCCTACGGCATCGGCAGCACGCCGACGATCATCATCGACGGCACCGGCAAGTCCGTCGGGGGCGGCAATCGCGGCGCGGCCGAAGGCAAGTACAAGCAGTTCCGGAGCGCTATCGAGCCGCTGCTGGCGCAGGCGCCGGCCCTGACCCTGAAAGCCCGGGCCCTCATGGCCGGGGACAAGGTCGCGGTGACCTACGATCTCGACCGGGTCCTGCCGGATGTCGAGCACGTCCTCGTCCTGGTCCAGGACGAACAGGAGCATTCCGGCGGCAACGGCGTCAAGTTCCACCGCATGGTCGTACGCGACCTCGTCGTCCTCGACCCGGCCGGGCCGAAGGGGGTCGCCTTCGACCTGGCGGAATCCGAGAAGAAAACGGACGCGTTCCTGACCGAATTCGAGAAGAGCTACACCCGGTCGCCGGGGTTCAAGTGGGCGGTCCGGCGCCAGGCCATCTCCCGGACCGGCCTGCGCGTCGTCCTGTTCGCCCAGGAAAAGTCCTCCGGCAAGGTCCTGAACGCCGTCGTGGCCCCAGTCGAGTAGGCGGCCGGCTGACTTTGCCGGCCGGATGCGCTAGGATAGGCGCGGAGGGGGAAGCCCGTGGTGGAGACGGCGCGCTACCGCATCCTGCCCCATACCGCCGACGGCAAGTTCCAGGCCTACGGCCGGACGGCCGAGGAGGCCTTCGGCAACGCCGCCCTGGCCCTGTCCTCGCTGATGTGGGACTGGTCGAGCGTCGAGCCCCGGATCCGGCGCAGGATCGAAACGTCCGGCCGCGACCGCGAGCAGCTGCTGGTCAAGTTCCTCGGCGAGATCGTCTATCTCTTCGACGCCCGGCAGTTCCTTCTCGGCCGGGTGGAGGAGCTGCGCATCCTGCCCCGGCCCGGGGGGTTCGGCCTGGAGGCCGTCCTGGCCGGAGAGACGCTGGCCCCTGGCCGCGAGATCCACGGCGGCGTCAAGGCGGTGACCTACCACGATCTCAGGATCGAGGAGCGCGACGGCGTCACCGTCCAGGTCGTCGTCGACATGTGAGGGCCCCATGGAACTGCGTCGGATCGACGAGAACTCCTGGGAGATCCCGGCCGAGGGCCCGATGCGGGTCCCGGCCGTCGTCTATGCCTCGGCCCGCCTTCTCGAGGACATCCGGCGGGACCAGACGCTGGCCCAGGCCCGCAATGTCGCCTGCCTGCCCGGCCTGGTGCGCCGCTCCTACGTCATGCCCGACGCCCACCAGGGCTACGGCTTCCCGATCGGCGGCGTGGCCGCCTTCGATCCCGACGAGGGGATCATCTCGCCGGGCGGCGTGGGCTACGACATAAACTGCGGCGTCCGGCTGCTGCGGACGGACTTCACTGAAGAGGAGGTCGAGGGCAAGCGGCGGGAGCTTCTGGCCGAGATCTTCAAGGAGGTCCCGGCCGGTGTGGGGAAGGGCGGCGTGACCAGGCTCAGCCGGGCCGTGCTCAAGGACATCCTCCGCCGCGGCGCCGAGTGGGCCGTCGAGAACGGCTACGGCCGGGCCGAGGACCTGGAGCGGACCGAGGAGCGCGGCCGGATGAAGGACGCCGACGTCGAGGACGTCTCCGCGCGGGCCTTGGAACGGGGCATCCCCCAGCTCGGGACGCTCGGCGCCGGGAACCATTTCCTGGAGATCCAGAAGGTCCGCGAGATCTACGATCCGGCAGCGGCCCGGGCCTTCGGCCTGACCGCCCCGGGGCAGGTTATGGTCATGGTCCACTGCGGCAGCCGCGGCCTGGGACACCAGGTGGCCACGGATTTCATCGAGACGATGGAGAACGCCTTCGGCGTCGCCGGGCTGCCCGACCGCGAGCTGGTCAACGCCCCCTTCCGATCGACCCAGGGCCAGCGCTACTACCGGGCCATGTGCGCGGCCGTCAACTACGCCTTCGCCAACCGCCAGATGATCGCCCATTGGGTCCGGGACGTCTTCGCCAGGGTCCTGGGCGGCGCCGGGGGCATGGACCAGGTGTACGACGTCTGCCACAACGTGGCCAAGGTCGAGGAGCACGAGGTCGACGGCCGGTCCAGACGCCTCGTCGTCCACCGCAAGGGCGCGACGCGCAGCTTCGGGCCGGGCCGGCCCGAGGTGCCGGCGGCCTTCCGCGGCGTCGGCCAGCCGGTCATCATCCCCGGCAGCATGGGCACGGCCTCGTTCCTCCTGGCTGGGACGGCGGAGGCCGAGGCCCTGAGCTTCGCCTCGACCGCCCACGGCGCCGGCCGGGTCATGTCGCGGCACGAGGCCCTGCGGCGCTTCCGCGGCGAGAAGATCCGCGACGACCTGGCCCGGCGGGGGATCGAGCTCAAATCGACGAGCTGGAAGGGCGTCGCCGAGGAGGCCGCCGAGGCCTACAAGGACGTCGAGGAGGTCGTGCGCGTCTCCAACGCGCTGGGCCTGGGACGCGTCGTCGCCCGGCTCCTGCCGATCGGCGTCATGAAGGGGTAGGGCCGCGCCGTTGCGTCGACCCCTCGGCCTCGGGGATCTCCTGCCTCGGCGCGGGGTTTGACAAAAAGGCCGGCGGACCCTAAGTTAGAGGGACCATGAAAGTCATCCTGGCGGGATACAACGTCGACAGCGCCGTCCTCGAGGAGCTGAAGAAGGGCTCTCCGGCCCGCGACGATGTGACCCCGGAGACGCTCTCGGCCTCCTACGCCCGCATCTCGCGCGACCCCCGCCCGGTCGACGAGCTGCGGGCCGCGGCCCGGGCCGAGGTCGAGCGGGCCCGGCGGTCCAACCAGTCCATCATCTTCAGGATGGGCCATCATTCGGTGGCCGAGCACGCCGTCTTCAATTTCGACGTCATCGGCGTCAGCCGGCTGGCCATCGAGGAGATCGAGCGCTTCCGGCTGATGTCCTTCACCGAGAAGTCCCAGCGCTACATCACGCTCGGCGAGGACTTCGTCGTTCCCGAGGAGGTCCGCCAGGCCGGCCTCGAGGACCTCTTCAGCGGCACGGTCAAGGCCCAGAACGCCCTCTACCATAAGCTCTATGCCCGGCTCAAGCCGTTCGTCTTCGCCAAGCACGCCGAAGCCGCGGCCGAGCCGCGGAACCACGCCGTCCTGGACGGCTGGGCGAAGGAGGATGCCCGCTACATCGTCAGCCTGGCCACCCAGGGACAGCTGGGGCTGACCGCCAACGCCCGCAGCCTCGAGCTCCTCATCCGCCGCTTCGCGGCCAAGGGCCTGGCCGAGCTCCGGGAGCTCAACGGCCGGCTATGCTCGCTGGCCCGGGAGGTCGCGCCGTCGATCATCCTGTTCACCGAGCCCTGCCCGTTCGACGCCGGGACCTCCGCGGACCTGGAGGCGGCCGCGGCCGCCTGGGAGGGCGGACGGCGGCGCCGGGCCCCGGCCGGCCGGGACGTCGTCCTGGCCCGGGCCCCGGAGGACGGGGACGCGGCGATCCTGGCCGCCCTGCTCCATTCGGTTGGCCGCTGGTCCTACCGGGAATGCCTCGAACGGCTCCGCTCGGCCAAGCCGGCAGCCCGCCGGGACATCTTCCGCCGGGCCCTGGCCCGGATGGAGTTCTACGATTTCCCGCCCCGGGAATTCGAGCACGCCGATCTCGTCTACGACCTGGCGCTGTCGGCCTCCTGCTTCGCCCAGCTCAAACGGCATCGGATGGCCACCTTGACCTGGCAGCGCTACGACCCGGCGCTGGGCGTCACCGTGCCGCCCTCGGTCCGCGAGGCCGGGATGGACCAGGAGTTCCTTTCGGTCATCGGCCGGACGAACGAAACGCACGCCCGGTTGGAAAAAGCGGTCGGGCCGGCCGCCGACTACGTCCTGACCAACGCCCACCGGCGCCGGGCCCTGCTCAAGGTCAATGTCCGCGAGCTCTATCATATCTCCCGCCTGCGCCAGGACGCCTCGGCCCAGTGGGAGATCCGCGGCGTCGCGGCCGAGATGTCCCGCCTGGCCGCCCGGGTCATGCCGCTCTCGTGTCTGCTGATCGGCGGCAAGGACGCCTTTCCCGGGGTCTACGCCCGGGTTTTCGGCCGGGCGCCGAAGATGGTCCCGCCCCGGCTGCTCAAGTAGCCGGTCCAGCCGGCCGGCGGCGCAGGGCGCTAGCCGAGGCCACCATGGTCACGACCGCGCCCGCCCCCCTCATCGCCGCGACCGGCGACACTCCATGCCAGACGATCGTCCCGGCGACGTCCACGGCGTGGAAGGAGAGCACGGCGGCGAACGATACCGCCAGATAGCCGGCCAGGCCGACGGCGGCCCACATCAGCGGCCTGTCCGCGCCGGACCGGCGAACCGCCTTGATGAAGTAAAGGAAGAGGCCGAGCGAGGCCGCGGCCAGCGCGGCCATGGCGGCCTTCTGGAAGGGCTGGCGCAGCTCGTACACGCCCCCGGCCGCGGCCAGGCGGCGGCCCCAGGCGGCGACGTGGCCGGCCAGGCCCGTCATCTCGACCGCGGCCGAGGCCGCGCAGAGAACGGCCAGCCCGAGCCAGGCCCGCTTCCGCCCGAACCGCCCCGGCGCCGGGACGGACCTCCGGCTCACGGCCGCCGCCAGCGCCGCCGCGGCGGCCAGCAGGACGCCGATCGCCGGATGGACCCAGGCCGACGGCCTGCCGGGCGGCCGGGCCGCGCTCGCCGCCCGCTCCCGCCGGGCGGCTTGGGCCGGCGACGGATAAGGGTAGACGGGCCGCTTCCGCAAGGCGGGCCCGGCCGGCCGGGCGCCGTCCCTCACGACCGGAGCGTAGCGGGCCGTGGCCGCCCGTTCGGCGTCCTCCCACCGGCCGGTGGGGCTGAGGAAGATAAGGGGAAAGACGAAGGCCGTCCGGTCGCGGTCGGGAACGTCGAAGACGAACGTCAGGCTTCGGCCGCCGGCGGCCGGCCGGGCCGGTCCCGCGGCAGCCAGGAAACCCCAGTCCTTCTTGGCGGCGTTGGCCCGCTGCAGTGAGCAGTAGATCCGGGTCGGGCCGACCGCGCCCTTGAGCGTGACCCGGACTTCGAAGGTCCGGCCGAAGACGGCGGCGTCCGGGGTCTCGACCGTCAGCCAGCGCGGCCGGTCCTCCGTCCGGTCGAGGACGGTCCAGGTGGCGGCGAAGACGAGGAGAAGGGCGGCGGCCGCGGCCATCGGCCGGAACAGGCGGCGCATGTTCGGCATGGCCGGGGCTCGCGGCGACGGGAGGCGTCAGGCTCCGAGCCCGAGGACGAAGACCCGGCGGCCCCGGACCTCGAGCCGGCCCTCGAAATAGAGCCGGACGGCCTCGGGATAGATCCGGTGCTCCTCGACCAGGATGCGGGCGGCCAGCGCGTCCTCGGTATCGTCCTGCAGGACCGGGACGCAGGCCTGGAGGATGATCGGGCCCATGTCGACCTCGGCGGCGACGAAGTGGACCGTGCAGCCGGAGAAGCGGACGCCCCAGTCGATGGCCTTCTGCTGGACGTGCAGGCCAGGGAAGGCCGGCAGCAGGGCCGGGTGGATATTGACCAGGCGGTGCCTGTAGGCGTCGCAGAGGGCCGGCGTCAGGACCCGCATGTAGCCGGCCAGGCAAACGAGGTCGATCCGCCGCTTGTCGAGCTCGCCGATGACGGCCCGGTCGTAGTCGTCTCGCGAGGCGAAGGCTTTGGGATCGAGGAAGACCGTCTCCAGGCCCCACTCCCGGGCCTTGAGCAGGCCCGGGGCCTCGGCCTTGTTGCCTAGGACCAGGGCGATCTCGGCGTTGATCGCGCCGCGGTGGACGGCCTCGCGGATGGCCATGAAGTTCGAGCCCCGGCCCGACAGGAGAACGGCGATGCGGCCCTTCTTGCGCGGGCTGCGGAAGACGACCTCGTCCATGTTCCCCCCTAGGCCCGGACTTTGAAGAAGGCGGGCAGGCTGTCCTTCCAGGCGCGGTAGGCGGCGTCGACCGACAGGCGCATGATCTCCCGGCCCGCCCGGGCGAAGGCCAGGGCGGAGCCGCCGGTGAGACCGATGGCCCGGGCCGGCACGCCGCGCCGGGCGGCCAGCTCCAGCAGGCCGTCCAGGCCGGCCTTCCGGCAGGTGACCACGATGCGGGACTGCGATTCGGAGAAGAGCAGGGCGTCGTCCCGCGTCGTTCCGCCCGCGGCCGCTGCGGCGCCGAGGTCGACGGCGCAGCCGATCCGGCCGTCGCTGTGGAAGGCGCACTCGGCCAGGGCCACGGCCAGCCCGCCCTCCGCCAGGTCGTGGGCCGAACGGACGAGACCGGCTCCGATGGCCTCGAGCAGGAACTCCTGGTGGCGCTTTTCCTTCTCCAGGTCGAGCGCCGGCGGCGCTCCGGCCTCCAGGCCGTGGACGGCCCTGAGGTATTCCGAGCCGCCCAATTCGTCGAGCGTGTCGCCGATGAGCACCACGGCGTCGCCGCCGGCCCGGAAGCCGGGCCGGATGGCCCGGCCGACGTCCTCGATGAGCCCGACGATGCCCAGCACGGGCGTCGGGTGGATGGACAGTCCCTCTGTGTCGTTGTAGAAGCTGACGTTGCCGCCCGTGACCGGCAGGCCGAAGGCCCGGCAGGCCTCGGCGATGCCCTCGACGGCCTGTTCGAACTGGCCCATGACCTCGGGCTTCTCGGGGTTGCCGAAGTTCAGGCAGTTGGTGACGCCGATCGGCCGGGCCCCGACGCAGGCCAGGTTGCGGCAGGCCTCGGCCACGGCGATGCCGGCCCCGGTCCGGGGATCGAGCCGGGTGTACAGGCCGTTGCCGTCGAGGGTCATGGCCAGGGCCTTCTTCGAGCCCTTGATGCGCAGCACCGCCGCGTCGGCCCCGGGCAGGAAGACGGTGTTGTCCTGGACCATGTGGTCGTACTGGCGGAAGACCCACTGCTTGTCGGCGACGGTGGGGGAGGCCAGGACCCGCTCCAGGGCCTGGCCGAGGTCCGCCGGCGCGGGCAGGGCGCCGAGGGGCGGCAGGGCCGGCGCCGGGGCGGGCGCGGCGACGGGGCGGTTGTAGGCCGGGCAGAGGTTGACCACGGCGTCGACCGGGATGTCGACGACGACCTCGCCCTTGAACGTCATGCGGGCCCGGCCGCCCTCGACGACCTCGCCGACGACCGGCGCGTCGAGGTCCCACTTGGCGAAGACGGCCTGGACGGCCGGGACGTTCTCCGGCCTGGCCACCAGCAGCATGCGCTCCTGGGATTCCGAGAGCAGGATCTCGTACGGCGTCATGCCGCTCTCGCGCTGCGGCACCTTGTCGAGGTCGAGGACGATGCCGACGCCGCCCTTGGCCGCCATCTCGGTCGTCGAGCAGGTCAGGCCGGCCGCGCCCATGTCCTGGATGCCGACGATGAGGCCGCGGTCCATGATCTCGAGGCAGGCCTCGACCAGGAGCTTCTCCTTGAACGGGTCGCCGACCTGGACGTTGGGCCGCTTCTGCTCGGTGTCCTTGCCGAACTCGGCCGAGGCCATGGTCGCGCCGTGGATGCCGTCGCGGCCCGTCTTGGCCCCGACGTAGAGGACCTTGTTGCCGGCCCCTTCGGCCTTGGCGTAGAAGATCTTGTCCTTGTCGGCCAGGCCCAGGCAGAAGACGTTGACCAGGGGGTTGAGGGCGTAGCAGGGGTCGAAATAGACCTCGCCGCCGACGGTCGGTACGCCGATGGAGTTGCCGTAGCCGGCGATGCCGGAGACGACGCCCTCCATGATCGGGCGGTTCTTGGGGTCGTCGGGCGGGCCGAAGCGCAGCGAGTCCATGACCGCGATCGGCCGGGCGCCCATGGTGAAGATGTCCCGGAGGATGCCGCCGACGCCGGTGGCCGCGCCCTGGTAGGGCTCGATATAGGATGGATGGTTGTGCGATTCGATCTTGAAGACGACGACCTGGCCGTCGCCGATGTCCAGCACGCCGGCGTTCTCGCCCGGGCCCTGGACGACGCGGGGGCCCTCGGTCGGGAACTTCTTCAGATGGACGCGCGAGCTCTTGTAGCTGCAGTGCTCGGACCACATGACCGAGAAGATGCCCAGCTCGGTCAGGTTCGGCTCCTTGCCGATGAGCTCGACGATCAGCCGGTATTCGTCTTCGGTCAGGTTGTGGCGGTCGAGGACGGATTTATCGATCATGGCGGACCTTCTTGGCGGGGGCGGGCCGGCGGGCCGGCCGGCGCTTCTCGACGCTCTGGATGAGGGACTCGAAGATCGTCCGGCCGTCCCGGCTGCCGAGCAGGGCCTCGGCCGCCCGCTCCGGGTGGGGCATCAGGCCGAGGACATTGCCGGCCTCGTTGCGGATGCCGGCGATGCCGTGGAGCGAGCCGTTGACGTTGGCCTCGTCAGTGACGGCGCCGTCGGCGTCGCAGTAGCGGAAGACGACCTGGCCGTTGCGCTCGATCTCGGCCAGCGTCCGGGCCGGAGCGTAGTAGTTGCCGTCGAAGTGGGCGATGGGGATGCGCAGGACCTGGCCCCGGCGCCCGGCCCGGGTGAAATCCGTCCGGGCGTCCTCGATCCGGATATGGACGTGCTGGCAGAGGAACTTGAGGTTCTTGTTCCGGAGCATGGCCCCGGGCAGGAGGCCGAGCTCGAGCAGGATCTGAAAGCCGTTGCAGATGCCCAGGACGCGCCCGCCGTCGCGGGCGAAGGCCTTGACCTCCTGCATGAGCGGGGAGAAGCGGGCGATGGCCCCGGAGCGGAGGTAATCGCCGTAGGAGAACCCGCCCGGCAGCACGACGCAATCGACGCCCTGGAGGTCGTGGTCCTTGTGCCAGAGCAGGACGGTCGGCCGCTTCATCACGTCCTTCAGCGCGTGGACCGCGTCGAAGTCGCAGTTGGAGCCGGGGAATTGGACGACGCCGAACTTCATGGGTGCGACCTCACCGGCCCTTGAGGATTTCCCAATCGAATTTCTCGATGATGGGATTGGCCAGGACCCGGCGCGAGATCTCGGGCACCAGGGACTCGGCGTCCTTGCGGCTGACGCCTTCGAGGTCGATCTCGAAGACCTTGCCCTGGCGGACCTCGGAGACGGCGCCGTAGCCCAGGGTGTGCAGGGCGTTCTTGACGGTTTGGCCCTGTGGATCGAGGACGCTGTCCTTGAACGAAACGAGGATGCGGACTTTCATCGGAGAACCCTTTCGAAGATGTAATCGATCTTGGCGAGATACGGATCGAGCGAGAAGCAGGCGGCGATCTCCTTCGGCTCCAGGACCCGCGCCACGTCGGGGTCGGCGGCGACGAGGGCCCGGAAGTCGAGGTTCTCGGTCCAGGCCCTGAGGCTGTTGCGCTGGACGACCTGGTAGGCCGCCTCGCGGACCAGGCCCTTGCGGGTCAGGGCCAGCAGGACGCTCTGGGAGAAGATGAGGCCCCGGGTGGCGTCGATGTTGGCCCGCATGCGGCCGGGGTGGACGACCCAGTGGCCGACGATGTCGGCGGCGTCGGCCAGCAGGAAATCCGCGGCGATGAACGAGTCGGGGAAGACGATCCGCTCGGCCGAGGAGTGGGAGATGTCGCGTTCGTGCCAGAGGACCATGTCCTCCAGGCCGACCCCGGCGTTGGCCCGGACCAGGCGGGCCAGGCCCGAGATGCGCTCGGAGCGGACGGGGTTCTTCTTGTGCGGCATGGAGGACGAGCCCTTCTGGCCCTTGGTGAAAGGCTCCTCGAGCTCCAGGACCTCGGTCCGCTGGAGGTGGCGGACCTCGACGGCGATCTTCTCGACGGTCGTGGCCAGGAGGGCCAGGGCCGAGAGAACCTCGGCGTGGCGGTCGCGCTGGAGGACCTGGGTCGAGACCTTGGCCGGCTCCAGGCCGAGCTTGCGGAGGGCCATGACCTCGACCCGGGGATCGAGGTGGATGAAAGTGCCCACGGAGCCGGAGATGCGGCCGACCGAGATCGTCTTCAGGGCCGCCTCCAGCCGGACGATGTGCCGGCCGATCTCCTCATACCAGACCAGGACCTTGAAGCCGAAGGTGATCGGCTCGGCGTGGACGCCGTGGGTCCGGCCGATGCAGACCGTCTTCTTGTGCTTCAGGGCCTGCCGCTTGAGCAGCCGGTGGAAGGCCCGGACATCGGCCAGGAGCTTCTCCAGCGATTCCTTGATGAGCAGCGACAGGGCCGTGTCCACGACGTCGTAGGAGGTCAGCCCGAGGTGGATGTGGCGCGACGCCGGCCCGACCTTCTCGGCGACCGAGGTCAGGAAGGCGATGATGTCGTGCTTGACGACCTTTTCGATCTCGTCGATGCGGGCCACGGAGAAGCCGGCTTTCTCCCGGATGACGCGCAGGTCGGCCGGCGGGATCTTGCCCAGGCGGGACCAGGCCTGGCAGACTGCCAGCTCGACGTCGAGCCATTTGCGGTACCTGTTCTCCTCCGTCCAGATGGCCCCCATGCCGGGGCGCGTGTAGCGTTCGATCATCTCGTCTCAGCCTTTCTTGGAGTAGAGGAATGATAGCACAACGGCGGGGGGACAGGATACGAAAAAGTGGCTTTTCCTCCCGATTCCGGGGGAGTCCCTCTCTTCGGCTTGGCTCGAGGGCCGGCCCGGAGCGGACTCTGTGGAGCGGAGGTCAGAATCACGGCCGAGCACTCGAGGCGGGGATTCTGAGAAATATCTAAAGAGAGCTCTTTCTCCCGATATCTCCCAGAAGCATGGATCCGAGCCGCTCCGCCATGCTTCTGATGGTCGCTTCGATGACCGGCGCGGAGCGGACTCTGGGGAGCGGAGGTCAGGATCACGGCCGAGCACTCGAGGCCGGGATCCTGAGAAATATCTTCTATGATAGCGAAACGCAAGCCCCCCGTTTCTTTTTCCTTCTTTTCATCTCTTCCTCTGGCTGCCTCGGTTTCATGAACCACCCTTCTATCCGCGCCA
>JAKLEN010000010.1 GCA_022711665.1 Acidobacteriota bacterium | reverse complement strand
TTCTCAGGTCGGCGTCGTTGGCCAGTTCCTCGGCTCTGCGCCGGGCCCGCTCCGAAAGATCACCCTCCGCCAGGGCCTGAATGCGCCAGGCGATTCGCTTGCGCAGAAACTCCTTATGGTAGGAGCGGGTCTCTTCTCCGAAGACCTCGAGGTACTTGTCCCGGAGTTCTCCGACGGTCATCCGGGAGAGCCCCTGGACCTCTTGATACGTTGTTGCTTCCATCCGAAACCTCCTTGGTTCATGGGCTTCGCCCCGGCGGGCGGTTCGTCCGCACCGCAATCTCAGGGCGTTAACTCGTGAATGAATGAAGGCTTCGGTGGCCCGAAACATCAAGGCGTTTCTCCGTAAACGCCTCAGATTCTTCGTCTTGCGCTACATGCACCGCCTCGGTATCCGATTCGGGGGCAAGTCGGCGGCCGTTGCGGTGGCGCATGTAGCCTCTGGCCAGGATCGTGGCGATTTCCGATATCACCTCTTCAAGTGAGGCGGGGACGTGTTCGTTGTCCGGCATCCGGTCCTCCTTTTGCGGGAGGCCGCGTAAAGGTGCCGCCGTGGATGCCGCTGGGGCGGGATCGGCCTGACGTCGAGAAGACCGTTGGAGCCCGTCCGACACCACCCGAAGGCGATGCCGTCGGCACCCACAACGGTCTCCGTTCTCACGGCCGATTCCGCTGTCTGGTAATCCGCTTTCGCCGGACCACTTGGTCCGGCTTTCGTCGGATACCTACCGGAGGGGAGTTCGAAACGTCGAAGCGGGTGCCCGGATGCAACCGGGCTGTTAAACAAGGCGACTCGAAAAACGGAGAACGGGAGAATTCGGAGAGGACATTTTCGGTGAGCGCCCGCAACCCCCAGGGTTGCACCCGGTCCCCGGACTGCGGGCTTCGAAATGGAGAAACAGGGTAAATGTGCAGGCGGGCGTAAGTCGGCGTGGGCACGCCGGAAACGACGAGACCCCGAGGGGATCACCCCACGGGGTCTTGCGTTAAACAAGAACCGCTGAAATCAGCGGATTGAATTTTGGCTCCTCGGGCAGGACTCGAACCTGCAACCTAGTGGTTAACAGCCACCCGCTCTGCCGATTGAGCTACCGAGGAGCAGGCCGGACTAATTTAGCAAAAACCCGTCGGGAAGGCAAGGGGACATGGATGAGTGGTTGCGGCGACAACAGGCGCCCGGTCCGGCAGCCCTAGAACCGGTAACTGGCCTGCTTGGCGACCTTGCGGAAATCCTGGCCCTCGATCTCGACAACCTTGCACATCTCGTAGATGCGCGAGCGGAGGCGGACGCCGATGCGGTCGATCAGGCTGTCGCCGCCCTTTTTGTAGAAGGAGTCGCGCTTGTCCTCCTCCTCGTCGAGGTCGGGGTAGTTGGTCGTGAAGATGGTCGCCTTCTTATGATTGTAGCGGTGGTTGATGATGTAGAAGACCGTCTCCTCGACCCAGGCGGTCGTCCGCTTGGCCCCCAGCTCGTCGAGAACGAGGACCTCGGACTGGAAGACGGGCGTCAGCACGTCGGACTCGGACAGCGTCGAGTCGGGGGTGAAGGTGTTCTGGATCTCGCGGATGAGGTCGCGGAAATCGTAGAAGATGCACGAGGCGTCCTTCGTCCGGATGAGCTCCTGGATGACGGCCACGGCCAGGTGGGTCTTCCCCACCCCGCAGGGCCCGATGAACAGCAGCCCGACGTCCTGGGCCGGGTAGTTCTTGACGAACTGCCGCGAGATCTTGAGGGCGTCCCGGTGCGAGTCGTTGTGGACCTCGAAATTCTCCAGGTTGCAGGACTGGTAGCGGCGGGGGATGTTGGCCTGGTCGAACAGGGACCGCTTCCAGCGCTCCCCGTAACAGCCGCAGCGCCGGGCCACCTGGGAGCCGCCGGCGGGCTCGAGGAGCCAGCCCGTCCCCTGGCACTTGGCGCAAACCGGGTTTTCGCTCAATTCAGGTATCCCCGAAGGTGCTGGAGCTTCTGTGAGCGGCTGAGCTTCCTCATGGCCTTCTGCTCGATCTGGCGGATCCTCTCCCGGGTTAGATCGAGCCGGTCGCCGATCTCCTGGAGCGTCAGCGGCCGGTCGTCGTCCAGCCCGAAGCGCCATTTTAGCACAAGGGCTTCTTTCTCATCCAGCTCGCCCAGGATCTCCCGGATCTGCTGCCGGACCGAGGACTTGATGATCTCGTATTCGACCGAAGGGGCGTCGGGGTCGCTGATGCGCTCCTCGACCTCCAGGTCGTCTTCGTTGATCTTGTCGCTCAGGGACAGGCTGCGCTCGGCCAGGACTTCGAGGTCCTCGACCTCCGGCTCGGTCAGGCCCATGGCCGTGGCGATCTCCTCCCTGGTCGGGTCCCTCTTCAGGAAGCCCTTCAGATCGGCCGTCTTCCGTTTCATCAGCGAGATCTGGTCGGCCAGCTTCTGGGGGACGTGGGTGATCCGCGAAGCCTGGGTCAGGGCGTGCAGGACGGCCTGGCGGATCCACCAAACGGCGTAGGAGACGAAGCGAACGCTCCGGGAGGGGTCGAAGCGGTGGGCGGCCTCGATCAGCCCGACGTTGCCCTCGTCGATGAGATCGAGCAGGCCCAGCCCCAGGCCCTGGTACTTCTTGACGTAGGAGACGACGAACTTGAGGTTGGACCGGACCAAAGCCTGAAGGGCCTCGGCATCGCCCTGGCGGATCTTCTCGCCGAGCTTCTTCTCCTCGTCCTCGGTCAGGGTCGGGAACTTCGCTATGGCCTCGAGGTAGTGCTTGATGCTCCTCGAATCGACGAAGTCCTTGGGGTCCACGCGTCACTCGTCGCCGGTCTTGAACTTGACCACGCCGCCGGGGCGGACGCTCATCAGGGCCCGCTTGCGGGCCTCGAACTCCTCTTCCTTGCCCTGGATGAACTCCCGCTGGACATAGGCCAGGAAGTCCCCCACCTCGGCCTCGATGCGCTCGATCTTGTCCCGCATGTTCAGGACGACCTCGACGCCGGCCAGGTTCACGCCCAGGTCGCGGATGAGGTTGAGGATGATCTCCAGGCGCCGGAGATCGGCTTCGGAGTAGAGTCGGGTGTTGCCCTGGCTCCGGGAGGGAGCGAGCAGGCCCTCCCGCTCGTACAGGCGGAGGGTCTGGGGGTGGATGCCGTACATCTCGGCCACGGCCGAGATGTGGTAGACCGGGCCGTCGGCCCCCTGGGACGAGGCCCGGCGCGAACGCTTTTCTTTTTTCATGGCGCTCACCCCAGGGACTGCCTCGGGTTCGGGCCCGAGAGAGTTTCCAGCTCCTTCATGATCTCCCGGACGCGCTCGTTGGCGAACGGCGGCGGGACGATATAGACCTCGGCGAACTCGTCGCCGCGGGTCTTGCGGCCGGCCACCGGCGCGCCTTGTTCCTTGAGGCGGAACTTCTGTCCCGATCTGGTTCCCGGCGGGATGCGGATGGTCGTCCGGCCCCAGAGGGTCGGCACCTCGATCTTGGCCCCCAGGGTGGCCTCGGGCACGGTCAGCGGCACGCGGACGGATATGTCGGCCCCTTCCCTCTTGAAGAAGGCGTGGGGCGCGACCTCGATGACGATGAAGAGGTCGCCGGGAGGCCCGCCGTTGCGGCCGGCGTTGCCCCGGCCGGGGACGCGCACCTTGGAGCCGTTGTCGACGCCGGCGGGGATGCGCACGGCGATGAGGTCCGAGATCTGGACGACGCCCGAGCCGCCGCAGGCGGCGCAGGGCTCGCCCGGCGCCTGGCCGCTGCCGCCGCAGGCGCTGCAGGCGCCCGAGAAGCGCATGAAGCCGCGCTGGGTCGTGCCCCGGCCGCTGCCGCCGCACGCGGGACAGACGCGGGGCCGCGAGCCAGAGGCCCGGCCGCTGCCGCCGCAGGACCGGCAGGCCGCCAGGCGGTTGACCCGGATGCGGGTCTCCAGGCCGCGGATGGCGTCCTCGAAGCCGAGGGGCATGGAGTACTGGAGGTCTTCGCCCCTCTCGGGGCCGGCCGCGGCCGCCGGCCCGGCGCCCCGGACGCCGGCTCCGCCGCCGAACAGGTTCTCGAAGAAATCCCGGAAGGTCGAGGAGCCGTAATCGGAGAAATCGAAGCCCTCGAAGCCCCCTCCGGGACCGCCGCCCGGCCCGGGGCCGGGTCCGGCGCCCGGCGGGAACCCGCCCAGGTCGCCGAACTGGTCGTATTGGGCCCGCTTCTTGGGATCGCTCAGGACGGAGTAGGCCTCCTGGATCTCCTTGAAGCGGGCCTCGGCCGTCTTGTCTCCCGGATTGAGGTCGGGATGGTACTTGCGGGCCAGCCTGCGGTAGGCCTTCTTGATCTCGGGCAGGGCCGCGCCCTTGTCGACGCCCAAGACGTGGTAATAGTCCTTCGCCATCGCCTCGCTCCGGGCGGCCGGCGGCCGCCGCCGGGCCTAGTTAGTTCTTTTTAGTATCGTCATCGACGACTTCGGCGTCAATGACTTCCCCTTCGTCGCTGCGGCCGTTGCCGCCGCCGGACTGCGGCTCCTGCGCCTGCGGACCGGACTGGTAGCCGGCGCCGGCCTCGGAACCGGGCTGTGGGCCGGCTTGCGGGCCGGCCTGCCGGTACATGATCTCCGTCAGCTTGTGCGAAGCGTTGGCCAGGTCCTCGGAGGCCTTGCGGATGCGGGCCAGGTCGTCCGATTCGATGGCCTTCTTGGTGTTCTCGATCTCCTTCTGGACGCGCTCGGCCTCCTCGGCCGGGACCTTGTCCCGGTTCTCGCGCAGCAGCTTTTCCAGGCTGTAGACGAGCTGGTCGGCGTGGTTGCGGGCGTCTATGGTCTCCCGCCGCTTCTTGTCGTCGGCGGCGTTGGCCTCGGCGTCCTTGACCATGCGGCCGATCTCCTTCTCGTCGAGGCCGCTGTGGCCGGTGATGGTGATGGCCTGCTGCTTGCCGGTGCCCAGGTCCTTGGCCGAAACGTGAAGGATGCCGTTGGCGTCGATGTCGAACGTGACCTCGACCTTGGGGATGCCCCGGGGAGCCGGCGGGATGCCGTCGAGGTGGAAGCGGCCCAGGGTCCGGTTGTGGGAGGCCATCTCGCGCTCGCCCTGCAGGACGTGGATCTCGACGCTCGGCTGGTTGTCCGAGGCCGTCGAGAAGATCTCGGTCTTCTTGGTCGGGATGGTAGTGTTGCGGCCGATCATCCTGGTGAACACGCCGCCCAGGGTCTCGATGCCGAGGGTCAGCGGCGTGACGTCGAGCAGGAGGACGTCCTTGACGTCGCCCGACAGGACGCCGCCCTGGATGGCGGCGCCGACGGCCACGACCTCGTCCGGGTTGACGCCCTTGTGGGGTTCGCGGCCGAACAGCTCCTGGACGAGCTGCTGGATGCGGGGCATGCGGGTCTGGCCGCCGACGAGAATGACCTCGTGGATGTCCGAGGCCCGGAGGTTGGCGTCGGACAGGGCCTGCTTGACCGGGGCCACGGACCTCTGGATGAGATCCTCGCAGAGCTGCTCCAGCTTGGCCCGGGTCAGCTTCATCAGCAGGTGCCGCGGCCCGGAGGCGTCGGCGGTGATGAAGGGCAGGTTGATCTCGGTCTCCATGGTCGTCGACAGCTCGACCTTGGCCTTTTCGGCGCCCTCCTTGAGCCGCTGGACGGCCATCTTGTCGCGGGTCAGGTCGATGCCGGACTCGCGCTTGAATTCCTGGACGATCCAGTCCTGGACCCGCTGGTCGAGGTCGTCGCCGCCGAGGTGGGTGTCGCCGTTGGTCGCCTTGACCTCGACGACGCCTTCGCCGACCTCGAGGATGGAGATGTCGAAGGTGCCGCCGCCGAAGTCGTAGACGGCGATCGTCTGGTCCTTCTTCTTGTCCATGCCGTAGGCCAGGGCGGCGGCCGTCGGCTCGTTGATGATGCGCTCGACCTTGAGCCCGGCGATCTGCCCGGCGTCCTTGGTGGCCTTGCGCTGGCTGTCGTTGAAATAGGCCGGGACGGTGATGACGGCCCGCTCGACCTTCTCCCCGAGATAGTCCTCGGCCGCCTTTTTCAGCTTCTGCAGGATGAAGGCCGAGATCTCCGGCGGGGCGTAGAGCTTGCCGTGGGCCTCGACCCGGACGTCGCCGTTCTGGGCCTCGTTGACCTTGAACGGGACCTGCTTGATCTCCTGGCTGACCTCGCTGAACCGCCGGCCCATGAACCGCTTGATGGAATAGATGGTGTTCTCGGGGTTCGTCACGCGCTGGCGCTTGGCGACCTGGCCGACCAGGATCTCGCCCTTGGCCGAGAACGCGACGACTGACGGGGTCGTCCGGCCGCCTTCCTCGTTCGGGATAACGGTCGTCTTTTCACCTTCCTGGATAGCCACGACCGAGTTGGTCGTGCCCAGGTCGATGCCTATGATCTTGCTCATCTGAGCCCTCCTGGTACATTCAATTTAGCGATACCACAATATATTATCTTAGTGCCTTATTGTCAAGTAGTATTTAAAGAATTCTTTATGCTGTTATTATTATTTAATTTAGACAGTTGCCGGAGCTATAGGATAATGCCCTTTATCCCGTCGAAAAAGTGCCAATAAATCGCCTGCGGATCCTTTTCGTCCTCGAAGACCAGCTCCAGCTCCGGCCTGGTTTTCGCCCGGCCCTTGCCGACGACCGGGCTCAAAGGCATCGCCACGTACCAGCGCCAGGCATCCTTGAGCCGCGCCGCGAGCCCCGGCGCTTCTCCGGACCTGGCCCGGATCGTGACATGGAGCCCGTTGTCGAAATCCAGGCTGAACTTCCCGGGCATGTCCCTGAGCTCCAGCGCTTCCAGGTCGTAATCGGCGCTTGTCGCCGGAGTCACGGCTTGTCCGGCCGCCGGCTTCGCCGCCGGGACCTTGACCAGCGACTCTTCCTGGCCCGGCTTGATGATGATCCGCTCGGGCGCCTTCAGCGTCGTCTTCCTGGCCAGCGCGACCGTGCCGGCGAAATCCGGCCGGCCCCAGAACCGCATGCCCGCGATATGCCACGACCTCAGCACCATTCCTTTGACCCTGAGCTCGATCTTCCGCCCCTCGACATCGAAGACAAAATAGAAGTTGGCGTCCTTGGCCAGGCCGTATTCGGCCGTCAGGGCCTCCTGCTTCCTGGCCAGGGCCGACCGGTCGACCTCGGCCACCCGCCCCGCCGCGGCAAGGGACGAAAGCCCGAATCCCGCCACGACCGCCGCCAGCACCGCTCCCGCCGCTTTTTTCCTGCTCATGGCTTTTCCCGTCAGTAGATGTAGATCTTGGTCCCGACGGAGACGGACTTGAACACGAACTTCAGGTCCTCGTCCCCGACCCTGACGCAGCCGTGGGTGACGTTGCGCCCCAGCAGCCGGGTGTAGAGCGTTCCGTGGATGAAAAAGCCCTGGCCGAAGCCCAGGGCGTAGTCGCCGAGCGTGCCGGCCTCGATACGATCCTCCATGCCCCTTGGGATCTTCTCCCCTTCCTCGATGAAGGCCCAGTCCGGCTTGACCCAGTAAGGGTTTGTGATCTTATTTTTGACGCTGAACTCGCCCCGAGGCGTGTCGAAAACCCAGCTGCGCTTCTTGCCCCCGGGCTCCTCGAGGACGACGCCGCTGCCGCACGAGACGACGGCCTCCCGCAGGACCTGTTCGCCGTTCTTGAGATAGAGCCGGTTGGCGGCCGTGTCGATGACGATGTACAGGCCCTTGGGCAGCATCCCGGCCAGGCGTTTCTCGATCTGCTGGACGTTCTTCTCGACCTTGGCCACGTCCTTTTCCGCGATCGGCGGGATCCGGACCGGCCAGGCCGAAGCCGCCTTTAGACCGATGAAGTACGAGGCCCCGAAAACGGCCAGAAAGCCGAGCGCGGCCAGGGCCGCCGCCGCGAGAAGGAGACGTTTGATCACCATGTCAGTTGTTCCCGATCGCTTTGATGACGTAGTTCTCGAGTTCCATCGTCCCGATGATCGTGACCGGCGTCCCGACCGAGGCTAGGGCGTAGAGCTCGTCCATCTTGTCGTTGTCCAGGGAGACGCAGCCGCGGGTCAGGCTGTCCTGGCCCCCGCCGTGGATCTCGACGTCCCCGCCGATGCCGACGGCCCTGGGGATGCCGCCCCGGGCCTTTTCCCGGGCGAACCAGCGCCGGTCCTCGTCGTTCGGGTAGTCGATGAGCAGGGCCTTGTAGTAGAGGCTGGACGGGATCTTGCGGATGACCTTGTAGCGGCCCTCGGGCGTGGCGTTGTCCCCGGCGTAGCGCTTGTCGGCCAAGCCGTTGAACCCCAGGCCGACGTCGTACGTCCGGACGAGCTTGCCCGCCCGGTAGACAAGGAGCCGACGCTCGAGCTTGGTGACGACAAAGGCCGTCACGCCGCGGCTCCTCGAATCGGCGATGGTTTCCTCGGCGGCGTTCTTCCAGCTCCGGACCTGGGCCGGGTCAAGGTACCGGGAGATATGGGTGATGACCGCCTTCTCGGCCTCGGCGGCCAGCTTCGAGGCCGTCTCGAGCCGGGCCGACGCCTGATCGAACTTGGCCTGGTCGATCATGGCCTCGGCTTCGGTCAGGGCCAGGGTGGCCCGCGTCAGGCGGCTCCGGGCCTGGCCGCGCTCGACCAGCGATAGTGTCAGCCCGTCGAGCGTCCGCAGGCGGCGGCGGACCGCCTCGGCCGACTGGGCCAGCGACGCGGTCCGGCCAGCCACGGCCGCCCGGACCCGGGCCTCGACGGCCTCCCCCGTCCGCAGCACGGCCGCGAACTCGCCCCGGACCTTGCCGTAATCCCGGAACCAGCCCAACTTGAGGTTCTCCCTCTCCAGGGTCAGGCGGGCGGCGGCCAGACTCCGCAGGTAGGCCGCATGCTCCGGTCCGGCAAAAAGAGAAGCACCGGCCCCCCGAAGATCTTCTTCCTGATGGCAGGCGTTCAAGACCTCCGGCGGGACCGGTGCGGTCCGACAACCAAAGAGCAAAACAGCCAGTGCGAAAACGGCTGTTTTACTGAGCTTCACCTCAGACTTAGCGGCCCTTCACCTTGGCGATGGCGGCGTTGATCTGCTCGGTGATGCCGGCGGCCTTTTCCTTGATGACGACGGCCTTGTCCTTGGCGCCGAAATAGTCCTCGGCGGCCAGGGCGCTGTTGACGTCGGCCAGAGCGGTCTCGATGCCGCCCAGGTCGGCCTTCATGGCCTCGATGTCAGCCTTGGTGCCCTTGCCCTTGGGGGCCTTTTCGAGGAGGGCCTTGGCTTCTTCGACGGCCGTCTTGGCTTCATTCAGCGCGGTCTCGGCGGCAGCCTTGGCCTCGGCGATCCGCCCGGGGATGAGGGCCTTGACGCTGTCGGCGTCGGCGATGACCTTGGTCAGCATTTCCTTGGCCGGGCCGTACTTCTTGAAGAATTTCTTGGCCTGGGCGTTGACCGCGTCGAGAGCGGCCTGCAGGTCGCCCTGGAGCTTGTTCAGCTCGTCCTTGGCGTAAACGCCGCCCTTGGCGTCGATGACGCTCTGGATGGCGGCCTTGGCCTGGTCCATCAACTGGGTGGGCTGCTTGGCGCAGCTCGTGAACACGAGCACGAGAGCGAGCGCCAGGGTTAAGCCTTTCACGATGTTCTTCATGATTGTACCTCCTTTGGTATCTTTGTATGAATTTAACGTGAGATAGGCGCCGTGTGATGAGATGTCCTGATTGCCGTCTCTTATATCACACCGGAAAACTATTGTCAAATCCGAAAAAAAAGGGGGAGGAGAAGGCGCCGGGCTCCTTCTCCTCCCCCGTCATTGGCCTAACTCTCCCCGGACCGCGTTTCACTTGTCCGGATCGATGATGACGCCCTCCTTCATCTTCTTCTGGACGTCCTCGCGGGCCTCGCGGATGATCTCCTCGGCCATTTTGAAGCGGACGTCGGCCGGGAAGGCGAACCGGGCCACGCCCTCCTCGATGGCCTTGGTCCCGACGGCCACGGCCTCCCGGGGGAAGACCTCCCATTCGTCCATGTTGGGGATGATGTATTCCTCGTGGATCCCCTTGTCCTCGGCGACCTTGGCCAGCTCGCGGGCGGCGGCGATGCACATGCCGTCGGTGATCGTCCGGGCCCGGACGTCCAGGGCGCCCCGGAAGATGCCCGGGAAGCCGAGGGAGTTGTTGACCTGGTTGGGGAAATCGGAGCGGCCGGTGGCCACGATCCGGGCCCCCGCCTCCTTGGCCTCCCAGGGCCAGATCTCGGGGATGGGGTTGGCCTCGGCGAAGACGATGGCGTCGTGGGCCATGGTCTTGATCCATTCGGGCTTGACGGTCCCGGGGCCGGGCGTCGAGCAGCAGATGAGCACGTCGGCGCCCTTGATGGCGTCGGCCATCGTGCCCTGCCGGCCGGTCGGGTTGGTCCGCAGGCAGAGGTCCCATTTTTCCCGGAATTTCGCCTGCAGGACGTCCTTGTCGGCCCGGTCCTTGGACAGGATGCCCTTGGAATCGACCGAGAGCATGTTGGCCGGATTAGCCCCGGCCAGCATGATCTGGCGGGCTATGTTGATGCCCGAGGCGCCCGAGCCGATGACGGTGCACTTGACCTCGGCGATGTCCTTCTTGACGATCTTGAGGGCGTTGATCAGGCCGGCCACCGTGACGCAGGCCGTGCCCTGCTGGTCGTCGTGCCAGACCGGGATCTCGCACTTGGCGCGCAGCTCGTCGAGGATGCGGAAGCACTTGGGCTGGGCGATGTCCTCGAGGTTGTAGCCGCCGAACGACGGCTGCAGCGCACGGCCGATCTCGATAAGCTTATCGGGATCCTTCTCGTCGAGGCAGATGGGGAAGGCGTCGACGCCGCCCAGGTACTTGTAGAGGATCCCCTTGCCTTCCATGACCGGCAGCCCGGCCTCGGGGCCGATGTCGCCGAGCCCGAGGACGCGGGTCCCATCGCTGATGACGGCCACGGAGTTCCACTTGTTAGTGTACTCGTAGGCCTTCTGCTTCTCGGCCTGGATCTCCTTGCAGACCGCGGCCACGCCGGGCGTGTACCAGATCGCGAAATCGTTAAAATCGCGGACTCGGCACTTCACGGCGGTACCCATCTTGCCCTTGTAGAACTTGTGCAGCCGGGGGGCATCAAGGGAGGGCTGCTGAGCTTTGGCCAACAATTCTTCGACGGTTACCTTCTTCATGAACAACCTCCTCGAGATTTGCGGAAGGCTCATCATAAATAGGGGCCTGCGAAAAGTCAATCATTCCCGGCGCCGGCCGCCGGGACGGCTTCGAGACGCCGGCCGGCCCGGCGCAGCCGGGCGAAGGGCCGGGCCAGGTCGTGGCTGAATCCCAGGACCCAGCCGCCGGCCTCGGCCCGCTCGAGGAGGGCCTTCTTTGTCTCGTAGGTGTCGACCGGATAGAGGTCGTAGCTCATGATGCAGTCCAGCCCGACATGGGCCGTCGTGGGGACGGCGTCGGCCGCGAAGAAGAAAGTCTCCCCTCCCGACGTCACCCGGACGCCCTGGTGGAAGGCCGTGTGGCCGGCGACGAGAACGGCCTCAACGCCGGGCGCCACAGGCCCGTCCGCGTCGAGGAGCGTCAGGCGGCCGGAGTCGGCCAGGGGGCCGAGCCGCCCGGGCGAATAGCTGGGTTTGTCCCGCCCGACCGGATGGAGCGCCTGCTGCCATTCGCCCCGCCGGACGACGTAGCGGGCGTTGGGGAAGGCCGGCGTCCAGCGGCCAGCGGCCGTCTTGACGGTATCGCCGCCGCAGTGATCGAAGTGGAGGTGGCTGTTGACGACGAGGTCGATGTCCTCCGGGCCGAGGCCCAGCCCGGCCAGCCCGGCCATGAGGCCGGGCCGGCGGTCGACGCCGTAGAAATCGGCGTAACGGCGGCCCAGGTCCGGCCCCACGCCCGTGTCCAGGAGGATCGTCGCGCCGGGCGCGCGGACGAGGTAGCAGTTCAGGGCCAGGGTGATGCGGTTCTCGCGGTCGGGCGGGGCCAGGGCGGCCCAGAGCGTCCGGGGCACGACGCCGAACATCGCTCCGCCGTCCACGCGGAAAGTGCCGTCGAGCAGGCGGACGACCTCGATCCCCCCGACGGCCAGCCGGTCGGCGGCGTTCATGGCTTGTCCAGCCGGACCTCGAGGGCCTTGCGGTCGAGGGCGGCCAGCCGGATCTCGCCGGTGTCCATGCGGATGGCGTCGACCGGACAGGCCTCGACGCACAGGCCGCAGAAGCAGCAGCGGTTGAGGTCGACGACGAACCGGGCCGGGACCTTCTGGACCTCGGGGTCCGGGTCCTCGGCCGCTTCGACGGTCAGGCATTCTGACGGGCAGACCGTGACACAGAGCATGCAGGCGACGCAGCTCGGCCGGCCGTCGGGTCGGGGCCGGAGCCGGTGCAGGCTGCGGTGCCGCGGGCCGAGCGGCTTGGCCTCCTCGGGATATTGGACGGTCACCGCTCCCCGTCTCGCGGTCCTGAGGCCGAAGAGCCGCAGGGTGTGAAAGGTCATGTTGACGAAGAAGTGGCGGGCCGTGATGGCCGAGCCCCTGAGTATCTCCTTGATGACGGTCCAGGCGCTGCCCATGGCTCCCCTATCTCACCGCCAGGACGAGTCCGGTCGCCAGGATGTTGAAGGCCCCGGCCGGGACCAGGACCTTCCAGCCGAGGTCCATGACCTGGTCGTAGCGCAGGCGCGGATAGGTCCAGCGGACCAGGATCTGGAGCCAGCAGAAGAACAGGACCTTGAGGTTGAACGAGAGGACGCGCAGGACCGTCACGGCCCACGGCGCCGCGGCTATCCGGCCGCCCCAGGGGAAGACGAACCCCCCGTCGCCGAGCCAGGGCACCTGCCAGCCGCCGAAGAAGAGGGTCGCGGCCAGGGCGGCGAAGACGATGACCTCGAGGAAATCGGTGAACATGAACAGCCCGAACTTGAGCCCGCTGTATTCCGTGTAGAAGCCGATGATCTCGGACTCGCCTTCCGGCAGGTCGAAGGGCACCCGCTTGGTCTCGGCCAGGCCGGCCAGGAAGAAGACGGCGAAGCCGAGCGGCTGGAGGAAAATGCCCCACTTGGGCAAGACGCCGAACAGCAGCCCGCCCTGGTACTCGACGATCCTCGACAGGCGCAGCGACGGGAAGACCATGATCAGGCCGACGAGCGACAGCCCCAGGGCCACCTCGTAAGAGATGAGCTGGGCGGCGCCGCGGAGGCTGCCGATCAGGCCGAAGCGGTTGGCCGAGGCCCAGCCCCCGGTCAGGATGCCGTAGACACCCAGGCCGAGCATGGCCAGGACGAACAGAACGGCGGCGTCGAGGTCGGCCACCTGCAGGGGAATCCGCCGGCCGAACAGCCGGATCGCGTCGCCGAAGGGCACGGCGATCATGGTCACCGAGACGCAGAAGAACGAGACCGCGGGCGCCAGCCAATGCAGGGGCTTGCGGGCGAAGGACGGGACGAAGTCCTCCTTGAAGAACATCTTGATGGCGTCGGCGAAGGGCTGGAAGAGGCCGAAAAGGCGCAGCCCGAAGATCGAGGCCCGGTTGGCTCCGATGCGGTCCTGCATGACCGCGCTCTCCTTCCGCTCGACCCAGGTCAGAAAGAGGGCCAGAAGCAGGGTCCAGGTCATGGCCAGGACGGCCTTGGCCAGGACGATGAGGACGTCAGCGGCCATCGCCGCCTCCGCGATCGAGTCCCAGCCCGCGGGCCAGGGCCTCGAGGACGGCGCCCTCGGCTGGCCCGCCGGGGGCGGGCTCCAGGCTCCGGTCGAAGGCCTGCGCGAGACCATCGATATTGATATAAGTCCCTGATTTTTCAGCAGGAACGGCGACCGGAACGGCCATCTCGGCCAGGCCGTCGAGGGGCCCGGCGTGGGCCGCGAAGAGGAAGGTTCGCGGTCCGCCGGAGAGGGCCCGGGCGAGCTCCGGCCCGCCGTGATGTTCGGCCAACCGGGAGCCGAAGACGAGCAGGACCCTGGCCGCGGCCAGCTCGCCCAGGTCCGGAAGCCGGGGCGAGAATCCGGCCGCGACGGCGCCGCGGAGATTGGGCGTCCGCTCGGCCGTGAGCAGCGGCCCGTCGGCCCGGCCCGGCCGGCTGTCGGCGAAAAAAATGTTCCGGCAGCCGAGGCCGTCGACGAAGCTGGCCCTGGCCCGGGCCAGTTCCTCGCAGGTCAGCCGGCCGTTCAGGACCACGGCCGTCTTCTCCCCCCGTTCCCCGGCCGGGATCCGGCCGATGGCCGCGGCCGCCTCGCCGGCGGCCTCCGTCCAGGACAGGCCCGGGTCGGGCCGGCCCTGCCGCAGCGGGACGGACAGCCGGCCGGCCTCGATGTCGCGCCGCCCCTCCCGCCCGAGGTCGCACATCCAGAAGCCGTTGACCGCCGGATTCTCGCGGGCCGCGATGCGATAGACCCGCCGCTCGCCCTCCGCCAGCGGATAGCCGGCCCGGGATTCGACGGAAACGGCGCAGCCACGGCTGCAGTGGGGGCAGATCGAGGGCCGCCGGGTCAGGAACCAGGCCCGCGTCCTGAAGCGGAAGTCTTCGGAGGTGATGGCCCCGACGGGACAGATGTCGACCAGGTTCCCGGCGTAGCGGTTATCGACCGGCGTCCCGTCGAAGATGCCGATCTCCGAGCGCAAAGCCCGCTCGAAGACCCCCAGTTCGCCCGTTCCGGTGACCTGCCGCAGGAAGCGAACGCAGCGGGTACAGAGGACGCAGCGCTCGCGGTCGAGGATGAGGCCGCGGCCGATGGGGACCTTCTTGGCCCGGCTCTCGCGGGGCTCGAGCATCCGGCCGGGGTGACGCCCGTGGAGATCGTAATAATCCTGGAGGCGGCATTCCCCGGCCTTGTCGCAGATCGGGCAGTCCAGGGGATGTTCGGCCAGCAGGAACTCGAGCACGTCCCGCCGGGCCCGGCGGACGCGCTCCGTCGTCGTCCGCACGGCCAGGCCCTCGCGGACGACGGTCGAGCAGGCCAGCTCCAGCTTGGGCAGGCCTTCGATCTCGACCAGGCACATCCGGCAGCTGCCCTCGACGTCCAGGCCGGGATGGAAGCAAAAGTGCGGGATGGCGATGCCGGCTTTTTCGGCGGCCCGCAGGACGTTGGTCCCCGCGTCGGCCTCGACCGCGCGGCCGTCGATGGTCAAGCGGACCGTCTTCGGGGCGCTCATCGGGCCACCGCCCTTTCGAGCTCGCCGCGGAACTTGGCCGCCATGGCCCCGATGGCCAGGGCCGCCGCGTCGCCGAGCGGACAGAGCGTCCGTCCCTTGATCCCCTCGGCCAGGCCGGCCACGAGGTCGAGATCGTCCGGAGCGCCGCCGCCGGCCCGCAGGCGCCCGACGATCTTGAGGATCCAGGAAGTGCCTATGCGGCAGGGGGTGCATTTGCCGCACGATTCGTGGGCGTAAAAACGGGCCGTCGCCATCAGGACATCGAGTATGGGCGTCCCTTCGGCGATGACGACGATGCCGGCCGAGCCCAGCATGGATCCGGCCCGGGCCAGGGATTCGACGTCCATGCGCACCTCGATCTCCCCCGGCAGGAGAACCGGCGCCGAGAGCCCCCCCGGGATGACGGCCTTGAGCCGCGCCCCCTCCGGCAAGCCTCCGGCATGGACCTCGATGATCTCCCGGAGCGGCGTGCCTACGGGGAGCTCGTAGACGCCGGGCCTCCGGACGGCCCCGCTGACGCAGAAGAGCCGGGTGCCGCCGTCCTTGGGCAGGCCCAGGCCGAGGAACCGGTCCGCGCCCCGGGCCAGGATGCCCGGCACGGTGGCCACGGTCTCGACGTTGTTGATGACCGTCGGCGAGCGGAAGAGCCCCACGACGGCCGGGAACGGCGGCTTGACCCGGGGCTGGCCGCGGCGGCCTTCGAGGGACTCGAGCTGCGCCGTTTCCTCGCCGCAGATATAGGCTCCGGCGCCGCGATGGACGACGACATCCAGGCCGAAGTCCGTTCCGAACAGGCCCGGCCCGACGAGGCCGGCGGCCCGGGCTTCGGCCAGCGCTTCTTCCAGGCGCCGGACCGCCGGGCCGTATTCGCCGCGGACATAGACGAAGGCGTTCCGGATGCCGACGGCGAAGCTCGCGATGATCATGCCCTCGATCAGAAGGTGCGGGGCCCGGAGCAGGATGAGCCGGTCCTTGAACGTCCCCGGCTCGGCCTCGTCGGCGTTGACGCAGAGGTACCTCGGGCCGCTCCCGCCCTGGGGCACGAAGCCCCACTTCGCGCCGGCCGGAAAGCCGGCCCCGCCCCGGCCGCGCAGGGAGGCCTGGCGGACCTCGGCCAGGACGTCGCCGGGCGCCATCGTGGTCACGACCCTCCGGGCCGTCCCGTAGCCGCCGCGGCGCAGGTAGTCCTCGAGCCGCCAGCCGGCCTCGTCGGCCGGAAGCAGGGCCGCGGCGGTCTCAGGCATGGGACTTGAGCTCCTCGATCAGGGCGGCGACCGATTCGCGGGTCAGGGGGCCCCTGTCGACGCCGTCGACCTGGACGCACGGCGCGTGATCGCAGTTCCCCAGGCATTCGACCGTGTCCAGGCTGACCGCCCCGTCGGGCGTCGTCTGGCCGGGGCCGATGCCCAGGCCGGCGACGATGAGGTCCAGGAGGCCCTCGGCGCCGGCCAGGGTGCAGCTGACGTTCCGGCAGACCGCCAGCGTATGCCGCCCGGCCGGGGCCCGGCGGAACAAGGCATAGAAGGTCAGGACCTCGCGGACGCGGGCCGGCCGCAGCCCGAGCTTCGCGGCCACCCAGGTCTCCGCTTCCGGCCCGACGAACCCGGCTTCGTCCTGGACGATCTGCAGGACCGGCAGCAGGGCCGCCGTCCTCTCCGGATAGCGGGCCAGGGCCGCCTCGATCCGTTGCAGCGCCGCGGCCGAGGGAAGGTAGCTCACCGGTCGATCTCCCCGCCGATCATGTTCAGCGAACCGAACGTCGGGATGACGTCGGCGATGAGCCGCCCCCGGATGAGCTGCTCCAGGGCGGCTACGGCGTGGAAGCAGGGCGCCCGCAGGTGCAGGCGGTAGGGCCGATCGGAGCCGTCCGAGACGATATAGAAGCCGACCTCGCCGTTGCCGCCTTCGACCGAGAAATAGACGTCGCCCTTGGGCGGCCGGATGCCCTTGCCGTTCATGAAGAAAAGGAAGTGGCTGATGAGCCCTTCCATGGTCGTGTAGGCGTCCTCCTTCGGAGGGACGCCTACCGGCCGGTCCGGCGTCATCAGGCCCGGCTGCCGCTCCTTCTCCGAGCCTTCGAGGTTCGGCGAAAGCCGGATGCGTCCCGAAGCCCGGCGCCGGCGCGACGCCCGGATTGCCTCATCGGGTTCCAGGACCGGGCCGGCCGGCAGGGGCGCGGCCTCGGGGACGAGGGCGGCGGTCTGCTCCAGGAGCCGCAGGCTCTGCTCCATCTCGCGCATGCGCACGCTGTAGCGGTCGTAGTTGTCGCCGTGCTCCCCGACCGGGACGTCGAAGGCCAGGCGGTCGTAGACGAGATAGGGATGGGCCTTGCGCACGTCGTAGGCGATGCCGGTCGAACGCAGGCAGGGACCGGTCCAGCCGTAGGACAGGGCGTCCTCCCGGGATATGGCCCCGATGCCGCGGGTCCGGCCGATGAAGATGCTGTTCCGGTCGAGCAGGCCGGAGACGTCCTTGAGCACGGCGCGCGTCCCGCGCACGGCGGCCGCCAGCGCCTCCCGCCAGCCGGGCCGCAGGTCGGCCCGGACGCCGCCGATGCGGATGTAGGAGGTCGTCATCCGGGCCCCGGCCGTCTGCTCGATGACGTCCCAGAGGAACTCGCGGGCCTTCATCATATAGAGGAAGACGGTGAAGGCGCCGTTCTCCATGGCCATGGCCGCAAGACAGGTCAGGTGGTCGGAGACGCGCGAGAGCTCGCTCATGAGCACCCGGATCAGCTGGGCCCGCTCCGGGACGGCGAGGCCGAGCATCTTCTCCATGGTCATGGCGTAGCCGAGGTTGTTGATGAGCGGCGAGACGTAGTTCAGCCGGTCGGTGTAGATGAGCAGGTTGAACCAGGTCTTGTTCTCGCAGGTCTTCTCGAAGCCGCGATGGAGGTAGCCGATCTCGCACTCGGCGTTGAGGATCCTCTCGGCGTCGAGCTCGAGCATGATCCGCATCGTGCCGTGCATGGCCGGATGGGACGGGCCCATGTTGAGGAGCAGGCTCGCCGGCCGGGCCTGCCGCTCGAGCCGTGTCCGGGGATCCATGTCAGTCCCGGTCCCGCAGCGGGAGGCGCGGCTGCTCCAGCCGCCAGGGGTAGGACTTGCGCAGCGGATGCCCCTCGAAGCCTTCGTACGTCAGCAGGCGCCGCGGGTAGGGATGGCCCTCGAAGCGGACGCCGAACATGTCGAAGACCTCGCGCTCCAGCCATTCGGCGTTCTTCCACAGCCCGGCCAGGCTGGCGACGGCCGGGTCGCCGGCCGGGACCGAGGCCTTGAGCCGCAGGCGGACGTTGCGGGAGAGAGAGAAGAGGTGGTAGACGAGCTCGAACCGGCCCTCCCCAGCGGCGTAGTCGACGCAGGTCAGGTCGAGAAGGACGGCGTAATCGAACGGCGGCTGGCGCAGGACGGCCAGGGCCGGACGGACGTCGGCCGCCCGCAGGACGAGGACCGGGTCCCCGAACGAGTCGGCGACGCCCTCGACGGCCGGGCCGAGCCGGGCCCGGATCTCCCCGATCAGGCTTTCCGGGCCCATCGCCAATCCTGACCCTGATGCTGGATCTTGTCCTGGAGCTTGAGGAGGCCGTCGAGGACCGTCTCCGGCCGCGGCGGGCAGCCGGGGATGTAGACGTCGACGGGGATTATCTTGTCGATGCCCTGGACGACGGCGTAGTTCCTGTAGATGCCGCCGCTGACCGTGCAGGCCCCGAAGGCTATGACCCACTTGGGCGCCAGCATCTGGTCGTAGACGGTCCTGAGCACGGGCGCGAGCTTGTGGGTGACGGTGCCGACGACCATGAGCAGGTCGGCCTGCCGCGGCGAGAACCGCGTCAGCCCGGCGCCGAAACGGTCGATGTCGAAATGAGCGCAGGCCGTGGACATGTACTCCATGCCGCAGCAGGCCGTGATGAAGGGGTAGTGGAAGAGGGAGAACTTCCGGCCCCAGCCGAGGGCGGCGTCGAAGCGCGTGGCGACGAAGTCGAAGCCGCTCATGACCAGCGGAAAACCCCTTTCTTCCAGGCGTAGGCGAAGCCCGCGCCCAGGATGAGGGCGAAGACGCCCAGGGCGGCCAGGCCGCTCAGGCCGCGGCCGCGGAAGGCGACGGCCAGGGGGAAGAGGAACAGGACGACGACGTCGAAGGCCAGGAAGAGCAGGGCGACGAGGAAGAACGGGACGTTTACCGGGCCGATGCCGTCCTGGAGCGGCGGGCTGCCGCACTCGAAGGGCCGTTCCCTGGCGGGATTGGGGCGGCGGGGGCCGAGCAGAGGGTTGACCAGGACCATGGCGGCGGCCAGGACGCCGAAAACGAGAAAAGAGACGACGACTTCCACCATGGTTTTTTCTTTCGAGAGGCGCCCCGATTGTATAGAAAGGCCCGGCAATCGTCAACGGCGCCGGGGATCGTCCCCGGCCGGGGTCGTCCCTCTCAGGAATTCAGGATATGCAGCGCTTCGTTGTTGGCCTTGAGCGCGGCCTCGCCGACGGCCTCGGACAGCGTCGGATGGATATAGATGATGCCGTCGAGCTCCCGGAGGGTCAGGCCCCTGGACACGGCCATCGTCAGGACCGGGATCATGTCCGAGGCGCCGGGCGCGACGACATGGGCCCCGATGACCTTGTCGGCCTCGTCGGCCAGGACCTTGACCAGGCCGTCGGTCGCCTCCATGGTCATGGCCCGGCCGCTGGCCTGTAGCGGGAAGACGCCGGACTTGACCTTGATGCCCCTGGCCGCGGCCTCTTCCTGGGTCAGTCCGACGGAAGCGAACTCCGGCTCGGTGAAGACGGCGGCCGGCAGGGCCGAATAGTCGACCGTCCGGGGCATCCCGGCCGCGTTGGCCACGGCCACGAGGGCGTCATGGTAGGCCTTGTGGGCCAGGAGCTTGCCGCCGACGACGTCGCCGATGGCGTAGATCCCCGGGACGCTCGTCCTCAACCCGGCGTCGACCTTGACGAAGCCGCGGTCCAGGGCCAGGCAGGGCTCGCCCTCGAAAAGGTCGGCGGTGTTGGGCTTGCGGCCGGCCGAGAGGAGGACCTTTTCGGCCCGGTATTCGAACGGCGCGTTGGTCTTGAGCGAGACGCCCCTGAGCGCGACGCCGTCCGCCTCCACAGCGGCCCCATCGATCCTCACCTCCGTGAAGATCTTCAGTCCCTGCTTCTTGAGGGCCCGCTCCAGGCGGGTCACCGCTTCCTTGTCCGAACCCGGCAGGATCTGCGGCAGGATCTCGAGCACGGTGACGTCCGTCCCCAGGCGCCGGTAGATCGAGCCCATCTCCAGGCCGATGGCCCCGGCGCCGATGATGAGCAGGCTCTTGGGAGCCTCGGGCAGGGTCAGGGCCTCGGTGCTGGTGATGACGGCGCGGCCGTCGGCCTGGAGGAAGGGCAGGCCGGCCGCCCTGCTGCCCGTGGCCACGATGACCGCGTCCGCCTGGAAGGCCCGCTCCCCCGCCCCGGTCCGGGCCACGACCGTACGGTCGGCCCGTAGCCGGGCCGGGGCCTTGACGATCTCGACCTTGCCCTTCTCGAGGAGGAAAACGAGCCCCTTGACCAACTGGTCGACGACGGCCTGGCGGCCCTGTTGAACCTTGGACCAGTTCAGCCGGACGTCCCCGGCCGGACCTTCGAGGGTCTTCATCCCGGCCAGCTCCTTGAGGACCCGGGTCTGGTGCAGGAGGTATTTCGTCGGGATACAGCCGTAATTGATGCAGGTGCCGCCGACGCGGTCCTGGTCGATCAGGGTGACCGTTTTACCGAGCTGGGCGGCCCGCATGGCGGCCAGATAGCCGCCCGGCCCGCCGCCGATGATGACCAGATCCCGGTGTTCAGCCATGTGGATCCCTCCTAGACCGCGGCCGGCGCCCGGCCGGGAGCGGTCCGCTTCTTCAGGAACGTTTTCAGGAACAGGACGACGACGCCCGCCGACAGGGCGAAGAGCAGCAGGTCGGCGGCGATCAGGACGAAATTGCCCTGCTTGAGATACCCGGCCAGCAGGATGCCCAGGGCGACCAGCGTGGTCACGACCATGAAGGCGGCCGGTACGAGCGTGAACCAGTTCCGGCGCTTGCGCAGCAGCAGCCAGGCCGAGACCGTCAGCAGGGCCATGGCCGCCAGGAGCTGGTTGGCCGTGCCGAAGATGGGCCAGAGCGCGTTGAAGGCGTTCGAATAGGCCAGGACCCACATCAGGAGGACGGAGATCCCGGAATTCACCCAGTAATGCTTGAGGAAACGCGGCACCTTCCTGAAAGCGATGGCCCACAGCTCCTCGAAGAGGTAGCGGTTGAGCCGAACGGCCGCGTCGAGCGTGGTGATGACGAAGCCCTCGACGAGCAGGATGCCGAAGACCGTGCCCAGGGCCACGGGGATGCCCAGGCCCTCATGGAATAGACGGCCGGCGGCCAGCGAGAATCCCAGGATGGGATTGGACTTCACGGCCGGGTCGGTCGGCCAGACGATGGCCTTGTAGTCGGAGAAGGCCATGACCGCGCCCAGGGCCAGGAGGACGCAGACCGAGAGGAGCGACTCGAGCAGCATTGCGTTGTAGCCGACGGTGCGGGCGTCGGTCTCCCGGGACAGCTGCTTGCAGGTCGTCCCGCCGGCGACCAGACAGTGGAAGCCCGAGATGGCGCCGCAGGCGATGGTGATGAACATCATCGGCCAGACAAAGCCCAGGCTGGACGCGCCTTCGGCCAGGTTGAACGTCGGGACGGACACCTTCAGGCCCTGGAAGCCGCAGCTGAAGAGCGACACGATCATCAGGACGATGCCGCCGTAGAGGATCTGGACGTTGATGAAGTCGCGGGGCTGCAGTATGAGCCAGACCGGCACCCCGGCGGCGACGAGGACGTAGCCCGAGATGATGAGCATCCAGGTCGTCGGGGCCAGGGTGACGGGATGGGCGATGCCCATGAGGATCGAGCCGACGCAGATCGCGGCCGCCAGGAAATAGGCCGGTACGGTCTTGAGGTTCTTCTTGAAGAGCAGGAAGCCGAGAAGCGGCGAGCAGAGGGTGATGACGATGACCGAGGTCGAGGCGATGCCGCCGATGCGGCCCATGACCACGCCCTCCCGGACGACCGTCTTGAGGAAAGTATGGCCCTCCTCGACGCCGATCTTGGCCAGCGGCCAGACCGAGGTCAGCGAGATCGACGTGGCGCTCAGGAAGGACGAGGTCACCAGGACGATCATGACGATGGTGAAGGCGATGAAGAGCCTGAAGCCCGAGCCGCCGAGGGTCTTGCGGGCCACCTCGGCCATGGACTTGCCGCCCTCGCGCATGCTGATGAAGAGGGTCGTGTAGTCGTGGACGGCGCCGATGAACACGCCGCCGAAGACGACCCAGAGCCAGGCCGGGCCGAAGCCGTAGAGGATGGCCATGGTCGGCCCCAGGATGGGGCCGGCCCCGGCGATGGCCGAAAAGTGGTGGGCGAAGACGACGAAGCGCTTGGTCGGGACGTAATCGCGGCCGTCGTTGAAGGTCACGGCCGGGGTCGGGTGGCCGGCGTCCTCGCCCAGGTGACGGGCCACGTAGCGGGAATAGAACCGCCCGGCCAGGATGAAGACGGCCGAGGCGGCGAGCAACACGACAAGAACATTCATGAGGTTCTCCCTCGGCGAGGGCCGGCCCTCGCGCGGAATAGACTTTTATAGCACCCTGCTAATGGGGTGTCAAAGCCCGGACGGCCCGCGGGCCGGATTTGACGGCCTCCCGGAAAACCGGTAAAAAAGGGTTCTTATCCCGTCTCCGGGATTCCCTCTCGCGGCGGCGATGTTCGTTGCCTCGAAGGTCCCCGTTGCTGGAGAGGGGGGCCGGCAGGGAGCGAAGTCATCGAAGCGACCATCAGAAGCATGGCGGAGCGGCTCGGAGCCATGCTTCTGGGAGATATCAGGAGAAAGAGCTATCTTAAAATTCTCTCAGAATCCCGGCCTCGAGTGCTCGGCCATGATTCTGACCTCCGCTCCCAAGAGTCCGCTTCGCGCCGGCCGGGGAACAAGAGGCAATGAACTGAGCCAAGCCGAAGAGAGGAACTCTCACGGAATCGGGAGAAGAACCTAAAAGAGGGCCGCAGCGAAGAGAAGGAGACCCTGCATGCTGTCAACGCCGGAGAAGCTCGTTTTCGTTCTGCTGATCGCCGCCACGGCGGCGGCTTTCTTCGTCCCGATCGTCCGCCGCGTCCGCATCGTCCTGGCCGGCGCGCCCGAGGACCGGTTCCGCGACCTCGGAAAACGGTTCGGCCACGCCCTCGGCCGGGTCCTCTTCCAGCGCTGCACACTGCGCCGCGAGCGGGTTTTCACCGGGTTGATGCATGCCTGCATCTTCTACGGCGCCCTGACCTTCGACACCATGACCGTCAGCCACACTCTCGAAGGCTTCTTCGACGGCTTCTACCTCTTCGGCCGGACGCGCTTCGGCCTGTTCTTTTCGTCCCTCATCGACGTCGCGGCCTTCTCGGTCATGGCCGGCGTCGCCTTCCTGGCCTTCCGCCGCTTCGTCCTTCGGCCCAAGGCCTACGCCACGACGCGCGGCGATTCCGCGGTCATCTACCTCCTGGTCACCCTGGCCACGGCGACCTTCCTCTATTTCGAGGCCTTCTCCGTCGCCGCCCATCCCGAGACGGCGCGGTGGTCGTTCCTCGGGCCCTGGCTGGCCGGCCTGATCCGCCGTTCGGGCCTGGACGCGGCCTCGATCGCCTGGCATTTCCGGGCGGCCTGGTGGGCCCACGTCGTCGCCGTCTACGCCTTCATCGCCTACGTCCCCCACTCCAAGTACCTGCACATGTTCGCCGGCCCGTTCAACGTCTTCTTCCGCCGGTCCGCGCCGAGCGGCGTGCTGGCGCCGCTCGACCTGGAGAAGTCGGAGGTCTTCGGCCTCGAGAAGCTGCCCGACTTCGCCTGGAAGGACAATCTCGACGCCTTCGCCTGCATGGAATGCGGCCGCTGCCAGGACGCCTGCCCGGCCTTCGCCAGCGGCAAGCCCCTGTCGCCCAAGATGATACTGTTCAACATGGAAAAAGCCCTGCTGGCCGGCGACCGGGCCCTGCTGGAGAAAAAGCGCGACGACCTTCCCGGGCTCGTCCCGGCCGCGTTCACCGAGGGCGAGATCTGGACCTGCACGACCTGCGGCGCCTGCCAGAAGGTCTGCCCGGTCGAGATCGAGCACATCCGCAAGATCGTCGGCGCCCGCCGCAGCCAGGTCCTCATGGAGAGCAAGTTCCCTTCGGAGCTCAACGCCTTCTTCCGCAACATGGAGACGAACTCCAATCCCTGGGGGATCGGCTTCGCCAAGCGGGCCGAGTGGGGCGAGCCGCTCGGCGTCCGGCACATCAAGGACGTTCCCGGGGCCGAATACCTCTTCTGGGTCGGCTGCATGGGCGCCTACGACGAGGGCGGGAAGAGCATCGCCGCCGCGTTCGTCAGGATCCTGCGGGCCGCCGGCGTCTCCTTCGGCACGCTCGGCGCCGAGGAAAAGTGCTGCGGCGATTCGGCCCGGCGGCTGGGCCACGAGTACCTCTTCCAAAGCCTGGCCCAGGAGAACATCGCCCTCTTCAAGCGCTACGGCGTCCGGAGGATCGTCACCATCTGCCCCCACGGCTATAACGCCCTCAAGCACGAATATCCCAGGCTCCTCGACCTTGTCCCGGACCTCTCGGACGAGGACAAGGCCGGGCTTCGGTCGATCGAGGTCGTCTCCCACGCCGAGCTCATCGCCCGGCTGATCGGCGACGGCCGGCTGGCCCTCAAGCCCGCTCCCGCCGGAACGTACGCCTTCCACGACCCCTGCTACCTCGGCCGCCATAACGGATTGGTCCGGGAGCCGCGGTCCGTCCTGGCCGCCGCCCTGGGCTCCGGGACCAAAGAGCTCGCCCGCCACGGCCAAGACAGCTTCTGCTGCGGCGCCGGCGGAGGGCTGATGTGGACCGAGGAATCGCTGGGGACCAGGATCAACCGGCTGCGCACGGACGAGGTCGCTGCTTCGGGCGCCTCTCTGGCCGCGGCGGCCTGTCCCTTCTGCCTGACCATGCTTCGCGACGGGCTCAAGGACAAGGGCCGGGACGATATCGCCGTCAAGGACATCGCCCAGATCGTGGCCGAACGCCTGGCCTGAGCCGCTAAAACACTTTTTCGACCGCGATGCCGCGGGCCCGGAGGGCCTTGGCCAGCCGGTCGGCCTGGTCCCGGAAGAAGGCGTCGGTCAGGGCGGCCAGCAGGCCCTGCCGGGCGTAGAGTGCCCGGACGGCCGGGACGTAGTTCATGCGGTCGATGAGGACGCGATCGACCGCCCCGTCGAGCAGGGCCGCCAGCCGCTCCGGGTTCCCGGGCAGGAGCGGGCCGGCGAAGGCATAGGTCGCGACGCCGGCGGCCCTGAACTCCCGCAGAGCCTCAATCCGTTCCGCCACCGGGGACGACGTCCGCTCGAAGGCGCGGATGATCGATTCGTCGTCGCTGGCGACGCTGAAGCCGACCTCGACCTCAGGTATGCGCCGGATGACGTCGATATCGCGGCGGATGCGGACCGACTTGGTCTGGATGACGACGGGGAAATCGCGCCCGGCCAGGACCTCGAGGGAGCGCCGGGTCAGCCCGTAGCGCTCCTCTAGCGGCTGATAGGAATCGCAGACCGAGGAGAACCAGATCTTCCCTCTCCGGGCCTTGACGATCTGCCTGGCCAGCAAAGCGGGGGCATTGACCTTGGCGTCGACGAAATCGCCCCAGGGCTCGCTGTGACCGCTGTAGCGCCGCATGAACAGCGCCGCGTAGCAGTAGGCGCAGCCGACCTGGCAGCCGGTGTAGGGATTGACGCAGTAATCGTAGATCTTCGAGGCGTTGAGGATGGACTTGGCTTCGATCTCGCGGACGACGGGGCCGGGCATGAAGCTATTATGGGGGCGGTTCAGGCCAGGATCTCGCGGAAGGCCCGGATCGCCCGGTCGATGTCCTCGTCGCCGACGTCCTTGTGGGTGACCAGGCGGATGCCGCCGGGCACGGCCAGGGCCAGGATGCCTTTCTCCTTCATCCGGGCCAGCATGTCGTCGACGCCGAGCCTCGGGTGCTCGAAGCCGAAAATAACGATGTCCGTTTCGACCTCGGCCGGGTCGAGCCGGACGCCCGGCAGCCCGCTGATCGCGGCGGCCAGCCGCCTGGCCCGGGCGTGGTCGTCCTTGAGCCGGTCGACCATCTCGGTCAGGGCGATGAGGCCCGGCGCGGCCAGCACGCCGGCCTGGCGCATGCCGCCGCCGAAGGCCTTGCGGAGCCGGCGGCCGAACTCGATCCGCTCCCGGGGACCGGCCAGCATCGAGCCGACCGGCGCCGAGAGCCCCTTGGACAGGCAGAATTGGAGGGAGTCGACCTGGTCGGCGAAGTCGCGGACCGGGACGCCCGAGGCGACGCTGGCGTTGAAGATCCGGGCCCCGTCGAGGTGGACCTTGAGGCCGTTCGCCTCGGCCACCCGGCGGATGCCCCGGAAGTTCTCCAGCGGGACGACCGCTCCGCCCCAGTTGTTGTGGGTGTTCTCCAGGCAGACGAGCGAGGTCCGGGGGGTGTGGACGTTCGGCCTGCGGACGGCCGCGGCGACGTCCTTCGGGTCCATGGCCCCGCGCACGGACCGGACCGGCCGCGGCGTCACGCCAGAGATGAAGGTCATGTGGGTCGATTCCATGTTGTAGATGTGCGAGCGCTCCTCGACGATGACCTCCTCGAGGGCGCTCGTCCACATCTTGACGGCGATCGAGTTGGCCATGGTGCCGGAGGGGCAGAAGAGCGCCGCCTCCTTGCCCATGATGCCGGCGGCCAGCCGCTCGAGCTCCTGGACGGTCGGATCGTCGCCGAGCACGTCGTCGCCGACCACGGCCTCGGCCATGGCCCGGCGCATCTTCTCGGTCGGCCGGGTGACGGTGTCGCTGCGGAAATCGGAATAGGTGATGGACATGATCATTCCTCCGGAAGCCTCATTATAGGGGTTTCGTCGACGAAATGCAGTCCCCCCCCGCGGCCGTTGCCCGTCCCCCCCGGCCGGCCGGCCGCCGGCCGTCCTCGGGGAAAAGGCAACGGACGCGTCGTTTACTAAGTTCGGGAACTATGATAATAATAGTCCCGAAAAGTCCCGAGCGTGAACACCGCAGATGGCGAAAGATCTTCTTTATAAGGCGGCCGTCGGCACGCTCCTGTTCCTCGTTGCCTTCTTCGTCAGCGCCGTCATTTTCTCCCAGGTCCTGCTCAAGAGCGAAGTCGTCACCGTGCCCGACGTCACCGGCCGGACGGTCGCCCAGGCCCGGTCCGAGCTCCTGAAAAAGGACCTGTCCCTGGCCCAGAAGGGCAGCGAGCCCAGCGACCGGCTCGATCGGGGCCTCATCGTCCGCCAGGACCCGGCGGCGGGCTCGCGCGTCCGCATCACCCGCCCCGTCCAGGTCTTCATCAGCTCCGGCAGCGGCACGGCGACCGTGCCCGACCTGGCCGGCAGGACGCTGGACGAGGCCCTGACCCTGCTGCAGTCGGTGGGCCTGACCAAGGGCCAACTGAGCCAGGTCCACACCTCGCAGCGGCCGGCCGGCCGGGTCCTCGATCAGAGGCCCGCCCCGGGCGCCGTCGTCGAGCGCGGCGGCGCCGTCGGCCTGCTGCTCAGCCAGGGCGACGTCGATCCGCGCTACGTCATGCCCGACCTCATCGGCCGCCGGGCGGCCGGCGTCATCTCCGGCCTCGACGCCCGCGGCTTCAAGGTCGCCGACATCCGCTACGTCTATTACCCGGGGGCCGCGGCGGGCCTGATCGTCAAGCAGGAACCGCCGAACGGCTACCGCATCCAGAAACGCAACCGCATCTCCTTCGAGGTCAGCCGCTGATGGCCCTCATCGCCCCGTCACTCCTCTCGGCCGACTTCTCCCGGATCGGCGAGGCCGTCCGCCTGGCCGAGGAGGCCGGCGCCGATCTCATCCATGTCGACATCATGGACGGGCACTTCGTGCCCAACCTGACCCTGGGGCCCCAGCTCGTCGCCGCCGTCCGCAAAGAGACGCGCCTGCCCATCGACGTCCACCTTATGGTCGAGAACCCCCGGGCCTTCGTGCCCCTGTTCCACGAGGCCGGGGCCGACTGGATCTCCCTCCACGTCGAGGCCACGGCCCACCTCCACAAGGACCTGTCCCTGATCCGCTCCCTCGGCCGCCGGGCCGGAGCGGCGCTCAACCCGGCCACGCCGATCGGCGCGCTCGAGGAGGTCCTGGGCCAGCTCGACTACGTTCTGATCATGTCCGTCAATCCCGGCTGGGGCGGCCAGTCCTTCATCCCCTCCTGCCGGGACAAGATCCGCCGGCTCCGCGACCGCATCCGGGCCGCCGGCCTGACCGTGCCCATCGAGGTCGACGGCGGGGTCAAGCTCGACAACGCCGGGGATATCATCCGGGACGGGTGCGGGATCGTCGTTGCCGGCTCGGCCGTTTACGACGCCCCGGACCCGGCCGCGGCCATCCGGACCCTGAAAGACATCGCGAGGAAAGCCATATGACCACACGCTCCCCCAAGACGATCCCGGCGGCCCTGCTGGCCCTGCTGATCCTGACCGGCCTGACCGCGGGCTGCCACAAGAAGAAGGTCGTACTGGCCCCCGACCTGGCCTCCTCCGACGAGGCTCTCTACCGGCTCGGCGAACAGTACGTCAAGAAAGACACGGAAAAGGCCCTCCTCTATCTTCGCCAGGTCATCGACTCGTTCCCCAAGAGCTTCTACGCCCAGCGGGCCAAGCTCCTGATCGCCGACGCCTATTTCCGCAAGGGCGACGAAAGCAACATGATCCTGGCCGCCGCCGAATACCGGGAATTCATCCGGACCTATCCCTACTCGCCCTCGGCCGCCTACAGTCAGTACCAGATCGCCATGACCTTCTACAAGAAGATGCTGAAGATCGGCCGGGACCCCTCCAAGACCATCCAGGCCCTGGCGGAGCTCAAGAAGGTCATCGCCGACTACCCGGCCAGCGACCAGGCCAAGGAAGCCCAGGTGAAGATCAAGGAGTGCGAAGAGCGCCTGGCCGCTCACAACACCGACATCGCCCTCAGCTACCATAGCCGCCGGGCCTACCGGGCCGCCATCAGCCGGCTGTCCGAGGTCATGAGCCAGTTCCCGGAATACTCCGGCCTGGCCCGGGTCTATTTCTACCTCGGCGACTGTTATTTCCAGATCAGGCTCTACGACCAGGCATTCCCGTATTTTACCAAGGTGGTCTCGGACTATTCCGGGGACAAGCTGGCCAAGACCGCGGCCAGGCGGCTGGCCGATACCGAGCGCCTCAAAGCCGCCGCGCCCAAGCCTAAGGCCAAGACCAACTGAACTCCAGCGTGGGTCGGGGAGGTTCTTCATGGGGGACCGGAGGAGACGGCTGGGGGGCATCCTGGGATTCGCGGCGGTCGTCGCCCTGGCCGCCGGCGCGGCCGCCGAGACGAACGTCCGCTCGATCGCCGTGGGGCTGACCTGCGAAAGCCTGCCGCGCACCGTAGTCTGGAAGGGCGACGACGCCTCGTCCAAGATATCCGGCAGCCTTCTCTCGCTCCGGGCCGATCTCGGCATGCCCGGGGGTATCGTTTTCAGCCTCAGCGCCGGGGCCGTCCTGACCGATTTCCGGGGTCTGGAGTTCAACGGCCTGCCGATCGGCCTGGCGTACGACGCCTCTCCCCTCCTGGGCCTGGCTTTCGGAGCCGAGGCCATCGTCCCGCTCCACGAGTTTTCAGGCCTTGAGATCGGCGCGACAGGCCGGCTCGTCTATGCTTTCGGGATGTCGAAAACCTGGCCCCTCGAGGGCTTCGCGGTCGAGGGCAGCGCCGCCGGCCGGTCGAGCTGGCTCGAGGCCGCGGCGGGTCCGCGCCTGACCTGGCGGCGCCTGGCCGGCTTCGTCCCGTACCTCGAGATCCAGGCCCGCTGGCTCCAGGCCTCGTTCAAGATGAGCGAAACCCTCGAGGACCTCCAGGGGGAAGAGACCAAGCGCGTTCGCGGCGACTTTTCGTTCAGCGCCGCGCTCGGCGTCGAGGTTCCCCTGTCGGACCGGCTGTCGCTGCGGGCCCGGGCCGGACTCCTGCCGCGCTCGGGCGGCGCCGACGCCCTGGCCTTAGTCGGGTTCGCCTACACGTTCGAGGGAAGGAAAGGACCATGACCAAAACGCCCCGGCGGCTCCTGCCCGCGTTTCCGGCCCTCCTGGCCCTGCTGGCCGTCCTCTGCGCCGCCCCGGGTCCCGGCGACGCCGCGCCGGGCCGCTTTCAGAAGCGGATCGTCCGGGGAGCGGCCCGCTGGAGCCCGCCCGCCATTCGGACCGAGCGGCCGATCGCCGGCCGCCGCAGCTTTCGCTTTGCAGCCGACCGCGTCCTCGTCCGTTTCCGCTCCGAGGTCTCAGACGAGTACGCCGAAGGGCTGCTGCGGTCCTATGGCTTCCCCGGCCTCCGCCGCATCGCCGGGATCGGCGTTTGGAGCGTCAGGACCGCGCCCGGCCAATCGGTGGCCGAGACCCTGACCATGCTGCGCCGCAACGGCGACGTCGCCCTGGCCCGGCCCGACTACCGGGCCCGCCTGGCTGACGTCCCCAACGACACCTACTTCGCCAGCTACCAGTACAGCCTCCGCAACCTCGGCGGCGTTTTGAACATCAGCCCGGAGCTTCAGCTCCCGATGACGTCCGGGGCCGACATCAAGGCCGTCACGGCCTGGGACGAGGCCAGGGGCGACGCCGAAACCGTCATCGCCATCGTCGACACGGGGGTCGATCTGGACCACCCCGAGCTGATCGCCAAGCTCGTCGGCTACGGCCACGACTTCGTCAACGGGGACGAAGAGGCCGGCGACGACAACTGGCACGGCACCCACGTCGCCGGGATCGCGGCCGCGGACACGAACAACGGGGCCGGCATCGCGGGCGTCGCCCGGGACTGCCGTATCCTCCCCGTCAAGGTCGTCGCCGCCGACGGCAACGGCTACTACAGCTGGATCATCGACGGCATCATCTGGGCCGCCGACCACGGCGCCGACGTCATCAACCTCAGCCTCGGCGGCGACGTCGACGATCCCTTCCTCGAGGACGCCTGCCGCTACGCCCACGACAAGGGCGTGGTCATCGTGGCCGCCGCCGGCAATGACGGCCAGCCGGGGGTCCTCTACCCGGCCGCCTACGACGACTACGTCCTGGCCGTGGCCGCCAGCGATTACAACGACGCCCTGGCCGGCTTCTCGAATTACGGCCCGGAAGTGGACGTGGCCGCCCCCGGCGTCTGGATCCTCGGCCCGGCCCCGCAGTGGTACGTCGGCGAGGGCTATCTGCCTTACCTCTTCGCCTCCGGGACCTCGGCGGCCGCGCCCCACGTCGCCGGCCTGGCCGCCCTGCTCAGGAGCGCCAAGCCCGACCTGACGGTCGACCAGGTCATGCAGATCATCCGTTACACGGCCGACGACATCAACCGGACGTCCCTGCCGGGCCGCGACGACCACGCCGGCTACGGCCGGATCAACATGGAGCGGGCCCTCGTCCCGTACATCCTGCGCTAGCGAGCGGGCCGGGGATGATCAAGCTCCTGCGGGTCAGGAACCTGGCCACGATCGAGGACCTCGAGGTCCCGCTCGAGCCCGGCTTCACCATCCTGACCGGCGAGACGGGCGCCGGGAAGTCCATCCTCATCGACGCCATCCGCCTCATCCTGGGCGAGAAGGGCACGCCCGACCTCGTCCGCACCGGCAAGCCCGAGGCCTTCGTCGAGGCCGTCTTCGATGTCGCCGGCCTGGGCCTCGACCTGGCCGGATTGCCCGAGCCGGAGGACGGCGAGCTGCTCGTCCAGCGCTCGGTCACCGACCAGGGCGGGGGCAAGGCCTTCGTCAACGGCGTCCTCGTCCCGGTCCGGCGGCTGCGCGAGCTGGGCCCGCGGCTGATCGACATCTACGGGCAGAACGATCACGTCTTCCTGCTCCATCTCGAGAACCACCTGGCCTATCTCGACGGCTGCCTGGGCGCCGCCGGCCTGGTCGCGGAAACGGCCCGCGCGTCCCAGGAGCTTCGCCGGCTGGTCCAGGAGAAGCGCGAGCTCGAGGGCCGGGAGAAGGAGCGCGAGCAGCGGCTGGATTTTATCGCCTACCAGCTCAAGGAGATCGAGGCGGCCGGCCTCAAGCCCGGCGAGGACGAGGCCCTGCTCCGCGAGCGAGAGATCCTGCGGAACGCCGAGAAGATCGCCGGCCTCGTCGACAAGGCCCTCGACCTGGCCTACCTCGGCGAGGACTCGCTCGTGCCCCGCCTGGCGCGGCTCAAGTCGGTCCTCAACGATCTGGCCGCCTACGAGGACTCCTTCGGCGGGTTCCGGGCCGGCCTCGAGGACGCCGCCATCCTCCTCCAGGACGCGGCCGACTCGCTCGTCCGCTTCCGCGACCGGCGGGCCGGCGCGCCCGAGAACGCCGAGGAGGTCGAGGAGCGGCTGAGCGTCATCGAGAAGCTCAAGCGCAAGTACGGCGGCTCGGTCGAGGCCGTCCTGGCCCATGGCGAGGGCCTGCGCCGCGAGCGGGCCGGGCTCGAATCCGGCCGGGAGCGGCTCCAGGAGCTCGAGACGGCCATCGGGGCCAGGTTCGACGAGTACGCCCGGGCCGCGGCCCGGCTGGGCGCCGAGCGCCGGAAGGCCGCCGACCGCCTCGGCCGGACCATCGAGAAGGAGATCGCCCAGCTGGGCATGGCCAAGGCCCGCTTCGAGGTCCGGCTCGAGAGCCGGGCCCCATCGCTCGACGACCCGGCGACCATCCGCGACCAGGGCGCCGAGGAGGCCGAGTTCCTCCTTTCCCCCAACCCCGGCGAGGACCTGCGGCCGCTGCGGCGCATCGCCTCGGGCGGCGAGCTGTCCCGGATGATGCTGGCCCTCAAGGCCGCGGGCAAGGACCAGGCCGGCCGCCAGACCCTGATCTTCGACGAGGTCGACGCCGGCATCGGCGGCAAGACGGCCGAGTTCATAGCCCGCAAGCTCGACCAGCTGGCCGGCCGCCATCAGGTCATCTGCATAACCCACCTGCCCCAGATCGCTTCCGCGGCGGCCCACCATTTCAGCGTCGACAAGCGGGTCGAGAAGGAGCGGACCTTCACCGGCGTCCGCCGGCTCGGCCGGGAGGAGCGGGTCGAGGAGATCGCCCGGCTCATCGCCGGCAGCCGCCTGACCGAGGCCTCCCGCCAGATCGCCCGGGAGATGCTCGACGGCGGGCCTCCGAAAGGAAAGAAGCCGTGAGCCGGACTGAAGAGGCCCTGGCCCTGTTCCGGGCCGGGTTCAGCTGTTCCCAGGCGGTCTTCGCCGTTTTCGCAGGAGACGCCGGGCTCGACCGGGAGACCGCCCTGCGCCTGTCGCAGCCCTTCGGCGGCGGCATCGCCGGCGGCGGCGATTGGTGCGGCGCCCTGACGGGGGCCTTCCTGACCGCCGGCCTCAAGCACGGCCGGACCCGGCCGGAAGACCTCGCGGCCAAAGAAAAAACCTATGCCGTCGTCCGCGAGCTCACCGCGCGGTTCGCGGCCGGGCACGGCGGCGTCAAATGCCGGGACCTCCTCGGCTGCGACATCTCGACGCCCGAGGGCCGCCGCCAGGCCGACGAGCAGAAGCTGCACCAGACGCGGTGCGAGGCGCTGATCGCCGGCGCCGTCGCCCTCCTGGAAGAGCTCCTCTGACCGGCCCCGGCCGGCCGGTTCGTGTATAATGACCCTCTCATGAGCGCCCGCCTCGACGGCCTGAAGGTCTTCGTCCGGACCTTCGGCTGCCAGATGAACGAAAACGATTCGGAGCACATCGTCGGCGTCCTGGCCGCGGCCGGCGCGGCTCCGGCCGGGGGCCCCGAGGACGCGGACATCGTCATCGTCAACACCTGCGCCGTCCGCCAGAAATCGGAAGAGAAGCTCTACTCCTATCTCGGCCGCCTGGCGCGGCTCCGCCGCAAGCGGCCCTTCCTCATCGGCGTGGCTGGCTGCGTCGCCCAGGTCCGGGGCGCGGACCTGGCCGCCAGGGTCCCGGCCGTCGATCTCGTGATCGGGCCCGACAATTACCTCGACCTGCCGGAGATCATCGGACGGGCGGCCGAGGCGCCTGTCGTCCGGACGGACTTCGGACGGGACTGGCGGGAGATCGGACCCGAGGCGACGGCCCGGGTGACGCCGGCCAGCGCCTTCATCCCCGTTATGGAGGGCTGCGACAACTTCTGCGCCTACTGCATCGTCCCCTATTCCCGCGGACGCGAGAAGTTCCGGCCTCTCGGGAATGTCCTGGCCGAGGTCCGGAGCGCCGTCGCGGCCGGGGGCGTCGAGGTCCAGCTGCTCGGCCAGAACGTCAACTCCTACCGGGACCCGGGGTCCGGGCTGGGCCTGGCCGGCCTCCTCGAGGCCGTCGCGGCCGTTCCCGGCGTCGAGTGGATCCGCTTCATCACCTCCCACCCGAAGAACTTCGGCGACGACATCATTCGGGTCATGGCGGCCTGCCCGAAGATCTGCCCGGCCTTACATCTGCCGGTCCAGTCGGGCTCGTCCCGGGTGCTGGCCCGGATGAACCGGGGCTACGACCGCGAGGCTTACCTGGCCCTGGTCGGGCGCCTGCGGCGGGCCGTGCCGGACCTCCTCCTCATGACCGACATCATCGTCGGCTTCCCGGGCGAAACGGAAGAGGACTTCGAGGCCACGTGCGGCCTCCTGCGGGAGGTCGGCTACGCGGGCGTTTTCTCCTTCCGCTACTCGCCCCGCCCCCTGACCGCGGCCGCGGCCGGTCCCGACGACGTGCCGCTCGAGGTCAAGAGGCGCCGCCTGATCGCCCTGCAGTCGCTGCAGCGGTCCCTACAGACCGGACTGCTGCGCTCCTTCGTCGGCCGCGAGCTCCGGGTCCTCGGCTCCGGGCCGAGTCCCAGGGGCGGCGGCCGGTTCGCCGGCCGGACCGCCGGCAACCTGGTGGTCAACTTCGAGGCCCCGGCCGATCCCTCGGGCCGCTTCGTCACCGTCCGCGTCGGCGGCTCCGGCCCCTACAGCCTGCACGGCCGGGCCGTCGGATGAATGTGTCCCCGCCAGGGGGAACGGGAGCTATCCATTCCGTTGCACTTTGGCCGGGATTCCGATATAATCAACCATCCTTGAACCCCCTGACCAGGGAATCGAGAACGGCGGATGAAAGTCAACGTCTGGAATACGATCCTGCAGCTCAGCAAAGAGCGAGGGGTCGAGCCGCGCGTCATTATCCAGGCGATCGAAGAATCCCTGAGGGTCGCGTCGGCCAAGTTCTTCTCCCAGAAGGAGAATGTCCAGGTCCTGTTCCGGCCCGAGAAAGGCGAGCTCCGCGTCTTCGCCGTCAAGACGGCCGCCGCGAAGCCCAAGAACCCGGCCGAGGAGATCTCCCTGGCCGAGGCCCGGGCCATCAGGCCCGAGGTCAAGGAGGGCGAGACGGTCGAGATCGACCTGCCTTCCGACACCCTGGGCCGCATCGCCGCCCAGGCCGCCAAGCAGGTCATCTTCCAGAAGGTCCGCGACGCCGAGCAGGAGAAGATCATCAACGAGTTCGCCCCCCGGATCGGCGAGATCGTCACGGGCGTCGTCCGGCGGGTCGAGGACGGTTTCGTCATCCTCGAGGTCAACAAGACAGAAGTCGCCCTGCCCCTGCGCGAAAAGCTGCCTGACGAGCAGATCCGCCGCGGCGACCTGGTCAAGGCGGTCATCACCCAGGTGCTCAAGGGCTACCAGGGGCCCCAGATCATCGTTTCTCGGTCCTCTCCCCGCTTCCTGGCCCGGCTGCTCGAGACCGAGATCCCCGAGATCGCCAACGGCACCATCGAGATCAAGGATATCGTCCGCCAGCCCGGCGAGCGGGCCAAGGTCGCCGTGGTCAGCCGGGAGCGCGATATCGACCCTATCGGGGCCTGTATCGGCGTCAAGGGGAACCGCATCCTGGCCATCTCCAAGGAGCTCGGCGGCGAGAAGGTCGACATCATCCCCTGGTCTCCCGACCTGGTGACCTACGCCAAGGCCTCCCTCAGCCCGGCCAGGGTCGACCGGCTCCAGGTCGCGAGCCGCAACGAGAAGGCGGTCCTGGCCGTCGTGCCCCAGGACCAGCTGTCGCTGGCTATCGGCAAGAAAGGCATCAACGTCAAGCTGGCTTCCCGGCTCGTCGGCTGGAAAATCTCCATCAAACAAGAAGACGCCCATGACTGAACCGCTCAAGAAACCCCTCCTCAAGAAACCCCTCAAGCCCGAGGAACCCAAGGTTCCCCTGGTCGTTCGGGCGGCCCCGCCGCTGAAGAGGGCCGTCAAGCCCGGCGAGGAGCCTCCGGCCAAGCCCGGCGTCCTGAAGCCCGGGGTCCATCCCGGCGCCAAGCCCGCCGCGCCCGGAAAACCCGTGCCGGTCGTCAAGGCCGCCCCGCCGCTGAAGAGAGCCGTCAAGCCCGGCGAGGAGCCCCAGGCCGCCAAGCCCGCCGCCCCGGCGCCTCATCCGCCGGCGGCCAAGCCGGCCGCCCCGGCGAAACCCGCGGCCCCCGCGCCCGCTCCTGCTCCCGCTCCCGAGGCCGCCAAGCCGGCCGCTCCGGCGGCCAAGCCCGCCGCGCCCCAGGCCGCCCCGGCTAAACCGTCCGCACCTCCGGCCAAGCCCGCGCCGGCGCCTCACGCCGCGGCCGCTCCCGCTGCTCCGGCCGCGAAGCCCGCCGCCCCGGCGCCTCATCCGCCGGCGGCCAGGCCCGTTCCGGGCCAGGCGCCCCGGCCGGCCGGCCCGGCCAGGCCCGCCGCGCCCCATGCCGCCCCGGCCCAGAGGCCGGCCGCCGCAAAGCCCGTGCCGCCGCCGGCGCCCCCCAAGCCCCGGCAGAAGATATCCTTCCGCGAGGGCTGGCTGGTCAGGGACGCGGCCGAGGCCATGAAGATCCGGCCCAAGGACCTGCTGGAGAAGCTGGGCGCCAAGGGCTTCAACGCCGACCTCAACGACTTCGTCGACGCCGACACGGCCGCGGCTGTGACCCGGGCGACGCACTTCGACGCCGACTTCATCACGCTCGACCAGGCCATGCGGCTCCAGGCCGAGGCCAAGGCCTCGCACCTCGTGCCCCGCTCCCCGGTCGTCACCATCATGGGCCACGTCGACCACGGCAAGACGACCCTGCTCGACGCCATCCGCTCGTCCAACCTCGTCGACAAGGAGTCGGGCGGCATCACCCAGCATATCGGCGCCTACCGCGTCGCCGTCAAGAACCGGACGATCACCTTCATCGACACGCCTGGTCACGAGGCCTTCACCCGCCTCCGGGCCCGGGGCGCCGGGACGACGGACATCGTCGTCCTGGTCGTGGCCGCCGACGACGGGCTCATGCCCCAGACCAAGGAGGCCATCGACCACGCCCGGGCGGCCAACGTGCCGATCATCGTGGCCATAAACAAGATCGACAAGCCTGAGGCCAACGTCGACCGGGTCAAGCAGCAGCTGTCCAAGGAGAACCTCCTGGTCGAGGACTGGGGCGGCAAGACGATCTCCGTCGAGGTCTCCGCCAAGGAGAAGAAGAACATCGGCGATCTGCTCGAGATGATCCTGCTCCTCAGCGACATCCAGGAGCTCAAAGCCAATCCCGACGTCCCGGCCCAGGGCGTCGTCCTCGAGGCCCGCCTGGACAGCCAGAAGGGGCCCCTGGCCACGGTCATCATCCAGCAGGGCACGCTCAAGGCCGGCCAGTCCTTCGTCTCCGGCCTGACCATGGGCAAGGTCCGGGCCATGTTCGACGAGAATGGCAAGGTCATCAAGAGCGCCGGCCCGTCCATGCCGGTCGAGATCATGGGCTTCGCCGACGTCCCCGTGGCCGGCGACCCGTTCCAGGTCATGGAAGACGCCGAGGCGGCCCGCCAGGTCGTCGAGTTCCGCAAGGCCAGGGCCAGGAAGCCCGAGGCGGCCCGCGATACCGGCGTGACCCTCGATGATCTGTTCAAGAAGATCGAGGGCGGCCAGGCCAAGGACCTGAACATCGTCCTCAAGGCCGACGTCCAGGGCTCGCTCGAGGTCCTCTCGGACGTCATCCCGCCCCTGAGCACCGAGAAGGTCAAGATCAAGATCATCAGCGGCGGCACCGGCAACATCACCGAGGCCGACGTCCTGCTGGCCTCCGCTTCCAAGGCCATCATCGTCGGCTACAACGTCAAGCCGGCCCCCAAGATCCTCGACCTGGCCAAGAAGGAAGAGGTCGAGATCCGGACCTACAAGATCATCTACCAGCTCACCGACGATCTCAAGAAGGCCGTCATCGGCCTGCTCGAGCCGGTCATCAAGGAAACCTATATGGGCCGGGCCGAAGTCCGCAAGGTCTTCCAGATCCCCAAGGTCGGGGCCATCGCCGGCTGCTACGTTCAGGACGGCCGGATCACCCGCAACACCGAGGCCCGGGTCCTGCGCGGCCGCGAAGTCCTCCACCAGGGGCGGATCACCTCGCTCAAGCACCTCAAGGAGAACGTCACCGAGGTCAAGAAGGACTACGAGTGCGGCATCGGCGTCGGCGGCTTCAACGCCTTTCAGCCGGGGGACACGATCGAGGCCTTCATCCGCGAAAAGGTCCAGCCCGTTTAGCCGGACCGGAGGAGAGCATGATCGTCGGCGTGCTGACGCTCGATCTCTTTTTTCCCTACGCCCAGTCCCTGAAGGACAAGCGGCGCATCCTTCACGGCTTCAAGGACCGCCTGCGCCGCCACAACATCGCCCTGGCCGAGATCGACTTCCAGGATCTCTGGCAGCGGGCCCGCCTCGGCATCGTCACCCTCAACAGCCAGGCTTCGGTCGTCGAGGAGGTCTTCGGCCGCGTCCTGGCCGACGCCCGGAACCTCGAGGAAGCCGAGATCTCCGGCCACGAGATCCGCTATGTCTGAGAAGGGTTTCCGGACGCGGCGCGTGGCCGAACTCGTCCGGGACGAGCTCAGCCGCCAGTTCCTGGCCGAGTTCCGCGAGCCAGGCGAAGGGCTGTTGACGGTCACCCGGGTCGAGATGACGCCCGATCTGATGACGGCCCGCGTCTACCTGTCCGTGTTCGGCGGCGACCCGGCCGGCCGGCTGGCGCGGATCGAGCGCCAGGCCGGGGCCCTCCGCCGGGCGCTTGCCTCGCGTCTGAAGTTGAAGTATAATCCTCTGCTAATTTTTGCGCTCGATCCGGGACCGGAGCACCTGGACCGGATCGACCATCTGATCGAGGAGACCAAGAGGCATGGCCGCTGACCCGCGAGAACTCATCGCCGCCCGGCTCCGGGCCTCGCGCCGCATCGCCATCACCTCCCACCTCCGTCCCGACGGCGACTCCCTCTGCACGGCCCGGGCCCTGGCCCTGATGGCCGAAAGCCTGGGCCGGGAGGCGGCCATCATCAACCACGACGCGACGCCGTTTCCCTTCTCCGGCTTTCCGGACCTGGCCGGCATCCGCGTCGGCGCGATCCGGCCCGCCGACTTCGACACCGTCGTCCTGCTCGAATGCGCCGACGTGTCCCGCTCCGGCCACGAGGGCCTCGACGGGGCCTTCAAGATCAACATCGACCATCACTACTCGAACACCCCCTACGCCGACATCAACTGGATCGATCCCGAGGCCCCGGCCGTCGGAGAGATGGTCTTCGACCTCAGCGGCCGTCTCGGCGTCCAGCCGACGCCGGAGATCGCCGAGAACCTCTATTGCGCCATCGCCTCCGACACGGGCTCGTTCCAGTTCTCCAACACGACGCCGCGGGCCCTGGCCGCGGCGACCGAGCTGGCCCGCCTGGGCGCCTGCCCCAACCGCGTCGCCGAGAAGCTCTATTTCAACAACCCGCCCGAGAAGATCCAGCTCCTGGGCCGGGTCCTGTCGACGTTATCGATGGGCGCCGACGGCCGGATCGCGGTCATCAGCATGTTCCGGCGCGACCAGGAGGCCCTCCGCCTCCAGGAGGTCGACACCGAGGACATCACCACGCTGGCCCGGTCCATCAAGGGCGTCGAGATGGTCCTGTTCTTCAAGGAGATGGGGCCGGAGACCTACCGGGTCAGCCTGCGGTCGCGCGGCCAGGCCAACGCGGCCAAGGTGGCCGAGCACTTCGGCGGCGGCGGCCACGTCCACGCCTCGGGCTTCACCGTCTACGGACCCTACGAGCGCCTCATCCGGGAGGTGCCCGCGACCGTCGAGGCCCTGCTCGACGGCCATCCCGGCCAGGCGTCTTCCGGGCCGGCCCGCTGAGGGCGGGGCGGAGCCGTGGCGCTCGACGGCCTCCTCGTCATCGACAAGCCGGCTGGCCCGACCTCGCACGACATCGTCCAGCGGGTGCGCCGGGTCCTGAATACGCACCGAGTCGGCCATGGCGGCACCCTCGATCCGGACGCGACCGGCATCCTCCTCGTCGCCGCCGGGCAGGCGACCCGCTTCTTCCCTTTCCTGTCCAAGGAGCGCAAGACCTACGAAGGCGTCATCCGGATGGGCTTCTCGACCGACACCTACGACGCCTCGGGGCACCCGGCCTCGACGCCGGCCTCCGTCCTGCCTGGCCGGGAGGAGATCGCCGCGGCCATGGCAGGCTTCGTCGGGGACATCCTGCAAACCCCGCCGCGCTATTCGGCCAAAAAGCTCGACGGGCAGCCGGTCTACAAGCTGGCCCGGGCCGACCGGGAGTTCAGCCTGGCGCCCGCCCCGGTCACCGTCTTCCGTTTCGACCCGGGGGTCTGGAGCCCGCCCGACCTCGGCTTCGAGGCCGAGTGCTCGGCGGGAACCTATATCCGCTCGCTGGCCCATGACCTGGGCGCGCGGCTCGGCTGCGGCGCCCACCTGGCGGCCCTGCGCCGGACCGCGGTCGGTCCCTACGTACTGGCCCAGGCCGTCACGCTGGAAGCCTTCGAGGACGCCGGGGCGCGGGGCGAAGCGGAGGGGCTGCTGATCCCGCTCGGACGGCTCCTGCCGGACGTCCCGGCGGTCGTCGTCCTGGCGGAGGCCGAGGGCCGGGTCCGGAACGGACGGCTCCTCGAAGCCGCCGACCTGGCTGCTCCCCCGACCCCTCAGGCCCCGTCCGGGCCGGCGGCCGGCCTCGTCCGCCTGGTCGCGGCCGACGGCCGCCTCCTGGCCCTGGCCCGTCCGGCGGAGGGCGGCGCCCTCCATCCTTTCCTGGTCCTGCCCTGACGCCGGCCGGACCGGACCACAGGCGCCCTGGCCGGGCCCGGAAGGCCCGGAAAAATAGCGCCGGGTCCCCTTCCCCCATTGAATTTTTACGTCAATGGGGGTAAAGTATCGGGGTTATGCGGCTCAATAAGAACCAACTCGAGCACCTGGCCTCGGTGATCTTGCGCAGCCTGGTCAAGGAAGGCAAGATCATCGCCGAGGACAAGTCCCGTCTGCTCGAAGAGGTCACCACCGTGCTGGTCGAGGAGTTCCAGAAGGAGGACCGCCTGGACCAGGAGGTCCGCGAGCTTCTCAGTAAGCACATGGAGAAGATCCGCAAGGAGAACATCGAATACCAGGCGATGTTCAAAGAGGTCAAGAAGAAGCTCGCCCGGGAAAAGGGGATCGTCCTGTGAGCAACCGTCTGTCCCGGGAGAAGATCAACTACCTGTCCCGGCAGATCCTCAACGTCCTCGAGAAGGACGACCAGGTCGATTTCCTGGACGACCCGAACGAGGTCCGCCTGGTGATCGTCAAGTCCATCGAAGAGGAAATGCACCTCTACGAGGCCATCGACAAGAGGGCTATCGACAAGATCCAGGCCCAGAAGAAGGCCATCGAGGAGGGCTCCCGGGAATGGGAGATCCTCTATCGCAAGTACTACAACGACGAGCTGGCCAAGCTGGGCAAGCTCTCCGACTGATCCCTCTCTCCCCGCGCCCCGTCCCCGTTTTCCCGTAACCCCGCATCATCCCGCCTCCCCCGTTTTCCCGCCAAGCTCTCGCCGCCGGCCTGAAAAAGGCCCGGGAAAGGTTCTTCTCCCATCTCCGGGATTCCCTCTCGCGGCGGCGATGTGCCGGCGCGGAGCGGACTTAAGGGAGCGGAGGTCAGAATCATGGCCGAGCACTCGAGGCCGTGATTCTGAGAAATATCTTCTATGATAGCGAAACGCAAGCCCCCCGTTTCTTTTTCCTTCTTTTCATCTCTTCCTCTGGCTGCCTCGGTTTCATGAACCACCCTTCTATCCGCGCCATGATGCGCATCATAG
>JAKLEN010000001.1 GCA_022711665.1 Acidobacteriota bacterium | reverse complement strand
AGGCTCCAAAGTGGCCATACACCCAACAGGGAAGGCCGTTCAAATCGAAAATGGCCGAAATGAGACTTTATTAAAACTAGGTCAACAGGTTAGAAGGCTTCAGAAAAATAACAACCGGACAGGCCTGAGTTTGACCCTCTCTTTCCTATTTCGTCTTGATGACCCGGATGGGCAGGACGATCGTCGGGATGCCCCGGAATTGCAGGATGCGCTGCATGCTGAAGGCCGTCTGGTTGTGGAGGAACCGGGTGAACAGGTTCTCCTCCTCGAAGACCAGCTTGCCGACGAAGAAGACGGCCTTGGCGTGCCGGCGCTGGATGTCCTCGGCCAGCGCCTCGACGGCCGGCAGCGTGTCGGTCTCGACCGACTGGATGGCCTCGGCGTAGAAGCCGAAATCGTTGGCCATCCGGACGTATCGCTTCAGGTCGGTCCCGATGTGGCCCTCCAGGTTCTTGATCTCCTCGGCCCCCTTGAAGTTCTTCCAGTCGACGACGCCGATGGAGACGAAGACGAAGTTCCGGAAGTAGTTGGGGAAGATGCGGTGGATGTTGAGGAACGAGTGGATGCCCAGGCCGCCGAAGCTTCGCACGAACAGCACGGCCGTCGGAGCGTTGTCGTCCCGGACCGGCGCCGGGTGCGTCCCGGCCATCTGCTGGACCTGGATCATGACGTCGTCCAGCCGCCGCATCATGTCCTTGACCTGGTCGTAATGCCGGCGGATGAGGAGGCAGACGGCGATCAGGGCGGCCGTGATGACCAGCGTGATCCAGCCGCCCTCCCTGAACTTGATGGCCACCGTGACGGCCAGGATGGACAGGGACATCGCCAGGCCGATGAAGTTGACGGCGAATTTCTTGCCGCGGTGGGGCGCCTTCGTCCTCACCCAGTGCAGGCACATGCCGAGCTGGGACAGCGAGAAGGTGATGAAGACGTTGATGCTGTACATGATGATGAGGGTTTGGACCGAGCCCTTGGTCAGGATGAGGATGAGGATCGAGGCCAGCCCCATGAACAGGATGCCGTTCTGGACGACCAGCCGCTCCGACAGGTGCATGAACCGGTTCGGCACCCAGGAGTCGATGGCCATGTTGCCGAGGACCCGCGGCCCGTCGATGAAGCCCGTCTGGGCGGCGACGAACAGGATGGCGCCCTCGGACACCAGGATGATCCCCAGCAGCCAGACCCCGAGCGGGAAGCCGCCGATTGTCCAGGTCCCGATGAGCGTTTCGATGAGCGAGGCGTTGAGGGTCTTGCCGGCGACGTGCTGAACGTTCGTCAGCAGGTAGCAGATGAGCAGGCCGCCGGCCGTGAAGGACAGGGACACGGCCATCAGCAGCATCGTTTTCTTGCCCGTCTTCACCTGCGGCGGCCGGAGGATCTGGAGCCCGTTCGAGACCGCCTCGATCCCCGTGTAGGTGCCGGCCCCCAGGCTGTAGCCGCGCAGGAGGATGAAGGCCATGGCCCCGAGCCCCAGCTGCTGGATGCCCTGCCGCGTCTCCCGGATAGTGTCGGCGAAGAGCGTCGGCGTCGCCGCGACGTGCGAGAAGATGCCGTAGAGGATGAGCACGGCGTGCGAGACGAAGAAGAGGAGGAAGATCGGCGTCAGCGTGGCCACCGATTCCTTGACCCCCCGGAGGTTGAGGAGGATCAGGCTCAGCGTGATGAGCAGGATGAAGGTCAGCTTGTATTGGAACCAGCCGGGCGGCAGGAAGCTCAGCACCGCCTCGACGCCGCTCGAGATGGAGATGCTGATCGTCAGCATGTAATCCACGATCAGGGCGCAGCCGGAGACGAGGCCGAAGATCGGTCCAAGGAGCTTGGTGGCCACGACGTAGCCGCCGCCGCCCGTCGGGAAGAGCTCGATGATCTGCGAATAGCTGGCCGAGATGGTGATGACCGTGAGCGCGGTCATGACGGCCAGGTAGAGGGCCAGGTGCCGGTGGTCGCCGAGGGACAGGAAGGCCTCCGGGGGGCCGTAGTTGGCCGAGCTCAGCCCGTCGGCCCCCAGCCCGACCCAGGCGAAGAAGGCGATCAGGGCCATCCGATGGAATGTCCCGGGATCGCGGACGTCCTTCTCGCCACCGAGAAGGACCGTCCTGAGCCGGCGCCAGATCTTCACGGGCGCCTTCCCGCAGCAGGCCGGCGCGTTCCACAAACCATGCCCGGACTATATCGTGAAACGCCGCCGCCGTTCAAGACGCTCATTTGACAGATCGGGGACCGTATGCTACTTTTTCGACGGATTGTCATGAATATCAACATTTTCAAGATCATCGGCGACGCTGATATCGTCGTCAAGCTGATCCTGCTTCTCCTCGTCGCCTTCTCGGTCTTCTCGTGGGCCATCATTTTCTACAAACTGAAGACCCTCAAGGCCGCCGACCGGCAGTCCGGCCGCTTCCTCGAAGCCTTCCGCCGGAGCAAAAGCCTGACCGAGGTCAACGAGGCCGCCAAGAAGCTCCGGGCCAGCCCGCTGGCCGTCATCTTCCTGGCTGGGAACAAGGAGCTGGCCTACCAATCCAAGTCGAGCGGCGGGAACGGCTGGACCCGCGACCAGACCGAGAGCCTCAGCCGGGCCCTGCTCAAGGCCTCCAACAGCGAGGTCTCCCGGCTGGAAAAGATGATGTTCTTCCTGGCCACGACCGGCAGCGTCTCGCCGTTCATCGGCCTGTTCGGCACGGTCTGGGGCATCATGATCTCGTTCATGCGCATCGGGGCCATGCGCTCGGCCAGCCTCCAGGTCGTCGCGCCGGGCATCGCCGAGGCCCTCATCGCCACGGCCGTGGGCCTGTTCGCGGCCGTGCCGGCCGTCATCGCCTACAACTACTTCCTGGGCCGGATCAAGGACCTCATCGCCGCCATGGACGATTTCTCCCTCGAATTCCTGAGCATCTCCGAGAGGCTCCATGGCTCTTAGCGCCCAGGGGCTGCCCTCCGTCTCGCGCCGGCGGCAGGTGGGCACGCACCTGTCCGAGATCAACGTCACGCCGTTCATCGACGTCATGCTCGTCCTGCTGGTCATCTTCATGGTCACCGCGCCCATGATGCAGTCGGGCATCGGCATCAACCTGCCCCAGGCCGAGACCGACACCAAGCCGGCCGAGGAAGGGCTGACGCTGACGGTCTCCAAGGACGGCTACGTCCACATCGGCGACTCGACCATCAACATCAACCTCCTCGAGCGCCGCCTGGCCGAATATTTCGCCAACCGGACGAAGAAGGTCGTCTACCTCCAGGCCGACAAGGACCTGCCGTACGGGGTCGTCGTCCGGATCATGGACATCACCAAGAAGGCGGGCATCGAGCTCATCGGCATCATCACCGAACCGATCGACGTCAAAGACAAGAAACGATGACTCTCGCGCACGCGGCCCTGCCGCAGGCCTTCAAGAGGGCGGTTGTCATCTCGGCCGCCCTTCACGCCGTACTCATCGTCCTTCTCGTCGCCTCGCCGTCCCTCTCGCGCCGGCCGCCGAAGGGCCTGATCCAGTACGTCAACTTCATCGGCGGCGGGGACGGAGGCGGGACGGGCGGCGGGACGGGAGGAGGCGGCGGCACGGGCGGCGGGACGGCCGCGGCCCAGCCCGCCCCGGCGGCCAAGAAGCCGGCCCTGCGCGACCTGACCGTGGCTTCCAAGCTCAAGGCCGAGCCCTCGACATCACTGACCCATCCTGTCGACAAGCCCAAGGCGACTAAGAAGAAAGCCGAGAAGAAGGCGGCCATCACCAAGCCCGAGCCGGCCGCCCCGACGGCCGCGGACGCGGTCAACGCCGCCGCGGCCGCGGCGACGAGCGGCTCCGGCTTCGGCCTCCGCTTCGGCGCCGGCGGCGGGACCGGCGGCGGCGCCGGGACGGGCGGCGGCGGGCTCGGCGGCGGCACCGGCGCCGGGGTGGGCGACCCCTTCGGGGTGGCCGGCTTCCCGTTCCAGTTCTATCTCCAGATGATCTCGGACAAGATCACGGCCAACTGGTTCCAGGCCCTGGTCGACCCCGGCGTCGGCGGCCTGCTCCAGACCCAGGTCTATTTCCGCATCTACAAGAACGGCTCGATCTCGGACATCAAGATCGACGTCTCCAGCGGCGTCGAGGCCTTCGACCTCTCGGCCCGCCGGGCCATCCAGACCGCGGCGCCATTCGCGCCCCTCCCGAACGAGTACGACGGACAGTACCTCGGGATCACCCTCGTCTTCGAGCACGCCAAATGAGACACCCCAAACGCCTGACCCCGCTCCCGATCCTTCTCTTCGCCGTCGTGCTGGCCGCCGTTCCTGCGGCCCGCGCCCAGCAGGAGGTCGTCCTGAAGATCAGCGAGGGCATGCCCATGATCCCTCTGGCCCTGCCCGAGTTCGTCGTCCGCGGCTCCTCGGGCACGGCCCAGGCCGCCGCGCGGGAGATCCGCCAGGCCCTCTCCGATGACATCAAGTACACCCGCATCTTCCAGCTCCTGCCGAAGGAGTACTACGGCTACATCCGGCCCCTCGATCCGGACAAGATCATGTTCAAGGACTGGGACTCCATCCAGGCCCGGCTGCTGGTCACGGGCGAGGTCCGCGACGAGGGCGGCCGGGTCGTCTTCGACGGCAAGATCTACGACGTCAAGAGCGAGCGCTTCATCATCGGCAAGCGCTACCAGGCCGAGAAGAACGGCCTGCGCCTGGTCGCCCACAAGATGGCCGACGAGCTGCTCAAACTCCACGGCGAAAAGCCCATCTTCACGACCAAGATCGCGTTCGTCTCCAACCGCGACGGCAACGACGAGATCTACATGATGGACTACGACGGGGCCAACCCGACCCGGGTGACCTTCAACAAGATCAAGGACTACATGCCGGCCTGGTCACCGGACCAGCGGACGATCGCCTTCACCTCCTACCGCGCCGGCAAGGCCGGCCTCTACCTCCGCAACATCTACGAAGGCACGGAGACCGCGGTGGCCACGAAGGGCACGAACTATTCGGCCGCCTTCTCGCCGGACGGCAGGAAGCTGGCCTTCTGCTCGACCCAGGCCGAGGAAGGCAACGCCGACATCTTCGTCCTGGACCTCGAGACGAAGAAGACCAAGCGGCTGACCTACAACGCGGCCATCGAGACGGCCCCCTCCTGGTCGCCGACCGGCCGCGAGATCGCCTTCACGACCGACCGCCTGGGCCAGGGCAATCCGCAGATCTACATCATGGACGCCGAGGGATCGAACGTGCGCAAGGCCAGCTTCGGCGGCAACTACCACGACTCCCCGGCCTGGGCCCCGACGAGCGAGCGCATCGCCTTCGTCTCGCGGGTGGACAGCACCTTCGACATCTACGTCCTCAACCTGCGGACCAACCAGATCAGCAAGCTGACCGAGAACAACGTCCGCAACGAGTCGCCCAGCTGGTCGCCGGACGGCCGCCATCTCGTCTTCTCCTCGAACCTCTCGGGCTCCGTCCAGGTCTACTCCGTCGACTACGACGGGGCCAACCTGCGGCGGCTGACGGACCGCGGCGAGAATAAGCTTCCCAACTGGGCCAACTAGGCGGGCCCGCCTTCGGAAGGGGTCCCGCTCCTCCCGGGCGGAGGGCCGAGCCCCCCGGCCGGACGCGCCGGGCAGGCGTCTTCCCGTCCCCGGCGCCCCCCTCGGCCACCCCAAAGGGGGTAATCGTCGCTTTCCAGGGGGAAACGTATTGACATAGCTCCCTTTAGAAGGTATAAAATGGCTGATTCGACGCGTCCTGCCGTGCCCTCCGGAGCCCAGCGACGCGATCTAACAGGAGGCCTGATGAAAAAGCTTATTGTTTGTCTGCTCGCCGTCATGCTCATTCTATCATTCGCCACGGCCTGCAAGAAGAAGCCCAAGGAGGTTCCTCCGCCGCCGCCTCAAACGCAGGAACAGCCCAAGGTAGAGAAGGTCGAGGCGCCCGTCGTCCAGGAGCCGCAGCTGACCGAAGAAGAGCTCTTCCTCCAGAAGTCGCTCGACCAGATCAACCGCGAGAAGCCTCTCGGCACGATCTATTTCGATTATGACCGCGCCATCGTCCGCGACGACGCCCGGGCCGTCCTCGACGGCAACGCCGCCTGGCTGAAGAAGTTCAAGACCGCCAAGATCATGGTCGAAGGCCATTGCGACGAGCGCGGCACCGAGGAATACAACCTCGCCCTCGGCGAGAAGCGGGCCAAGGCCGCCCAGGATTATCTCCTGTCGACCGGCGTCGCCGCCGACCGGCTCAAGATCATCTCCTACGGCAAGAGCCAGCCCATCAACCCCGGCCACGACGAGAGCGCCTGGCAGATGAACCGGCGCGCCCAGTTCCTGGTCATCGAGAAATAAGACTTGCGAAGACTTCAACTCGGGGCCTTCTTGCTCGCGGTCTTGTCCCTGGCCGCGGCCGGGCAGGACAAGGGCAAGAAGGCCATCGAGTTGGTTTACGACGACGTCCAGGTCCTTAAGCAGCAGGTCCAGGAGCTGCGGGCCCGCGTCGACGGGAACGCCGGGGCGATCCAGGACCTTCAGGACCAGCTCAAAGCCCTGGCCGATCTAGTCCGCCAGGTCATCGCCGGCCAGTCCGGCGCCCAGGAAGGCCTGCGGACCGTGCCCGCCCAGTACCAGGACATCCTGCGCCGGCTCGATCACCTGACGCTCGACGTCCAGACGCTGGCGGCCGGCCTGGCCGCCCGGCCGGCGGCCCCGGCGGCGGAGCCCGCAGCCGAGCCCGAGCGCAAGCCCGTCCCGGCGGCGCCTGTCCCGGCCCCGGCCGAGGCCAAGCCGCAGGCGGCGGCGCCAGTCCCGGCCCCGACCATGTCTCCCCAGGAAGCCTATTCCGTGGCCTACAACGACTACCTCAAGGGGAACTACGACCTGGCCGTCGATAGCTTCAAGCTCTACCGCCAGCAATTCCCCGAGAGCCCCCTGGCCGACAACGCGCTCTACTGGATCGGCGAGTGCCGCTACAGCCAGCGCAAGTTCGAGGAGGCCATCGACGCCTTCGACGAGCTCATCCTGACCTACCCGCAGGGGGACAAGGCCGCCGCCGCGCATCTCAAGAAGGGCCTCAGCTTCATCGAGCTCGGCCGCAAGCCCGAGGCTCTGGCCGCGCTCAAGCTCCTCGTCGCCAAGTACCCGCTCGAGGAGGAAGCCCGCATCGCCCAGGACAAGATCCGGGAGCTCGAACAAAAATGAGAGACATCAACAGCCTGAACAAGGTCATCCTCGTCGGCCGCCTCGGCCAGAAACCGGAGATCCGCAGCCACGCCCAGAGCGGCCGGTCGTCGGCCCGCTTCTCGCTGGCCACCAACGAGCGGCTGTACAATCCCACGACGCAGACCTCGACCGACAAGACCGAGTGGCACAAGATCGTGGTCTGGTTCCCGCGGCTGGTCGATTTCGCCGACAAGTACCTCGACAAGGGCAAGCAGATCCTCGTCGAGGGGAGCATCCGGACCAGGGAGTTCCAGGACCGGGACAACAACAAGAGGACCGTGACGGAGATCGTGGCCGACAAGATCGTTCTCCTCGGCAAGCGCGAGGAGAGCTCGGCCGCGAGGACCGACACCACCGACCTCGACGCCGTCTATGGGCGCAACGCGGGCCGCGGCGGCGGCCGGAGCGCGGACGCGGCCGACGAGGAGTTCCCGTCGGGCGAGGATTCCGGCGGCGGCCCGGGCGGACCCGACGACGACGTCCCCTTCTAGCGCCGGCTGGTGAGCGACAAGATCCCGCCCGAGGACGCTTTCCGGAGCGGCATCGTCGAGGACATCCGCCCCTGGGGCAGGTTCCGGCGCTTCCCCCACGAGAACGCCGGCAGCGTCAAGATCATCACCATCGAGCCGGGCGGCCGGCTGTCCCTCCAGTACCACGAGCGGCGGGCCGAGTTCTGGGTCGTGCTCGACGCCGGGCTGGAGATCACGGTCGGCGAACGCGTCTGGCGGGCCGCGCCGAACGAGGAGATCCTCATCCCCCGCCGGGCCGCCCACCGGGTCCGCAACACCGGGAGCGCCCCGGCCCGCTTCATGGAGATCTGGATAGGCCGCTCCGAAGAGTCCGACATCGTCCGCCTCTCGGACGACTATCAACGGAAGTAAGAAAAGACGGGGTCAAGCCCAAGCCTTTTGACTTTTGCGCCGTGGCGCGGGATCGCCAAATCGCCGTAAAAGCTAAAGGTTCAGGTTTGACCCCTTCTTATTTCTTCGAGGCGTCGAGGGGCTGGCCGGTCAGGAACACCTGCGGGTGCCGGAGCAGGATCTCCTCGGTGACGTATTCCTCGATCTCCTGGGCGCTCCGCAGCTTCAGGGTCTCCTCGGCGATCTTCTCGGCCGTCCGGCACTCGATCGAGCGCAGGGCCTTCTTGACCCGGGGGATGAAGATGGGGTTCATGCTGAAGGTCCTCAGGCCGAAGCCGAGCAGAACGACGGCCGAGGGCGTATCGGCGGCCATCTCGCCGCACACAACGACGTCCTTGCCGGCGTGCCGGGCCGCCTGGATGACCGAGCGGATGAGCCGGATGACCGCCGGGTGAAAGGGCTTATAGAGGTAGCTGACGGATTCGTTGGCCCGGTCGACGGCCAGGTAATACTGGATGAGGTCGTTCGTCCCGATGCTGACGAAGTCGACCTCGCGGAGCATGGCCTCGGCCAGGGCCGCGGCCGCCGGCACCTCGATCATGACGCCCAGGGGGATCTTCTCGTCGAAGGCCTCGCCTTTGCGCCGCATCTCCCTCTGGACGTCGGCGAAGATCTGCTTGACCTCGAGGATCTCGTCGATCTCGGTGACCATGGGCACCAGGACGCGGACATTCCCGCCGGTGCTGGCCCGGAGTATGGCCCGGAGCTGGATGCGGAAGAGGTCGCGGTTCTGCAGGGAGAAGCGGACGGCCCGCAGGCCGAGGGCCGGGTTGGGCTCCTTCTCGATGTTCAGCCGGGGCAGGCTCTTCTCGCCGCCGATATCGAGGGTCCGGATGGTCACCGGGTAGGGATGGGCGCCCCGGGCCAGGCCGGCGTATATCTCGAAGTGGTCCTCCTCGGTCGGCAGGGACTCCCGCCGCAGGTAGATGAACTCCGAGCGGAAAAGGCCCACGCCCTCGGCGCCCATCGACAGGGACAGGGCCACCTCCTCCGGCAGCTCGATGTTGGCTTGGGGGACGAAGCGGACGCGGTCGAGCGTCTCGGCCTTGAGCCGGGCCGTCTTCTGGAGCTCGCGGCTGTAGTTCTCGTACTTATCCTTCTTGGCCTGGAACTCGCGCCGGACGGCGGGCGGCGGGTCGATGATGACCTCGCCGTCGGTGCCGTCGACGATGGCCAGCTCGCCCTCCGTGACGTTCCGGGTGATGTCGCGCAGCCCCAGCACGGCCGGGATGCCGAGGGACCGGGCCAGGATGGCCGTGTGCGATGTCTGCCCGCCCATGTCCAGGGCCACGCCGAGCGTCAGCTCCTTGCTCAGGCGCAGGGCGGCCTCGGACGGCAGCAGCTCGTGGGCGACGAGGATATGCGGCTTCTGCGGCGCCTTCTCCTTCTCCCGGTTGTTCTCCAGGTTCCGGTAGACGCGCTTGAGGACGTCGGAGACGTCCGACTTGCGCTGACGGAAGTAGTCGTCCGTCAGGGACTCGAAGAGCTGCTCGAAGCGGGCGTTGGCTTTGGACAGGGCCCACTCGGCCCGGGCCTTCTCGTCGCGGATGACGGCCTCGAGGCCGCTGACGAGCGCCGGGTCCTCGAGGATGAGCAGGTGGGCCTCGAAGATCAGGGAACTGTCCGGCCCGGCCTTCTCCCGGATCCCGTCCCTGATCCGGACCAGCTCGTCGCGCGTCCGGTCGAGGGCCTGCTGCAGGCGCTCCAGCTCGGCCGGGACCTGGTCGTCGGCGATGATCTCCTTGCGCGAGGTGAAGACGACGCGCTTGGGCAGCAGGATCTCGCCGATGGCGATGCCGGGAGAGACCCCGATGCCCCGGAGCCGGGTGATGTCCATCCGCGTCACTCTTTCTCGTCGAAGCGGTTGGCTATGAGCTCCGTCAAGGCGGCCATGGCCGCCTCTTCGTCCTTGCCGGAGACGACCAGGCGGATAGGCGTGCCCTGGGTCGCGGCCAGGGTCAGGATGCCGAGGATGCTCTTGCCGTCGATCTCGTCGCCGTTCTTGACGATCCTGACCGAAGAGCCGAAGCGATTGGCCAGGTTGACGAACTTGACGGCGGCCCGGGCGTGCAGGCCCAGCTTGTTGCGTATGGCGACGGTCTTGTCGAGCATGGAAAAGTCACTTGGCCCGGGACTTGAGCAGGGCGCTGACCAGGTGGATGTTCTTCTTGCCCTGGTCGACGACCTTCTTGGCCACGTCCTTGAGGTTGTTGGCCCGCTGCAGGGAGACGAACTTGATGAGCATGGGCAGGTTGACGCCGGTGACGATCTCGACGTGCCCCTCCTTGAAAAAGCTGAAGCTCAGGTTCGAAGGGGTGCCGCCGAACATGTCGGTGAAGATGACGACGCCGCTCTTCTGGTCGACCTTCTTGAGGCTCTGGTTGATCTTCTTCCTGGAGTCCTCGACGTCGTCGTACCAGCCGATGGAGATGGCCTCGATGTTGGGGGCCTCGCCGAGGATGATGGTCAGGGCGTTCAGGAGCTCCTCGGCCATGCGGCCGTGGCAGACGATGATGCCTCCGATCATGGGTCGTTCGCTCTCCGTTACCGGCCGCTATTGTATGACAAAGCCGGCTATTTATAAAGGTCCCGGTGATAGATCCGGACGCCGCAGGCCCCGCCGGCCTTGAGGTGGCGGCCGAGCTCCTCGGCGATGACGACGGAGCGGTGCCGACCGCCGGTGCAGCCGACCGCGATGGCCACGGTCGTCTTGCCCTCCCGGGCGAAGCGGGGCAGGGAGAAGTCGACCAGGCGGAACAGGCGCTGCAGGAAAGGCTTCGTTCCGGGCGAGCCGAGAACGTGGCGGCGGACGCTCGGGGACTTGCCGGTCCGCTTCCGCAGCTGGTCGACGTAGAAGGGGTTCGGCAGGAGCCGGGTGTCGAAGACCAGGTCGGACTCGAGCGGCAGGCCGTGCTTGTAGCCGAAGCTGGTCACCGCGACCTGGGTTCGCGGCCGCCGGCGCCGCAGGACGCGCTCGGCCACCAGGTCCTTGAGCTGGTAGATGTTGAGCCCCGAGGTGTCCAGCACCTCGTCGGCCAGCCCGCGGATGCCCAGGAGCCGCTGCCGCTCCAGCCGGACGCCTTCCAGGATGGGCCGGCGCGGGGCCAGCGGGTGCGGCCGGCGGGTCTCGTTGAAGCGCTTGGCCAGGGCCTCGTCCGAGGCCTCGAGGAAGACGAGCCGCACCGGCGTCCGCTTCCGGATCTCCCGGAAGACGGCCGGGAAATCGGCCAGGAAGCGAGGCTCGCGGATATCGACGACCATGGCCGCCCGCTCGATCTCGACGCTCTTCTTGAGCCAGAGATCGACGAAGTCGGTGATGAGCTTGGCCGGCAGGTTGTCCATGCAGTAGTAGCCGAAGTCTTCCAGGGCCCGGCTGACCACGGTCTTGCCGGAGCCGGACAGGCCGGTGACGATCAGGAAGCGGTTGTCCTTGGCGGACGGCATGACGGCACCTTTCAAGTCAAAACGCGGTCGAGCCGGCGGATGATCTCGTCGGGCGCGCTGTAGCCCTTCCTGCGGAGGATATGGACCTTGCAGGCGACCTCGATGAGGGTGGCGATGTTTCGGCCGGGCGCGACCGGGATGGCCAGCTGGGGGATGCGGCGGCCCAGGAGCACCAGGTCGTCCCCGGGCTTGAGGCCCAGGCGGTCGACCTCGTAGCCCCGGCGCCATTTCTTCAGGCGGATGACCAAGTCGACCTTGGCGCTGCGGGCGATGGACCGCGAGCCGAAGATGGCCCGGATGTTGATGATGCCCAGGCCCCGGATCTCCATGAAGTTGCGGCTCAGGGGCGGGGCCGTGCCGACCAGGTCGCCCCGGGGCGTCAGCCGGAGCCGGACGACGTCGTCGGCGATGAACTGGTGGCCCCGGGCGATGAGCTCGAGGGAGCTCTCGCTCTTGCCGATGCCGCTGTCGCCCAGGATGAGCGTGCCCTGGCCGAAGATCTTCAGGAAGCCGGCCGAGATGGTCGTCTGTCCGGCCGCTTCGGCGGGCCGGGCGGGCGGCCGGCCGTCAGGCACGGATCCTCTCTTCCTCGGTTCGCAGGGCCTCGATGACGCCGGTTGCCGTGTCCGGCTTCAGGAGCCGGGACGAGAGCGAGCGCGACCGGCGCACCAGCCCGGCGATGGCGGCCAGGAGGCTCAGCCCGGCGCCGGGATTGTCCTCGGGCGAGACCAGAAGGAAAAAAACGTGCGAGGGCTTGCCGTCGACGGCCTCGAAGGTGACGCCTTCCTGGGACAGGCCCAGGAGCAGGGCCGGGGATTGCAGGCCTTTGCAGCGGCAATGGGGCACGGCCACGCCCTTGCCGATGGCCGTCGTGCCCAGCTCCTCGCGTTTCAGGAGCTTATCCAGGAGCAGTCCGTCCAGAGCCGGCGCGTAGCGGGCCTCGAGCCGGGCCGACATCTCGCGCAGGACGCCGTCCCGGTCCCGGGCCGCCAGGCGCGGCAGGACCGAGCCCTCGTCGAGAAGCGCGTGGATCTTCATCCCTCTCCCCTGCCCTTCATTCGGGTTCGACCAGGCCGTAATGCCCGTCCTTGCGGCGGTAGACGGCGGCCCAGGCCTGGCTGCCCTCGCGGCGGAACAGGAAGACCTCCTTGGCCTTGGCGTCCAGCTGGACCAGGGCCTCTTCGACCGGCATCGGCTTGAGGGAGAAGAAGTTGGCCCGGATGACCCGCTTCTCGGCCGCCGGGGCCTCGGCGACCGGGGCCTCGACCCTCCGTTCCCGCCCGCCGCGCCGTTTCTTTTCGCGCCACTTGGCCCGGTCCTTGCGGATGCGCGTCTCGAGGACGTCGAAGGCCCGGTTGAGCGATTCCATCATGTCCAGGGACTCCTCGACGACGACCAGGCTCCGGCCCTTGGCCTTGACCTGGATCTCGGCCTTGGCCCGGCCCTTCTGGGCGCCCAGGACGACGTTGAGATCGAGGACATCGTCGGTCAGGTCCTTCAGGCGGGACAGCCGTTTCTCGCAGTAGGCCCTGATCTCGGGCGTCAGGGCGGCCTGCCGGGCGGTATAGTGGACGTTCATGCTTTCTCCTCCATAACGGACTTCCTCTTGCGGATGTGGGAGGGTTCGATGCCGAGCTGGGTCCGGTACTTGGCCACCGTCCGCCGGGCGATGCGCAGGTTCTCCCGGCCCAGCAGCTGGCCGATCTCGATGTCGCTCAGGGGATGGTCCGCGGCCTCGCCCTCGACGAGCTTGCGGATGCGGTCCTTGACCATGAGCGACGAGACGTCCTCGCCGTAGCTCCCCTGCAGGGACTTGTGGAAGAAATACTTGAGCGAGAAGACGCCCCGGGGGGTCATCATGAACTTGTTGGCCACGACGCGGCCGACCGTCGACTCGTGGACGCCGACGTCCTGGGCGATCTCCATGAGCGTCAGGGGCTTGATGTAGTCGATGCCCTTCTCGAAGAACTCCTTCTGGCGGTCAACGATGAACTTGGCCACCTTGTAGATCGTCCGGTTCCTCTGGTCGAGGCTGCGCAGGAACCAGAGCGCCTTTTTCAGGCGGTCCTTCAGGAAGCGGTAGGCTTCCGGCTCGCCGGCGGCCGCCTTGGCCAGGAGCTGGCGGTAGTAGGGGCTGATATGCAGGCGCGGCAGGCCTTCGTCGTTGAGGGCGATGGTCCACTCGTCGTCCTCCTTGTCGACGATGATGTCCGGGACGACGTAGCTCGTCTTCTCCTCGGTGTACTTGCGGCCCGGCGCCGGGTCGAGCGTCTTGATCAGGTCGATGCGCTCGCGGATCTCGGCCAGCGAGGCGCCGAGGACCCTGGCCAGCTGGACGAAGTCGGACTTCTCGAGGAGCGGCAGGCCCTGGCCGACGATCCGGCGGGCCAGGTCGTCCTGGAGCTGGAGGTAATCCATCTGGGTCAGGAGCGCCTCGCGCAGGTCCAGGCTGCCGCAGCCGACGGGGTCGAAGGTCTTGATCTTGGCCCGCACGGCCTCGACCTTCTCGGCCGTCGTCTGGTTCAGGCGGGCCAGCTCCTCGATGGTCGAGCTGAGGTAGCCGTCGTCGTTGATGTCGCCGATGATCCGCTCGGCCAGCTCCCGGTCGGCCGGGTCGAAGAAGGTCAGGCTGGCCTGCCAGTTCAGGTGGTCCCAGAGCGACGGCGTCCGGGAGATGGTGTTCTCGAGCGAGACGGCGTCGCGGCTCTCGGTGAAGTGGGGCCGGAAGCCCTCGTCCAGATACTCCTGGAAGCCGGAGAGGAGGTTGTCCGCGGCGGCGTCGCCGGCCAGCTTGGGCTCGGTGGATTCCAGGCTCAGCCCCTCGAGGAGGCTGTCGCGGTTCTTGACCCCGGCCTCCTCGGCGGCCACGGTCTCGCTGTCCTTGGCCGCGCCCTCCCGGGCCTCGTCCTCGATCTCGATCATCGGGTTCTGGGCCAGCTCCTCGTCGATGACCTCGATGAGCTCGAGGTTGGTCAGGGGCAGGAGCTTGATGGCCTGCTGCAGGGCCGGGGCCAGGACGAGCTTCTGCACCTGGCGCTGGTCGAGCCGCTGCTTGAGCGTCATCGCGTTTTCCCGTCCTTCACTAAAGACGAAATTCCCGACCCAAATATCTCTGCCTCACCTCGTCGGAGGCGACGATGTCCGCCGGCGGGCCCTCCTTGAGCACGCGCCCGCCTTCGAGGATATAGGCCCGGTCGGTGATGGCCAGGGCCTCCCGGACGGCGTGGTCCGTCAGGAGCACCCCCAGGCCCTTGTTCCGCAGGCCCCGGATGATCGCCTGGAGGTCCCGCACCGACAGGGGATCGATGCCCGTGAACGGCTCGTCGAGCAGGATGAATTCCGGGTCCATGACCATGGCCCGGGCGATCTCCAGGCGCCGGCGCTCGCCGCCGGACAGGGTCAGGGCCTTGGCCCCGGCCAGCCGCTCCAGCCCGAACTCCTCGAGGGCGTCGCAGACCCGCGCGGCCCGCCCGGCCGCGGTCGAAGGCCGGGTCTCCAGCACGGCCAGGAGGTTCTCGGCCACGGTCATCTTCCGGAAGGCCGACGGCTCCTGGGGCAGCAGGACCAGCCCCCGGCGCGCCCGCAGGTACATCGGCAGCCCGGTGATGTCCTCGTCCCGGAGGAGAACCCGGCCGCCGTCCTGGGGGACAAGGCCGAGGATCATCGAGAACGTGGTCGTTTTCCCGGCGCCGTTCGGGCCCAGGAGCCCGACGATCTCCCCCCCTTCGACCCTGACCGAAACCTTGTCGACGACCTTCTTGCGCCCGTAGCTTTTCTCGAGGTCAACCGCTCTCAGCGAACCCTTCATGGCTCACGATCTGACGACGGTCGTCGCTCTTCCCGCACCCTCATTCTCGATCAAAATCTTATCATCGGCCAGATCGAAAGTCAATTTAGCCCCCCTGGCGGAGCCCCCCTGGCCGTCGTTCAGAACGGGGCGGCCGGTAAGCGTCAGCCGCCCGGCCGCGGCGTCATAGGAAGCGGCCTCCGAGCGGCCCGTGTACCGGCCTTTGGAGACGACGACGCCCCCGGCCGCCTCGAGCCGTTCCACGCTCCGGCCGTCCTCGCCGATGACGGCCGTCACGGTCGAGGCCTCCAGCCGGGCCTCCGGCAGGCCGGCAAAGGCCCGGGCGGTGAGCGTCAGGATCCTGCGGCCGGGCTCATAGGACATTTCCTCGCCGCCGAGCTCGACCGTCCGGCCGGGCCGGCCGGCGGCGGCATCGTCAACGAGCGTGAGCGCGATCCCGCCGGCGCCGCTCAGCCGATCGCCGGTCGAATCGAGCTTAGCGGCCCGGAGCGTCGTACGGCCCTGGCTGACGACGACATGGCCGGCAAAGGAGCTCCGGGAGGCCCCGGGCTCGAGATCCAGGCGCTCGCAGGCGACGGCGACGTCACCGGCGGGCGAGAAGAACCCCATCGGCCGAGGGCCCTCTCCCCGCTTGAGAACGCAGGCCGTGCCGCCCGAGGCGGTCAGGTTCCCGGCCCCGAAAACGAGGTCCAGCAGGGGCGCCTCGACCCGCGTTTCCGCCGAGTCCGCGACGGCGGGCCGGCCCGGCCGTCCGGACAGCCGGAGAGCCCCGTCCGGGCCGCAGGCCGCCTCGTCCCCGGCGAGCGTGCGGCCGGCCGGGCCCGCTCCGGTCATCTCCACCCGGACGCCGCCCGAGGCCGACCAGGCCGGCGGGCCGTCGGCGCGGCTCCGGCTCAGGACGATCGTCTCGGCCGACACGGTCGCCGCCCCGCCGTCGGGGGATCGGAGGAAGAGCTCCGCGCCGCCGCGGGCCTGGAGCGAGAGCTCGGCCGGCCCGGGCCCGAACGTGACCGAGATCCGGTCGGCCCGGATCTTCCCGCCGCCGCCTTCCGGCCGGTCCCCCTCGAGATCGACCGCGGCCGCGTTCTCGAAGGCCGCCGACGCGAAGCCCGACTCGTCCGGCAGGGCGACGAAGGAGACGCTTCCCGCGGAGCCGCGGAAGCCGCCGCCGTCGATCACGGCCCGGCCGTCGATCCGGCCGCGGCGCCCGAGGCGGACGTACTCGAAAGAATCGCCGGCGACGTTCAGGGCCTCGCCGGGACGCCCCGGCGGGCCCAGCCCGGCCTGGAAGCCGCCGCCCAGCCGGATCTCGCCGGCGGACTCGGCGCAGAGGATGGTCGCGGCGCGCCCGGCCATGGAGGCCGAAGAGAACCGCCCCCCGGTCTTCGTCTCGAACAGGCCCTTCGCCTTGTCGTACTCGAAGGCGTCCCCTTGGAGGAGGAAGCCGCCCGCTTCGGCGCGGACATCGCCGCTAAAAGCGAAGCGGAGCGAGCCCGGGGCGTAGCTGACCTCGCCGGCGGTGAGCCGCGAGGCGGTCTGGCCCGCCGGTCCGAAGCTCACGACCTCGACCGAGCCGGCGAGATGGCTGCGGCCGTCGGGCCCGCGGAAGAAGCGGTCGCCGCGGATATCGGCGACGGGGCGTCCGTCCTTGAATTCCCTTTGCCGGACCCGTTCCTGGAGGTCGACGACCCGGTCCGGGGGCGCGGCGGGAACGGCGGGGGAAGGCGGCTCGCGGCGGCCGGCCAGGCGGGCGGCGATGGCCGCCGCGACGACCACGAGGGCCGCGGCCGCCGCGATCCTGGCAAACCTCACCGGCGCCGACGCTTTCTGCGCGCTCATCGCTTCAGACCTTCAGGTCTTCGATGGACAGGTTCGTTTTCGGCACGCCCAGGTACTCCGAGGTCATGAGCGTGAAGGCCAGGCTGACCCGGTCGCCGCGCTTGAGGACGTGGCGGTACTCGGCCTTATCCCAGCCCAGGACCTCGAGGACCCGGCCGTTCTGGCGGCCCAGGAACTTCAGGTGCTTGCCCTTGAGGACCTGCGGATCGCCGGCGACCTCGACGTCGTCGGCCATGAACAACGGCCTGGGGTTGCCGACGCCGAAGGGCACGAGCAGGGCGTACGCGGCCATGAAGCGCTCGTCGACGGCGGAGAAATCGAGCGGCGCGTCGATCTTGAGCTTCTTCTTCAGGCTGTCCTCGGGGATGGCGGCGTCGGCCAGGGGATTCAGCGCGGCCTTGAAGGCGGCCATGTCGGCCGTGGGCAGGGTGCAGCCGACGGCCAGCCGGTGCCCGCCGTAGCTCGAGAAGTGGCTTCGGCATTTTTCCAGGAGGTCGATCAGCGGCACCTCGGAGATGCTCCGGCCCGAGCCATGGGCCTTGCCGTTCTCGTAATGGAACAGGATGACCGGCCGGTGGAAGCGGTCCTTGAGCTTGGAGGCGACGATGCCGATGACGCCGCGGTGCCAGTCGGGATCGCCGAGGACGAGGCACTTGTACTTCCGGTCGAGCCCGCGCTCCTCGATCCGGCCGGCGGCCTCGACGAAGATCTTCTCCTCGGTCTTCTGGCGCCGGCTGTTGAGCTCGTCGAGCTTCTGGACCAGGGCCAGGGCTTCGGCCGGGTCCTCGGAAAAGAAGAGCTTGACGGCCAGGTCGGTCATGCCCATCCGGCCGGCGGCGTTGATGCGCGGGCCGATGCGGAAGCCGAGGTCGCCCTCGGAGATGGCCCGGCGGCCCAGACCGCTGGCCTCGATCAGCAGGCGCAGCCCGGTGTTGGAGACGTCGCGCAGGCCCTTGAGGCCCTGCTTGACGAAGAGGCGGTTCTCGCCCTTGAGCTCGGCCACGTCGGCCACCGTGCCGATCGAGACGAGCTTCATGTAGTGGGGCAGCCCCGCCTGGCGCCCGGCCTTGGCCAAAAGGGCCTGGATGAGCTTGAAGGCGACGCCAACGCCGGCCAGCCCCGGGTCGGGATAGCCGGAATCCGGCAGGATCGGGTCGAGCACGGCCACGGCGTCGGGCAGGGTCTCGCCGGGACGGTGGTGGTCGGTGATGATGACGTCGATCCCCTGTTCCCTGGCCCGGGCGACGAACCCGTCGGACTTGATGCCGCAGTCGACGCTGATGACCAGCCGGGCGCCGCGCTCGACCGGGATGCGGACGTGCTCGTCCTTGATGCCGTAGCCGTCGGTCAGGCGCTCGGGGATGAAATAATCCACGTCGGCCCCGAGGGTCGTCAGGGCCTTCTTGAGCATAACCGTCGAGAGCACGCCATCGACGTCGTAGTCGCCGAAGATCAGGATCTTCTCGCCGCGGTCGACGGCCTCGCCGATGCGGGCCACCGCCCTGTCCATGCCCCTCATCAGGTAGGGGTCATGGAGCTTTTGGAGGTCGCCGAAGAGAAATTCCCGGGCCGCCTCCTCGGTCGCGATCCGGCGGTTGACGAGGACCCGGGCGATGGCCGGCGGGATGTCCAGGGCCTGGGCCAGCCGGTCGGCCTCGGCGCTCGGGGGATGGACGACCCAGACTGCGGAGTTCATGGCGCCCTCACTCTAGCACATTCGCCGGGACAGCCCAAACCCGCGCCTGGCCTCAACCGATATGCGGCCGGAAGAGAGGCGCCTGATCTCAGCTGATCGGTAAGCGGCGGGGCGAGGCGGTCGCTATCATGGGAAGTCATACCTATAGCAGATTATTTTTGTAGGCGGATTGAATAAGCCAGCCCTGCCGAAATTACGTTTATACTCCCTATCTTCATCGCCGATATTAAGAACATACGCAAAGCCGTTTCGCATATGTACGGTATTGGAGTTCATCAAATTGTAATAGGACGATCTTCCAAGAAATCTGAATTCATTGTCGAAGATCTCCACGATATGCTTGTAATCCGCGTCCAAATCGCTTTTCCAAAGGAAAATCACGCCCCCGTCGATATTAATGCCGTAATTAACAGGGAAATATGCGGTGTCACCCGTTAGCCCTTTTAAATTGGCTTCCGGGAACTTTTCGACCACGTGATTACCCCTGGAGAAGAATAAATCCTTAGCCGTTATTCGATGCTTTTTCGCGTTCTTGGCAATCGTCTTGATCGGTTTTCCGGAGGGATCATAAATATATATCCGGTTATCTACGGAGTCCAGAATATAGATATTATTATGGTCATCGAAATCATAGTCCGGCGTGAACCTGAAGATACTGGAATACTTTCCTTTTCTGCCGGCATCGGCATGAAATGGGCGGAAGCTTTTATCTGCTCTACTAAATTTCAGATACGCGAATTCGGCATTAGTGTTAAATAAAAGGATCACCACATCATCATTATGGTCGGCCTTGATCTTGGCGCAATAATATCCTTTAAAATCATCTGGATACGCGATATCTTCGAGGTATTTCCCCTTGTCGTCAAAAATGCTGATGGCCTTCATAACCGAAGTCAGAACATATCCTTTAGAGTCCGCGCAAAAGACGGGGAAGCCCCGCGAGAATTCTCCCGGGCCCTGTCCCGGCCCTCCAATGGTCATTACGTATCGTCCGAATTTATTATATTTATCGATCTTTCCAATTGTCGGATCTCCGACATAAACGTTGTTGCCGTAATCCACATAGATCCATGAAATTACCCTATAGGAATCCACTCCATCTGAATCGACAAACTCAGTCCCAATCACGCTAGCGATCTTTGCCGGATCGAAAAGGCTGACATATGAAGCACGGTTATAATCACAAGCCGCAAACTGAACCGCACAAGACAGTATGAAAATCCAGCCAGCACGTTTCACGTTCCCTCCAATATACGCTTCAATGATAGCCTGTCCGAGACAATCGCCACATCCGCTTTAAACGCAATTCGCCCCGAAGCTGGAAAATTGTCCGCCTGCCGTTGTCAGCCACTCCTGCCCATACAGGATGGAAGATATCCATATATATATTTCGACTGCCATATGCCGGTCAATATAAAAGCGTTATCAGCAGCCAGGAATGATCATCATTTCCGGCTTTGCCCGCCCGGGGTCTTGGGCCCAAGCATTGACAATTAAACGCTTGAAAAATAAAATGTTAAGGCCATGCTCGGAAGCCTCAAGGAAAAGCTCGCCCGGACCCGCGACGCCTTCCGCCGGGTCGGGGACCTGCTCCGCAGCGGCAAGCGCCGCGACGAGATCCTGGAAGGCCTCGAAGAGGCCCTCATCCGGGCCGACGTCGGCGTCGCGGCCACGGAGAAGATCGTCGGCGCGCTGAAGGCCAGGACGGGCAAGGCCGAGGACCAGGCCGGGCTCGAGGCCGCGCTCCGGGACGAGCTCGTCGTCCTGTTGTCCCCGGCGAACGGCCGGCCCGCCCCGGCCGCGGTACAGACAGTCATCCTGATGGTCGGCGTCAACGGCGGGGGCAAGACGACCTCGGCCGCGAAGCTCGCGGCCCGGTTAAAGCGGGACGGCCGGCGCGTCATGTTCGCCGCCGCTGACACCTTCCGGGCCGCGGCCCAGGAGCAGCTGGCCGTCTGGGGCCGGAAGCTCGACATCCCCGTGGTCAAGGGCTCGTACGGCGCCGACCCGGCCTCGGTCGTCTTCGACGCCGTCCAGTCCTTCAAGGCCCAGCGGGGCGACGTCCTGCTCGTCGACACCGCCGGGCGCATCCATACGAACGCCAACCTCATGGCCGAGCTGGAGAAGGTCCGGCGCGTCGTCGTCCGCGAGCTGCCCGCCGCCCGCGTCGAATCCCTGCTCGTCCTCGACGCCACGGTCGGGCAGAACGCCGTTCTCCAGGCCCGGGAGTTCTTGAAGTTTTCCGGGCTGACCGGCATCTTCCTGACCAAGGTCGACGGCACGGCCAAGGGCGGCGCGGCCATCGCCGTCGCGGCCGAGCTCGGCCTGCCCATCCGCTACCTCGGCCTGGGCGAAGGAGAGGACGACATCGCCGATTTCTCGCCGCGCGAATTCGTGGAGGCCCTGCTCGCATGACCGGCGCCCAGGACCGGGCCTGGATGGAGATGGCCTACGGTCTGGCCGAAAAGGCCCGCGGCCGGACGAGCCCCAATCCGCTCGTCGGCGCGGTCGTCGTCCGCGACGGGAAGCTCGTCGGCCACGGCTATCACGAGGGTCCGGGCCGGCCGCACGCCGAGATCGTCGCCCTGGGCCGGGCCGGCCGCCGGGCCTCGGGCGCGACCCTCTACCTGACCCTCGAGCCCTGCGTCCACTGGGGCCGCACCCCGCCATGCGTCGACCCGGTCATCGCGGCCGGGCTGGCCCGGGTGGTCGTCTCGGCCGTCGATCCCAATCCCCTGGTCCGGACGAAGGGCGTCCGCCGGCTCGAAGAGGCGGGCCTCGCCGTCGAGACCGGGCTCCTGGCCGAGCGGAACGCCGAGCTCAACGAGGTCCACGCCAGGTTCATCACGGCCCGGGTCCCCTTCGTCACGCTCAAGGCGGCCCTGACGCTCGACGGCCGGATCGCCAGCCGGACGGGCGACTCGAAGTGGATCACTTCGGCGCCGACGCGCGACTACGTCCATCTCCTTCGCGGCGAGCAGGACGCGGTGATGATCGGCTCCGGCACGCTCCTGGCCGACGATCCGCTCCTGACCGTGCGCCACCCGGCCTGGCCCCGGAAGAAGCTCGCCCGGGCCGTCCTCGACTCGCGGCTGCGCTTCCCGGCCGGGGCCCGGATGCTCGAGACGCTCGGCCGCGGGCCCGTCCTCGTCTTCGCCGGACGGGAGGCGCCGGCGGACAGGGCCCGGGCGCTCCAGGCCCGGGGCGCCGAGGTCCTCCGCCCGCCCGGCGGCGCCGCGGCCTGGACCCTCGACCTGGTCCTGGCCGAGCTCGGCCGCCGCGAGATCGCCGCCCTGCTCGTCGAGGGCGGGAGCCGCCTGTTCACGTCCTTCATCGAGGAGAAACGCGCGGACAAGGCCGTCCTGACCTTCGCGCCCATCCTTGCCGGCGGCGCCGCGGCCCCCGGCCTTCTCGGCGGCCGGGGGGCGGACCGCATCGCCCAGGCCATCCCCCTGAAGCGGACCCGCTCGTTCGCGATCGGGGACGACACGATCGTGGAAGGATACTTCTGATGTTCACCGGCATCATCTCCCACCGGGGCCGCGTGCTTGGGTTCCGCGGCGGCCGCTCCCGCCTGGCCGTCGAGGCGCCGGGGCTCGCCGGCAGGACCGCTCCGGGCGACAGCGTCGCCGTCAACGGCGTCTGCCTGACCGTCGTCGAGACGGATCGGGAGACGCTCCATTTCGACGTCTCGCGGGAGACCCTGGCCAAGTCCACGCTGGGCGGCCTGCGCACGGGCGCCCCGGTCAACCTCGAGCTGCCGCTGACCCTGGCCGCCCCGCTCGGCGGGCATCTCGTCAGCGGCCACGTCGACGGCGTGGGCCGGGTCCTGCGGGCGGCCTCGCGGCCGCCGGGCAAGCGCCTGACGGTCTCGTTCCCCGCCGCCCTCCGGCCGTTCTTCGTCGAAAAGGGCTCGGTCGCGGTCGACGGCGTCAGCCTGACCATCGCCGCGCTCTCAGCCTCGGCCCTCGAGGCCGAGCTCGTCCCGGCCACGCTGGCGGCGACGAACCTGGGCGGCCTGCGTGCCGGGGCCAAGGTCAACCTCGAGTGTGACATGGTCGGAAAATACGTGTATAATTGGCTGTCCCGAGGACACAAGGCGGGCTGAGAGAGGCCCTTCATTCCCATGACCGAAGAACAACGGATCGTCTCCGTCGAAACGGCGCTGGAGGCCGTCCGGGCCGGCCGGATGATCATCATCGTCGACGACGAGGACCGCGAGAACGAGGGCGACCTGATGGTCGCCGCCGAGAAAGCCACCCCGGAGATCGTTAACTTCATGGCCCGGCACGGCCGCGGCCTGATCTGCCTGCCCCTGACCCAGGAGCGTCTCGAGGAGTTGCAGCTGCCGCTCATGGTCAACGAGAACACGGCCCGTTTCCAGACCGCCTTCACCGTGTCCATCGACGCCAAGAAGGACGTGACGACGGGCATCTCGGCCCCCGACCGGGCCCGGACCATCCTGGCCGCGATCGACCCGGCCACCAGGCCGGACGACCTGGCCCGCCCGGGCCACATCTTCCCGCTGCGGGCGGCCGAAGGCGGCGTCCTGTCCCGGGCCGGCCAGACCGAGGCCTCCGTGGACCTGGCCCGCATGGCCGGCCTCGTCCCGGCCGGGGTCATCTGCGAGGTCATGAACGAGGACGGGACGATGGCCCGCCGGCCCCAGCTCGAGGATGTCAGTCGGCGGTTCGACATCCCCATCCTGACGATCGCCGAGCTCATCCGCTACCGCGTCAGCCACGAGACCCTGGTCCGCAAGCTCACCGAGACCGACCTGCCGACCGCGCACGGCCAATTCCGCCTGCATATCTACGAGGACATCATCCGCCACACGCCGCATGTCGCCCTGGTCAAGGGGGACGTCGGCGACGGCCGGCCGGTGCTCGTCAGGGCCCATTCCCAGTGCCTGACCGGGGACGTTTTCGGCTCGGCCCGCTGCGACTGCGGCGACCAGCTCCACCTGTCCATGGAGATGATCGAGAAAGAAGGCCGGGGCGTCGTGCTCTACATGCTGGACCACGAAGGCCGGGGCATCGGCTTGGTCAACAAGATCCGTGCCTACGCCATGCAGGACAAGGGGGCCGACACGGTCGAGGCCAATCACAAGCTCGGCTTCAAGTCCGACCAGCGCGACTACGGCACGGGGGCCCAGATCCTGGTCGCCCTCGGCGTCCGCCGCCTCCGCCTGATCACGAACAATCCCCGGAAGTTCGTCGGCCTGGCCGGCTATGGCCTGGAGATCGTAGAGCGGGTGCCGATCGAGGTCCCGCCGAACGCCTGCAACGAGCGCTATCTGAAGACCAAGAAAGAGAAGATGGGTCACATCCTGGATATGGTCTGAGGATGGACGAGCGCCGCCCCCCCGAAGATCCGATCCCCTCTCCCGTCTGCCTCGCTTTCGTCCGGAAGCTCGGCCGAACCCCCGAGAAGGCCGGCAGGCAAAGGATCCTGGCCGCCTGCGGCCGGATCGCCCGGCCCTGGTCCGAGGAACTCCTCTGGGAATCGCTGGCCGATCCCAACGAGGGCATCCGCGATTACGTCGTCCGCGAGCTCTGCGGCCGGGCCGAGATCAGCCCCGAGTGGGCCGTCCGGCGGCTCCATCTCCCTCCCTGGTACGCCCGCAGCGCCGCCCTGGCCGTCATCGGGCGGCGGCGCCTGCGCGAGACCCTGCCGGGGATCGGGGCGGTCGTCGGCGACGCCAACGCCGACGTGCGGCGGGCGGCGGCCGAGGCCCTGGGCGAGATCGGTGGGGAAGAAGCGGTCCGTCTCCTGGTCCGGCTGAAAAAGGACGCCAACCCCTATGTCCGGACTGCGGCCGAAGCGGCCATCGGCCGGACGAGCGGGGTGCGGTTCAGTTGATGCGGAGCGCGGCCGGCGGGAACCCGGCCCCGGGCGATCTTTCGTCAGGCAGGCGGATCAGGACGCGTAGCTGACGTTGGCGCAAGCCTGGCAGCAGAGCGGATTCGACGTGCAGTTGTCCTTGTGACTGTACGGCGCCACGGGCGGGGCGGTCTTATGCTTGCAGTGGCACAAGAGGGTCTCCTCCGGACGCCCTTTGAAGAGAACGATGAGTTGCGGCGTCTGCCATTGCTTTTTCATGGCCTTGGGTCCTCCATAAACGCTTCCTTCGCAATATCTTAAGCCGAATTCGCGGCAATGTCAACCTGATTTTAGCCCCTCCGCCCGGGCCTCGGCGATCCGGCAGAACTCCTCGACCGGCCGGTCGAGCTCCCCCGTTTCCAGGTAGGCGTGGGCCGGGCACCAGAGGCAGAGGTTGACGATCGGGCAGCGGCCGCATTTTTCCAGGTATTCCCGCCGGCCGGACTCCCGGCGGAGGACGGCCGGCAGGAAGCTGGTCCAGGCGTCGGCCAGGCTTCCCTGCCGCAGGTCGTACAGGAAATCCGGATGGTGGAGCGACGAACAGGGCCGGAGCAGCCCTTCCGGGCCGACGGTGAAGCTTCTCTGGCCGGCGCCGCAGCGGAAGATGTGGCGGCAATCCGGGATGGGCGCTCCCGCGGCCGGCGGGCCGGGCAGGATCTCGGCGCAGGCGGCCTGGAGCGCCCCGAACCGCTCGGGATCGGCCCGCTCCAGCCGGGCCACTTCCCTCGGGCCGAGCCGCTCGGCGCGGATCACGGCGTTCCGGGCCTCGTCGCGGTCGAAGCGGAGGTGCAGTTGGGGGTCGAAGCGGTAATAGTCCTTGGTCCGGGCCCGGCAGAAATCCCCGATGGCCTGGATCTCGTGCTTGTTCGAGCGCAGGGCCATGGCCTTGAGACGGACGGTCAGGCCGCCCGCCAGGAGCCGGTCGAGCCCGCGCATGAAGGCGTCGAAGGAGCCCGGCGTCCGGGTCACCCGTTCGTAGGTTTCCCGGGTCGCGCCGTAGACGGTCACCTCGATGTCCCGCGGCGGGAACTTCCGGAAGAAGCGGACATGCTCGGCGGTGACGAGCGCGGCGTTGGTGAAGATCGACAGAAGCAGCCCCTTGCTCAGGAGCGCCTGATAGACCTCGAAAAAGTCCTTCCGCAGCAGGGGCTCGCCGCCGGTGAGGAGGCACCAGACGGCGCCACGCTCCGCCGCCTCGGCGCCGATGCGGCCGATCTCGTCGACGCCGAGCTCGCGCTTCTTCGCCGCCCGGTCCCCGGCCGGCCGGTTGATGTAGCAGTGCCGGCAATCGAAATTGCAGCGGGCCGTCGCTTCGAGCTCGAAGCTGAAGACGGCCCGGCCGCCGGCCATCTTCTCCCACAGGCCGAAATCGGCGAGCTGTCGGCGGACGACGAAGTCCTTGCCCATTTCAGGCCTTGCGATCCCGGCGGCCGATAGTCCGGCGGAGGCGCCTGGAGAGGCGGGTGAACCAGGGCGTTCGCGACAGCCGGGCCAGGATCGCGGCGGCGAACGCCGGGCCACGGCGCAGGACCCGGCCGTGCCGCTCGATTCGGGCCACCGCGCCCAGGATGTCCCGCCGCTCGACCAGCCCGTCGGCGGCGAGCCCGTTGTCGCCCTTCATCAGGTATCTGCCGCCGTCGATCCCGATGACCCGGTGGAGCCGGACGGACTCCGTCCCGGGCGGGACGAAAGCCACGACGTCGCCCTGGCGCGGCCCCTCCGCGGCGAGAGGGCGCAGGGTGACGACGTCCCCGTCCTGGATGGACGGGTGCATGCTCGAGCCCCGGGCCTCGTAGCGGCAGGGACGGCCCTTCTCCAGGACGGCCCGCAGCAGGCCGGCCACGGAATAGCCGTCGGCCAGGGAGGGCCGGGCTGTCTTGTTCACTCTTCACTCCCCGGCGACGATCATCCGCCGGTCGCAGAGCTCCTGGAGCAGGCCGATGACGTCTTCCCGGATGACCCCGTCCGGGGCGTCGTAGGCGGCCTCGAGATCGCGGATGATCTCGGCCAGGGGCCGCGAGCCGTCGAGGCGCGCCCAGACGGCGCGGCCCGTCTCGTTGAGCGTCAGCAGCTCGTCCTCGAGATCGCCGACGCCGGAGGTCAGGGGGACGATGACGGTCTCCCCCTCGATCTCCCGCACGACGACCTCCTCGGACGGCCGGTAAGCCTTGGCCAGGTCGATCTTGTCCGTCATGTTCCCTTCCTCCTCCCCGCCCTCCGGCCGCCGTCGCGGACGGTCCAGGCTTTTTCCCCAGGCTCGAGAAGGCCGGCCGCGGCCGCCTGGGCGTGGGCGACGTCGCAGAAATATTCGACCGGCGTGTCCAGCGTGCCGTGCTCGGCCCACGACTTGGCCGGGCACTGCAGGCAGAGGCCCTTGAGAAAGCAGCGGCCGCAGCGCTCGAGATAGGCCGGGTCGGCCGCCCGCCGCTCCCGGAGCCGCGGCAGGAATTCCGTCACGGCCTCGCGGAGCGAGCCCGCGTCCAGGTCATAGACGGTCGCGGGATGGCGCAGGCCCAGGCAATACTGGAGCCGGCCGTAGGCGTCCACGGCGGCCGACGAGGCGGCCGGCAGGCAATCGAACAGCCGGTCGCCGCCCGGGCCGCCGGCGCGGCCGCAGAAATCGCGCCATTCTTCGACCGCCGCCTCGCCGCGGCGGCGGGCCAGCCGGACGAATTCGCCGGCCTCCGGCCGCAGCCCGGCGATGACCGCGCTGCGGGCCGCGTCCCGGCGCGAATGCAGATCGAGAAGCGTCGCCCAGGAGACCTCGCCGGTCCGGCCGGGGAGCCCGGCCGCCCAGGCTTCGAAAGCGTCCATCTCGCCCCGGGTCGGCGGCAGGACGGCGCCCTTGACCGCGAACCGCACGCCCTGTTCGCCGAGAAGCGACAGGCCGCGCCGGGCCGCCTCGAACGAGCCCGGCCGGCCCGTCACCGCATCCGCCGTCCCGGCCGTCAGGCCGTAGATCGAGACCTCGACGGCCTCGAGCGGCGGGACGTCCGCGAGCAGCCGGGCCAGGCTCGGCGTGACGAGCGTGGCGTTGGTGAAGAGCATGACCCGCAGGCCGAGCCGCCGGGCGTGGACGTAGATCTCCTCGAAGTCCTGGCGCAGGGTCGGCTCGCCGCCGGTCAGCCGGACGACGAGGCAGCCGAGCGCCGCGGCCTCGTCGAGCAGGGCCCGCCAGCGGGCCGCGGGCCATTCCCGGGCCTTGGCGCCGGGGTCGGCGGCCGGGAGCGCGACCGAGCAATGGAGGCAGGCGTTGTTGCAGCGCTCGGTCAGCTCGATGTCGAGGCGGGCCAGGGCCGGCGCGGACGTCCGCCAGAGGCCGTCCTGGCCGGACCGGACCTTGCGCACGTAGCTTCTCGCCGTCATGGCCGCGGCGCCCCGTCCAGGAACTCCTCGAGCGCGCCGACGATGGCCCCGCTCTTGTCGAACGACAGATCGTAGAAGGGGATCTGGCGGACGATCTCCCCGGCCAGGTCCAGGGCCCGCTCCCACCAGTCGGCCGAGAGGAGCGGCCGGACCAGGCGGGGTAAAAAGTCCCGCAGCACAGCCCGGGGATCGTCGACGCGGTCCAGCCGGTTCGCCGCCGCCTGGCGCAGGAAGAAGACCGCCCGGAGCGGCGCGGAGCCCGGCGAGACCGTCGGGATCTCGCCGTGGTTCCAGGTGCCGTGAACGCGGAAGCCCCCGGGGCTGCGGCGGATGACGACCCGGTCGTCGCAAAGCAGCCGGGCCCGGCCGCCGATGAGCCTGGCGATGGTCGATTTGCCGGCTTCGGACGGCCCGGCGAAGACGAGGCCGCGGCCGGCCATGTCCACCGCCGAGGCGTGGACGAAGAGGCCGCCGAAAGCCGGCAGGGCCCGGGCCAGGACGAGCTGGTCCGAGGGCAGCATGGCCAGCGAATCGAGCCGGCCGGCGCGGAAGAACTCGTCCGACGGGCTGTAGATGCGGCCGCGGGTATGGCCGTCGTCGAAGACCATGACCCGGTGGACCGTCGGGTCTCCGGGATCGGGCCCGATCATGACGTAGATCCACGAGGCGCCCCGGCGGTAGACGGCCCAGGGAGGATGGCGGTAAACCTCCCGCCCGAGATCGAAGGCCTCGAGGTCGGGCAGGGCGAAGTGGTGGCGCAGGACGATGTCCGGCGGCCCGTCCGCCTCGGCGCGGAAGAGCTCGAACTTCGGGTCGAAGGTGTCGGCGGCGATGGGCCGGTCGGCTTCGACGTCGACGGCCAGCCCGGCCACGCGGAAGCGGCGCCGGTGCGTCCCGAGCCAGGCCGTCCTGGCCCGCCGGGTCTCCCGGGCCACGGCGCAGAGATAGTCGATCCGGGCCGAGTGGTCGCCGTGCTCGAGGAAGGCGTAGACCGGGCACCAGCGGCACCCGGAGCGCAGCTCGCAGGCGCCGCAGCCGTCGGCGTAGGCTTTCGTCGGCAGGACGGCTCCGGCCAGGCGGGGCAGGCGCTCGTTCCAGGCTTCGGCGAAGCTCATCGTCCGCAGGTCGAGGCGCAGCCCGGCGTCCTTGACGAAGGAGCAGAAGCTCAGGCCGCCCTGAGGGTCGATATGGAAATCGCGCCGGCCGGCCAGGCAGGCGGCGAAGAGGCCGCGGCCGCCGGCCGCGACGGCGGCGGCGGCGCAGGCCGCGTCGTCGCCCGGAGCCGGGCCGGACCCGGCATAGGCCTGGTCGAGCTCGACGACCCGGGCCGGATCCAGGCGCTCGGCCAGGATGTCCCGGTTCCGGCGCGGATCGCCGGAAGCCGAAAGATAAAGCCAGGTCGCCCCGAGCCGCCAGCTCGGGCTCCACGACTCGGCCAGGCGGACCATGGCCGGGTAGTCGGCGATGTTCGTCTTCATCGGCACGACCTGGACGGTGAAGGGCGCTCCGGCCTCGCGGAGATAGGCGACCCCACGCTCCAGGGCGGCGAACGACCCGGGCGTGCGCGTGACGGCGTCGTGGACGGCGGCAGTCGAGCCGTAGAGCGCCACCAGCTTGGCGCCGCGGCGCCGGAGCAGGCGGGCTATGGCCGGGGTGATCAGGCCGCCGTTGGTGTTGAGCGTGTACCAGAGGGCCTGGCCGGTGAGCTCGGCGAAGATCTCCGGGAAGTCGGGGCGAAGCAGGGGCTCGCCCCCGGAGATCGTCCATTCCCGGCAGCCCAGGCTCCGGGCCTCGCCGGCCACCCGGCGGATCTCGTCGAAGGAAAGCTCCGTCCGCCCTTCCGGGGCGTCCGGGGCCAGCCGCAGCCAGCAGTGGCGGCAGTCGTTGCCGCAGCGGTAGGTCAGGTCGAGGCTGCCCTTGAGGGGAAGCCGCGGATACTCCCCGACCTCGCGCCGGCTGACGAAACGGCTCATGCACTCTCCATCGCGGCGGGGGCGCAGGCCTCCCGCCCGGCCCGGCGCACTCCGCCCCGGGCCCGGCCCAAGGATAAGATCCCGGCGAGGCCGGCACATGGCCGGAGCCGGGGAATGCGGGGGTGATTTTCGGGCCCCGGGCCTCCCCGCCGGGGGGGAGCCGCGCCCGGACGCCTCACCCCTCGTCCCGGCCCCCGCCGGGCCTCGATTCGAGGACGAACGTCACCGGTCCGTCGTTGACGATATGGACCTGCATCATGGCCTGGAAGACGCCGGTCTCGACGGCCGGGCCGAGGGCCCGGACCGCCCCGACGAAGCGATCGAAGAGAGCGGCCGCCCGGGCCGGCTCCTCCGCGCCGTCGAAGCTCGGCCGGCGGCCCTTGCGCACCGAGCCGGCCAGGGTGAACTGGGAGACGGCCAGGACCTGGCCGCCGGCCTCGGCCAGCGACAGGTTCATCTTGCCCTGGGCGTCGGGGAAGATGCGCAGCTCGACGCACTTCCGGGCCAGGTATTCGGCGTCGGCCTCGCCGTCGCCCCGTTCGACGCCGACCAGCAGGCAGAGGCCGGGGCCGACGCGGCCGGCGGTCCGGCCGGCGACGTCGACGCGGGCCTCCCGGACCCTCTGGAGAACGATCTTCACGGCACTCCTCGGCGCCGGCCCGGGCCCGGGGGGAAGCGCCTCCCCGGACGCCGCGGCCGTTTGACTTTAAGGCCTCGATATTCTATCATAGGCCCCTTTCAAGAGGAGAACGCAATGGCCCGTCACAAATCAGCGATACGGCAGCACCGCCGCAGCCTGCGCCGGAAATCCGTCAACACGCAGAACAAGTCCGCCCTGCGCACCGAGATGCGCAAGGTCCGGGAAGCCCTTGCCGCCAAGGACCGCGAGGCGGCCGCCAAGCTGCTCCCCGCCGTCTTCAAGGCCGTCGACACCTCGGTCAAGAAGGGGTCCATCAAGAAGAACACCGGCAGCCGCTACAAATCCCGGCTGAGCCGGCAGGTTGCGGCCCTCGCTCCTACAGCGGCGAAATAAGCGTCCGCTTCTTTCGCGCCAGGCAATATTCCCTCAGGAAGGCCTCGAAGAGGACCTTCTCGCCCGCGTCCTTCGATCCCGTGGTCTTGAGCGTTCGGTCCAGCTGGCGGAGCTTCCGCAGCAGGGCGTTCAGCTCGGCCGGGGCGAGGCCCTCGACCGTGCCGAAGAAATTCTCGTACTTGCGCCGGTACAGGTCCGCGTAGTTCCGCGAGATGTAGGGGAAGACGCTCTGGAAGATCTCGTCCTTGGTCCGGCTCTTCTCCCGCAGCCAGGCCTGGGCGGCCAGGACGTCGCGGAGGAATCCGGCCAGGCGGCCGAGGATGACCTCGGACCGTTCGCCCTCGGCGAAGAGATCGCCCAGGATGGCCACCCCCCTGGCGAAGTCGGCGGCGGCCAGGGCGTCGTCGAGGTCGTAGGCCTGGAAGCTGCGCTGGCCGGCCGTGGCCAGGTCGACGTCGCCTTCGTCGATGCCCTTTTTCTCGCCGACGAAGACGGCCAGCTTCTCGACTTCGTTCATCATCAGGCGCAGGTCCTGTCCCAGCAGCTCGAAGAGCCGCTTCTTAGCCCCGTCCGTTAGCGACTTGCCGAGCGAGCGGGCCTTCTCGTCGGCCCGCAGCATCAGCCGGTATTCGGTCAGCCGCTTCATCTCCACGACGGAAAAGGCCGACTTCGGCAGGGACTGGAAGAAGCGGACGAAGGCATCGTCCCGGCGGACGCTGCCTGGCCGGACGATGACCACGACCGTGCGCGAGGGCGGGTCGGCGAAATATTCCTTCAGGATCTTCTGGTCGAGCGCCGGCAGGAACTTGGGGCCCCGGCCCTCGCCGCCTTCCGCCCCGCCGCCTCCCCCGCCCCGCTCGGACGGCTTGCGCTCGGGCACCCGGACGAGGAGGGCGCGCCACGGTTCGAACAGGAAGGGCGCCGTGCGGGCGGCATCGACCACGTCCCGCCACTTGGCCTCGTCCAGGCCGAGGCGGGTCAGATGGAACTCGCCGCCGGCCTGACCGGCCAGAAGGCCCTCGAGCTCCGCCAGGAACTCCTCGGCGATGTAATCCTCCTCGCCGAAGAAGAGATAGCCGGGGAGGAGCGTCTCGGGTCGCAGGCCCCCCTGGATCGCCGGGCCGGCCACGCTAGAACCCCTCGAGGATGCTGACGACGAGGCTGCGGGCGAATCTGCCGGCGATCTTGTCGAGGGCCTCTGTCTGGACCGACTCGAAGCTGGAGCCGGGCGGGACGTCGTATTCCTGCTGATAGACGAAGCCGGGGTTGTCGAAGAGGGGCTCCGCGGCGTTCCGGCCCTTCAACGTGACCCGGGCCGTGACGGTGATGTTGTACTTGTCGGCCTGGTTGGCCCCGCTGAAGCCGATGGGGTTGGCCTGGAAGCCGGTGATCTCGCCGGTCAGTACGGCGTCGGCCGCGGCCGCGTCGTCGCCGATCCGGACCCGGCCCCGGGCGACGAGCTCGTTGATGACCGCCCGGGTCAGCTTGACGTCGAGCTCGTAGCGGGTCGTCTGGTTCCGGAACATGGGCACGCAGAGCGTCTTGATGCCGGGCGGCAGCCCCGAGCCGGTGCCGCGCAGGCGGTAGCCGCAGCCGGCCGCGGCGGCCAGCCAGGCCGCCAGGCAGACGGCGGCGGCCAGAGCGAACGGGCGATCGGTCGGTCTCTTCATGGTCGCGGTCGGCGCCCTCCGGCGGCCGTCAGCCGACGATGTTGACCAGCTTGTCCCTGATGGCGATGACCTTGCGCGGCGTCCGGCCGCCGAGGGCCGCCTGGATCTTGGGCAGGGCCAGGGCGGCGGCTTCGAGCCCGGCCTCGGGAGTATCGGGCTCCGTCTCGAACCGGTCGCGGACCTTGCCGTTGACCTGGACGACAATGGTGGCCATCTCCTCGCGGGCCAGGGCCTGGTCGAAGTCCGGCCAGGCCGAGAGCATGAGCAGGCCGGCGTGGCCGGTCCTCTCCCAGAGTTCCTCGGCCAGGTGCGGGGCGAAGGGCGAGAGCAGCCGGATCATCGTCTCGAGGGCCAGCCGCAGGCCGGCCCGCCCGGCCGGCGTCTGCCGCATCGCGTCCCGCTCCCTGCGGGTCATGTTGTAAAGCTCCATGATCGAGCTGACGGCCGTGTTGAGGTGGAAGCGGACGCCGATGTCCTCGGTCACCTTGCGGACGGTCTGGTGGACCTTGCGGACCAGGGCGGAGGACGGGTCGACGTCGCCGGCCGGGCCGGCGAAGAGGTCGAGGCTCTCGGCGACGATGGTCCAGACCCGGACGAGGAAGCGATAGCAGCCGTCGAGACCCTCCTCCGCCCAGGCGAACTCCTTGTCCGGCGGCGAGGCGAAGAGGATGAAAACGCGCATGGCGTCGGCCCCGTAGCGCTCGAAGATCTCGTCGGGATCGACGATGTTTCCCTTGGACTTGGACATGGCCGAGCCGTCCTTGGTCACCATGCCCTGGGCCAGGTAGTGCGGGAAGGGCTCGGCGATGTCGGTCATCCCGAGATCGCGCAGGACCTTGGTGAAGAAGCGCGAATAGATCAGGTGCAGGATGGCGTGCTCGACGCCGCCGATGTAAAGGTCGACGGGCAGCCACTTCTTGGCGTCCTCGGGCCGGAACGGCAGCGAGGTCTCGCGCGGCGAGCAGTAGCGGAAGAAGTACCACGACGAATCGACGAAGGTGTCCATCGTGTCCGTTTCGCGCCGGGCCGGGCCGCCGCATTTCGGGCAGGTCGCGTGGACGAAGCCCTCCAGGCGCTCGAGGGGCGAGCCCTCCTCGCCGGTGAACTCGACGTCGAACGGCAGCTCGACGGGCAGGTCCTTGTCGGGCACGCCGACGACGCCGCAGCGGTCGCAGTAGATGACCGGGATGGGCGTCCCCCAGTAGCGCTGGCGGGAGATGCCCCAGTCCCGGAGCCGGAAGATGGTGCTGCGCCGGCCGAAGCCCTTGTCCTCGGCGTGCTTCCCCATCTCCTCCATGGCCTTGTCGTTGGGCAGGCCTGAGAACGGGCCGGAGTTGACCAGGACGCCCGGCTCTTCGAACGGTTCCGCGGGCTCGGCGTCGAACCTTTCGCCGGCCTTGTCCGGCGGAGCGATGACCGTCCGGATGGGGATGCCGTAGGCCTTGGCGAACTCGAAGTCGCGGGCGTCGTGGGCCGGAACGCCCATGATCGCGCCGGTGCCGTAATCCATCAGGACGTAGTTGGCGATCCAGATCGGGATGCGCTCGCCGGTGAAGGGGTTGACGGCCTTGCGGCCGGTGTCGACGCCGTCCTTCTCGGTCTCGCCGACGTCCCGGCGCTTGCGCATCTCGGCCGCCGTCCGGGCCACCCAGGCGCCGAGCTCCTTTTCCCGCGGCCCCCGGATGAGCTCGGCGACGACCGGGTGCTCGGCCGAGACGACGAGGAAGGTCGCGCCGTAGATCGTGTCGATGCGGGTCGTGAAGACCTCGATGTCCGTCGCCGTCCCCTCGAGGCCGAAGCGGACGTGGGCGCCGGTGCTCTTGCCGATCCAGTTCTTCTGCATCTGCAGGACGTGCTCGGGCCACTTGCCCAGGGCGGCGTGGCCGGACAGGAGCTCGTCGGCGTAGGCGGTGATCTTGAGGAACCACTGCTCCATCTTCTTCTGCGTCACGGGCGTTTCGCAGCGCCAGCAGCCGCCGCCGACGACCTGTTCGTTGGCCAGGACGGTCCGGCACTGCGGGCACCAGTTGACCCAGCTCTCCTTGCGGAAGGCCAGGCCGCGCTCGAGCATGCGCAGGAAGATCCACTGGTTCCACTTGTAGTATTCGGGCAGGCAGGTGTTGACCTCGCGGTCCCAGTCGTAGCTGATGCCCAGGCGCTGCAGCTGGGTGCGCATGTGGGCGACGTTGCCGAGGGTCCAGGTCTGCGGGTGGGTGCCGCGCTTGATGGCCGCGTTCTCGGCCGGCATGCCCAGGGCGTCCCAGCCGATCGGGTGCAGGACGTTGGCCCCGGCCATGCGCTTCTGCCGGGCGATGACGTCGCCGATGGAGTAGTTGCGGACGTGGCCCATGTGGATGCGGCCGGACGGATAGGGATACATCTCCAGGCAGTAGAACTTCGGGCGGGCGGGGTCCTCGGTGGCCGCGAAGGCCCGCCGCTCGGCCCAGGCTTTCTGCCATTTCGCCTCGATCGCGGCAAAGTCGTAGGTCTCGATCATGATCCTAAATTCCTCTCAAGAACGGGCTTTTCATCTTAGTTTCATTCCCCCGGCAAGTCAAGGAATCGCCGGGCCGCTTTCGGGGGGCCGTCGCGAGGCCCGAACCCCGGGCGAACGTGGAATTCGCCGGGATGAATGGCTATACTGGGGAGGCGCGGAACGGAGATGAGCTTCCTCGAGATCGATCGCCTGTCGGCCGGGTACGACGGCCGGACCGTCATCCACGACGTCTCGCTGGCCGTCGAGCCGGGGGAGTTCGTGGCCATCCTGGGGCGGAACGGCTCCGGCAAGAGCACGCTGATCAAGGCCGTCCAGAACCTCATCGGCCGGTCCGCGGGCCGGGTCCGCTGCGGCGGCGAGGACGTTTCCGGCCTGGGCCCGCGGCGGCTGGCCGCCCGGATCGCCTACGTCTCGCAACTGGCCGAGCCGGTCTTCGAGTACACCGTCGGGGAGATCGTCCTGATGGGCCGCTTCGCCCGCCAGGGCCGGCTGGAGCGGTTCTCGGCCGAGGACGAGGCCGCCGCGGCCGAGGCCATGCGCTGGACCGATGTGGAGGCCCTGCGCGGCCAGCGGCTGTCCCAGCTGAGCGGCGGCGAGAGCCAGCGGGTGTTCATCGCCCGGGCCCTGGCCCAGGACGCGCCGCTGCTCCTGCTCGACGAGCCCAGCAGCCACCTCGATATCGCCTACCAGGTCGAGATCTACCGTCTCCTGGCCCGTCTGCAGAAGGAGCGGGCCAAGGCCGTCATGGTCGCCGAGCACAACATCAACCTGGCCGCGGCCTACGCCGGGCGCCTGGTGTTCCTGGCCGGCGGGACGATCGCGGCCGAGGGACCGCCCGAAGAAACGGTCACCGCCGGGAACATCCGCCGGATCTTCGGGGCCGACGTCGACATTCGCGCCAACTCCCGCAGCGGCCGGCCGGAGGTCTCGCTGGCCGGCGTCGGGGAGAAGCCATGAGCGGGCCGGCGGCCGGCCGAAGCTTCGCGGGCCCCGCGGTCCTGGCGGCCTTCTGCCTGCTCCTGGCGTCCGTTTCGGCCGCGGCCGCCCAGGACGTCCGGGACGACCTCGGCCGGCCCTTCCCCCTGCCGGCCGAGACGCCGCGCCGGATCGTCTCCATGGCCCCGAACATCACCGAGATCCTCTTCGCCCTCGGCCTCGGCGGCCGGGTCGTCGGCGTGACCCGTTTCTGCGATCATCCGCCGGAGACCGCCTCCATCCGCCGGATCGGCGGCCTGGTCGACCCGAACGTCGAGGTCATCCGCTCGCTCGACCCCGATCTCGTCATCGCCTTCCGCGGCAATCCTTTGCGCCTCGTCGAGCGGGTCCGCCGGCTCGGCCTGCCCGTCTTCGTGCTCGACATCGGCGAAGGCCTCGACGGCCTGGGACGCCTCGTCGAGCGTCTGGGGCGGGTGACGCGGACGGAAGGCCGGGCGGCCGAGATCGCCGCCTCCCTTCGGGCGCGCCTCGAAGCGGTGGACGCGGCCCTGGGCGGAATCGAGACCCGGCCCAAGGCCTTCGTGCTCCTCTACGGCCAGGGGCTCTGGACGTGCGGCGGTGCGAGCTACGTCAACGACCTCATCGCCCGGGCCGGCGGCGCCAACGTGGCCGCGGCGATGCCGAAGAAATGGATCCTCTACAAGCGCGAGAGGATCATCAAGGACGATCCGGACGTCGTCTTCATCCTGGCCCGATCGCGGGCCGACTTCGAGGCCGGCCGGGAGCGCCTGGTCCGCATGCCCGGGCTGGCCGGCGTCGAGGCGGTCCGGGCGGGCCGGATCTACGAGATCGACGAGAACGCGGCCAGCCGCTTCGGCCCCCGGCTGGTCGACGTCCTGGCCCGCATGGCCGCGCTGCTCCACCCCGAGCGGTTCGGAGGCCCGGCGTGAGCGTCAGGTCCGGCCGGAGGATCTTCTGGGCGGTGTCCCTGTTTTTATTCCTGGCTGGCATGGTCCTTTCTCTCCTGACCGGCCCGGTCATGACGACGCCCGCCGACCTGGTCCGCTTCCTTCGGGCCCCCGATCCCGTGCACGCCGCCATCTTCGTGGATCTTCGCCTGGCCCGGGCCGTCCTGGCCTTTCTCGTCGGGGCCGCCCTGGCCCTTTCGGGGGCCATCCTCCAGGGCTATTTCCGCAACCCGATGGCCGATCCCTTCGTCGTCGGGGTCTCCTCCGGCGCGTCGCTCGGGGCCGTCACGGCCACCCTGCTGGGCTTCGAGGCGGCGGCCTTCGGCTTCAGCGGCCCCGGGCTCTTCGCCTTCGTCTCGGGGCTGGCCATCGTTTCGCTCGTCTATGTCCTGTCCCTTCGCCGCGGCGGCTTCAAGGTCGAAACCCTGCTCCTGACCGGCATCGCCGCCGGGTCCCTGGCCTCGGCCCTGACCTCGTTCCTTCTCTTCATGCGTTCGGACTCCTACGACCGGGCCGTCTTCTGGCTCCTTGGCAGCTTCCAACTGGCCGAGTGGAGCCAGGCGGCGGCCATCGCGCCGTGGGTCGCGCTGGGCCTGGCCGGCTCGATCTGGCTGGCCCGCGACATGGACCTGCTGGCCCTGGGCGACGAGACGGCCCAGGCCCTGGGCAGCCCCGTCCGGCGGGTCCGCAAGGTCTTTCTGGCCCTGTCGGCCCTGCTGGCTTCGCTGGGCGTCGCCGTGAGCGGCATCATCGGCTTCGTCGGACTCGTCGTGCCGCACTGGGTCCGCCTCCTCATCGGCCCGAGCCACCGCCGCCTCTTCGCCGCCTCGGCCCTGGCCGGCGGCACGTTCCTTCTCTATTGCGATCTCCTGGCCCGCAACCTCCTCCCCGCCGAGCTGCCGATCGGCGTCATCACCGCCGCCGTCGGCGCCCCGTTCTTCCTCTACCTGCTCCACAAAAAGCGTTAAGCGCGGGTCATTCAGAGAGGGTCAAACCTACTTTTTACTCAAAAATGAGTAAAAAGTAGGTTTGACCCTCTCTTGGGTTTGGCCGTGTCCGGCGGAACAAGGGCGGCGGCCGGGCCGTATGATAGAATGAGGTTCCATGGACTTTTTTTTCGTCCGCGACTACCGCCGCAAGCCGCGCTTCTTCTCCGCCGGCCCGCTCGGCCCGATCCCGGCCGGCTTTTCCAAAACCCGCGAGATCTGGGAGACGGCCAAGAAGAAGGTCATCGGGCTCAACCCCCGGAGCCTCATCCAGGAACAGGCCTTCGAGCACGCCGGACGGGACGGCCAGGGCCCCCTCCGCATCCTTCACGCCGGGCGCCAGGACGAGCGGACGGTCAAGGCCCGGCTGTTCTTCTTCCTCCAACGCCAGCGGACGCGCCACATCGTCGCCCTGGCCGTCGAGGCCGTCCTCGTCCCGTTCACCGGCCTCATCGCCTTGCTGCCCGGCCCGAACCTCGTTTTCTATGTCCTGGCGATCATCATGATCATCCAGTGGCAGGCCCTGCGCGGCGTCAACCGGGCCCTCCGCCGCGAGCACGAGCTCGTCGCCGATCCCCTTCTCGCCGAATGGGAAGCGGCCGTCGAGGCCCGGGAGGAGGCCCGCTATCCGGAACTCCTCGACCGCCTGGAAAAGGTCCACCGGCTCCCCACCCCCCGCAAGCTGCTCTGGAAATAGGCCGGCCGCAGGGGATCCGGGTCCGGCCCATATGGGGAAATTGACAATCCCCGCCATTTGTCTTACGGTATAGCTGCCATGACGCTGACCCTGAACCAGGTCCTGGGGATCATTTTGACCGTCGCGGCCGTCGTCGCCGTGACCTACCTCGTCCTCTTTTTGAACCAGCTCCGCCGGACCGCCCGGGAAGGCGAGCGGACCCTGATCAAGGCCCAGGAGGCGATGGACGAGTTCAAGGTCATCGAAGCCAAGATCAACGCCAGCCTGAACGACGTCGGGGAGGTCCTGGCGGCGTCGAAGAAGGCCGTCTCCGGCCTCTCGGAGATCTCCCTCTTCCTGACGTCCAAGGTCATCCGGCCGTCGTCGAAGTACTGGCCGATCCTGTTCCCTCTCATCAGTTTCGGCCTGCGGCAGCTGAGGAAAAGAAAGGAGAAGAAGGATGGGTGAGACAAAAGACAGCCATTTCTGGGACTCGCTCCTGACGTTCGCCGTCGGCGCCACGGCCGGCTTCATCCTGGGCATCCTGGTCGCTCCCGCGAGCGGCAAGGAGACCCGCAAGAAGATCAAGGAACAGGCCGCCAAGACCGGAGAAGCGGCCATGGAAGGGTACGAGAAGATCGCCAAGGAGGCCGAGAAGAGCATCCGCCTGGTCAAGGAGAAGACCGGCGAGGGCGTCGACGCCATCCGCGATTTCATCGAGAAGAAGAAGGGCGAGCTGCAGCAGAAGGCCGAAGAGAAGAAGTAGCCGCGCCGCCGTCGTCCGCTCGTCCGCCGGCTTCAGGATCCCGGCCGGTCCCCGCGCCGGGATGATCTTTCCGAGGAACCACAGGCCATGATCAGAATTCCCAAGCGTCCCGCCATCCCCGTTCTGGCCGTCCTGGCCCTGTTCGCCGCCCTGGCCGCCGCGCCGCGCCCGGCCGGGGCCGTCGACCCCAAGACCGCCCGGCGCGTCGACCAGGAGATCGAGAAGAACAAGGCCGGGATCGTCAAGATCCGGCGCTTCATCCACATGAATCCCGAGCTCGGCAACCGCGAGGTCGAGACGGCCCGCCTCATCGCGGCGACCCTCCAACCGCTCGGCTTCGAGGTCCGCACCGGCGTGGCCAAGACCGGGATCGTCGCCGTCCTGCGCGGCGGCCAGCCCGGACCGTCCGTGGCCGTGCGGGCGGACATGGACGCCCTGCCGGTCCAGGAGACGACCGGCCTGCCCTACAAGTCCCTGAACCCCGGCGTCATGCACGCCTGCGGCCACGATGTCCACAGCGCCATCGCCGTCGGCGCGGCCCTGGTGCTCCGGGCCCTCAAGAACGACCTCAAGGGCACCGTCACCTTCCTCTTCCAGCCGGCGGAGGAGGGCGCGCCCGAAGGCGAGGAAGGCGGAGCGGATCTCATGGTCCGGGAGGGGGCCCTCGACAACCCGCCGGTCTCGGCCGTTTTCGGCTTTCATGTCTGGCCCGAGCCGACCGGCCGGGTCCTCTTCGCCACGGGTAACGTGACCGCCGCCTCCGACAGCTTCACCATCGTCGTCAAGGGCCGCAGCGCCCACGGCGCCCGCCCGCAGGAGGGCGTGGACGCCGTCGTCATCGCCGCCGAGATCGTCACCGCGCTCCAGACGGTCGTCAGCCGGGCCTCGGACCCGACCGACCCGGCCGTCCTGACCGTCGGCACCATCTCCGGCGGCACCCGCCGCAACATCATCGCCGACCGCGTCGTCCTCGAGGGCACCATCCGGACCCTGAGCGAGGCCAACCGCAAGAAGTTCCCGGCCCTCATGGAGAGCATCGTCAAGAACATCACCGGGATCTACGGCGCCGGCTACCAGTATGAGTATAACCCGGGCAACCCGTCCGTCTTTAATAATCCGGAGCTGGCCGCGTCCATGACGCCGACGCTGGTCCGGCTCCTGGGCAAGGACCGGGTCATCGAATGGAAGCCGCAGATGATCGGAGAGGATTTTGCCTTCCTGGCCCGCAAGGCCCCCGGCTTCTTCTTCTTCCTGGGCGTCCGGCCCCCCGGCCAGCCGGCGGCGCCGCTGCACAGCCCGGCCTTCAGCCCGGACGAGAACGCCATCCCGATCGGCGTCCGGGTGCTCTGCCACCTCGTCCTCGACGCCCTGGAAGGCCAGAGCGCCCTGGCCGCGGGCCGGCCCGCGTCCTGAAGGTCAGCCCCTATCCCTTCGCCTTCCTGACGGCCGCCCTCGTGGCCGGCATCGCCGCCGGCTCGGCGACGTCCCTGCCGCCGGGGCCCGCCTGGGTCGCGGCGGTCGCCTCCCTGGCCGCCGCTTGGGCCTTCTTCGCCCGGCGCCGCGACCGGGCCGCCGCGGTCCTCGTCCTGGCCGCCGCGACCGCCCTGGGCGCCGCCCATTACGCGGCCGGCCAGCGCCGCTACGAGGCCAATCCCCTGCACACGCTGGCCGCCGGGGGCTACGTCGACGTGACCGGACGGCTTTATCGGTCGCCCGGCCGCGAGCCCGACCGGGACATCCTGTTCCTCGACGTCGCCTCCGTCTCGGCGGACGGACGGGCGAGGCCCGTCCGCGGCCGTCTCCGTCTCGGCGTGCCCTTCGCCCGCGGCCGGCGCCCGCGCCTCGATCTCCTCTCCGGGGACCTCGTCCGGGCCTCTGTCCGGCTCGCCTCCGGCGGCTCGTTCCGCAATTTCGGGACCTTCTCCTACGAGCGATACCTCCGGACCCTGGGCATCCACCGCCGCGGCGCGACAAAGTCCTCCCTCCTCGTCGCCCGGGCCGGGCCCGCCCCGGCCGGCTCGGCCCGGGCCCTGGTGTCGCGCCTCCGCCTGGCCATCCAAGCCGAGCTCGAGCGGCGCTTCCCCGCCCCGGACGGGCTGGACATCTCCCCGGCGGGCGCCGTGCTCGAGGCCCTCCTCCTCGGCGAGGACGGCCGCCTGGACGCGGCCACGGTCGACAACCTCCAGGCGACCGGGCTCTACCATCTCTTCGCCATCTCCGGCGGGCACATCGCCATCATCAACCTGCTCCTCTTCTCGCTCTTCCGCGCCGTCCGCCTCTCCCGCCGGGCCTCGAGCCTGGCCCTGGCCCTGTTCCTGATCTTTTATACCGCGCTCGTCGAAGGCAGCCCGTCGGTGCTGCGGGCCGTGATCATGACCCTGGCCGTCCTGGCGGGCCGGCTCCTGTGGAAGGACGTCCACGTCCTCAACACGATCGCCGCCAGCGCCTTCGCCCTTCTCCTGGCCAACCCGGCCAGCCTCTTCGACGTCGGCTTCCAGCTGACCTACGCCGCGACCCTGACGATCATCCTGTTCATGCCGCCTCTCGCCCGCCGCCTGCCGCGGCTGCCCCTAAAGATCGGCGACCTGGCCGCGATGTCGGCCGCCGCCTTCCTCGGCGCGGCGCCGGTCATCGCCCGCAGCTTCAACCGCGTCTCGTTCTCGTCGCTCCTCCTGAACTTCCCGGCCATCCCCCTGGTCGGGCTGATCATGGGCGTCGGCTACGCCTTCCTGCCGTTCGCCGCCCTCCTCCCCGGCGCCGCCGCGCTCCCGGCCGCGGCCCTCCGGCTCCTCGTCGCGCTCTTCGGCCTGGTCTCCCATTCGCTCGACGCCCTGCCGTTCCTGTCCCCCCGCGTGCCGACGCCAAAGGCCTGGGCGGTCTGCGGCTATTACGCGGCCCTCGGCCTCCTGCTGCTCCGGCCCCGCCGCCGTTTCCAGAGGCCGATCACTCTGGCCGCCGCCCTGGCCTTCGCCGGGCTCGTGGCCGCTTCCCCGTTCCGGGCCTCGCCGGCCGGCCTCCGGGTCACCCTGATCGACGTCGGCCAGGGCGAGTCCATCCTGGTCGAGGTCCCCGGCCGGCGGACCCTGCTCATCGACGGCGGCGGGCTGGCCGGGTCGCCGTTCGACGTCGGCGAGCGGGTCGTCGCGCCCGTCCTCTGGCGCAAGCGCATCACCCGCCTCGACCGGCTGGCCCTGACCCACGCCCATCCCGATCACGCGGGCGGCCTCGCCGCCCTGGCCCGCGATTTCCGGATCGGCGAGTTCTGGGAGGGACGGTCCGCCCCGCCGCAGGGCCCCTACGGCGAGCTCCTCCGGGCGCTGCCGGCCCGGACCGTCCGGCGCCGCTGCGGCCGCGGCGTCCTCCTCGGCCTCGGCCCGGCCGCCGTCGAGGTCCTCCACCCTCTCGACCCCTCCGGGGGCTCTCCGCCGGCCGAGCAGGCCAACGAGGACTCGCTGGTCCTGCGGCTGACATGCGACGGGGTGTCCTTTCTTTTCATGGGGGACGCCGGTCCGGAGGCCGAGCGGGCCCTGCTGGCCTCGGGCATCGGCCTGCGGAGCGACGTGCTCAAGGCCGGCCATCACGGCAGCGCGGCATCCACCTCGGCCGAGCTGCTGGCGGCCGTCCGGCCCAGGCTGGTGCTCGTCTCCGCCGGCGAAGGCAACCCCTACGGCTTCCCCAGCCCCGCCTTCCTGGACCGCTGCGCCCGGGCCGGGGCCGAGGTCCTGCGGACCGACCTCGATGGCGCGGTCGAGGTCCGGGCGGCGGGCCGCCGCCTGATCGTCCGGACCGCCGCCTCCCGCCGGCTTGGCGCCGGGCCGCACCCGGGTTTGACACGCGCGACTAAATCCAAGATAATCCCCCTGGACTGAAGGAGGGTCGACCCATGAGGACGACGAGGCGGCTGGCGGCGCTTTTCCTGCCCCTTCTTCTGATTTCCTTTCTCCAGGCCCAGAGCCTGGCCGACCTGGCCAAAAAAGAGAAGGAGCGCCGGGCGGCCGTCAAGGGCAAACCGGCCGCCGTGATCACCTCGGCCGATGTGGCCAGGGTCAAGAAACGCCCGGCGGTCGAGACGACGCAGGAGTTGGTCGCGGAAGAAGCGGCCGCCGAAGGGGCGGAGGCCAAATCCCAGGAGGGCGCGGTGCCGGCCGCGGCCGTCGCGGGCGCCGAGGCCGCCGCCGTCGAAGCCAAGCCCGAGGCGGCCGAGGCCGAGCCGGCGAAGCCGGTCGAGACGCCGACGGAGCAGGCCAGGGCCGAAGCCCTCAAGAGCGCCGAGGCCCGGACGGCCGAGCTGCGGCAGGCGGCCGAGGACAAGCAGCAGCTGGTCGAGCTCCTGACGCTCAAGATGAACGCGCTCTACCAGGAATTCTACTCGCTCGACAATCTCAAATCGCGCGAGCTCTTGCAGGCCCAGATCAGCGACACCTACGACAAGCTGCTCAAGGCCCAGGTGGACGCCCAGAAGGCGGCCAGGGACCTCGAGGATTCCCTCGCCCAGGCGAAGCAGCCGTCGATCTGGATCCGCTAACCCGCGCCGGGGCTTTCGGGTCCCGCTCGCGCACGACAAGGACGATCATGACCGCCAAGCCCAAGACCGCCGCGCCCGGAGCCGATGCCCCCCGGGCCGACAAGCGCCGGACGACCGAGCTCCGGCCCCTTCGCATCACCCTCGACTACATCGATTTCGCCGACGGCTCCGCCCTGGTCGAATGCGGCCGGACCCGCGTCCTGGCCGCGGCTACGATAGAGGAGCGCGTGCCGCCGTTCCTGCGCGGCTGCGGCCGGGGCTGGGTGACGGCCGAATACGCCATGCTGCCCCGGGCCACGGCCGAGCGGACGCCGCGCGAGCGCACGGCCGGCCGCATCTCCGGCCGGACCCAGGAGATCCAGCGCCTGGTCGGCCGGGCCCTCCGGGCCGTGACCGACCTCGAGGCCCTCGGCGAGCGGCAGATCATCATCGATTGCGACGTCATCCAGGCCGACGGCGGAACGCGGACGGCCTCGGTGACGGCCGGCTGCGTCGCCCTGGGCCTGGCCCTCAAGAAGATGATGGACCAGGGGCTGGTCGGCCAGATGCCCCTGCGCCACCTCGTGGCCGGCGTCAGCGTGGGCCTCGTCCGCGGCCGGCCTCTCCTCGACCTGGACTATTCCGAGGACTGCCAGGCGGACTTGGACATGAACGTCATCGAGACCGACCGCGGCGAGCTCGTCGAGGTCCAGGCCGGGGCCGAGAAAGGCCCCTTCGGCCGCCGGGACCTGACGGGGCTGCTCAAGATGGCCGACAAGGGCATCGCCCGGATCATCCAGGCCCAGAAAAGGGCCCTCAAGGAAAAGAGCATCCTCTTCATGGCCTACGGGTACAAAGATAAATGAGCCGGGCCCCGGCTTCGGCTTGACAACCTTCCCCGATAATCCATAGAATCAAGCCTCTCTAACCCAATTCACCGAGAGGCCCGGAAGCCGGCCGGAGGGGCGTTTTTTTACGAATTCCGCCCCCCCCCACGGCCGGGAAAGCCTTCTCGAGGAGGTCGCTATGCACCTGACATCCTGGCTCATCCTCGCCGGCGCCGTCGTCGCCTTTTTCGCCCTGGTCATCCTGGTCATGGCCCTGCGCTACCGCAAGGTCGGGCCGAACGAGGCCCTCATCATCGCCGGCGGCCGCAAGCGCTCCATCGCCCGGGCCGACGGCACCAGGCAGAAGGTCGGCTACCGCTACCGCCTCGGCGGCGGCGTTTTCGTCTGGCCGGGCATGGAAAAGGTCTACGTCCTCCCCATGGACATCATCCCCGTCGGCATCCGCACGCCCGAGGTCCTGACCAGCGGCGGGGTGCCGATCATGGCCGAGGCCTCGGCCCAGGTCAAGATCGACTCCTCCGAAGAGACCATCCACCGGGCCGCCGAGCAGTTCCTGGGCAGCGGCCGCGACGGCGTGCGCGACGTGGCCGTGAACGTCCTCGAGGGCAAGGTCCGCGAGGTCATCGGCGGCATGTCCGTCGAGGAGATCTACCGCGGCCGCTCGGAGTTCTCCAAGCGCGTCACGGCGGCCGTCAAGGAGGATTTCCAGGCCATGGGCCTGGTCATGCTCTCCTTCTCCCTCAAGGACATCAGCGACACGCAGGGATACATCGACGCCCTGAGCAAGCCCCAGATCGCCGCCGCCAAGCGCGACGCCTCGATCGCCCAGGCCGAGACCGAGAAAGAGTCGATCATCAAGTCGTCCATGGCCCGCAAGGAGGCCGAGGTGGCCCGGCTCCAGTCCGAGGCCCAGATCGCCAAGGCCCAGTGGGAGAACGAGGCCAAGAAGGCCGAGTCCCAGGTCCTGGTCAACGCCAAGAAGGCCCAGGCTGACTTTTCCTACGAGCTCGAGCGCAATCGCATCAGCCAAGAGCTGAAGAAAGAGGAAGCCCGGGTCCGGCAGGTCGAGAAGGAAGAAGCCATCAAGATCGAGCAGCTCGAGATCGCCCGCAAGGAAAAAGAGCTCGAGTCCACGGTCATCAAGCCGGCCGACGCCCGCAAGTACCAGATCAAGGCCGAGGCCGAGGCCGAGGAGTTCCGCATCACCGCCGAGGCCAAGGGCAAGTCCGAGGCCCTCAAGCTCGAGGGCCTGGCCGGGGCCGACGAGATCCGGGCCAAGGGCTCGGCCGAGGCCGAGGCCATGATGAAGAAGGCCCAGGCCTGGGAGAAGTACACCCAGGCCGCGGTCATGGACACCTATATCAAGGCCCTGCCCGAGCTGGCCAGGGCCGTCTCGGAGCCGCTCTCCAAGGTCGACAAGATCGTCATCGTCGGCGGCGACAAGGAGCTCGGCACGACCAAGATCACCGGCCAGGTGGCCCAGGTCCTGGCCCAGATGCCCGAGGTCGTCAAGTCCCTGACCGGCGCCGACATCCGGGAATTCCTGAAGTCCAAGCTCTCTCCCGAGGCCAAGGACGCCAAGAAGTGAGCCCCCGGCCGGACGGCGAGGCAGGTGAATCATGATCTCCGAAAGAGTCCAGCGCATCGGCGCCTCCCCCACGCTGAAGATCTCGGCCAAGGCCAAGGCCATGAGGGCCGAGGGCCTCGACGTCGTCGACCTCAGCGTCGGCGAGCCCGACTTCCCGACCCCCGAGAACATCAAGGAGGCCGGGATCAAGGCCATCCGCGACAACTTCACGAAATATACCGAGAGCGACGGCATCCTGGCCCTGCGCAAGGCCATCGCCAAGCGGCTCAAGGAGGACTACGGCGTCGAGTACGGGCCTAAGCAGATCATCGTCTCGGCCGGGGCCAAGGCCTCCCTCTTCCACGTCGTCCAGGCCCTGGTCAACGAGGGCGAGGAGGTCATCGTCCCCGCGCCCTACTGGGTCACCTACCCCGAGTGCATCGCCCTGGCCAAGGGCAAGCCGGTCATCGTCCCGACCCGGGAGGAGGACGGCTTCCGGCTGACGCCCGAGGCCCTCAAGTCGGCGATCTCGCCGGCCACCAAGGCCGTCATCCTCAACAACCCGTCCAACCCGACGGGCGGCGCCTACACGAAGGACCAGCTCCTGGCCCTGGCCGAGGTCGTCAAGGGCGAGGACCTCTACGTCATCGCCGACGAGATCTACGCCAGCCTGGCCTACGACAACTTCAAGTTCACGAGCTTCGCCGCGCTCGGCGAGGACATCCGGAAGAAGACCGTCCTCGTCAACGGCGTCTCCAAGTCCTACTCGATGACCGGCTGGCGCATCGGCTTCACCGCCGGGCCGCCCGAGGTCATCGACGGCATGTCCAAGATCCAGAGCCATACGACCTCCAACGCCTGCTCCATCGCCCAGAAGGCGGCGCTCGAGGCCTACGAGGGGCCCCAATACGAGGTCCAGAAGATGGTCGCCGAGTTCCAGCGCCGCCGCAACTACTGCCTGATGCGGCTGGCCGCCGTGCCGGGTCTGGCCTGCTTCAAGCCCCAGGGGGCCTTCTACCTCTTCCCCAACGTCAAGTCGTTCTACGACAAGGAGGCCAACGGGGCCAAGATCCGCAATTCCTACGGCCTGGCCTACTACCTGCTCAAGGAGGCCCGCGTGGCCATCGTCCCCGGCGACGCCTTCGGGGCCGACGACTACATCCGCCTGTCCTACGCCACGTCGATGGCCAACCTCGAGAAGGCCATGGACCGGATGACCGAGGCCCTGGCCGGGCTCAAGACGGCCAAGAAGGTCCGCCGCCTGGCCCTGAGCAACGCCGTCACGCGGGTGAAGAAGGCCGTGCCCGTCGAGGCCGTCGCCGACGCCCGGATGCGCGACGCCCTGGTCGCGGAGATGGAAAGCCACCTCGGGTACGAGGGCCGCTACGAGTGGAACGCCCGCATCGGCGGCACCGTCCTCCAGCTCCGGACCAATGTCGCCCACCTCAACGATTTCTGGGTCGAGAGCTTCCCGCCCGCCCCGGCCGAGGCCGACGTCCGGCCGCACGGCGTCATCTACGCCGTCGACGGCATCGCCGGCCGCGAGCCGCGGGGCTTCTATCACGAGGCGACGCAGACCGGGATCCTGGTCAACACCGACCTCTTCGCCTCGCTCCGCGGCCTGGCCCTCGGCCTGGCTATGGACATCGCCGCCCGCTCGGGCGGCGGCGCCGCCGGCGCGGTCCGGGGCATGTCGGTCGACCTGGACGGCCGCGGCCTCATCTTGGTCGGCCCCCCGGGGACGAAGAAGACGGAGCTCGTCTTCGAACTCCTGGCCGACCACCGCTTCAAGCTCCAGGCCAACGACCTCGTCTTCGTCGAGGTGGCCGGCGGCCGGGCCCAGGCCGAGCGCGTCGAGCGCAAGCTCTACATGCCCACGTCCGCGGTCGAGCTCGACGGACGCCTGGCGGGGCTCTTTGACCGCTGCAAGTGCGAGAACGTCGTCGTCCGCAAGGAGGACTGCCAGGACGGCGAATGCCGGCGGGCCGACGATTGCCGTCTCGACCGGGGCTCGGCGTACTGCTACAAGGCCGCCAAGGAGGCCCACGCCCTGCTCGACCCGGCCTGGCTCGGCCCGGCCGCGGCCGTCCGGCGGACGGACCTGCGCTGGCTCGTCCTGCTCCGGAACGACGCGACATCCCCGGCCGTGGTCGAGCTCACGCCGGAGGAAGCCCTGCGGGCCCTGGAGGCCGGGGAAGCGGCCGGGGCCAGGAGGTCCCTGGCCGGAGGCCAGCCGCAGCCCTTCTACAACCCCCACCTTCTCGGGGCATCGCCGGAGAAGATCGAGGCCCAGCGGGCCTTCTTCGGGCGGCTCGCCGATGTCGTCCGCTGCGTCCTCTTCAACAGCGGCGCCGCCGGGGCGGAGCGGCTCAAAGAACTGGTTGCGTCGGGGCGCTGAGGCCCTTCCCGGGGGGTCGGCCCGGTTGGCTAGCCTCCCGCGGTGAGGCTCCTCCTCGAAATATCACCCGGGCCTTCACCGGGGCCGATGATTGTCCCCCCAGGTGGCTTCCCGCCATACTGCATAACGGGGGAACGTCCCCCCGGGAGTCGCCTTGAACGGGTGCCGCATTTGCTATATAAAAGGGATAAGGCCGTGATAGAGGGATATCTCATGGACAGACAGGTGCGGCGTCCTGCTCCGCGGGGATTCACCATGATCGAGGTGCTGGTCGTCCTCGGCATCATGGGTATCTTCCTGGTCGTCTCCTACCCCAGCATCATGAACACGATGTCCGTGCGCAACCTCGAGAACGCGACGCGCGAGATCCAGACGTTCCTGCAGCAGACCAAGGTCCAAGCCGTCAACACCCGGGTCGCCCATCGCGTCCGCTTCTATCACCTGGGAGGGGGAGCGGCCTGGGCCTACCAGATGGAGAGCCTCCAGGAGGACGGCACGACCTGGGCTTCGGCCCACCAGGGGCCGCCCAAGACCATCTCCCTGAGGTTCAACGTCACCATCGCCCTGCCGATCGATACGACGACGGGCGATCCCGTGGCCGTCTTCTCCTCTCTCGGCATGTTCCCCCAGTACACCGTCGGTCAGAACTCGATCGCCCTGCAGAGCCCGAAGCTCCTGCGCCAGGGCCAGGACGACGAGCGGGTCCTGAGCATGTACATGGGCGGATCGATCCAGTACGTCAAGAGGAAGAGCGTTTGAGATGAGACAACCGAAGCGAACCCGCGGTTTCAGCCTGATCGAGGTCCTGGTCGGCCTGTTCCTCGTCGCCGTGGCCGTCCTCGGCCTGGCCCAGCTTTTCCTCATCGCCGTGGCCAACAACCGGAACGCCGACCGGGTCGCCAACGCGACCTATCTCGCCCAGCAGCAGATCGACTGGCTCCGCGGCCTGACCGCGGCCGAGCTGAGCGCCTGGGGCAACGTCACCGACGAGCTCATCGACATGAACGCCGACGGATCGAACGACTACCGGCGCGTGACCTCGATCTCCATGGCCACGGCCGTGTCCTACGGGATCCAGGTCCGCATCTATTCGGCCGAGCACATCGCCGTCGCGGATCCCCAGGACCTCATCGACCAGCCCGACCGCTACCGGGCCCGGGCGTTCATCTCGACGATCATCACCAGGTAAGGGAGCAAAGGCCGTGAAAAGACGTCTCCGCGCGCATGCCCTCCGGCGCCCGGGCGGGTTCACCATGATCGAGCTCCTGGTCGGCGCCAGCGTCATGCTGGCGGCCGTCCTCGGCGCCCTGGCCATCTATGCCCGGAGCAACAAGGTCTCCGCCGAGCAGCAGATGGTCACCGAGATCCAGAACGACGTCCGGTCGGCGATGTTCTTCCTGACCCGCGACCTGCGCATGGCCGGGGCCGGCCTGCCCGAGGAATTCGCGTCCTATTTCGTCCAGGGCTGGGACAACGAATCCCAGACGGGCGGCGGCGAAGTCCAGCCCGACCGCATCCGCCTCATGGGCAATATCGACGATCCGCTCAACCTGTCCATCCACAGTTATCAGGGCTCGTCGGTCACGGTCGACCTCGAGGACTACAGCTTCGAGCAGTACTCCTATCCGGACGAGTTCTACGCCAACAAGATGGTCGTTATCCTGCCGAACCCGGATTCGGCCTGCCGGGCGGCCGAGATCCGGGTCATCACCCACGTCACGCACAACACCGGCGGCAACACCGAGAAGATCAACTGCTCGCCCGGCCTGGCCCCCGGTGTCGACCCGCCGGGCGGCCTGTCGGGGACCTGCCCGGACTCCAACAACTACGACGGCGGCTCCGTCAGCTTCATCAACGTCAAGGAGTACTGGCTGGACACGACCGGGGCGGCCGCCGGCGCCGCCATGACGGAGGCCAACGGCTACGTCGGCGAGGCCGGCGTCCTCTACTGCACCCACAACGGCGTCCATTTCCCGATCGCCCGGAACATCGAGAATTTCCAGGTCGAATACAACGGCGACATGAACATGGACAACGACCTCGACGGCTGGTCGCCCTGGAACGACGGCTGGGGCATCGACGAGATCGCCCGGCTCCAGCAGATCCGGATCTGGATCCTCGGCCGGACGCCGCAGGCCCTGACCTCGGTCGGCAAGACCGTGCCCGGCGGCGTCCATGTCTATCGCCGGCCGCTCCTCTCCAACAGCCCCGCGGCGGCGGCCGACGACATGCACCGCCGGTTTCTGATGGACTCGACGTCCAACGTTCGGAACATGAGCCTCAACCTCTACAACATCGGTCAGAGATGAGGAGCGCCCCCATGAACATGCTTCAGCACCGCGCCTCCCGGGAGCGGGGCTCCGGCCTCATCGTCGTCATCATGATCGTGGCCTTCATGCTGGCCGTGGGCATCCTCCTGATCTCGGTCACGGGGACGAGCCCAAGGGTCTCCGAGAGCCTGCGCCTCCAGGACATGGCCTTCAACGCGGCCGAGGCCGGCTTCAACGCCGCCTGGGCCGCCCTCAACGACGCCTTCGTCACCTCGACCTACACGTCGTTCAGCGGGCATTACCACAACGACTACGACGGCCAGCCCAACGTCCTCGACGACCCGGCCCTGGCCAACCCCTACTATTTCCGCAAGCTGACCGACGCCCAGATCGTCGCCGACTGCCAGGCCCACGCGGACGATTATGCCGGCACGATCATCTTCAACGCCGAGCCGCTGTCCGCCGATCCGCGCTGCTCCTACACCGTCTTCCTCATCAACGACGAAGCGCCGGGGACGGTCACGGCGGACGATCACGACTGCATCCTGCTCTGTATCGGTCGGGGGCCGCGGGACACCTACAAGCGGCTCGAGATCGTTATCGAGGTCGGATCCTGACGATCCGCGAAAGGGGAACGGATATGACGAGCAAAGGCTTGAAACGCCAAGGGAGCCTGGTCGTCCTGGCCGCGATCGGCGCGATCGCCGCGGCGGCCGTCCTGCTGCCGCGGCTCTGGCCCCAGGTCCAGAACTGCACCCAGACGACGCAGGCCTTCACGGAGAATTTCAACGGGCTCGACTACAAGGACACGGCCAATTCGTCGGTCGACGGCTGGACGGCGGCCGCCAAGGGGCCGATCACCCTGCCGGTCCTGGGCTCGAACTTCGCCGTGGGCTCGGCCGCCAGCATGGGCGGCTACATCTACGCCGCCGCGTCCGGCGACTTCACGGGCGACGGCTATCCCGACCTCGTCGGCCTCGAGATCGGCGGCCAGGTCGCCAGCCCGCGGGTCGCGCCGTATTCCCAGCTCGTCCTGGTCCGCAACCAGTACGCCACGAATCCCGACGAGCCCTTGGCCATCGATTGGACCGAGGTCTACGATTCCTTCGGCAGCATCTACACCGGCCCGGCCTGCATCACGGTCGGCGATTACAATCATGACGGCTTGCTCGATTTCTTCTTCATGCGCAATTCGTCCGACCAGTTCGGCTACACCAATTTCCTGGCCAAGATGTACATCAACACGGGCACGGCCACGAACCCGAATTTCTCCGCCTCGAGCTCGCTCAACCTCGACTTCAGCTCGAGCCTGCGCTGCACGGTCGGCTCGGGCCGGAACGCCACGACCTACTATGTCTACAACTACTGGGCGACCAACCACCTCGCCTCCGTCGACATCGACAAGGACGGCGACACGGACATCCTCATGATCAGCCAGGACAAGGTCTTCCTCCTCCGCCAGGGCAGCGGGACGTGGCGGCTGGCCAAGTGGTCCCTGGGCGAGCTGAGCTACGGCGGCGCGGCCGGGCGGACGGGCTACTCGGGCTACCCCGGCGGCTCGGCCATCGCCGCCGCCGATTTCGACGGCGACGGCGACATCGACGTCATCTGCGGCTCGGTCGGCACGGCCGACTACCTCGTTTTCTACCAGAACGACGGGAAGAACGTCTTCACCCGGAGCACCATCGCCATCCCCAACGCCGGCTGCTACGGCGTCGACGCCATCATGGCCGCCGACTTCACCAACGACGGCCGGATCGACGTCTTCGTGGCCACGGACGCCATGTACCGCCGCTCCATCGGGCTGGCGGCGGCCGAAGGCCGGATCTGGTTCCTCCGCAACGAGACCGTCAACTACGCGATCGGCTGGACGTTCAAGTGCCTCAACGCCTGCGTCACGCCGACGCCGGACCCGTACGACATCGACATCGGCGCCTACCTCGACATCGACAACGACGGCGACATGGACGTCGTCATCTGCGACGCCAACCATTCCGGCGACTATTACCTCGTCGAGAACCAGCTGGCCGGCGTCTTCGCCCTTTACGGCCAGGGCGTCTCGACGAACGTCGGGGTCGGCATCCTCGATCCGTCGCTCCACGCCGTCACCCAGGTCCGGGTCACGGATCTGGCCCAGCACGTCATGGGCGGGGACTCCTCGGGCCTGGCCATGACGCTGTACTTCTCCAACAACGGCGGCCGGCAGTGGGAGTTCTACAAGAGGTTCGAGGGCTCGGAGATCACCAACGCGTCCAACCTCGACTGGTACGAATTCAAGTCGTTCGGGGCCGACCTCCGCTGGAAGGCCGTGCTGACGGCCGCCGAAGACACCATGGACGACTACGACGGCGCCTCGTACCAATCGCCGGCCATCTCGTCGATCGCCATCGAGTACATCTACGTCGACCGGCTCGAATACTCGCGGGCCTCGGCCGCGGCCACCGTCGTGGCCCGCAGCGGCACGCCGACCAAGCTGGTCATCAGCGCCTCGTTCATCTACCCGGGCGACGAGGGCCAGCTCCGGGCCTACAACGTCACCAACGTCTCCATCGCCTCGGGGACGGCCTCGCAGCTCTACACCCTGTCCACCTCGGACCTGAGCTCCGCCTCGGGCCGGTCCGTGTCCATCTCCGACGCCTCGATCCTCTGGGACGCCGGGCAGCTGCTGGCCGACCGGGCCGCCGACGCGCGGACGATTTACACGGCCGTCCGTGAGGACGCCGACCTGGCCAATCCCCTGGTCCGGACCGAATTCACCGTCGCCAACGAGGCCACGCTCGGCCCCCTGATCGACGACGTCCAGAACGACAACGCCGGGCTGATCGAATTCATCCGCGGCGTCGGACGGGATTGGAAGCTGGGCGACATCAACCGCTCGACGCCCGTCGTCGTCGGGCCGCCGAGCAGGGATGCCGCCCTCATGGGCGACTCGGCCGCGGACACGAGCTACGCCGATTTCAAGACGACCTACGCCAACCGCAGCCCGGTCGTCTTCGCCGGGGCCAATGACGGCATGCTCCATTGCTTCGACGTCCTGACCGGCGAGGAGCTCTGGGCCTTCATCCCCTACAACCTCCTGCCCAAGCTGAAGGAGATGTACCAGTTCGACGCGGCCGACCCGTCCTTCCATTTCTTCATGCCCTCCCAGACCGGCTACGTTGACGCGACGCCGGCCGTGGCCGACGTGCAGATCAGCGGCGCCTGGCGGACCGTCCTCGTCTGCGGCCAGGGGCCGGGCAGCGGCAGCGTCCTGGCCGGCGGGCTGAACTATTACTGGGCCCTCGACGTCACGGACCCGCTGAATCCCCAGCCGCTCTGGGAGATCACCCACACGGACTCGACCTCGGGCATGCGGACCATGGGCGAGACGCGGTCGACCCCGGCCATCGGCAAGATCAGCGTCCTGGGGCTTCCCCTCTGGGTCGCCTTCATGGGCTCCGGCTACGACAACGACACCTCCTCGACCATCGCCGGGACCTACTTCTACACCGTACGCATCGACACGGGCGAGATCATCTCGGCCCTGCCCGTCGCCGCGGACGTCGACACCAGCGCCTTCACCGGGGACAAGGAGGCCTACCGCTACACCAATATCGCCCCGGCCATCGTCGCCGGGCCGGCGGCCGTCGATAACGACTCGGACGGCTACGTCGAATACGTCTATGTCGCCGACCTCGACGGCCGGGTCTACCGGCTGGACGCGTCCGTGACCATCGTCGGCAACTGGGCCCTGACCCCTATCTACGTGGACTACCTGAACTACCCCATCTCCACCCGGCCGGCCGTCTGGCTCAACCCCTACGAATCGACGCCGACGCCGCCCCGGGTCTATTTCGGGACGGGCGGCCACGACCGCAACCTGGGGACCTACAACCCCGGCACGGACGAGCTGGCCGGACGGACTTTCTCGTTCGTCGGCCTCATCGACGGGGGGCCCGACCAGACGCCGAGCAAGGACTGGGTGGAATGGTACATTGGCGATCCGACGCTTCTCGGCGGCCTGCCCGCGACCAAGGACACGGGCGACCTGGGCACCGGCTACAAGGTGTGGGCCGACCCGGTCCTGGCCGACAACATCATTTATTTCAGCACGCTCAGCGGCAGCATCGAGGCGGCCAATCCCTGCACGAACCTCGGTTCGGGCGGCCAGCTCTACGGCCGGTACGTGCGCCAGGCCTCGTCCATCCCGGTCGGCGGGACGGCCTTCCGGGCGACGTCAGGCGCGCCGCCGGAGTACCTCCAGCTCCAGAGCAAGGCCCGGCAGTCCGTGACCGTCGGCGAGGCGGCCTACGACGACGCCAACAAGATGAACAAGCGCGACGTCTACGTCCAGGAATACAACTCGACCATCGAGCAGCTCGTCCAGCCGATCGGCTCCCTGCTCCGGGTCAAGTCCTGGCGGGAGGTTTATCAGGTCATTCGGTGATCGCCCCGCCGGGCCCGCCGGCCGTATTGACTTACGCTCCGCGGCCGGCAATAATGGGGCGGGGATTTGTGTCATGAAGAAAGCGCTCTTGATCTTCGCCGTGCTCGGGCTTTGCGCCCGCCTGGGAGCCCAGAGCCTCGTCGACCTGGCCAAGGCGGAAAAGGCGCGCCGCGAGGCCCTCAAGGGCCATTCGGCCGTCCTCATCCGTAACCGGGACCTCCTGGCCGTCAAGAAGACCCCGGCCGTGGAGGTCCTCCCGGCCGAAGGGGAGGAAACGGGCGAGGCGCCGCAGCCCGCGGCCCCCGCCGCCGGCGACCGGACCATCCCCGAGGGCACCCAGATCGTCCCCCGGGTCGAGGCCGACGGGCCGGCCCTCATGGGTGATCAGGCTGCCGGACGGCCGAATTCCTCGACCAAGGTCCTCGAGGCCCAGCTCCAGGCCGCGGAGGAGCGGGTCGATCTGCTGGAAACCAAGATGGCGGCCCTGCGCCAGCAATACGAATCCCAGGACGCAATGGTGCCCGGCTACGTCATCCAGCAGCAGATCGCCGAGACCAGCGAGAACCTGGCCAGGGCCCAGGCCCAGCTGGCCCGGATCCGCGGCGAGCTGGATAAGCGGAAGGCGGGGACCAGCCAGGGGCTGAGCGATATCGAGCGCTGATTCCGGATGACCGCGGCCCGGCCGCCGGGCTCGGGGCCTTACGATCAGGCCGCCGCGCTCTCGATCTTTTCCGCCAGGATATGCAGCAGAAAGAGGTGCGCTTCCTGGACCCGGGCCGTCGAACGGCTGGGCACCTCCAGCAGATGATCGGCCAGCGGCGCGACATCACAGCCCTCGCTCCCCGTCAGGGCGATCGTTAGCAGGCCTCCGGCCCGGGCCGCGACCAGGCCCCGGATCACGTCCGGCGACCGGCCGCTGGTGGTCAGGGCGACGGCGGCGTCGCCCGGACCGCCGAGGGCCTCGATCTGACGGCTGAACACCTGGTCGAAGCCCCGGTCGTTGCCGATGGCCGTCAGCGCCGACGTATCCGTCGTCAGGGCGACGGCCGCCCGGGGCGGCCGGCCATGGTCCATCAGCCCGTTGACGAGCTCGGCAGCGAAATGCTGGGCTTCGGCCGCGCTGCCTCCGTTGCCGAATATGAGGACCTTGCGGCCGGCCCGCAGGGCCGCCGCCAGGGCTTCGGCCGCGGCCTCGATCCGGGGGCCGCTCCGGCGCAGGAGCTCCCGGAGAACCCGGTCGAGCTCCGCCGCCCGGTCATCGGCCATGCTCATGCTTCACCTCCTGCCGTCCGCCCGGCGGCCGCGCCCGCGGCCGGGCGGACATCCGGCCCGGTCCGCTCCCGGCCGCCGAGATCGTGGGCGGACAGGATCGCCGCCCTGACCCTGGCCATCAGGGCGCCCACGGCCTCGGGCCCCTGGCCATCCGCCGGGACGGGTTCGTGGAAGACGACCGAGATCCTCCCCCGCCGGGCATAGGGCCGGCCCTTGGGCATGAGCTCGCGGCTGCCGAGGATGGTCACCGGCACGATCGGAGCCCCGGTCTCGAGGGCCATGAAGAAGCCGCCCCTCCGGAACGGCCCCAGGCGGCCGTCGAACGTCCGGGTCCCTTCGGGGAAGATCAGGAACGAGTAGCCCCGCTGCCGCATCAGGGCGGCGGCGCGCTCGATGCTCCGCTTGCCGCTCCGGGCCCCCTTGCGGTCCACGGGCACGAAGCCGATGAACCTCATGGCCGCCCCGACGATGGGCAGGCGCAGGATGGACTTCTTGAGGATGACGCGCGGCCGGCCGGGGATGAGCATCATCATCAGCGGGCCGTCCAGGAGGCTGGCGTGGTTGGGCATGTAGATGCGGGATGACGCGGGGTCGGCGTGCTCGATCCCGGACACGTCCACGCGGATCGCCAGGATCCGGCGGCTCGCCCGCATCGCCCAGAGGCCATAGGACAGGACGGGATCCCGCCGGCCGGCCAGGACGCAGAAAAGGATGAAGGGCGAGCCGAGGACGACGACCAGGAGATAAAAGAGGACGAGCAGCGCGGTTCTCATCGCGGCCCGCCGATTATAACACACCTCTTTTCCGCCGGAGAAACGGTGGTATATAATAGCGGCCGTGAAGTCCGAACGCGGGACCTCGGGCCGCCTCGTCCGCCTCGGCGTCTTCCTTTTCCTGGTCCTGTGGCTGGCCGAGGCCGTGACCAAGGTCCTGGCCGTGCTCCAGGAGTACACCGGCGCCGACCTCAAGTCGACCGTCACCAGCCGGCTCGGGGAGGGCCTGCGGGTCCTGGCACCCGCCGTGCTGGCGTATCTTCTCACCCTCCTCGCGATCTACGTCCTTTTCGGGGCCCTGAACGGGCACTACGCGGCGCTCATCGCGGCCCGGGTATCCGCCCGCCGGCCCGGCCGGTCCCGGTTCGCGCCCGGGCTCGCCTTCCTGGCCGTCAACGCCGTCTTCCTGGCCGGGCTCTACAGCCTGAACTCGGCCCTCTACCCGGCGTCGAACCTGGCCTTCGTCCGGCAGTCCCTGCTCTGGGTCGGCGACGTCGGGGCGTTGAAGACGGCCGGTCTGGCCTTGTTGGCCGTTTACCTGGCCGGGTTCGTCGTCATGAGCGTCCGTACCGCCGGGAAGAAAACCGCCATCGCTTCGCTGGCCTTTTGGGGCGTTCTTCTCGTCGCGCCGCTCGACCCGGCTTATCTCCTGCACCGGGCCCTGCCCCGGGCCGAGGCCGTCCGCCCCGCCGCCCCGAACGTGATCCTCATCGGGATCGATTCCCTCAATCCGCTCCACACCGGCTACGCCGGCTATCCCCTGCCCCTGACCCCGAACCTGGACGCCTTCCTGAAGGAGAATGTCGTCTTCCGGGACTGCTACACCTCGATCGCCCGGACCTTCCCCTCCTGGTACTCCATCCTGACCGGACAGTACCCGGTGACCAACGGCGTCCGACTCAACCTCCAGAAGAGGAAGAACATCAAGTCCGCCGACCGCTGCCTGGGCCACATCCTGAAGGACCGGGGCTACCGGACCGTCCATTTCACGGACGAGGTCCGCTTCAGCAACATCACCTCGGCCGAGGGCTTCGACGTCCTCCGGCACCCCGTGATGGGCATCAAGGATTTCGTCTTCGGCAGCTTCCACGACTTCAGCCTGACGAACGTCTTTTTCAACAATCCGCTCGGCAGCCTCCTGTTCCCCTTCCTGAAATACAACCGGGCCGTCTTTCATCTCTACGATGGACGTTACTTCATCAACGACGTCGTCGCCGAGCTCGACCGGCTGAAGCGGGGAAAGCCGTTCTTCCTGGCCGTCCACCTGTGCATCGGGCACTGGCCCTACTTCCACGCCTCGCCCCGCGAGTTCAAGTTCCAGCCGGGGGCCGATCCGCGCATGGCCCTCTACGACTCCGCCCTCTCGATCGCCGACAGGCAGCTCGGCCGGATCCTGGCCGCTCTCAAGGCCTCCGGGCTTTACGACGGCTCCGTCGTCGTCGTCCTGTCCGACCACGGCGAGTCGGCCGAAGGCCACGGCTCCGACCTCCGGAACTCCGAGCAGAACCGGACCCTGCTGGCCTGGAAACCGGCAGGGGGAACCGTTCACCGGGACGTCGACCGCCTCGTCCGGACGATCGACATCGCCCCGACGATTCTCGAGCTGGTCGGGGCCGGGACGGCCGGCCGCGCCTTCGACGGGGAGAGCCTGCGGCCTTGGCTCGGCGACCCCGGCGTTCCGGAGCCGGCGGACGACCGGTCGGTGTTCATGGAAACGGAGTTCTCCCTGCTCACGCCGGGCGGCCTGGGGATCGCCCTGCAGTCCATGATCGAGCAGGGCATCAAGTTCTACGAGTTCGACCGGACCGGCCTGATCACCGTCCGCGACGACATCGCCCAGGTGCTCATCCGGCGCCGGAACCGGGCCCTCATGACCTCCGACTGGAAGCTCGTCCGCGATGTCGTCCTCCGCGGCTCCAGCGAGATCGTCCGGACGGCCCTGTTCGATCTCTGCGCCGACCCGGCCTGCAAGGAGGACGTCGCGGCCGAGCGGCCGGAGATCTTCCGGAGCCTGTGGGACCGCCTGTCCCGATACTACGGATCCGAGCTGGCCCCGCCGGCGGCGGAGCCCGGGGGGGCGCGGTGACCGGCGCCGACCTGGCCCTGGCCGCCGGGTTCATCCGCAGGAGTCAGAACCCCGACGGCGGCTGGGGCTACCAGCCCGGGCGGCAGAGCCTGGTCGAGCCGTCGGCGCTCTGCGCCCTGGCCCTCCACGCCGGCGACGCCCCCGAGGCGGCCCGCCGGGGCCTGGCCTTCCTCGAGTCCTGCCAGAAACCGTCGGGCGCGGTCGGCGTCGGCCCCGCAGACACGGTCGGCGGCTGGATGGCCTATGCCGCCCTGCTGGCTTTTCACGCGTTGGGAGCGGCGGACCGGGAGCGCCGTCTGCGGGCCTGGATCCTGGCCTGGGAGGACGCCTCGCGGCGCTTCAGCAAGACCGACATCGCCGAGATCGCGGCCCGCTTCCGCTACGACGCCTCGATCCAGGGATGGGGTTGGACGCCGCGGACGACGGCCTGGATCGAGCCGACCGCGCTCTTCATCCTGGCCCTCCGCCGCACCGGCACGGCCGCGACGGAGCCGAGGATCAAGTCGGGCCTGGCCCTCATCTCCGACCGCAGGGTCCCCTCGGGGGGGTGGAATTTCGGCAACCCCTATAGCCGCTCGTTCGAGCTCGAGGCCACGGCCCTGTCGACGGCCCTGGCCCTGGCCGCCCTCGGCGCGGCCGGCGTTCGGGAGGAGGACGCCGCGGCCGCCGCCGGGCTCGGCTATCTCGCGGCCTGCCTGGCCGGCGAGGTCAGCACGGCGGCCCTGGCCTGGTCGGTGCTGGCCCTGAAGAGCTTCCCGGGACGGGCCGCTCTCGCCCGGGACGCGGCCGCCCGGCTGGCCCGGCTCCAGGCCCCCGACGGAGGCTTCCGCGGCAACCTCTTCGAAACGGCCCTGGCCGGCCTCGTCCTGAGCGGCTTGCCCATCCTCCTGCCGGCCGCAGAGGGGGCCCGGTGAGCCGCCGCTCCCTCTCGCGCCGGGAGTTCGGCCGCCTGGTCGGCGCCTCCGCCCTGGCCGCCTGGCCCGCGGCGTCGTTCGCGGCAGGCGGAGCCGGCCAAGCCGTCCGGCCGGCCGGAGGCGCGCTTCTTCAGGTCGCCCTGGTCACCTGCCCCGATTACGCTCCGGAGACCCTGGCCGCCGCCGTTCGGCAGGGCTGGCGGTCGAGCCGGCCCCCGGACGTCCGGGGCAAGAGGGTCGTCCTCAAACCGAACATGGTCGACGTCTCCGCCGAGCGGCCGATCCACACCGATCCGCGCCTCATCGAGGCCCTCGTCCTTCACCTCGGCGACCTGGGCGCGCGGGAGATCGTGCTGGCGGAGGGAACGTCGCACAACCGCGACTCGGAGGACCTTTTCCGTCGCGCCGGGTACGAAGCCATCGCCCGGCGGCGGGGGGTCCGCCTGGTCGATCTGAATTACGACGACCTGGTCCCGGTCCGGTCGGTCAATCCCCGGGCCACGCTGCTGCGGGAGATGGTCCTGCCCCGGACCATCCGCGAAGCCGAGGTCCTCATCTCCCTGCCCAAGATGAAGACCCACAAGCTGGCCGGGATCACCCTGGCCATGAAGAACATGTTCGGCGCCCTGCCCGGCATGGTCTACGGCTGGCCCAAGAACACGCTGCACTGGAACGGCATCCCGCTCAGCATCTGCGAGATCAACGGGACCATCAAGACGCACTACGCCATCGTCGACGGCGTCATCGGCATGGAGGGCCACGGCCCGGTCATGGGCCGGGCCAAGAAGGCGGGCGTTCTGGTCATGGGCGACAACGCCCTGGCGGTCGACGCCACGGCCGCCCGGATCATGGGCGTCGATCCGGAGCGGGTCGAGTATCTGGCCCTGGCCCATCGGATCAAGCTGGGCTCGCTCCGTCCCGAGGACATCGCCGTCTCGGGCGGGCGGCCCGACCGGGTCCGGACCGACTTCGCCCTCGACCCGGAATTCGCCTCCCTCCGCGCCCCCCGGGGCTGAAGGCGAACAGCCGGCCCCGAGCCAAGCCGAAGAGAGGGGATCCCGGGATCGGGAGAAGAACATAAAAAAAAGGGGCGGCCGAAGCCGCCCCTTCAAGGACGTCAGTCAAAAAGCAGGTCAGCTCCCGGAGGCGTTCTGAACCAGAGCCGTCGCGGGGCCGATGACCCAGTTGCCGGACCAGGCCACGAGGTCGTTGTCGAAATCGCTCATGCCGCCGACGTTGTAGCGGCTGTTCTCGGGGTTCTGGGGGTCGTAGGTCAGCGAACCGACCTCGCCGTTCCGGCCGTAAGAGGCGAACAGGAAATCGTCGTTGCCCACGTCGGTGGCCGCGGTACCCGTCAGGTAGCTGTTGATGTTCGTGGCATCGCCGACGCCGCACTGATAGGCGGTGTTCCAGGGATCGTTGATCGGGCAGGCCTTGATGTAGAACGGAGCGATGGCGACGGAGACGCCCGTGCCCTGGGTGATGGCGCCGTTCTGGGTGACGTTGGTCCAGTCGCCGTGGTCGGTGATGTAATCCATGGCGCCCGTGGACATGGTCATGATCTCTTTCATCGCCGTCTTCTGCTTGGCCTTCTGGATGGCGGCCAGAGCGTTCGGGATGAGGAGAGCGGCCAGGATGCCGATGATCGCGACGACGATCAGCAGCTCGATGAGGGTGAAGCCTCTCATCTTTTTAAGCATTGAGAACCTCCTTTAAATTTCCCTGGCTGATCTCCTCAGCCGGGTTCGTTTGCCATTCTCAATTGGCACCCCTATTATAGCAAATAGCGTGCCAATTTCGGTTCGTAGCTAATTAATTCATTATAATTAACTTACAAAAACAAATCGAGGGCTTGTCGGGAAAAAGTCGCCATTAATTGTCATTTTTGACACTAATTGTCGCTCAGGAATGGCTCCGGTCGCCATTACCGTTCCTCTTTTCGGCCTTCCGGACGTGGTTGAGGTCGTACTTGCCGATGAGGTAGCGGATGGTCCGGTAGCTCAATCCCAGCAGCGGGGCCGCCTTCTGCAGGCTGCCGCCGGTCAGGGCCAGGGCTTCCTGGATGTATTTCTTGGTCAGATCGTCGAGGTGATGGGTCAGGCTGAAGCCGGGCGCGAACAGCTCCTGGGTCTCGAGCTTCTTCTTCTGCGGCGAGAGGATCTCCTGCGGCAGGCAGGCGGCGGTGACCGTTTCGCGGTCCTCGATGGCCACGATGCGCTCGATGACGTTCTCGAGCTCGCGGATATTTCCCGGCCAGGCATAGCCCTCGAGCAGCCCGACGACGTCGGGCGTGAAGCGCTTGGGCTTTTTGCCCATCTTGTCGCAGTATTTCTGCAGGAAATGGGCCATGAGCAGGGGGATATCCTCGGCCCGCTTCCGCAGCGGCGGCATGTCGACGGAGATGACGTTCAGGCGGTAGAAGAGCTCCTCGCGGAACTTGCCCTCGGCGATCCTTTTCTTGAGATCCTGGTTGGTCGCGGCGATGATGCGCACGTCGACAGGGATCTCGTCGGCCCCGCCCACCCGGCGGACTTTCCGCTCCTGAAGGGCCCGGAGCAGCTTGACCTGGGTCCAGGGCGACATCTCGCCGACCTCGTCGAGGAACAACGTGCCCCGCTGGGCCAGCTCGAACATGCCTTTCTTGTCCGAGACCGCGCCGGTGAAGGAGCCCCGGACGTGGCCGAAGAGCTCCGATTCGAGGAGGTTCTCCGGCAGGGCGGCGCAGTTGATCGAAACGAAGGGGTGGTCCCGGCGCGCCCCCTGGAGGTGGACGGCCCGGGCGGCCATCTCCTTGCCGGTCCCGCTCTCGCCCGTGATCAGGACGGTGGAGTCGGTCGCGGCCACCTTCTCGATGAGGATGTAGACCTCCTGCATCGGCCGGCTCTTGCCGATCATCTGGTCGAAGCCGTAGCGGTCCTTCAGGTCCCGCTTGAGCAGCTGGTTCTCCTGGCGCAGGCGCTTGGCGGCCAGCCCCCGGCCGACGATGATCTTCAGCTCCTCGACGTCGAAGGGCTTGACGACGTAGTCCAGGGCCCCGACCTTCAGCGCCTCGACGGCCTGGGCGATGCTGCCGTAGGCCGTGATGAGGATGACCGGCAAGTCGGGCAGGTTCTCCCGGGCGTAGCGGAGGACGTCCATGCCGTCGGCTCCGGGCATCTTGATGTCTGTGATGACCAGGTCGATCTCTTCGCTGGCCAGGATCTCGAAGCCGGCGGCGGCCGACAGTGCCGTCTTGACGCCGTAGCCTTCTTTCTTGAAGACGACGGTGAGCAGCTCGAGGAGGCTCTTCTCGTCGTCGATGATCAGGATCGTATCCATGACGCCGACCTCACGCCCCCGCGCCTTTGCGCAGAGGCAGGGTGATGATGACTTCCGTCCCTTTTTCGGCCGACGATCTGATCTCGATCCGACCGTCGTAGTCGTCGATGATCTTGCGGACGATCGACAGGCCCAGGCCGCGCCCGTTCTCGAACCCGGAATAGAAGGGCTCGAAGAGATGGGCCTGGTCCGCCTCCGACAGGCCCCGACCGGTGTCGGCGACGACGATGCGGACGTCCTTCCGACCGTGTTCAGGGAAATCGAGCCGCAGCCGGCCGCCCTCAGGCATGGCCTTGAGGGCGTTCTTGATCAGGTTCCAGAAGACCTGGCGGAATTGGCCGGCGTTGCCGAAAAAGGGGACATCCGAGGTCCGGTAGTTGCCCTCCAGGACGACCTTGCCGTCGAGCTCGCCGCCGCCCTGGAGGATCTTGACTGTCTCGTCCATGATGTCGCGCAGATTGATCAAGGAGAAGACCTGCTTGGCCGGCAGGGCGAAGTCCAGGAACTGCTCCAGACTGTGAGAAACGCGCTGTGATTCCTTGAGGACGATGTCCATGAGCTCTTTCTGCTCGGCGTTCAGGTCCAGGTCCTTCTTCAGCACCTGGACCGAGCCGGAGATGGCCGCCAGGGGGTTGCGGATCTCGTGGGCCAGGCTGGCCGAAATGCGCCCGGCCTCGGACAGCCGCTCCCGGACGAGGAGCTCCTTCTCGACGGCCCGCAGGGCCGCCCGGGTCCGGCGCAGGCTGCCCGTCAGCTTGTTCATCAGGACGGCGATGACGACGAAAACGGCCCAGGCGACGAAAAGGGTCACCAGCAGCGTCCCCAGGGAAGGGTTGGCCGCCTGGTCCGACCGGAAGGGAGGGATGAGACCGAAATAAACCCCGTCGACCAGGGCCCCGAAGAGGATGGCGGCCAGCGAGGCGGCCAGGAAGCCCGAGCGCCCGGCCAGGACCAGGCTGGCGGCGATGATCGGGAAGACGTAGAGGAAGTACATCGAGGAGGCCAGGCCGCCGGAGATGTAGACGAAGGCGGTGATGAGGAGCAGGTCGAAGATGACCTGGAGGTAGGCCTGGACGACCAGGGCCCGCCCCCAGGCGTAGAGGACGAAGCAGACGGCCGCGAACCCGTAGCCGGCCAGGATAAGGTAGTAGAACGGCAGGTTCGGTCCCCCCTCGGAAGAGGAGAACTGGATGATCAGGGCCGAAACGAGGAGCGAGGTCAGGACGACCAGGCGGTAGACGTTGTAGAGCAGGACGCTCCGGCGCTCGACCGGATCGGGGCCGCCGGCCGGCCGGGGCTTGACGGCGTCCATTCGTCCTCTCCCTTCTCCCGTCCCGGACCCTAGAAGGCCTTCATCAGGCTGAAGATGGGCAGGTACATGGCCACGACCAGGCCGCCGACCATTCCGCCGACGAAGATGAGCAGGATGGGCTCGAGAATCGAGAGCAGGGCGGCCACCGAGTTGTCGACCTCCTCGTCGTAGAAGCTGGCCAGCTTGTTCAGCATCTCGTCGAGCGTGCCGGTGGCCTCGCCGACGTTGATCATCTGGAGCATCATCAGCGGGAAGTCTCCCGATTGCTTGAAGGACTCGCTCAGGGTCTTGCCCTCGGAGACGAGCTTGCGGGTCTCGATGATCTCCTTCTCGATGACGACGTTGCCGGCGGTGGTCGAGGTGATCTTGAGGGCCTCGAGCATCGGCACTCCGCCCGAGATCAGGGTGGACAGGGTCCGGGTCACCCGGGTCATGGCCACCTTGTAGAGCAGCTTGCCGAAGAGCGGCATCTTCAGGACCAGGCGGTCCGTCGTCCATCGGCCGGGGGTCGTGCTCCGGTAGTAGCGGAAGAGGAAGACCAGGGCGATGATCCCGACGATCATGTAGACAATGTACTTCTGGACGAAGTTGCTCAGGCCCACGACCAGGGCCGTGATGCCCGGCAGCTCGGCCCCCAGGTCGTTGAAGATGTTGGCGAAGATGGGGATGACCTTCCAGAGGAGGAAGATGGCCACGGTGATGGCGAAGATGACGATGGCCACCGGGTAGATCATGGCCTGCTTGACCTTGGCCCGCAGGCGGACGGTCTTCTCGATGAACTCCGACAGCCGCCGGAGCATGACGTCGAGCGACCCGGACTGTTCGCCCGAGGCGATGAGGTTGCAGTAGAGGTCGTCGAAGACCTTGGGGTGCTTCCGCTTGGCCTGGTTGAGGGTCGAGCCGGCCTCGACGTCCTCCTTGACGGTCTTGATGACGTTCTTGAAGTAGGCGTTCTTCTGCTGGTCCTCGAGGATGCCCAGGCTCTGGATGAGCGGCAGCTCGGCGTCGATGAGGACCGACAGCTGGCGGCTGTAGACCGACAGGTCCTTGAGCTTGACCTTCTCCCGCTTGAGGAAGGGGATCTTGAAGCCGGCCTTGGCCGGGGCGATGCTGAGGACCTGGATCTGGTCCTTCTGGAGCATCCGGCTCAGCTCTTCCTTGGAGGCAGCGACGCGCTCGCCGCCGACCATGTCGCCGTAGCGGTTCTTGCCTTTCCAAACGTAGGTCGCCATCGTGCACCTCGCCTTTCGCGGGCCGCGTCTAGCGCCGGCCCGCGCCCGCCGGGCCGCCGGATCCGATCTTGATCCCCTCGCGGCGCTGGATGATGTCGGTCAGCTCCTCGGGGAAGGAGGTCATGGACATGATCGTGTCCAGGCTGACCAGTTTGCGGAAGTACAGGCTGGCCAGCGACTGGTTAAAGGTCTGCATGCCGAATTTCTCCTGGCCCATCTGCATGGACGAGTAGATCTGGTGGATCTTGTTCTCGCGGATGAGGTTGCGGATGGCCGGGTTGGGGATGAGGATTTCCATGGCCAGAACCCGCCCCTTGCCGTCGATGCGAGGCAGGAGGGCCTGGGTCATGATGGCCTCGAGCGACATCGACAGCGTGATCCGGACCTGGGACTGGTACTGGCTGGGGAAGATGTCGATGATACGGCTGATCGACTCGACGGCCGAGTTCGTGTGCAGCGTCGAGAAGGTCAGGTGGCCCGTCTCGGCGACGCGCAGGCAGGCCTCGACGGTCTCGAAGTCGCGCATCTCGCCGACCAGGACGACGTCCGGGTCCTCGCGGAGGACCGAGCGCAGGGCGTTGCCGTAGGATTGGGTGTCGGCGTAGAGCTCGCGCTGGTTGATGATGGCCCGCCGCGGCGTCAGGTAGTATTCGATGGGGTCCTCGATGGAGACGATGTGGACCGGGCGCTCCGAGTTGATGTGCTCCATCATGCAGGCCAGGGTCGTCGATTTGCCGCAGCCGGTCGGGCCGGTGACGAGGATCAGGCCTCGCGGCAGGTAGCAGAGCTGCTGGATGCGCTGCGGGATCCCCAGCTGGGCGAAGCTCCACATCGAGGGCAGGAAGCGGCGGAAGGCCCCGGCCACGGCGCCCTTCTGCATGAAGACGTTGGCCCGGAAGCGGCCCAGCTCCTTGACGCCGAAGGAGAAGTCGAGCTCGAGCTTCTCCTCGAACAGGCGCTTCTGCTTGTCCGTCATGATGCTGTAGATGATCTCTTTGGTCTCGGCCGGGGTCAGGGCCGGGTGGTCGATATCCCGGAGCACGCCGTGGACGCGGATGCGGGGCGGGATGTAGGTCGTGATGTGGAGGTCGCTGGCGTCGGCTTCGACGCAGGCTTTCAGCAGTTCGAAGATCGGCTTGGCCATGGGTCCTTTCCTCTCCTTCCGCGCCCCGTCACTCGTCCCGGACGGTCTCGCGCAGGACTTCTTCGACGGAGGTGACGCCGTTCTTGATCTTGACGAGCCCGCTCCGCCGCAGGGTCAGCATGCCCTTCTCGATCGCTTTCTTCTTGATATCGCGGGACTGGGCCCGGGTCAGGATCAGGGTGCGGATGTCCTCGTCGACCTTCATGACCTCGAACAGGGCGGTCCGGCCCTTGTAGCCCGTCTTGTTGCAGGCGTCGCAGCCCCCGGGCTTCATGACCTGGAGGCCCTTGATCTCGTTCTTGTGATAGCCCATCTCGAGCAGGGCCGACTCGGGCAGCGCGTGGGGCTGGGCGCATTTCTTGCAGAGCTTGCGGATCAGCCGCTGGGCGGCGACCAGGATGAGCGAGTCGGCGATCAGGAAGGGCTCGATGTTCATGTTCTCCATGCGGGTGATCGAGCTCGCGGCGTCGTTGGTGTGGATCGTGGAGAAGACCAGGTGGCCGGTCAGGGCGGCCTTGATGGCGATATCGACCGTCTCCTGGTCGCGCATCTCGCCGACCAGCATGACGTCGGGGTCCTGCCGCAGGAAGCTGCGCAGGCAGGCGGCGAAGGTCAGCCCTATCTCGTCCTTGATCTGGACCTGGTTGATGTTCGGGACGTTGAACTCGACCGGGTCCTCGGCGGTCATGATGTTCATGTCCGGCGAGTTGATGGTCGAGATGGCCGAGTAGAGCGTGTTCGTCTTGCCGCTCCCGGTCGGCCCGGTGACGAGGACGATGCCCCAGGGCCGGCCGATGGCCTCCTGGAAGACGGCCAGCGACTCCTCCTCGAAGCCGAGCTGGGTCAGGTCGAGCTTGAGCATCTCCTTGTCCAGGATGCGGGCGACGATCTTCTCCCCCCACAGGGTGGGCAGGGAGGAGACGCGCATGTCGACTTCTTTCTTCTTGCCGTTGTCCAGGCGCAGGCGCATCTTGATCCGGCCGTCCTGCGGCAGGCGCTTCTCGGCGATGTCCATGTTCGCCAGGATCTTGACGCGCGACAGGACCGGGCTGCGGTACTTCAGGGGCAGGTTAACGATCTCGTAGAGGTCGCCGTCCATGCGGTAGCGTACGCGGAAGCTCGTCTCGTAGGGCTCGAAGTGGACGTCGCTGGCGCCCCGCTTGATGGCGTCGACGAAGGTCTGGTTGACCAGCTTGATGATCGGGGCCTCGTCGGCGTCGGTCTCGTCCGACTCGGTCAGGACGTCGGTGTCCTTGTCGTCCTCGACGATATTGACCCGGCCGTCGTCGGCCAAGGCGATGTCCTCGATGATCTTCTTGACCCGGATGGCGTCGGCCGTGCCGTAGTACTTGTTGATGGCGTTGACGACGCCGGTCTCGGAGGCGATGACCGGCTGGATCGAGAGGCCGGTGCGGAAGCGGACGTCCTCGATGATCTCCAGGTCGGTCGGGTCGACCATGGCCAGGGTCAGGAAGTTACGGATGCGGTGGATGGGCATGACCAGGTATTTCTTGGCCACGTCCACCGGGATGAGGCTGATGACCTCGGAATAGACGTCGAACTGGTCGAGGTCTATATAGGGATAGCCGAGCTGGCGGCTGAGGGCCTGGGCGATGTCCTCCTCGGTCAGGTAGCCGAGCTGGACGAGAGACGTTCCGACGGGCAGGCTGTTCTTCTTCTGGAATTCCAGGGCGGTTTTCAGCTGATCGACCGAAAGGATCTTCTCCCGCAGTAAGAGTTCGCCCAGGTTGGATGCCATTTTTTATTCTGTCATCTTAAGATTTTCGACAATTCCTGTCAATCTCGTTGCGGCGGGACGGTTCCCCTAGAGAAAAGAGGACGACCGAGCCGCATGGCTTTCTCGCTCCCACGGCGCCTATTTTCTTCCAGGGACAATTTGCGTCAATCACCAGGCGTGAGCATTGCCTGGGTGAAATTAGCAAAAATTGTCTCATCGCCGGGGGTGAGGGGCGGGGCCGAAAGCGGCACCTCCCCTCTGGGAAGGGGGGTGGCGCGCCTGGTGCGAAGTTTTCGAACGGTTCTGCCCAACCCGCCCCCGTTCCCTGGCCTTTTGGAAGAAGGCCGTGGCCTGCCCGGTGGGGTCCATTGGTGGCGGGGCGGGTCCGGGGAGGCGGCGAAGTAGTTCCCTTGGCTCCCGGAGCATTGGAGGGCCTATCAGACGGGCCAGGCCTGATTAAGGGGGCTTGACAACTGTGTTATCATCCGAATCGGGACCAATACAAGAAATCGTCCAGAGGCCAAATTTTTGTCCGCCCGCATCCGCGCTGGGCTCAGGTTTCATTTTCTCCTCTGGAGTTTGACCAGCATCTGGGCCATAGCGGCAACTCCCCGCGCTTGGCCTCAGGATCCGCAGAAGGCCCCGCAGCCTCTTCGCCATGAAGTGTCGGTAACGCTGAAGCTCATCCAGGTCTCCGTAACGGACAAGGCCGGGAAGCCGGTCTTGGACCTCGAAAAGGATGACTTCATCGTCCTGGACGACGGCGTCCCCGTGAAGATCACGGAGTTTGAAAGACATGAGCTGACCGTTCCGGCGGCGGACGCCGGGAACCCGGAAGAGAAGCCGGAGCCGGTCCCGGCGATCCTCAAACGGAACAGGATGTTTTTCTTCTTCTTTGATTTCGCCTATAACAACACGAAAGGCGTGGTCAAGGCTCGGCAAGCCGCGCTGCATTTTATCGACACCCAGTTCCTGCCCGCCGATGAGGTCGGCATCCTCACATACACTCTGCTCGATCGGCTTGTCCTTCAGGAGTACCCGACAACCAATCATCAGAGGATCAGGGATTGGGTCTCCCGGGTATCGCCGGCGGCTGCGCTGCAGGCGCAAGCGGAGGATTACGAAAGCGGCTTTTGGGCGCAATTTAATCCGTTTTTAGCAAGGGAAAGCAACATCGACGGCGCCGGAGTCGGGGCTCCCCTCGGCCAGAAGACCGCTTCGATCCAGCCTTACTCGAGTGAGCCTGACCGCTATCAGGCACTTCATTACACCGACAGCCTGAAGAATCTGGGTCGGGCCCTTCGCTATATCCCGGGGCAAAAGGGCATCATCTTTTTTTCTTCGGGGATACCGAGATCGCTCATATACGGCATTCAGGGGCCATATGCCGGAAGGCCGCAGGACACGGACTTCATTGAAAAGTACGACGAAATGATGAGCGAGATGGCGGCTTCGAACGTCGTTTTTTTCGCTTTAGATACGCAACCCCCGGACAAAACCTTGTTTATTGAGCCGGCGACGACCGGCCGGTATCCGCTTCAGCGATTATCGAAGGAAACGGGCGGGAAGTATTTCGGCAACATCGTCAATTACGAGATGAGCCTGGATTCAGTGCAGAGCCTGACGGGGTCCTTTTACGTGCTTGGCTATTATGCCGGCGCGAAGGAAGACGGAAGCTACCGTCCTCTCAAGGTGAAGCTCAGGCGGGCGGGATGCAGGATCTCGGCGCCCAAGGGTTATTTCAATCCGAAGCCGTTTGGGGAGTATTCGGAGCTCGAAAGGATGTTCCATCTTGTTGACCTGGCCGTCGCCGAGGATCCCGTTTTCCAGATCCCGCTTCGTTTCTTATCTATGGCCTTGCCCTACTCGGCGGGGGACGTGACGCGGGTGGCCGTCTTTTCGAAGATCCCGCTGTCGGAGATCAAGCCGGAAATAGGGAACAAGGTCGAGATCATGAGCCTGGTCTTCGATCAAAAGGACAATATCGTCGGCTTTAATAGGGAAGAGGCGGATTTCACGGCTCTTTCGGGTCCGGCCGCGTATCATTATTTCGCGACGCCGCTGAAGCCGGGCGGCTATAGAGGCCGGATCGTGATCCGGGATCTCGTGACGGGAAGAGGGGCGGTCGGATCCGCGTCCGTCGTCGTCAAGGAGAAGGCGGCGTCCGGGATGTTCGTTTATCCGCCCTTGCTGGTTCGGCCGGAAGCCCAAAGCCTCTTTCTGGGCGCCAGTCCCACGGCTTTTCCCTTCGACACCTCCCGGTTCGTCCCCGTGCTCGAAGATGTGCCCGACGGCGCGATGGGCCTTCAGGCTGTCGTTCGCTGCGAGGTCCCGGGAATCAAGGATCCCGAAATCGTCCTCTCCTCCACCCTTGTGGATGGCCAGACGGGAGCGGCGATCCCGATCAGTTGTCCGGCAGCCGGGATCTATCGTTCGGGCGAAACGAGAGTGATCGTCTGCAGCCTGGAATTGGGAGGGCGGCGTCGCGGCCGGTATGCCGTTCATTTTGCGGCCACGGAGCGGACCGCCAATGTCTCGGCCCGGGCGGCCGCTGTCATAACGCTGAAATAAGCGTTGGCCCCGATGATCAAAGAGGACGCCGATCAGGGCGCCGCCGAACAGCTCCTGCCAATCGCCTAAGCTTCGTTGCGGCTTCGATCTCGAGGCCCGGCAAGGTTTTCCAGGCGAATCACAGGATTCCCAATTTACCGATCCAACTCGACAACCTCGGGTCCGCGGAGCTTGCGCTCGCTCCCCGGATGGCGATCCCCTCCATTATTGTCGCCTTGGGACAAGCTTTGATAATTTCCTGTTCGCTCTGGCCCATTCCGCTGCCCTCGTGGGTACAAAATGGGACGATCGTCTTTCCGGAAAAATCGTAACTTTCGAGGAAAGTGTAAACCGGCATGGGCATCGTCCCCCACCAAATCGGAAAGCCCAAGAAGATTACGTCGTAGGACTCCATATTTTCGATTCGTCCTGTCAGCTTCGGCCTGGCTTTGGAATGCAGCTCCTTCCTGGCGACTTCGGTCGTCTCCACATAATCTTCGGGGTAGCCTGTCACTGATTCGATATGGAACGTGTCGCCTCCCGCCTTCGTCTGAATCATGTTTGCGACGACTTCCGTATTTCCGACCTTTAGGTCAGCGATCCTGCCGCCGACGATGTTCTGTCCCTTCCGGGAATAAAAGGCGATCAAGCATTTTCTTATAGTCGCGTTCATAACGAGATCCTCCTCCGATCATGATTTCCATAAGTGTATTATTCGCGCTTTAGCCGGCATTCCTACGGCGAGAGATTAAGGGAAACCCGGCCCTTGCCACACCGCTTCGGGCCGGTATTATTCCTTCGACCACGATCCGAAAAAAACATAATACATGACGGCGTCCCAAGCGTTGTGAATGCCGATAAAAAGGAGCATTACGGCGGTCCCGCCTGCCAGGAAAACGGCCAAAGGAGCGCGTGCGAATGTTCCATAAGCCGATATGGCCAAAACGGTGTAAGCCATGAGAGGCAGCAGGACATGGAACAACCAGTCCTCGAACACGGGCTGGTAGCAAGCCTGTCGGCGCATGCGCCGAGCCACGATCAGAACGTACATGATCCCGAACAGGCCCACCAGTCCCCGAAGAGCCGCGACGATGGCGATCCCCTTCCACGGCGCGCTGGCGATGGCCGACGGCAGCAGCACGGCTCCAAAGTGGACGACGCTCGGCGTCGCAAAGGCCCCTCCGGCTTGCGCTTCACCTTTCAAGACCGGCTTCGCCGCAATGAGCGTAATGACGACGAACTGCAGCCCAATGAGGGCGCCGGCTGATGAGCCGACGATGACGTAGAAGTTCGCCTATCCTTCAAATCCTGTCATGACGGGCCGCCCTGGCCAGCGCCGGGACTTTCCCGGTATTGTTCGTCGCTGACCTTTTCCATCCAGTCGGCACTCTTGCCGGCGAGCTGTTCCTGAAGAGCCAAATGAGTCATCCCCGCGGTTGGAGCGGCTCCATGCCAGTGCCTCAGACCCGGCGGTATCCGGATAACATCGCCTTGCCGGATTTCCTCGATCGGAAAGCCCCATTGCTGAATCCGGCCGGAGCCCGCCGTCACGATCAGGATCTGACCGACCGGGTGGGTGTGCCATGCCGTCCGGGCGCCGGGTTCGAACGTGACGCGGCCACCGGATGCGCGCAACGGATCGTTCGCCGGGAACAGAAAATCAATGCGCACCGAGCCCGTGAAGTATTCGACGGATCCCACGGAAGAAGGCTGCGAGCCGCTTCGCGTAATGGCGATGGTCGGCGATACCTCGGAGGTGGGTCTCGCCTGTTCCGCATCTTTCATTTCCTGCCTCCCGTTGTTCTCTTGGCGCAATGCGGCACGAAATCTCCGGTCTTACCGACGCGAGCCCGACCCGATTCGTCGTTGCCCCAGACGCCGTTATCACCTCTCGCGCCGATCGGCATAGCGCCCCTCCAGGAGCCGGGAAGGGCGGAATACCGGCTGTTTAGGGTCCGTCCTTAGTCGGGATTCTCTCTAGAGCGTAATCAACCTGTACTGATCGTTGCCCATTTTCAATTCTTTCATATAGGACAGCTGCCGCAGGGCCTTGCGGGATTCGATGCGCTCCTTGAGATCGTGAAGCTCCGCTTCTGGCAGCTTGTACACCATGTCGATGGAGGCCTGTTCGACGGCCAAGATATCGGTGGAAGCCAGGATGCCCAGGTCGTGCGCCTTGACCGGAGCAGCTTCGATCCCGGCGCAGTCGCAGTCCACGGACATGTTGCGCAGCACGTTGATGTAGACGATCCTCTTGCCGAAATGATCGATCGTGGCTTTGGCCGACTCCACCATATTTTCCATGAACGGCTCGCCTTTTAGCCAGCTCTCGTAATTTTCATTATCTGGGGCGGCATGAACCATTTTCTTGCCGATGGCCCCGTCCGCGCAGCCGATGGCGATGTTCTTCAGCGAACCGCCATAGCCGCCCATGGCGTGCCCCTTGAAATGGGTCAGCACGACCATCGAGTCATAACGAAGCATGTGCTTGCCGACCGACATTTCTTTAAAATGCGTCCCGCCCTTAACGGGGATCATCACCGCCCCGTCCTCGTCCATGATGTCCACCGGGCAGAAATCCCAGCCGTTGATCTGGATCGTTTCGCGATGATCCGCCGTCGTGAACCTCTTGCCCTTGTACAGGGTGTTGGTTTCCACCAGATTGCTGTTCGGAATCTGCCGCTGCAGGGCTTTCACCAAGTCCCGCGGCAGAATGTTGGGCCCGTGCGGCTCGCCGGTGTGCAGCTTGATGGCGGCCTTGCCTCTGATGCCTTTGTTGATCCTGGAATAGATCTTCAATAATCCGTCGGCGCTTATATCTGGCGAAAAAAAGACCCGGGCTTTGTCGCGCGGCGCGTCCAGGGCATCGCCCAGGCCTGCAGGATCGATCGCGGCAACAGCGCCCAGCGCGGCAGCCCCGTCCTTCAAGAATTCCCGTCGAGAATATCTTGTTCTCATGATCTTCCTCCTCCCATTATATCGTTCTCTTTTTCAAAGCCGGCCGGACGGTGTCGCCTCGCGCGAACCCTATCAAACCCCCTCCGCCTTATGTGAGATCATATGATAAGCCTGAGGCGACACGACCAGGTAGACCAATCCTATCAAAAGCTTGCCTATTCGTCCGCCGTCAACGATAACTATTGTGCCCGGCGATACGATCTGATAATTTATGGGCATGCGGCCGCCATCCCAACATCTGGTATCTGCTAAGGATAATGGCCAGACCCCCACGCAAGGCGCGCTCGACGGCCTGGGGAAGAGCATTGTCCATTGGACCGAGAAAGGCGACTACCACGCAGCCGCGATCCCAGGCTTGTCTCTTTTTCGGCGCGATGAACCGAGCCCGCCGACCGCCATCCTCCACGAACCTCGCATCTGCCTGATCGCGCAAGGGGCCAAGCGGGTATGGCTCGGGGACGACACCTATGTATATGATGCCAAGCACTATCTGATCACGTCGGTGGACCTGCCCACCGTCGTGCAGATCATTATGGCGAGCCGGGAGAAGCCCTATCTGGGACTCGTCTTGAAGCTCGACCTGCACGAGATCTCGCAGCTGATGGTGGACGGCCATTTGCCCGCGCCTAGGCTGCAGCATTCGAGCCGGGCCATGGCGACCGGCCTGGTCACACTCCCCCTGCTCGCCGCATTCCAGCGGCTGGTTGATTTGCTTGCCGAGACTGAAGATATCCCCGTCCTTGCGCCTATCATCAAGCGGGAGATCTTCTATCGCCTGCTCGTCGGAGATCAGGGGGTCCGGCTGCGCCAGATGGCTTCCGCGGGAAGCCAGAGCCAGCAGATCGCGCAAGCCATCCATTGGTTGATGGGCAACTTCGCGCGGCCGCTGCACATCGACGACCTCGCGGGACGAGTCCACATGAGCACATCGACCTTCCACCAGCATTTCCGGAACGTGACGGCCATGAGCCCCCTGCAGTACCAAAAGTGGTTGCGCTTGAACGAGGCGCGGCGGCTGATGCTTTCCGAGGATCAGGACGCGGCATCGGCGGCATTCCAGGTCGGCTATGAGAGCCCTTCCCAGTTCAGCCGTGAATATCGTCGCCTTTTTGGCGCGCCGCCCCTGCGCGACATCACGGGCTTGCGCCGATCGGTGCCGTCGAGGAGCGATAAGCCTCCGAAATAGATCCGGCCGAGAACAAGAGAGCGCGCCTGGAGGGACTCGAACCCCCGACCCGCTGCTTAGAAGGCAGCTGCTCTATCCACCTGAGCTACAGGCGCGTCGAGGCGGCGTGAGGAAGACATCGGGGAGAGCGGATTTGAACCGCCGACCTCCTGCTCCCAAGGCAGGCGCGCTAGCCAGGCTGCGCCACTCCCCGCTCGAATAGGCCGCTGTATCTTAACCGACGCGGCGACTGGGTGTCAATTTGGCGGCGCCTGCCGGGGTGGCGACCTCCGGCAGGAAGGGGTCAAACCTAAGCCTTTCGGCCGAGGCCCTTGTCGATGACCGGCTTCTCGATCCGGACGACGACCGGCCGGCCGTGGGGGCAGAGGGCCGGCTGGGAGGTCTTGAAGAGCTCCTCGACCAGGTAGGCCATCTTCTCCCGGGCCAGGGGCTCGCCGGCCTTGACGGCCGCCTTGCAGGCCATGGTGGCGATCATCCGCTCGCGCCGGTCCTCGGCCGGCCGGCCGCCGGCCTCGTCGAGCAGGCCCAAAAGGATCGTCCGGGCCTCCTCTTCCTTGAAGACGTCGGGATATTCCTTGAGCGCGTAGGACCGGCCGCCCATGGCCTCGATCCGGAAGCCCAGCTCCTCCAGCAGGCCGGCGTTCTCGTCCAGGCCGGCCGCCGCCGACGGCGCCAGCTCGACGACCGGCGGGATGAGCAGGGCCTTGCGCGGCCACAGCTTCAGCCGGTCGATCTCCCGGAACTTCTCGAAGAGGACGCGCTCGTGGGCATTGTGCTGATCGATGACCAGCAGGTCGTCCCCCGCTGCCGCGACGATGTACGTGTTCGCGTACTGGCCGAGGACGACGGGGCCGGAGGACGCGGGAGCGTCCGTTCGGGGGAAGTCCCCGGCCCCGCCAGCGGCTGGGCCCATAAACGGGGACACCGGCCTGTGGAATCCCTCTCCCGAAACGCCGGCGCCGTCCGGCCCGAACTTCAAGGCGGAAGCCTGATAGAACGGGCCGCTCTCCCCCACCTTCGGCCCGGCCGCCGCCTGTCCCGGCCCGGGCGCGACCTCCTTGATCGTCCGCCCCCGGGAGGCGCCCTCCCCGACGGCCCGAAGGACCAGCCGGAAGACGAGCTGCGTTTCCTTGAACCGGACCTCGGCCTTGGCCGGGTGGACGTTGACGTCGACCTCTTCGTAGGGGATGCGGAGGAACAGGAAGGCCTCGGGCGATCTTCCCCGCTCGAGGATGCCGGCATAGGCCTGATTCAGGGCCGCGAGCAGGATGCGGTCCTTGACCGGCCGGCCGTTGACGAAGAAATACTGGACCGACTTGTCGCCCCGGCCGGCCAGCGGCAGCGAAGCCAGGCCCTCGAGCCGGGCCGGGCCCTCCTCGGCCGCGACGTCCATCAGGCCGTCGACCATCTTTTTGCCGAAGAGCTGGAAGACCCTTTCCCGGAGCGTGGCCACGGGCGGGCAGGCGATCGTCTCGCGCGTCCCGTGGACGAGGCTGAACCGGACCCCCGGCGCGCCCAGCGCCGCCTGGGTCACATACTTGGCCACCGGGCCGAGCTCCGACGAGCCCGAGCGCAGGAACTTGCGCCGGGCCGGCAGGTTGAAGAACAGGTCGCGGACCTCGACCGTCGTGCCCCGCGGGAAGGCGATGTCCGTCACGGCGACGAGCCGCTCGCCCTCCCGCTCGATCATCGTGCCCCGGTCGCCCGTCCCGTCGAAGGTCCGCAGCGTCAGCCGGGAGACGGCCGCGATGCTGGCCAGGGCCTCGCCCCGGAAGCCGAGCGTGGCGATCTTCTCCAGGTCCTCCTCCCGGGAGATCTTGCTGGTCGAATGGCGGCGGAAGCAGAGGGCCGCGTCCTCGCGGTCCATGCCGGCGCCATCGTCCTGGACCTTGATCAGCCTCTTGCCCCCGTCCGCGAGCTCGATCCGGATATCGGCCGCCCCGGCGTCCAGGGCGTTCTCGACGAGCTCCTTGACCACCGAGACCGGGCGCTCGACGACCTCGCCGGCGGCGATCTTCCGGGCCACGTCCTCGGGCAGGAGATGGATCTTTTTCATGCCTCGATCTCGCCTTCGGTCCGGTCCGCGAGGACCCGGCGGACGGTCACCCAGACGGTCTCCCGCCGCGGCGCGGCGCAGGCCGGCACGGACACCTTGATGGAATTCCCGGTCAGGATCTCGGCGCCTCTCCCCCCGGCCCCGCGGCGGATGACGACGCCCTCGAGCCGGCGTCCGGCGAAGCGCCCCCGGAAGCGGTAGTCTTTCGCGGCCGCGACGCGCCGCAGGATCCGGGCCCGCGCGGCCGCCGCGGCGGCCGGGACCTGGGCCCGCCCCGCCGCCGGCGTTCCCGGCCGCGGGGAATAGGAAAAGATATGGGCATAGGTCAGGGCCGAGCGCTCGAGGAACGCTCTCATGGCCTCGAAGTCGGCCTCCGTCTCGCCGGGGAAGCCGACCATGAGATCGGCGCCGAGCGCCGCGTCCGGCGCCAGCCGGCCCAGCCGCTCCACGAGGGCCTCGTAGAAGCCCGGCGCGACGGGCCGGCCCATGTCCCGAAGGACGCGCTCCGAGGCGTGCTGGAGCGCGAGGTGGACGTGCGGGCAGATCCTGCCGCCGGCCAGGATGCCGTCCAGGAAGGCGTCGTCCGTCCGGCGCGGGTCGAGCGAGGTCAGCCGCAGCCGGGCCCGAACCGCCCGCTCGCCCAGCCCGGCCAGGAGCGCCGGGAGCGAAGACCTCGGCTGGAGGTCCGCCCCGTAGGAGGACAGATGGATGCCGGCCAGGACGATCTCCCGGAAGCCGCGCCGGTCCAGGTCCTCGATCGAGGCCCCGACCTCGTCCGGCGGGACGCTCCGGCTGGGGCCGCGCACGCCTGGGATGACGCAGTAGGCGCACCGGCCGTCGCAGCCGTCCTGGATCTTCAGGAAGGCCCGGGCCTTCAGGGCGTCGCTCGTTCCCGTCCGATCCGCCGCGCCGGCATCCGCCTCCGGTCCCCGGAGCGCCAGGACCCGATCGACGAGCCCGCCCTGCTCGGCCCTGGGCAGCACCGCGGCGACGCCGGGCAGCGAGGCCAGCTCATCCGGCGCCCGCTCGGCGTAGCAGCCGGTGACGACGATCCGGACGGTGGGATTACCCCGTCCGACGGCGCGGATGAACTTCCGGACGTCCCGGTCGGCCCGGCCGGTCAGGGTGCAGGTGTGGACGACGACGACGTCGCTCCGCCTCCAGTCCCGTTCCAGGCGCAGGCCCCGCCCGCCGAGGGCCTCGGCCCAGGCGAAGGCGTCGGCCTGGTTGGCGCGGCAGCCGAAGTTGCGGACGGCGAACGAGGCCATCGCCGCGGGCTAGAGCTTTTCCTTGAGCTGGACGGAGGCGGACTCGACCTTGTCGGCCATCCTGGCCCGGTGGGCCGTGAGCTTGGTCCGCAGCCCCTCGTCGTGGAGGGCCAGGATCTCGACCGCCAGGATGGCGGCGTTGGTGCCGCCGTGCTTGCCCAGGGCCATGGTGGCCACGGGCACGCCCTTGGGCATCTGGACGGTCGACAGCAGGGCGTCGAAGCCGGCCAGCGCGGCGCTTTCGACCGGCACGCCGATGACCGGCTTGACCGTGTGGGCGGCGACCACGCCGGCCAGGTGGGCCGCCTTGCCGGCCACGGCGATGAATATCTCGACGCCGGCCGTCTCCGCCGACCGGACCAGGCGGACCGTCCGCTCGGGCGAGCGGTGGGCCGAGGTGACCTCGAGGCCGAAGGGCACGCCGAAGTCCTTGAGGACGGCCAGCGCCTCCTCGATCGTCGCCGCGTCCGATTCGCTGCCGAGAAAGATCATGACCTTCATGTCCGCTCCTCCCTGACCGTGCCGATGTCCCGGCGGTAGTACATGGCTTCGAAATAGACCCGGCGGCAGGCGTCGTAGATCCGCTCCATGGCCCCGGCCAGCGTCTCGTCCGAGGCGCAGACGTCCAGGACGCGACCGCCCGACGTTGCGTAGCGGCCGTTCTCGTACCGCGTCCCGGCGTGAAAGACCGTCACCCCGGGGATCTCGCCGGCCTCGACCAGGCCGGAGATGATCTTGCCCTTCTCGTAGCTCATCGGATAGCCGCCCGAGGCCACGACGACGCAGCCGGCCGGCTTGGCCGACCAGCGGACCTCGGTCCGCAGGATATCCTCGTCAACGGCGGCCTCCAGCAGGTCGACGAGATCGCTCTCGATCCGGACCATCTGGGGCTGGGTCTCGGGGTCGCCGAAGCGTCCGTTGAACTCGAGGACCTTCGGCCCTTCGTCCGTGATCATCAGCCCGGCGTAGAGGACGCCCTTGAACTTCCGGCCCTCCTCGAGCAGCCGGGTGACGGCCGGCGTGATGACCGTGGACATGATCTCCTCGAAGAGCTTCTCGGTCATCAGGGGCGAGGGCGAGATGGCGCCCATGCCGCCCGTGTTCGGGCCCCGGTCGCCGTCGTAGGCCGCCTTGTGGTCCATGGCCGTCACCAGCGGCTGGACGCGCAGGCCGTCGGTGATGACGATGAACGAGACCTCGCGGCCGCAAAGGAACTCCTCGATGACGACGCGGCGGCCGGCCGTTCCGAACTTCTTCCGGACCAGCATCTCGCCGGCCGCTTCCTCGGCTTTCTGAAGCGTGGGGCAGACGACGACGCCCTTGCCCGCCGCCAGGCCGTCGGCCTTGAGGACGACGGGAAAGCCGAACTCGCCGGAGGCCAGGACCTTGCGGGCCTGGTCGAGGTCGTCGGCCACCCGGAACCGGCCGGTCGGGATGCGGTGCCGGGCCATGAACTCCTTGGCGAAGACCTTGCTGCCCTCGATCTCGGCCGCCTTCTTCGACGGGCCGAAGACCCGCAGGCCCCGGCGCTCGAACTCGTCGACCAGGCCCATGGCCAGCGGCACCTCCGGCCCGACGACGGTCAGGCCGACCTTCTCCCGCTCGACGAAGTCGCCCAGCCCGGCGATGTCGGTCTCGGCCAGGGGCACATTCTCGGCCACCAGGCGCGTGCCGCCGTTGCCGGGGGCGCAGTAGACCTTCTCCACCCGGGGGCTCTTGGCGATCCGCCAAGCCAGGGCATGCTCGCGGCCGCCGGACCCGACGACCAGGACCTTCATAGTCAGGCTCCCGCGACGCGGCGCAGGTTCTCGACGAACGCGGCCGCGTAGCCGGGATCGGGGATCGAGGCGGCCAGGATCCGGGCCGCCAGCGGCAGGGCCTCGGCCGGCGGCAGGGTGAAGCCCATCTTCAGGAAGCTCTTCCTGTATTCGGCCACCGCGGGCCCGGCCGGCTTGCCCTGGATGATGATGTCGGCCATCAGGCCGGCCAGGGTGTCGAAGTCCTTCTCGACCATGCCGAAGCGGGTCATCTCCTGAACGCCCAGGCGGATGCCGCTCGATTCGAGGAACGTGGCATCGTCGGGCAGGGCCTGGTAGTTGGTCAGGACGTTGTTCGTCTCCAGGCGCCGGGCGATCTCCATGCCCGGGCCGAAGGCCTTGACCCGGATGATGACCTGGTGGGTCTCGGTGTAGCCGTCGGCCGGATCGCCCTCGACCGGGACGCCGTGGGACCGCAGGGCCTTGGCCAGCGCCTTGGCGTTGGCCCGGACCTGGGCCTGGAAGGGCGCCTTGAAGGCGTTCATCTCGTAGGCGGCCATCAGCAGGCCGAGCAGCGTCCCCAGGTGGTGGTTGCTGGTCGAGCCGGGAAAGGCCCGGCCCTTGATCTCCGTCCAGAGCGGCCGGAGCGGCGAGCCTTTGGCGATGTTGCCGGCGACGACGCCGCGCTGGGTGCCGAAGAAGGTCTTGTGGGTGCTGCCCGTGACCAGGTCCGCGCCTTCCTCGAAGGGCGCCTGGAAGGCGCCGTAGAGGCCCAGGACGTGGGCCATGTCGAACATCAGGACCGGCCGGTCCTTCCAATCCTTGACGATGTCGGCCACGTACTTGACCGGCTCGCGGTAGAGGAACATGCTCTTGCCGAAGACGATGAGCTCGGGCCTGTGGGCCTCGAGCAGCCGGCCGAGCGCCTCGGGATCGGGCTTGTAGGGGTTGTCCTTGCGGACGGGCAGGTTGACGATGCGCTCCTTGCCCGTGGCCGGGTCCTCCTCGACATAATTGAACAACGCGCCCATCGGCTGGGCGCTCAGGTGGCCGCCGTAGATGAGCTCGTTGTTGAATACCAGCCGGATGCGGCGCGAGAGCTGGCCCTCGGCCCGGCCGCGGTTGAGGAACCTGACCAGGCCCTTGAAGATGCACTCGTTGGCCATCTGGCCGCTGATCGGCCGGAGCTCTATATCCGAGCAGCCGAAGAAGGCCGCCATTTCGCGCTGGCACTCGACCTCGACGTCGCGGATGAAGTCCGTGCCCTGGTAGAAGTAAACTTCCTCTCCCTTCATCGTCCGGTGCTCGGCGTAGCGGCCGCAGGGATCGGCGATCTCGCACATCTTGACCAGGAGAGAGGGCGTGGCCTCGGAGGGGATGAGGTTGAAGCATTCCTTTTGGCGCCAGGCGCTGTTGCGCTCGGTCCGGGCGGCCAGGTCCTGGGCTTTTTCGGCGAAAGTCGGCATTTCTTTTCCGTCCTTATTTAAAATTTTCGGATTCGATATCGCTGATCTTCCCGACCCGCCGGGCGTGCCGGCCGCCCTCGAAGGGCGTCTCCAGCCAGACCCGCACGATGCGGGAGGCAAGCTCCAGGGTCTGGGTCCGGCCGCCCAGGGTCAGGCAGTTCGAGTCGTTGTGGGCCCGGCTGACCTCGGCGGCGTATACGCAGGAGCAGGGTGTGGCCCGCAGGCCCCGGAACTTGTTGGCCACTATGGCCATGCCCAGGCCGGTGCCGCAGACCAGGATGGCCCGGTCGCACTGGCCCGAAACGACAGCCCCGGCGGCCCTGGCCCCGTAGTCGACGTAGTCCACCTTCTCGCCCGGGCCGCAGCCGAAGTCGATGAAGTCTGCGCCCCGGGTCTTCAGGTATTCGGCGACGCCGGTCTTGAGATCGTAGCCGGCGTGATCGGAAGCGAGCGCGATTTTCATGGCGGTCTCCTTTCTCGTCCCCCGGCCGGAGCGGCGGCGCGTCCGCCGGCGCCGGCCTTCAGTCCCTGGCCAGGAACCGGGCCGCTTCGGGCATGACCTCGATGGCCTTGAGGACGGCGGGGTCGTTCTCCCGCGAGATCTTGACACCGGCGTCGACCCCCCAGATGGCCCCGGTGACCTCGCGCTCGATCTCCCGCCTGATCTCCGGCTCGGCTTCCTTGAACGCGGCCGCGTCGTAGCTCGCCTTGCGCCCGGCCAGGTACTTGCGGAAATCGGCCATGACCTCGTCGTTGACGACGAAGGCCGCGCCGATCCGGACCTTGCCGGCCTGGGCGGGCGCGCCCTCCCGGGCCTCCTGCGGCAGGACCATCCTTCGGCCGAGATCGGTCTGGTGTTGGACGAGCTTGCGGGCGTAGGCGAAGAACATCCCGCTCAGGCGCAGCCGGCCTGTGACCGGCTTGAGCAGGGAGTCGACGGCGTAATCGGGGGTGATGCCGCCCTGGCCGAGGACCTTGCGGCCGTGCTCGGTGTAGCTGATCTCGCGGCTGGCCTCGGGCGCGCGCTTGCTGGTCAGGTAATCGTCCAGGTTGCGGTAATCGCGCTGGATGGAGCGGCCGCTCGGGGTCAGGTACTTGGCCACGGTCAGGGCCACGGCCATGTTCGGGGCCAGCGGGAAGAGCTGCTGGACGAGGCCTTTGCCCCAGGAATCCTCGCCGACGACGAGGCCCCGGTCATGGTCCATGACCGCGCCGCTGACGATCTCGGAGGCGCTGGCCGTGCCCTGGTCGATGAGGATGACCAGAGGCAGCTTCTCATACTGGTTGTCCGCGAAGGCCCGGAACTCCTTGTCGAAGTACGGATTGCGGCCCTTCATGGAGACGATCAGCGAGCCCCGGGGCAGGAACAGGTCCGAGATCTCGACCGACGCGGCCAGGCCGCCGCCGGTGTTCAGGCGCAGATCGAGGACGAGGCTCTTCAGGCCCTGGGCGGTGAGCTTGGCCAGGGCGTCCTCGAGCTCCCGCGGCGTCTCCTCGCCGAAGTTGCGGATATAGATGTAGCCGACGCCCCCGTCGAGCAGGAAGGCATAGGGGACGCTCAGGAGGGGGATCTCCTCCCGGATGATGGTCATCTCGAGGGGCTTCTCGACGCCGTCGCGGACGACGGTGATGTCGACCTTGGTGCCCTTCTCGCCGCGGAGCTTCTGCATGGCGTCGTAGCTCGAGATGGGCACCGTCGACTCGCCGTTGATGCGGGAGACGATGTCGCCCGGCAGCAGGCCCAGGCGCCAGGCCGGCCCGCCCTCGATCGGGGCGATGACGACGATGTTGTCGCCCAGTTTCTGGATCTGCAGCCCGACGCCGTAATACTTGCCCGAATAGTCCTCGCGCATGCGGGAAAAGCTCGAGGCGTCGAGGAAATAGGAATGGGGATCGAGAGTGTCCAGGGTCCCCTTGATGGCGGCCACGGCCAGATCCTCCTCCTCGAGCGGCCGGAAATAGCTCTGCTCCAGGAGGCCGGCCACGGCCCGGGCCTTGCTCCCGGCGGCGGCCCAGAGGTCCTCGTCGCGCGACATCCCGGGCAGAAGGACGATCCCGGCCAGTATCAGGGGAAGGAGGCCTTTTTTCATAGACTTCACGTCCTGCCAATTTTAGCATCCTTCGATTCCGCAGTAAAGCCGGGCCTGGCCGGCCGCGTTCCCCTCCCGGGGGCCGCCCGGCCTGCCCCTCCCCGGCCGGACCGCGGTCCCGGCCCGGCCGGCTCCCCGGGGCCCGCCGCCGTTGGCCGTCCCACGCCGCCGTGTTATAATACCGCCGCGAGACGGACATGTTCGGCAGCATCGGACCCGCGGAGCTCATCCTCATCTTCATCATCGCCCTGCTCGTTTTCGGCCCCAAGAAGCTGCCGGAGATAGGCCGCTCGGTCGGCAAGGCCCTCCGGGAATTCAAGAAAACCTCGGAGGAGATCAAGGGCCGCATCAACGACGAGATCGAGGCCTCCGAGATCAACGATATCCGCAAGGACATCCAATCCGGCGTGGACGACCTGCGCTCCGGGGTCCGGACGCTGACGAGCGACCTGGCAGCCCCCCCCGACGAGGCGGCCAAGGACAAGGACGGCGAAACCAAGAAGGCGAGCGAGGCTCATGAGACTGGGGAAGGCCAAAAAGTCACCTGACGAGATGACCTTCCTCGAGCACCTGGAGGATCTCCGAAAGCGGCTCTTCTACTCGGCCCTCGTCCTGATCGGCGGCTTTTTCCCCTGCTGGGCGTTCCGGGAGACCTTCTTCGACATCCTGGCCCGTCCGGTCATGAAGTATTTCCCGCCGGGCACGAAGTTCTCCTACCTGACGCTGACCGCGCCGTTCATGATGTACCTGAAGATCTCGTTCCTGGCCTCCCTCTTCATCTCGGCGCCGTTCATCTTCCTGCAGATCTGGTACTTCGTCGCGCCGGGGCTCTATCAGAAGGAGAAGAAGTACGTCGTCCCCTTCGTGCTGATGACGACGTTTTTCTTCGCCCTGGGCGTGGCCTTCGGCTACTTCGTCGTCTATCCTTTCGCCTGCCGCTTTTTCATCTCCATCGGCAAGGATTTCCAGGCCGTCCTGACGCCCGACCAGTACCTGGGCTTCTCGGTCAAGGTCCTCCTGGGCATCGCCCTGGTGTTCGAGCTGCCGACGCTGATCTTCTTCCTGGCCAAGATGGGCCTGGTCACCGCCCGGTGGATGATCCGCAATTTCAAGTACGCCGTGCTGGCCGTCTTCATCATCGCCGCGGTTATCACGCCGACGCCGGATCCCGTGACCCAGAGCATCGTGGCCATCCCGATGCTGGTCCTGTACGGCCTGGGCATCGTCATCGCCCTCGTCGTCGGCCGGGGCAAGGAAAAGGCCCGCCGGGCGGAGACGGAGCGGGCCGGCTGAGGGAGTGGCGCCGTGGACGGACGCCTGATCATCGGCAACCGGCGCGTCGAGACGGGCCGGACCCTGGTCTCCGGGAACCCCTCCACCCTCGAACCCGTGGGCGAGGCCGCGCTCGCCTCGGCCGAGCATTGCCGGGAAGCCATCCGGGCCGCCCGGGAGGCCGCCCCCGTCTGGCGCTGGCTCGATCCCCGGGAGAAGCGGGCCATCTTCGGGCGGGCCGAGGACATCCTGGCCCGGCGGGCCCGGGAGATCGGGCGCCTGATCGCCCTGGAGAAGGGCTCGCCTTATCCGGAGTCGCTCGCGGTCGAGGTCTTCGGCGCCCTACAGTCCCTCAATTATTACGGCCGGGCCCAGGGCCGCCTGCTCCGGTCCCGGCGGACGCGCCACCACGCGCCGCTGTTCTTCAACAAGTCCGGGACCTTCCACTTCCACCCCCTCGGACCGACGCTCATCGTCTCGCCCTGGAACTTCCCCTTCCTCATCCCCCTCTGCGACACCCTCAGCGCGCTCACGGCCGGCAACACGGTCGTCCTGCGGCCCTCGACGACCACCCCGCTCACGGCCCTGGCCATCGGCGAGATCTTCGTCGAAGCCGGCTTGCCGCCGGGCGTCCTCAACGTCGTCGTCTGCCGCGTGCCCGAGGTCGAGGCCATGATAGTCGACCGGGACATCCAGAGCGTCATGTTCACCGGCAGCGTCGGCGTCGGCAAGCGCGTCGTCGAGCTCTGCAGCCGGAACCTGACCAACGTGGCCCTCGAGCTCGGCGGCAAGGACCCGATGATCGTCTGCCAGGACGCCGACCTCGAGCGGGCCGCCCGGGGAGCGGTCTGGGCGGCCTTCATGAACTGCGGCCAGAGCTGCGGCTCGGTCGAGCGGGTCTACGTCGCCCGGCCCGCGGCCGAGGCCTTCACGGCCCGGGTGGTCGAGCTGGCCCGCCGGGTCCGGGTCGGCGACCCGCTCGAGCCGGACGTGGACATGGGCCCCATGGCCAACGACGGCCAGCTGGCCGTCGTCGAGGAGCACATCGCCGACGCCCGGGCCCGGGGCGCCGCCATCCCGGTCGGGGGCCGGCGCGTCGCCGGGCGCCGCGGCTACTTCATCGAGCCGACCGTCCTGACGGGAGTCGACCACGGCATGCGCTGCATGACCGAGGAGACCTTCGGCCCGACCCTGCCGATCATGGCCTTCGACGGCGACGAGGAAGCGGTCCGGCTGGCCAACGACAGCGTCTACGGCCTGACGGCCTCGGTCTGGACGCGGGACCGGCGGCGGGCGGCCTGGTTCGCCGAGCGGCTCGAGGCCGGATCGGTGACCGTCAACGACCACATGTACTCGTTCGTCGAGCCCAAGGCCATCTGGGGCGGCATCAAGCAGACCGGCATGGGCCGGTCGCACGGCCCCTTCGGCCTGCTCGAGCTCGTCGACATCAAATACGTCGGGACGGACTTCTTCCGCAAGAAGGCCCAGACCTGGTGGTTCCCCTACGACAGCAGCCTGGAGAGCGTCATGGAGAACGGCATCGCCGCCTTTCACGGCGCCGGCCTGGCGCCCCGGCTCCGGGCGGTCCTCCGGCTGCGCCGGCCGTGGCGGCGCATCCTGGCCACCGCGCCCCTCTGGAACTACGTCCGGGCCCTGCCGAGGATCCTGAAGAAATGACCAAGCCGCCGCGGTTGATCGGGCTGACGGGCACCAACGGGGCCGGCAAGGGCGAGGCCGCAGCCTATTTCAGGGCCAGGGGCTACGCCTGCCATTCCCTGTCGGACGTCATCCGCGAGGATCTGGCCGCCCGGGGCCTGCCGGCCAGCCGGGACAATCTCATCCGGGCTGGCAACGAGCTGCGCCGGCGGTTCGGCCCCGACGTCCTGGCCCGGCGGACGATGGCCAAGATCGGCCCCGGGGAGCGGGCGGTCATCGACAGCATCCGCAACCTGGCCGAGATCGAGACCCTCCGCCGCGAGGCGGGCTTTGTCCTGCTGGCCATCGACGCTCCGATCGAGCTGCGCTTCGCCCGGGCCGCCCTCCGGGGGCGGGACGAGTCGGCGGCCGACCTGGAGGCCTTCCGGCGGAAGGAAGCCCTGGAGAGGGCCGGCGGAGCGGAGGCCCAGCAGCTCGAGGCGGCCATGGCCGCGGCCGACCGGCTCATCGTCAACGACGGCAGCCTGGAGGAGTTCCAGCGCCGGCTCGAGGAGGTCGCATGAGGCCCGAGAGAACGTCGAAGGACCTGTACTACCTGGGCATCGCCAAGGAGGTCTCCAGCCGGAGCACCTGTTTCCGGCGGTCGATCGGGGCCATCATCGTCCGCGACGATCAGATCATCTCGACGGGCTACGTCGGGGCGCCGCGCAAGACCAAGGACAGCCTCGAGCACGGCTACTGCCTGCGGGACAAGCTGGCCATCCCCCACGGCCAGCGCTACGAGCTCTGCCGCAGCGTCCACGCCGAGCAGAACGCCATCATCAACGCCGCCCGGGCCGGGGTCAGCCTGCTCGGCGGCGACATGTACATCTACGGCAGCGAGCCGGACGGCGGCACGCCGATCAGCGCGCTGCCGTGCTACATCTGCAAGAAGATGATCGTCAACTGCGGGCTGGACCGCATCGTCTGCTCGACGGCCGGGGGCGGCCTCCAGGTGTTCCGGGTCGAGGACTGGATCAGGGATTGGCAGGCCCGCGACATCCTCGACGACGAGCGCCGATACGGGAAGGACTGATGCGTTCCCGGATCGCCGTCCTGGCCGTCCTGGCGGTCCTGGCCTGCGGCGCGACGGCGAGCGGCGGAGGGCAGGACAAGCCGGCGGCGCCGGCGGGCCAGGCGTCGAGCGGCCTGCTCAAGCTCCTGGGTATAGAGCCCTCGGCCGAATCCGTGGACTACGTCCAGAACAAGACGCAGTTCCAGCTGCACACCCTCCTGACCGAGCAGCGGCATCCCAAGACGTGGTACCTGGGCGAGCGGATCCGCGAGGACACCCTGGCCGGGCTGCGGATGCTGTCGTCGGTCGACGACGACATCGCGGCCCGGATGGCCGAGCTGGCCGCGGCCCCGGAGGCGCTCGAACAGGCCGCCAGGGCGGTCGAGACGGCCATCCTCGGCGGCCGCAAGGTCTACGTCTACGGCTGCGGGGCGACGGGACGGCTGGCCAAGCAGGTCGAGAGCGCCTTCTGGCGACCCTTCTGGCGCCGGGTCAAGGCCGACCGGCGGATCTGGAAGAAGGCGGCCGGCCGCCTGCCGGCCGGGACGGCCATCGAGGAGTCCCTCGTCGGCGAGATGACTGGCGCCGACCGGGCCCTCATCAGCTCGCTCGAGGGCTTCGAGGACCTGCCGCTCATCGGCCGGCTCCAGCTCCAGGACCGGGGCGTGGCCAGGGGCGACGTGGTCATCTGCGTCACCGAGGGCGGCGAGACGTCCTCGGTCATCGGGACCGTCCTGGCCGCGCTCGACCAATGGAAGGCCGAGGCGGATTACGACCCCGCCGAGAGCCGCAAGAAGCTCTACTTCGTCTACAACAACCCGGACGAGCGGCTGATGCCGTTCGACCGCAGCCGCGCCGCCATCGCCGAGCCGGGGATCACCAAGATCAACCTGACGACCGGGCCGCAGGCCATCACGGGGTCGACCCGGATGCAGGCCACGACCATCGAGACCTACGTCGTCGCGGCCATCGTCGAGACGGCCGTGGAGCGCGTCCTGGCGCCGGTCCTCTCATCCCGGGAAATGGCCGGGCTGGGGTTCGCCGGCCGGACCGGGCGGGAGGGTGGGCACGGCCCGGGTGTGGCCGCGAAGCTGGCCGATTTCGGCGCCGTTCTGGCCGCCGCCCGGGCGGCCCTGCCGGACCTGGCCGGCCTGACCGATCTCGAAGCGGCCTGCTACGCCGGCGGGCGCTTCTCGACCTATTACGCCGAGCGGGGCCTGATCACCGTGTTCATCGACGGCACCGAGCGCAGCCCGACCTTCCGCCTCTTCCCGCTGGACACGGTCAAGGAGCCGCGGCGGAAATGCTGGATCCAGGTCTGGACGAAGGCGGAGACGCCGGCCGAGGCCTGGCGGGCCTTCCTGGGCCGGCCCTTCCGGGGGCTGGCCGCGGAGAAGTACCGGGGGCCGTTCGAAACGGAGGTCGCCGACCCGTACCTGCGGCGGGCGGCCCTCGAGAGCCTGAAGAAGGCGGGCGACGACCAGGCGGGCCTCTACGATTTCTCGCTCGCGGCGGCCAACACCGAAGGACGGGGGCCGCGGCCGGGCGACCTGTGCGTGCTGGTGGCCGTGACGCCCGAGGACGGGGCCGTCGAGGACGCGGGCTCCTCGTTCGCCCGGGTCCTGCGCCTGGCCGCGGCCGGCGGCGCCGATGCGGGCGTCCTGCTCTTCACCGGCCGGCCCTCGAAGGAGTTCCCGGCGATCGCGGACCGGGTCCGGCGGCTCTGGGCGGGCGCGTCCGGACGGCTCGTCGTCGTGCCGGCGGCCGTGGGGACCGAAGCCGATCCGTTCGGGCTCCGACAGCAGATGGCCGCCAAGATGCTGCTCAACGCCCATTCGACGGCGGTCATGGCCAAGCTCGGCAAGGTCGTCGGCAACACCATGACCAACGTCAGCCCGAGCAACCTCAAGCTCATCGGCCGGGCCACCTACCTCATCCAGTCGCACGTCAACGACATCCTGGCCACGCCGAAATGGGCCGCGGCGCACGGCCCGCGGGATCCCATCACCTACGGCGAGGCCAACGCGGTCCTATACGACGCCATCGCCTGCCTCCGGGACCGCCAGGCCGAGGCCGGACAGACGGCCGAGGTCGCCTTCTCGATCGTCCGCATCCTCGAGTCGCTCCGGGAAAAGCGCGGCCTCGACGCCGGGGAAACCCTGGCCATCGTGAAAACGACCGGCCTGAGCGGATACCTGGAATCGCTGCGATAATAAGGGGTCAAACCTACCTTTTACCCAAAAATGGGTACAAGGTAGGTTTGACCCTCTCTTGATCTTAAGGCATCGGGGGGGCGCCGTCGAAGCTGTAGCAGGGCGCGACGGCCGGCCGGGGCTTGCGCTTGGCCCTGGCCTTGACCTGCGGGTAGACGAACAGCTCGCCGGCGTAATTGCGCAACACCACCTGCTCGTCGGTGATGGACTGCAGGTATTTCGGCAGGAGCGGGATCTTGCCGCCGCCGCCGGGCGCGTCGATGCAATAATAGGGCACGGCCAGCCCCGACGTCCAGCCGCGCAGGCTCTCCATGACCTCGAGACCCTTTTCGACGGTCGTCCGCAGGTGCTCCGTGCCCGAGACGTAGTCGGCCTGGTAGATGTAGTACGGCCGGACCCGGGCCGCGAGCAGCTTCTGCATGAGCCGGCGCATGACCTGCGGATCGTCGTTGACGCCCTTGAGCAGCACGGTCTGGTTGCCCAGCGGGATGCCCGCGTCGGCCAGCAGCGCCAGGGCCTTCGACGACTCCGGCGTGATCTCGTCGGGGTGGTTGAAGTGCACGTTGACGTAGAGCGGGTGGTACTTCTTGAGCATGGCCGCCAGCTTTTCGGTGACGCGCTGCGGCAGGACGCACGGCACGCGCGTGCCGATGCGGATGATCTCGACGTGCGGCACGGCCCGGACGGCCTTGACGATGGCCTCGAGCCGCCGGTCGCTCAGCATGAGCGGGTCGCCGCCGGAGATGACGACGTCGCGGATCTCCTCGTGGGCCCGGATGTAGGCCAGCCCGTCCTCGATGTAGCGGGGATGGATCTTGGACGGATCCCCGACCTTCCTCTTGCGGGTGCAGAAGCGGCAGTACGAGGCGCAGCTGTGGGAGACGAGGAAGAGGCAGCGGTCCGGATAGCGGTGAACGATGCTGGGCACCGGCGAATCGGCGTCCTCTTCAAGCGGGTCGGCCACGCCGGTGTCCTCGCGCAGCTCGGCCGCGTCGGGGACCATCTGGCGCCACATGGCGTCGCCCCGCTCCTTGATCAGCCCGGCGTAATAGGGCGTGATCTGGATCTTGAAAACCTTGGCAATCCGGCGGACCTCCTCGAGGTCCAGACCGAACTTGGCGGCGATCTCCTCCGGTTTCCGAAGGGCGCCCTTGAGCAAGCGTTGCCAGTCGTCCATCTCCGAAACTCTCCTAACGAAAATACTTCGCGTATATGACGCGATCGTCGCCCGGCTTGTAGAAATGCGGCACCCGGGCGACTTCCTTGTATCCCAGACCGAGATAGAACTGCCGCGTGCCGTGGTATTTCGGCTGCGACGAGGTCTCGATGATGATCAGCCGTCCGTTCAGGCGGCCGACCTCGGCCTCGAGCCAGCGTACCAGCTCCTTGCCGCGCCCCCGGCCCTGCTGGGCCGGCGCGACGGCCATCCAGTAGAGGTCGTAGGCGTCCTCGGCCAGCGGCGTCGGACCCCAGGTCATGTACCCGGCCGGCGCTCCGGCCTCGTCCTCGGCGACGACGACGTCGTAGTCCTTCTGGCCGGGCTGGCCGAGAAAGACGTCGATAAGCTCCTCGGCCACGCCGACCTCGGCCTCCGTGAAGAAGCCGGTGGCCCGGACGAGCCCGAGGACCGCGTCCTTATCGCGCGCCTGCATCCGCCGGATCATGGCTGACCTTTCTCGCCAGGGCGTTGCGGACCATGGCGCCCCAGAAGGCGGCGTATTCGATCCCGGCCGCCTTGAGGGCCCGGGCATAGCCCGCGTTAATGCTGATATCGGGATTGGGATTGACCTCGAGGATGAACGGCCGGCCCTTGGCGTCCATGCGGAAGTCCACCCGCGCGTAATCGCGGCAGCCCATGGTCCGGAAGGCCGCGGCGGCCAGCCCCTGGAGCTTCGTCCGGAGCTCGTCGTCGACCGGCGCCGGGCAGATGGGCGGCGTCTTCTTGTAGAGGGGGTTGTCCTCGAACCACTTGGCCTCGTAGCCGAGGATGCGCGGCAGGTCCTTGGGCATGGCCGAGAAATCGATCTCGGACACGGGCAGCGGCTTCACCTCGCCGTCGTCCAGGACCGAGACGTTGAACTCCCGGCCGTCGATGAAGGCTTCGACCAGGACCGGCTGCCTGTAGTTGTCGAGGCAGCGCCGGACCTGCTGCCGCAGCGCCGTCTCGTCCCGGACGACCGAATGGGGGTAGATGCCCAGGCTGGCGTCCTCGGCGTTGGGCTTGACGATGAGCGGGAAGCGCAGTTCCAGCGGCTCGTCGCCGGCGATCATCAGCTGGGCCGGGGCCGTCGGCAGCCCGGCCGCCCGGAGCACCGCCTTGGCCTTGAACTTGTCCTGGCAGAAGGCCAGGGTCTTGGCCGGGCTCCCGGTGAAGCCCAGGCCCAGGAGCTCGAAGATCCCGGCGACGTTCGATTCCCATTGCGGCCGGCCGTAGTAGCCTTCGCAGAGGTTGATCAGCGCGTCGGGATTGACCTCGCGGACCCGGCCCAGGAAATTGAGCAGGCTCCGCTGCAGGGGGATGAGCGTCACGCCCAGGCCCAGCGTCAGCACAGCGTCCTGGGCCTGCCGGGCCATCTCGGCCACGGACTCCTCCGACAAACGCTCCGCCGCCTCTGTCGGTCTCGGTTCGTAGGCGTTGAAGACGATGGCTATCGTGGGGGCTGCGGTCATGCACGATCCGCAAGGACCGCCGGCCGCTCGCTGGCCGCGGGCCGGACGCGCGTTTGTCGGAGGCCGCAGCGCTTGGCGGCCTCCTCCACGACCCGGTGGATCAGGTCCGAATAGGAATAGCCGGCGGTCCGGGCCGCCTTGGGCAGGCAGGAGTTGTCCTCGGGGCGGGGCAGGATGCCCGGCAGCGGATTGACCTCGAGGATATTGGGCTCGCCCTTCTCGTCGAGCCGGACGTCGACCCGGCACCAGTCCCGGACCCGCAGGACGGAGCAGGTCCGGGCCACGAGGCTCTCGATCTTGGCCTGCAGGACGCCGGGGATGGGGGCCGGGCACTTGAAGATGTCCAGCGGCTTCTCCCGCGTGTCCCAGAGCCACTTGGCCTCATAGGAATAGATGGGGGCGGCCCCGGCCGGGAGCTGGCCGTGGTCGATCTCGACGATGGGCAGGATCTCGTAGCCCGGATCGTTGCCCAGGACGCCGACCGTGAACTCGCGGCCGTCGAGGAAGCGCTCGACGATGACCGGCTGCTTGTAGATCGCCACGACCTCGTCGACGCGCTCGTAGAGCTCGCCCAAGGTGCGGACGAGCGAGTTGTTCTTGATGCCCTTGCTCGAGCCCTCGGTCAGCGGCTTGACGATGGCCGGCAGGCGGACGCCGGCCGGGATGGCCGCGGCCGACCCGACGATCCAGAAAGCCGGGTTGGGGATGCGATGGTAGGACAGGATCTCCTTGGCCCGCGACTTGTCGAGGCAGATGCCGAGCGTCAGCGGATCGGAGCCCGTGTAGGGTATGTCCAGCATCTCGCAGACGGTCGGGATGTGGGATTCGCGGTTGGGGCCGATGACGCGCTCGGCGATGTTGAAGACGAGATGAGGCCGCTGCCGCTTCAGCCGGCCGTAGGCCTTGTCATCGGATTCGATGAACAGGACCTGGTGTCGTTCCTGGAGAGCATGCCCGACCGCGGCGATCGTCTCGTCCGAGTCGCACTCGGCGAGCATGTCGTTTGGCAGTGGAGGCTCGTCCTCCTCGTCCTTGTGCTCGTCGGGCCGGCGGGAGAGGGTGGCCTCCATCCCGGCCTTCGAGCTATACAGCAACGCCACTTTCATCGTCGAATTCCTTTTCCGCTGAGTCTTTCGTCGGTCCTTACGCCTGAATCATAAATTCATTTTCATTTATAGAGCATTTGAACCAATTGTCAAGCACTATTTGCCCGCCGACCACTTTTTTTGGTGGGCGGCGCGCCCGGCGAGCGCTATTAGTAGCGTCGCCGCGCGCCGGCCGGGACGATCGCAGTCTCCGGCGCGCCGCCAACGGCCGCCCGCTGCGGCGATCGACTTCAGGGTGGGGCCGAACAGGGAGTTCATGGTCGGGTCCGGGCGCGCTTACCTGAAGAAGACCAGCGTCACGACGAGGTAGAGGGGCACGAGGAAGAGCATCGAGTAGGCCATGTAGCCGAAGAACGACGGCATCTTGAGCTTGTACTCCTCGGCGATGACCTTGACCATGAAGTTCGGCCCGTTGCCGATGTAGGAGTTGGCGCCCATGAAGACGGCGCCGGCGCTGACCGCCTGGAGGAGGACCGTCGGGATGCCGGCCACCGGCCCGCCGAGCCCGAGCCCCTGGGCCATGGAGAAGAAGGCCAGGTAGGTCGGGGTGTTGTCCAGGAACGACGACAGCGCTCCGGTCGTCCAGAAGAACTGCCAGGGATGGGACAGGCCGAGCTGGCCGGCCCGGGCGTTCAGGATGAGGAGGGCCGGGATCATGGTCACAAAGATGCCGGCGAAGAGGATGGCCACTTCAAGGATGGGGTTGTAGTTGAAGCAGTTGTCGGTCCGGCACTGCCGCCTGGTGGTCAGGAGCGACAGGACGGCCATGAGGACGAGCACGGCCTCGCGGACGGGGAAGGGCAGGAAGATGCCGGCGACGATGCCCGCCGCCCAGACGAAATTGATCTTGCCCGTCAGGCGCAGCGGCTGGACGCGCTGCCGATCGCGGATGATGTTGCGGCACTCTTCCTTGCGGTACTGGATGCCGTCGTAAAGGTAGAACATCAGCAGCGTGCCGCCGACCATGACGGCCCAGATCGGCAGCAGCCGCAGGGTCCAGAAGAAGGGCACGCCCTTGATGAAGCCCATGAACAGCGGCGGGTCGCCGAGCGGGGTCAACAGGCCGCCGATGTTCGAGACCAGGAAGATAAAGAAGATGGGGATGTGCTTGGTGAACTTGCGCTCGGAGTTGGTCTTGAGCAGCGGCCGGATGAGCAGCATGCTGGCGCCGGTCGTGCCGATGAAGTTGGCCAGCACGGCGCCGACCAGCAGGAACAGGGCGTTGACCTCGGGCGTGGCCTTGAGATCGCCCTTGAGGACGATGCCTCCCGAGACGATGAACAGGGCCGTGAGCAGGAGCAGGAACGAGGCGTAATCCTTGACCGACAACAGCAGCTCGTGCGGAGCCCGGAACAGGAAGTAGGCGGCGACCGGCAGGGCCCAGAGGAAGGCCACCAGGCCTTTGTTCTTGTGGCTCTCCCAGAAATGCGGAGCCTTGAGCGGCAGGAAGGCGATGGACAGAAGGAGCCCCACGAAGGGAACGACTCCCCACAACGGCAGCGTTTGTCCGAGTTGGTGCGCGTCCATAAGAGGCGTATTGTAGCGGAACGGCCGGTTTTTTTAAATAGAAGATCGCGCCCGGCCGGGTCTCCGGCGGGAGGGGTGCGGAGGGATCAGGGCAGGCAGGCAGTCGAGAGCCGGTAGGCGCGGGCGGGGATCCTCCGCCTGGCCGCCTGCCGCTCGATCGGCCGCAGCAGGGATTGGTCGTCGCTCGGCGGCGTCCGAAAGAGGAGCGCCGCGCCGGCCTCCCAAAGCTCCTTCAGCAGGTCGAGGCCCAGCCCGCGCTCGATGTGGACGACGGCCCGCGAGCCGGCCTTCGATGCGGTCCGGGCGATCTCGACGGCCAGGGCCCCGGCCGCTCCGTCGGCGACGGCCTCGTCGGCGAAATGGACCCAGGCCCGGTTGGCGGCCGGCCCGGCCAGCTCCTCGTCGAGCGGCCCGGCGTGATAGACGACGAAATACCCCCGGCCGCGCCTGGCCGCGGCGGCCAGCCCGGACAGGCGCCCGGCGTCGCGCGGGCGGGTCCGGTCGGAGACATGGAAATCCAGGCCCTTCCCGAGCAGGTCGTCCAGCGCCTGGAGCCCGATCGTCCCGGCCCCGCCGGCCTCGGGAAGCGGGCCGTTCCAGAGCGCCGACAGGTGCGTGCCGCCTTCGCGGCAGGCCCGCAGCAGGATCTCCCATTCGTCGGCCCGCGGCCGGGCCTCGTCGGACGTCAGGATGCGGGCCCCGGCCTTGGCCAGGCTTTCCAGTTCCTCGAGGCCGAAGCGGCCGGTGTCGAGGAGGCTCAGGGGGATGCGGCGCCGGCCGGCGTACCGGACGGCCTCGAGCAGGGCGGTGAAGTCGAACTGGTCGTCCCGGATGTCCAGGTCCTGCCGCGTCCTGACCCGGTCAAGCAGCTCGTAGGTCCGGACGACCCCGGCGACGCCTTCCTTGATCGTTTCTTCGCTCATCGGCGGATTTTCCAGATTATCACCCAGGCCCGGGGGTGTCAACACGGCGGCTGGTTCCGGCCGGGAGGCCGGCGGGGACCGGGGCGGGCGGGGAATTGTCGGCCTGCGCTTGCTAAGGCCCGTCCCGTCATCTATCATCTGGAGAGAGAGGGCACCGAACATGAAGTCCTGCGTGGTCCTGTTTTCCGGCGGGCTGGATTCCACGACCGCGCTGGCTTGGGCCCGCTCCCGGTACGACGACGTCCGGGCCCTGACCTTCGATTACGGCCAGCGCCATCGGGTCGAGATCGCCATGGCCCGGAAGACGGCCCGCCGGCTGGGCGTCCCCCAGACGATCCTCAAGGTCGACCTGCGGCCGATCGGCGGCTCGGCCTTGACCGATCGCCGCATCCCCCTGCCCCGCCCGCCCCGCCGGCCCTCGGCGCCGGCCGGTCCGCCGGCGACCTACGTCCCCTTCCGCAACGGCATCTTCCTGGCGCTGGCCGCCGCCTGGGCCGAGGCCCGCGGCGTCCGCGATCTCGTCTGCGGCTTCCACGTCGAGGATTCCCCGGACTACCCCGACACGACCGGCGATTTCGTCCGGGCCATGGAGCGGGCCGTCCGGGCCGGCACCAGGGCCGCGTTCGGCGGGCCGCGGCCCCGGATCGTCGCGCCGCTCCTGGGGCTGGGCAAGACGGACATCATCCGCCTGGGGCTTCGCCTCGGCGCCGATTATTCCTATTCGGTCTCCTGCTACGCCGGCGCGGAGCGCCCCTGCGGCGTCTGCTCGTCGTGCCGCTTCCGTGCCCGGGCCTGGAAGGCCGTCGGCCGCCAGGACCCGCTCCTGGCCCGCCTGCGAAAGGAAGGTACCCCATGAGCTGGACGCTCAAGGTCCGGGACAAGTTCTCGGCCGCCCATTTTCTCAGGGAATACAAAGGCAAGTGCGAGAAGCTCCACGGCCACACCTTCCAGGTCGAGGTCGCCGTCGCCGTCCGCGAGCTCGACCGCGCCGGCCTGGGCTACGATTTCACCGAGATCAAGAGGGACCTGGCCGCCGCGCTGCCCGATCACGCCCTGCTCAACGACGTCTTCCCCTTCAATCCCTCGGCCGAGAACCTGGCCCGCCACCTTTACGGCGCGCTCAAGGCCAAGTACCCGGTCGAGTCCGTGACCGTCTGGGAGTCCGAGGATGCGTCGGCCACCTACGCTGAAGACGATTGAGATCTTCGCTTCGGCCCAGGGCGAGGGCCTGCGCCAGGGTGAGCCGACCATCTTCGTCCGCCTGGCCGGCTGCAACCTCCGCTGCGGCTTCTGCGATACCAAGAAGGCCTGGCGCGGCGGCCGCGAGATGTCCATCGAGGCCATCGCGGCCGAGGTCGAGCGCCGGCGCCAGGGCTATCCCGCGGCCTGGGTTTGCCTGACCGGCGGCGAACCCCTGGCCCAGGACGTCCGGCCGCTCGTCCGTCGCCTCCGCGCCGAGGGCTTCCGGGTCCAGATCGAAACGAACGGCACCTTCCCCCCCGACCCCGGCGCCGACTGGCACTCGGTCTCGCCCAAGCCGCCCGGCTTCGCCGTCCACCCTGGATTCCGGGCGAAGGCCCGCGAGGTCAAGCTGGTCGTCTGCCGGACCCTCCGCCTCGACGACGTCCGGACCGTGCGGGCCGCTTTCCCGGAGACGACGCCCGTCATCCTCCAGCCCGAATCCAACGCCGCCTGGAGCATGAGGAAGGCCGCTCGCCTGCTCGAAAACGCCAGCCGCGCCGGCCTCGAGGGGATCCGCCTCTCTCTCCAGCTCCACAAGATCTACGGGTTTCGCTGACCGGTCCCGCGGCCGCCGGCCGCCCCGGCTTCCGCAACCCGCGTCCGCTCGAAGAACCGGTAGCCCGACCGGGTGAGATAGACGCCGGCCAGGGTGACCGCGGCGCCGACGGCCTGGATGGCGGCCAGGCGCTCCCCCAGCAGGAGGCCGGCGAAGAAGATCGTCAGGATGGGCGAGAGGTTGCTGTAGATGCCGGTCTTGGCGCTGCCGACCGCCTGGACCGACTGATACCAGAGCGCGAAGCAGAGGAAGATGGCGATAAGGCCGGCGTAGCCGACGGCCGCCCAAGCCGTCCAGGGGATGCGTGACCATTCGACCCGGGCCAGGTCCCGGGCCGCGAACGGCAGGTAGACGGCCGTGCCGACGATGGCGCCCTGGCCGGCCAGGCGGAAGGCCGGGATCCGTTCGAGGACCGGCCGGGAAAAGACCGTGTAGCCGGCCCAGCAGACGTTGGCCAGCAGGATCATGATCGCGCCGCGCCAGGCCGCCCAGGTGAAGGTCAGCCCGCCGTTCTCCCCGGCCACGACGAGCATGAAGCCGGCGAAGGAGATGACGATGCCGGCCCAGCCCGCCGGCGGGATCCGCTCCTCGCCGACGAGTGTGGCCAGCACGGCGATGAAGATGGGGCTCGTGCCCATGACGATCGAGGCGGTCGAGGCCGTCATCAGGCTGATGCCCCGGATGAAGAAGACCTGGTAGAACGTGATCCCCAGGAGGCCCAGGGCGGCGGCCTTCCAGCCGTCGCCGCGGCGGGCCGTCCGGGGAGGGCCCGGCCGGACGGCCAGGACGACCCCATAGGCCAGCGCGGCCAGGGCCAGCCGGGCGGCGTTGAAGGCATGGGGCGAGAGCGACCGCAGGCCGATCTTGATGACCGATACGTTGACGGCCCAGAGCAGGACGACCAACAGCATCAGCAGGTCGGTCCGACCCATGCGGGAGCCGTTGGTCGCTCGGATCATGGTTTTCTTCGGGGGGCCTTCGGGGATCTGGACCCGGCGCGGGGCGGGCCGGCCCGTCAGGAGCGCCGCCGCCGGGGCCGCGGATAGCGGGCCTCGACGACCGAGGTCAGCCCGCCGCGGGGATTGAATTCGCCCCGGACGACGGCGCTGGCGGGCTTGCAGGCGCGCACGACGTCCTCGAGGACGCGGTTGACGACGTTCTCGTAGAAGATGCCCAGGTTGCGATAGGCCAGGAAGTACTCCTTGAGGGACTTGAGCTCCAGGACCCGGGCGACGGGGACGTAGCGCAGGGACAGGGTGCCGAAATCCGGCAGGCCCGTCTTCGGGCAGACCGAGGTGAACTCGGGGAACTCGATGACGATCTCGTAGTCCGGGAACTGGTTGGCGAAGGTCTCGATCGGCGGCAGCTTGGCGTCGAGACCGGCCTGGGCCTCGCGGTCGGTGTATCCGGGCATGGGTTCCTCACTAACTCCTTGAAGGCGCCTATGATACACGAATCCGCCGGGGCGGACAAGATAAGTTACTCCGCCGGCGCGGCCGGCCGCGGAGGGGTCTCGGGGATCACTCCGTTCGCTGCGGTGATCCTTCACGCCGTCCCGGTCCGGAGCCGACGTGTCCGTCTCCGGCCCGATGCCGGTTAGATCACCGCTTTATGCTCCCTCCGCGATACCCCTCAACCCCTTCTTTCCGCGGCCTCATCCGCTCGTGCTTGATCTACGACGGCACACGATCGCAGAATCACGGCTGAGTGCTCGAAACCACGATTCTGCTTAATATCTGACAAGATCCCTATTCGGATATTTTCCAGAAGCATGGCTCCAAGACGCTCCGCCATGTTTATAATGGTCGCTTCGAGGACTCCGCTCCCTGCCGGACGCCACTCCTACGAGAACGGCATTCGGATATAGGGCGGGAAGATTCTTTCATTATAGGGACGAATCCCTATAATAAAGAAGCGACTTCCTTTATAAAGAGGCCCCGCATGAGCGAATGCAAGAGCGCGAAGAACGCGGCCCGCTGCAGCTGCACCTACGAGCCGTGCGGCCGGAAGGGCGTCTGCTGCGACTGTCTGGCCTATCATTGGCGGAACCGGGAGCTGCCGGCCTGCCTCTTCCCCGGCGACGTCGAGCGGACCTTCGACCGGTCCCTGCGGCGCTTCGTCGAGATCTACAAGGACCAGGCCTGATGCCAGCCGGGCGCAGCTATGTCTACGGCCCCGTGGCCTCGCGGCGCCTGGGCTTTTCCCTGGGCGTCGACATCATCCCGTTCAAGACCTGCCCTCTCGACTGCATCTATTGCCAGCTCGGCTCGACCGGCCGGACCCGGGTGCGCCGCGGCCGCTGGTTCCCGCCGGAGGAGATCCTGGCCCAGATCCGCCGGGCCCTGGCCTCGGGCCAGCGGATCGACGCCGTCACGTTCTCCGGCTCGGGCGAGCCGACCCTCTGCCGGGACCTCGGCCGGCTCATCCGCTCGATCAAGAAGATGTCCCCGGTGCCGGTCGTCGTTCTGACCAACGGCGCGTTGCTCAGCCGCAAGGACGTCCGCCGCGACCTGGCGGCGGCCGACGTCGTCGTGCCTTCTCTCGACGCCGTCGCCGCGCCCCTCTTCCGCCGCGTCAACCGGCCTCATCCCTCCCTCGACAACCGGCGGATCATCGACGGCCTGGCCCGCTTTCGCGAAGAGTTCCGCGGCCAGATCCGCCTGGAGATCATGCTGATCAAGGGCGTCAACGACTCGCCGGCCGCCATCCGGGCGCTCGAGAAGGCCGTGGCCCGCATCCGGCCGGACCGCATCGAGCTCAACACCGTCGTCCGGCCGCCCGCCGACCTCCGGGCCGCCCCGCTCGGCCCGGCCGCACTGGCCCGCATCCGGACCCGGCTCGGCCCCCGGGCGGAGGTCGTCGCTTCGTTCGCCAAAAGGAAGCAGGCCCCGGCCGGCGGCGGTCTCGAAAAGGCCGTCCTGGCCACCGTTCGCCGGCGCCCCCAAACGGCCGCCGATATCGCCGCGGCCCTGGGTCGCGACGGGGACGAAGTCGCCCGGACCCTGGCCGGGCTGCTGGCCCGGCGCCGGATCACGAAGCGGGTCCACGGGGGGCGGGTTTATTACGCCGGCGGCCCCGCCGGGCGGGCCTGAACGGGCGTCCTCCCGGCTTTACTTGACCCGGCCGGTTGTGATAGCATTAATCCTAACGAAGGCCCGGGCCACCCCCCATCGTTAGACGAGGTCGTGCCTTCTTCAAACTGACGCTCATCATCATCAGGGCCGCCGGCCCTTCCCTTTCGATGGTCCCTTCCATCACCCGGGTCCAAGTCCGCAAAGGAGTTCGCCATGTTCCTCAACACCAACTTCCCTAAAGCCAAGAAGTACTGGTACCAGGGTAAATTCCATGACTGGTCGGAGGCCGGCTTCCATCCGATGATGCACGCCCTCCACTACGGCACCTGCGTCTTCGAGGGCATCCGGGCCTATCCCACGGCCAAGGGCCCGGCCGTCTTCCGCCTGCCCGAACACAACGACCGCTTCTTCCTTTCGGCCGGCGTGATCAAGATGGCCGTCCCCTACACCAAGGAGCAGGTCAGCGAGGCCATCTGCGAAACGGTTCGCGCGAACGGCCTCAACAGCTGCTACATCCGCCCCCTCTACTTCTACTCCTACGGCAACCTGGGCATGGTGCCCAAGGCCTGCCCGGTCGAGCTGGCCATCAGCGCCTGGGAGTGGGCGGCTTATCTCGGCGAGAACGCCGCCTCCGGCGTCCGGGCCTTCATCCTGCCGACGCGGCGGATCCATCACACCCAATTCAACATGGCGGCCAAGCTCGGCGGCACCTACGTCCAGTCGACGATCGCCGGCCTGGAGGCCCGCGAACAGGGCTTTGACGAGGCCATCTTCCTGAACATGGAGGGCCGGATAGCCGAAGGGCCGGGCCAGAACGTCTTCATCGTCAAGGACGGGACGCTCGTGACCAACGGCCGGACCGAGTCGGCCCTCGAAGGCATCACCCGGACCAGCCTCCTCGAGCTGGGACAGCATCTGGGCTACAAGACCGTCGTCGGCCGGATCACCAAGGAAGACCTGTTCGGCGCCGACGAGGCCTTCTACTCCGGCACGGCCGTGGAGGTCATCCCCATCGTCTCCGTCACCGACGGCTCCGATCCGGCCGGGGCGCGGGTCGCCCATACGATCGGCAGCGGCAAGCCGGGCCCGGTCGCCCAGCGGATGATCAAGGCTTTCGCCGACGCGGTCAGCGGCCGGCTGCCGCAATTCGAGAAGTGGCTGACCTACGTCGGGAAGTGAGCCCCGGCCTCCGGCTGCGGCCGATCGGCGTCGTCCATTCGCCCTGGAAGGAGCCGTCCGACCTGCCGCCGCCGGCCTTCGCGCCGCCCGGATTCTTCGGGCGGTCGCGGGGGACGATCGAGATCCAGCGCCGGTTCGCGCCCGGCCTCGATGGTCTGGAGGGCTTCTCCCACATCATCGTCCTGTTCCAGTTCCACAAGGCCGGGGCGGCCAAGCTCAAGGTCCTGCCGCCCGGCCAGGCGGAGCCGCGCGGGGTCTTCGCCAGCCGTTCGCCCCACCGCCCCAACCCCCTGGGGATGAGCGTGCTCCGGCTCCTCGGCCGGAGCGGCCGGAGGCTGGACGTCTCGGGCCTGGATCTCATCGACGGAACGCCCGTCCTCGACATCAAGCCGTACACCGCCCGCGATAGGAAGTCGCGCATCCGCACCGGCTGGATAGGCCGGCGCCGCCCGGCCGCGCGATAGACCGGCCGTCAGCCCTTCAGGGCCTCCCCGGCGGCCGCCGCGATGACGTCCCAGGCGGCCCGAACGTGCCGCTCCTCCGTCGTCCGGGCGCCGACGACGAACCGCAGCGTGAAGCGGCCCCGGAGCGTCGTCTGGGTCAGGAAGATCGTGCCGCCGGCGTTGACGGCGGCCAGGAAGCGGCGGTTGAGCTCGTTCAGGGCGGTCTCGTCGCGGCCGTCGTTCAGCCGGAAGCAGACCAGCCCGAGGTCGACCGGGGCCAGGAGCTCGAAGCGGCGGTCGGCCTCGACCCGGTCCCTGAACAGTCCGGCCAGCCGGATATGCTCGCGGACCAGGGCCTGGAGGCCCTCGACGCCGTAGCTGCGGACGACGAACCAGAGCTTGAGGGCCCGGAAGCGGCGGCCCAGCTGGATGCCCCAGTCGCGGTAATTCTTGACCTTGGCGTCGACGCCCGTCTTGAGATACTCGGGATGGATCTCGAAGGTCCGGACGAGGGCCGCCGGGTCGCGCACGAAATAGGCCGAGCAGTCGAAATTGGTGGCCATCCACTTGTGCGGGTTGAAAACCAGCGAATCGGCGGTCTCGGCGCCGTCGAGGATCCAGCGCTTCTCGGGCAGCAGGGCGGCGGTCCCGGCCCAGGCGGCGTCGACGTGGAACCAGACGCCGTGCCGGCGGCAGATCTCGCCGACGGCCCGCAGCGGATCGATGGCCCCCGACGACGTCGTGCCCACCGTGGCCATGACGAAGGCCGGGACGAGCCCGGCCTCCTTGTCCCGGACCAGGGCCTCCTCGAGCTTCCCGGGAACGAGGGCGAACCGGTCGTCGGCCGGCAGGCGGCGGAAGTTCCTCATGCCGATCCCGGCGATCCGGATGGCCTTATCGGCGCTCGAGTGGACTTCCTCTGAGGCATAGGCCGTCAGGGCCGGCATCAGGCCGGTCTCGTTCACGCCGTAGCCCGAGGCCTTCTCCCGGGCCGAGAGCACGGCGCAAAGGGTCGAGGTCGAGGCGGTATCCTGGATGACCCCCGAGAAGCCGGCCGGGAGCCCGATCATCTGGCGCAGCCAGTCCATGACCACTTCCTCCAGCTCGGTCGCCGCCGGCGAGGTCTGCCAGGACATGCATTGGGCGCCGATCCCGGCCGTCAGCAGCTCGCCCAGGACGGAAGCGGGACTGTTGTTGGCCGGGAAATAGGCGAACCAGCCGGGGTGCTGCCAATGGGTGATGCCGGGCAGGATGAGATCCTGGAAATCCCGGAAGATGGCCTCCATGTCCTCGCCCCGGACGGGGGGCGCGGCGGGGATGGCCTTTTTGACGTCCCCCGGCTCCAGGCGCGAAACGACGGGATAATCCTCGACATTCTCGAAATAGTCGGCGATCCAGTCCACGAACCGGTGCCCGGCGCGCCGAAAGTCCTCGTTTTTCATGGCTAAACTCCTCGATGGGACCGCAATTCCCCGCCCGGCAGGCGCGTTCACGATAGCAAATTCCAGGGGAAACCGCCAGGTCGGGAGGCGGCACGGGCAATTGTCCGGGAAATCCGCCAAAAAGGCTCATATCCGCCTTCGGGAGCGCTCTGGGGCGGATATTGAGGCCTCTTTCGCGAAACTCGGAGAAAAGCCTTGAAAGCCGGCGCGGCCTGTGGTATAATTCATAATGGTCAGTCGGCGGGGGCCGAAAAAAATCCTTCTTCCGGTTACGGGATAATCCTTATCTTTTTTAGTTCTTCTCCCATCTCCGGGAGGATCCCTCTCTCTGGCTTGGCTCAGGTCCGGCGCGTAGCGAACTCTTGGGAGCGGAGGTCAGGATCACGGTCGAGGCCGGGATTCTGAGAAATATCATAAAAAAGCTCTTTCCCGGATATTTCCCAGAAGCACGGCTCCGAGTCGCTCCGCCATGCTTCTGATGGTCGCGTCGGCGACTCCGCTCCCTGCCGGTCCCCCTCTCCAGCAACGGGGATCATCGAGGCAACGCACATCGCCGCCGCGAGAGGGAATCCCGGAGATGGGAGAAGAACCGCTTTTTGCGCCGGCCGGTTCTCTATGCAACGGATCCGGCCCGGCGGCCGTTTTAAACGACGAGAAGAAAAAATGGCCAACCCAAGCCTCCTTTCGGGTATGATCGATAAACCCCAATCCCCCGTCGAGGCTGCCCTGATCTGAAGGCGCAGACCAGGGCAGCCTCCCTCCTGTTCTGAAGAAAAGCCGGGTCCGCAGTCCGCCGGTTCCGAGTTTGACTCGGGCGCTGATATCGCCTAGAATCCGGGTAGGCCTTTTTCGAAGGGAAGTCCGTTAAAGCGGACACAGCCCCCGCTACTGTATCCGGGGACGAATCCCGAGGGACGCCACGGCCGCGAGGCTGGAAGGCTCGGGAGGAGGACGATCCGGGAGTCAGGATACCTTGTCGAGGCCTCGGTCGGCCGGTCTTCGGGCGGAAGACGACGAACGAAAAGCGGCGGGGGCGGCTGCGGAGTTCCTGCCATGTTCCGAAGAACGATCGCCCTCGCGGCGCTGGCCGCGCTTCTCTCCTCCTCTCTCCCGGCCCAGGACCCTCAAAGCCAGACCGGGACGCCGCTTCGCCATGATGTCGTCGTCACGGCCACCCGGCTCGAGACCCCGGAAAAGAAGGTCGGCAGCTCGCTCTCCGTCGTCAGCGGCGAAGAGCTCGTCCGCACCGGCCGGACCTTCGTCCTCGACGCCCTGGAAGCCGTTCTCGGCCTCTCGGCCGTCCGGAACGGCGGCCCGGGAGCGACCTCCTCCGTCTCGATCCGCGGCGCCAACAGCGAGCATACCCTCTTCCTCCTCGACGGCCTGGAGATCAACGACCCGATCAACCCCTCCCGGTCCTTCGACATCTCCCACCTGCCGCTCGGCCAGGTCGAACGGATCGAGATCCTGCGCGGCCCGCAGGGCCTGCTCTACGGCTCGGACGCCCTCGGCGGCGTAATCAACATCATCACCCGGACCGGCCGCGGCCGGCCGCGCCTGACCCTGGCCTCGGCGGCCGACACGCTCCGCTCGGCGGCCGCGGACGTGAGCCTGGCCGGGTCGGGGGCCAAGACCGAGTATTCCTTCGGGCTTTTCCACGAGCGGACGGCCGGCGTGTCCGCGGCCTCCTCGGCCTATGCCGGCAACACGGAGAAGGACGGCTACCGGAACCTGGACCTTTCGGCCCGCGTCGGCTACGCGCCGCGTCCGGCGGCGCGGCTGACGCTCACCGTCCGGGCCTCCCGGGCCCGGACCGAGCTCGACAACTTCGGCGGCCCCGGCGGCGACGATCCCAACAGCGTCCAGACCTACGGCAGCCTGCTCGTCCACGGCCAGTACCGGGACCTGGCCGGCGGCGGCCGCTGGGAGCGCACGCTCTCCCTGTCGTGGCTGGGCGCCCGCCGCGACAACGCCAACGGCTTCGACGCGGCCCACCCCGACGAGCGGGACGAGGGGCTCTATCGCAGCGGCCTGCTCAAGCTCGACTGGCAGAACAACATCCGCCTCGGCCACTCCCACACCCTGACCGCCGGGCTGGAGGCGGAAGAGGAGACCGGCCGGTCCGCCTACGTCTCGGAAAGCGCCTACGGCCCCTACGAGTCGAGCTTCCCCTCGGCCCGGGCCCGCACGGCCGGCGTCTATGTCCTCGACCATTGGGAGGTCCGGGACCGTTTCTTCGTCACGGCCGGAGTCCGGGCCGACCGCCACAGCCGGGCCGGCACGGCGGTCACGTTCCGCGTCGCCCCGGCCTTCGTCCTCGCCGCCTCGGGCACGCGCTTCAAGGCGTCGGTCGGCACCGGCTTCAAGTCGCCCTCTCTCTACCAGCTCTTCGCCCCGCCCACGTCCTTCGGGCCGGTCGGCAACCCCGGGCTGCGGCCGGAGCGGGCCCTGGGCTGGGACGCCGGGATCGAGCAGCGCCTGGCCGCCGGCCGGGTCGTCCTCGGCCTGACCTGGTTCGAGAACTCCTTCCGCGACCTGGTCGATTTCGACTATGCGGCCGGCTACGTCAACATCGGCCGGGCCCGGACGAAAGGCCTGGAGGCCGAGGCCGAGTTCCGGCCGGCCGGCGGAGCCCGGCTGCGGGCCTCGTACGCCCGGCTTTCGGCCCGCGACAAGGACTCCGGCGCCGAGCTCCTGCGCCGGCCCCGGGACAAGTTCTCGGCCGAGGCCGGCTTCCGGCCCTTCGGCCGCTTCGACCTGGCGGCCGAGGTCGTCTGGGTCGGCCGCCGCCTCGACCGGGACTACGGCGCCTACCCCTATCCCGTCGTCGCCCTCCCCGGCTATGTCCTCCTCGACGCCGTCCTGACGGCGCCTGTCGGGCGCCGGATCGAGCTTTTTGTCCGCGTGGACAACCTCCTCGACGCCCGCGCCGAGACCGTCTGGGGCTACGGCTGGCCGGGGCGCGTCGCCCGGACGGGTCTCCGCCTGACGATCTGATCCCCCGCCAGCCGGGCGTGGCTCGGACGCCATCGTCCATTTTCGGGCGCACCTGCCGCCGGAGACGGCCTTGAAAATCAGCCGCCCAAGGACGAAAATGGAAAGCCGATGAACATCCAGACCCTGGATAAGATCTTCAAGCCCCGGCGGATCGCCCTTGTCGGCGTCAGCCCGAATCCCAGGAGCGTCAGCGGCCGCATCCTGGCCAACCTGATCGGCGGCGGGTTCCGCGGCGTCGTCTATCCCGTCAGCCCGTCCACAGAGGCGGTCATGGGCATCTCCTGCTTCCCGAACGTCGCCTCGCTGCCGAAGACCCCGGACCTGGGCATCGTCTGCGCCGCCGCGGCCCAGGTCCCGGCGCTCGTCCGCGAGTGCGGCGAGTCGGGCATCCGCGGCCTGATCGTCGTCTCGGCCGGCTTCCGTGAAACCGGCCCGGCCGGCCTGGCCCTGGAGCAGGCCATGCTGACCGAGGCCAGGCGCTTCGAGGGCCTGCGCATCATCGGCCCCAACTGCCTCGGCCTCATCTCGCCCGGCCTGCCGCTCAACGCCAGCTTCGCCGGGTCCATGCCCCGGCCCGGCCACGTCGCCTTCGTTTCCCAGTCCGGCGCCCTCTGCACCTCGGTTCTCGACTGGGCCGCCGAGGAGAAGCTCGGCTTCTCGCACTTCATCTCGACCGGCAACATGATCGACGTTGATTTCGGCGACCTCATCGACTACCTCGGCGAGGACGAGGCGACCAAGTCCATCCTCCTCTACATCGAGTCCATCTCCGACGCCCGGAAGTTCATGACCGCCGCCCGGGCCTTCGCCCGCATGAAGCCCATCGTCGCCTACAAGGCCGGCCGCTTCCCCGAATCGGCCGCCGCGGCCGCCTCCCACACCGGCGCCCTGGCCGGGGAGGACGCCGTTTATGACGCCGCCTTCCAGCGCATGGGCCTGGCCCGGGTCTTCAACATCGGCGAGATCTTCGACTGCGCCGATCTCGTCGGCCGGCCCAGGATCCCCAAGGGCCGGCGCCTGGCCGTGCTGACGAACGCCGGCGGCCCCGGGGTCATGGCCACCGACGCCCTCATCGCTTCGGGCGGGGAGCTGGCCTGCTTGTCGGACGCCACCCTGGCCGAGCTAGACGCCGCCCTGCCGCCGCAGTGGTCGCGCCGCAATCCCGTCGACGTCCTGGGCGACGCCAAGTCCAAGCTGGTGGCCAAGGCGGCCCAGATCGTCCTGCGGGACCCCGCCGTCGACGCCCTGCTCGTCATCGTCACGCCCCAGGCCATGACCAATCCGACGGCCGTGGCAAAGGAGGTCTGCGCCCAGGCCGCCGCGACGGCCAAGCCCATCCTGGCCGCCTGGCTCGGCGGGGCGGCCATGCGCGAAGGAACGAACCTGCTCAACGAGGCCGGCGTCCCGACCTACCAGACGCCCGAGCAGGCCGTCAAGGCCTTCATGACCCTGGTCTCCTACTCCCGCAATCTCGAGACGCTCTACGAAACGCCCAAGGACATCCCCGTCGATTTCCCCATCGACCGCCAGGTCCTCCGGGCCAGGTTCGCCGGCATCCTGACCGGGACGGAAGGCGCCCTGTCCGAGGCGGTCTCCAAGGAGCTGCTGGCGTCCTACGGCATCCCGGTCACGAGCCCGGTCCCGGCCGCCTCGGCCGACGAGGCCGTCCGGGCCGCGGACGCGGCCGGCTACCCGGTCGTGCTCAAGATCCTCTCGCCCGACATCAGCCACAAGACGGACGTCGGCGGCGTCGCCCTCGACCTCGGCGACGCGGCGGCGGTCCGGTCCGCCTTCGCCGCCATGATGGCGACGGTCGCCCGCCGGGCCCCGGCGGCCCGCCTCGATGGCGTCACCGTCCAGAAGATGGTCCGGGCCGGGGACGGGATCGAGATGATCCTGGGCGTCAAGAAGGACGCGACCTTCGGCACCGTGGTCCTGGCCGGCATGGGCGGCACGGCGGCCGAGATCTACGGCGACCGGGCCATCGGCTTCCCGCCCCTCAACGAGCGCCTGGCCCGGCGCATGATCGAGGAGCTGCGGATGCGGCCGCTGCTCCACGGCTACCGCGGGCGGCCCGCCGCGGCCGTCGACAAGCTGGTCGAGGCCCTGGTGCGGCTGTCCTATCTGGCCGCCGATTTCCCCGAGGTGGCCGCGCTCGACATCAATCCCCTCCTGGTCACGGCCGACGGCGTGGTGGCGCTCGACGCCCGCGTCCTCGGCGACCGGCAGGCCGTCGAGGACCCCAAGCGCCCGTACGCCCATCTGTCCCTGCGGCCCTACCCCGAGGAGTTCGTCCGCCGGACGCAGATGCGCGATGGCACGCCGATCACCCTTCGCCCGATCAAGCCCGAGGACGAGCCGTTATGGCTGGCGCTCCTCTCCAACTGCTCGCGGCAATCCATCTACTCGCGCTTCCGCTATTTCTTCTTCTGGCAATCCCACGAGGTGGCCAGCCGCTACTGCTACATCGACTATGACCGGGAGCTGGCCATCGTGGCCGAGACCGGCCAGGGCCCGGACCGCCGGATCATCGGCGTCGGGCGCCTGGCCGCCGAACCCGGCCGGGAGACGGCCGAGTACGCCGTCCTCGTCCAGGACGCCTGGCAGGACAAGGGCCTGGGCGGCCTGGTCACGGACTTCTGCCTGGGCATCGCCGGGGCATGGGGCGTCCGGACGGTCACGGCCATCACGACCACGGACAATCCGCGCATGATCGCCGTCTTCGAGAAGCGCGGCTTCCGCATCGTCAACAACCTCGAGAGCTCGCTCGTCGAGGTCTCCAAGGACCTACTCTAGGTCCTTGAAGCCCGCGACCGGCGCGGGCCGGAGCGTCAGCAGGTCGAAGACGACGATCTCGTTCGTCCCCGTCGTCAGGAAGGGCGCCGGGCAGAAGAGGCGCTTCTGCGGCCCGGCCTCCCAGTACCGGCCGAGGTTGTGGCCGTTGACCCAGACGACTCCCTTCTTCCAGCCGCTCATGTCCAGGTAGGTATCGCCGACCGAGGCCAGATCGAACCGGCCGCGGAAGAAGGCGCCCGGCCGTTCCGGCGGACGGCGGACGAAACGGAGCCGTTCCAGGTATTCCGCGTCCAGGGGGAGGGTGTGGACGTCCCAGCCCATGAGGGTCATGTTGTTCAGGGTGACCCGGTCGGTGATGCCCTTGCGGTCGAGCAGGCGGGGCCCGTAGTTGATCCGGCCCATGGCTTCGACGAGGATGTCGAGCGTTTCGTTGGCCGGCTCGGCCTTGGGGATCTCGAGGCCCGTCGCCTCGCCCTTTGTCCGGTCGATCGCGCCGGCGAGCCGGCCGTCGACGAAGACCGTGGCGTAGTCGTGCAGATCGGTCACGGCCAGCTTGCCGCCGCGGTGTCCGAGGAGCCTGGTCCGGTAGAGGATGAAGCCCTGGTTCTGGCCGTACGATTCCATCGGCCCGGGCTGGGCGCTGCGGACGGCCGGCGGCAGGTTGTCGAAGACCGAGGCGCTCTCGTCGAAGCCGACGGCCGGGACGGCGATGGCCGGCAGGGGCTCGGGCGGGTCCGGCAGGGCGGCCCCCTTGGGCTGGTACCGGGCCAGGAGATCGCGGATGGCGAAGTACTTCGGCCTCGGCCGGCCGGCCTCGTCTAGCGGCGCGTCGTAGTCGTAGCTGGTCACGTCCGGCTGGTATCGATCGCCGAAGTTGGCCCCGGCCGTGAAGCCGAAGTTCGTCCCGCCGTGGAACATGTAAAGGCTGAATGACTTGCCGTGGTCGAGAAGCCAGCGCAGCTCGGGCAGGAACTCCTCGGTCCCGACCTTGGCCCAGGGCTCGCCCCAGTGGGTCAGCCAGCCGGGGTAGAGCTCGCTGCAGAAGACGGGCACGCCGCGGCGGAGCCGTTCGGCCTCGGCGAAGTCTTTCTCGCTCGTCCCCGGGTCGAGCCCGATGGCCGCGCCGGGAAGGGATCCGGCCTCGAGCATATGGGGCGTCGCGCCGTCGGCCGTATAGAGGGGGACTTCGAGCCCGGCCCGCTCCCAGAAGCCCTGGAGGGCCTGCAGGTAATCGCGGTCGTTGCCGTAGCTGCCGTATTCGTTCTCGACCTGGACCATGATCACCGGCCCGCCCCGGCCGATCTGGAGCTCACCCAGGACGTCGCCCAGGCGGAGGATGTACGACTCGCAGGCGGCGAGGTAGCGCGGATCGGAGCAGCGGACCTTGATGTCCGGGGTCCGCAGGAGCCAGGCCGGCAGGCCGCCGAAGTCCCACTCGGCGCAGGCGTAGGGCCCGGGCCGGACGATGACCCACAGCCCGATCCGCTGGGCGGTCCGGATGAAGGCGGCCAGGTCGTTGGCGCCGGCGAAATCCCAGCTTCCGGGCTCAGGCTCCAGGGCGTTCCAGAAGACGTAAGTGCCGACCGTGTTGAGGCCGGCGGCCTTGAGCTTGGTCAGCCGGTCGGCCCAATACTCCCGGGGGACGCGCTGGTAGTGCATCTCCCCGGCCATGATCCGGAAAGGCTTGCCGTCGAGGAGGAAGTCTTTCCCGTCCAGGCGGAACGTGCGCTGCGGAGCGGCCGCGGCCGGCGTCAGAAGCCCGGCGGCCAGCGCGGCGGCCAGCGCGATCCTGCGAAATCTCATGCGTCCCTCCCGAATGGCGATCCTGTCGCGGCGCGTCGATTCTATCATACAATTGACTTTCGGCCCCCGGCCGCTATAATCCCCTTCCGAATGGGGCTCGGCCCCATCATGAGCCGGCCGCCGGGGAGATCGACATGACCAAGACGCGGATCGCCCTCATCCTTCTCGTCCCGGCCTTCCTGGCCGCGCGGACGCCGGCGCCGGCCGCCGCCGAAGAGGTCAAGAAACCGGCCTTCGGCCTCGCCCTGTCGGGCTTCGTCAAGACCGACATCTTCTACGACTCGCGCCAGACGACATCCATCCGCGAAGGCCATTACTTGCTCTTCCCCAAGGGGCCGGCGATCGGGCCGGACGGCGCGGACGCCAACGCCCGCGGCGCCTTCAACATCCTGTCCGTTCAGACCCGGCTGGCCGGGACGATCACCGGGCCGGACGCCCTGGGGGCCAGAACCTCGGCCTACATCGAAGCCGAGTTCTTCGGCACCTCGGACAGCGACCTCAACGGCTTCCGCCTCCGCCACGGCTACCTCAAGCTCGATTGGGCGCGCTCGGAGCTCCTGATCGGCCAGTTCTGGCACCCCATGTTCGTCACCGAGAGCTTCCCCGACGTCGTCTCGTTCAACACCGGCGCGCCCTTCCAGCCGTTCAACCGCAGCCCCCAGGTCCGCTTCACCCGGAAGTTCGGCCGCGTAAGCCTGTCCGCGACGGCCCTGGCCCAGCGCGACTTCCTGAGCAACGGCCCCGACGGGACAAGCTCCGTCTACCTGCGCAATTCCGCCCTGCCCGAGTTCAACCTCAAGCTCCAGTACGGGACGAAGAACGCGGCCCGCAAGACCGAGACCGTGGCCGGCCTCGGGGCCGACGTACTGCGGCTGGCGCCGCGGATCGTCACGGCCCTCGGCTATCCGACCGACGAGTCGCTGACCGGCCTCGCCGCCATGGCCTTCGTCAAGCTGAAATGGCCGAAATGGTCCTGGAAGGCCGAGGCCGTCTGGGGCCAGAACCTTCACCATCTGACGATGCTCGGCGGCTACGCCGTCCGCGGCGTCGTCGACGAAGCCCGGGGAGACTGGTCCTATACGCCGATCGCCACGCTCTCCCTCTGGACCGAGGTCCAGACGACCGGCGCGCCCTGGCAGACGGGTCTCTTCGCGGGCTACGCCAGGAACCTCGGCTCGCCGCACGAGATCGGCGGGGCCGACTTCGCCCGGGGCTTCAACATCGGCGAGCTCTACCGCCTCTCGCCGCGTCTCGTCTACAACGCCGGCAAGATGCGCTTCGCCGGAGAGGTCGAGCTGACGGCGGCCTCGTACGGCGCGCCTGATCCCTTCGGCAAGGTCCGCGACGCCCGCTTCGTCCGCAACCTCCGCCTGCTCCTGGCGGCCTATTATTTCTTCTAGCTCCGTAAACATTCCCGGCGGCCGGTCGTATATAATCATGACGCCGGCAGTTTGCCTCCTCCGGAGGGGGCGGCCTGCCGCCGGTCTGGGAATCGCGTCATTCCCGCACTGAAACCAAGGACGCCGCGGCGCGCCCCCCGGCCCGGCGAAGGAGAAGGCCCATGCGCAAGCCGATCCAGGCCGCGGTCCTCCTGGCCTGCCTCGCGGCGCTGGCCCCCGCCCGGGCCGCGGCCCGGCCCGTTCAGGCCGGACCGGCCGGCCAGGCCGGCATCGACGAGATGAAGAAGGCCGCGGTCAAGGTCTTCCTCGACTGCGACAGCTGCGACCTCGATTTCATCAAGACCGAGATCACCTTCGTCAATTACGTCCGCGACCGTCTCGAGGCCCAGGTCCACGTCCTCGTCAGCACCCAGAGCACCGGGGGCGGGGGCGTCGAATATACGATCACCTTCATCGGCCAGAACGACTGCAGCGATCTCCAGGACGTGCAGAAATGCTTCTCCTCCAAGACCGACACCGAAGACGAGATCCGGCGCGGTCTGGTCAAGGCCCTGAAGCTCGGGCTGATGAGCTTCGTCGCCCGGACGCCGATCGCCGGTCGCATCGCCGTCGACTACGCCCGGCCCAAGGCCGGCGCGGCCGGCCCCGACCGCTGGCGTTCCTGGGTCTTCAGCCTTTCCGGGAACGGCTACTTCTCGGGCGAGGAGACCTACCTGAGCCGCTCGATCTACGGCTCTTTCTCGGCCAACCGGGTGACGCCGCGCTCGAAGCTGAAGCTGGGGCTGTCCGTCGACGCCTCGAAGCAGCGCTACGAAACGGAGGACGGGCCGGTCACGGGCAAGACCTCCAGCCAGGACCTGACCGGCCTCTTCGTCAGGAGCCTGGGCGAGCACTGGTCGGTCGGCGCGTACGTCGAGATCGAGTCCTCGCTCTACAGCAACATCGACATCGGGTTCAGCCTGGCCCCGGCCGTCGAATACAACTTCTTCCCCTATTCCCAGTCGTCCCGGCGCCAGCTGCGGGCCCTCTACAAGCTGAGCCTGAACCCCGTCCGCTATCGCGAAGCGACGATCTTCGGCAAGCTCCGGGAGACCCTCTTCCAGGAGTCCCTGTCGCTGACCCTCGACCTCCGCGAGAAGCTGGGCACGATCAGCCTCAGCGTCGAGGCCTCGAATTACCTTCACGATCTCGGCAAATACAGGGTCGACACCTTCGCCATCGTCAACCTGCGCCTCTACAAGGGCCTCAGCGTCTACGTCATCGGCGATTATTCCTGGATCCACGACCAGCTTTCGCTCCTCGGCCGCGAGGCGACCTACGAGGAGCTCCTCCTGCGGCTCCGGGAGCTGCCGATGAGCGACAACTATTTCGCCGCGATCGGCTTCCAGTTCCAGTTCGGCTCGATCTTCACCAACGTCATCAATCCCCGCTTCGGCTCGAGCGGCGGCGGCGGCCTGAGCATCAAGGTGAACTAGCGGCCGGGAGAGACGCGATGAACCCTATCCGATCCCGCATGATCAAGGCCGCGGCCCGGGCCGCCCTGGCCGTCCTCGTCCTGGCCCTTCCCGGGCTCGCCCAGGTCCCGGCTTCCAAGCCGGCCGGGACGCCGCCGCCGGCCCTGCTGACGGTCTTCCTGGACTGGCCCGGCGCCGACATCGAGGCCATCCGGGCCGAGATCCCGTTCGTCGCCTTCGTCCCTTCGCCGGACGGGGCCAACGTCCGGGTCGTCGTCGCCCCGTTGGGGCCGCCCCCGGAGGGACGTTTGCGGATCGAGGTGGCCGGCCTCGGGGAGTTCCAGGGACAGGATAACGTCCTGACCTACGCCCCGGGCCGCGACGAGAAACCCGGGGAGGTCCGCAAGGGAGTGACCGCCCTGGTCCGCCTGGGCCTCCTTCGCTACGCGGCCAAGACGGCCGCGGCCAAGGACCTGTCGATCAAGTTCCTCGACCAGGCCAAGCCGACCGCGGTCAACGACCGGTGGAATTTCTGGGTCTTCAGCCTCAGCGGCAACGCCTTCCTCTCGGGGGAGACGCAGTACCGGAGCCATTCGTACTACGCCTCGGTCTCGGCCAACCGAACGACGCCCGCGCTCAAGATCAGGACCCAGGTCTACGGCAACTGGAGCGGCAGCTGGTTCGACTTGGGCGATGGGACGTCATATGAGAGCTCGACCCATGGCCGCGGCGCCTCCGGCATGGTCGTCAAGAGCCTGGGCCGGCACTGGTCGGCCGGCGGCTACCTCGAGGCCGAGGCCTCAACCTATTCGAACCTCAAGATGTCCCTGAGCGCCGCCCCGGCCCTCGAGTACGACGTCTTCCCCTATTCGGAATCGACCAGGCGCCAGCTCCGGATCCTCTACCGGATCGGCCTGACCCGGACCCGCTACTACGAGGAGACGGTCTACTTCAAGACGTCGGAGACCCTGTTCCAGGAAGCCCTGAGCGTCGCTTACGAGGCGGTCCAGCCCTGGGGCAAGGTTTCGCTCCAGATCGAGGGGTCCCACTTCTTTCACAACGTCAAGTTCAACCGGGTCGAGCTCGAAGGCGGGCTGGAGTTCCGCATCTGGCGCGGCTTGAGCCTGGAGCTCGACGGCAGCTACAGCCGGATCCGCGACCAGATCGCGCTCTCGGCCGCGGGTTATTCCTACGAGGACATCCTCCTTCAGCAGAAACAGCTGGCTACCGGCTTTGATTACTCGTTCTCGGTCGGCCTGAGCTTTTCCTTCGGCTCGACCAGGAGCAACGTCGTCAACCCGCGGTTCGGCAACGGCGGCCGGTCGATCTCGATCAGTCTCTAGGCGCCGGCCGGGCCGGGGCCGGGAGGGGCTTGCTTTCCTTATGGCCTTTTACTTACGATAGGCCTCCTGCAGGGATTTCCGGAGAATGGAGGCCCGCCCCATGTCCGTGAAGATCGTCCGCCCCGTTCCCAGCGACATCGACATCGCCCAGGCCGCCGAGCTCAGGCCGGCCGTCCAGGTGGCCGCCGACCTCGGCCTCGGCCAGGACGACCTCGACCTCTACGGCAAATACAAGGCCAAGATCCACCTGGACGTTCTCGGCCGGCTCGAGGGCCAGCCCCTGGGCCGCTACGTCGACGTGACGGCCATCACGCCGACGCCGCTCGGCGAGGGCAAGACGACGACCACCGTCGGCGTCAGCCAGGCCCTCGGCGCCCATCTCGGCAAGAAGGTCGTCACCGTCGTCCGCCAGCCGAGCATGGGGCCGACCTTCGGCATCAAGGGCGGGGCCGCCGGGGGCGGCTACGCCCAGATCGTGCCCATGGAGGACTTCAACCTCCACCTGACCGGCGACATCCACGCCGTCACCGCGGCCAACGACCTACTGGCGGCGGCCATCGACGTCCGCATCCTCCACGAGTCGACGCAGGACGACGAGCGGCTGTTCAACGCCTTCTGCCCGGCCGGCAAGAAGGGCGAGCGGCGCTTCTCCCCGATCATGCTCCGCCGCCTGGCAAAGCTCGGCATCGGCAAGATGGACCCGGCCGACCTGACGCAGGAAGAGAAGCGCCGGATGTTCCGCCTCGATATCGACCCGACCAGCATCACCTGGAACCGGGTCATCGACATCAGCGACCGCTTCCTCCGGGCCGTCAAGATCGGCCTGGGCCCGGACGAGAAAGGCCTGGTCCGCGAGACCGGCTTCGACATCTCCGTCGCCTCGGAGATCATGGCCATCCTGGCCCTGACCACGGGCCTGGCCGACATGCGGGAGCGCCTGGGCCGGATCGTCATCGGCACCAGCCGGACGGGCGAGGCCGTCACCGCCGACGACCTCGGCGTCGGCGGGGCCCTGACCGTCCTGATGAAGGACGCCATCATGCCCAACCTCATGCAGACGGTCGAGAACACGCCGGCCATCGTCCACGCCGGCCCCTTCGCCAACATCGCCCATGGCAACTCCTCCGTCATCGCCGACCAGATCGCCCTGCGCCTGGTCGGGAAGAACGGCTATGTCGTCACGGAATCCGGCTTCGGGGCCGACTGCGGCATGGAAAAGTTCATGGACATCAAGTGCCGGACCAGCGGCCTCGTCCCCAGCTGCGTCGTCATCGTGGCCACCGTCCGGGCCCTGAAGATGCACGGCGGCGGGCCCAAGGTCGTGGCCGGCAAGCCCCTGGCCGCCGAATACATGGACGAGAACCTGGACCTCCTGGCCAAGGGCCTGGCCAATCTTACGGCCCACATCCGCAACGCCCTGCGGTTCGGCGTGCCGGTCATCGTGGCCGTCAACCGCTTCACCTCGGACACGGACGCCGAGATCGAGCTCATCCGCAAGGCCGCCCTGGCCGTCGGGGCCGACGACGCGGTGGCGGCCACGCACTGGGCGGACGGCGGGGCCGGGGCCGTGGCCCTGGCCAGGGCGGTCATGGCCGCCTGCGACAAGCCTTCGAGCTTCCGCTTCCTCTACCCGCTGGAGTGGGACATCAAGAGGAAGATCGAGACCATCGCCACCGAGATCTACGGCGCCGACGGCGTCGAGTACGCGCCCGAGGCCGAGGCCAAGGTCGCCCTCTATACCAGGCTGGGCTTCGACCGGCTGCCCATCTGCATGGCCAAGACCCATCTGAGCTTGAGCCACAACCCCGAATGGAAGGGCGTGCCGCGCAACTTCAAGCTGCCCGTCCGCGACATCCGGGCCAGCGTCGGAGCCGGCTTCCTCTATCCGCTCTGCGGCGACATGAGGACCATGCCCGGCCTGCCGACGCGGCCGGTCTACTTCGACGTCGATCTCGACCCGAAGACGGGCAAGGTCAAGGGCCTGTTCTGACGGGCGTCAGGCCGCCCCCCGGGGCCGGCCGGAAGAGGGAGATCGGTTCCCTGCTCCCGTTCTTTGTTATAATGGCCGGGAATGTCCCTTCGAGAGGATCGTGCCATGCCTCATCCCCGCCGCTTCACCCGCCGTGATTTCCTCCGCACCGGCGCCGCTGCCGCCGCGGCTTTCACCATCGTGCCGCGCCGCGTCCTCGGCGGCCAGGGCTATCTCGCCCCGAGCGACACCCTGACCAAGGCCGTCGTCGGCGTCGGCGGCATGGGCCGGGCCCATCTCGTCTATCCGGGCTCGGTCCTGCGGGCCGTCTGCGACGTCGACCGCAAGCACCTCGAAGCCGCCCTGGAACTGGCCGGCCCCGGCGTCGACGGCTACGCCGATTTCCGCGAGGTTCTGGCCCGGCCCGACATCGACATCGTCCACATCGCCACCCCGCCCCACTGGCACGGCCTGATCTCCATGGCCGCGGCCGCGGCGGGCAAGGACGTCTGGTGCGAGAAGCCCATGACCCGGACGATCAGCGAGGGCCGGGCGGTCGTCGAGGCCGTCCGTCGCGCCGGCCGGATCTTCCGCGTCAATACCTGGTTCCGCTTCACCGACCGCTTCTACGGCTTCGGGACCGACGTCAAGCCGATCAAGAAGGCCGTCCAGAACGGCCTCCTGGGCTGGCCGATCAAGGCCACGGTCAGCGCCACGACCGGCTTCGACTGGAAGTTCTACTGGAGCGGCCTGACCCACGCCCGGCCGGAGCCGGCGCCGCCCGAGCTCGACTACGACTTCTGGCTCGGCCCGGCGCCCTGGAAGCCCTACCACCCCCACCGCGTCCACGGCACGTTCCGCGGCTACTGGGACTATGACGGCGGCGGCCTGGGAGACATGGGCATGCATTACCTCGACCCCGTCCAGTACATCCTGGACAAGGACGGCGAAAGCCCGGTCGAGATCGCCGCCGACTGCCCGCAGCAGCATCCGGACGCCTGCGGCAGCTGGCGCCGGATCGAGATGAAGTACGCCGACGGCTGCCTCATCGTCCTCGACGGCGAGAACCGCGACAAGTCGGCGCCTTTCCTCGAGGGCCCGAAAGGCAGGCTCTACCGCGGCTTCGAGTCCGATATCCCCGGGCTCAGGGACGCCCTGGCCGCCCTGCCCGACCCCGAGCCCCAGATGACCGATTTTTCACAGGCCGTGCGGACGAGGACCCCTTTCGCCCTCAACGAAACGAACGCCCATCGCTCCTGCACCCTCGTCAACCTGGCCAAGATCGCCGTCCAGCTGGGCCGGCCGCTCCGATACGATCCGGCGACCGAGACCTTCCCGGGAGATGAGGCGGCCAACCGCCTGGCCCGACAGCCCATGAGGGCGCCGTGGCGCTTGTAACGAGAGCCTGAGGAGACCGCCATGAAGAAGCCCTTCGCCCCCGTCATCGTCACGGCCGCCGCGCTGGCCCTCCTCGGCTCGGCTTCATCGGCTGCCTCCGGCCAGGCCGCCGCCCCAGCGGCCGCCGATCTCAAGGCCCGGGTCTCGGCCATCGTCGAGCGGTTCCCGGCCGAGAACGGCGCGGCCCGCGACGCTCTGTGCGCGGACCTGATCGGGCTCGGACCGGCCGGCCTGGCCGAAACCTGCGCCCGCGTCCTCCCGCCGGGGGGCGGGAACGACGCCAAGGCCCGCTTCGCCGTGAACGGCCTGGCGGTATACGTCACCAGGCCGGGCGCCGAGCCCGAGCGCCTTCTTTTCGTCAGGTCGCTCCTGGCCGCGGCCGCCGGATGCTCCGATCGGGACGCCGCCGCGTTCTTCATCTCCCAGGTCCAGCTGGCCGGCCGGGCCGAGGCGGTCCGGCCCCTGGGCCGGTATCTGGCCGACGAAGCCCTGGCCGGGCCGGCCGCGGCCGCCCTGCGGACGATCGGTGGGCCCGACGCCACCCGGACGCTCCTGGCCGCGATCGACAAGGCCCCGCGGAGCTCCCGCCCGGCCGTCATCGAGGCCCTGGGCGCGATGCGCAGCCGCGAAGCGGTCAAGAAGCTCCTGCCCCTGGCCGGATCGGGCGACGAAGCTCTCCGCCGCGCCGCCCGTTCCGCCCTGGCCGACATCGGCGACCCGGCCGCCGGGCCGGCCCTGGCCGGCGTTCCCGTCGTCGCCTCATGGCTTGAAAGGACCGAAGCCCCGGGGCTCTATCTTCGCTTCACCCGCCGCCTGGCGGAGTCGGGCCGGACGTCCGAGGCCCTCGACGCGGCCCGGGCCGTGCTCGCGGCCTACGGCCGGCCCGAAGACAGCCAGGTCGGCGCGGACGCGCTGGCGCTGGTCGTCTCGATCCTCGGCGATAAGGCCTTTCCCGACCTCGTCCGCGCCGTGAACGGCCCCTTCGCGGCGCTGCGGGCCGCCGCCCTGGAACTGACCGCCAGCGGCACGGGCGCCGAAGCGGAGCTCTGGATGGCCGAAGCCGGGAAGGCTTCGCCCGCGATCCGGGCCGGGATCGTCGCCATGCTGGGCCGGCACCGCAATCCCGCCGCCGCCCTCGGCTACCTGCGTCAATGCCTGGGGGACCCGGACAAGGGCGTCCGGCTCGCGGCCATCGGGGCCCCGAAGGCCCGCCGGGGATCGGCCGCCGATCTCTTCCCTCTCCTGGCCGCCGCTGATGAAGAGGAAGCCGCGGCCCTGAGGGCGGCCCTTCTTCAGTACCGGGCCGACGAGGTCGTCCCCGAGGCCGCCCGCCTGGTCTATTCGACCTCCCACCCCGGCAAGGCCGTCCTCATCGGCCTATTGGGGGAAAAGGGGGCGCGAAGCGAGTTCGGGCGGGTCTTCGAGCTGGCCGGCGACGCCGATCCCGCGACCCGGGCCGCCGCCATGGAGGCCCTGGCCAAGCTGGCCGGCGAAGGGGACCTCCCCCGCCTCGTCGAGGCGCTGGAGCGGGCCGCGGACGCCGACGACATCGTCAACCTCCAGAAGGCGGTCGCCGCGGCGGCTCTTCGCCACCCCGATCCGGCCCGTAGGGGGGCCGCCCTCGTCGACCTCATGAGCGGCGCTTCCCGCGGGCGCCGGGCGGTTATCCTCCGCGTCCTGCCGGACGTCGGCGGGGCGAAGGCGCTGAGCGCCGCCCTTACCGCGACGGCCGATCCGGATCCCCAGGTGCAGACCGCGGCCGTCTATGCCCTGTCCCAATGGCCTGACTACGCCGCCGCCGGCGAGCTCCTGCGTATCGCCACGACGACCGCGAGCAAGCGCTATCGCCTGCTGGCCGTCGACGGCTACGTCCGGCTGGTCGGGCGGTCGAACCTGGCCGGGCCGCGGAAGCTCGCCCTCTTCCAGGACCTGCTGGCCCGGGAGTTCGACGATGCCGACAAGAAGGCCGTCGTCGCCGGCGCGGCGGCCGTTCGCGAGCCCGAAGCGCTTCGCCTGCTGGCCTCCTGTCTCGAGAATGCCGCCCTGGGAGACGCGGCCGCGGCCGGGCTCCTCGAGCTGGCGTCCGAACAGGCGCCGCAGGAGCGCTGGCTCTCGGGGCACGAAGCCTATTCCGTCCTGCGGCGCGTCGAGGCCCGGACGGCCGACCCGGCCGAAAAGGCCCGCGTGAACGAGATCATCCTCGCCCGGCTGCGCCAGGGCGGCTTCACTCCGCTCTTCGACGGCCGGACGCTCGCCGGCTGGAAGGGCCTGGTCGCCGATCCCCCAGCCCGGGCCAAGATGACCGCCGGGGAGCTGGCCGCCGCCCAGGCGGCGGCCGACGAGCGGATGCGGGCCCACTGGAGGATCGCCAACGGCGCCCTCGTCTTCGACGGCCGGGGAGAGAGCCTCTGCACCGCGTCCGACTACGGCGATTTCGAGCTCCTCGTCGACTGGAGGATCGAGCCGGGCGGCGATAGCGGCCTGTACCTGCGCGGCGCGCCCCAGGTCCAGATCTGGGATCCGGCGGCCAACCCCGTCGGCTCCGGCGGGCTCTATAACAACCAAAAAGGCAAGAGCGCCCCTTCGGAAAGGGCCGACCGACCCGCCGGCGAGTGGAACTCGTTCCGCATCATCATGATCGGCGACCGGGTCAGCGTCTATCTCAACGACAAGCTGATCGTCGACAACGTCGTCCTCGAGAACTACTGGGAGAGGGACAAGCCCATCTATCCGGCGGGGCAGATCGAGCTCCAGGCCCACGGCAATCCGCTCTATTTCCGGAACGTCTTTCTGCGCGAGATCCCCCGCGACGCGCCGTCGCCCGGGCTCGCCCCGGCCGAGGCGGAGGAGGGCTTCGTCCCGCTCTTCAACGGCCGCGACCTCGAGGGCTGGACGGGAGACACCAAAGGCTATGCCGCCGAGGACGGCAAGATCGTCATCCATCCCGACCTCGGCAGCGGCAACCTCTACACGGCCGGGGAATATTCCGACTTCACGCTCCGTTTCGAGTTCAAGCTGACGCCGGCCGCCAACAACGGCCTCGGCGTCCGGGCCCCGCTCGAGGGCGACGCCGCCTACGCCGGCCTGGAGCTCCAGATCCTCGAGGACGGCTCCCCCGTTTACTGGGGCCTCCGGCCCTACCAGTACCACGGCTCGGTCTACGGCGTGGTCCCGGCCCGCCGGGGCTTCCTGCGTCCCGTGGGCGAGTGGAACGCCGAGGAGGTCACGGTTAGGGGGCGGCGCGTCACCGTCGCCGTCAACGGCTCGATCGTCGTCGACGCCGACCTCGACCAGGCTTCGGCCGGCGGCACGATCGACCGAAACGCGCATCCCGGCCTCGGGCGCTCCTCCGGCCGCCTCGGCTTCCTGGGGCACGGCTCGATCGTCGAGTTCCGGAATATCAGGCTGAAGGAGCTGCGCTAGGCGTCAATCCGCCCGGCGGGCCTGGCGGCCGAGCCGCGGCAGGCCCACGGCTTCCCGAAGGGCGGCGTTGATCTGGGTGTTGTCGAGGATTGGTCCGGGGTACCAAGTGCCGCGCAGGCGCAGGAAATCGCGCGCCGCCGCGCCGATGACGGCCAGGTCGACCAGCTCGTTGGTGTGCCCGGCCGTGCCGTAGGAGACGTCCCCGTCGGGGTAATCGTAGGGCGAGGGATAGTCGGGCTTCTTGCCGGCCGTGCCGTTGGCCGGCCCCCGGTCGCTGCCGATCTTGGCCGGGAGCAGCCCGTGTTCGTCGGCCCGGGCCGTCTCCCTCGGCAGATCGCCGGCGGCCAGGGTGACGCCGGGCTCGAGGAGCAGGCCTCCGGTGGCGTGGTCGGCCGTGACCAGGAGCACGGTGTTGGTCCAATCGACGTCGTCGCCCGGCCTGTCGACGTAGGCCAGGGCCGCCCGGACCGCGGCGTCGAGGTCGGCCACGGCGCCGATCATCGCCCGGTAGTCGTTGTCGTGGTTGGCCCAGTCGATGTCGCCCTGCTCGATGACGAGGAAGAAGCCCTGGGGATCGCGGGCCAGGTAGCCGAGGGCGGCTTCCGCCGCCTCGGCCAGCGACGGGTTCTCCTCGCTCCCGGGCCGGACCCGTGGCCGGCCGGGGGAATCCTCGACCTGGGCCACGTCGAAGTTCCCGCCCTTGCCGCCGAAGAGGCCGAAAAGCTTGCGGCCCTCGCGGGCGGCCCGGACGGCCGCCTCGGCGACGGCCGCGCCGCCGTCCTGGCCGGGCCGGCGCTCGACAAAGACATATTCCTGAGAAGTCTGCAGCGTCCGATAGAGCGATTCCGAGATGTAGCCCTTGCGCGTGTCGAAATCGGGATTGTCGATGAGCGGCGAACCGCCGCCGATGACGACGTCGGGCTTGGTCTTCAGGATGATCTCGTCGGCCAGGCCCAGCCCCGTGTAGCCTTTGAAGCCGGTGTAATAGGCGCTGCGGCCGGGGTTGTGGCTGACGAAGGCGGCCGGGGTGGCATGGTCGAACGGGACGGTGCTGATGATGCCGATGGCCGCCCCGATCCGGGCCCGGACTTCCTCGAGGATGGTCGTCAGGCCGCCGCCGGGAGGATCGCCCGGCAGCCAGGCGATGTTCCCGGAGTCGGTCTTGAAGCCCGTGGCCAGGGCCGTCGCGGCCGAGGCCGAGTCGGTCGACGGCCCGGACGGAAATCGCTCCAGGACCCCGGGGCCGGCCAGGGGCCTGGCCCCATAGGTCTTGACGCTGTAGCCGACGGCCGGATCGAACGACGACCGGGAATAGGGCGGCCGGCGCGCCTGCCGGGCCCGGGTGTTATAGGCGGTGACGTCCCATGTCGCGACGTAGGCCCGGGCGGGCAGGCTCTGCCAGGCCAGGCCGTCGTCCCGGCCGTAGAGATAGCGGCTGGCCGCGACCTCCGACTCGGCCGACATGCCGTCGCCGATGAAAAAGATGACGTGCTTCGCCGCGGGGGCGCGGCGGCCGCCGCAGCCCGCGGTCAGGAACAGCCCCGCCGCCAGCAGGGGGACGGCGCAGGCCCGGCAGGCGGCCCGCGCGTTCCGTCCCGGCTTCTTGATCATGGCAATATATTATAACGCGGCGGCCAAAGGCCCGCTCACCACTCGACCAGGCCGGCGAGCTTCAGGATCTCCAGGTAATTGAGAACGGCCTGGAGCGTCGAACGCCGCTCGTTCTGGGCGTCGAGCATCTTGCGGATGTCCAGGGCGCTGTGCTTGCCGTTGATCAGGAGCTGCATTTCGCCCGTGTTGGCCAAGCTCAGGCCCTTGCCGGCCACGGGGAACTTGAGGCGCTCGGCGCCCGGTACGGCCATCAGGGACTTCTGGTATTCGCGGTAGCCGGTCTGGCGGACCTTGGCCGTCGGCCGGGGCACGATCCTGGCGGCTCTCTTCTCGAGCTCCGTCGGAACGACGGACCCGGCCTTGACCCCGAGCCGGCGGCCCGCGGCCCCCCGCCGGACTTCGAGGGCCGCGAGGTTGGCCGCGCCGACAGCTTCCACGGACTTGGTCAGCCGGGCCACGTCGGCCGCCAGGGCCGCGTCCCCGGGGGCCAGCTCGAGGACGGTGGCTAGGGTCTCCTTCTCGTTCAGGACGGCGGCCTCGAGCAGGCCCTGGGCGTAACGGGAATCGTCGGCGAATGTCTCGGCCTTGGCGGCCTTGACCGCTTCCAGGGCCGCGGCCAGCCCATGGCCGAGCCGGCGGGTGGCGTTCGAGGCGATCTCGCCAGCGATGGCCGACGCGGCGGCCGCGTCCGCCGCGGCCACGGTGTAGGCGCCGGCCGCCCCGATGACGGCGACCCGCTTGAGCTGGGTCGGGTCGGACTTGTCGGCCGTGTCGCCCGAGGTGTGGTACCACTGATCGGGCCAGGCGATCATCATGATGCCGGGCACGCCCACGGCCCAGTCGTTGAAGACCTCGTGGTCCGAGGCCCCGTAATGGGTCTCGATCGAGTAGGCGAACGGCTCGTCGGCGCCCGTGGGCGCGACGATCCGGACGGCCACGCCGGACGCGCCGCCCCGGTTCTGGATGCGCTCGCGGCTGCCTTCGCCGACGTAGCGGTAATAGTTCTCCATGACGTCGTTGATGTAGTGGGGATTGCCGTAGGTCGTCCGCATCAGGCAGAAGCTCGACAGGTTCTTGGACAGCCACTCCCCGACCATGTCCATGTTGATGTTGCAGAGCGTCCGGTCCATGATCTCGCGGTGGCCGCGGACCCACTCGCCGATGCCGGAGAACTCCGGGCCCCAGATGAAGCGGATGGTCCGCTTGGGCCGGGGCAGGCGGCCGTCGGCGATGAGGGTCTGAAGCGTCCGGGCCACCTCGAGGATCGCGGCGCTGCCGGAGATGTTGTCGTTGGCGCCCTGCTTCTGGGTGCCCTCGAACAGGTGGGCCGAGAAGATGATCTCGCCGGCGGCCGGGTCGGCGCCGGGGATGGCGCAGACGACGTTCTCGAGGTCGGCAGTCTCCGTCTTCGTCAGGACCTGGGCCCGGACGGTGATCTTCTCCCTGGCCATCAGGCGGCGCTTGAGGATGTCGCCCTCGCGGGCGTTCAGCTGGAAGGCGAAGCCCTGGGCCGGGGCGGGCGCGGCGGCCTGATCGGGCGGCGCGCCGGGCTGGGCGGGGGGCTGGCCGGCGGCCTGACCGGCGGGCGGCGGCTCCTGCCCGGGCTGGCCGGGTTGGCCGGGCTGGCGGCCGGGGCCGCCGGGACGGCGACGCGTCATGATCCCCGTCCAGGGCATCTGCAGCGGGTCGAAGTACGGCCGCGACAGGCTGATCGAGATGACGCCCAGGGCGCCCTTGCCGACGGCCGAGCCGTAGGTCATCATCAGGGCGCCTTCGGTGACGGCGATCTTGCCGGCGACGCCGGCGTCGGCGATCTCCTTGGGCGTGCCCCGGCCGACCCAGACCAGATCGGCCGTGACGTCCGCGTCGGCGCTGCCCGAGGCCAGCATCGGCAGCATATCGTTGATGGAAGCCAGCTTCTGCCTCCCGGGCTTGGTCTCCCAGAGATCGCCTTTGAGGGCCACCCAGGCCGGGCCGCCGGGATAGGTCACGATCTCGACGTTCTCGAAGCCGTAGCTCTTGAGCTTGCGGACGACGACCTGGGTCTCCAGGAAATTCCCGGCGAATTCCTCGGGGAAGCGCTGCCGGTTGAAGGCGTTGATCTCGGCGATCGTGTTCCAGGCGGATTCGCCCGAGGTTTCGCCGACGATCTCGTCCATCTGGGACTGGGGCAGGAAGGTCCAGTAGAGCCAGGGGGTATATTGGGCCGAGGCGGCGGCCGCCAGGGCCAGGACGCCGGCGACGGCGCAGGCGAAGACGGACAGCGGGCGTTTGGACATTGCGGACTCCTTGGTCGCGGCTTTCGACGTTCCGGGACGTTATATACCCGGCGGGTCCGGCCGGTCAAGACGGACGGCGGCCCCGGGCCGTCAATCGACCATCTTGTTGACGACGCCGACGGGCAGCACCGTCCGGCCCTTGGCCTCGTTCAGGACCTCGGCCATGGCCAGGTAGACGGCCGAGAGGCCGCAGGCGATCCCCTCGAAGCCGGCGATCCGGCCGACGAGCTCCGAGCCGGTCCAATCGCGGGCGGCCAGCAGCCAGAACAGCACGGTCAGGCTGAGGAAGACGAACTGCAGGGCCCGGTTCTTGCCGAAGGTGCCGAACCACATGAAGAAGGTGAACAGGCCCCACAGGAACAGGTACCAGCCCAGGTAGGGCGCGGGCGTCGCCCCGCCGTTCGTGGCGCCCGTCCCGGGCAGGACCCAGATGGCGACGAGCGACATCCAGAACAGGCCGTAGGACGTGAAGGCCGTCGTCCCGAAGGTGTTGCCCTTCTTGAAATCCATGATCCCGGCGATGATCTGGGCCAGGCCGCCGTAGAAGATGCCCATGGCCAGCACCACGGCGCTGAGGGGGAAGAACCCGGCGTTGTGGATGTTCAGAAGGACCGTGGTCAGGCCGAAGCCCATCAGGCCGAGCGGCGCGGGATTGGCCAGCTTGTTCTCGCTCATCATGCCTCCTCGGGGGTCTCGAGATAAGAGGACAAAGGGGGACGGCCCCGGTCCGGGGACCGTCCCCCGCCGATATCAAAGGCCGTACTTGGCGACGATCTCCTGCTTGGTCTTGCCCAGGATGTCGAACCGCCGGCCAACCTTGACGAAGGCCTCCAGGGCCTTGTCCAGGTGGTGGATCTCGTGTCCGGCCGAGATCTGGGTCCGGATGCGGGCCTGGCCCTGGGCGACGACCGGGAAGAAGAAGCCGATGGCGTAGATGCCCTCGTCGTAGAGCGCCCGGGAAACGTCCTGGGCCAGCTTGGCGTTGAAGAGCATGACCGGGACGATGGGCGTGTCCCCTTCCTTGAGGACGAAGCCGGCCTCGGTCAGGCCCCTGCGCCAGTAGGCGGCGTTCTTCTCCAGCTTGTCGCGCCGCTCGGTCGACTTGGTGATGAGGTCCATGACCTTGAGGACGCCTTCGACGACGACCGGGGCGATGGTGTTCGAGAACAGGTACGGCCGGGCCCGCTGCCGGCACATCTCGACCAGCTCGCGGCGGCCGCTGACGCAGCCGCCGGAGGCCCCGCCGAGGGCCTTGCCGAAGGTCGTGGTGATGACATCCATCTTCCCGACGACGCCGCACTTCTCGTGGGTGCCCCGGCCGGTCCGGCCGATGAAGCCGGTGGCGTGCGAGTCGTCGACGAGGATCATGGCCTCGTGCTTCTCGCAGAGGCTGGCCATCTCGTCGAGCCTGGCCGCGTCGCCGTCCATGGAGAAGACGCCGTCGGTGACGACGAGCTTGAAGCGCTTGTCGGCGTGGAGCTGCAGCTTCTCCTCGAGGTGCTCCATGTCGGAGTGCTTGATCGTGTCGTGCATGGCGCTGCAGAGGCGGATGCCGTCGACGAGCGAGGCATGGACGAGGCGGTCGGAGATGATGACATCGTCCTTGGTCAGGATGGCCTCGAAGACGCCGGCGTTGGCGTCCATGCAGGAGGGGAAGAGGAGCGTGTCCTCGGTGCCGAGGAAGGCCGTCAGCTTGTTCTCGAGCTCGCGGTGGATGTCCTGCGTGCCGCAGATGAAGCGGACCGACGACATGCCGTAGCCCCGCTTCTCCAGCCCCTCGTGCGCCGCCTTGATCACCTCGGGATGGCTCGACAGCCCGAGGTAGTTGTTGGCGCACATGTTGATGACCTTCTTCAGGGGCGAGCCCGTCGGGAACTCGACCTCGATGTCGGCCGCCTGGGGCGAATGGATGAGGCGTTCCCGCTTGAACAGCCCGGCGTCCTCGATGCCCTTGAGCGTCGCCTGGTAGGCGCCGCGGATCCTGTCGCTATAGGCCATGGTCCCCTCCTCTCAGCCCTTCTTGGCCACGAAGCGCTCGACCAAGGCGACGATCTTGTTGACCGAGTCGAAGGCTTCGGGCGTGGCTTCTTCGTCGGGGATGGCGATCTGGTACTTGTTCTCGAGGAAGCGCTTGAGCGAGACCATCGAGAACGAATCGACGATGCCGCCCGAGATGAGGGGCGTCTCGTAGGTCAGGGGTTCGCTGTCGTCTTCGAGGTACTCCTTGGTGACGTACTTGAGGACGATGTCCTTGAGTTCTTCGGCCATAGGAATGCTCCTTATCTTTGAGTGGGGGACGCGCGCCTGGTTCCGGGGGATCCGGCGCCTGTCCCCATGGATCAGTCGTTCTCCAGAGTCGACGTGTCGCCGATCTCCTCTCCCCATTCCCTGGCGTGGAGGAGCCGGCGCATGATCTTGCCGCTCCGCGTCTTGGGGAGGCTGGCGACGAATTCGATCGCCTGGGGCATGGCCAGTGGCGAGAGCTTCTTGCGGATGAAGTTCATGATGTCCAGGTCGAGGTCCTGGCTGGCCATGAACCCGGGCTTGAGCGTGACGAAGGCCTTGACGACCTCGAGGTTGATGGGGTCGGGCTTGGAGACGACGGCCGACTCGGCCACGGCCGGATGCTCGAGCAGGGCCGACTCGACCTCGAACGGGCTGACCAGGTGGCCGGCCGTGTTGATGATGTCGTCGTCGCGGCCGGCGAACCAGAAGTAGCCGTCGGCGTCGAGCCGGGACCGGTCGCCGGTGATGTACCAGCCGTTGCGGAATTTCTTCTGGAAGGCCTCCGGGTTGTTCCAATAGGTGCGCATGCGCGAGGGCCAATCGAACTTGAGGGCCACCAGGCCGATCTTGCCGTGGGTCGGGTAGGGCTCGTTCCGGACCGGGTCGAGGACGGTCCCGGTGATGCCGGGGAAGGGCTTGCCCATGGAGCCGGGCCGGACCTCCATGCCCGGGTAGTTGCCGATGACGATCGAGCCGGTCTCGGTCTGCCAGTAGGTGTCGTAGAAGGGCTTGCCGAAGACCCGGGCCGACCAGACGACGGCTTCGGAGTTGAGGGGCTCGCCGACGCTGGCCAGGTGGCGGAGGCAGGAGAGGTCGTACTTCTTGACGATCTCGTCGCCGGCCTTCATCAGCGAGCGGATGGCCGTCGGCGCCGAGTACCACATCGAGACCCGCCGCTTCTCGATCCACTTATACCAGGCCTCGGCCGAGAAGCCGGCGTCGAGGACGCACTGGGTGACGCCCAGGGCGAACGGGGCGATGATGCCGTAGGACGTGCCGGTGACCCAGCCCGGGTCGGCCGTGCACCAGTAGACGTCGTCGTCCCGAAGGTCGAGGGCCCACTTGGCCGTCAGGTACTGGGAGATGAGCGAGTAGTGGACGTGCTTGACGCCCTTGGGCATGCCGGTCGTTCCCGACGTGTAATGAAGGACCGACGGCGACTCGGCCGTCGTCGGGTGGACGTCGAAATGCTCGACCGGGGCGGCCTTCTCCAGCGAGAAGGCGACCTCGCGTTCCTTGAGCGGCGCGGCGCCGTCGTGGTCGACGATGATGATGTGGCGCAGGGCCGGCAGCTTGTCCAGGATCTTGCGGACCTTGGGGGCGTGCTTCTTCTGGGTGATGACGGCCGAGGTCTCGGCGTTGGCCAGGCGAACCAGGAGCGACTCGTCGCCGAAGGCCGAGAAGAGCGGCTGGGCGATGGCCCCGGTCTTGAGGATGCCCAGGAAGCCCAGGTAGAGCTCGGGGATGCGGTCCATGAACAGGCAGACCCGTTCCTCGGGCTTGAGGCCCAGGCCGCGGAGGAAGGCGGCGATGGTGTTGGAGGCCAGGCGGATGTCGTTGTAGGTGTAGGTCTTCGCGGCGCCGGTGAAGCCCTCCCAGTGGAGGGCGACCTTGTCGGCCCGTCCCATCCGGCAGATGCGGTCGGTGCAGTGCCAGCCGATGTTGATGACGTCGCCGGGCGCGTAGCCGAGCTCCTTCTCGGCGATCGACCAGCTGAAGTCCTTGACCCGTTCGTCGTAGGAGCCGATGTTGGACATGCGCGCTTTGTCTCCCTTCGGGGTTATGGGGCTTTTCTTTCGAGGACGACGACCGCCGAGGCGACGTCCTTGATGTGGGTGAGCGAGACCTCCATGAGGCCGATGCCGTGGGCCTGGCAGAATTCCCTGACCTTGCCGTGGACGAAGAGCTCGGGCTTGCCCTGGGGGTTGTTGATAACCTCGATCTCGGAGAACTTGTGGCCGCCCGACCAGCCCGTGCCCATGGCCTTGAGGAAGGCCTCCTTGGCGGCGAACCGGGCGGCGAAATGCTGGGCCGGGCTGTGCTTGGATTCGCAGTAGGCGATCTCGGCCGGGGTGAAGAGCTTGTCCTTGAGGCCGCCGGTCCGCAGGAGCTTCTCCTCGACCCGCCGCACCTCGATGATGTCCGTGCCTGCCCCGAAGATCAACGCGCGCTATGCCTTTCCACCGTCTTGCGAAATGACGGCCCGTATTATAAATGAGCCCGGCGAAATGTCAAAGCCCGTGCCCGTCCGGCGGCGCCCCCTTCCGGGGGCGGCCGGCTACTTCTTCGGATAGGCCGGCTTGGGGGCGAATTTCAGGGGGTTCGCCTGGATCTTCTCCAGCATCACGGCGATGGCCTTCTCCAGCTGGAGGTCGCGGCCGGCCATGACCGAGCCCGGGTCGTTGTCGACGACGACGTCGGGGTCGGCCCCGTGGTTCTCGACCCACCAGGTCCCTTCCTTGCCGTAGAAGGCGTTGTTCGACTGCTCGACCGTGCCGTTGTCGATGGTCAGCTGCTGGTTGAGGATGCCGACCAGGCCGCCCCAGGAGGGCACGCCGACGACGGTCCCCAGCTTGCGGGCCTTGAAATGCTCGACGAAGGCCTCGCCATCCGAGCCGTTGTTCTCGTTGGAGATGACGACGTAGTTGCCGTTGCCGGCCGCGCCGGGATAGCGGAAGGGGACCATGTCGCGCAGGTTGTTGTAGGCCACCAGCTGCCGCTCGAGCTTGTCGATCAGGAAGTACTCGGTCCAGCCGCCGGAGTTGCGCCGGACGTCGATTATGACGCCCTCCTTGTAGCGGAAGGCCCGCCAGTACTTGTCGAACTCGCCGACGCCGCCGCCGCCCATGGCGTTGATGTGCATGTAGCCGACGCGCCCGTTCGTGGCTTTGTCGATGGCCTTGATGTTGTCGTCGATCCAGCGGAAGTAGCGCATCTGCTGGTCGCTGCGGACGGGCTCGACGTCATAGGTCCTGGCGCCGGCCGGGGACGGCAGGGCGTTGACCGTGACGGAGATCTTTTTACCGGGCGTTGTCTGGAGGAGCTTGAAGTAGTCGTCGCCGGCCTTGAGCGGCGTACCGCCGATAGCCAGCAGGAAGTCGCCCTCCTTGACGGCCATGTCGGGCCGGGCCAGCGGTCCGGGCAGGTTGAGGTTGATGTCGGTCGGGCCGTAGATCCGGGCCAGCCGGTAGAGGCCGGAGGCCTTGTCGGGGACGAGATCGGCCCCGAGCAGGCCGGTGAAGGCGGGCGAGGACGGCGTCGCGCCCGGGCCGTAGTCGCCGCCGCCGATGTAGGTGTGGGAAACGCACAGCTCGCCGACCATCTGGGACAGGACCCAGTTTAGCTCGCCCCGCGACGAGAGGTCCGGCAGGTAGGCGCGGTACTTGTCGCCCATGGCCTTCCAGTCGCGGCCGTGGAAGCCGGCGTCGTAGAAGAACTCGCTGTACCAGCGCCAGGCGTCGTCGAAGATCTGGCGCCATTCCTTCCGGAGATCGACCGTATAGACCAGCCCGCCGAGGTCGAGCTTGTCCCCCGCCGCCTTGGAGGCGAAGGCCTTGTCGACGGTCGTCGTGAAGATATCGCCCTGGCGCCGGACCAGGAGCCGCTCGCCGTTGGTCGACAGCCAGAACTCGCGGACCTTGTCGGTCAGGGCGGAGTCCTGGCGGGAGGCCATGTCGAAGATGTGGAGCGTCCACTGGGTGGCGCCGTACTTGTTCTTGAAGATGTCTTCGTACTCGCCCTCGGTGAACTCGTCGATGGAGGCCCAGAGGACCTTGCCCTTGCCGGCCTTGAGCCAGAAGTAGTTGCCGGCCGGGACGGGCAGCGGGGTGGTGCGCCGGATCAGGCCGTCGGCGTCGACGCGGAAGGGGGCGGGCGCGGCCTCGGCCCGGCCGCCGGCCGTTCCGGCGGGCTCGCCGGCGAAGGGCGCCGCTTCTCCGGCCCGCAGCTGGACGGCCATGACCTGCTGCGGCGCGGCGATGACGTGGTTGTCCTCGTAGAAGTCCATGCGCAGGGCGAAGTTGCGGCTGGAGACGTAGTAGAGGTACCGGCCGTCGGCGTCGAAGGCCGGGTAGAGGTTGTCGTAGAAGTCGGTCGTGGCCGCGACCTTCCTGCCGGTCTCGATGTTGTAGAGGAAGATCTGGCTGTTGCGGTTGGCCTGGACGAAGCTGTAGGCGATCCACTTCGAGTCGGGCGACCAGGCGTAGTCGGCCATCTCCCAGACGAACTCGTCGTTCTTCATCTGGTTGGAGGAATCGACCTTGACCAGCTTACGGGTCGCCAGGTCGACGAAGAAGACGGCGTAATCCTTGTTGCCGAAGAGGATCTTGCGGCCGTCGGGCGACCAGGCCAGGCGGTAGACCGTCCGGTCGAGGGTGGTCGTGATCTGGGTCCAGTCGCCGCCGCCGGCCGGCTGGGTGTAGAGCTGGTAGCTGCCGCTCCTGTCGCTGAAGAAGGCGGCGGTCTTGCCGTCGGGCGACAGGGCCGGGAAGATCTCGCGGCTGCCGGGCGTCGCGGACAGGTTCAGGGTCGGGCCGGGGCCGGCCGGGACGCGGTAGACGTCGCCGCGGGCCTCGAGGATGACGGCCGCGCCGTCGTCGGCCGGCAGGGCCGTGTGGAGATAGTCGCGGGGATTGATGACCCGGTCGCGCAGGGCCCAGCGGTCGGACGGGACGCGGACCGCGAGCCGGGTGTCCTGGCCGGAGGCGACGTCGAAAACGTGAAGGCGGCCGTCCTGGACATAGACGATGGACCGGCCGTCGGTCTGCGGGAACATGACGTCGAAGTCGGCGAATTTCGTGACCTGGGCGGCGTCCTTGGCGCCGAGCTTCTGGACGTAGAGGTTGGCGATGCCGTTGGTCCGGTCGGAGACGAAGTACATGGCGCCGCCGGCCCACATCGGGTAGCTGTTCTTGCCGACATAGTCCGTGACCGGCGTGTAGGTCTTGGCCGCGGCGTCGTAGAGCCAGATGTCCTGGTACTGGCCGCCCTTGTAGCGCTTCCAATAGTATTCCTCGTTGCCGCGGCGGCAGTAGAGGAACTGGTGCTTCTCGGGAATGAAGCTGACGAGGACGCCCCGGTCGAGCGGCAGGCGCTCGGGCGCGCCGCCCTTGACGGGGACGGCATAAAGGTTCGGGTCGCGGCCGACGACGTTCTCGAACGTCGAGCGGAAGACGATCTCGGAGCCGTCGGGCGTCCAGGCGACGACCGCGGCCCCGCCGGGGTTATAGGTCAGGCGGACGGGCGCGCCGCCCTCGGCCGGCATGAGATAGGCGGCCGGGGCGCCGTCGTACGTCGCCGTGAAGGCGATCTGCCGGCCGTCAGGCGAGAGCTTGGCGAAGCTCTCGGTCCCGGGGAAGGTCGTCAGGCGCGAGGCCACGCCGCCGCGGGCGCTCACGGTCCAGAGATCGGATTCGTAGGTGAAGACGATCCTGTCGCCGGCGATGGTCGGATAGGTGAAGAACCGGCCCTCGTCGGCGGCCAGAAGGGCGACCGCCAGAAGGGCCACGGCCAAAAGGACTATGAGCGCTTTTTTCATCGGGCTCCTCCTTCTTAAGCGCCGGACTCCCGGGCCCGGCGGGGCCTATCCAGAGTACGTTTTCCGGCGGGCTAAATCAAGGCCGGGAAGCAGCCCCGTTTTCCCGGGTTTTCAGACGGCGCCGAGCTTGCGGCCGACCAGGCGGAATTTGTCCAGGGCGTAGGCGATCTGGTCGGGCGTGTGGGCAGCGCTGAGCTGGACGCGGATGCGCGACTTGCCCACCGGCACGACCGGGTAGCTGAAGCCGATGACATAGATGCCTTCCTCGAGCAGGGCATTGGCGAAGTCCTGGGCCAGGCGGGCGTCGTCCGGCAGGTGGCCGAAGAGGACGGGCACGATCGGGTGGATGCCCGGGACGATGCGGAAGCCGGCCTCCTCCATGCCCTTGCGGAAGAGGCGGGTGTTCGACATCAGCCGCTCCCGCAGCTCGCCCGACTCGCCCAGGATCTTGAGCACTTCGATGGTGGCGCCGGTGATGGCCGGCGAGAGCGAGTTGGAGAAGAGATAGGGCCGGGAACGCTGGCGCAGTAGCTCGACGATCTCGCGCCGGCCGGCGACGCAGCCGCCGGAAGCACCGCCGAGGGCCTTGCCGAAGGTCGTGACGATCATGTCGACGCGGTCCAGGCAGCCGCGGTACTCGTGCGTGCCCCGGCCGTTCGGGCCGATGAAGCCCGTGGCGTGGGAGTCGTCGACGAGGACCAGGGCCTCGTAGCGGTCGGCCAGGTCGCAGATCTTGTCGACCTGGGCGATCGTGCCGTCCATGGAGAAGACGCCGTCGGTGACGATGATCTTGAACCGGGCCTCGCGGGCTTCAACCAGCTGGTCCTCGAGGTCGGCCATGTCGTTGTTGCGGTAGACGAAGCGCTTGGCCTTGGCCAGCCGGACGCCGTCGATGATCGAGGCGTGGTTGAGCTCGTCGGAGATGATGGCGCAGGTCTCGTCGAGGAGGGGCTCGAAGACGCCGCCGTTGGCGTCGAAGGCCGAGGAATAGAGGATGGCGTCCTCCATGCCCAGGAACTCGGCCAGGCGGCTCTCGAGCTCCCTGTGGACGCGCTGGGTGCCGCAGATGAAGCGGACCGAGGCCAGGCCGAAGCCCCAGCGGAAGAAGGCCAGGTTGGCCGCGGCCATGACCCGGGGCTCGCCGCAGAGCCCGAGGTAATTGTTGGCGCAGAAGTTGAGGACCTTGGCCCCGGCTTCGGTGCGGATCTCGACGCCCTGGGGCGTGGTCAGGACCCGTTCCTTCTTATAGAGCCCGCGCTGGCGGATCTTGTCGAGCTCGGCGGTCAGGTGGTCTTTGAATTTCCCGTACATGACTGTTCTCCATTCAGATCGGGGGGGGCGCACGGACTCCCTTGCGGACAGGCGCGCTCGTCTTCCCCCGTCAATAATTCCGGAACCGGGTCGATCCCCCGGCTATGTCTTTCTCGCGGTCAGCGTGGTCGAGGCCTGGGCCGTGGGCATGATCACCATCTCGCTGACGTCGACGTGAGGCGGCCGGGTGGCGCACCAGACTGCGGCCTCGGCGATGTCGTCCGGGCCGAGGGGCTGGAAGCCCTGGTAGGTCCGGGCCGCCCGCGCGGCGTCGCCGTGGAAGCGGACCAGGCTGAACTCGGTCTCGACCATGCCCGGGGCGATCTCGGTGACGCGCAGCGGCGTGCCGTTGAGGTCGAGGCGCATGGCGTTCGACAGGGCCTTGACGGCGAACTTGGTGGCGCAGTAAACGTTGCCGCCGGGATAGGTTTCGCGGCCGGCGATCGAGCCGATGTTGATGACATGGCCGGCGCCGCGCTCGATCATGCCGGGGACGACGGCCCGGCTGACGTAGAGCAGGCCCTTGACGTTGGCCTCGATCATCTCTTCCCAGTCCTCGACCAGGCCGGCCGGGAACTTGTCCAGGCCCCGGCTCAGGCCGGCGTTGTTGACCAGGATCTCGATGGCCCGCCACTCGTCGGGCAGGGCGGCAACGGCCGCGTCGACGGCCGCCCGGTCGCGCACGTCCAGGCGAAAGGCGTGGGCGGCGACCTCATGCTCCCGGGCCAGGGTCCGGCCCAGCGTCTCGATCCGCTCCAGGCGGCGGGCGCACATCAGCACCCTGGCCCCCTGGGCGGCGAAGGCCCGGGCCGTGGATTCGCCGATGCCGGAGCTCGCTCCGGTCACGAAAACGATCTTGTCCTTGAGGGACGGCATCCTTCGACTCCTTCGGCTTCCAGAATAGGAGCCGCTCCGGCCCAAGTCAAGACCGCCGGCGGCGCGGCGGCAGAGAGCCGCCCGGAATCTGGAGAAGAAGCCGCTTTTCTGCTATACAGGAAGCATGGCTGAGCGGCCCTCGTTCCTGAAGACGTGGCTCGTCGCCGGACGGCCCTGGTCGTTCCCGGCTTCGACCATGCCCGTCATTTTCGGCACGGCCCTGGCCGTGGTCGCCGGCCGCGCCCGCTTCTCCCCGCTCCTGTTCCTCTGGGCCCTGGCCACGATGGTCGTCCTCCACGCCGCGGCCAACGTGCTCAGCGACGCCCGCGACTTCCGCGTCGGCCTGGATCGCGAGGTGACGCCGGTCAGCGGGGCCGTGGTCCGCGGCTGGATCTCCGACCGCCAGGCCCGGCGCGGCGCGGCCCTCCTCTTCGCCCTCGGCTGCGTCTCCGGTCTCGGCATCGCCTGGCGCACAGGGCCGGCCCTGCTCGTCGTCGGCGGCCTGGGCGTGGCGGTGGGCGTCGCTTACTCCCTGCTCAAGCCCCGGGCCCTGGGCGATCTGGCGGTCTTTCTCGATTTCGGCCTGCTCGGCGCCGCCGGGGCCTGGATCGTCCAGAAGCGAGCCTTCTCCTGGCTGCCCGTCGTCTGGACCGTGCCCATGGCCCTGCTCGTCATCGCCATCCTCCACGCCAACAATTGGCGCGATGCCGTCTCCGACGGCCGCCACCGCGTCCGGACCGTGGCCGGCATGCTGGGCGATCGCGGCTCCCTGGCCTATTACGGGGTCCTCCTCTTCTCCCCCTTCCTGATCGATCTCGCCCTCATCCTTCTGCCCCGCCTTGTACCCGGCCGGCCGCGGCCGATGCCCTGGACGTTCCTGCTCGTCCTGGCCGCCCTGCCGAGCGCCCTCCGTCTCTGGGGCCGGGCCCGGCGCCGGGCAGCCCCGCGGCGGCCTCTCGATTTCGTCATCCTTGACGGGGCGACGGCCGGCCACAACCTGGTCTTCGGCCTTCTGAGCGCGGCCGCCGTGCTCCTCGAAGGGATCGTGAGGCGGGGATGAGCGGCGAGTCGCGGCGCCGGGAGCCTCTCCTGGTCGGAGCGGTCGGCGCGCTGGCCGCGATCCTGTTCATCGCCCTCTTCCGGCTGCGGCGCCTCGGTCCGCTCGACTTCTGGGCCTGGCTGACCGTGAACGTCGTCCTGGTCACGGCCCTGGCTTTCCTCGCGGACAAGGAGTACCTGGGCCGGCTCCGCCGGGACGTCCGCTCGGGTCTCGGCCGCAAGCTGGCCGTCGGGATCGGCTCGGCCGCCGTCCTTTACGCCGTCTTCGCCGTCGGCCGCGTCCTGGCCCGGCGCCTGTTGCCATTCGCCGATGCCGCCCTGGCCAACGTCTACGCTTTGCGGATGGGGGTCCCGGACTGGCGCGTCGCGCTGCTCATCGTCCTCGTCATCGGACCCGGCGAGGAGCTCTTCTGGCGGGGCTTCTTCCAGGAGCGGGCGGCCGCGACGACCTGCCCCAGCTACGGCCTGGCCCTGGCAGCGATGCTCTACACCGCCGTCCACCTGGCCAGCGGGAATCTCATGCTGGTCATTGCCGCCGCCGTCTGCGGCCTTTTCTGGGGCTGGCTCTATATGCGCTTCCGCTCGCCCCTGGCCAACATGGTCAGCCACACCGTCTGGGACCTGGCGGTCTTCCTGGTTTTCCCCTTCCTGTGAAGGACGTCTTTATAAAGAGTGCCGGTGTCTTCAGCCGGAGATGTGGCCGAGGAGGATCTTGGCGCCGATGGCGATCAGGATCAGGCCGCCGGCGAGCTCGGCCCGCCGGCCCACGAGGCGGCCCAGCACCGGACCCAGCTTGGCCCCGGCAAGGGTCAGGACGAAGCTGGTCGCCCCGATGACAACCGCCGGATAGAGGATCCCCGCCCGGACGACGCCCAGGCTCAATCCCACGGCCAGGGCGTCGATGCTGGTCGCCAGCGCCAGGACAAGCAGCCGCGGGCCCTGGGTCTGGTCGGGCCGGCAGGCCTTCTCCTCTTCGCTCCCGTGCCGGGATTCCCAGATCATGCGACCGCCGATCAGGGCCAGCAGCCCGAAGGCCACCCAATGGTCGAAGTTCCTGATCAGCGCCAGGGCCCGATCCCCGGCGAACCAGCCGATGACCGGCATGATGAACTGGAAGCCGCCGAAAGCGGCCCCCATCCTGACGGCCTGCCTGACCGTCAGCCCCCGGCCGCCGCAGGCCAGGCCGATGGTGATGGCGAAACAGTCCATGGCCAGGGCCACGGCCAGCCCCAGGATATAGATGAACGACATCGATCCTCTCCGAGCGGTCCATTATAGCAAAAGACGCCGGCCGGCGCGGAGGGTCGCCGCCGCCCGGATCGTTCACTCGCCAAAAAGGCAACCATATCGGGGGGAGGGCCCGGCCGATCCGTGCTATAATGGAAGGATTCGGGGCTTCCATGGCGACGACCGACAGCATCATCCTTCGCGGCGTGCGGGTCCATAACCTCAAGGGGATCGACCTCGACGTGCCGCTCGACCGGCTCATCGTCGTCACCGGCGTCAGCGGCTCGGGCAAGTCGTCCCTGGCCTTCGATACCCTCTACGCCGAGGGCCAGCGCCGCTACCTCGAGTCCCTGTCCTCCTATGCCCGCCAATTCCTGGAACGCCTGGACAAGCCCGACGCCGACCTCATCGACGGCATCCCGCCGGCCATCGCCATCCAGCAGAAGGGCGCCGCCAAGAACCCCCGCTCGACGGTGGCCACGGTCACCGAGATCTACGACTTCCTGCGGGTCCTGTTCGCCCGCATCGGCACCGTCCATTGCCTCCGCTGCGGGCGGCCGGTCGTCCGCGACACGATCGACGGCATCATCGCCGCGCTGGCGGCCGAACCGGCCGGCACCCGGGCCCTGATAACCTTCGCCTGGCCCCGCGAGAGGAGCCTGGCCGCCCTCAAGAAGGAGGGCTTCACGCGGGCCGTCGTCCAGGGCCAGGTCGTCGACCTCGACGCCGTCCCCAAGGCGGCGGCCGTCGTCGACGTCCTCGTCGACCGCATCGCCCTCGGCGTCGATGAGCGCGAACGCCTGGCCGACTCGATCGAGATGGGCCTGAAGAAGGGCGGCGGCCGGGTCCTGGTCCGGACCGAGGCCGGCCGCGAACACCGCTTCACCGATAAGCTCGAGTGCCGCGATTGCGGCCTGGCGGCCGAAGACCCCTACCCCAACCTCTTTTCCTTCAATACCCCCCATGGCGCCTGCCCCGAGTGCCACGGCTTCGGCGACCTGGCCGTCATCGACGAGGACAAGGTCGTCCCCGACCGCTCCAAGTCCCTGGAACAGGGCGCCGTCGAGCCCTGGACCAAGCCCCTGTCCCGGGGCATGCAGAAGGAGCTCCTGGCCGAGGCCCGCCGCCGCAAGATACCGACCAACGTCCCCTTCCGCGACCTCAAGGCCAAGGACCAGCGCTTTGTCTTCGACGGCGGCGACGGCTACTACGGCGTCAAGGGCTTTTTCGACTGGCTGCAGTCCAAGAAGTACAAGGTCCAGGTCCGGGTCCTGCTCAGCCGCTACCGCAAGTATGTCGCCTGCCCGGCCTGCGGCAAGACCAGGCTCAATCCCCGGGCCCTCGGCGTCCGGGTCAATGGCCTCAACATCGGCGAGATCGTCCGGCTGACCGTGGCCGAAGCCTCGGAGTTCTTCGGCTCGCTCGAGCTCCGGCCCTACGAGCGCCAGGTGGCCGAAAAGCTCGTCCAGGAGATCCGCGGCCGCCTGCGTTTTCTCATGGAGGTCGGCCTCGACTACATCGCCCTGGACCGCATGACCTTCACCCTGAGCGGGGGCGAGGCCCAGCGCATCAGCCTGGCGGCGGCCCTCAGCGCCTCGCTCGTCGGGTCCCTCTTCGTGCTGGACGAGCCGTCGATCGGCCTGCACCCCCGCGACAATCACCGCCTGGTCCGCATCCTGAAATCCCTTCGGGACATCGGCAACACGGTCGTCGTCGTCGAGCACGACCCGGATATCGTCCGGGCGGCCGAGTACGTCATCGACATGGGACCGCGGGCCGGCGAGGCCGGCGGCGAGGTCGTTTTCGCCGGACCCTGGGCCGCCTTTCTCCGCAGCCGCGAATCCCTGACCTCGCGCTACATCCGCGGCGAGAAGGTCGTGCCCCTGCCGCCGGCCCGCCGCCCGGCCAAGGCTTTCCTCGAGATCCGCGACGCCCATAAGCACAATCTCAAGCACATCGACGTCCGCATCCCCCTGGGCGTCTTCACCTGCGTCACCGGCGTCTCCGGCTCGGGCAAGAGCAGCCTGATCGAGGACGTCCTCTACGAGGGCCTCGCCGGCGGGTCCGGGAACGGCTTCGCCGAGATCCGGGGCCGGGACAAGATCGCCAAGGTCCTCCTGGTCGACCAGTCGCCGCTGAGCGCCTCGCCCCGGTCCATCCCGGCCACCTACACCAAGGCCATGGACGGCATCCGCGACCTCTTCAGCTCCACCCGCGAGGCCAAGCTCCTGGGCTTCCGGCCGGGCTACTTCTCGTTCAACACGGCCGGCGGCCGCTGCGAGGAGTGCAAGGGCGCCGGCGTCCAGGTCGTCGAGATGCAGTTCCTGTCCGACGTCAGCCTGGTCTGCGACGCCTGCAAAGGCCGGCGCTTCAAGAAGGAGATCCTCGACGTCCGCTGGAACGGCAAGAACATCGACGAGGTCCTGGGCCTGAGCGTCACCGAGGCCTGCCTGTTCTTCGCCGGCCGCCCGGAGATCACCAGGAAGCTCTATCCCCTGGTCGAGGTCGGCCTCGGCTACCTGAAGCTCGGCCAGTCGACGACCACGCTCTCGGGCGGCGAGCTGCAGCGGATCAAGCTGGCCTACCACCTCGTCCACGAAAAGGGCAAGAAGATCCTCTACCTCTTCGACGAGCCGACGATCGGCCTCCATCCCAACGACGTCGCCGTTTTGCTTCGGTCGTTCCAGAGGCTCGTGGCCGAAGGCCACACGGTCATCGTCATCGAGCACAACCTCGACGTCATCAAGAGCGCCGACCACGTCATCGACCTCGGTCCCGAAGGCGGCCAGGCCGGCGGGCGGATCGTGGCCCAGGGCACGCCGGAAAAGGTGGCCCAGACCGCCGGCTCGGTCACCGCGCCCTATCTGCTGGAAGCCCTGAAGAGCGCCAACGGCGGGCGGCCGGTCTCGGCCAGGCTTCGCCGGCGGGCCTGATCGCCCGGCTTCTCTCCCCAAAAAAACGTCCGATTATGGGCCAACCCGGGCTGTCTAACGGCCAAGAAGTGTACAAATAATATACCAAAAAGAGAAAATTTGTATAACAGCATGATAATAAATCGGCTACTAAAATATATGGCCCAATTATGTCCAATTTCTGTGCTTTTGTAAATTGGCTCCACAGACCAAAAGAAGACCTGTAACTGCTTTATATAGAATTAGATAAATAATTATTGCCGGTCCTGGCACAGTTCTTGCCAATATAGGGGGTGTGACCGAATGATTTAGGAGTAATGATAATGAAAGCCAAGATCGCCATCGTCGTCATCGCGGCCTCGCTCGTCGCCGCCGCCCCCGTCCGCGCCGCCGCGGTCTCGGAAGCCACCTGGGATCTTATCGTGCCCACGACACTCATCCCCTCGACCCTGGCGTTGCCGACCCCGCTCGCCGCCCCGCTGCCCGCCGTTCTCGAGGTCCTGACCGTCGAGCCTCCCGCTCCCCTTCCCGCTCAGATGGGCCTGACCCCGCGCCTGCCGTCCCTGCAGCGGAATTACCGGCCGGGCAAGGCCTTTTTCGAGGCCAACCTGATCATCATGCTCGGCCTCAACGTCGCCGATTACGTCTCCACCCGCGAAGCCCTGAAATACCCCGGGCTGACCGAGACCAATCCCCTGATGAAGCCCTTCGTCAACAGCCCGGCCGCCTTCGCCGCGATCAAGTTCGGGACGACCGCCCTGTCCTACGTCAGCATGAAGTTCCTGTTCAAGAGGAACCGGACCATGGCCTGGATCATGACCACGGCCACCAACGCCCTGCTCTCCTACGTCGTGGCCAACAACTACCGCCAGATCCAGATGGCCAAGGCCCGCTGAGGAGACCCGCCGTCATGAATTCCTATCTCCAGCGCTACCTGGGCCTCGACGAAGGCCGGGAGTTCGGCACGCCGGCCGGCTTCCCGACCCTCGAGATGCTGGAGAAGGACTATATCGGCTTCCTCCTCGACATCACCGACCAGAACCGGGCCGAGGCCGCGCGCATCCTGGCCATCTCGCGCTCGACCCTCTACCACAAGATCAGCCGCTATGGCCTCGGCGCCGACCGCGCCGATCCCCTGGCGACCTGACGCCTCAGAACCATTTCCGCCGGCGGAAGAACGCGGCCATGGTCGCGACCGCCCCGACGATGAGCGCCCAGACGAAGAGGTAGCCCCAGCGCCAGCGCATCTCCGGCATGTTCGGGAAGTTCATGCCGTAGACCCCGACCAGGAAGGTGATGGGGATGAAGATCGTCGAGATGATGGTCAGAACCTTCATGATCTCGTTCATGCGGTTGGACGCGGACGAGAGATAGGTCTCGACCATGCTCGAAAGCATCTCGCGGAAGGACTCGACGGTGTCGATGACCTGGATGGCGTGGTCGTAGACGTCGCGCAGGAAGACGCCCGTCGACTTGCGGACGAGGGGCGTCTCCATCCGCTCCAGGCCGCTGACGACCTCGCGCAGGGGCCAGACCGACTTGCGCAGCCCGATCATCTCGCGCTTGAGGGCGTGGATCTCGTGGAGCGCCTCCCGGCGCGGCGCTTCAACCAGGACCTCCTCCAGGGCGTCGATGCGTTCACCGAGCTTCTCCAGGACGAGGAAATAGTTGTCGACGACGGCGTCGATTATGGCATAGGCCAGGTAATCCGGACCGAGCTTGCGGATGCGGCCCTTGCCGCCGCGGATCCGCTCCCGCACCGCCCCGAAGCAGTCGCCCGGCGTCTCCTGGAACGACAGGACGTAGTTCGGGCCGATGATGAGGCTGAGCTGGTCGGCCGTCAGGCCGCCGCCGTCCAGGCCGCCCTCGATCATGCGCAGGACGACGAAGACGGCGTTCCCCAGGTCCTCGGCCTTGGGCCGCTGGGTCGTGGTCACGATGTCCTCGAGGACCAGGGGGTGGATGTCGAACCGGGCGCCGAGCTTCTCGATTACCGGGGCGTCGCGCAGCCCGTCGACGTTGATCCAGGTCACGGTCGAGGTCTCCTTGAAGGGGAAGCACTCCTCGACCGTGGCCGCCTCCTTTTCCAGGAAGCCCGCGGCGTCGTAATCTATGACCGTGATCCGCGCCGGCCGGGACTCCTTGTCGCCGACGTACATCAGGGTGCCGGGCGCCAGGCCCGCCTTCTCCGAGCGCTTGATCTCCTCGCGGGTCATGCCGTCCTCCTTGGGGAAGCTCCCTTCAGGATAGACCGATAGGCCGCGCTTTTCCAGCTTCCGGATGGAGGCCGCCCCGGGGCGGCCGGCTCACTTCAGGCGCGCGCCGACGGCCGCCCAATCGACGGCCTTGAAGAAAGCCTCGATGTAGTCGGCCCGCTTGAGCCCGTAATCGGTCATGTAGGCGTGCTCGAAGACGTCCATGATCAGGAGCGGCTGGCACCCGGCCGGGTGGCTGACGTCGTGCTCGTTGATCCAGAAGTTGATGAGCCGGCCGTTCGAGGGATCCTGGTAAAGGGCGGTCCAGCCGATGCCCCGCATGGCCCCGGTGGCCCGGAACTCCTTCTCCCAGGACTCGACGTCGCCGTATTGCTCGGCGATCTTCCGGCCGAGCGGGCCGCCCGGATCGAGGGCCGCCCGGCCGCCCAGGTTCCCGAAATACAGCTCGTGCAGCCGCATGCCGTTGAACTCCCAACCAAGGCGGCGCTTGAGCTCGGCGTATTCGGGCGTGCCGGCCTTGCCGTCCCTGGCCATGAGGCCGAGGATGTCAAGGACCTTGTTGGTGTTGGTGACGTAGCCCTGATAGAGCGTGAAATGGTTCTTCAGGAGCGTGTCGCTGAAGCCGGGCGTGCCCAGCAGCTTGGCGTAATCCCTGGCCGTGTAGTTCATGTCCCCTCCCTCCTTGATGGCGGATCGCAGGCCGGCCCGGAGCGCTCGCGGCGCCGCCATGGCGACGAGGCCGAGCCCCGCCTCTTTCAGGAAATCGCGGCGCCCCGGCATGGCCTGGTCCCTTTGCGCCTAAATCCTACCATATTCGTAGGGATTAGGCAAGGGGGACCGCGGCGCCTATTTCGCGGCGGCCTTCTCTTCGCCGGCCGCCTTGTCCCCGAGGCCGATCTTGGCCCGGATCTCCTCCTCGAGCTCACAGGCGAGCTTGGCGTTCTCCTTGAGGAGCCGCTTGACGTTCTCCCGCCCCTGGCCGAGCCGCTCGCCCTTGTAGGAATACCAGGTCCCGGTCTTCTCCAGGATGCCGAGGTCGAAACCGGTGTCGACCAGGTCGCCCTCCCTGGAGATGCCTTCGCCGAAAATGATGTCGAACTGGGCCTCGCGGAAGGGCGGGGCCATCTTGTTCTTGACGATCTTGACCTTGGCCCGGTTGCCGACGACGCTCTCGCCGTCCTTGATGACGGACAGCCGGCGGACGTCGATCCGGAGGGAGGCGTAGAATTTCAGGGCCCGGCCGCCGGTCGTCGTCTCGGGATTGCCGATGAAGATGCCGATCTTCTCCCGGATCTGGTTGATGAAGATGAAGCAGGTCTTGGAGCGGGCCACGATGGCCGTCAGCTTGCGCAGGGCCTGGGACATCAGCCGGGCCTGGAGGCCCATGTGGGCGTCGCCCATCTCCCCCTCGAGCTCGGCCTTGGGGACGAGGGCGGCCACGGAGTCGACGACGATGACGTCGACCGCGCCGCTGCGGACCAGGACCTCGGCGATCTCCAGGGCCTGCTCGCCGAAGTCGGGCTGGGAGATGAGGAGGTTGTCGATGTCGATGCCGATCCTGGCCGCGTATTCGGGCGACAGGGCGTGCTCGGCGTCGATGAAGGCCGCCTGGCCGCCCCGCTTCTGGGCCTCGGCGATGACGTGGAGGGCCAGGGTCGTCTTGCCCGTGGCCTCGGGGCCGTAGATCTCGACGACCCGGCCGCGCGGGAAGCCGCCGATGCCCAGGGCCAGATCGAAGGAGATCGAGCCGGTCGGGATGGCCTCGACGGCCACGGCCGCCCCCTTCTGGCCGAGCTTCATTATCGTGCCCTTGCCGAACTGTTTTTCGATCTGGGAGAGGGCGGCGTCGATGGCCTTGTGGCGGTTGGCCAGCTTCTCTTCGTTCTCGGCGTTCTTGACGGCCTCGGCCTCGCGTCCTGGGTCTTTCTTCATGTCGATTCGCTCCTTGTCGGTATCTTTCCCGGCCATTTCGTCCCCTTTCGCGACTTCAGAGTTTACCCGGATTGCGACGGCGTTTCAATGGTCATCGCGGCAGGCCGTTGAACATCAGGTCGTAGTCGGCGATCAGCCCCTGGTCGGCGAAGCTGAAGTAGCGGTTGCAGCCGACGACGATGTGGTCGAGGACCTTGATCTGGACCACCCGGGCGGCGAAAACGAGGTCGCGGGTGACCTCCCGGTCGCAGAGCGAGGGCTCGGGATCGCCGGAGGGATGGTTGTGGGCGAAGATCAGGGCCGAGGCCTCGTAGCGCAGGGCGTCCTTGATGACCTCCCGGGGGTAGACGGCGCTCGAATCGACCGTGCCCTCGAACAGGGTCTTCTCCTCGATGACCTGGTTCTTGGGATCGAGAAAGATGACCTTGAATCGCTCCGTCTTGAGGTCGCGCAGGGCGTGGCAGAGGTAATCGTAGACCTCCTGGGAGGAGTGGCAGACCGGCCGGCTCATCATCCTGTCCTTGAGGAAGCGGCGGGAGACCTCGTGGATGAGCTTGAGGCCGAAGACGTTCCGGGCCCCGATGCCGGGGATGCGCTGCAGGTCCTCCGGCCGGGCCTCCAGGACCCCGCCGAAGGTCTTGAACTCCTTGAGGGCTTCGCGGGCCGGCCGCTTGCAGTCCCGCCTCGGCGTCCCCAGGGTCAGGAGCAGCTCGACGATCTCGTAGTCCAGGAAGGCCGAGAGCCCGCCGTGGAGGAATTTCTGCCGCAGCCGGTCCCGGTGCCCGGCCCCGTCGGCGGCTCCTGCCTCCGGCCCGTTCGCCCGCTCGTTCATGGCGTCCCTGTTATAAGGGACGCCGGAGGATTCCTTTTTTTCGCACTCGGGAGCGATATTCCCGGAGCTTCGGCCGGACCCGTCGATCCCGGCCCGCTAATCCTTATACAGGAGGTCGATGAGCGGCTTGAAGACCTTCTCGACGATGTGGCGCTTGACCTTGAGCGACGGGGTCATCTGGGTGTCGGCGTCGAAGTCCTTGTCCAGGAGGACGATCTTCTTGATCCGCTCGTAGGAAGCCAGGTTGGGGGTGCTGCGGTTGATCTCGGCCAGCATGAAGCTCCGGATCTCCTCGCTTTCGACCAACTCCTTGCGGCTCCCGAAGGAGATGCCCCGGGACTTGGCGTAGGCCTCGAGCTTGTCGAAATTGGGCACGACCAGGGCCGAGATGAACTTCCGGCCGCCGCCGACGACGACCACGTTCTGGATGTAGGGATTCATCCGGAGCATGTTCTCGATCGGCTGCGGGGAGACGTTCTTGCCGCCGGCCGTGACCAGGATGTCCTTTTTCCGGTCGGTGATGACCAGGAAGCCCTCCTCGTCGAAGTGGCCGACGTCGCCGGTCTTGAACCAGCCGTCTTCGAAGACCTCGGCCGTCTCCTGCGGCTTGTTGTAGTAGCCCTTCATGACGTTGGGACCCTTGGCCCAGATCTCGCCGTCCGGGGCGAACTTGACCTGGACGCCGGGGACGAGCGGACCGACCGTCCCGAACTTCATCTTGGGGAAGGTGTTGCAGGCCAGGACCGGCGAGGTCTCGGTCAGGCCGTATCCCTCGAGGATGGTTATGCCGACGGCGTAGAAGAACTCGGCCACGTCGGCCGAGAGGGGGGCGCCGCCGGAGACGAAGAAGTGGACCCGGCCGCCCGTCTTAGCGATGATCTTGCTGAAGACGAGCTTGGCGGCGACGCCGCGGCGCACCCGCAGCCACCAGGGGATGGGCTGGTGGCGGATATGGCGGGCGCCGTACTTCTTGCCGACGCCGACGGCCCAGAAGAAGAGCTTGCGCTTGAGGGCCGAGCCCTCGAGGACGTTGTCCATGACCTTGGCGTAGATCTTATCGAAGACCCGGGGGACGCTGATCATGATGGTCGGCCGGACCTCGAGCAGGTTCTCGCCCACGGTCTCGATGCTCTCGGCGTAGTAGATCGAGGCGCCCTTGTAGAGGAAGGAGAAGGTCGTCATACGCTCGAGAACGTGGGACAAGGGAAGGAAGGACAGTATGGTGTCCTTGACGCTGAAGTCGGTCACGGCGTCGAGGGACACGACATTTGCCAGGAAATTGGCGTGGGTCAGCATGACGCCCTTGGGGATGCCCGTCGTGCCCGAGGTATAGACGATCGAGGCCACGTCGTCGGGCTTGACGGCCAGGGCCCGCTTCTCGAAGAGCCCGGGATCGGCGGCCTCGACCGTCCGGCCGCGGGCCGCGATCTCCGACAGGCTCAGCACGCCCTCGGGGCCTTCCTCGTCGATGAGGACATAGTGGTTGACCTTGGGCAGGGCGGAGCGGATCGCCTCGACCTTGAGCCAGAGGTTGCGGTTGGAGCAGACGACGATCTTCGCCTCCGAATCGTTGATCATGTACTTGATCTGCTCCGGCATCAGGGAGGTGTAGATGGGAACGGTGACGCCGCCGGCGCAGAGGACGGCCACGTCGGTGATGTTCCACTCCGGCCGGTTCTCCGACAGGAGGATGAGCTTGTCGCCGGGGCCCAGGCCCAGGTCGGCCAGGCCGAGGGACAGGTGGCGGACCCGGCGGGCGTATTCATCGGTCGGGATGGGGACGTAGCGCCCGTCGGCCTTGGCGGCCATGAGGTCGGGCTTGATGTAGGTCTTGACAGTGTTTAGAAAGGCCTGGCTCAGCGTTTCGACCATGACGGATACTCCTTCCTCTCGGATGTGGGCCTTATTGTATCCAGTTCGGCCCGGGCGTCAAACGAAAAGTCCGTCCCGGCCTTCGTGCCTGAGAAGCCATTCCTTGCGCCAGAGACCGCCTCCGTAGCCCGTCAGGCGGCCGTCGCTGCCGACCACCCGGTGGCAGGGGACGATGATCGAGACGGGGTTGCTGTGGTTGGCCCCGCCGACGGCCCGGGTCGCGGCCGGCCGGCCGACGGCCGCCGCCAGGGCGCCGTATGTGGTCGTGCGCCCGTACTCGATCAGCAGCAGCCTGGACCAGACCATCCTCTGAAAGTCGGTGCCGCGGAGATCGAGCTTGACCGTGAAGGCCCTGCGGTCGCCCCGGAAGTAGCCATCGAGCTGGGCCAGGGCGTCGGCCACGGGAACGGGCGGCCGCCCCCCGAGGCGCCGGGCGGTCTTCTCTTCCTTGATGTCGACGAAATTCAGGCCGGAGACGCCCGCGTCCGCGCCGATGATCTCGATCGTCCCGATGGGCGACTCGTAATAGGCCCTGAAAGCGACGGGTTCGGACTCGGACATGGCCGCCTCCTCCGGACAGGATAGCCCATTCCGGTACGGCCTTCAAGAAAGGTTCAAACCTGAACGTTTCAACTTTTTCGCCCTCGATCGAAAAAGATAGTTGAAGCGTTCAGGCTTGACCCCGTCCGGGCGGCGCGTTGACGGGGCCGGCGGCCTGTGCTAAAAGCGGGGGGAGCCATCGAGGTGACCCCATGAACGGAAACATCCCCACCCTGGCCGTCTCCGGCCGCTCCCTGCCCGAAGCCTGGGAGAAGGCCGTCCTGGCCTGCTGGAACGAGGGCGTTCCCATCAAGACCGAATACGACAAGCCGGGCGACCCGCCCAGCCGGGACTGCACCATGCTCTGGACGGTCGAAGATCCCTTCGCCGAGCCGCGCATCCACCGGGCCTTCCCCGGCGGCCTGGAGGACCTGGAGATCTACCGCCAGGAGGTCGTCGACGGCGTCCACGACCACTGGATCTCGCCGGCGGAGGGCAAGTGGACCTATACCTACCACAAGAGGCTGTTCGCCTATGACATCGAGGGCCAGACGATCGATCAGATCGCCGCGGCCGTCGACCGCCTGTCCCGGACCGGCCACACCCGCCGGGCCCAGGCCATCACCTGGAATCCCAAGCTCGACGCCCCGACCGACGATCCGCCCTGCCTGCAGCGCCTCTGGTTCCGCCTGCTCGAGGACGACCGGGGCGGGCTCGTCCTCAACATGAACGCCCACTGGCGGTCGCGCGACGCCTACAAGGCCGCCTACATGAACGTTTTCGCCCTGACCGACCTGCAGCGCGTCGTCGCCGGCCGCGTCGCCGAACGGACCGGACGCCCCGTGCACGTCGGCCGCTATGCCGATCTCGTCGACAGCTTCCACATCTACGGCTCGTACTTCCACGAGTTCGAGGGCTTCCTGAAGCTCGTCGAAAAGCGGCCGTTCGAGGAGCGCACCTGGCCCAGTTCCTACGCCGAACCCATGTTCGAGGAGGCCCGCGAGCGGCTGCGCCGGGAAGGGGCGGCGGAAAAATGAGCCCGGTCCCGTGGATCCGGGCCTCGATCCTCCCGGCCTGCGTCCTCGTCTCGGCGGCCGTGGCCGCCTGGTCCCAGGCCGGGGGGCGCAAGCACCTCTACCGCGCCGCCAAGCCCCTGACCATGGCCCTGATCATCGCCGCGGCGGCGCTGGCCCCGGCGCCCGTGCCGGCGGCCTACAAGATCTTTATCCTGGCCGGGCTCGCCTGCTCGCTCCTGGGGGACATCGCCCTGATGTTCCCCGGCAAATGGTTCACGGCCGGCCTGGCCGCCTTCCTTTGCGCCCAGGGCTTCTACATCCTGGCCTTCAAGCCCGGGCCGGGGCAGCCGGTCTCGGCGGGCCTGTTCCTGCCGTTCATCCTCTACGGCCTGCTGATGTTCTTCATCCTGGCGCCGGGGCTGGGCCCGATGAAGCTCCCGGTCCTCGTCTACATCGCGGCCGCCGCGACCATGGCCGGCTTCGCCGCCGGCCGGTTCGTGGACCTGGGAGGGACAAAACGGCTCCTGGCCTTCGCCGGCGCCGCGCTACTGCTGGTCTCGGACTCGCTCCTGGCCTACGACCGTTTCGCCAGGAGCCTCGGCCGGGCCCGGATCCTGGTCCTGGGGACCTATTTCCCGGCCCAACTCCTGATCGCCCTTTCGGTCTGACCGCCGCCGGCCGCCCCGCTTGTCCCCGGATGCCCCTGCCCGCCGGGCCTGGAGATCAGCCTCCGGCCAGGAGCCAGACGATCACCAGGGCGCCGAGGGCCAGCCTGTACCAGGCGAAGGGACGGAGAGAATGGCGGCCGACGAAGCCCATAAAGAAGCGGATGGCCAGGATCCCGCTGGCCAGGGCGGCTGCGAATCCGACGGCCAGGACGGCCCAGTCGGCCCGGCCGGCCGCGCCGATCTCGAGCCCCTTCTTCACCGCCGCGCCGAAAACCGTCGGGATGGAGAGGAGGAACGAGAACCGGGCCGCGTCCGTCCGGGTCAGCTTCCGGCCCAGGCCGGCCACCAGGGTGATGCCGGAGCGGGAGACGCCGGGGATGAAGGCCACCGCTTGAGCGACGCCGATCGCCGCCGCGTCCGCGGCCGTCATCCCGGCCAGCGTTTTTTTCTTCGCGGCGAACCTTTCGGCCGCGAAGAACAGCCCGGCCACCAGGATCAGGGCCAGGGCCACGACGGCCGGCCGGCGCAGGACCGCGCCGATGAAGGACTCGAGCAGATAGCCGATGACGACCGCCGGCGCCGTCGCCAGCAGGATGAGCCAGGGGAGGCGCTGGTCCGGATCGTTCCGGAGGTCGCGGCGGGACAGGCTGGCGAAGAAGCCCCGGACGAGGCGGACGATGTCCCGGCGGAAATAGACGATCAGGGCGAAGAACGTCGCCACGTGCATGGCCACGTCGAAAAGGACGTTGTCGAAGAAATCGAACTTGAGGATGTCGTGGATGAGCACCAGGTGCCCGGAGCTCGAAACGGGCAGGAACTCGGTCAGCCCCTGGATGAGGCCGGCCAGCAGCGAATAGAGGTAGTCCATGAGCGTGTCGCCTTCCCTTCGGGTTCGCCTGCGATATTAAACCAAACCGGAGCCGCTGGCAACGGCCCGCCCGGCCGGGCGCCGGGGCGGAGGACGAACGTCAGACGGAGGCCGGCGGGACCTGGGGCGTCCGGCGGACCGGCGCGCCGCCCAGGAACCAGTCGCGGGCGTCGCGGCCGAGGAGCCCCGACAGGGCGACGCCACCGATGATCGTGCCCACCGGAACTGCGGGCAGATAGATCGCGGCCAGGACGATGCCGCCAAGCCGGGCCCAGGGGCGGCCCTTGGCGATCCCGGCGGCGACGACCAGGGCCAGGACGGCGAAGGCGGCGAAGATCGCGGCCAGGATGATCCCGGCCGCGCCGAGCAGGGCGTTGCCCAGGAGCCCGGCCCGCTCGCTGCCCCAGCCGATAAAGGCGGCGCCGGCGAAAAAGATGAAGAGGAGCGTGGCCGCCGCGGCGATATCGAGCCCCGCGGCGACGATGAAGGCCATCCGCGTCGTCCTGATGCTGTTCGGCATGTCCCGGCTCCTCCTGTCTCCGTGGCTCATTTTACCCGATGCGCCGGCCCGAGACAACCGGTCCCGGTCGCGGTCCGCGAGGCCCGCGGCGGAAAGATCCCGCCATTAGCCGGCCGAACATTGGTATAATGCTTCCGGAGCGCACCATGGACAGGATCATCCGCATCAACCCCCTCCTTGAAGCCCTGAGGTCCGCGCCCGAGCGGGTCAACAAGGTCTTCGTTCAGGAGGAGCGCGGCCACGCCCGGATCGGCGAGGTCATCCGCGAGGCCAAGGCCCGGCATGTGCCCGTCGTCTTCGTCCCCGCCCGGCGGCTGGACCAGGCGGCCCCAGGCCACCAGGGCGTCATGGCCGAGGTCTCGCCCAAGGGCTACGCCTCCCTGGAAGACATCCTGGGCCGGTCCCCGAAGCCCTTCGTCGTCATACTCGACGAGGTCGAGGACCCCCAGAACCTGGGGGCCATCGTCCGCAGCGCCGAGGGCGCCGGGGCCGACGGCCTGATCCTGCCCGAGCGCCGCTCGGCAGGCCTGTCGGAGACCGTCGACACCGTCTCGGCCGGGGCCCTGGAGCATCTGCCGGTGGCCCGGGTGACCAACCTGGTCCGGGCCATGGAAGAGCTCAAGGAGAAGGGCCTCTGGCTGGTCGGCGCCGAGGGCTCCGGCGACGAGCCCTGGTACTCTTTCGACTACACCGGGCCGGTCGGCATCGTCCTCGGCTCGGAGGGCAAGGGCATCCGTCCCCTGGTCCGCAAGACCTGCGACAAGGTCCTGGCCATCCCGCTGGCCGGCCGGGTCACCTCCCTGAACGTGGCCGCCGCGGCGGCCGTCTTCTTCTTCGAGGTCGTCCGCCAGCGCCGGGCCGGCCCGCGGCGGCTTGACTTGACCCCCCGGCGGCCATAGAATAAACCCGTTATCCCAACCCGTTGAAAGAGCGGAGCATGGAAAAATCGGCGGAGTTTTATACGCTCGAGAAGGGCCTCGTCTCCATCAAGGAGAAGATCGACGCCCTGAACGAGACGGATGACATCGCCAAGAAGGACAAGATCGCCGCTCTCCGGGTCGAGATCGAGAGGGAGTGGGCCGAAATCGTGCCCCGGCTCTCGACCATCAACATCGTCCAGATCGCCCGCCATCCCAAGCGCCCCTACACCCTCGACTACATCGCCTTCCTCTTCCAGGACTTCATGGAAATGCACGGCGACCGCCGCTTCGCCGACGATCCGGCCATCGTCGCCGGCCTGGCCTTCTACAAGGGCCGGACGGCGGCCGTCATCGGCCACCAGAAGGGCCGCACCACCCGGGCCCGCATCGACCGGAACTTCGGCCAGGCCAACCCCGAGGGCTACCGCAAGGCCCTGCGGGTCATGCAGGAAGCCGAGAAGTTCGGCTTCCCGGTCATCACCTTCATCGACACCCCCGGGGCCTACCCCGGCATCGGGGCCGAGGAGCGCGGCCAGGCCGAGGCCATCGCCTACAACCTGAAGGTCATCGCCCGGCTGAAGGTCCCGATCATCAACGTCGTCATCGGCGAGGGCGGCAGCGGCGGCGGGCTGGGCATCGGCTACGGCGACCAGCTGATGATGCTCGAGCACTCCTTCTATTCCGTCATCTCGCCCGAGGGCTGCGCGGCCATCGTCTGGAAGGACCAGAACGCCGTCGAGGAAGCGGCCGAGAACCTGGGCCTGCGGGCCCAGACCCTGCTCGACCTGGGGATCATCGACAAGATCATCCCCGAGCCGCCCGGCGGGGCCCACATCGACCCCGAGCAGACCTTCAAGAACGTCGACAAGCACATCTCCCAGGCCCTCAAGAAGCTCGAAGCCATGCCCGTCGAGGAGCTCCTCGAGGCCCGCTACGCGAAAATCCGCCGGATCGGGGTCTTCGAAGAGCGGTGAGCGAAGACACAGCGGCCAAGAAAGAGCTCGCCGCCATCAAGGGCACGCGCGACATCCTGCCCGGCGAGGTCGAAAAGTGGCAGGCCCTCGAGGCCCTGGCCCGGACGACCTTCGAGCTCTACGGATTCCGCGAGCTGCGGGCCCCCGTCTTCGAGGCCACTGAGCTCTTCGAGAAGGGCAGCGGCGCCACCTCCGACATCGTCACCAAGGAGATGTACACCTTCACCGACAAGGGCGGCCGGTCGCTGACCCTGCGGCCCGAGTACACGCCCTCGGTCGTCCGGGCCATCGTCGAGCACCGGCTGGACCTCGAGGGCGCGCCCATGCGCTATTACTACATGGGCCCGATGTTCCGCTACGACAAGCCCCAGAAGGGCCGCTACCGCCAGTTCCACCAGGTGGACATCGAGGTCTTCGGCGAGAAGGACGCGGCCGTCGACGCCGAGATCATCGAGATGGCCCACGCCCTGCTCGGCAAGCTGGGCGTCGCCGGAACCGAGACCCTGGTCAACTCGGTCGGCTGCCGGGCCTGCCGCCCGGCCTACAGCGCCGCCCTGCGCCAGGCCGCGGCGGCCCGCAGGGCCGATCTCTGCCCCGACTGCCAGAGGAAGGCCGAGACCAATCCCCTGCGCATCTTCGACTGCAAGGTCGAGGCCTGCCGGACGATCGCCGCGGCCTTCCCGAGCATCCAGGATTTCCTTTGCCAGGAGTGCCGGGACCACTTCCGCAGGCTCCTGGCCTGCCTCGACGCGCTCGGCATCCCGTGCCGGATCGACCCGCGGCTCGTCCGGGGGCTCGATTATTACACGAAAACAACCTTCGAGATCGTCTCGTCCCATCTCGGGGCCCAGAACGCCCTGCTCGGCGGCGGCCGCTACGACGACATGATGAAGGACTTCGGCGGGCCGGACATCTGCGGCACCGGCTTCGCCATGGGCATCGAGCGCGTCCTCTCGATGGCCGAGATCGCCGTCCCGAAACGGAAAACGGTCTACCTGGCCCATCTCGGCGAGGAGGCCAGGATGGCCGGGCTGGAGCTGGCCCGCTGGCTCCGCTCGAACGGCGTCGAATGCCTGGTCGAGTACAAGGACCGAGGCATGAAGGCCCACTTCGGCCGGGCCAACAAGCTCCAGGCGGACTGGGTCCTCATCGTCGGCGAGAACGAGATGAAGTCCGGCCGTTTCGCCCTCAAGGATATGGCCACCGGCCGCCAGGTCGACGGCCCCCGCGAGGAGCTGCTGGCGCTCCTCCGGACAAACTGACCGCCTGGGGATCCCCATGAACAATCCGAACGCGACCGCCACGCCCCTGAAACGGACCGATTACTGCGGCGCCCTGCGGGCCGCGGACGAGGGCCGCGAGGTCGTCCTCTGCGGCTGGGTCCACAAGACACGCGACATGGGCCACCTCGTCTTCGTCGATCTGCGCGACCGCGAGGGCCTGGCCCAGGTCGTCTTCCAGTCGGACCGTCCGACGCTCTCCGAGGAGGCCAAGAAGCTCCGCGGCGAGTTCGTCGTCGGCGTGCGCGGCCGGGTCCGGCGCCGCTCGTCCGTCAACAAGGACATCCCCACGGGCGAGATCGAGGTCGAGGCCGATGCGCTCCAGGTCTTCGCCGCGTCGAAGGTGCCGCCGTTCGTCGTGGCCGACCCGCCCCAGGCCTCCGAAGAGCTGCGCCTGAAGTACCGCTACCTCGATCTGCGCCGGCCGGTCATGCAGCGCCGCCTCCGCCTGCGGCACGAGGCCGCCCTGGCCGCCCGGAACTATCTCAGCAAGCACGGCTATCTCGAGATCGAGACGCCCATCCTGGCCAACCCGACGCCAGAGGGCGCCCGCGACTTCCTGGTCCCCAGCCGCATGTTCCACGGCCGCTTCTACGCCCTGCCCCAGTCGCCCCAGCAGTTCAAGCAGACGCTGATGGTGGCCGGCTGCGACCGCTATTTCCAGATCGTCAGGTGCTTCCGCGACGAGGCCCTGCGGGCCGACCGCCAGCTCGAGTTCACCCAGATCGACATCGAAACGAGCTTCATCGACCGGGACGAGTTCTTCGCCCTGAACGAAGGCCTGATGGAGGCGCTCTTCGGCCTCGTCGGCCGGAAGGTCGAGCGGCCGTTCCGGCGCATCCCCTACGCCGAGGCCATGGAGAAGTACGGCTCGGACAAGCCCGACCTGCGGGTGCCGCTGGAGATGCGGGACCTGACCGCCATCGGGCGGGAGGGCTCGTCGGAGATCCTGAAGGGCGTCGTCGCCGGCGGCGGCGAGATCAAGGGGCTGCTCATCCCCGGCGCCGGCGGGCTCTCGCGCGGCCAGCTGGACAAGCTCGGCGAGAAGGCCAAAGCCCTCGGGGCCAAGGGCCTAATTTGGGTCAAAAAGCAGGACGGCTGGAAGTCGTCGCTCAAGACGGCCGAGGCCGACTTCGAAAGGATCTGGAGCGTCCTGGGCGGCGGCGCCGCCGACCTGGCCCTGCTCGTCGCCGATAAGAAGGACGCGGCCCTCAAGGTCCTGGGCGAGATCCGCCGGACCTGGCCCGTCGAGGACGCGGCCCGGCGCGACCGCTTGGAGTTCTGCTGGGTCACCGACTTCCCGCTCTTCGAGTGGAGCGAGGAGGAGAAGCGCTTCGTCTCCATGCACCACCCCTTCACCATGCCCTATGAAGAGGACCTACACCTTCTCGAGACGAGCCCCGACAGGGTCCGGGCCAAGACCTACGACCTCGTCCTCAACGGCGTCGAGGCCGGCGGCGGCTCCATCCGTATCCACCAGATGGACGTCCAGCGGCGCATCTTCAAAGCCCTCGGGCTGACGGACGAGGAGACCCAGGCCAAGTTCGGGTATTTCCTGGACGCCTTGAGCTACGGCGCGCCGCCGCACGGCGGCATCGCCCACGGTTTCGACCGCCTGGTCATGTTCCTGGCCGGGGAAGAGTCCATCCGCGAGGTCATCCCCTTCCCCAAGACGACCGGCGCCCTCGATCTCATGACCGGCTCGCCCTCGGCCGTGGACCAGCGGGCCCTCGACGAGCTGGGATTGAAGCTCAAGGGTTGAGGCCCCCGGCGGGCCACGCCTGACCGGGCTGCCGGCCTCCGCTGCCGCCTTTTCCCGGCCGATCTCGACATTCGCCGGCTCGGGGTTCAGAGCAGCCCGGCGATGAGCTCCCGCACCTGCTTGCGGAGCACCTTGCCCAGCATGGACTTGGGCAGGGCGTCCACGGCCACGATGCGCTTCGGCACCTTGTAGCGGGTCAGGCGCTCGCGGCAATAGCGGCGCAGGGCGTCCTCGTCGAGGATCGCGCCCGGCCGCAGGCAGACCGCGGCGACCACGTCGTCGCCGCCCGTGTCGGACGGGCGTCCCACCACGGCGGCATCGGTGACGTCCTCATGGCCGCGCAGGACGTTCTCCACCTCCGACGGCGACACGTTGAACCCGCCGGTGATTATGAGTTCCTTCAGCCGGTCGATGAGGGTGGTGAAGCCGTCGGCGTCCACCGTGACGACATCGCCCGTCCGCAGCCAGCCGCCGGCGAGGAGCGTCCGTTCGGTCTCTTCTGGGTTCTCCCAGTAGCCGGCGAAGACCTGGGGGCCCTTCAGCAGCAGCTCCCCCGGCTGGCCGGGCGCCACCTCCCGGGTGACGTTTTCGGTATCAACCACCTTCATCCAGGTGCTGGGGAACGGAACGCCGATCGTCCCGGGGCGCCGCGTCGGGTAGAACGGGTTGCCCAGCGCGACCGGGGACGCCTCGGTCATCCCGTAGCCCTCCACCAGCAGCCCGCCGGAAACGCTCTCCCACAGCTCGACGATCGGAACGGGCAGGTTCATCGCCCCGGAGATGCAGTACTTGGCCGTTTTCAGCGAGATGTTCCGCTCCCGGGCGCGCTTCGCCGTGGCCGCGTAGATCGGCGGGACGGCGCAAAAGATCGTGGGCGGGACCCGGCGCACGGCGTCCAGAACCATGTCCACGTCGAACCTCGGAAAGATCACCAGGCGCGACTGCTTGAGGATGCCGTAGGTGATGTAGAGAGTGATGCCGAAGGCGTGGAACATCGGCAGGATGGCGTAAAAATTCTCCCGGCGATACTCCGCGCCGTGCATCCAGGCCTCTCCCTGCAGGGCGTTGGCGTGCAGGTTCAAATGGGTCAGCATGGCGCCCTTGGACTGGCCGGTGGTCCCGGAAGTGTACTGGATGGCCGCCAGGTCGTTGACCCCCGGACGCGGATGCTCGGGGTCGATCGGCGGAGCGGTCAGGAGCTTCCGCCACGCGATGGTCCCGGGGGCGCGCACCGTCAGCGCCGCCCGCATCTTGCGTATCTTGGGGAGGGGCAGCCGCAGCGCCAGACGCTTGACGGCGGGGAACTCGTCCAGGAGGTTGACGGCGACAATGTGCTCGAGGGCCAGGTCCGGGGGGAAGGAACGCAGCTTCTCGACCGCGACGTCCCAGCAGATCGCCACCCGGGCGGCATGGCTCTCGAACAGGTGCCGCAGCTCCCGCGGCGTGTACAGAGGATTGTGCTCGACGACGACCGCGCCCAGCCGCAGGACCGCATAAAAGGCGATGACGTGCTGCGGGCAGTTGGGCATGACCAACGCCACCCGGTCGCCGCGCCGGACGCCGAGCCGTCGCAGGCCCTCCGCGGCCCGGTCGATCTCGTCGCCGAAACGGGCGTAAGTCGTCGTCTTGCCGAAAAAATCAAGGGCGATGGACGCCGAGGCCTGGGCCACGGACCGCTCGACCATGTGCACCAGCGAGTCGGTGGGCATGACGATGTCGGCCGGGACTCCCGGCTGGTAGTTCTTCAGCCACGGGCGCTGCGGATCGATCATGGCGGCTATCTCCCCTCCGGCCGGCGCCGGATGGCCCATCGCGGGCCCCGAATCAGCCTTTTCCGAGGCGGAGTGAGGCTGTCCCAGAGGGGGGTGGAAGTTAATGACATCGGGATAATCTCAGGCCTAGATTTCCTCGGCCGCTAACGGCACCCTCGACGAGCTGGGGCCCAAGCTCCGCTGCCAGGCGCACGCGGAGCCAGGAACAAGCTCACGATCTCCTTGCGCACTCGATACCCTTGGTCGGTTTTTTCTATAACGTAATAATATAGCACCCTGATCGATGTGGACGCGAATATCCGGCAAAGAATTTTTTCCGTGATGCGCCGGGAAGGCCGGGGGCCGGCCGCTGAGCCTCTCATCCCCGGCCCTCCGGCGCGTCGATCGAGGCCGTGGCCGGCTACTTGATCTCCTGTCCGGTCATCGGATCCGTCAGGCTGACGCGGTGGATCTTGCCCAGCTTGTCGAGCGGGCCGGGCCACTTGTCGCCGCCCTTGTCGCAGGGCTCCCAGTCGCCGACGATCATGATGGCGGCCTGGTCGGGCCGGACGTACTTTTGCGCCACTTCCTGGATCCGGGCCTTGGTCACGGCCTTGAACTTCGACAGGTAGGTTTTGTAGTAGTCCGCCGGCTTGCCGGTCATCTCCAGGTTGGCGAAGGTCGTCATGGTCGCCTGCGGCGACTGGAACATGTCGGCGAAGCTCTCGACGTAATAATTAACCGCCGTCTCCAGCTCTCCGTCCGAGACGGGCTGCTTGCGGATGCGGTCGAACTCGGCCAGGATCAGGGAGATGGCATACCCGACCGTGGACGACTTGGTCTGGACGTAGCCGGCGAACGTGCCCGGCAGGCCCCAGCGGACGGTGAAGCGGCTGCCCTGATTGTAGGACAGGCCCTCGTCCGAGCGGACCTTGGTCGTGATCCGCGAGGTGAAGCCGCCGCCGCCGAGGATGAAGTTCATGACTTGGACGGCGAAGTAATCGGGATTGGTGTCCTCGAGCCCCAGGTGGCCGAGGCTGATATAGCCCTGGTTGATGGCTTTCTGGATGAAATAGACGCCCGGCTCGGGGGACGGGAAAGCCTTGGGCAGGGCCGGGAAGGCCGGCGCGCCGCCTTTCCAGCCCGCGGCCAGCTTCTCGATCCTGGCCTTGAGGGCGGCCTTGTCGAAATCGCCCGACACGGCCAGGATGACGTTCCTGGGCGAGAAGTATTTCGCGTGGAAGGCCTTGAGGTCGGCCGCGGAAATGCCCTCGTACGCGGCCTTGGTCGGTTCCCAGGTCACGGCGTTGTCGCCGTAGAGGAGCCGCTCGTACTCGCGGCTCAGGACCTGGCTCGGCTGGTCGTTGGCCTGGCGCAGCTGCTCGATAAAGCGGGCCTTGGCCAGCTTCAGCGGCTCCTCGCGGAAGGCCGGGTGGCGCAGGACGTCGAAGAACGTGGCCAGGCCCTCGTCGAGGTCCTTCGACAGGACCGAGAGGCTCAGCGTCGCGGCCCGCTCCCCGACCATGAAGGACAGCGATCCCCCGAGGAAGTCGATGCGCTCCTCGATGGCCGAGCCGTCCCGGGACGCGGTCCCGCCCTTGATGAGCTGATCGCCGAGGACGGTGCCGAGGCCGGTCTTGTCCTTCGGCACATAAAGGTCGCCGCAATTGACAATTGCGGTAATGTTGAAGAGCGGCAGGCTCTTGTCTTCCTGAACGTAGGCCCGCAGGCCGCCGGCATAGACGGTCTTGAAGGCCCGGGGGTCCGGCGGGTCGTACTTGAGGGCCGGGTACTTCAGCTCGGAGGGGTGCTTGGCCTGGGCCAGGGCCGGGGCGGCGATAATCAGCGACAGGGCCAGGATGGCGAAGATCTTTCTGTTCATGAGGTGCTCCTTACCTTACCGGCCCGACTTCCGGGTGTAGACCGCCGTCAGGCTGTTGTCCTTGACGAAGTACCTGGCGGCGACGCGCTTGATGTCGTCGTTCGTGACCTTCTTGAGGGCCTCGAGGTCGGCCAGGATGGCCCGCCAGCCGCGCATGAGCTCGGCCCGGCCGACCCGGCTGGCCAGCCCCATGGCGCTGGCTAGGCTGCGGACGAACATGGCTTCGGACTGGTTCTTGGCCTTCTGGATCTCGGCCTCGGTCAGGCCGCCGGCCTTGATCGCGTCGATCTCGGCCCAGATCTCCTTTTCCAGGTCCTCGGGCTTGACCGCCTTGTCCAGGCGCGGCGTCGCCCGGAACTGGAAGACCCCGACATACCACTGGGGCCGGCTCATGGCCGAGGCGCTGACGGCCAGCTGCTTGTCGCGGACGAGCGTCTTGTAGAGGCGTCCCGTGCCGCTGCCGCCGCCCATGCCGCCGCGGAAGCCGCCGCCGGAGCCCAGGGCGCTGGCCAGGACGGACAGGGCCGGCGCGTCCGGATCGCCGTCGCGCGGCGTGTGGAACATCATCTGCAGGCTGGTCGGGGCGGGGCCGGAGCCGTAGAGCCGCTTCTCGCTGTACTGGGGTGGCTCGCCCGTGCGGATGGGCTCGAGGTCCGGGCCCTTGGGGATGCGGCCGAAGTATTTTTCGGCCATGGCCGCGACGGCCTGGGGATCGAAGTCGCCGACGTAGATGGCCACGGCGTTGTTGGGGACATAGTAGGTGTTGTGGAAGGCGACCAGGTCCTCTTTGGTCATCTTCCTGAGGTCGTCCATCCAGCCGATGACGTCCCAGTGGTAGGGCGAGGCCGCGTAGAACGCGGCGTCGACCTGCTCGCTGAAGAGATAGCCGGGCTGGTTCTCGCTCAGCCGCCGCTCCTCCATGATGACGTCCTTCTCGGAATAGAACTCGCGGAAGCGGGCGTTCATCATCCGGTCGGACTCCATCAGCATCTGCAGCTCGATCTTGTTGGAGGGCAGGGTGACGTAGTAGCCGGTCGTCTCCTGGCTGGTCGAGGCGTTGAGCCCCGTGCCGCCGTTCTTCATGTACTGGGTCCAGAGGTCGTCCTTGACGATGAAGGCCTTCTCGGCCTTGACCAGCCCGTCGACCTCCGTCTGCCAGGCGGCGATCCGGGCCTGGTCGCCGTCGGTCTTCCAGTACTTCTCCCGGTAGATCCTGCCCATGAGCTCGTCGATCCGGCGATCGATCTCGGAATCCTTGGCGTAGTCCGTGACGCCCATGACCTCGGTGCCCTTGAACATCAGGTGCTCGTGGACGTGGGCGCTGCCGGTGATGCCCGGCCGCTCGTTGATCGAGCCGACCTTGAAGTAGATGTGGCAGACGACCCGGGGGACGCCGGGTTTGGGGATCATGAGGATCTTCATGCCGTTCGCGAGGACCCGTTCCTGGACGTTCAGGGTCACGTCGGCGGCGGCGGCGAAGGCCGCGACGAGGAAGACCGCGGCGGCGAGGACGACGGCGCGCTTGTTCATCTCCGGCACCTCCTGGGGGATTGACGATGTCGACGTTTTAGACGTACTTGAGCAGGCTCTTCTTCCGCTTCAGGGCAGCGACGACGTCCTTGACCTTCTGGTCGAGGGCGGCGTCGCAGATGAGCAGGGCGTCGCCGGCGTCCACGACGACAAGGTCGCGCACGCCGACGAGCGCCGTCACCCGGCCCGGGTTCCAGACCAGGCAATCCTTGGCGTCGAGGGCCACGACCTCGCCGCGGGCCGCGTTGCCGGAGGCGTCCCGGGGCCAGATCTCGGCCAGCGTCGACCAGGACCCGACGTCCGACCAGCCGAAGTCGCCGTCGGCCACGACCAGGCCTTCGATCTTCTCCATGAGGGCGTAATCGATGGACAGGGCCGGGACCAGGCGGTAGGCGGCCTTGAGCCCGGCGGCGCTCCCCGAGCGCAGCGCGGCGACCAGGGCCTTCCAGGCCGGGGCGAGCCCGGGCGCGAAGCGCTCGATCTTCTCGGCGAAGACGCCGGCCCGCCACAGGAAGATGCCGGAGTTCCAGGCCTGGTCGCCCGCGGCCAGGTACTCGTCGGCCAGGGACAGGCCGGGCTTCTCCGTGAATCCCAGGCCGGGATAGAAGATCGTGCCGCCGACCTTGCGGCCGGCCGTCCGGTCGTGGCGGATGTAACCGTAGCCGGTGGCCGGGTACGTCGGCGGGATGCCGAAAGTGACGATGACGCGGTCCCGGGCGGCCGCTTCGACGGCGTCGGCGAGCCGCCGCCGGAAAGCCTCCCGGTCGCGTATGATGTGGTCGGCCGGAAGCACGGCCAGGACGGCCTCCGGGTTCTCGAGCCAGACCCGGGCCGTGGCCAGCATCAGGGCCGGCGCGGTGTTGCGGGCTTCGGGCTCGACCAGGAAGCAGGACCGGGCCAGCTTCGGCAGGAGCTTGCGGGCCTGGCGCGTCTGGGCCGCGTCGGCCACCAGGAGGAGGTTCCGCGGCGGGACGAGCGGCCGGACCCGGCGGACCGTCTCCACCAGCATGGGCTCGGCGCCGGCGATCTTCAGGAACTGCTTCGGCCGGGCGGCCCGGCCGAGCGGCCAGAAGCGGGTCCCCCGCCCTCCGGCCAGGATGACGGCGCGGACGTCCCGCCCCTTCATGACGCCCCGAGGTTGTTGATGACCTGCTGCAGGACGCCGCGGACCTCGGCCTGGATGGCGGCCAGGTCGGCCTCGGTGTCGGCCTCGAAGCGCAGGACGATGACCGCCTGGGTGTTCGAGGCCCGGACCAGGCCCCAGCCTTTCGGGAAGACGGCCCGGACGCCGTCGATGTCGATGACCGGGCCGCGGGCGGCCAGGATGCGGCGGACCTCGTCGACGATCTTGAACTTGACCTCGTCGGAAGCGTAGATGCGGATCTCGGGCGTGGCCCAGGTCTTCGGCAGGCCGGCCAGCATCGTCGAGAGCTTGTCCCGGGAGCGGGACAGGATCTCGATAAGCCGGGCCGAGGCGTAGATGGCGTCGTCGAAACCGAACCAGCGGTCGTTGAAGAAGATGTGCCCGCTCATCTCGCCGGCCAGCGGCGCGTTCTCCTCCTTGATCTTCTTCTTGATCAGCGAGTGGCCGGTCCGCCACATGATCGGCCGGCCGCCGAGCCGTTCGATCTCGTCGTAGAGGACCTTGGACGCCTTGACCTCGGAGATGACGGCCGCGCCAGGCCGGGAGGGCAGGATGTCCCGGGCGAAGAGGATCAGCAGCTGGTCGCCCCACAGGATCCGGCCGGCGTCGTCCACCACGCCGATCCGGTCGGCGTCGCCGTCGTAGGCGATACCGACCTCGGCGCCCGTCTCGCGGACCTTGGCCGCGAGCTTGTCCATGGCCTCGGGCAGCGTCGGGTCGGGATGATGGTTGGGGAAGCGGCCGTCGGGCTGGCAGAAGAGCTCGACGACCTCGGCGCCCAGGCGGCGCAGAAGGGGGACGGCCACGACGCCGCCCGTGCCGTTGCCGGCGTCGACGACCGCCTTGACCGGCCGTTCCAGGCGCACGTTCCCGGCGACGTAGTCCAGGTATTCGGCAACCATGTCGAGCTGCCGCAGCCGGCCCTGCCCCCTGGGAAAGACGCCCTTGCGGACGATCTCGTAAAGCCCCTGGATGGTCTTGCCGTAGAGGGTCTCCTGGCCCGACATCATCTTGAAGCCGTTGTGCTCGGGCGGGTTGTGGGAGCCCGTGACCATGACCCCGGCCGGCATCTTGTGGTGGAAGACCGAGAAATAGAGCAGCGGCGTCGGCACGACCCCGAGGTCGGCGACGTCGCAGCCGGTGGACAGGAGGCCGCGGATGATGGCCGCGGCGAAGCCGGGCGAGCTCAGGCGCACGTCGCGCCCGACCGCCACGTCCTTGTTGCCGCGGCCGAGGAAGAACGTGCCCATGGCCCGGCCCAGGATCTCGACTGTCGCCTCGTCCAGGTCCTGGCCGGCGATGCCGCGGATGTCGTATTCCCTGAAGATCTTCGGGTTGATGTCCAAGCCGCCCTCCTCGGTCGAGACCACTCCCTCGGATATTATTTAATATCAGCCTGTTGCGAATGAGCGGCCGCTTTCGTCGCGGCCCCCTTGGCCCGGCCCCGGCCGCGGCGGCGGTCGTAGCTCGCGCCGATGAAGGCCTTGAACAGCGGATGCGGGGCCAGCGGCTTGGATTTGAACTCCGGGTGGAACTGGCAGCCCAGGAACCAGGGGTGGCCCGGGACCTCGACGATCTCGACCAGCCCGTAGTCCGGATTGATACCGGAGAAGAGCATGCCGGCGTCGGCCAGGGCGTCCTTGTAGGCCGGGTTGAACTCGTAGCGATGGCGGTGCCGCTCCTGGATATGCAGGGAGCGGTAGGCCTTGTGGGCCAGCGAGCCCTTCTTGAGATCGCAGCGGAATTGCCCCAGGCGCATCGTGCCGCCGATGTCGGCGTCCAGGGCCAGCTCGCGCCAGCGGACGATGACCTTGTGCGGCGCGTCCGGCACGAACTCGGTGCTGTTGGCCTTCTTCAGCCCGGCCAGCGAGCGGGCATACTCGATCGAAGCGCACTGCATGCCCAGGCAGATGCCGAAGAACGGGATATCGTTCTCCCGGGCGAAAGTGACGGCCCGGATCTTGCCCTCGATGCCGCGCTTGCCGAAGCCGCCGGGCACGAGGATGCCGTCCTTGCCGCCCAGGATGCCGGCCGGGTCCTCTTTCTCCAGCGTCTCGGCCTCGATCCAGTCGATCTTGACGCGCAGCTTGTGGGCCAGGCCGCCGTGGACGAGGGCCTGGCTGAGGCTGAGGTACGAGTCGTGCAGGCCGGCGTACTTGCCGACGAGGGCGATCTCGACGATGTCCTTCGGGTTCTGCAGCCGCTCGACCATGGCTTCCCAGGCCGCCAGGTTCATCTTTCGCCGCGGCAGGTGGAGCATCTTGAGGATGGTCGCGTCGAGCCCCTGGTCGGCGTAATTGAGCGGGATCTCGTAGATGTTCGCCACGTCCCGGGCCGTGATGACGGCCTCGACCGGCACGTTGGTGAAGAGGGAGATCTTGGACTTGATGTCGGCCGAGAGATCGCGGCTGGTGCGGCAGAGAAGGATATCCGGCTGGATGCCGATGGCCCGCAACTCCTTGACGCTGTGCTGGGTCGGCTTGGTCTTGAGCTCGCCCGAGACGCCGACGAACGGAACGAGCGTCAGATGGATGAAGAGGGTCCGGCCGGCGCCCAGGGAGAGGCGCATCTGGCGCGTGGCCTCGAGGAAGGGCTGACTTTCGATGTCGCCGACAGTCCCGCCTATCTCGCAGATAACAATATCGTTACCTTCTGACACGGCCTCGACGGCGTTCTTGATCATGTCGGTGACATGGGGGATGACCTGGACGGTCTTGCCCAGATATTCGCCCTTGCGCTCCTTCTTGATGATGGACTCGTAGATCTTGCCGGCCGTCCAGTTGTGGGCCCGCGTCGTCTTCGTCGACGTGAAACGCTCGTAGTGCCCGAGGTCGAGATCGGTCTCCGCGCCGTCGTCGGTGACGTAGACTTCGCCGTGCTGGAAGGGGCTCATCGTTCCCGGGTCGACGTTGAGATACGGATCGAGCTTGAGGATGGTGATCTTGTAGCCGTGGCTTTCGAGCAGCCGCCCGATCGAGGCGGCCGCGATGCCCTTGCCCAGCCCGGATATAACGCCGCCCGTGACGAAAATATACTTTGTCATGAAATCCCTTTCCGGAAGAACGATATCCCGATTATATCCCCGCGGCCCGCCGCACTCAAGCGCCGCGGATCTCCTGGCCGGAAAACGGCGGATCGGCTTCGCGGCCGGCTCCGCGTCAGGCCGCGGAGGGCTCGCCGGCCGCTGCGGCGCCGTGCCGCGGCTCGCCCTTGGTCTGGCAGGTCGCTTCGAGGTACGCCCCCTCCTCGACGATGAGGGTCGGCGCCAGGAGCGTGCCGAAGACGCGGCCCTTGTCGTGGACCTCGATGCGCTCGGTCGCCTGCAGCGTGCCGCGGATCTCGCCGTTGATGACCAGCTGCCCGACCTTGACGTCGGCCTCGACCTTGCCCCGTTCGCCGATGACAAGCAGGGCATCCGAGTTGATCGTGCCTTTGAAGCTGCCTTCGATGCGGAAGGATCCCTTGAAGGTCAGGTCGCCCTTGAACTCCGACTCCATGTCGATCAGGCCGGCCAGCTTGGTCTCGTTGAGCTCGCGAGGCTTATCTTTCATGCGTTTGCTCCTTTGATCCTATCATAAATCCGATTGAGGTCTTCGAGCGAGAAATAAAAGATCTTCAGCACGCCTTTGTTCCTGCTGCCCGCGACCAGGACCTTGGTGCCCAGGATCTTGAGCATCTCCTCCTGGAGGGCGTGGAGGTCGGGATCGGCCAGGCTGCGCTGGGACCGGGGGGCCCGTTTCTTCAGCCGGTTGACCAGGGCCTCGGTGTTGCGGACCGACAGGCCCCGCTCGATGACCTGCTTGCAGCAGAAAAGCTGGGTGGCGGCTTCCTCGAGGGCCAGAAGGGCCCGGGCGTGTCCCATGGAGAGCTCGCCGTTGGTCAGCCGGTCCTGGATCTCCTGGGGAAGCTTGAGCAGCCGGAGGTAGTTCGTGACCGAGCTGCGGTCCTTGCCGACCTTGTCGGCCAGCTCGTGCTGGGCATAGCCGTGGTCGTCGATCAGGCGCTGGTAGGCTTGCGCGATCTCCAGGGCGTTCAGCTCCTCGCGATGGATGTTCTCGATGAGCGAAACCTCGAGCTGCTTTTCCTTGGGGATGTTGCGGATGAGCACCGGCACCTTGCGCAGGCCCGCTTTCTGGGCGGCCCGCCAGCGGCGCTCCCCGACGATGATCAGGTAATGATCTTCCTCGGGAGTGACGACAATGGGCTGGACGATGCCCGTTTCCTTGATCGATTGGGCCAGTTCGTCGATCTTGAGATCGTCGAATTTCGTCCGCGGCTGAAAGGGGTTCGGCCGGACGTCCTCGAGATCGAGCTCGGCGAAGCGCTCGTCCTTGAGGATGCTGAACTCGTCCGGGATGAACGCTCCCAGACCTTTTCCCAGGGCTTTTTTGCTCATCGACGGATGATCTCCTCGGCCAGGTTGAGGTAGGCTTCGGCCCCCTTGGACTTGATATCGTAAAGAACGATCGGCTTGCCGAAGCTGGGGGCCTCGGCCAGACGGATGCTGCGCGGGATGACGGACTCGAACATGATGTGCTGGAGGGACTTTCGGATCTCGTCGGCCACCTGCTTGGAGAGGTTGGTCCGCTCGTCGAACATGGTCAGCAGGATGCCTTCGACAGCCAGCTTGGGATTGAAATACGTCCGGACGGTCTCCAGGGTCTGGAAAAGATCGGGAATCCCTTCCATGCAGAAAAATTCCGTCTGGACCGGGATGATGAGCGAGTCGGCCGTGGACAGGGCGTTGATGGTCAGGAAGCCGAGAGACGGCGGGCAGTCGATGATGATATAGTTGAAATAGCGCCGGCCCTTTTCAACGGCCGCAATAAGACGCTTCTCTCTCTGATCGGCCTGGTAGAGCTCGGCCTCGACCCCGGCCAGCTCAGGCGAACAGGGACAGAGGTAGAGGTTTTCCAGCTCCGTTCCGGAAATGCAATCCATGAGATCCCGGCCGTTCATCATGGCCTGATAGATCCCCTTGCCATTCTCCTTCGGTTTGGCCAGGCCGAGAGTCGACATGCCCTGGGGATCCAGGTCGATGAGGAGGGTCCTTCGGCTCTTGAGCGCCAGGCAGGCGGCCAGGTTGATGGATGTCGTGGTCTTGCCGACTCCGCCCTTCTGATTGGCTACGGCGATGATCTTGTTCATGACTCGTCGCCTGGTTCGGTTTCACGTGAAACGGCGGGCCGCCTGGCGGCCCTTTTTCGCCAGATCTCCAAATGGAGGCCGACGTTCTGGACGGCGGCCGGCGTCAGTCCCGGGATGCGGCGGGCGTCGCCCAGGGTGGCCGGCCTGTTCTTTTCGAGCTTTTCGACGGCCTCCCGGGTCAGTCCCGAAACCAGCCGGAAGTCCAGATCGCCCGGGATCCTCATCGAATCCGTCCTGCGGGCTTTGGCGACCTCTTTCTCCTGCTTCCTGATATAGCCCTCATATTTCACTTCCGATTCGATGAACCTAACATCCTCGCGTCCCAGAGTCTCCGGAAGCCGGCCATATCTTAGCACATCGTCGAACGTTATTTCAGGCTTTTTCAAATGTTCGAACAGGGTCGGCCGGTCCCCGGAGGCGTCTTTGAACCTGGTCTTCCTCAGCCAGGCCAGGGCCGTCTCTATACGATCGGCTTTTTTCTGCCATTCCCGCCAGACACCATCCGGGACAAGCCCCAGCTCCCGGCCATATCCCATCAGCCGCCGGTCGGCGTTGTCTATCCGCAGCAGCAACCGGTGTTCGGCCCGGGAAGTGAAGAGCCGGTAGGGCTCGTCTATGCCGGTCGAAACCAGGTCGTCGATGAGAACGCCGATATAGGCCTCGTCCCGGCGCAGCACGAACGGCCCTTTCTCTCGCAGCGCCAAGCCGGCGTTGAGGCCGGCCATCAGTCCCTGGGCCGCGGCTTCTTCATAACCCGAAGTGCCGTTGATCTGGCCGGCCAGGTACAGGCGCCTGATGCGACGCGTCTCGAGGGTCGGCAGGATCTCCCCGGGGGAAACGGCGTCGTATTCAATGCCGTAGGCCGGCCGCAGGATCCTGGCACCGTCCAGTCCGGGGATGTTCGCCAGGATTTCCTTCTGGACTTCGGCGGGCAGGCTCGAGGACAGGCCGTTGACGTAGATCTCGGTCGTGCCCAGGCCCTCGGGCTCCAGGAAGAACTGGTGGCGGGCCCGGTGCGGGAACTTGACTACCTTGTCCTCGATCGACGGGCAGTAGCGCGGCCCGATGCCCTTGATCTTGCCGCTGTAAAGGGGCGACTTATCGAGATTGCGGCGGATCGCCGCGTGCGCCGCCGCGTTGGTGTACCCCAGGTGGCAGAGGACCTTGTTCTCGAGGCGGCGGCGCGTCCGATAGGAGAAGGGGACGGGATCTTCATCGCCCGCTTGGGGATCGAATCGCCCCCAGTCGATGGTCTCCCGGTCCAGGCGCATGGGCGTGCCGGTCTTCAGGCGCATGGTCCGCAGGCCCAGGCGCTTGAGCTGGTCGGCCAGGTCGACCGAGGGCGGTTCGTTGATCCGGCCGGCCGGGTGGCTTTCCAGGCCGATATGGATCAGCCCGTTGAGGAAAGTTCCCGGCGTCAGGACGACGGCCCGGGCCCCTATGAGCGCACCGTCACCGGTGCGGACGCCCCTGGCCGCGCCGCCCTCGACGACGATCTCCGTCACGATGCCCGGCAAGAGCGTCAGGCCCGGGATGGCCTCCAGCCGGCGCCTCATGGCCAGACGGTAAGCCGCCTTGTCGCACTGGGCCCGGGGGGCCTGGACGGCCCCGCCCCGGCTGCTGTTGAGGAGGCGGAATTGGATGCCCGTTTCGTCGGCCAGCATCCCCATCAGGCCGCCCAGGGCATCTATCTCCCGGACGAGATGGCCCTTGGCCAGGCCGCCGATGGCCGGGTTGCAGGACATCTGGGCGACGGTCTCGAGGTTGATGGTCACCAGGCAGGCCTTCAGGCCCATGGCGGCGACGGCGGCGGCGGCCTCGCAACCGGCGTGCCCGGCTCCGACGACAATTACGTCGAAATCGCCCGGCCGCGCCATCCCCGCCCCTATTTCCCGACGCAGAAGCGTCCGAAGATCTCGTCCAGGATATCCTTCGTCCGGACCTCTCCGGCGAGCTCTCCGACGCGGTCAAGGGCCGTCCGGAGCTCCTCGGCCGCCATCTCCTCGGAATGCCCCCCGGCCAGGAGGCCTCCGGCCCGGCGCAAGGCCTCGTAGACGTCCTGGAGAATGTCCCTTTGCCTGGCGTGGAGGATGATCTCCTCGTCTTTGTCCGCCCCGGGCGCGAAATGCGGCTTGAGACGAGCTCTCAGGCGCTCGATATTCCGGCCCCGCAGGGCCGAAACCTCGACCACCGGGCTCGCCCCGGCCGTTTTCCGAAGGCCCGCTCCGTCGATCCGGCGGGCCAGGTCGCACTTGTTCAGGACGATAATCGACTTCTTGTCCCCGTACTTCCGGATCAGGCGGACGTCCGCCGGGCTTATCCGCCGCGAGGCGTCAAGGACGATGAGCACCCCGTCCGCCTGCCCGGCGATCTTGCGCCCCTTGGCCATTCCAGCCTTTTCGACCGGATGCGCGGGGCGGCCGAGCCCGGCCAGGTCGACAAGGTGGAAGGCCACGCCTTCGACGACCAGCCGTTCGCGGAGGAAATCCCTGGTGGTGCCGGGGAAGGGAGTGACGATAGCCCGATCTTCCTCGAGGAGGGCATTGAACAGGGTGGACTTGCCGACGTTCGTCCGGCCGACGATGGCCAGGGTGACGCCTTCCGCCAGGGCCCGCCCGGTCTCATAACTTGCCGCCAGCCGGCCGACCTCGTCAACGAGCGGGTCCAGGGTCCGGCGGATAGCCGCCCTGTTGACGCGGACGCCGTCCTCGGGGAATTCCAGGCCGGCTTCGAGCCGGGAGAGGAGGCTTGTTAGGCGGTCGCGCAGCCGGAAGACACGCCTGGAGAGGCTGCCGCCGAGCTGCCGTGACGAGATCCGGGCCCGGGCCAGGGAGACCGAGCGGACCAGATCGTCGACGGCTTGGGCCTGGAGGATATCCAGCCGGCCGTTGAGGTAGGCCCGCAGGGTGAATTCCCCGGGGCGGGCCGCCCGGGCGCCGGCCCGCGTCCCGAGCTTCAGGACCGCCTCGAGGACGGCCGGGCTGCCGTGGACCGAGATCTCGACCACGTCTTCCCGGGTGTACGACCGCGGCGCTTTGAAATAGGTCAGGAAAGCCTCGTCGAGGGCCGCGCCGCCGTCGGGATCGCGGACCGCGCCTAAGATCGGTTTTCTTTCCGGGAAGGCTCGGCCGGTCCGGCCTTTCGGTTCGAACACCCGCCTGGCAACGGCCGCGGCATTTCCGCCGCTGATCCTGACGATGCCCAGCCCGCCGAACCCCGGCGGCGTGGCTATGGCGATGATGGTGTCTTCGAGCACGGCGGTATCCTCGTCCGGCTCCCCATTCTAGGGGACCCGGACGGCGAAGACAAGCGCCGAGCGGCCGACGGTTGGGAACACCCCGGGCGAAAAAGGACGGATGCCGTTGGCCGCAGTCCTCGGAATCAGCGCGGAGCCTTGAAGATCCTGACCTTCTTCAGGAACCCTTCGCCGAGGCTTTCGCTGGTGACGCCGGCGGTTTCGTTGGCGACGATGTGGACGATGCGCCGCTCGTACGGGTTCATCACGTCGAGGACTTCCTCGCGTCCCGACTCCGCCACCTGTCGGGCTACTCGCTGGGCGTAGTCCCTGAGCTTCTTCTCTTTGCGCTTGCGGTAGAACTCGCAGTCGACCTGGACCTTGATCGGCGAGATCTTGTTCAGGACATGCTGAACGGCCAGCAACAGCGAGCCGTCGTTGCGCAGCAGGATGGCCTTGTCCGGGCCGTCGAAGATGACGAACAGGATGTCGGCCCGCTTCTTGACCTGGTAGGTCAGCTCGAGCGGGAAGACGGTCATCAGCCGGGCCAGGAAGCGTTCGGCCGCGCTCTCGGCCTCATCGTCCTTGGGCCAGGCCCGGATGACGATCTCCTTGCTCTTGATGCCGAAAAGCCTCGTCTTCTCGGTGACGATCTCGTAATTGAACTTCTCGCGCGGCAGCTTTAGACGGTGCTCGGCCAGGCTGACGGCCTCCTCGAGATTGCGGCCCTTGTACTCCGGCCGCTCGTCGGCCGCCGGCTGGCCGTTCGCCTGCCCGGCCGCGGGCCCGCCGGTCTCTTCGTCCGGCAGTCCGGTCTCGATCTTGGTCTCGTTGTCCATCATTATCTCGCTTTGGCGGTCTTGGCCTTCTTCATCAGGTCGTTCATGAGGGCCTGCTGGCCGATCTGGAGGACGTTCGTGGTCAGCCAGTAGAGGACCAATCCGCTCTGGAAGTTCAAGAAAAATATGGTCATTACGAAGGGCATGGCCAGCATCATCTTGGTCTGCGACGGCGACGCCGTCGAAGGCGTCATCTTCTGGGAGATGAACTGGGTGATGCCCATCAGCACGGGCGTGACGTAGTAGGGGTCCTTGATCGACAGGTCGGTGATCCACAGGGCGAAGGGCGCATGGCGGAACTCGACGGCGGCGACGAGCATGCGGAACACGCCCCAGAACACGGGCAGCTGGATCAGGAGCGGCAGGCAGCCGCCGGCCGGGTTGATGCCGTGCTCCTTGTAGAGCTTCATCATCTCTTCGTTCATCGCCTGGCGCTGGGCGATGTCGGTCTTGGCCTTCTTGTACTTGGCCTGCAGGGCCTTGATCTTCGGCTGGACGTCGGCCATCTTCATCATGGACTTCGTCGAGCTGTAGGTCAGCGGGAAGAACAGGATCTTCAGCAGGATGGTCAGGAGGATGATGGCCACGCCCCAGTTCGGGACTAGAGTGTGGAAGTAACGGGTGACGACCAGCATGATCTCGGCGATGAAGCCGAAGGTGCCGTAGTTGATGACCTTCGTCGCGTCGTGGCCGAAGGCCTTGAGGGCCAGCGAGTCCTTGGGGCCGATGAAGGCCTGGGAGGGCTGGGTGACGTAGAGGAAATGGACGGTCACGGGACCGGCCGCGGCCTGGCCGGGCTCCTGCTGGAAGGCCGCCTGGCCCCGCTGCCGGGGCAGGACGAACAGGGCCGCGAAGTAGTTCTCCTCGTAGGCCGCCCAGTCGACGAAGTTGTAGGCGTTCTGGCCGGACTTGAACTTGCGCTCGTTCATGCGCAGGACCTTGCCGCCGGTGTAGACGGCCGAGCCGCGCAGGGCGCTGTAGCTCTGCTTGGCCTCGTCGAGCGTCATGTTGCCGATGCCGGGGCCCCACAGGACGGAGGCCGTGACGGGCTGCCCGTCCTTCCAGACCTTGATGTCGGTGGCCACGACGTAGCTGCCGCCGGTGAAGCCGAACGTCTTCTCGGCCCTGACGGTCGCGCCGTCCGAATAGACGAAGCGGATCTCGCCCCGGGCCCCGGCCGCGAGCTCGAGCCCGGTCCCGGAGGCCTCGAAGAGCGAGGCGTTGAGCCGGCCGGCCAGCGCGGCGTCGTCGAGGCCGACGGAGAAGGGGAAGCGGCCGAGCTCGCCGGCCAGGGCCGGGACCATCTCCAGGTCCTGGCGCTGGTTGTTCTTGTGCGTCTTGAGCGTCCAGCTCTTGAGGACGGCGCCCTTGTTGGACCAGACGGCCCGGTAGAGCGGCGTGTCGACGACCACGTCCTTCTCGGCCTGGCCGGCCACCGCGGCCAGATCCTGGGGCGGGAGGGCCGCGGGGGCCTCCTGCCGGGATGGGGCGGGGGCGGGCTGCGGCGCCGCCGGGGCCGACGTGCCGGGCACGGCGGCCGGGGCCGAAACGGCGTCGGCGGCGACGGGCGGTTTCAGGCGGGCCTTTTCGGGCTTGACGAAAAAGTACTGATAGCCCATCAGGACCAGGAAGGAGAGCACGATAGCCAGGACGAGTCGTTTTTCCATGGGGCTCACTCTCAGGGCACGGGATCTATCCCGCCCGCGTGGAACGGATGGCAGCGCAGGAGCCGTCGGGTCCCCAGCCAGACCCCCCGGAGGACGCCGTACTTGGCGATCGCCTCGTGGGCGTAGGCGGAGCAAGTCGGGTGGAAGCGGCAGCGGTTGCCGAGCAGGGGAGAGAGCACGGCCTGGTACATCCGGATCAGGGCCAGGGCGACGGCTTTCACGATGATATCCGTTTACGCAATATCGTAGTCAGCGACGAGAGATAAGAGTCCCGCAGGTCGGCCCAAGCGGCCGTCCCGGCCTCGGGCCTGGAAACGACGATCAGATCCAGCGGCTCCCCCAGGAGCGCCTTATTCCTCCGGAACAATTCCCGGAACCGCCGCTTGACCCTGTTCCTCACGACCGCGGAACCGACCTTCCGGCTGGCGACGACGGCCAGGCGCGGATGGTCCAGTCCGCTGACCCTGAAGACCAAGGTAAAATACCGTCCCCGGAGGCGGCTGCCGTCCCGGTAGATGGCTGCGAAATCGCTCTTCCTACGGATTCTCTCGAGAGGCGTCAGGCGCTCGTTCATCCGAGAGCGACGCGCTTGCGACCCTTGCGCCTTCTGCTCTTGAGGACTTCCTGCCCGCCCTTGGTCTTCATGCGGACCCGGAAACCGTGCGTTTTCTTGCGTCTTCGGTTGTTCGGCTGAAACGTTCTCTTCATGGTTGTCCAACTTTGATGGAAGGGGTATGTTACCCGAACCCCCCGGGCGTGTCAAGGCCGTCGCCGGAGGCAGCTTTGACTCTTTATTCCGTTATCGAGTATAATAGAACCTTATGAAAACATTGAAAATCGGCGATAAGGTCATCTATCCCAATCAGGGCCTTGGCGTCGTCGAAGCCATCCGTGAGGAGGCCTATAACGGGGAGAGCTTCCGGGTTTTGAACCTGAGGATCATCTCCAACAACACCCTGGTCACGGTCCCCAGCTCGACCGCCCTGGAGCTCGGCATCCGCCGCCCGGTCGCGGAAGAGTCCATCCGCAAGGTCTTTCAGTTCATGGGCGACGGCGACGTCGACGTCACGACCGACTGGAAGGGGCGCTACAAGGAGCACATCAACCTGATGAGATCGGGGACGCTGCTGGACATGGCCACCGTGCTCAAGAGCCTTTATTACCTGAGCACCCAGAAGCCTCTCTCCTTCCGGGAAAAGAAGATGATGGAGAAGGCCAAGGAGCTTATCGTCTCCGAGATCTCCGAGGCCGTCGACACGCCCAGCGCCAAGATCGAAGAAAAGCTTCTCGATACCCTATCGCGTTCCTTCAAGACCGCCAAGTCGCGCATCGCCGCTTGACCGAAGGCCCATGATCCTCACGGGGATCCTCCTTTTCGTCCTGTGCCTCTTCCTGAGCGCCTTTTTCGCCTCGTCCGAAACCGCGTTCATCGCCGCCAATCCTTACTCCCTCGAGTACCGCGAGCGCCAGGGCTCCCGGGGAGCCGCCCTGGCCCGCCGGATCAAGGGCCGGACGAACGATCTCCTGGCCACCATCCTGCTCGGCAACACGCTGGTCAACGCCGCGGCGGCCTCCCTGGCCACCTCGGTCATCACCGGCCTCCTGCCGGCCGGGCGGGGGAACCAGGCCGTGCTCTACGCCACCGCGGCCACGACGCTGCTGCTCCTCATCTTCGGCGAGATCAACCCCAAGACCTTCGCCGCCCACAACTCGGCCCGCCTGGCCGCGCTCTATGCCTACCCGTTGCGGGTCATCATGGTCATCCTGGCCCCGCTGGTCAAGCTGTTCAACATGGTCAGCTGGCTGATCATGCCCTCGTCCCGCGCGGCCGGCAACGCCCCCCCGCACCGGCTGAACGAGGAGGAGACGCGGCTGGCCCTGCGGGCCGGGGCCCGGAACCTGTCCTCTCTCCGCCGCCGCATCGTCTCGGGCGCCCTGGACATGGGCTCGCGGCCGGTCAAGGAGATCATGGTGCCGCGCCCCGAGATCAAGGCCATCGACATCGACGCCGGCCGCGAGGCCGTCCTGGCCGCCATCCGGACGACCGGGTACTCCCGCTACCCCGTCTTCCGCGGCCGTCTCGACAATATCGAGGGCGTCGTCCACAGCAAGGATATCGCCGGCTATCTTATTGATAACATAGCGTTTGCCGTCAAGGACGTGATGCGCAAGCCGATGTTCGTCCCGGACCTGGCCACGCTCGAGCAGGTCCTCCTCCAGATGCAGGAGAAGGCCGTCCACATGGCCCTGGTCGTTGACGAGTACGGCAACGTCGACGGGCTGGTGACCCTCGAGGACATCATCGAGGAGATCGTGGGCGACATCCAGGACGAGCACGACGGCCAGGCCGAGGCCTGGTACTCGCGGCTCGACGGCGGCCGCCTCCTGGTCAACGGCGCCGCGCCCATCAAGGACGTCAACGCCCTGGCGCCCCTGGGCATCCCCGAGAAGCCGGAATACACGACCCTGGCCGGCTTCTTCCTCGACGAGTTCGGGCGCCTGCCCCGCGAGAAGGACTCGCTCGTATTCGGCGCCTATCGCCTGACCGTCGAGAGGATGGCCAAGCGCCGCATCGCCCTGGTGGAGATCGCGCCGGCCGCCGCGCCGGCAGGACAGGTCCAGCCATGAAGAACGTCGCCCTCAACAAGACGGTCTCCCACGACTACGTCATCCTGGAGACCTTCGAAGCCGGGCTGGCCCTGGTCGGCAGCGAGGTCAAGTCGGTCCGGGCCGGCCGCGTCAGCCTCAAGGAGAGCTATGCCGAGGTCCGGGGCGCCGAGGTCTTCCTCGTCAAGTGCCACATCAGCCCGTACGAAGCGGCCAACATTTTCAACCATGACCCCCTGCGGGAGCGCAAGCTGCTGCTGCATCGCCGCGAGATCCGGCGCCTGGCCGGGAAAACCCGGGAAAGGGGGCTGACCCTCGTGCCCACCCGGCTCTACATCGGCGACAGGGGCCGCGTCAAGCTGGAGCTGGCCCTGGCCCGGGGCAAGCGGGAGCACGAGAAGCGCGAAACCATCAAGAAGAGGGATACGGACCGGGAGATCCGGGCCGCGCTCAAGAACCGGTCCCGCTGAAGGCCGCGGCCAGGCGGACCGCTTCCGCCAGGCTGCGGTGGTCGGCGACGTCCTGGCCGGCGATATCGAAGGCCGTGCCGTGATCCGGCGAGGTCCGCACGAAAGGCAGCCCCAGGGTGACGTTGACGCCGGTGGAGAAGGCCAGGAGCTTGAAGGGGATGAGCCCCTGGTCGTGATAGAGGGCCACGGCCATAACGTCTTTCTTCCCCAGCGCCTCGAGGAAGACGATGTCGGGCGGATACGGCCCGGCGACGGGGATGCCGGCGGCCGCCGCCTTCTCCACGGCCGGACGGATCTCGTCGATCTCCTCGCGGCCGAGCCGCCCGTCCTCGCCGGCGTGGGGGTTCAGCCCGGCCAGGAGCAGCCGGTACGGTCCGCCCGGCGCCCGGGACAGGCCCTTCTGCAGATCCCCCAGGAACCGGGCCAGGGCATCCGCCCGGACCGAGGCCGCGGCCTCGCGGAGCGGCTTGTGGTGGCTGAAGAGGGCCACCTTGAGGCGTTCCGACCAGAAGGTCATGACGGCCCCGGGGTAGAAGCCGGCCAGATACTCGGTATGGCCCGGGAAGGGGTGCCCGGCCAGGGCCCAGGCGGCTTTGGAGATGGGCGCGGTGACGACTGCCTGGAGCCGCCCGGCCCGGGCGGCCTCGACCGCCGCCTCGAAGGCCCGGAACGAGGCCTCGCCGTTCTCAGCCGTCACCCGGCCGACGGCCGGGGAGCCGTCGGGGCCCGGCACGGCGGCCAGGAATACGCCTTCTTCCGCCGGCCCGCCGGGAGGCAATGCCCGGCAGCCGGTCCGGAGTCCGAGGCGCCGTTCTTCGGCCTCGATGACGCGGGGATCGGCGAACAGGACGTAGGCGGCCCGGGGCAGGGTCGCGGCCCGAGCCAGGGTCTTGACGACTATCTCGGGACCGATGCCGCCGGGGTCGCCGGAAGTCACCCCGATCGTCGGGACGGTCATTTCTTGGCCGGTCCGGCTCCCTCGGGCTCGGTGCCCTCGCCAGCCTTGTAGACGCAGCGGATGCTGGACTTATAGATGAGAAGGTTGGGAGCGCCCTCCCGGTTGAGCTTGATGCAGTTGCGATCGTACCACTCGACGTAGCCCTCGACGACCTCGCCGTCCGTGTAAACCACGGCCATGGGCGTCTTCTTGTTCATCTGCTTGAGATAGTAATAGCTCTCGGCAAAGGTGTCGGTCGGGGGATGCATCCGTTTCCGGGGCGAGTCCTTCTCGTGCTCCCGATCGCGCTCCCGCTCCTTCTCCTGGTTGATGCGCTCCTTGATCTCAGAGAGATCCGGTCTGATTAGCTTTCTGTTCATGGGACCACTCCAGCAACCCGTTCGGCCGGGCTCCAAATCCCCTTTCTTCAAGGATAGCACAGGCGCCGGCCGAATGCAAGTAAATCGTTGCGTGTCAACAGGAAGGGAACGACGGGCCCGTCCGGCGGAGGCCGGGGCGGCCGCGGCCGGACGGGGCTTCAAGGGGCGCGTCGGGGTGCCTTTCAGGGGCGTTCCGGGACGTAATCGGTGAAGTTGATGTTCTTCGATTTCAGGTTCGTGCCCATCGACTTCTCCAGGGCCGCGATCGAGATGTTGTAGGAGACGATGGCGTTGAGCTCGGAGATGCGGGCGTTGGCCAGATCGCGCTGGTAGGACAGGACCATGTAGTTCGTGCTCATGCCCACCCGGCGCTTCTCTTCTTCGGCCGCCAGCTTCTGTTCGGCCAGCTCGCGGGCCTTGGTGTAGGCCAGGATGCGCTTGTAGTTGGCCTCGACGGACCGGACGGCGTTCTTGACCTCGACGTAGATCTGGTCCTTCTGGTTCTCGAGGTCGAGCATGGACTGGCGCAGGTTCAGCCTGGCCTGGGCCAGGGCGGCCCGGGAAAAGACATTGGCCAGGGGCAGGCTGAGGGTCAGGCCGACGTTCCAGTTGGGATACTGCATCTTGAAGGTCTGCTTCAACGCCCCGCCGATGTCTCCCGGGATGGTGTCGATGACATCGCCGTAGATCGGGTCGTTGTTGCTGTAGATGAGCCGGGTGCCGTCGATGCCCGGGCTGGAATAGGACGCCGAGAAGCTGAGGTCGGGCAGGACCTGGTTCTTGGCATAGCCGAGGTTGAGCCGGTCGGTCTCCAGCCCGTACTTGGCGATCTTGAGATCCGTCCGGTTCTCGATGGCCGCGGCCAGGGCCTCTTCCAGGTCGGCCTGGCGGGCCACGTAGGTCGGCTTGTCCTTGGGCACCAGGGCGGTCGTGGCCTTGTCCTCCTCCCCGGTGATGTGGAGCAGGAGCTTGAGCTGGTCCTCGTTGCTCTGGATCTGGGCCTCGGCCTGGATCAGGTCGGCCTCGCGGGTGGCCACCTCGGCCTGGGCGCTCAGGACCTCGATCGGGGCCAGGGTGCCGACCTCGACCGAGCGCTGGTTCTTATCGAGCAGGTCCTTGGCCAGTTGGAGGGACTGACGGCGGACGTCGAGACTCTCGATGCTGTAGATCAGGTTCCAATAGGCGCTCTCGACGTTGAAGACGGTGGTCATCAGCGTGTTGCGGAGCGTCTCGTCGGAGACGCCCAGGTTGTTGCGGGCCACCAGTATCTCGCGCTGGTTGATCTTGAGGCCGAAATTCTTCAGCAGGGGCTGGGTCAGGTTGAACGACAGGGTCGTGCCGTACCGGGGGTTGATGGTCTGGCCCCGGGAGTTCGAGGTGTTCCGGTTGCCGGTGAAGTTCAGGTTCAGGGTGCCGCCGGTCGGCAGGAACTGCGAGGCCGTGAGGAAAGTATAATTCCGAGCCTTGGCGATGGTGCTGTCGGCCGTGGCGTCGAGGTACGAATAGGCCGCGTTCTCGGACTTCGAGGACCTGGCGCTCATGCTCAGCGTAGGCAGGTACTTCTCCCGGGCCTGGCTGACGCCCTCGGCCGAGATCTGCGGGCCGAGGACCTGGATGGCCACGCCCAGGTTGTCCCTGAGGGCCCGGGCGATGCACTCGTCGAGGGAAAGCGACAGGGTTCCGGGCCGGGCCTGCTGGGCGGCCGCCGGGGCCGCCGCGATGAGCGCGGCGGCTATGAGGGTCGGGATCGTTTTCAGTTTCATATTCCGTCTCCTTATCAGGGCCGGCGCCGCGGGCCGCCGGGTTCTATTCGTAGCGCAGGGCCTCGATCGGGTCGAGCCGCGACGCCTTGCGGGCCGGGTAGAAGCCGAAGAAGATGCCGATCGCGGCGGCGAAGGAAAAGGCCAGCAGGACCGAATCGAGCGACACGACGGTCTTCATGGACGAGAACATCTTGATGTTCTTGAGGAGCTTCGAGGCGCCCACGCCGACCGCGATGCCGGCCGAGCCGCCCAGCAGGCTCAAGACGATGGCCTCCGTCAGGAACTGGAAGAGGATGTCCTTCTCCCGCGCCCCGACTGCCATCCGCAGGCCGATCTCGCGGATCCGCTCCGTCACCGAGACCAGCATGATGTTCATGATGCCGATGCCGCCGACGAGCAGCGAGATGCCGGCGATGCTGCCCAGGAGGACGGTCATCATCTGCGTCGCCGAGGCCGCCGTTTCGGCGACGTCGGACATGTTGCGGACGGTGAAATCGTCCTCGGCCCCGGGCGCGATGCGGTGCCGGAGGCGGAGCAGCTCCTCGATCTCCGTCTGGGCCTCGTGGATCTTGTCGGAGGAGACGGCCCGGACGTCGATCGACTGGATGAAGTCGATGCCCTGGAGGCGGCGCATGGCCGTCGTGTAAGGCACGGTGATCATATCGTCGCGGCTGCCGAAGCCGCCCGACTCGCCCCTCTTCTTCAGGACGCCCAGGACCTTGAACGGGATCTTCTTGACGCGGATGATCTTGCCGATGGCGTCCTCGTTCTCGAAGAGGTTCTGCCAGACGTCGTAGCCGAGGACGCAGACCTTGGCGCCCGCCTTGACCATGGCCTCGTCGAAGTAGCTGCCGGTCTCGACCTCCCAGTTGCGGACCTCCGGATACATGGAACCGGTCCCGGAGATCGAGGTGTTCCAGTTCTTGTTGCCGTAGACCGTTTGGGCCCGGGCGTTGACCGAGGGCGAGATGGACATGACGGCCGGGCACTGCTTCTCGATGGCCAGGGCGTCGCCCTCCTTGAGGGTCCTCATGCTGCCCCAGCTCTGATGGACGCCCCGGGCGTTCTGGCTGCCGGGCATGACGAACAGGAGGTTCGTGCCCATGGAGGCGAAGCGGTCCTCGATGCCGCGCTTGGCCCCCTCGCCGATGCTGACCATGGCGATGACGGCGCCGACGCCGATGATGATGCCCAGGGCCGTGAGGAACGACCGCATCTTGTTCCGGCCCAGGGCCCGGACGGCGATCTTGAAAGTCTTTCCCAGGTGTTTCAGGGTGCGTTTGATCATGACGGTCCTCCCGCCGGCCTCACGAGGTCTCTTCGCGGACGATCAGTCCGTCCTTGAGGTAGATGCGCTTGCCGGCCCAGGCGGCGATATCCGGCTCGTGCGTAACCATGACCATGGTGATGCCCTTGTCCTCGTTGAGCGATTTGAAGATGTTCATGACCTCGGAGGAGGTCTTGCTGTCGAGGTTGCCGGTGGGCTCGTCGGCCAGGATCAGGGACGGATTGTTGAGCAGGGCCCGGGCGATGGCCACGCGCTGCTGCTCGCCGCCGGAGAGCTGGTTGGTCTTGTGCTGGGCCCGGTCCTTGAGGCCGACGGCGGCCAGGGCGCCCAGGGCCCGCTCGGTCATATCGCCGCTGTCGGCGCTCGAATAGAACAGCGGCAGCTCGACGTTCTCGAGGGCCGTCGTCCTGGAGAGCAGGTTGAAGCTCTGGAAGACGAACCCGATCTTCTGGTTCCGGATGCGGGCCAGGTGGTTCTTGTCCAGGGTCGAGACCTCGACGCTGTCGAGGAGGTACTGCCCGGAGGTCGGCCGGTCGAGGCAGCCGAGGATGTTCATCAGGCTCGACTTGCCCGAGCCGGACGGCCCCATGATGGCCAGGAAGTCGCCCTCCTTGACCGTGTAGGAGACGCCGCGCAGGGCGCGGACATCGGTCTCGCCGACATGATAGGTTTTGACGAGGTCCTTCAGCTCGATGACGTTAGCGGCCATGATGGGGTCCTTTCGGCGGCTGGCCGGGCGCTCAGCGCCGCCCGCCGGGAGGGCCGCCCATGAACATCATGCCGCCCATGCGGTTCATCTGGTTGCCGGCCGCGTCCGTCGATCCCTGCGTCCCGAGGACGACCACGTCGCCCTCCTTGAGGTCGCCGCGGACGATCTCCGAGTAGTTCGTGTCGGAGACGCCCGTCCGGAGCATGGCCATCCGCAGCTTGCCGTCCTTTTCCTGGACCCAGACGCGCGGCATCTGCGGCCGGTTCTGGCCGCCCTGGCGGGCCGCCGCGGGCTGGCCGCCGGGCCCGCCCGGGGAGCCGGCCGGCGGGGCGCCCGGCATCCCGGGATTGGCCGCGCCGGGCTGTCCGGGCTGCCCGCCCTGGGCCGGCCGCTGGGCCATGAAGCGCTGCCGCATCTCCTCCTGCATCTTCTTCATCTCGGCTTCGGTCAGCGTGGGCGTGAAGCGCAGGGCCCCGTTGGGCACCCGCAGGACGTTCTTGGCCTCGCCGACGATGATGGAGGCCGTGGCGGTCATGCCGGGCAGCAGCTTCTTCTCGGGGTTGTCGACGTTGACGATGATCGTGTAGGTAACGACGTTGTTGGTCGTCGTCGGCGAGACCCGGACCTGCTGCACGACGCCGTGGAACGACTCGTCCGGGTAGGCCTCGACGCCGAAGCGGACATTCTGGCCTTCCTTGACCTTGCCGATGTCGGATTCGTCGACGTCGCATTCGACCTTCATCTTGGTCAGGTCGGTGGCCACCTGGAAGAGCACCGGCACGTTGAAGCCCGATTGGAGCGTCTGGCCGAGGCTGACCTTGCGGGTGATGACCACGCCATCGACCGGCGAGCGGATGATGGCGTAGCTCAGGTCGACCTTGCTCTGGTCGAGGGAGCTCTTGGCCTGGGACAGGCTGGCCTCGGCCGAGACGAGCGAGCTCTTGGCGCTGAGGTAGTTGGCCTCGGCCGAGTCCATCTCCTCGACCGAGAGGAGGCTCTTGGCGAACAGGGCCTTGGCCCGCTCGTAGGCCTTTTCGGTCGTTTGGAGGGTGACCTTGGCCTGTTCCAGGGATGCCGTCCGGGTCCGATAGCTGGCCTCGTTCTGCTGGATCTTCATCCGCAGCTGCTCCTGGTCGAGCTCGGCCACGATATCGCCCGTCTTGACCGGCGTGTTGAAGTCGGCGTAGAGCTTGGTGACCTTGCCCGACACCTGGGCGCCGATGTCGATCGTGTCGATCGGGTTCAGGGTGCCCGAGGTGACGACCGTCGCTTCGATGTCGCCGCGGCCGAGGGTCTCGGTACGGTATTTGACCTCGTTCTTCTTCCCGCCCTTGAGGACGGTCAGGCCGAGGATCACCCCGGCCACGACGACCAGGGCGATGATCATCCAGAGGACCTTCTTCTTCATCTCAGATCTCCTTTAGGACTAGCGACTCGGCGGAGGGGGGTCCTGCCGTGGGGGGGTCTGGTCCCGCCGCTCGCGCGATGTATTCCGTTCTTCGTTCTTCTTCCGCTGTTCCTCGAAGCGCCGCATCATCTCGTCGTTCTTGGCCTTCTGCTCCGGGGTCAGGACGGCGTCGATCTCGGTCGAGAGCCTCTTGCGGAGCTCGCCCAGCCTGCCCCGGCTCTCGGTCCGGAAGGCCTTCATGCGCTCTTCGTTCCCCTTGAAGATCTCGCGGATCTTGTCCTGCTGCTCCTGCGTCAGGCCGAGCTCCCTGGCCCACTCCTCGGGGGAGGGGAAGTGCAGCCGGGCGGCCGCGGCCCGCCGCTGGGCCCGGTGGGCGATGTTCCTCTCGAAGAGGACGCCGGCGGCGGCGCCGAGCCCGAAGACGACGAGCAGCGTCAGGGCGATCAGGATCTTGTACTTCGTCTTCATGGCATCGGCCTCCTGGCCGGGGACGTCTCTTCCCGCGACGCGAACAGGAGCATCATCGTCCTCGTCTCCGGCCTATCGGTCTCGAACAGGGCCTGGGTTTCGGACAGGGGGTCCCGGTTCTCCATCAGCAGGACCGCCGACTGGCTCAGCTCCCGGGTCCGGGGGGCGAAAAAGAGGAAGCCGCCCAGCAGGATGACCAGGGCCAGGAAGACGGGGATGGCCTTCAGGCTCCAGCGCTCCCAGAAGAGCAGCGGCACGAGCTCCGTCTCCTCGCGCAGCCGGGGCTCGAGACGCTCCCAGAAACGGGGCAGGGGTTCGGCGGCCGGGCCGTCCTTCAGGAGACGGAGCATCGACCGGTATTCGGCTTCGACCTTGCGGCAAGCCGGGCAGACGGCCAGATGAGACGCCAGCCGGTCCCGGCCGCGGCGGTCGAGGCGGCCGTCGAGCGATCTCTGGATCAGCTTCTCAGCCTTGCGGCAGCTCATGGGCCCCTCCTTCCCCGACAAGATACGGTTCCAGCTTGAGGCGGAGCATCCGTCGCGCCCGGTGGAGGCGGGAGTCGACGGTCCCCGGCGACAGCCGGAGGATGCGGGAGATGTCCTCGTAGGCCAGGCCCTGGATGTCGCGCAGGGTGACGATGACCCGGTACTTCTCCGGCAGGCTCTGCACCAGCCTCTGGACCAGGGTCCGGCGGGCCTCCGTCTCGCGCTCCATCTCGGCCCGCTCGGCCTGCTCCCGGTCGGAGAAAGCGGCCTCGCCGACGTCGTCCAGGGAGACTTCCTTGGCCCGGCCTTTCTTCCGCAGGAAGTCCTTGACGTGGTTCATGGAGATGCGGTAGAGCCAGGTCCCGAACTCCGACTTCCCGTGGAACCGGGGCAGGGCCAGATAGGCCTTCAGGAAGATCTCCTGGGCCAGGTCGTCGGCCGCTTCCCGGTTCCGGGTGAAACTCAAAGCCATGCTGAACACCTTCGGCTGGTATTTCGCGACCAGCTCCTCGAAAGCCGCAGGGCTTCCTCCCTGAGCCAGCCGAACCAGCTGTTTCTCTTCCATGCGGATAAGCTCACTTGTCCTCCGCACCATATTAGACGGGGGGAGGAGGCGATTCTTCCAGGTTAAGGACTATTCTCCCAAAGCTCCGGCGGGGGCGCCCATCCCCTGCGGCCTTCCGGGCTTCCTCACCAGGGGAAGCGGGCCAGGGGCCGGAAGGGGGCGCCGCCGCGCCTCGGACCTTCCGTTATTATACAGGAATCGCCCCAGGGCGCTATCGCCCGCGGCGGGACGAGAGAGGCCCGGACCGGGACGGCCGCGGGCCGAAGATCCGGGGGACCGGCCGGCAGGCCTCAGCCGATCTTGACCGTCGTCCGGGCCGTGCCGCCGCGCGTCGAGGAGATCGAGACCTCGGCCTCCCCGGACGTCCCCGGCTTGACCTTGATCTTCCAGCGGACCTCTTTCTTCTCGTTCTGCCGCAGGAAGCCGAGGTCCTGCCGGGCCGCGGCGCCGGCCAGCTCGGCCCCCTCGGGCAGGCGGATCGAGGCCGCGTCGGGCCGGACGATCTTGACCCGGTCGGCCATCTTCAACGCCGTGGGCAGGTAGCCCTCGTTGGTGAAGAAGGCGACGATCTCGATCGTGCCAGGCTCCTTCCTGACCTGCCGGACCTCGGCGGAGACGACCTTGACCTGGGGCAGGGACTTGGCCAGGAAGAGGTTGAACCGGGCCTCCTTCGCGATCCATTCTTCGAGCAGCTCGACCGGCGGGTTCTGGCGCCAGAACTTGGGATTGAAGCCGCCGATCTCGACCTGGCCGAGCGTCGGATGGACGAACTTCGTCCAGGGCTTGAAGTAGCGGCCGCCCAGCTCCTCGTCGATGTAACGCAGGCTCTCCAGCTCGGTCATCCGGCCGTCGCCGTCGTAGTCCTTGACCCGGCCGCCGTTCCAGAGCTCGTCGCCGTACCAGACGGCCCCATAATACAGGTAGCCGAAGTCCGGCGAGTGGCCGAAGAGCGGCTCGCCCCGGGGCTCGGCGGGGATCTCGAAGCCGAACTCGGCGGCCAGGGCCCGCCTCTCGCGGTCGTCCCGGCCGAGGTTGGCGTAGTCCCAGTATGTGTCGCCGGCGTCGGGATAGCCGGTGATCCTCTTCCCCTGCTCGTCGAAGTAATGGAAGATCTTCATGTCCTCCGGGAACATGGACTCGCTCATGCGGCTGGTCGAGGGGCCGTGGAGCAGCATGGGCACGGTCGTGTCCATGGTCTGGCCGATGCTGACGTTCGGATGCTCGAGGAGGAAGGAGAAGACGGCCCGGGTCTCCGGCTCGGACAGCGGGTATTCACCGGCCCCGCCCTGGGTGAAGCCGCGGCCGGTCAGGTCGCGGCCGGGCATGGGCCGCCAGTTCTCGGGGTAGTTGCGGTGCAGGTCCAGGCCGCCGATCCCATCCTCGTTCGTCCGGCCGTCGCCGTCGTTGTCGAGGCCCTCCGGATAGGTCAGGTAATCGCCCTTGCCCGCCCCGACCCGCTTCATGAGCCGGCCCGAGGGGTCGGCCGGATCGACGATCATCGTCCCCTTGCCCGGCTCGACCTTCTTCCTCATCTGCAGGATGAAGCCGTCGCCGTCGAGGTCCTCGGGCGGGTCCTCGTCGAGCAGGCCGTCCCGGTCGTCGTCGAAGGGCCGGACCGTGCTGCGGTTCGACTGGGCCGTGTTCAAGTACATCTCCGAGCCGTCGGGATTGTTCTTGACCCGGACGTAGAGGGCCTTGGTATCGACCAGCGCGGTCAGCGCCGGGTCCTGGCCGTAGCCGCCGAGGACGTGGGCGGCGAACCAGAGGGCGGACTCCGCCGCCGTCACTTCCCCCGAGTGCCGGTTCCCCTCGAGGAACATGGCCGGCTTGTCGGTATCCTTGCCCGTCGCCTTGTTGGTGATCGTGATCTGCCAGATGTCGCGGCCTTCGAACGACTTCCCGACAGAGTAAAGGTCGACGAGATTCGGGTAATCGGCCGCCCATTTGCGGAGGATGGCCGCGACCTCATCGTAGGTGTGGTAGTGGGCGAAGTCGATATCGCCGGCTCTCTTCGGCTTGGTGAAGGCGTAATCGGTCTTCGGGAAGTAGCTGATCCCGTGGCGGACGCCGCCGACCGTGTAGGTCGGCGGCAGCTTCGATTCCTGCCGCCGTCCGGGCGGGCCGTATTCCTGGGCCGCGAGGCCGATGATCAGGGCCGCCGCCAGGGCCGCGGCCGCGCCGAGCCTGAGCGCGCGCTTGTCCATGCGTCCTCCTCGTGAAGCCGATAAGAACCGGAGGATATGCGCATCGCCCGGCCAAGTCAACCAGGGCCCGGCAAACGAGGCCTGAAGGCGCGGCGCGGTTATCCAGGGGAAGAAACGGCCGAAGAAGGACCGTCAGTCGGGCCAGGAAAGGAGCGCGACGGCGAAGCAGGCGATAGCCCGCCGCTCGCCGACGGGGCCGAGGCCCTCGTTGGTCTTGGCCTTGAGGCCGACGGCCGTTTCGGGGAGGCCGAGGACGGGCGCCAGCGCGGCCCTCATGGCCGGGATGTGCGGCCCCATCTTCGGCTCTTCGGCGACGATGACGGCGTCGACGTTGACCACCGCCGCGCCGCGGGCCCGCAGCCGTCCCATGACCGTCTCCAGCAGCCCCAGGCTCCGGGCGCCCTTGTAGCGCGGGTCCGTGTCGGGGAAGAGGGCCCCGATATCGCCCTCGGCCAGGGCGCCGAGCAGGGCGTCGATGACGGCGTGGACCAGGGCGTCTCCATCGGAGTGGCCGAGGAGCCCGGCCGGGTGCGGGATGTCGACCCCGCCGAGGACGAGCCGGCGGCCCGCCTCGAGCCGGTGGATGTCGTAGCCGAAGCCGGTCCTAGTCTTCGAGGGCATTGAGCAGGGCCTCCGCGATGGGGATGTCGACGGGCGTCGTGATCTTGATGTTCCGGGCGTCGCCCGGCACGGCCGTCACGGGCAGGCCGGCGCGCTCGACCAGGGCGGCCTCGTCGGTGCCGTAGAACCTGTCCCGGCGGGCCGCCTCCAGGGCCGTGGCCAGGACGCCGTAGAGGAAGCCCTGGGGCGTCTGGGCCCGGTAGAGGCGGGTCCGGTCGATCGTGGCGGCGACCAGGCCGTCGCGGACCTCCTTGACGGTGTCCTCGATCGGCAGGACCGGCACGGCCGCCCCGCCGGCCCGGGCCGCGGCGATGATCCGGGAGATGAGGTCCGCCCCGGCCAGGGGCCGGGCCCCGTCGTGGACCAGGACTATCTCGGGCGCCGTTTCGTTCAGGAGCCGGAAGCCCTGCCAGACCGAGTCCTGGCGCCGCTCGCCGCCGCGAACGATGTCGACGATCTTGGGATAGCGCAGGCGGTAGTGCTTGAGGTCCCGCTCGTCGGGCAGGACCAGGGCGACGGCCGCCACTTCGGGATGGGCCTGGAAGCGCTCCAGGGTCCACTCCAGGACGGGCTTGGCCCGCAGGTAGGCGAACTGCTTGGGCTGGCCGAAGCGCTTGCCCGCCCCGGCGGCGACGATGATGGCCGCGACGCCGCTCACTTGGCCTCTCCGTTGTAGCGGCCGAAGATCATCTTGCCGACCGTCGTCTGCAGGACGGACGTCACCGTGACATCGAGCGTCTGGCCGATCGCCTTCCGGGCGTTGTCGACCACGACCATCGTCCCGTCCTCGAGGTAGGCGACGCCCTGGTCCTTCTCCTTGCCCTCCTTGAGGATGAAGACGTTCATGGTCTCGCCGGGCAGGGCGACCGGGCGCATGGAGTTGACCAGCTCGTTGATGTTGAGGACCTTGATGCCGTGGATGCGGGCGACCTTGTTCAGGTTGAAGTCGTTGGTGACGATCTTGCCGTCCATCGTCTTGGCCAGCTCGATGAGCTTGGAATCGACGTCGCGGGCCTCGGGGAAGTCGGCGTCCGAGAGGACGGTCTCGACCTGGGACGACTTCTGGAGATGGTCGAGGACGTCCAGGCCCCGCCGTCCCCGCTGCCGCTTCAGCGCGTCGGGGGAGTCGGCCACCAGGTGCAGCTCCTTGAGGACGAACTGGGGGATGACCAGCGTGCCCTCGACGAAGCCCGTGTCGCAGAGGTCGGCGATGCGGCCGTCGATGATGACGCTGGTGTCCAGGATCTTGAAGCTGCGGCCGGCCCGCTTCTCCTTGAACAGCCCGACGACGTGGGCGGGATCGAACCATTCCGGCTTCTTCGTCCCGACCAGGACCCCGATGTAGGGCATGATGACCACGAAGAAGATCCGGATGAAGGTGCCCATCTCGGCCGTCCGGACGACGGAATGGTAGATGGCGCCGAAGAGCCAGCCGACGAAGACGCCGATGAGCAGCCCGGCGCCGGCGCTCCAGAGGACCCGGAAGGGGGCCCGCCGGACGCGGGTCTCGATGACCATCATCAGCGCGCCGACGGCGCAGGCGACCGCCGCCCCGGGAAGCGCGGTCAGCCGGAAAGGCGGGTAGAAATATCCGCCGACGGTGATCAGTCCGAGCACGAACAGCCGGAAAAGCCAGATGCCCATGTCCCGCTCCTTGCGAGCCTTCCTTTATATCCTGTCGCGAGCCTGTCGGCCGCTCAAAAAACGCGCTGCAGGGCCTCGCGGACGGTCCGCACGCCCAGGCACTCGATGTCCGGCAGGTCCTCCCGCCCGAGGCCGGCCAGAGAGCCGGCCGGCAGCATGACGGCGCCGAAGCCCAGGGCCCGGGCCTCCTTGATCCGGACCAGGGGCTGGGCCACGGAGCGGATCTCGCCGGACAGGCCGACCTCGCCGAAGAAAGCCATGTCCTGGGGCAGGGGCATGTTCTTGAGGGAGGAGACCACGGCCATGACCACGCCCAGGTCGACGGCAGGCTCGTCGATCGACATGCCGCCGGCCACGTTGAGGTAGATGTCCTCCCCGGCGAAGCTGTAGCCGGCCTTTTTCTCGACCAGGGCCATCAGCATGGCCGTCCGGTAGTGGTCGAGGCCGATGGTCATGCGCCGGGGGTTGCCGGCGAACAGGGTCGAGGAGACCAGGGCCTGGATCTCGGCCAGGAGCGGCCGGGTGCCCTTGACCGTGCAGACGACGGCGCTGCCGGCCTCGTCGCGCGGCCGCTCGCGCAGGAAGAAGGCCGAGGGATTGAGGATGGGCTGGAGCCCGGCCGCGGTCATCTCGAACACGGCCAGCTCGGAGACGGGCCCGAAGCGGTTCTTCATGGCCCGCAGGACGCGCTGGCTGTGGTCGCGCTCGCCCTCGAACAGGAGGACGACGTCGACGATATGCTCGAGGGACTTGGGGCCGGCCAGCGACCCGTCCTTGGTGATGTGGCCGACGATGAAGGCCGGGACCTGCCGCGTCTTGGCGAAGCGGAAGATCTGGTTGGCCGCCTCGCGGACCTGGCTGATCGTGCCCGGCCCGGAGGTCATGCGGGTCGAGAAGACGGTCTGGATGGAATCGACGACCAGGATCCTGGGGGCCAGGCGCTCGGCCTGGGCCAGGATGCGTTCGAGGTTGGTCTCCGCCAGGAGATAGAGCCGGCCGTCCCGGACGCCCAGCCGGTCGCCCCGGAGCTTGATCTGCTCCAGCGACTCCTCCCCGGAGACGTAGAGGACGGAGCCGGAGTCCCCGGCCATGTCCCGGGCCACCTGGAGGAGCAGCGTGGACTTGCCGATCCCCGGCTCGCCGCCGACCAGGACGACCGAGCCGGCGACCAGGCCGCCGCCGAGGACCTTGTTGACGTCCTCGATCCCGACGGCGATCCGTTGCCGGGGGACGTCCTGGATATCCTTGTAGAGGACGGGCTCGGCCGGGGCGTAGGTCAGCCCGCCGGCGCCGGTCTGGGCCTCGTCCTCGATCTCCTCGACCAGGGTGTTCCACTCGCCGCAGGACGAGCAGCGGCCCATCCACTTCGGGAAGCGGGCCCCGCAGCCCTGGCAGATAAAGACGGTCTTGTCCTTCATCCCCGCCCGCCGCCCGATCCGGGATCAGCCGCTCGCGTTCTCATGGATAGCCCGGGTTCAGTACTCCGGCGCGATCTGTTCCATGTCGGCGAAGCGGGCGTATTCGCGGATGAAGGCCATCTGGATGTTGCCGATCGGGCCGTTCCGCTGCTTGGCGATGCTGACCTCGGCCACGCCCCGGAGGCTCTCGTCGTCCGGGTGGTAGAACTCCGGCCGGTAGATGAAGATGACCAGGTCGGCGTCCTGCTCGATGGCCCCCGACTCGCGCAGGTCGGAGAGCATGGGCTTGGGCTCGCGCCGGCCCTTCTCCGGGGCCCGGCTGAGCTGGGAGATGCCGACGACCGGGATGCGCAGCTCCTTGGCCAGCTCCTTGAGGGAGCGGGAGATGAACGACATCTCCTGGTTGCGGTTCTCGAACCGCCCGCCCGTGCGCATGAGCTGGATGTAGTCGATGAAGATGATGTCCAGGCGCTGCTCCATCTTCAGCCGCCGGCTCTTGGCCTTCATCTCCATGATGGTCAGGGCCGCCGACTCGTCGATGTAGATGCGGGCCCGGGACAGGGCCTCGCCGGCCAGCTTGAGCTTCTCGAAGTCGCGGTCGCTGAGGTAGCCGGTCCGGGCCTTCTTGATGTCGATCTGGGCCTCGGCGCAGAGCAGCCGCATGACGATCTGCGATTCGGACATCTCCATGGAGAAGAAGCCGACGGCCTTGTCGGTCTTGAGACCGACGTGGTGGGAGATGTTCAGGCCCATGGCCGTCTTGCCCATGGACGGCCGGGCCGCCAGGATGACCAGCTCCGAAGGCTGGAAGCCGGCCGTCATGGCGTCCAGGTAGCGGAAGCCCGAGGGCACGCCGGTGACGGCCTCCTTGCGCGCGGCCGTCTCGCGGATGAGGTCCAGGGTCGGCCCGGTCAGCTGGCTCATGGGCCGGAAGCCGGGCTTGATGCGCTGGTCGGCGACCTCGACGATGGCCGCCTGGGCCGCGTTGAGCAGCTCGTCGGCGTCCTCCTTCTGGTCGTAGCTCTCCTGGATGATCTTGGTCGAGGAGACGATCAGCCGGCGCAGCAGCGCTTTTTCCTTGATGATCCGGGCGTAGTACTCGACGTTGAGGTTCCGGGGCACGCCGTCCAGGAGCGAAGCCAGGTAGGCCGCCCCGCCGATCTCCTCCAGGATGCCGGCCCGCTGGGCGTCCTCGGTCAGGCTGAGGAGCTCGACGGGCAGGCCCTTGTCGATCAGGGAGATGATGCGCTCGAGGATCTTCCGGTGGGCTTCCAGGTAGAGATCCTCGGGCGCGATCGTCGACAGGACGACGTTGAGGTTGCTGTTCTGGACCAGGATCCCGCCGAGGACGGTCCGTTCGGCCTCGACACTGTGCGGCGGCGTCCTCTTCAGGAACATCGTGTCGAGTTCCATGACCACCTCTGACCGGCCGCCCCGCGGCCGGGAACGCTCAGGACTTCTCGGGCGTCTTCTCCTCGGCCGGCTTCTCCCCGGCCGGCTCGGAGGCCGCGGGCGCGCCCTCGACCTCCTCGCGGACGACGTCGATCTTGACCTCGGCCCGGTCGTCCATGCTGATCTTGACCGGGACGGCGAAATGCCCGAGCCGCTTGATCGGCTCGTCCATCTGGATCTTCTTCTTGTCGACGTCGAAGCCCAGGGCGTCCAGAGCCTCCTTGACGTCGCCGGCCGAGACCGAGCCGAAGATGACGTCCTTGTCGCCCGCCCTCCGGGTGAAGGTCAGGGAGACCTGGTTGAGCTTCTCGACGAGCGACTGGAAGGTCTTGCGCTCGGCTTCCAGCTTCTTCTTCAGGGCCGCCCGCTCGATCTCGATGGCCTTCAGGTTCGTGGCCGTGACGGCCAGGGCCATCTTCCGGGGGATGAGATAGTTGCGCCCGTAGCCGGGGGCGACGTTGACGACGTCGCCGCGGCGCCCGAGCTTCTCCACGTCCTGCTTCAGGATGACCTTCATGTCAGTCCTCGACGTAGGGGAGCAGGGCCATGAGGCGGGCCCGCTTGACGGCCAGGGCCAGCTTGCGCTGATGGAAGGCGCAGGTCCCGGTGATCCGGCGCGGGGTGATGCGGCCCCGGTCGGGGATGTACTTCTTCAGGATCTCGACGGCCTTGTAGTCGATGCCGCGGACATCCCTCTGGCAGAACCGGCAGAATTTCCTCTTGGGGGCGAAATACTTCCGGTAGCCGCCGCGCTCGCTCCGTTCGGGTCTATCGTCTCGCGGCATGTCACTTCTCCTCTTTCACTTCGGTCGCGGCGGGCGCGGCCGGAGCCGGGGCGGCCTCTTCGGCGCGCCTCTTCTTCTTCCGCCGGGCCATGTCCCGCGGATCCTTGAGCACGGTCATGAACCGGATGACGTGATCTGACTGCTTGAACCGGCGCTCCAGCTCCGCGGACACGTCCCCGCCGCCGTCGTAGGTGAAGAACACGTACAGGCCTTCCTGGAAGCGCTTGATCGGGAAGGCCAAGCGGCGCTTGCCCCAGACGTCCTGCTTGACCATGCGCCCCTTCTTCTGGGCCACGATCTCGGCCATCTGCTGCAAGAACTGAGTCGTCTCTTCTTCGGAGAGATTGGGGGAGAGAACGAACCCCGTTTCGTATTGTCTCAACGAGACCTCCTTATGGTTTAGCAGCCCCTTCCCTCGGGAAGGAGCAAGGGGTCGAAAACGCTATTCTAGACGATTCCCGGCAAATTGCAACTCCGGCCGTTCAGGCGGCCGGGGCGACCCTTTTGTTGAAGCGGGTCATGGCCTTCTCGATGTCCCCGTCGAGGACCATCTCCAGGGCCTCGGCGGCCCGGGCCAGGCCCTCTTCGAGGTCGGCCCGCTCCGCCTTGCGGAACGGCTCGAGGACGTAATCGGCGGCGTCCCGGCCGGCTGGGAGCGGCCCGATGCCGATGCGGACGCGGGCGAAATCGTCCGTCCGGACCTCGGCGGCCACCGAGATCATGCCCTTGTGCGTGCCGGGCCGGCCCGACTTGCGCACCCGGATCTCGCCGAGCGGGATGTCCAGGTCGTCATAGACGACGACCAGCCGGTCCGGGCCGAGCCCCTTGCCTTCGAGGGCCGCCCGCACGGCCGCGCCGCTGAGGTTCATGAAGGTCTTGGGCTCGACCAGCAGGACGTCCCCGCCGCCGCGCCGGGCCAGGGCCGTGCGGGACTTGAACAGGCGGCCCCGGAGCTCGACGCCCCAGTCCCCGGCCAGCCGGTCGACGAGCATGAAGCCGGCGTTGTGCCGCGTCCCCGCGTACTCGTCACCCGGATTGCCCAGGCCAACGACCAGCCACAAGGGCTATTTCTCCGGCTCTTCCTTCTCGGCCCGTTCCTTCTTGATGACCTCGGGCTCCTTCGGCTCCTCGGCCGCCACTTCGCCTTCCGGCTTCTCGCCGGGGAAGGGCTCCTCTTCCTTGTGCGGCATGGAGATGAGGACCAGGACGGTGGCCGGGTCGGTCAGGACCTTGACGCCGGCCGGGACGGTCATGCCCTGGGCCTTGAAGGACTGGTTGACGTGGAGCTCCGAGATGTCGATCGTCAGGCTCTCGGGGATGTCGCGCGGCAGGCACTCGACCTCGACCTCGCGGGTGACGAAGTCGATGAATCCGCCCTCGTTCTTGACGCCGAACGGCTCGCCGGCGTGGACGACCGGGACGGTGACCCGGATCGGCTTGTCCATGTTGATGCGGATGAGGTCGACGTGGAGCAGCTCGTCCGTGGCCGGATCGACCTGCATCTCCTTGATCATGGCGTCGTAGGCGTCGGCCTCGACGGCCACCTTGAAGATCGTGTTCTCGCCGCTTTCCTGGCGCAGGATCTCGACGACGTCCTTCTTGGCCAGGACGAGGGGCATGGTCTCCATGGACTCCCCGTAGAGGACGGCCGGGACGAATCCCTGGGCCCGGAGCCGGCGCGAGGCGTTGGTCCCGAAGCCCTGGCGTTTTTCGGTCTTGACGACGATGTTCATGGTGTTCTCCTTAGGCGAACAGGGAGCTGACGGAGCTTCCCTCGTTAATCCGCCGGATGGCCTCGCCGAAGAGCTCGGCGACGGACAGGACGGCGAACCGGCCGGATGCGGCGGCCTTATCGTTCAGCGGGATGGTGTTGGTCACGAGGACGCGTTCGAGCTTCGAAGCCATGACGCGGTCGACGGCCGGCCCCGAGAGGACCGGGTGGGTGCAGGCGCTGAAGATGCGCTTGGCGCCTTCCTTCTCCAGGGCGTCGGCGCCGAGCGTCAGGGTGCCGGCCGTGTCGACCATGTCGTCGTAGATGACGACGTTGCGGCCGGCGACGTCGCCGATGACGTGCAGGACCTCGGCCACGTTGGGCGCGGGGCGCCGCTTGTCGATGATGGCCAGCTTGGCGTCGAGGCGCTTGGCGAAGACGCGGGCCCGGCCCACGCCGCCGGCGTCGGGGGAGACGACGGTCACGTCGCCGAGCTTGAGCGACTTGATGTGGTTGGCCAGCACCGGCGTGGCGATGAGGTTGTCCACGGGGATGTCGAAGAAGCCCTGGATCTGGGGCGAGTGGAGGTCCATCGTCAGGACGCGGTTGGCCCCGGCCGTCTGGATGAGATCGGCCACCAGCCGGGCGCTGATCGGGACCCGCGGCTTGTCTTTCCAGTCCTGGCGGGCGTAGGCGAAGTAGGGGATGACGGCGGTGATGCGGCCGGCCGAAGCCCGCTTGAAGGCGTCCATCATGATGAACAGCTCCATCAGGTGGCTGTTCGCGTCGCTGCAGCCCGACTGGATGATGAAAACGTCCTCGCCGCGGACGTTCTCGTCGATGTAGAACCGGATCTCGCCATCGCTGAAGCGCTTGAGGACGCAGCGTCCGAGGTCGATCTTCAGGTAGTCGACGATCTCCTGGGCCAGGGCCGGATTCGATGATCCCGTGAATACCTTCATCGTCCTATCCTCGTCTCATATCGTCCGAACTGGGGCGGGAGGATTCGAACCTCCGATGACGGAGCCAAAGTCCGTTGCCTTACCGCTTGGCTACGCCCCAGCACCGAGCTGGGCCCAATAATGCTCTCGCGGCAGGGTTGCCGCGAGGCGGGCGTCCGGCGTGCCGGGGAGCCTCCTCCGTGCCGCCTCGGCGCTCGCGGCGTCGGGGAACAATCCGTACACCGCAGAGCCCGAACCGCTGACCTGGGATATCAGAGCCCCCTGCTCCCGGAAAAAACTTGTCCAGCGCTCGAGCTCGGGATGGGCCCGGAAAATGACTCGTTCCAGGTCGTTTTCCAACAGTCCGAAGTCTCCGGACTCCAGAAAGCGCTCAATTTTACTGACTTTCCCGGGGGAAGTCAAGGAGGCATCGACCCCGGCGTAGACGGACGGCGTAGGGATGGGATATGGCGGAAAAACGAGGAGGCAGGGAAGCGGCGCCAAGTCCGGCAGGGGCGTCAGCCGGTCGCCGATCCCTTCCCCCAGGCAAAGCCCGCCTTTCAGGAAAAAGGGGACATCGGCTCCCAGCTCCGTGGCCAGGGGGGCCAAGCGGGCCGGGCCCAGGCCGAGGCCCCAGAGGCGGTCCAGGGCCAGGAGCGTCGCCGCGGCGTTGGAACTGCCGCCGCCGAGGCCGCGGCCGGCCGGGACGGCTTTCCTGACGGCGATCCGGGCTCCCGCGGACGTCCCGCCCGCCTGCCGCAGCCGCCGGGCGGCCCGGTCGACGAGGTTGGTCCGGTCCCAGGCGATCGAAGGATCGTCGCCGGCCAGTTCGAAGACGCCGTCCGGAGCGGGCTCGACGGCCAGCTCGTCGGCCAGCGAGATCGTCTGGAAGAGCGTCCGGATGTCGTGGTAGCCGTCCGGCCGCTTGGCCACGATCTCGAGGCCGAGATTGATCTTGGCGAAGGAACGGATGGTCATCGCTCGATGAGATCCAGGATCTCTTCCCAGGTCTTCGGGGCGTAGGACCGCAGGAAGGCCGTGTCGAACGAGGCCTGGCGCGGCGGCGGGTTGAAGCCGAGCTTGAGGATCTTGATCCGGCCGGAGGCCGCCGGCCCTTCGACCCGGATCTCGCGGGGCACGGCCGCGCCGGGGAAGAAGGTCCGGACGGTCAGCTTGAAGCCGCCGCTGACGCCTCGCGCCGCCCGGCCCTGGCCGTCGGCCTCCACGCTCCAGGCTCCCTCCCGGCCGGACGACCAGGAGCCGGACAGGAGCCGGACGGCCTCGTCCGGCCGCAGCGCCACGCCGAGGAACCGTTCCATCATCAGGCCGGCCTCGTCCTCGGCGTAGACTTTGCGGCCCGGCAGGACGAACCAGGCCCGGCCGTCGCGGAAGATTATGATGAAGGCGGTCCGGCCGAGAGGATCGACGGCCTCGATCCGTCCCGATCCCGGAGCGCTGAAGACGAACCCGAACTTGCCCTTGATCGACGCTTCCGCTCCGGAGACCGAGGCCGAGCCAAAGCCCTCGACGGCCTCGACGCCCCCGGCCGGGGGCACGAGCCGCGGCGGACGGGCGGCGCAGGCCGCCAGGATCGACAGGGAAACGGCGAACGGAAGGATAGCGAGCGGGAGCCGGTCTCCGACGACCGGCTTACTTGAAGCCATAATCGTCGGTCTTAATCGGCTTCTTTTTCGCCTGGTCCTGCATCTTTTTCTTCCGGAAGAGAGGATAGAAGGGCGATTTGAGGCGCCGGCCGAAGCAGGACACGTTGGGATTGAGGATCAGGAGCAGGACGAAAGCGGCGAATATAATCAGAATCGCGGTCATGCTCCATTTCATTTTCGGACACCTCTCTCCCGCGCCGGGCCGGCGGCCGGACAGGCCGCCCGGGCCGGACGACCGGGCCTATTACTCGCGGCCTTCAGGCTCTTCCTGGAAGATCGGGATCTTGGCTTTCTCCCGTTCTCTTCCAAGATGATGGCCGAGAAAGAACACCGCGCCGAGCGTCAACACCGCCAACAGGAACTTGAAGAAACCTTTCATCAGAACCTTCCCTGGCACATTGTATATAAACATACGGAAAAAAGTCAACGATGGATATGCCTGGCCGGTTTGCTTTTTGTCCCCGCGGCTTTTATATTGGATCGCAGGGAGCCCCGATGACCAAGCCCCTCCTCCCGCTTGCCGCCCTGCTCGTCCTGGCCCCGGCGGCGTTAGGCCAGGGCCTTCGGCCGGCCGCTTTCGCCGGCCAATTCTATCCCGGCGATCCGGCCCGCCTGGCCGCCGACGTCGACGCCTATCTGGCGGCGGCCGCCCCGTCCGGGCCGCCGGCCGCCGGCTGCGTCCTCGGCCTCGTCGCCCCCCACGCCGGCTACATGTACTCCGGCCGGACCGCGGCCGCCGCCTACGCCGTCGTCCGGGGCCTGGCGATCGACACGGTGGTCGTCATCGGCCCCTCGCACCGCTACGCCTTCGAGGGCGCCTCGATCTGGCCCAACGGAGGCTTCGAGACCCCGCTCGGCACGGCCCGGGTCGACGCCGATCTGGCCAGGGCCATCGCCAGGGCCTCCGGCTTCCGTTTCCGGCCGGAGGCTTTCGCCGAGGAGCATTCGGTCGAGGTCCAGCTGCCTTTCATCCAGCGGGCCCTGCCGGGCGCGGCCGTCGTCCCCATCGTCATGGGCGCCCAGACCCGGGCGACCATCCGAAGCCTGGCCGCGGCCTTGACCAAGGCCTGCCGCGGCAGGAAGGTCCTGGTCGTCGCCTCGACCGACCTCTCCCATTACCTGCCGGAAAAGAAGGCCCGGGCCGCGGACGCCGCCACGGCCGCCCTCATCGAAGGCCTGGAGACCGAGACCCTCATCCGCCGGACCGAGGCCGGAGAGAACATCATGTGCGGCGGCGGCGGGGTGGCGGCCCTCCTGCTCTACGCGGCCAGGGCCGGCCGGGCCGAGGCCCGGGTCCTGGCCCGGACGGACTCGGCCTCGTTCGGCGGACCGGTCGTCGGCTATCTCGCCGCCGCGGTCCGGGTCCGCGAGGATGCGGACCCGGACGGCCTGGCGCTGACGGCCGGGGAAAAGGCCGAGCTGCTGAAGATGGCCCGGGCCGCCCTGACCGCCTTCCTGGAGCGCGGGGCAACCATCGACGACCGCTCCGGCCTGGAGAAGCTGCGGACGCCGCGCGGCGCGTTCGTGACCCTGACCGAGGCCGGGGACTTGCGCGGCTGCATCGGCTTCATCGAGCCCGTCATGCCGCTCGGCCAGGCCGTCATCCGCTGCGCCATCTACGCGGCCACCGAGGACCCCCGCTTCCCGCCGGTCTCCGCCGCCGAGCTCGGCCGCCTGCGGATCGAGATCTCCGTCCTGACGCCGGCCCGCGAGATCGGCCAGCCCGGCCTCGTCCAGGTCGGCCGGCACGGCCTGATCGTCGAACGGGACGGCCGCAAGGGCGTGCTCCTGCCCCAGGTGCCGGTTGAGAACGGCTGGGACCGCGAAACCTTTCTGGCCCAGGGCTCGCTCAAGGCCGGCCTGCCGGCCGACGCCTGGAAGCGGGGGGCGAAGCTCTCGGTCTTCGAGGCGATCGTCTTCCGCGAATAGCCCGGCGGCCCCTGTTCCGGAGATCCCTCTCCGGGGCTCGGCTCAGGTTATCGCCTCCTCGGGAGGGAGTCGAAAAAAGCGGCTTTTTATCCGCCGGTCGAATTCTGCTATAATAATCTATTGTTTATGCGGAGTTTGACCAAGATGCCGATCTACGAATATCAGTGCAAGAAATGCCGGGAGACGACCGAAGTGCTCCAAAAGGCCAAGGACAAGCCGCTCGAGAAATGTCCCAAGTGCGGCGGGGCCGTGGTCAAGCGGATCTCCTCGCCGGCCATTCAGTTCAAGGGCAGCGGCTGGTACATCACCGATTACGCCAAGAAGGATTCCGTCCCCGCGGGCCACAAGGCCCGTTCCGGCGGCGCGGCCAAGACCGAGACCCGGGCCGAAACCAAGACCGAGGCCAAGACCGAGGGCCAGACCGGGACCGCGGGCGGGGCCGCCGGCACGGCCGGGGCTGGGTGCGGCAAGTCCTCTTCCTGACCGCCCGGGCGGAGGTTTTCGCGAGCGGCGGACCCTAGTCATGCCAATGCGCAGAGCCGTTTTTCTCGATCGCGACGGGACCCTCAACGAGGACACCGGCTACCCGGCCGACTTCCGCCAGGTCCACATCTACCCGGCCGCCTTCGAGGCCGTCCGGGCCCTCCGGGGGGCCGGTTTCGCCGCCGTCGTCGTCACCCACCAGTCGGGCGTAGCTCGCGGCTACATCGCGCCGGCCGCGCTAGAGGAGCTGCACCGCCTCTTCGCCGCCGAGTTCGCCCGGCGCGGAGCGCCGCTCGACGGCATCTATTCCTGCCTGCACGCCGGCGAAGGACCGGAGCCGGGATGCGAGTGCGCCAAGCCCCGGCCCGGCCTGGCCCTCCAGGCGGCCCGGGAGCTCGGCCTCGACCTCCATGGATCCTACATGATCGGGGACAAGCCGACCGACGTCCTGTTCGGGCGGGCGATCGGCGCGGCTTCCATCCTCCTCCTTACCGGCTACGGCCGCCGGTCGGCCGCCGCCCTGGCCGGCGGCGGCGTCGAGCCGGCCCATACGGCCCCGGACATCCTGGCGGCCGCGTCCTGGATCCTCGAACGGGAGAGGTCCGACGGCCATGGTCAGGTTTGACGACATCGTCGAGAAGGTCTCCTCCTACATCAGCGAGAAAGAGGTCGCGGCCCTCCGGAAAGCGTACGTCTTCGCCGGCCAGGCCCACAAGGGCCAGGTCCGCCGCTCCGGCGAGCCTTACCTCAGCCATCCCCTCGAGGTGACGAACTTCCTGGCCGACATGCGCCTGGACAAGACGACCCTCGTCGCCGCCCTCCTCCACGACGTGCTCGAGGACACGGACACGACCGCGGCCGCCCTCCGGGAGAGCTTCGGCCGCGAGGCGGCGGCTCTCGTCGAGGGCGTGACCAAGATCAGCCGGGTCCAGGAGGTCTCCCCCGAGGTCCGGCGGGCCGAGACCCTGCGCAAGATCATCCTGGCCATGACCGACGACATCCGGGTCATCTTCATCAAGCTGGCCGACCGCATCCACAACCTCAAGACCCTCGGCTTCCTCGACGAGGAGAAGCAGCGCCAGGTCGCCCGCGAGACGCTCGACATCTACGCGCCCATCGCCAACCGGCTGGGCATGGGCCGCATCCGGGCCGAGCTCGAGGACCTGTCCTTCCGCTACGTCGCCCCGGAGGAGTTCGCCAAGATCGCCGCCATCGTCGAGCCCCAGCACCAGGCGGCCGAGGCCGACCTGGCGGCCATGAAGCGGACGCTCGAGCAGCTGCTAGCCGCCAACGGGCTGCCGGCCGAGGTCTATTCCCGGATCAAGCGGCCGTACAGCGTCTGGAGCAAGATGAAGCGCCGGGATATCGGCTTCGACGAGGTCTTCGATTTCCTGGCCCTGCGCGTCATCACGGCCTCGGTCAAGGACTGCTACTCCATCCTGGGCATCATCCACCAGCGCTGGCCCCACCTGCCCCAGCGCTTCCGCGACTTCATCGCCATGCCCAAGCCGAACCTCTACCAGGCCCTCCACACCACGGTCATCACCGAGGGCAAGCAGACGTTCGAGATCCAGATCCGGACGCGCGATATGCACGACCTGGCCGAGAACGGCATCGCGGCCCATTGGCGGTACAAGGACGACGCCCCGCCGAGCCCCATGGTCGAGGACCGGCGCCTGCACTGGCTCCGGGAGATGGCCGCCCTGTTCGAGGAGAAGAAGAACCCCCAGGAGTTTCTGAGCGCGCTGAAGTCCAACCTGGTGCCGGAGGAGGTCTACGTCTTCACGCCCAAGGGCAAGGTCGTCAACCTGCCGTCGGGCGCGACGGCCCTCGACTTCGCCTTCAAGATCCATACGGAGATCGGGCTCCACGCCGCCGGGGCCCGCGTCAACGGCTCGCCGGCGGCGCTCAAGACGGTCCTGCGGACGGGCGATATCGTCGAGATCCTGACCGAGCCGGGCAAGGCCCCGACGCGGGGCCTGCTGGCCGCGGCGGCCACCTCGGGCGCTCGTCAGGCCCTGCGGCGGGCCCTGGACGTCAAGAGCCGGGCCACCAGCGCGGCCCTGGGGCGCAAGCTCTGGGAAAAGGAGCTGCGGAAGTACTCCATCCCGGCCGAGCTGCGGCGCGAGGAGGAAACGGCCCGCCGCCTGGAGGCCGTCCTCGGGCCCAAGGCCTCCTCTCCCGAGGAGTTCTACCGCCTGGTCGGGTTGGGCCGGATCGTGGCCGACGCCCGGCTGGTCGAGGCCGTCTTCGGCCCGGTGGCGCCCCGCCGGCCGGGCCTGCTCGACAAGGCCGCGGCCCGCCTGGCCCTCGGGCCCGACTCCGCCGTCCGGCTCAAGGACATCGACGGGCAGATGATCAAGCTGGCCCGCTGCTGCGCCCCGGTCAAGGGCGAGCCGGTCGTCGGCTACCTCTCGGCCGGGCGGGGGCTGACCGTGCATTCCCTGCGCTGCCCGCTCGTCAAGCGGGAGATGCTCGACGGCCAGAGGCTGGTCGAAGTTTCCTGGGACCCGGCCCTGGCCGGCACTTTCAAGGCCCGGCTGATGGTCAAGTCCCAGGACACGCCGGGCGTTCTGGCCAAGGTGGCCGCGGCCGTGGCCGGCCTGGACGGCGACATCTCGCGGGCCGAGGCGACCACGATCGCGGAGGGGCGGGCCCGCATACGGCTGGACCTCAAAATCAGGGACATCCGCCATCTCGAGGCCATCACCGGGCGGATCTTGGGTTTGAGGGAAGTGCTATCGGTGGAGAGGGTTTAAACCCGGCTAGGCGGCCTTGGCCACCTTGCCGGAGCGCAGGCATCTCGAGCAGACCCAGATCTGGCGCACGCCCTTGTCCGTCTGGGCCTTGACCCGCTGGAGATTGGGCTTCCACTTCTTGGGGGACGACTTGTGGGAATGGCTGACGCTATGCCCGAAGACGGGGCCTTTCTCGCAGATCTCGCAGACTTTCGGCATGGTCGTATCTCTTTCTCTCGAATTGAGCCGCCTTTATACCATAAAACCGGGCCGGAGGCAAATCCCCCGGCTTGCGGCTTGACCCGCGGCGGCCGGCCGCGTATCCTGTCCCCGGGGCCGGCATGAAACGTTCGATCCTCGCCCTTACCGTCGCCGGCGCCCTTTGCGCCGCCGCCGCCTGCGCCCGGCCCCTGGCGTCCGGGGCCCTGACCGCGGGCATCACGGCCGCTCAGAACGACGATTGGGACGAGGCCTTCAGGCAATGGACGGCGGCCGTCGGGCGCGAGCCCGGCTCGGCCGCGGCCCACAACAACCTGGCCGTCGCCTGCGAGAAGAAGGGCGCCTGGGACGAGGCCGCCCGCGAATACGAAACGGCCCTGCGGCTCGATCCCCAAAATCCCGAGATCAAGGCCAATTACGAATCGTTCCTGGCCCGGCGGGAAGCGGCCCGGAGGAAAGGGCCATGAAGGCCGGTCCGCTCATCCTTCTCGCCGTTCTGGCCGCTGCGGCCTGCGGCTCCGAGGGCCCGGTCCTCGTCCGCCTGGACATGCCCGGCGTCTCGCCGTTCCAGGCCGGGGACTTCGACGAGATCATCGTCTCCGACTTCCGCAACGACGCTCCGCTCCCCGACCTCGACCCGGGGCTCGAGCTGCGGACCTACCTCGCCGCCGAGATCCGCCGCGCCTTCCCGGGCAAGGTCGCGGTCCTGCCGCGCCCGGCGGGAGACTCCCCCGCGGCCTGGCGGGAGGCGGCCGCGGGACACGGCCGCGCCGTCTTCGTCACCGGGGCGGTCCGTCTCGAGAGCCAGATCCGCAAGGCCGTCGAGGACAAGGCCTGGGCCGACGATCCGTTCCGCATCGCCAAGCGGACCCTGATCGAGCAGCTACGCTGGACCCTCGTCGTCGATCTCGAGGTCGTCTCGGCCGCGACCGGCGAGCTCCTCTTCCGGAAGACCTACACCGAGAACCGCGACTACACCGAGCTCGACAAGCCCGCGGATTTCGCCTTTTCCGACCTGGCCTACGTCTTCCGCGAGCATCTCTTTCCGACCCTGCTGGGCACGACGACGATCGAAAGCCGGACCCTGCTGCGGCGCTGACGCGGGCCTCCCGGAAAGTGGCGTTTTTACCCCTTCCCGGGCCGGTTTGCGGCGGCCGACCGGGAACCCGCCCGGCTGGCCCGATCCGGGCCGTTTGGGCCCGTTTTCTGTCCCCGCCCGGGGCCGCGTCCGGGCCCTTGCGGCCGGCCTCCCGCCCGGCCCCCTCCGAACCCCGTTTTCCCCTATAAAAAAAGCTTGAAAAGACCCTGCCGGAGTGCTATTATTCACGGGCCTCTCCCGGATCCTAGCCTTTCCTGGAGAGGATTTTCCACAGATGTGGAAAAATCTGTGGAAATCCGAACGGCTTTCATGGAACCTAAAGAAAATCAAAATCCTTGGCGTAAGATCCTGCGGGCCGTCGAAACCAAGGTCGATCCGAACTCCTTCGAGACCTGGTTCGAGCCGACCGCCTTCATCGGCCGCGAGCAGGACTGCCTCTACGTCAAGGTCCCGAACCCGTACTTCCGGGACTGGCTGTCCTTCCATTATTCGAACGTCATCGCCGAGGCCTGCCGCGACATCTTCGGCCAGGCCCTGGACATCCGCTACATCCACGAGGATACGCCGAACGCGTTCATGCGCCGCTCGCCCGACGACCGGAAAACCAAGCAGGGCCAGGCGGTCAATCCCAACCTGAATCCCCATTACACCTTCGAGAACTTCGTCATCGGCAGCTGCAACCAGTTCGCCCACGCCGCGGCCACGGCCGTGGCCAAGAACCCGGCCAAGTCCTACAATCCCCTCTATATCTACGGCGGGGCCGGCCTGGGCAAGACCCACCTGATGAACGCCATCGGGCATTACGCCCTGCAGCAGAACCCCCGGGCCAAGATCCTCTACGTCACGACCGAAAAGTTCATGAACGACCTGGTCAACCATCTCCAGTACAGCAAGGTCCTGGAGTTCCGCGAGAAATACCGGACGGTGGACCTCCTGCTCATGGACGATATCCACTACCTGGCCGGCCGGGAGCGGACGAAAGAGGAATTTTTCCACACCTTCAACCATCTTTATGACAGCCAGAAGCAGATAGTCATCTCCAGCGACTGCCCCCCGAAGGAGATCCCCCACATCGAAGAGCGTTTCCGCTCCCGCTTCGAATGGGGCCTCATCGCCGACCTCAAACCGCCGGATATCGAGACCCGCATCGCCATCCTCAAGAAGAAGGCCGAAGCCGAGGCCGTCAGCCTGCCCGAGACCGTCGCCCTATACATCGCCGACAAGGTCCAGACCAATGTCCGCGAGCTCGAAGGCTATATGCGCCGGGTCATCGCCTTCGCCTCCCTCAAGGGCGAGCGCATCGACCTCGACCTGACCAAGGAAGCCCTCAAGGGCCTCCTGGACACCTCGGCCAGCATCGTCACTGTGGAAAAGATCCAGAAGCTGGTCTGCCACGAGTATAAGATCAAGCCTTCCCAGCTCAAGTCCAAGAACAACTCCCCCAAGGTCTCCTTCCCCCGCCAGGTAGCCATGTACCTGGCCAAGGAGATGACGAATTCCTCGCTGCCCGAGATCGGCAAGAAATTCGGTGGAAAACATCACACCACCGTCATCCACAGCATCCGCAAGATCGAGAAGCTGCGCAACGACGATCCCGAATTCAACAAAACGATCAACACCCTTATAACCCTGGCCCAATGAGAACGATCAACACTTTGGCCGGGATATCCACATTTGCAGAGGATATTCTTATTCCTCTTCTTGATTTTATGATTGTTCTGATTTAGATAATAAGAATAAAAGAAGATCCCAGACGGGCCAAGAAGCGCGTCGCGAAAGGTGAGCCGATGAAATTCTCACTCCCCAAGGAAGCCTTCCTCGAAGAGCTGCAGATTCTTCAGGGTATCGTGGAGAAACGGAACACGATGCCCATACTGGCGAACATCCTGATGAACGTCACGGCCGGCGACATCGAGCTCGTCGGCACCGACCTGGAGGTCGGCCTGCGGACGCATATCGGGGCGGATATCGAAAAGCCCGGGGCCATCACGGTCAACGGCAAGAAGATCTTCGAGATCGTCAAGTCCCTGCCGGAGGGGGGGACGGTCGAGCTCGAGCTGAAGGACACGACCCTGGAGATCAGGTCCGGGGAGAGCGAGTTCAAGATCCTCTGCCTGGCCAAGGAAGACTATCCCCAGGTGCCGGACGCCAAGTTCGATCAGGGCATTGTCCTGCCTCTTCAGGACCTCAAGGACATGATCGAGCGCGTCTTCTACGCCATCACCCAGGAACAGCGCTATTACCTCAACGGCGCCCTCCTGGCCCTGAAGAACCGCCAGGTCGAGCTCATCAGCACCGACGGCCACCGGCTGTCCTACACCAGGAAGGCCGAGGACGGGCTCAAGGTCGAGAAAGAGCTGGGGGTGATCGTGGCCAAGAAGACCCTCAACGAGATCCGCCGGCTCGAGGACGAGACGGTCGCCTTCGACATGGACGAGAACAACCTCTTCTTCCGGGTCGGCCCGCGGACCCTTATCTCCCGGATCATCGAGAGCAAATTCCCCAATTACCAGGCGGTCATCCCCAAGGACAACCCCGCCCGCCTGGTCCTTGGCCGGGCCGAGCTGGCCGACGCTATCCGCCGCGTCTCGCTGCTGTCGGCCGAACGCTCCAAGGGCATCAAGTTCACTATCGAGAAGAACCGGCTGCGCCTCTTCTCCTCGAACCCCGAGATCGGCGAGGCCCGCGACCGGCTGGCGGTCGAATACAAGGGGCCGGACCTGGAGATCGGCTTCAACGCCCAGTATCTGCTGGACTTCCTGACGACCGTCGGCTCGGAGAAAGTCCTCTTCGAGCTCAAGGACGAGAACAGCGCCGTCCTCCTGAGGCCCGAGCCGGAAGAGACGCTGACCAACATCTACGTCCTCATGCCGATGAAGATATAGAGAGACACTCTCTCCGGCTTCGCTCAGGGTATCGCCTCTAGTTCCCCGGCCCCCCTGGGAACCAGTTTGCACGGTTCCCCCCCGCTCCGCGGGCCCCCCTCTCCAGCAACGGGGACCTGCGAGGCGATACCCATCGCGGCCTCGAGAGTGTCTCGGGGAAAGGAAAGAGGCAGCGGCTCTCTCTCCGGCCTAGCTCAGGGTATCGCCTCTAGTTCCCCGGTCCGGCGCGTAGCGGACTCTTGGGAGCGGAGGTCAGGATCACGGCCGAGCACTCGAGGCCGGGAACCTGAGAAATATCTTCGGAAAGCGCTTACTCCCGATATCTCCCCTCGCTGCCTCGAAAGGGAAACCCGGAAATGATAGAAGGGCAAAAAAAGCCCCCGTCCGCGCGGATCGGACGAGGGCTGGGGATTCCGGGATAAGGTCAGGCCTTGGGCTCGGCGGCGGGAGCGGCCGGCGCCGCGGGGGCGGCCGCCGGGGCCTTGGGTTTCAGCACCGCCCGGACGTAGACCCATTCCTTTTTCAGGTTGTGGCGGTCGTCCGTGGCGATCTCAAACAGGCTGTCCATCTGCATGGCCTTGGGGCTGGTGGGGCAGGAATCCACGCATTGGGCGCAGTGGATGCAGCGGTCGTTGTGGATGACCATCTTGAACCGCTTCTCGGCCGGGTTGACGTCGCTGATCTCGATGGCCTCGGCCGGGCAGTCCCTCTCGCAGGACTTGCAGACTATGCACATCTCGGGGTTGAGATAGGGCGTGCCCCGGAAGCCCTGGGGGACCTCCAGCTTCTGGAAGGGGTAGTCGACGGTGGCCGGCTTCTTGAAGAGGTGGCGCAGAAGCTCGGGCAGGAAGGCGGCGATTCTCATGACAGGAGTCCCTTCAGGAGGATGCTGACCAGCAGCTGGACGAGGGCCAGCGGGGCCAGGACCTTCCACGACAGCGCGATGACCTGGTCGACGCGGATCCTGGAGGACATGGCCCGGATGCACGACAGGAGGAAGATGACGAACAGGGTCTTGACGACGAAGTGGAGGAAGCCGACGATCGCGCCGCCCGGGAAGCCGCCCAGGAAGACGGCGGCCAGGAGGCCGCTGGCGACGACCGTTTCGATATCGAAGGTCAGCCGGAACAGGGCCAGCTTCTTGCCCGAGTACTCGGTGAACGTGCCCCCGACGATCTCGGTCTCGGCGTCGGGGATGTCGAAGGGCGTGCGCTCGAGCTTGGCCTGCACGGCCACCAGGGCGACGAGGAAGCCGAGGACGTTGGCCAGGAGCAGGATGGGCCTCTTCTGGTAGAAAGCGGCGATCTCGGCCAGCCGCCAGGAATCGGCCAGCAGGGCCGGGCTCAGGACGGACAGGAAGAGGGGCACCTCGTAGCCGAAGAGCATCGTCAGGACGCGGGCCCCGCCGATCGTCGAGAACAGGCTGGTCGAGGACCAGGCGGCCAGGAACAGGATCAGGGTCGGCAGGCTCAGCAGGTAGAGCATGACGATGATGTCGCCGGAGAAGGAGGTCCAGCCCGGCTGGCCCAGGTCGAAGTTCCAGACGGGCAGCAGCAGGGCCGCCGTCGAGACCACGGCCAGGCCGACGGCCGGCAGGGCGTTGAAGAGGCCCTTGTCGGCGGCCTCGGGAACGATGTCCTCCTTGGCCATGAGCTTGAAGAAGTCGGCGATGGGCTGGAGGAGGCCGAACTTGCCCGTGTGGGTCGGGCCCATCCGGTTCTGGAGGCGGGCGAAGACCTTGCGGTCGTACCACTCGCAGAACGTCGAATAGACGAAAAGGAACAGGATCCCGGGATAGACCAGGAGGTAGAGGAGGTTTCTCAGAACGGCCATACCGCGTTGCCTTTCACAGGGGCGTTCTTGGCCCGGGCGAGCGCCCGCCGGCGGAGCTCGCTCATCCGGACGATGGACTCGGCGCCGTTCGCGGCATCGACCAGGGTCACGGCCCTCTCGGCGCAGCAGATGCAGGGGTCGATGGCGGCGAAGATCAGGGGGATGTCGGCGATGAAGCCCTTTTTCAGCATCTCGATCGTGGCCGGGTAATTGCCCAGGGTGGGCGCCCGGACCTTGAGCCGCTCGGGCTTGTCGGCCCCGCTGGACTTGACGTAGTGGATGTTCTCGCCGCGCGGCGCCTCGTAGCGGCTGACGGCCTCGCCCGGCTTGGCCTTGCGCGGCGCCTTGACCGCGATGTCGCCGTCGGGCAGGTTCCGGACCATCTGCTCGATCATCTTGTAGGACTCGAGCAGCTCCTTGACCCGGACCACGACCCGGCCGAGGACGTCACAGCTGTCGGCCGTGCAGAGCTCGAAATCGAGCTCGTCATAGACGGCGTAGGGGTCCTCCTTGCGGACGTCGCGGGCCACGCCCGAGGCCCGGGCCACGGGCCCGACGGCGCAGAGGGAGACGGCCTGCTCCTTGCTCAGCATCCCGACGCCGGCGATCCTGGCCACGAAGCTGGGCTCGTTGGCGCCGATGGCGAAGTAGTACTCGCTCCGCTTCCGCAGCGTGGCGACGCCCTCGAGGATCTTGGCCTTCTGGCCCTCGTCGATGTCGCGGCGGACGCCGCCGATCGTGTTGATGGCGTAGTGGACCCGGTTGCCGGAGATCATCTCCAGGAGGTCCATGACGATCTCGCGGTCCCGCCAGGTGTACATGAAGAACGAGTCGAAGCCGGCCTCGTGGCCGGCCACGCCGAGCCAGAGGAGATGGCTGTGGACCCGCTCGAGCTCGGACACGAGGTAGCGGATGTAGAGGCCGCGCCGGGGCGGCAGGAGCTCCATGAGCTTCTCGACGGCCTGGACATAGCAGGTGGCGTGGGAGTGGGAGCAGATGCCGCAGATGCGCTCGGTCAGGTAGATGTTCTGGATCCAGGTCTTCTGCTCGGCCAGCTTCTCCACGCCGCGGTGGTTGTAGCCCAGCCGGATGTCCACCCCGGTGATGACCTCGCCGTCGACGGTCATGCGCAGGCTGATCGGCTCCTTGAGGGCCGGGTGCTGGGGGCCGATGGGGATCTCGAAACTCATGACTTTCCTCCGGGGATGACTTCGGCGGGCCGGACGTGCTTCCAGTCCTTCCGCAGCGGGTACTGGCCGTCCGGCCAGTCGTCCGGCAGGTTCAGGCGGCGGGGATCGGGGATCCCCTCGACGGCGATCCCGAACATCTCCTGGATCTCCCGCTCGTAGAGGATGGCGCCGGGGATGACGGCGCAGATCGAGGCCACCCGCGGCGCGGTCCGCGGGATCTCCGTCCGCACGGAGACGCAGGCGACGGGCGAGGCGAAATGGTACAGGAGCTCGAAGGCTTCGCCCCTGTCCAGGCCGGTGACCGTGGCCAGGTAGGCGCAGTCGTATTTGTCGCGGAGCAGACTGACGGCCCCGACGAGCTCGGCCGGCGCGACCTTGAGGAAGATGCGGCGCCGGTCGGGGTTGGCGATCTCGAGGGCCCGGGCCCCGAGGTCCCGCTTCAGGCTTTCGACGATCTCGATGTCGGACATGGCGTTCCTTTGCGCTAGAGTTTGCCCAGGAGCTTGACCACGCCGTCGACGATGGCGTCGGGGCGGGCCGGGCAGCCGGGGACGTACATGTCCACCGGTATGACCTGGTCGATGCCGCCCATGATGTTGTAGGCGCCGCGGTAGACGCAGCCGGACATGGCGCAGGCGCCGACGGCGATGACGAACTTCGGGTTCGGCGTCTGCTCGTAGATGCGGACTATCCGGTCCCGGATCTGCCGGGTGACGGGGCCGCTGGCGATGATGACGTCGGCGTGCCGCGGGGTGGCTTTGAGCAGGACCCCGAAGCGCTCGACGTCGAACCGCGGCGTCAGGGCGGCGACGATCTCGATGTCGCAGGCGTTGCAGGCGCCGGAGTTGAGGTGCAGGATCCAGGGCGACTTGATCCTGGACCAGCGCGTCAGCTTGTTGAGCATGTTAACTCCTCGTGATCAGGGACGAGACGGCCAGCGCGATCATGGCCAGGTAGAAGAGGGCGAAGAAGACGATCTTGCCCGACGGCACCGTGGCGATGACCAGGACGGCGACGTGCATCATGGTGAAGAACAGGGCGATGAAGAAGAACAGGCGATAGCCGAACTGGACCTTGGCGGCGGGGATATTCTCGCCGCAGGCGTAGGCCGCGAGCTTGCCGCCGGTCTTGGTCAGCTTGGGGGCCATGCCCCGGCCCAGGGCGTAAAGGCCCAGGGCGGCGGCCAGGAAGACGAAGAAGGCCAGGGGCGGGGAGAGCAGAATGCCGATTCCGGTCATGGCTTAGCCTTTCAGCTTGGACAGGCCCCGGACGTCCAGGGACTTGGTCTGCCGGTAGACGTTGATGATCAGGGCCAGCGCCGTGGCCACCAGGCTGACCTCGATGACGATGTAGGTGATGACCAGCGCCTGGGCGGTCAGGAGGCTGGCCTTGGCCAGGCCGGTGCCCATCAGGATCAGGCTGATCCCCTTGCCCAGGACCTCGATGGCGATGAACAGCTTGATGAGGTTGCGCTTGCCCAGGAGGCCGAGGACGCCGGCGCCGATCAGGGCCGCGGCGAAGAAGAGATACAGGTACCAGGTGTTACTCATGTTTGTCCTTCTTGCGGAACAGGGCCAGGACGGCGAAGACGCCGGCCAGGATGGCCGCGATCTGGCCGATCAGGTCCAGCGTCCGTCCCCGCCAGAGGACGTCGCCGAAGCCGCCGGCCTCGGCCGCCGCGGGCAGGGCCGGGACCTTGCCCAGCAGGCTCTTCATGACCAGGGCGTCGATGACGATGAAGGCGACGAAGACGAGCGGGAAGACCCAGTTGGCGATCTTCGACTCGCGGACATCGTCGCCGGACTTCGTCAGGGCGATGGTCAGGACGAACAGGACCGTGATCAGGCCGGCTACGACGGAGATCTCGAAGGCGCCGGCGTACGGCGCCTTCATCCGGAAGAAGATGATCCCCAGGAGGAGGCTGGCCACGGCCAGGGAGATGGCCGACTTGAGCAGGTCCCTCAGGACGATGGCCAGGACCGAGAAGATCACCAGGCCGATGAGAAGTGCGGTTTGCAGGATCATCGCTTAAAATCCCCACGATCCGGTCGCGGCGTGGACGCCGTCCGCCAGGATGTCGGCGGCCGGCTGGATCCAGGTCGTGACGGTCGACGAGAACAGGATGCCGACACCCACGCAGAGGAGGGCCAGGAGGACGACCGCGGCGGTCATCCAGAAGGGGGCCTCCTTGACGGCGGCCCACTTTTCGTTGAGCTTGCCGAAGAAGGCCTTCCGCTGCATGAGCAGGTAGTACCAGAGGGTCAGGACCGAGGCCAGGACGGCGATGACGGCGTAGACCGGATGGCCGGCCTGGACCAGGGCCACGATGATGATCAGCTTCGACCAGAAGCCGTTGAGCGGCGGCACGCCGGCGATCGACAGGGACCCGATGAGGTTGGTCACGGCCGTGACCGGCATGCGCTTGGCCAGGCCGCCCATCTCGTCCATGTCCCGGGTGCCGGTGGCCTGCTGGACCGATCCGCTGGTCAAGAAGAGCAGCCCCTTGGCCAGGGCGTGGTTGAAGAGGTGGAAGAGGCCGCCGGCGATGCCCAGGGGCGTGCCGATGCCCAGGCCCAGGACGATGTAGCCCACCTGGCTGATCGAGGAGTAGGCCAGCATCCGCTTCATGTCCTTCTGGCCCAGGGCCAGCAGGGCCGCCACGACGATTGACACGGCGCCCAGGGCCATCAGGACCGCCGACAGGGCCGGGGTCAGGCCGAAGACATTGATGAAGATGCGGGTCAGGGCGTAGACGCCGGAGACCTTGATCAGCAGGCCGGACAGGACGGCCGAGATCGGCGCCGGGGCCGACGGGTGGGCGTCCGGCAGCCAGGCGTGGAAGGGGACCAGGGCCGCCTTGAGGCCGAATCCCAGGAGGAAGAAGGCCGTGACCAGCCCCAGGACCGGGCCGGCGTTGACCTCCTTGAGCCCGGCCGCCACGGCCGCGAAGTCGAGCTGGCCGGTCAGGCCGAAGATGACGGCGATGCCGACCACCAGGAAGGCCGATGCCACGACCGAGAGCATCAGGTACTTGAAGGCGGCCTCGAGCTCGTCCCGGCCGAGGCCGAAGGCGACCAGGGCGTAGGAGGCGATGGCGGCCACCTCAAGGAAGACGTAGACGCTGAACAGGTCCGTGGCCAGGATGAGGCCGTTCATGCCGGCGATCATGACCAGGTACAGGGCGTAAAAATTGGCCTTGGCCCCGTAGTGCTCCATGTAGTCGATCGAGAACAGGCCGGCCGCCAGCCCGACGAGGGAGACGGCCATGAGCATGAACAGGCTGAACCCGTCCAGGGCCAGCCGGACGTTGACGGCCTCTCCCAGCCAGGACAGCTGCTGGAGGACGGGGCCGTCGGCGATGAGGCCCCGGCCCGCGACCACGGCGTAGACGAGCAGCGCAAGGAGGGTCGCGTTGGCCAGGGCGTCCGGCAGGACGCGGCGCGAGACCTTGCCGATGATCGGCAGCAGGCCGGCCACGATGAGGGGCAGGACGATGAAGAGTATGATCAACGCTCCTCCTCTATTGCGCGAGCAGACCGATGAGGCCGGCCAGGATGATCAGGCCGGCCAGGCACCAGGCCAGGTAATTCGCGTAATGCCCGTTGTGGGCCTTTTTCAGGATGCCGGTGAACTTGGCGCCGGTGAAGGTGACGATCTTTTCGAAGAAGAAATCGATGGGCCGGTCGATGCCCTTGAAGAGGCCCAGGGACAGCCCCCGGATGACCTTGAGGCCCTGGTCGTAGGGATCGAAGACCCGCTTTTCGGCCAGGTCGTAGGCCTGATGCATGCCGGGCAGGTTGTGGATGGGCTCCGAGGCCAGATAGGCCTTGCGGCCGCCCTTGCGGAAGCCGTAGGCGTGGAGCAGGAAGGCCAGGACCAGGCAGCCGATCGAGATCAGGGCCACCGGGTTGAAGACGGCCAGGGCGTGGGCGGTGAAGTCGACGTGAGCGCCGGCTTCGCCGCGGCCCTGGAGGATGGGCTGGATGAACAGCGTCAGGGGCAGCTTGTTGTAGACGCCGAAGAGGACGCACAGCCCGGCCAGGACGAGGATCGGCAGGACGATGGCCGGCTGGCTCTCCTTGACCGCCGGGACCTCCTTCGACCGCTCGCCGAAGAAGACCGAGTGGCCGGCCTTGAGGAACGAGGCGAAGGTGAAGATGGCCCCGACCCAGGCGGCGATGGCGAAGATCGTGGAGCCCGTCTCGACGGCGCCGTGAAAGACCATCTCCTTGGAGACGAAGCCATTGAGCGGCCAGACGCCCGAGATGGCCAGGGCGCAGACGGTGAAGCCCAGGGCCGTGAGCGGCATTTCCCGGCCCAGGCCGCCGAGCTTCTTGAGCTCGGTCGTGCCGGTCCGGTGCTCGACCGACCCGGCGCTCAGGAACAGGCCGCTCTTGTACATGGCGTGGTTGATCATGTGGAAGATGCCGCCGGCGATGCCGACGGGGATGGCCGTGCCGATGCCCAGGATCATGTAGCCGACCTGGCTGACGGCGTGGTAGGAGAGCAGCCGCTTGAGGTCCTTCTGGACCAGGGCCATCAGGACCGCCAGGACGATGGTCACGGCGCCGACGATCATGAGCAGGAGCGAGAGACCGCTGCCGGGCCGGATCTTGAAGAAATCGAGCGAGATGCGGGCCAGGAGGTAGATCCCCAGGAGCTTCTCGAAGGCGGCCGGCAGGAAGGCCATGAAGGTCACGGGGGCGTCGACGGCCGCGTCCGGGATCCAGGTGTGGAAGGGCATGGCCCCGGCCTTGCCCGCGGCGCCGATCATCATAAGGACGAAGGCGACGGCGGCCAGTCCGGTCGGCTCGACCGAGATGTCCGACATCGTGGACGTGCCGGCCACGCTCCAGAGCAGGCCGATGCCCAGGATCATGCAGAAGTCGCAGAAGCCGCTGATCAGCAGGGCCTTGACCGCCGTCCGGCCCGAGGTCGGCCGACCGCCGATCGTGATCATGCCGTACAGGGTGACCAGCAGGCCCTCCCAAAAGAAGAGCAACGGCACGAAGTTGTTGGCCAGGGCCGCCCCGTTGGCGAAGGCCGCCGTCAGGAAGACGTAGGCCATGAATTCCCGGCCCCGGGGCGCGTCCTTCATCCGGACCGTCGTGTAGATCGTGATCAGGAGGAGGAAGCCGGCCAGGGCCAGGAGGATGAAGCTGGAGAAGTGGTAGAGCCGCAGGTCGAAGTCGATGCCCATCCCCAGCCAGGGCACGGCCAGGCGGAGGTCCTTTACGGAGAAGAAGACGAAGGCGTAATAGAGCAGCGCGCCGGCGCCGGCCACCGCCAGGATGTCCCGCAGCAGGCGCAGGGCCCGGGGCAGGAGGAGGAGCACGACGGCCAGAACCGCCGGCAGCAGGATCGGAAGAAGCAGCATTTTGGGCGTCATCGGAGCCACCAACTCATCTGCGTCGTCGCGATATTGGCCAGTTTCATCGGGTAGGAGATGAACAGGCCGGCCGCCAGGCTGAGGACGGCCAGGGCGGCGACGACATAGACCATGGATTTCGTCCCCTCGGGGGCCGGATGCTTGGCCTCACCCAGGAAGACCATCGAGAAGACCTTGAAGAGGTAGTACATCGTCAGGACGGCTGTGAACAGAGCCATAGCGGCCACCCAGGGCCGTCCTCCCTGGACGGTGCCGAGGATGACCAGGAACTTCGAGAAGAACCCGCCGAAGGGCGGGATGCCTATAACCGAGAAGGAGCAGACCAGGAAGGCCACGGCCGTGACCGGCATGGTCTTGATGAGCCCGCCCATCTCGCGGATGTCCTTGGTGTGGACGGCGTGGATGACGATGCCGGCGCAGAGGAAGAGGCCGGCCTTGGCCAGCCCGTGCATCAGGATGAAGAGCACCGACCCGGACACCCCGGCGGCGTTCATCATGCTGAAACCAAGGAAGATGTAGCCGATCTGGCTGACTGTGGAATAGGCCAGGATGCGCTTGAAGTCGGTCTCGACGGCGGCCGCGCCGGCCGCGACCAGGCTGGAGATCATGACGATGATCGGCAGGGCCTCGCGCCAGCCGTCGGGCAGGCGGAACGTGTATATGAACAGGCGGGCGAAGGCGTAGACGCCGATCTTGACCAGGACGGCGGCGTGGAGCAGGGCCGTGACCGTGGTCGGGGCCACGCCGGCGTCCGGCAGCCAGGTGTGGAGCGGCACCGTGGCCGACTTCGAGAACAGGCCGAAGAGGATGAGCAGGACGGCCGTCCCCGGGACGAGCGTGCCGCGCATGGCCGTAATGTCGAAGGTGTTGGTGACGCCGTAGATCTGGACGAAGCCGAGGAGCATGACCACCGCGCCGAAGAAGGTCAGCAGGAAGGCCTTGTCGGCCTTCCGGACGTGGGCCGGCTCGCGGTAGAAGCCGATCAGGCGCCAGCAGGCGATGGCGATGATCTCCCAGAACAGGTAGATGAAGATGAGGTTACCCGAGAAGACCAGCCCCATCATCGAGCCGATGAAGAGCAGGACCATCAGGTAATACTCGTTCTGGTTTTCCTCGTGCCGGATGTAGCCCAGGGAGTAGACCACGATCAGGAAGCCGATGAAGGACGAGACCGCGGCCATGAACACGGCCAGGGGATCGACCACGAGGATGAAGTCGAAGCCCTGGACGAGGGGCTTGCGGATGACCTGCTCCCCTCCCTGGAGAGCGAAGGGGAGGAGGGTCAGCGGCAGGACGGCCGTCAGGCCGCTCACCAGCACGGCCCAGGCCGAGCGGGCGCGCTTCGCGGCCAGGCCGAAAAGCGGGACCGCGAAGGAGCCTAGGATGGGGACGAGGATCGTGAGGAGGACGGTTGTTTCGACGTTCATTGGGACGGGTTGCCTTCCTTAATAAAGAAAGAAGGCCCAGTATAGTGTCGGCTCGGGGGGATGTCAAGAATATCCACAGGATGTCCACCGTTTTTAAACAGGGTTTTCCAGGGGCGCGCCGGCTCCGGACGGGCGGCCCGGAACGGCCGGATTTTCGGTTGCTTTTTCGGCCGAAAAGGAGGATAAGAGGAGGCGCGAAACCCCATTCCGAGAGACGAGGTGCAGAATGGCCGTTGAGATCCGAGAGGTCGCGTCCCGGAAGGACCTGAAAACCTTCATCTACCTGCCCGAGAAGATCCACGCCGGCCACGGGAACTGGGTCCATCCGCTGTTCTCGGACGATTGGAAGTATTTCGACCGCCGCAAGAACAAGGCCTTCGGCTACTGCGACACCCTCCTGCTCCTGGCCTTCAAGGACGGCCGCCCGGCCGGGCGGATCATGGGCATCGTCAACCACCGCTACAACGAGCACCGGAACGAGAAGTCGGCCCGCTTCGGCTATCTCGAAACCTACGAGGATCCCGAGGTCTTCCGGGCCCTGCTCGGCCGGATCGAGGCCTGGGCCCGGGACAAAGGCATGACCCGGATCGTCGGACCCTACGGCTTCTCCGACCAGGATCCCGAGGGCTTCCTCATCGAGGGCTTCGATCACCGGGCCACGATCGCCACCTATTACAACTTCGAGTGGATGCCGAAGTGGCTCGAGGCGGAGGGCTACTCCAAGGACAACGACTGGTTCGTCTACAAGCTCGACGTGCCCAAGGAGCCGCCCGAGCTCTACAAGAAGATCTACGAGCGGGCCATGAAACGGGGCACTTTCGAGATCCTCGAGTTCCACAGCCGCAAGGAGATCAAGCCCTGGGTCCGGCCCATCCTGTCCCTCATGAACGAGTGCTACATGGCCGGGAACATCTACGGCTACGCCCCACTCGAGGAGCAGGAGATGGACGACCTGGCCCGGCGCTTCCTGCCCATCCTCGATCCCCGCTTCGTCAAGGCCATCCGCAAGGACGGCCAGGTCGTGGCCTTCATCATCGCCATGCCGGACATGACCGAGGGCATCCTCAAAGCCCGCGGCCGCCTCTTCCCGTTCGGCTTCATCCACGTCCTCCGGGCGGCCCGCCGGACCAAGCAGCTCGACCTGCTGCTCGGGGCGGTCAAGGACCAGTACCGGGGCCAGGGCCTGGACGTCCTCATGGGCATCAAGGTCCTGATCGCCGCCTACGAGGCCGGCATGGAGAAGATCGACACCCACCACGAGATGGAGGCCAACGTCAAGGTCAGGGCCGAGATGGAGCGCATGGGCGGCCAGGTGTACAAGAAGTACCGGGCCTTCCAGAAAGCCCTTTAAAAAAGGTTCTTCTCCTATTTCCGGTAGGATCCCTGCTTCTGGGAGATATAGGAGAAAGAACTTCTCTAAGATATTTCTCAGAATCCCGGCCTCGAGCGCTCGGCCATGATTCTGACCTCCGCTCTCTAAACTCCGCTCCGCGCCGGCACATCGCCGCCGCGAGAGGGAATCCCGGAGATGGGAGAAGAACCCGTAAAAAGGGGGGCTACTTGGCGTCGGCCCAGTTGGGTCCGAACCCGAGGTGGACGACGAGGGGCACGGCCAGCTCGGCGGCCCCTTCCATGGCTTCCCGGACGAGCGCCCCGACGGCCGTCTCCTCGCCCTCCGGGACCTCGAAGATCAGCTCGTCGTGGACCTGGAGGATCATCCGCGTTTCGCGCCGGCGGCCGGCCAGGGCCCGGTCGGCCCGGAGCATGGCCAGCTTGATGATGTCGGCCGCCGATCCCTGGACCGGGTTGTTGAGCGCGATCCGCCGCCCGGCCTGCTGCAGGGCCCGGTCCGGGGCCCGCAGCTCGGGCACCTGGCGCTGGCGGCCGAAGATCGTCTCCGACCAGCCCCGCTCCCGGGCCTCCTCGACCACCCGGTCGAGGTACTCCCGGACCTTGGGCCGCTCGGCGAAGTAGCGGTCGATGAACTTCTGGGCCTCGGCCGTGGACGTGCCCAGCTCGCGGGCCAGGGAAAAGGATGACGTGCCGTAGATGATGCTGAAATTGATGATCTTGGCCCTTCGCCGGGCCTCCTCGCCGGCCTGGCCGAAGACCTGGCGGGCCGTCTCCTCGTGGATGTCCCGGCCGGCCAGGAAGGTCTCGACGAGCGCCGGGTCGCCCGAGAGATGGGCCAGGACGCGCAGCTCGACCTGGGAGTAGTCGGCGGCCAGCAGGACGTGGCCCGGGTCCGGGACGAAGGCCCGGCGGAAGCGCGCTCCCCACGGCCCCCGGATGGGGATGTTCTGCAGGTTGGGCTCGCTCGACGACAGCCGGCCGGTCGAGGCCACGGTCTGGTTGTAGCAGGTGTGGATGCGCCCCGTCTCCGGGTCGATGAGCCCGGTCAGGGCGTCGGCGTAGGTCGACTTGAGCTTGGCCATCTGCCGGTAGTCCAGGACGTGCCGGGCCAGGGGATGGATCGCGGCCAGCTCCTCGAGGACGTCGATGGAGGTGGAAAAGCCCTTGGTCACACGGGTCCGGCGGCCGGCCTGCAGGCCGAGCTTGTGGAAGAGGATCTCGGCCAGCTGGCGGGGCGAATTGATGTTGAAGGCGCAGCCGGCTTCCCCGTGGATCTCCTTCTCCAGCCGGCCGAGCTCGGCCTCGAGCTCCCTGGACATGGCCTTGAGCACGGCCGGGTCGACCCGGACGCCGGCCATCTCCATGCGGGCCAGGAGGGGGATGAGGGGCCGTTCGATATCTTCATAGAGCCGGTCGAGCTTCCTCTCCCGGACCTTGTCCGACAGGAGCTGGCCGAGCTCCAGGGTCAGGGCGGCGTCCAGGCAGGCGTAGGGCGCGGCCTTTTCGACCGCCACCTTGTCCATGGTCACCCCGGCCTTGCCCTTGCCGGCCACCTCCTCGTAGGGCGTCTTGGTCTCCCGGAGGTAGTGCAGGGCGATGCGGTCGAGGCCGTGCTTGCCCCAGTTCGGCTCGAGCAGGTACGAAAGGACCATGGTGTCGCGCGCCAGGCCGGCCAGGCGGACGCCCTCGCGTTCGAGGACGATCATGTCGTACTTGATGTTCTGGCCGGTCTTGAGGACGCCGGGGTCCTCCAGGACGGGCTTCAGGACGGCCAGGGCCCGGGCCTTGGGGATCTGGGCCGGGGCGCCGAGATAGTCGTGTCCCACCGGGACATAGAAGGCCTCCCCCGGCTCGAGGGCGAACGACAGGCCGACGAGGCCGGCCCGCGTCGGCGACGGCGAGGTCGTCTCCGTATCCAGGGCCACGGCCCCGGCCCGGGCTATCCGGGCCGCCAGGGCCCGGAGCTCGGCCTCGTCGACGACGGTCCGGAACTCCCGGCCGGCCGGCCGCCGCGGCCGGAGGAACTCCGGAACGAGCTTGGCGAACTCGAGCTCGCCGAAGAGCCGGAGGGTCTCCGCCTCGTCCGGCTCCTGCACGCCGTAGCGCTCCAGGTCGAGCTCGATCGGCAGGTCGCGGCAGACCGTGACCAGCCGCCGGCTGAGATCGAGCATCTCCCGGTTCTCCTCGATCTTCTGCCGGACCCGGGGGTTCTTGACCTGGTCGAGGCGGGCCAGCAGGCCGTCGAGCGAGCCGAATTGCCCGATGAGCGACTTGGCCGTCTTCTCGCCGATGCCCGGGACGCCGGGGACGTTGTCCGTGGGATCGCCCCAGAGCGAAAGGACGTCGATGACCGCCCCGGCCTCGACGCCGAAGAACTCCTTGACCCCGGCGGCGTCGATCATCTTTTCCTTGGACGGGTTCCAGACCGTGGTCGAGGCGTCGACGATCTGAAGCAGGTCCTTGTCGGTGGTGACGACGACCGTCCGCAGGCCCCGGGCGGCGGCCCGGGCGGCCAGCGAGGCGATGACGTCGTCGGCCTCGTACCTGGCGAACTCGGCCGTGGCGATGCGCAGGGCCCGGAGCAGGTCCTTGAGCTTGGGGACCTGGACAACCAGGTCCTCGGGCATGGGCTTGCGGTGGGCCTTGTAGGCTTCGAATTCCTCGTGGCGGACGGTCGGGCCCTTGACGTCGAAGACCACCCCCAGGTACTCCGGCTTCTCCTCGTCCAGGAGCTTGCGGATGGCGGCGATGAAGCCGTAGATGGCCCCGGTCGGGAAGCCGGCCGAATTGCTCAGGCCGCGGATGGCGTAATAGGAACGGTAAAGGAGGGAGTTCCCGTCGATGAGGAAGAGCCGGGGAGAGGTCAGTCGTACCTGCCTTCGACGATCTGGCCCAGGATGGTCTTGTGCTGCTCCTCCATCTGCCGGGCGATGCGCTCGGCGGCGTCGGGCAGCCCCAGGAAAGCCGTGTAGAAGGACCTCTTGGAGGCCAGCAGCTGGCCCGCCCGGTAGATGAGCGATTCTATGTATTGAGCCCCGGGGCCCTTGTCCTGGGTCTGGACGATGTAGGCCTGTCCCTTGTAATCGACCCGGGTGTCGTATCCGGCCATGCCCCCATTTTATACGGGGCGGGGCCCCGGATTCAAGCCCGGGCCGCTCGTCCCGGCCGCCCCTCCGTCCGCTCCCCCGGGCCGAACCGCGGGCCTATTTGACATCCCTTGGGCGGCTGTTATAATGAATTGACAATTTTGTGAGGTTTCCAGTGGATAGTGCCATGCTTATCGATATCGACCGCCTCCCCAAGGAGGGCCTCCGGGTCTCCCGGGACTTCGAGTTCCTGAGCCTGGACCTGGTCGAGGAAAACGCGGTCTTCCTGGAGCCGGCCCACGCCGACGTCACCGTCCGGCTGGCCGGCGACGAAGTCTACGTCCAGGGCCAGGTCACGGCCCGGCTGAGCTTCGTCTGCTCCCGCTGCCTGACGCCGTTCGAGTTCCCGGTCGCCAGCCGGTTCGATCTCGTCTACCTGCCCGAGGACGTGGACGCCCTGTCCGAGGAGCTGAGCGACGAGAAGATCGACCAGATGTTCTACAGCGACCGACAGCTCGACCTGCGGGCCGTCATCCTGGAACAGCTGAATCTGACCTTCCCGGCCAAGCCCCTGTGCTCGCCGGACTGCGAGGGCATCTGCGCCGTCTGCGGCGAGATCATCCGCGACGCCCACTGTTCCTGCCTGGTCAAGGAATCCAATCCCCGTTGGAATAAGCTCAAACTTCCCGTGAGAGACAAGAGTTAAATGCCTAATCCAAAGAGACGCCATTCGCCGACGAGAAAAGGGAAGCGCCGCTCCCACGACGGGCTGACCACGCCCACCTTCTCCGTCTGTCCCAAGTGCGGCACACCCAAGCTGCCCCATCGGGCCTGCCCCGAGTGCGGCTACTACAAGGGACGGCAGGTGACGGCAGGGTCGGAAGACTGACCCGGGCGGCGCTCATGAAGATCGCCGTCGACGCCATGGGGGGGGATTTCGGGCCGAAGGCGACCGTACCGGGAGCCTTGAACGCCGTCCATGACCTGGGCGGCGACATCATCCTCGTCGGCCTCGAAAGCGCCATCCGCCGCGAGCTCGACCGCCACGGCTCCCTGCCGGCCGGCCTGACCGTCGTCGACGCCCCCGAAGCCATCGGCATGGCCGAAGGCCTGCTGTCCTTCCGCAAGAAGAAGGCCTCCTCGATCCGGGTCGCGGCCCAGCTCGTCAAGGACGGGCGGGCCGACGCCTTCGTCAGCATGGGCAACACCGGGGCGGTCGTCTACATCTCCCGGGACGTCCTGGGCGCCCTCAAGGGCGTGGACCGGCCGGCCCTGGCCCTCCTGGTGCCCGGGGTCGAGGGGCAGACGCTGCTCCTCGACGTCGGGGCCAACGCCAACTGCCAGCCCCACAACCTCGTCCAGTTCGCCATCATGGGCAAGATCTTCATGGAGGCCGTGGCCGGCGTGGCCGAGCCGCGCATCGGGCTGATGAGCATCGGCGAGGAGGAAGGCAAGGGCAACGACCTGGTCAAGGAGGCTTTCGACCGCCTCCAGGCCGCGCCCCTGCGCTTCGTCGGCAACGTCGAGGGCAAGGACCTGTTCGCCGGCGTCGTCGACGTCGTCGTCAGCGACGGCTTCACCGGGAACGTCGCCCTCAAGACCTCGGAGGGCGTCGTCCAGAGCGTCATGTCCATGGCCCGAAGCGAGATCACCAAGAACATCTTCGCCAAGCTCGGCTATCTCCTGATGAAGCGGCACCTCAAGCGGGTCTACAAGAGGATCGATTATACGGAATACGGCGGCGCCCAGCTGCTCGGCCTCGACGGCGTCTGCATCATCGGCCACGGCCGGTCCAACCCGGCCGCGGTGCGCAACGCCATCGCCCGGGCCCGGGAGTTCGTCGCCAACGGGGTCCAGTCCAAGATCCAGGCCGAGATCCTCCGCTACGAGCATGTCCTGAGAGGAGACGCCGCATGAAGCGCTTCGAAGGCCGGGTCTCGATCGTTACCGGGGCGTCCCAGGGCATCGGCGAGACGATCGCCCGCGAGCTGGCGGCCGAAGGGGCCGCGGTCGTCCTGGTCGATATACAGAAGGACAAGCTCGAGGCCGTGGCCCGGTCGATCGCCGAATCCGGCGGACGGGCCGAGGCCCGCGACGCCGATGTCTGCGACCCGGCCGCGGCCGATCGCGTCGCGGCCGCCGTGGCCGCGGCCCACGGCCGGATCGACCACCTGGTCAACAACGCCGGCATCACCCGGGACACCCTCCTCATGCGCATGAAGGAGGAGGACTGGGATGCCGTCCTGCGGGTCAACCTCAAGGGGACGTTCAACTTCTCCCGGGCCGTCCTGCGGACCATGATCGGCGCCCGCTACGGCCGGATCGTCAACATCGCCTCGGTCGCGGGGCAGATGGGCAACGCCGGCCAGACGAACTACGCCGCCTCCAAGGCCGCGGTCATAGCCTTCGCCAAGTCCCTGGCCCGCGAGGTCGGCAGCCGCGCCATCACCGTCAACGCCGTCGCCCCGGGGTTCATCGAGTCGGCCATGACCGGGGCCCTGCCCGAGGCCGTCCGCAAGACCTACCTGGACCTCATCCCCCTGAAAAAATTCGGGCTTCCCATAGACGTGGCGAATGCGGTAAAATTCCTGCTCTCCGACGACGCAGCCTACATCACCGGCCAGGTGGTCAGCGTGAACGGCGGCATGTATATGTGATACGGACGGACCGTTATCATCCATGAAATCTTGCTAGGAGGACACGATGCAAAGAGACGAGCTGCTCAAGAAGGTCAGGGCGATCGTTTCGGACAAGCTGAGCATCAGCGAGGAGCAGGTCACGGAGGACGCGTCCTTCATCGATGATCTCGGCGCCGACTCTCTGGACACCGTCGAGCTGGTCATGGCCCTGGAGGACGAGTTCGGATTGGACATCCCCGACGACCAGGCCGAGAAGCTGACCACGGTCGGCAAGGCCATCGATTATATCGCGGGGCACGCCAAGTAGCCCGCCGCTCCGTTCCTCTGACTCCAGGACTGTTCGCCCCATGAACAGGGAGAACCATCCCGGACGCCGGGTCGTCGTCACAGGAGTGGGCCTGGTGTCGCCGCTGGGCACGGGGACCGTCAAGACTTGGCAGGCCCTCCTCCGCGGCGAGAGCGGCATTGCCCCCCTGACCCGCTTCGACGTCTCGCGCTACTCGACCCGTTTCGGCGGCGAGGTCAAGGACTTCGACCCGCTGGCGTTCATCGACCGCAAGGAGGTCCGCAAGATGGACCTCTTCATCCGCTACGGCGTGGCCGCCGCCGAGCTGGCCGTGGCCGACTCGGGCCTGCCGGCCGCCGACCTCGCGAGCGACCGGGCCGGCACCTACGTCGGCTCGGGCATCGGCGGGCTGGGCTCCATCGAGGAGAACCTCAAGGTCCTCTGGGAGAAGGGCCCCGACCGGGTTTCGCCCTTCTTCCTTATCCAGACGATCATCAACGAGGCCTCGGGCCAGATCTCCATCCGCTTCGGGGCCAAGGGCCCCAACTGCGCCAACGCCACGGCCTGCAGCACCGGCAGCCACGCCATCGGCGACTCGTTCCGGATCATCGCCCGGGGCGAGGCCGACATCATGATCGCCGGCGGGGCCGAGGCGCCCCTGACCCCCCTTAGCCTGGCCGGGTTCACCGCCATCAAGGCCCTGTCGGAGCGGAACGACGAGCCGACCCGGGCCTCACGGCCCTTCGACGCCAAGCGCGACGGCTTCGTCATGGGCGAAGGCGCCGGCGTCCTCGTCCTCGAGGAGCTCGGCCGGGCCCTGCGCCGGAACGCCCGCATCTACGCCGAGGTCGTCGGCTACGGCATGACCAGCGACGCCTACCACGTCGCCGCGCCCGCCCCAGACGGCGACGGCGCCATCCGGGTCATGCGGCGGGCCCTCGAGGACGCCGGGCTGCGGCCCGAGGAGGTCCAGTACATCAACGCCCACGGCACTTCGACCGAGCTCAACGACAAGACGGAGACGGCGGCGGTCAAGGCGGTCTTCGGCGACCAGGCCCGCCGGCTGGCCGTCAACTCGACCAAGTCCATGACCGGCCACCTGCTGGGCGCGGCCGGCGGCCTGGAGGCCGGCATCACCGCCCTGGTCCTCCACCACCAAGTCATGCCGCCGACCATCAACTACGAGTTCCCCGATCCCGACTGCGACCTCGACTACGTCCCGAACGCGGCCCGCCCGGCCGAGATCAGGCACGGCCTGAGCAACTCGTTCGGCTTCGGCGGGACCAACGCCGCGCTGGTCCTGAAAAGGTTCGAGCGGCCCTGAGACGGGCCGGCCGGACCGGCGCGGGCGGCCCGGCCGCCATGGAGGAGAAACATATGAACATTTGCGTCTTCATCAAGCGCGTGCCCGACACCGAATCGCGCATCCGCATCCAGCAGAACGCCGTCGCCGAGGACGGCCTGAACTTTGTCATCAGCCCCTACGACGAATACGCCGTCGAGGAGGCCCTCCGGATCAAGGAGGCCCGGGGCGGCACGGTCCGGGTCGTTTCCGTCGGCCGGGACGAGGCCGCCGCGGTCCTGCGCAAGGCCCTGGCCATGGGCGCCGACGAGGCTCTCCTGGTCAAGGACGAAGCGCCGGAAACCTACGACGGCCTACGGACGGCCCGCATCATCGCCCGGGCGGTCGAGCGCAGGCTCCCCGGAGCCGACCTGCTCCTTTTCGGCAAGCAGGCGGTCGGGACCGACAACAGCCAGGTGCCGGCCATGACGGCCGAGCTCCTGGGCCTGCCCCAGGCCACCGTCGTGACCAAGCTCGCGATCGAAGACGGCACGGCCACCGCCCTGCGCGAGATCGAGGGCGGCACGGAGAAGGTCGTGCTGACGCTGCCGGCCGTAGTCAGCGCCCAGAAGGGGCTGAACGAGCCCCGCTACGAAACGCTCAAGGGCATCATGGCCGCCAAAAAGAAGCCGGTGCCCGCGGTCACGCTCGAAGAGTTGGGCTTCGGTCCCGGCGAGCCGGCCGCCGCGGTCGAGGTGACCGGCCTGGACGTGCCGGCCGCCCGCCAGGCGGGCAAGGTCCTGCAGGGCGATCCGGCCGAGACGGCCCGCGAGCTGGCCCGCCTGCTGCGGGACGAAGCCAAGGTCATCTAGAGGAGACGACGCATGATCGCCGCATATCTCGAGATCCGCGACGGAAAGATCAAGAAGAGCTCGCTCGAGACCCTGGCCGAGGCCCGGCGCCGGGCCGCCGATCTCGGCGATACGGCCGCCGCTGTCCTGGCGGGCGCTTCCGTGGCCGGGCTGGCCGGGACCGCCGCCGCCGCCGGCGCGGCCAAGGTCTACGTCCTCGAGGACCCGGCCCTGGCCGATTATTCGTCCCAGGCCTACGCCGTCGCCCTGGCCGTATTCGCCGCCGAGACGAAGCCGGCCGCCCTGTTCTTCCCGGCCACGGCCATGGGCAAGGACCTGGCGCCGCGGGTGGCGGCCCGGCTGGGCGTCGCCCTGGCCGCCGACTGCACCCGGATCGAGGTCAGGGACGGCGCCCTCGAATACACCCGGCCCATCTACGCCGGCAAGGCCCTGCTCACTGTCAGGCTGAAGTCCTCGCCCCAGCTGGCCTCGCTGCGGCCGAACGTCTTCCCGGCCGGCCCGCCGGCCCCGGGCACGGGGGAGATCGTGAAGATGGCCGCCGCCGTCCCGGACGGCGCGGTCAAGGGCAAGGTCGCCGAGATCCTCAAGGAGGAGAGCGCCGAGCTCGACGTCACCGAGGCGGACGTTGTCGTCTCCGGCGGCCGCGGGCTCAAGGGGCCTGAGGCCTTCGCACTGCTCCGCGACCTGGCCGCCATCTTCCCCCGGGCGGCCGTGGGCGCCTCGCGCTCGGCCGTCGATTCGGGCTGGATCGGCCACCAGCACCAGGTCGGACAGACGGGCAAGACCGTTTCGCCCCAGCTCTACCTGGCCGTCGGCATCTCCGGCGCCATCCAGCACCTGGCCGGGATGTCGTCGTCCAAGGTCATCGTCGCCGTCAACAAGGACCCGGAAGCGCCAATCTTCAAGGTCGCCGACTACGGCATCCTCGGCGATCTCTTCGAGGTCGTCCCGAAGCTCAAGGAAGAGCTTCAGAAGGCCCTGAAGGACTGAGGGCGGCCGCCTTCGGCCTTCCGGCCGGAGGGCGCGTTGCGCGCTCCCGTCATCACGAACAGAACGGGCTTCGTGCGACTAAAAAAGCTCGAGGAGATTATGCCCATGAAAGCTCTGAAAACGTTTGCCGTCTTGGGCCTGGCCCTGGCCGCCCCGGCTTTCGCCCAGGCGCCGATCCCCCCCGACATCGGCGGCAAGGTCCTGCCCTCGTTCGTCCTCCTGAGCGTTCAGTCCGGCGACGGCCGGACGATCCTCGGAACGGGCTTCCTGACCGTCAAGGACGGCCTCCTGGCTACGGCCTGGCCCCTCGTCGCCCAGGGCCGGGGCGCCGTCGCCCGCTTCTCCAACGGCGAGGAGTTCGAGTGCTCCGGCATCGTCGATAAGGACGCCAAGCGGAACGTGGCTTTGGTCCGGATCAAGGCCTTCGGCCGGCCGGTCCTGAAAATGGAGCCGGTCGATCTTCCGGCCGGCAATCCGGTCGCAGTGCCGGCCGTCAAGGACGGCGCCTTCGGCTTGGTCGCGGCCGTGATCGGCGAGACCTCCGTCATCGACGGCGTCAAGTGGGTTCGCCTGGCCGGGGATGTCCCGGACACCGGCAACGGCGCGCCCGTCGTCGACGCCGCGGGTAGCGTCGTCGGTATCGTGGTCATGAAGGAAGAGGACGGGAAGCCAGCCCCCTTCGCCGTTCCGGCCGCCTATCTCCTCGGGCTCGACGCCTCCCTCCCGACCCAGCCGTGGGGAGCGGCGCCGGCCGCCGCGGCCGCCGCCAACCTGGCGCCCCTGGACGAGATCGACGCCCGCATCGGGCGGGCCCTGATGGCGGTCACCGAGGATAGCGCCTGCCTGGCCTGGGCCGGCGAGATCACGCGCGGCTACGGCTTCCTCAACGGCGTCCCGGAAGTCGTCTATCAGATGCAGCAAAGCCTGGACACGGCGATGGCGGCCCTGAGCGAGGTCCGCACGGACGACGCCCTCCGCCTGCGGCTCGGCCGGGCCATCGTGCCGATCTTGGCCAACCAAAAAGCCTCTTCGGAGAGCTTCATCCGGGCCGTCGTCATCGGTCAGCAGGCCAAGAGCTGGGACGCCCAGTCCCAGGACGCCCAGAAGAGGTCGAATTCCCTGACCCAGAGCGTTTCCACCCAGATCGCCGGGCTCGTGGAGGACCTGAAAGCTTTGGAGGACGGATCGGCCAAGTTCCGGGAGTTCCTGACCTTCGAGCAGAGATACGTGCTCGGGCTGGCCGAACGGCCCAGCGGCTTTCGGCTCGGGGTCAACACCTATCCCCGCAATCCGTTCCTCCTCCTGGTCGTCGGGGCCGACTCCCTGGCCAAGAAGATGGGCCTGCGGCCGGGAGACCTGGTCGTCTCCGCGGGCGGGCGGACGTTCACCGCGGCGGACGATTTCGAGGAGTTCAAGCTCCTGATCAAGGCCAACCTCGGCCGGAAGCTCGAGGCGGTCGTCGAGAGGAACGGCAAGACCCAGGCCGTCACCCTGAAGATCCCCAACGAGATCCCGGCGGACGCGCTCTACGTCCGCTGACGGGCGGCGGCGCGCCGGCCCGACGGAATCGCGCGGCCGTCCCGGAGCCGGACGGCCTCTACTTGTAGGGGTCTTCCGCGGAGCCGCCCGAGATGTCCAGCAGCAGCCGGTTGGTCTCCGACCGCGTCTCGCCGACGCTGGTGACGAAGATGGCCGGCTCGTCGGCGACCGGGCACTTGTTCTCGCAGATGCCGCAGCCGATGCAGAGCTCGTGGTCGATGAAGGGCGCCTTCTGCGCGGCGATCGTGCCGTCGGGGAGCCGGGTCTGGACCTCGACCAGCTTGATGGCCTTGGGCGAGACTGGGCAATGCTCCTCGCAGACGACGCAGGGCTTGCCCAGGACATGGGGGATGCAGCGGCTCTTGTTGAGCCAGGCCGTGCCCATCTTGACCCGGTTCTTCTCCTCGATGGTCAGCTTCCGGATCGCCCCCGTCGGGCAGACCTGGGTGCAGAGCGAGCAATAGTACTCGCAATAGCCGATCTTGGGGACCAGCCGGGGCGTGTAGATCCCTTCCGGGCCGGCCTCGGCCAGGACGGGCTGGAGCCCGCCGGTCGGGCAGGCCCGCATGCACTGGCCGCACTTGACGCACTTGGCCAGGAACTTGTCCTCGGGGAGCGAGCCGGGCGGCCGGAGGAGCTTGACCGAGGCTCGCTTGCGCGAGGGGGTCAGCCGGAAGAAAGGCGCGGCCGCCAGGCCGGCGATGGTCGTCAGCAGGAGCTTGCGCCGCGACAGGTCGACGTTGGAGACGTTGGCGGCCTTCTCGAAGCGGGCGCTCAAGGGGAAATGGATGGCCGCGGTCGGGCAGCGCGAGGCGCAGTTCAGGCAATAGACGCACTCGCCGCTCTTCCAGCCGTCGTTGGGGTAGGGGTGGGCCTGCGTTTCGCAGTGCTGGGTGCAGAGGCCGCACTTGATGCAGGCCTCGTCGTCGATGCGGAGCTTGACCAGGTTCCAGCGGCTGAGCAGGCCCAGGAGCGCGCCGGTCGGGCAGAGATAGCGGCACCAGAAGCGCTCCCTGCGGGCGTTGAGGCCGACGGCCGCCAGGAAGAAGAGGCCGACCGAGAAGCCCTGGATGAAGGTCGTGTTGATGGTCCAGTTCTGGAGGAGCTGGGAAACCGACCGGGCCAGCCCGGCCGCGCCCAGGCCGTAGAGGATGCCGCCGAGCCCGGACAGGGCCTGGGCCAGGGAAGGCAGAACGGCCAGGGCGAACGAGCGGGTCAGGAACGAGAGCGGATCGAGATAGCCGGCCAGGTCGAGCCCGAGCAGGGCCCCGACCAGGACCAGGACGAGGATGTAATACTTCGGGGCCAGGCTGGCCTTGTCCTCGCGGGGCGGCCGGAGGAACTTCGCCTTCTTGAAGAGGAACGACGAAAGCTGGTTCACGGCCCCCAGCGGGCAGACCCAGCCGCAGAAGATCCGGCCGAAGAGGATGGTGGCGACGGCAGTCACCAGGGCGAAGGCGAACCAGGCGTAGACGAGGCGGGCCGAGACGATCGTGACCAGGGCCAGCAGCGGGTCGAAGTGGAAGAAGCGCTGGACGGTCGAGCCGATGTAGTCCTGGCCCGTGTAATGGGCGCCGATGAAGAGATAAACGAACAGGCCGAAGAAGACGGCCTGGCTGGCCATCCGCAGGCGCTCGAGGGCGCGGTACTTCCTAGATCTTTCTCTTTTCAAGACGGACCTTCCCCAGGTCGTATTCGCCCAGGCCGCGGGCCCGGGCCATCTCCAGGTAGGGCAGCTCCCGGGGCTCGACCGGGAAAAGCGAGGCCCCGAAGGCGTCCACGGCCACGGGGTCGGTGCCGGCCACGACCGTGTTGCGCATCTCCGTGTCGGACAGGCGGCCGCCCTGCGGCCCGTTGCGGACGAGGATGCGGTAGGCGTCGAGGACGGTCAGCCGGGGCTTGAAGAAAGCGGCCAGGTCGACGACGGTCTTGTCGAGGCTCTGGTGGAACTGGTTGCGGGCCCCGGCCGTCGCGCCGAGCCAGTTCTTCAGGCCCAGGGTCAGGCGGCAGAACGAGTGGACCTTGGCGATGGGCACGTTGATGATCTTGTCGGCCTCGATGACGTCGAGGAGGATATCCCACTCTTTGATCCACTCGCCCCGGAGAGGCATCTTCTTGACGCGGTAGGCGTCGACGAAGAGCATGTCGCCGCCGGCCTGCTTGACGGCCTCCTGGATGCCGGAGCGGACGTAGCAGCGCTTGGCCTGGTTGGTCGAGTTGTCGATGACGACGGCCTTCTTGGCCCCGGCGTCGAGGACGAGCTCGACCAGGGTCCTGACGACCTCGGGGTTGGTGCAGGCGGCCATCTCCGGCGTCCGGTCCCAGCCGATGTTGGGCTTGATGACGACCTTGTCTCCCCGGCCGACGAAGGCCTTCATGCCGCCCAGGAGCTCGATCGCGGACCTGGTGATGGCCGCCGGGGACTGGCCCTCGACGGCGGCCAGGACGGGAAGCGGCGCCGGCGCGGCGGCGGGCCCGGCGGTCGCCCGGGGGCCGAAACGAAGGGCCAGGCCGGCGGCGGCCGCGCCCTTGATGAAGTCTCGTCTGTTCATGGCTCTATCCTTTACCGAGTGAACGAATATACTCCATGATACCATCAAAGATGCCGCGGGCGGCCTGCTCGCGGAACTTTGCCGTCTTGAGCTTGGCCTCCTCCTTGGCGTTGCTCAGGTGGGCCACCTCGACCAGGACCGACGGCATCTCGCCGCCGATGAGGACCCAGAAGGGCCCGCCGTGGACCCCCAGGTCCCTGAATCCCGGGATCTCGCGGCCGAGCGTCCGGACCAGATTCTTCTGGACGGACTCGGCCAGGGCCAGCGATTCCTTGACCTTGCTGTTCTGCATGATCTTCTGGAGGATCGACTTCATCTCGCCGATGCTCTTGGTCGAGGCCGCGTTCTCCCTGGCCGCGAGCTCGATGACCGAGGGATCGGGGCTGATGTTCAGGAAGAAGGTCTCGGCGCCGCCGCGCTTGCGGTCGCGGTGGGCGTTGGAGTGGATGGAGACGAACAGGTCGGCCCGCTTCTGGTTGGCGATAACCGTCCGGTCCTCGAGCCCGACGTCGACGTCCGATTCCCGCGTCAGGACGGCCTCGATCCCGGCTTCCTTGAGCATCCCCCGCAGGGCCAGGGCGATGGCCAGGTTGACGTCCTTCTCCTGGAGCCCGCCTTTGGCGATCGTGCCCGGGCGGGGCCCGCCGTGGCCGGGGTCGATGACGACCGTCCGGACGCCGAGGCCGAGCTGCCGGGCCAGGGAGGCGCCGCCGAGGTTCGGGTCCTTGAGATCGACGTCGCGCTTGACCGGCGGCAGCGGCCTTTCGCCCGCCCCTGCCGGCTTCTCGGCCGGGACCGGGGCCTTCGTCCGCGGCGCGGTTTCGGCGACGCCGAGCGGGTAGATGTCGACGACCAGACGGAAGGGATCGAAGAGATGGAAGACGCGGTAGGACGCGATCCGGGAGAAGTCGACGTCGACGACCAGCCGGACGGTGGAGGCCGTCTTTTGCGAGATCCGGACCTGGCTGATGTAGTCGGCCTTGACCGGGTAGGCCTGGTTCTGGAGGATGGGGTTGAGCTTGGCCTGGAGGACGTCGACGTAAATGCGGCCGGGGTCGCCGAGCTCGCCGCTGGAGTACTCGCGGAGCTTGCCCACGTCGAGCACGATCCGGGTGAAGTTCGGGTGGGTGTAGCGGCGGAGGTTGACGATCTCGGCCCGCGGATCGTCCGGCTGGGCCGCGGCCAGGGAGAGAACAAGCGCCAGGACGGGGAACCCGAGGCGCGCCGCTGCGGATTTCAATTCAAATCAATTTTATAGAACCAGTCAACAGATGTCCATAAGAAGGGGGCGCAAAGGCCCTCCCTGGCCTTTTTCGGGGGAGGGCGGACGGGATCCCGCCTCACCGGTCCCGGGAGCCGGAAAAATTCGGGAACCGGTATCAGGCCCCCTCGGCTTGCGGCTATAATGTCCCTTTTCTGAAAGGAGACACGATGATGATACCGAAGGTTATCCTGCACAACGCCGTGAGCCTGGACGGCCGGGTCAGCGGCTTTCCCGTGGACCTGGGGCTTTATTACGGGCTCGTTCCCCGCTGGAACGAGGATGCGACGCTCGTCGGCAGCGGGACCGTTCTCAGCGCCCCGGCCGCCGATTCCGGGGCCGGGGAGAAGCCGGCCGGCGAGACTGCGGGAACGGGGACGGATCGGCGTCCGCTCCTCGTCGTTCCGGACAGCCGCGGCCGGATCGCCGACTGGGAGCCCCTGCGCCGGACGCCCTACTGGAGGGACGTCGTCGTCCTCGTCTCGAAGGCGACGCCCCGCGGCTATGTCGCCGGCCTGGAGCGCCGGGGGCTGAACGTGATCGAAGCCGGCGACGAGCGCGTCGATCTCCGCGCCGCCCTCGAGGAGCTGAAGGCGCGCTTCGGCGTCTCCGTCGTCCGCGTCGACAGCGGTGGGACCCTCAACGGCGTTCTTCTCCGGGCGGGCCTGGTGGACGAGATCAGCGTCCTCCTCCATCCCTGCCTGGCCGGCGAGGCGGGTCCGGCCGTTTTCTTCCGCGACCCCGGGCCGGCGGCGGCTCCCGTCGGCCTGACCCTGATCCATCGCCAGGAGATGGACGGCGGCGTCGTCTGGCTGATCTACGCCGTCGTCCGCTAGGCCGGGAGGCGGCCGGGTCCCGGGGGGCGGCCGCCGGGATGGGAGAGGGGAACGTCAGGCCCCGTATTTCTGCAGCTTCAGGGCGTGGGCCAGCATGAGCGGCATGGCCGAGATCGAGCGGAAGCGGCCGAGCAGGCCCTTGGCGCAGGTCCGCTCGGTGAAGGCCGGGACGTCGTCGGCGCCGGCCGTCGGCGAGACCAGCAGGAACGGATTGGGATGCCAGGAGTGGCCCTTGAGGGCCGACGGGGTCGAGTGGTCGGAGGTGACGACGAGCACGTCGGGCTTGAGGGCGGCCAGGCGGGGCAGGAAGGGGTCGAGGGCCTCGATGGCCGCCACCTTGGCGTCGAAATTGCCGTCCTCGCCGGTCGAGTCCGTGCGCTTGTAATGGACGTAGAAGAAATCGTGCTCGGCCCAGTTCTTCTCCAGGGCGTCGAAGAGGTCGGCAGTCTGGCCGCCGACGCCGATGACCTCCATGCCCAGGAGCTTGGCCAGCCCCTTGTACATGGGATAATTGGCGACGGCCGCCGGGCGGAGCTTGAACAGGGACTGCATGGTCGGGATGGAGGGGAACTTGGAGAAGCCGCGGAGCAGGGCCGCGTTGGCCTTGGCTTCGCCGGCCAGGACCTCGGCGACGTCGTCGAGGAACCGGTTGACGATCCCGGAGGCCTTGGCCGCCTCGGGCGCGAGCGGCGTCGTCGGCACCGGCGGCCGGCCCTCCTTCTGCGGATCGGCGTCGGTCAGGTCGTCGGCCAGGCCGTCGGCCGTGAACCGGGCCACGAAGCGGTGCTCCTTGCCGGGGAAGACGCGGACCTCGACGCCTTCGCGCTTCGGCAGGCGGCCGTTGAGATACTCGCAGATGCGGGCGTTCTCCTCGGTCGGGATGCGGCCGGCGCGCCGGTCGACGACGAGGCCGCCCTTGAGGGTGGCGAAGTTGCCGCGGGCCACGAGGTCGTTGCGGCCGACCTCGACGCCCGAACCGAGGGCCTCGAGGATGCCGCGGCCGAGCTGGTACTTGAGCGGGTCGTAGCCGAAAAGCGCCAGATGGGACGGGCCGCTGCCGGGCGTGATGCCCATCATGACCGGGTCGGTGACGCCGCAGACGCCGTTCCTGGCCAGGCCGTCGAGGTAGGGCTTGCGGGCCGCCTCGAGCTCGCTTTTCCCGTCGGCCGGCAGCCCTCCGACGCCGTCCATGACCAGCAAAACGATCTTCGAATCGGTCTGTTGGCTCAGCTCCCTGGCCAGGTCTTCCCATTCCATGATCGAGTCTCCTTTCCTCGGGGCGGCAGTATTCTAGCACAAATTGAAACATCGTCCGTGCTCTGATAAAATCCCTCCATGCAGCGAGTCCTCATCCTCGATTTCGGGTCCCAGTACACCCAGCTCATCGCCCGGAAGATCCGGGAGCTGGGGGTCTACTCCGAGATCCTGCCCTTCTCGACGCCCCTGGCCGAGATCCGCCGGGCCCGGCCCTCGGCCCTGGTCCTCTCGGGCGGTCCGCAGAGCGTCTACGGCAAGGGCGCGCCGCACCCGGACAAGGGCATCTTCGAGCTAGGCGTCCCCGTCCTGGGCATCTGCTACGGCGTCCAGCTGATGGCCCATTTCCTCGGCGGCCAGGTCATCCCGTCCAAGGAGCGCGAATACGGCTTCGCCGCCCTGCGCGTCGTCGACCGGACGGGCCTCCTGGCCAAGGTCAGGGACCGCCAGCAGGTCTGGATGAGCCACGGCGACCGGCTCGACCGCGTGCCGCCGGGCTTCCGCCTGACCGGGAGCACGGCCAACACCCGGGCGGCCGTGATCGAGGACCCGGCGCGGAAGTTCTACGGCGTCCAGTTCCACCCCGAGGTCATCCACACCAGGGAGGGCCTCAAGGTCCTGGGCAGCTTCCTGTTCGGCCAGGCCGGCCTCAAGCCCGACTGGAGCATGTCCTCGTTCGTCGCCCGCAAGGTCAGGGAGATCAAGGAGACGGTCGGCGACGGCAAGGTCATCTGCGGCCTGTCCGGCGGCGTCGATTCGCTGGTTACCTCGCTCCTCATCCACAAGGCCATCGGCAACCGCCTGACCTGCATCTTCATCGACAACGGCCTCCTGCGCAAGGGCCAGTACGAGACCCTCATGGAGGCCTTCCGCCACAAGTTCGCCCTCAAGGTCGTCGGCATCGACGCCTCGGACATGTTCCTGGACAAACTCCGCGGCGTTGTCTCGCCCGAGCGCAAGCGCAAGACCATCGGCCGCCTGTTCATCCACCTCTTCGAGCGCGAGGCCATGCGCCTCGGCGGGGCGGCCTTCCTGGCCCAGGGCACGATCTATCCCGACGTCATCGAGTCCAACCCGGTCAAGGGGCCGTCGTCGGTCATCAAGTCGCACCACAACGTCGGCGGCCTGCCGAAGGGCCTGAAGTTCAAGCTCGTCGAGCCGCTGCGCGAGCTCTTCAAGGACGAGGTCCGGGCCCTGGCCCTCGAGCTCGGGGTCGACGAGGACTTCATCCATCAGCATCCCTTCCCCGGCCCGGGGCTGGCCGTGCGCCTGATCGGCCAGGTTGACCGGGAGAGCCTGGAGATCCTGCGGGCGGCCGACGACATCGTGCTCCAGGAGGTCCAGAAGGCCGGGATCTACAAGAAGCTCTGGCAGGCCTTCGCCGTTCTCCTTCCCGTCCGCTCGGTCGGCGTCATGGGCGACGAGCGGACCTACCAGCGGGTCGTGGCCGTCCGCATGGTCCAGAGCACGGACGGCATGACGGCCAACTGGTACCCCGCCCCGGCCAGGCTCATGGCCCGCATTTCGACGCGCATCGTCAACGAGGTCCGGGGCGTCAACCGGGTCGTCTACGACGTGACGACCAAGCCGCCCGGAACGATCGAGTGGGAATAGGCCCGGCGCGCTCCTCCGGCCGGCCCGCCGCCGCGGCCCGGTCGGGTCTTTGAAAGATATCGCTCATGGAACCGACGTTCGTTCATCTCCATAACCACTCCGAGTACTCCGTCCTCGACGGCTGCCTGAAGATCGAGGCCCTCGTCCAGTCGGCCTACGAGAACAAGATGCCCGCCGTGGCCGTGACCGACCACGGCAACATCTTCGGCGCCGTCCAATTCTTCAAGGCGGCCAAGGCCAAGGGGGTCAAGCCCATCCTCGGCTGCGAGGTCTACGTCGCTCCCGGGAGCCGCACCGAAAAGAAGCCCGGCGGCCCCGAGGACGTCCACCATTTCCACCTGGTCCTGCTGGTCAAGGACGACAAGGGCTACAGGAACCTCTGCAAGCTGCTGACGGAAGCCTACCTCACGGGCTTCTATTACCGGCCGCGGATCGACAAGGAGCTCCTGGCCGCCCATAGCGAGGGCCTCATCGGCCTGTCGGCCTGCCTCAAGGGCGAGGTCGCCTTCTGGCTCGGCCGCGGCCTCCCCGGGAAGGCCGAGGACGCGGCCCGCTCCTACGCCGCCATCTTCGCCCCCGGGGACTTCTACATCGAGCTCATGGACCACGGCCTGCCCGAGCAGAAGGCCGTCAATCCCCAGCTCGTGGCCGTGGCCCGGAAGCTCGAGCTGCCCCTGGTGGCCACCAACGACATCCACTTCGCCCGCCGCGACGACGCCGAGAGCCAGGACGTCCTGGTCTGCATCCAGACGAACCGCAAGATCTCCGACCCCGACCGGATGAAGTTCTCGACCGACCAGTTCTACTTCAAGACGGCCGGCGAGATGGCCGCCCTGTTCCCGGACACGCCCGAGGCCATCGAGAACACCGGCCGGATCGCCGCCCGCTGCGGCTTCGACTTCCCGGCCAAGACCTACCAACTGCCCGTCTTCACTCCGCCCGACGGCAAGTCCCTGAGCGAGTACTTCGAGGAAGTGGCCTGGGCGGGCTTCCGGACCCGCATGGAGCAGCACGGAAGCGGCGGCGCCAGCGGCCAGGGCTCCCATACCCCGGCCGAGTACGAAGAGCGCATGAAGCGGGAGATCGCTCTGGTCAAGAAGATGGGCTTCGAGGGCTACTTCCTCATCGTCTGGGACCTGCTCAATGCGGCCCGGGCGCGGGGCATCCCGGTCGGGCCGGGCCGCGGCTCGGCCGCCGGCAGCCTGCTGGCCCACGCGCTCCGGATCACCGAGATCGACCCGCTCGAGTACGACCTCCTGTTCGAGCGCTTCCTCAACCCCGAGCGCATCAGCCTGCCCGACATCGACATGGACTTCTGCGCCCGCCGGCGCCAGGAGATGATCGAGTACGTGACGCAGAAGTACGGCGCGGAGAACGTCTGCCAGATCATCACCTTCGGCACGATGGCCGCCCGGGGCTCCATCCGCGACGTCGGCCGTGTCCTCGAGGTGCCCCTGCCCGAGGTCGATCGCATCGCCAAGATGATCCCCTTCGCCGTCGACGCGACGATCGCCGACGCGCTCAAGACCGTGCCCGAGCTGCGGGCCCTGCGCGACCGCAACTCCAAGATCGCCCAGCTCCTGTCCATCGCCCAGAAGATCGAGGGCCAGGTCCGCAACCCCTCCATCCACGCCGCCGGCGTCGTCATCACGCCCAGGCCGCTCATCGAGTTCCTGCCGCTCTACCAGTCGACGAAGGGCGAGGTCACGACCCAGTTCGCCATGGGCGACGTCGAGTCCCTGGGCCTGCTGAAGATGGACTTCCTGGGCCTGCGCAACCTGACGGTCATCGACGACGCCCTGGCCCTGATCAAGGCCGAGACGGGCCTGGCCATCGAGATCAACGCCCTGCCGCTCGACGACAAGGCCACCTTCGATCTTTTCCGCTCCGGCAACACGGACGGCGTCTTCCAGTTCGAGAGCCCGGGCATGAAGGACCTGCTGCGCCGCTTCGGGCCGACCGAGTTCCGGGACCTCATCGCCCTCAACGCCCTGTACCGGCCCGGCCCGCTCAAGAGCGGCATGACCGACGAGTCCATCCACCGCCGCAACCACCCCGAGCGGATCGCCTACGAAGTGCCGGAGCTCGAGCCCGTCCTCCGCGAGACGCGCGGCATCATCGTCTACCAGGAACAGGTCATGCGCATCGCCACCGACCTGGCCGGCTTCACTTTGGGCGGGGCCGACCTGCTGCGCAAGGCCATGGGCAAGAAGGACAAGGAGACGATGAAGGCCCAGAAGCAGAAGTTCGTGCAGGGGGCCAGGAAGAAGGGCGTCGCGGCCTCGAAGGCCGACAAGATCTTCGAGCAGATCAAGGAGTTCGCCGAGTACGGCTTCAACAAGTCCCACGCCGCCGTCTACGCCCTGGTGGCCTTCCAGACGGCCTGGCTCAAGGCCCACTACCCCATCCACTACCTGGCCGCCCTGCTGACCTCCGAGGCCGAGCGCGGGGCCACGCCGCAGGTCGTCAAGTACATCGGCGAGTGCCACGAGATGGGCATCAAGGTCCTGCCGCCTGACATCAACAGGAGCGAGTTCCGCTTCACCGTCGAGGACGGCAACATCCGCTTCGGGCTGGCCGCCGTCAAGGGCATCGGCCAGGCGGCCGTCGAGGAGATCGTGGCCGCCCGCAAGAAGGCCGGCCGCTTCGCCTCGCCCTTCGACCTCTTCCTCGAGTACGACACCAAGGTCCTTAACCGCAAGGCCGTCGAATGCCTGATCAAGGCCGGGGCCTTCGATTCGCTCGGCTGGAAGCGCTCGCAGTGCTACCACATGCTCGACCGGATGATCGAGTTCGGCCACGAGGTCCAGAGGGCCCAGGCCGCCAAGCAGACCTCGCTCTTCGGCCCGGGCCTCGTCGAGCCGCCGCCCATCCCCCAGGAAGTTCAGGAGATGCGGGAGTGGGACGAGTCCCACGTCCTGTCCTACGAGATGGACGCCCTGGGGCTCTACGTCACCGGCCATCCCCTGGCCCGCTACAAGGACCGGCTGCGCAAGCTCGTCTCGCACCTCATCGAGGAGCTCGACAGCGAGCGGGACTTCGACAAGGACGTCCGCCTGGCCGGCATCATCGGCTCGCTCAAGCCGCTGAAGACGAAGAAGGACGAGCGCATGGCCGCCTTCGTCCTCGAGGACCTGACCGGCCGGATCGAGGCCGTGGCCTTCCCCGACTGCTTCGCCCGGTTCGGACAGTACCTGCGCGAGGGCCAGCTCGTCTGGATCAAGGGCCGCTACATGGGCGAGGAGGAGAACCGCCGCGTCAGCCTGAGCCAGGCCATGCCCCTGGCCGAGGCCTTCGAGAAGCAGGCCAAGCGGGTGGTCGTGCGCATCTTCCTGCCCGGACTCGAGGAAGCCACCATCGCCGAGCTCAAGACCGTCCTCGACGGCTACGAGGGACGCTGCCCGGTCGAGTTCGAGCTGGAGACGCCCCATTCCTACCGGGTCGTGACCCAGAGCGTCGAGGTCCAGAGCGTCACCCCGTCGGAGGAGCTGATCAGGAAGATCGAGTCCCTCCTCGGCGAGAATTCGGTCACGGTGGAATACTGATCTCCGGCCTTCCGGCGGATTGACACCCCAGGCCAAAACGGGTACAGTAAACTGACTGTTTTGTTGATTTTCTGAGGATCGACGTGCCCTACAAGATTATCGTGGCCGACCCCAGCCCCTCGGTCCAGAAGGCGGCCCCGCTCGTCTTCCCCGAGCCGGAGTTCCGGGTCTATGTCTTCGACGACGGGGCCTCGCTCCTCGAAGCCGTGGCCGAGATCGGGCCGGACGCGCTGATCGTCAGCCTGACGCTGCCCGGCCGCGAGGGCTACGACGTGGCCCGGACCCTGCGCAGCCGCAAGGAGCTGGCCTCGACGCCGCTCATCGGCCTGCGGGGGTCGTTCGAGGGCCTCGACGGCGACCGGACGGCGCCGGCGGAATATGACGAGGTCCTGGCCAAGCCCTTCGACTCGGAGCGGCTGGCGGCGGCCGTTCGCGAGCTCATCGCCCGCAAGACGGGGCCGGCCTCGCTCCCCGAGGAGCCCGTCTGGCGTGGCGGCAAGCCCGCCCCAGGGGCGGCGCCCCAGGCCTTGCCCTCCAAGGAGGCCGCTCCGGCGGCCGACGTCCGGGCCCTGGTCCGGGAGGAGGTCGGCGGCATGGAGCACGAGATCGAGAAGCGCGTCAGGGCCCGCGTCCTGGCCGACCTGAAAGAATGGATGTCCAAGTCATGAGCACCAAAGAAGAACTGGCCAAAGCCTACGACCCCAAGCCCGTCGAGGAGAAATGGGGCAAGTTCTGGATCGACGAGGGCCTCTATGTCGCCGACGCCAAGTCGGACAAGCCCAAGTTCTCCATGGTCCTGCCGCCGGCCAACGTCACCGGCATCCTCCACATGGGCCACGCCCTCTGCTTCACCCTGCCCGACATCATCACCCGCTGGAAGCGGATGCGGGGCTACAACTGCCTCTGGCTGCCGGGGACCGACCACGCCTCGATCGCCGTCCACAACGTCATCGAGAAGAAGCTGGCCGCCGAGGGCAAGACCCGGGAGACGGTCGGCCGGGAGGAGTTCCTCCGCGTCGCCTGGGAGTGGAAGCGCAAGTACGCCGGCGTCATCACCAGCCAGCTCAGGAAGCTCGGCCTGTCGCTCGACTGGTCGCGCGAGCGCTTCACCATGGACGAGGGGTTCAGCCGGGCCGTCAACCAGGTCTTCGTCTCGCTCTACGACGAGGGCCTGATCTACCGCGATTACTTCCTGGTCAACCGCTGCCCGCGCTGCCGGACCGTGCTCTCGGACATCGAGATCGAGCACAAGGACCTGCACGGCAAGCTCTGGCACATCCGCTACCGGGTCGAGGGCTCGGACGAGTCCGTCGTCGTGGCCACGACCCGGCCCGAGACGATGCTCGGCGACACGGCCCTGGCCGTCCACCCGGACGACGAGCGCTACGCGCACCTCCACGGCAAGCGGGTCATCCTGCCCCTCCAGGAACGGCCCATCCCGGTCATCACCGACGAGCGGGTCGAGCGCGAGTTCGGCACCGGCGCGGTCAAGGTCACGCCGGCCCACGACCCCGTCGACTTCGAGCTCGGCAAGAAGCACGGCCTGGAGCAGATCATCGTCATCGACGGCGAGGGCCGGATGACCGAGGCCGCCGGGCCGGAGTTCGCCGGGCTCGACCGCTTCGCCGCCCGGGCCAAGGTCGTCGAGGCGCTGCAGGCCGGGGGGCTCCTGGTCAAGATCGAGGACCACGACCACGCCGTCGGCCACTGCTACCGCTGTCACAGCGTCATCGAGCCGCACCTGTCGTGGCAGTGGTTCGTCCGCATCAAGACGCTGGCCGACGAGGCCATCCGGGTCGTCGAGGACGGCTCGATCGAGTTCGTCCCGCCGAACTGGTCCAAGACCTACTTCGAGTGGATGTACAACATCCACGACTGGTGCATCTCCCGCCAGCTCTGGTGGGGCCACCGTATCCCGGCCTGGTACTGCCGGGACTGCGGCCGGGTCCACGTGGCCATGGAGGCCCCGGCCCGCTGCGCCGGGTGCGGCGGCCCGCTCGTTCAGGACGAGGACGTCCTCGACACCTGGTTCTCCTCGGCCCTGTGGCCGTTCGGCACGCTCGGCTGGCCCGAAGAGACCGAGGACCTCAAGACCTTCTACCCGACCGACCTGATGTCCACCGGCTTCGACATCATCTTCTTCTGGGTGGCCCGCATGATCATGATGGGCCTCAAGTTCCGGGGGCAGATCCCCTTCCGCCAGGTCTTCATCAACGGCCTGGTCCGCGACCTCAAGCGGCGCAAGATGAGCAAGTCGGAAGGCAACATCATCGATCCGCTGGAGATGATCGACAAGTACGGCACCGACGCCCTGCGCTTCACCCTGGCCGCCCTGGCCGTGCCGGGCATGGACCTGGCCCTGTCCGAGGAGCGCATGGCCGGCTACCAGGCCTTCGCCAACAAGATCTGGAACGCTTCGCGCTTCGTCCTGATGAACCTCGAGGACGGGCGGCCGGCGGCCCCCGCGGCGCCCCAGGCCGGCCTGTCGCTGGCCGACCGCTGGATCCGCAGCCGCCTGGCCGCGGTCACGGCCGCCCTGAACGAGAGCCTGGACCGGTACAAGTTCTACGAGGCGGCGGACATCGTCTATCACTTCGTCTGGCACGAGTTCTGCGACTGGTACATCGAGTTCGCCAAGGTCGGCCTGCGCGAAGGGAGCGCCGCGACCGAGGCCGTGCTGGCCGACGCCCTCGACCGCATCCTGCGGCTGCTGCACCCGTTCATGCCCTTCATCACCGAGGAGATCTGGCAGCACCTGCCCGGGGCGGGCAAGTCCATCTCCGTCGCGCCGTTCCCCGCGGCCGAGCCCGGCTGGGCGGATGCCGCGGCCGAGAAGACCATGGCCCTGGTCCAGGCGGTCATCGTCGAAACCCGGACCGTCCGGGCCGGTAACCGGATCGCGCCCAAGGACAAGCTCCGGCTGATCGTCAAGAGCGCCGGGCCTGAGGAGACGGCGGCCCTGCAGGCCCAGGCCGCGCTGGTCAAGACCCTGGCCGGCCTGGAGAGCCTCGAGTTCGCCGCCGTCCTGCCCGAAGGCGAGGGCCTGCTCAAGGGCGTGGCCGGTCCGTTCGAGATCGGCGTCGTCCCCCCCCGACCTGCCGACGCCGGCAAGGAGCGGGAACGGCTGCAGAAGGACCTGGCCAAGGCGGCCGCCGAGATCGAGAAGATCGAGCGCAAGCTGGCCAACGCCGATTTCGTGGCCAAAGCCCCGGCCGAGGTCGTGGCCGAGAACCGGGCCCGGCTCGAGGATCTCCGGACGCGGCGGGACAAGCTCGGCCGGAACCTGGCCGCGCTGGGCGACTGAGCCCGGAACGGGAGCCATGCCTGCCGGCGCCGCGGTCCATCGCTTCGAGAGCCTTCCCTCGACCAACGACGCCGCCCGGGCCCTGGCCCTGGAAGGGGCGGCCCACGGCACGGCGGTCCTGGCCCGGGAGCAGACGCGGGGGCGCGGCACCAAGGGACGGAGCTGGCATTCGGCGGCCGGGCTGGGCCTCTACGCGTCGTTCGTCCTGCGCGGTCCCGGCGGCGGGCCCGTGCCGGCCCCCCATCTCGTTCCCCTGGCGGCGGGCCTGGCCGCCTCCGACGCCGTCCTGGAAGCGGCGGCCGTCGCCACCGCCCTCAAGTGGCCGAACGACGTCATGTTCGGCGGCCGCAAGCTCGGCGGCGTCCTGTCCGAGGCCGTGACCGGGGCGCCGGGCGGCGACTTCGTCGTCGTCGGCGTCGGCCTCAACGTCAACCACGAAGCCGCGGACCTGGCCGGCGAGCTCCGGGATTCGGCCGCCTCGATCCGGCTGGCCTGCGGCCGGGCCGTGGCCGTCGAGGCCGTCTTCGAGTCCCTTTGCCGGGCCCTCGACCGCTGGTATAATGTCCTCACCCGGGGAAACAAGGAAGCGGTCGTCAGGGCCTTCGAGGCCCGTCCGGCCTTTCCCCGGGGCGCGGCCGTGCGGGTCGAGACGGCCGGCGGGACGTTCGACGCGGAATACCGCGGGCTCGACGCCGAGGGCCGGCTCCTGGTCGCCCGCCCAGGCGCGGGAACGGTCGCCCTCGACGCCGTGCTGAAGCTCGACGGGACATCCCGAGGAGGCGGGCCATGCTGATGGCATTCGATATCGGCAACACGACCATCGCCGTCGGCCTCTTCCGCGGCCGCAAGCTCGTCCGGAGCTGGAAGCTGAAGACCGACAGCGACCGGACGTCCGACGAGTACGGCCTGCTCATCAACGGCCTGCTCCGGTCCGCCGGCTCGGCGGCCGGCAAGGTCGACGCGGCCGTCATCTCCAGCGTCGTGCCGCCGCTGACGCCGGTCATCGAAGAGGTCTGCCGGACGTCGTTCGGCGTCGAGGCCGGCGTGGTCGGGCCGGGCCTCAAGACGGGCATGCCCATCCTCTACGAGAATCCGCTCGAGGTCGGGGCCGACCGCATCACCGCGTCCATCGCCGCCTTCGAGAAGTACGGCGGCCCGGTCATCGTCCTCGACTTCGGCACGGCCACGACGTTCGACTCCGTCTCGGCCAAGGGCGAATACCTGGGCGGGGCCATCGCCCCGGGCGTCCGCATCTCAGCCGAGGCCCTCTATCTCAAGACGGCCAAGCTGCCGCGCATCGAGATCCGCAAGCCCAAACGGGCCGTCGGGCGGACGACCGTGGCCAGCATGCAATCGGGGCTCTACTTCGGCTACATCGGCATGGTCAGCCGGATCATCGGCGAGATCCGCCGGGAGATCGGTCCGCAGGCCCGGGTCGTGGCCACGGGCGGCTTCGGCGGCCAGATCGCCTCCGAGCTGGCCGAGATCGAGGCCTACGAGCCGGATCTCGTCCTCGAGGGCCTCCGGATCATCCACGAGCGAACGAGCGGCGTCCGGGCCTAGCCCGGGACCCGCGGACGGCTATGGACGACGCGAGCGCGCAGAGCGGCTACTACCGGGAGATCGCCCGGGCCTTCCTTGGCCGCCGCGGCGGATCGCTGCTCCTTTCGCCCCGGGACCAGGCCGCCATCGCCGCCTGGGAGGCCGACCGCATCCCGCTCCGGACCGTGCTCGAAGGCCTGGCCCGGACCTTCGACGATCTCCGGGCCCGGGGCCGGTCCGCGCGCCAGATCTCCCTGGCCTTCTGCGACCGCCAAGTCCGGGCCGCCTTCGCCCAGCACCGGGACCGGGCGGCCGGCCGCCACAAGCCCGCGTCCGCCGGCGCCGGCCGGCCGGGCAAGCGGGACCAGGCCCGCCGCGAGATCGGCCAGGCCCTGGCGGCCCTGCCGGGCGGCGAGGCGGCGCTGGCGGACCTCCTGCGCCGGGCCCTCGGCGTCCTGGAGGCGGAAAAGCCCGACGGGGAGGCCCTCGATCACATCGAGGCCGCCATCGAGGAGGCCCTCTGGGCCGCGACCACGGCCGCCGAAAGGGCCGCCGCCGAAGCCGAGGCGCGGCCGGCCGGCCGGGGCCGGACAGCCGCCGACCGGGCCGAGGAGGTCCGGCGCCGGGCCGTCATGACCGCCCGGGCCCGCCGGCGCGTGCCCCACGTCTCGCTCCATTTCTACTGAATCGAGAAGATCCCCATGTCCACCGTCAAGACGCTCAACCTGCTCAAGAAGCACTCGGAAGGCCTGGACCTCGATCAGATCGTCCACGAGCTGGGCCTGAAGCGCCGCGACCGGACCAAGGTCCTGGCCGGGCTGCGCGAGCTCGAGGCCCGGGGGACGGTCTGCGCCCGGCGCGGCCGTTACCGGCTGGCCGACAAGGCCGGGATCGTCCGGGGCCGTTTCGTCACGGCCCGGCCGGGCTTCGGTTTCGTCACGCCCGACGGCGGCGGGGCGGACATCTTCGTCCCGGCCCGGGAGGCGCGCGGCGCCCTGCCCGGCGACGTGGTCGCCGTCGTCGTCAACGAGCGGGGCAAGTTCGGCAAGCCCGAGGGCCGCATCGAGCGCATCGTCCGCAAGGGCCGGACCGGCCTCCTCGGCCTCTATGTCGAACGGCAAGGCGCGCCCTTCCTCCAGCCCTTCGACTCGCCGGACACGGACGACATCCCGCTCAAGGGGCGAGGCAAGCTCAAGGCCGAGCCCGGCATGATCGTCGAGGCCGACCGGGTGACCCGGGCCCTGACCCGGGTCTTTGGCCGGCCCGAGGATCCGGGCGTGGACGCCCGGGTGGTCATCGACCGCTACGGCCTGCGGAGCGAATTCCCGGCGGACGTCCAGGCGGAGGCCGGGGCCATCCCCGACCTGCCGGTGGAGCCCGGCCTCGACGGCCGGCGGGACTTCCGCGGCTGGACGACCGTGACCATCGACGGCGAGACGGCCCAGGACTTCGACGACGCGGTCAGCATCCGCCGGCTGGACGACGGCGGCTGGCTCCTCGGCGTCCATATCGCCGACGTCTCCCATTACGTCCGGCCCGGGAGCGCCCTCGACCGCGAGGCCTTCGAGCGGGGGACGAGCGTCTACTTCCCCGGCCTGACCCTGCCGATGCTGCCCGAGCGGCTGTCGAACGGGCTCTGCAGCCTGCGGCCCCGCGAGAACCGGCTGACGGTCTCGGCCGTTCTCGACATCGACCGGGAGGGCCGGGTCCGCAAGGCCGAGTTCGGGCCCTCGATCATCCGCACGGCCCACCGCCTGACCTACACCTCGGTGTTCGCCGTCTTCGAGGGCGACGCCGGCGAGAGGCAGCGCTACGCCGACGTCGTGCCCGACCTCCTGGCCATGCGCGACCTGGCCGCCGTCCTGCGGACCCGCCGCCTGGGCGAGGGCAGCCTGGACTTCGACCTGGTCGAACCCGAGCTCATCACCGAGGGCGGCAAGCTCCTGGCCGTGGCCGCCGCCGAGAGGAACGAGGCCCATAGGCTGATCGAGGAGCTCATGGTCGCCGCCAACGTGGCCGTGGCCGCCGCCTTCACGGCCAGGAAGATGCCCTCGATCTACCGCGTCCACCCGGCCCCGGACGTCGGCGACCTGGAGAAGCTCCGCGACGTCCTGCTGCGCTTCGGGGTGGCCCTGCCGGATCCGGCCAAGGTCCGGTCCCGGGACCTGCAGCGCGTGCTCGACAGGGCCAAGAGCCTGCCGGGGGAGAAGTTCATCGGCCGCCAGGTCCTGCGGGCCCTGAAGCTGGCCGTCTATTCGCCGAAGAACGTCGGCCACTACGGCCTGGCCAAGGCCGACTACACCCATTTCACCTCGCCCATCCGCCGCTATCCCGACCTGGTCGTCCACCGTCTGCTCAAGACCCTGCTCAGCCGCGAGACGCCGCCGGCGCTCGACCTCGAGGGCATCGCCGCCGCGTCGTCCGAGCGGGAGCGCAACGCCGCCGAGGCCGAGCAGTCGCTGGTCGAATGGCGCATCCTGCGCTTTCTCAAGGAGCGCCTGGGCGACGAGTTCGACGGCACCGTCGTCGACGTCATCAAGGCCGGTTTGCTCGTCGAGCTCGACGATTACTTCGTTTCCGGCCTGCTGCCTTTCGGCGCGCTCGGCGGCGCCTGCGAGCCCCGGCCGGCCGGCCGCCGCCTGCGGCCGAAGAAGAAGCGGCCCCGGCTGGAGCTCGGCGACGCCGTCCGGGTGGCGCTCGTTTCCTGCGACCCGGCCCTGCGGCGCATCGGCTTCGTCCCGGCCGGGGACGCGAAGGAGGACCGTTCTTGAAAGCCCCCGCGTTCGACGCCGTTCTCGACTTCCCGCTGGCCGCCTGCGGGCCGGACTTCCGGGCCGAGGTCCTGTTCCTGGGCGGCTCGGCCGGGGCCCGGATCCTGGACTACGCTGTCCCCGGGCGGAAGAAGGCCCCGTTCGTCAGGGTCCTGACGGACCGCCCGGCGGAGGTCCGCTGGGCCGACCCGTTCGAGGTCCGGACGGCCGGGGGCGAAGTCCTCGGCCGGGGCAAGTGCCTGTTCCCGGCGCCGCAGACCTCCCAGGAGCTGAAGGTCGCCAAACGGAAGGCCCTGCTGGCCCGGCTCGAGCTCGGCGAGAAGGATATGATCATGGCCCTGGCCGAGCACGGCGGCCTGAGCGGCCTGAACGGCGAGGACCTGGACCGCTTCGCCCGCCTGTCCCAGTCCCGGCTCGAGGAGCTGGCCCGGGCGCTCGAGTCGGAGGGCCGCCTCCGCATCCTCGGATTCGCGCCGCTGCGCCTGATCTCGCAGGCCGCCCTCGATTTCCTCCGCGGCCGGATCGTCTCCTTCCTGGGCCAGTATCACAAGAAGCATCCCGGCCAGAAGGGCGCGCCGCTGGAGACGCTCGAAAAGCGCTTCGAGGCGCCCCGGACGGTCCTGGTCCTGGCCCTGCGCCTGCTGGCCAAGGAGGGCCGGGCGGTCGAGGAGGCGGGCGTCGTCCGGCTGCCCGATTTCAGCGTGCCGGTCTCGGCCGCCGACGAGGCCGTGCTGGCCGAGCTCGAGGGCCTGGTCCGCCGCGGCGAGATGGGCACGGTGACCGGCGACGACGTCCGGGCCAAGCTCGGCCTCTCGCCGGCCCGGCTTCAGGCCCTGCTGGGCATCCTGGCCGAGCGCCGGAAGATCGTCGAGGGTTTCGACGGCTTCATCCTCCACCAGAGCTGGCTCGACGAGATCATTGCCAAGCTCCGGGCTTCGGGCCGGCGCGAGCTGACCGTGGCCGACTTCAAGGCCATGACCGGCCTGACGCGCAAGTACAGCATCCCGCTGCTGGAGCTGCTGGACAGCATGGGCGTCACCCGCCGAAAGGGATCCGTGCGGGATATCTTGAAATAGAACGGCCAAGAGGCCGGATCTTTGTTCGAGCCTGACGGGTATGCCCCGAAGGCCGCGCGGGCGCTCGGGCGCTGAGCGAGGCGCCTAACGTCCAACTCTTAAAGGCACTCTGGCGCTAGCGACTTGCCCCTTGATCCTGCTGCCGACGTGGACATAAAGAATGTACTCGCCGGGAGGGACTCCATCGAGGGAGAGGCGGAACATCTGGACACTGAGATCCCCCGATTTGATCGATCCCTCCGGTACGGCCGGCCTATCCAGGTTCTCGCCCGTCCCCAAATTTACCAGGTTCGCCTTGAAGCTGAGGTCGGATTGGCTGAAGCCCCGCGCCGAGTAAGGCAGGATGACCTTGATCTTTCCAGCTTCAACGGGTTCGTCTCCGATAACAGGCGAGAACTCCGCGGCATCATAGCCATAGAGAGCCCGCCAAGAGGGTGTCTCCGCAGACCCCTTGGCCACTCCTTCCAGAAGGAAAAGCCCTCCGCCCTCGACGAGGAGCATCGGAGAAAAAACGGAAATGGACTGTCCGCCCGATGGGCCGGAAAAGGCGGTGGTTGATGCGATCGCGCTCTGCCCCGTCTGCAGGTCACGGACCACGATCCGGCACTTGGTCGCTCCCTGGCGGGCCGACGCGACGGCGCTGAACAGGACATCCGTCCCGCGGTAATCCGCGACCGGCACCGCGACACGCTGAAGGCTCAGGAGTGAGTCCCGGGCATCAAAGAAAAGGGCGACGATCTCAACCGTTTGCCCTTGGAGCTGCCGCCATACTTCTTTGGGGACCCGAGCCAAGACTCTGACTTTCGGGCCTTGACCGGCGTCATACGATAGGGCGGATGCCGGCACCGGGATTGGCGCCTGTAATTCCGCCTTTTCGTTCAAAGCGAGGTCGAAGAGGTGAATATTCCTCTCGATCTCGGTGTATTCGCGAAACGGCTTAGGATTGAAATACCCGGGTTGGGTCTTGACTTGGCAGCCCTTCCGCACGACCCCGACCTTGATCTTGTGGAACTGTCCATCCGGCACCGCGGGAATCGCGTAGCCCAGGACATAATAGGCCGCCGTCACGGCCGAAACTTCCTCCAGGTTCTTTTCGTGTGCGGCGATATTGGAGTAGTATTTGCCTCCGGTCTTCCTGGACATGCGGCGAAGGGAGTCCATCCCGGTCGTCTTATCATCTCGGAATATGCCCCCGCTATCGGCCCCCAGCAGCAGCCCTCCCATGGGCCTGTTCTGGGAAACAGCCTCGTCATAGCTGTAGAGCGCCGGCAGCATGGCGGATTCGCGCGTGTCGAACGAATAGACTGGGCAATTCGCGGCGCTGAACTCTCTGAGCATATTTTCCTGGAACGCCCTCAATTCCGAGTTCGGGATATCAAACGTCGATCCGGTGGACTGCTGCGCAGCGCTTTCAACGATGCGGGGATCGGCCGTCACGGCGCGCCGGCCCGAATTGACAAGAGAGCTCGGAACCCCACTCGAAAAGAACAGGATGTTCTTTTCTCCTTGAACCAGGCGAAGCGCGTCGGCGAAGCGCGCCAGGGCCTCGAAATAGCGGCGGGCCTGTTGAGCCGACTCCCGACGCTGCGCCTCCATGTTGGGGACAACGTCGGGATCCTTGAAATTCATATCGGCCGTCATCCAATAGGCCTGCTCGACCTCGTCGGCTCGCCCGACGATCTCTTTGCTCGTTATGGCGGACAGGGCCGCCAGGATCTTGGAATGGTCGGTGGTGAGAAACTCGTGGACCCTCAAGCCCCGTAGCATCGAATAGGAGATGAGTGCGATCTCATCCCCCGGTTGGACCTCCGTTTGGAGGAAACGACGTGCGGCCGTAATGCCGGCGACGACGCCGCGCCCCGTATTGAACGCGAAATCGAACAGGAGGACGAACCTGCGGTTAAGGGCGCGGTTCGGAGCGGCCGATGAGCCGGGCTCCCCGGGCGCCGGAGTGCCCGGGCCCGTGGGCGCGGCTCGTTCGTGTTTCTCGAAGGCCGATATCGTGACCGGGTTCCCGTCATCGGTAATCCAGAAGTCGTCCTTGGTGAGATCGACGATAGGCTCTCCGTTTTTATCGATCACATGGACAGGAACGAGTTTCAGGACCACGGAAATCTCATGCCGCAAGGGGCTTGTCGGCGCTTGCTGAGCAGGCGCGGCAGGCACATGGACGCCGATCTGACCCAGGAGCGTTATTCCAACGATGAGAATCCGTGCGCCGATATCCCTTGTCAACTTCAACCGAACCGGCCTCATTCTTCAGACCTCCTGTCCAGACGGTCGAAGATCGCCCGTGTCCTTGCCACGATGGGGTTAGAACCTACGGAAAGAAGTCAATTATTCACTTTAGATAGAATTGTGGGACCACGCCACGGCCGGAAGGTTCCCATTGAGTAGAGTATAAATATGTGAGAATCGAATAGTCAAGGCCCACCCATAGCCGCGCGGCTAACCGTTGCTAAAAGAAAAAAAATACGATGGGCCTAGGCAGGGGCGTCATCGGCGGACCCTGCAGGGCAAAGCCGGAGCTTAGGGCCTTACAAGCCGGGGAACTCCGCTTATTTTGATTCTTCGCCCTCGGGCTTATTTTCCGGGTTCTCCGCGGGCGCCTCAGGGGCCTCGCCGGGCTCTTCCTCTTCGGGCTTCTTCTTGAGCGCGGTCTTGAGCAGGTCGCCGAAGATGCCGAACGACGGCTTAGCCTCGACCTTCTTCGGCGCGGGCTTGATCTCGTCTTTCTTCTCCCGGACCCGCTGCTGCTCGGGGGTCTCTTCCTCTTTTTCCTTGACCGCGGCCAGGGCGTCCCGCTCGGACTCTTCCTCGGCGATCTTCTCTTCGATGACCCGGCGCTCGCTCTTCTTGGGCCGGGGGCCCTTGTCGCTGCCGCCCTCCTTGGGCTTCCGCTTCTTGAATTCCTTGCCCTTCTTCGGAGCGGCGGCGCCGGGCGCGGGCGGGGCCGCGGGGGGCGCGGCCGGTTCGGCCGGCGGCGCGGCCTCCGGCTCGAAGCCCGTGTCGGGCTCGTAGCCGCCCATCTCCTCGGCCACGGCCTCGAGCGCCGCCTCTTCGGGCGTGTAGGCCTCGGGGGCGGCTTCTTCCTCGAAAGCCCCGGCATAGGCGCCCTCGCCGGCTTCCTCTTCCTCGATGAACGGCTCGCGGTAGGTGAAGACGCCCTTCTTCTTGTCGGACTTGGTGAACTCGGGCGAATTGACGAGGACGTACTCGACGTCCTCCTGGGTCGTCTGGCGGACCAAGTCGATCAGGTGGTAGGCCCGGAGGAAGTGCAGGGAATGGGCCGACGTCGACAGGACCGGATCGCGGAAGATGGTCACGACCAGGTCGCGCAGGTTGAAGCCCTCGCGGGTGTCCGTCAGGGGCAGCAGGAGGCCGAGTGTTTCCCGCTCGATGTAGATGATCTTGTTCGGCTCGGCGTAGGTGTAGGCGTCCTCGCCGTTGTCGAGGAAGACGTCCCGCTCGGCGTCGTAGTCGAGCCTGATGACCGACATTTTCTTCTTGGATTTCTTGACCCAGAACTTGAAGGTCGTCGGCCCGGTCCGCTCCAGGGTCAGGCTGGCGCCCTGGGGGATGTTGTACTGGGCGTAGAAGTCCTGGAGGCCGAGGAAGAAGTTCTGCTCCGGGAAGTAGTAGAGGGTGTAGGGCTTGTTCTCCTCGGATTCCGTGAAGGTGTACTCGCGGGCGTGGGCCAGGAGCTTGCCCAGGCTGCGCGGGATCTTGATGCCGCCGGAGGCGATCTCGCGCCAGCTCAGGTAGATCTTGATGGGGAAGTCCTGGACGATGCTCATCTCGGGCTTCTCCAGCTCGTCCATCTCCGGGACCTCGGCCAGCACGGCGGACAAGGCCAGGCCCTCGGGCAGGGCGTTGAGGGTGGCCTTGAGATGCCACTTGCCCCAGCCGGTGTCGGCCAGGAGGATGAAGTCCTTCCTGTGCTTCTTCTCGAGCAGGGCCGCCAGGCTCAGGCAGGTCAGGTCGAAAAGGTCCGACGAGGCCTCCAGCCCGAAGAACCGGCGGACCAGGTCCTCGGTCGAGGCCGAGCGGCCGGTGGCCTGGAAATCGGCCGCGATCTCCTGGACCTTCTCAGCCGGGATGTCGACCCGCTTGGCGGCCAGCTGCCAGAAGTCGTTCCAGGCGAAGACGCGGGCGTCCTTGGCCAGCCGGGCCCGCAGGTTCTTCTCCAGCGTCCGCAGGTCCCGCTCGGTCATCGGCAGCTCGGTCAGCCGGGGGTCGTCGGCCTTGGCCATGATGCCGGCGGTCAGGCCGCGGCCTTCGCAGTTGGACGGCAGGAGGACCTGCGTCCTGGTCTTCTTCATGTAGTCGATGTACTTGCGGAACACGCCGCCGCCGGGGTAATCGACGGCGAGCATGTCGCAGCCGAAGTGCGGCGAGGGGATCTTGGCCACGACCTTGAGGATGACCCGGCCCTCGAAATGCTCGACGGCCTTGCTGCCGACGGTCAGCGGCTCGTTGTATTCCTTCTCGATGAGATCGCCGACCTCGAAGCTGGCATAGGGGTCGTACTTCTTGACGTCCTGGGTCCGCTCGGTCGCCGTCTTGGCGAAGGCCAGCCGGCCGGCTAAATCGTGCGTCGACTGGGGGTGCGGCGTCCGCTCGAGCTCGCGCTCGACGAGGGTCAAGTCCTCGTCGGACACCTCGGTCAGGTTGATCGGTTCAGCGTTCATATCAGTCCTTGTCCCCCATGAGCGCGATGAGGATGGCCTTCTGGGCATGGAGGCGGTTCTCGGCCTCGTCGTAGACGACGGAGTACGGCGCGTCGATGACCTCGTCGGTGACCTCGTCGCCGCGGTGGGCCGGCAGGCAGTGCAGGAACAGGGCGCCCGGCTTGGCTTGGGCCATGAGCTTGGCGTTGACCTGGTAGGGAGCGAAGATGCGGGCCCGGGCCTCCTTCTCCGACTCCTGGCCCATGGAGGCCCAGACGTCGGTGTAGACGGCGTCGGCGCCGGCCACGGCCTCCTCGGGCGAGCTGGTCAGGGTCAGCTCGAAGCCGGTGTCCCGGCCGTCCTGGCGGGCCGCGGCGACGACCTCCGCCTTCGGCTCGTAGCCGGGGGGCGTGGCCACGGCCATCCTGGTGCCGCCGCGGGCGGCCGCCAGCATGAGGCTGTGGCAGACGTTGTTGCCGTCGCCGACGTAGGTCAGCTTGAGGGTGGAAAGGGCGCCCTTGTGCTCCCGCAGGGTCAGGAAGTCGGCCATGGCCTGGCAGGGATGCGAGAGGTCGGTCAGAGCGTTGATGACCGGGATGCGGGCGGCCGCGGCCAGGTCGACCGCGATCTGGTGGCCGAAGGTCCGGATCATGATGCCGTCGACCCAGCGCTCGAGGTTCTTGCCGATGTCGAAGGCGCCCTCGCGGCTGCCCAGGGAGATGTCGGACGGGGCCAGGTAGATGGCCTCGCCGCCCAGCCGGAGCATGCCCGTCTCGAAGGTCATCCGCGTGCGCAGGGACGGCTTCTGGAAGATCATGGCCAGGATCTTGCCCTTGAGGGCCCGGCGATACTTGGCCGGATGTTTCTTGACCTCGGCGGCCTTGTCCAGCATCTGGCCGAACTCGTACACGCTCAAGTCGCGGATGGACAGGAAATCTTTCTGCATCGCGGTTCCTCCTAAGACGCGGCCACGATCCGGGTTCCGGACCGGTTGATCAGGGCGGCCTTGAGATGGGTGTCCTTGGTTATCAGGACCTCGCGGCCGCCCGCCTCGATGTACTCGACGGCGGCCCGGATCTTGGGGCCCATCGACCCCGCCGGGAACTGGCCGTCGGCCAGATGCCGGCGGGCCTCGTCCACGGTCAGGACCGGGGCCTCGCGCTGGCCGGGCTTGCCGTAATCGATATAGACGCGCTCGATGGCGGTCAAAATGATGAACAGGTCGGCTTTGACCTCGCGCGCGAGCAGGCTCGCGGCGTAGTCCTTGTCGATGACGGCCTCGACTCCTTCGAAGAGGCCGTTGCCGTTGATGATGACCGGGATGCCCCCGCCGCCCGCGGCGACGACCAGGCGGCCGGACTCGACGAGCTGGCTGATGATGCCCTTGGGGACGACGTCGATGGGCCGGGGCGAGGGCACGACCTTGCGGTAGCCGCGGCCGGCGTCCTCGACCATGGTCCAGCCCTTTTCCCGGGCCAGCTGCTCGCCCCGGAACTTCGAATAGAACGGGCCGACGGGCTTGGTCGGGTGGGCGAAGGCCGGGTCCTCCCGGTCGACGACGACCTGGGAGACGAGCGAGGCGACCTCCTTGTCGATGGAGCGCCGCCTCAGCTCGTTGACCAGGGCCCGTTCGAGCATGAAGCCCATGCTGCCCTCGGTCATGGCGTCGCAGACGTCGAGCGAGTAGGGCGGGATCTTGTTGGCCGCCTCTTCCATCTGGATGAGGAGGTTCCCGACCTGCGGCCCGTTGCCGTGGACGATGATGAGCTCATAGCCCTTGCGGACGATGTGGACCATGAGCTCGGCCGCCCGGGCGGCGTTGCGCATCTGCTCCGACTGCAGGCCTTTCTGGCTGTCGGGCAGCATGGCGTTGCCGCCGAAGGCGACGAGGGCGATCTTCGGTCTCATCGGTTCTCAGAAATTCTTCAGGACGTCCTTCAGATTCGGGCTGCCGATCTCCTCGAGCTCATAGCCGACGCGGAGGATGGGCTTGGAGACCTTGATGACCCGGGTGATGTCGATGGGCGTGCCGCTGACGACGAGGTCGCAGGGGATCTTCTCGATCGTGGCCGCCAGGTCGCGGCACTGCTTGTCGCCGTAGCCCATGGCCGGCAGGACGTTGTCGAGATGGTTGTATTTCTCGAAGGTCTTCCGGATCGAAGCGACGGCGTAGGGGCGGGGATCGACGATCTCGGCCGCGCCGTACTTCCTGGCCGCGACAATGCCGATGCCGTACTTCATGCCGCCGTGGGTCAGGGTCGGGCCGTCCTCGATGACCAGGACGCGCTTGCCGGCGATGCGGCCGCCGTCCTTGACGATGGCCGGGGAGTTGGCCTTGATGATCTTGGCCTTGGGGTTAACCTTCTTGGCGTTGGCCAGGACGGTGGCGATGCCCTCCGGCGTGGCCGTGTCCATCTTGTTGACGACGATGACCTTGGCCCGGCGGAAATTGGTCTCGCCGGGATAGTAGGAGAGCTCGTGCCCGGCCCGGTGCGGGTCGGCGACGACGATCTCGAGGTCGGACTTGTAGAAGGGGAAGTCGTTGTTGCCGCCGTCCCAGAGGATGACGTCGGCTTCCTTCTCGGCCTGGCGGAGGATGGCCCCGTAGTCGACGCCGGCGTAGACGATGATGCCCTTGTCGATATGGGGTTCGTACTCCTCGCGCTCCTCGATCGTGCATTCGTGCTTGTCGAGGTCGGCGTACGTGGCGAAGCGCTGGACCTTCTGCTTGACCAGGTCGCCGTAGGGCATGGGGTGGCGGATGGCCGCGACCCGGCGGCCCTTGGCCCGGAGGATCTCGGCGACCCGCCGGCTGGTCTGGCTCTTGCCCGAACCCGTCCGGACGGCGCAGACCGAGACGACGGGCTTGCGGCTTTTTATCATGGTGTCGTTGGGGCCGAGCAGGACGAAGTTGGCCCCCGCGGCCTGGACCTGGGCGGCCTTGTTCATGACATACTGGTAAGGCAGGTCGCTGTAGGCCAGGTGGACGTCGTCGACCTTGTAGTCGGCGATGAGCCTGTCCATCTCGGCCTCGGCCTCGATGGGGATGCCTTTAGGATAGAGCTTGCCGGCCAGGGCTGCCGGGTACTTGCGACCCTCGATGTCGGGGATCTGCGTGGCCGTGAAGGCGACGACCCGGTAGTCGGGGTTGTCGCGAAAGTACGTGTTGAAATTGTGGAAGTCGCGCCCGGCGGCGCCGAGGATCAGGACTTTTTTCATGCACATTCTCCTTTCACGGGAAAAACTTCTCCATCCAAAAATGCGGACATCTTCAGTTTTAGAAAAAACGAATCCTAAGTATAGCCGAGATAAGGTTTTAAATCAATATAAGGAGGCGCCATCTCCGGCCGGGCGCCGGAGGGCCTCCCGCCCGGGGGGGCGCCCCTCCAAAAGGCGCTTTTATCCGGGCTTCCGGGCCGGCGTGATCTTCCGGCCGGGCGAGGGCCGGCCGACCCCTCCCTGGACCCGGGGCGGGGACGGCGGCCGGCGGGGCTGTTTCCAGGCGGGTTTCTGGCGGCGGTTGACGGGATGCGGCATGGCGGTCCTCTAGAGGGTGACGATCTCGGCCGTCCGTCCGGCCGGGTCGAGAAGGGCGACGGTGCTCTTCCCCCGGAGCCAGCCCCCGGTCTCGCCGGGGTTGACCACGAGAACGCCGTCCCGGCTCTCGACCAGGGCCCGGTGGCTATGGCCGAAGACGACGATGTCGCCGGCCTTCCGGGCGGCCAGGAGCGCGCCGGCCGAGTCCAGGTGGCAGACGACGAAGCGCAGGCCGGCGTGGACGAAGGCCAGCGGCGCGTCCCCGATCTCGCCGATCCCCTGGAAGGCCCGGGCCAGGCCGGCCCGCTCCCCGTCACAGTTGCCGTAGACGGCCTTGACGGGGGCTTTCAGGTTCCGCAGCTCCTCGACGGCGAAGGGGGCCACGAAATCCCCGGCGTGGATGACCAGGTCGCACCCGGCGTCGTTGAACAGGCGGACCGCCTCCCGGACCCGGGTCAGGTTGTCGTGCGAGTCGGACAGGATGCCGATCATGGCTTCGGCCCGATTATACCAGGAATCGCGATTCCCGCCGCCGCCGGCCCCTTTTTTTGGTACTCCGGCCAGGGCGGCCGCGCGGAATATTGACAGTTACCCCCGATTTGCTTAATATAGAACGGCTTTAGAGAACGGCTGTTAGGCGCGTAGCTCAGTGGGAGAGCGCTTCCCTGACACGGAAGAGGCCGTGGGTTCAATCCCCTCCGCGCCTACCACGATCACCCGCCCTCTCGAGGGACTGCACACGAGGATGAACGAGAAGACACATATTCCGATCGAGGTCCTGCGCCACAGCGCGGCGCACCTCCTGGCCCAGGCTGTTCTCGAGCTCTATCCCGAGACCAAGACCGGCATCGGCCCGGCCGTCGAGACCGGTTTCTATTACGACTTTCTCCGCGACACCCCCTTCACCCCCGAGGATCTCGAGGCCATCGAGGCCCGGATGAAGGAGATCGCCCGGCGCGCGATCCCGGTCGAGCGGCTCGTCCTGGCCAAGGACGAAGCGGTCAGGATGTTCGAGGAGCGGCGGCAGCCGCTCAAGGTCGAGCTCATCCGGGAGAAGGGCGACGCCCAGGTGACCGTCTACCGCCAGGGCGATTTCGCCGACTTCTGCCTGGGCCCCCATGTCCCCTCGACCGGCCTGCTGCAGAACGTCAAGCTCCTCTCCGTCTCCGGCGCCTACTGGAAGGGCGACGAGAAGGGCCCGCAGATGCAGCGCATCTACGGCGCGGTCTTCCCGACCGCCCGGGAGCTGGAAGACCATCTGCGCCTGCTCGAGGAAGCCAAGAAGCGCGACCACCGCCGCCTGGGCGCCGAGCTGGACCTCTTCAGCACCAACGAGGTCCTCGGGGCCGGGCTCATCCTCTGGCACCCCAAGGGGGCCCGGATCCGCGCGGTCATCGAGCAGCACTGGCGCGAGCGCCATTGGGCCGGCGGCTACGACATCCTCTACACCCCGCATATCGGGCGGGCCACCCTCTGGGAGACCTCGGGCCACCTCGGCTTCTACAAGGACAGCATGTACTCGCCGATGGACATCGACGAGCAGCCCTACTACATCAAGCCGATGAACTGCCCGTTCCACATCCAGATCTACAAGTCCCGGATGCGCTCCTACCGGGACCTGCCCCTGCGCTGGGCCGAGCTCGGCACCGTCTACCGCTACGAGCGCAGCGGCACCCTGCACGGCCTGCTCCGCGTCCGCGGCTTCACCCAGGACGACGCCCACATCATCTGCACGCCCGAACAGATCGAGGACGAGATCCTGCGGGTCCTCGACTTCTCCGTCTCCATCCTGGCCGACTTCGGCTTCACCGACAACAAGATCGAGCTCTCGGTCCGCGACCCGAAGAACCTGGGCAAGTACGCCGGCTCGGACGCCATGTGGCGCCAGGCCGAGGCTTCGCTCGTCAAGGCCCTGGAGTCCCGAGGCTACCCCTACGAGCGGATGGAGGGCGAGGCCGTCTTCTACGGCCCCAAGATCGACATCAAGATCAAGGACGCCATCGGCCGCCTCTGGCAGTGCACGACCATCCAGTTCGACTTCAACATGTCCGAGCGCTTCGGCATGACCTACATCGGCGAGGACGGCCAGGAGCACCGGCCCTACATGGTCCACCGGGCCCTGCTCGGCTCGCTCGAACGCTTCTTCGGCGTCCTCGTCGAGCATTACTACGGGAGCTTCCCCCTCTGGCTGGCCCCCGTCCAGGCCGTCATCCTGCCGATCGCCGAGCGCCACGAGGCCTACGCCAAGGCCCTCGACGAGCGGCTCCGGGCCGCCGGGCTGCGCTCGGCGGTCGATCTCGGCCGGGAGAAGGTCGGCAAGAAGATCCGCGAGGCGGAGACCCAGAAAGTGCCGCTCATCCTGGTCGTCGGCGACAAGGAGGTCGAGCACGGCTCGGCCGCCCTGCGCGTCCACGGCCAGGGGGACAAGGGCGAGATCGACGCGGCCCGCTTCCTCGACCGGGCCCTCGAGCTCGTCCGGCAGAAAAGCCTGACCGTGAATTTCTAGAGGAGGACCACCCATTTTCAAGAGACACGGTTTCTATCCCGCGGTCGCCAAGGCCAAGCCCCACCGGACGAACGAGATGATCCTCGCCCGCGAGGTGCGGGTCATCGACGAGAACCGGCAGGCCCTGGGCGTCCTGCCCACGGCCCAGGCCGTCCAGATGGCCCGGGACCGCGGCCTCGACCTCGTCGAGATCGCGCCGTCGGCCGATCCGCCGGTCTGCAAGATCACGGATTACGGCAAGTTCCTGTACGAAGAGCACAAGAAGGACCACGAGGCCAAGAAGCACCAGAAGCAGATCCAGATCAAGGAGATCAAGTTCCGCCCCAAGATAAGCGTCCACGACTACGACTTCAAGATGAAGCACGTCAAGCGCTTCCTCGGGGAAGGCAACAAGGTCAAGATCACGGTCATGCTGCGCGGCCGCGAGAAGCAGAAGCCGGAGCTCGGGCAGCAGGTCCTGGACCGGGTCCTCGGCGACGTCAAGGACATGGCCGTCCAGGACGGCTCGGCCCGGAAGATGGACTGGGCCGTGTCGGCCCTGCTGGTCCCCACCAAAGTAGGAGGAAAAGATGCCAAAGTTAAAAACCCACAAGGGAGCGCAAAAGAGGTTCAAGGTCACGGCCAAGAAAAAGCTCCTGCACGCCCAGGCGAATAGGAAGCACATCCTGACCAAGAAGGCCTCCAAGCGCAAACGCCACCTCGGGAAAGCGTCGGAGGCCAGCGCGGCCGACCGCAAGGCCCTCAAGACCATGCTCCCGTACGACCTGTGATCGTCTTCGAGAACTAGGAGATCCCCATGCCACGCGTCAAACGCAGCACCAACCGGCGCGACCGCCGGAGGAAGGTCCTGGCCCGGGCCAAGGGCTACTTCGGCGCCAAGAGCCGCAACTACCGGACCGCCAAGGAAGCGGTCGAGAAATCACTGCTCTACGCCTACCGCGACCGGCGGGCCAAAAAGCGCGACTTCCGCAGCCTCTGGATCGTCCGCATCAAGGCCGGGGCCGTGGCCAACGGCACGTCCTACAGCCGTTTCATGAGCGGCCTGAAGACCCTCGGCGTGGCCCTGGACCGCAAGGTCCTGGCCGACCTGGCTGTCCATGCCCCCGAGACGTTCGCCCACCTGGTCCGGATGACGAAGACCCCGGCGGCCTAGCATCCTGCCGCCGATGGCCACGCTGAAGGACCGGATCGAAGAGGTCCGGAAGGCGTTCGAGGAGGCCGCGCCGCAGGCGGGCGACGCCAAATCCGTCGAGGAGCTTAGAACCGCCTTCCTGGGCCGCAAGAGGGGCCGGATCATGCTTCTCTTCGAGGAGCTGAAGTCCGCCCCGGCGGAGGAGAAGCGCGAGGCCGGCCGGCTCGTCAACGAGCTCAAGGTGGCCGTCGTCGACCGCCTCCAGGCCCTCGAGAACGGGGCCCTGATGGCCGTCCGCCCGGCCCGGGAGATCGACCTGACCCTGCCCGGCCGCCAGCGCTATGTCGGCCGGCCCCATCCCCTGACCCTGTTCCAGGAGGAGATCGAGCGGATCTTCCTGAGCATGGGCTTCGCCATCGAGGAAGGCCCCGAGATCGAGACCGATTACTACAACTTCGAGGCCCTGAACTTCCCGCCGCACCATCCGGCCCGGGACAAGTGGGACACGCTTTTCATCAAGGGCGACCTGCTGCTGCGGACCCACACCTCGCCCGTCCAGGTCCGGGTCATGGAGCGGACGAAGCCCCCCATCCGCATCATCTGCCCCGGCCGGGTCTTCCGCCGCGAGACGCCCGACCCGACCCACCTGCCGATGTTCCTGCAGGTCGAGGGGCTGGTCGTCGACCAGGGCGTCACCTTCGCCAACCTCAAGGGCACGCTCGAGCACTTCCTGCGGGCCCTCTTCGGCGAGAAGGTCAAGGTCCGCTTCCGGCCCAGTTATTTCCCCTTCACCGAGCCCTCGGCCGAGGTGGACATCGAGTGCCTTGTCTGCTCGGGCCGCGACCCGGACTGCCGCGTCTGCGGCGGCACCGGCTGGAAGGAGATCCTGGGCTCGGGCATGGTCGATCCCCAGGTCCTCAAGAACGTCAACATCGATCCGGAAAAGTACTCGGGCTGGGCCTTCGGCCTGGGCGTCGACCGGACGGCCATGTTCGCCTTCGGCATCCCCGAGATGCGCTACTTCTACGAGAACGACCTGAGGTTCCTCAGGCAATTCGGGGCCAAATGAAGATCAGCCAGGACTGGATCCGCGAATACGTCGCCGTCGACCTGCCCCGCCAGGAGCTCGTCGACAGGCTGACCATGATCGGCTGGGTGCCGGAGACGGTCGAGGAGAAGGACGGCGATCTCATCCTCGACCTCGAGACCTACGCCAACCGACCGGACACCCTCGGCCACCTCGGCGTGGCCCGGGAGCTCGGGGCCCTGCTCCGGCTGCCCCTCCTGGAGAAGGACTGGCCGGTGGCTGAGCTCGACGAGGAGACCGCGGCCGTGGCCGACGTCCAGATCGCGGCCGAAGCCCTCTGCCCCCGCTACTGCGGCCTGGTCGTCCGCGGCGTGCCGGTCGGGCCGTCGCCCGAGTGGATGCGGCGCCGCCTGGAGGCCGTGGGCCTGCGGCCGATCAACAACATCGTCGACGTCTCGAACTACGTCCTCTTCGCCACCGGGCAGCCGCTGCACACCTTCGACTTCGGCCGGATCGGCGGCGGCCGCATCGTCGTCCGCGAGGCCAAGCGGGGCGAGACCCTGGTCGACCTCGACGGACGGACGCTGGCCCTCGAGCCGGGCATGCTGGTCATCGCCGACGAGAGCCGGCCGGTGGCCCTGGCCGGCATCATCGGCGGCCAGGCTTCGGGCATCTCCGAATCGACGCGCGACGTCTTCATCGAGAGCGCCTGCTTTGATCCTATCGGCATACGCAAGACGGCCAAGAAGCTGGGCCTGGCGACCGACGCCTCCTACCGCTTCGAGCGGGGGGCCGACATCGGCTTCGCGCCGCAGGGCGCCCGCATGGCCGCCTCGCTCCTGACCCAGATGGGCGGCCGGGCCAGCCGCGGCCTCATCGATTGCTATCCCCGGCCGCCGAAGGCCCTCCGGGTCCGCCTGCGCCTGCGCCGGGTGGCCGAGCTCCTGGGCGTCGTCGTGCCCGAGGAATTCGTGGTCGATGTGCTCGGCCGCCTGGGCTTCCGCCTGGAGCCGGCCGCCCACCACGCCTGGCGGGTCGACGTGCCGACCTTCCGCGTCGACGTCTCGCGCGAGGCCGACCTGGTCGAAGAAGTGGCCCGGTTCTACGGCTACGACCGCATCCCGCCCCGGGTCACGCCGGTCGATTCGTTCCCCCTGGCCGCCAACCGCTCCCGGGAGCGGCTGGCCCGCATCCGGCAGGCCCTGCTCGGCCAGGGCTTCGACGAGGTCATCAACTGGAGCTTCGCCGACCCCGAGCGGGAAGCCGCCGCGGCCGGCGGCCGCACGCCCGTGGCCATCCAGAACCCGTTCTCCAACCGGGCCTCGGTCATGCGAACGACCCTGCTCCCCGGCCTGGTCGAGAACGCCGCCTGGAACCTGAACCGCGGCCTGGAGGGCGTCCACGTCTTCGAGACGGGGAACGTCTATTACTGGGTCGACGAGAAGAAGCACCGCGAGGACCTTCACCTCGGCCTGCTCTCGACCGGGCTCCGGCCCGGGGCCGGCCCCTCGGGGGCCCCGGCCGAGGCGGACTTCTTCACCGTCAAGGGGGCCGTCGAGGCCGCCCTCGAAGCCCTGCGCTTCGACCCGGTCGTCTTCGAGGAGCGCGACCATCCCTCGTTCGAGCCCGGATCGGCCCTGGCGGTCCTCTACAGGGGCCAGGCCGTCGGCTTCGTCGGGACGCTGCGGGCCGCTTTCACGGCCGGGGCCTCGGTCGAACGGCCGGTAATCGCAGGCGAGATCGACCTCTCGGCCCTGTTCGGCAAGACGCCGCGGCCGTTCGAGTTCGTCCCGGTGCCGAAGTTCCCCGGCGTCGTCCGCGATTTCTCATTCCTCGTCGACCGGGCCGTCCCCTACGGCGACGCGGCCCGGATCCTCGGCCGGCTCGACCAGCCCCTTCTCGAGGGCTTCGAGCTCGTTGACCGCTTCGCCGGCCCGCCCGTTCCGGAGGGCCGGGTCAGCCTGACCATCCGGCTGCGCTTCCGCCATCCCCAGCGGACGCTGGTGGCCGGGGAAGTCGACAAGGCCGCCCAGGAGATCATCGGCCACCTCAAGGCCGCTCTCGATATCCAACTGAGGGAGGGGATCAATTGACTTCCGAACTCGAGCGCATTAAAATACTCGAAGGCAAGATCGGACAGGTCGTCGATCACATCCACAAGTTGACGGCCGAGAACGAGAAGCTCCGGCAGCAGATCAAGGAGCTCAAGACCGAAAAGAAGGACTTCGAGGAGAACGCCCGCAAGGTCGCCCGCCTGGACGAGGAGATGAAGAAGTACGAGGGCGAACGGGAGGTTCTCAAGGGGAAGATCGAGGCCATCATCGGGCAGATCGACCAGCTGGGCTTATGACCGAACGCATCCTCGAGATCGAGATCTTCGGACAGCGGTACAAGATCCGCGTCAAAGGAGAAGAGGATGAGCAGTATATAGGCCACCTGACCTCGCTCGTGGACCAGAAGATGCACGAAGTGGCTGTGAAATCTAAGTCCGCGGACACGACCAAGATCGCCGTGCTGGCGGCCTTGAACATCGCGGACGAGCTGTTCCTCAGCCAGAAGAAGCTGGACCAGCTGAACGAGGCCTTGGGCCACATGGAGACGGAGATCGAAAGCTTGGAAGGGCATCTTTTCTCAGATGACACGACATACACGGACGCCGATAAATCCCCGCTGTGACGGGCCCGCCCTTCGGGGCCGGCTCGCGGGCCGGGCCGATCCCGGCGCGGGCATCTGACGCTTCCGGTTTTCCATCTCGTCTCCTCATTTCAAATAGATGAGGAGGTTGTCTGATGAACGCCCTGACCTACATCGCCATCGCCGCGTGCGTCGTCCTGGCCGCGGCCGTCATCGTGCTCCTGCTCAAACGGCAGGCTGGCACCCGCAAGGCGGCCGAGGCGGAGGAACAGGCCCGGATCATCCTGGAACGGGCCCGTGAGGACGGCGAGAAGATCAAACGGGAAGCGGCCATCGAGGCCCGCGAGAAGGACCTGGCCCGGCAGAACGAGCTGGAGACCCAGAACCGGGAGAAGCAGCGGAAGATCAACGAGACCGAGCGCCGGCTCCTCAGCAAGGAGGAGAACCTGGAGCGGCGGTTCCAGTCGATCGAGCGCAAGGAGCGCGATTTCACCCAGAAGGAGCGTAAGCTCGCCCAGAAGGAGAAGGACCTCGAGGCCGAGGAGGCCAAGATCGCCGAGACCCTCCAGAGGAGCGTCCAGGAGCTCGAGCGCATCTCCGGCATGACCCAGGACGAAGCCAAGGCCATGCTCATCAAGAAGATCGAGGACGAGGCCCGGCTGGAGGCCATCGGCACGGTCCGGCGGATCGAGGACGAGGCCCGCGAGAAGGCGGCCGTCTCGTCCCGCGAGATCATCACCAACGCCATCCAGCGCTCGGCCGCCGAGCACATCGTCGAGACGACCGTCTCGGTCGTCGACCTGCCCTCGGACGACATGAAGGGGCGGATCATCGGCCGCGAAGGCCGCAATATCCGGGCCCTGGAGATGGCCACCGGCGTCGACATCATCGTCGACGACACGCCCGAGGCCGTCATCCTGTCGAGCTTCGACCCCATCCGCCGGGAGCTGGCCCGCCTGTCCATCCAGAAGCTGGTCACCGACGGGCGCATCCACCCGGCCCGCATCGAGGACATCGTCGAGTCGGTCAAGGCCGACCTGGAGCAGAAGATCAAGCAGGAAGGCGAGTCGGCCGTCCTGGAGCTCAAGGTCCGCGACATCCACCCCGAGCTGATCAAGCTCCTGGGCAAGCTCAAGTACCGGACGAGCTACGGCCAGAACGTCCTCCAGCACACCAAGGAAGTGGCCATGCTGGCGGCCATGATGGCCCGCGAGATCGGCCTCGACACCAACGTCGCCCTGCGGGCCGGCCTGCTCCACGACATCGGCAAGGCCGTCGACCGGGACGTCGAGGGCACGCACACCGAGCTGGGCGTCGAGCTGGCCAAGAAGTACGGCGAGTCCGAGAAGGTCGTCCAGGCCATCGCCTCGCACCACCGCGACGTCGATTTCCCGTCCATCGAGGCGGTCCTGGTCCAGGCCGCCGACACGCTCTCGGCCGCCCGGCCCGGGGCCCGGCGCGAGCTGCTCGAGACCTACATCCAGCGGCTGGAGAAGCTGGAGGAGATCGCCAGCTCGTTCGAGGGCGTTTCCAAGGCCTTCGCCCTCCAGGCCGGCCGCGAGATCCGCATCATCGTCGAAGCCCTCAAGGTCTCGGACGACAGGGCGGCCCTGCTGGCCAAGGAAACGGCGGCCAAGATCAAGGCCGAGCTCGACTACCCCGGCCAGATCAAGGTCACGGTCATCCGCGAGATGAGGGCGGTCGAATATGCCCGCTGAGTTCGGGGCCCTTTTCCTCGGCGACATCATCGGCCGTCCGGGCCGGCGGGCCATCGACAAGTTCCTGCCCGGCCTGATCAAGAAGTACAAGCCGTCGATCGTCATCGCCAACGGCGAGAACGCGGCCGGCGGCAGCGGTATCACCGAGGAGATCGGCCGGGACCTGTTCATGCACATCGACGTCCTGACCTCGGGCAACCACATCTGGGACAAGAAGGACGCCCTGCCCTACCTGGAGCGCGAGCCGCGCCTCCTCCGGCCGGCCAATTACCCGCCGGTCAATCCCGGCCGCTGGTCCTACGTCTTCCAGGCGTCCGACGGGACCAAGGCGGCCGTCCTCAACCTGCAGGGGCGGGTCTTCATGGAGCCCATAGACTGCCCGTTCAAGCGGGCCGACGAGGAGGTCGCCGCCCTGCGGGCCGTCACGCCGATCATCCTCATCGATTTCCACGCCGAGGCCACCTCCGAGAAGCAGGCCCTCGGCTGGCACCTCGACGGCCGGGTCTCGGCCGTCCTGGGCACGCACACCCACGTCCCGACGTCGGACGAGCGGGTCCTCCCCCAGGGGACGGCCTACATCACCGACGCCGGCATGGCCGGCGGCCGCAACGCGGTCATCGGCATGGCCCGAGAACAGGCCCTGGCCCGGTTCCTGACCTCCCGGCCGCAGCGCTTCGAGCCCTCGCGGGACGGCCTGTTCCTGTCGGGCGTCTTCATCTCGATCGACCCGGAGACCGGCCGGGCCCGGTCGATCGTCCGGGAGATCCTGGCGGAGGACGGTCACGAAGACTGAAGGCCTGGTCGTCAAGGACCACGTCTACACGGTCTCGCAGGTCACGGAGATCGTCAAGACCGCGCTGGAGGTGGCCCTGCCCCGCGTCTGGGTCGAGGGCGAGGTCTCCGGCTACAAGAGGGCCGCCTCGGGCCACGTCTTCTTCAGCCTCAAGGACGAGAAGAGCGTCATCAAGGCCGTCATGTGGCAGTCGACGGCCCGCCAGGTCCCGTTCGAGGTCAAGGACGGGATGAAGGTCGTCTGCCGGGGCAAGGTCAGCGTCTACGAGCCCCGCGGCGACTACCAGCTCTACGTCGACCTGGTCGAGCCCAAGGGCAAGGGCGCCCTCCAGATGGCCTTCGAGCAGCTCAAGGAGAAGCTCAAGGCCGAGGGCCTGTTCGACGAGAAGCGCAAGCGCAGGCTGCCGCTCCGGCCGAAGACGATCGGCGTCGTCACCTCGCCCAGCGGCGCCGCCCTGCGCGACATCCTGCGCATCCTCGAGCGCCGCTACGCCAGGCTCCATGTCGTCATCTATCCCGCCCGGGTCCAGGGCGAGGGCGCGGCGGCCGAGATCGTCGAGGGCATCGACGCCCTGGGCGCCCGGCCGGGCATCGACGTCCTCATCGTCGGCCGGGGCGGCGGCTCGATCGAGGACCTTTGGGCCTTCAACGAGGAGCCGGTGGCCCGGGCCATCGCCCGCTCGCCGGTGCCGGTCATCTCCGCCGTCGGCCACGAGGTCGACTTCACCATCGCCGACTTCGTCGCCGACGTCCGGGCCTCGACGCCCTCGGCGGCGGCGGAGATGGTCATCGAGACCGAGGCGGCCTTCGCCGAGCGCATCGGCGCCCTGACGCGGCGGCTGGCCGAGACCCTGCGCTTCGAGGTCCAGCGCCTGCGGGGCGACGTCGACGACCTGGCCCGGCACCGCATCTTCCAGAACTTCCAGGTCCGCCTGGCCAACCTGGCCCGCAAGGTCGACGACCTCGAGACCCGGGGCCGCAACGTCATCCGCGCCGAGCAGCGGGCCCTTGCCGCCCACCAGGGGGCGGCGCGGCTGGCGGCCGAGCGGCTGGGATACGTCCTCCGCCGGACCCTGGCCGAGCGCCGGGCCGCCTGGGACAGGCTGACGGCCGCGCTCGACGCCCTGAGCCCCCTGGCCGTTCTCAAGAAAGGCTACACGCTCGTCTGGAAGGAGGGCGGCCTGCGCCTGGCCCGCCGGATCGAGGAGGTCGAGGCCGGCGAGACCGTCGAAGTGTCGTTCTTCAAGGGCGAGTTCCGGGCCCGGGTCGAGTCGGTCGACCGCAAGAAGCTCCTGGAGTCCAGGTTCCTGAAGGAGGGATCATGACCAACCTGACGTTCGAGAAGGCCCTGGCCGAGCTGGAGCAGATCGTGGCCAAGCTGGAGAAGGGCGGCATCTCCCTCAACGAGTCGCTGGCCCTGTTCGAAAAGGGGGTCAAGATGTCCCGCTTCCTCCGGGCCGAGCTCGACAAGGCCGAGCGCAAGGTCGAGATCCTGCTCAAGGACGAGCAGGGGAACCTCAAGGCCGAGGAGTTCGAGGCCGAGCCGGCCGAAGGCGACGAGGCCGGCGACGAGGACGGCAAGGACTGAGCGGCGAAGCAATGGCTAACGTCCTCGACCGGGTGCGCCAGCCGGCCGATCTGCGCCGGCTCTCGCCCGAGGAGCTCTCGACCTTGGCCATGGAGATCCGGACGCTCATCCTGGAGACCGTTTCCAGGAACGGCGGCCACCTGGCCTCGAACCTGGGCGCCGTCGAGCTGACCCTGGCCCTCCACCTGGCCTTCGACTCGCCCCGGGACAAGATCGTCTGGGACGTCGGCCACCAGTGCTACACCCACAAGATCCTGACCGGCCGGAAGGACCGCTTCGGCAGCCTGCGGCGCCGCGGCGGCATCCTCGGCTTCCCCTGCCGCGAGGAGAGCCCGCACGACGTCTTCAACACCGGCCACGCCTCGACGGCCCTGTCGGCCGCCCTGGGCCTGGCCGTGGCCCGGGACAAGGCCGGGGAGAACCACCACGTCGTCGCCGTCGTCGGCGACGGCAGCCTGACCGGCGGCGTCGCCCTGGAGGCCCTCAACCAGGTCGGCCACCTCCGCAAGCGGCTGATCATCGTCCTGAACTTCAACGAGATGTCCATCTCGCTCAACGTCGGGGCCTGGTCGAAGTACTTCTCCTATCTCGTCTCCGGCCACCGCTACATACGGATGAAGGACCAGGCCAAGTCGATCCTGCGCAAGGTGCCCCGGCTCGGGGACCCCATCATCAAGGCTGGCCGGGCCATGGAGGAGCTGGTCAAAAAGACGCTCTTCCCCGGCTACGTTTTCAAGGAGCTCGGCATCCGCTACATCGGGCCGGTCCACGGCCACAACGTCCAGTCGCTGGTCGACGCCTTCGAGGCGGCCAAGGCCGGCGACGGCCCCGTCCTCATCCAGTGCGTCACCCAGAAAGGCAAGGGCTTCCAACCGGCCCGGACCCACCCGGAGAAGTTCCACGGCCTGGGGCCGTTCAAGGTGGCCACGGGCGAGCCCCTGCAGAAGGATTGGGGCCCGTCCTTCTCCAGCGCCTTCGGCGCGGCCATGATCAAGATCGCCCGGAAGGATGAGAGGGTCCTGGCCATCTCGGCGGCCATGGGCGAGGGCACGGGCCTGCGGGAGTTCTCCGAGAAGCTGCCGGACCGCTTTTTCGACGTCGGCATCGCCGAGCAGCACGCCGTGACGTTCGCCGCCGGCCTGGCCCTGGCCGGCCTCAAGCCGGTCGTGGCCATCTACTCGACCTTCCTGCAGCGGGCCTACGACCAGGTCTACCACGACGTCGCCCTGATGGACCTGCCGGTCGTCTTCGCCCTCGACCGGGCCGGGGTCGTGCCCGACGACGGCCCGACCCACCAGGGCGTCAACGACCTGGCCTACATGCGGCAGATGCCGAACATGATCGTCATGGCCCCCAAGGACGAGAACGAGCTTCAGCACATGATCTGGTCGGGCCTGGCCTACGGGCACCCGGCCTCGGTGCGATTCCCGAAGGCCAAGGGCCTGGGCGTGCCGATGGACGAGGAGCTGCGGGTCCTGCCGCTGGGCCGGAGCGAGCTCCTCAAGGACGGCCGCGACCTCCTTTTCGCCGTGGGCGCGATGGCCGCCCCGGCGCTCGAGGCGGCCCGCGAGCTGGAGAAGGAGGGGATCTCCCTGGCCGTGGCCAACGCCCGGTTCGTCCAGCCGCTCGACCGCGAGCTCATTCTCCGCTTCGCCGCCCCCGGCCGGACGATCGTCACGCTCGAGGAAGGCATCGTCGAGGGCGGCGCCGGGAGTGCCGTGCGCGGGCTCCTCGACCGGGAAGGCCGGTTCGACATCCGGTTCCTGGCGCTCGGCCTGCCCGTCGCCGTCTACCCCATGGGCAAGTCCGACGAGATCCGGGCCGGGCTCGGCCTGGACGTCGCGGGGATCGTCCGGAGCATCCGGGAATTCTACGGGGCGGCGCCCGCCGGAGGGGCCGGTGAAAGAGCGCGCGGATAAGCTCCTGGCCGGCCGCGGTCTCGCGCCCAGCCGGGAGAAAGCCCAGGCCCTGATCATGGCCGGACTGGTGACGAGCGCCGGCCGGGCGGTCGGCAAGCCGGGGGAGCTGCTCGATGCCGAAGCGCCGCTCGAGGTGGCGCATCCGCTCCCCTTCGTCAGCCGCGGCGGCCTCAAGCTCGAGGAGGCCCTCGCCCGCTTCGGGATCGACGTCGCCGGCCTGGTCGGGCTCGACGTCGGGGCCTCGACGGGCGGCTTCGTCGATTGCCTGCTGAAACGGGGCGCGGCCCGGGTTTACGCCGTCGACGTCGACACCAGGCAGCTCGACTGGAGCCTGTCGAAGGACCCGCGGGTCGTGCGGATCGAGAAGAACGCCCGGGCACTCGTCCCGGCCGATATCCCGGAGCCGCCGGGCATCGTCACCATGGATGTCTCGTTCATCTCGGTCGTCAAGATCCTGCCGGTCCTGGCGGCCATCCCCGGGGACTGGGCCCTGGTCTCTCTCGTCAAGCCGCAGTTCGAGGCCGGGCCGAAGGACGTCGGGAAGAAGGGCGTCGTCCGGGACCCGGCGGTCCACGCCGCGGTCCTGGAGCGCGTCGTCGCGGCAGCCAGGGCGATCGGCTTCGGCCTCAAAGGCCTCATCCGCTGCTCGACGCACGGCCAGAAGGGCAACGTCGAGTTCTTCGCCTGGTGGGTCAAGGGGGCGCCGGAACTAAACTCCGGTCGCATCCCGGAATGGATCAAGGAGGCGGTCCGCCATGAATAGCGTGCGCAAGGCCGGCATCGTCATCAAGCCCCATGCCCCGTCGGTCGAGGGCATCCTCAAGATCGTGGTCGAGTACTTCGAGGCCCGCGGCATCGCCTGCGTCCTCGAGGACGCGGCGGCCCGGAAGCTCGGGCGCCCCGACGGGCTGGAACGCCCGGCCATCGCCGCGGCCTCGGACCTGGTCGTCGTCCTCGGCGGCGACGGCACGCTCCTCAGCGTGGCCCACCATGCCGCCCGGGCCGGCGTCCCGGTCATGGGCGTCAACCTGGGCCGCCTGGGCTTCCTGACCGAGATCCCGGTCACCGAGGTCGCGGCGACGCTCGACAGGTTCCTCGGCGGGGACGCGTCCCTTATCAGCCCCCGCGGCCTCCTCGAGGCCCGGACCTCCTCGGCGGCGGGATTCTGCCTGAACGACGTCGTCATCACCAAGGGGGCCAAGGCCCGGATGATCGAGATGGCCCTGCTCATCGACGGCCGGGACGTGGCCGACCTCAAGGCAGACGGCCTGATCGTGGCCACGCCGACCGGGTCGACGGCCTACTCGCTCTCGGCCGGGGGGCCGATCGTCCATCCCCAGGTCCCGGCCACCCTCGTGACGCCGATCTGTCCCCACACCCTGTCCCTCCGGCCCCTGGCCGTGCCCTCGGCGTCGACGATCAGCGTCCGGCTGCTGACGGGCGGGGAAGAGGTCCATGTGACCTTCGACGGCCAGCGCGGCGGGGGGCTGGTCCGCAACGACGTCGTCGAGATCCGCAAGGCGCCCTTCGAGCTCCAGCTCGTCACGTCGCCCCGCCGCAGCTATTACGACCTGGTCAAGGAAAAGCTCGGCTGGGCCGAATAGGGCCGGGCCCGGGGCGCTTGACAACGCGCCGCCAGGCCGCTATGATGGGAACTCAAATACTACTAAAGTACTAGGAATTGGAGACCAGCCCATGTCCGACGCCGTTATGACCGGGACCGACGCCAGCTTTAACGCCGACGTTCTCGAGTCCGACCTGCCCGTCCTGGTGGATTTCTGGGCCCCCTGGTGCGGGCCCTGCATGATGATCGGCCCCGTGGTCGAGGAGATCGCCGAGGCCCACAAGGGCAAGCTCAAAGTCGTCAAGATGAACGTGGACGAGAATCCCCGGACGCCCCAGACCTACGGCATCATGGCCATCCCGACCCTGATCCTGTTCAAGGGCGGGGAGCTCAAGGAAAAAATGGTCGGCGTCCTGCCCAAGGCGAAGCTGGCCGAGGCCGTCGCCAGGCACATCTGACGGATCTTCCGTTCAACCGGGACGGGGATGCGTCCCTGTGGAGCATGCCCCAGCTTCAGTCCCTCTAAACCGGTTTGGGCGCCGCCGGCGGGGTCTGTTTGGCCTTCAAGGCCGCGGCCGCATCGTACTTCTCGTTGAGCAGGGCGGCCAGCTCCGCGCCCCAGAGCAGGATGATCATCGACGAGGTCACCCAGAGCACGAAGAAGAGGACCGAGGTCAGCGTGCCCTGCAGGATCTTGCTCAGGACGACGCCGACGGCCGAGAAATGGACGACGTAAAAGGCGAAAGCCCGCTTGAAGACCTCGAAGATCAGGGCGGCGATCAGGGCCGGGATGACGCCGGCCCGGCTGTGGACCTTGACCTCCGGGATGAACTTATAAAGGATGAAGAACATCAGGAAGGTCAGGAAGTAGGGGGTCAGGTATTTCAGGAAAACGTTGTTGAGGGCCGCCAGGGCCTCGGGATTGAGCGTCGTCCCGGCCAGGCCGCCCTCCTGGATGGCCTGGCCGATGGCCGTCCAGACGGCCGTCATGGCCAGGGAAAAGAACATGAAGACGCCGACGACGATCATCATCAGGAACTCGATCAGCCGGTTGTAGATGAACGACCGGTGGTAGGTCGTCCGAAAGATCTGGTTGATGGCGGTGATCAGGCTCGAAAAAAGGAACGAGGCCGAGACGAGCGAGCCGACGATGCCGAAGAGCCCCAGGCCGCCGGCCGCCCCCGAGAGGCCCTCGAAGCTCTTGAAGAAGCCGGGATTGAGCCGGGCGAAGAACTCATCCGTGAAGATGTTCAGGCTCCGCAGGGCCATCTCCGTATCGCCCAGGAAACGCCCGGCGGCGGCGAAGAAAAGGGCGATGAGCGGGACCGAGCAGAGGAGCGAAAAGTACGAGATGACGACGGCCGAGGTCCAACACTTGTCCCCGTCGAACCGCTTGAAGGACGCGGCGATGAGCGAAAAGGTCGATCGCGTCATCCGCTCCGGGGTCTGATGGACCTCGGCCTCCGGGCCTCAGGCTCAGACGTACTTCCCCCACTGGACCATCAGGATGATGATGGTGATGAGCAGGGCGTAGATGACCAGGGTCTCGATGAGGACGAGGCCCAGGATGAGCAGGCCGCGGATGGCCGGCGCGCCGGCCGGGTTGCGGGAGATGCCTTCGCAGGCCGAGCAGATGGCCCGGGACTGGCAGATGGCGCCGGCGATGACGGCCAGGCTGATGACGGCGCCGCCGACGATGAGCGACAGCTTGAACAGGTCGGCCCGGGGCTTGGCCAGCTCGCCCGCGACGCCTTCCTGGGCCAGGGCGGGCAGGGCGGTCAGAGCCAGGCCGAAGGCCATCAGGGCGAGCGCTTTCATTCTCTTGGACATGGCGACTCCTTTACTTTGAATGCTCTTCTTCATGGGCGACGGCGCCCGAGATGTAGATGCAGGACAGCAGGACGAAAACGTAGGCCTGGATGGCCGAGGTGAAGATCGACAGGGCCATGAACGGCATCGGCAGGAGCAGGGGGAAGATCGAGGTCATGATGACGATCAGCAGCTCTTCGGAGAAGATGTTGCAGAACAACCGCATCGACAGGGAGACCGGCCGGGAGAAATGGCTGATGATCTCGATCGGCAGCATCAGCGGGGCCATGGCCGGGATCTCGCCCAGGAAGTGCTTGAAGTACTTCAGCCCCTGGGCCTTGACGCCCATGGCGTGATAGTAGAAGAAGACGGCCAGGGCGCAGCCGACGGTGACGTTGAGCTTGCTCGTCGGCGACATGAGGCCGGGGATGAGGCCGATCATGTTGCAGGAGAAGACGAAGATGCCGACGGCGCCGACGACCGGGACGTACTTGCGGCCCTCCGGGCCGATGGTGTCGGTGATGACGCTGAGGAACAGCTGGACGATCATCTCGCCCACGGTCTGACGCCGGGTCGGCACCAGGGCCGGCTTGCGGGCCAGCGGCCGGAGGAGGAGCGGCAGCAGGACGGCCACCAGGATGACCATGACCAGGAAATCCGGGATGGCGTGGAGGGGGTCGATCCTGAGGCCGAACAGCCCGAGCAGCGCCGCGACGGGCGGGCCGAAGAGCCGGTTGAAGGCCTCGACGATCCAGAGGCTGTGCTCTAATCCTTCCATTTCTTCACGCGCCGGAGCCCGCGGACAGCCTCGGCCAGCGTTATCGGCACGACCGTGGAGAAGCCCGCGACGAAGGCGAAAATCCTCTGCGGATAGAAAAGAATTATAAGGCAAAAAACACCGCAAATCAACACGAGCCGGAGGACGTAGATGAGGAGGCCGGAGCGCCGCGCCCCCTTCTGGCCTTTCGAGAGCAGGCGGGTCAGCGATTGCCTGAGCCAGAGGAAGCCGAGGGCCGAAAAGAGCCCGCCAGCGAAGAAGGCCAGGCCCGTTCCGGGGCCGAAGAGCAGGCCCGCCGGGACGGCCAGGATGGCCGCCAGGCCGGCGATCTCGAAGGGGATCCGCCGCAGGAAGCTCTCGTCGTACGCGGCCGGGGGCTCGGTCGTCATGGCAACTGGATTATAGCACTTCCGGACGATCCCGGCGCGGACGCGTATTACCGGGTGGGGCGCTTCCTTGACATCCCCCGGCCCCTTCCGGAGAATAGGGCCGGGAAGAGGGAGCGCCCGGGAGGGACGCACGCCATGTCGACGGAATTCCTGGTCAAGTTCGCGGGTCTCCTGGCCGGCATCCTGGCCCGGACGGTCCTGCCCTGGCTGCGCCGGGTCCGGGCGGGCCGGGTCCGCGGCTTCGGCCGCCGCTATCTCTATTCGGCCCTGGCTTCCCTGGCCGTCGGGCTTATCCTGACCCTGGTCATCTTCCCGCGGTTCGACACCGGCGCGGACGGTCGGACCTTCGAGGCCTTTTTCAAGCTCTTCTGCCTGGCCTTCGCCTTCGGCTTCGGCTGGAACGCCCTGGTCAACGAGGGCGGCGCCTGGGCGGCCGGGCCCGAAGTCACCGAGGCGCGGCCGGCGGGCCGGGGACCGGGGGCCGACTGATGGCCGGCGAGCCCAAGGGACCGGGTCTGCGGCGTCTGGCCGAGATGACCTCGATAGGCCTTATCCTGCCGTCCTCGATCGCCGTGGGCCTGTTCATGGGCTATTTCCTCGACCGCTGGCTGGGCACCCACCCCTGGCTTCTGCTCACCTTCACCGTCCTCGGCGTCGCCTCCGGGCTCCTGAGCCTGTTCCGGGCGCTGAAGAAAGAGATCCGGGGCGATCCGCCCGAGTCCTGACGGCCCGTTCCCGGCTGGTTTGCTTCTCATTTTTCCCTGTGCTACATATCAGCCGATGGAGTCTCGCCTTGGGCGGCCGTTCCTCCGTATCTTGGCCGTAGCGCTCTGCCTGGCCGCGGCGCAGCGTCCGCCCGTCCTTTTCGGTCAGTCCACCTCGACCGCCGTGCCGTCCGCATCACCCCAGTCGGCCGAGCCAGCCGGGCAGGCGGCCGCGACCGGCGTCCGGATCGTCTCCCGGAGCCAGCAGCGGACAGGCGACCGCGTCTACGCCGCCGGGGACGTCGAGGTCCGCTGCGGCGAGGTCCTGGTCTTCGCCGACCGGGTCGAATACGACCTCGGGACCAAGGATGTCCGGGCCGAGGGCAACGTCGTCGTCCAGACCCCGGGGGAAGTCGTCCGGGCCGAACGGGCCCTCTACAACCTGGAGACCGGGCGGGGCACGATCGAGCGGGCCTCGGGCCTGGTCCAGCCGTCGATCCTGTTCGAGGCCGAGACCCTGGAGCGCCGCCAGGCCGACGTCTACGCCTTGAAGAAGGCCCGCCTGACGGCCTGCGCCCAGCCGAACCCGCGCTGGAGCTTCGGCCTGTCCAGGGCCGAGCTGCGAACGGGGGAGTTCGTCGAGATGTGGGACGCCGTCGTCCGCGTCAAGAGCCTGCCCGTCCTCTATCTGCCCTACCTCCGCTACCCCCTGAAGGACCGGGCCTCGGGGTTCCTGGCGCCCCGCCTCGGGTTCGGCGGCGACAAGGGCCTGTCCGTGTCCCAGAGCTACTACTGGGCCATGGCCCCCAACATGGACGCCACCGTCGGCCTCGACTTCTACCTCTCCCGCGGCACGGGCGCCGGCCTGGAGTACCGCTACCTTTTTCCCGGCGGCACCAAGGGCGACCTCAACCTCTACTACTTCGTCTACAAGCGGCAGGACGACGGCACCCGGCCGGGGAGCTTATCCATCGTCCGCCTCAACCATACCCAGGCGCTGCCCCTCGGTTTCTCGCTGGCGGCCAACGTCGATTACCAGACCTCGTTCACCTTCCTGAGGGATTTCGACAACAACTTCCAGCGGGCCCTGTCCTACACCCGGACCTCCCAGCTCTACCTGACGCGGTCGTGGCGGCGGTTCAACCTCAGCGCCCGGGCTTCGCGCTTCGAGACCTACTTCTCCCAGGTCGACGACTCCAACGTCTCGACCTCCCTGCCCCAGATCGCCTTCAACGTCTTCAAGACCAGGCTCTTCGCCCCGGTCTATTTCTCGCTGGCCGCGTCGCTCCTCCGCTCTCAATACGGCTGGAGGTCGGAGTACGACGCCGGGACCGAGAGGCGCTCGACCCGCCTGGCCCTCAGCCCGTCGCTGAGCCTGCCTTTCGCCTCGATCCCCTGGCTGACGGCGACGACCACGGTCACGGCCAACCTCGACTACTACGGCCAGAGCCTGGACCCGGCCGGGACCGGGGCCGTCGTCGACGATCCGCTCTTCACCCGCAACCTGACGGCCGCGGTCGAGATCGTCGGGCCGGTCCTCTACCGCATCTTCTACGGGCGCGACGGCCGGGCGCGGCTGAAGAGCCTGATCGAGCCCTATGTCACCTACCAGTACGACAGCCCGACCAACGCCAGCGACCGCGTCGTCACCAACTTCGGCTTCTTCCGCTACCACCAGCTGAGCTACGGCGTCACCGGCCGCTTCCTCTTCAAGGGCGCGAACGATCGCTCGGTCGAGGTCTTCTCCCTCGGCCTGGGCCAGACCTGCTACTTCTCGCCGGAGGATGGGCCCCTGTCGCTCTACCCGGTCGACGGGCGGCCGCCGCGCTTCTCCGAGGTCACCGGCACGCTGCGCTTCTATCCGCGGGCCCGGTTCAGCCTGGACGCCGCGGCCGCCTACAACACGTACTACGACACCCTGTCGAGCCTGCGGCTGAGCGCCACGGCCGGCTCCAAGGCCGACGGCGATTTCCTGACCGTGACCTGGTTCAAGAGCCGGAACGCCTGGGTGGCCGGGGCCGATCCCGACCTCATCGCCCTCTACAATCGCGACCAGATCGGGGCCTTCGGAGGACTGCGGCTGCCCGGGGCGAACCTGGACCTCCAGCTCGAGGCCGACTACAACATCAAGGACCGCAAGCTCCTTTACACCGGCGCCCAGGCGACTTATCACTACCAATGCCTCGACATCCTGGTCGACGTCCGGACCTTCTATTTCCGGGCCAAGACCGACACCCAGGTCCGGGTCTCGGTCGGGCTGGGCACGATCGGCCGGTCGCTCGATTTCCTGGGAGGCTTCGGGTTCTGACGGGAGGAGGACGGCCATGAGCAGCGAACGGATCCTGGAGGGCAAGACCCTCCTGGTGACGGGCGGAGCGGGCTTCATCGGCAGCCGCTTCATCCGCCACATCCTTGCCGGCCGCCCGGAGGTCCGGGTCGTCAACCTGGACAAGCTGACCTATGCCGGCAACCTCGAGAACCTGCGCGACATCCAGGACGACCCCCGCTACGAGTTCGTCCTCGGCGACATCCGGGACCGGGACCTGGTCCGGCGCCTCTTCGGCCGGGTCCAGGCGGTCGTCCACTTCGCCGCCGAGACCCACGTCGACCGTTCCATCCACGATGCCGGCGAGTTCGTCCTGACCAACGTCCACGGCACGTACGTCCTCCTCGACGCCCTGCGGGCCTTCCCGGCCATCGAGACCTTTGTCCACGTCTCGACCGACGAGGTCTACGGCAGCCGGCCCGGCCGGCCGGCCCGGGAGACCGATCCCCTGGCCCCTTCTTCCCCCTATGCCGCCAGCAAGGCCGGCGGGGACCACCTGGCCCGGGCCTATCATGTCACGTTCGGGCTGCCGATCGTCGTCCTGCGGCCGTCCAACACCTTCGGCCCCGGCCAGTTCCCGGAGAAGCTCATCCCCCTTTTCGTGACCAACGTCCTCGAGGGCCGGACCCTGCCGGTCTTCGGCGACGGCCTGAACGTCCGGGACTGGCTCTACGTAGACGACCACGTCCGGGCCGTCGAAGCGGCCCTGCTGCGGGGCCGCCTGGGCGGCGTCTACAACGTCGGCGGCGGCTGTGAGATGACCAACCTCGAGGTCGCCCGGCGCGTCCTGGCCGCCCTCGGCGCGCCCGGCGGGCTGCTGCAGTTCGTCCCCGACCGGCGCGGCCACGACCGCCGCTACGCCATGGACTCGAGCCTCATCCGGAGCCTGGACTGGGAGCCCCGGACGAAGTTTGCCGAAGGGCTGGAGCGGACGGTGCGCTGGTACGAGGGTCACCGGGACTGGTGGCGGAAGGGCCGGCCGCGGAGCCTCTGAAGCCCGGTCCGGGGCGGGTCAGAGGTTGAGCTCGAGCTGGGCATCCTGGGCCTCCTTGCGGTCGGCCTCGATGTCCTCGAGCAGGTCCGGCGTGATGTCGCCGGTCGGATAGATGCCGTCGAAACAGGCGGCGCAGAAGTTCTTGAGCTTCGGGTTCTCCTGCTGGACCGCCTTTTTCAGGGCCGCCAGCGACTGGTAGATGACCCTGTCGGCCCCGATCCTCCTGGCCACGGCGGCCTCGTCGGCGTCCTGGGCCACGAACTCGGTCTTCGTCTGCATGTCGATGCCGTAGACGCAGGGGTGGCGCAGGGGCGGCGAGTAGGAGGCGAAATAGACCTTCCTGGCTCCGGCCTCGCGGAGCATCTCGATGATGGCCTTGGAGGTGTTGCCCCGGACGATGCTGTCGTCGACCAGCAGGACCTTCTTGCCCCGGATCTCCGAGGCGATGGGGTTGAGCTTCTGGCGGACCGAGCTCTTGCGCTTCCCGTCGGCCGGCATGATGAAGGTCCGGCCGATGTAGCGGTTCTTGACCAGGGCCTCGCTGTACTTGAGGTTGAGCCGGCGGGCGATCTCGATGGCCGCGTCGCGGGCCGAATCGGGCACGGGCACGACGACGTCGATGGCCAGCTTGCGGCGCCGGATGTCGGCGGCCAGCGAGCGCCCCAGGTTGACCCGGCACTTGTAGACGTTGACCTTGTCGATGAACGTGTCCGGCCGGGCGAAGTAGACCCACTCGAACAGGCAGGGCGAGGGGCAGCCCTTGCGGATGTGCTTGCGGTGGAGGGTCCGCGACTTGTCGATGAAGACGACCTCGCCGGCCTCGACGTCCCGGATCTCGCCGAAGTTCATGATGTTCAGGCTGACCGTCTCGGAAGCGAAGGCGTAAGCCGGCAGGAGGCCGTCGCGGCGGACGCCGTAGACGAGGGGCTTGATGCCGAACGGGTCGCGGAAGGCCACCAGCCCCTGGCCGGCGATGTAGGCGACGACGGAGTAGGCGCCCCGGACTTTCTTGTAGACGGCCTCGACGGCCCGGAAGATGTGCTCCGGGGTCAGGTCCCTGGTCCGCTCGCGGGCCAGGGACTCGGCGAAGATGTTGAGGATGATCTCGAGGTCGCAGTCGGAGTTGAGGAGGCGCTGGCTGTTCTCGTAGAGCTCGTCGCGAAGCTCGCGGTAGTTGGCCACGTTGCCGTTGTGGACCATGACGATGCCGAACGGCGAGTTGAGCTGGAAGGGCTGGGCGTCCTCGCTGCCCCCGCCGCCGACCGTCGGGTAGCGGGTGTGGCCGATGCCGATCGGGCCGCGCAGGTGCTCGACGGCCTCGGGGGTGAAGATGTCGTGGACCAGGCCGTTGCCCTTCTTGGTGTGGAAGCGGCCGTCGAAGGTCGTGATACCGGCCGAGTCCTGGCCGCGGTGCTGGAGGGCCAGGAGCCCCTGGTAGAGGTCCCGTATCACGGGGCCGTTGCCCCAGAGGCCGATGACGCCGCACATATCAGGCCTTGACTTCCCGGTCGGGCTCGACGACGGCCTCGTCGATGATCATGACCGGGATATCGTCCTTGATGGGGTAGACGCGCTGGCAGGCGACGCACTTCAGGCCCTTTTCGTCGGCCGTGAGGCGGACGTCGGCCCGGCAGAGCGGACACGCCAGGATGGACAGGAGAGAGGCGTTGATCGGCATTAAAAAACCCCTTCTAGGATAATCCGAGGAGGCGCCGCCGTCAAGCCGCCGGGACCGGCGTCAGGCTCCGCCCCGGCGCTCCGGCCCGGGGCTGTGAAGGATCAGAACCGGTAGCGGAGGCCCGCCCGGAACGAGGTGCCCGAAACGTTGATCCGGGCCCGCCGGACGTCGGAGATCCCCGTTCCGGACGGCGGGTCGGTGCGGACCAGGACCATTGGGTAGTTGTTCCCGGCGCCGGCCGTCTGGCGGAAGTGATAGAGCGTCCCCGCCTCCCGGACGGTCGCGCCTTCCGAATTCTCGTAGACTCCGTCGCCCGTCAGGCCGGTGAGGCTGACGACGCGCAGCCCGGCCTCGAGGAAGAGGATGGTCCGCGGCCCGATGTCCCACTCGCCGCCGAAGGCCGCTTCGCCGCCCAGGCCGGTCGTCGAAGCCGAGCCTTTCCATCGTTCCCAGAAGCCGCCGCCCTGGCGGCGGTAGGAGTATCCGGCCTTGACGGCATAGACGCCGAGGGCGCCCTGGACGTAGAAGCCGGCGCCCGGATAGTAGCGGACGACGGCCTTGACCGGCACGACCCGGGCCATAGGCTTGGTGGCGACGGTTTCCGCGGCGCTCTCGCCGGCGAGCTCCACCTCGCTGCGGTTGGCGCCGCGCAGGTAGTCGGCGCCCAGGCCGATCGTCCAGGAGCCGCCGATCCTCAAGGAGAGATCGAAGCCGATGACCGGGGCCCCCCGCAGCCTGTCGGCCGCGTCCGCCGCCGTGAGGCCGGCCGAAGCGGCCGTCCCGTCGACGAAACCCTGGGCGGCGTTGTTGAGGTCCCGCGGGCCGAGCGAGGCGGCGCCGAGCGAGAAGGAGATCTCCAGGGGCACGGGGCCCGATCGGAAGTCGAGCGGCGGCTGCTTCGGCCGGGTCCGCCCCTGCCGGGCGGGCCGCGGCGCCGGCGCCGTCCCCGTCGCGGCGGCGGGCCTGGCCGGGGCCTCTTCGACGACCTGGACCAGGCTCTCATGGATCCAGCCGCCGACGACCCCGCCGTCCTCCAGGACGTAGCGGACGGAGTACCATTCGCCGTCCTTGCGGTCCGTCTCCAGCACCGTGCCCTCGGGGACCTGCTGGAGTATGGAGCTGCCGATGTCGGGCTTCTCCCGGAGGTTGGCCTGCTCGGCCGTGACCTTGATCTTGGCCGCCCGGGCCGCCGCCTGCTGGGCCGCCGGCAGGAACGATCCGCCGCAGGCCAGGACCAGGGCCAGAAAGACGGCCGGTAAGAGCGGCTTTGCGCGCATCATCGGTTCACCCTGAGACGATTATAAACGACGGCGCGGCAGGGAACAAGGGCGGGCGCGGCGACGCCGGAACGCGCCCCCCGCGCCCGGGGAAGAGCCGAGAAGGAGCGGGCCGGGGCTAGAACCTGTACCCCAGCGTCACGCCGGCGAAGCCGGCGTCGAACAGGTCGATGCCCTCATCGGTCCAGCACAGGTAGTAAGCCGTGAGCTGGATCCCGTTGGGGAAGCGGTAGCCGAGGTTGATCTTGGGCGCGAGACTGCCCGTGTCCGAATCCCCTTCGTAGAACCCCCACGGCAGCACCGCTCCGGCGCCGACGAAGAAGTTGCCGGTCCGGAGGTTCACCATGACCCCCGGATAGACCAGCGTGCCGTTGCCCCCCTCGAAGAACAGGCTGAGGTAGTTGAACACGACCATGGCCTCGGGGCTGATCTCGAAATTGCGCCCCAGGAGGAAGCCCACCCGGACGTCGGCCGTGAACAGGGCCTTGTCGAACGAGGAGCCGTTGAAGATGTCGGTCTGGACGCCGGCGTTCAGGCTGAACGCCAGCTTCTTCTCCTGGCCCCAGGCGGGGCTGATGGCGGCGAAGCCAGCCAAGACGACCACCAAAAGCGCCGTGAACAACCGTTTCATAGAAGGCCTCCTTACTACCGGAATGGCCGGGCCAACCCGGTCTGCTTGTTATAATAGTCTCAGGCGCGGGGCCCGTTGTCAAGGGGACGTCAAGAAGCGGCCAAGGTCGACCGGGCCTATTCGTACTCGGCCCAGTGCTTGATCTCGAGGTCGGCCGGCTTCTTGGCCGCCAGGGCCTGGACGAAAAGGTCGGCCGCCTGGAGGTTGGTCAGGATGGGGACCGAGTAGTCCACGGCCAGGCGCCGGAGCCTGTAGGACGAGTTGAACTCGACCCTCTTCGCCGGGTTGGGGATGGAGATGACGAAGTCGATCCGGCCGCCGGCGAGGAAGTCCCGGATGTTGGGCTTCCGCCGCTCGTGGACCTTGAACAGCCGCGTGCTGCGGACCCCGTTGGCCTGGAGGTAGGCCGAGGTCTTCTCGGTGGCGTAGATGCGCAGGCCCAGCCCGGCCAGAGTCCGGGCGGCGCCGAGGAAGCGATGCTTGGACTCCTCGCCGCCCACCGTGACCAGGACGCTGCGGCGGGGCAGGCTGAAGCCGGTCGAGAGGATGGCCTTGAGGTAGGCCTCGTGGACGTCCCGGCCCAGGCAGGCGACCTCGCCGGTCGAGGCCATCTCGACCCCCAGGACCGGATCGGCGCCCTTGAGCCGGGAGAAGGAGAACTGCGGCGCCTTGACCCCGACGTAGTTGAGGTCGAGCGTCGTCTTGCCGTTGCGGACGGCCCGGCCCATCATGGCCGCGACCGCCAGCTCGACGAAGTTGGCCCGGACGACCTTGCTGACGAAGGGAAACGAGCGCGAGGCCCGGAGGTTGCACTCGATGACCTTGAGGGCGTTGTCCTTGGCGATGAACTGGATATTGAACGGGCCGGTGATTTCGAGGGCCCGGGCGATCTCGCGGCCGATCTCGCGGATGCGGCGGATGGTCTCGATGTAGAGCTTCTGCGGCGGCAGGACCATGGTGGCGTCGCCGGAGTGGACGCCGGCGTTCTCGACGTGCTCGACGATGGCCGAGGCGATGACCTCGCCGTGGTCGGCCACGGCGTCGAGCTCGATCTCCTTGGCGTTGAGGATGAACTTGGAGATGACGACGGGGTATTCGGGCGAGACCCGCGAGGCCTTCTGGAGGTAGCGGTCGAGGTAGCCCTGGTCGAAGACGACGCTCATGGCCGCCCCGCTCAGGACGTACGACGGCCGGATGAGGACCGGGTAGCCGAGGGCCCGGGCGAAGCGCTTGGCCTCGCCGATGCTGCGGAGCTCGCGCCAGGCCGGCTGGTCGACGCCGAGCTCGTCGAGCAGCTGCGAGAACTTGAAGCGGTCCTCGGCCCGGTCGATGCTCGGTGGCGGCGTGCCCAGGACGCGCACGCCCGCCTCGTGGCAGCGGAGGGCGATGTTGTTGGGGATCTGGCCGCCCATGGACAGGAGGACGCCCAGCGGCTTCTCCCGCTCGTAGATGTCCAGGACGCGCTCGAAGCTGAGCTCGTCGAAATACAGGCGGTCGCCGATGTCGTAATCGGTCGAGACCGTCTCGGGGTTGTAGTTGACCATGATGGTCCGGTAGCCGAGCTTCTTCAGGGCCAGCGCGGCGTTGACGCAGCACCAGTCGAACTCGACCGACGAGCCGATGCTGTAGGACCCCGAGCCGAGGATCATGACCTTGCCCGGCTCGCCCCGGGCGCCGCCGAACCGGACGTCGTCCTCGCGGCCGTGGTAGGTCGTGTAGAGGTAATTCGTCTGGGCCGGGTACTCGGCGGCCAGGGTATCGATCTGCTTGACCGCCGGCGTCAGGCCGACGGCCTTGCGCCGGGCCCGGACGCGGAGCTCGGAGGAGCCCGTCAGCAGGGCGATCTGCTTGTCCGAGAAGCCCTTGCGCTTGGCCTCGGCCAGGAGGTCCGGCCCGACCGCGGCCAGGCGCCGGCCCCGCAGCCGGGCTTCGCAGTCGACGACCGACTTGATCTTCTCCAGGAACCAGCGGTCGATCCGGGTCAGGGAGTGGATGCGGTCGACGGAGAAGCCCTTCTTCAGGGCCTCGGCGATGCCGAAGAGCCGCTCGTCGGTCGGGTGGCGCAGCTCCTTTTCCAGGCTCCGGAAGGAGTAGTTCTCGTTGGCCACCAGGCCGTAGACGCCGACCTGGAGCATCCGGGCCGCCTTCTGGATGGCCTCCTCGAAGGACCGGCCGACGGCCATGACCTCGCCGACCGACTTCATCTCCGAGCCGATCTTCTTCGAGACCCGGCCGAACTTCTTGAGGTCCCAGCGCGGGATCTTGACGACGAGGTAGTCGAGGGCCGGCTCGAAGCAGGCCGAGGTGACCTTGGTGATCGAGTTCGGCAGCTCCGGCAGGGTGTGGCCGAGGGCCAGCTTGGCGGCCACGAAGGCCAGCGGGTAGCCGGTGGCCTTGCTGGCCAGGGCCGAGCTCCGCGACAGCCGGGCGTTGACCTCGATGATGCGGTAGTCGCCGTCGCGGGGATTGAGGGCGTACTGGATATTGCACTCGCCGACGATGCCGAGGTGCCGGATGGCCTTGATGGCGATGGACCGGAGGCGGTGGTACTCGTCGTTGGTCAGGGTCTGCGACGGGGCGATGACGATGCTCTCGCCCGTGTGTATGCCCATGGGGTCGAAGTTCTCCATGTTGCAGACGGTGACGCAGTTGTCGGCCCGGTCGCGGACGACTTCGTACTCGATCTCCTTCCAGCCGTCGAGGTACTCCTCGATGAGGACCTGCGGGGCGGCCGTGAAGGCCCGGCGCAGGGCCTCGCGCAGCTCCCGCGGCCCGTAGGCGATGCCGCTGCCCTTGCCGCCGAGGGCGTAGGCGACGCGGGTCATGACCGGGTAGCCGATCGTCGCGGCGGCGCGCAAGCCGGCTTCGACGCTGCGGACGGCGATGCCGCGCGGCGTCTTGAGCCCGGCCGCGGCCAGGGCGGCGTTGAAGAGCTTGCGGTCCTCGGTCCGCTCGACGGCCCCGACCGGCGTCCCCAGTACGGGCAGGCGGGCCCGGCGCAGGGCGCCGCTCTTCCACAGGGCCACGCCGCAGTTGAGGGCCGTCTGGCCGCCGAAGGAGAGAAGCAGGCCCTGGGGCTTTTCCCGGGCGATGACCTTCTCCACGAAATAGGGCGTGACCGGCAGGAAATAGACCTTGTCGGCCATGCCCTCGGAGGTCTGGATAGTGGCGATGTTGGGATTGATGAGGACGACCTCGAGGCCCTCCTCCTTGAGGGCCTTGATGGCCTGGCTGCCGGAATAGTCGAACTCGCCGGCCTCGCCGATCTTGAGGGCGCCGCTGCCGAGCAGGAGGACCTTCCGCGGCGCCTTCACCGGAGGGCCTCCAGGAACCGGTCGAAGAGGAACTCGGTGTCCGTCGGGCCCGGGCAGGCCTCGGGGTGGAACTGGACGCCGAAGACCGGCCGCCGGATGTGGCGGATGCCCTCGTTCGTGCCGTCGTTGGCGTTGCGGAACCAGGATGTCCAGCCGGCCGGCAGGCTGGCCGCGTCGACGGCGAAGCCGTGGTTCTGGCTGGTGATATAGCAGCGCTTCGTGCCCTCCTCGAGGCAGGGCTGGTTCTGACTCCTGTGGCCGAACCGGAGCTTGTACGTCCGCCCCCCGGCGGCCAGGGCCAGGACCTGGTTGCCGAGGCAGATGCCGAAGAGGGGCAGGCCATCCTCGAGCAGCCGGCGGACCGCGGCGACCGTGGCCGCGGCCCGGGCCGGGTCGCCGGGCCCGTTGGACACGACGACGCCGTGCGGCGCGAAGCCCAGGATGCGCCCGGCATCGGTGCCGGCCGGGACGCGGACGACGGCGGCGCCGCGGCGGACGAGGGCCCGGATGATGTTCAGCTTGACGCCGCAATCGATCAGGACGATCGTCCGGCGGGCCTCGGGGTTGTAGATGCGGATCTCCGGCGTCGTGACCTCGGCGACGAGGTCGCGGGCGTTGGGATCGGGGACCTGGCGGGCTTCGCGCCGCAGCCGGGCGGCGCCCGCCGGCCCGCCGTCGGCGGCCAGGAGGCCGGTCATGACGCCGTGGACGCGGAGCTTCCGGGTCAGGGCCCGGGTGTCGATGCCGGCGATGCCCGGGACGCCGCTCTCGCGGAGCCAGTCGTCGAGGGTCTTCCGGGACGTGGCGTGGGAGGGCCGGTCGCAGAGCTCGGAGACGACGTAGCCGGCGATCTGCGGCCGCTCCGATTCGAAGCGGGCCGGATCGACGCCGTAATTGCCGATCAGGGGATAGGTCTGGCAGAGGATCTGGCCGCGGTAGGACGGGTCGGTGATGCTCTCCGGGTAGCCGACGATCCCGGTATTGAAAACGACTTCCCCCCCGATTTTGGCGCTTGCGCCGAAGCCTACGCCCTCGTAGACGGAGCCGTCCGCGAGGGCCAGAACCGCGTGTCGGATGGGGCCAGCCTCCAGTTCATTTTCGGCGCAGTATAGCACAAGCCCCGGCCGGCGGCAAGCGGCCGAACGGCGAGAGGAGGCCGGCTCACCCCTTGAATCACCCGCCCCGGGCATGGTAATTTCACCGGAGAAGGCGAGAATGGAACTCTGTTTCGGCGGATCGAGGTGAACCATGCCCTTTGATCGCGACGGCGGCCCGGCCCGGCCCGGGGACCCGTCCGCCGCCGCCCCGCCGCGCCCCGGCCCGGCCGCGGACAAGGACGAGCTCATCCGCTCGATGACCCAGTCCCTGCGCGTCGCCTTCAAGATGGCCTCGATGTACAACCCCGAGCACCCGGCCTTCAAGAGCAGCGTGACCGACCTCCTGGCCAAGGTCGAGGCCCTGTTCGCCTGGGTCAACCCCGTGTCGATCGGCTTCTCGCCCCACGCCCTGCTCATCGACAACCGCTTCTGGGAGGGCGAGCGGACCTACATGGACCTGGCCCAGCTCTTCCACTTCCGCAAGATCAAGCGGCTCGAGTTCCGGCCCGGCCTGGGCCACGACGAGTTCATGCGCCTGGCCTCCAAGATCATGCTGCCCGTCAAGATGTTCATCCGTGAGGGCGGGGCCGCGGCCATCGTCAAGCGGGAGAACATCGTCCACATCTCGGTCGACACCCTCGACTACTCGGTCCTGCTCCAGGGCGAGGGCGAGGAGATCAAGGACATCTGGCCCTACCTCCTCATGGAGGCCGTCGAGGAGAACAACCCCGCCAAGTACGAGGAGCTGGCCGGGTCTTTCGACAAGGTCGTCGGCAAGTTCAACACCGAGGAGCTCATCCAGAACGAGGAGCTGCACAAGAACTTCACCCAGTTCTTCCGCTACCTCAAGGATACCTCCGAGGAAAAGCACCGCGTCGCCTCCAAGCAGCTGCTGAAGACCATCGTCTCGGCCCGCAAGACGCCGACCGAGTCGAAGTTCGAGAACCTCAAGCTCCTCATCTCCGACCTGAGCGAGGAGGACCTGGCCTCGACGCTCTGGGAGGAGATCATCGGCAACGACAAGTTCGACTCGCTGAGCTTCAGCATCTTCTCCCGGATCATCGACAAGGAACGGCACAAGAAGATCGCCACGTCGCTCCACGCCCTCTTCCACACCGACGACCCCCAGAACCGCCGGGCCGAGACCGAATCGAAGATCCGCATCCTGATGTCGGGCATGTCCTCGTCGCTGCACTCGGAGATCTACCGCCAGACCCTGTCCAACCTCCTCGGCGAGATCTCCTTCGACCAGAAGCTCGTCCTCGACCACCAACTCCTGCAGCGCAACTACCGCTTCCTCCTGCTGACCCTGCTCTCCCAGGAGCGCCGGCTGGAACGGTCCGCGGCCGACCTGAAGCGGATCGCCGAGGAGTGGGAGCGGATCGTCCAGGAGGGCGACCTGGAGTTCCTGCTGGCCTTCCAGGAGGTCCTGGAGGGCCGGGCCGACGACCTGGCCGGCGACCCGGCCTACGAGGACGCGCGCCGGTCCGTGGCCGAGTACGTCGAGGGCTGCCTGCTGCGCGGCGAGTCCGGGCCGGAGCTGGACGCCTTCATCGGGAAGCTCGGCCGCAGCCGCTACGGCCGGGAGGTCTACGCCGACACGATCCTCCGGGATCGCGTCGTCTCCTCGTCGCTCCTGCGGGCCCTGTTCCGCTTCTTCCCGGACGACGTCCCGGCCTTCCAGGCCGTCCTCCGCAAGCGGTCGTCGGACGGCGAGCTCCTGGGCCGCCTGGCCGACGCCCTGAAGCTCATCGACACCCCGGTCTCGCTCGAGACCCTGGAGAGGATCTTCGAGGCCGGCGACGCCGGCGTCAAGGTCAAGGTCCTGCAAGCCATGCAGAACCTCAAGGAGTTCGACGAGGCCTTCCTCTTCCCCATCCTGGAGAAGAAGAACGAGCTCATCCGGGCCGAGGCCCTGATCCTGCTCCTGCGCACCGAGCGGACCAAGCACGTCGCCTTCACCAAGCTCTTCGGCCTGGTCTCGCCCTACGGGTTGCGGAACAAGACGCTGCTGCGCAACATCGGCATCGTCGAGCGCTACGGCCTGCGCGAGGCCGCCCCCTACGTCGATTCCCTCTCCGAGCGCAGGGATTTCTGGAACCGCAAGGTCCGGCAGGCCGCCGAGGCGCTGCTGGCGAAGTGGGGACTGGAGATCTGGCGTGAGGGATAAGATCAAGATCTGCTTTATCTACCTGATGAACGCCATCCAGGCCGGCAAGATCTACACCGGCGACCACCCCAAGTTCAAGGAATACCTCAACCGGCTCCACGTCATCGTCCAGGAGATCCTCGAGGACCGCAAGGAGCTCGTCCTGGGCATCATCGGCGGCGAGGCGGCCTGGGAGGACGAGATCTTCTTCAACCTCCGCGGCAAGCTCGGCCTGCTCATCGATTTCCTGGAGAAGAACGGCGTCGAGAGGATCATCTTCCAGCAGGGGCTGCGCTTCGAGGAGCTGCGCGAGTTCATCATCTTCCTGACCCGGGTCAAGCGGCAGGAGAAGATCAGCGAGCAGGAGTACTTCAACCTGCACGGCATCCAGAACATCCGGGCCGGCAAGCTGCGGGCCCTGGTCAAGGGCGAGACCGCGGCCACGGCCGCCGAGGAGACGCGGACGCGCTACGAGGGCTCGGTTCGGACGGTCTCCCACGCCCTCAATGTCGTCCTGGAGAGGGAGGACATCGACTACCTCGACCTGCGCTTCAACGTCCTCGGCATCATGGAGGATTTCGTCGGCCGCCACCAGGAGCTGCTCAACCTGGTCTCGGTCAAGCGGCGCGACCTGATCACCTTCGTTCACCTGCTCAACGTCACCCTGCTGACCATGTTTTTCGCCTCCAAGCTCCAGTTCGCCAAGGACGACGTCCTGGACCTGGGCATCGCCGCCCTGTATCACGACGTCGGCAAGCTCTACATCTCGCTCAAGGTCATCCAGAAGGAATCGAAGCTCTCCGAGGGCGAGTTCCTGCAGGTCCGCAACCATCCCCTCCTCGGGGCCTCCATCCTCGAGGGCTACAAGGACGCCCTGGGGATCCTGCCCGTGGTCGTCTGCTACGAGCATCATCTTCGCCACGACATGACCGGCTATCCCAAGTCGCCCTACGCCCGCAAGCCCCACCCGGCCTCGATGATGGTCTCCATCTGCGACGTCTACGACGCCCTGGCCCTGAAGCGGTCCTACAAGAAGGATTACCCGCCGGAGAAGATCCACGAGCTGATGATGCTCGAGCGGGGCAAGACCTTCGAGCCCCAGCTGCTCGACAAGTTCTTCCAGTTCATGGGCGTCTGGCCGATCGGCACCCTGGTGACGCTGAACGACGAGCGGGTCGGGGTCGTCCGGGCGACGAACGAGACCGAAATCGACAGGCCCTCGATCCAGATCCTGGCCCCCGAGAACGCCGGCGAGACCGTCGACCTGGCCCTGCGGCCGGACCTGCGCGTCGTCGCCTCCCTCAATCCCCAGGCCGAGGGGGGCAAGTACCTGCCTCTCATCGGCCAGCCGGCGCCGCCCCCCGGCGGCATCGATGACGGCGAGCCGGACGCCGGATAGATAATAGATAAAGGAGAATCGATCATGTGCGGCATTATCGGATGCGCCGGGACCCGGGACGCCGTCCCGGCCATCCTGGAAGGGCTGCGGCGGCTCGAGTACCGCGGCTACGACTCGGCCGGCATCGCCGTCCTCGACGGCCGGGCCGTCGAGAGGCGTCGGGTCAAAGGCAAGATCCGCGACCTGGCCGAGGAGCTCCGGCTCCACCCGCTGGCCGGGGTCTGCGGCATCGGGCACACCCGCTGGGCCACCCACGGCCGGCCGAGCGAGGACAACGCCCACCCCCATACCGACTGCGGCGGCGCCATCGCCCTGGTCCACAACGGCATCGTCGAGAACTACTGGGCCCTCAAGGAGCGCCTCAAGGCCGAGGGCCACGTCTTCCGGACCGAGACCGATACCGAGGTCATCGTCCACCTGGTCGAGAAGCACTTCCGCGGCTCGCTCGAGGAGGCCCTGCGAGCCGCCGTCCGGGAGCTCGAGGGTGCCTTCGCCGTGGCCTGCGTCTCCTCGCGCGACCCGGGCAAGATCGTCGCCGCCCGCAACGGCCCGCCGGCCGTCGTCGGCTTCGGCCAGGGCGAGACTTTCCTGTCGTCGGACATCACCCCTCTCCTCCATCACACCCGGCGCGTCGCCTACATGGACGACGGCGAGATGGCCGTCCTGACCGCGGACGGGGTCCGCTTCTCCACCTTCGCCGGGGCCCCGGTGGCCAAGGCCGTCGAGACCTTGGACTGGGAGCCGGCCATGGTCGAGAAGCGCGGCTTCGCCCATTTCATGGCCAAGGAGATCTTCGAGCAGGCCGACGTCGTCCGCGACACCCTCAAGAGCCGGGTTTCGCTCGATTCCGGCCGGGTCTTCCTCGAGGACACGGGCCTGCAGCCCGGGGTCTTCCGCCGGGCCTCCCGGGTCGTGCTCATCGCCTGCGGCACGTCCTACCATGCCGGGCTGGTCGGCAAGTACATGCTCGAGACGCTGGCCCGCGTCCCCGTCGACGTCGAATACGCCTCCGAGCTCCGGTCGCGGGATTTCGTCATGGACCGGGAGACGCTCGTCCTGGCGATCTCCCAGTCGGGCGAGACGGCCGATACCCTGGCGGCCCTGCGCCTGGCCCGGGAGAAGGCCCTGGCCGTCCTGGCCGTCACCAACAGCCCCAACTCCTCGATGGCCCGGGCCGCGGACGGCCTCCTGGACCTCCACGCCGGGCCCGAGATCGGCGTCGCCGCCACCAAGACGTTCGTCGGCCAGATGGCGGCCCTGGCCCTGTTCGCCCTGGCCTTCGCCCAGGCCCGGGGCGCGCTCTCCGACGGCCAGAGCCTGGAGCTGGTCCAGGAGCTGCAGCGCGTGCCGCACAAGATGGACCGCGTCCTCGGCTCGGCGGCGGCCATCGAGCGGGCCGCCCGCCGCTACCTGGCCTGCGAGCACTACCTCTTCCTCGGCCGCTGGATCAACTTCCCCATAGCTCTGGAAGGGGCCCTGAAGCTCAAGGAGATCTCCTACACCCACGCCGAGGGCTACGCCGGCGGCGAGATGAAGCACGGCCCCATCGCCCTGATCGACGAGGGCATGACCACCCTGGCCGTCGTGCCCCGCGACCGGGTCCACGACAAGATGCTGTCCAACATGGCCGAGGTCCAGGCCCGGGGCGGGCGCATCCTGGCCGTGGCCTTCGAGGGCGACGACAAGGCCGGGATGGCCGCCGAGGAGGTCTTCTCCATCCCCGAGACGCACCAGCTCTTCACCCCGTTCCTGACCGTCCTGCCCCTGCAGCTGTTCGCCTACCACGCCGCCGCGGCCAAGGGGCTCGACGTCGACCAGCCGCGCAACCTGGCCAAGAGCGTCACCGTCGAATGACCGTTCATGAATCAGCATGTGAACGGACGCAAGGGCTTGCCGGGAGCGGCGGCGATGGGTTATCTTGGAGGCGCGAGGAGAGATACATGAACGCACGAGCCCTTCGGCGCTTCGGCGCCATCCTTCTGATCGCCGCCTGCGCCGCCGGCCCGGCCGCCGCGGCCCCGGCCCAGACCCCGGCGCCCCGGGCCGTGTTCAAGACCGCGGCCCACGACTTCGGCACGGTCAAGCAGGGCGACGTCCTGACCTGCGAGTTCGTCTTCAGCAACGAGGGCGGCGCCCCTCTCGTCGTCGAAAAGGTCGAGACGACCTGCGGCTGCACGGCCGCCCTGGTCTCGGAGAAAACCGTTGCCCCCGGCCGGGAAGGCAAGGTCAAGGCCAGCTTCGACACCCGGGGCTACTCGGGCCGGATGTCCCGCTTCATCTACATCGTCACCAACGAGGGCGGGAACCGGCGGCACGAGCTCAGCCTGTCGGCCGACATCCAGGTCCCGCCCTCGGCCCGCATCGACATCGACCGCTACAACATCGACCTGGGGATCGTCCTCGAAGGGGATACTCTGGCGACCCGGATCGTCATCAAGAGCACCGGCCAGCGCGAGCTCAAGGTCGAGATGGCCCAGGAGAACGTCGAGTTCTTCTCCGGCGGCAAGCGTCTGGCCGGGCCGATCTTCCTGCCGGCGGGGGACTCGCGCGAGATCGAGCTCCGCTTCCCGCCCCAGTCCCGGACGGGATCGGTCCGCGACTACATCCTCCTCAAGTCGAACGACCCGGTCCGCTCGACCATGTCCATCTATGTCAGCCGTTACGTCATCTCCAGGAAGGAGATGAAGGAGCTGTTCGAGAAGTACAGGTCGGTCCTGAAGTAGGGGCCATGGCCCGCATCCTGACGGTCAAGGCCAGGCCTCGCTCCAAGGCGCCCGGGGTCGAGGCTGTCGGCCCGTCGGACTTCCTGGTCCGGGTCCGGGCGGCGCCCGAGAAGGGCCGGGCCAACGCCGAGGTGGCCGAGCTCCTGGCCCGGCACCTGGGCGTCCCGCCGTCGCGCCTGACGCTCCTTCGCGGCGCGTCCTCCTCCCATAAGCAGTTCCGGCTGGAGGACTGACCACCGACGCCTGCGCCGGCTCGCCGCCGCTCTTCGGCCGTTGAGCGGCGGCGGGATCAATTTGGCCCGCCGGTCGTCCTTTTATCAGAGGAGGGCGATCCGTGGACGACCGCGACCTGTGCTGGCTGGCCCTGTCCCTCCTCTTCTACGGGCCGAGCGCCGCCACCCGCCGGCTCCTGGGCCGCTTCCCGGCGGTCACGGCGATCTTCCGGGCCGGCGCGGCCGATTTCGAGGGGCTGCGCCTGGACCCCCGGACTGTCGAGGCCATCGTCAGCGGCCGGGCCCTGGAGCGGGCCGGCCGGGAAGTGGAAATAATCGGGCGAAAGGCGTATACTCTCCTGACCTTGGACCACCCCGGCTATCCGGGGTACCTGCGAGAGATCTTCGATCCTCCGTTCGTCCTCTATTGCGAGGGCGACCCGGAGGCTCTTGGGATTCCCGCGGTGGCCGTCGTCGGCGCCCGCCGGCCCACTCCCTACGGGCGGGCCGTGGCCGAGAAGCTGGCGGACGACCTGGCCGGCCGCGGGTGCGTCGTGGTCAGCGGCTTGGCCGCGGGCATCGACGCCTGCGCTCATCGGGGGGCTCTCAAGAAAGGAAGGACGGTAGCCGTGCTCGGTTCGGGCCTGGACGTTCCGTACCCGTGGGAGAACCGCGGGCTGCACCGGGAGATCGCCGGGCGCGGGGCCGTGGTCTCCGAGCTGGCCCTGGGGACGCCGCCGCTCGCCGAGAACTTCCCGGTCCGGAACCGGATCATCAGCGGACTGGCCCTGGGCCTGGTGGTAGTCGAGGCGGCCCGCCGCAGCGGCTCGCTCATCTCGGCCAAGCTGGCCCTGTCGCAGGACCGCGAGGTCATGGCCGTCCCGGGCAACGTCACCTCGCCCCTGAGCGAGGGGCCGAACGCCCTGATCCGGGACGGCGCCCGGCCCGTGGCCTCCTGGGAGGACGTGGCCGACGGCCTGCCGTCGCCGTGGCGCGAGAATCTCCTTGCGGAACGGGACGCAATGGTGGAGAATAGCGGCCGTTCTCTGAGCCGGGAGGAATGCCGGCTGCTGGACGAGCTGCCCGTCGACGCGGCCCTGAGCATCGACGAGCTGGCCGACCGGACGGGCCTGGCCGTGTCGGGCCTGCTGGCATTGCTGCTCGGCCTCGAGCTTAAGGGGGCCGTGGTCCAGCATCCCGGGAAAGAGTTCCAGAGGAGAATGTAAGTGGCGAAGTCGCTGGTCATCGTCGAGTCGCCGGCCAAGGCGAAGACGGTCAACCATTATCTCGGCAAGGATTTCGTGGTCAAGGCCTCGATGGGCCACGTCCGCGACCTGCCCAAGAAGGGCCTCGGCGTCGACGTCGAGCACGATTTCGAGCCGACCTACGAGGTCATCCCCGACAAGAAGAAGATCGTGGCCGAGCTGCGGAAGGCGGCCAAGGAGAGCGAGCGGGTCATCCTGGCGGCCGACCCCGACCGGGAAGGCGAGGCCATCTCCTGGCACCTGAGCCAGCTCCTGGCCGACGCCAATCCGAACATCTTCCGGGCCTCCTTCCACGAGATCACCGAGGAAGGCGTCCGGGAGGGGTTCGAGCACGTCGGCCAGATCGACATGAACCTGCTCGACGCCCAGCAGTCGCGGCGGGTCCTCGACCGCCTGGTCGGCTACCGCATCAGCCCGCTGCTGTGGAAGAAGATCGCCCGCGGCCTGTCGGCCGGCCGGGTCCAGTCGGTGACCCTGCGGCTGATCGTCGACCGCGAGCGGGAGATCGAGGCCTTCAAGCCCGAAGAGTACTGGAATATCTCCGCCCGGCTCGAGGCCGCCAACCCGCCGGCCTTCAAGGCCGCGCTGGCCAAGATCGACGGCAAGAAGGCCAAGGTCCACAACGGGGAGGAAGCCGGGATCGTTCGCGAAGAGTGCGGCCGGGCGGCCTTCGTCCTGGACAGCGTCCAGGTCCGGCCGAAGTCCAAGCACCCCGGCCCGCCCTACATCACCAGCACCCTCCAGCAGGACGGCTTCCGGCTGCTGCGCTTCCCGGTCAAGAAGACCATGTTCGTGGCCCAGAAGCTCTATGAAGGCATGCCCATCGGCGAGCTCGGCCAGACCGGGCTCATCACCTACATGCGCACGGACTCGGTCCGCGTCTCCGAAGCGGCCCAGACGGCCGCCCGGGCCTGGATCGAGCAGAACTATCCCGCCTCCGGCGCCAAGGCGGCCGCGCCGGACGGCGCCCCCGGGCCGGGGCAGCCGGACCACGCTGCAGGCGGCCACCGCTCCCCCTACGTCCCGGCCAAGCCCAACGTCTACGCCAGCAAGAAGAAGACCCAGGACGCCCACGAGGCCATCCGGCCGGCCCACATCGAGCTGACGCCCGAGAAGGTCAAGCCCTACCTCAAGAAGGAAGAGTACGACCTCTACAAGCTCATCTGGCGGAAGTTCATGGCCTCGCAGATGGCCGCGGCCCGGATCGAGGAGACGTCCTTCGACATCACCGCCGGCCGCTGCCTCTTCCAGGCCAAGGGCGAGGTCGTCAAGTTCGACGGCTTCCTGGCCGTCTGGCCGAACGGCACGAGCGAGAAGGAGCAGCTGCCCAAGGCCGAGGCCGGCGAGACGCTCAAGCTCCTGGAGCTCGAGACCAAGCAGAAGTTCACCGAGCCGCCGCCCCGCTATACGGAAGGCACGCTGGTCAAGGAGCTCGAGTCGCGCGGCATCGGGCGGCCGAGCACCTACGCCCCGACGATCGCCACGATCCAGGGCCGGACCTACGTCGTCAAGGATGAGGGCAAGTTCAAGCCCACCGAGCTGGGGATGTACGTCACGGACTTCCTGGTCAAGCACTTCGCCCGGCTCATGGACTACGAGTTCACGGCCCAGATGGAGGAGGATCTCGACGAGATCTCCGAGGGCCGGCGCAAGGGTCTGGACAGCCTGCGGGGGTTCTACGCCCTCCTCGAGGACGCCCTGAAGCAGGGGCAGGAGACCGAGAGCGTCAAGAAGACGGGCATCCCGCTGGACGAGAAATGCCCCAAGTGCGGCGGGGGCCTGGTCATCAAGGACGGCCGCTTCGGCCGGTTCAAGGCCTGCACGGCCTATCCGGCCTGCAAGTTCCGGGAGAGCCTGGACAAGAAGGAGTCCAAGCCCCTCGACGAGAAGTGCCCCGAGTGCGGCTCCCAGCTGGCCCAGAAGTACGGCCGCTTCGGGCCTTTCGTGGCCTGCTCCAACTACCCCCAGTGCAAGTACATCAAGAAGGAGCGCCCGGTCGAGACCGGTATAGCCTGCCCGACCGGCTGCGGCGGCATGATCCTCAAGCGCAAGACGCGCCGGGGCAAGTTCTTCTTCGGCTGCAGCCGCTATCCGAAGTGCCACTTCGCCTCCTGGGACGACCCCATCGCCCGGGCCTGCCCGGAGTGCGGGGCCCCGGTCATTTACCGGAAGAACCTCATCAAGGGCGAACCCTACATCTACTGCAAGAACGAGAAATGCGCCTTCAAGGAAGCGGCGCCCCGGGAGAAGCTCTGGGAGCAGGGCCCGGCCGCCGCGCCCGCCGCGGGGGCTCCGGCCCCGGCGGCGGCCGACAAGGCCCCGGACGGGCCCGCGCCGTCCGGCGGGGGCCGGGAGCCCGGCGGCGATGAACAAGGAAATCGCTGAGTTCCTGGATTACCTCCGGCACGAAAAGAACGCCTCCCCCCATACCGTCGCCGCCTACGGGCGCGACCTGCGGCAGGTCGCGGACTACCTGAAGGAGCGCCAGGTCCGCTGGGACAAGGCCGGCAACGTCGTCCTCCGCGGCTGGCTGGCCGGGCTCCACGAGAAGAAGCGCCGGAAGACGACCATCGGGCGCAAGCTGGCCGCCCTGAGGTCGTTCTACGAATTCGCCATCCGGCGACGCCGGATCGCCGAGAACCCGGCCCGGCTCCTGTCCCGGCCCCGGCAGGAAAAGCGGGTGCCCTCGTTCCTGTCGGAGGACGAGGCGGCGGCGCTTCTCGACCTGCCGAAGTCGGACAAGCCGATTGACCTGCGCGACCGGGCTATCCTTGAGCTCCTCTACGCCACGGGCATACGGGTCAGCGAGCTAATCGGCATCGAGACGGCCGATCTCCACCTCGGCGAGCGCCTGGTCCGGGTCCGGGGCAAGGGCAAGAAGGAGCGGATCGTGCCTTTCGGCCGCCGGGCCCTCGAGGCCCTGGAGGGCTACCGGCGGGCCCGCCCGCAGCTGGCCCGGACCGGCGCCGGTGACGGCGGCGAGGCCTTCTTCCTCAACTACCGCGGCGGCCGCCTGACGCCCCGGTCCGTCCAGCGCCTGGTCCGGCGGCAGGTCCGCCGGGCCGCCGTGACCCGCAAGATCAGTCCCCACTCGCTGCGGCACTCCTTCGCCTCCCATCTGCTCGGCCGGGGCGCGGACCTGCGCGTCATCCAGGAGCTCCTGGGACACTCGAGCCTGGCCACGACGCAGAAGTACACCCACGTCGACCTGGCCGGGCTCCTCGGCGTTTACAAGAAAAGCCACCCCCGCTCCTAGGCGCCGGCCACGGCGGAGACCGCTTGCCGCGCCGCCCGGCCGCCGCCAACCCCGGTTGCCGGAGGCCGGCCGAAGCGTCCACCGATCTTGACCCCGCGGCCGGCCGTCCTTTCGCAACCTCCTTCTAATGAACAAGATAAGATGTCCGGGCCGGTGGCACGGACGTTGCATGGGAAGAGGCGAAAGGAGGTCGCACCCATGACCGCACAGAGACACAAGGTTCTGGCGCTGGGGCTGGCCGCGGCGATCCTGGCGCTGGCGTTCGCCCCGGTCTACGCCCAGTCGCCGGGGCCGAAGGGCCGGATCAACATCAACACGGCCCCGGCTTCGGAGCTCGAGACGCTGCCGCGGATCGGGCCCAAGGTCGCCCAGAGGATCGTCGATTTCCGGACGAAGAACGGCAGCTTCAAGAAGGTCGAGGAGATCATGAAGATCCAGGGCATCGGCGAGAAGGTCTTCGAGCAGATCAAGGACCTGATCACCGTGGGGAGCGAGAGCGGGCCGAAGTGACGGCCTAGGCCCTGTCCGGGGCGTCCCCGGACAGGGCCTTTATTTTCGCTTCAAAATAAGCCCGCAGGCCGCGGACGGCCCGGCCGCGGTGGCTGATCTCGTTCTTGGAACCGCCGGACAGCTCGGCGAAGGTTTTTTTCAGGGGCGGGTAATAGAAGATCGGATCGTAGCCGAAGCCCGATTCGCCGCGAGGCTCGGAGGCGATGCGGCCTTCGACCTCGCCGCGGAACTCGGCGATAACCCGGCCGTTCAGGACGACGACCATGGCGCAGACGAAGCGGGCCCGGCGCTTGGCCGGCGGGACGCCCTCGAGCTGGCGCAAGACCCGGCGGATATTCTTCTCGTCGGACGGCCGGGGGGCGGAGAAGCGGGCCGAGCGCACGCCCGGCGCGCCGCCGAGAGCGTCGACCTCGAGCCCGGAGTCCTCGGCCAGGACCGGTCCGGGCCAGCGCCGGCTGTAATAGAGGCCCTTGGCCCGGGCGTTCTCGGCGAACGTCCGGCCCCGTTCCGCCGGGGGCTTGACAGGCAGGACGTCGCTCAGGCCGACGACCTCGAGGGGCAGGCCCTCGAGTGCCCGCCGGATCTCGCGGACCTTACCGGGATTGCCGGTCGCCAGGAGCAGGCGCCGTTCAGTCAATCTTCAGCTCTTCGATGTCGGCCAGCTCCAGGAGGCCCTGGTTGAACTCCTGCTCCTTTTCCTCGGAGGCGGAGAAGGAGAAGGCCAGGAGGTAGGAGGAGCCTTCCTGTTTCATCGTCAGGCGCTCGAGCCGGACGCCGTGGTGGAGGGCCAGCTTGCGCAGGCTGGACAGGATGTAGGGCCGGGCCTTGGCCTTGAGATGGTAATGGAACTGGGACCTGCGGAGGTAGGATTCCTCGATCCGGCCGAAGACGACAAGGGTGACGATGGTCAGGGCGGCGAAGATGACGGCCGGCACGTAGTAACCCGCGCCGATGACCAGGCCGAGGCCGGCCACGACCCAGAGCGTCGAGGCCGTCGTCAGGCCGGCGATCGTGCCGCGGGCCTGGAAGATCGTGCCGGCGCCGAGGAAGCCGATGCCGGTGATGACCCCCGCGGCCATGCGGACGAGCGTGTCGGCGCCGCCCGCGCCGCGCCCGGCCAGCATGCCGGCCAGGGTCATCATCATGGTCGCCGCCAGGCAGACCAGGATGTTCGTCCGGAAGCCGGCCGGCTTCTGGCTAGCCTCGCGCTCGAGGCCGATGAGGCCGCCGAGGGCGACGGCCAGGATGAGCTTTAGCAGGACCTGCAGGATCTCCATGGCGGCGTCTCGCCTTCCCCTTTTAGCATCGGCCGCCCGGGTTGTCAATCGCCGGCCGGCTCTGATAGAATGGCTTGGCGAATTTTTCTGGAGGCATCCCATGTCCACGAACATCAAGAACGTCCATGCCCGCGAGATCCTCGATTCCCGCGGCAATCCGACCGTTGAGGTCGAAGTCACCCTGGCCGACGGCTCCTGGGGCCGGGCCGGCGTCCCGTCGGGCGCCTCGACAGGCGTCTACGAAGCCCTGGAGCTGCGCGACGGCGACAAGTCCCGCTACCTCGGCAAGGGCGTGCTCAAGGCCGTGGCCAACGTCAACGGCCCGATCGCCGGCCGCGTCGCCGGGCTCGAGGCCCTCGATCAGACCGCCGTCGACGGGGCCATGCTGGCCCTGGACGGCACCGAGAACAAGGGCACGCTCGGGGCCAACGCCGTCCTGGGCGTCAGCCTGGCCGTGGCCCGGGCCGCCGCGGCCTCGAAGAAGGAGCCGGTCTATCGCTACCTCGGCGGCCCCGCCGCCCATCTGCTGCCCGTGCCGATGTTCAACATCCTCAACGGCGGCGTCCACGCCAACTGGCAGAGCACCGACCTCCAGGAGTTCATGATCGCCCCGGTCGGGGCGCCGAGCTTCCGCGAGGCCCTGCGCTGGGGCGCCGAGACCTACCACGCCCTCAAGAGCGTCCTCAAAGCCGCCGGCTATTCGACCGGCGTCGGGGACGAAGGCGGCTTCGCCCCGGCCTTCAAGAGGAACGCCGAGGCCATCGAGTACATCCTCAAGGCCATCGAAAAGGCCGGCTACAAGCCCGGCGCCGACATCGGCATCGTCCTCGACTGCGCCGCGAGCAGCATCTACGAGGACGGCCTCTACAACCTTCGGACCGAGGGCCGCAAGGTCAGCGCGGCCGACATGGTCAGGATGTACGAGGACTGGGCCGGCCGCTATCCGGTCATCTCCATCGAGGACGGCCTGGCCGAGGACGACTGGGAGGGCTGGGCCCTGCTCAACCGGACCCTCGGCGGCCGCGTCCAGCTCGTCGGCGACGACCTGTTCGTGACCAACGTCAAGCGGCTGGCCCGGGGGATCGCCGAGAAATCGGCCAACTCCGTCCTCATCAAGCTCAACCAGATCGGGACGGTGACCGAGACGATCGCGGCCATCGAGATGGCCCGCCGGGCCGGCTGGACGGCCATGATCTCGCACCGCAGCGGCGAGACCGTCGACAGCACCATCGCCGACCTGAGCGTGGCCATGGGCACCGGCCAGATCAAGACCGGGGCGCCGTGCCGGGGCGAGCGGCTGGAGAAATACAACCAGCTCATGCGCATCGAAGAGGAGCTGGGGTCGAAGGCCGTCTTCTCCGGACGGTCGACGTTCAAGAGGTAAGCCGCCCTTCCGCCTCGTCTCCCTTTTTCCGGGAGCCCTTGACAAGCGCCCCCGGCCTATGTTAAATGACTTAGTCTATTGATATAGTCAATTAACCAGGGAGGAGCCATGAGGCTTTCGACCAGGGGCGAATACGCCAGCCGGGCCATGCTGGAGCTCTCCCGGCGCTACCCGGACGGGGAGCCCGTCCACAGCCGGGAGATCTCCCGGGCCCAGGAGATCCCGCAGCGGTTCCTGGAGCAGATCCTACTCCTGCTCAAGCGGGCCGGATACCTCAAGAGCCGCAAGGGCCAGCGGGGCGGCTACGTCCTGTCCAAGGCCCCGGCCGCCATCACCGTGGCCGAGGTCATCCGGGTCATGGACGGGCCGCTGGCCCCGATAGATTGCGTCAGCGTCATGGCCCACGAGGCCTGCCCGATGGAGGGAACGTGCGGTCTGCGCTGGCTGTGGAAGGATGTCCGGGACGCCGTGGCCGAGATCCTCGAGGCCACGACCTTCGACGACCTCGTCCGCAGGAGCCGGCCGGAAACCGAATCGGCGAAGCAGGCGGGCGGAGCGGCGAAGAGGCCGGCGCGCCCGCGGGCGGGGACGCGATGAGCCGCGGAACGCTGAAAGCCGCGGCGGCCGCCCTGGCCTTGGCTCTGGCCCTGGCCGTCCTGCCGGCCGTTGCGGCCGCGGCCGAAGACGTAGAGAAAAAGGGCTCGCCCGTCCTGACGGCGATCAAGAACCTCAAGCTCGGCGGCTTTGCCCAATTCTACGGGGCCTCCTGGGACCCCGGCACGGACACTTTCCAGCTCCGCCGGGCCCGCCTGTCGCTCGGCGGGACCATCGTCAAGAGCCTCAGCTTCAAGCTTTCCGTGGACCTGGTCAAATCGCCGGCCCTGCTCGACGCCCAGATCGATTACGCCCCGCTCAAGGAGGCCGGGCTGCGCTTCGGCCAGTTCCTTGTCCCCTTCAGCCTGGACAGCGTGACGTCGGTGGCCGACATCGAAATGGTCAGCCGGCCGGCCGCGGTCGAGGCCCTGGCCCCGGGCCGCGACATCGGCTCGTCCGGCCGGGACGCCGGCTTGGCCGCCTTCGGCAGCTGGAAGATCGCCGAGTATGCCTTCGGCTTCTTCAACGGTTCGGGCATCAACAAGGCGGACGCGGACGGGCGCAAGGACTTCAGCGGCCGGCTGGTGCTCAAGCCCCTGAGCTTCCTGGCGATCGGAGGCTCCGTCTACCGCGGCCGCCGGGCGCCGGCGGAAGGGGAGCCCCTGGCCGACCGGAACAAGGAAGGCCTGGAAGCGTTTTTCCGCGTCGACCGCGTCCTGCTCAAGGGCGAGTACATCCATGCCCGGGATGGGCTCGTCTCCAAATCCGGCTGGTATGTCCTGGCGGGCGTCTTCGCCCTCCCGGCCCGGCTCCAGGCGCTCGTCCGCTACGACGCCCTCGACCTCGACCGCGCCGTCCCGGACGACGGGAAGCGCATCGTCACCTTCGGCGTCAATTGGATCATCGCCGGCCGGACCAAGCTCCAGGTGAACTACGAGATCCACGGGCGCCAGGCCGGCGGCCGGGAGAGATCCGGCCTGCTGGCCCAATTCCAGGCGGCATTCTAGAACGGAACCGGGAGGCGCGGCATGACAAGACTCCGACTCGTTGCCGGCGGGCTGGCCGCCGTCCTTGTCTTTGTCCTCAACCTGGGGCTCGCGGCCTGCAAGGCCGGGGACCGGGATCGGGAGGAGGCCGCTCCGGCCGCCCGGCCGGCCGGACGGGAGAGCCTGTCGCTTTCCGGCGCCTGGGCCCTCTATCCGCTGGCCGTTCGCTGGCAGGAGGAATTCCAGAGAACCCATCCCGGGACGGCCATCGACATCCAGGCCGGAGGGGCCGGCAAGGGCATCGCCGACGCCCTGGCCGGGGCCGCCGACATCGGCATGGTCTCACGGGAGATCCAGCCCGCCGAGGCGGCCAAGGGCGCCGTGGCCGTGGCCGTGGCCAAGGACGCCGTCGTGGCCGCGATCAGCCGGCGGAACCCGTTCCTGGACGAGATCCTACGCCGCGGCCTCAAAAGGGAGGATTTCGCCGCGATCTGGATCCGCCGGACCGCCGCGACCTGGGAGGGCCTTCTCGGCCGGACCGGCCGGACCCCCGTCCACATCTACACCCGCTCCGACGCCTGCGGCGCCGCGGAGACCTGGGCGGCCTACCTGGGCGGGCGCCAGGAGGACCTGGGCGGCATCGGCGTCTACGGCGATCCTGGCCTGGCCGAGGCCGTCCGCCGCGATCCGCTGGCGATCGGCTTCAACAACGTCAACTTCGCCTACGACGCCAAGAGCCTGAGACCGGTGGACGGGATCGAGATCTGTCCGATCGACCTCGACGGCAGCGGCCTCGTCGACCCGGCCGAAAAAGTATATGCCCGGCGCGACGACCTGACCCGGGCCATCGCCGCCGGCGTCTACCCCTCGCCGCCCGCCCGGGACCTCTATTTCGTCGTCAGGGGCCGGCCCGACCGGCCTCTACTGGCCGAGTTCCTGGCCTGGGTCCTGACCGAGGGGCAGGCCTACGTTCCCGAGATGGGCTACATCGGCGTCGGGCCGGACAAGATCGCCGCCGGCCTGGCCGCCGTCCGGGGCGCGGAGAAACGATGAGGCTGATCAGGGACGTGCTGGCCCGCCGGGGCATGGGGGCCGTCACCACCCTGCCCGGCCTCCTGGTCCTGCTCGTCGTCGTCGGCTTGTTCCTGAAGTCCAGGGCCATCCTGGCCGTCGAGCCGCTTTCCCGGCTGCTTTTCTCCTCGGCCTGGCACCCGCTCAAGGGCGAGTTCGGGCTGCTGCCCTTCATCAGCGGCACGGTCTGGGTGACCGTGACCGCGCTCGTCCTGGCCCTGCCGGTCTCGATCCTGGCGGCCATATATCTCTCCGAGTACGCTCCGCGCTGGATCCGCGAGGCGGCCAAGCCGGTCATCGACCTGCTGGCCGGCCTGCCCTCGGTCGTCTACGGCGTCTGGGGCGTCCTCATCGTCGTGCCCTTTGTCGGCGGCGTCCTGGCGCCGGCCTGCGGCGTCGTCTCGTCGGGCTACAGCATCCTGGCCGGCGGCATCGTCCTGGCCATCATGACCTTCCCGACCATCATCCACGTCACCCTCGAGGTCTTCGCCACCATCCCCGGGGCGCTGCGCGACGCCTCGCTATCGCTGGGCGCGACGAAGTGGGAGACGACCCGCCGCGTCGTCCTGCGCAAGGGGGCCCAGGGCATCCTGGCCGCGTCCGTCCTGGGCTTCTCCCGGGCTTTCGGCGAGACCATGGCCGTGCTCATGGTCGTCGGCAACGTGCCGGCCGTGCCCCGCTCGCTCTTCGATCCCGGCTACCCGCTGCCGGCCCTGATCGCCAACAACTACGGGGAGATGATGTCCGTGCCGCGCTACGACGCGGCCCTGATGCTGGCCTCGCTCGTCCTCATGCTCATCGTCCTGTTCTTCAACGTCCTGGCCCGGTGGATCCTCGTCCGGGTCGAGCGGAGGACCCGGTGAAGCCGCTCCCGGACGCCCGCCTCAACCGGCGCAAGCGGACCGACCGCGCTTTCCGCGTCCTGGCCCTGGCCTCGGCCGCGGCCGTCCTCCTGTCGCTCGTCATCATCCTGGGGGCCATCCTCTGGAAATCGCTGCCGGCCCTGAGCCTGTCCATGCTGACCCGGACGCCCAAGGGCGGCTTCTATCTCGGCAAGGAGGGCGGCATCCTGAACGCCATTGTCGGCTCGCTCGAGCTGGCGATCGGCGCGACGGCCATCGCCTTCCTCCTGAGCCTGCCGCTCGTCCTCTACCTCAACGTCTACAAGGGCCGGGCCTCGAAGACGGCGGTCTGGACGCGCTTCTTCCTCGACGTCCTCTGGGGCGTGCCCTCGATCGTCTACGGCGCCTTCGGCTTCATCGTCATGCTGGCCCTGGGGCTGCGGGCCTCGCTCCTGGCCGGCATGCTGACCGTAGCCCTGCTCGAGTTCCCGATCATGAGCCGGGCCATCGACGAGGTCATGCGTCTGGTCCCCCGCGAGCTCAAGGAGGCCTCGGCCTCGCTCGGGGCCACTCGTTTCGAGACGGCGGTCAAGGTCCTGGTCCGGCAATCCGCCCCGGGTATCCTGACCGGCGTCCTCCTGGCCTTCGGCCGGGGCGTCGGCGACGCCGCCTCGGTCCTGTTCACGGCCGGGTTCACCGACCGCGTTCCCGGAGGCCTGCTGGATCCCGCGGCCACGCTGCCGCTGGCCATCTTTTTCCAGCTCGGCACCCCGTTCCCCGAGGTCCGGGAGCGGGCCTACGCCTCGGCCGCGATCCTGACCTTGATCATCCTGGTCATCAGCCTGGCCGGCCGGGCCCTGGGCCGAAAGGCGACCCGCCATGTCGTCAAATAAAGGACGGACCTGCCCATGAACGGCGAGACCCCCATCAGCATCCGGCGCCTGAGCGTCTATTACGGCGATCTCCAGGTGCTCAAGGACGTCAGCCTGGACATCCCGGCCCGGAAGATCACCGTCATCATCGGGCCCTCGGGCTGCGGCAAGACGACCCTGCTCAAATCGCTCAACCGGCTCCTGGACACGGCCGAGGGCGTCCGGGTCCGGGGCCAGGTCCTTTTGGACGGCGAGGACATCTACGCCCCCCGGACGGAGGTGACGCGCATCCGCAAGAAGATGGGCCTGCTCTCGCAGAAGCCCCAGGTCCTGCCGATGTCGATCTACGAGAACGTCGCCTACGGGCCGCGTCTGCACGGCCTCAAGTCGAAGAAAGAGCTTGCCCGGCGGGTCGAGCATTATCTCCGGGTGGCCGGGCTGTGGGACGAGGTCCGGGACCGGCTGCGCGAGCCGGCCTCGACCCTTTCGGTCGGCCAGCAGCAGCGGCTCTGCCTGGCCCGCGGCCTGGCCGTCGAGCCGGAGATCATCCTCGGCGACGAGCCGACTTCGGCCCTCGACCCGCAGTCGAGCCAGAACGTCGAACGGCGGCTGCTCGAGCTCAAGCGGGATTACACGGTCGTCGTCGTCACCCACATCCTGCGCCAGGCCCGCCGCATCGCCGACCACCTGGCCTTCCTCTACCTCGGCGAGCTCGTCGAGCAGGGCCCGGCGGCCGAGGTCTTCGCCGGCCCCAGGGATCCGCGGACGCGGGCCTACCTGACCGGCGAGATCAGCTGAGCGAACAGGTCAGGCCGGGGGCGGGAGGCCCGTAATCCGGCCGGATCCGATCCTGCCATCCCGCCCCGGGCCCCGCCAGGGGCCATAATAATGAACGATATGGATTGCCCTATGCGAGTATGCTTGACATTGGGCTTCCAGGCCGCATAATATTCTTAGGAAAATGAAATACGACGAATATGATAAGGGGATTCTCAAGATTCTGTACGAGGACAGCAAGATTTCTAATGCCACCCTGGCTCAGAAGATCAATCTCTCTCCGCCGGCGACCCTCGAACGGGTCCGGAAGCTCCGGACGAACGGCATAATCCAGGGACAGAGGGCCATCCTCGACAAGAAAAAGCTCGGCCGGGGCCTGACCTGCTTCCTGGCCCTGCAGATCAAGCACCTTCATCGCCCCGAGGCTTACCAGCGCATCGAGGAACACCTCAAGCAGCTGGAGGAGATCGAGGAGATCTATTTCCTCACCGGCCGGATCGACTATCTCATCAAGGCCAACTTCCGGGACATCGACGAGTTCCGGGAGTTTTTCATCGCCAAGCTCTCGAAAGTCCAGATGATCGAGCGGGCCGAGACCTTCGTCATGGTGTCTTCCGCCGTCAATCCGGGGTACAACCCGATCAACGTCGACGTCAAAGAACAAGACTTCGATTGAGGAGCAGGCGACCGTGATGTCGCGGAGGCCAGGAATGTCGGTGTCCTTGACATCTCTCTCGGCCCGGCACTATGCTTTTCCCGGCGGCCCGGGATCCATCATGGCTCGAGGAGGAGAATGACAGGGGGGATCCATCTACAAGGGGCAGGGGCGGGGGCGGGCTCCAGGGGGGAGGGGCGCCCCGGGAATGCGAAAACATGGATGGAGGAAAGGAGATCATGACCCGATGAAGAAGAGAGTGTTGGTTCTTCTCCTTATCGTCGGCCTGGCGTTCGCCGGCACGGCCTTCGCCCAGCTGACGCCCGAAGGCCGGATCAACGGCAAGGTCGTTGATACGCAGGGCAACCCCCTGCCCGGCGTCAGCGTCTCGGCCGTCAGTCCCAAGCTGCTGGGCAAAGCCGTGGCCGTGACCGACGGCGCCGGCGTCTACCGCCTGATGGCCCTGCCGTCGGGCACGTACGAGATCACCTATTCGCTCCAGGGCTTCAAGACGCTCATCCGCAAGGGCATCCTGCTCGAGCTGTCCCAAACCCTGGCGGTCAACGTCACGCTCGAGGAAGCGACCATCGAGGAGCAGGTCACGGTCGTCGGCCAGAGCCCGCTCATCGACGTCAAGAGCACCGTCAAGGGCCAGGTCATGACCAAGGAGACCTATCTGGCCCTGCCGCGCGGCCGCTCGTTCGACTCCCTCATCAACACCATCCCCGGCGTCCAGAACGAGAGCATCGCCGGCGGCATCTCGGTCGACGGCGCCTCGGGCGCCGAGAACGTCTTTTTCGTCGACGGCGCAGACGTGACCAACTTCCACCTCGGCACCGAGGGGCAGAACGTCGTCCTCGAGCTCCTGGACGAGGTCAAGGTCACCGCCTCGGGCTACAACGCCGAGTTCGGCGGCTCGATGGGCGGCGTCGTCAACGTCATCACCCGGACCGGCGGCAACGAGTTCCACGGCGACGTCATGCTGTTCTACGAGAACAACTCGCGGCTCATGCGCGGCTACGCCCGGGACTACCTCCGCCAGAGCCCGTTCGACGACTACGTCTACGAGTACGTCAACAACGATACCCTCTATTTCAACGACGCCAAGGACCGCGACAACTACGACCGCTACGAGGGCATCGTCAGCCTGGGCGGCTACATCATCAAGGACAAGCTCTGGTTCTTCGGGTCCATCGACGGCACGACCAACAGGACCCTGGCCATGCGCGACTTCAACCTGGGCGAGGGCCCCTACAGCCAGTACAAGGCCAAGAACGACGCGCTGAACGGCTCCCTGAAGCTGACGGCCGCGCCCGTGACCGGCCTGCGCCTCTCGGCCAGCTTCATCAACAATTTCACCCGCTACCGCGGCGCCCTGCCCAGCATCGTCGGCAACGACGACAGCAGCTACGATTGGGGCCTGGAGGGCATGGATTATCCCAACTGGACCGCCGCGCTGACGGCCGATTACTCGATCGGCAACAACGTCCTCCTGAGCTACCGCGGCGGCTGGCATATGCAGAACGAGAACAACCAGCAGCTGCTGCCGCCGAACAGCTCGACCTATTACTTCCCCTATTCCAACACCGTGTTCGCCGGCGATCCGTTCTACGTCGCCAACCCGGACCTGGTCATGCCCTCCGGGTATTCGACGAACTGGAACTACTTCGAGACGCGGAAGTACAAGCAGGACAAGATCAGCAACAACCTGGACGCCACGGTCTACGCCAACTGGCAGGGCGAGCACTCGATCAAGGCCGGCTTGGGCTATTACTATCTCCACGAAGACGTCTATGACGCCTCGACCCATCCCCGGGTGTGGCTGTATTGGAACCGGACCTACACCGGCCTGGGCTTCCCGGTCGGCGTCGGCGCCGCTACGGATAGCGACTATTACGGCCAGTACGGCTACTATTACGTCCGGGGCTCGTACACTTCGCCCTACGGCGGCGTCTGGAAGATCCATGCCAACAACTTATCCGCCTACATCCAGGATTCCTGGACGATCGGCGGCAAGCTGACCCTGAACTTCGGCATCCGGGCCGAGAGCCAGTACATCCCGGCCATGACCGAGGACACCTCCTACGTGTCCTACAACGCCAAGCCGGTCAAGTTCGACCTCGGCCAGATGCTGGCCCCCCGCTTCGGCGCGGTCTACGACGTCTTCGGTGACTCCAACCTGAAGATCTTCGCCAGCTTCGGCATCTACTACGACGTCATGAAGCTCTACATGGCCGAGCTGACCTTCGGCGGCTGGAAGCGGAAACAGGATTACTATTCCCTCGAGAACCCCGACTGGCGCCTGATCGCCGCCAGCGGCGAACTCGACGACGCCGCCAGCCAGGGCGCCGGCGGCACCTACGCCGGCACCGTCGACTTCCTGCCGCCGTCCTTCGACCGGGTCGATCCCGACCTCAAGCCGACGGCCCAGCGGGAGATCTCCTTCGGCGCCGAGAAGAAGCTCATCGAGAACCTGTCCCTCTCGGTCCGCTTCGTCCAGAAGCACCTCATCCGGACGATCGAGGACGTCGGCGTCTACGTCATGAACGGCGACACCCTCGAACAGCAGTTCTACGTCACCAACCCCGGCTTCGGCGTCTCCCGGCCGATCTCCGAGGGCGGCCTGTTCTCCGACGATTACTGGCGCTGCCCCAAGGCCACGCGCGAGTACTACGGCGTCAACGTCTCCCTGGAGAAGCGGTTCGCCGACAACTGGCAGGGCGGCCTCAACTACACCTGGAGCCGCCTGACCGGCAGCTACACCGGCCTGGCCAGCGCCGACGAGGACGGCCGCATCGGCCCGAACGTCGAGCAGGACTACGATCGCTGGTTCATGGGCTATGACGCCCTCGGCCATCAGCTCGACGGCGTCCTGCCGCAGGACCGGACTCATTACTTCAAGGCCTACGGCTCCTACCTCTTCCCCTTCGGCCTGACCGTCGGCGTCGTCGCCTACGGCCGCAGCGGCCTGCCGCTGACGACCAAGCTCTACTACGACGGCAAGTACTTCTATCCCAACGGCCGCGGCGACCTCGGACGGCTGCCCTTCACGGTCTGGGCCGACCTGTTCGCGGAGTACAGCCTCAAGATCGGCGACCGCTACAAGGCGGCCATCAGCCTCCAGATCGACAACGTGACCAACACCAAGACCGTGCAGAGCCGGGTCACGGACTACAACCTGGACGGCTTCTCCGGCTACGACGAGGAGATCCTGAACGGCCAGTTCGCCACGCACTACCCCGAGTACACCGCGGCGGACGACACCATCCATCCGGCGTTCAACCAGTGGGCCACGCGTTTCGGCGTCTGGTCGGCCCGGCTGGGGCTGAAGTTCTCCTTCTGATCAGGACGATCCTCCGGGATCCGACACGAACGGCCCGCCCCCCGCGCGGGGGGCGGGCCTTTTTCTTGACTATTTCTCAAAAAGCCTTAATCTGGATTGCCGATGGGCAAGACGAGTCCTCCTCCGCCGCAGGGCCGGCCGGGCCGCCGGCCGCGGGCCGTTCCGGCCGGGGCGGGGATCGCCCTGGCCCTGATCCTGGCGGCGGCGGCGACGGTCCTGGTCAGGGGCCGTGGGCCCTTCCGGCCGCGGGCCGCCGGCGGACACAACGTCCTGCTCATCACCCTGGACACGACGCGGGCCGACCATCTGGGCTGCTACGGGTACGGCCCGGCCCGGACCCCCAACCTCGACCGCCTGGCGGCCGAAGGGGTCCGTTTCGCCCGGGCCTATTGCCCGGCCCCCCTGACCCTGCCGGCGCACAGCTCGATCATGACCGGGCTTTATCCGGCGACGCACGGCGTCCGCAACAACGGCCGCGATTTGGCCGAGAAGTGGCCGACGCTGGCCGCGATCCTCAAGGGCCACGGTTTCGCCACGGCGGCTTTCGTCTCGTCGTTCTCGGTGGATTCCCGGTTCGGCCTCGGCCGGGGCTTCGACGTCTATGACGACACCTTCGACGTCCAGGCGCCGCTGAAAGGGGCCAACGCGGAGCGCCGGGCCGAGGCCACCTTTGCCCGATTCTCGCGCTGGCTGGAGAAGAACGGCGGGGCCCGGTTCTTCGCCTGGATCCACTATTACGACCCGCATTTGCCCTACGATCCGCCCTCGCCCGAGAAGGAAGCGTCGGCCGGCCGGCCGTACGACGGCGAGATCGCCTACATGGACCGCTACGTCGGCGCGGCCATCGAGGCCCTGGCGGGCCGGGGCCTCCGCGACAAGACCCTCGTCGTCGTCGCTGGCGACCACGGCGAGGGCCTGGGCGACAAGGTCGAGACCGGGCACGGCATCTTCCTCTACGAGGAGACCCTGCGCGTGCCCCTGATCATCCAGGACGCCGCGGCCTTCCCCAAGCCCCGCGTGGTCGCGGGGCCGGTCCGGCTGGTGGACGTGGCCCCGACCATCCTGGAAACGCTCGGCCTGGCCGGCGAGGCGGCGGCCATGGAGGGGCGGAGCCTCGTCCCCTGGATCAAGGACCCGGACCGGCCGGGACCGGCCAGCCTCGTCGAAACCTTCTACCCGCGGGAGAACTTCGGCTGGTCGGAGCTCGTCGGCCTGGTCGCCGGGTCCTGGAAGCTCATCCAGGCGCCGCGGCCCGAGCTCTACGATCTGACGGCCGACCCGGGCGAGACGGCCAACCTCGCGGCCTCGTCGCCGGCCAAGGCGGACGAGATGCGGCAGGCGCTCGAGCGGGAATTGCTCGGCTTGAGCGCCAGGTCCGGCCCGGGGACGGGCCCGGCGGCCGCCCGTTCCGGCGACCGGGAGCGGCTCCGGTCCCTGGGCTACGTCAACTTCGCTCCGGCCGCGGCGGACGGGGCCGCGCCCGATCCGAAGGATAAGATCGGCCTGCTGCGGCTCATCCAGGAGGCCCAGGCCTTCGAAGCCGAGGGAAAGTTCGGGGAGGCCGAACAGGCATTCGAGCGGGTCGTGACCGAGATCCCCGATTCGCCCGAGAGCTACGTCAACCTGGCTATCGCCCAGGCGCGGCAGAACAGGTTCGACCGGGCCGTCGAAACGCTCGGCCGCGGCCTGGCCCGGCTGCCGGATTCGGAGACCCTTCTTGTCCGCCTCGGCCATACCTACCTTGTCGGCGGCCGGCCGGGCGAGGCCCTGGAGACCATGAACAAGGTCCTGGCCCTGAACCCCCAAAGCGTCGACGCCCTGACGGTCGCCGCCGGCATCCTGGACGCGGCCGGGCGGAAAGCCGAGGCGCGGGCCTATTACGAGCGGGCCCTGGCGGTCGAGCCCGAAAGCCGCCATCTCCGGACGAGCTATGCCGGCAGCCTGGCCTCGGCCGGGTCCCTCAAGGAAGCCATCGCCGTTTACGACTCGCTGATCGCGGATTTCCCCGAAGAGCAGGCTTTCTGCCAGTTCGCCGGCATCGCCCACTCCTACCTCGGCGAGTACGACCAGGCCATCGCGCTGCTGCGCCGGGCCCTGGCCATCCGGGCGACGCCGGTCGGGTTTTTCAACCTGGCCGTGGCCTATGAGAAGCGCGGCGATCTGAGGGAGGCGGCGGAGGCGCTGCGGATGTACCTCCGGAACTCCGGCGGCGAGACCGAGGCCAACGTGTCCAAGGCCCGGGCCGAGCTGGAGAACCTGGAAAAGAAGATCGGGCCGAACGCGCCCTGAAGACCGTCACCCCGCCCCGACCCGCCCCAATCCCGCCCGCAGGCTTTCGCGAAGACCGGATATCTCGGCTTCGCCGGCCGGCGCCGAGGGGTCCCGCCCCTTTCGCAACATGCTGAAACGGCTTCCGTTGCGGGTGTGCGTATAGAGAATGTCGATCTCCGGATGGCCGAAGAAGAGGGTCATCATGGTCGACGCCATTCGGGTCAGGGGCGGCCGATCCACATGTCGGAACGGCAGGCGGACGACGATGGTCGTGCCCCGGCCCGGCGTAGAGGCCAGTGTCAGGCGGCCGCCGCAGGCCTCGGCCGTCTGGGCCAGCAGGGCAAGGCCCAGGCCGGTCCTCTTGCGCCCGGTCGTGAAGAAGGGATCGAGGGCCCGGCCGCGGTCCGCGGCCGTCATGCCCCGGCCGTCGTCGGCCACCCGGATGGTCAGCACGTCCCGGCGCTCGTTCTCGTTGACCGCGATGCGCACCCGGGTCGCGCCGGCGGCCGCGGCGTTCTCGGCCAGGTCGAGGATGTGGAGCGACAGGTCCTCCATCATGGCAGGAATACCCCCCGGCCATCTTCGCCGGCCAGGGCCCGGCGGAGCTCGCCGATCGTCGGGGCTTCGACCAGGAACTCCGTCACCGCGGCGCCGATCTCCTCCGGACGGTGGGCGTCGGAAAAGCGAACGACGGGCAGGCCGCCGGCGGCGGCCAGGCCGGCCCGGGCCGTTCCGGCCGCCGTCCGCGGCGAGACCTCGACGGCCTCGAGCCCCAGCCCGGCCGGGATGAAGCCGAGCTGGCCGACGATGCCGAAGGCCTCGCGGTCGATGTGGCAGGCCACGGCCAGGCCGCCGGCCGCGTGGATGAGGTCGGCCGCCTGGCGGACGGAAAAGAGCGTGGCTCCGATGAGGGAGCGGGGACAGAAGCCGGTGACATAATCGTCGGCGTCGACCAGGACCTGGTCGACGCGGAGCTTCTTCCGGGATGGCAGGTCGGGCAGGTTCCGGTAGACCTCGGCCTGAAAGGGCTTCAGGTCCGTCCCGGCCTCGAACAGGCCGAGCAGGTGGACCTCTTCGGCGGTCGTGAGCTCGATGCCGGGCAGCGCCGTGAGCCCCGTCCCGGCCGCGGCGGCCGCCGCGGCCGCCGCGTTCTCGGTCGTATTGTGGTCGGTGACGGCCACGAGGTCGAGCCCGGCGGCGAGGGCCCGCTCGACGACGGCCCGGGGCGACATCGTCAGCTCGCCGCACGGCGATAGGCAGGTGTGGATGTGGAGGTCGGCCCGGAGACGGCGCAGGGCCATCAACTCCCCTTGAGGCCGAGCCCGTAGAGGCGGCCGGCCAGCTCGAAGGCGCCGATCCCGGCGCCGAGCAGCAGGACCTTCTCGCGGACGGCCAGCTCCAGGGTCTCGGGGGCCGGCCCCCGGCCGTTGACGAGGACGACGGCGGCCAGCTCTTTGAGCGCGGCCACGGCCACGATGTTCGGGTGGACCTGCATGGTCAGCCAGAGGTCGTCCGGGCGGGCGTGGCCGACGACGTCGCTCAGGAGGTCGCTGGCGTAGCCGCCGCGGACCGGCCGGTCGAGCGGCAGGCCGGGGGTGAAGACCTTGAGATCGAGACGGGAGACCAGTTCGTCGAGGGTCATCGTCCCTCCTTGCCGCGGGCCGACTTTGGCCGGGCCGCCGCCTTCCGGGCCTTGGGCGTCGCGTTCGGCCGGGCGAACGGGCAATCCTCGAGCCGGGCGTAACCGCGGGCGATGTCTTCGGCCAGGGTCAGGCAGTCGGGCGCGCCGCAGACGCCGCAATCCTTCCTCGGCAGCCCGGCGAAGACCCTGTCCCGGAGCTTGGCCTTGCGGATAGCCCGGGCCGGGTCCGGATCGAGCGGCCGCGGCTCGGCCGGCGACACGGGATGGTCGAACGACAGGAAGTTCCGGTGGTAGAGCCGGCTGACGTCCTTCTGGTCCACGACCGCGTGCTCGCCGGCGGCGGCGACCAGCTCCAGGATCCGGCTCTTGGCCAGGAAGCGGTTCTCGACCTCGAGCGGGCCCCCGACGCAGCCGTCGGGGCAGACCGTGCACTCGAGCAGGTCGATGTCCTGGAGCAGCCCGCCCTCGACCTGGTCGAGGACCCGCATCGTGTCGACGACGCCGGAGACGGCCAGGGCCCGGTGGCTCTTGAGCCCGCGGACCTCCCCACCCGAAAGGGACCAGCCCATGCCGATGCCGCTGAAGAGCGTCTCCGGGAAGAGGTGGCGCATCAGGGCGTCCTCCTCGGTCTTGCGCAGGGCCTTGACGAGCTGGGGGAAGATGTCCCGGATGGAGATGGCCCCGTCGAGATAGGACCTGGCCAGGGTGGCCGGGCTGTTGATGGAGACCATCTTGGCCGGGCAGGGCGTGATGTGGATGATGCCGATCTTCTCCGGCGGCAGGCCCAGGGACTTGGGCAGGATGGTGCGCAGGATCTTGGCCGCGATCTCCCGGGGCGGCTCGATGGGCAGGATCTGGCCGCAGAGCGACGGGTAGCGCCGCTGGATGATGCGCACGACGACCGGACAGGTCGAGGTGATGTAGGGCCGCGGCCGGGGGTGGTCGTTGAGGTACTCCTCGGTCGCCGCGCAGTTCAGCTCGCAGATGGAGCTCAGGTCGTAGACCTCGTCGAAGCCGATCCGGCGCAGGGCCGAAAGGATCTCGTTCGGCAGGACGGACGAGCCGAACTGTCCGTAGAGGACGGTCGAGGGGATGGCGACCTTGTAGGCGAATGCGTCCAGGGCGGCGAACGAGGTCGTGTGGGAGCGGATGGCGTCGTGGGGGCAGACGCGCAGGCACTCGGCGCAGTCGATGCAGAGCTGGTCGATGATCCGGGCCCGGCCGTCCTGGACCCGGATGGCCCGGGTCGGGCAGGCCGACAGGCAGTGGACACAGCCGATGCACTTGTCCCCGGTGATGTGGATGGCGTGGAAGTTATTCGGCGGGGTCTTGGTCTCGTTCATGATGTCACGTGTCCGTTGGTCCGGATGAGGATGTCCAGGCGCGTCCCCCGGCCCGGCTCCGAGACGATCTCGAAGCGGTCGGAGTTCTTCTTGATGTTCGGCAGGCCCATGCCGGCCCCGAAGCCGAGCTCGCGCATCTCGGCCGTGGCCGTCGAATACCCTTCGGTCATGGCCAGCTCGACGTCGGCGATGCCGGGGCCGCGGTCGTCGACGACCAGGCGGACCTCGCGGGGGGTGACGGCCAGGCCGATGCGGGCCTTCCGGGCGTACATGATGACGTTCATCTCCGCCTCGTAGGCGGCGACGGCCGCCCGGCGGACGGTCCGGGGAGAGAGGCCGAACTCCTTCAGGAGCTCCTTGATGGCGCAGGCCGCGGCGCCGGCGTTGGCGAAGTCGCCGCCCTTGACCTGGAACTCCCGGCGATAGGCCTCTTCAGACGCCATGGCCGCCGTCCTCGACGAGCCTGGCCAGCCTGGCGCAGGCCTCGAACATGGGCATCCGTGTGGCGATCAGGGGCAGGCGCCCGGCCCGGGCCTGGTCGACGGTCCCGTTGTCCGGCCTCTTGCCCTGGACGAAGACGACCGCGGCCAGGTCGGCCACGGCGCAAGCCCGGACGACGTGGGCGTTGGCCAGGCCGGTCAGGAGGAGCCAGCCGGGCCGGGCCGAGGTCAGGACGTCGCTCATGAGATCGGAGGCGAAGACGCCCGGACAGGGGGCGTCGAGGGGCAGGCCGGCCGTCAGGAGCTCGCCGTCGAGAAGGGTCAGGACGTCCTTGAGAGCGATCATCGGGACCTCCGCCGCGCATCGGCTCCGGGGACGCCTCCATTATAGCCCGAAACGGAGGCGAAAAAAACGGGGGGCCGGCGCGCCGCCGGCCCCCCGTCGGGATGGCGTCCCGGAGGGAGTCACTTGGCCTTGAGGATCTTCTGGACCTCGTCCTTGTCCACGTCGGTGATGAACGGGATGCCGCTGATGTCGGCCACCTGCTTGGTCAGGGAGGCGATGTCGTCGCGGCCGATGAGGGACGGGTTGAACTTGCGGGCCCCGGCCATCAGCTGGCGCAGGCCCTGGCTCAGCCGCTCGAAGTAGGTGTAGACGCCGATGGCCCCGGCCGGCAGGTCCTTGAAGCGGTCGCCGAAGCGGCGCTTCAGCTCGGGGGCGGTGACGAAGATCTCCTCCCGGCTGTTGCCGAAGCGCTCGACGTAGACGGGGATCTGGTTGTCGGCGATGCGGCCGCCGATCGTCTTGCCGACCATGGCCGCGGCCATGGGCGAGCGGGCCATGCCGACGAGCTTGACGTACGGGGCGCCGAGGGCCAGGGACTTGAAGATCTGGTCCTCGAAGGTTATGCCGCCGGCGAAGGCGATGTCGGGCACGTACTCGCCCTGCCTGGCCAGCTGGTCGGCGTACAGCCAGGTCAGCGACCAGATCTCGACGGCCGGGATGCCCCACTCGTTCATCATCCGCCAGGGGCTCATGCCCGTGCCGCCGCCGGCCCCGTCGACCGTCAGCAGGTCGAGCTTGGCCTTGGAGGCGTACTTGACGGCCCGGGCCAGGTCGGCCGGCCGGTAGGCCCCGGTCTTCAGGAAGACGCGCCTGGCCCCGGCCTGGCGCAGCTCCTCGACCCGCTTCAGGAAATCGCCCTCGTCGACCATGCCCATGCGGGAGTGGCGCTCGAACTCCTTGAAGCTGCCCTTCTCGAAGGCCTCGATGACGGCCGGGTTCTCGGGGTCCGGCAGGACGATGTAGCCCTTCTTCTTCAGGGCCTGGGCCTTCTTGACCGTCTTGAGCTTGACCTCGCCGCCGATGTCCTTGGCCCCCTGGCCCCACTTGAGCTCGACGGTCTCGATGCCCAGCTTCTGGATGGCGTATTCCTGGACACCCAGCCGGCCGTCCTCGACGTTGGCCTGGATGACGACGTCGCCGTAGCCGTCCTGCCAGTCGCGGAAGGACTTGATGCGGAATTCCATGTCCGGCGAGCGGACGACCTTGCCGGCCTTGAGCTCGGTCTCGTCGTCCATGCCGCAGACGTTCTCGCCGACCGTCAGGATGACGCCGGAGATGGCCGCCCCGCCGCCGAGGCCGGCCCAGTTCTGCTTGGCGATGTTGGTCGAGCCCATGCCCGAGATGACGAAGGGCAGCTTGAGCTTGAGATCCTTGTTGCGGCCGATCTTGGTCTCGGTCGTGACCTTCTCGAAGGTGGCCTTGTCGCTGTCGGCCGGGACGCCGTGGGCGCCCTTGGCCGTGCCCATGATGCTGAAGTGCGACAGGTCGACGGGATAGTCCTTCTCGCAGGCCGCCGTGATGATGCCGAAAGGCTGGGGATAGAGGACCTCGTGGCCGCGGTAGGCGGATTTCCCGATCTCGCACATCCCGATGCAGCCGTCGACGCAGGTCACGCACATCCCGCTGAAGGGACTGATCGACCCTTCGGTCCGGTTCTTGGTCAGGGTGGCGGCGCTCCTGTTGAGCTTGGTCATGGTCGGCATGATGATTCCTCCTTTTGTTGAACCCGGTCAGACTTTCTTGTCCCGGACGCAGGTGCCGCAGCGGCCCGCGTCGTACATCCAGCACTGGAGGTCGTCGTAGTGCTCCAGGCAGGTCGGTTCCATGGTCAGGCAGCCGTTGCACAGGGTCGTGTCGGGGTGCGGGCCCTGGCAGCGGAGCTGGCAGGCGGGGCAGACGTAGATGCAGCCCCCGCACAGCCGGCACTCCTCCGACCGCAGGTCGAAGGGCGTCGAGATCTTGCGCTTGTAGCCCCGCTGCTGGAAGCTGATGGCCTTGCCGTCCATCTGCTCCGCGCACATCCGGACGCACAGCCCGCAGAGGATGCACTCCTCGTTGCGGGGAGCGAACCGGACCCGGGTCACCCCGAAACGGGAGGCCAAGTCCTGGAGGACCTTGGACCCGGGCGCGACGGAGAGCATGAGCTCGATCATCATCCGCCGCGCCGACCAGACCCTGTTGGAGTCGGTCCTGACGACCAGGCCGGGCTCGGCCGGGTAGGTGCACGAGGTCACGAGCTTCGACCGGGGCGGCTCGCCGATCTCGACGAGGCAGAGCCGGCAGCCGCCGAACTCCTCCAGGCCCTCGCGGTGGCAGAGGGTCGGGATCTCCAGGCCGTAGAACTTGGCCGTCTCCAGGACGGACCAGCCCTCCTCGGCCTTGACGCACAAGCCGTTCATGACGAGGTCAATCATGTTTCACGTCCCAGCGCTTTCTTGGCGTCCCGGGTCTCGAGCTCGCAGCGGAGGCAGCGCTTGGCCTCCTTCAGGGCGAGCTCCCTGGTGAAGCCGAGCTCGATCTCCTCGTGGCCCGTTCTCCGCTTGCCGGGCGCCAGGTGGGGCATCTTGGCCCGCTTGGTGTTCGCGGCCTCCTCTTCGGTCAGCTTGACCGGCTCGACGTAGCAGGCCGGCCGGGTGACCTCGGCGACGCGGACGAAGGGCCGGCCCTCGAGGTAGGCCTCGACGGCCCGGGCCGCGGTCTTGCCGGCGGCCATGGCCTCGACGACGCTGCTGGGGCCCGAGACGACGTCGCCGCCGGCGAAGACGCCGGGACGGGTCGTGGCCATGCTGGCCGGGTCGACGATGATCGTGCCCCACTCGGGCGACAGGGTCAGGCCGTCGCTGTCCTTGAGGTAGGGGGTGTAGGCCCGCTCGCTGATGGCCAGGATGAGCGTGTCGGCCGGCACCTGGAACTCCGAGCCGGGGATGGGCACGGGCCGGGCCCGGCCGCTGCTGTCCTTCTCCCCGAGCTTCATGCGGATGCACTCGACGCCGACGACCCGCCCGTTCTGCGTCCGGACCCGGACCGGGGCGGTCAGGTACTCGATCCGGACGCCCTCCTCGAGCCCGGCCTCGATCTCCTCGGGATAGGCCGGCATCTCCCTGCGGGTCCGGCGGTAGAGGATGGCCGCCTCCTTGACCCGCTTGTCGCGGAAGGCCACCCGGGCCGCGTCGACGGCCGAGTTGCCGCCGCCGATGACCACGACCCGGCGGCCTAGATCGACGGGGATGCCGAGGTGATGGTTCTTGAGGTATTCGAGCGCCTGGAGCACGCCTTCGGCTTCCTCGCCGGGCACGCCCATCTCGAGCGGCCGGTGGGCTCCGGTCGCTAGGTAGACCGCCTTGTAGCCCTGGCGGAAGAGGTCGTCCAGGCTGAAGTCCTTGCCCAGGGTCATGTTGGTCTTGATGTTCAGGCCGCAGCCGACGAGGTAGTCGAGGTCGTCCTGGAGCCGGTCCTTGGGCAGCCGGTGGTCCGGGATGGTCACCCGGAGCATGCCGCCGGCGACGGGCAGGGACTCGAAGATGCGGACGGGATAGCCCTTCTTGAGCAGCTCGTAGCCGGCCGCCAGGCCCGATGGCCCGGCGCCGACGATGGCCACCTTGTCGGCCTTGGTCAGCGGCAGCCTGGCCGGCTTGCCGAGGCCCTTGTCCCGGGCCCAGTCCATGACGAAGCGCTTGAGGGCCCGGATGGCGATGGGCTCGCCGATCTCTCCGGCCCGGCAGGCCGATTCGCAGGCCCGGCTGCAGACCCGGCCGCAGACCGAGGGCAGCGGGTTGTCCTTGCGGATGACCTTGAAGGCCCCTTCGTAGTCCTTGCGGGCGATGAGGCCGATGTAGCTCGAGGCCTCCTGGTCGATGGGGCAGATGTACTGGCACGGCGCGGAGACGATCTCCTTGCAGACCATGGCCGGGCAGCGCTTCTCGACGACGTGCTTCTCGTACTCGGACCGGAAATAGCGCAGGGTCGACAGGACCGGGTTGGCCGCCGTCTGGCCGAGCCCGCAGAGCGAGGCGTCCTTGACCGCGATGGCCAGCTCTTCGAGCAGCTGGATGTCCTCCATCGTCCCCTGGCCGTCCGTGATCTTACCGACGATCTCGTACATGCGCTGGGTGCCCTCGCGGCATGAGACGCACTTGCCGCACGACTCGTCGCGCAGGAAGTTCAGGAAGTACTTGGCCAGGTCGACCATGCAGGTCTTGTCGTCCATGACGATCATGCCGCCGGAGCCCATCATGGCCCCCGCGGCCGTCAGGCTCTCGTAATCGACCGGCAGGTCGAGGAGCTTGGCCGGGATGCAGCCGCCCGACGGGCCGCCGATCTGGACGGCCTTGAAGGCCCGGTCGCCGGGGATGCCGCCGCCGATGCCGTAGACGATCTGGCGCAGCGAGATGCCCATGGGCACCTCGACCAGGCCGGTGTTGTTGATCTTGCCGACCAGCGAGAAGATCTTGGTCCCCTTACTCGTGTCGGTGCCCAGGGCCGAGAACCAGGCGGCCCCGCGGCGGACGATGTTGGGCACGGTGGCCCAGGTCTCGACGTTGTTGATGACCGTCGGCGAGCCCCAGAGCCCCTTGCGGGCCGGGTAGGGCGGGCGCTGCCGGGGCATGGCTATCTGGCCCTCGACCGAGGCGATTAGGGCCGTTTCCTCGCCCGATACAAAGGCCCCGGCGCCCTGGACGATCTCCAGGTCGAAGTCGAAGCCGGCGCCGAGGATGTTTTGCCCGAGCAGGCCGTACTCGCGGGCCTGGCGGATGGCGATCTCGACCCTCTTGATGGCCAGGGGGTATTCGTGGCGGATGTAGATGAAGCCCTTGGCGGCCCCGATGGCCCGGGCCCCGATGAGCATGCCCTCGAGGACGGCGTGGGGATCGGCCTCGAGGACCGAGCGGTCCATGAAGGCCCCGGGGTCGCCCTCGTCGCCGTTGCAGATGATGTACTTCGGGTCCTTCTTCTGGGCGGCGCAGGCGGCCCACTTCTTGCCCGTGGGGAAGCCGGCCCCGCCGCGGCCGCGCAGGCCGGCGGCCGTGATCTCGTCCAGGAGGCCCTGCGGCGTCATGCCGGTCAGGGCCCGGGCCAGGCCCTCGTAGCCCTCGAAGGCGATGTACTCGTCGATCCTCTCGGGGTCGATGCGGCCGCGGTTGCGCAGGACGACGAGGCGCTGGTGCTTGAAGAACTCGATGTCCTTCATCTTGGGAACGGGCTTGTCCTCGGCCGGCGGCACGTACATCAGCTTCTTGACCGGCCGGCCCTTGAGCAGGTGCTCCTCGACGAGGCGCGGCACGTCCTCGAGCTTGAGCATCTGGTAGAAGACGCCGTCCGGCTGGACCATGACGATGGGCCCCCGCTCGCAGAAGCCGTTGCAGCCCGTGGCCACGACCTGGATCTCGTCCTGGAGGCGCCGCTTGCGGATCTCCTTCTCGAGGGCCTCTTTGATCCGGAAGGAGCCGCAGGAGACGCAGCCCGTGCCGGCGCAGACCAAAAGGTGGGCTCGATACTGTTTCACGGGGCCTCCCTCAATACACGGTTTCGCTGCCCACGGCCAGGACGTACTCCGGCACCATGCGGCCGGCCAGGACGTGCTCGACGAAGATCTTGCGCATCTTGGCCGGGGTCAGGTCGCCGTACTTCACCGGGGGAGCGTCCTTGAGCTCGACCGTGATCATGGGCTCCTTGTTGCACAGCCCGGCGCAGCCGGAGGTCGTCACCAGGACGTCCGAGACCTTGGCCTTGGCGATCTCGTCGAGGAGCGCGTCCATGATCTCCCGGGCGCCGGCGGCCAGGCCGCAGGTGCCCATGTGGACGGTGACCCGGGCCCGGCCCCGGCCCTCGCGGATGTTCATGAGCGAGCGGGTCTTCTCCCGGATCCTGGCCAGGTCCTGGATGCTGAGCTTCTTGTGTTCGGCCATCGGGGTCCTCCTGTTTCACGTCTTCCGGGCCGCGCGGCCCCGCGGCTTGGCCGTCTTCCGGGCCGGGGCCCGCCGGGCCCGCGGCGCGGGCTTGGACCGGGATCCGGCACGGCTGAACCTGCTGATGATCGGGCCGACCTTGCGCAGGGTCGTGTGGCCGAAGTACTCGCCGTCGACGACGACGACCGGCCCGATGGCGCAGCAGCCGAGACAGGCGACCGTTTCCAGCGTGAAGCGGTCGTCCGGCGTCGTCTCTCCGGCCGGGACGCCGAGCTGCTTCTCGAACTCCTCCAGGATCTTCTGGCCGCCCCGGACGTGGCAGGCCGTGCCGAGGCAGACGAGGCAGGTGTGCTTGCCGCGCGGCTTCAGGCTGAAGGCCCGGTAGAAGGTGGCCACCCCGACGACGTCGATGAGCGGCAGGCCGACCGCGCGGGCGACCTGCCGCAGGGCCTCGGCCGGAAGGTAGTTGTACGCCTCCTGGATGTCGAGGAGGATGGCGATAAGGTTCTTCTTGAGACCGCGGTGCTTGTCGATCAGAGACTGGGTCTTGGCGGCGTCGATGTCCAAGTCGTGCCTCCAATGCGGGGGTTGGCGATACGGACGGGGTCCGATGGAAGAGACGCGACGGATGCGGCAGACGGGAGGCGGTCGGGTCTGACGGCGCGATGCCGCCGGCCGGCCCCCCCGGGCTGAATGCTGCGGTCTATAAAAATAAAAATCTCCTTACGGCAGTGCCAGGAGACCTTACAGACCGGATAACAAGATGGGACTTATAGCAAAACGAATTCGGGCTTGTCAAGTGCGCCGCGGGCCGGGGCGCGGCGGTCAGGCGTCGTCGGTCTCGAGCTCGATCCTCTCGACCAGCAGCTCGCGGCCCTCGACGATCTCGACCCGCCGCGAGCCGCAGGCGGCGCAGGAGAAATCCGCGTCCTCGCGGACGGTCGAGCCGCCGCAGTCCGGGCAGCGGAGCCTGATCGGGACGGCGACGACATCCAGCCGGGAGCCTTCGGCCCGCGTGCCCTGGCGGTAGGCCTCGAAGGCCGAGACGAGCAGGTCGGGCACGGCGCCCGAGAGGACGCCGACCTTGAGCGTAACGGATATCACCCGGGCCGCGCCGTGTTTGGCCGCCTCGGCCTCGATGATCTCGAAGATCGAGGCGACGAGCGACAGCTCATGCACGGCCGGACCTCAGGCGCTCGAGGGCCCCGGCGAGATAGGCGACGAGCTCGTCCAGCCCTTCGCCGCGGAGGGCCGAGACGGCGAAGACCGGCAGCCCAGGCTTGATCGTCCGGGCCTCGGCGGCGGCCCGGGCCGGATCGAACGGCAGGTAGGGCAGGAGGTCCGTCTTGGTCAGGACGAGGGCGTCGGCCGAGAGGAAGGCCTGGGGGTACTTGGCCGGCTTGTCGTCGCCTTCGGGGGAGGAGAGCAGGACCAGCCGGACCTGCTCTCCGAGGTCGTACGAGGCCGGGCAGACCAGGTTGCCGACGTTCTCGATGAACAGGAAGTCGATATCGGCCGGGATCCGGTCCAGGACCTGGCCGATCATCTTGGCCTCGAGGTGGCAGGCCCCGCCGGTCGTGATCTGCCAGGCCGGCACGCCCTTGGCCCGGACGCGCTCGGCGTCCCGCTCCGTCTCGATGTCGCCCTCGATGACGGCCAGCCGGTAGCGGTCCCGGAAGCGGTCGGCCAGGGCCTCGAGCAGGGTCGTCTTGCCCGAGCCGGGCGAGCTGAGAAGGTTGACGGCCAGGATGCCCCGGCCGCGGAGCTCCTCGCGGATGGCCGCGGCGGCCTGCCTGTTGGTGGCCAGCAGGTCGCGGACGACGGTCAGCGTCTTGACGGTCACGGGCGTTCTCCCTTCAGGAAGGCCTCCAGGAACTCCAAGGCCAGGCCGAGGTCGCTCTCGCCACGGGCGGTCAGCCCCTCGCCGACGGCGAAGCTGTGGCCGCGGATCCCCAGGAGCCAGGCCTCCGGCTTCATGTCGTAGAGGGCCGCCGCCAGGGCCAGGACCTGGGCCGGTCCGAGGGCGTGGCTCATGGCCGGCATCCCGGCCGCGGGCTCGAGCCGGCCGAAGCGGAAGGGCCGCCGCAGGCCCCGGGCGGCGTCGACGAAGACGACGACGTCGTGATCGGCGCAGGCCAGGGCGTCCTCGATGTTGAGCTGATAGTTCGCATCGCAGTCGACGCCGCGCAGGCGGCGCTTCCGCAACCGTTCGGCCGCGGCCGCGCCCAGCCCGTCGTCCCGGCGTCCCGGATTGCCGAGGCCCAGGACGAGCGTGCGCGGGCGGGCGGCGCAGCGCGGGCTCAGCGGACCTTCCTTTGCCGGACGCGCCCGGCCGCGTCGACGAGCGTGACCTCGAGCGGCATCCGCCCCAGGGCGTGCGTGGCGCAGCTGAGACAGGGGTCGTAGGCCCGGATGGCCACCTCGACGCGGTTGAGCATGCCCTCCGTGATCTCGGGACGGCCCGAGATCACGTTCCTGGCGACCCAGTCCACGGCCCGGTTCATCGACTCGTTGTTGTTGGTCGTGGAAACGATGAGGTTGGCCATGGTGATCTGGTCGTCGGCGCTGACGCGATAATGGTGGAACAGCGTGCCCCGCGGCGCCTCGATCAGGCCGACGCCTTCGGGCGCCCGCCTGCCGGTCCGGACCAGCTTCCCGCCCTGGAGGTCCTTGTCCAGCAGGAGCTCCTTGATGACCTCGGCGGCGTGGAGAAGCTCGATCAGCCGGGCCCAATGTGTGTGGAGCGACATGTTGTTGGGCTTGCCGTCGGTGTAGGCCTTGTAGGCCTCGAATTCCTTCTGGGCCAGGGGCGACGGGATGTAATCGCAGGTGTTGAGCCGGGCCAGCGGCCCGACGCGATACCAGCCGGCGGCCTTGCCCAGGGACCGCAGGTAGGGGAACTTCATGTAGCTCCAGGCCCGGGTTTCCTCGCCGATGTAGCTGAGGTAGTCCTGGTAATCGACGTCGCCGAGGACTTTGCGGCCGTCGGCGTCGACGGCCCGCAGGACGCCGTGGTAGAAGTCGAGGGCCCCGTCCTTGCGGACCAGGCTGAGATGGTTCGAGGGAAAGGCGGCGAAGCCGTCGACCAGGTCCTTGTTCTTGGCGTGGTAGCCCTTGAACAGCTCGATGGCGGCCCGGGCCCACTCGATCATCCGGTCGACGGTCAGCCCGTCGGGGGACTTGAGGAACCTGTCCCGCTCCTCGGGGGCGAGGTTCTTGTTGATGCCGCCGGGGATGGCGCCCGTGCCGTGGACCTTCTTGCCGGCCGTGGCCAGGATGATCTCCTGGCCGAACTTGCGCATCAGCACGGCCTGCGTGGCCAGGCCCTTGTCCAGGCCGATGATGCCGATGACGTTGCGGACGGCCGGGTCGGCGTCGAGGCCCAGCAGGAAGTCGGGCGAGGCCAGGTGGAAGAAGTGCAGGGCGTGGGACTGGAACATCTGGCCGTAGTGCATGAGCCGGCGCATCTTCTCGGCCGTGACCGGCAGCTTGCCCGGTCCGGTCCCGACGACGACGTCCATGGCCTTGGCCGCGGCCAGGTGGTGGCTGACCGGGCAGATGCCGCAGAGCCGCTGGACCAGGACGGGGGCCTCCCAGTAGGGCCGGCCCTGGACGAAGCGCTCGAAGCCGCGGAATTCGACGACGTGGAAGCGGGATTCCGTCACCCGCCCGGCGTCGTCCAGCCGGATGGTGACCTTGCCGTGGCCTTCGACCCGGGTGACGGGCTCGATCGTGATCTTTTTACCCATGGCGGTTCACTCTTCAGTCGAACTTGATCAAATCGTAGGTCAGATGCAGGGGCCGCCCCTCGATGAGCGCGTTCAGGGCCTCCCAGATGAGGTCGGCCGAGGGCGGGCAGCCCGGCAGGAAGTGATCGATCTTGACGATCTCGTGGCAGGGATAGACCTTGTCCAGGATGATCGGCAGCTCCTCGTCGTTGGGGATGATGCGCTCGGCCGGGTCGACCGTCGGCGCGTTCAGGTAGGCCTCCTCGAGGCACTCCCGGAGAGGGATGCTGTTGCGCAGGGCCGGCAGGCCGCCCATGATGGCGCACTCGCCGACGGAGACCAGGACCTTGCAGTTCTTGCGGAAATCGCGCAGGACGTGGACGTTCTCGCTGTTGCAGCAGCCGCCCTCGATCAGGCCGACGTCGACGGGCTTGCTGAACTTCTTGATGTCGTCGATCGGCGACTTGTTGAACTCGACCAGCTCGACGAGCGGCAGGATGCGCTCGTCGATGTCGAGGAAGGACATGTGGCAGCCGAAGCAGCCGGCCAGCGAGGCGGTGGCGATGACGGGTTTGCTCACGGCTTACCTCCCGATCCCTTTCTCGACGTCGGCGCCGATGGGCGTGTGGTCGAACTTGCGCCGGCCGATGGGCCGGACGAAGCCGGTCTCCTTGCGCAGGATGGCGCCGACGGGGCAGAGGTCCATGGCCCGGCGGGCCTCTTCCTCGGTGAGCTTGGCGGCCAGCTTGTGATCGATCTCGATGGCCACGCGCGGGCCCCGGCGGACCGAGGCGAAGATCTTCCGCCCGTCCTTGGCCCGGACGCCGCGGACGCAGCGCAGGCACTGGACGCAGCGATTGCGGTCGAGCAGGACGAGCGGCGTCCCGGCGTCGACCGTCCGGACGGGCCAGAGATAGGGGAAGCGCGGCGCCAGCATGCGGTAGCGGTAGCCCAGGGCCTGGAGCTCGCAGTTGCCGCTCTTCTCGCAGGCGGGGCAGAAGTGGTTGCCCTCGACGAAAAGCATCTCGATGAGGGACTTGCGCATGTCCTCGAGGTCCGGGGCCGTGTTCTCGACGGCCATGCCCTCGGTCACCGGCTGGGTGCAGGCGGCCATGTAGCGGCCGGCGACGCGGACGGTGCAGATGCGGCAGCTGCCGGCGGGCTTGAGGCCCTCGTAGTGGCAGAGGACCGGGATGTAGACGCCGTTGGCCTTGGCCGCCTCGACGATCGTCTGGCCCGGCTTGGCCAGGCAGGGCCGGCCGTCGACGGTGAAGCGGATCTCAGTCATGGAGGGACTCCTTGCACTCCGGCTCGCGGCCGGCCGCGGCGCAGCCGTCCCGGACGGCCGCCGCAAGGTCGAACTCGCTTCCGTGCGCCGCGCCTTTGCGGAGCCGGGCCTGGTAGAGCTCGGGGAAGCTCTTGAGGGTCGTCAGGACGGGGTTGGGCGAGGTCTGCCCCAGGCCGCAGCGGCTGGTCGACTTGATCAGCCGCCCCCACTCCTCGATCTCGCGGAGGTCCTCGGCCGAGGCGAGGCCCCGGGCGATCTTTTCGAACTTCTTCCGCAGCAGAACGTTGCCGGCCCGGCAGGGGACGCACCAGCCGCAGGACTCCTCGATGAAGAACTCCAGGAAGTTCCCGACGACCTCGAAAAGGTCGCGCCCGGGCCCGAAGACGATGACCGAGCCGCCCGTGGCCAGGTCGGAGAAGCAGATCCTGCGGCCGAAGCCGGCCGGGGCGACGCACGCGCCGGAGGGGCCGCCGACCTGGACGGCCTGGGCCCCGGTCCCGCCGGCCATCTCCAGGAGGTCGGCCAGGGTCAGGCCGTACTCGACCTCGTAGACGCCCGGACGGCTGCAGTCGCCGGAGACGCTCAGGAGCTTGGTGCCGGCCGACTGGACCGTGCCCATGGCCTTGAACCAGGCCGCGCCCTCCTCGAGGATGCGGGCGGCCGTGGCCAGGGTCTCGATGTTGTTGACGGTCGTCGGCATGTCCCGGTAGCCGACCGAGACCGGGAAGGGCGGCCTGTCGCGCGGCTCGCCGCGTTTGCCCTCGGCCGATTCGAGCAGGGCCGACTCCTCGCCGCAGACGTAGGCGCCGGCGCCCGACTTGATGACGATGTCGAAATCGAAGCTCGCGGAACCGGCGGCCTTCGGGCCGAGGAGGCCGTCCCGGCGCAGGCCGGCCAGGACCTCTTCCAGGTGGTCCCGGAGGTAGGCGTACTCGGACCGGAGGTAGAGGATGCCGGTCGAGGCCCCGACGGCGTAGCCGGCCACGGCCAGGCCCTCGAACAGCAGCCGCGGCAGCTCGGTCAGGATGACCCGGTCCTTGAACGTTCCGGGCTCGCCCTCGTCGCCGTTGCAGACGACGTAGCGCTGGGCGGCCTTCTCCCGGCGGCAGAACTCCCACTTGAGGCCCGTCGGGAAGCCCGCGCCGCCCCGGCCGAGGAGGCCGGATCTCTTGACCTCGTCGATGACCTGCTTGGGGGTCATCGAGACGGCCCGGCGCAGGGCCGCGCCGGTCTCGTGGGCGCCGAACAGGACCGCTCCGCGCCGGCGGATGTTGTTGACGACCATGGACCGGACCAGGTCCGACTGGTTGGCCCCGTCGCCGCGGGCGGCGACCAGGTCCCGGGCGGGCGTGCCGGCCCGCAGGCCGCGGACGAGGGCCCGGGCCTTGTCGGGCGTCAGGGCCGTGAAAACGACCCCGTCGACGATAGCCGAGGGCTCCTGGTCGTTCATGCCGATGCACGAGGTCGGGAAGAGGCCGATCGCGCCGTCGGCGGAGACTTCGCCGAACCGGCAGCCGGCTTCCTCCTCGAAGGCCCGGGCCACGGCCGTCCGTCCGGCCATCCGCGAGGTTATGGAGTCGTTGAGATAGACCGCCGACCGCCCCCGGGGGGTCAGCGAGAAGAAATGGTAGAACGTCACCGCCCCGCGGACCTCGGCTTCGGCCAGCTTCAGGTGCGCGGCTATGCGGCCGATGTCCTGGTCGGAAACGTGCCCCGCCGCCGCCTGGACGTCGCGGATGATGTCGAGGAGGGCCGAGGGGTCTTTCGGGTGTCTGAGCACGGGATCTTTGGCTTGCGGCATGTTCGATACCCCGGTTCTAGGTTTTCGAGCGAAGAAGTGTAGCATAAAAACGAGGCCAGGAAAACCCGGCCGGCGGGCCGGATTAAAAAGGCTTGATTTTCCCCCCGCGAACACGATATTATCACGGGAGACCGGTATCGACGAATATTGTGAAGGAGGAGACATGAGGAAAAGAACACTGATCGTGTTGGGCGTTTTCGTAGCGTTCTTCGTCATCCAGGGATGCTCGTCGGCGCCCGAGAAAACCCTCCTCAAGAAGTATTTCAACGCCGTCCAGATGAACGACAATGATACGATGTCGAGCATGGCCCTCGAGCCGCTCCAGCCCGAGCTCGGTTCCTGGTCCGTCCTCAGCATCGGCGTCGAGAAGATCGAGCCGGCCACCCTGCCCGGCCTGAACACGGCCGAGATCGAGGCCAAGAAGCTCCAGGACGCCCAGATCGGCCCGACGATCGACGCCGACTCGGCCGTCAAGGACGCCCAGTTCGACATGGATACGACGCGGTCGTCCGCGGCCAAGGCCGCCCTCAAGAAGAAGGTCGATGAGCTCCAGGCCAAGTACGACATCGAGAACGGCAAGATGCAGGAATACAAGAAGGCCTACAACGCCGCCAAGACAGCCGCCGCCGAGGAAGAAGAGATGACGATGTTCTCCCTGGGCGTGCGCGAGCTGCCGAACGTCCGCATGCTGACGGGCAACGTCCATTCCAAGGACGTCGATGTATCGATCACCAACCGGGCCGGCGTGACCAAGAAGTACAAGCTCCTTCTCAAGCAGTACCTGCTCAAGGACGAGGCCAGCAACCTGGCTCATCGCGGCCGCTGGGTCATCATCAAGTTCGAGCCCATCTCCTGAGGAGGGGATCGGCGCCCGGGCCGGGGTGATTGACTCTTTTTTACCCGTCGCTATAATAGTGTCCTTTTTCGGGCCGTTAGCTCAGCGGTAGAGCACCGGCCTTTTAAGCCGGGTGTCGCTGGTTCGAATCCAGCACGGCTCATGTTTTACGCCCCTGTCGTCTAGAGGCCCAGGACACCGCCCTTTCAAGGCAGCAACACGGGTTCGAATCCCGTCGGGGGCGCTTTTCCTTTGAACAACTCCGGGAGACCGCTCTCTCCGGCTTTGCTCGGGGATCGCCTCTTGCTCCCCGGTCCCCCTGGGAACCAGTTTGCACGGTTCCCCCCCGCTTCGCGGGTCCCCCTCTCCAGCGACGGGGATCTTCGAGGCGATGCCCCTCGCCGCCTCGAGAGCGAAGTCCGGAGGCGGCAAAGAGGTCAAGCGGCCCGGACGGTGGGTAAAAGTCGTTGATTGCCGCCTCCGGCCGCCTCCGCTCGCTGGCCGACAGGTAAAGAGAAATCCGCTTTGCCAAGATATTTCGCAGAAATCCGGCTTCGAGTCGCTCAGCCGTATTTCTGCCGCCTCCGCTCGCTTCGCTCGAAGACTAGGACAAAGAGCTTGATACCGATATTTCGCAGAAGCCTGGCTCCGTGAAAGCTCCGCCAGGCTTCTGCCGCCTCCGCTCGCTTCGCTCGAAGACTAGGACAAAGAGCTTGATACCGATATTTCGCAGAAGCCTGGCTCCGTGAAAGCTCCGCCAGGCTTCTGCCGCCTCCGCTCGCTTCGCTCGCTACGGGATGGGCGGTGCAGGGTTCGAACCTGCGACCCCCGGCTTGTAAAACCGATGCTCTACCGCTGAGCTAACCGCCCCCGGGAAGGTCCTCTTAGGGTAGGAGAAGGCGGCGGCGCTGTCAAGGCGGGCGCCTTCCGGGCCCCGGCGGCCGGATGGCATTTGACTTCCGGGGGCCCGTAGGTTAAAATTGTCGCTCAATTTCCGTATCTCCTCCGAAGGGTAGGTCGATATGTACGCAGTGATCCTGACGGGCGGCAAGCAGTACCGCGTTAAGGAAGGGGACGTCCTGGCCGTCGAGAAGCTCGATCTGGAGCCGGGGCGGAAGGCCCAATTCGACCGCGTCCTCCTGATCGAGGACGGCGGGATGGTCCAGGTCGGGACCCCGGTCCTGGACAGCGCCATGGTCCTCGGCCTCGTCCTCGAGAACTTCAAGGACGAGAAGGTCCTCGTTTTCAAGAAGAAGAGAAGGAAACAGTTCCGCCGGACCCGCGGCCATCGGCAGCAGCTGACCAAGGTCCGCATCACCCGGATCGCTGCGGACCGGACCACCATCACCGCCGAGGACCTGGCCGAAGAGAAGCCGGTCCCTGTTGCCGCGCCCGCGCCGGTCGCCAAGCCCAAGCCGGCCGCAGCGGCCGAAAAGCCCGCCAAGGCGGCGGCCCCGGCCAAGCCGGCCGGCAAGGAAGCCGCCAAGCCGAAGGCCGCCAAGAAACCGGCCCCGGCCAAGGCCAAGAAAGCCAGCAAGGAGTAAGCCATGGCCCATAAGAAAGCCGGCGGAGCCGGCAAGAACGGTCGCGACAGCGCGGGACAGCGGCTCGGCGTCAAGCGCCATGGCGGTCAGAAGGTCAACGCCGGGTCCATCCTCATCCGTCAGAGGGGCACTCCCATCAAGCCCGGCCTGAATGTCGGCCGGGGCAAGGACGACACCCTGTATGCCACGGTCACGGGCACGGTCAAGTACGCCGACCGGGGCCGCAAGGGCAAAGTCGTCTCCGTCCTGCCCGCCTGACGCCAAGCGGCGCCGCCGTTGTTCGTCGACCAGGTCACCGTCACGCTGAAAGCGGGCCGCGGCGGTAACGGCTGCGTCAGCTTCCGCCGCGAGGCCCGGGTGCCCAAGGGCGGTCCAGACGGCGGCCACGGCGGTGACGGCGGCAGCATCGTCTTCGTCGCCGACGAGAACATCAGCTCCCTCGCCTATTTCCGCTTCCATCCCCTCATCAGGGCCAAGAACGGGGCCCCGGGCGAGGGCGGCAACCGCCAGGGCAAGCGCGGCGCCGACGTCCGCCTGGGAGTGCCCGTCGGCACGGTCATCAAGGAGTCCGGCGGCGGCGCCGTCCTGGCCGATCTGGCCCGGCACGGCCTGTCCTGCGTCGCCGCCCGGGGCGGCCGCGGCGGCCGCGGCAACGCGTCGTTCGCCACGGCCACGCACCAGACGCCGCGCGAATGGCAGCCCGGCCGTCCGGGCGAGGAGAAGGAGCTCTTCCTGGAGCTCAAGCTCATCGCCGACGCCGGCCTGGTCGGCTTCCCCAACGCCGGCAAGTCGACGCTGATCTCGCGGATCTCCGCGGCCCGGCCGCTCATCGCCGACTATCCGTTCACGACCCTGACCCCCAACCTCGGCGTCGTCGATATCGGCGAATACCGCTCCTTCATCGTCGCCGACATCCCCGGGTTGATCGAGGGGGCCCACCTGGGCCAGGGCCTGGGCATCCGCTTCCTGCGCCATATCGAGCGGACCAAGCTGCTCATCCATGTCCTCGACGTCTCGCCCTATTCCGGCAGGGACCCGGTCCAGGACTTCAAGGCCGTCATGAAGGAGCTCGAGGCCTTTTCCCCCGAGGTCGCCGCCCGTCCCCAGATCCTGGTCGCCAACAAGGTCGATCTCCTGGGCGGCGACAGGTCGCGCCTGGTCCGACTGCGGCGCCTGGCCGCCCGGCGGGGCATCCCGCTCTTCGCCGTCTCGGCGCTCAAGGGGGAGGGACTGAAGCCCCTGGTCGAGACCGCGGCCCGGCAGCTGGCCGAGCTCGCCGCGGCCTCCGGCGGCGGTACGGGAGAGACGGGGGGCGAGGCGGCTGGGTCCTGATGGAGACGATCGGCCTCTTCGGCGGCACCTTCGATCCGGTCCACTGCGGCCACCTGAAGGCCGCGGCCGAGGTCCGCCGGCGCGCCCGGCTGAGCCGCGTCCTCTTCATACCCTCGTACCTGCCGCCGCACAAGGCGGCGCGCGGGGCGGCCTCTCCGGCCGACCGGCTGCGGATGGTCGAGATCGCCGTCCGGCGGCGGGCCGGGTTCGAGGCTTCGCCCCTCGAGGTCGAGGCCGGCGGCAAGTCCTATTCCATCCGGACCCTGCGCCGGATCCGCCGCCTCTGCCCCGGGACCCGGTCGTTCTTCATCCTCGGCGTGGACGCCTTCCTCGATATCGGGACCTGGCACCAGTACGAGAAGGTCCTCGACGAGGGCCTCTTCCTGGTGATGGCCCGGCCGGGCTTCGATCTGGAGCGGGCCCGCGGCGTTCTCGGAGGCCGATTCCGGGACGAGATCGGGCCGCTGGCCGAGGCCGGCCCGCTAGACGCCGCCGCCCGGCCGCGCTGCCGGGTCCTCCTCGTCCCCATCCCGGCCCTCGACGTCTCGTCGACCGAGGTCCGGGAGCGGGTCCGCCGCGGCCGGCCCCTGGCGGGGCTGGTGCCGCCGGCCGTCGCCGCCTATATCCGCCAACGCCAACTCTACCGAGGTCGCTAGAAGACATGGCCGAAGAACAAACAAAACGGTTCACCAAGAGAAACCTGCCGGCGCCGGTGCGGGCCGCGGTCGAAGCCGCGCTGGGCCGCAAGGCCGAGGACCTCTGCGTCCTCGACCTGCGCGAGCTCTCGTCCTTCACCGACTTTTTTATCATCGCCCACGGGAATTCGTCCCGCCAGAACGTGGCTATCGCCGAGGCCGTCGAGACGGCGCTCAAGGCCTCCGGCAGACGGCCCCTGAGCGTCGAGGGGCGCGAGGCGGCCGAATGGGTCCTCGTCGATTACGGCTCGCTCGTCGTCCACGTCTTCTCCCGGGCCGCCCGGGATCGCTACGGCCTCGAACGCCTCTGGGGAGACGCCCCCCGCCTCGATTTCTAGGGACCGGGGTACGTCCGCGGACGCCCCGGCACTCCCGGCGGGCGGCGGCCGGGCCGTTCCCGCCCCGCGGCGCCCCGCTTTTTGGGGGGGCGGCCGGGGGAGGCGTGACGGGGGTTGACAAGCCCGGACCGAATCGCTATTGTCTAAAGGCGTTTTCGGCGATGCGCCTGAAATTCCTCTGGCCAGGCAAAACGAAGAATCCCGATTTGCGGGGGTTGCAGGGTTTTTACGAAGCGCGCATCAGGTCCTTCGCGACGGTCGAGATCATCGAGACGCGCGAAGCGCGGGGGCTGGAGGAAAAGCACGCCGACAAGATCAGGGACCTCGAAGCGCGCGGCCTGGAACGGCATCTCGACGGGGCCTACGTGATCTGTCTCGACGATCGCGGCCGGGAGATGTCGTCGCCGGAATTCGCCCGCTTCCTCCGCGGCCGGGAAAGGGAATCGGGAACGCCGCTGGTCTTCGTCGTCGGCGGTTTTCTCGGTTTCGCGGACCGTATCGTGGAGAGGGCCGACTTGAAGCTGTCGCTGTCCCGGCTGACCTTCTCGCATGAGTTGGCCCGCGTCGTTCTGCTCGAGCAGGTCTACCGGGCCCTGACTATCGTCGGGGGCCGGCATTATGCCAAATGAAGGGATTGTCCGATGCCTCGTAAGATGAACAAGAAAGAGAAAGACGAGTTCCGGGCCAAGCTCTGCTCCAAGAAGGAAAGCATCATCCGCAAGCTCACGGACACCATCACCGAGAGCAAGGAGATGGAGTCCAACGTCGCCCAGGACGTGGTCGATAAGGCCGAGACGTCATACACCAAAGAATTCCTTCTGAGCCTGTCCGACGGCGACCGGGAGCAGCTCCTGCTCATCGACGAGGCCCTCAAGCGGCTCGAACACGGCGAGTTCGGCGTCTGCCAGCTCTGCCAGAAGGAAATCGGGCAGAAGCGGCTCGAGGCCATCCCCTGGACGCCGTACTGCATCGACTGCCAGGAAAAGGCGGAACAAGAACGCGAATCCCAGTGACGCGGACCTGCCGGACCCGGGCGGCCGGGTTGGCCCGGCTGGCCGAGCTTCTCGTCTTCCCGTCCTTTTGCCGCCTCTGCCGCGAGCCTCTCGACCGGACCGGGGAGAGGATCGTCTGCGCCGCCTGCCTGGAGAAGCTGGGGCCGCGGCGCGGCCCGGTCTGCCCGCGGTGCGGCCGGTTCCTCGAGGGCGCCGGCGATGATCACCTCTGCGCCCGCTGCCTGGACCGGACTCCGGCCTTCTCGCGCCACCGGTCCTGCGGCGTCTACGGCGGGACCCTGAAAGACCTCATCCTTCTCTTCAAGTACCGTAGTTGCGCCCCGCTCAGCCGTCCCCTGGCCCGCTATGCCCAGGCCTGCCTCGGCGCCGACGGGCCGCTGTGGCGGAACGCCGAGGCCCTCGTGCCCGTGCCTCTCCATCCTTCGCGGCGGCGGGAGCGCGGCTTCAACCAGTCCCGCCTTCTGGCCCGCGATCTGGCGGCGCTCCGAGGCCTGGGCGTCCTGGCCGGGGCGCTGGTCAAGACCCGGAAGGCGCCGGCCCAGGCCGGCCTGAGGGCCGCCGACCGGGAGCGGAACGCCCGCGGCGCCTACGCCGTACGGCGGCCGGAAAGGGTGGCCGGGCGGACCCTGGTGCTGATCGACGATGTCACCACGACCGGAGCGACCGTCCGGGAATGCGCCCGGGTGCTGATGGAGGCCGGGGCCGAGGACGTGCGGGCCATCACCCTGGCGCAGGCCTGACCGGCGTCCGCCGGCGCGGAGCGGACTCTGGGGAGCGGAGGTCAGGATCACGGCCGAGCATTCGAGGCCGGGATCCTGAGAAATATCTTCGCAAAGCGCTTTCTCCCGATATCTCCCAGAAGCATGGCTTCGAGTCGCTCCGCCATGCTTCTGATGGTCGCTTCGACGACTCCGCTCCCTGCCGGTCCCCCTCCTCCAGCAACGGGGAATTGCGAAGACGATCCCCTCGCCGCCTCGAGTGGGGATCCCGGAATCAGGCGAAAAAAAAGGCGGCCCTGCGCGGGCAGGAGCCGCCTTTGGGATCTCGGACGGGTTACTTCTTGGACTTCTCGGCTTGGACCGGGGTCAGGATCTTGACCTTGCGGGGCTTGAGCTCGGCCCTCTTGGGCATATGGATCTTGAGGACGCCGTTCTCGTGCTCGGCCTCGATCTTGTCCTGGTCGACGTAGCTGGGCAGGGCGAAGGAGCGGAAGAACGAGCCGTAGGACCGCTCGACGCGGTGGTAGTTCTCCTCCTGGGTTTCCTTCTCGAACTTGCGCTCGCCGCGCAGGGTCAGGTTGTTGTCCTCGACCTTGATCTCGACATCCTTGGCGTCGACGCCGGGGATCTCGGCGCTGAGCACGACCTCGTTCTCGGTCTCATAGATGTCGACCGCGGGGGCCCAGGAATGGGCCATGAGGTCCTTCTCTTCGCCCTTGGCGACGGTCATGTCCTCGAACAACCGGTTCATCCTGTCCCTGAGGGTGACCATATCCCTGTAGGGATCCCATCTGATAATAGCCATCTAAATACCTCCTTGCGAATTATCTTAGTGTGTAGACAATATAATATCTTAGTAGACATTTGTCAAGTAATCGAAAAAATATATTTCTGCCCTTTCCTTATGGGGAGAATCGGGTTTTTCGAAGAGAGCGGAGCTTTTAGAGGCCCTCGATCAGGACGGTGGCCTCTCCCTTGATGGTCCGGGCGCCTATCGTCGCGGCCAGCTCGCTGGCGGTTCCCCGAAGGAACTCCTCGTGGACCTTGGTCAGCTCCCGGGCCACAACGACCCGCCTGTCCCCGAGGGTTTCGATGACCGCCGCCAGGAACTCGGCCAGCCGCCGGGTCGGCAGGTAGAAAACGAGGGTGGCCTCCTCGGCAGCCAGGCCCAGGAGGAGCTTGCGCAGCCCGGCAGGCTTGGGCGGCGGGAAGCCGGCGAAGAGGAACCGGTGGGTGGGCAGTCCGGCCGCGGACAGGGCCGCGGTCACGGCCGCCGGGCCCGGAACGGGCACGACCTGGACTCCCTTCTTGAGGGCTTCGCGGATAAGGGGGAAGCCCGGGTCGGAGATGCCCGGCGTGCCGGCGTCGGACACGAGCGCCACGTCCCGCCCCTCCTCGAGGATCCCCAGTATCTCCGGGATGCGCTGGCCCTCGCGCGGCTGGAAGTAGCTGAGGAGCGGCTTCTTGATGCCGTAGCGGTTGAGGATCTTGACCGTCTGGCGGGTGTCCTCGCAGGCGATGGCCGCCACCTCGCCGAGAAGGCGCAGGGCCCGCAGGGTGATGTCCTCGAGGTTGCCGATGGGCGTGGCGATGATGTAAAGGCGGCCGGCCACGGCTAGCGCTCCCGGTCGTAGGGATAGAGAAAGTCGTGGCCCACGGAACGGGTCGAGAGCTTGGCGATGGGCGGCAGTGCCCTCTTGAACTGCGAGCTCCGGACCCGCCGCAGGACGAGGTCGACGGCGGCCGACGCGTGCCCGGCCTCGATGATCTCGCGGCGCGAACCGCGCCCTTCGACCAGCCGGCAGAGGATGTCGTCGATCTCCTCGTAGGCCAGGCCGATATCCCCTTCGTCGGTCTGTCCGGGCCATAGGCCGGCCGTCGGGGCCTTGCGCCGGATGGCGGCCGGGATGCCCAGGTGGGCCGCCAGCTCCCGGACCTGCGTCTTGTAGAGATCGCCCATGGGATTGATGGCGCAGGCCATGTCGCCGTAGATCGTGCCGTAGCCGAGGAGGAGCTCGGTCTTGTTGCTCGTGCCCAGGACCAGCCCGGCCTCGCGGGCCGAGTGGTCGTAGAGGATGGCCATGCGCTCGCGGGCCATCTTGTTGCCGCGGCGGCCACGGTCGGCCTCGGGCCGCGAGGCGAAATAGAGGTCGACCTGGGGGGCGATGTCGATCGTCTCGGCCCGGATGTCGAGCCGCCTGGCCAGCGCGACCGCGTCGCGGACGTCGCCGGGAAAGGCCCGGCCGTAGGGCATGATCAGGCCCAGGACGGCATCCGGACCGAGGGCCCGGGCGGCCAGGGCGGCGCAGACCGCGGAGTCGAGCCCGCCCGAGAGGCCGAGCAGGCCCCGGCCGCAGCCGCACCGGGCGAACTCGTCCCGGATGAAGCGGACCAGGACTTTCTCGACGAAGGCCGGGTTAATCTTCGGAGGCACGGACGATCCTTTCGAGCGACCTCCAGACGGCCTCGGGCTTCTCGTCCCGCTTGAAGAGCCAGGCCTTGCGGGCCCTGGCCACGGCGGCCGGGTCGAGCGCGCAGCAGAGGAGATCCGGGTCGACCGCCGCGGCCCGGGCGACCAGCCGCCCGCCGGGGGCGTAGACGAACGAGCCGCCGGCGAACGTCACCCCGTCCTCGCTCCCGGCCCGGTTGGCATAGACGACGTAGGCCGTCGCGAAGAAGGACACGGCCTCGCCCATGAGCTCCCACATCCGGGCGGTCTCGAAGGTATCGCCGTCGCCGACGCCGCGGCCGGGAGCGGCCGAGACGCAGATGATCACCCCGGCCCCGGCCGCGTAATGGACGTAGCTCGAGCCGAACTGGAGGAAGTCGCGGCAGACCAGGAGGCCGGTCCGGCCGCAGGGCGCGTCGAAGGCCCGGAAGTCGCGTCCCTGGGCGAAGAACTTGGCTTCCTCGAAGATCCCGGCCGTCGGCAGGAAGACCTTGCGGTGGATGTGGACGATCCGGCCGTCGGCGATGAAGGCCGCGGCGTTGTAGAGGAGGCCCGGATCGGAAGGGCTCTCCTCGACGAAGCCGACCACGGCCGAGAGGCCCTTCGTCCGGGCGACGAGGCGGCGGAATCGCGGGTCGGCGGCCGGGTCCAGTGCCACCTCCTCGGCCAGGTCTTTCAGGGTGTAGCCGGTCAGGCTGAGCTCGGGGAAGACGACGAGGCCGGCCCTTTGCTTCCGGGCCTTTTCCAGGATGTCCAGGTGGAGCCCGACATTGGCCTCGACGTCGCCGAGCTTGGGCGCGATCTGGGCGACGGCGATCTTCATGGGGAATAAGTAGCACATTCTCCGGCCGGGTTCAAACCGGGGCGGCGCTGTTGAAATCTCCTGACGACTGGATTATAGTTGGGCTCTCGGGATCGGAACACCATGAGCCACATCGCGGTCGAGCTGCGCGACATACTGCTCGAAAAAAAGTCCGGACGCCTGATCTACCGGCGGGGCGACGTCCTCAAGTACTTCTTTTTCAACAAGGGCGCCATCGTCCAGGTCAAGACCAACCAGGCGGACGAGCGCCTGGGCGAGATCCTGTACAAGCTCGAGCGCATCCCCAAGGAAGCCCATGCCCGTCTCGACCAGTACGTCGAGCCCGGCAAGAACATCGGCGAGGTCCTCAAGACCCAGGGCGTCATCTCCGAGGAGGACCTGGCCGAGGCCCTGGGCCACCAGGTCCGCGAGAGCGTCCTCAACACCTTCGGCGTCTTCGACGCCGAGATCGAGTTCCAGCCCCAGGAGGGCTTCGCCTCGAGCGGCCCCGAGCCCCAGGTCAGCGTGCCACTGCTCATCGAGTACGGCATCCGCCGCATGCAGCCCCACCCCCTCATCCAGGCCTTCCTGGCCCCGGAGACGCCGGTCCTGGCCCGCAAGACCTACGCCTACCTCCTGACCATCGAGGAGAAGGACATCTTGGACAAGATCACCGGCACGGACCCGTCCGAGGCCATCCTGCGGACGCTGACGATGCCGGCCGACCAGTTCTGGAAGAGCCTGTACCTCTTCTTTTGCCTCGGCGTCGTCGACTTGGCCGGCCAAGCCTCGCCCGGGCCCGGGCTGGACGTCCGGGAGCGCATCAAGCCTCCGAGCCAGTCGCACGAGGACGTGCCCCGGGAGATCGCCGACGTCCTGGCCCTCCGCGACACCCTGCCGTCGATGACGCTCTACCAGATTCTGAACGTGCCCAGGACGGCCTCCGAGGACGACATCAAGAAGGCCTATTTCCAGCTGGCCCGCCGCTTTCATCCCGACCGGTTCGACCGCCACGTCGCCGCCGAGTTCAAGTCCCAGATCCACGAGGTCTTCGACGGCATCAACAACGCCTACCGGGTCCTGAGCAATAAGGATTCCCGGCGGACCTACGACGCCAAGGCCGGGCTGATCGCGCCCCAGGAGGATGCCCAGGACCTCCTGCGCAAGGCCGACACCAAGTTCCGCCAGGGAAAGACCCTGCACGGCCAGGCGCGCTATGACGAGGCCGTGGCCTACCTCGAGGAGGCCGTCCGCCTGCGCCGGGACAAGGCGGATTATTTCCTCCTCCTGGCCATGTGCGAAGCGAAGGTGCGGGCCTACGTCAAGAAGTCCGAGCAGGATTTCCTCAAGGCCATCGAGCTCGAACCCTGGAACCCCGAGGGCTACGTCGGCCTGGGGATGCTCTACAAGACCGAGGGGTTGAAGACCAAGGCCGTCAAGCAGTTCGAGAAGGCCGTGTCGGTCGACCCCGACCACGCCGGCGCCCGGGAGGCCCTCGAGGAGCTGACCGGGCGCAAATCGAGAGGCCCGCAGGGCCTCTTCAAGATGAGCCTTTTCGGCTCGAAGAAGAAGAAATAAGCGCCGCTACCCTTCGCGGCCGACGAGCTCCCGGAACTCCTTCTCGCCGATCGTCCGCACCCCGAGCTCCCTGGCCCGGTCGAGCTTGGAGCCCGGCGATTCCCCGACTATCAGGGCCGTCGTCTTCCGCGTCACCGAGGACCCGACCTCGGCGCCCCGGGCCTCGAGCAGTCCGCGGGCTTCGTCCCGGCTCAGGCCGGAGAGCGTCCCGGTGATGACGAAGACCTGGCCGGCCAGCGGCCGGGGCCCGTCCGCGGCGGCCGCCGCCCGCTCGACGACGCCGGTCCGGCGGAGCCGTTCGATAAGCTCGTGGTTCTCCGGCTGGGCGAAGAAGAAGATGATGCTCTCGGCCACCTTGGGGCCGACGTCCTCGACCTGGACGAGCTCGTCCGAGCCGGCCTTCTCCAGGGCCGCGAGCGACCCGAAGCGGGCGGCCAGCGTCTGGGCCAGCCGCTCCCCGACGTGCCGGATGCCCAGGGCGAAAAGGAGCCGGGCCAGGCCGCGCGATTTCGAGGCCTCGATCTCGTCGAGGAGGTTCCCGGCGCTCTTGGCCCCCAGGCGATCGAGGGCGGCCAGCTTGTCGAGCTCCAGGCCGTAGAGATCGGGAATGGAGCGGACGAGCCTGGCCGCCAGGAGCTGATCGACGACCGCCTCGCCCAGGCCGTTGATGTCCATGGCCCGCCGCCCGGCGAAGTGGAGGATGGATTCCCTGATCCGGGCCGGGCACGAGGCGTTCTCGCAGCGCGAGATGACCTCGCCCTCGGGCTTGAAGATCTTCGAGCCGCAGACGGGGCAGCGCCCGGGCCAGGCGAACCTTCTGGCGCCGCGGGGCCGCCGGTCCATCATCACCGAGACGACCTGGGGGATGACGTCGCCGCTGCGCTCGATAAGGACGTGATCGCCGACCCGGATGTCCTTGCGCCGCAGCTCCTCCTCGTTGTGAAGGGTCGAGCGGCTGATGGTCACCCCGGCCAGCTTGACCGGCTCGAGAACGGCCACGGGCGTCAGGGCGCCGGTGCGGCCGACCTGGACGACGATGTCGTTGACCCGGGTCGTGGCCTGCCGGGCCGGGAACTTGTAGGCGAAGGCCCAGCGCGGCGACTTGGCCGTCGCCCCCAGGTCCCGGCGCTCGTCCGCGTCGTCGACCTTGATGACGATGCCGTCGGCGTCGAAGTCGAGCGTGTCCCGCTTGGCCGTCCATTCCCGGTAATAGGCCAGGACGTCGTCGATCGTCGGGCACAGGCGCGAGTGGGGGTCGGTCGGGAAGCCGAGCTTCTTCAGCTCGAGCAGGGAGCCCCATTGGGTCGGCTCCTCGCGGCCGTCGATGAACAGGTAATAGAGGAAAGCTCGGAGGTTCCGGGCGGCGACCAGCCGCGGATCGAGGAGGCGGACGGAGCCGGCCGCCGCGTTGCGGGTGTTGGCGAACAGCGGCTCGCCGGCCTCCTCGCGGTCCCGGTTGAGGGCCTGGAAGGACTTGAAGGGGAGATAGATCTCGCCGCGGGCCTCGACCTCGCCGGGGGCGTCGATGGCCAGGGGCAGGGAGCGGATGGTCCGGACGTTGGCGGTCACGTCGTCGCCGCGGACGCCGTCGCCCCGGGTGACGGCCTGGGCCAGCTTGCCGCCGCGGTAGACTAGGGCGATGCCGAGGCCGTCTATTTTGAGCTCGGCCGTGTAGGCGACGGCCCGCCCCGGGAGAAGCTTGCGGACGCGCTCGTCGAACTCGCGGAGGTCGTCCTCGCCGTAGCCGTTGTCGATGCTCATCATCGGCGTCCGGTGGACGACCGAGGCGAAGCCCTCGACGGGCCGCTCGCCGACCCGCTGCGTCGGGGACTCCGGCGTAATAAGCTCGGGGAAGCGGGCCTCGAGGTCGCGGAGCTCGCGGACGAGCCGGTCGAATTCCTCGTCGGAGACCTGGGGGTCGTTGTCGACGTAGTACTTCCGCTCGTGGTAGACGATCTGGCGGCGGAGCGCTTCAGCCCGGGCGCGCTCCCTGGCCCCGGCGGTGGAGGAGGACACGTCAACCCTCCTTCTATCTATCGAGGACTCCCCGTCGCCGCCCCCGACGGGACGGAACGGCGGGCGTCCCGGACCGGTCGGACGACGGAAGCCTTACTTGCCCATCCGGGCCTTGACCTGGGCGACGAGGGCGTTGAACTTGGCCAGGACGTCCTTCTGGCTGGCCTGGATCTGGACGATGGCCTGGTTCTCGGCCTCGATGTTGGCGTTGAGCGTCTTGAGCAGGCGCTTGTCGCTGTCGGAGAGATCGTCCTCGGTCTTATTGGCGAACTTCTGGTCGATGGTCTTGTTGAACTCCTCGATGGCCTTCTTGTGCTCCTCGATCTTGGCATAGCTCGAGGCCAGGGCCTTGTCCTGGCCGACGAAGAGGTTCTGGGCCATGCCCAGGAAATTCTTCTGCTGGGCCGGAATGAGCAGCCCGGCCTCGATGTTGGCCGTCACGGCCTCCATCGTCTTGGACGGGTCGGTCTTGACCTGGGCGTTGAGGAGGACGGCGATGTTCTGGGCCAGCGAGGCGGTCCGCCTCTTGGCGTAGCCTTCCTTGTAGATGGCCAGGGCTTCGTCGACCTTGCCCTGCTTGTAGAGCGTCTGGCCGAGCAGCGCGGCGCTCTCGGGGCCCTTGTCGGAGGCGTAGAACTGGCGGAAGACCTGCTCGGCTTCGGCGAACTTGCCGCTCTTGTAGAGGGAAGAGGCCAGGCCGTTGAGCTGCTTGGAGATCGTCGGGTTCTTGTAGATGCCGTAGGCCTTGATATAGTTCTCGGCGGCCTTGCCGACGTCGCCGGACTTCTCGGCGAACTGGCCGATCATGACATAGCCGCCGGCCTGGAGCTTGGCGGAGAGGTCGGCGTTGCTCTGGCCCTTGCCGAAGTCGATGAGCTTTTGGGCCGCGGCGTCGGCCTTGTCGGCCTGCCCGGCCTTGTTGTAGAGGGACGGGATGGTGGCCAGGAGCTGGACCTTGGTGTCGTTGTCGATGCCCTGCATCGTCAGGGCCTTCTCGCCGGCCGCGGCGGCCTTGACCGGATCGGTGGAGGCGCAGGGCGTCAGGCAGAAGTAGGCGTTGGCCCAGTGCTCGTTGGTCGTGCCCTGCCCGGCGTACTTGGCCAGGTAGGCCTCCAGGGCCTTGGCCTTCTGGCAGTTATCCGAAAGCTGCATGGCCTTGAGGTATTCCTCGTCGGCGCCCTGGGCCACGGCCAAGCCGGCCAGAACGAGGATCATGGTCACGGTCGCGAACAGTGTCCTTTTCATTCCTTGACCTCTCTCGCAGAATTTAAGCGATGATATTCCGGCTTCTTGGTCTTTGTCAATGATTCCTTTGGTCACATCCAAATTATAGCAAAAAGTATGCCAAAGCAGGCGTATAATAGGGCCGTGGACCGCAAAAGCGCTTTTGAAAAGGCCTTCCTCGAGAGGGTGGGGACCGCCCCCTCGAAGAACGTGCCCCTGTCCGCCCTGTCCAACTTCGGCATCGGCGGGCCGGCCGACCTGTTCTTCGAAGCCCTGGACGAGGAGGAGCTGGCCAGGGCGGTCTCCGTGGCCTTCGCCGAGAAATTCCCCTTCTACGTCATCGGAGGAGGCTACAACCTGCTCTTCGACGACGCCGGCTACCGGGGCCTCATCATCCGCAACCGCCTCGAGGGCATCCGGCGCGAAGGCTCCTGCCTGAACGTCCTCTCGGGGACGAGCCTCTCCCGGGTTTTGAGCACGGCCGTGGCCGAGGGGCTCACCGGCCTGGAATTCCTGGCCGGCATCCCGGGAACGGTCGGCGGGGCGATCTACGGCAACGCCGGGGCCTATGGCTGGAGCATCGGGGACTTCGTCCGCTGGGCCACCATCCTCTGGCCCGACGGGGAGCGCAAAACCGTGACCAGGGAGAACCTGGCTTTCGGCTACCGGGACTCGGTCCTCAAGAAGAAGCCGGGGATCGTCCTCAAGGCGGCCCTGCTGTGCACGCCGGGGGACAAGGCCGAATCGGAGACCCGGATCAAGGAGATCCTCGGCCGGCGCTGGGCCAAGCACCCGCCCCATGGCACGGCCTGCGCCGGCAGCTACTTCAAGAACTCCTGTTCGGCGACGGGGGCCCGCATCGCGGCCGGGCAGCTCCTCGACCAGGCCGGCGCCAGGGGCCTGTCGGTGGGGGACGCGGCCGTCTCGGACGTCCACTGCAACTTCCTCGTCAACAAGGGCAACGCCCGGGCCGCCGACGTCCTGGCCCTGGCCGCGGAGCTCAAGGACCTGGTCGAGCGGAAGTTCGGCCTGAGGCTCGAGGAAGAGGTCATCTACCTTCGAGCAGACGCCTCAATGATCTGATCCGGCCGGGCGCCAGGCCCCTCTTTGCGGCCAGCCGCAGGATCCTTTTCCCGAGGGCGGCATAGACCGCCCTCTCTTCCGGCCTCCCCCGGAGGGCCTCCAGATGACGGCGCACCGTCTCCACATCCCCCCTGAGGATGGGCCCGGTCAGGGCCCCTTCCAGGCCAAGCGATTTTACGTTCTGTAAAGTTCCTTGCAGCAGGGGCTCCAGTGCCGCGGCTGCGGTCGGGGCGTCCAATCCGGCCCCCTCGAGGAGGCCGGCGGCCGTCCATTCCAGGGCGACGAGCGCGTTCGAAGCCAGGGCGCAGGCGGCGTGGTAGAGCGGCTTGTCCCCGGCGGCCAGGAGGAGGACGCGGCCGCGGAGCGAGCGGACGATCCTGCAGCCGGTCTCGACGGCCGCGGCATCTCCTTCGAGCCCCCAGGTGACGCCGGCGAAGACCGAGGCGGGCAGGTCCCGGCGCGGGAAGGCCTGGATCGGATGAAGGGAGCCGACGGCCGCGCCGCGGCAACCGAGCGGCGCGAGGGCGGCGGAGGGGACGAGACCGCTCGTGTGCAGAACGACCCGGCCCGTCCAGGACCCGCCGGCGCCGGCCAGGGCCGCCGCCGCCCGTCCGACGGAATCGTCGGGCACGGCGACGATGACCAGGCCCTTCGCCGCGGCCACTGCAGAGAACGAGGTCGAGGCCCGCCCCCGGCCGAGGAGGCGGCGGCTCCGGCGCGCCGCCCGGGCGTCCCGGTCGACGACGGCCTCGAGCATCCAGCCGCGGCGGACGAGGGCCGCGGCCAGCGTCGTTCCCAGCCGTCCCGCCCCGACGATCGAGAAGGCCCTCATGGCTTGGCCCTGAAGACCTCGTCCCAGAGATCTATCTCGAGGTCGGTCGGCGCCTCGGTCCGCTTGTCGAGCTCGCGCCTCTTCCGGCCTTCCTTGAGGGCCGCCTTGAGCTCGCGGGCGAAGACGTCCGAGGTCACGGCGGTCAGGCCCTTCTTCCGGGCCTGGTCGCGGATGGCCCGGTCGGAGCTGACGACGAAGAAGCCGCGCTTGTCGGTCTGGGCGGCGATCATTTCCCGGATGACGTCGTCGGCGCTGCCGCCCTCGCCGGGGTAGTGGATGACGAACTTGGGGTTGACGGCGATGTCGGTCGGCGTCGCCTCGGGATTGCCGTCGAAGACCAGATGGATGCGCGTCCGGGTGACGCGCTGGAAGGCCAGCAGCCGGGAGACGAGGCCCTCGCGGCCCGTCCGCTCGCGCAGCTCGTGCGGCGCGATGCGGCCGAGGAGGTTGTTGCCGTCGATGAGATAGGCCATGGCGCGCCGCCGCCGGGGCGTCCCCGCGTCACCCCGGGGGCCAGCCGAGAGGCCGGCCGCCGAGGACGTGGAAGTGGATGTGGAAGACCGACTGGCCGGCTTCGGCTCCCGTGTTCAGGACGATGCGGTAGCCGCTGCCGGCCAGGCCCTTCTCTCCGGCGATCGTCCGGGCCCGCAGCAGGATCTCGCCGAGCAGGCCTTCCCGCCCCGCCGGGATATCGGCCAGCGAGGCGAAATGCTCCTTCGGGACGACCAGGAAATGGGCCGGGGCCTGGGGCCGGACGTCCTCGAAGGCGAACAGGCGGCCGTCCTCGAACAGGACCCTGGCCGGGAGCTCCCGACGGACGATGCGGCAGAAGAGGCAGCCGTCGGCGGGGGAGGTCACGACCGGATCCTCTCGATCGAGGCGCCGAGGCCGCCGAGCTTCTCCTCGATCCGCTCGTAGCCCCGGTCGAGGTGCTCGATCTCGGTCACGACCGTTTCGCCGGAGGCGACCAGGCCGGCCAGGACGAGGGCGGCCGAGGCGCGCAGGTCCGTGGCCACGACCTCGGCCCCGGAGAGCGGGGTCCGGCCCTTGATCACGGCCCTGTCGCCCTGGACCTCGATCGAGGCGCCCAGGCGGACGAGCTCGTTGACGTGGGAGAAGCGGCGGTCGAAGATGGTCTCGGTGATGATCGAGGTGCCGGCGGCCTGGGTCAGGAGGACCATCATCTGGGCCTGCATGTCCGTGGGGAAGCCGGGGTAGGGCGAGGTGGCGATGTCCTGGGGCCGGACCTCGGCCGCGCCGGCGACGCGAAGGGCGTCCGCGCCCTCGGGCTCGACGGAAGCCCCGGAGGCCCGAAGCCTGGCGACGACGCTCTCGACGTGCTCGGGAACGACGCCGCGGACGGCGAAGTCGCCGGCCGTCAGGGCCCCGGCGACAAGGAAGGTCCCGGTCTCGATGCGGTCGGGGATGATGGCGTGCGCCGCACCGCCGAGCTCCCTGACGCCGCGGATGCGGGCCGTTTCCGGGTCGGGCCAATCGATCCTGGCGCCCATTTTGTTGAGCAGCTCGGCCAGGTCCGCGACCTCGGGCTCGCGGGCGCAGTTGCGGAGGACCGTTTCGCCCTTGGCCAGGGCGGCGGCCATGAGCAGGTTCTCCGTGCCGGTGACGGTCTTCTTTTCGAACTCGATCTCGGCGCCGCGCAGGCGGTCGGCCTCGGCCCGGATGTAGCCGTGCTCCAGCGCGATCCTGGCGCCGAGCTTTTGCAGCCCGGCGATATGGAGGTTGACCGGCCGCGAGCCGATGGCGCATCCGCCGGGCAGGGCGACGACGGCCTTGCCGAAGCGGGCCACCAGCGGGCCGAGGACGAGGACGGAGGCGCGCATGGCCCGGACGAGGTCGTACGAGGCCTCGTCGGAGCGGATCCGGGGGACGCGCAGGGAGACGGCGTCGCCCTCGGCCAGGTGGGAGCCGCCGAGGTCGTCGACGAGCGTCATCATGGTCTCGACGTCCTTGACCCGGGGGACGTTGGTCAGGCGGACCTCTTCGCTTGTCAGGAGCGAGGCGGCGATGGCCGGCAGAACGGCGTTCTTGGCCCCGCTCATGCGCGCCTCGCCCCCGAGGCGGAGGCCGGGATTGCCGCGGATGACGAGCTTTTCCATCGGGCCGATTGTAAAGGAAGCCCCGGGCGAATTCAACCGCGGCGGCCCGGCGCGTCCTTGACAGGCCGACGGCGCTGCCGGTAGTATTCCCCCGTTGCCCCGGGCCCCCGGCGGCTATCCGGGAGGCCATCCGGAGAGGCGAGGAGAACGACCATGAAGATGCTCTTGGCCGGCGAGTGGGTGGACCGGGCGAAAGCCATCGAGGTCCGCGACCCCTTCGACAACTCCCTGATCGATACGGTGCCGCGCGCCGACGCGGCGGACGCGGACAAGGCCATGGCCGCGGCGGCCGAAGGCTTCGAGACCGCCCGGAGGATGACCGTCTACGACCGGGCCCAGGTCCTGTTCCGGACGGCCCGGATCGTGGAGGGCCGCCTCGAGGACTTCGCGACGACCATCGCCCGGGAGGGCTCCAAGACTATCCGCGAGGCCCGCAAGGAAGCCCGGCGCTGCGTCAACACCCTGACGGCCTCGGCCGAGGAGGCCAAGCGCATCCAGGGCGAGACCATCCCCTTCAGCTCTTTCCCGGGCGGGGAGAAGCGGCGCGGCTATTACGAGCGCGTGCCCATCGGCATCGTCCTGGCCATCACGCCGTTCAACGACCCCCTGAACCTCGTCGCCCACAAGCTGGGCCCGGCCGTCGCGGCCGGTAACTCCGTCGTGCTCAAGCCGGCCACGGTCACGCCGCTGTCGGGCATCAAGCTGGTCGAGGCCTTCATGGAAGCCGGCCTGCCGCCGCTCATCATGCAGGTCATCACCGGCTACGGCGCCGAGATCGGCGACGCCCTGGTCGCCGACCCCCGGCCGCGTATGATCTCCTTCACCGGCGGCGTCGAGGCGGGGCTGCGCATCACCAAGCTGGCCGGCCTGAAGAAGATCGGCATGGAGCTCGGCTCCAATTCGCCGGTCATCGTCTGGCGGGACGCCGACATCGAGTGGGCGGCCGAGACGTGCGTCTCCGGCGCCTTCTGGGCCGCCGGCCAGAACTGCATCGGCGTCCAGCGCATCTACGTCCACCGGGACGTCTACGAGCCTTTCAGGAAGCGCTTCGTGGAGATCACCCGGGGCTACAAGATCGGCGACAAGCTCAAGGAAGAGACGGACATGGGCCCGATGATCACCGAGGGCGAGGCCCGGCGGCTCGAAGGCTGGGTCCGGGAGGCGGAGAAGGCCGGGGCCAGGGTCCTGGCCGGCAGACGGCGGGAGGGCGCGCTCCTAGAGCCCACCGTCCTCGAGAACGTCCCGAAGACGGCCAAGGTCCACGCCGAAGAGGTCTTCGGCCCGACCGTCAACCTCTACCAGGTGGACGACGCCGACCAGGCCCTGGCCGAGGCCAACGGCATCGCCTACGGCCTTCACGCCGCCCTGTTCACCCGGGACGTCGACATGGCCTTCAAGCTGGCCTACGGCCTGGACTGCGGCGGGGTCATGATCAACGACTCGACCGATTACCGGCTGGACTCCATGCCCTTCGGAGGCGTCAAGAACTCGGGCCTCGGCCGCGAGGGCATCAAGTTCTCCCTTCAGGAGATGACCGAGCCCAAGGTCATCTGCTGGTATCTGCCGAAGTCCTGAGCCCTAGGCTTCGGCCATGTGCGGATAGTCGATCGTCCGCGGCGGGTCGAAATTCTCCTTGATCGTCCGCGGGCTGGTCCAGCGGATGAGGTTGAGGGCGCTGCCGGCCTTGTCGTTCGTGCCGCTCATCCGGCCCCCGCCGAACGGCTGCTGCCCGACGCAGGCTCCCGTCGTCTTGTCGTTGATGTAGAAGTTGCCGGCGGCGTGCGCCAGCCTCTCCAGGGCCAGGCGGATGGCTTCGCGGTCCGTGGAAAAAACCGCCCCGGTCAGGGCGTAGGGGCTGGTCGAGTCGACCAGGTCCAGCGTCCGCTCGAACTCCCCGTCGGGATAGACGTGGACGGTCAGGACGGGCCCGAAGATCTCCTCGGCCATGGTCCTGAACCGCGGGTCGGACGTTTCGATGACGGTGGGCCGGACGAAATAGCCGCGGCCGTCGTCATAGGTCCCGCCGATGACGATCTCCGCCTCCTTCGAGGCCCGCGCGTATTCGATATAGGAAACGATGCTGTCGAAAGCGGGCTTGTCGATGACGGCGCCCATGAACGTCCGGAAGTCCGCCACGTCCCCGACGAGGATGGCCGAGGCCATCTCCGCCAGGCGGCTCTTGATCTCCGGCCAGAGGGACCGCGGGATGTAGGCCCGGCTGGTGGCCGAGCACTTCTGGCCCTGGTACTCGAAGGCGCCCCGGAAGAGGGCGGCCGCGACGGCGTCCGGCGCGGCGTCCGGCGCGGCGACGACGAAGTCCTTGCCTCCCGTTTCCCCGACGAGCCGGGGGTAGTTCCTGTAAACGCCCCCCTTGACGTTGACGCCGACCCGGTGCCAGATCGATTCGAAGGTCCCGTTCGACCCGGTGAAATGGACGCCGGCCAGGTCCCGGTGATCGATGACCGGGTCGCCGACGTCGGAGCCACGCCCCGGGACCATGTTGACGACGCCCGGGGGCAGGCCGGCCTCGGTCAGGATGCGCATGAAAAGGGCGGAGCTGAGGACGGCCGTGCTGGCGGGCTTCCAGACGGCGGTGTTGCCCATCATGGCCGGGGCCGTCGGCAGATTGCCGCCGATGGCCGTGAAGTTGAAGGGGGTCACGGCGAAGACGAAGCCGTCCAGGGAGCGGTAGTCGAGGCGCGTCCAGGTCCCCGGCGCCTGATGATCGGGCTGATCGGCGTAGATGCGGCCCATGAAGGCCACGTTGTAGCGCAGGTAGTCGGCCAGCTCGCAGGCCGCGTCGAGCTCGGCCTGGAAGACGTTCTTGCTCTGGCCGAGCATGGTGGCCGCGACCATCTCGTGCCTGTATCGCCCGGCCAGGAGATCGGCGGCCCGAAGGAAGATGGCCGCCCGGTCCTGCCAGCGGGTCCTCTCCCAGGCCGGCTTGGCCTTCAGGGCGGCCCCGACGGCGGCCAGGGCCTCTTCCCGGCCCGCCCGGTGATAGGAGCCGAGAAGCGCGGACAGGTCGTGGGGGCAGCGGATCTCCGTTGTCCGGCCGGTCCGGACCTCGGCCCCGCCGATGACCAGCGGGATCTCGGCCGGATGGTCGAGCGCCCGCCGCAGGGCCTCCTTCAGCCGGCGCTTGTCCTCGGAGCCCGGGCCGTAATCCCGGACGCTCTCGCTATCGGGGCTCGGCGCCGCGCATCGGTTCGCTTCCATGGTTCCCTCCGTTCGATCGGATTCGAGGCCTGGCAAGCGGACGTTACCATGTACATAACTATAAAAAAAGCGCATAATATTTATGAATAACATGAGCAGCGTTCATATATTGCCGGAGGGTCCCGGCCCGGGCCCCCGCGGGCGGGCCCCGGCGGCGGCCCGGCTCGACCTCTATCAGCTGCGGACCTTCTTCGCCCTGTCCCAGACGCTCAGCTTCACCCGGGCCGCCGGCCGGATCCACGTCAGCCAGTCGGCCGTCAGCCACGCCGTCAAGAAGCTCGAAGCCAGCGCCGGGTGCGAGCTGGTGGCGCGGCGGAGGCGGCGACTGGCCCTGACGCCGGCGGGCCAGGAGCTGGCCCGCAGCTGCCGGGCCATCTTCGGCGAGCTGGAGAGGGCCGAGGACGCGCTGTCGGTCGGCGGGCGGCGCCTCCAGACGATCCGTCTGGGGGCGACCGTCGAATTCGGGACGCTGGTCCTGGTCCGCCACCTCAAGCCCTTCCTGGCCCGCAACGCCGACATCCATATCGATTTCCGCTTCTCCAACGATCCCCTGCCCGCCCTGATGAGCGACGAGCTCGACATCATCGTCGACTGCCGGCAGCACGCCCTGGCCGGCCTCGAGCGGACGGACCTCTTCCGCGAGGAGTACGCCGTCGTCGCCGCGCCCTCCTACCTGAAGGGCCGGACGGTCGCGGCGCCCAAGGACCTCGAGGGCCAGACGATCATCTCCCTGGACAAGAACGCCTCCTGGTGGGGGCGTTTCGTCCACGCCGTGCCCCGCGGCGAGCAGCCGGCCTTCAGGCGGGAAACGGTCGTCGAGATCAACCATATCCGCGGCATCATCAACGCGGCGGCGGAGGGGCTGGGCATCGCCCTCCTTCCCAAGTACGCCATCGCCGCCGAGCTCCGCCGCCGCCGGCTCATCAACCTCTTCCCCGAAGTTCGCGTCAAGGCCGACCTCTTCTCGATCTACCGGAAAAAGAGGAAGGCCGGCCTCGAGGCCGGGAGCCGCGTCGTCGGGTACCTGCAGCAGATCCGGCCCGAGGAATTCGGCTGATCCCGGCCCGGGCCGGGGGCCATGAGGGCGAGGCGGGAAGCGCGGGGGGGGCGCGCCTTGACACCGGTCGTCGCGGGGCCGATAATGCGGCGCGAGAGGAGCAAGCGCATGTCCATCGAGGCGCCTTTCCCGGAGCTGGACGAGCTCATCGCCATGATCGGCGAGGCCGGCCAGCGCCTGTCCCAGATCGACGCCTGCGAAGGGGCCGCCGGCAATATCTCGGCCTATCTCGGCTGGCCGATCGACGCCCGCCGCCACTTCCCCATCTCGGAGGCTATCGAGCTGCCGGCGCCGGCGCCGGCCCTGGCCGGGGGCTCGCTGCTGGTGACCGGGTCGGGCCGCCGCCTGCGCGAGATCCTCCACGACCCGGCGGCGAACCTGGGCTTCGTCACCGTGGACGATGGCGGCCGGACCGGGCGGCTCTACACCTCGCCGCGGCGCCTGTTCGCCAGGCTGACGAGCGAGCTCAACTCCCACCTGGCCGTGCACCAGGATCAGGTCGCGGCGACCGGCACGAATTTCCACGCGGTAGTCCACGCCCAGCCGGTGTTCCTGACCTATTTAAGCCACATCCCCCGCTACCGGGCCGAGGCGGAGCTCGGCCGCCGCCTGCTGCGCTGGCAGCCGGAAACGGTCGTCAACCTGCCGGAAGGGATCGGCTGCATCGGCTTCCTTGTCCCCGGCTCGGACGGGCTCGCCGCAGCGACGGCGGCCTCGCTCCGCTCCCACCGGATAGCGGTCTGGAGCAAGCACGGCGTCATCGCCCGCTCGGACAGGTCCGTCACGCGGGCCGTGGACCGGATCGAGTACGCCGAGACGGCGGCCCGCTATGAGGCCATGAACCTGACCGCCGGCGGGGCGGGGGAAGGCCTGACGGACGCGGAGATCGGCGACATCTGCGGCGCCTTCGGCATCGCCGCTTCGATCTTCGGACGGCGGGGCTGACCGCTCCGCCGCCCCGCCTTCCGCCCGGCCCGGCTAGAGGGACTTCAAGGCCTGGTCCAGGTCGGCGATGATGTCGTCGGGATGCTCGGCGCCGACGCAGAGCCGGATGAGCTGGGGCGGCACGTCGGCCTCGCGCCGGGCCTCCTCGCCCTGCTGCTGGTGGGTCGAGATGGCCGGGATGGTGGCCACGCTCTTGATCCGGCCCAGGTCGGTGGCCCGGTAGATCATCTTGAACCGGTCGAAAACCTTGCGGGCGTTCTGCGGAGGCCCGTCGACCCGGAAGCTCATCAGGTGGCCGTAGCGGTTGACCTCGCGGCCGGTCCCGTCGTCGGAATCGACGAGCGTCATGTAGGCCTTGGCCATCCCGTGGAGATGGTAGCTGGGCAGGCCGAGGTAGTCGACCTGGTAGACCTTGGGATGCTTCTGGAGGTGCTCGGCGACCCTCTGGCAGTTGGCGCTGACCAGGTCCATCTTCGAGCGCAGGGTCCGCAGGTCGTTCAGGGCGAAGAGGGCGTTGACGGGGGCCGCGGCCGGGCCGTTGTCGCGGTAGGGCAGGAACTTGACGTACTCGGCGTAGCTCTCCTTGAACAGGGGATGGTCGTTCCGGACCTTGGTCGTGATGGGCTTGCGGCTGATGAGCGCCCCGCCGATGGCGAAGCCGCCGGACGTGATCGACTTCGTCAGCGAGTGGACGACGATGTCGGCGCCGTGGGCGATCGGCCGCATCAGGGCCGGCGTGGCGCAGGTGGCGTCGATGATCAGGGGGATCTCCCAGGAGTGGGCCAGGTCGGCCAGGGCCCTGACGTCGGCGAAGGACTGCTGGGGGTTGGAGGGCATCTCCATGTAGAGGAAGCGGGTGTCCTCGTCGATCTTCGATTTCCAATCCTGGATGTCCCAGGGATGCTTGACCCAGCGGCACTCGACGCCGCGCTCCTTCATCTTCCGCAGCGAGAACTGCTGGAAGGTCCCGCCGTAGACCTGGATGCAGGAGACGAAGTTGATGCGCTCCGGCCCCTCCTTCTGCTTGACCAGGAGCGGGTCGATGGCCTGGGTGATGGCGCCCATGCCCGAGGCCGTGACGCAGCAGGACGTATCGGACCCGGTCCGGTAGCCCTCGAGGAGGGCCAGGACCCATTCGAGGTAATAGGTCGTCGGGTTGGCGATGCGGGTATAGCACCAGGTCGGGACGAGGTAGGCCAGGGCGGCCTCGAGCTCGTCCGAATCGGCGTAGGCCTGGGAGGTGGACAGGTACAGGGGTTCGATGACGGCCCCCTGGTTGCGGCCGAGGGCCTCCTCGACGGTGTAGAGGCCGTGGACGGCGATGGTGTCGAACCTCATCGCCTTCATCCGGGCCAGGGCGGCTTCGCGCTCGGCCAGGAGCTTTTTCGAAGCCTCTATGTACTTCATGACGCCGGGCGAAAAGGTCGGAGCGGAGCTCATGGATCCTCCATAGGGGGCGGGAAGGTAGGATGCGGCTCGGCCGGCCGGCAGGTCGCTTTAAAGGCTACAGGCATGACACAGCCAAAGCTGCGTCATAAGCATATAAAGAAGGCATGGGGCGAGTCAAGCTACGCCAATTAACTACATTATTTGACATCGAGATATCGGAATGGAGGTTTCAGTTCATTATTCCCTTGACAGCCAAAATCGTTGGTCTTAGCGTAAATTCTATGTGTGAGGGGAGAAAACCCAATTTTTCATAGATATTCTGAAAGGAAAATACTAAATGGACGAGCACGCAGTTGCTAAGCTCGAAAGAAAGCAAGCAGTCGATGCCGTCGCCTTCTCAAAAGCCAAAAATAAGCTTGTCGTTGCAGGGCCGGGCACAGGTAAAACCTATTTATTTCGGGAGATTCTTGCAGGCCGCAAGAATACCCTTACCCTAACATTTGTTAATTCGCTTGTCGAGGATTTATCGCTTGAGCTGTTTGGGATGTCTACCGTAAAAACGCTTCATGGATTCGCAAGAAGTGAACTTTCGCGTTTATCCGGCAAGAACGTAAAAATCTTTCCGAAACTATCCAAGATAATCAGACAGGATGCTCAAATATTAATTGACGAAGATATCGATTATGAACGTATCTTCCATAAAAGGATTGATGATAAAGACCACCTTGAATTCTATAAAAACCGAAAAGATTATTATGACTATTATGGGTTTTCTGATGTTGTTTATGCTCTCGTGCTCTTATTCGAAAAAAACAGCGATAAAATTCCGTCCTATGAACAAATTGTTGTTGACGAATTTCAAGATTTCAACGATTTGGAAGTATCCCTCATAGACTTATTGGCAAAAAAGAGTCCTATCCTTCTAGCTGGAGATGACGATCAAGCCCTCTATGAATCGCTTAAGAGTGCGAGTCCTCTACACATTCGAAAACGATTTCATAAAGATATCAAGGGGTATGTCTGTTTTCCCCTTCCCTTCTGTTCTCGAAGCACAAGGGTCATTGTCGAAGCCGCAAATGATATTATTAAGAAGGCTAAGGAGAAAGACTTTTTATCTGGAAGAATTGATAAGCCCTACCGTTATTTTCCATGCCCAGAAATGGATAAGACGAGCAGTCAATATCCAAAAATCCTCTATACTCGACTCTTCGATAAACAAATACCTTGGGCCATTCAGAAATATATTGAGGGCATCGCTCGAGATGTCCGTTCAAAGCGTACGATTTTGATACTTTCTCCCACGGGAAACCAGTGTAAAAGAATACACGAAGGTTTGGTCTCGAGGGGGTTTCGTAACATTGCGTTTAATGAACGGGCAGAGTTTGCCGAGCCCTCCCTTTTGGATGGGCTTAAGCTTTTGCTATTAGACGCGAATGATAACCTTGGATGGCGAATAATAGCCCAATCATTCTTAAGTAAAGAAAATTTTATTGAATTGCTCCGAAGAACAAAGACCGGACAGAATCACGAAAAATTAATTGATTATGTTGACTTACAGCTAAAGAGGCGGATTAAAAGGTTAGTTGCGACCCTCCGTAAGGTCAAAGATGGGAAGATGATCGATAGGAAGAAGTCTGCGGAGCTTCTAGATGAGTTGAGCACCGACCCACATAGCGTGGCTTTATATGCTCTACGCGATGAGTTACAGGATTCAAGAATTGCGTCATCAGATCCTGGAATTAGAAAAATACCCATTCAAATAACGACGTTTCAAAGCGCTAAAGGGCTAACGGCTGATTATGTCATAATCGCAAATCTTAACGATAGGTACTGTATTAGAGACAGGACGATGTCCAATCAAGATGTTTGCAGCTTCCTAGTTGCCTTAACAAGAGCTAGAAACCAGGTCTATCTCCTGTCCACGCAAAGTAAAAGCAATCCTATCTTCTTGAGTTGGATAGGGTCGGAGCGCATTCTTGAGCTCCCGATCTCATGGGATTCATAAAACGTTTTAGTTGACTTGAATACGTGAGGCATTCTTAAGGCGGATCAAAAAAGACTGCAATAGCGCTATCAGCCGCGGTGGACGGCCAGGATGTCCGAGAGGATGGCGAAGCCGGTCTCGATCTTCCCGGCGCCGGCCCCCTGGATGGTGATCTTGCCCATCAGGTCGGTCTGCAGGCTCAGGGCGTTCTGGGCGCCCATGACCCCGGCCAGCGGGTCGGCCAGCGGCAGCATCCGGGGGGAGACGCTGGCGGTGACGGCGCCGCCCTCGAGCTTGGCCCGGCCGATGAGCTTGTAGCGCAGCCCCTTGGCCTTGGCCGCCTCGACGTCGGCCTTGGTGATGGCCGAGATGCCCTGGCGGGCGACGTCGGACGTCTTGAGCGAGCCGCCCAGGAGGACGTTGGACAGGATGACGACCTTGGCCAGGGCGTCGAAGCCCTCGACGTCGGCGGTCGGGTCGGCCTCGGCGTAGCCGAGCTTCTGGGCCAGGGCCAGGGCCGGGCCGTAGTCCATGCCCTCGGTCTCCATCTTGCTCAGGATGAAGTTGGTCGTGCCGTTGAGGATGCCCTGGACCTCGGTGATGGTGTTGCCGGCCAGGCCGGCCTCGGCCAGGTGGAAAACGGGCGTGCCGCTCATGACCGTGCCCTCGATGCGGAACTGGACGCCGTTCTGGCGGGCCAGGTCGCGGAGCTCGCGGTAGTGGAGGGCGGCCGGCCCCTTGTTCGAGGTGACGACGTGCTTGCCCAGGCGGAGGGCCTTCTTGATGTAGCCCGTGGCCGGCTCGCCGGTCTTGATATCGGTGTAGGTCATCTCGGCGATGATGCCGGCGTCGGTCCGCTCGAGCATGTCCAGGGGATCGAGGGGCTCGGTCCGGCCCCGCCCGGCGTGGGGATAGGCGGCCAGGCCCTGGCCCGCGCCGAGCATGGCCAGGACGGCGGGGATGTCGATGCCGTCGGGCGCGAGGAGCGTGCCCTTGAGCTTGTCGGAGATGGCCACGACCCTGGCCTCGAAGCCGTGGACGTCGCGGAGATAGTCCTTTTTTTCGTGCAGGATCTGGAGCAGCCCCTGCCCGACGGTGCCGCAGCCGATGAGTCCGATCTTGTGTTCCATGGTTCGCCTCCTGCCGGTATAGCGAAGCGTCATGATAACAAATAAGCGGGCCGGCGGGAAGCGGGCCCTTGCCTCCCGCGGCCCTTGTCTCCCCGATGGGATGGTGCGACAATGAGAGCCGTCGCGGCCGGGGATCGGCGTCCCGGCAAGGAGGTCCCATGAAGAGAACCCTTTCGATACTGGCGGCCGTCCTGTTCATCGCGGCCCTCGCCGCCGCTGGGGAGCAGCCGGCCCGGAAGCTCAAGGTCTTCATCTCGGTCGACATGGAGGGCGTGAGCGGCCTCATCCACTGGGACGAGACGGCCCAGGGCGGCCCGGATTATCCGCTCTTCCGCCGGCTCATGACGGAGGAGGCCAACGCGGCCATCGCCGGCGCGCTGGACGCCGGGGCGACGGAGATCGTCGTCCGCGACGCCCACGACAGCGCCCGGAACATCCTGCCCGACCTGCTGCGGCCGGAGGCCCGGCTCATCCGCGAATGGAACGGCCCCCTGAGCATGATGGAAGGGATCGACAGGACGTTCGACGCCGTCGTCTTCATCGGCAACCACGCCCGGGCGGGCACGCCGAACGCCGTCCTCAAGCACACCATGAGTTTGTCGCTCTACGATCTCATCCTGAACGGGGTCCGCCTGCCGGAGGCGGGCTGGAACGCGGCCATCGCCGGCTATTTCGACGTCCCGGTCGTGTTCCTCTCGGGCGACGCGGCCATCTGCCGGCAGATCCGGGAGATCGTCGGGCCGATCGAAACCGTGGCCGTCAAGGAGGGCATGGGCCCGGCGGCCTCGATGCTCCATCCGGCCAGGTCCCAGGAGCTGATCCGCAAGGGCGTCGCCGCCGGCCTGCGCGACCTCAAGGCCGGCAAGCCCTACAAGCCGGCCGCGCCGTACAAGCTCGAACTCGTCTTCACCGACGAGAACCTGGCCCGGCGGGCCTCGCTCATCCCGGGCGTGGAGAGAACGGGGGAGCGCTCGGTGGCCTTCACCGCGTCCGACTTCATGGATATCATCAAGTACTTCCGCCTCGCCAGGATGTAAGAGCCAAGAAGGCGTCAATCCAGACAAGACGGGGTCAAACCTGCCTCTTGCCCGAAAATGGGAAAAAGGCGGATTTGACCCCTTCCGAACCCGTCCGTAAAAAAGGGTTCTTCTCCCGATATCTCCCAGAAGCATGGCTCCGAGTCGCTCCGCCATACTTCTGATGGTCGCTTCGGCGACTCCGCTCCCTGCCGGTCCCCCCTCTCCAGCAACGGGGATCATCGAGGCAACGCACATCGCCGCTGGGAGAGGGAATCCCGGAAATGGGAGAAGAACCAAAAAAAGGGCCGCCGTCCCGGAGGACGGCGGCCCTGATAAGATCCTTGCCGCAGGAACCGGTCTGGCCGGTTCGCTTACTTGGCTTCCGGAGCGGCGGCAGCCTGTTGCTTGATGAAGTCCTCCAGCCACTCGGTCGTGACGGACTTGGGCCGTTCGATCGGCAGGCCGAGGGCCCGGTCCCAAACGAGCTGGGCCAGGACGCCCAGGGCGCGCGACACGCCGAAGAAGACCGTGTAGAAGTCGAACTGGTTGGCGCCGTAGTAATAGAGCAGGACGCCGGAGTGGGCGTCGACGTTCGGCCACGGGTTCTTGGTCTTGCCGTGCTTGGTCAGGACGTCGGGCGCGACCTCGTAGATCAGGCTGACGATCTTGAACAGGTCGTAGTCCGGCAGGTGCTTGAGGGCGAACTCGCGCTGGGCGACGTAGCGGGGATCGGTCTTGCGCAGGACGGCATGGCCGTAGCCGGGGATGACCCGCCCGCCGTTGAGCGTGTCCCACATGAACTTTTCCATCTGCTCCCGGGTCGGGACGCCGCCGAACTCCTTCATGAGGTCCATGATCCAGGCCAGGACCTCCTGGTTGGCCAGCCCGTGGAGCGGGCCGGCCAGGCCGTCCATGCCGGCCGACAGGGAGTAGTAGGCGTCCGACAGGGCCGAGCCGACCAGGTGGGTCGTATGGGCCGACACGTTGCCGCCCTCGTGGTCGCTGTGGATGCAGAGGTAGAGCCGCAGCAGGTCCTTGAAGGCCGGGTCGTTGCTGACGCCGAGCATGTGGGCCAGGTTGGCGCCCCAATCGAGCTTGGGATCGGGCGCGATGTGCTTGCCGTTGAAGTACGTGCGGCGGAAGATGTACGCGGCGATGTTCGGGAGCTTGGCGATGAGGTTCATCACGTCGTCGAACATCGCGTCCCAGTACTGGGTCTTGGGCATCTTCTCCTTGTAGCGCCGGGCGAACTCGGATTCCCTCTGGAGCTGCAGGATGGCCAGCGAGAACTGGGTCATCGGGTGCGTATCCTTGGGGACCGCGTTCAGGACGTCGATGAGGTACTGGGGCAGGACGCTCCGCGACCGCCATTCCTCGGTGATCGCGGCGCAGTCCTCGTAGGTCGGGATCTCGCCGAGCAGGAGAAGATAGAAAATGCCTTCGGGCAGAGGCTCGGAACCGCCGGGAGCCTTGGGCAGCTTTTCGCGGAGCTCGGGGATCGAGAAGCCGCGGAAGCGGATGCCCTCGAACTTGTCGAGGAGAGACACGTCCCACAACATCGAGATGATGTCGCGGGCGCCGCCAACGACCTGGCCGACGTTGACCTGCGAGACATTCGTCGTGCCGTGTTCCTTGGCCAAGGCCTGGACCCGAGCTTTCATCGGGCCCACCTTCAAGTAGAACTTCTCTTTCAAGGTCGCCATTTCCACTGAACCTCCTGTTGTTATGAGTTGGTGCTGTTACCCATGAGGGCGCCTCATCTTAACACGGGGACGGGGGCCGGTGTCAATCACGCCGGGCGGCCCGGGCCGTGTTCTCGCCCGCCGGCAGCACCGCTCGCAATTATTTATTATTCAGTGGTTTGCGAGGTATCGGCTGATCGGACATGGCCGCCTGGTAGGCGAAGAAGGCTTCGACCGCGGCGTTCTTCATGAGGTCCTCGGCGCGCAGCGTGTCGTAGAAGTCCAGGTTGGTGTGCCCGGCCGTGCCGCCGATGCGGTCCTGGATGAACTGGAAACCCGGCAGGCCGGCCTGGTCGAAGGAGACATGATCCGTGCTGCCGACGCTCTGGATGGACAGGGCCGTCAGCCCGAAATCCCGGAACGGCTCCATCCAGGCCGCGAAGAGGCGGCGGACCCTCTCGTTCCCCTGGAGGTAGATGCCCCGGAACTGGCCGGCGCCGTAGTCCTGGTTGAAATAGACGGAAAGCTTCTCGTAGCCGGGCTTGGCCCCGATCTTCGGATCGTTCGGGTTCCCGAAGCGGGCGTGAACGTACTCGCGCGAGCCGTGCAGGCCCTGTTCCTCGCCGCCCCAGAAAGCAACGCGGATGGTCCGGCGGGGCTTGACGCCGATCGCCTTGAGGATGCGGACCGCTTCGAGCGCGACGGCGCAGCCGGAGGCCGTGTCGCTGGCCCCCGCGGCCTCGTGCCAGCTGTCGTAATGGGCGCCGAGCATGACCACCTGGTCCGCCAGGTCCGTGCCCGGGATCTCGCCGAGGACGTTGGCGGCCTTCTCGACCTTGTCGCCGACGCGGTTGCGGACCTCGACCTCGACCCGGACCGGGATGCCGCGCCGGAGGATGCGGAACATCCGGTTGTAGTGCTCCGGCGTCACGGCGATGATCGGCGGCGTCCGAAGCGTCTTCTCCCGCGACCAGTGGTCCTCGTTGGCCCCGGGACGGGAGAAGCCGACGACCGACCCCATCTGGCCGCCCGTGCACTGCAGGACGGCCACGGCCCCCTCGGCCCGGAAGAACTCGATCTTGTCCTCGGGCTTGATCAGGTCGGGATTCGGCGGCGGCGGGACGACCGGGGCGCGCTGCGGCCGGGGCACGACCGTTTCCTCCAGGCGGGCCAGGTCTTCCGTGGTCAGGCGCGAAACGCCCTGGGTCAGGGCGGCCATGTCGAGCGTATACGGCGGCGTCGAGAGCACGACCGCGCCCTTGAGCTTGCCCCTGTAGCGGTCGAGGTCCTTCTTTACCTGGATGTCCGCGGCGATGACGGCGGGCGCGACGACCTTGCCTTTTGTCCCGGAGGTGTAGGCCAGGGGGAAACCCGTCATCGGCTGGTATTCCGGCGCGAGCATGTGGAGCGAGAAATATTCGTTGTCCCAGGCGGCGCCGTAATCCATGAACGGCTCGATGGCGACGTTCTCGAGGCCGAGTGCCTCCATCTTGCCCTTGGCCCAGAGCTGGGCCCGCTTCATGTTCTCCGAAAGCGTCAGGCGGCCGCCCAGGACGTCGGTCATGTAGCCGACGATGTCCATGACCTGGGAGCGCTGCAGCCCCTCTTCGCGGATCTTGGCGGCCATGTCCCAATCGACGGTCGGGGCCTGGTCGGAGGCGAAGGCGGCGATGGCGCAAAGGCAGGCGGCGGCGGCGACGGCGCGGGCGATAGGCTTCATCAGGAACCTCCTGTCCGGGGATTTCTCGAACCCCCTATTCTCCACATTCGCCGGCGTCGCGGCAACCCCGATCTTCGCCCCCGCCGGCGGGCCGCGGCGCCTTGACTTGGACCGTCCGGGGCTATATCTTCGACCTGTCAGACGCATCGTCCGAATAGACGGGAGGGTGTCATGAGCTCTTCGATCAAGCGGCTCGCGGCGTTCGCCGCCGCCGGCCTTGTCCTGGGCGTCCTCGGGCCCGGCCCGGCCGCGCCGCTCGCGGCCGCGGTCCGGCTGCCCGCGGTCATCGGCGACCACATGGTCCTGCAGCAGGAGAAGCCCATCGCGATCTGGGGCTGGGCCGGCAAGGGCGAAGCGGTCACGGTCCTGCTCGCCGGCCAGGAGAGGAAGACGGTCGCCTCGACCGTCGACGGGACGTGGCGGGTCGTTTTCGACGCGCTCAAGGCCGGCGACGCGCCGCTCGAGATGACGGTCCGCGGCGCGACGGGCCCGGCCCTGGCCGTCAAGGACATCCTGGTCGGGGAGGTCTGGGTCTGCTCCGGCCAGTCCAACATGGAGATGTCCTTCGCCTGGCTGGGCATGCCGTCCCCGGACGTCCTGCGGGCCGGCCATCCGCGCCTGCGGCTGTTCTTCGTGCCCAAGCGGACGGCCGACATGCCGCGCGACGATGTCGAGTCCCGGTGGGCGGCCTGCACGCCTGATTCGGTCCGGACGTTCTCGATGGTCGCGTACTATTTCGGGCTGGAGCTGCACCGGCGGCTGGGCGTGCCGGTCGGGCTGATAGACGCCTCCTGGGGCGGGACGCGGATCGAGCCTTGGACGCCGCCGATCGGCTTCGCCGCCGTGCCCGAGGTCAAGCCGCTCCTGGACGCCCAGGTCGACCGCTACGCCGGATACAAGGCGGCTCTGGCCAAGTCCCTGCCGGCGATCGAGGCCTGGGCCCGCGACGGGCGCAAGGCCCTGGCGGCCAGGCCGCCCCAACCCGTCGGGACGCCGCCGGCCCTGCCGCCCAACCCCTTCGACAATCCCCAGGCGCCGACGACGCTCTACAACGGCATGATCCACGCCCTGACGCCGTTCGCCATCCGCGGCGCCATCTGGTACCAGGGCGAGGCCAACCGCGATGACGGCCTCCTCTACGAGACGAAGATGGCGGCCCTCATCCAGGGCTGGCGCACGGCCTGGGGGCTGGGCGATTTCCCGTTCTATTATGTCCAGCTGGCGCCCTACGATTACGGCTACGGCGGCGAGAAGCCGGTCGTCGACGTCCCGGACTACCAGCGCCTGCCGCTCATCTGGGAGGCCCAGCGGAACGCCCTGCGCCTGCCCAATACGGGCATGGCTGTCGTCACGGACATCGCCAACCTCCGCGACATCCATCCGACCAACAAGCGGGATGTCGGCTACCGGCTGTCGCTCTGGGCCAGGGCCAACGTCTACGGCGAAAAGACGCTGGTCTGCTCGGGGCCGCTCTACCGTTCGATGAGCGTCGACGGGACCCTGATCCGCCTGTCCTTCGATAACGTCGGCGGCGGGCTCGTCAGCAATGACGGCCGGACGCTCACGTGGTTCGAGATCGCCGGCGAGGACCGCGTCTTCTACAAGGCCGAGGCCGAGATCGCCGGGGACGCCGTCGTCGTGTGGAGCCCGCGCGTCGCCTCGCCGCGGGCGGTCCGCTTCGGCTGGAACGACCTGGCCGTGCCCAACCTGGCCAACAGGGAAGGCCTGCCCGCCTCCCCCTTCCGCACCGACAACTGGTAAAAAGGGACCGATTTAAACTCCGCCGGCACGGTTCCGTATTTTTACCCGGGCATCATCGGCCCCCAAACCCGGGACCCGGGACTTGATTTTTCGGCTCGGTGTCCCTTATTGTTAAGGACGGAACCCCGTCCGAAGGAGGAATTCATGGGCGCTTTCGTACTCTTGCTCGTCATCGTCGCGGCCGCGGCCCTGATTGCGGTCGGCATGTACAATGCCCTGGTCACCCTGCGCAACCGCTGCGACAACGCCTGGTCCCAGATCGACGTCCAGCTGCGCCGCCGCTACGATCTCATCCCCAACCTGGTCGAGACCGTCAAGGGCTACGCCAAGCATGAGAGCGGCGTTTTCGAGCGCGTGACCCAGGCCCGGACCGCGGCCGTCAACGCCCAGGGCGTCAAGGCCCAGGGCGAGGCCGACAACGTCCTGACCGGGGCCCTCAAGTCCCTCTTCGCCGTGGCCGAGGCCTACCCCGAGCTCAAGGCCAACCAGAACTTCCTCATGCTCCAGGAGGAGCTGGCCGGGACCGAAAGCAAGGTCGCCTACGCCCGGCAGTTCTACAACGACACCGTCATGAAGTTCAACATGCGCCAGCAGATCTTCCCCTCGAACATCATCGCCAACATGTTCGGGTTCAAGACCCGCGAGTACTTCCAGATCGAGGACGAGGTCGCCAAGGGCCCGGTCAAGGTCCAGTTCTGAGTTGTACGAGCAGATATCCAGGAACAAGTGGAAGTCGGCCGGCCTGGTCGCCTTCTTCGTCGTCTTCATCTTCGTCCTGGTCTGGTTCTTCGAGTATGTGACCGGCTGGGGCAAAGGCGGCCTCGTCCTGGCCGTGCTCGTCGCCATGGGCTCGGCGGCCGTCGGCTATTATTCGAGCGACAAGATCGTCCTCGGCATCAGCCGCGCCCGCCCGGTCTCGAAGGACGAGTTCCCCTACCTCTATAACGTCGTCGAAGGCCTGGCCATCGCCGCCGGCATCCCGGCGCCGAAGTGCTACGTCATCGACGACACGGCCCCCAACGCCTTCGCCGCCGGCCGCAAGCCCGAAACGGCCGTCATCTGCGTCACGACGGGACTTCTCGAAAAGCTCAACCGCGTCGAGCTCGAGGGCGTCATCGCCCACGAGATGTCCCATATCAAGAACTACGACGTCCGCCTGCAGACGCTGGTCGTGGTCATGGCCGGCGTCGTGGCCCTTCTCAGCGACTGGATGCTGCGATCCTTCATGTGGGGCGGCGGGGGACGCCGGCGCGGCCGGAGCCGGAGCGGCTCGGGCGGGGCCGAGGGCCTCCTCGTCCTCGCCGGCCTGGCCCTGGCCGTCCTCTCGCCGCTCGTCGCCACCATCATCCAGCTGGCCGTCTCCCGCAAGCGCGAGTTCCTGGCCGACGCCAGCGGCGCCATGCTGACCCGCTACCCGGCCGGCCTGGCCTCGGCCCTGCGCAAGATCTCGGCCGACGCCGAGCCCCTCGAGGCGGCCAACAAGGCCACGGCCCACCTCTATATCGTCAACCCGCTCAAGAACCTCAAGGGCGGGGGCGGCGTCAACCGGCTCTTCAGCACCCACCCGCCCATCGAGGAGCGCATCGCCGCCCTCGAGAAGATGTGACCTTATTCAAGGGAAGGGCGATTTCCATTAATAAGCGCTATACTTATTAAAGTTTCTTCAACAAGGGATAAGCGATAGATCAATGAACCGCGCCCCCGCCCCCGCCCACGGTCCCGCCGTCGCTCCCGTCGCCGATCCCGATCGCACCAGCGATCGGCAGCGCCCCCTCCGCGTCGCCCTGGTCATCACCGCCTCGGTCCTCGTCGTCGAGGTCGCCGGCGGCGTCCTGAGCCGCAGCCTGGCCCTGCTGGCCGACGCCGGGCACATGCTGACCGACGTCGCGGCGCTCGGGCTGAGCCTCTTCGCCTTCTGGCTCTCGGGCCGGCCGTCGCCGTCGGGCCGCACCTTCGGCTGGCGCCGCTTCGAGATCTTCGCCGCCGCCCTGAACGGCATCGCGCTCTGGATCATCGCCGCCGTGATCGGCTACCAGGCCTTTCTGCGCCTGCGGGCGCCCCAGCCGGTCAAGGGCGGGCTGATGCTCGCCGTGGCCGTCTTCGGCCTGGCCGCCAACATCGCCTCGGGCGCGGTCCTCTACCGGAGCCGGGCCCGCAGCCTCAACGTCCGCGGCGCCTTTCTCCACGTCGCCGCCGACGCCCTCGGCAGTCTCGGCGTCCTGGCCGCCGCCCTGCTCATCGCCCTGACCGGCTCCCCCGTCTGGGACCCGATCGTCAGCGCCGCGGTCTGCGTGCTGATCCTCTGGAGCTCGGCCGAGCTCATCCGCGACTCCTTCCGCGTCTTCATGGAGAGCGCCCCGGCCGGGATCGACGTGGCCGCCGTCGCCGCCAGCCTGGCCGCCGTCCCCGGCGTCGTCGAGGTCCACGACCTCCACGTCTGGGCCATCACCCCGGAGTTCATTTCCCTGAGCGCCCACCTGAAGGTCCGGACCGGGGCGGAAGCGCACGCGATCCTGCGGCGGTCGCAGGAGGAGATCTCGTCGCGCTTCGGCATCCTCCACTCGACCTTCCAGATCGAGGCCGAAGGGGACGCCTCCTGCGCCACGAACTCGTGCGACGTGAAGCCGTCCGCCCCGGACTCTACGTCCTCTTGAGGAGCCGCCGCAGCTCGGCCAGGGGGCGGGTGTTGATGACGTCGGCCGCCTCGATCCAGCCGCGCCGCGCCTGGCCGATCCCGAAGCGCATCAGGTCGAGATCGCCCGTGCTGTGGGCGTCGGTCGAAACGGCGATCTTCAGCCCCATCTCCCCGGCCATCCGGCAGTGGACGTCGTCGAGGTCGAGCCGGTCGGGGTGGGCGTTGAGCTCGAGGAAACAGCCGCGCTCGACGGCCGCCCGCATGACCTTCTCCAGGTCGATCTCGTAGCCAGGCCGCTCGTTGATCAGCCGTCCCGTCGGATGGCAGAAGATGTTGACGCGGCGGTTGTCCAGGGCCCGGATGACGCGCTCGGTCTGCTTGTCCTTCGACAGGTTGAAGTTATAGTGGATGGAGCAGACGACGAGGTCGAGCTCGCCCAGGATTGCATCGGGCAGGTCGAGCGAGCCGTCGGCCAGGATGTCGCACTCGATCGACTTCAACAGGGTGACGCCCTTGAGCCGGGCGTTGATCCTGTCGATCTCCCTGATGGATTGGGCCAGGCGGGCCGCGTCCAGGCCGTGGGCCATGGTGACGCGCTTCGAATGGTCGGTGACGGCCAGGTACTCGTAGCCCCGCGCCTTCGCCGCCCCGGCCATCTCCTCCGCCGAGTAGCGGCCGTCGGTGGCCCTGGTGTGGGAGTGGAGGTCGCCCCGGATGTCCCGAAGCTCGACGAGGCGCGGCAGCCGGCCCTCTAGCGCGGCCTGGATCTCGCCCCGGTCCTCCCGCAGCTCGGGCTCGATGTAGGGCAGGCCGAAGAGCTTGTAGATCTCCGCCTCGGTCCGGCCGGCGATCATCTTCTTGCCCCGGAAGACGCCGTACTCGTTCACCTTGAGTTTGCGCTTGACTCCCATCAGCCGGACGGCGATGTTGTGGGCCTTGGAGCCCGTGAAGTAATGGAGCGCCGCCCCCCACGACTCGAGCGGCACCACCCGGAGGTCCACCTGGAGCCCGCCGCGCAGGAGGACGGACGATTTCGTGTCGCCCTCGGCCAGGACCTGGGTCACGTCGTCGGCGTGGACGAAGCGGTCCATGACGTCCCGGCTCTTCTCGGCGGCGACCAGGATGTCGACGTCGCCCACGGTCTCGGCCTGGCGGCGGTAGCTGCCGGCGATGGAGATCTCCTCGACGCCCCTGGCCTTTTTCAGCTCCTCGAAGAGCGGCGTGACCATCTGCTCGGCCAGGGCCCGCTTGAAGCGCTCCGGCCCGCGCTCGGTGATCTTGGTCTTGCCGAGCTCATCGAGCAGGGCCTGCTCGGTCTTTTCGCTGAACCCGGGGAGCTCGCGGATCTTCCCCCCGGAGGCGGCCTTCCGGAGGTCGGCGAGCGAGGAGACGTTGAGTGCCTTGTGGAGCGCGGCTATCTTTTTCGGGCCCAGGCCCCGGACCTTCATCAGGGTGCTGAGACCCTCGGGCAGCTCCTTTTTCATCTCCTCGAGGAGAGGCAGCTTCTTCGTGGCCACGATCGTCCGGATCTTGTCGGCCAGGTCCCGGCCGATGCCCGGGATGCCGTCGAGGCCCTTCTCCTCGGCGGCGAGCTCCGCCACGCCGCGCGACAGGCCGGCCACGGTCCGGGCGGCGTTCCGGTAGGCCCGGACGCGGAAGGGGTTCTCGCCCTTGATCTCGAGCAGGTCGGCCAGCTCGTCGAAGATCGCGGCGATGTCGTTGTTATGGATGGGCATGGCTCGGGGGATAGGCCGCCGGTCAGGCGATCACTTCTTCAGATGGGACGCGGCTTCGTCGATGCCCTTCTTGAGCTCTCTGGCGGCACGCTTGAGGCCCTCGGCCACGTCCGCCCCGGCCACTTTGCCGGCCCTGGCCCATTCGCCCATCCGGCTCTCGAGCTGTTTCTGGGTGGCCTCGAGCCCCTTGACGGTCTTTTCGAGGTCCTGCTTCGCCTCGGCCGTGAGCTTGCCGCCCGCGGCCTTGATCTCGGCCAGGCGGGCCTTGATGGCGTCCATATCGACGCCGAGCGACTTCAGGAAATCGTCTTTCTTCGTGGGTTCTTCCATAATGATCCCCTCCCTCCGTCCAGTTTACCAGAAATCCCCTTGCCCAGGCGAGGGCCACGGGGATCACCCCCGTCCCGCCGGTTCAGGGGCTGTCCGGGCGGGTGAGCGTCGCTCCCGATCTCGACGGAACCGGGCCTCCCGGCCGGATGTGAGGGACTTTTGGCACTGACCCCGCATGGGAGCGCCGTTCCTGGCTGAAAGAGGCGGCTCTTCGGGAGGGGACTGCCTGTCCGAGGGAGAGCCTTGAAAGTCAAGGGCGCTTTCTCTATAATATGCGGGCCCTCGCGGGGTCGTAGTTCAGCTGGTTAGAACGCCGGCCTGTCACGCCGGAGGTCGCGAGTTCGAGTCTCGTCGGCCCCGCCACCTCTTCCCCAGGTTTTCCCCTGACAATCTTGGTTCCTGTTCGTCCATCCGCACGCCGCATTTCCCCTTGAGTGCAGAACGACCCGGCCCATGATATTTGGGTAATAATAGGGAGGCCGGTCACTCCCATCGCCTGCTGCTCCGAGTCCGTCCGGATGCCGGGCATCGAACGCTTTCTTCGGCTATGCGTATCTGTTTAGCGGGAGGGAAAGATGGCTATCTTTGCCGCGATCATGGCCTTCATCTCACTGGGCTCGGCGATCGTCTTCTCCATGATGATCGTCCATGAGGTCTCTAAGCGAGGGGTCAAGATCAACTTCTTCCTGCTGAAGCTCTATGTGGTCAAGTATGTTGACCAGTATAAGCAGTTGACCCTCAAAGAGACCGGAAAGACCGGGCCTCTCTACCTTCCCTGCGTTGGATCCTACGTCTCGGCCTTTGTGTTCGCGATCATCTATCTGATCAGCCGGTAAAGCGCCTGTCACGCCGGAGGCCGCGAGTCCGAGTCTCGTCGGTCCCGGCGCCGAAATCCCCGATTTTCCCGTTATCGGGCAATTTCCTTGAGATCTCGGGCAGGGGCGCGTCTTTCAGCCAGGGCCGCGGCCTCCAACCGCTCCGCGTCCTCAGCCGCACGATCGGCGCCCGGGCGGGATTTGACGCGGCGGAAGGTCCCTAGGATAATTCCTGGTATGAGCACCGATCGCAGGTCCTTCATGAAAACCGGCTGCCTGGCGGGGCTCTGCGCCTGCCTGGGCGTGCCGGCCGCGACGGCCGCGGCTGGGGAGGGCGCCGGCGCCCAGACGGCCGAGCCCAAGCCAGCCGCCACCATGCCCCAGAAATGGATCGTGGCCATTCTGCCGGCGCTGGCCGGGAGCGACGAAGAGCAGGCCAAGCGGATCCTGAAGAGCGGGGCCAAGGCCCATTTCGAGCACCTGAACATGGCTGCGACGGCCGCCGAATATCGCGGCCGGATGAGCGAGTTCCTGGACTTCCTGCGCCGGGAATGGAACTGGGTCATCGAATACGACCGCGCCCGCGGCGTCATCGAGATCGACGAGAACAAGAGCGCCTGCGTCTGCCCCCTGATCCCCAAGGACCACCCGGCCGACCTGGGCGTGCTCTGTTCCTGTTCAGAGGGCTTCGCGGAAACGCTCTTCTCGGCCGTCGCCGGCTCGCCGGCCCGGGCCCGGGTCACGGCCTCCATCCGCCGCGGCCAGAAGAGCTGCAAGTACCGCATCGAGCTCCCGCCGGCCGCCTAGCCGACCGTTCCGGCGCCTGGCGCATCAGCGCGGCGTCCGGCTCTCTGCGATGACTTCGGCGACGGCCTTGATGACGAGGTCGGGCTGGCGCTCGTGGATCATGTGGTCGCTTTCCGAGGCGACGACGAGTTTCGCGCCGGCGATCGAGGCTGCCAGACGCTGGTGCGCCTGCCGCCAGGCCGGCATCTCATTCTCTCTCATCCAGGTCCGGCCCGAGGTGATGATCCGCACGGGAATGTCCTGAGGGTAGGCCAGGGGCCGCAGCAGGTCGCATTTCGCGGCCAGGTTCCCGCCCGGATAACCGGCCATGCGCAGGTCGGCCCTGTCCTGCTTGCTCAGGCCCGCGTACTGCTCGGGGCTCAGCCGGGGCAGCTTCCCCAGGCCCTCGCGACCATTGCAGTAGTCGATGCCCATCAGGTCGACAAACTCCACCGTGAAGGGATCGATGAAGACCAAGCCCCGCACCGCTCCTGGGCGCGTCGCCGCCTCGTGGCGGAGGAGCAAGCCCCCGTAGGAATGTCCGGCGAGGATGATGTTCTTATCGAGCCCGAGCTTTTCGAGGGCGGCCCACAGCCAGCCCGTCTCCTGGGCCAAGTCGTACGGCGTGTCCGGCAGGCCGCTCCGGCCGAAGCCTGCCCGGTCATAGGTGACGACCGTCGACGCGGTCGCTTTGGCCAGACACGGGCCGAACGTCGTCCACTCTCCGGAATCCAGGCCTCCGCCGGACTCGAGGAGGACGGTCGGCGCGCCGCCCGCGTAGATCCGGAAGAAGAGGTCTATAGGCCCGACGTTCACCATCTTCTCGATGACCGCGGGGGCGTCGGCGGATGGCGCGGGCGCCGAACCAAGGCCGATCGCGGCGGCGACGGCGAGGATCCCAAGCCCTGGCATGAGCGGATCTTTGTGCATGACGTCCTCCCCGTGCGGATCCCGCAGCTCGTTCTATGGAGTGTACGCCGCAGCCCGGCCGAATGTTCACGGCATCACCGGGGCCATTCTCATTGACTTGTCCGTCCCGGCTCTGTTAACGTGCCTATGAAGGTCGGGTGAAAGGACAAACACATGGCCAAGAACCTCCGTCGCGAATTCCTGAAAAAGGGGCTGGCCGGGATCTGCGGCGCCGCCGTCGTCCCGGGCGTCATGGGTCCGCGCTCGGCGCGGGCAGCGTCGGCAGCGGCGCGCTTCACCTCCGCCGGAGCCGTCCCCGCGCTCCCCAGCCGGCCGCTCGGCAAGACCGGGCTGGTCACGCCGCTTATCAGCATGGGCACGGCCGAGGCGCCCACCGTCGAGTTCATCCGCCAGGGCTACGACGCGGGCATCAAGTTCTTCTTCTCGGCCACCTATTACGGCCACGGCAACAACGAGCGGCTGGTGGGCCAGGCCCTGAAGGACCTGCCCCGCGATTCGTTCGTCGTCGGCACGGCCGCCGCCGCGGAGGGCACGGACACCCGGGCCGGCGCCCTGCCCAAGGACATGAAGGCCGAGTCCTACGTCAAAACGGCCGAGGAGAGCCTGAAGCGCTTCGGCCTCGACCACGTGGACATGCTTTTCCTGCCGTTCGCGGAGAAGCGGGAGTTCATCGTCTTCGACCCCGTCCTCGAGGCCATGACGGCGCTCAAGAAACAGGGCAAGATCCGCTTCGCCGGGATCGCCACGCACGGCGGCTGCGACGTCGCGCTCCGGGCCGCGGCCGACGCCGGGGTCTATGACGTGGCCATGACCTCATACAATTTCAAGATCGGGAACAAGGAAGCCATGGACGAAGCCCTGGCCTACGCGGCCAAGGCGGGGGTGGGCGTCTTCGCCTTCAAGACGACCGCGGGCGGCGGCCGGGCCAAGGCCGGCGCTCCGCCGTTCGACAGCGACGCCGCCCTGAAGTGGGTCCTCCAGAACCCGAACGTCTCGAGCATCATCTCCGGGATGTCCACGGTCGAGGAGATGCGGAAGAACCTGGCCATGATCAAGGACCTGAAGCTCTCCGAACGGGAGCTCCAGAGCCTGAAGCTCGCGGCGGCGAGCCCGGAGCTGGACCTCTACTGCCGGCAGTGCCGGCAATGCGCCCCCCAGTGTCCGGCCCGCCTCGACATCCCCGCCCTGATGCGGAGCTACATGTACGCCTACGGCTACCGCAATCCCGCCCAGGCCCGGGCCGCCCTTGACGCGGTCGAGATGGGCGGCGACCCCTGCTCCGCCTGCGAGACGTGCCGCGTGAGCTGCGCCTCGGGCTTCGACGTTCGGGAGAGGATCACGGATATCGCCAGGCTCAAGGCCGTGCCGCCGGAGTTCCTCAGGGGCTAGGGCTTGGGCTCGCCGGCCGAGGCCGGCGGGATCCGAACCTACCGGGCCCGGGCCGCGGCGATCTCCGCCAGCCTGCGCAGCCGTACTGACGGATCATTCTCCGCCATCTGCCGGAGCCAGCCGAGGTGGCCGTAGCCGTAGATGACCAGGATCCGCTCCTTCGGCGATTCGATCAGGCTGGTGATGTTGTTGTAGATGCGCAGGTTCCGCTGGTACCAGGCGGCCAGCCAGTCCGGCCCGGCGTAATCCCCCGGCTCGCCGAAATGGGCGATGCGAAAATAGAACCCCATGTCCCAGGCGGTCCTGTCGTCGGCGTTCAGGTAGAGGAGCGTCTCGAGCACGGAGTGCGAGGCGAGAAAATCGTTCTCCTTCCTGACCATCTCGCCGACCTCCGCGTACAGCTGATCGAACTCCCGGGCCTTCCCCTTTCCCTTGGCGTAGTTCACGATCCGGGGCCAGGGGAAATCGCCGTCGCAGTCCACCGCGCAGACGGTTTTCATGCCCAGCTCCTTCGCCAGCCGGAAGCCGATCTGGTCGATCTCGTTCCGGGTGAGCGCGTCGTTGCCGGCGAGGTAGTCGGCATAGCGCGTTTTCACCTTGTCCTCGAACACGTTGCTCTCGACGGCGATCTTCGTCGGCCGGAATCTCCCGAGGACCTTTAGGAGCTCGGCGATCTCGGCTTGGCGCTTCGGCAGGAGGACGTCGTCGGCCTTGGTGTTGAAGACATCGCGCCCCGGGTTGGCCATGTGATAGGTGCCGAGGATCAGGATCTCGGGCTTGGACTGAGGGGCTGACGGGGTCCGGACAGGCACGGCCGCCGGGACGGCCGCCAAGGCCGTGACAAGGATCAGCGCACCCGCCAGTGCGCCCGACCGGGACATCGCGGCAATCGCCGATTTCTTCATGCGTGCCTCCATAACTCCCTAAAGACGCCGACGGGAGGGGCAGGGTTCCCGGCGGCCGTCCCCGGCAGCCGGGTTCCCCGATCCTCGGGACGGCGAATGCGCTGCAAGACAGGAAGGCCATTATGGGCATAAAAAATGATAACCGCAAGATGTAGCGGCTTCATTAAACCCCTGGGCCACTCCTTCCGCATTTATGAACGGGATGCCGTTCGCTGCCAGTTTCCGCGCCGTTTTCCGCGCTCCGCCGCCTTGACAGCGGTCTTCCCGGTAGTATCATTGATTTAGCGGTTGGGGCTATATTCGGAAGGAGAAGGAGGCTGATCATGATTAGGGTTCAGGCGAGGACGAAGACATTTGCTCTGCCGGCCGTTTTGCTGGCCGCGCTGCTCGTCGGCCTGATCGGTTGCTCGGCCGGCGGAGGCGACATCGGGCGGCTTTCGATGAGCCTGACCGACAAGCCGACGCACGATTACGACCAGGTTTGGGTCACGATCGGCGAGATCTCGGCCCACCTTCAGGGCGATCCGGAGGGGTCATGGACCAAGGTCCTGGATGTCAACCGGACCGTTGATCTCCTGACCTTGGCCAACGGCATTCGGCTCGAGCTGGGCATGGTCGACCTGGCCGCCGGCCATTACACCCAGATGCGGTTCATCCTCGGCACGGCCAACAGCGTCGACGCCGCCAAGCCGGCGAACTACATCGTCGACGTCGCGGGCGACATCCATGAGATGAAGGTCCCGAGCGGCGTCCAGTCCGGGATCAAGCTAGTCCAGGGGTTCGACATCAACGAGAACTCAACGACCGAGCTAGTCTTCGATTTCGACGTGGCCGCTTCGATCGTGGCCGCCGGCAACAGCGGGAAGTACATCCTCCGGCCGACCATCCACCAGATCGACGACAGCCAGACGCGGACCATTATCAAGGGGACCGTCCTGACCAAGCAGGGCGCGGCCATCCGCGGCGCGGAGGTCTCGCTCCAGGTCTATAAGCCCCGGGCCGAGGGGCAGGACTTCCAGGACGAAATCGCCGTGCCGTACTCGACCGTGACCGACGCTGCGGGCGCCTACCAGTTCTGGTTCCTCGACATCCCCGAGGCGACCACCTTCAACGTCGTGGCCACGAATTGGACTTCGACCGATCCGTCGTACGGCCCCGACTGGGCCCAGGTGGCTGGCGCCGTGAACGGCAACGTCTACAACGTAGACGACGCCGCCTTCGGCGGCCTGGCCCTGCCTATCCCGACCGAGATCGGCACCCTGGACCTGAAGGCCGTCGTCGCCGACGCGGATACGGTCAAGGTCGAAGCGGACACGCTGGTCGTGACGCTCTCCATCCGGCAGATCTCCGACCTGGCCGGGGCGCCCCAGGTCGAGGTCATGAAGCAGCTCATCGTCGGCTACGACGACGAGTGGACGCTCGGCGAGATCACGGCCGTCAAGGTCGACCTGCCGGTCGGGGAGTACGCGATCGTCGCTTCGACGGACGGCCGGCCCTCGGTCGAGAAGATGATCACGATTACCAAGGCCGGCCCGAACGCCATCGATTTCATTTTCCCGGCCATCTGATGGTGACCGACGGGCCGGCTCCCGGACCGCCGTCCGGGGCCGCGGCCAGGGGGCCCGATCGCCCCTTAGGCTGAGGGGGCGGTCTCTGTTATACTAGCCCCGTCGCCGATGAGCGATACGGCGAAAGGGGGAGGTCCGATGGCCCTGAAATACGCGCTGCTATGGGTGGTTTCGTTCGCCGGCGTCAGCGCCGTCGACGCCCTCTGGCACCTGGTCGTCTGGGCCCGCCCCTACAAGGAAGGGGTCCGGCGGATCGCCGCGCTCGTCGACGGCAAGCCCGTCTTCAACAACCTGAGCGGGCTGCTGTCCCAGGCCCTGGTGATCACGGCCATGGTCGTCCTGGCTTCGTTGCAATTCCGCTCCGGCTCGCCCGTCGGCCGGTCTGTCCTGACCTGCGCCATGGGCGGCGTCCTGGGCATCTCGGTCTACGGCCTGGTCAATCACTGGCTGGTCCGCGACTGGAGCGCGGCCATGACCGTCCTCGAGGTCGTTTGGGGGCCGCTCCTCGGCGCTTTCGCCGGCTGGTTCATCGCCACGGCCGGCCGGCTCCTTAAAGTGTACTGATCCGGGGCGCGCATGAATTCGCCCGGCAGCCTGCTCCCGACCGCCGCGATCGCCGTCTTCGCCTATATGACCGCGGTCTTCGTCCTGGCCCAGGCCCTGCGCAACAACGGCATCGTCGACGCGGCCTGGGGCCCGGGCTTCATCTTCCTGACGGCCGCGCTCTGGTCCCGGACCGGGGCCCTCGATCCCGTCCAGACCATCATGACGGCCGCCGTCGTCCTCTGGGGGCTGCGGCTGGCCGTCCACATCGCGCTGCGGAACCGGGGCCGGCCCGAGGACTTCCGCTACGCGGCCATGCGCAAGCGATGGGGCCGGGCGGCGGGCATCAAGGCCTTCTTCTTCGTCTTCATGCTGCAGGGCCTGATCATGCTCGTGGTGTCGCTGCCGATCACGGTCGTCTTCGCGGCGCCGGCCCGGCCGCTCGGCGCGCTGGATGTCGTCGGCGCGGCCCTCTTCCTGGCCGGCTTCCTGTTCGAGACCGTCGGCGACGCCCAGCTGAACCTCCACCGACACGACCCGGCCAACAAGGGCCGGCTGATGACGAGCGGGCTGTGGTCCGTCACCCGCCACCCGAATTACTTCGGGGAGGCGCTATTGTGGTGGGCGATCGGGCTCATCGCCCTCGGGTCCGCCAACGGGGCAGCGGGGCTGGCCGGGCCGGCCCTCATGACATTCCTTCTGGTCTTCGTTTCGGGCGTGCCGCCGCTCGAGAAGAAGTACGCCGGCCGGCCCGACTGGGAGGCCTACAAGGCGCGGACGCCGAAGTTCGTGCCCTGGTTCCCGAACAAGGGCGTGACCTGATGGGCCGGCGATACCGCACGGCGCTCTTCGTCTTCCGCCGCGACCTGCGGCTGCGGGACAACACCGGCTTGATGGCGGCGCTCGAGGCGGCCGCGGAGGTCATCCCGGCGTTCGTCTTCGACCCCCGGCAGACCGGGCCGCGCGCCTGCCGGAGCATGAACGCTTTGCAGGTCATGGTAGCCTCGCTGGCCGAGCTTGACCTGGAGTTGCGGCGGCGGGGCTCGCGCCTGCGCGTTTTCGAGGGCGAAGCGGAGGCCGTCGTGGCCCGGATCGTGCGGGCCGAGCGGATCGACGCCGTCTGCGTCAACCGGGACTCGACGCCGTTCAGCCGGGCCAGGGACCTGGCCATGGCCCGGGCGTGCCGGGAGGGCGGCGCCTCATTCGTGCCTTGCGCCGATATCCCTCTCAACGAGCCGGAGGCAGTGGTCAAAGCGGATGGAAATCCCTACACGATCTTCACGCCGTACTTCCGGGCGGCCCGGGCACTTGGGGCCCGGCCGCCCCGTGACAACCGGTCCCGAAATTACCGGGCCGGCGGTCGGGCGATCGCGGGAGAAACGGACGCCGGCGCCGCCTTCGCCCGGGTCCTGCCGCGCCGGAATGAGGCGATCTTCCGGCAGGGCGGCCGGGCCGAGGCGCTGGCGCTGCTGAAGAAGATCGGCCGCCTTGCGGATTATGACCGGACGCGGAACCTGCCGGCCCTCGACGGCACGACCGGCCTCTCCCCGCACCTCAAGTTCGGCACGGTCTCCGTCCGGGAGGTCCACGACGCCGTTCGCCGCCGGCTCGGGCCCGGGCACGCGCTGCTGCGGCAGCTCTATTGGCGGGATTTCTTCATCCAGGTCGCGTTCCATTTCGAGCGGGTCTTCGGCCGGCCCTTCCGCGCCGAGTACGAACGGCTGGCTTGGTCCGACGACCGGGCCAAGCTGCGGCGCTGGCAGGAGGGCTCGACCGGATTCCCGTTCGTCGACGCCGGCATGCGCCAGCTCAACGAAACCGGCTTCATGCACAACCGCGCCCGTATGGTCTGCGCCTCGTTCCTGGTCAAAGACCTGCACATCGACTGGCGCGAAGGGGAGCGGTATTTCGCCGCCCGGCTCGAGGATTACGATCCCAGCGTCAACAACGGCAACTGGCAATGGGTCGCCTCGACCGGCTGCGACGCCCAGCCCTTCTTCCGCGTCTTCAATCCCTGGCTGCAGCAGAAGCGGTATGACCCCGAGGCTGTTTACATCAAGCGCTGGGTGCCCGAACTGCGCGGGGCCGCGCCCGAGGTCATTCACCGGATGGACCGGCCGGCCTGCCGGCCGCCTGGCGGATATCCGGCGCCTCTTGTTGACCACGCCGTCGAGAGCGCCCGCGCATTCTCCCTGTACCGCCAGGCCCGGAATGGGGCCGGTCGGGCTGCGGCGTAGGAAAAGCCCCCGGCGCCAAGCCGGAAAACGTCGCGCCCGACGTGAAGTTCCTCTGAGGACTCTGCTATAATACGCCCCTCTCCGCCGGGAAGCCCGGCGAGAGGGGAGGCCGTATTTGAAAAAACCGAGCCTGAGCCTGACCGGGAAGGGTTATTACTATGCCTTCCTGGCCGGCGCCAAGCGCATCCTGGAGAATCAGAAGGAGCTCAACCGCATCAACGTCTTCCCCGTGGCCGACGCCGACACGGGGTCCAACCTGGCCTCGACCGTCCGGGCCATCATCGAGCGCGTCCGGCCGAACCGGTCCTTCAAGATCACCTCCCGGGCCATCGCCGCCGCCGCCCTCGAAGGCGCCCGCGGCAACTCGGGCGTCATCTTCGCCCAATTCCTCTACGGCATGTCCGCCGAGTCCTCCGACTCGGCCGAGATGTCGCTGACCCGATTCGGCCAATCCGTCCGCGGCGCCGTCCGCTACATGTACGAGGCCATCGCCGAGCCCCGCGAGGGCACGATGATCACGGTCATCCGGCGCTGGGCCGAGTCCCTGGCCAGCCACAAGGACGAGCCGGAGGAGGCGGGCGGCTTCCTAAAAGCCCTGACCAGGGCCCAGGCCCGGGCCGTGGAGGCGCTCCAGGAGACCCGCCACAAGCTCGAGGCCATGCGCCGGGCCAACGTCGTCGACGCCGGCTCCAAGGGCATCGTCCTGTTCCTCGAGGGCATGCTCGACTTCCTGGCCAAGCCGTCGCACAAGAAGCTCCCCTCGGCCTCGCGGCCTTTCGTCGACATCGAACCGGTCGCCGAGGTCCCCGCCGGAGCGGTGGGCCGCCGCTACTGCACCGAGGCCCTGGTCAAGCCCCTGCCGGGCGCCGGGCTCGACACGGACGCGATCCGGCGCGAGATCGCCGCCTTCGGGGATTCGATCGTCGTCGCCGGCTCGCCGGAAGCGCTCCGGTTCCACGTCCACACCGACACGCCGGCCGATCTCTTCTATCGCCTCAGGAAATGCGGCCATATCGTCTTCCAGAAGGCCGACGACATGCTGCGGCAGAACCAGGCCGCCCATGCCCGGAAATGGCCGATCGCCCTGGTCACCGACTCGACCTGCGACCTGCCGGCCGATCTCCTCGACCGCTACCAGGTCCACGTCGTACCCCTGCAGATCAGCTTCGGCGACCGCCCCTATCTCGACAAGGTGACCATCACCCCGGACCAATGCTACCGCATGCTCGACGAGCTGCCCGAGTTCCCCCGGACGGCGCAGCCCGCGCCGCAGGCTTTCGAGGGGCTGTACGCGAACCTGGCCCAGCACTACGATTCGATCATCGCCATCCACATCGGACGGAAGCTGAGCGGCACCTATTCGAACAGCCTCACTGCCGCCCGGCGGGTGTCGCAGCGGACGGGGAAGACCATCTCGGTCATCGATTCCCGGGGGGTCTCCGGCTCCACCGGGCTCCTGCTCCTGCGGATGGCCCGGCTGGTCGAGGCGGGCCGGCCCCACGACGAGATCGTGGCCGATGCCGAAAGGGCCGTCTCGAGGTCGCGCATGCTGGTCGGCGTCCGGACGCTGAAATACATGGTCCGCTGCGGCCGGGTCCGGCCGATAGCCGGCCTGGCCGGCCGGCTTCTGAACCTCAAGCCCATCGTCTCCCTGAACGAGGAGGGGGAGACGAAGCTCCTGGACAAGGCCTTCAGCCAAAGGGGCAGCCTGCGCCGGATCCTGCGGCGCCTGAAAGCGGCCGTCCGGACGGAGGGGGTCGAGGAGCACTGCATCCTGCATGCCCACGACCCGGCCGGAGCGCTGGCCGTGGCCGCCGAGACCGGGAAGGTCCTGGGCCGGCCGCCCGCCTTCGTCCTCGACATCTCCCCGGCCGTCGGGGCCAACGCCGGGGTGGGCGCGATCGCCGTCGCGTTCCTTCTCCGGCAGTGAGGCGCGGCCTGCCCTCGCGCCTGCTCTCGCGCCCGATCCCGCGCCCGGCCCAACCCCTTTTCGGCCACTGAGGACCAGGGATGCGCCGTAAAGGCGGCGGGCCGGGGCGCGCCTGATAGGGCAGAGGCAGCTGCGGAAACGAACCTGGGAAACGTTTTACCCAATGGGGGGGGCCGGCGGCGGGGCTAGCCGGGCTCCAGGGGGAATGCCCCGGAAAATCCCCTATCAGGGGGATTCCGGCCGGCGCCCCGGAGCCGATAATCGCCGCGTGCTTGACACCCTGCCAGGGAGGGCTTAGCATATTGATGGAAGGGGTTATCTCTTTTTTCCCGGCCTGAGGGAGGATCCAATGCGTCGTTTCATCCGCAGCCTTCTTCTTTCGTTGCTGGCGATCGCGGGGGTCGCCGGCTTCGGCCTGGTCGCGTCATGCAACATCACCGGCAGCTCGTCCGGGGGGACGGGATCCCTGATGATGCTCATGACCGACGGCCCGACCGACGACTGGACGGAAGTGACGGTCCATTTCCTGTCGGCCAGCCTGCATCGCAAAGGCGCCGACGGCTGGCAGGCGTTCTGGACGGCCAACACGGCCGACCCGGCCTCCGGCAAGGTCAACCTGGTCGACCTGAGCGGCGTCTCCGACATCCTCAACGCCGGCACCATCCCGGCCGGCACCTATGACCGCCTCAAGCTCGTCCTGAACACGAGCACCGCCGCCGACTCGATGCGCCTGGTCACGGCCGACGGCGCCGTCATCGCGCCGGAGGACATCACGGTCGTCGACCCGAGCGGCACGGGCGAGATCAAGGTCGATCTCGATCCGGACCTGGCCGTCGAGGCGGACGGGAACAACATCGTCAGCATCGACTTCGACCTGGCTCACCCGCTGTCGATCGTCAACCTGGACGGCAAGGTCGTCATCAGCCTGAAGGTCCGCCACAAGGCCCTGCCCAGGCGCCTGAACACGCTCCAGTTCGCCCGGACGCTCGGCGACATCACGGCCGCGACGGCCAACGACGACGGCACGGCCGTCTTCACGGTCAAGAACCTACAGGGCGCCGAGATAGAGTTCAAGGCCAACGCCAACACGATCTACACCGATGTCTCGTCGGGCGCGGGCGCGGCCGGCACGTTCGAGGGCCTCAAGGCCCTGGCCGGGACCGGGGCGGCGCTGGTCGCCTCCAACATGAACTCCGACGGCAGCCTCTACGCCCGGCGGGTCTGGTACGCCGACGATATCGACAAGCTGCCCGACTTCTCGCCTGAGGGGCTGGTCCGGCGCATCGGCGACACCTGGTTGAGCGTCCAGACGAAGCGGACCGAGGCCATGCCCAGCGGCGACCATCACCACCGCTGCGACTGGGACGCCGAGACGGTCTTCGTCAACGCCGAGACGGCCTGGACCTTCCAGGGGACCGATATGGGCGTCGCCGGCCTGGAGGGCCTGGCCTTCGTGGCCCGCGGCTACCGGGTCGAGATAGTCTACGTCGACGAGAACGTTACGCCGAAGATCGCCAAGTCGGTCAACATCCAGTTCGCCCATGCCGAGGGGATCGTCATCGAGCCGACGCTCGACAGCTTCAAGCTGGGCTGGTTCTGGCGGACCCGGACGATGGTCTACAGCTCCATCTCCGGCCGCGAGTTCGGCTGGTGGTACTACGGCCTGGATTCGTCCCGGTCGACCGACCGCCAGGCCCTGATCGACATGGTCGCGGCGGCCGGCCAGGCCCGGCTGTGGGTCTTCGCCTGGGCTGGCCTGGCCTGGGACGGGACGGCCAGGCAGTGGGCCGTCGAGAACCTGGTCCTGGCCCCGCTGAAGCTCCACGAGATGACGAGAATCACGACCGCCTACACGGCGGCTTCCGGGAGCCTGGGCGTCTCGACCTACGATTGCTGGGACGCTTCGACGCCCGAGGCCATGACCATCAAGCTGGACACGACGGGCGACCTGCAGACGGTCGTCGGCTCCTTCCTCTGGCGGGCCGACACCAACCTGGTGACATTCACCCTGCCCGTCCCGGTCGGCCAGTGGGAAAGCCTGCTCGCGACGACGGTCGACAAGGTCAGGATCTGGGTCCGTCCCGTCGAGGAGAACGACGGGACCTTCACCTGGCACGCCTACTGCGTCGTCGCCTACCAGTTCATCCGCTGAAATACAAGAGGGGGTCAAACCTGCCTTTTATCCAAAAACGGGTAAAAGGCGGGTTTGACCCTCTCCTTCTCTTTCCTTTGCGCTAGGCGCCGGGCCAGATGCGGACCAGCACCACGCCGTGCGACGGCACCTTGACCTCGAACCGCTCGTTGTAGTGCTTTCCCGTGTCCGAGTGGACGCCCATGTCCTCGCGGGCCCACAGGTCGCGGACCTTGGCCGGCCCGGCCGGGATGCCGATCTGGGCCCAGCGGACGTATTGGGCCAGCTCGCGGTCGCTGTAATTCACGAAGGCGACGGCCCTGGAGCCGTCGGCCAGCGGCTTCATCCAGACCTGGCCGCCGTAGCCGCGCTCGATGATGACGCGGCCCTGGACGCCGAGCGGGTCCTGGTCCACGGCGATGACCTCCTTATTGAGGAGGATGGACCGGGTCTCCGCGGACATTGCCCGCAGGTCGTTGCCGGCCATGAGGGGGGCGGCCATGACGGCCCAGAGGGAGAAGTGGGTCTTGTACTCGTCGAAGGTCATGCCGCCGTTGCCGACCTCGAGCATGTCCGGATCGTTCCAGTGGCCCGGGCCGGCCGCGTCGGCGAGCCGCGAGTTGGCGCCGATGATCCAGACGACGCTGGCCCAGTTGTCGCCGATGTCGGCCGTGGTGCGCCAGAGCTGGCCGACGCCCTTGGCCCAGGTCCAGGGATCGTTGCGGCCCCATTCGCAGATGCTCAGGACGATGGGACGCCCGGCGCGGTCCAGGGCGCCGCGGAACCTGGCGTATTCGGCCGGCGCGTCGAGGTCGTCGCAGTTGCACCAGTCGACCTTGATGTAGTCGACGCCCCACTCGGCGTAGGTCGCCGCGTCGAGGTCGAAATGGCCGGCGGCGCCCGGCCTGCCGGCGCAGGTCTTGGGGCCGATGTCGGAGTAGATGCCGAAGAGGAGGCCCTTGCCGTGGACGTAGTCGGCCAGGGCCTTCATGCCCGAAGGGAAGCGCTGGGGGTCGGCGATGATCCGGCCGTCGGCGGCGCGGTCGACCTGCCAGCAGTCGTCGATGACCAGGTACTTGTAGCCGGCCTCGAGCATGCCGGTCTCGACCATGGCGTCGGCCGTTTCGCGGATGAGCTTCTCGTCGACGTCGCAGCCGAACTTGTTCCAGGTGTTGAAGCCCATGGGCGGCAGGGGCGCCAGGACCGGGGGCTGGGCCGTCTTCGCTTCCGTCGCGGCCGGAGCGGCCGGCGCCGGGCCCTTGGCCTTTCCGCCGGGTCCGCAGGCGGCCAGGACCGCCGCGGCCAGCAGGGCGATCGCGACGAGAGACAAGGTGTTCCGGGCGGGCTTGTTCATGATGTCGTTCTCCTCGGGTCAGGGATCATCCGGACTATAGGGCTTCCCGCCCGCCCAAGTCAACCGGAAGGGGTGGAGGGATCCGGAGACGAAAGTAAAAAGGTTCAGGTTTGACCCCGTCTGGAAGGTTCGTTCTTGAAAAGCGCGGGCCGGCCCCCTATAATGCTTGAGTGAAAGGAGTTTGGGGGCGAACTGGTTTCGACGGAGGTAATGAGACACAGGTTGCACGCCGAGGTCCCACCCACCTCGCTAAACTGGTGGAAACCTTTAACTGCCGAACCTTTAGCAGTCGCGGCCTAATAGAAAGGCACGCCGTTCCGGGGGCCCTCTCCCGCAGGACCTTCGGAGCGCCGACCGAGCGGGATAGCGGACCGGCCCGGCCTTGAGACCGGCGAGCGAAACAACATCGGGGCTGGCCTTCCGGCGCTCTTCCTCTTCGAGGGCCGGCGGGCGAGAACAACGAAGAGGATAAGCGTGTAGAGACCTGGCGTTGAATGCTTTCGGACGCGGGTTCGATTCCCGCCGCCTCCACCACCACCCGACCATGCGCTTCTTCAGGATAGTCCGACCGGCCGCCGCCGCCCTGGCCGCCGTCCTTCTCTTCGCCGCCGCCCCGCCGGCCCGGGCCCAGGAGCCGGCCCTCCGGACCGTGGTCATCGACCCCGGCCACGGCGGCCTGGAGTCCGGGGCCAAGGGCCGCTTCGGCAACCTCGAGAAGGACATCACCCTGGCCGTCAGCCTCAAGCTCAAGGCCCTGATCGAGAAGGGCATGGACTTCGAGGTCGTCCTGACCCGCGACCGCGACGTCGACGTTTCGATCGAGAACCGCTCGGCCATCGCCAACAACCATAAGGCCAGCCTGTTCATCAGCGTCCACGCCAACGGCGCCGTGCAGAAGAAGGCCGCCGGCTCGGAGACCTTCTTCCTCAGCCTGAACGCCACCGACGAAGAGACGCGCCGGCTGGCCTACCTGGAGAACAATTCGTCCGACCTCCAGAGCCGCATCGACCCTTCCACGGACGACGACCTGATGATGATCCTCTGGGACATGGCCCAGAACGCCTACATCAAGGAGAGCAGCCGCCTGGCCGAGCTCGTCCAGGGCGAGCTCGACGCCATGCTCGGGACGCGCAACAGGGGCATCAAGCAGGCCCCCTTCAAGGTCCTGACCGGCGTGGCCTGCCCGGCCGTCCTGGTCGAGACGGCCTTCATCTCCAACCCGGACGAGGAGCAGAAGCTGGCCTCTGACGATTTCCAGAACAAGGTCGCCGAGGCCGTCTACCGCGGCCTGGCCCGCTATCTCCGGAAAGGCGAATAAGTGACCATGGCCGCGAAGAAACGCAAAAAGGGCGGGATCTCCAGGTCCGCGCTCGTCCTGACCTTCCTGATCCTGGCCCTGGCCGTCCTGGTCATCATCTTCTTCAACGGCCAGGGCGGGGAAAAGGTCAAGCGCGGCGCCGAGGCCGTCGCTCCCAAGGCCCGGACCGAGGCCAAGGCCAAGCCGGTCGAGACCCGGGCCGTGACGCTCTTCTTCGTCGCCGACGACGACGATCTCCTGCACAAGGAGACGCGGACGATCCCGGCCGGCCCGAACGAGGCCGACGAGGCCGAACGGGCCCTGGCCGAGCTCATCCGCGGCTCGGAGGAGGGCCTGTCCTCGCCGCTGCCGGCCCGGACCCGGGTCCGCCAGGTCTTCATCGCCAAGGACGGCGTGGCCACGGTCGACCTCAGCCGCGACGTCGCCGAGAACTTCGCCTACGGCTCGACCTCCGAGCTGGCCGCCGTCTACGCCGTCGTCAACACCCTGGTCTACAACTTCAAGCCGGTCAAGAAGGTCGTCTTCCTCGTCGAGGGGGCGGAGAGGGAGACGCTCGGCGGCCACGTCGATCTGACGCGGGCCTTCTTCCCGGACTATTCCCTGGTTGCGAGATAGCCCGGGGGGCCATGGCGAAGCTCCCCCGGGTGGTCATCGTCGGCTTCCCCAACGTCGGCAAGTCCACTCTTTTCAACCGCATCCTGGGCCGGCGCAAGTCCCTCGTCCACTCCGATCCGGGCATGACCCGGGACAGCCTCGCGGCCGAGTGCTCGCTCGGCGACCGGCGCTTCACCCTGGTCGACACGGGCGGCCTCTTCGGCGTCGCCGACGAGCCCCTGAGCGACAAGGTCCGCGAGCGGGCCCTGGCCGAGGCCGCCGCGGCCGACCTCGTCCTCTTCGTCCTCGACGGCAAGCGCGACATCGCCCCGGCCGAGGAGGATCTCTACCTGCGGCTCAAGCGGGGCGGCCGGCCGCTCCTGCTCGTCGTCAACAAGTTCGACTCGCCCGTCCAGGAGGAGTCGGCGACGGCCGAGTACTACCGGCTGGGGGAAACGGACATCCATTTCGTCTCGGCCGAGCACAAGCTCAACATCGGCGCCCTCGAGGAGGCCATAGCCGCCGCCCTGCCCCCCGGCGGGCCGGCCGCCGGCCCGGCCCCGGCCGAGGAGCCCCTGCGGATCGCCATCGTCGGCCGGACCAACGTCGGCAAGTCGTCCCTGGTCAACCGCCTGGTCGGCGAAGAGCGCCTGATCGTCAGCGAGATCCCGGGCACGACGCGCGACAGCACCGACACGCTCATCGTCCGCGACGGCCGGCCCTTCTGCCTGGTCGACACGGCCGGCATCCGCCGCCTGGCCGCGACCGAGGACGGCCGGGAGAAGGCCGGCATCGTCCGGGCCAAGGCCAACATCCGCCAGGCCGACGTCGTCTGCCTGGTCCTCGACGTCCAGGAATTCCCGACCCGCCAGGACGCCCGCATCGCCCAGCTGGCCCTCGAATCGGGCCGGCCCCTGGTCCTGGTCCTCAACAAGTGGGACCTGGTGGACAAGGACGCCGTCCGGCCGGACGCCGTCCGGGAGCGGGTCTTCCGCAAGCTCGGCTTCGTCTCCTACGCCCCCCTGCTGCTGGTTTCGGCCCGGACCGGCCAGCGCCTGGTCAAGATCCTCGACACGGCCGAGCAGGTCTACCACTCGGCCACGATCCGGATCGAAACCTCCAGGCTGAACGAGTTCCTGGCCCGGACGGTCGAGGCCCAGCCGCCCCGCCTGAAGAACGGGGCCCGGGCCAAGCTGCGCTATATGACCCAGAAGGGGGTCCTGCCCCCGGCGTTCATCCTGTTCCTGGGCTCCCGGGGCCCGCTGGCCCCCTCCTACGAGAAGTACTTCCTGGACGCCCTGCGCCGGGAATACGGGCTTTCCGGCACCCCGATCCGGCTCATCGTCCGGACCAGCTGAGCCGCGGGCCGGGCCCGCCCCGGGAACGGCGACCCTTTCCGGACAGGGGGCCGGCCGGGGAGCGCGGACCCCGATCGACGGTTTCGGAGAGGGGCTTTTTTCTTGACTTTGCGGGAGGCATCGTTTATAAATAGGTTCTTGTCTCTCTCTGTGATTCGCGTTTGACGATAAGGAGGTCAGGATGTCTCGCAGGATGACCCACAAGATCATGGCCGTCGCGGCCGTCGCGGTGGTCCTCGCCGCCTTCACGGCCTGCCAGGATATCTCGTACGGCAAGCTTGCCGCCAACCATCACTTCAGCAAGGCCAACAGCTTCTTCCGGGAGAACCAGTACCGCAAGGCCATCGCCGAGTACGAGGCCACCCTCAAGTACAATCCCAACTTGGTCCAGGCCTACCGGTTCCTCGGCGAGAGCTACAAGCAGCTCTACAAGCCCGGCGTCGACACGCCGCTCAACAAGGAGCTCGAGCAGAAGACCCTGGCCGCCCTCAACAAGGCCCTGGAGATCGAGCCCAACAACAAGGACATCATCTACTCCCTGGGCGATATGTACGACAAGCTCAAGAAGTTCCCCGAGGCCGAGAAGCTCTATCTCCGCATCATCGAGCTCCAGCCCGAGAACATGAGCAACTACTACGTCGTGGCCGAGTTCTACAAGCGCTATTCCGCCGATAACAAGGAAGTGGCCAAGAAGGCCGAGTCCATGTACCTCCGGCGCATAGAGACCGACCCCGAGAACCCTCAGGGCTACGCCTACATGGCCCAGTATTACCAGGAATCCGCCGGCACGCCCGAGGAGATGCTGAAGTCCTACGAGAAGGCGGCCGAGTTCTGGCTGAAGAGGATCGGCCTCCAGCCCGATTCCGCCGAGGCCTGGCTGGCCCTGGGCGTCAACCAGTGGTCGCGGGCCTACCGCTTCCAGTTCCAGACGCCGGGGGAGCGGGGCAAGCTGGCCCAGGACGCCCTCAAGTCCATCACCAAGGCCATCGATCTCGACCCGACCTACCCCGAGCCCTACGCCTGGATGGGCCCCCTGTACAAGTCCGTTCTGGCCAAGCTCGAGCCCGAGAAGGAAGCCCGCTACAACGCCGAGGGCGACCGCTATCTCGAGAAGTTCCAGGAGCTCCGCAAGCGGGCCGCCGAGCGCAAGAAGCTCGAAGAAGAGCTGAAGAAGTAGCTCCGGCCCTGAATCCCACGACATCCCCCTGCGCTCCGCCCGCCGCCGGGCGGAGCGCATTTTTTATTTAGGCCATGTTCCTGCCCCTGCGCGACGAGAACCCGACCTCGAGGTTCCCCGCCGTCACGGTCGCCCTGATCGCGCTGAACGCGGCCGTCTTCATCTTCTGCGCCGTCTCCCCGGGCGGCCTGGACGCCTCGTCGGCCCGCTTCGGCGCCGTGCCCTACGACATCGTCCATTTCCGCTCGCCCGCCGCGGCCGCCCCGGTGCCGCCCCTGCTGACCCTCCTGACGAGCATGTTCCTCCACGGCAGCCTGTTCCACCTCCTGGGTAACATGCTCTACCTCTGGATCTTCGGGGACAACGTCGAGGACCGGCTGGGGCGCCTCCGCTTCCTCCTGTTCTACCTCGCCTGCGGCGCGGCCGCGGGCCTGACCCAGGTCCTGTTCCAGGCGGGCTCGCGCCTGCCCATGATCGGCGCTTCCGGGGCCATCGCCGGGGTCCTGGGGGCCTACGCCGCGATCTTCCCCCGGGCCCGGATCCGGACCTTCGTCTTCCTCTTCATCTACATCGACGTCGTGCCGGTCCCGGCCGCGGTCATCCTGGGCCTCTGGTTCCTGCTCCAGGTCCTCAACGTCGGCCTGGGCGGAGGAGTGGCCTGGTTCGCCCATATCGGGGGCTTCCTGGCCGGCCTGGTCCTGGCCCGGCTGGCCCTGGGGAAGGGCCGCCTCCGGGTCGATTGGCGGAAAAGTTGACATTTCCACGTTTTTTTAGTATTTTATGGCATCTTTCTATCTATCGTTTAAGGTTAGAAGCTCATGAAGACGTATATTCCAAAGCAGGATGAGATCGAACAGAAGTGGTGGCTCATCAACGCCGACGGCCGGGTCCTCGGCCGCCTGGCCACCGAGGTCGCCGACCTGATCCGCGGCAAGCGCAAGCCCCAGTTCACCAGCCATCTTGATACCGGGGATTTCGTCGTTGTCATCAACGCCGAGAAGATCAAGGTCACCGGGCGCAAGCTCGAACAGAAGAAGTACTACAGCCACTCCCTGTATCCGGGCGGCATCAAAGAGGAAGTCCTCAAGGACCTCCTGGCCCGGAACCCGGAAGAGGTCATCAAGAAGGCCGTCTGGGGCATGGTTCCCAAGGGGAAGCTCGGCCGGGCCCTGTACAAGAAGCTCAAGGTCTACCGCGGATCCTCCCACCCCCACGAAGCCCAGAATCCCCAGGAATATAAGTTTTAGGAGGCCCCTTTGAGTCTGATCCAGTATTACGGCACGGGGAAGAGGAAATCGTCCATCGCCCGCGTCTTCCTGCGCTCGGGCAAGGGCGACATCACGCTGTTCGTCAACAAGAGGCCGCGGCCTTTCACGGAATACTTTCGGCTCGACGCCTACCGGACCATCATCCGCCAGCCCCTCCAGCTGACCGAGACCGAGGACAAGTTCGACATGTTCCTCCGCGTCAACGGCGGCGGGGCCAAGGGCCAGGCCGAGGCCATCCGGCTCGGCATCGCCCGGGCCCTGGTCGAGTTCAACCGGGAGCTCAAGCCCGTGCTTAAATCGGCCAGCCTGCTGACCCGCGATTCGCGCGTCAAAGAGCGGAAGAAATACGGCTTGCTGGGCGCCCGCAAGGCTCCTCAGTACCACAAGCGCTAAAGAGGAGGCTCATCTTGGTATCCGTCACGATGAAAGAATTGTTGGAAGCGGGCGTCCACTTCGGGCACCAGACCAAGCGCTGGAACCCGAAGATGAAGGAATACATCTTCGGCCAGAGGAACGGCATCTACATCGTCGATCTCCAGAAGACGATCAAGAACTTCAAGGAAGCCCTGAACTACCTGCGCGGCGTGGCCGAGCAGGGCAAGACCATCCTCTTCGTCGGCACCAAGAAGCAGGCCCAGGACATCGTCCGCGACTACGCCGCCAAGTGCGAGTCGGCCTACGTCAACCAGCGCTGGCTGGGCGGGCTCCTGACCAACTTCGGCGTCGTCCGGACGAGCGTCGAGAAGCTCAAGGAGCTCGAGGAGATGAAGGAGGACGGCCGCTGGGACATCCTGGCCAAGAAGGAGCAGTCCAAGCTGGAGAAGGTCTACCGCAAGCTCCAGAAGAACCTGGGCGGGCTGAAGAACCTGGACGGGCTGCCCGGGGCCATCTTCATCATCGACTCCTCGAAGGAGACCATCGCCATCGAGGAAGCGCGGAAGATGCGCATCCCCATCGTGGCCGTCGTCGACACCAACGGCGACCCCGAGGTCGTCAATTATCCCATCCCCGGCAACGACGACGCCGTGCGGGCCATCGAGCTGTTCGCGTCGAAGGCCGCCGAGTCGATCATCGAAGGCAAGAAGAACCGCATCAGCAAGGAGCTGCTCGAGGAGAAGGCGGCCGAAGAAGCCGCCGCCGGCCCGGCCGCCGAGGGCGGCGAGACCCCCGAGGAAGGCTGAGCGAACGGAAGAGAACGGAAGAGAGAGCCCCGTCATGGAAATCACTGCGGAAAAAGTCAAAGAGCTGCGCGAACGCACCGGCATCGGCATGATGGAATGCAAGGCCGCCCTGGCCGAGTGCGGCTGCGACATGGACAAGGCCATCGAGATCCTGCGCAAGAAGGGCTACGCCCGGGCCGAGGCCAAGTCCAGCCGGGCCGCCAAGGAGGGCCTGGTCGGGTCCTACATCCATATGAACGGACGCATCGGCGTCCTGGTCGAGCTCAACTGCGAGTCCGACTTCGTGGCCCGGAACTGCGAGTTCCAGGATCTGGTCAAGGAATTGGGCCTGCAGATCGCGGCCGCCAAGCCGAAGTGGATCGCCTCGACCGACGTCCCCGCCGACATCGTGGCCAAGGAGAAGGAGATCATCCTGGCCCAGCTCGGCGACATGAAGAAGCCGCCCCAGATCATGGAGAAGATCGTCGAGGGCAAGCTGGGCAAGTTCTTCGAGGAGTTCTGCCTCCTCGACCAGGTCTATATCCGCGACGACAAGCGCAAGGTCCGCGACCTGCTCACCCAGCTCGTCGCCAAGATGGGCGAGAACATCAAGGTCGGCCGGTTCGCGCGCTTCGAGATCGGCCAGGATTGAAGTCCGGGCCCGTCCGGTGTAGAATGCCGGCCGGAGCCTGAACCATGCCGACACCCCAGCCCGCCTACAAGCGCGTCCTTCTGAAGCTGTCCGGGGAGTCGTTCCTCGGCGACATCGCCACGGGGATCGATTTCACCAGGGCCCTGTCCGTCGCCCGCGAGATCAAGGAGGTCCACGACCTGGGGGTCGACCTGGCCGTCATGATCGGCGGCGGCAACCTGTTCCGCGGGGCCAAGGGCGTCAAGGAAGGCATCGACCAGGGCTCGGCCGACCAGATGGGCATGCTGTCCACGGTCATCAACGGCATCGCCCTCCAGGCGGCGCTGGAGAAGGCCGGGGCCGCCACGCGCCACGTCTCGGCCATCGAGATCAAGTCCGTGGCCGAGCCGTTCATCCGCCGGCGGGTCATCCGCCACATGGAGAAGGGGCGGATCATCATCTTCTCGGCCGGCATCGGCTGCCCCTACTTCACGACCGACACGGCGGCCGCCCAACGGGCCCTCGAGATCGGGGCCGACATCATCTTCAAGGCCACCAAGGTCGACGGCGTCTACACCTCCGACCCCGTCACCGACAAGGCGGCCAGGAAGTTCAGGACCATCCGCTACATCGACGTCCTCAAGAAGGGCCTCAAGGTCATGGATGCCACGGCCATCTCGCTCTGCAGCGACAACGGCATGCCCATCCTCGTCTTCGCCCTGGGCAAGGGGGGCAACATCAAGCGGGCCGTCCTGGGCGAAGCCATCGGCACGCGGGTCTATTGAGACTCCTGGTTCCTTGACACGTCCGGCGCCCTATTTTATTATCGCCTCGGACCTTTATCAGCTTGTGAGAGGATCGCCATGGTCAAAGACGCGCTCAACGATACCGCTAAAAAAATGAAGGCCTCGGCCGAGCATTTCCGCAAGGAGATCGGCCTGCTCCGGACCGGCCGGGCCAACATCAGCATCTTCGAGGATATCAAGGTCAGCTACTACGGCGTGGCCACGCCGGTCAACCAGGTGGCCACCATCAAGGTGCCGGAGCCGACGCTCCTCGTCGTCCAGCCCTACGACCCGTCCATGCTCGAGCCGGTGGACAAGGCCATACGCGGCGCTGACCTCGGCCTCAACCCCATCAACGACGGCAAGCTCCTGCGCGTCCCCATCCCGCCCCTGGACGAGGAGCGCCGCCGGGAGATGGCCAAGAAGATCGGCAAGATGCTCGAGGAAGAAAAGACGGCCCTGCGCAACATGCGCCGGGAGGCCAAGGAGTTCATCGAGGAGCTGGAAAAGGAGAAGGAGATCACCGAGGACGAGAAGTTCTCGGGGATCGAGCAGCTCCAGAAGCTCCTCGACGAGATGATCAAGAAGGCCGAGGAGCTGGCCGCGGCGAAAGAGAAAGAGATCCTCGAGCTCTGAGCTCTCTCAAGATATTCCCGGCTGCTCCGCTCCGCAGCCGGCCCTCCGCTTCCCGGAGTCCGCGTCGAGCCGATCCTCGAGCGCTGGCGTCCTTTCTAGCAGCCGGCCGGCTTCTTCACGAACCAGTTCTCCCGCGAGCCGAACTTCGTCCGCAGGGTGACGCCCCAGCCGACGGCGTTCATGGCGAAGGTGAACAGGAAACCGAGCACGGGCACGAAACCGGCCAGGCTGAAGACGAGCAAGCCCATCAGGACCGCGCCCATGGGCGTGATGTTCGCCGAGCGGAAGGCCCGCAGGACGCTCTCGCCGAGGACGTAGAAGACGGCCAGCCGGCCGAAGACCTTGATGACGAACCCGGCCACGCCCAGGGCCATGGCGATGGGGATGCCGACGAGGATGAAGCAGAGGAGGGTGGCGAAGAACATGAGCATCGTGAAGACGATGATGGCCACCACGCCGATCCCCAGGTCGGTCCAGAAGCGCTTCCGGATCTGGCCGGCGGCGTAGGCGATGGGCTTGGGCAGCAGAGCGGCGCCCATCAGGGCGACGATGAGCCAGAGGACGATCATGACCAGCTTGGCCACGACGATGATCGGGATGATCGAGAGCGAGAAGAGGCCGTCGAACACGTGGCCGTCCTTGAACAGACGGTCGCCGAGCTCGCGGGTCTGGAAGTAGATGGTGTCGCCGCCGATGGCGCAGCCGGGCTCCTTTTCCAGCGTCCCGCCCAGGGCGGCCAGGTCCTTGGCCACCGAGGCCGTGGACTTGACCAGGATGCGGGAGCCGAGGCCGACGACCGACTGCCCGACCTGGCCGCTGATGGTGATCGAGCCGCCGATGACGATGACGTCGTTTCGGACCTTGCCCTCGATGAGGACGTGGCCGCCGAAGCTGATGATCTCTTCCTGGGTCTCGCCGGGGGCGATGCGGATCTCTTTCCGGGTGCTGATCTCGGCCCGGGCGTCCGGCGCGAGCGCCAGGGGGGCCAGGATCAGCAGGCCGAGCAGGGCCGCTGCGAGGATCTTCTTCATTCTTCTTCTCCCTGGTGGAGGGATTTCCTCGTCCCCAAGAAGACGAGGAAGGACACGAGGAGTAGAGCCAGGCCGAGCGCGATGATCGTGCCCGCCGGCCCCAGGACGCGGGTAAAGGTCGTGAGCCCCTGCAGGCCCATGCTCAACAGGTCGCCGATGACCCTGGTCAGGATGCCTCCGAGCTTGAGCGTCTTGACCGCCAGGGGCAGGACCCGGCCGGCCAGGGCGCTGGAAAAGCGGTTCCAGCCTATGAGCAGATCGACGAAGGTCGTGCCCGTAAAGAGATAGAAGCCGACCAGGCCGGTCGCGAGCGAAGCCGCGGCCGCGATCAGGGGCATGAGCCAGGGGGCCTTCCGGAGCTTCGGCGCGGGCAGCCGTTCCAAGACCGCGGCGGCGAAGCCGCGCGGCACCTCGAACGGCGGCAGGCTGGTGAAACCCTCGTGGAGGAGGCGGCGCTCGGCCAGGGCCCGGCGGCAGTCGGGGCAGGTCTCGAGGTGCTCTTCGAGATGCCCGGCGTCAAAAGCGCCCAGCTCGCCCTCGAGATAGAGGTAGAGGTCCTCGGGGCGGAGGTGGTCCGTCACGATGCCTCCATTCGTTTTCGCAGCATCTCCTTGGCCTGGAAGACGCGGTTCTTGACCGTGCCGACGGGCAGCCCCTTGATATCCGCGATCTCCTCGTACGAGAACTCGCTGACATGGCGCAGGACGAACAGCTCCCGGAGCGCTTCCGGCACGGTCTCGAGAGCCCGCTCGATCTTCTCCCGGATCTCGGCCAGCTCGAACCGGCGCGCCGTCGACGGCCCGGGGTCCGGGATCTGGGGCGTCAGGCTGTCGTCGCCTTCGTCGACCGGCTGGTCGATCGAGACGGTGGGCAGCTTCTTCTTCCGCCAGTGGTCGATGAGGTGGTTCGAGGCGATCTTGAACAGCCAGGTCGAGAACTTGAAGGCCGGCCGGTAGGAAGCGAGGGAGCAGTAGGCCTTGATGAAGACCTCCTGGGCGAAGTCGAGAGCCGCCTCGCGCTCCCCGGTCATGCGGTGGAGGTAGCTCGTGAGCGGCTGCTCGTACTTGCGGACGATCATCTCATACGCCTTGCGGTCTCCTTTGAGGGCCCGGGACACGAGCAGACGGTCTTCTGTCATCGAGAGAGCATCCTGCCCTCGCTTGTTCATACGGGCCCCCGGCCGAAAGGTTCAGCGCCCCCGGCGATCGGCGTTCTCCGTGTCGTCGATGATCTCAGTATCGGGGGGGACCTTGAGGGTGAAGGTCTTGTCGGGGATGCGGACCCCGGTCCGGACCCGGCTGAAGACGAATTCGCGCTTGTTCCCGGCCCATTCGAGGAAGATGGCCCGGCGCAGGAGCCAGGTCGTCTCGTCTATCTCCAGCAGGATATGGGTGAATTCGCCTTCCGTCCGGGGGGTCAGCTTGACCTGCCGGACCCGGGTGGCCGTGGTCGGGAAGAGGCTGTCCTCGACGTCGTAGGCGTCGCCGAGGGCGACCGTCCCCAGGAAGATGCCGAAGATGTCCGACTCCAGGGCCTCCTTGGAGACGGGGCTGCGGGTCAGCTGCTTTTCTTCGGGCAGGTACATCTCCAGGACCCCTTCCCTGTAGAGGAAGACCTTGTCCTGGGGATCTTTATAGGCCCAGCGCATGCGGTCGGGCTTCCGGAGGAAGATCTCGCCTGTCTCGCGCAGGGGCTCGGACACGGCCGCGGAATAATGGAGCTGCTCGAACCTGGCCTGGAGGGTGGTCACGGCCTTGAGGGTCCGTTCCAGGTTGGCCACGGCCCGGTCGGCGGTCGAGGCCTGGCCGGCGGCGGCCGGGACGCGGGCCGGGAGGGCCGCCGCGGCCGCGGCGGCCAGGAGAACCCAGGCGCTCCTCGGGCGTTTCATGGCGGGTATTATAGCATGGCGGCGCCGGGGAGATGTACCGGGAGCCCGGGCCCCCGGTTCTGGTGTATACTCACCGAAGCATGAAAACGGGGTTCCTCGGGGCGGCCGCCGCCTATGTCGCCGTGCTCTGGCTGGCCGGCCTGGGAGTCCGCCGGCGTCCCGGCTCTCTCGAATCCTTCTTCCTGGCCTCGCGGCGGCTGGACGCCCCCCGGGTCGCCTTCTCGCTTTGCGCCTCCTGGATCGGGGCGGCCTCGCTCCTGGTCTCGGTCGACGAGGCCTGCCGCGACGGGCTGAGCGCGATCTGGATTGTCGGCCTGCCCGCCGTGGCCACGCTTGTCGTCCTGACCGCGCTCACCCGGCGGGTCAGGGCGGTCTCGGGCCTGACCCCGGCCGGTCTCATGCGCGACCGGTACGGCCGGGCGGCCGGGACCCTGACCTCCCTCCTCGTCGTCTGGTACATGACCGCCCTGGCGGCCTCCCAGATGGTCGCCGCCGGCCCCTTCCTGGGGGCCCTGCTTGGCATCGGACCCGTCCCCGGCCTGCTGGCCGCGGCCGGCATCGTCATGGTCTATTCCGCCTCCGGAGGCCTCGGCGCGGTGGCCAGGACGCACGTCCTCCAGTTCGCCCTCCTCGCGGCCGGCATGGCCGCCATGATCGCTTCCCTGGCCTCGGGGACGTCATGGGAGGCCGTGCGGGCGGCGGCCGCCGCAGCCGGCAAAACGGCCTATTTCGACCCTCTCGCGGGCGGCTCGCGCAACGCCCTGATCGCCTTGTCCTTCTTTTTGGCCTGGACCATCTCGCCCGTCGCCTGGCAGAGGATGCAGGCGGCCCGCAGCGACGCCGCCTCGCGGGCCGGCACGGCCGCCGCGGCCGTTCTCCTCGGGCTTTTCTATGCCGGCATTGTCGCCGCCGGCCTGCTCTTCCTGCCGCTCGCCCCCGGCGGGAGCTCCGGCGCTCCCCTGGTCACCAGCTTCGTCTCGGCCAGGTCGGGGACCTTCCTGGGGGGCCTCGTCTTCGTCACCGTCCTGGCGGCCATCTTCTCGACCATGGACGCCGCCATCAACGCCGGCGCATTCACCCTGACCAGGGACATCCTGGGCCGGCGGGCCGAACGGGGGGAGGACCGCCGGCCTCTCGCCGCGGCCCGGCTGGCAACGGCAGGCCTGGCGCTGGCGGCCCTGCTCATCGCCGTCCGTCTGGGGGACATCCTCAAGACCCTGGGCTTGGCCTCGACGATCATGGCCGAGGGCCTGCTGGTCCCCGGGCTGGCGGCCCTGTTTCTCAGGAAGCGGGCCCCGCTGGCCGGCCTGCTGGCCCTGGCCCTGGGCGGCGGCTACGCGCTCGTCTCGTTCCTGGCTGATGCGGGTCTCCGATTCGTCCGCCTGCCCGCCTGGCCCCGGTCGCTCCCCCTGGGCCTGGCGCTTGGCGCGGCGGGCTTCCTGGCCGGCCTGGCCCTCGAACGCCGGCCTCGGCCGGGCTCCCGGGCCGCCGGCGCTTGACATTTCCCCGGAAATCTATAGAAGTTATGGGACATGGAGGGAAAAATGAAGAAGATCCTGTTCGCTCTCGCCGCCGCGGCCCTTCTGGCCGTTCCGACCCTGGCCCAGACCGCGGCCGACCACATCCTCGAAGGCGACGCGGCCTACGCCGCGTTCGACGACGCCAAGGCCCTCGAGCACTATCAGGCTGCGCTGGCCCTGGAGCCCGAGAACGGCCAGGCCCTGTGGAAGGCCTCGCGGGCCATGGTTGATATCGCCGATATCATCCCGGCCGCGGAGGCGGACATCAAGGCCCGGCAGGCCAAGCTCTATGGCGATGCCACCGCCCTGGCCCGGAAGGCCGCAAAGGCCAGCCCGAACGACACCTGGGCCCATTTTCAGCTGGCCGCGGCCAACGGCAAGCGGCTCCTGATGCTCGGCAAGAAGGAGCAGATCAACGCCTCGAAGGAAGTCCGGACCGAGATCGACAAGGCCCTCGAGCTCGACGCGACGAACCATCTGGCCTGGCACGCCCTGGGACGCTGGCACCGGCGTATGGCCGAGATCGGCGGCGCCAAGCGCTTCTTCGGCGGCATCATCTACGGCTCGATCCCCAAGGGCTCTTTCGCCGAATCGGAGAAGTCCCTGCGCAAGGCCATCGAGCTTCAGCCCGAGTACGTCAATCATTACTATGAGCTCGGCCTGACGCTCCTCGAGCTGAAGAGGGCCGACGAGGCGAAGCAATGCTTCGAAAAGGCCCTGGCCCTGCCCAAGACGACCTCCAAGGACGATTTCCTGAAGGGGTTGGCGCAGGCGGAGTTGGACAAGCTGAAGAAAAAATAGCTCCGGACCGCCGGCCCGCGCCGGCCGCTATTCCGAAAAGACCTGGGCGGTGAAGGTCTCGATCTCTGCCCCCCGCTTCCATTCCTCGGGCGGCAGTCCGGCCTTGAGGCAGCCGTGGCGGAGGAAGGTCTCCCGGTCCCAGTGGTGCTCGAGCGGCACCTGGGGCAGGAGCAGGCCTCGGAAATAGCCCTTGGACACGATGATGCCGTGACGGCCGACCTCGACCTGGTCGGCCTCGGTCCGCTCGGGCAGGCCCAGGACTGAGATCTCGATCTTCAGCCGGTCCATCTCGCCGGCCGCCAGGGGCTCGAAGCGGGTGTCTTGGGTGGCCGCGGCGACGGCCATCTCGATGATGGTCTCGTCGAGCGGCTTCACCGGCAGCGGATAGCCGATGCAGCCGCGCAGCTCCCCGTCAACGGTCAGGGTGACGAAGGCCCCCCGTTTGGCCTTGAGAGGGCCGGACCGGACGGGCGACCGGAGCGGCAGGCCGGTCTCGAAATGGTATTCCAGGGCCCGGCGGGCCAGCCGCAGGCAGGTCTGTTCTTCCTCGGGGGTCAGAGGCTCACTCATGAGGATCCTCCTTCCCGGCCGGGGCGAGCCGGGCCGGGGCCAGGAAAAAACGGCGCTCGAACTCGACGACGCGGGGGAGGACGGTCCAGGCGGGGGACCGTCCCGAGACCGTCAGGACGAGCTTGCCGTACCAGGCCGGGCCGAGGACGGCCCGTTTGAACGCGGCGCCGGGGCGCACGGCCGCCAGGCCGACGACGCGGCCCGGCCAGATCCGGTCGAAGCCGGCCAGCGTCCCGGCATCCGGGGCCCGCCCGGCGCCGCCGCCGAGCGCGATCCCCTCGACGATGACCCGCGGGCCGCGGCGGTGCCCGAGGAGAACGCCCCAGGCGCCCGGCTCCGGTTGGAAGACCGGCAGGGCCTCGATCGCTTTCCCCGCTTCCGGCGTTATGAACACATCCACGCCCCGATTATACAAGGGAAACGGGGGACAAGGGAACTGGGGGACATTCCGTCCCCATCTCCCCCGTCCCCCATTTCCCCCCGGTTGACTCGCGCGGGACGTTGGCATTAAGATGGCCCGGGGAGTGAGCCGTGAAGTATGAGCTGATCGTGGTCGGGGCGCTCGAGACCAACTGCTACCTGGCGTACTGCGAGGAGACCCGTGACTGCGCCGTTATCGATCCCGGCGCCGACCCCGTGAAGATCGAGGCGGCCATCGCCGACCTCGAGCTCAAGCCGGTCGTCGTCCTCAACACCCACGGCCATGTCGATCACATCGGCGCCAACAGCGAGATCATCAAGCATTACGCCGTGCCTCTGGCCCTGCACGCCGCCGACACGGGCATGCTCCAGGTTTCCGACTTCATCGAGCTCAGCCTCCTGCTCGGGGCCCGGAACTCGCCGCCCCCGGACCGGCTCCTGGCCGACGGCGACGAGGTCTTTTTCGGCCGAACCTCACTGCGGGTCATCCACCTCCCGGGGCACACCCCGGGCAGCGTCGGCTTCATCCACGGCGGCGTCCTATTCTCCGGCGATACGCTCTTCTGCGGCGGCGTCGGCCGGACCGACCTCCCCGGAGGTTCCTGGAAGGACCTCGAGCGGTCTATCCGCGAGCGCATCCTGACCCTGCCGGAAGAGACGGTCGTCCTGCCCGGGCACGGCCCCTGGACGACGGTCGGCCAGGAACGCGCCTCCAATCCCTCCCTGACATGAAGCCGCCCGCCGCCTCCCAGGAGGCCGCCCAGCGCCTGTTCCTCGAGTACCTGGCCGTCGAGAAGGGCCTGGCGGCCAACACCGTCCAGTCCTATGCCCGGGACATCGGCAAGCTGGCGGATTTCCTGAAAGCCCGCCGCGTCGCCCTGGCCCGCGTCTCCGAGGAGACGTTGGCCTCCTTCATCCAGGGGGAGAGCCGGGCCGGCCTGTCGGCCCGCTCCATGGCCCGCCTGGTCTCGGCCCTGCGGTCGTTCTTCCGCTTCTGTGCCCTCAGCGGCTTCGTCAGGCAGGACCCCACGGCCCGGCTGACCACGCCCTCGACCTGGCTGACCCTGCCGAAGTTCCTGACCGTCGACGAAGCCGGCGCCCTGCTCCAGGCCCCCGACGCCGCCAAGCCCCGCGGCGTCCGGGACCGGGCCATGCTCGAGGTTCTCTATGGCGCCGGCCTTCGCGTCTCGGAACTGGCCTCGCTCAGGCGGGACGATGTCAACCTGGCGGACGGCTTCCTCCTCTGCCGCGGCAAGGGAGGCAAGGAGCGGATCGTCCCGCTCGGCCGTTCGGCCTGCGACGCGGTACGGCGCTACCTTGCCGAGGCCCGGCCGCTCGACGACGCCGATGAGCGGGAAGAGCTGTTTCTGTCGAGGCGGGGCCGGCCGTTCACGCGGCAGGGGGTCTGGAAGATGCTCCGCGACCATGCCGCCCGGTCGGGGCTGGCGGCCAAGATCAGCCCCCACGTCCTCCGCCATTCGTTCGCCACGCACCTGCTCGAGCGCGGGGCCGACCTGCGCTCGGTCCAGCTGATGCTCGGCCACAGCCAGATCACGACGACTCAGATCTACACCCACGTCAGCCGGGAACGGCTCCGCCGCGTCTACGACCGGTTCCACCCGCGGGCCTGACGCCGGCGGTCCGGGTCAGCGGGCGGTCACCGACACTCGCACCTCGGCCGTATGGCTCTGGATCGCATCGAGGACGGCCGGGCCCTTCATCAGCCGCTTTTCGCGCCGCCAGCTCCAGGAGAACCGGCGCTCCGGCGACCGGCCCAGGAGATCGGTCTCGGGGATGGCCACCCGGCTCGTGCCGCGCCGGACGAAATCGCCGTAGTCCTGGCCGGGGGCGCGGCCCGGGACCCGCGGCAGCTCCAGGGGGAGCGAGATCGGCGAGGCGTGGAGAGGGATGGTCACGCCATCGAGATCGAAGACGAACTCGACCTCCCGGCCGTCCTTGAGGACGTAATTCACCGCGAGGTCCGGCTGGACCCCGGCCGGGGCTTCGAGGACGTTGTCGCTTCCCGCCGGGCCGGACCTCTCCCTGAGCCTCCATTCCAGGACCTCGGTCTTGAGGTGCACCAGGAGGAAGTCGTCGCCGTCCTGCTCCAGCCGGCCTTCCCAGCGGGAGCGGCAGCTGAAGTTCCCGGCGAGCGCGGCCCCGCCGCCCCGGACCGTGTAGGCGCCCTCGACCGAGACGTCCAGGCGGACCTCCCACCAGACCGCGCCCCCGGCCGGCCCGGCCAGGAGCCAGGCCGCGGCCAGGAGGACCGCCGGGCGTTTCAGGGAACCCTTTTCCATCTCTTCCCGTATGAAAAGAGAGATATCAGTATTCTAGCGCGGAAAGCCGCGCTTGACAAACGCCTTCCCGGAGCGTAATTTATATGGACTTTAAGGTTTATTGATTAAACCTTAGAGTTCATTAAATGAACTGATGGGTTTAAAACAATGAAGAACACGGATGTCCGCCGTGAACGCGAAGCCCGACGGCGCCAGGGCTACCGGGAAGTCATCCTCCACGCCGCGGAGCGGGTCATCTGCCGCAAGGGCTTCAGCGCCCTGACGATGAACGACGTCGCCCGGGAGGCCCAGCTCTCCAAGGCCACCGTCTACAAGTACATCGCCGGCAAGGGCGTCCTGCTTTTCGAGATCCTGGCCCACTATTTCGACGACATGGCCGGCCGGGTCGACGAGGTCTTGGCCGGTCCCGGTACCGCCGTCGAGAAGCTTCGGCTGGCCATCCGGCTGATCATCCAGGAACAGGAGAGCAAGAGCTACGTGACCCGGATCCTCTGGATGGACAAGGCCATGCTGAAGCTCATGCACGTCTACGTCGAGGCCGGCGGGAAGCCCGGCTCCATGCCGGCCGCCGACAGGAAGCGGGTCGCGGTCCTTCAGGGCAAGATGGAGCGTATCGCCCAAATGGCCTCCCGCATTTTCGAGGAGGGCGTCGCTTCGGGGGAGTTCCGGGCCCTGGACGCCCGGCGGGCATCGGTCTTTATGCAGGCCGTGGTCGAGGGCTATGCCCACAACCGGTTCTGGGGAGGGGACGGGCCGCTCTCCCCCGACGCCGTCGACGTCCTGACCCAGTTCATCCTCGAGGGGATACGGAACCCCGAACCAGCCGGGAAGGAGAAGTGAAAATGAGAAAGCCGGCCGTCGCGCTGTTTGCCCTGGCGTTCGCCCTCCTCGGGCCGGGCGTCCTGGCCGCCCAGGAGCCCCGGTCCGCGGTCGTCCTGACCTTGGAGGAGGCCGTGGCCATGGCCCTGCGCCAGAATCCGTTCCACATGGCCTCGCAGGAGAAGGTCGATCAGGCCCGGGCGGGCGTCCGCCAGGCCGCGTCGGGCTTCCTGCCCACCCTGGCGGCCCAGGGCACCAACACCCTGGACGAAAAGCTCTTCGTCCTGGAGTTCCCCTCCATGACCGGCGGCACCCAGCGCATCTCCGTCGACTTCACCAAGGACTACCAGATGGCCCTGGCCTTCTCGATGCCGCTCTTCGCCGGCGGCCGTCTGACGGCCGGATACAAACAGGCCCAATACGGCCTCAAGGCCAGCCGGGAGGCGGTCCGGCTGTCCGAGCAGGAAACGGTCTTCGAGGTCAAGCGGGCCTTCTACGGCTACCTCCTGGCCCGGGAGTTCTCCGCCGTCGCCGACGAGGCCCTGGCCCTGGCCGAGAAATTCCGGGAGAACGTCAAGAACCTCCACGCGGTCGGCATGGCCTCGAAGTTCGACCTCCTCCGCTCGGAGGTCCAGGTGGCCAACCTCAAGCCGCAGGCCATCCGGGCCAGGAACAGCGTCGAGGTGGCCGCGCTGGGCTTGAAGACCGTCGTCGGCCTCGGGCTCGACGCGGCGATCGAGGTCCGCGGCGAGCTCGCCGCCCCGCCCCTCGAGCCCGGCAGCCAGGGCGTCATCGAAGAGGCCATGGCCCAGCGGCCCGAGCTGCGCCAGCTCGATTATCAGCAGCTCATGGCCCGGCAATCCCTCAGGATCGCCCGGGGCTCGCTGCTGCCGACGCTGGCCGTCGGCGGCACCTACAGCATCTGGGGCGATGCCATGAACTTCCGTCGCGGGACCTGGCAGAACTATTACACGATCAACCTGTCCCTGAGCCTGAACATCTTTGACGGCTTCCTGTCGCGGGCCCAGGCCGGCCAGGCCAAGGCCGCCATCCGGGAGATCCAATGGACCCGCAAGGGCCTGTCGGAGGCCATCGCTTTCGAGGTCCGCCAGGCCGTTTTGAACAACACCCAGGCCCGGGAGACGCTCGTCTCCCAGGAAAAGAACGTCGAACAGGCCCGCGAGGCCGTCCGCATCGCGGAGCTGAACTATAGCGAAGGCCTGGCCACGAACCTGGACGTCATGACCGCCCAGGTGGCCCTGAGCCAGGCCCGGACCAACCATTCACAGGCGCTCTACGACTGCGTCATCTCGCAGGCCCAGCTCGAAAAGGCCGTCGGCCGGAGCCGGTCCGAGAGCCGCTCGAACTAACGGAGGAACCCATGACCACCCCCCAGATCGCCCGCAAGCTCGCCCTGACCGCCCTGGCCGCGGCCGTGATCGCCGCCGGCGGCGCCTGCCGCAAGGCCGCCCAGCCCGGGGACGCGGCCCAGACCTTCGGCGCCGCGCCGGTCAAGGTCTTCAAGGCCGCCCGCGAGAGGATCACCGAGAAGATCACCTACACCGGGACGCTCGAGGCCCTGAACAAGATCAACATCACGCCCGAGACCGGCGGCAAGATCGCCCGCATCTGCGTCGAGGCCGGCGATCGCGTGGCCAAGGGGCAGCTCCTGGCCGAGCTCGAGACCGAATCCATCCGGCTCCAACTGAAGCAGGCCGAGGCCGGGGTGGCCGTGGCCGAGGCGGCCTACGCCGACGCCCTCAAGAACAAGGAGCGCATGGACCGGCTGATCAAGGAGCAGGCCGTCTCCGAGCAGCAGCGCGAGAAGATCCAGCTGGCCTTCGACGCCGCCTCCGCCCAGCTCGAACAGGCCCGGGCCGCCCTCAACCTGGCCCGCCACGCCCTGGACGTCTCGCTCATGACGGCCCCCTTCGCCGGCGTCATCGCCTCCAAGAACGCCGAGGTCGGCGACGTCATCAACCCGATGATGGGCGGCGCCTACGGCGGCGGGGCCGGCGGCGTCCTGACCCTCATGGATTACTCGACGATCAAGCTGGCCGTGGCCGTCTCGCCCGAGAACATCGGCCGCATCCGCAAGGGCCAGGATGCCGTCCTCAAGGTCGGGGCCCTGCCCGGACGCGAGTTCCGCGGCGTCGTCCGCGTCGTCAACCTGACCGCCGACCCGCAGACCAAGAAGTTCGAGGTCGAGGTCCACGTCCCCAACCCCGAAGCGGCGCTCCGGCCCGGCACGTTCGGCGACCTCGTCTTCGAGGTCCAGTCGCACGATAACGCCCTGGTCGTGCCCCAGACGGCCGTGCTCGAGAACACGTACGTCTATGTCGTCGAGGGCGGCAAGGCCGTTCGCAAGAACGTCACGCTCGGCATCCAGAACACGACCATGATCGAGATCCTGGGCGGGCTGGCCGACCAGGAGGCCGTCGTCGTCGAGGGCAACTACGGGCTCGAGGCCGGCGCCGCGGTCCAGGTCCTCGAGGAGGTCAAGAAATGAAACTCCCGGAATTCTCGGTCAAGAAAAAAGTCACGACGTCCATGATGGCGATGATCCTCGTCGTCCTGGGCGTCATCTCCTTCACCCGGCTGGGGCTCGATTTCTTCCCCGACCTCGAGTTTCCGACCGTCTCGGTCATCACGAGCTACGCGGGGGCTTCGTCCGAGGATATCGAGAACGTCCTGACCCGGCCCCTGGAGCAGCTCGTCAGCTCGGTCAACCGGGTCAAGAAGGTCACCTCCCAGACCTCCGAGGGCGTCTCGGTCATCAGCGTCGAGTTCGAGTGGGGCACCAACCTCGATTTCGCCGCCCAGGACATCCGCGACCAGATTGGGCTCTACAAGCAGTACCTGCCCGAGGAGGCCGACGAGCCGCTGGTCATGAAGTTCAGCTTCAGCCAGTTCCCGGTCATCTTCTACGGCATCACCAGCGACCTGCCGCCCATGAAGCTCAAGACCATCATGGAGGACGAGATCGCGCCGCGCCTGGAGCGGATCGACGGCGTCGCCTCGGCCCGCGTCTTCTCCATGGACGAGCGCGAGATCCTGGTCAACATCGACCGGGCCGCCCTGGAGAGCCGCAACCTGACCCTCGACCAGGTTCGGCTGGCCCTGGGGGCCGAGAACCTAAACCTGCCGGCCGGCAACCTGGTCGAGCGCTATACCGAGGTCCTCGTCCGGAGCATGGGCGAGTTCAAGGACCTCGACGACATCCGGCGGACGGTCATCGGCATGACCGCGGCCGGCGAGCCCGTTTACATCTCCGACGTGGCCGACGTCAAAGACACGCTCCGGGATGTCCGCTACACGGCGCGGATCCAGGGCCAGAACGGCGTCTACCTCATCGTCAGCAAGCGCTCCGGCGCCAACACCCAGATCGCCAGCAAGAAAGTCAAGGCCGAGGTCAAGAAGCTCGTCAAGACCGTTCCCGGGAACCCGGCCTTTCACGTGGCCATGGATCAGGGCGACATGATCGAGCAGGTGACCTCGAACACCGTTTCCAACGCCTGGCAGGGCGGCCTGCTGGCCATCCTGCTCATCTTCCTCTTCCTCCGCAACTGGCGGCCGACCTTCGTCATCGGCTTGGCCATCCCCCTGTCCATCATCACCACGTTCATCGCCCTCTACGCCGCCGGCTACACCCTCAACCTGCTGACGCTCGGCGGTCTGGCCCTGGGCATCGGCATGCTGGTCGATAACGCCATCGTCGTCATCGAGAACGTCTACCGGCACCTGGAGGAGGGCCAGTCGGCCGACCAGGCCTCCATCTCGGGGGCGGCCGAAGTCGGCATGGCCATCACCGCTTCGACCCTGACGACGATCGCCGTCTTCTTTCCCATGATCTTCGCCTCGGGCATAACCGGCAAGCTGACCCAAGCCCTGGGCCTGTCCATCGCCTTCTCCCTCCTGGCCTCCCTTTTCGTCGCCCTGACCGTCGTGCCCCTGTCCACGTCCCTGCTCTTCCGGTCGGAAAAGAGCCTCAAGGCCATCGTCAAGGCCCCCGAGGAGCGGCAGTTCGCCAAGGCCAAGGCCTGGTACCGGAAGCGGCTCGATTGGGCCCTCCACCACCGGCGCTGGGTCCTCGGCGGGGCCCTCCTGGCCTTCGCCCTGTCGATGGCCATCGTGCCGTTCCTGCCGACGGAGTTCATCCCGGCCCAGGACCGCGACATGATCCTGCTCAAGGTCCGCATGCCGGTCGGTACGGCCCTCGAGGAAACGGACCGCGTCGTCGGGCTGGTCGAGAACATCATGGCCAAGATGCCCGAGATCACGATGATCTCGGCCCAGACCGGCTCCCAGGCCGAGCAGGACGCCAGCGACGCCGCCTCGAGCTTCTCCAATTCGGGAACGCACGAGGGCATCCTCTGGGTCGGGCTGGTCAAGCGAGACCAGCGCAAGGAATCCGACCAGCAGCTCCTGGAGAGGATCCGGAAGCAGCTGCCCAACCTCCGCGGCGTCAAGTTCGAGGCCATCGACATGAGCCAGCAGCTGATGGGCGGTTCGGCGGCGCCGGTCGAGATCAAGCTCTTCGGCCAGGACCTGCCGGCCCTCAAGGGCCAAGCCGACCAGATCGTCCAGCTCATATCGGGCATCGAGGGCATCCGCGACCTCACCCACACGCTGGTCGCGGGCAAGCCGGAGGTCCAGATCAAGATCGACCGCGAGCGCACCTACAGGCTGGGCCTGTCGGTCTACCAGGTCGCCAACACCGTCCAGACCGCCACCCTCGGCAAGGTGGCCACGCGCTATCGCGAAGGGACGGACGAGATCGACGTCCGGCTCCGCTTCAAGGAGCAGTACCGCGACAGCCTGGACGAGGTCCGCAGCATCCCGCTTCGGACCGCCTCAGGCCGGACCGTCTACCTCGAACAGCTGGCCGACATCTCGGACGGCACGGGCCCCCTGAAGATCGACCGCGAGAACCAGGCCCGGCGCGTCTCGATCACGGCCAACATCGCCGGCCGCGACCTCGGCAGCGTGGTCAAGGACATCAAGGCCCGGCTGGCCGGCTTCGAAAGGACCCTGCCGCCGGGCTACTTCATCGAGTACGGCGGCTCCTACGAGGACATGCAGGACGCCTTCGTCATCCTGGCCGCCGCCTTCGCCCTGGCCGCCCTGCTCGTCTACATGGTCATGGCCTCCCAGTTCGAGCATTTCGTCCACCCGTTCATCATCATGTTCACCGTGCCTCTCGGCGTCATCGGCGTCATCGTCGGCCTGCTCGTCACCGGCAAGACCCTGAACATGGCCGTCCTGGTCGGCGTCATCCTGCTCATGGGCATCGCCGTCAACAACGGCATCGTCATGATCGACTACATCAACCAGCTCATCAACCGGGGCGTCGACAAGCGCGAGGCCATCCTCCAGGGTTCGACGACGCGGCTGCGGGCCGTTCTGCTGACGGCCCTGACGACGGTCCTCGGCGCCCTGCCCATGGCCTTCTCCACGTCCTCGGGCTCGGAGTTCCGGGCGCCGCTGGGCATCGCCATCGCCTTCGGCCTGACCGCGACGACCGTCCTGACGCTCTTCGTCATTCCGGTCATCTACAGTGTAGTCAACAAGATACACTTCAAGGAGCGAAAGCCGGCCGGGGTCTGACCGGCTTAGGCCGGCGGCCGGGGCCGATCAGGCGCCGGCCTTGTACTTGAGGAAGGCGCCGATGCCGCCGTAACGGTCGAGCCTGGACGGCGGGTCGATCTGCTTGACCGCGCCGCCTCGCTTGAGCACGGTCTCGATGGCCTCGTCGATGACGTCCGGAACCGGGGAGGTCTTCTTGTCATCGACCGGGCATCGGGGCTCGTCGATGTAGAGGAACTGGTGGACCGGGCAGACCCGTCCCGGCTGGACGAGATTGTGGGTGACGAGGAGCGTCTGGACCTCGAACTGGTTGAGATGGCGCAGCGTATCGCGCAGGCCCGAAGCGGCCAGGCCGCCGCGCTCGAGCTCGGCGACGAGCTTCTGAACGGCCTCCTCCTCCTCGGCCTTCTTCAACCCGGCTTCGACCTCGAGGACCTCGGCCAGGACCTTGGCCGGCGTGTCGGCCACGCGGCAGCGGAGATGGCCCTTGACCTTGTCGCGAAGGTAGCTGTGGAGGTGGGCCTCGAATTCCGCGCTGGGGACCTCCTCGGTGCCGATGAGGAGCCAGTCGAAGGGGGTTTTCCGGCTGATCTCGAACGTTCTCTGGGCCACCTTCTTATGATGCTCCTGGAGGCGGGCGTCGATGCGGCGCTCGATCCGCTTGGCCGACGTCCCCTCGAAACCGCCGTCGCGGACCTTGCCCGGGACATCGCTCCGGAGGCGGTCGAGCGGCTTGATCTCGCCCATGTTCACGTCGTACCAGACGGCTTCGCGGTGGTCGACGAGCAGGGCGCAGATGTGGCTGTACTTGTCCAGGATGGAAACCAGGGGCCGGACGTAAAAATTGGCGTCGAACAGGACCCGGTTGCGGGGGCCGTGCGGCAGCTCCAGGGCCTGCCAGAAACCCCGACGGCTGGCCGAGAAGGCCGCGAGGCCGGCGGCGCCGGAGGCGGTCAAGGCTTGGCCGCCGCGCGCGGCGATGAGGTCCAGGTCCTCTAGCAGCGCGGCCTCCTTTTCCTTGCCCGCGGCCAGGCCGCAGGCCCGCTCCCTGGCCTCGTTGATCAGGTTCTTGAGGGCCAGCTGGATCTCCTTGCGGCTCTTCCGCCCCTTGTCCGTATCGAGGTAGAAGGATGTCACGAGGTCGCCCTGCCCCTTGAACCTGGTCAACGCTTCGATCTGGGAACGGCCGATGAATTTCATAGACCCTCCTTGGGAACGAATGCGGGGGGACACTTCCGACGCGGACGCCGATCAGGGTGGGGGATCATCAACAGTTCAACAATAGGCGGCCACTCCCGGTTTGTCAAGTTGGCCCCGGGCCATCCGCCCCCGGGACCGGCAGCCCGCGTCCCGGGCCGGCCGGCCTCCTTGGACGAAATCGGGCCGGCCCCTTTTCTCCTATTTGCGCGGCCGGAGAAATTCGCTATAATAGGGGCTCCCTGAGTGCGGAAGTGGCGGAATTGGCAGACGCGTAAGCCTCAGGAGTTTATGGCCGTAAGGCTGTGAGGGTTCGAGTCCCTCCTTCCGCACCATCCCTTTTCTCCTCTTTTCCCCGCCGCCCTTTTCCCGCGCGCCGTCCCCCGGCTTGATTAAACGGCGGCGAGGGACTACGCTAGACCCGGAAAGGAAGGAACATCCATGAGAGCTTCCTGCCGCAGAAAAGGGACGGCCGCGGCGCGGACCGCGGTTTTGGGACTGGCCGGGCTCATCCTGGCCGCCGGGCTGGCCGCCGGCGCCCCCGCGACCGGGGCCGCGGCGCGCCCCAAACTCAGCAAGGCCCACGCCGATTTCCTGGACAAGGTCAGCTACATCATCACCAAGGAAGAGCGGAAGATCTTCCGCGAGATGCCGGAGAGCGGCCGGGACGATTTTATCGCCGAGTTCTGGAAGCGGCGCGATCCCACCCCCGACTCGGAGCGCAACGAGTTCAAGATCGAGTACGAGAACCGGACGGCCAAGGCCGGCATGATGTTCATCGGCGAGGGGCGGCCCGGCTGGCGGACCGATCGCGGCCGCATCTTCATCCTCTTCGGGCCGCCGACGGAGCGCCTGACCTATCCCATGGACGCCTCCGGCTACTGCCGGGAGATCTGGTACTACGGCGCCTTCCCGGTCGTCTTCATCGACGAGCACTGCTCCGGCTATTTCGTCATGCGGGCCATCAACCTGGAGCACCTCCAGGAGCTCAACATCGCCCAGGGCTACTTCCAGAAGACCTTCTCGCAGGAGAAGAAGTTCTTCGACTACGAGGTCTCGATGCGGACCCGGGCCGAGGCCGGGGTCTACCAGGGGCAGGTGTTCGTCGACGTTCCCTACGACACGATCTGGTTCAACTTCAAGGGCGGCCGCCTGGAGACGGCCTTCGAGGCCCGTCTCGAGATCTCCGACAGTTCCGGGACGATCATCTGGCAGGCCGCGGAGACATTCCCGCTGACGCTCGAGGAGAAGGAGCTGACCGAGAACCGCAAGGGCCGCTTCCGCATGGAATTCCCCCTGCTCCTCGACAAGGACCTGGACCGGCTGAAGGGCCAGAAGCTGCGCCTGGACGTCTCGGTCCGCAGCACGACCGAGGGCCAGGAGCTGAAGAAAGTGATCGGCTTCCAGCTAAAACTTTAAGCTGAGGTTCAGCCGGATCGTCCGCGTGCCCAGGTAGGGCGTCAGCGTGCCGTAGGTGCCGCTGACGAGGCGCGTTCCCGTGCTGGCGCCGGCGTCGTCGGGTGCCCAGGTCCCGCCGTCGTTGAGGTCCAGGGTCGTGTACTTCTCTCCCAGAAGGTTGAAGACGTCGACGGAGAGGGAGAAGCGGCTCCGGCCGGCCCGTAGGAAGTCCTTCTCCAGCCTCACGTCCAGCGTCTTCCAGGGATCGTAGCGCCGCGAGCCCGGGCTCTCCAGGTAGACCGTGACGGGAGTGACCTTGGCGCCGTTGGCGGCCGCCCAGGCGGCCGGCGGGATGACGGTCACCGTGCGGGCCCAGACGCCGCCGCTCTGCATCTTGAACAGAAAGCTGGCGTAAATGTCCCAGGGGAAGCGGTAGGTTCCGGCCGCCTTCAGGACGAGCGGCCGGTCCTGCATGAGCCGGTCGGTCTCGGCTATGTTGGTGAACGAGTTCGGGGTCAGCAGGACGGGGGAATTGCCGGCGCCCCAGCGGGAGGCCAGGCTGGTCGTGCCCGTGGCCCGGTTCCAGGTGAAGGAGGCGAAAGCCTGCCAATTGCGGGACATCCTCTTCCGGAGCGAGAACTCAACGCTCCGGTAGTGAGCCTTGAGGCCGGAAACGTTCTCGATCCGCTCGAAATAGTCCGGGGCCTCGAGCGCCGGAAGGTAGAGGTCCAGGGCCACGTCGGGATAGCCGTCCCTCCCCGGCACGACGGTCGAGAACGGCACCCACCAGCCCTCGGGCGCGTCCTCGGTCCGCCACCATTCGGCGCCGGTCGAAGGATCGTAAACGACATGGCCGATGAGATTGGTCCGGCGGCGGTCGATGTAGCGGGCGGCCAGGACGAGATCGCGGCCGACCTCCTGCTCCAGGCCGGCCGTCCATTCCTCGGTCACGGGCGCCTTCAGGTCGGGATCGACGGCCTGGCGGAAATAGATGCTGCTGTAAACGCGGTAATCATAGGGGACGAGGGAGAAGGAGTCGTCATCGCCGACGACGCCGTCGCCGTCCTCGTCGTACCAGAGGAAGTCGTGGGAGGCGGTCGGGTCGGCCTGGGCCAGGTCCTGGGAATAGCCCAGGCCGAGGTATTCCGGCAGGCGGGCCCAGGCGCCCTTGAGGACGGTCCGGCCGTTGCCCAGGAGGTCGACGCTCAAGCCGAAGCGGGGCGAGAGGCTGTTCCAGACGATGGCCTTGTCCCAACTGGTGAGGTTGAGCGAGCCGTAGATGCCGTAGCCGAGGAGCGGCTTGATGAGTTCGGTGCCGAGCGTGACGCTGACGTCGTTGCCGCTCGATGTCTTGGAGAAGGTCCCGAAGCGGACCTCGGAGCGGTCGAAGCGCAGCCCGGCCGACAGGGACAGGCGGCCGGCGATCTTGATGGTGTCCTGGACGAAGGCGCCGAGCCGCTTGAGCTCGCGCTTGAGGGACATGCCGCCCTCGCTCGCCGGGGCGATGTAGAAGCCGATGAGGCCGTAGCCGACCTCGTCCCCCGAGGTCGGCGAGACGGCCGTGCCGTAGGTGTAAGGGCTGCCGGCGGCGTAATTGTAGATGAGGTTGTCGGATTTCCACGTCGACGAGGCGGCGCTGGTCGTCTCGTACTCCAGGCCGGCGGTGAGCTGATGGAAGCCCCCGAGGAAGTTGTCCATGAGGCGGGTCAGGGCCGCGGCGCCCCGCATCCGGCTGGCCTTCTCGCGGTCGTTGAGAGAGCCGCTGCCCCACAGGCGGCCGGAAACGAGGTCGGCGTATTCGGGCTTCTCGCTGCCCGAAACGTTGAGGAGGAGCGGCTGCTTGTAGCCGACGTAGCCGATGTTGAAGTCCAGGCGCGTGTTCTGGCCGGAAACGTAGCTGCCGCCGATCCGGGCCAGGAAGGTTTTCTCGCCGTCGAGGTTGCGGGTGGAGGATTCCGGCGTCAGGGCGTCGATGTCGGCGCCGTAGACCGGCTCGTAATGGCGGGTGTAGCCGAACTCGATGACGCCCTTGAACTTGTCCAGGACGTCCATCGAGAGCTTGAACGTTCCCGAGAGGTCCCGCTGCTTGTAGTCGTAGACGAAATGGCGCAGGCCGAGCGGATCGGTCCAGTAGGTGAAGGGGGCCCGCCGGCCGAGGCTGTCATAACGGAAATTGACGAACATCCAGGCCATGTCCTGGAGGACAGGGCCGCCCAGCGTGAACGAGAGGTCGTTCTCGCGCCTCAGGGCCGTCGGCGTCGCCTGGGGCATGTCGGCCAGCTCATCGGCGGTCCAGAGCGAATCGACCAGGCCCTTGCCGGAGGTGCTGTAGGAGACGGACCCTTCCGTCCTGGCCGCGCCGACCTTGTGAACGATGTTGATATAGGCTCCCTGGGCCGGCCCGGTCTCGGCCGAGTGGCCGGCGGATTCGATGACGACCTCGTCGATGAGGTCGGTGTTGATCCGGTCCATGATCCGTCCGTCGGTCGGATGGCTGACCAGAATGCCGTCCTGGACGACGATGGCGTCGGTCAGGGGGGTGCCGTCGAGCGACATCCGGCCCTGGTCCGGGACAGTCTCGAAGATGAGGCCGGGGACGATCCCCAGGAGATCGGTCAGGTCGCGGCGCAGCGGCAGGCGCTCGATGAGCGACCGGTCGATGAGGACCGCGGCCCGGGCCGAGTCCCGGTCCAGCGTCGGGCCGGGCCGGGCGGTCGCCGCCTCCTCCTCGATCGCGGCGGCGGGCAGGCGGAAATCCACGGTCGTGGTGGCCCCGGAGGTCACGCCGATATCATCGATGGTGACCGTCTTGTAGCCGGGCATCTCGGCGACGATCTTGTATTTGCCGGGCGTCAGGCCGACGACGGCGAAGCGCCCCGATTTGCCGGTCATGTAGTTGGCCATCCCCAGGGCGGTGGGGGAGGTCACGTAGAGGTAGGCCCCGGAGAGGGGCGCGCCCTTTTCATCCATGACCCGGCCCTTGAGGGCGCCGGCCGGACCGGCCGCCGGGGCCGGCGGAACGAGGCTCAGCAGGAGCGCCGAAAAGGCCAGGCAAACGAGTGATCTTCTGGTCAAAACGGCCTCCTTGGTCCTGGTCTGTACCGTATTTTTATATTTTTTTCCGTCCGGGTTGTCAAAACAAATAACTCCCCGCGGGGCGGGATAGTTTCGGCCTGAGGAACGGGATCCGGGACCGCTCATCCCCGCCGTCCCGCCCTGAGTCCGGCCCAGGCGGCCGCGCCGACGAGGCCGGCGTCGTTGCCCAGGGCGGCCTTCTCGACGCGGCAGCCGGCAAACGGGATGGGATGCGACCAGCGGCGGGCCTCTTCGACCACGGGGTCGAGGAGGAGCCGGCCGGCCGAGACGACCCCGCCGCCGATCAGGATCTTCTCGGGGTCAAGGGCGGTGACAATGATGCCGATCCCGATGCCCAGCCAGCGGGCCAGCTCGCGGAAGCTGGCCAGGGCGTCCGGGTCGCCGGCTTTGGCCCGAAGATAGACCTCTCTGGAATCCGTGACCTCGGTCCGCCCCGAGAGGGCGCGATACCTGCGGACCAGGCGGGGCGCCGAGGCCTCGGTCTCGAGGCAGCCGCGGCGGCCGCAGCCGCAGGGCTCGCCGTCAGGGTTGACCGTGATGTGGCCCAGCTCGCCGGCGAAGCCGCCTTCGCCCTGCCAGAGCTTGCCGTTCAGGATGAGGCCGCCGCCGATGCCGGTGCCGACCGTCAGGAGGACCAGGCTGCGGACCCCCCGGCCGGCGCCGTGGCGGAATTCGCCGTAGGCGGCCATGTTGGCGTCGTTGCCGATCCTGACCGGGACGTCGATCGTCCGGCGCAGGGCCGGCAGGATGGGGTAGCCGTTCAAGCTCGGGAAGTTCGGGGACTGGAGGATCTTCCGCTCCCGTGTGCCGTAAAAGCCGGCGATGCCGAAGCCGCAGGCCCGGATTGGTCCCGGGGCCTTCTTTTTGAGGCTGGCCCAGGTCTCCCCGATGACGGCCAGCATCCCGGCCATGGTCTCGGGGCTGCGGACCTTGCCCTTGACGGCCAGGCGGCCCTCGGGGTCGACCAAGCCGTATTTGATCTGGGTGCCGCCGATGTCGAATCCGGCGTTATAGGAAGATGTCATGGGGAAGGTCTCAGGGGGGCGGCCGCCCGCGAGGTCAGGCGGGCGCCGGGACGAGACGTCAACTCTTGGGGGGCTCGGGGTTCTTGGGGGTGTCGTCGTCCTTGGTGTTCATCGACTTCTTGAAGTTCTTGATGCCTTCTCCGATGGACTTGCCAAGATCCGGCAGCTTCCGGGCGCCGAAGATAATGATGACGATGAGAAGGATCAGGATCAGTTCGGTCGGTCCGATGGATCCGAGCATGCCAGTCTCCTTGATGTCCGCCTAGCTCTATCCCCTAGAAGATACGCTCCCCCCCCCTAAATGTCAATTTCGGGCCGGCCGCCCCCCGCCGGGGGACTTTTTCCCTGGAATCTGCGATAATAGACAATTCCATGAAGAACATCCGGAACTTCTCCATCATCGCCCATGTCGACCACGGCAAGTCCACCCTGGCCGACAGGTTCATCGAGCTGACCGGGGCCCTGTCCGCCCGGGAGCTCAAGGAGCAGGTCCTGGATACCATGGACTTGGAGCGCGAGCGCGGCATCACCATCAAGGCCCAGACCGTCCGCCTGAACTACAAGAGCCGCTCCGGCGAGGACTACGTTTTCGACCTCATCGACACGCCCGGCCACGTCGATTTCTCCTACGAGGTGTCGCGCAGCCTGGCCGCCTGCGACGGCGCCCTCCTGGTCATCGACGCCTCCCAGGGGGTCGAGGCCCAGACCCTGGCCAACACCTACCTGGCCGTCCACAACGACCTCGTCCTCGTCCCGGTCATCAACAAGATCGATCTGCCCCAGATCCAGATCGAGGATTCCCTGGAGCAGATGGAGCACCTCCTCGGCCTGCCGCGGTCCGAGGCCCTGCTCGTCAGCGCCAAGACGGGCCAGGGGCTGGCCGAGCTCTTCGAGGCCGTGGTCGAGCGCATCCCGCCGCCGCAGGGCGATCCGGAAGCTCCCCTCAAGGCCCTGCTCTTCGATTCCTGGTTCGACGTCTACCGCGGCGCCGTCGTCCTGGTCCGCGTCATCGACGGCCAGCTCCGGACCGGCGACCGCATCGTGCTCATGGCCTCGGGCGCCGAGTACGAAGCCGAGGAGATCGGCACGCTGACGCCCAAACCGGTCAAGGCGGACGTCCTGAAGACCGGCGAGGTCGGCTACCTCGTGGCCGGCATCAAAAAGCTCAGCGACGCCCGGGTCGGCGACACGATCACCCACCGGGACCGCCGGACCGCCAAGGCGCTGCCCGGCTTCAAAGAAGCCAAGCCCATGGTCTTCTGCGGCATCTTCCCGGCCGGCGAAAGCAATATCGAGGAGCTCCGCGACGCCATGGAGAAGCTCCGCCTCAACGACGCGTCCTTCCAGTTCGTGCCGGAGAACTCGCCGGCGCTGGGACTGGGCTTCCGGGCCGGGTTCCTGGGCCTGCTCCACCGGGAGATCGTCCAGGAGCGCCTGGAGCGGGACTACGGCCTGACCCTGATCACGACCGCCCCGAGCGTCGGCTACCGGGTGACGGACCGGAGGGGGGAGACGGTCGAGATCCACAATCCCTCGGAGATGCCCGAGCCGACCGAGGTCGCCGCGATCGAGGAGCCGATCATCGAGGCCGTCATCCTGACGCCCGATCGCTATCTGGGCAACCTGTTCAAGCTGCTGGAGGAGCGCCGGGGCGTCCAGAAAAAGATGGAATACATCGGGCCGGGGCGAGTGCTGCTGACCTATCTCCTGCCGCTCAACGAGGTCGTCTTCGATTTCTACAACCAGATCAAGCAGCTGTCGCAGGGCTACGCCTCGCTCGACTACGAGTTCGCCGGCTACCGCGAGGGGCCGCTGGTCAAGCTCGACATCCTCATCAACGGCGACCCCGTCGACGCCCTGTCGCTCATCGTCCACGAGGACAAGGCCGTGACCATCGGCCGGGGCCTCGTCGAGCGCATGCGCAAGGTCATCCCGCGGCAGCAGTACGAGGTCGCTCTCCAGGCGGCCATCGGCAAGCGCATCATCGCCCGGGAAACGGTCAAGCCCTTCCGCAAGGACGTCCTGGCCAAGCTCTACGGCGGCGACTACACCCGCAAGATGAAGGTGCTGGAAAAGCAGAAGACCGGCAAGAAGCGGATGCGGCGCGTCGGCAAGGTGGACATCCCCCAGGAGGCCTTCCTGGCCATCCTGGAGGTCAAATAGGCCTCGAAGACCGCCGCGGCCGGCCGCGGGACGATCCGCGCGAGCGCCCCCTTTCCTGCCGGGCCATTGAACTCAGCCGGGACGAACGTCGTATATAACAAAGCGCCGAATCCCATAAGGAGTTGTTCATGACCAAGAGAAACCTGTTGACGATCGCGGCCGGGATCCTCATTCTCGCCGCCGCTGCCGCTGCCGCCGCGCCGGCCGACCCGACGCCGTTCCTTGGCGCCTGGAAGGGCACGCTGAGGATCGCCGGAGCCGAGCTCGAGATCGGCCTCGCCTTCAAGCTCGACGAAGCCAAGGCCATCTGTGGAACTTGCGATTCCATCTCCCAGGGCGCTTTCGGCCTGGCCCTGGCCGGGATCGATATCAAGGACAAGACCATCACCTTCCTGATCGACGGCGTCCCCGGCGATCCGACCTTCAAGGGGACGATCGACGAGACGGGCAAGAAGATCGCCGGCGAGTTCACCCAGGGCGGGTCTGTCGGCACCTTCGCCGTCGAGAAGCAGTAAGGATCCCGGGGGGCCGCCCCACGCCGGGACGGCCCTCCGGATTCAGGCTGGCTGACGGGGGGAAGCCATGAGCCGGAAAGGCGTCGAAGCGGCCCTGGCCAGGGGCGTCGAGCTCCTCGGCCGGCTGCTGCCGCTCGAGACCTGGCTCTACTTTCCCCTCCTCTACGCGGCCTGCGTCTGGGCCGTCCGGCGCGTCTTCGATTACCGCGAGCGGATACTGGCCTGGCAGGTCTGGCTCGACCCCGATTTCGTCCGGACCAAGCCCGACGGCTTCGTCCTCGAATTCTTCCGCGGGCACGCCGCGATGGCCCGCGAGTACGCCGACGAGATCGGCCGCGGCGACATGCGCGTCCTGCGGACGGCTTTCGCGGCCCTCTATCCCGTCATCGGGCTCGAGGACGCGTTCCTCCAGGCCCTCTTCAAGCCCGAGCTGGACGCGTCCGACTACCGGGCCGTCGTCGTCGAGTTCGCCGCCCGGACGGCCAGGGCCCGCGAGGCCATCCGGCCGGCCGCGGCGGACCCGTCCTTCTGGGCCGCCCTGGAGAGCGTCGGCCGCGCCGCGGCATCGCTCGGCCTGCACCTCCTCGGGGACGAAGCCGTCCAGGACCTCATCATCGGCCTGATCAAGGGTCCCGTTTCGTTGGGGCCCTCCGTCCCGCCCGAAGCATGAAGAGCCGGCTCCTCCGCGTTTTCTGTCTGGCCCTGGCCGTCCTCCTCTCGGTCTCCTGCCTGACCTCCCTCCGGCGGGCCAAGTCCTACTACGCCGCCGGCCAGGCGCGGGCCCGCTCCGCCCGGACGGAAGAGGCCGTGGCCTGCTGGAAGAAGGCCCTGGACGAATCTGTCCGGGCCTGCCGCCGGAACCCGTCGGCCCAGTCCTTCACCGTTCAGGGGCTGGCCCTGGCCAGCCTGGGCCGCTGGCGCGAGGCCGAGGGGGCCTTCCTCCAGGCCTTCGCCCTCGGCTTCGGCGAAGGCGAGGCCTGGGCCTCGGACTCGGCCCTGACCGGCCTGGCGGCTTCCTTCGAGGATCTCGGTCTCGAAGCGCCGGCCCTGCGCGTCTACGGCCAGATCGTCGACCGCTCCGATTTCGAGCCGGCGCTCATGCTGGCCGCCGAGCGGCGGACGAACCTCGTCCTGGCCCGGGCCGCGGAGCTCGAACCCGGCGAAAGGGACCGGACCCTGGCCGCCCTCCTCAAAACCCTCGACCGGCTTATCGACCGGCACTTCGCCTGCGGTCTCTTCCATTACCTCCATGCCCAGGTCGACGGCCACCTCGGTGACGACCGCCGGGCCTACGAGGAGGCGGTCATGGCCCGCGAGCTTGGCCTGCCCGCGGAAAAGATCGGGCGAGACAACGACAACCAGCTCGTGTATTGTTATGGGCGGCTGTTGGCTGCCCTCGCCCCGGCTGAGCGGGCCGCCCTGGCGGCGGTCCAGGCGCGCTGGGCGGCGAAGTGGGGCTGGCGCGACGACCGCACGCCGGCCTGGAAGAAGGAGTGACCGATGTTGCCGACGATCGCCTGGCGGGGACGCTCCCTCGTCATGATCGACCAGCGCAAGCTGCCCGGCCAGGAAACCTACGTCCGCTGCCGGACCTATATCCAGGTGGCCCAGGCCATCGAGAAGATGGTCGTCCGCGGGGCGCCGGCTATCGGCATCGCGGCCGCCTACGGGCTGGTCCTGGGGATGATGGCCGCCCGCGCCGAAACGGGCCGGTCGCTCGAGCACGATTTCGAGAAGGTCTACCGGCGCCTGGAACGCACCCGGCCGACGGCCCGGAACCTGTTCTGGGCCCTGGAGCGGATGAAGGCCGTCTATGAACGGACGCGGGGCGACGGGCTGCGGGCCATCCGGGCCGCCCTCCTCGAGGAAGCCAAGGCCATCGAAAACGAGGACGCCGAGACGAACCGGGACATCGGCCGCCACGGCCAGGCCCTCCTTCGCGACGGCATGACCGTGCTGACCCACTGCAATGCCGGCGCCCTGGCCACGGCCGCCTACGGCACCGCCCTGGGCATCATCCGGGCGGCCGCGGCCGAGGGCAAGCGCATCCGGGTCTTCGCCGACGAGACGCGGCCCTTCCTGCAGGGCGCCCGGCTGACCGTCTGGGAGCTCGACCGGGACGGCATCCAGGTCGTGCTCATCACCGACGGCATGGCCGGCTGGTTCATGCGCCGGGGCGAGATCCAGGCCGTCGTCGTCGGGGCCGACCGCATCGCCCGCAACGGCGACACGGCCAACAAGATCGGCACCTATTCCGTGGCCGTGCTGGCCAGGGAGAACGGCATCCCGTTCTACGTCGCGGCGCCCGAGAGCACCATCGACCGGACCCTGCCGGACGGCGGCGGCATCCCCATCGAGGAGCGCAACCCTGACGAGGTCCGCCAGGTCGGCGGCCGCCTGCTGACCTTGCCCTGCGCCGAGGTCCGCAACCCCGCCTTCGACGTCACGCCGGCCAGGTACATCACGGCCATCGTCACCGAGCGCGGCGTTCGCCGCCCGCCCTACGAAAAGAGTCTGAAGGACCCCGGCGTCTAGGCCGTCCCGGTTGACGAGGCCCGGGGCCGGACCTATTATGAATCCAAAGGGCGGTATCGGCGGCTCATCCGTGTAACAGGGGGGGCCTCCCGCCCGGCCGGCCCTCGCGGCCGGCGCAATTCCTTCCAGGGAGGTCGTCATGAAAAAGGTCCCGATTTCGGCGGTCGTCCTGGCGTTCCTGGCGGCCCTCTTTTTCGGCCGGGCCTATGCCCAGCAGCCGGCGGGGGCCGGGACGGGGGACAAGAAGTTCGACGCCCAGCTCAAGGCGCTCAACGAGGAGGCCAGGTCCGATCCGGAGGGCTTTATCCGCCGCCTGAGTCAAAGGCACAACATTCCCGAGGAGGAGATCCGCCAGGCCAAGGAGAAGAACGGGCTTGATGAAGCGGATGCCTACATGGCCACGGCCCTGGCCCGCCGGGCCAAGCGCCCCGTGAGCGATGTCGCCGCCGAATACCGGCGGAACAGGGATCAGGGCTGGGGGGCCATGGCCCGGAACATGGGCATCAAGCCCGGGTCGCCGGAGTTCAAGCAGCTCAAGGCCGACGCCAAGATCCACACCAGCTACATGAAGGGCCAAGCCAAGGCCCGGCAGAAGCGCGAGAAGGAGATGGAGAAGCACAAGGGCAAGGGCCCGGACAAGGGCCGGAACAAATAGCCGCCGCTAGACGGGCTTCTTCCCGAACAGGTCCCGGGCTTCCCGGGCCTTCTCCGCGCCCCAGGCCCGCAGGCCGTCCCCGTGATAGTAGAGGACGGGGATGACGACCAGGATGAAGAGCGTCGAGGTCGTCAGGCCGCCGACCGTGCACAGGGCCAGCGACGACCAGATCTGCCGCTGGTTGGCCTTCGCTCCGATAAGCAGCATCGGCAGCATGCCGAAGACCGTTGTCGCCGTGGTCATGAGGATGGGCCGGACGCGGTCCCTTGTGCCGCGGAGAACGGCCTCCCGAAGCCCCATCCCCTCCCTCCGCCGCAGCCCGATGTGGTCGACGAGCAGGATGGCGTTGTTGACGACGATGCCCGAGAGCAGGATGACCCCGATGTAAGCCGTCGGGTCGAAAGGCTCCTTGGCCGCGATGAAGGCGACGAAGACGCCGATGAGCGAGAGAGGCACGGCCAGGAGGATGAAGAACGGCAGGACGAACGACTCGTAGAGCGCCGCCAGGATCATGAAGATGATGACCAGGGCGGCGGCGATGGCGAAGTTGATCTGCTTCTGCTCCTCCTCGGTCACGTACCACTGCTCGTCGAGGCTGGCCGCGAATCCGGGCGGCAGGTGGAGCGAGTCGAAGACGGCCTTGCGGTAGCGCTCCTCGGCCTTGGACGGCCCCCGGAACTCCCACATGATCGTCTGCATGAACTGCTGGTTCTCGCGGTCGATCGAGCCGGGGATGGGGGTTTCGGCGAAGGCGGCGATCTCGCCGAGCCGGAGATATTCCCCGCCGCGCGTCCGGATGAGGGATTCGGCGAGATCGCGCATGTCGAGCGTCGCCGCGTCGGGGTACTTGACCGAGACGGCGATGTCCTTGCCCTCCATCCGGATCCGGGCCTGCTGGCCGAACGTTCCCTGGATCATAGTCTGGAGAGCGAAGTAGAGGTAGGCCGGGTCGACGTCGTAGCGCCGGAGCGCGGCCTTGTCGATCTTGAGGATGTCCTCGACCGTGTCTCCCCGCCACCAGCCGTAGCGGCTGGAGACCGTCCGGACTTCCTTGATCCGCGGATTCCGGCGCAAGGTCCTTTCGAGGTCCGCCGTGATCTCCTTCAGCTTCTTCAGGTTGTAGCCGGTGAACTTGATGCGCGAGCTGTAATAGGTCCCCGCCCCCATGCTCGAGGCGTAGTACTGGGGATCGAAGCCCGAGACGCTGATGTCGATGCCGGCGAACTGGGTGGCCAGCTGGATGAGCTCCTCCTTCAGGGCGTAGGGCCTGTAGGACCTCTCGATCTCCGGCGGGAACTCGATGATGGCGTACGCGCTTTCCGGGGCGACGTAGACCTGCATCTCCTTCTCGTAGCCCTGGGCCAGGACCTTGTCCTCGAAGGGGCGGATCGTCTCGTCGGTCCGGGCGATGTCGGTCCCGGGCGGCATGCCGACCCGGACGTAGAGGCGTTCCTTCGAGTACCAGGAGTACCAGCGGCCGAGCGTCACCTCGGACCGGAACCACTTGTAGGACCCGAAGAGCAGGGCGGCGACGACGAGGAGGACCTCGACGGGATGGCGGATTAGCACGCCGAGCGCCTTCTCGAACCGGGATGGCTTCTTTTCCCGCGCCGGCCCCCCGGCCGGTCCTTTCCGGTCCTTGAGCAGCCGCGGGCTGAGGGCCGGGACGAGCGTGAAAGAGACGAGGAGCGAGGCGGCCATGGCCGACGCTATGACCAAGGCCAGGGGCAGGTAATAGATCTTGAGCTTGCCCTGGAAGAAGGGGAAGCTGAAAAAGACGGCCATGGTGGTCAGGGTCGAGGCCAGGACGGCTACGAAGACCTCCTTCGGGCCCTGGATGGACGCCTGGCGCGGTGCCATCCCCCCCTCCCGCAGCCGGAGGGTGTTCTCGAAGACGACGATGGAGTTGTCGACGAACATCCCGAAGCCGAGGGCCAGGGCCCCCAGGGTCAGCATGTTCAGGGAGATCTTGAAGGCGAAGATGAGGTTGAAGGTGATGACGATGGAGAAGGCGATCGAGGACAGGATGAGCAGCGACGGCTTGAACCGCCGGAGGACGACGAAGACCATGACGAAGACGATGGCCGTGATGATCCCGGCCAGGAGGTAGAGGTCGTTGAGGTTCTTGCGGATCTCGGCGCTCTCGTCGTCGACGCTCTTGAAGACGAGGTCGGGCGGCAGCTCCCGCCTGATCGCCTCGAGCCGGCGCTTGACGTCGCGGGCGACGCGCAGGGTGTTGGCGCCGCGCTCCTTGGACACGGCCAGGCTGACCGTGGGCTGGCCGTTGATGCGATTGATCGCCCGGATATCGGCGTAGGCGATCTCGACCTTGGCCACGTCCCTGACCAGGATGGGATTCTCGCCGGAGCTGGCGACGATCGTCCCGCCGAGCTCGGCCAGGCTGTCGATGCGGTCCTCGAACTTGAACAGGAACTCCCGGCTGCCGCGGCGGACCCGTCCGGTGGGATAGGCGCCGAGCCTGGCGCTGATGGCGGCGTTGACGGTGTAGGGGTGGAGCCCGAGGGCCTTGACCCTGTCCTCGTCCAGCGTCACCCGGACCTCGGGCTCCGAGCCGCCGCTGACCTCGACGTCCGAAACGCCGCGGACCGCCCCCAGGCCGATCTCGAGCTTCTCCTTGACCAGCTCCTGGAGCTCCTGGAGGCCGTAGCGGCCGGAGACCGTGTAGGAAAGGAACGGCCGGACCCGGAAGTCCTCGGGGACGTAGGGCTGGACATAGGGCCGGACCCGGGGCGGCAGGAGGGGCCGGGCCTTGGCCATCTCCTCGCGCAGGGCCAGGGTGGCGAACTCCATGTCCGTCCTGTCGTCGAACTCCAGGGTGATGCGGGACAAGCCGATCTCGGAGGTCGAGGTCGTCTTGGTGACGCCCTTGACCGCGGCGCAGGCTTCCTCGAGCGGCGCCGTCACCTGGGTCTGGACGACCTCCGGGGGCACGCCGTACCAGCTGGTGACGATGTCGAGCTTCGGGTAGCTTTCCTTCGGCGCCAGCTCGATGGGCGTGTTCAGGAACGAGTAGACGCCGGTCGCCAGGAGGGCCAGGAAGACCATGGCCGTGGCCACCGGGCGGTCGATGAAGAACCTCATCCCTTGCGCAGCTCCACCCATTCGTAGATGACGGGGATGAGGATGAGGGTCATGAAGGTCGAGAAGGTCAGGCCGCCGATGACGACGATGGCCAGCGGCTGCATGAGCTCGGACCCGCGCTCGAGGGCCAGGGCCATGGGGACGAGGCCGACGAGCGTGCTCCCCGTGGACATGAGGATGGGCCGCAGCCGGACGTGGCTGCCCTCCTCGACGGCCTCGCGCAGCGGCATGCCTCCGCGCCGGAGCTGGTTCGTGTAGTCGATCTTGACCGTGGCGTTGTCGACGACGATGCCGACCAGCACGACCAGGCCGATGATCGAGATGACGTTGAAGGTCTGGCCGGTCAGGAGCATAGCCACGATCGCCCCGGCCGCGCCCATGGGCAGGGTGAACATGACGATGAAAGGATGGACGAGGGACTCGAACTGGGCGGCCATGATCATGTAGGTCAGAAGGATCGCCAGGACCAGGGCCAGGGCCAGGGACTCGAACGAGCGGTTCATCTCCTCGCGCTCGCCGCTCCAGGCGACGCGGTAGTCGGTCGGCAGGCGCAGGCCGGAGATGGCCCGGTCGACGGCCGGCGTCACCTGGCTGAGCTTCCGGCCCCTGAGGTTGGCCGTGACCAAGACCTCGCGCTGCTGGTTCTCGCGCCGGATCTCGCGCGGGCCGCGGACGACCTCGTAGGAAACGAGATCGCGGAGCGGCACGGACCGGCCCTCGAAGGGGAGAGACTCGCTCAGCAGGCGCTCGATGTTCTCGCGCGAGGACTCTTCGAGGCGGACGAGGATGTCGTACTTCTTCTCCATCTCCCGGAATTGCGTGGCCACCTGCCCGCGCACGGCGCTGACGAGGAAGCTGCCGATCGTCGCCGGCGAGAGCCCCGGGTGCCTCCTGAGGGCCTCCTTGTTGATGGTGACCTTGAACTCGGGCTTGCCTTCGCCGATGTTCGTGGCCACGTCGGCGATGCCGGGGATGGCCGCCAGGCGGGTGGTGAGGTCGGCGGCGATCTCCTTGAGGCGCTCGAGGTCCTTGCCCTTGACCTGGAGACCGATCTCGGCGGCCGAGAGGGCCAGGAACTGATCGAAGGCCGTCTGCTCGCGGACGACGGTGTAGGCGATATCGGGGAACTCGGCCAGGCGCGAGCGGGCCGCGTCCAGGGCGGCCTCGACCTGCCTGGGCTTCCCGACCTCGACGAACAGGCGGGCCGAGTTGACGGAGATCGTCGGGTCGGCGCTCTCCATGCCGCTGACGATGCCGATCTGCGACAGGACGGTCTTGACCGGCGGCTGGCTGCGAAGGTGCGACTCGAGCATGACGGCCATCTCGGCCGTCTGTTCGAACGAGAAGTCGACCGGCATTTTCAGGTCGAGCTCGAAGGTCGTCGTTTCGAGCGGCGGCATGAGCTCCCGGCGGATGAGGCCGCCCAGGGCCAGGGTGACGGCGAAGAAGACGAGCGTCCCGGCCATGACCCGGCCCTTGTGATCGAGGCTCCAGTGAAGGAAGCGCTGGTAGCCGGCGATGAACCTGCCGTAGACCCGGTTGAAGCCGGCGTAGGCGGCTTTGAGCAGCGGCCGGAAGGGCAGGGCGGCGTAATGGGCGATGAAGGCGGCCAGCTGGACGAAGAAGCTGACCAGGACGTTGAGAACGAAGCCGACGCCCCGGAACAGGGCGTAGAGAGCGACGCGGACGGCCCGGACGGGCGCGGAGAGGGCGGCCGGAAGCCGTTTCCCCGGCCGGGGCGGATCGGCTTCGCCGGCCGGGGCCATGCCCGCCGTCCCGGCGTACGCGGCCCGGCCGGGCTTCCAGATCCGGCCGAGGTTCCAGCGCCAGCTCCAGCGGCCTTCCCGGCCGATGCCGAAGTCGAACTCCCGCGACTCGAGCGTGGCGATGAGGGTCAGCGAGACGAGGAGCGAGGCCATGAGGGCGCAGGTGACGGTCAGGGCCGTGTCCTTGAACAGCTGCCCGGCCACGCCGTGGACGTAGATGACGGGCAGGAAGACGACGATCGTGGTCAGGGCCGTGGAGACGACCGCCGGCCCGACCTCCCTGGTCCCGACGTAGGCCGCTTCCTTCAGCCCCTTGCCGAGGCTGCGATGGCGGAAGATGTTCTCCGAGACGACGACGGCGCAGTCGTCGAGCATGCCCACCGCCAGGGCCAGCCCGCCGAGGGACATGATGTTGAGGGTGATGTTGCCGAAGAAGAGCAGGCTGAACGCGCCGATGATCGAGATGGGGATGACCGTGCCGATGATCAGCGGCGTCTTCCATTCCTGGAGGAAGATGAGCAGGGTCAGGAAGGCCAGGATGGCGCCTTGGATGAGCTCGTCCTTGACGGCGCCGATGGCGCCCTCGATCGTCCGGGCCTGCTCGCTGACGATCCGGAGCGTGATGCCCGGGTTCTCGGCCCGGATCTGGCCGATCGTCGCGCGGACGAGCTTGGTCACCTTGACCGTGTTGGCCCCGGATTCCTTGCGGACGAGGAGGCCGATGCTCTCGGCCCCGTCGAGGCGGGTCATGCCCTGCCGCTCCTTGACCGAGTCGCGAACCGCGGCCACGTCGCGGAGGCGGACGACGCCTCCCTCCTTCGTGACGAGCAGGCCGATCTCGCCGATCTCGTCGAGCGATTCGAACTCGCCGACGACGCGGAGGGCGTACTTGAACGTTCCCTTGCGGATGGTCCCGCCCTGGAGGTTGCGGTTGAAGGCGTTGACGCGATCGGCGACGTTCTCGACCGTCAGGCCGTAGAGGGCCAGCTTCTGCGGGTCGGCCTCGATCTGGATCTCGCGCTCGACGCCGCCGGTGATCTCGGCCGAGCCGACCCCCTCGATCTGCTCGAGGCGCGGCTTGACCAGCTCCTCAGCCAGCTCCTTGAGCTCGAGGAGCGTCCGGTCGCCGGACAGGGCCAGGGTCATGATCGGCCGGCTCTGGGGGTCGAGCGGGATGATGGTCGGGCTCTCGGCGTCCTCCGGGAAGCTGTCCTTGGCGTTGTCGAGCTGCTCGCGGGTGTGGAGCATGGTGAAGTCCATGTCCGTGCCCCAATCGAACTCGAGGGTCAGGAGCGAAACGCCTTCCTTGGAGACCGACTCGACGCGGCGCAGGCCCGGGATGCGGCTGACGGCCGATTCGAGCGGCGCGGTGATGAGCGTTTCGACCTCTTCGGGCGCGACGCCGGCGTAATTGGTGATGACCGACAGGCGCGGGTAGCTGATATCCGGCAGGAGGTCGACCGACAGCTCCCGGAGGGAGACCGCGCCGAGAAGGATGACGGCGAAATAGAACATGTACATCGTCACCGGCCGGTCGACGGCGATGCGGGCGAGCTTCATGGTCCCTCGCTTTCCCCTACTTGACCGTCCAGGTCACGGCGCCCTCGTTGTGATCCGGAGCTAGGAGACGATGCTGACCTTGGTGTCGTGGGCCAGGGTGCCGTGGCCTTCGATGATGATCGTGTCGCCCGCGGCGACGCCCCAGCCCGGCTCCTTGCCCGGCAGGACCTCGGCGAAGCGCTCGTTCTCCAGGCCGACCTCGATGTAGCGCCATTTGGCCGTGTCGCCCTCGACGGCGAAGACGAGCCTGCGGCCGCCGCGGACGAGGACGGCCTCCTGGGGCACGAGCAGGCGGTCCTTGTAGATCTCGGTCGGGAACTCGACCTCAACGTGCATGCCCGGCTTGATCTCCTCGGACGGATTGTCCATGGACACGTAGACGGCGCAGGTCTTGTCCTCGGTGTCGATGACCGGGCTGACGGCCTCGATGCGGCCGCGGAAGGCCCGGTCGGGGAAGGCGCTGAAGCGGAGGCCGACCTCGCGGCCGGCGACGACCTTGCCGACCTCGCTCTCGAGGACCTTGGCCTTGACCTTGATGCGGCTGATGTCGACCAGGGTGAAGAGCTCGCGGCCCGGGTCGAGCCGCTCGTTGGGCGAGAGCTTGAGATCGGTGACGATGCCGGAGAATGGCGCCCGGATGCGGGTCTTCTCGAGGGACAGGCGGGCGATCTTGACGTCGACCTCGGCCTGGGTCAGGCCTTTGGTGGCGGCCTGGACCTCGTCTTTCTTGCGGCCGGCCTCGATCAGGGCCAGCTCGAGGGCGGCCTGGGCCTTTTCGAGGTCTGCCTGGGAGGCCACGCCGCTCTTGAAGCCCTCGGAAACGCGGTCGTAGTCGGCCTGGGCCCTGGTCAGCTTGTCGACGACGGACGGAGCGGGCGGCTCCTCGGAGACCGAGAACTGCCGCTCCAGGAAGAGCTCGGAGAGGTAGCGCAGGCGCTGGGCCTCGAGCCGTTCGAGGTTGAGGCGGTATTCGCGGTCGTCGAGCTCGACCAGGAGGTCGCCCTCGCGGACATGGCGGCCCTCGGCGGCGCGCAGGTTCTTGACGATGCCGCCGACCTCGGCCTTGAGGACGACGCGCTTCTCGGTGTAGGCCTGGCCCGGCGACTTGAGGGTCATGATCAGGTCGCCGACGAAGGCCTTGGAGACCTTGACGGGCAGGGGAGCGGCTTCGGCTTTCTGGCCGGGGGCGGCGGCCGCCGGCGCGGCCGGGGAGGAGGCCGGCGGCGAGCCGGCTTCACCCTGGGCCGCGGCGCCGGCGGGGGCCTTGCGCAGGACGAAGAGATACAGGCCCGCGGCGATGAAGATGAGGACCAGGAAACCGCCCAGGACGGCCTTGGGGATGCGCATCAGCCACCTCCTGATGGATCTGAACAGAAGAGAGCTTCCGGCGTCGAGGTTCCGCTATTGCCCGGATTGTACTTATTGGCCGTGAATATAGCAACTTTCGAGCCCGATCCCGGGGAAACCCCGTCCAATAAATCAGACCGCCGTAGGGGCCGAAAATTCCCACGGCTCTCGGATTAATTACGTCCGGTCCGGCTCGGGCGTTGCGGTAGGTGCGAAAATTTTAGCACTTTGCCTGACGCTCGGGGCGCTTTTCTGGTAATATGACCGGGGAAGGTTGCCGCAAGTGCTTGTGTTAGCCATCGAAACGTCGTGCGACGAAACGTCCGCGGCCGTGCTGCGCGCGCCCGGCGTCCCGACGGCGGCGCCGGAGGTCCTCAGCAACGTCGTCCTTTCCCAGGACGAGGTCCATGCGCCGTACGGCGGGGTCGTGCCCGAGCTGGCTTCGCGCCAGCACATCAAGTCCATCACGCCGATCGTCGGCGAGGCCCTGGACAGGGCCGGGATCAAGCTCGAGGCCGTCGACCTCTACGCCGTGACCCAGGGGCCGGGGCTTATCGGCTCGCTCCTCGTCGGCCTGTCGTTCGCCAAGGGCCTGGCCTATTATCACAAGAAGCCGCTCATCGGCATCGACCATCTCCACGGCCATCTCGAGGCCGCCTTCCTGGAGCACCCGGCCATCGCCTACCCGGTGCTCGGGCTGCTCGTCTCGGGAGGGCACACGGCCCTCTACCTGATGGACGGGCCGTTGTCGTACCGGCTCCTCGGCAAGACCCGCGACGACGCGGCCGGGGAGGCCCTGGACAAGATCGCGAAGTTCCTCGGCCTCGGCTATCCCGGCGGCCCGGTTATCGAGAAGCTGGGCCGGGGCGGCGATCCCAAGGCCTTCCGCTTCGCCGCGCCGAGGACTAAAGACCGGAGCCTGGACTTCAGCTTCAGCGGCCTGAAGACCGCGGCCCTCAAGGTCATCCGCGAGAACGGCATCGCCAAGGACGGGCCGCGCCTGGCCGATTTCCTGGCCAGCTTCGAGGAGGTCGTGGCCCGGACCCTGGTCGACCATGTCCGGGCGGCGGCCGACCAGGTCCAGCCGCGATCCCTCGTCCTCTGCGGCGGCGTGGCCCGGAACTCGCGGCTGCGGACGCGCTTCCAGCGGTTCGCCGGCGAAAGCGGGCTCGAGGCCTACGTCCCGCCGCCGAAGCTCTGCACCGACAACGCCGCCATGGTCGGGGCCGTGGCCGTCAAGCGCTTCGCCCGCGATCCCGGGATGACGACCGACCTCGACCTCGACGCCTTCGCCCGCTAATCGGGCACACAATACTCATTTCCGAATTCTTTCCCTTCCCATTCAGGGAATTCCCGGGACACGATCCCTTTTCCGGAGAAAAGGGTCATGTCCCGAATTCCCACACATTTTCCGGTAATTCGGAAATGAGTATTGTGTCCCCGATTTAACGGACGTCGTAGCGGACGAATGAAAAGTAGGCGGCGATGAACAGCCCCGAGGCCATGATGATCAACACGGCCAACGGAGCGAGGATGCCCGCGAACCGGGCGGCCAGCGGCTCTTCCGTATAGCGGAAACGCGGCATGTCGCGGACATCGGCCACGGAGTTCCAGACGTCCGCGGTCGGATCCGCCTTCTTCATCTCGTTCATGCGGCGGTCCGAATATTCGTCGTACATCTGCCACCAGCTTCGGCTCAAAACCCCGAAATGACGCATGTTCCTCATGCCGGTGTTGGAAAGATCGGCCGCCAGGTAGGTGAAATCGGCCAGGGGAGAAGCCATGGAGAGTCCCACCGCGAGCTGCGTCTGGGCTTTTTCCTTGAGGTCCAGGTCCTTTTGCAGAATAGCCGCTTTCGCGCCTTGCCGGGCGTTGGCCTCGTCCCAGCCCGCCTGGGAGGCCTTACGATAGGCTTCATAGGCCGCCGCGAACCCGGGGTCCTTGGGGATCCGGTCCTTGATCTCGTTCTCCGACATCCGCTCCACTCCGGACAGGATGGGGTGCTCCTTCAGGACGGCGCCCGTTTTCTCTTTGGCCAATTGGTTGCCGAGAACGTCGCGCTCGTCCTGGGTCAGCCGGAAGACCTCCCGATCGATCTTGATGCGGGACGGCGCGGGCCGGAAGAACGAGGCCGCGTAGGGGCTGAGGTTGGGGATGACGAGAACCATCACCACCCAAACGAAGAGAGAGGTCATGATCGAGGAGGCGCTCGACCGGTGCCGGGCCGAGATCAGCGTCCCGAGGGTCGTGAACAAGCCGGCGTAGACGACCGTTCCGAGAATGATCAGGCCCAGGGCCCCGAAATCCGCGCCCTTCCAGTCGACCCGCGGATTGAGGAGGATGATGAACAGGCCGGCCAGCGAAGCCAGGAGGAAGGGGATGAGGAGGGTCAATGTGCCGCCGACGATCTTGCCCATCAGCACCTTCGCCCGCGGGACGCCGTTGGCCAACATGAGCTTCAGCGTTCCGTCCTCCCGTTCACCGGACACGGAATCGTAGGCGAAGACGAGCCCGGCCAGGCTGATGAGGATGACGATGATGAAGGTCAGGTCCAGGAGGGGGAAAACGACCGGCAGCGGATCGTTGTCGAAGGAGTCCATGCCGACGTCGGCTGACAGTCCGCGGACCAGGGTCATGAGCGGGACGGGAGGCTGGGTCGGCTCGACGATGCCGCCGAGACGGTTGAAGTGGGCGTATCGCTCGAGATAGCGCTCGATCTCGACCTGGCGGCGCGAATAGTCGTCCCATTGCCGGACGTAGTCGTTGGTCAGGACGAGGACCGTGACCGGCACCACGACGATGAGGAGAAGCGCCGTCACCACGAAGCGGAAGGACACGATGTGGTTGTGGATCTCCTTGCGAACGATGGTCGAGAACATGGCTCTTCCCTCTCAGCGGACGTCGTAGCGCCTCATGGCGACGGCTCCGGCCCCGAACGCCAGGACGGCGGCGATGACAAGCCAGGCGATATCGACCAGGCCGCCTTCGGCCAGGACCTGCTCCGCGGAACGGTAACGGTAGGAAAAGGCCGGGAACGGCCGCTTCCCCCGGATGATGCCGTCGATGATCTGGTTCTTGTACCGGACCACGCTGTCCTTGTACCGGGTGTCCTCGCCGATGCCCGTGCCGGCGATGTCCGTCGCCGCGTAGACGAAGCTGGCGGCCGGCGAGAGGCGGTTGATGGTCTTGCTCAGCCGCACCAGGCGGCCGGTCTGGCGGCGGTAATCGTCTTCCAGGAGGTCGAATTCCCGGTTGATGGCCACGATCCGGTCATTCCAGGTCTCCTGATGCCATCTCCCGTCTTTGGCGTAGACCTCCAGGATGTTGCTCGTCCAGATCTGTTGGCGTTTCTCGCTCAGGGCCTTGCTCGAGGGCATCTTGACGATCTGGCGCGCGGCGAGCGTCCCCAGGTTCGGCAGGACGAAGACCAATCCCGCCCAGAGGAAGAGGAGGACGACGAGGGACGAAGCCGAGCGCTGGGTCAGGGCGGAGACCAGGAATCCCAGGCTCAGGAACAAGGCGATGTAGACGAGGCTCAAGGCGAGGATCCAGGCCAGGCGGCCGAGATCACCGGCCGAGAACCGGACGGACGGATCCAGGCCGACGAGCGCGATGCCTAGGCACGTCACGACGGTGAAGGGAACGGCCAGGCTCAGGAAATTCCCCAGCCATTTTCCGGCCAGCAGGGAGGCCCGGGAGACGGAGTTGGACAACGCCAGCTTCAGGGTCCCGTCCTCCTTCTCCCGGCTGATCTGGTCGAACCCGAACAGAAGGGCGACCAGCGACATCACCAGCTTGACGACGTAGACGAAATCCGGCGTGGGGAAGAAGGCGTACACGGAGTTGCCGGCTTTCTGGCCGGACAGGACGTCGAAGCCGACGGGGCCGATGGCGATGGAGCGGGCGATGGACTCGTCCAGGCCCTTGGCCAGGATCGAAAGCGGGTTCGGGGGGATCACGGCCGTCGGGTCGCCGGGAGCCGGCTTGTTGAGCTGGTAGTCGGCCAGGCGGGCTTTGTAGTCCCGGGCCATGACGAAAAGGCTTGTGCCGACGAGGACGGTGGCGAGCAGGATGACGATGTAGAACCTGTAGCTGACCAGGTTGGCCAGGATCTCCTTCCGGGCGATGGTCCGGGTCATGGCCTCGCTCCTAGACCGCCAGCGGCTCCGACTTCATGTAATCGATGTAGATCTTGACCAGGTCCTCGTACTGGAGCTCCTGGCGGGTCCGCTCCATGACCAGCCGCCCTTCCTTCATGATCCCGACCCGGTCGCCGATCTCCTTGGCCCGGAAGATGTCGTGGGTGGACATGAGGACGGCCCGGCCTTCGTTCTTGAGCTCGGCCATGATCTCCAGGAACTCGGTCGCGGCCTTGGGGTCGAGGCCCGAGGTCGGCTCGTCGAGCAGGATGGCCGGGGCGTCCTTGATGATGGCGATGGAGATGCCCAGCTTCTGCCGCATGCCCTTGGAGAAGTTCTTGACCCGCTGGTCGAAGGCCTTCTCCTGGAGGGAGACGCGGCGCATGACCTGGTAGTAGTCGTTCTTGGTCAAGTCGGTCTTGCCGCCGAGCTTGGCGAAGAAGTCGAGGTTCTGGCGGGCCGTGAAGTTGCCGTAGAGCATGACGTTCTCGGAGACGAAGGCGACGTGCTTTTTCGCCTCGAGCGGGTCCTTGGTGACGTCGATGCCCTTGATGAAGCAGGTCCCGGTCGTCGGCGGGATGAAGTTCAGGAAGAGGTTGATCGTCGTCGTCTTGCCGGCGCCGTTGGCCCCGAGCAGGCAGTAGACCTCGCCCGGACGGACCTCCAGGTTGAGGTGGTCCAGGGCCAGGACCCCGTCCTCGTAGCGCTTGGACAGGTCGTCGGCCTTCAGGATGGGATTCGTGTCGGTCATCTGTTCCTCCGCGCGAGGCCGGCCCCCGCCCATGGATTATCGGACATCGTACTTGAGGAAACGCGTGTAGGCCGCGGCGAACGGCGCGATGAGCCAGAAGGCCAGGGAGAGCAGGCTCTTCCAGCCGGCCCGAAAGACGTCCCCCAGGGACGCCGGCGTGATCCTGAACTGGGGCAGGGTCTTGAAATCGACCGGTTCGGCCGTGAATCCGAGCGAGGTCCCCCCGCCGGGATGGATCATGAGCGTTCGCTTGACCTTGCTGAACAGGGCGCCTTCGAGGGCCCGTTGATGGGCCGTCACGGCCTCAGCGTATTTCGTTCGTTCGAGCTCGCCTGTCCCGCAGATGTCGGCGACGAGCCGGGCGAAGGCCGCGCTCGGCGACAGCAACGACAGGTTGACCGTCAGGCTCTGCTGCCGGCGTTTTTGCTGCCGGTAGGTCTCGTCGATGGCCCCGAGCTGCTGGGCCTTCCGTTCATTGGCCCCCTGCTCGATCTCGGATTTGACGGCCTGCCACCTCTTGTTCTCCGGCGATTCAGCGTTGTCCCTCGCTTCCGGGGGCAGGGACCCGAGAATGAGGTCCCACTGCCGGCCGAGCTCCTTGGCCGTTTCGATCTTGATGGAACCGGCCAGGAGCGACTTTTCGAGATTGACCTGCGTCCCCGTCCGGACTGGATAGATGAGGCGGGCGGCCATGTCGCTGAGCTTGGGGATGATCAGCTGAAAGGCCACCCAGATGATGAGGATGGCCACGACGGACGTCCGGGCCTTGGCCGCGCTCGCCGAGACCGCGATCCCGATGGTGAAATAGGTCAGGATGAAGAGGGACGTCGCCAAAAAAATGATCAGGACCCGGGTCGCGAGCCCTCCGCCGAAAAGAGGGAACGCGGCCAGGATGAGGACGACCGCGCCCAGCAGGAAGGCGAGGAGGAACGGGATCCAGAGCGCGAGATAACCGCCGCCGATCTTCCCGGCGAGCAGGGTGTCCCGGGGCAGTTTGTTCGCCAGCATGGCCCGCAGCGTCCCCGATTCTTTTTCGCCCGAGACCATGTCCGAGGCGAAGAGCAGGGCGATCAGGCTGATGACCATCTGGACGAGAAACACGAAGTCGACCTTGCCCTGGACCGACAGGATCGATTCGTCTTCGCTTCCCGATTCACCCGGCTTGCTCCCTTCCTGAGTGAACTCGTAGTACTGGGGAAGCGTGCTCTCGAAGCCCTGGGTGAAGACCGATAGCGGGGCCGGCCGCCGGAAGCCCTTGAAGGCCACGGTCCCGGCCATGACGTCCTGCATCTTGAGGGACGCGGCCGCCTCGTTGGTCAGGCGCACCTGTTCCTCGTAGTCCCGGACCCGTTTCGCGTAATCGAGCTGGCCGACGTAAATCCCCAGGGGGATGAGGGCCACGACGATGAGCCCGAAGAGCGGGAAGCGGTAGCTGAGGATGTTCTCCAACAGCTCTTTCTTGACGATCGTTTTCCACATGGCATCCCTTTTCTTGAAGGGGGACACGTCCCTCCGGGACATGCCCCCCTCGTTTCTTACCTGCGGGTCAGCTTGATGCCGAAGACGACGATCCCGACGAGGAGCCCGACGAGGAGGAGGACCAGGGCGCCGATGCCGAGCACGTTGGCCCTCGAGGTGATATGGATGCGGACGATCTTGTCCTCGGACTCGACGCGGCGGTTGTCGGCCAGGGCGTCGGTCCGGATCTTCGGCTCGTAGTCGCCGACCGAGACGCCGTCCGGCGGCAGGAACTTGATCCGGACGACCTCGTCCTTGTTCTGCTCCAGCGTGCCGATGAGGTCGGGCGCGATCTCGACCCGCCAGTTGAGCGGCAGGTCGCAGAAGACGCGGACGTTGTTGAGGCGGCGCGTGCCGGTGTTGCGGATGGTCACGTCCATGCCGATCGTGTCGCCGACCTTGATCTCATGGTAGAGGTTGACGGCCTGGACCTCGACCTTGGGCACGCCCCTGGGGATGAGCTCGAGCTTGACGTACCCGGCCTTGAGGCCGTCGATGGCCGCCGCGTCGATCCCCGTCGCGGCCCCGGCCGTCTCGAGGGCCCGGAGCTTCTCTGTCTGCTCGTTGTCGAGGGCCAGGGCGAAGAACTCAAGCGGCTTGTCCAGGACCACCCGCTCGTCCGGGTTCTTGGGCAGGAACAGCTTCAGCTGGAGCTTGAGGCTCGTCACGCCCTCGCTGAACTTGATCTGCGACAGGCGGGCGCTCGTCGCCGGGTCGCTGAACTCGGAGGTAATCTGCGGCGGCAGGTTGACGGCTTCGAGCTTGAAGACGTTGGCCTCGCCGCTGAACTTCTCCAGCGACAGGTCGTAGGTCGCGGTGCTCTCGAGATCGGCCTCCTGCGAGAACTGGGCCGAGTTGACCGTGACCATGTTGGCGCTGACGCCCTTCTGGAGGAAGACCGACGTTGTCTCGTCTTTGCCCGAATAGGAGACGCGGACGTCGAGGCTCTCGACGTCCTTGAGGAGCTGGAAGGTCGCTTCCCGCCCGGACTCGATGGGCAGCGCCGGCACCAACCTCTCGTACGGATCGGAGATGATCTTGCCCTCCGACAGGAGCGAGACGTAGACGTCCTTGATCTCCTTCATGAAGTCGAGAGGAAAGATGTCCTCGGCGTTGATCTTGAGGTTGGCCAGCTCCTTCAGCTCCTTGGACGTGTAGCGGAGGCCGACCCGGACGAACTTCTTGCCGCTGCGGTCCTGGTACTTGACGGCGCTGGCGACCGAGATGCGGGCCTCGCTGCCCATGAAGTTGATCAGGGCCTGCTGGAACTTGACCTTGGCCTGGAGGTAGGCCGTTTCCCGCTGCTTGTAGTCCGCCTCGGAGGCCAGGCCCTCCTTCTTGAGCTCGACGTACCTGAGGTAATCGGCCTCGCTCAGGGCATAGGCCAGCTGGGCGCTCTTGAGCTCGAGGAGCTTCATGCTCTGCGATTCCTGGGTCTGCGGGGCCAGGGCGGCGGCCAGGACGAGCGTCGCGGCCGCGATGGCGATTGCCTTGATCAACTTCATGATGATGCCTCCGTCGGTTCGGCTTGAATATTGCAAAGAAGGTGCCAACATGAGTCAGGCCGCCGTTCCGACAGGCCCCCGTTGCCCCCTGGGCTTCGAAGACGCGCTCGGACTATGGCACCGCTCATGTCACCTTATTTACCCAATACGGGAAACCGGTTACCCGGTTTTCCCACCGGGAGCCGTCTTTTACTTTATACGGGAAATGAGCTATCCTCGTCCAAAGGGAGTTTCCGGGTGACGATCTTCGGCCGCATCGAGACGGCCGTTCGCGGCGGCCGGCGCCGGAACGCGCCTCCCTGGACGATCTTCAGGGAATTCACCGAGAGCCTCAACCTGATCGAGGATTTCGATCAGATCGCCATGAACCTGCTGGGCACGATCCGGGAGGCCGCGGCGATAGAGCGCCTGGTGCTCTTCGTTCATGACGCCGATATCGGCCAGTTCCGCGTCGCCGCTTCCTCCGGCTACGATCCGACGGAGCTGCGCGGCGTCTTCCTCTCGGGCGAGGACCGGCTGGCGAAGTGGCTCAAGGTCAACAAGGCCTTCCTCGATATCGACGCCCGCGACGGCGTCATGGCCTTCCTGGGCGAGCCGGAGAAGGGCGTCATCGCCCGATTGGGGCTGGCCCTGTGCTACCCCGTCCTCTCGATGAACCGGCTCATCGGCGTCCTCGGCGTCGGCCGCAAGGGCGAGAAAAAACGGTTTGGCGCCGAGGAGTCGGCCTTCATCTACTCGCTCATGCCCCAGGCCGGGATCGCCCTCGAGAACGCCCTTCTATACAAGGAGCAGAAGGAGCGCTTCCGCCGCATGCTCCGGGCCGACCGGCTGGCCACGATCGGCGAGCTGGCCGCCGGGGCCGCCCACGAGATCCGGAACCCGCTGACCTCGATCCGGTCCTCGCTCCAGTACGTGGAATCGCGCTGCCGCGAGGAGAGCGAAAGGAAGCTGCTGGGCGTCGCCCTGCGGGAGACCGACCGAATCGACGAGATCCTGTCCACACTGCTGTCTTTCGCCCGCCCCTCCGAGATCCGCAAGGAGCCCCTGGACCTCGTCGCCCTCCTCGAGGAGAGCGCGGCGCTCGTCGCGATCCAGGCCCGGGCCGGAGGCGTCGAGATCCGGACGGCCTTCCCGCCGCGCCCGGTCGTCGTCGAGGCGGACGGCTCGCAGCTCAAGCAGGTCTTCCTCAACGTTTCCCTCAACGCCGTCCAGGCCATGGCCGGCGGCGGCCGGCTGACCGTCGAGGTCCTGCCGCTCGAGGGCGGGAAGGCGATCGTCCGCTTCACCGACACCGGGCCCGGCATCCCCGAGGAGGCCCTGGACAAGGTTTTCGACCCCTTCTTCACGACCAAGAAGGGCGGCACCGGCCTGGGCCTGTCGATCTGCTATGCCATCGTCAAGGCCCACGGCGGAGAGATCGAGCTGCGCAGCCGCCCCGGCGAGGGGACCACGGTCCTGGTCGCCCTCCCCGCGGGCGCGAGGAGCCCCGCATGACCCCCAGGATCCTGATCATCGACGACGAGAGGAGCATCCGCGAGGTCTTCGCCGTCCTCCTCGGCGACAAGGGCTACCAGGTGGAGACGGCCGGGAACGGCCGGCGCGGCCTGGAGCTGGCCGGCCCGTTCGCCCCCGACGTCGTCATCCTCGACATGAACCTGCCCGACATCTCCGGCCTCGAGGTCCTGGCCGGGCTGCGCCAGGCCCGTCCCGGCCCGGGCATCATCATCGTCACGGCCTTCGGGACCATCCGCAACGCCGTCGAGGCGACCAAGCTCGGCGCCTCCGCCTATCTCGAGAAGCCGGTCGACAACGAGGAGCTGCTGCTCGAGATCGCCCGGATCCTCGAGGTCCGCAGCCTCCGCCACGAGGTCGAGGCCCTGCGCTCCGAGCTCGTTTCGCGCTACCGCTTCTCGGCCATCGTCGGCACCTCGGCCCGGATGAACTCGGTTTTCCAGCTGATGGACAAGATCAGCCGCGTCGACGGGACCGTTCTCGTCACCGGCGAGAGCGGCACGGGCAAGGAGCTCGTCGCCCGGGCCGTGCATTTCGCCGGCCCGCGCAAGGACGGGCCGTTCGTCGTCGTCAACTGCGGCGCCGTGCCCGGCGATCTCATCGAGAGCGAGTTCTTCGGCCACGTCAAGGGCGCCTTCACCGACGCCAGGTCCGACAAGACCGGCAAGTTCGAACAGGCGAACGGCGGCACGATCTTCCTCGACGAGGTCGGCGAGCTCTCCCAGGACGCCCAGGTCAAGCTGCTGCGGGCCCTGGGGGAGCGGGAGATCACCCGGGTCGGCGGGACGAAGACGATGCCCATCGATGTCCGGGTCATCGCCGCCACCAACAAGGACCTCGAGGCCGAGGTGGCGCGCGGCCGCTTCCGGGAAGACCTCTATTTCCGCCTGGCCGTCCTGTCGATCGCCCTGCCGCCGCTCCGGGATAGGACCGAGGACATCCCCCTCCTGGTCGACCATTTCGTCCGCAAGTACGCCGCCGAGCTGGGCAAGAACGTCGTCGGCCTGACGCCCGGCGCCCTCCGCTGCCTGGCCCTCTATGCCTGGCCGGGCAACGTTCGCGAGTTGGAGAACGTTATCTATGAGGCCATGGTCATGACCGAAAGCGACCAGGTTCCCGAGGCGGCGCTCCCGGCCCGGCTGAAGCTCGCCGGCTCCGCTCCCGGGACCGACGCGCCGCCGGGCCAGGGCCGGCCCGCTCCGCTGAGAGAAGCCGTTCAGAACGTCGCCGCGGCCCGCGAGAAGGCCCTCATCCTCGAAGCGCTGCAACAGGCGGGCGGCAACCGGACCCGGGCGGCCGGCATCCTGGGGATCAGCCGCAAGACCCTGTTCAACAAGATGACGGTCCTGGGAATCCGCTGGCCGGAGTGAACCAAAGAGGCCCGGCTGCGTAGTATTGGATAAGGGTCATTCGTGCGTTGGCATCGTTTTTGCTTAGGGATTCTCTCGGAAATGACCACGTCGATCGGAGGACGTCAATGATCAACAAACGGACCTTCTGTGCGGTCGCGACCGCGCTCCTGCTGGGCCTCTCCCTCGGCTCCGGCCTGGCCCAGGAGAATAAAGAGATCAGCCTGACCCTCGAGGACTCGATCCTCCGGGCCCTCAAGAACAACCTCAACGTGGCCGCCGAGGTCATCAACCCCGGCCTGACCTCAGCCACGGTCTCGCAGGCCAGGCAGATGTACGCGCCGACCATCGAGATCGGCCTCACCGGCAACCGCCTCGAACAGCTCTCGACCTGGTCCCTCCAGAGCGCCGGCAGCTATGTCAACCGCTCGACCAGCACGAGCGCCGCCATCACGCAGAGGATCCCCTTCGGCGGCACGCTCCAGGCTGGGTTGAGCTACGATTATTCGTACAGCCCCAATGAGCTCTTCCAGAGCTACAATCCCTCCTATACGAGCCGCCTGAACTTGGTTCTGAAGCAGCCCCTGCTCAAGAATTTCGGCTGGACGGTCAGCCGCAAAGAGATCATCATCGCCCAGAACAACTTCGAAGTCTCCCGCAGCCAGTTCAGGGACACCCTCGTCGCCACCGTCTATTCGGTAGAGTCGGCCTATTGGAACCTCGTCTACAGCATCGAGAGCCTCAAGACCCTGCGGCTGTCCCTCGATAGCGGGAAGGACCTCCTGGCCAAGACCAAGCGCGAGGTCCAGGTCGGCACCAAGGCGCCGATCGAGGTCCTCAACGCCGAGGCCACCGTGGCCCGCCGCGAGGCCGACATCCTCCAGGCCGAGGCCCTGGTCAAGAGAAGCCAGGACCAGCTCCGGACGCTCCTCAATATCGAGGTCGATCCGTCGGCCCGGGGCCTGGCCCTCGTCCCCGCCGACAAGCCCGAGTTCAAGCCGTATACGATCACGCTCGAGGAGGCCCTGGCCAAGGCCATGACCCATCGGCCCGATCTTGATGTGGCCAAGTCGACGATCGCGCTGAAACAGGTCAACTTCCGCGTCGCCAAGAACCAGCGCCTGCCCCAGCTCGACCTCCAGCTGGTCAAGGCCAGCCCGGGCATCTCCGGCCAGCAGTATATTTACGACGAGAACAACCCGTTCCTGCCGCCCACGCCGGGAGATCCAGGGAGCGCCGGCGCGGCCTTCCGCGACGCCTTCAAGTTCCTCTACAACAACTGGACGGCCGGCGTGACCCTGACCGTCCCCTTCGGCGACGTCTTCGGCAAAGCCCAGTACGCCTACGCCAAGCTCGACCTCGAGCAGGCCCAGGCCAGGCTCAAGACCCAGGAGCAACAGGTCTTCCTCGAGGTCAGCGACGCCGTCCGGTCGCTCGAGACGGCGGCCAAGAGCGTCGACGCCTACCGCATCGCCCGCGAGCTGGCCGAGAAGCAGCTTGAGGCCGAGATGAAGAAGCTCAACGTCGGTATGTCGACGAACTATTTCGTCCTGACCTACCAGGACGCCCTGGCCAGCGCCCGGTCGATGGAGATCAAGGCCTTGGTCGACTACAACGTCGCCGTCGCCAACATCGCCAAGGCGACCGGCTCGACCCTGGAGGACCGCGGCATCACGCTCAGCGACTACATCAAGTAGCGCCAGTCCGGCGGCCCGGAGGCTTTCCCTCCGGAGAACGACGACGGTTCGGGAGCCGGCTCGGGAGCGGTTCCACCGGCCGGCCCAGTGTGCTAGAATTGCCCGGTGAGCTTTTTCCTCATTGATTCCGGCCGCGAATGGCGCGAGAGCCAGCGCCAGACTCTGAACGTCGCCCGCGAACTCGGCCGCAAGGGCTATGACGCCCATCTGATCCTCGAACCCGGCAGCGATATCCTGCGCCGGGCCGCGGACGAAGGCCTGGCCGCGATCCCGCTGCGGATGCGCGGCCGCCTGGCCTGGCTCGTCCGCCGCCGGCTGGCCGGCCTGATGCGGAGCCGCCGCTGCCGCGTGGTCCACGTCCACGACACCCTGTCCGCCTCCATCGGCCTGGCCGCGGCGGCCTCGGCCGAGGTCCGGGTGCGCGTCCTGTCGCGGCCGGCCGGCTCGTCGCCGCTCGAAGGCCGGCTGCCGCTGGCCTCGCTCGACGCCGTCATCGCCGGGACGGAGGCCATCAAATCCATCCTCGTCCAGGGCGGGATCGCCGGGTCGGCCGTCGAGGTCGTTCCGACGGGTGTCGATTTCTCAACCTTCACCTCCGAGCCGCCCGGCGACCTGGTCCGCCGTGAGCTGGGCCTCGCGGCCGGGGACTTCCTGGCCGGCGCGGTCCTGCCGCTCGAGGACGATCTGGGCCAGCGGGCCCTGCTCGAAGCCGCCGCCATGGCCGCCGCCCAGTCGCCGAAGATCAAGGTCGTCGTGCTAGGCGAGGGCTCGCTCCGCCTCGAGGCCGCGGCGGCCGGCATGCCGGCCACGGACAACGTCCGCTACCTGCTCGGCCGCCGTGACAGGATCCCCCAGGTCCTGGCGTCGCTCGACATGTTCGTCGTCTTTTCCCATCTCGACGGCCTCGGCTCCCGGCTGGTCGAGGCCATGGCCAGCGGCCTGCCGGTCGCGGCCACGGACATCGGGACGGCCCGCGAGCTGATCGTCAATCGCGAGAACGGGTTCCTCGTCCCGGCCCGGAACGCCAAGGCCCTGGCCGACGCCATCCTCAAGATCCAGGTCGACCGCAACCTGGCCGCCCGCCTGGCCGCCAAGGGCCGGGAGACGGTCCTGGAGAAGTATTCCGAGGAATCCATGGCCCGGCGGATCATCGGGGTCTACGAGTACCGGGCCCATCGCAAGGGCATCAAGCTGGCCTGACGCCGCGGCGTCCGATCGTGCCGGACTTCAGGGCTCAGGCCTTGCGGACGGCGCCGGCGTCGATATCGGCGCCGCAGGCCGGGCAGGCTTTCCCGCCGGCCCCGACGAGCCTGCCGCAGGCCGGGCAGGCCTCCGGCGCCCCGGCCGGCCGCCCGCGGGCTTTCCGGACATGCCTGGCCCCGCCGGCGGCCGCCCGTCCCTCACCCGTCCTAATCGTCATTTAACCTCTCCGCTAGGGCCCGCCCGCTCGATCCGACCGCGCAGACCACTACCTCTCGGGGGCTTTCCCCCTCGAAGCGTCCGGCGGCGGCCCCCCTCAGGCTTCGGCCGTGAAGTGCTCGGCCAGGATGTCCTGGGCTTCCGTGGCCCGATCCGCGGGGACGAGAAGGGCCGCGCGGCCCGTCCCGTCGACGGTCATCCCGAGAACCTTGCCCACGGCTTCGGCCTTGACCCGCGCGGGGATGCCGAAGGATTCGAGCATGTTCCTGAGGATCTCCGCCTCCGTGACTCCGTTGGATGTGTGGACGGTGACCCAGTTCATGCCATCATCATAGCACTTTGGCCGGCTCTCTTGAACTGCCCGTCCGGCCGGCGCTACTTCCCGGCGTCCTTGATGGCCTGGATGTAGTCCTGGACCTGCTTCTTCAGTTCTCCGGCCTCGATCTTGGGCAGCACCGCCTCGAAGACCTTGCGGGCCCGGGAGGACTCGCCGCTGTTGAAAAGGGCGATGCCCAGGTTGATGTGCAGCCCGATGTCTTCCGGAAGGAGCACCAGACCGGCCTGAAAAGCCCCGGCGGCCTCGGCGTAGCGCGCTTTCTGATTGAGCAGGACGCCCTTGAGGTTGTAGGCCTTGGCGCTCTGGCCGTCCTTTTGGATGGCTTTGAGGGCGTAGTCCATGGCCTCGTCGAACCTTTTCTGCTGGTAGCAGAGCTTGCCGAGCGCGTAGGCCGACTCGGCATCGCCGCCGGCGTCGAGAGCCTTCTTCAAGGCCGTCTCGGCCTTGGCGGTCTCGTTCAGCCCGAGGTAGACCAGGCCGAGCTGGCGCTGGACCTCGACCGCCCCGGGCTTGATCGCGGCCGCCTTCTCGAAGGCTTCTGAGGCCTGGACGAGATCGCCCTTTTGGGCCAGGGCCGAGCCGATGAGGCTCCAGCCGTCGAAGAAGGCCGGGTCGAGGTCCACGGCCTTCCGGCCGTAGCGGACGGCCTCGTCGGGCAGGCCGTAGCGCAGGGCGATGACGCCCAGCTCCCATTGGTACTTGGGATCCTTCTCTTCGGCCACCTTCTTCTTCCGCTGCGGCTCGGGCCCGCCGCCGGACATCATGGCCGGCGCGGCCAGGAGGGCGGCCGCCATAACGGCGGCAAGGATCAGGGCCGGGATGATCTTCGCGGTTCCGGGCACGGCGTTCATGGGGCCTCGAGGGACCATGATGGCACATCGGCCGGGACCGGTCAAACCGCTTGCCGGGGAGCCGCGGTTCCGCTTAGAATGGAGCGAGAGAGGACCCGCCGTGGAAAAGCCATCCCTGACCCGGTCCGAGGCCGCCGCGCTGAAACGCCGCGAGGCCGAGATCCTGGCCCGCCTCGACCGCCTAAGGCGGACCATGAGCGAGACCAAGGCCCTCGATACGCTGGCCTTCAAGTCCAAGCTATTCCAGGAAGCGCAGGACGAGCTCCGCCGCGTCCAGGAAAAGCTGGCGGGTATCTCCGAGGACTGACGCCGGCGAGGCCGGGTTTTCGGGGAACCGTGTAAACGGGCTTTACATACTTTGAGGCCGGGCCGGGGAGGCAGGGGGTGAAGCCGTCCGTCCGGGACCCGCTCCAGGCGGAAATCTCTCGGGGGCAGAGGTCCGCGGCCGTCCGGCTCCCTTTTTCCGCCTTCGCGCCCCGAGTTGGCTTGGACTTTGCAGTGGCGTCCCTTAGTGACAGCGATCCGCGGGGAGGTCCGGCCGATGGGAGCCTGGAAGCATGTTCCGACCTGGAAGCCGGTCCTCGCCGTCATCCCGGGATAGCTCAGCGAAAGGGGCGAACGGCATGAAAAAGACTCTCATCGGTCTCGTTCTCGCCGTGGTCCTCGCGGCCTCCCTGGCCGCCCAGGATATTTTCGAGGCCCTCGGCAAGGGCGATATCCCGGCCGTCCGGGCGCTCGTCGAAAAGACGCCGTCGCTCGTGACGACGCGCGACAAGGACGGCCTGACGCCGCTCCATTATGCCGCGTCGCGCGGCGAGGTCGAGCTCATTACCCTGTTCCTCGCCCGGGGGGCCAAGTTCGACGGGGACAATATCCGGGCCAAGACCCCGCTTCACCTGGCGGCGATGAACGACCGGGCCGAGGCGGTGGCGGCGCTGCTGGCCGCCGGGGCTCCGCTCGAGGCGCGGGACGATTACCAGCGGACGGCCCTCATCCTCTGCGCCCGGGAGCGGGGCCAAGCGGCGACGGGACGCCTGCTCGTCAGGGCCGGGGCGGACGTCAACGCCGCGGACAAGTTCGGCTCCACCGCCCTCGATCTCGCGGCCTGGCGCGGCAAGGCGGAGTTCGTCGATCTCCTCCTCGAAAACGGCGCCCGCGCGCCGGAGAGCGGGCGGGCCTGGCGGAACCTCCTGTACATGGCCGCCTCGAAAGGCCTGCCGGCGCTCTTCCGGCGCCTGGCCGACAAGGGGCAGGACCTGGCGGAGGCCGACCGGTCCGGTCAGGCCCTGATGCACGCCGCCGCCGAGGGCGGGTCGGCCGAGATCATCGGCCTTCTTGCCGGCCGGGGCTTCGATCCGGCCAAGCCGGACCGCTTCGGCTGGACGCCTCTCCATTACGCGGCCCGGGACGGCCGCCTCGAGGCCGTCCGGACGCTCATCGAACGGGGGGCGCCGCTCGAGGTCCGGACGATCATGGGCCAGTCGGCCTACGATGTCGCGAAGGATCGGGGAATGGCCGAGGTCGCGTCGCTCCTGGCCGCCAAGGGCGCCGACCGGAGCGGCATCCGCTTCCCCGCCCTGGAAGGGGATTACCTCGGCCAGAAGCCGCCGGCCGGGGACAAGGCAGAGCTGTTCGCGCCGGGGATCGTCTCCTCGATCTGGGGCCTGCACAGCGCGGCCGTCTTCTCCCCGGACGGGAACGAGGTCTATTGGGCGCCGATGATGTCCTTTCCCGGGGAGGTCTATTCCCGGGGAGGCCTGCTGATGATGAAGCGGACGAACGGACGCTGGACGCCGCCCGCCTGGGCCTCCTTTTCCGGCCCGGATTTCAACGACGACGTCCCCTTCTTCTCTCCCGACGGAAAACGGATCTATTTTATTTCCTCCAGGCCGCTGGCCGGCGAAACGGGCCGCGGATCGGAACGGATCTGGTTCGCCGCCAGGACCGCAGCCGGCTGGTCGGAGCCGCAGCCGCTCGATCCCGGCCTCAACTCCTTCGATCTGCACTGGGCGTTCTCGGTGGACAGAGCGGGGGACGTCTATTTCGCCGCCCGGGCCTCCGACAGCCTCGGCGGGGAGGATATCTACCGGGCCCGCTTCGCGGACGGGAAATACGAAAAGCCGGCCAACCTCGGCGGACCGATCAACACGGCCGGCGGGGAGGCGACTCCCTTCATCGCTCCCGACGGCCGCTGCCTCGTTTTCACCCGGGAGTACGACCTCTGGGCGAGCTTCCGGGGACCCGACGGGGCCTGGTCCGATCCGGTCCGCCTCGGACCGGAGGTCAACAGCGACTCGATCGAGATCTGTCCGATCATCACGGCCGACGGCAAGTACCTGTTCTTCCTCAGCCAGCGCGATGGGGAAAGCTGGGTCTATTGGGTCAGCGCCTCGGCCGTCGAAAAGTTGAGGCCGGTAACCGCGGCAAAGCCGCGCTGAAGGCTCCGGCCCTGACCGGGCCCGGCGGGGGCGTGGTATAATCTCTGGCCGGGAGACAAGATCTCATGAGCCCCATGGCCCGGCCGGCCAAGCCTAAGCCCAACCCCAAGCTCCGCCGATCCCTGCGCCGGGCCGCCGACGTCGCCCTCGTCGTCCTGGCCGTCGGCGCCGTCGCCCTTTTCGTAGCCGTCAGGATCATCGGCGGCCGGACCGGCGCCGCGGCCGGGCCGTCAAAAACATCGTCCGCGAAAGCCGCCCGTACGGCCCCGCCGACCATTGGGCCCGAAACCGCGGGGACGTCCGAGGATTTCGCCGACCTCGAGGCCGGCCCCGAGGATCTCGAGACCGACGACGCCGGCGAGCCCCTGCCCGGCCCGGCCATGCTGTCCGACCCGTCCGCCGCCAGGCCGTTCGCCCCCGTTGACGACGCCCGCCTGGCCGCCGGGCTCGATCCCGAGATCGAGCGGGCCCTCAAGCTCGGCCGCATCCCCTCCATGGCCGTGGTCTGCGTCTCCGGGGACCGCATCGTCTGGACGCGGTCGGCCGGCCTGTCCAATGTCCGGGTCAAGACCCCGGCCGCCTGCGATACCGTCTATCTCATCGCCTCGACCTTCAAGACCATGTCGGCCACGGCCCTGCTTCAGCTCATGGACCAGGGCAAGTTCAAGCTCGACGACCGGGTCAACGACTATCTCACGGACTTCAAGATCGAGGGCGAGAACAAGCGCTACCCGGTGACCTTCCGCCATCTCCTGACCCACACCTCGGGCCTGCCGACCGATTTCGGGCGGCACGCCGTCTGGGAGGACCAGGCTCCGACCCCGCTGGCCGATTACCTGCGCGGCCGGCTGAGGCTGGCCCGGCGCCCGGGCACGCGGGTGCTCTACTCGAACATCGCCTTTACCCTGATCGCCTATTTCGTCGAGAAGTTCTCGGGCCTGCCGTTCAAGGACTACATGCGCCGCAACGTCTTCGGCCCGGTCGAGATGCGCGACACCGCCTTCGAGCCTCGGGCCGACATGGCCGAGCGCCTGGCCGTCCCCTACATGCCCGTCCGGCGCCGGGCCGGCGTCTTCCGGCCCGTCGATTGGGTCAAGGCCGACGCCTGGCCGGCCGGCGTCGTCTATGGCACGGCCATCGACCAGGCCCGCTGGCTCATGACCGCGGTGAATGGCGGCGTCTACAAGGGCCGGCGCATCCTGTCCGAGGCCGCGTTCCGGGAGATGACCCGGCGGCAGTTCGACCGTTTCGCCGGCCCGATCAACGGCGGCTGGCTCAACGAGACGTCGGGGTACGGCCTGGCCTGGTGGGTCTCCACGCTCGAGGGGCAGAAGATAATCGCCCACAGCGGCAGCGTCAACGGCTACACGGCTTTTCTGGCCGGCAACCTGGACCGGCGGACCGGCGTCGCCATCCTGACCAACGGCAACAAGGCCCACCGCTGGCTGTACGGCCTGGCCCTCAAGGCCCTGGCCGCGCTCTGATCCGGCGGCCGGCGCCTAGTCCTCGGGCTCCCGCGCCCGGCGGCCGATGCCGAAACCGAGGGTCAGCGCGGCGGCCACGTCCTTGGCCGTGCTCAGGTAATACAGCGACAGGGTCAGGCGGCCCGGCCCGGTGAAATACCCGGCCTGGACCTTGGGCACCAGCCAGCCGCCGGCCATCGTCTTCCAATCCGAGACGCGGCCGGACGCGCCGCCGCCGAAGAAGAAGTGCCGGAACCGGAGGTTGACCGTGGCTCCCGGCACGACGCGGACGCTGCTCCCGGCGTTCTGCCGGAACCAGACGGCGGCCTCGGGGTTGAACGTGATCAGACGCCCGAGCCGGAACTCGATCTCGGGGCCGAGGCTGATCCATTTGGGATAGGCGAAGAGGTTGACGTAGCCGAAGTCGATAATGAGCCGGACCGGCCGCGTGTCCAGGCCCGGTTGGGCCGAGGCCGGCAGGGCCGCCGCCGTCAGGATGAGGAGCCCGGCCAAGGCCGCCGTCAGGATGAGTTTTTTGCGCATGTCCGCACCCTCCGTTCTTCCGGAGATATTATACCCCCGCGGCCGGGCTTTCGTTGCGCCGCGCCCGGGCCGCGGCCGGAACGGCGGCCCTTCGGCCTAGCGTTGGTAGAGGACCCGGCCGCCGACGATCGTGTAGAGGACCTCGGTCCCGGGGATTTCCTCCTCGGGGCAGGTCAGGATGTCGCGCGACAGGACCGTGATGTCGGCCAGCTTGCCGGGCGCGAGCGAGCCCTTGAGGCCGGTCTCGAACGCGGCGTAGGCGCCATTGATGGTGTAGCCGCGCAGGGCTTCCTCGCGGGTCATCCTCTGGTCCGGGTAGAAAGCCGTGCCGTCCTTGAGCCGGCGGCTGACCGCCGCGTAGAAATTGGCCATGGGGTCGATGCGCTCGACCGGGACGTCCGTGCCGAGGGGGATGACCGAGCCGGCGTCCATGAGCTTGCGCCAGACGTAGGCGCCCGCCGCGGTCCGCGCCGGGCCGATCCTTTTCGGGACCCACGGCCCGTCCGAGGTGCAGTGGATGGGCTGCATGGCCGGGATGATGCCCAGCCCGGCGAAGCGCGGGATGTCGGCGGCGTCGAGGTGCTGGGCGTGCTCGATGCGCCAGCGCAGGTCGGTCTTGTCGGGATGGGCCCGGAAGGCTTCCTCGTAGATGTCGAGCGTCTCGCGGTTGCCGCGGTCGCCGATGGAGTGGGTGGCCAGCTGGAAGCCGTTCTCGATGGCGAACCTGGCCGTCGCCCTCATCTCCTCGATCGATTCCGTGTTGAGGCCGGTCGACGACGGGAGATCGTCGTAGGGCTCGAGAAGCCAGGCGCCGTGGGCGCCCAGGGCGCCGTCGATCAGCCGCTTGACGCCCCGGACGGTCAGGTGATTCCCGGCCTCGCCGATCATGCGGTAGGCCGGGCCGCGCTCGGCCAGGGCCTGGCTGCCGGCGTTGAGCAGGACGTAGAGCCGGACGGGCAGGGCGCCCTCTGCGGCCATCTTTTTATAGAGGTCGACCGTGGCGAAGGCGCTGCCGGCGTCATGGAAGGTCGTGACGCCGCGGGCCAGGCACTCCCGGGAGGCGAGCTCGACGAGCCGGCGCATCTTCGCCGCCTCCTCTTCTGGTGTCGCGCCACCCGCCTCTTCGTAGCGGATCAGGCCCGCGGCCGTCTCCAGGAAGGCGCCGGTGGGCCGGCCCGCGGCGTCGCGGACGATCTTGCCGCCGGCCGGGTCGGCCGTCGCCGCGGTGATGCCCGACAGGGCCATGGCCTTGGCGTTGGCCAGAGAGGAATGCCCGCTGGCGTGCTCGAGAAGCACGGGATTGTCCGGCGTGGCCTTGCTCAGGGCGTCATGGAGGGGCAGGCCCTCGACGTTGGGCACGGGGACCCGGTCCCATTTATCCTGGTGCCAGCCCCGGCCGAAGATCCACTGGCCGGGCTTGGTCGCCCTGGCCGCCTCGGCCGCCAGGGCGACGATGTCGTCCCAGGTCCGGGCCTTGGTCAGGTCGAGGACGGTCAGGGACTCGCCCAGGCCGAGGAAGTGGCCGTGGCTCTCGATGAGCCCGGGCACGGCCAGCGCGCCGCCGAGGTCGATGATCCGGGTGCCGTCGCCGACGTGGCGCCGGAAGCCCTTCGCGTCCGTGCCGACGGCGGCGATGCGGTCGCCGGCTAGGGCGATCCAGGAGGCCGTCGGGAACCGGTCCTCGACGGTCACGATCTTGCCATTGATCAGGATGAGGCTGGCCGTCTCGGCGGCCGGCTTCTGCCGGCGGTTGACGATGAACAGGACCGTGAAGACGGCGACCAGGACGGCGAGGAATCCCAGGCGGCGGTTCTTGGCGGACATGGCGATGGCCCCTCCAGGCGGATGATTCCGGGCGGGCCAATTATAGCCTCGGGCCGCATTCTGTCAATTCACTCGGCCGGGGGCGTTTAGCCGGGCCTCAAACGGGTAAAAAAAGGGGCGCGCCGGGGATCCGTCCCCGGGCGCGCCCCGGAAGCCTGCGGAAGAGGGCCTTACTTTTTCTTGCGGATGTAGATGTCGCCGCCGAAGGTGGTGAACGACATCTCCTGGCCGCCGCCGTTGACCTGTCCCAGGAGGGACTTGTCGAAGGTGATGTGGTACTTGCCCGCCTCGGTCTTCCCGGTTTCCTCGGCCCGGGTGGCCTTCCGGCTCACGGACATGTCGAAGTCGGTGTAGATCTCGCCCTGGTCGGACTTCATCTTGAGGTTGGCCTTGACGTCGGCCGGCAGGGTGACATCTATGTCGCCTTTCATGGTGCTGAAGGACAGCGGCTTGTCGGCGGAGACGCGGTTCAGGATCACGGTGATGTCGCCGTTGACCGTGTGGACCAGCGTGTTGCCCGAAACGCTGGTCAGGGTCACCGGGCCGTTGATGTTGTTGATGTCGATCTCGCCGCTGACGTCCTCGACCACGACCGCGCCGTCCATGGACGAGCGGACCTCGAGCGACGACGTCCGGGGCACCTGGATGACGAGGTCGGTGGCGGCCTTCCAGGACTGGGCGCTGATGGAAACGACGTTGTCGTTTTCCTCGACCTCCAGGCCCGAGCTCGAGCTGGAGAGGCGCTTCAGGCCGGCGGTCCTCTTTTCCTTCTCCTCGCGGGACTTTTGGCCCTCCTGGAGGAACTGGACATAATAGTCCCCGGCCCGGGCGATCCTCTTGGCCAGCCTTTCCTGGTCAGCCAGTTGGCGGGCCAGGAGCTCCTCCTCGGTGTGCGGCCGTACCTCGGCCTCGCCCGCCTTGGCCTTGGGGGCCGGCGCCGGCACGGCGGCCGGAGCCGGCTGGGCGGGGGGAGCGGGCATGGCCACGGCATAGTGGCCGCCCAGGGTATAGCGGTCGCCGAGCTCGAGCAGGGCCTTTTCGCGGGCCCGGGCCTCGACGACGACGTCCTTGCCGTCGTAGCCTTTGATGGTGATGCTGCCCCGCATGACCGAGACCTCGATCTTGGCCGGCTTGGCCGGGTTCGACAGCGGGACGACGGCCCGGTCGGGGGCCTCTTCTTTGGCTTGGGCGACGGCCCAGCCGCATGTCCCGGCCGCGAGCAGCGCCAGGGCCAGGACGTTGGCGATCCGTTGTTTCGTCTTCATATCTTTTCTCCTTGTCCGTTCAGGGTTCTGATCTCGATTTCCGGGCGATCGGGATGTCGCCTTCGCCGTTCATTCATGGCCGTCCTCAGAGCGCGATCTGCCGCAGGCCCTGCTCGGCCCTCTTCTTGACGTCCGGGGTCAGCTCGCCGGCCTCGATGAGCTTCTTAAGGGCCTCGACGGCCCGGGCCTCGCGCACCTCGACCAGGAAGTCGATGAGCGCCACCTGGACGAGGGGATAGCTCTGGACCGACAGGGACCGGACCAGGTTCTGGCGCACGCCGGGCCGGTCGCGGAAGAGATAGAGGGCGTCGACGGCGGCCAGGCGGACGTTGGGATTGGGGTCGGCGTCGACGGCCTTGAAGAGCGCGGCCAGGGTCGTGTCGCTCGGGTCCTTGACCTCAGCGGTGTAGCCGACGCCCTGGATGCGCTCGGAGGCGGAAGGATCGTTCAGCAGGGACAGGGCGACCTGCTGGCGCATGTCCTGGACCTCCCGGGACAGGGCGGCGTAGCTCTCCCGGCCGGGCCGCCCGGCGCTCAGGAACCAGCCGGCGCCGAGGCCGAGGAGGAGGAGGAGCACGGAGAACGAGGCGGCGAAGGCCGGCCGGCGGAAGGTCAGCCAGTCGGCTAGGCGGGACCGGGCCTGGGGAACGGCCGCCGCGGCGGCCTTCCGCTTCTCGTCCTCGAGCAGGGCGTAGAAGCGGGCGCGGACGGCGCCGCCGGGCTGTTCCTCGGGCAGGACGCCGAGCTTGGCCCAGACGACGGTCAGGTTCTCGAGATCCTCGCGGCAAGCCTGGCAGCCGAGGATGTGGGCCTGGACCTCGGCCCGGCCGGCCTCGTCGAGGTCCCCGGTCAGGTAGTCGGCGTACTTTTCCTGGATCTTTTCGCAGGTCATGACAGGTCTCCACGCTGAAGCTCGAGATAGACGCGGCTGAGGTCCTTGAGGGCCCGGTGGACCTGGGCCTTGACCGTGCCAACCTGGACCCCCGTGAGCTCGGCGATCTCCCGGAGCTTGAGGTTCTGGAAGCGGAAGAGGACCAGGATCTCCCGTTTGTTGACGGGCAGGCGGTCCAGGGCCCGGCGGACGAGCTCCGCTTCGCGGTCGGCCTCGTAGGCGGCCTCCGGCAGAGGCTCGCGGCCGGGCGTCTCGGCGTGCTTCTCGTCGAGGGGCAGGGCCGGCTTCTGCTTCCGCAGATAGTCGATATGGGCGTTGCGGGCGATCTGGAAGAGCCAGACGTTGAACCGGCTCTCGGAGAGATAGCCCGACCGGTACTTCAGGATCCTGATGAAGACCTCCTGGACGAGGTCTTCGCTGGCGGCCCGGTTGCCCGTCAGACGCAGGAAGAAGTTGTAGAGCATCGTCTGGTATCTCTCGAACAGGACGGCCAGCTTCTCGACCCGGCCGTCCCGGACGTCTTCCATCAGCTCGTTGTCTGTCGGGGCCATGCGCTCGGCTTTCGGGATCCTTGGACGTTCGGCGTTCATCGATACATACCGCCCCTCGGGGAAAAGGTTACACCGTGGGCCAGAGGGGGTCAAACCTGAACGCTTTTATTTTTCCGGTCTTCTCCCCCGTTTTCCCAGGGCCGGGCCCTCTCCGAGATCCAGAACCGGCGCCGAAAAGTTAAAAGGTTTAGGTTTGAGCCCTTCTTATGCTATAAAAAAGGGCGGAGAACGAATATGCCCCGTGCCCGCGTGACCTATAAGAATGCCGGCGTCGACATCGACGCCGCCGACCGCTTCATCGGCCTGATCCGGCCGCTCGTCCGGACGACGGGCCGGCCGGAGGTCCTTGGCGGGATCGGCGGCTTTTCCGGCCTTTTCCGGCCACGCCTGGCCGGTCTAAAGAAGCCCGTCCTCGTTTCCTCGACCGACGGCGTGGGGACCAAGCTTCTCATCGCCGACATGGTCGGGAAATTCGACACGGTCGGCGTCGACCTGGTGGCCATGTCCGTCGACGACGTCGTCGTCCTTGGGGCCGAGCCGCTCTTCTTCCTCGACTATATCGCCGTCGGCAAGGTCGCGCCGGCCATGCTGGTCGACATCGTCAAGGGCGTCGTCCGGGGCTGCCGCGAGGCCCGCTGCGCCCTGGTCGGCGGCGAGACGGCCGAGCTGCCCGGCCTCTACGCCCCCGGCAAGTGGGATCTGGCCGGGTTCTGCGTCGGCCTGGTCGACGAGCCGAAGATCATCGACGGCCGGACCTGCCGGGCCGGGGACGCCGTCATCGGCCTGGCTTCCAGCGGCCTCCACAGCAACGGCTATTCCCTGGCCCGCAAGGTTTTCTCCCCCCGGGAGATCAAGGCCGGCCTGTGGCGGGAGTTGCTGCGGCCGACCCGGATCTACTGCACTGCCATCCTCGAGGTCCTGAAAACGGTCCGCATCAAATCCATGGCCCATATCACCGGCGGCGGCTTCTACGACAACATCCCCCGGGTCATACCGGACGGGTTCGGGGTCCGGATCGAGAAAGGCTCGTGGCCCATCCCTCCCATATTCAAGAAGATCCAGCGGGCCGGCGATGTCGACGAGCGCGAGATGTACCGGACCTTGAACATGGGGGTCGGCATGGCCCTGGTCGTTTCCCCGGGAGATATGGACCGGACCATCGCCGCCTTCAACAGGCAGGGCGTCAAGGCGTGGACCATTGGCGAGGTGGTCCGCGGCCACCGCGAAGTCACCCTGCTCTGACCCCGGCGCCCTCCGGCGTCATGACATTTCCTGACAAATTACGACATCCCCAAGAAGCGCTTGACAACGGAGCAGAATGGCTTAACTTCACAGGTGCGGGAACGGGAAGGTGCGGTCCTGGGACGCCCAAAAAGGTGAGGGGCAAAAGAGGGGAAGGGGTTTTTCTCAAAGCCGGGGACGGTCGGGTCCTCGGCTTTTCCATATACCCCCCGGTCACGGCGGCCGGCTTTCCGTTCCTTCCCGGCCGGTGGCCTAAAGGATAAGGGCCGAGCGCGGGGCGACCGTCCGTCCGTCGATCGTTCTATCCCCGTCTGACAGGTTGGCGGCCAGACTGACGTGCCCGGCACGCCCGCCCCGGCTTTCGAGGCGATAGGCGTCCTCCCCGAATTCCCCAAGGAGGCCCTCCACCCTGGCCCGGCCTCCCCGGAGCGCCAGGGCGCGCCCGAGGAGCCACGCTCCGTCCGGGCCCAGGAGCGAGAGCCGGTCGCTGTCGATGATCATGTTGTCCAGGACCCCGGCGGCCAGGGCGTAGAGCTCCCTTTCGTTCCGCGAAAGATCGATCTCCCGGTCGCGCAGAAGCAGGCAATCCGGGTCGTTGAGCCAAAAAGTCCGGTGCATGAACTGACGCATCAGGGCGTTCTTCAGGGCGAAAAAGGCGTTCGGCCCCTGGAACGGGGAAGGCTTGGTCTTCCAGTGCGGCGCCGTGTCCTCGCCGATGCGCATGCCGTCCACCAGTCCGACCGACGGCAGTAGCGGAGCGCCGCACCCGAGGACGAACTCCCGGCAGGCCGCCCGCCGGATGACCCGCATCCCCTCCCTGTAGGCTTGGATGGGCGTGACGCGCCGGCGCCGCTCGCCCGGCATGGCCGCCGCGAACAGGAAGTCGATCTTGAGATACGAGAAGCCGGCCCGCCGCAGCCCCCGGAAGGTCGCGTCGAGCCACTCCCGGACCTCCGGATGCGTCGTGTCCAGGGCGTAGATCGTCCGGCCCCAGCCCCGGTAGCAGGGCTTGGGCCGGCCGCCGTCCGCGACCATCCAGCCGGGGTGCTCGGCGAACAGCCGCGACGTTTCCGCGGCGCTGAAGGGGGCCGTCCAGATGCCGGCCCGGAAGCCCCTGGCCTTGATGGCCCGGGCCAGGCCGCCCAAATCGGGATAGCCCGGCTTGGGCGACATCCAGTCGCCGATCTCCGTTTCGTAGCCGTCGTCGACCTGAAAGACGTCGAAGGGAAAGGCCCGCCGGTCGGCGGCCGCGGCGTCGAGGTTCTCCAGGACGTCCGGCCAGCCGAGCCGGCCGAAGTAATGGTACCAGCTGCACCAGCCGGCCGGGTTCCAGGGATTGATGCGGACGCGGCCGGCCCGCTTGACCAGCCGGGCGTAGCCGTCGAGGAGGTCGGCTACGGGCCCGCCGGCGAGCACAGCCAGGGGCTCGAGCGCCACCGGCGACTCGAACTCGGCGTCGAAATAATCGAGCCAGCCGACCAGCTCGTTCCCTTCGACGGTGAAGAACGGATGGGCGCGGCGCGATGCCAGGAACCCGGCCAGCCCCCCGTCCCAGGCCAGGAAATAATCGCCGACGGGCCCGCGCTGGAGCTCGTCCGGCAGGGGCGAGAAGAGGTAGGGGCTGTAGTCGCGGACGATGGCTTCGAGCTCGGGGAAGCGCGTCGCCGGCGTCGCCGCCTGGATCGGCCCCCAGGATTGCCAATTGTTGAGGACAAAGGACGGCGGCGCCGGGGCCCGGAAGACCTCGATCCGGCCCGGCCGTCCGGCGACAGTTCCCTTGACGAGCCAGCCGCGCGGGTTCCTTTCGACGACCGCCTCGAGACGGACGTTCTCCCAATGGCGCGCCAGCCGGCCGGCGCGGGCGGGTTGGCCGAAGAGCTGGAATTTCACGGCCGGATGATGTCGTTCTTTCTGTAGAAGTTGTCGATCTTTTCCAGGAGCTCGTCGGCCTTGCGGACGGCCCGCTCCTCGGTCAGCCTGGCCCGGAGCGCCTCCAGCTCGGCCCGGAGCTTTTTCATGGCGTTCACCGCGGCGTCGGCGTCCATGGTCGTATCCAGGCCGATCGTGCCGGACCGGCCGGCGGCGCTGGCGAACGTGTTGACGACGGCGGCATAGCGATCGCGGAGGTGGGCGACGAGCTCCTCCTCCTCGGACGAGGTCCGTTCGAGCTGCTGGTAGACGAAATACCCGGCTGCGGCGATGAGGACGAGGGCGACGATCGTCTTGCCCATGACGGACCTTCCGCCCGCATTGTAGACCAGCCCGGCGGCCGAAACAATGGGCTCGGACCGCCGGGCGGTTGCCGGCCGGCGGCCGTTTTGGTATCATGAGGGGGATTTTCGGGGTCGGAGAGCCGACAAAACGCAAGCTGTGGGCGGTTAGCTCAGCTGGGAGAGCGCGGCGTTCGCAACGCTGAGGTCGGGAGTTCGAATCTCCTACCGTCCACCATTCTTTCCTTTTCCCTCCCCGGTCCGGGCCGGGGCGCGTGATTGGAACTCTGATGATCAGCCACGACATCTGGGTGCTGGCCGGCACGGCCGCTACCCTCGGCCTCGTTCATACCGTCATCGGCCCCGACCACTACCTGCCGTTCATCGTCATCGGCCGGGCCCGCAACTGGACGCTCCGCAAGACGCTCCTGGTATCCTTTTTCGCCGGCCTCGGCCACATCCTGAGCTCGGTCGTCCTCGGCTTCGCGGGCATCGCCCTGGGCATCGCCGTGGCCAGGCTCGAGGGCGTCGAGTCCACCCGCGGCGCTATCGCCGCCTGGCTGCTCATCGGCTTCGGGTTCGCCTATTTCGCCTGGGGCATGCGCCGGGCCTGGCGCGGCAAGCCCCACGTCCACCAGCACCTCCACGATCACGAGGACGCCGTCGTCCATCCCCACGGCCCGGACCAGGGCCCGCACGACCCGGACCACGAACACGTCCACCAGCACGCCCATGCCCACACCCACGAGCTGGCCGAGCATGCCCATCCCCACGGCGAGGGCCCGGGCAAGGCCAATATCACGCCCTGGGTCCTGTTCACCATCTTCGTCTTCGGGCCCTGCGAGCCTCTTATCCCGCTGGTCATGTACCCGGCCGCCCGCCACAGCACGGCCGGCGTCGCCCTGGTCGCCGGGGCCTTCGGCCTGGCGACCATCGCCACGATGCTTATCATCATCGCCGCGGCCTCGTACGGCGTCCGCTTCGTCAAGCTGGGCCGGCTCGAGCGCTACTCGCACGCCCTGGCCGGCCTGATGATCTTCGCGTCCGGCCTGGCCGTCCAATTCCTCGGCCTCTAGGAGGTCCATGACCTTCGTCGCCGACTGCATGCTCGGCAGGCTGGCCAAGTGGCTGCGCATCCTCGGCTTCGACGCCGCCTACTTCCCCAAGGCCGAGGACCCCGACCTCGTCGCCCTGGCCCGCCGCGAAGGCCGCGTCCTGCTGACCCGCGACACGGGGCTCATCGAAAGGACGGCCCGGCGCCCCGACCGCCTGTTCGTCCGCAGCGATGACTGGCAGGACCAGGTCGTCCAGGTTCTCGACGAATACGGCCTCTGGGACGAGATCCGGCCGAACACGCGCTGCCTGGCCTGCAACCTGCCGCTCAAGCCGCTCGGCCGCGAGCCGGCCCGCAACCTGGTCTCGCCCTACATCGGCGAGCGGGCCGCGTCGTTCGCCGTCTGCGCCGGCTGCGGCCGCGTCTTCTGGCCGGGCACGCACGCCGGCGACATGGAACTGAAGATCGATCAGCTCCGGGCCCGCCGGGGCCGGCCCCGGAACTGATCGCCGCCCCGGCGGACCCCCGGCGGTCGACGGGGGTGATTGACTTTCCGCCTCCGTTCCTTTAGTTAAGGAAGGCAGGCTTGCCCATCCCACGCTCCGAGGAGGCCTCCATGACGAGTCCGGTCCTCACGCCGCGGGCCCCGGCCCGCTTCCCGATCCTGTTCCTGGCCTTGTGCCTGATCATGCCCTTCGCGGCCGGCGGCCAGTCCCCGGCCTCGCCGCAGCCCTACGGCCGCGACGAGCTGGCACGCTCCGGGCCCGTCCGGACGTTCGAGGGCCGGGCCCTCGGCGAGGTCGCCTTCCCGCTCGGCGGGGTCGGCACCGGCACGATATCGCTCGGCGGCCGCGGCAATCTCCGCGACTGGGAGATCTTCAACCGGCCGGGCAAGGGCGTTCACATGCCCTTCACCTTCTTCGCCCTGTACTGCGAGCAGTCCGGCCGCAAGACCGTCCGCGTTCTCGAGGGGCCGCTGGAGCCGCCGTTCACGACCGGCTTCGGCTTCCGCCGGGTCCATGTTCCCGGGCTGCCGCGCATGGAGAAGGCCCGCTTCAAGGGCGAGTATCCCTACGCCGCAGTCGAGCTTTCCGACAGCCGGGTGCCGCTTGAGATCACCCTCGAAGCGTTCAATCCCCTCGTCCCGCTGGAGCCGGACGACTCCGGCATCCCGGCCTTCGTCCTGCGCTACCGCGTCAAGAACACGGGCGCCGCGACGGCCAAGGTCACCGTGGCCGGCTCGTTCATCAACCCCGTCGGCTACGACGGCGTCGGCATGGTCGACGGTCTGGGCAACGACAAGTTCGGCCAGAACGTCAACGAATACAAGGCCACGGCCGCGCTCCGCGGCCTGGCCCTGTCCTCGCGCAAGGTCGGGGCCGGGGAGCCGGCCTACGGCACTATGGCCCTGACGACGCCGTGGCCGGACGTCACCTATCTCACCCATTGGGTCCGGGGCGAGTGGTGGGACGATCTCCAGATCTTCTGGGACGATTTCGGCGACGACGGCCGGCTCCGGGACCTGGCCGAGGTCTCGCCGTCGCCCGACAAGCAGACCGACGTCGGGACGCTCGGCCTCATGGCCACGATCGCCCCCGGCCAGGAGGTCGTCCTGCCGTTCATCGTCTCCTGGCATTTCCCCAACGTCCTCAACTATTTCGACATCGTCCCGGGACAGCGCGGCCGCCTCTTCAAGAACTATTATGCGTCGCGGCACGCCGACGCCTGGGCCGCGGCCGAATACCTGCAGGCCAACCTCGACCGGCTCGAAAAGCCGAGCCGGGCCTTCCACGACGCCTTCTTCGGGACGACCCTGCCGCCCTACGTCCTCGACGCCGTCTCGAGCCAGGCGGCGATCATCCGGACGACGACGGGCTTCCGGCTGGCCGACGGCAACTACTACGGCTTCGAGGGCTGCGGCGACCAGGGCGGCTGCTGCCCGCTCAACTGCGCCCACGTCTGGAACTACGCCCAGTCGCTGGCCTTCCTCTTCCCCTCGCTCGAGCGGACCATGCGCGAGACGGATTTCCTCGTCAACCTCAAGCCCGACGGGGCGATGATATTCCGCACCTCGCTGCCGCTCGCGGGCGGCGTCCTCTGGGACTTCAAGCCGGCCGCCGACGGCCAGCTCGGCCGGATCATCAGCCTCTATCGCGACTGGCAGATCTCCGGCGACACGGCCTGGCTCAAGAAGCTCTGGCCCCAGGCCAAGAAGGCCCTCGACTACGCCTGGAAGGGCTGGGACGCCGACCGCGACGGGCTGCTCGAGGGCGAGCAGCACAACACCTACGACATCGAGTTCTACGGCCCGAACAGCATGCTCAGCGGCTTCTACCTCGGGGCGCTCCAGGCCGGCATGGCCATGGCCATGGCCGCCGGGGACGTCCCCTCGGCCAAAACCTACCGGCTCATGTACCTCAAGGCCCAGACGGCCTACGACGCCGCGCTCTGGAACGGCGAATACTACGTCCAGAGATACGACAAGGTCATGGAGAAGAAATACCAGTACGGCGAGGGCTGCCTGTCGGACATGCTCCTCGGCCAGTGGCTGGGCATGATCGCCGGCCTGGACCGCTACCTGCCGGCCGACCGCATCCGCTCGTCCCTCGGGGCCATCTACAAGTACAATTTCCGGCCTGACTTCCGGGACTTCTCCAACGTCCAGCGGACCTACGCCCTCAACGACGAGAAAGGCCTGCTCCTCTGCTCCTGGCCCAAGGGCGGCCGGCCGCCGCTGCCGTTCCCGTACTCCGACGAGGTCTGGACGGGCATCGAGTACCAGGTGGCCTCGCACCTCATCTATGAAGGCCTCCTGGACGAGGGTTTGAGCGTGGTCAAGGCCGTCCGCGACCGCTACGACGGCCTCCGGCGGAATCCCTGGGACGAGGTCGAATGCGGGCATCATTACGCCCGGGCCATGTCGTCGTGGGGCCTGCTGCTGGCCCTGTCGGGGCAGGCCTATTCGGCGCCCGAGAAGCGGATGGGCTTCGACCCGAAGATGAACGCGGACGATTTCCGGACGGTCTGGACGGCCGGGTCGGGCTGGGGCACGTACTCGCAGCGGGCCGGGTCGGCCGGCCGGCTGGCCCTCCGGCTCGAGGCCGGGGCCGGCGTTATGGAGCTCGCGGAGCTCGACTTCAGCCTGCCGCCCGCGGTCGCCGGCCGGGCCCTCCGCTCGGTCAAGACCGCCGTGGCCGGGGCCCCGGCCGCGGCCACGATCAAGAGGACCGGCGACGCCGTCCGGGTTATATGGATGAGGCCCGTCCGGGTCGAACCGGGCCGGCCGCTGACCCTGGATATATCGCTCTGAGCGGCGGGCCGGGGACGATCGGGGGCGACAGGCTCGGCCTCTTTTGATAAGATACGGCCTTGAGATCGCCGGTCATCGGAGGCAGAGCTTGAAGAAGAACGCCGCAGCATTCCTGTCGCTGGCCCTTGCCGTCCTGGCCGCCGGGTCCTGCGCCCCCAAGGCCGCGGCCCCGGCCGCGACGCTTCCCAAGGGCCATCTCTTCATCATCGGCGGCGGCGACCGCGACGCGCCGCTCATGAAGCGCTACATCCAGCTGGCCGAGAGCCACGGCACCGGCCGGATCGTCATTTTCACCATGGCCAGCGGCTCTCCCGACGAGGTCGGACCGGAGCTCCTGGCCGAGTTCAAAGCGAACGGCGCCCGGGACGTCGTCTTTTACAACCTGACCCGCGAACAAGCCCTGCGGCCCGGGAGCGACGGGATCCTCGATGGCGCCGGCGGCGTCTGGTTCTCCGGCGGCGACCAGGCCCTGCTGACCGCGGCCCTGCTCGCGACACCCGTCCACAAGCGCCTGCTCGCGCTCTACCGGGAAGGCGCCGTCATCGGCGGCACGAGCGCCGGCGCGGCGGTGCAGAGCGAGTTCATGATCACCGGCAACGAGAAGCGGACGGGCGGCCTGGAAGGGACCTGGGATGTCATCCTGGCCGACGACGTCGAGCACACCCCCGGCTTCGGCTTTGTCACGAAGGCTGTCATCGACCAGCACTTCGTCACCCGGCGGCGGCACAACCGGCTGCTGGCCGTCGTCCTGCAGCACCCCGAGCTCGTCGGCGTGGGCATCGAGGAGTCGACGGCCGTCCTGGTCCGGCCCGACGGCAAGTACGAGGTCCTCGGCGAGGGCCCGGTCATCATCTATGACGCGCGCCGGGCCGCGACCCGGCAGCTGCCGGACGGCCGCCTCGGCGGCCGCGGCCTGACCACGCACGTCCTCCTTCCCGGCGACGTCTACGACGTCGAGACCGGGCGGGTCGAGGAGCCGGCCCGGTGAGCCCCGGCAAGAAATCGCTCCGCCTGCCCCATACGCTGCTCCTGATCTACGTCATGGTCGTCCTGACCGTGGCCCTCACCTGGATCGTACCCGGCGGGGAATACCAGCGGGTCGAGAAGGACGGCCGGACCGTCCCGGTGGCCGGCTCCTACCACCGCGTCGCCAGCCAGCCCCAGGGACTCGGCGGGCTCTTCGTCTCGCCGGCCCGGGGCTTCATCGACGCCGCGGCTATTATCGCCATCCTGTTCATCGTCGGCGGGTCTTTCAACGTCATCCAGCAGACCGGGGCCGTCTCCGGCGTCATACACAACATCGCCTTCGCTTTCGGCCGGAACAGGGCCCTGCGGGTGCTTCTCATCCCCGTGGTCATGGTCCTCTTTTCGCTCGGCGGCGGCGTCTGGGGCATGTGCGAAGAGACCATGCCCTTCATCCTCATCTTCGTCCCGCTGGCCCTGTCGCTCGGCTACGACACCATCGTCGGCGTGGCCATGTGCTTCGTCGGCGCGGCGGCCGGCTTCGCCGGCGCCTTCTTCAATCCCTTCACCGTCGGCATCGCCCAGGGCCTGGCCGGGCTGCCGCTCTATTCGGGCCTCGGCTACCGGCTGGCCGTGTGGGCGGTTGGGACGGCCATCGCCGTCGCCGTGGTCATGCGCTACGCGGCCAGGGTCCACAAGGATCCGCGGATCAGCCCGACCTACGAGGAGGACCAGGAGAAGAGGAAGAAGCTGAGCGTCAACGGGCCCGTCCTGGAGCGCGTCGCCCTGACCGGGGCGCAGAAGCGGGTCCTGGCCGTCTTCGTCGCCGGATTCGCCGTCATGGTTTTCGGCATCCTCAGGTACAAGTGGTACATCAACGAGATCGCCGGCGTGTTCCTGGCCATGGGCGTCCTGGCCGGCCTGGCCGGCCGGCTCAAGGGCGACGAGTTCGGCCGGGCCTTCGTCGAGGGGGCCAAGGACATGGTCAACGCCGCGCTGATCATCGGCACGGCCCGGGCCCTGCTCATCGTGGCCCAGGACGGCAAGATCATGGACACCCTCCTGGCCGGCATGGCCGGGGCCATCTCCCAGCTCCACCCGGTGCTGTCGGCCCAGATCATGTTCCTGTCCCAGTGCGTCATCAATTTCTTCGTCCACTCGGGCACGGCCCAGGCGGCCCTGACCATCCCCATCATGGCCCCGCTCGGCGACCTCGTAGGCATCACCCGGCAGACGGCCGTTTTCGCCTTCCAACTGGCCGAGTACATCAATCCCATCCTGCCGACTTCGGGCGTGACCATGGGCGTCCTGGGGCTGGCCGGCCTGCGCTGGGAGAAATGGGCCAAGTGGATGGCGCCGCTCGTCATCCTCTGGACCCTCTTCGCCCTCCTGTCCCTCGTCCCGCCGGTCCTGATGAAGTGGGGCCCGGCCTGACGACGGGCTGAGGAGCGACGGGGGCCGTCCCCCGGTCGACGGCCGTGCCGCTCCCTGGCAACCTTTTTTTCCCCGTTTTCATCTATACCAGTGTGAACGAGATGATCGTCTCCAGCCTGCTCCTGGCGATTCCCTGCGGAATCGGGGATAATGGGTGCCGTGGCGACTACGAAACCTTCGTGGAAGCGGCTCTAGGCATGGAGCGGCGGCACGGCCAGGATCCCGTCTGGGGGACGGCCGACAAGGCCCGCCTGGAGGACCTTGTGGCCAGGGGCCGGGCCGGCGAGATGGCCGCCCTGGAGGCCCTCTACGGGATGTTCAGGGGGCCGGTCTTCGGCCTGGTCTACCGCCATGCCCAGGACCGGGCCGCCGCCGAGGACATGCTCCAGGACGTCTTCCTGAAGGTCTTCGGCCATATGGGCGAGGTGCGCGACGCCTCCACGTTCCCGGCCTGGATCTATCGCATCGCCCTGAACACGGCCTACAGCCATCTCCGCCGGAAGCGGACCCTGGCCGGAAAGGTCGTGCCGCTGGCCGACGTCGAGGGGCGGGTCGAGGAGCCCGGGACGGCGCCCGTTGAGAAGGACCTCCAGGGCCCCCTCGAGGAGGCCATCCGGGCCCTGGCGCCGCGGCTACGCACGGTCCTTGTCCTTCACGATGTCCAGGGCTACAAGCACGAAGAGATCGCCCGGACGATCGGGTGCGCGGTCGGCACGTCCAAGTCCCATCTGTTCAAGGCCCGGCTCAAGGTCCGGGCCCATCTGCGGGCCCGGAAGGCGGTCTAGGAGAGCGACGATGAGATGCCGCAAAGCCATGAAGGACATCAGCCGGGCGATCGACGGCGAGCTTCCGGCGCGTGACCGCGCCCGCCTGGAGCGCCACCTGGCGGCCTGCGCCGAATGCCGGGAGCTCGAAGCGGACCTGCGGCGCATCGTGGCCGGCGCGGCCCGGCTCGAGGCGCCCGAGCCGTCCGAAAGCGTCTGGGGGGGCATCCGGGCCAGCCTGGAGACGGCCGGGAAGGCGGAGCGGGAGAGCGGCTGGGGCGGGGCGGTCCGGCGTCCGGCCCTCGGCTTCGGCCGTCCGGCCCTCCGTTACGCCGGCGTCGCGGCCGCGGCCCTCATCCTCGTCGTCGCGGGAATAGTCGCCGGGCGGCGCTTCGGCCGCGGGCCGGTCGCGCCCGGGCCAGAGGCCCGCGAGCGCTACACCCTGGCCAAGCTCGACGAGGCCGAGCGCTACTACCAACAGGCCATCAATTCCCTCAGCGAAGCCTTCGCCGCGCAAAAGGGCGTTCTCGCGCCCGAGGTGGCCGGCCTCTTCGACCGCAACCTCTCGGTCGTCGACGCCGCCATCCGGGCCTGCCGGCAGGCCGTGTCCGCGGAGCCGGACGACCTCGAGGCCCGCAATTACCTGCTGGCCGCCTATACCCAGAAGATGACCCTGCTCGACGACGCCCTGGACCTCCGGCGGAGGGACAGGAACGAGGCGATCGAGCGGAAGATGCTCTGACCGGACAAGACCATGAGAAGGAGACTCGCCATGATGAAGAAGATCCACTACGGAGTGCCGGCCGTTCTGGCCGCCGCGGCCGTCGTCGTCGCCCTGGTCGCGGCCCCGGCCCTGGCCGATCAAAAATTCGAGGATAAGTTCGAAAAGACCGTGCCCCTGTCCAAGACGGGCCGGCTCTATCTCAGCAACCTTTCGGGCGACATCGAGGTCATGACCTGGAAGGAAGCCCAGGTCAAGATCGAAGCCCTCAAGACCTCGAAGGCCAGCTCGCTCGAGAAGGCCAAGGAGAACGCGGCCAAGGTGACCGTCGAGGTCTCCGGCGAGGGCGAGCTCGTTCGCGTCGAGACGAAGTACCCCAGGCAATCGGGCAAATTCTGGGGCGGCGATTCGGTCAACGTCTCCGTGGACTACAAGGTCTGGGTGCCGGAGCAGGCGGCGGTCGAGCTCGTCTCGACGAGCGGCGACGTCGAGGTCGCGCCGATCGGGGGCCCGGCCAAGATCAAGAGCGTCAGCGGCAACGTCTCGGTCCGGGGCGCGGCCGGCGCCGACATCGACCTCACGAGCGGCGACCTGACGCTGAAGAACATCGCCGGGGACGTCTTCGTCAACAACGTCTCGGGCGACATCGAGATCTCCGGGATCAAGGGCTCGGTCGAGGTCAAGGACGTGAGCGGCGACATCGAGCTCCTGGACGTCTCGGGGGCGCGGACGATCAACGCCAAGAGCGTCAGCGGCAACATCATCTATGCCGGCACCATCGAGAACGGGGGCCGGTACATGATCGAAGCCTTCAGCGGCGACGTCCGCCTGACCATCCCCGCCGCCTCGTCGTTCGACCTGGAGGCCAACACCTTCAGCGGCGACATCGCCAGCGAGTTCGAGGTCTCGGTCGTCGGCAAACTCTCGCACCGCGAGCTTCGCGGCACGGTCGGCAAGGGCGGGGCCACTCTCGTCCTCAAGACCTTCAGCGGCAACGTCGACCTGAAGAAGAAATAGGCTTTCCGAATGATCCCGGGGGCGGCGACGGCGCCGCCCCCTTTTTTTGGTTCTTCTCCCATCTCCGGGAGGATCCCTCTCTTCGGCTTGGCTCCGTGCCGGCGCGGAGCGGACTCTGGAGAGCGGAGGTCAGAGTCATGGCCGAGCACTCGAGGCCGGGATTCTGAGAAATATTTTAAAAAGCTCTTTCTCCCGATATCTCCCAGAAGCATGGCTCCGAGTCGCTCCGCCATGCTTCTGATGGTCGCTTCGGCGACTCCGCTCCCTGCCGGTCCCCCTCTCCAGCAACGGGGATCATCGAGGCAACGCACATCGCCGCCGCGAGAGGGAATGCCGGAAATGGGAGAAGAGCCCTTTTTTTTTCGCTATAATGGCGGGCGTGCGCCGCGTCCATCTCATCAATTTCATCCGGACGATGGCCGTGGTGACGACCGCCTTCCTGGCCCCGCTCCGTTTCCTGGAGCTTGGCTTTGGCGGCGCGGCCATCGGGATCATCGTCGCCCTGCTGGCCGCCGCGCCGGTCCTCCTCGCTTTTCCGACCGGCTGGCTGAACGACCGGCTGTCGATGAAAAAGGTCATCGGCGGCGGTCTTGTGGCCATGGCCCTGGCCATCGCCGCCGTGGCCTGCCTCCGGAGCGTCGCGCCGATGGCGGCGGCTTTCCTCCTGCTCGGCGTGGCCAACAACGCCGTCAACGTGTCGATCAACAGCCTCTATTACAAGGACGGCCGCGAGCCGGACACGAACGGGAAGTACGGCCGGTTCGTGGGCTGGCTGTCGCTCGGCCCGCCCGCCGGGCTCGTTCTCGGCGGCCTGCTCGTCCGGTCCGCCGGATTCCGCGGCTTCCTGGTCCTCCTGGCGGCCGTAACGGCCCTGGCCGCCCTGGCCGTGCCCGGTCTCGGCGACGAGAAGTTCGCGGCCGTGTCCATCCGCGAGTACCGGTTCGGCATCTTCAACCGGCGGACGCTGCTCTTTTCCGTCTTCCTGGTCCTCCTGGCCCTTCACTGGGGCGTCGAGCAGACCGTTTACGGGCCGTTCCTGCGGACCCGTCTCGGCCTCGGGGACTCCGGGGCGGCCTTTTACATGGCCGGCGCCTACCTGGGCTTGGCCCTGGCCGCGTTCCTGGTCGGCCGGCTGCCCGACGACCCGGTCCGCGACCGGCGCCTTTTCCTGCTGGGCATGGTCCTGTCGGGCGCGGGCCTGATCCTCATGACCGTCCGCAGCCTGCCGCTCTCGTTCGCCTTCCGTTTCCTGCATGAAAGCGGCGACGGGCTCATGGGGGCGTTCGTCGTGGTGACGATCTCCCGCCTCTTCGCCAAGGCAACGATCGGCGGATGCGCCGGCATCCTGACCGCCCTTCAGACATCGGGGCACGCGGCCGGAAGCCTCCTCTTCGCCTGGATGGGATTCCGGGCCGGGCTGCAGACGCCGATGATCGTCGCCGGGGCCGTCCTCATCGCCAACGCCGCCTTCGGCCTCGTCGCCGTGCCCTCTCGCTCCATTTCGGGTATCATATCCCCGGCAGAATGATCGCGACGAAAGGCACGGGCTTCGACATTATCCTGGTCAGCGGCGAGCCCTACGCCGACCACCCCCTGTCGCCCGCCGGCATGATCGCCCGGGTGCTCGACGCCGAGGGCTGGAGGGTCGGCGTCATCGAGTGCCCGGACTGGAAGACGAAGGACGACTTCCTCAAGCTCGGCCGGCCGCGCCTCTTCTTCGGCGTCACCTCGGGCTCGATCGACTCCATGCTGGTCAACTACACGCCGCTCAAGCGCGAGCGGGCCGTCGATCCCAACGCCCCCTTCCAGTCGCGGATGCCCGACCGGGCGGTCATCGTCTACGCCAACCGCATCCGCGAGCTCCACAAGGGCGCGCGCCTCGTCCTCGGCGGCATCGAGGCCTCGCTCCGGCGCTTCGCCCACTACGATTACTGGGGCGACGACGTCCGCCGCTCCATCCTTCTCGACACCCGGGCCGACATCCTGGTCTACGGGCCGGGCGAGCTCCAGGCGGTCGAGATCGCCCGCCGGCTCGACCGCGGCGAGACCCTCGACGGCATCCGCGGCACGGCAGTTATCCGGGCCGAGGCGCCGGAGGGCGCGCTCGTCGTCCCCTCCTGGGAAGAGGTCGCGGCCGACAAGGACAAGTTCTGCCAGGCCCAGAAGAGCCTGACCAACCGCAAGACGATCGCCCAGAAGCACGCCAACCGCTTCGTCGTCCAGTATCCCGCCCCGGATTACGCGCCGGCCGACCTCGACCGGGTCTACGGCCTGCCCTTCACCCGCCGCATCCCCGGGACCTTTCCCGAGCTGGGGATGGCCCGCTTCTCGGTCCAGACCCACCGCGGCTGCGTCGGCCGCTGCTCGTTCTGCGCCCTGTCGCTCCACCAGGGCGACCGGATCGTCTCGCGCAGCGAAGCGTCCATCCTGGCCGAGATCCGGCGCCTGACCCGGCACCCGGAGTGGAAGGGCTTCGTCGACGACCTCGGCGGCCCGACGGCCAACATGTACGGCCTGGACGGCGCGGACGCCGCGACGGCCCAGCGCCGGCTCCTGGCCCTGCTGCTCGCCGCCCGCCGGGTGCCGGGCGTCAAGAAGGTCTTCGTCCGCAGCGGCGTCCGCTACGACCTGGCGCTGGAGAGCCCCGAGTACGTGCGCGAGCTCGTCCGCCACCACACCTCCGGCCTGCTCAAGATCGCGCCCGAGCACGTCTCCGAGAACGTCCTGCGCCTGATGAACAAGAGCGGCGGCCGGCGCCGCCTCGAGGAGTTCCGGCGGCTCTTCGCCGCCGTGGCGGCCCGCGCCGGCGGCCGGCCCCAGCACCTCAAGTACTACTTCATGGTCGCTCATCCCGGCACGACCGAGAAGGAGGCCCGGGAGCTGGCCGCCTACATCCGGGCGCTGGAGCGAAGCGGGGAGAAGCCGGTCGAGGGCGTCCAGATCTTCACCCCGACGCCCCTGACCCGCTCGACCTGCATGTACCACACCGGAAAGGACCCGATGACGGGCGAGACGGTCTATGTCCCCCGCCCCTACGCCGAGAAGAAGGCCCAGAAGCGGATGCTCGTCGGCAACGCCGAAGAATAAGATGGGGTCAAACCTAAACCTTTTAACTTTTTAGGGAACAGCCTGGCCGGGAAAAGTTAAAAGGTTCGGGTTTGACCCTATCTGACCGTCAAGAGGCCCTGGAGAACGAGGTCGCGGGACGAGCGGCCGACGTAAACCTGGAACCCTCCCGGCTCGACCGTTTCCTTCATGGCCGCGTCGAGCAGGGCCAGCTCCTTCGGACCGATCTCGAAGACGACTCTCGTCGAGGCGCCCGGCTCCAGACGGACCTTGCGGAAGCTCTTGAGCTCCAGGACCGGCCGGACGACCGAGGCCAGCGCGTCGCGGATGTAGAGCTGCGCCACCTCCGCCCCGGCCCGCTGGCCGACGTTCGCGATCTCGCAGGAAACGCGGGCCATCCCGCCGGGCGCGATCGTCCCGGGCTCGATCGTCAGGTCCGCGTAGCGGAACTCCGTGTAGCTCAGCCCGAAACCGAACGGGAAGAGAGGATCCCCCGGCAGGTCGGCGTAGCCGTCGAACCTGCCGGTCGGCTTGTGGTTATAGACGAGCGGCAGCTGGCCGGCGGCCAGCGGGAAGGTGATCGGCAGGCGGCCGGCCGGATCGGCGTCGCCCCACAGCACGTCGGCCACGGCCCGGCCGCCTTCCTCGCCGGGATACCAGGCCAGGAGAACGGCGTCCGCCGCGTCGAGCCATTCGGACATGGCCACGGCGCTGCCGCCGTAGAGGACGACGACGGTCGGCGCGCCCGTGGCCGCCACCCGGCGGATAAGCTCCGCCTGCCGGCCCGGCAGCCGGATGTCCGACCGGTCGCGGGCCTCGCCCTCCTCGATCCCGGCCGCAACGACGGCCAGGTCCGAGCCGCGGGCCAGCCGCGCCGCCGCCTCGATCGCGGCCTCGCCGCCGCCGTCGTCCTTGCGGCCGCAGCCCGCCGCGTAGCGGACGGCCGCCGCCTTTCCGGCCCGGTCGCGGATCCCGTCGAAGAGCGTAACCTTGTCGAGACCCGGTCCGCTGTAGCCGCCCAGCCTGGCTTCGACCGCGTCCGGACCGATGACCGCGATCGCCCGCGGCCCGCCCTCCGTCCGCAGCGGCAGCGTTCCGGCCCGGTTCTTCAGCAGGACGAGGGAATCCCGGGCGGCTTGCCTGGCCAGGGCCCGATGCGCCGCCGCGCCGTTCGTCCGCGCCGCCGCCTCGGGGTCGGCGTACGGCTCCTCGAACAGCCCGATCTCCATCTTGGCCCGCAGGACACGCCGGACCGCGTCGTCGATCCGGGCCGACCCGACCCGGCCGGCCGTGATCGCCGGGGCGAATAGGGCCGCGTGCCCGATCTCCGTCTGGAAGACGACGTCGAGGCCGCTCTCCCAGGCCTGGCGTCCCGACTCGGGGTAGGAATCCGCGATCCCATGAAGGCTGTACGCCCCGCCGACCGAGCAGGCGTCCGAGATGACGAAGCCGCGGAAGCCCCACTCGCCCTTGAGGATGCCGGCCAGGAGCCGCGGGTGCATGGAGCAGGGCAGGCCGTCCCAGGAATTGTAGGCGGTCATGATCGACCGGGCCCCGCCTTCCCTGATCGCCGCCAGGAAAGGCGGGAAATCGACCTCCCGCAGATAGCGCTCGCCGTCGGCGACCGGATAGCTGTCCCGACCGCCGGCCCCGACGTTGGCGACGAAATGCTTGGGCGTGGCCACGACGCCGCGCTCCTCGAAGGCCCTGACGAAGGCGACGGCCAGGCGCGACGCGAGATAGGGGTCCTCGCCGTACGTCTCCTCGACCCGGCCCCAGCGGACGTCGCGGGCGATGTTGACGACCGGCGACAGCACCTGCCGGATGCCCCGGCTCCGCGTCTCGGCCGCGATGGCGCCGGCCACCCCGGCCATGAGCTCCGGGTCCCAGGCGGCGGCCAGGCCGATCGCCTGGGGGAAAGCCGTCGCCCCGGGCGCGACCAGGCCGTGCAGGGCCTCCTCAAACGGCGCGACGGGGATCCCGAGGCGCGTCTTCTCGACGAAGAACTTCTGGATGGCGTTGAGCTTCTCGGCCGCGCTCCGGGCGTCCGTGGCGGACCGGACCTGGAGCCCGAAGATCCCGTCCCGATAGGCCTCCGTACCGGCGTCGAGGTCGCCGGCGACCATGAACAGCTGGCGGAACTTCTCTTCCGGCGTCATCCGCGCCAGCAGGTCCTCGACCCGCCGGTCGACGGACAGCGCCGGGTCGCGGTAGGGAAGCCCTCCGGACCCGGCCGGCCCGGGGCCGGAGAAGCGGTTGCAGGCTGCAAGGGCGAACAAGCCGGAAAATGCGGAGCAAGCGAGGATGCGAAGGATCGAGCGGGTTGGCATGACCGAATTCTATGACGAATTCCCCGGCTTGAACAGGATTCGATCACGGATCTCCGCGTCCCCCCGCCGGCCCCGCGGCGGCGCGGAACTTGACAGACTCCCGTGTCCAGAGGCATAATTAGTTGACAATGGCAACCAATAATCGCGACAGCCGGATGAGCGCGAAGACGCATGGCCTCATCGATCTTCTCCGGGAAGCGGCCTGGCTTTTCGGGAACAAGGCCTTCGATGGATCCTGCTGCGAGGGCCTTTCCTTCATGGAGTATCAGGCCCTGGCCGAGATCCAGAGGTCGGAGGATTGCCCGATCCAAGGCGTCGCGAAGGCCATCGGGTTCACGAAGAGCGGAGCGACCAGGATCGTCGATCGGCTGGAACGCAAAGGCCACGTGAGGAAACGGCGCTCGCCCGTCGACGGAAGGGTTTGTTGCGTCGCGTTGACCAGGAGGGGGAAGGACGCGACGGCCGCGATCATGAGGAGTTATGCGGCTTATCTGGGCGACGTTCTGAAGGAGCTGGATGTCCGGTCTGCAAAGAGGATCGCCGGCTCCCTCGAATCCCTGATCGCGGCCGCCCGACGGCCTAGGACGGCCAGCAGGTAGCCCGGGCCTGATCTGAAGGAGACCGTTCAAGTGAACACCCTCGTCGGAACCCTCAAGTACTTCGCGATCATCATGGCCGAGCTGTCCGCGCTGTTCATCGTCATCAGCACGATCGTGGCCTTGGTCTTCATGTCTCTGCCGCAGGACAGGATGAAGGCCTGGCTTACGGGCCGCGGCCTCTGGGGCAATGCCTTGGGGGTCCTGTTCGGGGCGGTGACGCCGTTCTGCGCCTGCTCCACGGTTCCCATGACCCTCGGTTTCCTGCAGGCCGGCGTCCCCTTCGGCACGGTCATGTCCTTCGTGATCTCGTCTCCGCTGATGGATCCGCTGGTATTCACCCTGCTCGTCGCCTTCATGGGCTGGAAAGTCGCCGTCGGCTTCCTGGTCCTGACGTCCGCTTTCGCGATCTTCTTCGGTGCATTTCTCGAGAAGATGGGCTGGGCCGATCAGGTCAGGAACGTGAGGCTCAAGAGGACGGGCGAGCCCCAGGATGACCAGATCCCCGAGGGCTTCAAGAAGCGCCTTGCGGCTTCCGTCCGTAAGGCCTGGGGGGATTTCAAGGCGGTTTTCGTCTATATGATCGTCGGGGTCGGGATCGGGGCGGCGATCTACGGATATCTCCCGGAAGGGCTGCTGTCGAAAGTGGCCGGGGCCGACAACCCGCTGGCAGTGCTCGTAGTGGCTCTGATCGGAATGCCGCTCTACATCCGGGTCGAATCGGCAATCCCCATCGGGTTGGCGATGATGCAGAAGGGCGCGAGCATCGGGGCGGTCATCGCTTTGATCATCAGCGGCGCCGGCATCGCCATCCCGGAGCTGACCATGCTGGCCAGCATCTTCAAGAGGAAGATCATCGTCGCCTTCGTTGTGATCGTTTTCATTTCGGCGGTGCTGTCCGGATTGATCTTCAACCTGCTCATATGAACTTGAGCGGATCCTCATCATCAAAAAAGGAGAGATAAGGCCATGAAGAACGAAGGAGAGAAGAAGGGACTTCTGGCGCGCCTGACCGGGCGGAAGAAACCGAAGCAGAGCCCTTGCTGTGGCGGCTTCGTCGTGGAGACGGTTCCGGACAAGGAGGGGACGAAAGAAAACGCGGCGGATAGCCCGAAGCCGAAAAAGAAATCTTGTTGCGGCTGAACGGTAAGCTCTTGGCGGCTCAAGCCGTAAAAGGGGGACCCACCCCGCCGCCGCGTCATGATGACCGTTGATCCCCGGGAAGGAGGCACCGGGGGATCTCTATTGAGCCGGAGCCGGGGGCATCTTCAGGAGCCCGCGGACGGCGAGGTCTTCGAGAACAAGCAGGTCGGGTCTTGACAAAATATAGCATATATGAAAATATATTCATGTGAGACCCGGAATGAAAGAGATCATCAAGGCCTTCAAGGCGCTATCCGATCCCACCCGGCTGAGGATCTTCCTCCTCCTCCTCGAAAAGGACCTCTGCGTTTGCGAGCTGACCTATGTCCTGGACATGTCGCAATCGCGGGTCTCCCACCAGCTCCGGCTCCTCAGGGACGCGGACCTGGTCGAGGACAAGCGGGACGGGAGGTGGATCATCTACACGATCCCCCGGGCCGCGAGGCGCGGCCTCGGGCCTTTGCTCCGGCGGCTCTCCGGACCGGACCTGGCGGAGACGAAGCTCATCCCCCGGGATATCGGCCGGCTCGATCTGTGCCTCCGTCAGAACCTGCGCAAGGTCCGCCGGGCGGACCCGCATCAACCCTCGGCTTGAGGGCCGGGATCGAGCCAACCGGGGAGAGCGCATTGAAGCTTCAGAAGAGGGGCGGCTGATGGGCGAAGGCGGCCGGATATTCCGCGAAAAAGGCGAGATCGAGGCGCTTCGCCGCCGTCAGGATGCCGGCGGGCCCGGCGCGAAGACGTACTGGGTGGCCCCCGGGCCGGACGGCCGTCTGCCGGTCCCTGCCGAACTGGCCGCGGAGCTGGGGCTCGATCCCGGGGCCCGCCTGGAGGTCGTCGTCGACCGCGGCCGCGTCGAGGCCCTGCCCAACATCCACAGCCTGAGGCGGCTCTATATCGAACCGACGTCGCGCTGCAATCTCTCCTGCCGGACCTGCATCCGCAATACCTGGGAAGAGCCGATAGGCGATATGGACGAGGCGACCTTCGGCCGGGTCGCCGGGCAGCTCTCCCGCTTCCCCCACCTGGAAACGGTGATGTTCGGCGGCTTCGGCGAGCCCACGGCCCACCCGCGGATCCTCGACATGGTTCGCGCCGTCAAGGCCCTCGGCCTTCGCGCCGAGATGACGACGAACGCGACCCTCCTCGACGAAGCCCTGATCGAGGGGCTGCTGCGGGAGCGCCTGGACACGCTCTGGGTCTCCCTGGACGGGACGACCGAGGCGAGCTTCGAGACGATCCGCGAGGGAGCGAGCTTTCCCCTCGTCCTCGAGAACGTCGAGAGGCTCGCCGGGCGGAACGGACGCGACGGGCACGCTATCGAGATCGGCATCGCCTTCGTCGTCATGAAGACGAATTTCCGCGACGTCAAGCACCTGGACCGGCTGGCCCGCTCGGTCGGGGCCCGCCGCATCATGGTCAGCCATGTCCTGCCGTACAGCGAGGAGATGGAAAAGGAGATGCTCTGCCTCCAGACGCTGACCCTCGAGACCTTTACCTTCGCCCCGGGCAAGGTCGAGCTCAGCCTGCCGCGGATCGACGTAAATAACGCGACCAAGGACACGTTCTTCAGCCTGTTCCAGGGGTTCGAGAACCTGACCTTCATGGGCAACCGGATCGCCGTGGACGCCCGGCGCTGCCGCTTCGTCCGCGAGCGGACCTCGTTCGTCCGCTGGGACGGGCGGGTCGCTCCCTGCATGGGCCTTCTCCATTCCCACAGGACCTATCTCTACGGGCTCGAACGGAAGGTCCGGTCTCACGCCTTCGGCGACGCGCGCCTGGAGGACCTTTTCGACATCTGGAATTCGAAGCCGTACGCCGATTTCCGGGAAAAGGTCAAGGCCTTCGATTATTCCCCCTGCCATGTCTGCGGCGGGTGCTCGATGCTCGAATCCAACGAAGAAGACTGCTACGGGAACGCCTTTCCCGCCTGCGGCGGCTGCCTCTGGGCCCAGGGGGTTATCCAATGCCCGTGAACCGGCCCCTCAGTCACCCCGAAAACGGCGCGGACAAGAAAACGATGGAGCTCACGGTCGACAAGTTCACCTTCCGCTTTCCCATCGACCTCTTCTACAGTGACGCCGGAGTCTGGGTCCGGTTCGAGGGCTCGCGGGCCCGGATCGGGCTCTCCGATTTCACCCAGCAGAGGAACGGCGACGTGGCCTTCGCCGAATCCAAGGAGCCGGGAACGCAGGTCAAAAGGGGGGACGAGGCGGCCGTCGTCGAGACGATCAAGGTCAACCTCAGCCTCCCATCGCCCGTGGACGGCCGGGTCGTGGAGACGAACGGCGAGCTCCTGAACTCCCCCGAGCTCGTCAACCAGGACCCCTACGGCAGGGGTTGGCTGGCCGTGCTCGAGGTCGAGGACGCCGGAGCGGCGCGGAGCGCCCTGCTGACGGCGGCCGAGTTCATGGCCCGGGCCAAGGCCCAGGCGGAGGCGGAGGTCCTGAGATGAAGCGCAAGATCGCGGTCGCTCCCTGCAGCGGGATCGGCAAGAGCCTCGGGGCCGCGGCCCGGGAAGCGGCTTTTATCCTGGCCGAGGATCTTCGTCCCGACAAGACGAAGATGGTCGCGCTTTCGCTCCTTGTCATGGGAGACGGGCCAGCGAAACTTGAGGTCGCGGGCGGCGAGGCCGTGGCCATCGACGGCTGCAAGCTTGAATGCGCGGCCAAGGTCCTGGCCTGCTCGGGCGCGGCCAAGGTCCATAAGATCGCCGTCTTCGACGTCCTCCGCCGCCACCGGGGCCTCAAGCCCGAAGGCGTTTGCGATCTCAACGAGGACGGATCGAAGCTGGCCCGGGCGGCCGCCGAGGAAGCGGCCGGGATCGTCGACGGGATCGACGGGGAGGACGGCCATGCCTGATCTGCCGCGGAAGAAGGTCGGGCTGATCGCCTGTTCCGGCGAGGAGAGGGCCGAAGGCACGGTCACGCGCCGGGCGGTCAGACAAGTCCTCGAAAAGCTCCGCCCGGACGATACGGTCACGCTCTGCCTGCCGCTGTTCCTGGCCGGGGGAGAAGGGGAAAGGGCCTTCGCCCGCCGCTACCCGACGATCGCCGTCGACGGCTGCGACGAGCGCTGCGCCGCGCGGGCGACGGAAAGATACAGCGCCAGGCCGGCCGCCTCGATCGTCGTGACGGAGATCGCCAAGGAAAGCGGGTCCCCGGACATCGGCACGGCCAGGCGGCTCAACGGATCCGGTCTGCGACTGGCCGATACGGCCGCCGCCAGGATCGCCGGGGAGACCGACAGGCTCCTCCAAAGGCCGCGGCGAAGGATCACGGAGCCGGCCGCCGCCGCGGGCGGCTGCAGCTGCGGCTCCGGCCTGCCCCAGGGCACGCTGCGCATCTCCGGCAGTGACGTGAGGGTCGCCGGGCTGCCGATCATCTTCGCGCAGGCCAGAGAACGCGGCTTGGAGCCGAACGCCGGAACAGCGGCCGTCCTCCTCGAGACCGTGGGGATCTACAACGAGGTTCCGGCGGACCGGAAACAAGCCTGGACGGATGCGCTCATCCAGGGATACGCCGGGTTTCTAGAGGAGAAGGGCTGATGGCCCGGACGGAGATCTACACGGCCTCGGTCTCCTGGACCGGCGGCCATCGGGGACGCCTGAAGCTCGGCAACGGGCCCGAGATGGACTTTTCCGCGCCGCCGGCATCGCACGGAGAAGCCGGCGTCCTGACCCCGGAGGACGCCTTCGTCGCCGCCGTCAACACCTGCGTCATGCTGATGTTCATCTGGGCGGCCGAGCGCTTCCGCCTCGATCTCGTTTCGTACGACTGCCGGGCCGAGGGCACGAAGCTCGTCGAGCTCGACCGGACGGAGATATTCACCGAGGTCGTCCTGCGGCCGCGGATCGCCGTTCGTGCCGGGAACGAGCCCCCCGAGGCCGTTGAAAAGCGGGTCCGCCGCGGGCTCGACGGGGCGCGGAAGTTCAGCCTCGTCGCCAATTCCGTCAAGAGCGAGATCGTGATCGAACCGGAGATCCTTATCGACGGCCGCGGCGCCGGAGAATAGCGAGGTCAGGAAATGGAGATCAAGGTCCTGGGCCCGGGATGTCCGAGGTGCGGAGAGGTTCAAAAACGCGTCGCTGACGCGCTCGCGGAGCTCCGCGTCCCGGCCAGCGTCGAGAAGGTCACCGACATCAAGATGATGATGTCCTACGGGATCCTCGCGACCCCGGCCCTGGTCATCAACGGAAAGGTCCGGTGCGCTGGCCGTATCCCGAGCGCCGCGGAGATCACGGCCTGGATCCGGGAGGCCGCGGCTTGACAGGGGCCTGGATGGTCGCCGCCGTCCCGGTCATCGGCGGACCCATGAAATCCAATGACGTCAGGAGATTTGCCCATGCACGGACGCAGCATTGCCTTTGGAGTTTTGATCCTGGCCCTGGGCCTGACGGCCGGGTACGCGAACGGGATCCGCGCTGACCGCGGTCCCTCGGGTTCGTCGCCGTCCGGGACGGTCGGCCAATCCCAGCCCCCGATCTTCGCGGCCAGGGGCGAGGTTCTGGCGACGAATCGCCTGGACATCGATTTTTCCATGTACCAGGTGACCTTCCTGGAGCTCGGCGCCGACAGGTGCATCCCCTGCAAGAAGATGCAACCGATCATGAAGGAGATCGCCGCGGCCTTCCCCGACAGGGTCCAGGTCGTTTTTTATGACGTCTGGAAGGATCCCGCCCCGGCCGAAAAATACGGCATCCAGCTCATTCCGACCCAGATCTTCGTGGACCAGAAGGGGAAGGAGATCGCCCGCCATGTCGGGCTTTTTCCGAAGGAGGAGATCCTCGATCTCCTGAAGAAACACGGCATCCAGTGAGCTGAGGCCCCATGGACAGGCTTTTCGGCGACATCTCGGCCCTGCTCCAGTCCAATCCCTGGCTGGCGATCGCCGCCGTTTTCCTGGGAGGCGTGACGACGGCCCTGAATCCCTGCGTCCTGGCCATGGTCCCGCTCTTGATGGGCGTGGTGGCGGGGAGCAGGGAGACGACGACGCTCAGGCGGTCCCTTGTCTTCTCGCTTTTCTTCGTCCTGGGCCTGGCCGTCACATTCACGGCGCTCGGGCTCATCTCCGCTCTCATGGGGCGGATGTTCGGCAATGTCGGCTCGTTCTGGAAGTATCTCGTCGCGGCGGTCTGCCTGGTGATGGGGCTTCAGCTGCTCGGGCTGCTTAAACTGAGCTTCCCCGTCCCCGCCGGGCTCGAGGTCAAAAAGCGGGGATACATCGGGGCCTTCCTCTTGGGCCTGCTCTTCGGGGTCGTCTCGACGCCGTGCGCCGTCCCCATCCTGGCCGTGCTGCTGGCGTTCGTCGCGGAGAAGGGGAATGTCCTTTATGGGGGCTTCCTCCTGTTCATCTACGCGCTGGGGCATTCGGCCCTGGTGCTGGCCGCGGGGACATCCGTCGGCGCGGCCAAGTCGCTTCTCGAATCCAAGGGCCTGCGTACGGCCCACGGCGTGCTCCAGAAGATCGCCGGCGTCCTGATCGTCGGCATCGGGGCTTATTTCCTGTTCGGAATGTGAACGGCATGAAAGGATCCCGCCCATGACACCCGGAAATCCGAGGCTAAAGTTCCTCGACCGTTACCTGACCCTGTGGATCTTCCTGGCCATGGCCGCCGGCGTCGGGCTCGGCTATTTCGTGCCCGCCGTCGTCGGCTTCATCAACAGGTTCCAGTCGGGTACGACCAATATCCCCATCGCCATCGGCCTCATCCTGATGATGTATCCGCCGCTGGCCAAGGTGAAATACGAGGAGCTCGGCGACGTCTTCAAGAACGTCAGGGTCCTGGTTCTGTCACTCGTTCAGAATTGGATCATCGGGCCGCTCCTGATGTTCGCCCTGGCCGTCGTCTTCCTCCGCGACAAGCCGGAGTACATGTACGGCTTGATCATGATCGGCCTGGCCCGCTGCATCGCCATGGTCATCGTCTGGAACGACCTGGCCCGGGGCGACCGGGAGTACGCGGCCGGGCTCGTGGCCTTCAACTCGATCTTCCAGGTCCTGTTCTTCTCGGTCTACGCCTACGTCTTCATCACCGTCTTCCCGACCTGGCTGGGGCTGGCCGGAACGGCCGTCAACGTCACCATGCGGCAGATCGCCGAGAGCGTATTCATCTATCTCGGCATTCCCTTCCTGGCCGGATTGATCAGCCACTTCGGCCTGATCAAGCTCAAAGGGAAGGCCTGGTACGAAACGAAATTCATCCCCCGCATCAGCCCCATCACGCTCGTCGCCCTGCTCTTCACCATCGTCGTCATGTTCTCGCTCAAGGGCGAGTACATCGTCAGGATCCCGCTCGACGTCCTGCGCATCGCCGTGCCGCTGCTCGTCTATTTCGTCGTCATGTTCCTGGTCTCGTTCTACCTGAGCCGGAGGGCGGGCGCGGATTACGCCAGGACGGCGACCCTCTCGTTCACGGCCGCCAGCAACAACTTCGAGCTGGCCATCGCCGTGGCCGTGGCCGTGTTCGGGATCAACTCGGGGCAGGCCTTCGCCGCGGTCATCGGGCCGCTCGTCGAGGTCCCCGTGATGATCGGGCTGGTCAACGTCGCCCTGCGCTTCAAAAAGAAATATTTCGCCGCCTGACGGCGCGCCCGGCGAGGCTTGACTCGAGCGCCGCGACGCGGGCATGATGGAGGCGGCCGCAAAGGCCGATCGGAGACGATGGCGGAACCGCTCGTCGTGGAAATGATGCCGGGGACGGCCCTTCTGTGGCGCTGCCTGCACGGCGGCCCCCTGACGGCCGGCTCGATCGACGAGCGGGACGGCCTCGGGCGCCTTCCCTGCGAGGAATTCCGCGACCGAAACCTCTCCTTCCTTCGGAGCATGACGGACACCTACGGCGCGTGCGCCGTGGTCGCCGGGAGCGGCGGGCGCGTCGTCGGCCATCTCCGGTTTTATCCCAAGGCCGTCCGCCAGCTGGCCGGTCCCTGCCTCGGGCTGTGCCTCCAGCAGGCTTCGCCGTACGGCCCGGCGGCTGATTTCGGACGCGGCCCTTTTCCGCCGCTTCGGGAGATCGAGGACAAGACGCTCGTCGTCCATTGCATGATGGTCGCCCCCGATGATGCCGGCGGGGGAGCCCGCCGCCGGAAGGGGATCGGCACGCGGATGGCCCTGACGCTCGCCGGCTGGGCGGCGGCCAACGGCTGGCGCGCCCTCGAGGCCTCGGCCTATGAGCCCCTGCCCGCCATCTACGAAACCTCCGGGCAGGCCGGCCGGGTCTTCTGGGAGCGGCTCGGCTTCGGCCTCGTCCGCACCGAGCGCGAAGCGGCCCTCGAAGAGGACTCCGACTTCGTCCGTCGGCTGCGCGGGGAGGCCGCGGCGCTCGGCTTGGACCCGGCCCGGCTCGCGAACAAGTACATCATGAGGCTGCAGCTGGGCTGATCGGCCCGGCCGCCGCCGCGCCCCCCGTTTCCGGGAAAAGCGTCTTTCCGCTTGAAGCGGGACCGCCGATGGCGCCGTCAGCGTCCGGGCTTGACGGCGCTGACCTCCAGGCTGAGGACCGAGCCGATGTGCTCGCGGAGCTCCTGCAGCGACAGCTTCAGCTTCTTGACGGCCTCGCCCGCCAGCGAGTCCTCGAGGATGAGCTCCGCCGGGAAGGCCTTCTCGTTGACGACCTCGACGCGCTCGAATCCGGCTTCGCTGACGTCCCGCAGATACTCGTCCTTGACCAACGCGCCGGCGACGCAGGCCACATAGGCGTCCACGGAGGCCCGGACAGCCTCGGGCAGCGGCTTCCGCAGCGCCAGGTCGGAGACCATGATGCGGCCGCCCGGCTTGAGGACCCGGAAGGCCTCGCGGAAAACGCGCGGCTTGTCCGTCGAGAGGTTGATAACGCAGTTGGAGATGATGACGTCCACGGTGCCGTCGGCGACCGGCAGGCTCTCGATCTCGCCCAGCCGGAACTCGACATTGGCCGCGCCGGTCCTGCGGGCGTTCTCGCGGGCCCGGTCGACCATCTCGGCCGTCATGTCCACGCCGATGACCCGACCGGACGGGCCGACCTTCCGGGCCGCGAGAAAGCAATCGATGCCGCCGCCCGAGCCGAGGTCGAGGACCGTTTCGCCGGGCTTCAAGCCGGCCAGCGCGGTCGGGTTGCCGCAGCCGAGGCCCAGGTTGGCGTCCTCCGGGATGGCCGCCAGATCCTCGGGCGAATAGCCGACCATCCGGCTGGCCGCGTCCCGGTCCGGCTCCGCCGTCCCGCCGCAGCAGGGGCTGGAGACCTTGCCGCAGCAGGAAGAGCTTTCCTTCGCCGCCCGGGCGTAGCGGTCCCGGACGTGCTTCTTGATCTCTGTGTCTTTGACTTTCATTTCACCGCCTCCTAAAGAATGTCCTTCATCAGCGGCCCGAGCTTGCCCCGGACCAGGCCCTTCAGGTCGTCGGCCTTGATCAGGGACATGCAGCAGACGGCCCCGTTCTTCTTCCAGGCGATAAGGGCCAGCTTGTCGCCGGGACGGATCCCCGCGGCTTCCCGGATGTCCTTGGGCAGGACCATCTGGCCCCGCTCGTCCACGCTGATCAGGGCCTCGACCGCGCAGCAACCCTCGTCGTTCTTGCTCCGTCCGGTCATGTGTGGCACCTCCTGCGGATACCGTAAAATCAATACAAACTGAATAATCTGATAATTCAGCCAATTTGTCAAGTTTTTTTTTCGGTTTTTCTCCCAATTCCGGGATTCCCTCCCGTGGCGGCGATGTGCCGGCGCGGAGCGGACTTTAGAGAGCGGAGGTCAGAATCATGGCCGAGCGCTCGAGGCCGGGATTCTGAGAAATATCTTAAAAAAGCTCTTTCTCCGATATCTCCCAGAAGCATGGCCCCGAGTCGCTCCGCCATGCTTCTGATGGTCGCTTCGACGACTCCGCTCCGCGCCGGCACGGAGCCAAGCCGAAGAGAGGGATTTTCCCGGAATCGGGAGAAGATCCTTTGCTTTTTCTCCCGATTGCGGCGGGCGTCAGGAAGCCATCTTGATCGCGGCCAGCGTCTTCATGGTCTCGACGTCCCGGGCCGTCCGGACCTCGAGGCGGAAGCCGCGGCCTTCGGCATAGACGGGCGCGGCCTCGATCTCCGCCAGCGCAGCCTTCGGCAGCTTCGCCGCGCGGGCCGCCTCGGTCGCCTTGCCGCCGAAGACGAAGGCGCAGAGGAAATGGCCGTCGCGCGGCAGGAGGTAGACGATCGTCCGCTTCTTCCGCTTCAGCCGGAGCGACCAGGACCTGTAAAACGTCCAATCGCCGGTCACGGGGGCGTATTCCTCGTTGATATGGCGGACGAACCCGTCCCAGAGCGCTTTCGCGCCGCCCAGGCCCTGGGCCAGGGCCCGATCATCCGGTTTTTCGGCCTTGTCGTCGAAGCCCATCGGCGCCCATTATAGGCCTTGCCATCCCGGCTGCAAATAGCCAATAATGGCTGGAGCATGGAAGATATCTCGCGGGGCGTCCGGTCCTTCGCCATTGGCACGGCCTTCAGCCGGGTCCTGGGCCTCGTCCGGGAAACGGTCATCGCCGGCCTCTTCGGCGCCGGCTTCGCCGTGGACGCCTACAATGTCGCCTTCCGCATCCCCAACCTGCTCCGCGACCTCTTCGCCGAGACGGCCCTCTCGGCCGCCTTCGTCCCCGTTCTAACGGCGGAAAAAGCCAAGAGCAGGGAAGCCCAGAACCGCCTGGCCTCGAACGTCTTCAACGTCCTGTTCGTCGTCGCCGGGGGGGTCTCGTTGGCCGGCCTGCTCCTGGCGCCCGTCCTGGCCAAGGTCATCGCCTTCGGCTTCCACAAGGTGCCGGGCAAGATCGACCTGACGACGCAGCTGACGGCCATCCTTTTCCCCTTCCTCCTGTTCATCAGCCTGGCCGCCTGGGCCATGAGCTACCTCAACACGGAGAAGTCTTTCTTCGTGCCGTCGCTGGCCCCGGCCGTCTTCAACCTCTTCTCCATACTCTTTCCCCTGCTGACCTACGGCTGGTACACGGCCCGCGGCAAGAACCCCATCTTCGGCCTGACGGTCGGCGTCCTGGTCGGCGGGCTGATGCAGTTCCTCGTCCAGGCGCCGTCCCTTTGGCGCCGGGGATTCCGCTGGAGCCCGGTCCTGAGCTTCCGCGACCCGGAGTTCCGGAAAGTCATGGCCCTCTTCATCCCGGTGGCGATCGGCCTGGCCGGCACGCGCATCAACGTCCTGGTCAACACCATCCTGGTCACGCCGCTGGCCCAGGGCAGCGTCAGCTGGCTCAATTACGCCTTCCGCATCATGCACCTGCCGCTGGGGCTTTTCGGCATCGCCGTCGGGACGGTGGCCCTGCCCTCGCTCTCCAGGCTCGTTCTCGAGGACAACGTCGCGGCCGTGAAATCCACGCTGACGGACTCGCTGAAGATGGTCCTGTTCCTGACCGTTCCGACGTCGGCCCTCATTTGCGGCCTGGCCGTTCCGCTGACCCGGGCCATCTACGAGCGCGGGCGGTTCTCGGCCGCGGACACGCTGGCCACGGCGGCGGCCCTCGTCCTCTACGCGGTCGGCATCCCCTTCGCCTCGGCGCTCCGGAACGTGGCCGCCGTTTTCTACGCTTACAAGGACGCCAGGACGCCGATGTACGCCAGCTTCGCCTCGATCGGCCTGAACCTCGTTCTCAACATCTCCCTGATGTGGGTCATCGGCTACCTGGCCTTCCCGCTGTCGACGACGCTCGCGGCGGCCCTCAACGTCGGCCTGCTCTACGCGCTGCTGCCGCGCAAGATCGGCGGTCTGGAGAGCCGGCCCCTGGCGGCGTACGCGGCCAAGCTGGCTCTCGCCTCCGCGGCCGGCGGCGGAGCGGCCTGGATCGTCAACGGGCTCGTCGTCGGCCGGCTCGGCGTCTCGTTCCCGGCCTCCGTCGCCAGCGTCGCGGCCGGCGGCGCGCTCGGGCTGGCCGTCTTCTTCGGCGTTTCGCGCCTCCTCGGCGTCGCGGAGACGCGCGACTTCCTCCGCCGCTTCCTGAGGAAATGAAGAGGGTCAAACCCGAACCTTTTAACTTTTTCCCGGCCCATCCCGCTTCTCCCGGCAGACAAGGTTAAAAGGTTCAGGTTTGACCCCTTGGGCCGGCGCGGTTAGAATGGGCTCGTCACGCCCCCGCGGCATCCGACGTCTTCGAGGAGGTCCCATGAGCCTGACGCGCAAAGGATTCCTGCGGATGCTCGGCCTCGGCGCCCTGGCCGCCGGGTCGAAGGCCTACGGCCTGCCGTCCCGGCCGCTCGAGAAGGCCCGGGCCGCCGCCGGGAAGCTCAAGATCACCGGCGTCGAGATCTACCTCTTCGACATCGGCCTGACCTCGCCCTTCCGCATCGCCATCGGCACGATGACGGCAGCCAACGAGCTCCTCGTCCGCGTCCGCACCGACCAGGGTCTCACCGGGATCGGCGAGGCCTGCCCGTTCCCGCCGATCACGGGAGAGACGCAAGCGACCAACGCCGCCGCCGCCAGGGCCATCCGGGACATGATCGTCGGCCGGGACCCGCTGGCCATAGACGACCTGCTCCGGCTCATCGGGCCCGTCGTCCATTCCAACCCCAGCGCCGTGGCCGCGTTCGACATGGCCTTCTTCGACATCCTGGGCCAGGCCGCCGGCCTGCCGCTCTTCCGGCTCCTCGGCGGGACGAAGAGCGTCTTCGAGACCGACATCACGACCAGCATCGACACCCTGGAGAAGATGACGGCCGAGTCCAAGGGCTATGCCGACGGGGGCTACAAGACCCTCAAGGTCAAGGTCGGGCTCGATCCCGACGAGGATTACGCCCGGCTCGCGGCCATCCGGTCCGCGGTCGGACCGAAGATAGCCTTGCGCGTCGACGCCAACCAGGGCTGGACCGTGCCCCAGGCCGTCTACGCCCTGCGGAAGCTCGAGCCCCTGTCCATCCAATTCTGCGAGCAGCCCGTCCTGGCGTCCGACACGGCCGGCCTGGCAGCCGTCCGGGACCGGAGCCCCATCCCGATCATGGCCGACGAGGCCTTGTTCGGGCCGGCTGACGCCGTCAAGCTCATCCGGGCCGGGGCCTGCGACACCTTCAACATCAAGCTCATGAAGGCCGGCGGCATCCTCAACTCCGTCCGCATCGCCCACATCGCCGACGCGGCCAACATGCGCTGCATGGTCGGCTGCATGCTCGAATCCAGGCTCGGCCTGACCGCGGCCGCGCACGTCGTCTCCTCCCAGGCCAACATCGTCTACGCCGACCTCGACGGCAATTCCGAGCACGCCGCCGACCCTGTGATAGGCGGCATCGCGGTCAAGGCGGGGACGCTGACGATGCCGGAAACGCCTGGCCTCGGCTGCGACGTCGACCCGGCCTTCGTCAAGAAGCTGACCAGGATCTGAAGCCCGGCGGCGGCGCGCTTCCGCGTCGCGGAAAAGCCCGGCCGGCGGAAAAAGATTTGACATCGTTGGGTCCGTGTGTTTACATGCGCGGTCGGAGTCTTCAATGAAAATGCGCCATTCTTCCTTCATCGTTTTCGCCGCCGGGCTGGCGATCGTGCTGGCCGGCTGTTCCTCTTGCTCGGGCGGCGGCGACGACGGCGGGCCGTCGGGCATAACGGCCGAAGATAGCTTCGGGAGCGTCATCCCGGCGCTCATGTCCAAGTGGAACATCCCGGGCGGCTCCGTCGCCCTGGCCCGCAACGGCTCCATCGTGCTGGCCAAGGGCTACGGCGTCGCCGACAAGAGCGGCCCGACCGCCGTGACGGCGGCCTCGCTCTTCCGCCTGGCCAGCCTGTCCAAGCCGGTCACGGCCGCGGCCGTGCTCAAGCTCTACGAGGCGGGTTCGCTCAACCTCGACGCCAGGGTCTTCGACATCCTGACCGGCATCGAGCCGCCGGACGGCGCCTCCGTCGACGCCCGGCTGGCCTCGATCACGGTCCGAGACCTGCTGCGGCATTCCGGAGGCTGGGACCGGACGGTCAGCTTCGACCCGATGTTCCGCTCGCGCGAGATCGCGGCCGCCCTGGGCGTCGCGCCGCCGGCCGACGCGGCGGCCATCATCCGCTACATGAAGGGGCAGCCGCTTGATCTCGACCCGGGCACCCGGTACGCCTATTCGAACTTCGGCTACTGCCTGCTCGGCCGCGTCATCGAGCGCGTCTCCGGCCAAAGCTACGGGTCGTACGTCCGGAGCGCCGTCCTGACGCCGGCCGGGGCCGGCGGCATGGTCCTGGGGCGGTCGCTCGAGGCCGACCGGGCGTCGGGCGAGGTCGTCTATTACGATTACGCCGGCGCGCCGCTGGCCCAGTCCGTCTTCGATTCCGGGCCGGCCGAGGTCCCCTGGCCCTACGGCGGGTTCGCCCTCGAGCCCCTTGACGCCAACGGCGGCTGGCTGGCTTCGGCTTCCGACCTGCTCAGGTTCCTCCTGGCCGTGGACGGCCGGACCGTCCCGGCGGACATCCTTCAGCCGGCCACGATCGCCCTGATGGTCGAGCGGCCGCCGCTCGCCGAATACCAGAGCTCGGCCTCCTACTACGCGCTCGGCTGGATGGTCCGGCCGACCTCCGGCGACGCGAACTGGTGGCATACCGGCTCCCTGCCGGGCACGGCGACGATCATGGTCCGGACGGCCGGCGGCCTGGGCTGGGTGGCCCTGTTCAACTCCAGGCCGGAGAGCGCCGACGCCTTCATAAGCGAACTCGACAGCGAGTTGTGGCGGGCGGTCAACGCCGTCACGGATTGGACGGCGTCGTCGCCTGTCCGGGCGGCCCGGTGACCCGCGCCGCGGCGAATGACAAGGAGCGTATCCCGATGCTGACCATAACCAAGCCGACCCTGGTTCTCGACGAGAGGCGGGTCCGCCGGAACATCGCGGCCATGGCGGCCAAAGCCCGGCGGCTCGGCCTGCGCTTCCGGCCCCACTTCAAGACCCATCAGTCGCGGGCCGTCGGCCGGATGTTCCGGGACGAGGGGGTCGAGGCCATCACGGTCTCGTCGGCGGACATGGCGGCCTACTTCGCCGCGGACGGTTGGCGGGACATCCTGATCGCCTTCCCGCTCAACATCCTCGAGGCCGCCGCGATCGGCCGGCTGGCCTCCCGCTGCCGTCTCGGCCTTCTGGTCGAGACCCCGGAGAGCCTGCCGGCGCTGGCCCGCCGGGTGACGGCCCCGCTCGACATCTGGATCAAGATCAACATCGGCGCCAACCGGGCCGGCGCGGACTGGGACGACCGGGCCCTTATCGAGGGCCTCTGCCGGGAAACGCTCCGGCATCCGGCCTTCAAGCTGCGCGGCCTGCTGACGCACAACGGCCGGACCTACCAGGCCCGTACCCTCGGTGCCCTGACCCGGCTCCACGCCGACGCCATGCGCAAGATGGTCCGGACCCGGGACGGCCTGGCCGCGGCCGGCTTCCCCGGCCTGGAGATCTCGGTCGGCGATACGCCGGCCTGCGCCCGGCTGGATGGCTTCGGCGGCGCCGATGAGATCCGGCCGGGGAACTTCGTCCTCTTCGACGTTACCCAGCTCGAGCTCGGCAGCTGCCGCGAGTCCGAGATCGCCGCGGCCGTGGCCTGCCCGGTGGTCTCCACGCATCCCGCGCGCAACGAGGCGGTCATCTTCGGCGGGGCGGTCCAACTTTCCATGGCCGATGTTCTGTCGCGCCGCGACGGCCGGATCTACGGCCGGATCTGCCGGCCGCGGGGGAGCGGCTGGGGACCGATCCTGCCGGGGACGGCGATCACGGCCCTGTCACAGGAGCACGGCCTTGTCCGGACGACCGCCGCGGAGATGCGGCGGATAAAGGCCGGCGACATTCTCTATGTCCTGCCCGTCCACTCCTGCCTGACCGTCAACCTCTGGGACCGGTATATCGGACTGGACGGCAGGCCCGTGCCGACCGTCCGGGCCTGCCCCATGCAAACCTTTCATAATAATTAAATAATTGTTATCTGTAGAAGTTGGTCTTCTTTCTTGACTTAGGCAAATATATTTTATATCATACAGCAGTAAGGCTTGACATGGATTGGAAACCGAACGCCTTCCAAGTCCCCGCGACCCTCAGCCAAACCATATATCAAAGCCTCAAGAAGGCCATCATCGACGGCGAGCTCAAGCCCGGCCAGCGGCTCCAGGAAAAGGAGATCGCGGCCCTCTACAACACCTCTTCTACCCCGGTCCGGGAGGCCTTCTTCCGCCTGGCCGCAGAAAAATACCTGGTCATCAGCGCCCGCAAGGAGGTCCTGGTCCAGGACACGTCCCAGGAAGAGGTCCGCGAGCTCTATGAGATCGTCCGGGCCCTGGACATCCTGGCCCTGCGCAAGTCGCTGGTCCGGATGGGCGACGCCGACGTCGAAGAGCTCCGGGCCATGACCGACGAGCTCGGCCGCCTCTACTCGGCCGGCGGCCACCAGGGCTACCTCGACCAGAACCTGCGCATCCACGACCGGATCTGGAGCCACTGCGGCAGCGCCTCGCTCTACCGGACCCTCAGCGACCTCATGGCCAAGATCGCCATCTACCGGCGCAAGGTCGATTTTGCGCCTTTCTCCGATCCGCCGGCCCTGGAAAAATCCTACCGTGATCATTGCGAGATCTTCCGCCTCGTCGAGCGCCGGGATATCGACGCCCTGGAAAGGCTCATCGAGGCCCATTGGGGGGAGGAGTTCTCCATCGACACGCCGCCCGCGCCGAAGCGCGGTCCGGACGCGAGGAGGTGAGAATCGAGGAGCGCTCCCCGGCCCCATCTCTTGGGTTCTTGTCTTTTTGTTCTTGAATCAGTCAGGAGGTTTGGATAATGCGATCTCTCAAGGCTCTGTTCGTCGCCTTGTTGGCGTTGTCCTCGGCCGTTGGGGTCTTCGGACAGATGATCCCGACCGGCCAGCTCGCCGGCACGGTGACCGATACCGACAAGGCGCCGTTGCCCGGCGTCAGCGTGACCATCAGCAGCCCGTCCCTGATGCTGCCGTCGATGGCCGCGACCACCAACGAGAACGGTCTCTACCGTTTCTTCTCCCTTCCCTCCGGCACCTACAAGGTCACGTTCGAGCTGAACGGGTTCCGGACCGTCGTCCGCGAGGGCATCATCATCAGCGCTTCCCGGACGGTCACCCTGGATGTCCCCCTGGAACAGGGCGGCATCGAGGAATCCATCACCGTCGTCGGCGAGTCCCCGACTGTCGACCTGAAGCAGACCCAGACCGGGACGACCTACACCAAGGACCTGATCGCCACCCTGCCGCTGTCCCGCGACCTGGCGTCTATCTTCAATTCGGCGCCCGGCATGTTCGCGCGGACCTCGTACGGCAGCGACGCCCGGTCCAACAACTTCGTCGTCGACGGCGTCAAGATGCAGGACCCGGTCACCGGCGACCCCTACCAGACGGTCCCCTGGAACGCCATCGACGAGGTCGAGATCGAGACCAGCAACCAGAAGGCCGAGTACGGCGCCGTCAAGGGCGCCCTGGTCAACGTCATCACCAAGGCCGGCGGCAACAACTTCTCCGGCGGCGTCAACTTCTACTACCGGAACAAGGACCTGCAGTCCGACAACACCAAGGGCACGCCGTTTGAGGGCCAGTACGTCGGCTTCCGCTACCAGTACCTCCCCGGCTTCTCCCTCGGCGGCCCGATCGTCAAGGACAAGGTCTGGTTCTTCACCAGCCTCGACATCGACAAGTCCTCCTCGTACACCCAGGGCTTCCCGGCCCCGGCGACCTACGGCGGCGCGCAGCCCGAGTCGGCTCCCATCGGCCAGACGACCATCGCCCCGTTCGGCAAGGTCACCTGGCAGCTCAGCGAGCGGGACAAGATCGTGGCCTCCGGCTACTGGCGCGGCTACAAATGGGACCACCGCGGCGCCAGCCGCTGGACCGTCCTCAACGCCAATTACACCGAGGACAGCGCCGTGACCATCGCCACGGCCCAGTGGACCCGGACGATGTCCAAGGACGTCCTCTTCAACCTCAAGGGGTCCTGGTACTCCCTCCATCAGTACCTGCTGGCCAATGACGACCAGGCGCCCATACTGGACGAGGCCCTGGACTACGTCAATCGCGGCGGCGCCGGCTCCGACTGGTGGTACTCCCGCCGGCGGGCCGAGGTCACCAGCGACCTGACCTGGTACAAAGACAATTGGCTCGGCAGCCACGAATTCAAAGCCGGCGCCGACGCCGAGTTCTCCTTCGACGGCACCGAGTGCGCCTACTACCAGGATCCCGTCTTCGACGGCGTTTTCGCCGACGGCTTCAAGGCCGTCGACATCTTCCTCTGGGACGGCCAGCCGAACTGGGCCTGGGTCGGCACGGAATACAAGCAGAAGAACAACCTCATCCAGGTCGGCGGCTTCCTCCAGGACACCTGGTCGCCGATCAAGCGGCTGACCCTCAACCTGGGCGTCCGCCTGGACCATGCCCAGGGCAACTACCCGCCGCAGAAGAAGCGCAATTCCGACGAGTGGGTCAACGAGAACTCGATCAAGGCCATGGACTTCACCATGTTCTCGCCCCGCGCGGGCCTGACCTTCGCCCTGACCGCGGACGGCAAGACCGTCCTCAAGGCGGGCTTCGGCCGCTACTACGCCCCGCTCCTCATGATCTATTACTACTTCAACAACCCCAACCAGCGGTCGTCCTTCATGGCCCAGCTGAACTCCGACTGGTCGGTCAACTACACGACGCCGGTCCAGTCGCCGGGCACCACGACGGTCGACCCGGACATCAGCTCGCCCTACGCCGACGAGATCAACGTCGGCATCGAGCGCGAGCTCATGGAGGACTTCTCCGTGTCGGCGACCTTCATCGCCAAGTGGGAGAAGAACCTCATCGACGACGTCGACCGGGCCCACCTCGACTGGCAGCACTACCTCGACACGGGCGATCTCGTCTGGTCCGGGTACCATGCCGTCGAGGGGACCGACCCGTTCACCGGCCAGTCCGTGACCTTCTATGAGATGAACGAGGACTTCGGCGATTACGGCTTCGTCTTCCAGAACGTTCCCGGCACCGCCCGCAAGTACACGGGCCTCGAGTTCAAGCTGACCAAGCGCATGTCCCACCGCTGGGCCATGCAGTCGAGCTACGTCTGGTCCAACGGCCGCGGCATTCTCAACACCTCCCGCGATCAGAGCACCGGCTTCACCGGGTTCTACGACGATCCCAATTCCATGATCAACGCCTACGGCCTCCTCGACAACCAGCGCGAGCACCTGGTCAAGGTCCAGGGCACCTACGCCGCCCCCTGGGGCATCACTGTCAGCGGCTACTACCAGTTCGGCAGCGGCGTGCCCTATACCCGCATCATCCGCAGCTACGAAGCCGGGCTGGGCAGCCTCTATCAGGGCGGCGTGTCGATCTTCGCCGAAGAGCGCGGCCTGCGCCGTCTGCCCGACCAGCACCTGCTGGACCTGCGGATCGAAAAGGCCTTCAACGTCGGCCGCGGCCAGATCGCCGTCCAGCTCGACGCCTACAACGTCTTCAACAACAACCGGGCGACGAGCGTCGGCAACACCACGAACTACGACATGTTCCTGAACTCCCAGGCCGTCTACGCCATCATGAGCCCCCGCTACTTCCAGCTGGGCGTCATTTACAGGTTCTGATCACCGCACCTTTCTGCTACCATAAGGCCGGGAGGCCGGCGCTCCGGACGGGGCGCCGGCCTCCCGGCCACGTCCGCAAGGAGATCCGACATGAGCGATGAACACATCCCCGGAGAGACGGCGGGCGCGAGCGCCGGCCGTCGCGAGTTCCTGGCCAAGTCCATGGCTGGATTGCTGGCCCTGAAGTATGCTTCTTTCGACCGCCTTTTCGCCGGCGAGGAGCCGCCCCTCGGCGGGGCCGCGGCGCCGGCCGGCGGCTTCGTCATGGAGAGCGCCCCCGGCCCCGAGACCGTCATCAGCGGCAAGCGCGTCCTGTACTTCGGGGGCACCGGCTATTTCGCGCTCCACGGGCATCCTGAGGTCATCGAGGCCGGCGTCGCCGCCCTGCGCAAGTACGGCGTTCATCCGGCCACGTCCCGCACGGGCTTCGGCAACTCGCCGGTCCAGAACGAGCTGGAGCGGCGGATCGCCGAGTTCTTCGGGACCGAGGACTCCATCCACTTCGTCTCCGGGTACCTGGACAACCTCTTTCTCGTCCAGGCCCTCAAGGACAGGGTCGGGAGCATCTTCATCGACGACACCGCCCACTTCAGCATCCGCGACGCCGTCTATTCGGCCCTCAAGCCCGTCTACGAGTTCAAGCACCGCGACCCGGAGGACCTGGCCCGCCAGCTCAAGGCCAAGCTCAAGGCCGGCGACGTGCCGCTGGTCATGACCGACGGCATCTTCCCGACGTTCGGCGTCATCGCGCCCGTCCCCGAGTACGTCGCCATCCTCGAGCCCTACCAGGGCTACCTCTGCATCGACGATTCCCACTCCGTCGGCGTCCTAGGCCCGAACGGCCGGGGCACCTACGAGCATTTCGGCATCCGGAACGACCGCTGCTTCTACGCCGGGACCATGAGCAAGGCCTTCGGAGGCCACGGCGGCTTCATCCCGGCCAGCAAGGCCTTCATCGATCACATCAAGGCCCACTGCGGCGCCTTCGCCGGGGCCACGCCGAGCCCCATCCCGGCCATGGCCGCCTCCCTCAAGGGCCTGGAGATCGTCCGGCGCGAGCCGGAGCGGCGCCAGCGGCTGCGGCGCAACGTGGCCCGGATCAAGACCGGCCTGAAGAAGCTCGGCTACGACATGAACGACAACCCGGTGCCGATCGTCACCTGGACGCTGAAGTCGCCCGAGGCCATGAAGAAGGCCCAGATGGAGCTCTTCAACCGGGGCATCGCCGTCGCCCTCCTGCACTACGTCGGCGCCCCCGAAGGCGGGGTCCTGCGGGCTTCCATCTTCTCCGAGCACAAGCCCGAGCACATCGACCGCCTGCTCGACGAGATGAAACGGCTGGGCTGAGGCCCGTCCGGACCCCGGACGGCCCCGGTCCCGGCCTTGAGGCGCGGCCCGAGCGCGCGAAGAGGAAGATCCATGAAGACCAGACGTCTGTCGTTTGTCCGCCCCCTGTCCCTGGCGCTGATCCTGGGGCTCTGCGCCGCCGGCGCGGCCTCCGCCGCCGCCCCGGCCGGGGCCGTCGACCCGGCCGCCGTCCGCGGCCGCGTCGCCGCGATGCTCAAGGACCGCGGCCTCGTCGGCCTGTCGGTGGCCGTCGTCGAGAACGGCGCCACCGTGCTGGCCGAGGGCTTCGGCGTCAAGTCCATCGCCGCCGGCGGGCCGGTCGCGGCGGATACGATGTTCGCCGTCGGCTCGATCACCAAGCAGTTCACCGCGGCCTGCATCCTGCTTCTGGCCGAGGACGGCCGGCTGGCGGTCACGGACAAGGTCGCCAAGTACTATCCGGGGCTGACCCGGGCCGCCGACATCACCCTGCTCGACCTGATGAACCACGTCTCGGGCTATGCCGACTACTATCCGCTCGATTTCGTCGACCGGCCCATGGCCCGGCCGACGCCGAGCGACGAGGTCATCCGGCGCTTCGGAACGCGGCCGCTCGATTTTGAGCCGGGCTCGCGCTATTCCTATTCGAACACCGGCTACCTCATCCTCGGCCGGATCGTCGAGAAGGTCAGCGGCCAACGCTACGGCGACTTCCTTAAAAAAAGGATCCTCGACCCGGTGGGCATGGCCCATACGGCCTATCAGCCCGACCCGCTGTCCCCCGGCTGCGCCCGCGGCCACATGTCCTTCTGGCTCGGCGGGCCCGAGATCGTGCCTCTGGAAGGCGAGGGCTGGGTGGCCGCCGCCGGGGCCCTGTTCTCGACGCCGGCCGACCTGGCCGCCTGGGACCTGGCGCTCGTCGACGGCCGGGTCCTGAAACCGGAGTCCTTCAAGCTCATGACCGCGCCCCGCCGGCTGAACGGCGGAGGCGTCTCGAACTACGGCTGCGGTCTGGCCATGGGCGCCCGCGGCGGGACGGCCTTCCTGTCCCACACCGGCGCGGTCAACGGCTTCCACGCCCTGAACATCGTCGTGCCTTCGACGCGGTCGGCGGCCATCCTGTTCTCGAACCTGTCGTCGTACAGCGACACCAACGCGGTCTACAACGAGCTCGTCGCGCTCATCCTGCCCCAGCCGGCGGCGCCCGCGACGGCCGCCCCGGCCGCCCAAAACAAGCCCAAGCCGCCCGTCCCGGACGCCGGCGTCCCGGTCATCGCCGGCCCGGCCGCGGCCGACCAGGCCCGGGCCTTCGTCCTCGCCCTCCGGGAGGGGCGGGTCGACCGGAGCGCCCTGGGCGAAGAGTTCAACTACTTCCTCAAGGACTCCGCCATCGCCCCGGCCGCGGCCCGTCTGAAGGCCTTCGGCGAGCCGACGGGCGCGGTCCTCGAATCGATCGGCGAGCGCGGCGGCATGGAGGTCTCGATGACCCGGCTGGAGTTCCCCGCCGGCGCCCTCAAGGTCCTCATGTACCGGACCCCGGACGGCAAGATCCAGCAGCTCTTCATCCAGAAGGGCTAGAAGAACCGAGAGGAGAGATCATGAGCCTTTCCCGCAAGCAATTCCTTAAGTTCCTGGGACTCGGCAGCTTGGCTTCGGGGCTGGGCGGCTTCGGGTTGCCGCTGGCGGCCGCCCAGGCCGCCAAGGCCCGTTCCGGCGCGCCCCGGATGGCCATCAAGGATATCGAGATCTACGCCTTCGACCTGCCCCTTGTCGCCCCCTTCCGCATCTCCATCGGCGAGATGAAGGCGGCCAACGACGTCCTGGTCCGCGTCCGCACCGACTCCGGCCTGGTCGGCGTCGGCGAGGCCTGCCCATTCCCGCCCATCACCGGCGAGACGCAGGCCACGAACATCGCCGCGGCCAGGGCCATCCGCGACATGCTCATCGGCCGGGACCCCCTGGCCATCGACGACGTCCTGCGGCTCATCGGGCCGGTCGTCCACTCCAATCCGAGCATGGTCGCCGCCTTCGAGATGGCCTGCTTCGATATCCTCGGCCAGGCCGCGGGCTTGCCTCTGTACCGCCTCCTGGGCGGAACGAAGTCGACTTTCGAGAGCGACATCACCACGGGCATCGACACGGCGGAGGCCACCGCCGCCTCGACGCGCAAGCACGCCGGCCTGGGCTACAAGACCCTCAAGATCAAGATCGGCGTCGATCCCGACCAGGACTTCGAGCGGCTGCGGGCCGTCCGCCAGGCCGTCGGCGACGGCCTGACCCTGCGCGTCGACGCCAACCAGGGCTACTCGGTGCCCCAGGCGATCTATTCCATGAAGAAGATCGCGCCCCTGGGCATCCAGCTCGTCGAACAGCCGGTCGTGGCCTCCGACGTCGACGGCCTCAAGGCCGTCCGGGCTGAAAGCCCCATCCCGATCATGGCCGATGAGGCCCTCTTCGGGCCGGCCGACGCGATCCGGCTCATCAAGGCCGAGGCCTGCGACTTCCTGAACATCAAGCTCATGAAGGCCGGCGGCATCCTCAACTCCGTCCGCATCGCCCATATCGCCGACGCGGCCAACATGCGCTGCATGGTCGGCTGCATGCTGGAATCGCGGATCGCCCTGACCGCGGCCGCCCACGTCGTCGCCTCCCAGGCCAACATCGTCTTCGCCGACCTCGACGGCAACGCCGACCATACGGCCGATCCCGTCGTCGGCGGCCTGACGACCAAGGGCGGCATGGTCACCATGCCGGAGACGCCCGGCCTGGGCTGCGACGTCGACCCGACCTTCCTCAAGAAGCTGGCCAGGATTTAGGGGGGGCACATGAAGAAGAGAACGTTCCTCGCGGCCGCCGGCGCCGTCCTTCTCCTCATGGCCGCGGCCCCGGCCCGCCTGGCGGCCCAGGACCTCGACTTTCCCGTCCCCCGGACCCGGGCCGATCTCGAGCAGACGCTGCGGGCCCAGGCCGGCAAGGTCAACGGCCGGATCGGCGTCTACGTCAAGCACGTCGAATCGGGCCAGGCGATCGGCCTCCGGGAGGGCGAGCGCTTCCAGCTGGCCTCGGTCTTCAAGATCCCCGTCCTCATGACGCTCCATGAGCAGGTCCATCTCGGCCGGATCTCGCTCGATGACCGCATCCTGTTCGCCGAGCGGATGAAGACGTTCGGCAGCGGCCTGATGGTGAACATGAGGCCTGGGCTGAACATCTCCGTCCAGGACCTTCAGCTCCTGATGATGGCCCGGTCCGACAACACGGCCACCGACATCCTCTTCGACCTGGTCACCCCGCAGGCCATCGCCCGGACGATGGCCGGGCTCGGCCTCAAGGATACGACGATCGATTACGACACCCGTTCGCTCATCCTGGCCTTCCTCGGGCTCGATCCGGCCAGGCGCCTGACGATCGCCGAGCTCGGCCAGCTGCCGGTTTCGGCCTGGGCCGACCCGAAGCGCCTGGCCGCGGCCAAGGCCTTCGACGCTTCGACCCACAACACGTCGACGCCGAAGGATATCGCGGCCCTGCTCGAGGCCTGCGTCTCGGGCGCGTTCGTCGACCGCGAAACGAGCGACCGGGTCCTCGAGACGATGAAGTCCCACACCGGGGCCGAGCTCATCCTGCGCTACCTCCCTGAGTCGACGGAGGTGGCCCGCAAGGGCGGCAGCCTGTCCCGCGACGGCGGCGATACGGTCCTCAACGACTGCGCCGTCATCTGGCTGCCGGAGGGGGCCGGGACCCTGATTGTCTGCTTCCTGGCGAACGACCTCCGCGAGGTCCACTACGAGATCAAGCACAAGATGGGGATGATGGCCCGGGCGGCCTACGACTACTTCCTGGCCAAGAACCGGAAGCCGGCCGGGAACTGACGGCCTCCCGACCGGCCGGCCGCGCCGCCCGGCTTCGGGGAGGCCCGCGCCCCGGGATCGGCCTTTTTTGCCCGATATCGGCTATAATAATAAGCCGATCCCCATGGATATGATCTACCGCAAGGAATACGAGGTTCACAGCTACGAGACCGATGCCCGGGGCTTCGTCAAGGCCCCGGCCCTGGTCAATTTCCTCCAGGACGCGGCCGGCGGGCACGCCGCGCTCCTGGGCGTGGGCGTGACCGACCTGATGAGGCGCGGCCTGACCTGGGTGCTGTCCCGTTACCACGTCGTCATCCATGGCGCCCCGGCCGTGGGCGCGCGGCTAGAGGTCCTGACCTGGCCCTCGGGCAAGCACGGCCATTTCGCCCTCCGCGATTTCGAGGTCGCAGACGGGGACGGCCGGTCCGTCCTGTCGGCGACGAGCTCATGGATGGTCATCGACCTGGACCGCAAGCAACCGGTCAGGATCGACGAGGCCATCACCATACCCTACGCCATCGACAAGCGGGCCCTGGAGGACGCCTTCGGCTCGCTGCCCGTGCCGTCCGGCCGGGAGGCCGAGATGACGTTCCGGGTCGAGTCGGGGCAGATCGATTGGAACCGCCACGTCAACAACGCGGTTTATATCCAGTGGGCGCTCGAAGCGGCGCCGCCGGAGGTCCTGAAGACCGGCCGGGTGGTCGAGTTCGAGGTTTCCTACCGGGCCGAGGCCTTTTACGGCGACACGGTCGCCAGCATCGTCCAGCGGGCGGCCGGAGAGGGACCGGGACAGGTCTTCCTTCACCAGATCCTCAACGCCGGGACGGGCGCCGAGCTGACCCGGCTGCGGACCCGGTGGGAGACGCCCGCCGGACGGGCCTGAAAGAGAGCTAGAAGATGGCCAAGATGCCGAAAATCGCCGCGGCCCTGCTCGGAACCGCGATCCTGTTTGCCGCCGTCGTCCTGGCCGCTCCGGCGGCCGACGGGCAGAAGGCGGCCAAGGCGAAGCTGCCCGAGACCTACAAGAAATGGCTCGACGACGACGTCGTCGACATCATCGCCCCGATGGAGCGCGAGGTTTTCCTGAAGCTTCAGGCGGACCGGGAGCGCGACCTGTTCATCGAGGCCTTCTGGAAGCAGCGCGATCCCAATCCCGACACCCCGGAGAACGAGGCCAAGACCGAGCATTACCGGCGCCTGGCCTACGCCGACCGGTACCTCGGGCGCGACGCGCCGCGGCAGGGCCGCAAGACCGACCGCGGGCGCTACTACATCATCCTGGGCGAGCCTAACGATATCCAGAGGTACGAGGGCAAGTCCTCGACCTACGATTCCGAGATCTGGTTCTACCAGGACAAGGCGAGCCTCGGGCTGCCGGCCGGCTTCAACGTCGTCTTCTTCCGCGAGAACGGCCACGGCGAGTACAGGCTCTACAGCCCGATTGGCGACGGGCCCCAGGCCCTCCTGGCCGGCTGGACGTCCGGCCAGGATTACGAATCGGCCTACGAGAGGCTCAAGGAGCTCGAGCCGGAGCTGGCCAACGTCTCACTGAACCTCGTGCCCGGCGAGCACGACAGCCAGTACGGCCGGCCGTCGATGTCGTCCGAGATGCTGCTCCAGCGCATCGAAACCACCCCGGCCCGGACGATCGAAGCGAGATACGCCCGCAAATTCCTCGAATACAAGGACCGGGTCGAGGTCGAGTACAGCGCCAACTACATCGACAACGACTGCCTGATCAAGGTCTTCCAGGACCCCGCCGGGTTCTATCTCGTCCATTACGCCGTCGAGCCGCGGCGGCTGTCGGTCAACCAGTACGACGACAAGTTCTCCACGACGCTGAAGGTCAACGGCCGGGTCACGACCCCCGACGGCCGCCTCGTCCACCAGTTCGACAAGACCGTCCCCGTCAGCCTGACCGAGGCGGAGATGAAGGCGGCCAGCCGGACGCCCTTCGATCTCCATGACCTGTTCCCGCTCGTGGCCGGCGATTACAGCCTGTCCGTTCTCATCAAGAACGAGTCCTCCAAGGAGTTCACCTCGATCGAACAGGCCCTGCGCATCCCTTCGGGCGGCACGGCCGTCGCCCTGACGCAGCCGCTCCTGGCCTACCGGGCGGTCAAGCTCGACCCGGCCGCGGCCCGCAAGATGAAGGCCTTCCGCCTCGGCCAGTACCAGCTCTACGCCCAGCCCAACCGCGTCTTCGCCAAGCAGGACACGGTGGCCGTCGCCTTCCAGGTCAACAACGCCTCCGAGGCCCTCCGGGCGAGCGGCGAGATCCGCATCGAGCTCCTCAAGGACGGCCAGCCGTTCCGGGATATCCGGCGCAAGAACTCGGACTACCCCGAACCCGGCGTCATCATCGAGCCGGTGTCCCTGGCCGACTTCCCGCCCGCCCACTACACGGTCCGGGTCTCCTTCGTCAACGAGGGAGCCGAGCTCGTTTCGGCCATGGAGGAGTTCGACCTGAGCTTCGCCGAGGCCATCCCCCGTCCCTGGGTCTCCTCGCGGGTGCTGGCCGACGTCAGCGACCCCGTCTATCAGGAGACCCTGGGCTCGCAGCTCTTCAACCTCGGGCGCGCCGCGGAAGCGCGGGTCTTCCTGGAGCGGGCCCTGGCCAAGAAGCCGGGCTCGGAGGAGACGGCCGGGAACCTGGCCCGCGTCTACCTCGCGCTCCAGGATCCCGCCGCGGCGGCGCGGCTCCTGGCCGCCTTCGTCGATCCGCAGAAGACGCCGGCCTACGATACGCTCGTCCTGGCCGCCGAGGCCCTGAAGAGGAACAAGGACTTCGAGGGGGCCGTCGGGCTCCTCGACCGGGCCGTCGGCCACTACGGCATCAACGCCGCGGTCATGAACGCCATGGGGGAATGCTACGAGGGCCAGGGCAAACGCCGGGAGGCCCTGGCGGCCTACGAGAAGTCGCTCCAGCTCAGCCCGGACCAGCCGGAGATCAAGAAGCGGACGGAGGCGCTGAAGAAGTAGGCCCGCCCCGGGTCTTGCCCTTGGCCGGCTTCGACCCTGAGCCGGCCCCGCCTTCCTCGCGGGCGTAGAGCACGCCCACCCGGGTCAGCATGGACGAGGCTTCGGCTTCCGTGATGTCCGTCCGGATCTCGGCCCGGACATCCTTCCCGATGAACAGGCTCCGGTTGAGCTCGTCGACCAGCGCCGTGATGCGGATATAGACCTTGGCCGGGGCCTTGTCCATGACGACGGTCACGCGGTCGTCGCGGGCGGCCACCAGGCGGACCTCGGGGAAACGGGAAACCTTCCTGGTGAAGGCGGCGATGAGCCGCTTCTTCCGGTTGCGCACGAAACGGTAGACGAAGAGGGCGATGAAGGCCGGGCCGATTAGGCCGCCCCAGTCGAAGCGGACGGCCACGAGGACCGCGCCGAGGGCGATCGCGGCGAGCAGGATGACCATGCCCCTGGTGCCGCCGGGGAAGGAACCCTTGAACCGCCCGGCCCAGACGCGGAGGCGGTCGCCGACCGGCAGGCGGGCCGCCGTCCCGGTTTCGAGGTCGTGCTTCAGGCGGCGCAGGTCGGCGGCCAGGGCGTGGGCGTCGGGATAGCGGTCCTCGGGGTTCTTGCGCAGGCAGCGGAAGACGATGCGGTGGATCTCGGGCGTCAGGTTCCTGCGGAGCAGGGTCAGCGGCCGGGCTTCCTCGTAGGCGATGGCGTGCATCGTATCCAGGGGCGTTTCGCCCTTGAACGGCAGCTCCGAAGTGACCATCTCGTAGAGAACGATGCCCAGGGAGAAGATGTCGCTGCGCCGGTCGAGCTCCTTGCCGCGGGCCTGTTCGGGGCTCATGTAGCTGAGCGTGCCCATGACCGCTCCGGGGATCGTCTGGACGCGGCCGCGGGTCAGCGTCCGGGAGAGCTCGGCCGGCGACACCGGCTCGTCGGGCTCCGGCTCGACGAGCTTGGCCAGGCCGAAGTCGAGGAGCTTGGCGTGGCCGTCCCGGGTGACCATGATGTTGTCGGACTTGATGTCGCGATGGAGGATGCCGGCGTCGTGGGCCTTGGCCAGGCCCTCGGCGACCTGAAGGGCGATCTCGATGGCGCCCATGAGGTCGAGTTCGCCGTCGGCGATGAGCCGGGTGACGGTCCGGCCGTCGACGTATTCCATGGCGATGAAGAGGTTGCCGTCGGCCTCGTCGATGTCGTAGACCTGGGCGATGGCCGGATGGGAGACGGCGGCGGCCGAACGGGCCTCGAGGAGCAGGCGGCTGCGCCGCTCCGGGTTCTCGATCAGGCCGGGCGGGATCATCTTCAGGGCGACCGGGCGGTCCAGGCGGGTGTCCCGGGCCCGGTACACGACCCCCATCCCGCCCTTGCCGAGCTGCGTTTCGATGCGATAGTGCTTGAGGACCGTGCCGACCATATCTTGACTCCAATAGATACCATACGGAGGAATGGCGGTCAAACGTTCCGGCCGCGCCGCCGGTAGGGTAGAGAAGGAAGGACCTCCCCCCGGGCCCCCCGGGGCCGGGGGGAGGCAGGTTGAAAAGCCCCCCGTTTTGGGATAAAACGAAAAGTGTATCTCGTTGTGGAGGCGAACATGAGACTCTCGATGAGAACGATGATGTCCGCGGTCCTGGCCCTGGCCCTGGCGATCGCCTTTCCGGCCTGCAGGAAAGAAGCCGCCGCTCCGGGCGGGGACGTCGCGACTGAAGGAGATGCGGCGATGACGGTCCAGAAAGATCTATACGGACGGCTGGCCGACGGCACGGCCGTCGACATCTACACCCTGAAGAACGCCTCCGGCCTGGAGGCTCGGGTCATGACCTACGGCGCCATCCTGGTGTCCCTGAAGGCGCCGGACCGGAGCGGCGCTCTGGCCGACGTCAATCTCGGCTTCGATACGCTCCAGGGCTATCTCGGCACCCACCCCTATTTCGGGGCGATCATCGGCCGCTACGGCAACCGCATCGCCGGGGCCCGGTTCACGCTGGACGGAATCGAGTACCGGCTGCCCGCCAACGACAATGGCAACACCCTCCACGGCGGGCTCAAGGGCTTCGATAAGGTCGTCTGGAAGGGCGAGGCGGTCCGGAGCGGGCGCGGCCCGGGCGTCAAGCTGTCCTACCTGAGCAAGGACGGGGAGGAGGGCTTCCCCGGCAACCTGGCGGTCACGGTCGTTTATACGCTGACCGACGCGAACGAGCTCGAGATCCGCTACGAGGCGACAACCGACAAGAAGACCCCGGTCAACCTGACCAACCACGCCTACTGGAACCTCAAGGGCGAGGGCCGGGGAGACGTCCTGGGCCACGTCCTCCGGCTCGAGGCCGACGGGATCACGGCCGTGGATTCGGCCAAGACCCTCATCCCCACGGGCGAGATCGCCCCGGTGGCCGGGACGCCGTTCGACTTCACGGCGCCGCACGCCATCGGCGAGCGGATCGCCCAGGTCGAGGGCGGCTACGACCACAACTTCGTGCTGCGGAGCGGCGGCGGCGCGCTGGCCCTGGCGGCCCGGGTCGAGGAGCCGGAGAGCGGCCGGGTCCTGGAGATCTGGACGGACCAGCCCGGGATCCAGCTCTACACCGGCAATTTCCTCGACGGCTCGGTGGTCGGCAAGGGCGGCCATGCCTACGGCCAGCACTACGCCTTCTGCCTCGAGACCCAGCACTTCCCCGATTCGCCGCACCACCCGAATTTCCCGTCGACCATCCTAGAGCCGGGGCAGACCTACCGGACGGTCACCGTCCACAAGTTCTCGGTTAAATGAAAAACGGGGACGTTCCGTCCCCTTTTTCAGCGCTTCTCGGGCAGGATCTCGAGCCAGTAGCCGTCCGGGTCCTCGATGAAGTAGATGCCCATGGCCGGATTCTCGAAGCAGACGGCGCCCATCTCCTTGTGCCTGGCCAGCGCGGCCTGATAGTCGTCGACCGTGAAGGCCAGGTGGATCTCGTTGTCGCCTAGATCGTACGGCTGCTTCCGGTCGCGGAGCCAGGTCAGCTCGAGCCGGTGGGCGCTCCGCCCGTCCCCGAGATAGACGAGGATAAAGCTCCCGTCCCGGGCCTCGTGGCGGCGGACCTCCTGAAGGCCCAGGGCCTCCTTGTAGAAGGCCAGGCTCTCCCCGAGATCGAGGACGTTGAGGTTGTTGTGGGCGAAGGTAAATCGCATGGGAACCTCCGCCCGAAAGCATAGCCAAAAGCCCGGAGGCTGTCGAGACCGAGGGGGATTGCGGCCGCGGGACAGGGCGTCGTCCGGGGCGCGTCGGGGCCGTGATCCGTCAGCGGAGAAGCGGCGTGATGAAGCCTTCTATGAAGGCCGCGACCAGGAGCAGCGGGATGACGACCAGGACGAACGAGCGGACTACGTCGCGGAAAAGCCCGCCCCCTTCCTGCCCCTCGGCCGCCTCTTCCGCCGCCGTCTTCGGGCCGGCCTCGCCGGCCGCGTCCGCCGGTTGCGGCTCCCCGGCCCGGCCTTCCGACCGGGCCCGCTTCCGGGCCTTCCAGGCCGCCCGGACCTTCAGCCCGAGGCTGGCGGAAAGGTGGAGCCCGACGCTCGTCGCGTACAGCACGGCCGCCAGCTCGATCACGCCGTGGGGCAGGATCTGGGTCAGGACGAGCCTGGGGACGTTCAGGCCCTGGTGCTGGGAGAAGGAGCAGAGCAGGCCCAGGACGGCGCCGTTGATGACCGGGTCGAAGATGGGCAGGAAGGCGCAGGGCACGAGGCCGGCGGCGACGGCCAGGATCGAGGCCCGGGTGTTGTGATAGAAGAGCGTCAGGGACAGGACCAGCGGCGAGGCCTGGAGGGGGATGTCCTTGAGGGACCGGATGACGAACTCGAGGGCTTTCTTCTCCCGGGCCGGCCAGAGCATGAAATAGATGAACCCGGCGACGAAGCCCAGCCCGAGGGCCCGGGCGGCGTGCTTAAAATATCGCCGGTAGTGCCGGCGCCAGACCAGGCGCTCTTCCAGGTACAGTCGTCGGACCGGTCCGGGCGGCCGCCCCGGGTTCGGCGGGACCGAAGCCGGCTCTCCCGTCCGCGGCCGGATCTCCGGGCTCGTCATGCCGTCTCCCCGCTCCGGCCGGCCAGCTCGCGCTCGATCTGTTCGAGCGTCCGGCCCTTGGTCTCGCGGACGCGGGACCTCATGAAGAGGAAGCCCAGCGCGCTGATGCCGGCATAGATCCAGAAAGTCCCGGCCGGTCCCAGCCCCCGGTTGAGGAGCGGGAAGGTGTAGGTCAGGACGAAACAGGCCGCCCACAGGGCGAACGTCGATACCGACATGGCCGCGCCGCGGATGCGATTGGGGAAGATCTCGGCCAGCAGCACCCAGGTCACCGGGGCCAGGGACACGGCGTAGAGGGCCAGGGCCAGGAGGACCAGGAGCAGTATATGGAGGCCGCGGCTGTGGAAGGCGTAGCCGGCGCCGATGAGCCCGAAAACGGCGGCCAGGCCGGCCGAGCCGATGAGCATGAGCGGCCGGCGACCCAGCCGGTCGACCAGGCGGATGGCCGCCAGGGTGAAGACCAGGTTGACGGCGCCGGTGATGACGATGTTGAAGAGGACGCCGCTGACGCCGTAGCCGGCGGCCGTGAAGATCTCCTGGGCGTAGTTGAAGATGACGTTGATGCCGCACCACTGCTGGTAGACGGCCAGGGCGACGCCGACGAGCAGGACCCGGCCCAGGCCGGGCCCGAGCAGGTCGCGGAAGCGGGCCCGGCCGCTCTCTCCGGCGGCCAGCGTGCCGCGGATCTCGGCCAGGGCCCCGGCGGCGAAGCCCCGGCCGCCGACCCGGGCCAGGATCATTTCCGCGGCGGCGGTCCGCCCCTTCTTGATCAGCCAGCGGGGGCTCTCCGGCACGAAGAACATGAGGATGAAGAACAGGAGCGCCGGCACGGCCTCGGCGCCGAACATCCAGCGCCAGCCGGACCGGCCGTTCCACGAGGCCAGGATCTCGGCGGCCGTCGCCCCGGCCGGGACCGGCTCGGCGATGAGCCAGTTGGCGATCTGGGCGGCCAGGATGCCGATGACGATGGTCAGCTGGTTGACCGAGACCAGCCGGCCGCGGATCTCCGGGGGGGCGATCTCGGCGATGTACATTGGCGAGAGGTTGGAGGCCAGGCCAATGGCCACGCCGCCGAGGAGCCGGTTGGCGGCGAAGAAGGCGAAGCTCGGAGCCAGGGCGGTCAGCACGCCGGTGACCGTGAACAGGAAGCCGGCCAGGATGAGGAGCTTCTTGCGGCCGAAGCGGTCGCTCAAGCCGCCCGAAACCAGGGCCCCGACGAGGCAGCCGGCCAGGGCGCTCGACATGGCCCAGCCGATCTGCGACGGCGTGGTCAGGCCGAAGAACTTCTCGTAGAAGGGCTTGGCCCCGCCGATGACCACCCAGTCGTAGCCGAAGAGAAGCCCTCCCATGGCCGAGACCAGGGTCACGGTCCAGACATAGCGCATATTATAAGAGGAACGTTCCGGCATGGCGCTTCTCAGAGGATGTTTGTACATCAAAACGGCGGCGATGTGTACGGAAAAGTTCGGCATCCGTCGGCCTGCGCCGCCTGGAAGGACAAAAGACCCGGGTTATCGAGGCTTGGCCGCGGGGCGGCCGCCGCAACTCGGCTCTCCCGGGCTCGGGGAGCGGCCCTGCCGGCGCGCCCGGAGCCCGGATCCGGGGCGAAAAAATAACTTGACTCAACTGCTGATATCTGATATATTACGGTTGCTGCTATTAATTAAATAATTATCTGTCAGTGTGTTATGGGGGGCCGGCAGGTGCCATGACGGAAAAGGGCAAGGACATGAAGGGCCGCATTTTCGACATCAAGCGCTACTCCATACATGACGGACCCGGCATCCGTACGACCGTCTTTCTAAAGGGCTGCGGCCTCCATTGCCTGTGGTGCCACAACCCCGAGAGCATCGCCCCCGGCCCCGACCTGATGCATTGGCCGGCCCGCTGCGTCCGCTGCTACTCGTGCGTCAGGGCCTGTCCTCCCGGCGCCATCGCCAAGGACGCGGCCGGCGCCGTCGTCATCGACCGGGCCAAGTGCGATCTCTGCGGCCGCTGCGCCGAGGCCTGCCTCTATGATTCCATGCAGATCGTCGGGCGCGAGATGAGCGTCGCCGAGGTCCTGGCCGAGGCGGAGAAGGACCGCATCTTCTACGAGCAGTCGGGCGGCGGCGTCACCCTGTCGGGCGGCGACCCGCTTGTCCAGCCAGGGTTCGCCGGGGCCCTCCTCGACGCCTGCCGGGCCCGCGGCTTCCATACCGCCCTGGACACGGCCGGACTGGCGCCGGCCGAGGCCTTCGAGCGTCTGGCCCGGCGGGCCGACCTCGTCCTGTTCGACCTCAAGTCCGTAGACGAGGCCCGCCACATGGAGCTGACCGGCGTCTCCAACGCCGCCATCCTCGACAACCTGCGGCGCCTGGCCGTGGCCGGGCCCGAGACCTGGATCCGCATTCCCCTCGTCCGCGGCGTGAACGACGGGCAGGAGAACATCGGCCGGACGATCGAGCTTCTCGCCTCGCTCGGCCGGATCCGGCGGATCGGGCTGCTGCCCTATCATGCCGGCGGGCTGGACAAGGCCGTCCGCATCGGCCAAGGACAACATTTCCGGAGATTCGAGGCTCCGACCGAGGAGCGCCTGGCCGCCATCGAAGCGGCCTTCCGCGGGGCGGGCTTCGACGTCCGGCGGGGAGGATGACCATGAACGACCGCATCAGCAAGCTCAGGACCCAGACGCTCGAGGCCAGGCCGACGATCAGCGTCGAGCGGGCCCGGCTCTTGACCGAGTTCTACCGCCGGCCGGAAACGGGCGGCCTGTCGGCGGCCCTGCGCCACGCCCTGGCTTTCAAGCACGTCCTGGAGAACAAGGCCGTCTGCTTCAACGACGGGGAGCTCATCGTCGGCGAGCGGGGACCCGCCCCCAAGGCCACGCCGACCTATCCCGAGGTCTGCATCCACTCCCTCCAGGACCTGGCCACCCTCAACGACCGCAAGAAGACGGCCTTCGCCTCCGACGACGAGACCCGGCGGATCTACGCCGAGGAGATAATTCCCTTCTGGCGGGGCCGGTCCCAGCGGGAGCGCATCTTCGCGGCCATGGCGCCGGAGTGGATCTCCGCCTACGAGGCCGGCATCTTCACCGAGTTCATGGAGCAGCGGGCCCCCGGCCACACGGCCGGCGACGGCAAGATCTTCCACAAGGGCATGAACGACTTCAAGAAGGACATCGCCGCCGCCCGGGCCGGCCTCGACTTCCTGAACGATCCGGACGCCTACGACAAGCTGGAGGAGCTCGCGGCCATGGACGCGGTCTGCGACGGCCTGATCGCCTTCGGCCGCCGGCACGCGGACAAGGCCCGCGAGCTGGCGGGAAGGGAAAAGGATGCCGCCCGCCGGCGGGAGCTCGAGCGCATCGCCGCGGTCTGCGACCGGGTGCCGGCCGAGGCGCCGCGCGACTTCTGGGAAGCCCTCCAGATGTACTGGTTCGTCCATCTCGGCGTCATCACCGAATACAACACCTGGGACTCGTTCAACCCCGGCCGCCTCGACCAGCACCTCTGGCCGTTCTATCAGCAGGGGCTGGCCGACGGCTCCCTGACGAAGGAGGGCGCCCGCGAGCTCCTCCAGGCCTTCTGGATCAAGTTCAACAACCAGCCGGCGCCGCCCAAGGTCGGGGTCACGGCCGAGGAGAGCGGCACCTACACCGACTTCGCCCTGATCAACGTCGGCGGCCTGAAACGGGACGGGACGGACGGCGTCAACGAGCTCAGCTACCTCATCCTCGACGTCATCGAGGAGATGCGCATCCTCCAGCCGAGCTCGATGGTCCAGATCAGCGCCAAGGGGCCGGATGCCTTCCTGCTGCGGGCCCTCAAGATCGTCAAGACCGGCTTCGGCCAACCCTCGATCTTCAACACGGACGCCATCGTCCAGGAGCTCGTCCGCGAGGGGAAGAGCGTCGCCGACGCCCGCGACGGCGGCTGCAGCGGCTGCGTCGAGGCCGGGGCCTTCGGCAAGGAGGCCTATATCCTGACGGGGTACTTCAACCTGCCCAAGGTCTTCGAGATCACCCTGAATGACGGCGTCGACCCCCGGACGGGGAAGACGATCGGCCTGAAGACGGGCGACCCCGGCTCGTTCCGGACCTTCGACGAGCTATTCGAGGCCTACCGCCGGCAGATCCGGCATTTCGTCGACATCAAGGTCCGCGGCAGCAACGTCATCGAGAAGCTCTACGCCGAGCGCCTGCCGGCGCCGTTCCTGTCCGTCCTGGTCGACGACTGCATCCGGAACGGCCGGGACTACCACGCCGGCGGGGCCCGCTACAACTCGAACTACATCCAGGGCGTCGGGCTGGGGACGATCACCGACGTCCTCAGCGCCGTCCGCTGGAACGCCTACGACCGCCGCCGCTTCACGATGGCCGAGCTGCGGGCGGCCCTGGCCGCGAACTTCGCCGGGCACGAGGCCCTGCGCCGGCTGGTCCTCGACCGGACGCCCAAGTTCGGCAACGACGACGACTACGCCGACGATCTGATGAAGCGGGTCTTCGAGGCCTATTTCGAAGCCGTCGACGGCCGGCCCACGCCCCGCGGCGGGACCTACCGGATCAACCTCCTGCCCACGACCTGCCACATCTATTTCGGCAGGATGACCGGAGCCACGGCCGACGGCCGGCTGGCCGGCGAGCCCGTCTCCGAGGGCGTTTCGCCCGTCCAGGGCGCCGACCGCAAGGGCCCGACGGCGGTCATCAAGTCGCTCGGCAAGCTCGATCATGTCCGCACCGGCGGCACGCTGCTCAACCAGAAATTCACGCCGCAGCTGCTGGCCGACGAGGCCGGCCTCAAGGGGCTCAAGGACCTGGTCCGGTCCTACTTCCGCCTGATGGGCCACCACATCCAGTTCAACGTCGTGACGGCCGACCTGCTGCGGACGGCCCAGGCCCACCCGGAGAAGCACCGCGACCTCATCGTCCGGGTGGCCGGATACAGCGACTACTTCGTCGACTGCTCGACCGAGCTCCAGAACGAGATAATCCGCCGCACCGAGCACCAGGAGCTCTAGGGGCGATCCCCCGTCATTTCGCTTTCGCGGACGGCGCGTACGAGAGATCGGGCCGATAGGCGCCCATCTTGGATTCGTACTTCCGCATGAGCTTGAGCATGGCGCTCCAGATCGCCGTGGCCTCCGGGTCGATGAGCTTCATGACCTTTTCGTCCATGAGGAACAGGTCGGAGCCCGACTTTGCCGTTTCCGAATAAAAATAGAACGGCATCTCCGTCCCGATCCCGCCGATCCAGCTCTGGAATCCAGCCGGGACCTTCCTGGCCTTATACAGTGCCACCATCTTCCCGAGCTGCTCTTCGAAGTCCTTTTCCTTTCCCGGCAGCACGCTGCAGAATCCCCAGTACACGAACTTGACCTCTTCCGGCTTGAGCCCCGGCGCCTCGGGAGCATATGAGAGCTCCGGGCTGAGCGTGACCGTGCCCTGCCTGACGTACTCGGTCGTTTCGCCCATCTTCCGGTTGAGAGCGTCCCATTTCCCGGCTCCCAGCTTGCCCAGCATCTCGTTCCAGATGCCGAAGCCCTTGTCGATCTCGCTGAGGCTCTCGAAGGGATAGAGGATATAATAATGGAAATCCTCCGTGGCATAGACGTCGAACGGCCAAGGCCAGGCGTAGGCCTTGAAGACGCTCTCCACCGTCTCTTTCAGCGCGGCTTCGAACTGGCTTGCCATGGCCGGCTTGACGACGTCGTCCTCGACGAAGAAGAGACGGGGCTTCTTCTCCTGCCCGGCCGCGGTCAGGCCGAGCGTGAGGACGCCGACCGCCAGGACGACGAAGACCAGGACGCGATGATCGGATCTCATGGACCCCTCCTTCAAATAGGATGGAAGATTGGCCGGGCGCGGATATGCCGGCTTCTTCTTTAATCCCTTCCAGCTGACCTATCACAATTTATGACCCGACCCGGGTATTGTCAATGACCCGATATCCCGGCCCTCCCCGGCCCGGGGTCCCGGCGCCGACGGTCCTTTTCCGCGGGATTCAGTACCATCCGGCGGTAATCGCGGCGGAGGCACTCGCCGGGCCCGCTTCATTGTCCGGCTCTTACAGCCCTGGCCGGCAGAGGTCGGCTGCCTGACGCGCGAGATGGCACGAATCTTGCCAAAAAAACGGCGTGACCAAGATGTTCATGGCCATGTCCGACGGCTCGGAGCATAAGGGCATGGAGTTAGTCTGTACACGCAAAAGGCGAGGGTGATGGGGGTATCTCGGCCGGCCCGAGGTCCCGTTCCAGACTCCGGGGCCCCGGGCCCGGCCGCGCTTTTCCCCCGCCTCCCGGCCGTTCCGCCGGGCTCCGGCCATCCTGTACATCTCTCGGGTAATATGTTATAAGTTAGCCTCCCGATCGATCTTCGGAGGACGGCATGACCGATAAAAAGAAAGTTCTGATCATCGACGACGACCCGGCCATCTGCGAGTCCGTCCAGGCCATCCTGCAGGGCAGCGGATTCGACGCATCCTACGCCCTCAGCGGCAAGGACGGCCTCGAGGCCTTCCGCAAGAACAAGCCGGACATCGTCCTCTGCGACATGATGATGGAGGACATCGACGCCGGCGGCCAAGTGACCAAGATCATGAGGCGCGAACGGCCCGAGACGCCGGTCTTCCTGCTCAGCACGATCGGCGACGCCACGGCCACGACGGTCGGCCTGGCCGAGTACGGCTTCAGCGGCGTCTTCCAGAAGCCGGTCAACTTCGACCTGCTCCTGACGGTCCTGGGGCGCTACGCCCGATCCAATTAGGGCCGGCCCTCCCACCGCTTTCCCGGGGCCGGACCCAGCCATGAGCTTATCCCTGGCCGAGATCTTCCGCAGCCAGCCCGACCTCGACTCCTTCCGCACCGCCGTCCTGGCGCTCGAGGGCGACTTCCCCCTGGACAGCGACGGCCTGATCGACCTCGGGCAGGCTTATTTCGAGCGCTTCCCCGACCGGGCCCAGGACCGGAACGCGGCCGAGGTCCTTCTCGGCTACGCCGTGGCCCGAGTCGTCCTGATCGAGAAGGCGGTCCTGGCGGTCCCCGCCGAGCGCCGGGCGGCTTTCCGGGCCATGCTCTCCGATGTCGGCCGCGTCGGGCCGCTGATCGAGGCCGTTCGGGCCCCGGCGGGCGAGGCCGCCCTGGGGTCCGATCTCGAGGCCCTCCGGGCCGCTCTCGACGCCCTGAAAGAGGTCATCGACGAGATCCCCAAGAGCCTGGTCAAGGAGCGTTTCGTCGGCGGCATCTCGAATCTTTACAACATCTTGTATGTCATCCGCCTGAAGCTGCGGGGGCCTTTACAATAAAGGCCGCATCTGTTATCATATCTTATAAATTTCCCTGCACGGCTGACGAGCCCGAGACCTCAGTCACTGCCAATGAGCGCCAGAAATGGTGAGGTTTCTCGTCTGCCGCGCATCTGTCCGGCCAGGGCCCGCCGGCCGGGAAGATCCGGGCCATCGTGTCTGAGGAGCGAGAGGCATGAGCACTCGAACAGGCATCTGCAACTTCTGCGGCACCGGCTGCGGCCATCTGCTTGACGTCGCCGGGGGCGCCGTCCGCGGGGTGTTCGCCTCGCCCGATCATCCGGTCAGCCGGGGCCGCCTCTGCGTCCGCGGCTGGCATATCCACGAGCTTCTGTCCACGCGCGAACGGATCCTGGCCCCGCTCATGCGGCGGAACGGCCGGCTCGAGCCCGTTTCCTACGAGGAGGCGATCGCCGCCGCGGCCGACGGCCTGGGCCGTCATGCCGGGAACGAGGTCGCCTGCCTGGCCTCGCCCCGGGCCTCGAACGAAGACAACCACAACCTGACCAAGCTGGCCCGGACGGTCCTGGGCACGCCGAACATCGGCTTGTCCTCCGACCAGGGCCACGGCGACGCCGTGGACGTCCTTCTCGAAGGCGCCGGCTTCCCGGCAATGCTCGGCGCACTGACCGAGATCCGCGACGCCCGGCTCATCCTGGTCGTCGGCGGCGACATAGCCAGGCTAAATCCCATCGTCGGGAGCGAAATCCACCGGGCCGCCCGGGCCGGCGCCGAGCTCGTGACCTTGAGCAGCCGCTCGACCCAGATCGCCAAGCTCTCCGGACGCCATCTCTGGACCAGGCCGGGAGGCCTGCGGCCGGCGCTGGCCGCCCTGGCCAAGATACTGGTCGAGCGCGGCTGGCACGACGCGGCCTTCCTCCGGGACCGGGCCGAGGGATTCGACGATTTCGCCCGGGCCCTGGCCGGACTGGACCTGGCGGACCTCGCGGCCGCCTCGGGCCTCGAGCCGGCCGGCCTCGAGGATCTGGCCCGGCGCCTGGCCCAGGCCCCCAGCGCCATGGCCTTCTTCACCACGGGCCTGGCCGGACTGGACCGGGCCTCGACGGCCCTGCTCTTCGATCTCTTCCTGGCCGCCGGCAAGATCGGCCGGGATGGCTGCGGCGTCAACCCCGTGACCGGCATCTGTAACATCGTCGGCAGCTACGACGTCGGCGCTACGCCGCGGTTCCTGGCCGGCCCCCGGCGGGCCGAGGGCCCGGCCGCCGGCCGGACGCCCCGGGAGCTCCTGGCCCTGGAGCCGACGCCGCTCCGGGCCCTGCTCGTGGCCGACCGCGACGAGGAGATCGTCCGCCACGCGGCCAAGCTCCAGGCGCTCGACTGCGTAGTCTACGTCGGGGCCTACGAGAACCCCTTCACCGAGTTCGCCCACGTCGTCATCCCGGCCGCGACCTTCGCCGAGACCGACGGCACGTACACCAACGCCGAGCGGCGGATCCAGCTCAACCGCCGGAAGGTCGAGCCGCCCGCCGGCGTCCATCCGGCCTGGCGCGTCTACGCCGACATCGCCGCCCGCCGCGGCGCTGCCTGGCCGGCCGCCTCGGCCGAGGACGTGATGCTCGAGATCGCCGCGACCGTTCCCGCCTACGCCGCGGTCACCTACGCCGGGCTGGAGAAGGGCTTCGGCCTGCAGTGGCCGGTCGACGCCGCCCACCCGGCCGGCGCCGTCCGCTTCGACGCGGCCGCCGCGCCGCGGCGCCTCCGCTTCGTCCCCGCCGGGGCGGACCCCGGCGTCCCGGCCGTCTCGAAGGATTTCCCCTTCCTGCTCATGGCCGGCAAGGCCAATTACTTCTGGCACCGCAACAACATCATGAAGAAGACCCGCATCCCCAGGCGCGAATACAACGCCCTGCTCCTGCTCTACCCGCAGGGCTTCGTCGAGCTGGCGGCCTCCGACGCGAAGGCGCTCGGCGTCCGCGACCGCGCCCCGGTCAAGGTCGTCGCCGCCGGCGGCTCGATGCGGGTCGCCGTCCGGATCTCCGCCGACGTCAAGCCGGGGACGGCCTTCGTGCCGTACTTCATCGAGGATATGGTGCCCGGCTTCCTGAACGCCGCCGGCGTCACGATCGACGAGGACCAGGATTCCGCGATCCCCGTTCGGATCGAGAAAGGCTGATCATGTACATCATGCCCAAGAGCCAGGCCCGGGCCCTCGCGGCCGCCCTCGCCGAGGAGTACGACCTCTACGGCCCCGTTCTGCGCGAGGCCTCCGGCGAGCCCACCTTCGACCGGGTCGAGGACCCGGCCGCGATCCGGCTCGAGGCCGCCATCCCCTACAACCCGCCCAAGTCCGTCGTCTTCCCCCAGGCCGAGAGGGTCCTGTCCTACCGCTACGACCGCGAGGCGAAGAAGGCGGTCTTTGTCCGCGACGACCTGGTCCGGCCCAAGGCCCTGGTCGGCCTCCGGGCCTGCGATCTCAGCGGCCTCCTCTGCCTGGACCGCTTCTACCTCGGGCAGGATTACGTCGACGAGTTCTACCGCGACCACCGCAAGAGGATGTTCATCGTCGCTAACACCTGCGTCCGGCCGTTCCCGCAGTGCTTCTGCGTCTGCACCGACAGCGGCCCGGCGCCCCGGGAAGGCTTTGACGTCGCCCTGACCGCCGCCGGCGACGATTACCTGGTCGAAGCCGGGAGCGAGAAGGGCCAGGCCCTGACCCGCCGGCTCGGCCTGAAGGACGCCGGGCCCGGCGCCGCCGCCCGCCGGGCGGCCATCGTCGACGCCTCGATCGCCAGCTTCGACGGGGCGGCGATGGAGAACAAGGCCTGGATCTCGCGGGTCATGAACCGCATCACCACCGGCTTCATCAGCAACGACGTCTGGGAGTACATCGGCGACCAGTGCTTCGAGTGCGGGGCCTGCTCGTTCGTCTGCCCGACCTGCTCGTGCTTCAACGTCGAGGACATCGACAGCCGCGAGGGGAGGACGGACCGGGTCAGGTCCTGGGACTCCTGCTCCTACGAGGGCTACACCCGGATGGCCGGCGAGCACAATCCCCGCCGCCCCGTCGAAGACCGGCGCAACAAGCGCTTCTTCTGCAAGCTGTCCTACTCGCAATCCAAGAAGTATCTCCGGCCGGGATGCGTCGGCTGCGGCCGCTGCAACCGGGTCTGCCCGGGCGATATCGGCATCGCCAACGTCGTCACCTACATCCGGCGGGAGATCACCAAGGCAGGTGCGAAATGAGCGGAGCCAACCCCGGGGCGATCGTCACCGTCCCCGCGATCGCCGTCGTCGACGAGGTCCGGGACGAGATCGAGGACGTCCGGACCTTCTATTTCTCCTTCGAGGACCCCGCGGTCGGACGCGACTTCCGGGTCAAATCCGGCCAGTTCATCATGTGCACGGTCTTCGGGGCCGGCGAGTTCGCCGTCTCCCTGCCCTTCAGCCCGGAGAACGACCGGCCCCACATCTCGGTGCGCCGGGTCGGCAAGGTCACCCGGGCCCTCCACGAGCTCCGGGCCGGGGACAAGATCGGCGTCCGCGGGCCGTTCGGCAACGGCTTCCCGTTCGAATCCATCAAGGGCAAGAACGTCATCTACGTGGCTGGCGGCATCGGGCTCATCCCGCTCCGCTCGTCCATCGTCCACGTCCTCCAGCACCGGCCGGACTTCGGCCGGATCATCCTCATCTACGGCTCCAAGTCGTCCCGGGAGCTGATGTACCGGGACATGATCGAGCAATGGAAAGCCACCGAGGGCTTCGAGACCTACTTCACTATCGACCGGCCCGAGCCGGGCTGGACGGGCCCGGTCGGCTTCGTCCACACCATGGTCCGCCCGGCCGATGTCCCGGTCGAGAACACCGTCGCCTTCGTCTGCGGCCCGCCGCTCATGTTCAACTCGGTCATCAAGGAGCTGCTGGCCGCCGGCATCAAGGACGAGGCCATCATGTCGACCCTCGAACGCCACATGAAGTGCGGCATCGGCAAGTGCCAGCACTGCGCCATCGGCCGGACGCTCGTCTGCACGGACGGGCCGGTCTACACCTACAAGCAGATCAAGACCCTGGGGGAGCAGATATGAGCGACGGCCTGGCCCGCCTGGCCGAGCTCCTCCGGGAGCCGACCTGCCTCGTCGGCGTGGGCAACCCGCTGCGCCGCGACGACGGCGTCGGGCCCTGGATCGTCGCCGCCGTCCGCCGGGCCGGCATCGCGGGCGGCCCCGTCCTGGTCGACGCCCAGGACGTGCCCGAGAACTTCGTTCCGTCCATAGCCCGCGGCGAGGCCCGCAACGTGGTCTTCATCGACGCCGCGGCCGCCGCCGGCGAGCCCGGGACGGTCGTCTTCGGCCCCCTGGCGGATTTCGCCGAGGCCGGGAGCTACTCGACCCACAAGATGGCCCTGGCCCTGAGCGGCAAGTTCCTCGAGGCCGCCGGCAAGAGGCCCTTCCTGCTGGGGATCGTCCCGGCCGAGCTCGACTTCGGCCAGGGGCTGACGGCCGCGGTCGAACAGGCCGCCGCCTCCCTTCGCGATCTCATCGTCGGGGCCTGCGCCCCGGCCCGCCTGGAGTACCGCCATGACCGCTGACCTGTCCGTCCCACTCCTCCTCGCCTTCGCCCTCCTGGGGGCGGCGGCCCTCGCGGCGCCGCTGCTGGCCCGCCGGCGGACCCTGGCCGGCGTGGTCAACCTGGCGCTCGTCGCGGCCGCGGCGGTCCTCCTGTTCCTGGTCGGCTACGGCTCGCTCTTCGGCCCCGCCGGCCATGCTTCCGCGACGTTGAGCCTGGGCCCGGTCACGATCCCGCTCGTCCTCGACGGCCTGGCCGGCCTCTTCCTCGGCATCGTCGCCCTGATCGGCCTGGCCAGCGCGCTCTATTCGATCCGCTACCTGGAACGGTTCCCGGGACGGAGCCTGAGGAGCTATTACGCCTGCTTCCCGCTCTTCCTCCTGGGGATGGCCGGCGTTCTGGTCGTGGACGACTTCGGCCTCGGCTTCACGCTGGCCTGGCAGCTGATGACCGTCCCGGCCTTCTTCCTGGTCCGGTTCGAGCGAGAGGCGAAAGAGACCGTCCGGGCGGCGCGGAACTTCCTCATCTTCATGGAGCTCGCCTGGCTGCTGGTCGTCCTCGGCCCCCTGGCCGTCCCCGGCTGCCGTTTCGGCGATGCCCTTCCGGTCCTGGCCGGGAAGCTCGGGCAGGCCGGCGGCGCCCCCCTGGCCCTCTTCTTCGGCCTGCTGCTCGCCGGGTTCGGCCTCAAGGCGGGCGTCTTCCCGCTGGGGCAGCTCTGGCTGCCCGGAGCCTATTCCGTCGCCCCCTCCCCGGTCAGCGCCCTGCTGAGCTCGGCCATGAGCAAGACGGGGGTTTACGGGCTCATCCGGGCCTTCCTCTTCATGGCCCCGGCCGGGAACCCGGCGTTCGACGCCCGGACCTGGGGGCTCGTCGTCGCCGCCGTCGGCGCGGCCACGCTGCTCATCGGGACGATCCAGGCCATGAAGCAGAGCGACGCCAAACGCCTCCTGGCCTACAGCTCGATCGGCCAGATCGGCTACATCGTCCTGGCCATCGGGGTCGCCCTGGCCCTGGCCCTGCCGGCCGGGCCGGCCGTGAGCGTCCTGGCCGCGGCCGCCGTCATCGGTGCCCTCTACCATGCCCTCAACCACGCCATCTTCAAGGGCATGCTCTTCCTCACGGGCGGGAATATCCTCTACGCGACCGGGACGAAGGACCTCAACAAGCTCGGCGGGCTCATCGGCCTCATGCCCGTGACGGCGGCGATAGCCGGCCTCGGCTCCCTGGCCATCGCCGGCATGCCCGCGACGAGCGGCTTCGGCAGCAAGTGGCTGATCATCGCCAGTTCCGTGCTGGCCGGCGACTCCGGGTTCGTCCTGGTCGTCTTCGGCGTCATCGCCCTGTTCACGAGCGCCGTCACGCTGGCCTGCTACGTCAAGTTCTTCGGCATGGCGTTCACCTCCGTCGGCTCGGAATGGAACGTCGGCAGGCCCGTCCAGGAAGCCCCGGCCTCGATGCTCGTCCCCATGATCGCCCTGACGGCGATCTGCCTCGTCCAGGGGCTTTTCCCGGCCCTCTCGGTCGGGCTCGTGCGGGCCGCGCTGGAGCGCTCCGAGGGCTTCCTGCTGGCCGGCGCCCTGGGTTCGCCGGCCGTCCCGGTCCCGTCTCGGGCCCTGGGCCTCGGACTGCCGGGCCTAGGCGGGCCGGTCTCAAGCGCGGCCGCCGCGCCCCTGGTCGTCCTGCTCCTTGTCGGGCTGGGCCTGGCCCTCGGGGCCCTGCTCCGCCGGGCCGGCGGCTCGAAGGAGGTCTCGGCCCCGACCTGGCTCTGCGGCTACCAGGACCTCAGCAACGCCAACCGGTATACCGACCGGGGCATGTTCGCCGGCCTGCGGGCCCTGTTCAAGTTCGCCGGCGGCAAGAGCGGCAAGTAGGGAGATTCGCATGGATGCCTTGACCAGGATCGAAACCGAGCTCAGGAGCCGCCTCGGCCCCGCCGTCCAGGGCCTGTCCTCGCCCCAACCGGGCCGGCTCTTCGTCGACGTCGAGCGCCGGGCCCTGCGGCCCGCGGCCAAGGCCCTCATCGACCTCGGCGCCCGCTACATGGTCGGCATCGGCTGGGACGAGATCGCCCGCAACGGCACGATCGGGCTGGCCCACACCTTCGCCTTCGACGCCGATCACGTCGCCGTCGTTCTGCGGGCGGCCGCCCCGGCCGGCGACCCGAGCTTCGAGTCCATCACGCCCGATATTCCCAGCGCCGGCTGGAGCGAGCGCGAGTACCAGGACCTCCTGGGTCTGACGTTCACCGGCCATCCCAAGCCCAAGCGGCTGGTCCTGGCCGACGATTGGCCGGCCGGCGTCTACCCCCTCCGCAAGGAGGTGCCCTACAACCTCGAGCCGCCGGCGGCCGAGGACGTCGCCTACCGGCTCGACGAGGCCCCGCCCGGGACGACCGTCGTCCCCATCGGGCCGTTCCACCTCAGCCTGCACGAGCCCGAGCACTTCGCCGTCTACGTCGACGGCGAGACCATCAAGGGCTGCGACTACCGCGGCTTCATGACCCACCGGGGCATTGAGAAGCTCTGCCAGACACAGGTCAGCTACAACGAGGTGCCCTTCGTCGCGGAACGCATCTGCGGCATCTGCGGCTCGGTCCACGCCTGCTGCTACAGCCAGGCCGTCGAGGCGGCCGCCGGCCTCAAGATCTCGCGGCGGGCCGAGTACATCCGCACGATCATGCTCGAGATCGAGCGCCTCCACTCCCACCTTCTCTGGCTCGGCATCGCCGGCCACCTCATCGGCTTCGACACGGTCTTCATGCAGGCCTGGCGCGTCCGGGAGAAGGTCATGTGGCTGGCCGAGCGGATCACCGGCAACCGCAAGACCTACGGCATGATCGTCATCGGCGGCGTCCGCCGCGACATCACGCCGGAGATCCGGGCCGGGATCGAAGATGTCCTGGCCGCCCTGGAGAAGGAGGTCCTCGAGCTCAAGAGGGCCATCATCGGCGACAGCGCCATCCATCGCCGGACCAAGGGCGTCGGATATCTCTCCAAAGAGGAGGCGGTCCGCTGGAGCCTGGTCGGCCCCGTGGCCCGGGCCCGCGGCCTCCGCCTCGACGTCCGCAAGGACCATCCCTACGCTGCCTACGACGACATGGCCTTCGACGTCCCGGTCGCTGATTCCGGCGACGTCTGGGGGACGCTCGTCGTCCGCGTCCTCGAGATCTTCGAGTCCATCTCCATCCTGCGCCAGGCCCTGGCCGGGATGCCCGCGGGACCGCTCCTGATCGAGGCGCCGGAGGCCCTGCCCCCGCTCCGCCACGGCCTGTCCATGGTCGAGGCGCCCCGCGGCGAGTCGGTCCATTACGTCATCACCGGCGAGGAGAACCGGCCCGAGCGCTGGCGCGTCCGGGCCCCGACCTACCCCAACCTGCAGGCCGTCCCGCAGATGCTCCTCGACAACCAGTTCGCCGATTTTCCCATCATCCTCGGCCAGATCGATCCCTGCTTCTCCTGCACGGACCGGGTCGCGGTCATCGACGCCGGGTCGGGCCGCCGCCGGATCCTCGGCCGGACGGAGCTCGAGGCCCTGTCGCGCGGGCCCGAGGCCGGGAGGAGCCGATCATGAGCATCGCCGCCGTATTCGTCAACGTCCTCGTCTTCCTCCTGCTGGCCCCGCTCTTCGACGGCGTCCTGCGGAAGACCACGGCCCGGGTCCAGACGCGCCAGGGCCCGCCGATCGTCCAGCCCTACTACGACCTCTTCAAGCTCCTGGGCAAGGAGCGGATCAACTCGGCCCGGAACTGGGCCTTCAAGCTGGCGCCGCCGGCCGCCTTCGCCTCGATCCTGGCCGTCGTCGCCCTCATTCCCTTCGGCGGAAAGGTCAACGCCCTGGGCGGCCGGGTCGACGCCGTCACGGTCATCTATCTCCTGACGCTCGGCGGCGTCTCCGTCCTCCTGGGCGCCCTGGCCAGCCGCAACACCTTCGCGGCCATCGGCGCCAGCCGGGAGATGGTGACCATGGTCATGATCGAGCCCATCCTGGCCATGACTCTCATCCTCGGCGCGGCCCGGAGCCGCAGCCTGGGCCTGGGGGCGGCCGTCTTCGGGGCGGCCGGGCCGGGCTACGGCGCCGCCGCCGCGGTCATGCTGGTCGTCTACCTGCTGGCCCTGCAGGCCTTCGTGGCCAAGCAGCCGTTCGACATCGCCGAGGCCGAGATCGAGGTTCTCGAGGGGCCGTTCATCGAGTACAGCGGGCCGGACTACGGCCTGTTCCGCTACGCCATGATGATGAAGCAGATGTTCTACGCCTGGCTCTTCGTCGCCGTCTTCCTGCCTTTCCTGCGGACGGGCCATTACCTCGGCGACATCCTGACCCAGCTCCTGGGCACTCTGGCCGTCTTCATCCTCATCGCCGTCGTCGGCTCGACCAACCCGCGTTTGCGGATCGACCAGGCGGTCAAGATCTACGCCGTCCTCATCCTGATCGCGCTCGGCGCGGTCGGGCTGGCCGTGGCGGGCGTTTGAGGACCGGGGGAGGAACGCCATGTGGCTCGCAAGCAAGATCAAGCAGGTCCTGATGGTGGCCAAGCCGGGGGTCGTCACCCTGAAGTACCCCTTCGCGCCCCACCCGGCGCCGGAGAACTACCGCGGCGCGCCGCACTGGGACCATACGAAGTGCGTCGGCTGCGCCGGCTGCGCCAACCACTGCCCGGCCCGGACCATCCTGGTCCGCGACCTCTGCCAGGAGATCCGCGTCCTGCTCTACGACGGCGCCCGCTGCACCTACTGCGGCCGCTGCGCCGAGGTCTGCCCGGAGAAGGCCATCACCATGACGCCGCGCTTCGAGCAGGCGACCAGCGACCGCAACGACATCACCGAAAGCCTGGAGCTCTTCATGCTGACCTGCGGGCGCTGCGGCCGCTGCTACGACATGGAGAAGACCAACGCCATCGACAAGCTCGGCCTGACCGGCTACCGCTACGACAGCCTGGAGGCCCGCACCGTCCTGCGCCGGGCCACCGACACCTTCCAGCCGAAGGAGCTCGACCGGACCGAGCGCTACGAGCGGCCGGAGACGACAGGAGACTGACATGCTGGCCAAGATCGCCCGAAAATGCTTCCCCCGCTCCCTCTGGGTCTACCACTGCAACAGCGGCGCCTGCAACGGCTGCGACATCGAGATCCTCAACATCCTGACGCCCTACTACGACGTCGAGCGCTTCGGCATCAAGCTCGTCGGCTCGCCCCGCCACGCCGACGTCATGCTCCTCTCGGGCGCCGTCACCCGGCCGACCCTGCCGCTCGTCAGGAAAGCCTACGCCGCCATGCCCGGGCCCAAGCTCGTCTTCGGCGTCGGCTCCTGCGCCGCTGGCGGCGGCTGCTGGTTCGACACCTACAACGTCAGCGGCGGCGGGGCCAAGGCCGTCCCGGTCGATTACATCATCCCCGGCTGCCCGCCGCGGCCGGAGGCCATCATCTTCGGCGTCGCCCTGGCCCTCGGCCTGGTGGACAAGAAGGCCGCGCCGGTGGAGATGAAGCAGGTCGAGTTCCCGATCGACATGTACGAGCGGAACAAGGCCTGGGAAGAGCGGAACGTCATCTACAAGGTCCTGAACACATGAGCAAGAAGATCCTCCTTGTCGACGACGACCGGGACCTCGTGGCCAGCCTAGCCCAGGTCCTGAGGACGAACGGCTACGACGTCGCGGCCGCGCACAGCGGGGCGGAGGGCCTGAAGGCCCTCCTGGCCGAGCGGCCCGACCTGGTCATCCTGGACGTCATGATGGAGACGGACACGGCCGGCTTCGAGGCGGCCGACGTCATCCGCAGCCGCCGCGATGCGTCGAAGTACCGGGAGTTCCGCGACGTCCCGATCATCATCCTGACGGCCATCGACCAGGTCACCAATTCGCGCTTCTCGATGGATCAGGCCGACTCGTTCCTGCCCGGGACCAACGAGTTCCTGACGAAGCCCGTCGACCTCGACGAGCTTCTGGCCAAGGTCGGCCGCGCCCTGCGATGATCAAGCAGCTGGCCCGCTCGAACATCCGCTTCAAGCTGGTCTTCAGCCTGCTCGGCATCGTTCTCCTGAGCGGCGTCCTGTCGATCATCATCGGCCTGAACGTCATCAACACCAACGTCGTCCGCGACGCCTACGCGACCGTGCGGGCCAGCCTGACCTCGGCCAGCGAGCTCTACCGCGAGGAGATCGACAACCGATCGCGGATCATCCAGTCCATGGCCAAGACGCCCGAGCTCATCCGGGCCTCGGCCGCCGGCGACCGGGCCTTCCTGTTCGAGAAGCTGGTCCAGATCAAGCGGGAGTTCGGCTTCGACATCGTCAACGTCGTCGACGCGGACGGAACCATCCTCGTCCGGGCCAACGCCTTCGAATCCTACGGCGACAGCATGAGCGGCTACCGGACCATCCAGGAAGTCCGCCGGACCGGGACCCTGGTGGCCGGGACGGGCGTCCTCGAGTACGAGACCATCGCCCGGGAGGGCGAGGACCTGGCCCGCCGGACCATCATCCCCGTCGTGCCGACGTCGCACGGCCGGCCGCGGCCGTCGGCGGCCGAGAACAGGGCCCTGGTCATCAAGATCGCCGCGCCCATCCGGGACGGCTCGCGGATGACCGGCATCCTCTACGGGGCCGTCCTGCTCAACAACAACGCCGCCTTCGTCGACCGCTTCAAGCGCCTCCTGTTCAAGGACGAGAAGGTCGAGGGCCGGGACGCCGGGACGACCACGGTCTTCCTGGGCGACATCCGGGTGGCCACCAACGTTCTCGACGCCGCCGGCAAGAGGGCCATCGGCACCCAGGCCTCGGAGGAGGTCTACCGCAAGGTCTTCGAGGAAGGCGCGCCCTGGGTCGGGCGGGCCTTCGTCGTCGACGACTGGTACATCTCCGGCTACACGCCCCTCTACGACTTCGACCAGAAGACCCAGGGCATGCTCTACGTCGGCGTCCTCAAGAAGAAGTTCGATGTCGTCGTCCGGAACACGACCATGGCCTACCTCTTGGTCCTGCTCGTCTCGACGCTCCTGGCCCTGGCCCTGGCCGGCTACCTGATCAACCTCTACACCAAGCCGGTCAAGCGCATCATCGACGCCTCGACCGAGATGGCCCTGGGCTTCTACCACCGCATCGAGACCGACCCGCACGACGACGAGGACGCCAGGGCCCTGGCCCAGGCCTTCAACGGCATGGTCGACGCCATCGAGGAGAGGGACCGGCAGCTGACCGAGCTGGCCGACCGGACGATCCTCAAGTCCGAGAAGCTGGCCTCGATCGGGCGCCTGGCCTCGGGCATCGCCCACGAGATCAACAATCCCCTGACCGGCGTCCTGACCTACAGCAGCCTGCTCCTCGAGGACATGAAGGGCACGCCCTACGAGGAGGACCTCAAGGTCATCCGGGACGAGACCCTGCGCTGCCGGGGCATCGTCCGGGGCATCCTCGATTTCGCCCGTGACAGCAAGTCCGAGCGGACGCTCTCGGACCTCAACGCCCTCATCGTGGACAGCCTGCGCATCCTGGAGAAGCACGTCACCTTCCATAACATCCGGATCGTCAAGGAGCTGGATCCCAACCTGCCCGGGGTCAGGGTCGACCCCGCCGAGATCCGCGCGGTCATCAACAACCTGGCCGTCAACGCCGCGGACGCCATGCCCCAGGGCGGCCGGCTGACGATCGTGACCTCGCTCGAGCCGGCGACCGGCATGGCCGTCATCCGGGTGGCCGACACCGGCGTCGGCATCAGCGAGGAGAACCTGAACAAGATCTTCGAGCCGTTCTTCACCACCAAGGACCGCGGCCAGGGAACGGGATTGGGGCTGCCCATGGTCTACGGGGCCGTCCAGAGGCACGGCGGGCAGATCGACGTCCACAGCAAGGTCGGCGTCGGAACGGAATTCATCATCAAGCTGCCGACGCGGTGACGCGACGGCGGGGGGAAGCAGGCGAAACATGACACCCAAGCTGCTGTTCATCGACGACGAGGACATCGTCCTCAAGAGCTCGCGGCGGATCTTCGCCGGGAGCGGCTACGAGATCGACGTCGCCTCGTCCGGGGACGAGGGCCTGGCCCTGGCCAGGGCCAAGGACTACGACATCGTCGTCACCGACCTGAAGATGCCCGGCCTCGGCGGCATGGAGGTCCTCAAGACCCTGCGCCGGGACCGGCCCGGCACGACGGTCATCATCTTCACCGGCTATTCCAGCGTGGACACGGCCCGCGAAGCGCTCAAGGCCGGCGCCTTCGACTATATCCCCAAGCCGTTCACCCCCGAGGAGCTGCGCAGCGTCGTGGCCAACGCCCTGGAGGCCCGCCGCAACGCGGCCGGGGCCAAGATGCTCGACCTGATGGCCATCGTCTCCCACGAGCTCAAGAGCCCCCTGGCGGCCATGCAGACGACGGCCGACACCCTGTACCGGGGCTATTTCGGCAAGCTCGAGCCGGAGCAGGAGAAGATCGTCGGGACCATTCTCCGCAACTGCTCCTACCTCGAGGACATCATCCGCAGCTACATCGACCTGTCGAAGATGGAGCTCGACGGCCTGACGGCCTTCAAGAAGCGGGTCCCCTTCGCCTCCCAGGTGCTGGCCGAGGCCCTCAAGGCGCCCGGGATCAGGGACAATCCCAAGAAGATGCCCATCGTGACCGAGCTCGAGGGCGACCCCGTCCTCGACGGGGATCCGGACCTGCTGAAGATCCTGGTCGGCAACCTGGTCAACAACGCCATCAAGTACGGCGCCGAGGGGACCCCGGTCCGCCTGCGGCTGTCCCGGACGGACGGCGAGGTCAGATTCGCCGTGCGCAACGAGGGCGTCGGCATCCCCGAGGAGGCCAAGGGCCGGCTGTTCAAGCGCTTCGAGCGCCTGAAACAGAAAGGCACCGAGGGCGTCAAGGGCTCGGGCCTGGGACTCTACATCTGCAAGACGATCGTCGACAAGCACAAGGGCCGCATCTGGGTCGAGGGCGAGCCCGGCAAGTGGGTCGAGTTCCTCGTCGCCCTGCCGGTCGCGGGCGGCGAGGCCGCCTCCGGGACGCCCGGGGCCTGACGGCGGCCGCCGCCTTCTCCGCCGCGCCCCCGGGCGTCCGCCGCGCCGCCCCGGGTTGACGCGGCGCCTCCGCCCGTTGGATACTACGGGGCGGCGACCGTGCCGCCGACGGTCTGCCGAGGAGGCTGCCCATGGCCGAAGAGATCCGGGCCGATGCCGTCTTCAAGGAAGGGATGAGGTTCGACGGGGTTTCCGGCCGGGCCGGGACCGTGGCGCCGATCGATTTCGCGGCCGACGGCCAGTCCCTCGGAGGCTTCGCGCCGCTCGAGCTCCTGCTGGCCAGCCTGGCCGGCTGCAGCGGCCAGGTCGTCGTCGGCCTCCTCAAGCGGATGGGACAGGAGGTCGGGGGCCTGACGGTCCGGGCCCGCGGGGCCAAGAAAGAGATCCATCCGAAGGTCCTCGTGTCGATCGAGCTCGAGTTCGAGTTCCGCGGCGGTCGGCTCGACGGCGCCTCGGTGGAGAAGGCCCTGGCCCTGTCGGAGGAGCGCTTCTGCCCCGTCTGGGCCATGCTCAAGGGTGGCACCCCCATCAAGGCGACCTACCGGCTCGTCGCCGGATGAGACAACGGGAAGAGAAGGGAACCATGCGCCAAGCTCTCGCCTTCATCGGGATCGTCATGCTCCTCGGCGCCGCGGCCGCCTGCGACCGCGTGAACGACGGGGGAAAGGAAGGAATCGCCGTGTCCCATTCCCAAGCCGCCAAGCCGCCCGCCTGGACGGACATCCTGGCCGGGTACCTGCCCGCCCTCGGGCACCGCAATTGGATCGTCGTCGCCGACTCGGCCTTCCCGCTCCAGACGAGCCCCGGCATCGAGACGATCGCCGCCGGCGAGGACCACTTCGCCGTCCTCGAGAAGGTGCTCAAGGCCGTCGACGGGGCCGGGCACATCCGGCCGAAGATCTGGCTGGACAAGGAGCTGGCCTTCGTCACCGAGGACCTGGCCCCGGGCGCGGACGAGACGAAGAGGCGGCTCGAAAAGATGCTGGAGGGACGCGGCGCCCGGCCCGTTCCCCACGAGGAGCTCATCGCCAGGCTCGACCAGGCGGGGAAGACCTTCAAGATCGTCATGGTCAAGACGACCCTGGCCGTGCCGTATACCACGGTCTTCCTCGAGCTCGACTGCGGCTACTGGCCCGCCGAGAACGAGGCCAGGATGCGCGAACGGATGAAGTGAAAGGCGGCTGACGGCGGAAGCCGCGGCGGGTCAGGCCCGCCGATCCGCCGGCTTGTCCCCGGCCCGGAAGCCCTCCGCCGGCCTATGGCCGGACGATGGCCTTGATCACCCCGTCGTGGCGGGCCGCCGCGATCTCGTAAGCTTCGCCGGCCCGGTCGAGGGGAAACGTGTGGGTCGCCAGGAAATCGACCGGGATCCGCCCGGCGTGGATCATGGCCACGGCCCGCTCCAGGCACTTGTTCTGGCGCCGGACGTTCTGGACGCGGATCTCGCGGCGGCGGACCCTGCCGCTGTCGAAGTAGACGCGCGGCTCGAGGGGGATGCCGACTACGACGAGCGTCCCGCCGGGCTTGAGCAGGGCGACCGCCTGGTCGAGGGCCGGCTGCTGGCCGCAGCACTCGAAGACGATATCGAGGCCGAGGGACTCGCGGGCCGCGATCTCAGCCACGACGTCCTGGGCGTCGGGATTCCCCGTCCAGTCGGCCCCGGCTTTGGCGGCGGCCGCCGCGCGCCGGGCCTCGACCTTCTCCGTGGCATAGACGGCGCCGGCGCCGTCCGCCTTCAGGGCCATGACGACGCACAGCCCGATCGGCCCGGTCCCGAGGACCGCCGCCGCTTTCCCCCGGACCGAGCCGGCCAGACCGGCCGCGTAAAGGGCGATCGACAGCGGCTCGGCCAGCGCGCCCTGTACCGAGGTCATCCGGGCCGGAAGCGGCACGCAGTTGCGTTCCGGGGCCAGGATGAGCTCGGCCAGGCCGCCCGTGAGCTCGCCGTAATGTCCGAGGAAGAGGAGCTTGCGGCAGGTGTGGGGCCGGCCGGTCCGGCACTGGTCGCACGTCCCGCACGAGACGGCCGGCTCGACGACGACCGGGTCGCCCGGCTTGACCCTGGTCACGGCCCGGCCCACCTCCTCGACGACGCCGGCGCATTCGTGCCCCGGGATGAAGGGGTACTTGATCCGGTCGCCGCCGACGTTGTCGGAGAGATAGTAGTGAAGGTCGCTGCCGCAGACGCCGACGGCCCGGCTGCGGACGATGACGTCGTCGTCGCGGACGAGCCGGGGCGCCGGGATGTCGCGGATCTCGATCGTCCGGACGCCGGTCAGGAAAGCCGCTTTCATGGTCCCTCCATTATAAGGCAGGTCGGGGCGCGCCGGGAAGCGTTTCTGGCCGTCGTTTCAGACTGCCGGCCCCCCGGCCCCGGCTGACTTTGACAAGGCCGCGGCCGCGGGGTTATAGTCCCCGAGACCGGTTCAAAGGAGCATCCCATGAAAAGACATCCGATCGTCCGTTCGCTGGTCCTTGCCCTCCTCGCCGTCCTGCTCTCGATGGGGGCCTTCGCCCAGGAGAAGCTCGACCTGCAGATGCTCGACCGCATCCGCGCCGAGGGACTGAACAACTCCAAGATCGGCGATTTCCTGATCTATCTCTGCGACATCTACGGACCGAGGCTGCCCGACTCGCCCCAGTACGTCAAGGCCGGCGAGTGGGTGGTCGGCCAGGCCAAGGAGATCGGCCTGGCCAACGCGGCCATGGAGCCTTACGGCACGTTCGGCCGCAGCTGGGAGCTCCTGAAGTTCTACGCCGCCATGACCGAGCCCCAGTACATGCCCATCATCGGCTACCCCAAGGCCTGGACGCCGGGGACGAACGGCCTGATCAAGGGCCCGGCGGTCCTGATCCAGGCCAAGACCGTGGCCGACCTCGACAAGTACAAGGGCAAGCTCAAGGACGCCATCGTCCTGGTTCAGGAGGAGCAGGACCTGCCGATCTCGTTCGACCCGATGGCCTCGCGCCTCAGCGGGGCCGATCTCGATAAGCTCGGGCTGGCGCCCGAGCCGTACGCCCGGCGGCCCCAGGCGCCGCAGATGCAGGATCGGGTGTCCCGGGCGCAGGTCCAGCAGGCCATCCAGAAGATGTTCAAGGCCGAGGGCGTCGGGGTCGTCATCGATCCCGGCCGGGGCAAGTTCGGGACCGTCTTCGTCGCCAGCGGCGGCTCGCGGGCCAGGGGCACGGAGACCCCCGTCCCGGCGATCGCCATCGCCACGGAGCAGTACAACCGCATCGTCCGCATCCTCCAGAAGAACGTCCCGGTCACGCTCGAGGTCGAGGTCCAGGCCCGCTTCACGGCCGACGACCTGCCGGGCACGAACGTCGTGGCCGAGATCCCGGGCGCCGATCCCCGGCTCAAGACGGAGCTGGTCATGCTCGGCGGGCACTTCGACACCTGGCATGGCGGCACGGGGGCCACGGACGACGGTGCCGGCTGCGCCGTCGCCTTCGAGGCCATGAGGATCCTCAAGGCCCTGGGCGTCCAGCCCCGGCGCACGATCCGGATGGCCTTTTGGGATGCGGAAGAGCAGGGCTTCGTCGGCTCGCGGGGCTATGTCGCGAACCATTTCTTCGACCGGGCCAAGAAGGAGAAGAAGCCGGAGTACGACAAGCTCTCGGCCTACTTCAACTTCGACAACGGCAGCGGCAAGATCCGCGGCATCTACGCCCAGGGCAACAGCGCCGTCGTGCCCATCTTCGAGGAGTGGCTCGAGCCCGTGCGCGACCTCGGCGCCGGGACCGTGGTCCTGCGGAACACGGGCGGCACCGACCATCTGCCGTTCGACGGCGTCGGCCTGCCGGGCTTCCAGTTCATCCAGGACGACCTCGAGTACGACACGCTGACGCACCACTCGACGATGGACGTTTACGACCACCTGTCGCGGCCCGACCTGATGCAGGCGGCCACGGTCATGGCCTGGTTCGTCTACAACGCCGCCATGCGCGACCAGAAGCTGCCGCGGAAGTACTTCGACGCGAACGTGCCGGCGCCCCAGCGCGGCCGCAATTAATAATAGGGGACACAATACGCATTTCCGATTTTCCGGACAGAGCGAGGCCTGAAAAGAAATCGGAAATGAATATTGTGTCCCCGATTTAGAACGGGTTCTCCGTCGGGTAGAGCATGCCGGCCGGGCGGTTGAAGCCGATGTCCTCGACCCCGAGCATGCGCAGGGCCGCCCAGAGGGTCTTGCCGGCGGGGGCGAAGGCGACGGCGGTGTGGTGGGGGAAGCGCTTCTCGACGAGGACGTGGCGGTAGAACCGGCCCATCTCCTTGACGGCGATGATCCCGATCCCGCCGAACGACTTCGGATCGACGTCCAGGATCTCGCCCTCGGCCACGTAGGACCGCAGGACCGTGTCGGCCGTCGACTGGAGGCGGAAAATGGTCACGCCGCCGGCCTTGATCCGGCCCTCGATCGTGCCCCGGGTGATGTCGGGCTCCCGGCCCGGCTCCTGGAGCCGGTGCATGATCAGCTGGTAGCCCATGGCCGGGTTCATCAGGCAGCCGGCCGGCGTATTGCCGCAGTGGAAGCCCATGAAAAGATCCGTGGGCTTGTAGCCCTTGATCCCCTTCTTGGCCCCGGCGATCAGGTCGTAGGGGACGGTGTTGTTGATGTCCAGGACGGTGGCCGGCAGCTCGGTGGCGCAGGTGGCGATGTACTCGCTCAGGGCGCCGTAGATGTCGACCTCGCAGGCGACCGGGATGCCCCGGGCCGCCAGCCGCGAGTTGACGTAGCAGGGGACGAAGCCGAAGAAGCTCTCGAAGGCCGGCCAGCATTTGTCGGCGAAGACGCCGAACTCCGAGGCGCCGAGGTTCGCCTCCATGAACTTGAGCAGCGCGACCTCGAACTGGGCCAGCTTGTTCAGGATGCCGGGATAGGCGTTCCCGGCGCCCAGCTCCCTGGCCATGTCGGCGGCGACCGCCTTGACCTTCGGGTCGCCTTCGGCCTTGCGGAAGATGTCGTAGAGGTCGAGCTCGCTGTTCTCCATGATCTCGACGCCGAGGTCGTAGAGCGGCTTGATCGGGGCGTTGCAGGCCAGGAAGTCCTGCGGCCGCGGCCCGAAGGAGAAGATCTTGAGCCTGGCCAGGCCGAGCAGGATCCTGGCGACGGGCAGGAAATCCGCGATCATCTTGGCCGCTTCCTCGGGCAGGCCGACCGGGTATTCCGGCACGTGGGGCCGGAGCCGGCGCAGACCCATGCTGTAGGAATTGTTGAGCATGCCGCAGTAGGCGTCGCCGCGCCCGTCGACGAGATCCCGGCCCGACTCCTCGGCGGCGGCGACGACCATGACCGGGCCGTCGAACTTCTGGGCCAGGATGGTCGTCGGCGTCTCCGGGCCGAAGTTGCCCAGGTAGAGGACCAGGGCGTTGACCTTCTTGTCCTTCAGCTCCTCGAGCGCCCGGAGGGCGTCCTTCTCGTTCTCGACGACGGTCGGCATCCGGGTGATGGACACGCCGATCTTGCGGCATTCCTCCGCGACGCGGAGGGAGCGCTTGCGGGACAGCTCGATGGGGAAGCAGTCGCGGCTGACGGCCACCAGACCGAGGCGCACTTTCGGGATGTTGGTCATGATCATTTCTCCTTCTTTTGTCCGTAATAGGCGTCGGGCCCGTGCTTCCTGCGGAAGTGCTTCTCCTGGAGGCACGCGTCCACGGGGGCGAGCCGGGGCTCGATGATGACCGAGCCGAAGGCCGTGTGGGCGACCTGCTCGAGAACGAGGGCCGTCTCGACGGCCTCGGCCGGGGTCCGGCCCCAGGTGAACGGCCCATGGCCGGCCACCAGGACGGCCGGGAGCTCGAGCGGATCGAGCCCGGCGAAGCGCTCGACGATGACCCGGCCGGTGTTCCGCTCGTAGGCCTGGGCGATCTCGGGCTCGACGAGCAGCCGGGTCAGCGGCACGGGGCCGTGGAATTGGTCGGCGTGGGTCGTCCCGTAACAGGGGATCTCCCGCTTGGCCTGGGCGAACATGGTGGCGTAGGCGCTGTGGGCGTGGGCCACCCCCCCGATCTCCGGGAAGGCCTTGTAGAGCTCGACGTGCGTCGGCGTGTCCGACGAGGGGCTGAGCCAGCCCTCGACGAGCCCGCCTTCGAGGTCGACGAGCACGATGTCGTCGGCCTTGATGGCGTCGTAGGGGACGCCGCTGGGCTTGATGGCCACGATGCCCCGGCGCCGGTCGATGCCGCTGACGTTGCCGAATGTCAGGATGACCAGGCCGGACCTGGCCAGATCGAGGTTCGCCTTCCAGACCGACTCCTTGAGCTCGGCGAGCATCGGGTCCTATCTCCTTTGCCGGTCCTTGATGGCCAGCAGGTCCTTCATGACGTTGAACAGGCTGCCGCTCCAGTCCTTCGTGCCGAAGGCGTCGTGGAGCTGCCTGTAGAGGGCGTAGAGCTCGAGATAGACCCGGTGGCGGGCGGGGTCGGGCTTGTAGACCGTCCGCTTGATCCCGCCCATGGCGGCCTGGGCCTCGGCGAAGGTCGCGTGGCCGCCGCCCGGGCGCCCGGCCGCGACGGCCCCGGCCATGGCCGCGCCCAGGGCGCAGGTCTGGCTCGAGCGGGCGATCTTCATCTCCAGGCCGGTGACGTCGGCGTAGATCTGCATGACCAGCGGGTTCTTCTCGGCGATGCCGCCGCAGTTGACGACGTCGCTGATCCGGACGCCGTACTCCTCGAAGCGCCGGATGATGGTCAGGGCGCCGAAGGCCGTGGCCTCGATGAGGGCCCGGTAGATCTCGGCCGGCGTGCTGTGCAGGGTCAGGCCGACGAGGAGGCCCGTCAGGCGCTGGTCGACGAGGACGGTCCGGTTGCCGTTGAGCCAATCGAGGGCCAGCAGGCCCGATTCGCCGGGCTTGAGGGCCGCCGCGCCCTTGGTCAGGACGGCGTGCGAGCCCTTCTTCGGGCCGCCGGGCTCGATGACGTTGACGAACCAATTGAAGATGTCGCCGACGGCGGACTGGCCGGCCTCGAGTCCGAGGTAGCCGGGCAGGACCGAGCCGTCGACGATGCCGCATAGGCCCGGGATGTCGGGCAGCTTCTTGGTGGCGGGCCAGACGCAGATGTCGCAGGTGCTGGTGCCGATGATCTTGACGAAGCGGCCGGTCTCGACGCCGGAGCTGATGCCGCCGAGGTGGGCGTCGAAGGCGCCGACGGCCACGGCGATCCCGGGACGGAGGCCCAGCTTCCTGGCCCAATCCTTGGTCAGGCCGCCGGCCGGAACGTCGGAGGTGTAGGTCTTCTGGTAGAGGCGGTCGCGCAGCTCGCCCAGGCGCGGATCGAGCCTGGCCAGGAAGGCCTTGGCCGGCAGCCCGCCCCAAGCGTCGTTGAACATGGCCTTGTGGCCGGCGGCGCAGCGGCTGCGCTTCATCCGGAGAGGATCGGTCGAGCCGGTCAGGAGGGCCGGGATGTAGTCGGCGCATTCGGCCCAGGAGTAGGCGGCCGCGGCCACCTTGGGATCCGTTCGCAGGCAGTGGAGGATCTTGCTCCAGAACCACTCGGAGGAATAGGTGCCGCCGCACTTGGCCAGGTACTCGGGGTGTTCGGCCGCGGCCAGGGCGGTGATCTCGGCCGCCTCGGCGTGGGCGGTGTGATCCTTCCACAGCCAGGCCTGGGCGTTGAGGTTCTTCCGGAACTCCTTATGGAGGGCCAGGGGCTTTCCGGCCCGGTCGAGGGGGAGAGGCGTCGAGCCGGTCGTATCGACGCCGATCCCGACGATGGCCGCCGGGTCGAAGCCCTTGACCTTCTTCTTCGCCGCGGCCAGGGCGGCCGTGACGGATTTCTCGATGCCCAGGATCCAGCCGGCCGGGTTCTGACGGGCCAGGTTCGCGTCCTTGGGGTCGAGGAGTATGCCGGCGTCGCCGCCGGGGTAGGGGAAGATGGCCGTGCCGACTTCCTCGCCGTTGCCGACGTCGACGATGAGGGCCCGGACGGAGTTGGTGCCGAAGTCGAGGCCGAGGGCGTACTTGGCGGTTTTCATGAGCTTGGACCTCCGCGGGATCGCTATGGGCGGCCGATGCCAGCGTCACTATTATTATACTCAGGAGCGGCGCGGGAGCAACCCGCTGCGGGAACGTCCACGCATGAACTTTTCCGGGACCGTCCGCCGGGCCTGCCCCAAAAGGCCCAGTCCCTCCTTTCTCGTTAAAAATACAATATTAGCCAGTGTCGTCCCTGGCGGAGGTGGTTATATGAAGTCACGCCAGATCGTCCTGTCCCTGGTTCTCGTCGCGATCGTCATCGCCTTCGCGCCCGCCCAGGCCCCACCGGCGTCGTCTGGGTCGGCACGGGCGAGGCTTATTGCGCCCGCAGCTAGAGCTCCGGCGACGGCGTCTGGAAGTCGGCCGACGCCGGCAAGACCTGGACGAACATGGGCCCCGCCGATTCGCATCACATCGCCCGCGTCCTCATCCACCCCAAGGACGCGGAGACGGTCTACGTCGCGGCCATGGGCCACCTCTTTTCGCCGAACGCCGAACGCGGCGTCTTCAAGACGACCGACAGCGGCCGGACCTGGGCGCGCCTGGTCGGCGGCCTGCCGATGGGACGCATCGGCAGGATCGGGCTCGATATCTTCCAGAAGAACCCGGACATCCTCTACGCCGCCGTCGAGAACGTGGGAATCCGCTCCCCGCCGGCCCGCGGCGCTGTGTCGGCGGACCGGGCCTCCAGCGTTCTTTAGAAATCGAAATCGAGCAGGATCGTGACCAGATCCTCGCGAACAGGGCCGATCGTGCCCGCGACCCGGTGGGTGAACTCGGCGTGGATGGCGATGTTGACCGCCGACCAGCTTCCCAAGTAATAACGGACGAGCGCCGAATACGCATCGACCTTGTGGACGTCGTCGTAGCCGGGTGGCCGGACCCAATTGAACATCAGGGAGCCGACCAGCCGGTTGTTGGGCAGCCCGGCCCAGTCGAGCTGGACGACGCCGCCCCAGAACTTGTAGTCCAGGGCCGGGTCGAGATCGTTGAAGTCCCTGTCGTCGACCGCGTAGAAACCCATGCCCTGGAGATTGAACGTGTGCCAGTTCAGGCTGATGTCGCCCCCGATCCGGTAGAAGTTCCGGTTGTCCTTGCCGTTGATGTCCCCGCCGGGCGAAACGATCGGGTCGACGAAGGTCGTCGGCTGCCAGCCCAGGTAGCCGAAGACGCCGATGCGCTGGCCGGCGGACTGGCCTTCGCCCCGGCCGAAGGTCTTGGACAGGGCCAGGTAGACGTCGTTCCACCTGTTGTTGTCGGGGTTGGCCCCGGTCCCGTTGATGTAGCCCAGGGCGTACTTCAGGCCGGGCTTGAACCGTCCGGTGGCCTCGATGCCGATTTGGCTGGCCGAGAAATCGAAGCTGCTGTGCGTGCCGGCGAAGCCGTAGATCTCATAGGGCTGAAGGATGTAATAGAGCCGCTTGGAGCTCAGGAGCTGGAAGCCCGGCTCGAAACGGCCGATGCGGATATTGAGCTTGTCGCGGATGATGTTGCTGAAGACGACGGCGGCCGATTCGATGGCCGCGAGCTGGGCCGGGTTGTCCCCCGCGGCCGGACCGTTATAATCGGCGGCCGGCTCGTCGATGCGCGGCGTGTAGACGAACAGGTAGGAGATGTTCTTGTGCAGGACGCCCGCGGACAGGAGGTCCAGGCCGTAGATGTGGAAACCGGACGCCGTCTGCCCGCCCGTGCCGTAGAGGCTGTACCCGGCGTTGGTCCGGAAGGCCACGGGTATCGCCGTCTCGAAGGCCGTCTTCTCCGAGCCCTGCTGGCCGGGGACCTGGTAGCCGTTGTCGCGGAAGCGCTGGCCCCAGTCGTTGAGCTTGGGGAAGGCGACGTGGCACTGGCTGCAGTTGGCGCCGTACTTGCGGGCGAAGGCCGGGATGGCCAGGGCCGCCTGGCTCAGGACGAGAAGGGCGAAGGCGCCGGTGAAGAGGGCTGTCAGTGTCCTTTTCATGGCTTCCTCCTCAATGGGGCAGGTCGCGCAGGGCCGGGGCCTTGACGTCCGCCACCTCGGGGTTGAGGCTGTCGAGCGACTTGATGAAGGCCACGAGCGCGGCCTTCTCGTGCCTGGCCAGGCCCAGCGGCACCATCAGGGGATCGAGGTTGGGGCCCTTGCCGCCGCCCTTGTCGTAGAAGTCGATCAGGGACTCGAGCGTCTTCTCTGAGCCGTCGTGGAGGTAGGGCGGGCGGCGGGCCGCGTCGCGGACCGTGGGGGTTTTAAAGGCGCCCATGTCCCGGTGATCCTTGGTCACGGCGTAGCGCCCGACGTCCGGGTTCTTGGGGTCCTTGGGGGGCAGGCCGAGGTTGTGGAAGCGGCCGTCGCTGAAGTACGGTCCCCAATGACAGCCCGTGCAGTGGGCTTTGCCGTTGAAGATCTCCAGGCCCTCCTTCTCCAGCTTGGTCAGGGCGTTATGGTCGCCGCGGGCGTAGCGGTCGAAGCGGGAGTCGGTCGTGACGACCGTGCGCTCGAAGGCGGCGATGGCGTCCGCGACCTGGTCGACGGTGATCGGCCCCGTCCCGAAGACGGCCTTGAACTCGGACTGGTAGGCGCCGATCGCCGACACGGTCTGGATCATGGCCTCGTGGGTGTTGCCCATTTCGATGGGGTTCTGGATAGGGCCCTTGGCCTGGTCCTCGAGCGAGGGCGAGCGGCCGTCCCAGAACTGGAGCGGGCTGTAGGCCGCGTTGGAAACCGGCGGGGCCCGGCGGCCGCCGAACTGACCGTGGATGCCTTCGCTCGTCGGGCCCTTGTCCGACCAGCCCAGGGCCGGATCATGGCAGGTCGCGCAGCTGATGGTGCCGTCGGCGGACAGCCGGGGATCGAAGTAGAGCTCCTTCCCCAGCTGGATCTTGGCCGACGAAGGCGGATTGCCCGGCGGGTGGACGACGGGCGGCAGCGGCCCGAGACGCTGCGGACCGAGCACCTGGACGCCGACCTGGGTGATCGGCGGGGCCTTCTGGCCGGCCAGGATCGAGGCGGTGCCGGCGGCCGCCGCGAGCAGGCCGACGAGGAGGGCTGCGAAAAGCACAATCCTTCTCATGGGATCCCCCTTTGATCCGTCTTTCCGAGCTTCCGGATCTGCTGATGCGCTGTATATATAGGATTTAGGGCCGGGGCTGTCAAGCCGGCCGCGCGCTTGACAGTGGTTCTTGGCAGGTCCTATGATGGCGCTCGGCGAGCCTGAATGCCGCTCGTCCCGCGGGCCACGTCGGGCCCCGGAGAGGAAGTCGTCATGAGCATGCCCGAAGCGGCGGCCGCCGGGGCCCTGGCCCTGGTCCTGTCGTGTCTCTCGCCCGCGGCCCCGGACGTCGCGAAGGACTATCCGATCACGCCCGTGCCGTTCACCGCAGTCAGGGTGACGGACGCTTTCTGGGCGCCTCGGATCGAGACCAACCGCGCCGTCACCATCCCGGCCATCTTCAGGAAGTGCGAGGAGACCGGCCGCATCGACAATTTCGCCATCGCCGGCGGGCTCCTGAAGGGCGAGTACAAGGGCGAGCGCTACAACGACACGGATGTCTACAAGACGATCGAGGGCGCGTCGTACTCGCTCATGGTCCGGCCCGATCCGGCGCTCGACCGCTATCTCGACGGCGTTATCGCCAAGATCGCCGCCGCCCAGGAGCCGGACGGCTACATCTACACGCCGCGGACGGCCAGCCCGGGCAAGGTCCAGCCGGGGACCGGGGCGGAGAGGTGGGCCGAACTGGCCATCAGCCACGAACTCTACAACGCCGGGCATCTCTACGAGGCGGCCGCGGCCCATTTCCAGGCCACGGGGAAGCGCGCCCTCCTCGACGTGGCCCTGAAGAACGCCGATCTCGCGGCCCGGACGTTCGGCGACGGGCCGGGCCAGAGGCCGGGCTTTCCCGGCCATCAGGAGATCGAGCTGGCCCTGGTCAAGCTCTATCGCCTGACCGGCCGGGCCGCGTATCTCGAGCTGGCGAAGCATTTCCTGGACCAGCGCGGCCGGGGACCGGCGCTCAAGCAGTATCCGCCCGGGAACCGCTTCGCCATCTACAACGATCCGACCCAGATCCAGGCCAACAAGCCGGTCCTGGAGCAGGACGAGGCGGTCGGCCACGCGGTCCGGCTGACGTACATGGCCGCCGCCCTGGCCGACGTGGCCGCGCTCACGGGAGAGCGGGCCTATTTCGACGGCGTGCGGCGGCTCTGGGAGAACGTCGCCGGGAAGAAGATGTACCTGACGGGCGGGATAGGGTCGCGCCACGACCGTGAGCGTTTCGGGGAAAATTACGAGCTGCCCAACCTCACGGGATACCTGGAGACATGCGCCTCGATCGGGATGGCCTTCTGGAACCAGCGCATGTTCCTGTTAACCGGGGACGCCGCCTACCTCGACGTCATGGAACGGGTGATGTACAACGGCATCCTGGCGGGCGTCTCGCTCGATGGCACGCTCTTTTTCTATCCCAACCCGCTCGAGTCGGACGGTCGATACGGGTTCAACAAGGGCCGGGCCGAGCGGGCGCCCTGGTTCGGCGTGGCCTGCTGCCCCGGCAACATCAGCCGCTTCCTGCCCTCGGTGCCGGGCTACGTTTACGCCACGAAGGGCGACACGCTCTACGTCGACCTGTTCATCGCCGGCGAGGCCAGGATCGACCTCGCGGGAAAGGCCGTCACGGTCAGCCAGGAGACGCGCTATCCCTGGGACGGGACGGTCCGGATCAGGCTCGAGCCCGAGAAGAAGGGCGAGTTCGGCCTGCGCGTCAGGATCCCCGGCTGGGCCAGGAACGCGCCCGCGCCGACCGATCTCTACCGGTTCGACGACGGGAGCGAGGCCGAGGTTTCGATCCGGGTCAACGGCCGGGCCGTTCCGCTCGATATGGACAAGGGCTTCGCCCGCATCCGCCGCGCTTGGGAAAAGGGCGACACGGTCGAGGTCGTCCTGCCGATGGAAGCCCGGCGCGTCGCGGCCCATCCCGCGGTCAAGGACGACGCCGGCTTCGTGGCCGTCGAGCGGGGGCCGATCGTCTATTGCGCGGAAGGGGCAGACAACGGAGGCCGGGCCCTCAACCTCGTTCTGCCCGAAGGCGCGGCCCTGCGGCCGGAGGAGAGAAAGGACCTCCTCGGCGGGATCGTCGTCCTGGCGGGCGACGGGCTGGCCGCCGAGGCGGCGGCGGTCACTAGGGTCGGCGAGGCCGCGGAGAAGGACGGCCCGGCCGACGACGAGGAGACAGCCCCGCCCCCGTCACGGCGTCGGCTCGCGCCCGGCGCCCGGCTGGCGCCCCGCCGCCTCGTCCTCATCCCTTATTACGCCTGGGCCCACCGCGGCCCTAACGAGATGTGCGTCTGGCTGTTTAAATCGGGGACACAATACTCATTTCCGAATTAATCCGCGGCCGGAACGATGCCCGGAGGCGTCGTCTTGATAGATGGTTGCCGGACATCAGGCAGAGCCGGTATAGTAGAAATTAGGAAATGAGTATTGTGTCCCCGATTTAGGAGGTCGAAGATGACAAGTATCCGAGCGACATTGGCCCCGGCGATCCTCCTGAGCCTGGCCGCGGCCTGCGCCCAGGCGCCCAAGGCCGATTACCCGGCCGCTCCCGTGCCGTTCACGGACGTCCACCTGACGGACGGCTTCTGGGCGCCGCGCCTGGAGATCAACCGCACCGTGACCATCCCGCACGTCATCAGGATGAGCGAGGAAACGGGCCGGGTGAGGAACTTCGACCTGGCCGCCTCGGCCCTGGCCGGGGCTGCGGACGGCAAGTACTGCTCCCGTTTCCCCTTCGACGACTCCGACGTCTACAAGGTCATCGAGGCCGCTTCCTACGCCCTGGCGACGCACGCCGATCCGGAGCTGGCCAAGCACGTCGACGGCCTGATCGCCAAGATCGCCGCCGCCCAGGAGCCCGACGGCTACCTCTACGCCGCCCGCACGATCGGCGGCCCGCCGCCCCAGCCCTGGCTCGGCAAGGAGCGCTGGTCCCATCTTTACATGAGCCACGAGCTCTACAACCTCGGGCACCTCTACGAGGCCGCGGCCGCCCACTACCAGGCCACCGGGAAAAAGCGCCTCCTCGACGTCGCCGTCAAGAGCGCCAACCTCGTCGCCCGCGAGTTCGGCCCCGGCAAGCGCACCAATCCCCCCGGCCACGAGGAGATCGAGATCGGCCTGGTCAAGCTCTACCGGGTCACCGGCACGCGCAAGTACCTCGACCTGGCCAAGTTCTTCATCGACGCCCGCGGCAAGACCGAGGGCCGCGTCCCCTACGAGAACGAGGGCCGCACGGAGCTTCTCTACGGCGAGTACGCCCAGGACCAGAAGCCTTTCGTCGAGCAGACCGAGGCCGTCGGCCACGCCGTCCGGGCCGGCTATCTCTACGCCGGGGCGGCCGACGTCGCCGCCCTGACCGGCGACGCCGCCTATGTCGCCGCCCTGGACAAGATCTGGGCCGACATGGCCGGGACCAAGCTCTACATCACCGGCGGCATCGGCGCGGCCGGCGGCTGGGAGGGCTACGGCCCGCCCTACCGCCTGCCCAACTTGAGCGCCTACGCCGAGACCTGCGCCAACATCGCCACCTTCCTGTGGAACTCGCGCATGCAGCGCCTGGAGCTCGACGCCAAGTACGCCGACGTCATGGAGCGCATCCTCTACAACGGCGTCCTCTCGGGCATCTCGCTTTCGGGCGACCGGTTCTTCTATCCCAACCCGCTGGCCTCGTTCGGCCAGCACGAGCGGGTACCCTGGTTCAGCTGCGCCTGCTGCCCGCCGAACGTGGCCCGCATCCTGACCTCGGTGCCGGGTTATTTCTACGCCGCCGCCAAGGACCGGGTCTACGTCAACCTCTATGCCCAGGGCACGGGCAGGATGAAGGTCGCCGGCGCGGACCTCGAGCTCGTCCAGACGACCGAGTATCCCTGGAAGGGAGACATCAGGATCGAGGTCAAGCCGGCCCGGGACGCCGCATTCACCCTGGCCCTGCGCATCCCCGGCTGGGCCCTGAGCCGGCCCGTCCCGACCGATCTCTACGCCTACCTGGATCTCCCCCCTGGGGACGGGGTCACGCTCAAGGTCAACGGCGAGGACGTCCAGCTGCCGGCCGGGCTGGAAAAGGGCTACGCTCTCGTCAGCCGGACCTGGAAGTCCGGCGACGTCATTGAGCTCTCGCTGCCCATGCCCGTCCGCCGGGTCGTGGCCAACGAGGCCGTCGAGGCCGACCGCGGCCGGGTGGCCGTCGAGCGCGGCCCGCTCGTCTTCTGCGCCGAAGGGCCCGACAACGGCGGCCGCGTCTCGAACCTCGTCCTGCCCGACGGCGCCGCGCTCACGGCCGAGATGAGGCCGGAGCTCCTCAACGGCGTCGTGGTCATCACCGGCGAGGCCGAGGCCGTGAGCGAAAAGGCCGGCCGGATCGTCAGCGAGAAGAAGGCCGTCACCCTCATCCCGTATTACGCCTGGGCCAACCGGGGCCGGACCGAGATGGCAGTCTGGCTGGCCCGCGACCCGTCCAAGGCCCGCATCGTCCGCGAGCCTGGTCTCGCGGCGAAAGCGGCCGTCACGGCCTCGGCCGGCGCCGTCAATCCGGAGCGGGCCAGCGACGGCCTGGAGCCCGAGAGCTCCGACGACGCCGCCGGCTATATGCACTGGTGGCCGAAGAAGGGGACCTCGGAGTGGATCGACTACGCGTTCGAAGCCCCCGTGCGCCTGTCCGAGGCGTCGGTGTACTGGTTCGACGACGACGGCGCCGGCGAGTGCCGCCTGCCCGCCTCCTGGCGCATCCTCTACAAGGCCGGCGAGGATTGGCTCCCCGTCAGCCCGGCCGGCCCCTATGGCACGGCCAAGGACGCCTGGAACACGGTCAAGTTCCAGCCCGTCCGGACCAAAGCCCTGCGCCTCGAGGTCCAGCTCCAGCCGGACTGGTCGGCCGGCGTTCACGAGTGGAGGATCAGATAAGCCCTCCCCGGCTCAGGCCGCGGGAAGGCGGAAGTGGCCGGCTTCGAGGAGCTTGAAGAAGGCCCGGGCGCAGGCGTCGATATCGTTCGATGCGTCGTGGGCCCCGTCGTAGGGGAAGCCGAAGCAGTAGCGGTGCAGCTCCTCGAGCGTCGGCCACTTGTAGCCCCCGCCGGCCCGGGGCAGGCCGCAGAGCGCCGTAGTCGCCTTCATCGTGCAGATCGCCGGCGTCTCCAGGAAGCCCAGCGGCCTGCGCAGGCGGACCAGCTCCCCGCCGACGACGCCGCGGTCGTAATCGAAGTTGTGGGCCACGAGCGTCGTCCCCGGCCGGCCGACCTCCGCCAGGAACTCGTCCAGGACCTGGCCGACATCGCGCCCCGTCCGCACGGCGCGGTCGTGGGAGATGCCGTGGATGGCCGTCGATTCGTCGGGGATGCGGAAGCCCACGGGCTTGACGATATGGCAGCTGGCGCCCTCGGGGCGGCCGCGGCGGTCATAGCGGGCCCAGGCGATCTGGACCAGACGCGGCCACTCCTCGGCCACCTCGGGGGCGAAGTAGCGGACGCGTGGGAGCCCCGTCGTTTCGCAATCGAAGAAGAGGAACATCGGACATAGGGTTACCCGGAACGCTCCCCGCTGTCAAGACGCTGTCCGCCCGGCGCCGCCGTTGACAGGCGGGCGGCGGCGAGGTAAATTCCCCGTCGGCCGCCCCCCGGACCCGGAAGGAGGAAGCATGATCGTCCGCCCCCGCCATTCATCGGCCGCCTGGCCCGCCCTGGCCGTCTGGGCCCTGGTCCTGCTGACGATCGCCTGCCGGCCGGGCGGGTCGAAGGCCGCCGGCGAGCTCGCCGGCGTCACCCAGTTCGTCGCCAACGGCTCCTTCGAGGAGATGGACGGGACGGTCCCCAGGGGCTGGACCTCCCGGAGCTGGCAGCGGGACGGCGACGCCGTTTTCGCCGTCGGCCCCTTCGCCGCCGGACCGGCCGCCCGCTCCGGGGAGCGCTGCGTCATGATCTCGTCGGAGAAGGGCGTCGACGCCTCCTGGGCCGCGACCGTCCCGATCAGGCCCTATTTCCGCTACCGGCTCTCCGGCTGGATCCGGACCGAGGGGCTGTTGGCCGGCAGCGGCCGCGGCGCCCAGATCAACGTCGACGGCGAAGAGGAGTGGCGGACGCCGCCGGTCACCGGCACCCGGGACTGGACGCGGGTCGAGGTCGAGTTCGAGGCCGGGGCCAACGACGCCCTCGAGGTGACGTGCCTCTTCGGCGGCTGGGGCCGGTCGTCGGGCCGGGCCTGGTTCGACGATATCGAGCTCGTCCGCCTGTCAGGCCGGGAGCTCGGCCAGCCCTCCGTCACGATCGATGGCGACAAGACCGCTCCGCCCATGTCCAAATACATCTACGGCCAGTTCATCGAGCACCTGGGCCGCTGCATCTACCAGGGCCTCTGGGCCGAGATGCTCGAGGACCGCAAGTTCTTCTGGCCGGTCGGGGAAGGCGAGTCGCCCTGGAAGGCCGTCGGGAGCGCCGGCCAGGTCCGGATGGACACAGTCAAGCCGTTCACCGGCGCCCACACGCCGCGCCTGGCCCTGACCGGCAAGGGCCCGGGCGGCATCGCCCAGGACGGGCTGGCCCTCGTGGCCGGCCGGGAGTATGCCGGCCGCGTCGTCCTGGCCGGCGACGCCGCCGCGGCGCCCGTCTCGGTCAGCCTCGTCTGGGGCGACGCGCCCGAGGCCCGCCTGACCATCCCGGTCGAGAGCCTCGGCCGGGCCTACGGGACCTTCCCCTTCGCCTTCAAGGCCGGCGCGTCGACGGAGAACGGCCGCCTGGAGATCGTTTCTTCCGGCCGCGGCGCGTTCGCGGTCGGCGCCGTCTCGATCATGCCCGCCGACAACGTCCAGGGGTTCCGGCCCGAGGTCCTGGCCCTGCTCAAGGAGCTCGACGCGCCTGTCTACCGCTGGCCCGGCGGCAACTTCGTCAGCGGCTACGACTGGCGCGACGGCATCGGCGACCGCGACCGGCGGCCGCCCCGCAAGAACCCGGCCTGGACCGGCGTCGAGCACAACGACGTCGGCCTCCATGAATACATGGACCTGATGCGGCTCATCGGCGCCGAGCCCTACGTCACGGTCAACAGCGGCCTCGGCGACGCGGCCATGGCCCTGGAGGAGCTCGAATACGCCAACGGGGCGCCCGACACGAAGATGGGCCGGCTCCGGGCGGCCAACGGCCATCCCCAGCCGTGGGGCGTCAAGCTCTGGGCCATCGGCAACGAGATGTACGGCGACTGGCAGCTCGGCCACATGCCGCTCTCCGATTACGTCAAGAAGCACGTCCAGTACGCCGTGTCCATGAAGGCCCTGGACCCGTCCATCCGGGTCGTGGCCGTGGGCGCCGTCGGCCGCTGGAGCGAGACCATGCTGGCCGAGGCCTCCAATCACATGGACCTCATCAGCGAGCACTTCTACGTCCAGCACAAGCCGGGCCTGCTCAGCCACGTCAGCCAGATGCCGGCCGCGATCCGGCGCATCGCCGAGGCCCATCGCAAGTACCGGTCCGAGATCCCGACGCTCATGACCCATCCGGTCCCGGTCGCCCTGGACGAGTGGAACTACTGGTACGGCCCGGACATCTACGGCGAGATCGGGACGCAGTACTTCCTCGAGGACGCGCTGGGCGTGGCCGCGGCCTTCAACGAATACGCCCGCCAGACCGACGTCTATGCCATGGCCAACTACGCCCAGACGGTCAACGTCATCGGGGCCATCAAGACCTCGAAGACGGCGGCCGTCCTGGACTCGACGGGCGTTATCCTGGCCCTCTACCGGCGGCACTTCGGGACGATCCCCGTCGCGGTCGGCGGCGCGCCGGAACCGCTCGACGTCATGGCCTGCTGGCGGGATGACGCCAAGACGGTCCTGACGCTTTCGATCGTCAATCCGACCAGGCGGCCGATGGAGCTGCGGCTCGACGCCGGGCGGCTGAAGCTGCCGCAGGCGGCCCGGCTCTTCCTCGTCGACGGGCCCGATCCGAGGGCCTGCAACGTGCCCGGGAAGGAGCCCCAGGTCGCCGTCCGCGAGACCGCGGCCGCGCCGTTCGGGAGGGCCGTCACGGTCCCGCCGATCAGCGTTTCGCTTTACGAGATCGAGATCCCGAGATAAGCCCGACGATAATCGACCGGACCGGCGCCCCCGGCGGGCCGGGCCGCACATCCACTGGCCAAGCAGGACGATGAGGAGGTTGAGCGTGAAAAAGATCGAGCGTGCCGTCAAGACCCTGGCCCTGATCCTGGCACTGGCCCTGACAGCCGGGCTGACCGCCCGGCCGCTGCGGGCCCAGCAGAAGGTCCACGAGGAATACACCAAGAAGATCCTGGAGTTCACGACCGACCCGTGTTTCAGCACCCCGTACGTCAACTACCTGCCGTACGCTCCGGGCGTCCCCACGCCGCTCGAGGTCCTCGGCCGCGTCGCCGGGGCGCGGGACATCATCTCCTCCACGGCCGAGGTCTACAAGTACATGCGGGCCCTGGCCGCGGCCACGCCGCGGGTCAAGGTCTTCGACATCGGCAAGACCGAGGAGGGCCGCGACTGGATCGTCGTCGCCGTCGCCGACGAGGCGGCCCTCCGGGACCTCGACCGCTACAAGGGGATCATGGCCAAGCTGGCCGATCCGCGCCGCCTCTCCGAGGCCGAGGCCGGGACGCTCCTGGCCCAGGCCAAGCCCATCTACTGGGTCACGGGCGGTCTGCACTCGACCGAAACGGGCTCGGTCGAGATGCTCATGGAGCTGGCCTACCGCATCGCCGTCGACGACGCGCCGTTCGTCAAGGCCATCCGCGAGAACGTCATCACCCTCATCACCCCGGTGCTCGAGCCCGACGGCCGCGACAAGGAGGTCGACGTGGCCATGGCTAAGCGCCGGGACCCCAAGGCCAACGCGCCCGCCCGGCTCGTCTACTGGGGCAAGTACGTCTCGCACGACAACAACCGCGACAACCTCGGCCTGGCCCTGAAGCTCAGCCAGCACATCACCAGGACCTTCCTCGACTTCCATCCCCTGGTCATGCACGACCTCCACGAGTCCATGTCCTACCTCTACATCTCGACCGGCACCGGGCCCTACAACGCCTGGCTCGACCCCATCACCATCGACGAATGGAACCTGCTGGCCTACCGCGAGGTCACCGAGCTGACCAAGGCCGGCGTCCCCGGCGTCTGGACCCAGGGCTTCTACGACGGCTGGACCCCGAACTACGCTTTCTACGCCGCCAACGGCCACAACGCCATCGGCCGCTTCTACGAGACCCAGACCGCGGGCGACGGCTCGACCCGGGTCGTCTCGGCTTCCGCCGACCGGGCCTGGTTCAAGCCCAATCCGCCGCTCCGCTCGGCCCTCTGGTCCCTGCGCAACAACGTCAACGTCCAGCAGAGCGGCGTCCTCGTCGCCCTCAACCATGTGGCCGCGCTCAAGGACAAGTTCCTGGAAAGCTTCTACCTCAAGGGCCGGCGCTCGATCGCCAAGGCCCGGGCTGAGGGGCCGGCCGCCTACGTCTTCCCCGGCGACGACCCGCGCCCCGGCCAGCAGGCCGGGCTGCTGCGGCAGCTCCAGGCCCAGGGCGTCGAGGTCCACCGGGCCGACAAGCCCTTCAAGGTCAAGAACGCGGACTACCCGGCCGGGACCTTCGTCGTCCGCATGGACCAGCCCTATTCGCGGATGGCGGACATGATGCTCGACCGCCAGTACTTCAACGTCAACGATCCCTCGCCCTACGACGATGTCGGCTGGACGCTGGGCCCTCTCTACAACGTCAAGACCGTCCGGGTCGAGGACGTCGCGGTCCTGGACGCGCCGATGACCCTGGTCCGCGGAGACGTCGCCGCTCCCGGCGGCGTCGCCCGGCTGGGCCAGGGCGCCGTCCGGGCCTACATCATCAACCACAACGCCGACAACGTCCTGGCCACGTTCCGCTTCGCCCGCAAGGACCTGAAGATCCAGGCGGCCGAGAAGGCGTTCGAGGCCCAGGGCCGGAAGTTCCGGGCCGGATCGTTCATCCTCAAGCCGGGCGACAATCCCGGCGACCTGGAGAAGGTCCTCGACGAGGCGGGCCGGAGGCTCGGCTTCGCCGTCGCCGCCGTGCCGGCCGTCCCCGACGTGCCCTGCCACGAAGCCGGGACGCCGCGGGTGGCCGTCATGCACACCTGGCAGAACACCCAGAGCGAGGGCTGGCTGCGGATCGCCCTCGACCAGTCAGGCATCCCCTACGATTACATTTCCGTCCACGCCGTCCGCGACAACGCCAGGCTTCGCGACAAGTACGACGTCATCCTCTTCGGGCCCTCGTCTGCGGACCCGTTCAGCATCGTCAACGGCCTCGGCGGCGACAAGCCGCTGCCGTGGAAGAAGACGGAGCTGACGCCGAACATCGGCTCCGAGGACTCGACCGACGACATGCGCGGCGGGCTCGAGCTCGACGGCGTGCTCCATCTGCGCGACTTCGTCCGGGACGGCGGCGTCTTCGTCACGATCGGCAACAGCTCGGCCCTGCCCATCCACTTCGGCCTGGCCCGGGGGCTGTCGATCCGCGACACGTCGAAGCTCTGGGCGCGCGGCGGCGTCTTCCTGGCGACGGTCGGCGACCGGACGAGCCCCCTGGCCTACGGCTACGACGACCAGCTCGGCGTTTATTTCAGCCAGTCGCCCGTCTTCGGCCTGGGCGGCATGAGCGGCCGGAGCCGGAGCCTCGCGCCTCAGGCGCCGGGAAGCTTTCCCGGCCGGGTCTCCGGCCGCGGCGGCGCCGCGGACCCGGATATCGCGCAGGGCCGGCCCCTCGATCTCGGCCGGAAGGCCATCGAGGAGTTCCGCAAGAACGAAAAGGACGCGGCCAAGGAAGGCGCCGAAGGGGGACCCGAGCCGCCGGCCCCGTCCGCCCGTCCCCGGATCGTCGTGAGCTTCGCCGGGAGCGTCGCCGACCTGCTGATCAGCGGCGGCCTGGCCGGAGGCGAGGAGCTGGCCGGCTCGCCGGCCCTGGCCGACGTCACGATCGGCCGGGGGCATGTCGTCCTGTTCAGCTTCAACCCGGCCTGGCGAAGCCAGACCCGCGGCTCTTACTTCTTTATATTCAACGCGCTGTTGAACTGGAAGAACCTGGACGCCGCGGCCCGGTGAGCCCCGGGCGCGCTTGACGAAGGCGGGCCGGAGGACTATATTTTTTCTCCGGCCGAAGCGGGGGCGGGGGACGGCTTTAGGAGCAGGCCCGTGTTCAGCACATCCGATCTGAAGAAGGGCGACGTCGTCAAGATCGACGGCGACCCGCACATCGTCGAGACCATCAAGGTCCAGAAGCCGTCCGCGCGCGGCGCTGTGACCATCTACAAGATCCGCTTCCGCAACCTGCAGTCGAAGCGCAAGGTCGACCAGTCGCTCCACGGGGACGACATGTTCGATGAAGCCGACTTCGAGCGCCGGCCGGTCCAATATCTCTTCGGCGACGAGGCCGGCATCACCTTCATGGATCTCCAGGATTACAGCCAGTTCTCGCTGTCGAAGGAGGAGCTCGAGGAGGAGTGGCCGTACCTGACCGAAGGCGTCGAGGGGCTCATCTCCATCTCGTCCGAGGGCCGGGTCCTGGGGCTTCAGATCCCGACCTTCATCAACCTCGAGATCGTCGAGACCATTCCGTCCGTCAAGGGCGGTTCGGTCACGGCCAGGACGAAGCCGGCGACCCTGTCGACCGGACTGGTCGTGCAAGTCCCTGAATACATGGCCGTCGGGGAGATTATCCGCGTCGACACCCGCACCGGCGAGTACGCCTCCAAGGCCTGAGAAAAAGAGGGACGGTCCGAACGGCCGGCCGCCGGGCGGACGCAAGGCGATGAGAAACGACGGCTACGACTATCCCGACCGGATCTCCCGCTCGGACGAGAGATCGTCCGTCCTGAGCTTCTATGCCCGCCGCTATCGCCATTCGACGGAAGCAGAGTGGCGGGAGAAGATCGTCCGGGGCGAGGTGACCCTCAACGGCCGCCCGGCCTCGCCCGACGACGCCTTGTCGGCCTGCGATCTCCTGATCTACCATCGCCCGCCCTGGGATGAGCCCGACGCCCCGACGGATTTCGGCGTCCTGTTCGAGGACGACGACGTCCTGGCCCTGGCCAAGCCGTCCGGGCTCCCCGTCCTGCCGGGCGGGTTCTTCCTGGAGACGACCCTGCTCCGCTTGGCCCGGCGGCGCTTCGGGCCGTCGGTTTCGCCACTTCACCGTCTCGGCCGGGGCACGTCGGGGACCATCCTGTTCATCCGGAACCATCGGGCCGGGCGCCTGCTGGCCAAGGCCATGTTCGAGCGGCGCATCCTCAAGGTCTATTTGGCCCTGGCGTCGGGGACGGCGCTGCCCGATTCGTTCACCGTCGACGCGCCCATCGGTCCGGTGCCGCATCGCCGGCCCGCCACCGTCAACGCCTTCCGCTCCGACGGCCGGCCGTCCACAAGTCACGTTCGCGTCCTCCAGCGCCTGCCGGACCGGGACGCCTCTCTCGTCGAAGTGACCATCCCGACCGGGCGGCCGCACCAGATCCGCATCCACCTGGCCTGCGCCGGCCATCCGCTTGTCGGCGATCCCCTTTATTTGCCAGGCGGCCTGCTCCGCTCCGACGGCCTGGACGACGAATGGACGACGACCCCCGGCGCGACCGGGTACCTTCTTCACTCCTGGAGGATCCGCTTCCCCCACCCCTCGCGAGGCGAGGACGTCGACGTCGTCTCGCCGCCTCCCGCGGCGCTCGATCCGGATCGCAGGACGGACCAAGGGTCTTGACCTCAGAGGGCCTGGATCGGCAGCTCTATCGCCGAGATCAGGATGCTCTCTTGAACACCAGCCGGCACTCGCTCGCCCGATAGGGCTCGCTCACGTATTCGATGACCAGGGACCAGCCCGCGGCGCGGGCCCGGTCCTTCCAGATGGTCTCGAAGATCGCGGCGTAGTCCAGGAACGAGATCTGCTGGGCGAGATGGGCCGATTCCTCGTAGAGACGGAAATAATGGGGCGCCATCTTGACGGCGGCTTCCTGGTCGTCGAGCTTCTCCAGCGTGACCTTGTTGCCCCGAAGATTGGACTGCTCCCAGCAGGCGTAGAGGATGAAGGCTTGACGAGGTTCGACGAAGGGGACCCAGGTCTTCGCGGCTAGGAAATAGCCGTTCCCGTCCTTGAAGACGTCAAGGGCGAAGGCCTTCCCCTTGATCTCCGAAAGGAGATTGAAAAGCCGGATCTCCCTCGACCAGGCGGTTTCCTCCCGGATGTGCGCCTTCGTTTCCTCATCCACGTCGGGGAACGACGAGGTCGGGAGCGGCGCGGTCTTGTCGAGCCGTATCGTGATGGCCTCCAGGTGCCGGAAGAACCAGGCTCCGTCCTCGACGAGGAACGTCCAGCAGTAGGTGGCCGTCTGTCCGTCGAAGGTCAGGGGGATCAGGTAATGGAGGTGCTCGCCGACGCGATGGGCCTCGGGCGTCCGCTCCCACTCCGCCCAGTCGGCCTTCTGGCGCATCCCCTTCAAGAAGCCCATGATCGGCCCACGGAGCTCCTCGTAATAGGGCCGGACCTTCTCCGGGCCGGGGCCGCCCGACTTCATGGCCGCGACGAACTCCCGCCAAATGGCGTCATCGTCCGCCCTGGAGCCCGCCATAGCGGCGACGGCGGGGACTGCGGCGAACAGGGCGAAGAGAACGGCCGCCGGGATGATCCCGGCCAGACGGCGACGAGCGTTCATCGTCTCCCCCTCGGCCCGGGCCCGAGCGCCGGCCCGTCCGGGCTACTTGATCTTCTTGGCTTCCCGGTCGACACCGTCCTGGTAGATCGTCAGGCGATCGACGGCGCCCTTGGGGTCCTTGAGGAAGGTGACCCGGATGTCGGCCGTCTTGTGGATGAACTCGGTCGGGCTCATGGGCAGGTACTCGAAGGCCGCCTGGCCCGTGGCCTTGATCTTGAGCCGGCCGGCCTCGGCCGCGACCGTGAGGACGAACCCCGGCGCCAGCTCGTAATCGCCGACATAGGACAGCAGGACGGCCTCGTCGACGGCCACAGCGCGGCGCTCGACCGGCGGCCGGAAGCGGCCCGCGGGCCACTGCGGCTCGAGGGCATGGAGGCCGAGATCGTCGACGCCGAACGCGGTGTCGCACAGGACCACGACGCCCGTCTTCCTGGCCGGATCGAAACCGGCGAAGGACCGGTAGCCGGCCGTGCCGCCGTTGTGCCAGACGATCTCTGTCCCGTATTGCTTCCAGATGTGCCAGCCCAGGCCGATCTCGAGGCCGGGGGCCCCGGTCGGCTGCCTCTTCTCGAGCATCAGGTCGAAGGCCCGGCGCAGGGGCGTCTGCCGGAGCCCCGCCGCCGCGCTCAGGAACTTCAGCATGTCGCGCGCCGTCGACCGCAGCGCTCCGGCGCCCGCCAGGGCGTCGAACCGCCAGTTCCTGACCGGCTTGAGAGCGGCGTCGAAGCCGGGCGCCAGGCGGACCGCGAGACGGTCTGCGAGGACGACAGCCGTGTCGTTCATGCCCAACGGCTCGAGGACGCGCCGGCGGACCATCTCCTCGTAGCCCATACCCGCTTTCAGGGCCAGGGCGTGTCCCAGGAGCCCCACGCCGAGGTTCGAGTATTCGTACTTTTCGCCGATAGCCCGCGGCAGGGCATAGCCGGAGAGGAATTCGTAGAGCCGGGCCGGGCCGTAATCCGCGTAGGGATCGCCCCCATCTGCCGGCTTGAAGTTCCCGGGCAGCCGCGGCAATCCCGAGACCTGGTTCGAGAGATCGAGCAGTGTGATCTCCCGGCCGTCTCGGGCCGGTACCCTGACCCCCGGCGGCAGGAGCTTGGCGACCGGATCGTCGAGCTTCACTTCGCCCCGCACGACCATGTCGGCGAGGACGAGGGAAGTGAAGACCTTGGTGATCGAGCCGATCTCGAGGACGGTATCGGCGTCAAGCGCGTCCGCGCCGCCGGGCCTCGTCGCGCCCGAGGAGAGGTACCGCTCGCCCGTCGCGTCGACCAGACCGGCGACGATGCCGACGGCCTTGCGGGCCTCGCCGGTCCGGTTGTCCATGAGGGTCTTCAGCCCGCCCGGATCCTGGCCGGCGGCGAGCGTCGTCGCGGCCGCGGCCAGGGCGATCGCGATCCTGCGGAATGACTTCATGAGCTTGCTCCTTGCCCCGCCAGGCGGAGCGGGGCCATGATCCAAACCGGGACGGATGATAACACACGCCCCGAAGCCGGCTCAAGATGGGCGGCCCGGGCCGCCTTCAGCCCTGCCAGTCCCTCATGACCTGGGCGAAGCAGGCCAGGCCGCTGGGGACGCAGGCCCCGTAGCCGTGGCCGGGGAAGGTCCAGGCGCCGGCGAGGTAGAGATTCCTGATAGGCGTCCGCTGCGGGAAGCGGCGCTGGCCGGAGTTGTCGACCGTCTGGTCCCAGCCGTAGATCGCGCCGCGCGGGTTCGAGGTGAAGCGGATGTTCGTCAGCGGGGTCGCCGCCTCCCGGACCTCAATGGCCTGCCGCAGCCCGGGCAGGAGCTTCCGCTCGACCTGGTCGATCAGGATGTCGGCCAGCCGCCTCTTCTCCCGGGCGTAGGCGCCCTTGTTGCCGGTGAAGTAGTCGCTCTCGTACTTTTTCCAGTAGTCGTAGCCCTGCGCGACCAGGATATTGACGGTGTTCTTGCCCTTGGGGGAGCAGCCCGGCCAGACGTTGTCGTAGAGCGTCAGCCCGAAGCCGGGATCTTCGCCGAGCCCGCCGGCCATCGCCGCGGCGTAGTCGGCCTCGACGTCGTAGCCGGTGTTGTAGAAGATCTCGCTGTCTTTGATCCCGGCCCGGCGGACGAGGTCGGTCTTGAGGCCGAGCCAGACGATGAACGACGAGTAGCTGACCTGGAGCCTGGCCAGGCGGTCCAGGGTGTCCTTGAGGAAGACCTTCTCGCCTTCCATCATCCGGGTGAAGGTGTCGACGGCGTTGGCGTTGGAGACGACGGCCCGGCCGAGGTACTCCGCGCCGTCGGCCGTCCGGACGCCGACGGCGGCGTGGTCGCGGGTCAGGATCCTCTCGACGCGCGCGTTGAGCAGGACCCGGCCGCCGTTTTTCTCGATGAGGCCGACGAAGGCGTTGCTGATCCGCTGCGACGTGCCGGCCGGGTAGTACCCGCCGAACTGCAGGTAGCCCATGAGCGGCAGGGCGTAGTAGAACGGCGAGAGCTTGGACGGCGGCAGGCCGAAGTAGCCCCACAGGCCGGAGAGAACGCCCTTGAGCTTGGGATTCTTGACCCGGTCGTCGAGCATGGCCCCCCAGGTGCGGTTGAAGTTCTTGAACAGCAGCGGGAACTTGGCCGGGAAGTCGGCGAGATCGGCCCGGCCGCCCGCGGCGGAGAGGCGGCCGACCTCGTCGCTCAGGCCCTTCATGTCGGCGAAGATGCCGTCGATGGCCTCGGCGTCGCCGGGGAAGCTCGCTTTAAGCAGCTCGATATAGCCGGCGGGATCCTGATGCGGCACCCGGATGTCGCAGTCGGGGTAGATGGCCCGGTAAAGCGGCCGGTGCGGCGAGAAGACGACGTCCCTGATCTCGGGGAAGCCGGCGATGAGGTTGGCCACGCCGTCGCGTGTCCCGACCGTCGTCGAATGGAGCGAGACGTCGAAGGTGAAGCCTCCGGGACGGGTGAAGGCCGAGGCGTAGCCGCCCGGCACGCCCTTCTGTTCGAGGACGACGACCTTGAAGCCCTGGCGGGCGAAGGCCGCCGCCGCGCTCAGGCCGCCGAGGCCGGCGCCGATGACGACGGCGTCGTACGTCCCGGGCCGGGCCGCGGCCTGGCCGGCGTCGCCTCGCGGGAAGGCGCTCCAATCCCAGGCGGCCAGTGGCAGGCCGGCCAGAAGGGTCTTCAGGAAATCCCGTCGTTCCCAGGCATTCGGCGACATGGGAGGACCTCCGTTCTCTTGCTTCTGGATGGCGATACGAGTCTACGCCGCGAGTGGATGGCCGTCAACGCCGTCCCGGCCCGGAGGGTAGCGGGGCCGCGCCGGCCGGCGATGGCGTCAGGCGGGCCGGGGGGACGGGGCCCGGGAGGGCGGTTGACAAGAAACCGGCTCCCCCCTAGGATTGGGGTAGACACGCCATAGCCTGTCCGTCCGGGGATAGCCTGAATGAAGAAACTCGGTCCTGGGGCGTCGCCGTTCCTGGCGGCGGTTCTGCTGGCCGGCGGCCTGCTGGCCGGGGCGTCGTCCGGCGTTTCGGCCGGCGGCGACGTACGGGCCGGCGCGGGGCGCGCCCCGCTGCGGTTCGCCTGGTTGAGCGATACCCACGTCGGCTCGGACCGGGGCGCGGACGACCTGCGGGCCTCGGTCGCGGACATCAACACCCTGCCGGGGCTGTCGTTCGTCCTGATCACGGGGGACGTCACCGAGATGGGATCGTACGCCAACCTCCGGCTGGCCAAGGACATCCTCGACGGCCTGCGCCTCCCTTATCACATCATCCCCGGCAACCACGATACGAAGTGGTCGGAGTCGGGGGGCTCGGATTTCGCCCGGCTCTGGGGCGCCGACCGCTTCGCCTTCGAGAGCGGCGGCTTCCGCTTCATCGGCCTGTCCCAGGGGCCGGTCCTGCGGATGGGGGACGGGCACTGGGCCCCGCAGGACGTCCGCTGGCTCCAGGGCCTGCTGGAGGACAAGGGTTCGGCGGTCGAACCGACCGTCTTCCTCAGCCACTATCCGCTCGACGATAGCATCGCCAACTGGTACGCCGTTCTCGACAAGCTGAAGACCGTCCCGACCGTGGCCGTGCTGGTCGGCCACGGGCACAAGAACCAGCTGCTGGATTTCGAGGGACTGCGCGGCGTCATGGGCCGGGCCAACATCGGCACGAAATCCGCCGGGCCGGGCTATAACCTCGTCGAGATCGGGGCCCGGGCCATGACCTTCGCCGAACGGACGGGGCGGCGGACCGGCGCGCCGTGGTGCCGGATCGAGCTCGAAAAGGGCGGCCTGCCGATCGTGGCCGCCGGCTGGCCCGTCGCCTCCGCCGGCGCGCGGTCGGGGGCCGGGCCGGGAGGCAAGCCGAAGGCGCCGGTCCGGCCCGATTTCGGCGTGAACGCCCTCTATCCGCAGGTCAAGGAGCGCTGGCGCTTCAACGCCGGCTGGACCATCGCCTCGTCGGCCGCGCCGGCCGGCGAGACGGTCATCTTCGCCGACGCCTCGGGGTCCGTCCGGGCCCTGCGCGTGAGCGACGGCAGCATCGTCTGGGAATTCAAGACGGACGATCCGATCTTCTCGACTCCCGAGGCCGGCGGCGGCCGGGTCGTTTTCGGCGGCACGGACGGGGCCGTCTACGCCCTGGATGCCCGGCTCGGGACGCTCGCCTGGAAAACCGTGACCGGCGGACCGGTCGTGGCCTCGCCGCGGATAGACGGCCGGACGGTCTATGTCGGCTCCGGCGACCACGTTTTCCGGGCCATCGACCTGGCCACCGGCCGGCCCGTCTGGAGCCAGAACGGGATCGAGGGCTTTGTCGAGGCCAAGCCGCTCGTCGCCGGCGGGATGGTCGTCTTCGGGGCCTGGGACAGCCTGTTGTACGGCCTGGACGCCCGGACCGGCCAGGCCGTCTGGACGTGGAGGGGCGAGAAGCCGAGCCTGTTCTATTCGCCCGCCGCCTGCTGGCCCGTGGCGGCTAACGGCCGCGTCTTCGCCGTCGCCCCCGATCCCTGGATGATCGCCCTCGAGCTGGGTTCGGGCCGCGAGCTCTGGGGCACGGACAACTGGGCCGTCCGCGAGTCCATCGGGGTCTCGGCCGACGGGCAGCGGGTCTACGTCCGGACGACCGAGAACCTCATGGCGGCCGTTTCTCCGTCGGCGGACGGCGCCGAGGCGGTGTGGGAGACCGACGCCGGATTCGGCGCCGACATCAACTCGGCCATGCTGGTCGAGAAGGACGGCGTCGTTTTCTACGGCACGCAGAACGGGCTGCTGCTGGCCCTGGACGGCGCCACCGGGGCGATCAAGTGGAAGCACCGCGTCGGCGTCGCCCTGCTCAACACGGTGACGCCCCTCAGCGGCCGCGAGGTCGTCATGACGGACTTCGACGGCCACGTCACCCTCGTCTCCTCGGATAATTAAGAAGGGGTCAAACCTGCCTTTTACCCAAAAATGGGTAAAAGGCAGGTTTGACCCCATCTTCGGACCGGTGCGGCTGAAGGGTGTTATAATGGCCTGACGGGGCCATGAAAAAAGCGCTGAGGAAGACGCTCAGGATCTCGGGGCTCGTCGCCGGGGTTCTCGTCCTCCTCCTCGCCGCCGCCGCGCTCCTGGCCGTCTTCGACAAGCCGCTGGTCCGGAACATCGTCGAGCACAGGCTCGGCCGGGGCGCCGGGTCCACGGCCCGGATCGGCCGGCTGGACTACAGGCTCTTTCCTTTCCGCGTCAGCGCCGAGTCCGTCGAGATCGGCCGCGAGGACCGCTTTCAGAAGCTCGTGATCGGGCTGGCCCGGCTCGAGGCTAAAGGCGCTTTCTGGAAGCTCGTTCGCGGCCTCAAGCCGGCCCTGGATTCTATCGAAGTCGACGGACTGACCGTCCGGCTCGAGCAGAAAGCCGCGTCCGAAGCGCCTGTGGACGTCCCCGGGGTATTGCTCCAGGTCTCCGACACGCTGGCCTGGGCGGGGCGGATCTCCCTCACCGGGGCCCGGCTGTCGCTCGGCCTGCCCGCCGGCCGGACCGAGATCGAGGACCTGGACCTGGCCCTGACGCCCGGGCCCGGGAGGGACGCCGTGGCCTATTCGATCGGCCGCGGCCGCGTCCGCCGGACGGATCCCGCCGGCGTCCCGACGCTGGCCGCCGACCTCGCCTCCGCCGGCCGTCTGATCCTGGCCTCGCCCTATCTCGTCGACGGCGCGTTCACCTTGACCTCGGTCAGCTTCCCGCCGGCCGGCCCCGAGGCCCGCTTCGAGACCGTGACCCTGGCCCTGACGGCCCGCCTCGACCGGCCCAACCAGGAGCTGAACGTCACGACCCTGAAGGCCGCTATCCCCGGATTGATCGACATCCGGGGCCGGTGCGTCGGCAAATCCATCTACGGCATCTTCCTCGAGGCCGAAGCGGAAGTCGGGCTGACCGACCTGGCCGCCGCGGCCCGGATCCTCGGACCGCGGCTCCCGGCCTGGCTGCGGCAGGCCGACCCCTCCGGCCGGGCTCTGCTATCCGGCACGTACGTGCTCCAACGCTCCGACAAGGGCTCGAAAGACAGCCTGGCCGCCAGCCTCTCGCTCGAGGACGCCGGCCTGACCGCCGTGATCGGGGGGCGCCCGGTCCGGGTCAAGGCCGCCGGCCGGATCGACGCCGCCGGGCCCTCGGCCGACCCCAGGCTTTCGGTCGATCTCCGCTCCTCCCTGGGCCGCTTCGCCGTCTCCGGCCTGAGCGCGGCTGGCGCCGGCCTCCATCTCGTCGGCGCCGGCTCGAAGACGGCCGCCGGGATCACCCGTCTCGACGTCCGGCTGACGGGGCTCGACTATCTGACGGCCGGCGGCCGGCGGCTGGCCTTCTCCGCGGCCGACCTCTCGGCCCGGGGGACGATAGACCTGGCCCGCGGGTCGGGCGTTCTGACGTCGCTCGAAGCCCGGCTGCCGGGCCTGGCGCCCGTCCGCATCTCCGGCCGCGGCGGCTGGGGGCCGCGGGCCGCCGCCGAGCTCCGGCTGGAGAGCCGGGGCCTCGACCTGCCGGCCCTGCGGGCCGCCGCCGCGCCGTTCCTGCCGCCGGCTCTTGCCGGCTGGGACCTCGGCGGCGCGCTCGACCTCTCGTTGGCCGCCCGCCGGCCCGCCGGCCCGGACCGCGATTGGACCTTTTCCGGCAGGCTGGCGTTCGCCAGCGCCAGGTTCAACGATCCTTCGTTCACGATCGCAGGCGAGGGCCTCGACCCGGTCCTGGCGTTCGAAGGCGCCGGCTCGCCGGCCCGGGGCCTGACCTTCAGCGCCGGCCTGGACATCGCCCACGGCGAATCCCTCTGGAAAGCGGTCTACGTCGCCTGGGACAAACACGCCCTCCGGCTGACGGCGGGCGGCCGCTACGATCCCGCCGCCGGCGCGATCGACGGCCTGAGCGCCCGCGTCCTCCTGCCCGAGATCGGCGCGCTCGACATCGCCGGCTCGGCCCGCCTCGGGCCCGTCCTCTCCTTCGACCTGAAGGCCGCGGCCGACGTCAGCCTGGGGCCTCTCTATTCCCTGTATTCGCAGGCCGGCGTCGCCGCCGAATCCCGGATGAAGCTGGCCGGCCGGATGACCGCGGCCCTCGATGTCCGCGCGAACGGCGGCGCTCTCTCGCTCGGCGGCCGGGTCAGGCTGGCCGACGCGAATATCGACCGCCCGGCCGGCGGACTGGCCCTCATCGGCATCTCCGCCGACGTGCCCCTGCTCTACGAATCAGGCCCGGCCGCTTCCGGTCTCGCCCCCGCCCCGGCGCCCGATCGGCCGCTCTCCGAGACGGGCTTCTTCCGCATCGGCGAGCTGCGGCAGGCCTCCCTGTCCCTGAAGAACGTGGCTATCGCCCTGCGCGGCGGTCCGAACGCCCTGGGCCTCGAACCGTTCGGCCTGGACCTCTACGGCGGCCGTCTCGAGCTCGGCCGGACCACCTTCCGCTTCGATCCCGCCTCCGGCTCCTTCCGCGGCGCCGGCTCGCTCGCCCTTCGCGGCCTCGACATCTCGCGCTTCCCCGTCGCCTCGCCCCAGTTCAAGTTGACGGGCAAGATCGAGGCCGACTTCCCCCGCCTCGACATCGGTCCCGACAAGATCGCCGTCTCCGGCCGCGGCGAGGCCAGCGTCTTCGGCGGCAAGGTCGTCCTGCGCGATCTGGCCGTGGCCGACCCCTTCGCCGCCGGGCGGTCCATCTCGCTCAACATTGACCTCGTGGACCTGGACATGAAGAAGCTGACCGACGAGGTGCCGTTCGGCGAGGTGACCGGCATCGTCCGGGGCGAGGTCCGCGACCTGGTCCTCTCCTACGGGCAGCCCGAGCGCTTCGTCTTCCGGATCGAGTCCGTGCCGCGCCGGGGCGTGCCGCAGACCTTCAGCCTCAAGGCCGTCGACAACCTGACCGTCCTCAGCTCGGGCGAGAAGGCCTCCGGCGGCACGGGCGGCTTCTGGATGAAGTTCATCCGCGGCTTCCGCTACCAGAAGCTGGGCATCGTCAGCACCCTGCGCAACGATACCTTCACCCTCAACGGCACCATCCACGAGGGCGGGGTCGAGTACCTGGTGAAGAAACCGCCCCTTTTTGGTATAAATGTAGTGAACCGCGAACCCGGCAAGAAGATCAGCTTCAAGGAAATGACCAGCCGGCTCAAACGGGTCGGCTAGCCGGGACAGCGCGCCGCCGCGCAAGGAGGATGACGCCATGAAAAAAAGATGCGCCCTGGCCACGGCCCTGAGCGCCGGCCTCGTCTGCGTCCTGGCCTGCATCACGGTCAACATCTACTTTCCCGAAGCCACGGTCAAGCAGGCCGCGGCCGAGATCGTCGACGAGATCCGCAAGACCGACGCCGAGAAGAAGGCGGCCGAACCGGTCGCCGGCCTGAACCGGATCGGCGGCCCGTCGGCTTTCTCGCTCGTTCCGGCCGCCTACGCCCAGGAAGCCACGAGCGTCTCGACGCCGGCCATCCGGGCCCTCAAGGAGTCGATGAAGGCCCGCTTCGCCGCCCTTCAACCCTACCTGGCGGCGGGCAACATCGGCGAGTCGAACAAGGGCCTGCTGGACGTCCGCGACGAGGCCGGCCTCAATCTCCAGGCCAAGGCCGCGCTGCGGAATCTGGTCAAGGACGAGAACGGCGACCGGACCAAGCTCTACGCCGAGGTGGCCAAAGCCCTGAACATCGAGGCCGGCCAGGTCGAGCGGATCCAGAAGATCTTCGCCGCGGAATGGGCCAAGAGCGCCGCCCCCGGCTGGTGGATCCAGCAGGAGAACGGCGCCTGGGTCAAGAAGGGCTGAAAGCCTAGCGGCCTCGCCGCCCGGGGCTTCAGGCGGGCGGCGGCACGGAGGGCTTGCCCTTGACGGCGAACGACGCGCCCAGGAGGCCCAGGCCGGCGACGAAGAGAAGGATCGCCGGGATGAACAGGATCCGGCGGCCCGCGCCGCCCCCCGGCGACGGCATCACGTAGGTCACGATCCTCCGCCCGGCGTCATACTTGGCCTGCCTCGCCTCCGCCGGCAGCACCAGGCGGCTGTTGCCCCGGATCGCCCCGCCCTCGCCGCCCATCGTCTCGTTGAAATAAACGGTCCTTTTGTCCTCGTCGAGGTTGCTGAAGACGGCGCCCGGGCCGACGTCGAATTCCCAGTGATTGCCCGTGTTCCGGGCCGCCCCGAGCATGCGGATCGTGAAGGTCACGGTGCGCGAGGCGTCGTCCCACTCGGCCTTCTTCTGCGTCACTTCGGCGTCGGCCCGGCTGGACGCCAGATCGCGCGTGAACAGGTAAAGGTTGCTGACGCTGTCCCGCAGGCTCTGGTAGCGCTCCATCGGCAGGGTCATCTTGAGGACCATGTCCAGGTCGCCGACGGGCGTCAGCGTGAAATTGCCGTCATAGCCGACGTCCTGGGCCCGGGCGGGGACCGCGAAGACGGCCAGGGCCAATATCGCGGCCGCGGCCGTGACCGCGGCGTTCCGGAAACGTACGTTGTTCGTCATGGCGTGTCTCCCCGCGCCGCTCATTGGCGCACCAGGGCGAGGCTGGCGGTGATGCCCGCAGAGTTGGCGAACTGGCCCTGCAGGCCGCCCGAGACGGCCTGGAGGACGATGCGGTAGGGCAGGCCCTGGCTGGGCACGGTCATGCCGTCGATGGCCACCTGCGATTGGCTGCAGACGGCCTGGACGGTGGCGCCGTCGAAGGAGCCCTGGAAGGGGTTCATCTCCTGGACCTGGTGCATCTGGCCGTCCTCGCCCATCTGCTGATAGGCGAAGCGGAAGATCAGCTGGACCTGGCTGCCCTGTTGGACGATCTGGCAGCCGCCGGTCACGCCCTGGCCGTTCGGCATCGTCAGCTGGCAGGCCCAGTTCCCGGCCAGGCTGCCCCGGGCCGGCGTCGGGGCCGGCCTGTTCTGGTCGGGCGCGGGTCGCCGCCCGCCCCCGCCTCCGCCCCGCTCGGCCGTCTCCATGATGCCCCATTTTTCCAGGATGTCGGGCGGCAGCGGGTCGAGCTCAGGATTGCCGATGCCCTGGGTCCAGAGGGTCCGGACGTCGATCAGGTTGTAGCGGCCGGTCCGGTTGATCTTGTTCCAGGTCTCCATGGCGCTCTTGTAGGCTTCGGCGAAGCTCATGCTCTTGGCGTATCCGTCGCCGACCCCCGTGGCCTCGACCGGCACGAACCTGCGGCTCTGCGGCAGCCGGGCCATGGGGAAGCAGTGGCCGTCCATGCTCACCAGGATGGGCTCGATGTTGACCGAATTCATCATGGCCGCCATCAGGATGGCCAGGTCGATGCAGGTGCCGCTGCGCTTCTCGATGGTGTCGCGGGGGAACTGCAGGCTCTGGACCGACTTGATGTCGTAGGACATGCTGGAATCCTGAAGGTTGGGCGGGTGCTGGTAGCTGATGTGGATGGCCCGCATCATCTCGTAGAGCTGGCCCAGGACCTCGATGCAGGACTCGTCGCTCTCGGAGGCGCCCAGCCCGCCGGCCTTCTTGTTGGCCAGGGAGGCCAGGCGGCCGACCACGGCGTCGTCGCTGCGCGAGACCCAGGCGGCCATCAGCGGATAGTTGGTGTCGGAGTCCTGGAAGGCGCCCGTCCGTTCCTCGGCGGTCAGGTCCGAGAAGAAGAACTCGTAGCGGCTCATGATCGTCAGGCGGCGCGACTCGGAGAACTCCTGCTTCCGGCCGCGGCCGTCCGTGTATTGGCACTCGACGGTCAGGTCGGCCGGGGCCCGGCTGGTCAGGCGGGCCGTCTGGGCCGTGAAGATGGGATAGTAGAGATCGACGACCGTCTGGCCGGGATCCACGGCCGCGTACTTGTGCCAGGTGTTCCAGTCGGATTCGGCGTACTCGGAGACGCGGTAGCGGACACGGAGATCCGTGAGGCGCAGGCCGGTCTGGTTGCGGAAGACCGACTTGGCCAGCCACATCGGCACGGGACAGTCCTTCGAGCCGTAGGCCTTGTAGGCCCCGCTGACGACCCGGTCCTTGAACTTGAGGTCCAGGGTCAGGTCCCCCTTGGCCGAGCCGGATCCCAACAGGAACGCCAGGCCGCCCAGCACGACGCCGAGGGCGGCCAGGACGCCGCCGGCGAGCCGCAGCTGAGCGGGTTTCATGACATCCTCCCGAGCGGAGGATAAAGCAGACGCAGACCTCGAGGATTCCCCATGATGTCCTCCTTCGGCGTTGCCCCTATCTTCAGCGGAAAGACGGGCGATGTCAAGCCCGTGCGGAGTCTTGGGCCCCGGCTTTCAGGCTTTTTTCTTGACCAGGTTGTAGACGAAGAGCAGGATCAGCGCCCCGACGATGGCGCCGATGAAGCCGGCCGTCTCGCCGGGCTTGTAGATGCCGACGAGCTTGCCGAGATAGGTGGCGACGAACGAACCGGCGACGCCCAGGATGATCGTCCAGAGCCAGCTCATGTTCTCCTTGCCGGGATAGATGAACTTGGCGATGACGCCGGCCAGCAACCCCAGAACAATGGTCCACAGGATGTGCATTATCCCTCCCTTTCGGGCCTATCTTGGCAGGAAGGGGGAGCCGTTGTCAACGCGCGCCGGCGGTCAGGCGGCGCAGGCGGATGAGGAAGAGGAAAGCGACGGCGTTGAGGCCGGCCGCGGCCAGAGCCACGGCCGGGAATCCCAGGCCGTAGAGCCGCGGGGAGGCCAGCGACCCGATGGCCCGGCCGACCGAGAACGAGGCGGCATAGAAAGCCAGCAGGGTGGCCCGCGCCCGGGGCAGGATCTCGCTCATGACCGGGAGCAGGCTGACGACCGTATACTCGAAGGTCAGATAGAACAGGGCCAGGCCGATGAGCGCCGTCGTGACCGCGCCCCCCGCCAGGGGCAGGGCGGCGGCCGCGACGGCGTTGGCCGCCAGGCCGATCATCAGGGCCCGCATCTTGCCGATGCGGTCGATGGTCGCCGCGACCAGGCCTTCGCCCCCGAACTCGGCCAGGCCGATGGCCGCCGCCGCGGCCCCCAGGCCGGCCAGCTTGAGACCGAAGGAGTCCTCGAGCCAGGCGCCGAAGACGAAGTTGACCAGCTCGTTGGAGACGCTGACGGCCAGGATGGCGGCGATGCCGGCAAGGGCCGCCCCGGACCGGAACACGGACTTGAAGCTTTCGCGATGGCCCGCGGCGCCGGCCGCGCCCGCCCGCGCCATGCCCGCGCCGATCGTCCGGACGGCGACCAGGCCGGCCAGGCCGAGGACGGCCAGCGCGGCGAAGGGCGAGCGCCAGCCGAAGCGGCCGATGAGGAAGCCCGCGGCCGGCACGCCGGCGATGAAGGCCAGGGACCAGCTGAGCTCGGTCAGGGCCAGGGCCCGGCCGCGCCGGGCGTAGGGCACGACGTCGCTCAAGTGGGCCAGGAGGGCCGGGTCGATGACGTACTTGCCGACGGTCATCAGGACCAGGGCGGCGGCGAAGCCAGGAAGGCCGGGACCGACGGCGCCCAGGAACGCCCCGGCCGCGAACAGGCCCAACCCTAAGGTCAGGCCGAAGCGCCGGCCGCGCCGGTCCGTGAACGGCGCCAGGAGCGGCCCCAACGCGCCGGAGGCGGAGCGGGCCGACAGGGCGATCGACATGGCCGCCAGATCGACCCCGAAAGCGCGGGCGAAGACGGGCAGGAACGGATAGACCATCCGGTAGGCGGTGTTGGACAAGGTCCGGGCCCCGACCGCGAAGACGATCGGAGACCGGACCTGCCTTGCCGGATCGGTCGTCACGGCCTTCAGGCGACGGCCGCCTTCTTCTTGCCGAAGCGCAGCTTCATGGTCAGGATCTTGTCGGTCGAGAAGATCTTGGCCGCGTAGACCACCAGGACCGCGAAGACGAGGAGCATATACCCGAGCCCGGCGGCGATCAGGCCGTAGTTGCCGAGGTAGAGGTTCTGCGAAACCAGGAAGGGGTGCGTGAACGGGATGGCCAGGACGAAGACCTTGAGCGGCAGCGACATCGTGTTCAGGTCGGCGAACAGCGAGATGAAGTAGGGGATCATGACCATGAACATGAGCGGCATCATCATGCTCTGGGCGCTGCGGAGGTCCTCGGCCAGGACGCCGAGGATCATGGCCGCGGCCAGGGCCACCAGGATGGCCAGGAAGATTGACAGGCCGAGGATGGCGTAGCCGCCGGTGCTGAAGGTCAGGCCGAGCTTCTGCATCAGCGCCGCTCCGCCGTCCTGGGCGCCCGCCCGGGCCGCTTCTTCCCCGATGCCGCCGACGAAGCCCTGGAAGCCGAACATGTAGACGCCGGCCGATATGAGGCCGACGAGCCCGGCCGCCAGCATCTTGGCGGTGATGATCGAGGTCCGTTTGATGGGCACGGTCAGGAGCGTCTCCAGGGTCTTGTTCTGCTTCTCCAGGGCCACGGCCGAGATGACCATCTGCGAGGAATAAATGACGATCATCATCAGGACGATGGGGATGAGCATGGACTGCTGGGAGATCAGGCCGGCGACCATGTTGGCCGAGCCCTCGGCTACGCGGTCCCTGACGACGACGAAATCACGGCTCCTGATGGGCTTCTTGAGGCCGGCCGGGTCGAGGCCGGGCAGCTTCTCCTTGAGGAAATCGTTGGACACGGCCTCGTTGAGGGCGGCGATGACGCCCTGGACGACGACCTGGCCCCGGGCCCCGATGAGCGAGAAGCTGCGCATGAAGGAGTAGGTCTCGATCTCGCTGGGCTTGAGCTCCCGGAGGGAGTCGCCGAAGCCCTTGGGGATGACGAGGAGAAGCTTGGACTCGCCGGCCCGGGCCGTTTCCAGGGCCTGCTCCTTGGCCTTGCCCGACTGGTCAAGGACCTTGAAGCGGGCCGACTCGAGGCCCTTGATCAGGGCCTGGGACGCGGGCGTGCCGTCCTGGTCGAGGGCCGAGATGGTCTGGATGCCGACGGCCTTCTGGACCTCCTTCTTGCTGACCTGCCCGATGAAGTTGAACAGGACGACGGTGAAAACGAGAGAGACGACCAGCTGCTTGGTCGCCAGCTCCTTGATCTCTTTCCTGAGAAGGTTGGCGAATCTTTTCATCGCAGGGAACTCCTGAAGACCTCTTCGAGGTTCTTGGCGGCGTGCTTCTCCTTGAGCTCGGCCGGCGTGCCGGTGTCGAGGATCAGGCCCTTGTTGATGAGCCCGACGCGGTCGGACAGGAACTCGATCTCCAGCATGTTATGGGAGGAGAGCAGGACCGAGGTTCCTTCCTTGACATAGCGGCGGACGATCTCCCGGACCTCGAGGGCGTTGAGGACGTCGAGGCCGGAGGTCGGCTCGTCGAGGATGGCCAGCACGGGCTTGGTCATCAGGGCCCGGGCCAGGAGGAGCTTGCGGGTCATGCCCTTGCTGTAGGTGCCGACCTTGGTCGCCAGCCGGTCGCCGAGCTCGGTGATGGCCACGGCGCGGTCGACGAATTCCTTCTCCTCTTCCGGCGTCCGGGCGTAGAAGTTGGCCATGAAGTGGAGGTAATCCAGGCCTTTCATGTCCTTGTAGGCGCCGGCTTCTTCCGGCAGGTAGCTGATCTTCTCCCGGACGAAATCGGGCTCCCGGCAAAGATCGTGGTCGAGGAAGGTGATCTGGCCGGCTGTCGAGGTCAGCAGGGTGGCGGCGATCCGGAGGGTCGTCGTCTTGCCGGCCCCGTTCGGGCCGATCAGGGCGAAGACCTCGCCGGCCCGGACATCGAAATCGATTCCGGCCAGGGCGTGCTGGGCGCCGTAGGACTTCTTCAGTCCCCGGACGGTCAAAACATTGGGCATCGGCGACTCCATAGGGGTGAGATTCTGGATTATTCTATTGGATACGGATGGGGAAGTAAACGGTTCGGGAAACGCGGCCGGAAGGCGGCTGGGGAAGCGCGCCCCCCCGGCGGCGGCCTGTCGGCCCGGCCCTCATTCGAGGCGGACGTCCTCCCGGTAATCCACCGAAACCCTGGCCCGCGAGCCCGGCCGGGGCTTGAGGAGGGCGGCGACGCGGAGGAAGGTCCGGTTGCGCTTCTTCCAGGTCCGGTCGAGACGCCTGGCGTAGTGGGCGATGCCGAGGGCCAGCCACTGGCCGGACAGGACCTTGCGGACCGAGCCCTTGAGCGAATAGAACTTGCGGTGGGCGAAGCTCTGGGCCTTCTGGAGGTCGGGGATCGAGAGGCGGGCCGGCTGGAAGACGGCGTGGTGGGCGTCGTAGAGGGCCCAGTCGCGGAAGGTGATGCGGTGCTCGGCGGCGCAGCGGTCGTAGAAGGCCGAGCCGGGCAGCGGCGTCAGGATGAGGAACTGGGTCGAGGTCAGCCGGGCCCGCTTGGCCCAGCGGACCGTCTTGCGCACCGTCCGCCAGTCGTCCTGGTCGAAGCCGAGGACGAACATGCCGTGGATGTGGATGCGGTTCTGCCGGAACACCCGGACGGCCCGGGCGATCTCCTCGACGGTCTGCTTCTTGTGCATGTCCTCGAGGGCGCCGGGATTGACCGATTCGAAGCCGATATAGACGGTGTGGCAGCCGGATTCCTTCATCAGGCGGACGAGATCCGGGTCGCGGGCCACGTCGGCCCGGACCTGGGTCGTCCATCTGACCCGGATCCCCTCCCGGATCATGGCCTGGCACAGCTCGCGGGTCCGCTTCGGGTCGGCGGCGAAGTTGTCGTCGTAGAAGAAGACCATGGTCCTGCGGCCCGTATAGCGGCGCAGCTCCTCGATGATGTTCGCGGTCGAGCGGAAGCGGTACTTGCGCCCGAACATGCCGGTCACCGAGCAGAAGGAGCAATCGAAAGGGCAGCCCCGCGAGGTCATGACCGGGATGGAGGACATATGCTTCGTGCCCTTGGCGTCGGGCCGCAGGAGCGAGAAGTCGGGGAAGGGGATGCGGTCGAGGTCCGAGGCCCGGGGCGCCAGGGGATTGTGGATGACGGCGCCGGAGACGTCCCGGTAGGAGAGGTTTGCTACGCCGGCGTAGCCCCCGCCTTTCTCGCGGGCGTCGATGAAGGCGGCCAGGGCCGCCTCGCCCTCGCCGCGGACGACGAAATCGGCGTGCTGCATCGCCTCGTCGGGCAGGTAGGTGACGTGGGGCCCGCCCATCAAGACGGGGATGTCCATGTCCCGGACCCGGTCGGCGATGGCGTAGGCCCGGGGCGCCGTGGAGGTGATGGTCGAGATGCCGACCAGGTCGGCCCTGGCGATGACGCCGTAATCGACCTTGCGGAAGTCCTCGACGAAGAGCTCGACCTCCCAGCCGCGCTCCTTCATCATCGTCCCGAGGATGAGCGTGCCCAGCCGCGGCAGGGGGAACTGGGAGAAGATGTGGAGGTTGGGGGCCTTCGGCTCGATGAAAACGATCTTAGGCACGGTCCTTCTCCTTCGCCTTTCCCTCCCTGGCCTCCCTCGAGCGCTTTCTGTTCCGGCCCTGGAGGGCGACGATGTCCTTCTTTTTCTTCTTGAGAAGGTCCCGCCAGCGCTCGATGCCCTCCTCGAGGAGCTTCATCTTGTCGGAGAGATCCCGGACGGCCTCGAGCATGGCGGCCAGCCGCTTTTCGACCTCGGCCGGCGGGGTGGCCTCGAGATCGGCTTCGATGGCCAGGAGCGTCCGGACGTCGTCCGAGACGGCCTTGATCTCCTCGAGCGAATAGCCGAAGAGCTGGAGGTCGCGGATGAGCTGGCAGAGGACGACGTAGGATTCTGAGTACAGCCGGAAGCCGCCCTCGGTCCGCATGTCGGGCTCGATGATGCCCTTGTCCTCCCAATGCTTGATCGTCCGCGGGCTGACCCCGGAGCGCTCGGCCAGGTTGCCGACCGTCAGGTAATGGTCCTTCTCCGGGGACTTCTTGCGGCCGCGGCCGTCGTGGGGCAGGCCGACCTTCTTGGCGATCTTGAGGATCTCCTCGGTGCCGTAGCCGAGGTCGGCCAGCCGCTGGAGGTGGGCGACGCGGTCGAGCGCCGCGACGGGGAACAGGGGCGCCTTGTTCTCGCCGTAGCCGTCGGGCTTGAGGAGCTTGACCTTGGTCCACTCGGCGACGCGCTCGGCCGGGGCCCCGGCCCTGGCGGCCAGGTCCTGGAGGGTCAGGAGGTCTTTGTTCATTTTGTACCTTCGCGTTCAATTATGAATTAATATTCATATAACCTATACGTACACGAATATATTCTATGGGCATGGGGCTGTCAAGGGATTTCTCCGGGGCCGGCCTTGACCTCCCCGGCCGTCTTTTATAAAGTGGGGCGCATTCGGGGAAAATGAAGAAGAGCGAAGAGCTCGTTTTCGATTACCTGGTCGTCGGGTCCGGATTCGGCGGCTCCGTCGCGGCCATGCGCCTGGCCCAGAAGGGCTACACGGTCGGCGTCGTCGAAGCCGGCCGGCGCTGGCACGCCGACCAGTTCCCGCGCCGCAACTGGAACCTGCGCAAGTTCCTCTGGATGCCCGGGCTCGGCCTCTACGGCACCTGGCGCCTGCGCCTCCTCAACGGGGCCTTCATCCTGGCTGGGGCCGGCGTCGGCGGCGGCAGCCTCAACTACGCCAACACGCTCTACGTCCCGCCCGACGTCTTCTTCGAGCGGCCCAGCGTCCGCCGGCTCGGCGGCAAGACCGGGCTCCTGCCGTACTACGACCTGGCCGGCCGCATGCTCGGGATCGTCCGCAACCCGGTCGAGACGGCCCAGGACGTCCTGATGAAGGAGACGGCGGCCGAGATCGGCCGCGAGGCGACCTACCGCCTGACCGACGTGGCCGTTTATTTCGGCCGCGAAGGGGAGCCGGCGGCGGACCCCTATTTCGAGGGCGAAGGGCCCGACCGCGTCGGCTGCGAGCTCTGCGGCGAGTGCATGACCGGCTGCCGCAAGGACGCCAAGAACAGCCTGGACAAGAACTATCTCTACTTCGCCGAGAAGTTCGGGGCCCGGGTCTTCGCCGAGAATAAAGCCGTCGATATCGAGCCGCTCTCCGCCGACGGGAGCGAAGGCTATCGTGTCCGGACGCGAAAGACCACCGGCCTGCTGCGGGGCAGCCGGGGCCTGGTTTTCCGGACCAAGGGACTGGTTGTCGCGGCCGGAGCCCTGGGAACGAATACGCTGCTGCTGGACATGAAGCGCAAGGGCCGGCTGCCGAACCTGCCGGAGCCTCTCGGCAGGTACGCCCGGACGAACAGCGAGACGATGCTCGGCGTGCGCTCGCTGGCCCGGGAGGCCGACTTCAGCCGGGGCGTGGCCATCACCTCGAGCGTCCACCCGGACGCCGATACGCACCTCGAGCCGGTGCGCTTCGGGAAAGGCCACGACGTCATGTGCGCGCTGGTCGCCGCCCTGACGGACGGCGGGAAAAGGACGCCCCGGTTCCTGCGCTGGCTGGCCAACGAGCTGCGCCATCCCCTGCGCCATCTGCGCCTGCGCCGGCCGCCCGGCTGGGCCCGGCAGACGATCATCCTGCTGGGCATGCAGACGGTCGACAATTATTTCCATTTGAAGCGGCGCCGGCGCTGGTACGCCCCGTTCGGAGCGGTCCTTGTCTCCGAACCCGGCACGGACCGCCGGAACCCGACCTGGCTCCCGGCCGGCAACGATTTCGGGCGGCGGATGGCCAGGCGGATGGACGCGGTCCCGGCCAACGTCATCACCGAGGTCACGGTGGGCGCGCCCATCACGGCCCACATTCTGGGCGGCTGCTCGTTCGGCCCGACCCCGGCGGAGGGCGTCATCGACGAGCGTAACCGGGTCAAGGGCTATGCCGGGATGATCGTCTGCGACGGCTCCCAGATCCCGGAGAACCTGGGCGTCAATCCGGCCCTGTCGATCACGGCCTTCGCTGAGCGGGCCATGTCGTTCGTCCCGCCTAAGAAGCCCGTCCGCTACCTGGCCGCGGAGAGAAAGTGGGGCGTCGAAGGCCTCCTGACCAGGACGCCTTCTCCCTAGACAGCTCTTCTCCGGCCCGCGTCAGCAGGGCGGCCGCCGCGCCGGCGTCGGGTTCCGGCCAGCGGATGCTCCCCGCCCGCTTGGCGAGCGCCCGGGAGTCCGTGACCGGCGGCGGGAAAGGCCGGCCTCCGGACGCCCACTCGCCCCAGGCGTCCAGCACCTCTTCTAGCGAGCGTACCAGGGCCTCGGTCTCCCCGATGGCCTCTCCGGCCGAGGCGGCGAAGCCGGCCGCGTCGCGGTCCAGCCGGTCGAGGAGGGCGCCGACGTCCGGGGGGACGCCGTCCCCGACATAGTCCTTCCGGAAGACGGCGGCCAGGTCCTGGACGCGTCCGGCGGACTGCCAGATCTCGCGCAGGCGCAGCCGGACGAGGGCGGCCTCGGCCCAGGCTCCGGTCCTGGCTTTCTCGAACCGGGTCAGACTTGCGCCCGCCGGCAGGCCGCGGCTCCGGCGCAGCCCCTCGAGCCCGCCGAGCCGGGCCTCGATGCGCCGCCAGCCGCCGGCGATGTCGTCCGCGGCCCTGACGCAGAGGGGCGCGTGATAGACGATCTCGGCCATGAAGGCGCCGAGCTCGTCCCACTGGACGGGCCGCCGGCCGGCGCCGAACTCGGTTTGGAGCCGGGCGACCAGGGCGTCGTCGAGGCCGGCGTGCGTGCCCTCGTGCACCAGGCCGCCGGCCAGCATGTGATAATCCTCCCGGCGCAGGCCGTCCAGGAGCCGGGCATAGAGGTCGCCGCCGAGCGCTTTCCGCAGGGAGCGATTCGAGGCTTCGTCGCGGAAACAGCGCTCGAGCCGGCCGACCTTCTCCCGGAAGGCGGCGGCCTCGCGGCCGTTCGCCGCGCCGAGCATCCGGCCGTACTCTCCCACGATCGCGTCCGGCGCGAACGTCCCCAGGTTCTCGACGCAGAGGGCCAGGTAGGCCGATTCGTGGATCTCCATGAACAGCCGGCCGCCGGCGTCGAAGCCGTGGGTCATGAAATACGTGCCCGGCCGGACCAGGAAGGCGCTGGCCGGGAAGTAGCTCCGGGCCCGCCGCCACGCGCCCTCGATGTCCGGGCCCTTCCAGGGCGAGGCGGCCGGTCCCCGGCCCGGGGCCAGGCGCGGCGAGTCGAGGACGGCCTGGATGATCCGCCTGGCCGGGTCGGCCGGGGGCAGGGATTTGAACAGGATCCGCTCGCGTCCCGCGGCGGCGGCTGCCAGGGTCAGCGCCGCCGCGAGCGCCAGGCAGGCTCCGCCGAGGCGCAACTCGGGCTTCATGGGGCCTTTCGGGATCGGGTCCGGCCGGAGGCGCGCTCCCTCTTGGGGATCAAGGCCGGAAGGATAAGAAATGAATCCGTTCGCGGACCGCCTCAGGACTCTTCCTGCTTGGGGGCGTCCGGGTCGGGAGGGGCCGCCGGCGCCTCGTCGGGCGAGAAAACCTCGGGTTCGCCTTCTGGAGTGGCAAGCTTGCCCAGGCGCCGGAGCCGCTTCTCTTCCTGTTTCTTCAGTCTTCTCAGCTCTTTGGACCGCTTTTCGCTCTTAAATGCTCTGTTTCCTCTACCCACCAGACCTCCTAGCTTCGGATTTTCGCCAATATCATACTAAAGAAGCCCTCGGCGGCGCAAGATAGGAGACACGGGATAGGGGTTATCTCGATCCGGCGCGCGGGTCGCCCCGGCGCAGCCCTCTCTGTTATAATCCGCCCGGGAACGGCCTCCAGCCTCATCGAGGCCGGCCGCGGAGGAGGCGCTGGAAGTGAAACAACCGGACTCCCGGCGCGTATCACAGGGCGGACGGATAATTCGATAAGGAGTGGGAACGATGAAAAAAACTGCCCTTTTGATCGCGGCCCTGCTTGCCCTGGCCCTCTTCTGGGCCGTCCCGGCCTTCCCCGGGACCGTGCCGGCGTCGATCGTCCCCGAGGGCGCCAAGTGGGTCGTCCACCTGGACATGGAGAAGTTCGTGGCCACGGATCTCTTCAGCCTCCTGAACAAGGACGGCAAGCTCGAGATCAAGAACCGGGATCTCGAACGCTGGTTCAAGATCGACGTGCCCAAAGATATCACCGGCGTGACGGTCTTCGGGCTCGGGCCCGGCGACGACAAGGTCGTCTTCGCCGTCGCCGGCAGGTTCGACAAGGCCGGCATCATCAGCCAGTTCAAGAAGGCCGAAGAGCACCAGGAGACGGCCTACGGCGCCTACATCCTTTATTCGATCGACGACGACGAGTGCGGCGCCTTCGTCAACGACAACCTCGTCGTCTTCTCCGAGGGCCGGGCGGCCGTCGAAAAGGTGCTGGACACGGCCGGCGGCAAGGCCAGGAGCTACGAGGGGTCCGCTCTTAGCGCCTGGCTCAAGGACGTTCCCCAAACGGCCTTCATCAGCGGCGCCCTGCCGGACCTCGGCGGGCTGAGCCGGGAGATCGGCCGGTCCAAGATCCTGGAAAAGGCCAGCGGCCTGTTCTTCATGGCCCAGGAGAAGAAGGAGGTCCTGCAGGTCCGGCTCCAGGTCACCGCGGATTCGCCCGAGAGCGCCAGGAGCATGGCCGACGTCGCCCAGGGCCTGGTGGCCATGGCCAAGCTGAGCGAGGGCCAGCCGGACGCGGCGATGATCGCCTCGCTCCTCGAGGGGATCAAGTTCGGCGTGGACGGCAAGGTCTTCAAGCTCGAGTTCGAGAGGCCGGCCAAGGAGATCGCGGAGATGATCACGAAAGGGTCCGGTTTCCACGGCCTGCACGGCTTCCTGGATTGAGGCGGCCGGGAGACCGGCCCCGGATGAGAGGGCCCCGGCCGTCCGGGGCCGAGTGGAGAGGATGACCGAACACGGTCCGACTGAGGCGAGGACCGACGAGGAGCTGGCCCGCGAAGCGCGGGCCGGCTCGCGCCGGCCGTTCGAGGAGCTGGCGTCCCGCTACAGGCGCCGGCTCTTCGTCTATCTGCGCTCCCGGGTCGGGAGCGACGAGGACGCCGAGGACCTGGTCCAGGAAACATTCCTCAAGCTCTACCGGAACATCGCGGCGTATGACCCGGACTGCCGCTTCTCGACCTGGCTTTACACCTCGGCCGGCCGGCTGGCCATCGACGCCTACCGCCGCGGCGCGGTGGCCCGGAAGCACCTGGCCGCGAAGCCGCTGGGGGACGCGCCGGACCCGGAGGCCCGGGCTGGGAACTGGGACGGCGCCTCCGGCGCCTGGGACGCGGCGCGGACCCTGGGCGGGGACCGTTTCCGGGTCCTGTGGCTGCGCTACGGGGAGGACATGAGCGTCGAGGAGATCGCCGCCGTGATGGGCCGGTCGCGGGTGGCCGTCCGGGTGCTCCTGCACCGGGCCCGGACGAAGCTGGCCGAGCGCCTCGGGCCGGAAGCCGGCCAGGCCGCGCGGCCGCGGCCAGGGACGGCGCGGACGGCGGTCCAGCCGTGAAGGAAGGGAGAAAGACGATGGTCTGCGCGCTCTGCCGCTGGTTCGTTTCGAGGGCGGAAGACTCCGGGAAAAAGGCGCCCCGCTGGGTCGGGCGTCACCTCGGGCGCTGCCGCGCCTGCGGCGAATACGCCCTGGCGTCGGAGACGCTTTCGTTGCGGCTCCGGTCGGAGCGGTCGGCCTGGCTCGACGATGTCTCCCCGGCCGCTGCCGGCGGGCCGCTCGATCTCGAGACGGCGGGGGACAAGACCCGGCCCGGCGGAGCCGGCCGGGAACGGCGGCCTCGTTCCCTGGCCGTCCTTCGCCCGCTGCCTATCGCGGCGGCGGCCCTGATCCTCATCGCGGCCGGGCTCGTTCTCTTCCGGACGGCGCGACGCGAGCCGGCGCCGCCGGCCGGCGGCCCGGCCGCCGCCCGGGCGGCCTTCGAGAGGCTGGCGGCCGCGCCCGGGGACCTGCGCCGGACCCTGAATGAGGCCGAGTCGCCGCTCGAGCGGGAAGGCCGCGCCCTGGAACAGCTGGTCGTATCGGCGGCCGATTACCTGGGTGACCGCCTGAACGTCAGGATCGAGCGGAAGGGCGCCCCGAAGGACCTTTGAGGAAGGGATCGCCCCCGTTTTCTATCTGATCAGGTGGAAGGACGTCTGGCGTCCGGCCAGGATGACGGCCTTCCCGCCGTCGAAAAGAATGTCCATTTCGAGCGGCACGCGGAAATCGACGCCCCACTCGGCGACGGGCCCGGTGACGCTCATCTCGGCCGTGAACGTGCTCATCGGCACGAGCTTGACGTCGCCGCGGCCGGCATTGTTGACCTGCTCCCAGGGCAGGCCGATCAGCGGTCCGGGCTCGTGGAGGAAGAGGCCCATCGAGTGCGAGTAGACGCGCGGTCCCGGGATGCCGAGCTCGCCGGCCTTCCCCAGGATGTTGCCCAGGATCTGGTTGCCGGTCAGGCCGGTCCGGAACTCGCCGCAATACACGTCCTGGAGCCGGTTGCACTCGGCCAGGAGCTTCCTGAAGGATTCCGGCGCGTCCGTCTCGCCCGGGCGCAGGACGTAGGCCATCTCCTGATGGTCGCTGTTCCAGCGCATGTACTTGATCCCGACGTCGCAGTGGAGGAGATCGCCGGGCCGGATGACCTTGTCGTCCTTGCCCCACTTCTCCGCATCCTTCGGGGACCGACCGCGCCGCGAGACGAAGGGGCTGAAGGAGACCTTGAGGCCGAGGTCGGCCGCGCGCTGCCAGTAATACCAGCGCAGGTCGTCGACCGTCGTCAGGCCGACCGTGACGACCTTGGACGAGAACATGTCGGCGATGATGGACCGGGACAGGGCGGCCGTCCGCTCCATGAGCTCGACCTCGTCGTCGACGAGCGTTTCGGCCCAGAGCGTGGCCAGCGGCTCGGCCGACTGGAGGCGCGAGGCGTATTTCGGCCCGACCGCGTCGACGATCCTCTTCTTGAGGACCACGGTCAGCCCGCCGGCCAGCCACTGGACCTCGCCCTCGTTGAGGCCGATCCTCTTCGGGTCGCGTTCGCGGACGACGCGGCCGAGGGCTTCCCATTGGCCTTCGCCCTTCTTCTTGTCGAAGGCCGTGGCGTCCCAGGCGTTCTGGAACAGGCCCTGGGTGTCGGTGCGCGAGATGTTCAGCCGTTCGACGCCCTTGGCCGGCCCCCGGTCGAAAAAGACCAGGATCTGGGTGATGGGGTTCCAGTTCTCGTAGGGGACCATGGTCTCGAAGAGTGGGTCGAGGTTGTCCTCGTTGCACGAGACGATCCACATATCGAAGCCGGTCTCGCGCATCAGCCGGGGGAGGAGCGTATCGAGGCGCGCGGCCGTGATGCGGTAGGTGAGCGCGGCCCGGTCGCGGATGGACAGGACCGACGGCGCCTGGCCCGGCCCGGCCGAGGCGGGATTTGGTGCGGCAACGGCCAGCAGGCCGGCGGCGATGACGGCCAGTACAGTTTTCCTGATCATGGGCGCCCTCCTCATGAACAATCGATTAGCCATCAAGTGGGTTCTACCACCGGCCGCTCCCTTCGTCAAGCCGGCGAGGCCGAAGGCCGGACCCATCGCCGCCGCAGAAGGGGATCCCGGAGACGGGAGATGAGCTAAAAATTTTTTGAGCATTTGCCGCCGATATGGCGTATATAGAGGAGACGCCGGGGCCCGCGTCGACTTCGCCCCGGCTTTTTTGCGAGATTCTTCCTTCGATCCTCTACAAGGGAGGTACCGTCACGTGACCCTTCGCCGCATACCCGTTGTCCTCGCCGTGGTCCTGGCCTGTTCCGGCCTCGTTCACCTGGCCGCCGCCGACCTGGCCTTCGACCGCTACCACCGGCCGGAAGAGATAGCCGCAGCGCTCCAGGAGCTGGCCAAGGCCAACCCCTCGTTCGCCAGGGCCCATGTCCTGGCCAAGAGCCCCGGCGGCCGCGACCTCGTTCTGCTCGAGATCGGGCCCGAAGCCGCCAAGACCGCCAAAACCCTGCCGGCCGTCTTCGTCGCGGCCGACATGGACGGCGCGGCGCCGCTGGCCGCGGAGGCCGGTCTCTGGCTGGCCAAGTCCATCTGCGCCAGGGCCGACCTGCGCGCCGACCGGACCTGGTACATCCTGGCCTGCGGCAATCCCGACGCCGCCTCGCTCTACTTCGCCAAGCCCCTGCGCCGCGACACCCGCAATGGCCGGCCGATGAACGACGACCAGGACGACGCGGCCGACGAGGACGGGCCGGACGATCTCGACGGCGACGGCCTGATCACCCAGATGAGGGTCAAGGAACCCGTCGGAACCTGGATGTCCGTCGGGGCCGAGCCCCGCCTCATGAAGAAGGCCGACGGCACGAAGGGGGAGACGGGCGTCTGGACGCTCTACACCGAGGGCCTCGACAACGACCGCGACGGCCAGTACAACGAGGACGGGCCCGGCGGCGTCAGCCTGGGCACGGCCTTTCCCCACCTCTACAAATACCATGCCCCCGACGCCGGCCCCTGGCCCGGCAGCGAGCCCGAGACCTACGCCTTGCTGAAGTTCTTCGACGCCCACCGCGAGATCGGCCTGGCCTTCGTCTTCGGCGAATCGAACTTTTGCCTCAATCCGCCGCGCGCCGGGCGCAAGGGCGACGCCGACCTCAGCCAGATCAAGGTCCCCGAGCGCCTCGCCGGCTACATCAACGCCGATCCGACCCGGACCTATGCCCTGGCCGAGATCATCGAGATGGTCAAGCCGCTCATGCCGCCGGGCATGGAGGTCACCGAGAGCCTGATCGCCGGCTTCCTCGATCTCGGCGCGGCGGTCAATCCGCTCGAGGACGACCTGAAGTTCTACAAGGAGCTCGCCGGGAAGTACGCGGAGTTCCTCAAGGCCGCCAAGCTCGACGGCAAGCGCCTCGAGCCGGCCGGCGACAAGGACGGCTCGCTCGAGCTCTACGCCTATTACCAGCTCGGCCTGCCGTCCTTCGCCCTAGACTTCTGGACCCCGCCCGAGGTCAAGGAGGAGAAGCCGGCCGACGAGCTGACGCCCGAGAAGCTCGAAAAGATGACCAACGACGAGTTCATCGCCCTGGGCGAGGAGAAGATCGGGGCTTTCCTCAAGGCCTCCGGCGCCCCCGACGGGTTCAAGGCCAAGCAGGTCATCGAGGCCCTCAAGGGCGGCATGATGGACACCAAAAAGATGGCCGAAATGATGAAGCAGATGCCCAAGAAGCCGGATGAAGGCGGGGCCGATACGAAGGAGAAGGCCCTGCTGGCCTGGAGCGACAAAGAGCTCGGCGGCAAGGGCTTCGTGCCCTGGAAGCCGTTCAAGCACCCGACCCTGGGCGACGTCGAGATCGGCGGGTTCGTGCCCTACGCCGCGACCACGCCTCCGGCCGGCATGATCGAGGGCCTCGTCCGGGGCCAGGCCCCCTGGGTTTTCGAGGTGGCCGGGAAGATGGCCCGGATCCGGATCGCCGACGCCAAGGTCACCAATCTCGGCGGCGGCGTCTACGAGGTCAAGGCCTGGATCGAGAACACGGGCGACCTGCCCTATCCGACGGCCATGGGCGCCCGGAACCAGCGCATCCCGCCGGTCGTCGTCACCCTCCGCGGCGAGGGCTTCGAGATCGCCCAGGGCAGGAAGCGAAGCCTCGTTCAGGCCGTCCCGGCCCGCGGCGCCCAGGCCGTGACCTGGATCGTCCGGGCCGCCAAGCCGGTCAAGATCGAGATCAACGCGGAGACCCGGACCGCCTGGGGCGATGCCCGCGCGGTCGACCTCGGAGGTGCCAAGTGAAGAAGCTCGCCGGTTCCGTCCTGATGCTCCTGGCCCTGGCCGCCGCCCTCCCCGCCCAGGGGACCGCGATCACGGCGCCCCTGCGCTTCGACCAGTACTACCCCCTGGACCAGGTTTACGAGGCCCTCCAGGCTCTCCACAAGGCCTATCCCCGGCTGACGACGCTCGAGACCGTCGGCCGGAGCGACGAGGGCCGGCCGATCATGGCCATGACCGTCGTCAATCCCAAGACCGGCGCGGCGCTCGACAAGCCCGGGATGTACGTCGACGGCAACATGCACGGCAACGAGATCCAGGGCGGGGACATCTCGCTCTATCTCCTCGACTACCTGCTCGGGAACTACGGCAAGAACCCGGAGGTCACGGCCCTGGTCGACAAGGCCTGCTTCTACGTCGTGCCGGTCGTCAACGTCGACGGCCGCTATCATTTCTTCGCCGACGCCAACACGCCCGACAGCAGCCGGACCCTGCGCATCCCGACCGACGACGACCATGACGGGCTCCTCGACGAGGACCCGCCCGAAGATCTCGACGGCGACGGCAACATCTGCACGATGCGCAAGAAGGACCCCTTCGGCCAATATCGGACCGACCCCGAGGAGCCGCGCCTGATGGTCCGCGTCAAGCCGGGCGAGAAGGGCGAATGGACGCTGCTCGGCGACGAGGGCCTGGACAACGACGGCGACGGCCAGGTCAACGAGGACGAACCGGGCTACGTCGACGGCAACCGGAACTGGGGCTTCGATTGGGCCCCGCCCTACGTCCAGAGCGGCTCGGGCGACTTCCCCTTCTCCGGCAGCGGGCTCAAGGCCCTGGCCGAGTGGACGATGACCAAGCCGAACATCTGTTTCGCCTGGTCCTTCCACAACAACGGCGGAATGTTCCTGCGCGGCCCCAGCCGGAAGGGACTGGGCGAATACCCGCCCCAGGACGTGGCCGTTTATGACTTCCTGGGCAAGCAGGGCGAGCGCATCATCCCCGGGTACCGCTACCTGATCTCCTGGAAGGACCTCTACTCGACCTACGGCGACTCCGGCGAGTGGATGACCCAGACGATGGGGGCCTACTTCTACTGCGCCGAGGTCTTCCAGACCGAATCGGAAACCTTCAAGGGCGCCTCGGAGCGGCCCGAGGAGGGCAGCCGCGGCGAAGAAGCCGTGCGGGACATCTTCGGCGGATCGTCGGATCGCGAGCGGCTGAAATACAGCGACAACGTCGTCCAGGGCGAGCTCTACAAGCCCTGGAAGCCGTTCCAGCATCCCGTCTACGGCGACATTGAGATCGGCGGCTGGGCCAAGATGAGCTCCCGGCTGGGCGCGCCCTTCATGATCAAGGACCTCGTCCACCGCAACGCCATGGCCGTTCTGTTCTCGGCCAAGCACCTGCCCGACGTCGCCCTCGACGTCTTCGAGGTCAAGCCCCTCGGCGGCGGCCTGTATCGCGTCCGGACGCGGCTGTCCAATCCCAAGGCCCTTCCGACCATGAGCTACCTGGCCCAGCGGGCCAGGCTCTATCCCCAGGACACGCTGACGGTCGGCGGGCCGGGGGCCAAGGTCGTGGCCGGCGGGCCGCTCCTCGATCCCTACACCGACCAGGTCGCCTACGCCAAGGCCCGGCCGGAGCTGCAATTCCTGGTCGTGCCCGGCTTCGGCAAGGTTGAGCACCAGTTCCTGGTCCAGGGGAAGGGCGAGATCACGGTCCGCTTCGCCTCGCGCCACGGCGGCAAGCTGTCGAAGACGATCAAGCTCCAGTGAGCCGTCCGCCGTCCCGAACGGCCGTCCGGGACGGCGTTCCGCCGCTCCGCCGCCCGGCTTCTCCGCCGTCCTGCCTTGACGGGCGGGCTTGAACCGTCTAGAGTTGCTCATTGAATTCTGCGTCGAACGGCGGAAAGGAGCTGCGATGGGCGGACGGACGAGGCGGATCGCTGCGATCCTGTTGGCCGGATCGTCGATCGTCATCCTGGGAGAGGTTCTGACCGCCGCGGAGCTTGGCGCGCCGATCCCGGAGCCTCGCTTCTCCCTCGTTCAGGCGTCCCGGGCCGACGCCGACGCGGATCCCGTCCCGTTCTCCCTGGCGGCCCCGGCCGTCAGCCAGGCGCACAAGAAGAGGCCCGGCCGCGCCTGGATCGAATTGGGCGCCTTCCTGACATATTCCACGACCAGCTACTGGACCCGGGCCGCCTTCCCCGAGGACTGGCAATTCCAGCTCAACGTCCATGATCAGTTCGAGCGGGTCGTCCTGCTCAAGGGCTGGCGTTTCGATTCGAACAATTTCAAGCTCAACTGGAGCCATGTCCTGGCCGGCGGCGTCTATTACCAGTTCGCCAGATCCAACAACCTGACCTGGCTCGAGTCCTGGCTGATGGCCGTCGCCGCCTCGACCTACTGGGAAACCGTGGTCGAATGGAAGGAAGTCATCTCTCTCAACGACCAGATCACGACCGGGCTCGGCTCCTTCTCTACAGGCGAGCCCTGGTATCAGGTCGGCCATTACCTGACCCACCAGCCCGGCCTCCTGGCCCGGGTTTTGAGCTTCGTCAACCCCGCGGTCAGGTTCAACCATTGGCTGGACCGCAAGAAGCCGGGCGCCAGGGATTACGCGCCGCCGGGGTGGCGGGACCTGGCGGTGTTCATCGGAGGCCGCAGCCTCTCCCGGGCCGGCGAGCCCGCCCGGACCAGCCTCGATTTCGGCCTCCGGGCGCAGCTGCTCTGGCCGTCCGATTACGGCCGGACCGGCGACGTCCGGAGGAGCCTGAAGGACGTCCATTTCGCCGGCATAACCCTGGACTACGCCGTCCGGAATGGGCGCGCCGACGAGACCGGCTTCTCCACGTCCGCGGTGACCCTGGGATCTTTCCGGCAGAAGATCGCCGCCGGCCCGGCCGGATTCAGCCTGATCATGGGTCTCGGGACCTCGTTCGAATATTTCAAGAAAAGACCCTTCGACACCTACGATTGCGCCCCGGTGCCCGTCAAGCAGGGCTACGACCTTCACCTCGAGCGGCCGCGGGCCTTCACCGACAAGCTGGCCCTGGTGCATCTCGCCGGACCGGTCGTGGATTGGACGGTGTTCCGGCCCGGCCTGAGGCTCCGGACGGTGGCCGAGGCCTATTTCGATTTCGGGCTGATCAACGCCTGGGCCCTCAACGCCTACTCGGAGCTTCACCACACGCCGCCCGACGACACCATCGCCGGCATGAAGACGACGGTCACCTACTACGGGTATTACTACGGTTTCGGCGGCACCTTCTCCGGGCGCACCCGCCTGGAATGGGGGGATTTCCGGGCCCAGGCCTCGGTCGGCTTCGGCGCCTGGGGCTCCGCCGAGGCCCTGGACAGGTTCCAGGGCGAGATCACGAACAACGCCCATCTCAGCGACGGCAGGTTCCGCTGGCTCGCCGGCGCCGGCTGGCGAGTCCCGGGGACGTCGTTCGAGATCTACGCCCGGTACGAGGTCATCCGGCGGCGGGGGCGGGTCCTCGAAGTCCGCGCCCACGGCCTGGAAAAGCGGCTCTTCGCCGGCGTCGAATTTTCGTTCTGATCCCCCGCCCCGGCCCGGGCGGCGCTTGCCATCCCCGCGGCGGCGGGGCATAATGGCCGGGAGGAAGACAGGGCCGGCCCGCCGGAGGAGGCTGCGGATGTTGAAACGCTACCGGATCGAGAACTCGAAGATCGTCGAGACCGCGGACGAAGCGGCCCCGGTCCTGCTCTATGTCAATCCGGACGAGGCCGAGAAGCGCCTCCTCGTCGAGACGTACCAGATCGACGAGCACACCTTGAATTCCGCCCTCGACCCCGACGAGCAGGCCCGCCTGGAGTGCGAGCCGAACCACATCGCCTTCATCTACAAGCGGCCCAAGAACTATTCCGGCGGCGACCAGCTCCTGTTCAAGGCCTCGACCATGGGCGTTTTCTACTTCGGCGAGATCCTCATCCTGGTCACGGCCGACGACACCACGGTCTTCGAGGGCAAGCAGTTGGCCAAGGTCGTGAGCCTGCGCGAGCTCGTCATCCGGCTCATCTACCGGGCCATCTACCACTTCATGGAGCACCTCAAGATCATCAACCAGATCGCCGACGACGTCGAGCAGAAGATCAACAGGGCCATGGAGAACCGCTACCTCATCAACCTCTTCGCCCTGCAGAAGAGCCTGGTCTATTACCAGAACGCGGTCAATTCCAACGGCGCCCTGATCGAAAAGATCCGTCACAACGCCGTCAAGTTCGGCTTCACGCAGGAGGAGCTGGAGCTCCTCGACGATATCGTCATCGAGAACAACCAGTGCTATCGCCAGGCCGAGGTTTACTCCAACATCCTGGCCAGCCTGATGGACGCCCGGGCCTCGATCGTCAGCAACAACCTCAACGTCCTGATGAAGACCCTGAACATCATCACCATCTCGATCATGGTGCCGACCCTGGTCGTCTCGATCTTCTCGATGAACGTGACCCTGCCCTTCGGCCTGCGGGAGACCCCGGCCTTCTGGATCATCATGGGCCTGGCCGGCATCTCGATGGTCAGCTTCCTGGCCTTCTGGAAATATAAGAAGTGGTAGGCCGCCCCCTCCTCCGCCCCCGGGTTTCGCCCTGACGGCGGAGGGAAGAAAACAGCTTCTTGGACGTCTCAAGGTATTAGGGTGGAATTTCGCCCGGTTTATCAGGAGAAAGAGGATGGCACACAACTCCGGACCGATCCGGGGCCGGCGCCCGGCGGCGGTTGCCCTGGGCCTGTTCGTCGCCCTGGCCCCTCTCGCGGCCGCCCAGGACAAGCCCCTGACCCTCGACGAGGCGGTCAGCCTGGCCCTGGAACGGAACGAACGGGCCCTGGCCGCCAGGGAGAGCGTCAACGCCGCCGATGCCCGCGTCGCCCAGGCCCGCTCGTTCTTCCTGCCGACCATCAGCAGCACCGGCACCTACACCCGCCGAGCCTATGAGACGAGGCGCGTGGTCGGCGGCGCCGAAGTCATCATGCAGCGCTACAACGCCCTGTCGGAGACCCTGGCCCTCTCCCAATCCCTCTTCGACGCCCGGAGCCTGACCAGCCTCTCGGCCGTCCGGGCCCAGCGGAACGCCGACATGGCTTCGGCCGCCGAGAGCCGCCGCCAGCTGGCCTTCGAGGTCAGCCAGGCCTTTCTGGCCACCCTGGGCACGACCCAGGTCCGCGAGGCCTCGGCCCGGCGCTTCGCCTTCGCCGGCCAGAACCTGGCGGCGGCCAAGGCCCGCTTCTCGGCCGGCCTGGCCTCGGTCAACGACGTCACCCGGGCCGAGCTCGAATACGCCACGGCCGAGGTCGGCCTGACCCAGGTCAAGGGCGAGGTCGAGACCAGCACCCTGCAGCTGGGCAACCTCCTGGCCGCGCCGGAGGCCGTCCGGAACTCCCTCGTCGTCCCCGACTTCCTGATCGAGGCCGCCTCGGCCGAGGCCGCCGACGCCGAGGCCCTGATCGAGGAGGCCCTGGCCCGCAGGCTCGACATCGGTGCCCTGCGCTGGACGGCCTCGGCCCAGCGCTCCCTGGCCAAGCTGCCCATGCTCGGCCTCCTGCCGTCCCTCTCCGCCACGGGCCAGTACCGGCTGACGAACGAGGCCAGCTTCAACAACAGGAACTGGAACTGGAGCGTCGGCGCGACATTGAACTGGACGATCTTCGACGGCTTGACCCGCTTAGGCCAGCGGAAGGAGCAGAAAGCCCTGGCCCGGCTGGCCGACCTGGACGTTCAGGCCGCCGGCCGCAGGGTGGACCTGGAGGTCCGCCAGGCCCTGGTCTCCCTGGCCAACCAGCGCGCCTCGCTCAAGCAGGCTTCCGTCGCTCACGAGGTAGCCAAGAAGAACGCCGCCGAAACCACCGAACTCTACCGCCAGGGCCTGGCCTCCGCCCTCGAGGTCGCCGACGCCAACGTCAGTCTCTTCGAGGCCGAGGTCGCCTTTGTCCAGGAACGCTACGGTCTGGGCGTCGCCTTCCTCAGCCTGGAAGCCGCCCTGGGCCTCGACCCCTTCGGGAAGGAGCCACGCACGTGATCACCTTGAAGCCCAAGCCTTTCGTCGCCCTCATCCTGGCCGCCGCCGGCCTCATCGTCTTGTCCGGCGCGTGCAGGAAGGAGGCCTCCGGGCCGGCCGGCGGGGGGCGCGGACGCGTCCAATTCCCCGTCGACGTCGAACAGGTCCCGGTCCGCTCGCTCGTTTACACCGTGACCGCGGTCGGTTCGGTCGAGGCCTTCGAGAAGGTCCAGGTCACGGCCCGGGTTTCCGGCGCCGTCGACCGGGTGCGCTTCGCCGAAGGCGAATATGCCGCGGCCGGCCAGGTGCTGGTCGAGATCGAGACCGAGCGCTACCGGCTGGCTGTCGAATCGGCCCAGGCCGCCTACGAAAAGGCCCAGGCGGCCCAGGCCGACGCCGAGGCCGGGCTCAAGCGCCGCGAGACGGTCACCACCCAGAACCCGGGGCTCATACCGGGCGAGGAGGTCGAGACCTGGCGGACCAAAGTGCTGACGGCCGCCTCCGAAGTGGCCCAGACCCGCTCGGCCCTCAACCAGGCCAAGCTCAACCTGAGCGACGCCTTCGTCAAGGCCCCCATCCCGGGCATCATCCAGACGCGGACGGTCCAGACCGGCCAGTATGTGAATACCGGGACGGTCCTGGCGACGCTCGTCCGCCGCGATCCGCTCCTGCTCCGGTTCCGCGTACCCGAGCGCGACGCCGCCCGGATCAAGCCCGGCCAGGTGGCCAAGTTCACGGTCCGGGAGGACAGCCGCGAGTTCACGGCCAAGGTCGTCCACGTGGCCGAATCGGCCGACGACACCTCGCGCCTGGTCGCCATCACGGCCAACATCGACGACCCGACGGACAAGTCCCTGCGCCCGGGCTCTTTCGCCGAGATCACCGTGCCCGTGGCCTCCGCCGGCGAGGCGCCGGTCGTCCCGGTGGCCGCGGTTCGGCCGAGCGAGCGCGGCTTCATCGCCTATGTCGTCGAGGGCGACAAGGCCGTCGAGCGCATCCTGACCCTGGGCATGCGCTCGGCCGACGGCAAGGTCGAGGTCCTGTCCGGCCTGAATGGCGGCGAAACCCTCGTCGTCCGCGGCTCCGAGGCCCTGTCGAACGGCGTGACCGTGCGCATCGGGGCCCCGGCCGGCCAGCCCGCGGTCCCCGGCAAGCCGGCCGAGGCGGGCGGGGTGGCGGCCCGGAAATGACCCGGGCCTGAAGGATCTCAACCATGAACCTCACGGAAGTCTGTGTCAAGAAACCGGTCCTGGCCTGGATGCTCATGGCCGCCACGATCGTCTTCGGCCTCGTCGCCGGGGGGCGGATCGGCATCAGCCAATTCCCGGACGTCGACTTCCCCACGATCAACGTCTCCGCCACCTGGGAAGGCGCGGCGCCGGAGGTCATGGAGAACGAGGTCGTCGAGCCCCTCGAGGAAACGCTGGTCCAGATCGAGGGCATCCGCTCCCTGACCTCGAGCTCGCGCCAGGGCTCCTGCTACATCACCGTCGAGGTCGAGCTGTCGCGCGACGTCGACATCGCCCTCCAGGACGTCCAGAACAAGGTTTCGCAGGCCGTCCGGCGCCTGCCCCGGGACATGGACCCGCCGACCGTCTCCAAGTCCAATCCCGAGGACAACCCGATCATGATGATCCGCCTCGGCGGGCCCTATCCCCAGCGCGTCCTCAGCGATTTCGTCCAGTACGGCCTCAAGGAGAAGCTCCAGACCATTCCCGGCATCGGCGAGATCTCGCTCATGGGCACGCTGACGCGGAATGTCCGCATCTGGCTTGACGCCGCCAAGCTCGACGAAAAGAACCTGACCGTCGGCGACGTCACGACGGCCCTGGCCCGCGAGCACATCGAGCTGCCCGCCGGCCGGCTGGAGACGCCCGGCCGCGAGGTCAACGTCCGCGTCCTGGGCGAGGCCCTCGACCTCGACACCCTGCGGAAGATCGTGGTCCGCGAGGTCTCCGGCAGCCCCATCTACCTCAGCGACGTGGCCCTCGTCGAGGACGGCTTCGAGGACATCCGGCGCATCGCCCGGGTCGACGGCGGCCCGGCCCAGGGCCTGGGGGTCAAGAAGCAGCGCGGCGCCAACGCCGTGGCCCTGGCCAAGCGCGTCCGGGCGGCCGTCGACGCCTACCGCAAGACGCTGCCGGCCGATATGACCCTGGGCATCACCAACGACAGCACGAAGTTCATCAGCGACTCCGTCAACGAGATCGAGTTCGAGCTGCTGCTCTCGGTCGCCCTGACGGCCTTCGTCTGCTGGCTGTTCCTGGGATCGCTGTCGAGCACGCTCAACGTCATCCTGGCCATCCCCATGTCGCTCCTCGGCACGGTGGCCATCATCTACTTCCTGGGCTTCACCTTCAACACCTTCACCCTGCTGGCCATGGCCCTGGCCGTCGGCCTGGTCGTCGACGACGCCATCATGGTCATGGAGAACATCTTTCGCCACCGCGAGGGCGGGGAGGGGCTGGTGCCGGCCGCCCTCAACGGGACCAAGGAGATCGCCTTCGCCGCCCTGGCCGCGACCCTGGCTGTCGTGGCCATCTTCGTCCCGGTCGTCTTCATGAAGGGCATCATCGGGCGCTATTTCCTCCAGTTCGGCATCACTCTCTGCCTGGCCGTCCTGCTGTCGTATATCGAGGCCGTCACCCTGGCCCCGGCCCGCTGCTCCCAGTTCCTCAAGACGACGCGGGAGGGCCGGAACAAGGTCGGCCAGGCGGTCGACAGGGCTTTCGGCCGGCTGGAGCGGGGCTACGGCGCCATCCTCCGCCGCAGCCTGGGCCGGCCCGGCCTGATCCTGGCCCTGGCCGGCGTCCTGTTCGCGGCCGCCATCGCGGTCTTCATGGTCCTGCCGAGCGAGTTCGTCCCGTCGCAGGACCAGAGCCAGATGTCGGTCCGCATCCAGACCGCGGTCGGCTCGGATATCACCGAGACCGACGCCCTGCTGATCAAGGCCGAGGACGTGATCAACAGGCACCCCGAGGTCACACAGATCTTCAGCTTCGTCGGCGGCATGGGCGGCGGCGGGGTAAATTCCGGGATGATGTTCGTCACCCTGGTCCAGCCCAAAGAGCGCCGCCTCAGCCAGGCCGAGCTCTCGGCCGTCGTCCGCCGCGAGCTCAACGCCATCCCGGGCATCCGGGCGGTCATCCAGGACACCTCGCAGCAGGGCTTCACGGCCCAGCGCGGCTTCCCGATCGAGTTCTCGGTCCGCGGCGCCGACTGGAATGAGCTCGTGCCGCTAAGCCAGAAGCTGATGCAGGACCTGACGGCCAGCGGTCTGGTCGTCGACCTCGACTCGGACTACCGGGTCGGCATGCCCGAGCTGCGGGTGACGCCGGACCGGGCCGTCTGCGCCGACGTCGGCGTTTCCGTCGACGACGTGGCCACGACCATCAACGCCCTGGTCGGCGGCATCCGGGTGGGCAAATACAGCACCGGCGGCCGGCGGCTCGACGTCCGGGTCAAGCTCATGGCCGGGCAGCGGTCGCGGCCCGAGGACATCTCGCGGCTGCGTGTTCGGGCCCGGAACGGCGAGCTGGTGCCTCTGTCGTCCCTGGTCCTGTTCGAGGAGCAGGCGGCCCTCCAGGCCATCACCCGGCGCGACCGCGAGCGGGCCATCTCCATCTACGCCAACGTCGCGCCCGGCCACGCCCAAGCCGAGGTCCTGCGCGTGGTCGAGGGGATGGGCAAGACCCTGCCGGTCGGCTACCGGGTCGTGCTCGGCGGGTCGAGCGTGGCCTTCCGCGATTCCATGAGCTCGCTGCTCTTCGCCATGGGCCTGGGCATCCTGATCGCCTACATGATCCTGGCCTCGCAGTTCAACTCGTTCAAGGACCCGGTGACCATCATCACCATCCTGCCGCTGTCGGTCGCCGGGGCGGCCTTCGCCCTGCTCGCCGCCGGCCAGTCGCTGAACATCTTCAGCATGATCGGGCTGCTGCTGCTGATGGGCATCGTCAAGAAGAATTCCATCATCCTCGTCGATTACGCCAACGCCTTCCGGACCCAGGGCATCTCGGCCCGCGAATCCATGGAGAAGGCCGGGCCCATCCGGCTGCGGCCCATCCTGATGACGGCCACGGCGACCCTGATGGCCTCCATCCCGCCGGCCCTCGGGCTCGGCTCGGGCTCGGAGATCCGCATGCCCATGGCCATCGCCGTCATCGGCGGGCTGGTGCTCTCTACGGCGCTCAGCCTGATCGTCGTCCCGGCGTTCTACGTCGTGGCCGACAGGCTGGCGGGCAGGAAGAAAAGCGCGGCGGCCGCCGTCGCCGAAAAGGAGTGACCGGCGGGCCCGACCGCGTCAGGCCTTCTTGTCGGAGGCGCCGGGCTTGGTGATCGGGATGCCCTCGGCGCAGAACGGGCAGGCGTCCGGCTCGAAGGCCTCGACCTTGAGCGCCAGCAGGCTTCCGACGGCCCGGCCCTCGATCGGGACGGCGCCGCCGGTGCGGTCGACCAGGACGTAGATGCCGGCCACGGCCGTCCCGCGCTCCTTGAGGCAGGCGACGACCTCCTGGATGGACCCGCCCGTCGTCAGGATATCCTCGACTATGACGGCCTTCGAGCCGTCGAGCCCGGAGAAGCCCGAGCGCAGGGTCATCTTCTCGTCGGCCCGCTGGGTGAAGGCGAACTTCTTGCCCAGCTTGAGGGCGGCCAGGAAGCCGATGGCGATGGCGCCGTAGGCGGGAGAGACGACGTAGTCGAACTCCGGGACTTCGCGGCGGATCCTGGCGGCCAGGAGGTCGACGATCCTTTCCAGGGCGGCCGGCTTCTCGATCAGCCGGATCTTCTCGAAGTACCACTCCGAGTGCTTGCCCGAGGTCAGCTTGAAGTGCCCGTGGAGCAGGGCGTCACTCTGCTTGAACAGGTTGAGGACGGTCTCGTCGGCGGCGAGGTCGGTCATCGCGGCTCTCCTTTCTGTCTCCCTTTCTTATAATCGATTGCGGGGCGGCGGGCAAGGGGGCCGGGTCGCGGCCGGGGTTGCGGGCCCTCCACGAATGTGCTAAACGAGCCTCATGGACAAGGATATCCGCGACGACCGGGCCTGTTTCATCTGCGGCGAGAGGAACCCGATCGGCCTGAAGCTCCGGCTCCGGGTCGATCCCGAGCGCGGCGAGTCGGCCGCCGAAGTGACCTTCCCGGCCGGTTTCCAGGGCTGGGCGGGCGTCGTCCACGGCGGCCTCGTGGCGGCCGTCCTCGACGAGGCCCTGATCTACGCCGCGGGGGCGAAGGGGATCAAGTGCGTCACCGGCGAGATCACGGTGCGCTTCGTCAAGCCCGCCCTGACCGGCGCGCCCTTGAAGCTGGCCGGCCGCCTGGTCGAGGATAAGGGGCGCATCGTCCTGGCCGAAAGCCGGCTCGTCGACAGCGAGGGGCGGGAGATCGCCCGGGCGTCGGGGAAGCTCTTCAGGGTCCCCGGCCCGATCGGCGGGCCGGATCCATAAGAAGCCGGCCGGGAACGCGCTTCAGGCCCTTATTTCGTCTCCGGAATGGCCTTATCTTTGGCGCCTTCTCAAATCTTTAGCGAGGTTTGATAGACCAGCGACTCGCCGCCGTCGGAATTCGTGATAAAGACCCGGCTTTCATAGGACCCGGGAGCGAGCGGCCTCCCATCGTTTCCGGCGAGGTCCCAATCCGTGGTCTGGCTGAAGGATTCGCGGGGGTCGAGCTCGAGCTCCCACGGGGCCTGGGTGAAGGCCTTGTCGTGCGACCAGCGCCAGACGAGGCTGCCGCCGTCGCGGACCTCGATGTCGAAGAATTGGCCGCAGCTGAATTCCAGTGTTTCCTTGACCGGACCGCCGTTCTGGACGCCGATCCGGAAATTCAGGACGCCCGTTCCTTGCCCGGTGATGGCCACGGCGATATGGATGTCTCCCGCTTTCAGCTGGCTCCGGCTGACGGGCGTCGAGGGCGACGTCGCGGAACCGCAGGCGCCGGCGCCCAAGGCCAGCAGGATGACGGCCGCGGGGAATAAAGCTCTTTTCATGGAATCCTCCCGACGAGAGTGATCCCTTTCCATACGGGGGCATTAAAATTCATGCAAAAAGAATGCCAGCCACCCTTTTTTCTAACCAATAGATAATAAACGAAATGAACGATTTGTTTCGATCTCGGCATCCAAAAATTTGAATTAATCCGTTTATTTGGACCGGCCCGGCCGGCTCGTCGGGCGCCTAGGAAAAGAAGAAGCGGCAGGCGACGAACAGGAGGAAGAGCCCGTAGAGGAGCTTGACCGTCCGGCCCGGCAGCTTGATGGTGATCAGCGCGCCGAAGACGGTGCCCAGGAACAGGCCCGCCGCGATCCAGGCCGCGGCGCCGAGATCGAGATTGCCGGCCTTGGCGTAGTAAAGGACGCCCGGGATGCCGAAGGGGAACAGGATGGCCCCGAGCGACGTGGCGATGGCCCGCTTCGGCGGGTAGCGGAGGGCCAGCGTCAACAGAGGGACGATGATGTTGCCGCCTCCGATGCCGAACATGCCGGCCATGATCCCGGCCAGGAGGCCGATCCCGACGAGCGGGAACGGTGACGGATGGGGGTCGCTCTCCGGCTCCGGCCCGGCCGCGACCGACAGACCCCGCCACTTCCTGAACCGGCCGACCGGATCGACGAAATTCCAACCGACGTAGAAGCAGAAGACGGCGAAGAACTTGCGCATCACATCGACCGGCAAGGCGTTGGCCAGCCAGGCCCCGGCGATGACCGAGGCCAGCAGGCCGGCGGCGATATAGAGCGAAGCCCGCAGGTCGATGATCCTGGCCTTGTAATAGGCGATGACCCCGAGGATGCCGACCGGCAGCAGGATGGCCGCGAGCGACGTGCCGGTGGCCCGGACGAGCGGGAAGCCGGCGAAAAGTATGAGGGCCGGCACGATGATGATGCCACCGCCGATGCCGAAGAGCCCGGCGAAAACGCCGGCCACGATGCCGATCGCGATCAGCCACGGCCCTGTCATGTCCGCGATTATAATGGATTCGGCGCCCGTGTGGTATAGTGAAAGCCCGGAGGCCCCATGAGATCACCCGACCGCTTCCCCCGTCCGGCGGTCCTGGCCCTGGTCCTGCTCCTGGCCGGCGGCCTCGCGTCGGCCGCCTGCCGCGGCCGGTCCGCCGCCCCCGGCGCCGCCGCGCCGGACCGGGATTACCCCATCCGTCCCGTCGCCTTCACCGAGGTCCGGCTCACGGACGCGTTCTGGGCGCCGCGCCTGGAGACCAACCGGACGGTTTCCGTTCCCTACGCCCTGCGGCTGATAGAGGAGACCGGCCGGGTCGACAACTTCCGCAAGGCCGCGCATCTCATGACCGGGCCGACCATCGGCCGGCGCTTCAACGACTCGGACGTCTTCAAGGCCATGGAGGCGGCCGCCTACACCCTGCGCCTCCACCCCGATCCGGCGCTCGAAAAGACGCTGGACGATCTCGTCGCCCTCATCGGCCGGGCCCAGGAACCAGACGGCTACCTCTACACGACCCGGACGGCCGATCCGGCCCGCCCGGCCGCCGGCGCCGGCCCCGAACGCTGGTCCAACCTCCGGGTCAGCCACGAGCTCTACAACGTCGGCCACATGTACGAGGCGGCCGTGGCCCACTTCCAGGCCACCGGCAAGCGGACCTTCCTGGCCATCGCCGAGAAGAACGCCGGGCTACTCCTGCGCACCTTCGGAACGGGCCCGGGGCAGCGGCACGGCTTTCCCGGCCACCAGGAGATCGAGATCGGGCTGGCCAAGCTTTATCGCGCCACCGGGAACAGCGCCTATCTCGACCTGGCCAGGTTCTTCCTCGACGAGCGCGGCCGCTATTTCGGCGGCGAGCGGCACGCCCCGGGCGATCCTTTCGCCCTCTACGATTCCGACGAGTACCTGCAGAACCACAGGCCCGTCCTCGAGCAGGACCAGGCCGTCGGCCACGCCGTCCGGGCCATGTACATGTACTCGGGCCTGGCCGATGTGGCCGCCCTCGGCGGCTATCCTGGATACGTCGCCGCCATCGACCGGCTCTGGCTGGACGTGGCCGGCCGGAAGCAGTACCTGACCGGCGGCATCGGGGCCCGCAGCGGCTCGGAGGCCTTCGGCGATGCCTACGAGCTGCCCAACGCCGAGGCTTACGCCGAGACGTGCGCCGCCATCGGCAACGCCCTCTGGAACTACCGCCTGTTCCTGCTCCACGGCGAGTCGAAGTATATGGACGTCTTCGAGCGCGTCCTCTACAACGGCCTGCTTTCCGGCGTCTCGCTCTCCGGCGACCGCTTCTTCTACCAGAACCCGCTCGAGTCGGCCGGCGGCTACCAGCGCAGCCCCTGGTTCGAAGTGTCCTGCTGCCCGCCGAACATGACCCGCTTCCTGCCCTCGCTGCCGGGCTACGTCTACGCGACCCGGGACGACGTCGTCTTCGTCAACCTCTTTATCGCCGGCTCCGGCCGGGTCGCGCTCCCGGGCCGGACCGTCGTCCTGACCCAGGAGACCCGGTATCCCTGGGACGGCACGGTCGTCATGACCGTCGCTCCCGATAGGCCGGGGCCGTTCGAGCTGGCCGTGCGCATCCCCGGCTGGGCCCGCGGCCAGGCCATGCCTGCTGGCCTTTACCGCTTTCTCGACGCCGGCGCCGGCGAGCCCGTCCTGAAAGTCGACGGCCAGACCGTCGCCCTAGACCTCAGCGACGGCTACGCCCGGATCCGGCGGGAGTGGAAGACCGGGGAAACGATCGAGCTCGCCCTGCCGATGCCGGTGCGCCGCGTCGTCGCCGCCGATGCCGTGGCCGAGGACGCCGGGCGCGTCGCCCTCCAGCGCGGGCCGGTGGTCTTCTCCGTCGAGGGCGTCGACAACGGCGACCGCGTGTTCGACCTGGTCCTCGGCGACGGCGTGCCGCTTTCGGCCGGCTTCCGGCCGGATCTCCTCGACGGGGTCGTGGTCATCTCTGGCGAAGCGGCGGCCGTCTCGAAGACCGCCGCCGGGAAGACCGTGGAAAGCCCCCGCCCGTTCCTGGCGATCCCCTATTACGCCTGGGCCAACCGGGGCGGCGGCCAGATGCTCGTTTGGCTGCCCCGCACGTCCGCCGCCGTGCGGCCGCCCAAGCGCCTGGACATGAAGGTCGACTGACGGCTCCCGGCTCCGCTCCGCGGCCGGGCCGGGACAGGCGCGCTTCCTCTCCCCAAACCGGGTTCCGTTCGGTTATAATCGGGCCATGCCTTTCAAGGAGAGCCCCATGACCGCGATCCCTGCCGGACGCCCGCCCCGTTTCCGCCTCTTCCCGGTCCTGGCGGTCTGGCTGCTCGTCGCGGCCCTGTCCGCGGCGGCCGCGGAGATGGCTCTCGACAACGGCCGCCTGCGGGCCGAGTTCGACGACCATGGGCTCGTCTCGCTCGCGTCGCCCGCCTCCGGGCGGACGCTGGCCTTTTCAGCCGACCCGGCCTCGATCACCATCGACGGCACGGCGGTCGATATCGGCCGCCTCGGCCCGGCCGAGATCGAGATGACGCCGGCCAGGATCGCCTATCGCTACGCCCGCGATCCCTACACCTTCGACATCGTTTACGAGCTCAAGCCGGCCTGGCATTTCCTGACCAAGCAGATCGTCGTCACCTCGGCCCGGAGCCGCGCTTTCCGCGTCAACGCGGTCGCGCCGCTGGCCACCGAGCTCGGCCGGCCCGTCGCCGGGGAGCTGAAGCTCCGCGACGGCTCGTTCGGCGTCCTCTGCCGCTTCGCCGGGGCCGACGCCTCGTCCGGGCCCGCCTGGAGCGCGTTCGTCCTGCTCCAGAACCCGTTCATGGCCTGGAGCCGCCAGGGCTCGACCGTCGCCGTTTCCTACGCCCCGGACATGGAGTGGAGCCGGGACCTGGGCGCTTTCGCCTCCGACCGCCTCTGCCTCGGCCTGGTCGAGCTCAGCGGAACGCGCTTCCCGGCCCAGGCCGTGCCCGAATGGAGATTCGTGGCCGATTATCCCAAGCTCCTGGCCGGCTCGCCGTGGATCGACGCCGCCGAATCGAACGCCCTGGTCGATTGCGTGCGTGCCTTCCTCCTCTACTATCCCGGCCGGAGCGTCCGCGTCCACATCCCCTGGTGCGAGAACGACTACCAGATCGACGTCGGCACGCCCGGCGGCGTCGAGGAGTACAAGCGGATCATGGACCGGGCCGCCGAGCTCGGCGTCACCCACCTCCTCTACACCCCGGCCAACAGCGAGCTCTCCAGGCTCGAGGACAACGCCGACGATTGGGGCTGGGAGAACGTCCTCTGGTTCGGCCTGGGCCAGAAGCTCCGCAAGGGCGAGTGGGACCCGCGCCGCGACGACGTCCCGGCCGGGCTCAAGGACATGCTGGCCTACGCCGCCTCCAAGAACCTCAAGCTCATGGCCTACGCCTACCCGTCGCTGCCCTTCCTCCAGGACCCTGCCTGGACGGCATGGGCCGGGCCGAACGCGGCCAAAGCCGGGGCCGACACCGGCCTGCGCTCGTTCCAGGACTGGTGGCTGGACAAGCTCCTGAACTTCATGAGAGCCACCAGCGCCGCCGGCTTCTCCTTCGACCATTGGTGGATCGCGCAGGACAAGGCCTCGGGCAAGTACGCCCAGTGGTTCGGCTGCCGGCGCATCCTCGAGGGCCTGCGGCGCGAGTCCTTCGAGGCCGTCGTCGACGGCCGCCAGCAGTACCAGAACTTCGGGCCCTGGACCTGGCTGGCCGGCTCCTACCCGCACCCGACCCTGACCGACGAGCAGCCGGAGAGCTTCAAGGCCTTTCCCGACCTCCATACCGACCGGGTCTCGGCCGACCGCCAGCGCTTCGCCGCCTGGACCTACAGCGTCGAGCGGCTTACCCCGCCCGAGATCATGCCCGGCTTCATCACCCACCAGTCCGAGCGCAACGACGAGAAGCAGGTCATGCGCCGCGACCGTTTCCGGCCCAGGGACTGGGACGCCCTCGGCTGGAGGTACTCGCTCCTCTCGTCGATCGGCACGGCCCCCTTCCACCACGTCGTAAACTTCATCCCGGCCCGCGACGCGGAAGAGTACGCCGCCTTGTCCGACGAGGACAAGGCCTGGTTCCGCAGATGGCTCGACTGGACCGACGAGAACGCCCGCTACCTCCACGCCCTGCGGCCGATCATCGGCCCGCCCCTGGCCGGCCGGGTGGACGGCACGGCGGCCATCGTCGGGGACAGGGGCCTCGTCTTCCTCTTCAACCCCAACCCCGGCCGCCGCGAGGCCCGCTTCGGGCTCGACGCCGCGATCGGCCTGGCCAAGGGCGACAAGCTGATGATCAAGGAGCTCTACCCCGAGGAGGGCCGCCTGGTCGGCTCCCCGGAGGGCTTCTGGTCGAGAGGCGGCCAGGCCGCCTGGACCCTCCGGGGGCGGGAAGCGGCCGTCTACGAGATCTTCCCGGCCCCGGCCGAGATCACCGAGCCCGTGCTCTTCAACGTCCGGGGCGCGGCCGAGCTGGCCGCCGGCCGGCTGGCCCTGACCGGGGTTGTGGCCGAGCCCGGGACTTCGATGACGATCGTCGTCCGGGTGCCGGACCGGGCCCGCGTCCGGGCCCTGACCGTCAACGGCGTCGTCCACCCCTTCAAGCTCGACCAGGGCGTGGTCACGGCGACGGTGCGCTTCGCCGGACGGGCCTTCGGACAGTCCCAGAGCGCCGGGCCGGTCCCGGACGGATTCACGGGAGGGATCTACAAGGCCCGGATCACCGTGCCGCAGCGCGTCCTGGCCCAGCTGGCCGAGCGGAAGAAAAGCTGGCCGGTGGCCTACACCGACGACGACCTTCGCGCCCCCTGGCTCGGGCCCTGGCGGCTCCTGCTCCACCTGCCCATCGTCGAGGGAACGGACGACATGGCCGTGTCCCTGACCGTCAACGGCTCCCCGGTCGAGGTTCTCAAGGCCTACAACAGCGTTTACCCGCATTCGCCGGGCCGGACCTTCATCGGCCACTACGCCGACCTCAGCCGGGTCCGCCCCGATACGCCGATCGACATCGAGGCGACGCTGCCGACGCTGCGGCCGGGCCAGTTCGAGGGGGCCTTCTTCGAGAACGTCGAGACCGAGTACACCCGCCGCATCATGGCCCCGCGGGCTTCGCCGCCGCGGAAAAAATAGGGCTCTTCTTCCATCTCCGGGAGTATCCCTCTCTTCGGCTTGGCTCAGGGCCAGCGCGGAGCGGAGTCATCGAAGAGACCATCAGAAGCATGGCGGAGCAACTCGGAGCCACGCTTCTGGGAGATATCGGAAGAAAGCGCTATCTAAGGATATTTCTCAGAATCCCGGCCTCGAGTGCTCGGCCGTGATCCTGACCTCCGCTCCCCAGAGTCCGCTCCGCGCCGGCGCCGGGACCATTTGACTAGGCCTGGGGGATTGGCTATTCTGATCCCAACGACTCCTTTCGTTTGAAAGGCACCCGATGATGGACCGTCAGCCGATCCTTAACGTCAAGTCCCTCAAAGAGCAGGTCTACGAGTATCTCCGCGACCAGATGCGGCACGGCCAGATCCTGCCCGGATCGGCCATCGACATGGGGGAGACATCGAAGAAGCTGGGCGTCAGCAAGACCCCCCTGCGCGACGCCCTGCTCCAGCTCGAGATGGAGGGCTTCGTCACCATCCTGCCGCGGCGCATGATCGTCGTCAACACCCTGTCCGGGCACGACATCCGCGATTACTACGAGATCATCGGCCCGCTCGAGAGCATGGCCCTGCTCAAGGCCTTCGAAAGGATGAAGCCGGCCGACATCGACCGCATGGAGGCCCTGAACCGGGACATGGCCGCCTCCCTGGAGAAGAACGATTTCGACGCCTATTACGAGAAGAACCTGGCCTTCCACAACACCTTTCTCGATCTCTGCGGCAACGACAGCCTGGTCAAGATCGTCAACAACCTGAAGAAGCGACTCTACGATTTCCCGCGCGTCGCCGGCTTCGTCAAGGAATGGGAGGAGGCCTCGATCGGCGAGCACCAGACGGTCGTCGACCTGCTGCGCCAGGGCCGGAGCGGGGACGCGGCCAACCACGTCCGCGACGTGCACTGGTCCTTCGAGGTCCAGGAGCGGTTCATCCGCCTGTACTATCCGGCGATCGACGAGAAGGCCGGGTAGCCGGCAACGCGGCTCAGAGCTTGTAGCCGATCCGGCGGAGGAAGCCCTTGCGCCAGGCGATCCCTTCCGCGTCCTCGACGCCCGCCGGCCGGACGCCGTCCACGACGCCGATGATGGCCCGACCCTGGGCCGTCTCGGCCACGACGATCTCGGCCGGGTTGGCGGTGGCGCAGTAGATGCCGCAGACCTCGGGCACGGCCTTGACGGCGTTGAGGATGTTGACCGGGAAGCCGCCGGTCATGAAGATCAGGAACGAGTGCCCGGCGCCGATTTCCTGGGCGTTCTTCACCGCGAGCCGGACGAGCGCCTCGTCGTTCCCGGTATGGCGGACGAGGGCCGGGCCCGACGACTCGCAGAAGGCCAGGCCGAATTTCATCTGCGGCGCGGTGGTGACGATGGCCTCGTGGATGTCCTCGACCGTCTTGATGAAATGGGACTGGCCGAGGATGAAGTTCATGTCCTCGGGCTTGTCGATGGCGATGGCCTTGATGTCCATGGCACGCTCCTTGGTCGGACTGGGTTCATTATAGGGAGGCGCCGCCCCGGCTTCAACAGCCCGCCCCTAGAGGTAGATCAGGGCCAGGACGTCCGCCACCATGGCCGGCTTCTCCGCGCCCTCGATCTCGATGGTGTTCTGGACCGTCAGCAGGACCCGGCGGAAGCCGCGTTTCTCGATCCTCTTCAGGACGGCCCTGTTGCGGACGCGCGACCCGGCGCGGACCGGGGCGGGGAAGCGGACCCGGTCGAGGCCGTAGTTGACGGCCAGGCGGAAGCGTCCCTGGAAGACCTCGTTCGAAAAATTGAAAAAGGGGACGAGCGAGAGCAGCAGGAAGCCGTGGGCGACCGTGCCGCCGAGGGGGCCGCGGCCGGCCCGCTCCGGGTCGACGTGGATCCATTGGCGGTCCTCGGTGGCCGCGGCGAAGGCGTCGATGCGCTCCTGGGTGACCGTGAACCAGTCGGACAGGCCGACCTCGCGGCCGAGCAGGGCCTTGAGGCGGCGCGGGCTCAGCCGCCTGACGAAGAGAGCCATGGGCACCTCGCTGCCTGCCGCCATGATGTCAGAAGGGCCGGCCGGAATCAAGGCGCTCAGGGCGTGCGGCCGGAGACGGCCAGCCCGGCCGCGGCGGGATCGCCCGGCCGGAATGGGCCGGCCTGGGATGCGGGGTAGGGCCGGAGGGCCACGGCGAGAGGAGAACCGCCCGCCAACTCGGCCGGCTGGCTGAACGACGAGATGAACAGGGTCTCGTGCCCGGGCCCCATGCAGGAGAGAACGCCCTGGAGCGGCCGGCCCGGCCCCGAGGCCGGGATGTCCACCAGCGTGTAATGGTGCTTCTTGGTGAACAGGGGCTCTTTGACGTTCGGGTCCAGGAAATTCCTCTGGCCCCCGCCTCCAGTCATGACCATGAGGACGCCGTTGTAGACGAGCGAGGCGTGGACATGGCGGTGGCCGAAGGCGGCCAGGACGACGTGATGGCGGGCCAGGATATCCAGGAACTCCGGCTCGTTCTCGAAGGCCGGCGTGAGGAGCGAGGCCGCGCCCGGATCGATCCGCCTGAACGGGGCCCGCGGCGGGACGTGGGCGAAGACGAACTTGCGGGCCGGGGCGGGCGCGGCCAGGGCGGCCTCGAGCCAGTCCAGCTGTTCGCGGCTGAGGCCGTGCCTGCCGCGAGCCCAGGCATTGCCCATGAACACGAAGCGCTTGTCGCCCAGGTCGAGGGTGTAATCCCTGTCGCCGAAGAAGGCCCGGGCCAGGCGCTCGCCCTCCTCGCGGACGTCGTGGTTGCCGTCGACGTGCAGGATGGGGCAGGGCGGGTGCCGGATGGCTTTGAGGTAGGCGCCGAATGATTCGACGACAGGCGAGACGGCCCGGTCCCCCAGGTGGACGATGAAGGCCGGCCGGGGATCGAGGGTCGCGATCTCGCCGAGGAAGCCCTTGAAGGTCTCGTTGCCGTCGGAGACCGTGTCTCCGATGATGACGAACCGCAGGTCGCCGCCGCGGTCGCGGCTCCGGATCGTCCGGACGGCCTCGGCGTTGGTCGGGACGAGCCCTTTCAGCGGCTCGGGGACGGCGACGAGCCCGGGATCGTCCCGGAACCGGGACAGGTCATATCCGCCGTCCTCGACTCCGTACCGGCAGCGGCCCGCGAGCAGGGCCAGGACAAGCGCGATCCACGCGGCCGTCTTTTTCGGCATGGCTGGCTTCATCACTCCGACCTTACATTATACCGGACGGCGGAAATGCCTCCGGCGCCGGAGCGCCGCGTCGGGGGAGGGCGGAGGCGGGCCGGCCCGTCAGGCGGGGGTCATTCCGGAAGCGGCGCGAACCACAGGTTCTGGGGGTCCGCCCGCAGGTACCTGGCGACGACGGCATAACCCCGCTTGGCGAAATAATCGAGGATCTGCTGGCGCACCTGGGGGTGGGACTCGACGCAGACGAGCCCGGGACGGAAGCGGCCAAGGTCGAAGCCCGCGAACACCTGCGGCTCGTGGAGCTCGACGTCCACGGACAGGAAGTCGATCCGGGTCAGGCCCTCGGCCTCGAGCAGGCCGTCGAGCGTGACCGTCCGGACCTGAAGGGTCTTCTTGACGCCGGTGTAGGATTCCGTGAATCCGGCCTCGGCCGAGGAGAACAGGGAGTTGTCGCCGACACGGAGGGCCGCCGGGCGGTCGGGGACATCGGAGACGAAGGCGGTGAAGAACTTCGTGCGGGGCCTGTGGCGGCGCCAGCCGTCGGCCAGCTCCGGCAGCGGGTCCACGGCCAGGCCGGACCAGCCGAGCTCCTTTTCCAGGAAGTAGGTGTTGCTCCGGTCGCGGTAATGGCCGGCGCCGATATCCACGAAGACGCCGTCGCGCCGGTCGGCGAAGAAATCCCGGACGAAGAGCTCCTCGTCGTGCGACGAGTAGCGCGCCGCGCCCCAACGGGCCTTGAACGGCGCGAGTTCGTCGGTCAGCACCGGCCGCTTGAGGGCGGATCCGGCCGGGGCGCCGTTCCCGTCGCGGACCCTGGTGCGGAGAATTAACGCGGCCAGGACCGTGACCAGCAGGAGCCCGATTAGGACGAGCAGCCTGACGCACACCGGTTTGACGCTCATCGTTCCTCCTTCGACGGCGGATCAGGCCCCATCATAATGGGAAGCCCGGTCCGACGCAAGGCCGCCCGCCGGCTTGCGCCTCGGGGCCGCCGGGCATACAATGCGTTCGGAGCGAGCGAGATGGGAACGCCCAGGAGGAAGAAAGCCCGGCCGGCGGCCGTCTCGCCCCGGCGGCGGCCGCGGGCCTGCCGTGACGAGCGGTCCGACCAGCTGCACCAGGCCCTCGAGGCCGCCGATATCGGGCTCTGGGACTGGGACCTGCGGACCGACCGCCTCCTGATGTCGGCCAACATGAAGGCCCTTCTGGCCATCGGGGCGGGCGACGGCGACGAGCCCTTCGGGGCCTTCCTGAAGATAGTCCACCCCGAGGACCGGGCGCGTTTCTCGGCCGCCCTGAAAAAGGCCGTCGATCAACAGGCTTCCTTCGACGAGGAGTTCCGCGTCGAGCGGAGCGACGGCGCGATCCGCTGGATGCGCGTCCGCGGCGGGGTGTGCCTGGGGCCGCGCGGCGTCCCCAGGCGCGTTATGGGCAGCATCCACGACAAGACCGAACGGAAATATGCCTTCGACGCCCTGGAGGAGCGCGTCCGGGACCGCACCCGGGCCCTCGTCGAATCGAACGACCGGCTGCGGCGCGAGATCGGCATCAAGACCGACCTGCAGCGTCAGATGATGGAGATCAGCGAGAAAGAGCAGCGGCGCATCGGCCAGGACCTCCACGACAGCCTGTCCCAGCAGCTGGGCGGGATCGTGTTCATGGGGCAGGCCCTGGTCGGGCGGCTGAAGGCGCGAGGCCTGGACGAGGCCGGAGACCTGGAAAAGCTGGTCGCCCACCTGCAGAACGCCCTGACCCACACCCGGGATCTGGCCCGGGGCCTGTATCCGACCCGGGCCAAGGGCGGCCTCGTGGCCGCCCTCAACGAGCTGGCCTGCTCGGTCGGGGAGCTGTTCAAGGTCCGCATCACCGTCGAGAGCGAGCCGGGCCTGAACTCGACCGACGAGGCCGTCATCTTCCACGGCTACCGCATCGTCCAGGAGGCCGTGAACAACGCCCTGCGGCACGGCCAGGCCGGCCGGATCGCCGTCCGGCTGGAGCGGCGCAAGGGCGCGGTCGTGCTGACCATCGCCGACAACGGCACCGGTTTCCCCGAGAAGCCCAACCGCAAGGGCATGGGCTTGAACATCATGGAATACCGGGCGGCCTCCATAGGCGCCTCGTTTCGCGTCGAGCGCGGCCGGACGCGCGGGGCCGTCGTCAAGTGCGTGTTCGCCGACCCGGCGGCCTTCGGGAACCGGGGCTGACATGACAGAGCGGGCGCCGCGCAAGAGAGCCGTCCTCGTCGTCGACGATCATCCCCTCATGCGGGACGGCATCTCCCAGCTCATCGACCAGCAGCCCGACCTCCGCGTCTGCGGCGGGGCTAGCAGCGGCCCCGAGGCGCTGACGGCGCTCGACCGGCTGGAGCCCGACCTCATGCTCGTCGACATCTCCCTGCCGGGGATGGACGGTATCGAGCTCATCAAGGCCGTGCGGAAGCGCGCGGCCCGCTTGCCCCTGCTCGTCCTCTCCATGCACGACGAGTCCCTGTACGCCGAGCGGGCCGTCCGGGCCGGGGCCAAGGGGTACGTCATGAAGCACGCCTCGGCTGAGATCCTGCTCGCCGCGATCCGCCGGGTCCTGGACGGCCGGGTCTACCTCAGCCCGGCCATGACCGACAAGCTCCTGGACAAAATGGCCCGGACCGAAGCCGCCGGCCACGAGTCCCCCCTGGCCGCCCTCAGCGACCGCGAGCTCGAGATCTTCAAGCTCGTCGGCCGCGGCCTGCGGACCCAGCGCATCTCCGAGGATCTCAACCTGAGCGTCAAGACCGTGGAGACCTACTATTCCCGCATTAAGCAGAAGCTCCACATCAAGGACGCCTCCGAGCTCCTCCAGATGGCCATCGCCTGGCGGGCCGACCTCGAGCGGCCCGAGGACCCCCGCTAGCCCCGCGTTACGGCCTCTTTCTGCGTCGGCCCCCGCTGTCGGGGCTGTCCCCGACAAAGAAACCGGGGCTTCCCCTTATTGCCAGCCGGCCGCCCGCGGACGATAGTATGTTCTTAAGCTAGGACGGAGGGACTGCCCATGGCACAGATCATCGCGCGCTGGGAATGGCGGACGTTCGGGGTGTCGTTTGGGGAAGCCGAGGTCCGCATCAACGCCCACCCGGCCGAGCAAGTCCGGATGAGCGCGGAGGTCTATATCCTGTCCCGCCGGAGCATGGACAACACCAAGATCCGGGACATGCTCATGGACATCAAGACACTCCAGCAGGTCGACGCCGACGGCCTGGAGCAGTGGTACCCGGTCATGAAAGCCGGCTTCCCCCTGGCCCGCCCCGTCCTCGAGGACGTTTTCCGGGCCTGGCGGGCCCCCCTGCCGGAGCTCCGCCGCGAGGCCTACGCCTACGACGAGTTCCTGAACGAGCTCGTCGCGCCCCACCCCGACCTGCGGACAATCCGGGTGGACAAACAGCGCCGGGGCTTCAAGATCGACGGCTGCATCGTCGAGATCGCCGACCTCAAGTTCGACGGGAGCCCCATTCGCACGGTCGCCGTCGAGATGGAGGACCCGGCCGCGGTCATCCGGACCGTCCGCGGGCTCAGCCTCGGGGGCTATGAGAACGTCAATTACCTGAAAGCGCTGAAGCGCTTCGCAGGCATGGAGATATCCTAATCGCCCAAGGAGGTTCCTATGAAGAAAATTTTCCTATTGAGCTTGCTGATGCTCGGCGGCGCCCTGGCGCTGGCGGCCCAGGAGGCCGAAACCCCGGCCATCACCGGTCACAGCGAGGACGGGCTGCTCGTCTTCCAGTCCGAGGACGGTAAGTTCCAGTTCCGGCTCGACGGCCGCATCAACCTGGCCTTCGGGCTCTATTCGGGCAACGACAACCCGCTCGGCAACGGCACGGAAGTCCGCCGCGCCCGCCTCGGCCTCAAGCCGGTGTGGGGCAACTGGGTGGCGCAGTTCGACATCGACTTCGCCGGCAACGAGGTCGACGTCAAGGACATGTGGATCGGCTACCGGGGCTTCAAGAACATGCAGATCACCCTCGGCAACCACAAGAGCCAGTACAGCGTGGAAGAGGTCACCTCGTCCCGCTACATCACCTTCCTCGAGCGGGCCCTGCCGAATGCCCTGGTCCCTGACCGGCGCCTGGGCCTGAGCATCGCCAAGTGGGGGAAGAACTGGCGCCTGTTCGCCGGGCTCTTCGGCGAGGAGGCCGGCAACGTGGACGAGACGGGCGAGAACGAGGCCCTCAACTACAACGTCCGCGCCAATTACCTGCCCATCCTCTCGGACAACGGCTTCATCCACATCGGCGGCTCGTACGGCCACTCCACGCCGTTCGCCAACGACGAGGGGCGGGTGCGCTTCCGGGCCCGGCCCGAGACCCACGTGGCCGATGCCCGCTTCCTGCACACCGGCTGGATGGACGCCGAAAGCTGGGACAGCTACGGCCTCGAGCTGGCCGCCGCGGCCGGCCCCGTCCTGGTGCAAGGCGAGTACCTGGCCACGAGCGTCAAGCAGATCGAGGCCCCGCGGGCCGATTTCTCGGGCTACTACGCCTTTGCCAGCTGGATGATCACCGGCGAAAAGCGCGTCTACAGCGTCGAGGAAGGCGAGCCCGCCGGCCCCATCCACCCCCGGAATAAAAAGCTCGGCGCCTTCGAGCTGGCCGTCCGCGTCAGCAGCCTCAACCTCAACGACGCGGCCGCCGACGTCCTGGGCGGCAAGGCCAACAACGTCACCCTGGGCCTCAACTGGCGGCCCTACGCCAACCTGCGGTTCATCCTGAACTACACCTTCGTCAACCTGGACGTGTACGCCACCGGCCACGGCGACTACACCGGCAACGACGACTTCACCATCCTGCAGGGCGGCTTCTACTTCTCCTTCTGACCGCCGCGCGGGAGAGAATGAAACGGCGAGGGGGCGGGCCGCCCCGCCCCCGCCGTCCCCTATGAGGAAGATGTCCATGAGCCGAGAGATCGAAAGAAAATTCCTGGTCAAGAGCGACGCCTGGAAGGCCGGGGCCAAGGGCGCCGTCTACCGGCAGGGCTACCTCTCCTCTATCAAGGAGCGGGTCGTCCGCGTCCGCACCATCGAGGAGAAGGGCTTCCTGACCATCAAGGGGATCACCCAAGGGGTGTCGCGCTCGGAGTTCGAGTACGAGATCTCCGTCGAGGACGCCAACGTCATGCTCGACAACATGTGCGAAAAGCCGCTCATCGAGAAGAAACGCTACAAGATCCCGGTCGACGGCCTGGTCTTCGAGGTCGACGAGTTCTTCGGCGAGAACGCGGGGCTGGTCGTGGCCGAGGTCGAGCTCGAAGACGAAAAGCAGAAGATCGACCTCCCCGACTGGATTGGCACCGAGGTCTCCGGGGATCCCCGCTATTTCAACTCAAACCTGATCCGGCATCCCTACACGAAGTGGTGAGCCGCAGCCGGCTGAAGAGCGGGAAGGCCGCCGCCGCGAAGCCCGCGCCGTAAGGGGGTGCCGTGGCCGGGGAGAGGAGCGCATGAGCATCATCCATTTGAAGCAATCGAAGATCGTTCAAGCGCAAATCGACGAATTCCTGGACACGATCAGCCAGGCCTCGCTCGCCTTCCGCAACGGCATCAAGGAATATCTGGACGGGGAAATCGGCCATTTTGAGGGTACGATCGGCGAGATGGCCCGGATGGAAAACCGCGCCGACGAGCTCCGGCATTCCATCGAGACCCAGCTGTACAAGCATTCGCTGATTCCCGAGATCCGTGGCGATGTCCTGGGCCTGCTGGAGAACATGGACACCGTGATCAACGCCGAAAAGAAGACGCTGCTTCAATTCTCCGTGGAAATGCCTGTGATCCCGGCCGCGTTTGGCAAGGACTACCTTGCCCTCGCCGACGTCAGCGTGAGCGCCGCGGAGGAGTTGGTGACGGCCGTCCGCGCCTTTTTCCACGATTTCAACATGGTGACGAACTCCCTGCACAAGGTCTATTTTCATGAAAAAGAGGCGGACAAGATCAGCGACCGGCTCAAGCGGCGGATCTTCAGCTCCAAGCTCGATCTGAGCCACAAGATCCACTTGCGCTATTTCGCCTTGCACGTCGAGGACATCTCCGACCATGCCGAGGATGTCGCCGACCGCCTGGGGATCAGCACCATCAAGCGCGGTTTCTGAGCCCGAGCATGAGATGATCTATCTGTATCTCGTCAGCGGCATCTTCCTGGGCTGGGCGCTGGGCGCTAACCATGCCGCCAACGTCTTCGGCACTGCCGTCGCCGCCAAGATGGTCCGGTTCAAGACCGCGGCGACCCTGTGCAGTGTGTTCGTTATCCTGGGGGCGGTCCTCGGAGGGGCCGGAACGACCGCTACGCTCGACAAGCTGGGCGCGGTGAATGCCCTGCCCGGCGCCTTCATGGTCACCCTGGCCGCGGCCCTCGCGGTCTACTGGATGACCAAGCTCAAGCTGCCCGTTTCGACCTCACAGGCCATTATCGGCTCGATCCTGGGATGGAACCTGTTTGCGGGCTCGGCCACGGATATTCCTTCCTTGGCGCGGATCGTTCTCAGCTGGGGGGCGGCCATCGTCCTGACGGCGACGCTGGCGGCCGCCTTATACTCGCTGTTCCGGGCCGTGCTCAAGAGAACGCGCGTCCGTCTGCTGGTCCTTGATGCCTACACCCGCGCCGGCCTGATCATCGTCGGCGCCTTCGGAGCCTACAGCCTGGGCGCGAATAACATCGCCAACGTCATGGGCGTCTTCGTCCCCGTTGTGCCGTTCCGGAATATCGAAGTCGCCGGGATGTTCACATTGACGGGAGTCCATCAGCTCTTCCTCCTGGGCGGCATCGCCATCGCCGTCGGGGTGTTCACCTACTCGCACAAGGTCATCCAGACCGTCGGCAACGACCTGCTGAAGCTCTCTCCGCTGGCGGGCTTCATCGTCGTTTTGGCCACGTCGCTGGTGCTTTTCCTCTTCTCTTCCAGGGGCCTCGAGGGCTGGTTGCTGGCGCATGGCCTGCCGGCCATCCCGCTCGTTCCCATCTCGAGCTCGCAGTCGGTCATCGGGGGCATCATCGGCATCGCGATCGTCCGCAGAGGCAGGACTGTCCGCTATCGCATGCTGGGGGAGATCGCTCTCGGATGGCTGGCTGCGCCGGTCCTGGCCGGGGTGATCACCTTCTTCGGCCTTTTTGTCCTGCAGAACGTCTTCGGACAAGAGGTCGTCCGCCGGGCCGCGACGGTCGCCCCGGCTGCTCCCGCCGTCGTCCCCGCGCCGCTGCCGCCGCCGCGGACGACGATCCTGCCGGCCGGCGCCCCGCCCGGCCTGACGATCGACATCCCAAGGGCCGCGCCGGACGTCCGGCCGGCCGAAAGGACCGTCCCATGACGAACGAACTGCCGCGGACGTTCGATCCTCTGGACATGGCCAACTACCGGATCGAGAAGCTTCCGAAGCGAACCCGGACCGGATTCGCCAGGACCCTGGCGTTGGCCGGCGGGCCGTTGGCCCTGATCGCCTTCATGCTCCTGGGATTTGTCATCAAACTGCCGTTCCTGGAAAGGATCGACCCGACCCGACTGGTCGACGCTTCGGCCAGGAAGGCTTTCGAAGCCGTCGGCTCCGAGGCGTTCATCCGCAGCAACTACCTGATGCTGGCCATCTTCGCGGCGGCCATCATCCTCTGGATAACAGAGGCCCTGCCCAATTACCTGACGTCGCTCATCGTGATCGTCAGCCTGGTGCTCTCGGGCGTTCTGCCCGAAAAGGAGGCCTACGCCCAGCTGGGCCATCCCGTGATGTGGCTCAACATCATGTCGTTCGTCCTGGCCAGCATGCTCGTCAAGACGGGGGTGGCCAAGCGTTTCGCGTTGTGGTTCCTTCTCAAGTTCGGGAAGAGCGCCTCCCGCATCTTTCTCAGCTTCATCGTCATCAACCTCGTGCTCTCGGCCTTCATTTCGGCCACGACCGCCAAGGCGGCCATTCTCCTGCCGATCTTCATGGTCATCGCGGCGATCTACGGCGCCCGCAGCGGCGGGGGCAAGACGAATTTCGGCCGCAGCATCGTCTTGCAGAACCTGCTCGATATCAACATCGGCGCCGGCGCATTCGTCACGGGCTCGGGCGCGAACCTCCTGGCTGCGGCCCTCATCGGCGGCGCCATCGGCGGCTCCGTGTACTTCTCCGACTGGATGAGGGCCATGCTCCCGATGGTGGCCGGATTGATGCTCATCGGGTATGTCCTGGCCATGAAGGTGTTCTTCCCCCTGGCGCCGAACGAACGGGTCCCTCAGATCGAAGGGGGGATGGACCGGCTGCGCCGGGAACTGCGTCAGATGGGCAAGCTCGACGCCCAGGAAGTGAAGGCCATCGTCATCTTTGCTTTGATCCTGGGATTCTGGGCCACGGACAGGATCCACGGCATCAGTCCGACCGCGGTGGCCTTCGTCGGGGCCGTCGTGGCGCTGCTGCCCGGCATCGGCATCGTGAAGTGGAACGAAGTGGACATCCCCTGGCACCTGATGCTGTTCTCGGCCGGGGCCTACGCCCTGGGCGCAGGCCTGTCCATTACGGACCTGCCCTTGACCAGCGTCAATGCGGCCTTCGACCATCTCGGCATCGGCCAAAACACCCCCTTCTGGGTGCTCTATCTGGTCTTGACGGGGGTCATGATCTTCAGCGCGCTGATCTTCGAGTCGAAGACCATGCGGGCCATGATCTTCGTCCCCATCGCCATCGGCGTGGCCAACAGGTTCGGCCTTCCGGTGATCAGCCTGGCCCTGCCCACGGCCTTCATGATCGAACACGTCTACGTGCTGCCATTCAACAGCAAGCCTGCCGCCCTCCTGTACGAAACGGAGATGTACAGCTATGGCGACACGTTCAAGTTCGGCATCGCGATGATGTCCATCGCCTGGCTGCTCAACATCGTCGCCGGCGAGACATGGTTCCACCTTCTGGGAATCACCCCGAACGGCGTCTTCGGCCTGTTCTGAGGCCGGGGCGCCTCCCTTATAGAAGTGCGGGGGACGTTCCAGGCTCATGATCGGCAATGCTCCGGCGCCGGCCGGGCGTTGGCAGGGCCGGCGTTCTGTGCTACGATGCCGGCCGTGAGCCATGCCGGCGAAGGAGGGGGGACGCGGACCCGCTTCGCCCGAAAGGAGTTCCCATGAAGAACCTGTCGAAGATCCTGGCGATCGGAGCCATCGCGGCGGCCCTGGCCCTTCCCCGGCCGGCCGAAGCCGGCATCAAGTTCGGTCTCAAGGGCGGGGCGAACATCGCCAACGTCAACGGCGATTTCTCCGAATCCCTCTCCGACTGGAAGAGCACCGTCGGCTTCTGCGGCGGCGTCTTCCTGGAGCTGAACTTCGGCCGGATCGTGACCATCCAGCCCGAGGTCCTCTACACGGTCAAGGGGGCGGACGCGGGCGGCGGCAAGCTCAAGTTCGACTACATCGAGATCCCGGTCCTGCTCAAGATCCGCATCCCGATGGGCAGCGTCCATCCCTTCGTTTTCGCCGGCCCGGCCTTCGGCTGGAACCTGAAAGCGGCGATCGAGGGCTACGAGATCGACGACATGCCGACGTCCGATTATAGCGCCGTCATGGGCGGCGGGCTCCAGCTGGGCCGCTCGATCCACATCGACGCCCGGTACACGATGGGGCTCCAGAAGCTCGAGATCCCCGACCTGGAAACGATCGATCTGAAGAACGGCGTCCTTTCGGCCACGATCGGCCTGGCCTTCTAGGGACGGGCCGGCCGGTCGCCCCGGGGGCCGGTCCGCGGGCCCGGGCCGCTAAAGCGGCCGGACGGGCTCGCAGATCTCGATCAGGAACTTCCCCTCGGGGTGGCTCTTGGGGTCGTTGAGATAGACCTCGTAGCACATCCGGTCGTCGGGCTGGTAGCCGCTCTCGGGGAACCAATCCCCCATCAGGGCGTTCCAGGCCTCTCCGAACTGGTGGGGGAGGATCTCGGCGCGGGCCACGGCGAAGCGGCCGCCGGGGATGGACATCCGGCCGATCTCGCCGTCGGCTTTCGTCTCCGCGGGCACCGTGATGCAAGCGCTGGAGCGGAGTTTGTCCGCCTCGGTGATGTCCGGGTTGTCGTGGTAGACGGCGAGGAGCTTCGTCTCGGGAAAGCGGATAAGACCCCGGGGGCCGGCCCAGCGCATCAGCTTTTCGAAAGCCCCGGCCACGCCCTGGAACGGGCCGATGTGCCGGACGTAGGACACTTCCAGGGCCGGCAGGTCCTTGACCTCGACATCGATCTTCACATTGCTCATTGGCATCCTCCTGGGAAATCGTGATCGTTCCCCGGCAGGATAGCCGAAGGCCCGGCCCGGCGCTTTCCGGATCTTGCGGACCGTTTGCCCTTTCTTGCTTTTCGACGCGCCGGCCCGGGGCGCGGGGCGCCCGCCGCCGCGGCGCCACTCGGAGGCGCTCATGCCGAAGCGGTCGCGGAAGGCCCGGGCGAAGGCGGCCGAGCTCGAGTAGCCGTGGTCCAGGGCGATCGCGGTGATCGTGGCCTTGGGATCGGAGAGCAGGGCGCCGGCCGCGCGCTCGGCGCGGATCCGGAGGACGAAGGCGTGGAGGGGCTCGCCGACGACGGCCGCGAAGATCCGGTGGAAGTGGAATGGGGAGAAGTTGGCCGCGCGGGCCAGCTCGTCCAGGGAGAGGTCGCGGCCGATGTTCCTTTCGATGTGATCGATGACCCGGTTGATGCGGGCCATGTACTCCGTCCGAAGGAGGCCGCGGCGGTCGATCGAAGGCATGACGTCAGGCCCCGCGGCCCATCTCCGGCATGCGGAGGTCCATCACCAGCAGGGTGATGGCGCAAGCCATGACCGCGTCGCTGAAGAACAAGATCCGGTCCAGCCCCGGCTTGTCGTCGAATACGACGGGCTTTTCGCTCATGGCCTGTCTCCCCTGATTGATCGCGGAACCGGGCGCCATTATAACATGGGCGGAGGCCCCCCGCTTCCCCGTTCGACCGGGGGAGAAGACCGGCGACGGGCGAGCCCTTCCGGCGGAGATCCTCAATCCTTGGCGGCGAACGAGAAGTGTTGCTGGACCACGATCCAGTGTCCCTCCCGTTTCTCGAGGACGCCGGTCCAGCGGGTGTCTTCCCAGTTCGCGGGCTGGCCCCGCCATTCGTTGATGTCGTCGAGGAGGCAGAAGAACCAGGCCACGTCGCCCGACTTCGAAAGGTTGATCCGGAGGTCCCGGATCTCGTAGCGGATCGCCCGGAAATCGGCGCTCTTCCAGATCCGTTCCGCCTTCCGGAATTCCTCGAAGCCCTTGACGACGACGCCGTCCGGATGGACCTCGAGGAAATCCGGGTCGTTGGCGATGATGGCGTAAAGCCGGGCGAAATCCTTGTCCTTGGCCCAGCCGATGCTGTCCCGGATGGATTGTTCGATCAGGGCCATTTCGCCGCCGCCGGGACCGCCGGCCGGCCGGCCAGGCGCGGATGCCCCGAGAAAGGCAACCAGGACGAACATGATGACAACGTTCTTCTTCATGACGATTGGCCTCCCCTTGCGCTCTTCCTGATAGCACGCGAGGTCCGTGGTGTCAACGGATGAATGAACGGCGTCCGGAGGCCCGGGATGGTGAACGCGGCCTTCACCCGGGTATGACTTGAGCCCTCATGGCCGCCCAGAATAAGACCCGGCCCCATGTCTAGGACTTGCGCGGCCCGGATCCGGGCCGGCTTCAATCAAGCTTCTTGCCGGTGCTGGCCATGCTGATCGTTCCCTGGAGAACGCCCTTGACCGAGCGCAAGCTGTCTGCCAGAAGGCGGACCCTCTGAGCCCGTCCCCGTACGGCGATGATCTCCAGGCAGTGGTCGTGGTCGAGATGGATGTGCTGGGTGGAGACGACCAGGCCGTGCGCGTCGTGCTGGATGTCGGCCAGGCGATTGACGAGGTCCTTGCGGTGGTGGTCGTATACCAGGGTGATGGCCCCGGCGACCTCGCCCCCCTCCTTCCACTCCTCCTCGACGAGCGCCGCCCGGATGAGATCGCGGAAAGCCTCCGAGCGGCTGGAGTACTTCCGCTGGGCCACAAGCTTGTCGAACCGGGACAGAAGGTCTTCCCCAAGAGAGATGCCGAATCGAACGAGCTTGCTCATGATGAAGGAATGGTGGGCGATAGAGGACTTGAACCTCTGACTTCTACCGTGTGAAGGTAGCACTCTACCGCTGAGTTAATCGCCCCAGGTGCAATATTTTACCTTTTCAAAGGAGATTGTCAATCCGACCACTCGGTCACGGTAGGACCCGGCGGACAATGATCCCTCGCTGCCGGCTCTCAGCGGACCGTTTCAGGCCTTGTCCCCGCCCGATCGCCCCCGCACGGCCCGGCTCCGGCCGGCCAGCCGGACGAGAGCCGCCGTCAGCGGGCAGCGCATCAGGAAGGTCACGGCCTTGTTCACCCCGCCGGGGATGCAGACCACGCCCCGGCCGAGCCGCCTCAGGGAGATCCGGACGACCTTCCCGGCCGTCATCCAGGCGATCCGGGGGACGCGCGAAAGATCCAGGCCGGCGGCGGCGTGGAACTCGGTATGGGTCAGGCCCGGACAGAGGGCCTGGACAACGACGCCCTTGGACCGCAGCCCGGCCTGCAGGTTCTCGGAGAACATCACCAGGAACGCCTTCGTGCCGCTGTACATGGCCCCCGAGAACGGCGAAAAGGCGGCCACGGAGGCCAGGTTGATGACGGCCCCCCGGCCGCGGTCGATCATTCCCGGCAGGGCGGCCTTGGTCAGCCGGACGGGCGCGTCGATATGGACCCGGATCATGGCCGCCTGGTCCGCGACGTCGCCGCGGACGAAGCCCGTCCGGCCGCCGTAGCCGGCGTTGTTGACGAGGAGGTCGAGATCGGGGCTGGCGGCGATGCGGGCTTCGACGGCCGCCATCCCCTCCGGCGTCGAGAGATCGGCCCGGAGCGTCGCGACCGTCACGCCGTGCCGGGCCCGGAGCTCGCCGGCCAGCGCTTCGAGCCGGTCCAGACGGCGGGCGACCAGGACGAGGTTCGTCCCCGCGGCGGCCAGCTGGCGGGCGAATTCCGAGCCCAGCCCGGTCGAGGCGCCGGTGATCAACGCAGTCCGGAACTTCGTAACAGGCATCGGTCCCTCCGCCGGCTAGTCTACGGAAACGGGGGCCGCAATTCAATTGACATCGCCCCTTTTCCCCATGATAATAAAAAGCAATGGCCATCACCCGCTGCCCCTATTGCCACGCCATCATCGACGAAGCCGACAAGTACTGCAACAACTGCGGCACCCAGCTGCTGTTCGCCGCCGATGACGAGGTGGAAGAGGAGATCCCGGGCGAAAAGATCATCGACGCCGAGGTCGAAGAGAAGGACTACACGATCGACGAGCCCGAGGGAGAGAAGCGCCCGGCCGCGCCCCGCGACCTCGAGGACGAGATCGAGGAAGAGCTCGAGGAAGAGACCGAGGTCGTGCCCCCCGACGAGCTCGCCGGCGGGGACGAGGACGAACCCGGGGAGAGCGAGCCCGACGAAGAGGTGATCCTGGTCGACGAGATCGAAGAAGCCGGGGCCGGGGAGGAAGGCCCGGGGTCCGCGGAAGAGGCCGGGACCGCCGAAACGAAGTTTGCGGCCCGGCCGGCCGAACCGGAAGGGGACAAGAAAGCGGACGAGCCCGAGGGCGAAGAGGAAGAAGAAGACGGCGGCGAAGACAAAAAGGGGGCCGCGCCGATAGAGATCGAGGAAGAAGCCGGGGAAGAGATCGAGGAGGAGCTGGAGCCGCCTCCGCCCTCCGGCGACGAACCCGAAGTCGAGTACGTCTCGGAAACGCCTCCTCCCGACGAGGCCGCCACGGCCGGCGAAGGGTCCCTGCGGCCGGTCACGTTCGACAGCAAGGACCTGGAAAACCTGGGGCGCACGGTCGAATTGAGCAAGGAAAGAGTGGACCGGTTCATCGAGGGCCGGGCCTCGGCCGGGGCGCGCCCGGCGGCTGAAGTCCCTCCGCCGCCGATGGAGCCTGAGCCCGGACCCGGGCTCGAAGAAGAGCCTGAACCCGAGCCTGACGCCGGGCCCGGGCCTGAGCCCGGACCAGAAGCTGAAGACCAGGCCCGACCTGCGGCCGAACCCGGGCCCGAACCGGAGGAGCGGTCCGGCGCGGAGGCCGGGCCGCCGCCCCCGCCTGCGGCATCCGAGCCGCCGACGGGATCGCTCCCGCCGTGGGCCAGCACGCTGAAAGGCGCGCCCGTTTTCCCGGGGGACACGGGGCCGGTCGAGGCGCGCCGGCTGCATGGCGAACCGGACGCCGACACCGGGGACGAAGTCGAGATCTTCCCGCGCCGGCGGGGTTCGGACTCGACGATCGGACTGCCGGAGACGGTCCGCCAGGCGCCGCTGCCGTTCGGAACCGGCGAAGCCGGGGAGGAGGCGGGAGAGGAAGGGGACGAGGAGCTGGCGGACGAAGAACAGGGGGAATGGGAGGGGAGCGGAGAAGCGGCCGCCGCTTCCGCCGAGCCGCGAGACCTGACCCCCGAGGAAGCGATCCTGCCCGCCGGCCAGGTCGGGCCGAGGCGCGAGCCCATCCTGCCGGGCCGGCCCCGGGAAGCCGCCGGCGCGGGCGCCGTCCCGGCCTTCGAGGCCGAGGAGGAAGCCGGGGAGCCCGAGGCGCGGCCGCCGTTCAGCTTCTCGGTCTTCTTCAAGTCCAAGGCCTTCGACATCCTTTTCGTCGGAGTCTTCTGGATCGCCGCGCTCTGGCTGGCCGCCGGATCGCTCGGCCGGACCCTGTTCGAGGTCCTGGGGGGAATGTCCGGGCCGATGCTCCTCCTCTACGGCGCGTTCCTGCTGATCTATTTCTTCCTGTTCAGGTTCTTCCTCGGCGAGACCCTCGGCGACCGGCTCTTCCGCCGGCGTGAATAAGCGGCTGAAGACCGTCATCAGCGCCTCGCGGCGCACCGACCTGGTGGCGGAGTACCCGGAGTGGCTGGCCGGCTGCCTGCGCCGGCGCGAGGCGGCGGCCGGTCCCTCGGGCCGCCCCTACCTGGTCGATCTCGCGCCCGAAAATGTCCACACCTTCGTCCTCTGGTCCAAGGACTTCTCGAACCTGCTCGCCGATCGGCACGGATTGCGGGACCTGCTGGCCGCCTATGACCAGCTCTATCTGCATTTCACGATAACGGGCCTGGGAGCGACGGCGGTCGAGCCTGGCGCGCCCGAGCCTCGCCGGGCCCTGGCCCAGATCCCGGCCCTGGCCGCCCTGGCCGGCCGGCCCCGGCGCGTCTCGTTGCGGTTCGATCCCGTGGTCTTCTGGGAGGAGGAGGGCCGGGTCCGCTCGAACATCGACTTCTTCCCGGCCGTCGCGGCAGCCGCGGCGGAGAACGGCCTGGCGGACATCCGGATGAGCTTCGCCCAGTGGTACGGCAAGGCCGCGCGGCGGGCCCGGGCCCGCGGCTTCCGTTTCGTCGACCCGCCCGACGGGGAAAAGCGGGCCCGGGCGGCCGAGATGGCCCGGCTCGCGGCGGCCAAAGGGCTCACTCTTCACGCCTGTTCGCAGCCCTTCCTGGCCGGCGTTCCCGGCCTGCGGCCCTCGGCCTGCATCGACGGAGCGCTCCTCGAATCCCTGCACCCGAAGGGCGCGCCGGCCTCGCGGCGCAAGGACCGCGGCCAGCGGCGGGACTGCCTGTGCACGGCGTCGAAGGACATCGGCAGCTACGAGCAGGCCTGCCCCCACGGCTGCGTCTACTGCTACGCCAATCCGGGAGTTTAGGAAAAGGGAAAATGCCCCCGTTTTCGGCGGGCTCCGGCGGGGCGGGTCAGATGCCGAGGCTCAGGCGCTCGGCCAGGGCCGGCGGCAGCTTTTCCTCGATGATCTTCCGCTTGGCCTCTTCGATGTCGTACTCGACGCGGCCGAACTTGACCGTCCGGGCCGCGGAGTCGTAGACGGCGTAAGCCGCCCGGGGGTTGCGGTCGCGCGGCTGTCCAACCGAGCCGGGGTTGATGAGGTAGCGGACGCCCTTTTCGAGCTTGATCTCGTTGGAGTTGCCCTCGAGGAACGTGCCCTCGACGTTGCCGTCCTTCTCGGAATAGACGAAGGGGAAGTGGGTGTGGCCGAAGAAGCAGACGGGCGTCTGGATGTAGGAGAAGGCCTCGGCCGCGTCGAACTCGCCGAAGATGTAGTAATCCTCGTCGAAGGGGGCGCCGTGGCAGATGGTGATCGAGTCCTGGACGACCTCGGGGCTCTGCTTCAGCCGGACCAGGAAGTCCAGGTGCTTGCGGACGATCGTCTTCTTGGTCCAGAAGATGGCCGAGGCGGCGATGGGATTGAAGGTCTGGACGGAATCGAGCCCGGAGACGGCCTTGTCGTGGTTGCCGCGTATGATGGACAGCGGCTTGAGGGTCAGGATGCGCTGGATGACCTCGTTGGGGGAGGCGCCGTAGCCGACGAGGTCGCCGAGGCAGATATAGTGGTCGATTCTCTTCTTCTGGACGGCTTTGAGAACCGCCTGGAAGGCCTCCATGTTGCCGTGGATGTCGGTGAAGATCAGGTAGCGCATGTTCCCTCGTCCTTGCGGCGGACCACTTCGTAAAGCCGGCCGGCCTCGTAGGAGCTCCGGACGAGCGGTCCGGACACGACCTCCCGGAAGCCCGCCCGGCGGGCGGCCGCCGCGAGGGCCTCGAACTCCTCCGGCGCGTAATACTTCACGACCGGGGGATGGGCCGCCGTCGGCTGGAGGTACTGCCCGACGGTCAGCAGGTCGCAGCCGGCCCGCCTCAGGTCGGCGAAGGCCTGGAGGACGTCCGCCTCGGTCTCGCCCAGCCCGATCATCAGGCCCGACTTGGTCAGCGCCCCCCGGGCCTTGGCCGCCGCCAGGACCGCGATCGAGCGGCGGTAGTTCTCGCGGGGGCGGCGGATGGCCGGGTAGAGCGATTCGGTCGTTTCCAGGTTGTGGTTGAGGACATCCGGCCGGGCGGCCAGGACCGTCTCCAGCGCGGCGGCGTCGCCCCCGAAGTCGGGGATGAGGGCCTCGATCCGCGTGCCCGGGCTCTTCGCCCGGATGGCCGCGATGACGGCCGCGAAATGCGCCGCCCCGCCGTCGGGGAGGTCGTCGCGGGTGACCGATGTGATGACGGCGTGAGCCAGGCCGAGCGAGGCCGCCGCCTCGGCCAGGCGGGCCGGCTCCTCCGGGTCGGGGGGCAGGGGCGTTCCCTTGGTCACGGCGCAGAAGCCGCAGCGGCGGGTGCAGACGTCCCCCAGGATGAGGAACGTGGCCGTCCGCCGTTCCCAGCACTCGCCGATGTTCGGGCAGCGGGCGCTCTGGCAGATCGTGTGCAGACGTCCGGCCTTGACGATCTCCGCGACACGGAAGAATTCGCCGTGCGACGGGAGCCGGACCTTCAGCCAGGCGGGTTTTTGGGTCGCCGTCACTCCCCCTCTCATAAAGGGCCCGGCCCTTCTATCGTCGGTCGGAATCCGTTTCAGGCGGGGCGAAGAATGGCCGGGAAGAGATGAAAGTTCTTAATACTCGACGTCGCGCTCTCTCTTGATGCGCCGTCTCATCCGCTTGCGCGCCTGGGCCTGCTTCATCCGCTTCTTCTCGCCGGGCTTGAAGTAGACCGAGTGCTTCTTGATCTCCTTGATGATCGCTTCCTGCTGGACCTTCCTCTTGAACCGGCGCAGCGCGGACTCGAGATTCTCACCTTCGTCAAGCTGTACAAAAGCCAAAAACTTTCACCTCCTCACTGGGGAAAGTACCGCCGATTTATACCTGATTGCCCCTGAAAAGTCAATCGGCCCGCCGGAGCCGGGCCCCGGAGCGGCGGACGGCCGCCCGGGCCCCGATCGTCAGGGGATCGACCAGGGGCACGGTCAGGTCGCCCGGCCGCAGCGCCAGGGGGACCTCGGTGCAGCCGGCCATGACCGCCTGGGCGCCCCGGCGGACCAGGCCGGCCGCAACGCCGAGCAGGACCGTCCGCGGCGGCCCGGCCGTGACGCCAGCCTTGATCCCCTTCTTCCCGTAGATGGCGGCCATGACCCGCTCCTGGTCCCGCGGCGCGGGGACGAGGACCTCGATCCCGGCGGCCGCGAAGGCCCGGGCGACGAGGCCGGAGCGCACCGTCCCGGTCGTGGCGATGAGGCCGACCGTCTTCGTCGCGGGCCTCATCTTCCGGACGGCCGCCACGGTCTCGTCGACCAGGCTGATCAGGGGCAGGGGCGCCCCGGCGGCGAGCCGGGCGTGGAAATGATGCGCCGTGACGCACGGCATGACGGCGAAATCAGCGCCGGCGTCGCGCAGGGCCCGCAGGCCGCGCCGCAGGGCCGCGACCGGGCTGGGCCCGCCGTGGAGGATCGCCCGGGTCCGGTCCGGGACCTGGGGACGGCTGTAGAGGATGACCGGCGCGTGGTCCTGGTCGCGCCCGGCCGCGGTTTCGCGGATGATCCGGACCAGGAACGAGGCCCCAGCCTCGGGGCCCATGCCGCCGAGGATGCCGATCGTCCGGAGCCTCTTCCGGCTCATCGCAGCAGCTCCCGGACCCGGTCGAGAGGCAGCGGCTCGGCCACGTGCCCGTCCTTGCCCTCGGTCCGGACGGCCTTGAACAAGGAGTTCCAGATGGCCTCCTCGGCCGCCTCGGCCGCGGCCTGGAAGAGCGGCGAGACCGCGTCCTCGCGGAGCAGTGTGACCGTCCGGAGCGGCGACGCCGCCTCGTGGGGGAAGCGGACCGTTTCGGCGGTCGAGAAGGCCAGGGCGTAATCGCCGCTGGCGTTCGAGAAATAGCCGCCGGTGCGGCCGATGCCGAGCAGGGCCCGCTTGGCCAGGCGCTCGAGGTTGCGGGCGTCGAGCGGGGCGTCGGTGGCCACGACGATCATGCAGGAGCCGTCGCCGGCCGGGTTGGCTTCCGCCGCGCCCGCGGCCGGGGCGGGCCGGGCGTACTTGCGGTCGAAGGGAACGCCGCGGAGCGTCAGGACGCCGCCGAAGTTCGTCTGGACGATGACGCCGACCGTGTAGCCGCCCTTGGCCTCGGGGAGCCGGCGCGAGGACGTCCCGATGCCTCCCTTGAAGTTGAAGCACGTCGTCCCCGTTCCCGCCCCGACCACCCCCTCGGCCACAGGGCCGCCGGCGGCCGCCCGGAGGGCCTCGAGGACATGGGCCTTGGTGACGCGCCGGCCGCGGATGTCGCTGAGCCAGCTGTCGTTGGTCTCGCCGACGACCGGGTTGACCGAGACCACCGTTTCGTTGCCGGGCCGGCCGAGCGTCCAGTCGATGAGGGCGTCGGCGGCCGCCGGCACGCTCAGCGTGTTGGTCAGGATGATGGGCGTTTCGAGCGTACCCAGCTCCCGGACCTGGGTCGCGCCGGCGAGCTTGCCGTAGCCGTTGGCCACCGAGATCGCGGCCGGGACCTTGTCCTGGAAGACGTTGCCGCCGTGCGGCAGTATGGCCGTGACGCCCGTCCGGACGTCCCGGCCTTCGATGATCGTGACCTGGCCGACCTTGACGCCGGCCACGTCGGTGATGGCGTTCAGGGGGCCGGTCGGCAGGACGCCGACGACCAGGCCGAACTCCCGGGCCCGGGGCCGCGGCTCGGAGGCCTGGCCGGCGGCCGCGGCGGCCAGCGCCGCCAGGCCGAGCCCGAGGGCCAGACCGGCAACGACGTTGATGGACATGGCTTTATCCTTGTTGGCAAACATGGTGTCCCCATCATACGAGGTCGGTTGCCGGATGACAAGCGCGGCCGCCTCCGTGTCTTGAGCGGGCCGGGGCTTTCTGCTAATACTTGTGCCGTGACCGGCAATAAAAGCCCCTTCCTCGTCGCGCCGCCGCTGGCGCCCGTCCCCGGGCTGGTCCACGGCTTCGGCGACGCCCGCTGGAGCGAGGCGGATTTCCTGGCCTTCGCCGGATCCCGGGGCCTGCGGCCGGTTATCATGCGCCAGCTCCACTCGGACATCATCCACCGGATCGAGGCCGGGCCTGCGGCCGAGCTCGAAGGCGACGCCCTGATGACCGATGTCCCCGGCCTGCTCCTGGTCATCCGCACGGCCGACTGCCTGCCCGCGCTCCTTGTCGACGAGGACCGCCGGGCCGTGGCCGCGGTTCACTGCGGCTGGCGGGGCACCGGGATGCGCATCCTGGAGAAATCCGTCCGGGCCATGGGCGAGGCCTATGGCTCGACGCCCGCCGGCCTGAAGGCCGCCCTGGGCCCCTGCATCGGCGCGGCCTGCTACGAGGTCGGGCCCGAGGTGCGCGAAGGATTCCTGCTGGCCGGCTTCCCGCCGTCGGTCTTCGCCGCCCGGGGGGACGTCCCCGGGGTCAGCGTCCCCGGGCTGAAGGGCAAGTTCCTTCTGGACCTGCGGGCGGCGAACGCCTGGCTCCTCGGCGCGCTGGGTGTCAAGAAAGAGAACATATTCAATCCCGGGGCCGTCTGCACGCATTGCGACCCGCGCCTGTTCTCCTATCGCCGCCACCCCGCCGACCCCCGACGGATGTATAACTTCATCGGCCTGACGCGGCAGGAAATCTAGCTCCTTTCCGCCCGGTTTCCGCGCTTCAGGTCCGGCATAATAAAAGCGAAAGGAACTATCGAGGTCATTAGTGAGGCGGGTCCGCGAGGAAGCGTTTGTTTAGCCGGAGCGGCGTTAACGGTACGCTAAAGGCCCGCGGAGGAAGGGATGGAAACGTTATCTAGGTCAAGGACAAGCTCCTGATCGTCGCCGACAGTATATCGAGAGCCGGGGAGAATCCAGTCGCTTTAGCTCAGGAAGGGCGCGGTTTTCCAAAGATATCCGGATAGGAGGCGATCTGATCGGAAATGGGTCGGTCGTACCTGATCACAACAACTCGATACCCGCGCGCCGCAAGCTCGCTCCGGACGGCCTCGTCTTTTTCTTTCTGCGGATGTCCGTTGTGGACCGAGCCATCGCAGAAAACACAGATGTTCGGTTCATAGAAGAAATCCGGGATGCATCTCGGCTCAGGAATGGACTTCTGGGCTTCGTCGGGCAGTCTCAGAAAATCCCCCGCGAGTGCCTCTAGAAAATCTCGCTCCAGATCCGAGCGGGAATCAGTCAACGACTTGAGCCAGACCAATTGGGCCGTCCAATCTCTCTCCCCGTAACGCGGAAGCGTGACGGACGCCGTCAAACCGAGCAGGTGGGGCAGGATCTCATGCCTATCGAGAAGGAGGGCCTCCTGCTGGTTGCTGTAGCTCATCAGACAATGGTAGCAGGCGGCGTGGCATTCGGGACGAAGGTCATTTCCCGATGGATCAAAATGGCAGATCGCCATCGCCTCCGCGGCGAGCCGGGCGAACGCGCCCTGCTCTTCGACGAGCCGCCTCAGCACCCCCGCGCCGCCCTCGCCAGCCTCATAGATCAAGATCGACCGGTGATCGCCGCGACCGATCCGTTCCGCCGAGAGTTCCGTCTCTTCGAGTTCGAAGAGTCTCTCGCAGGCGCGCTGGAACGCATATTGGAGGGTGGCCTCTAGGACCGGATTGCCCTTGAGTTCGGCCCTGACCGGCCGGATGAGCAGCATATTCTGGGTGTCCTGGACGCTCAACCGAACCGATTCGATCCTGCTTCTCCGGTTGGAGATGCCCTCCCCGTCCTCAACGCCCGCACCGGTCATTTCGCCGCTTTCGAAGTCGATCAGGAAACCCGGCTGCTCGGCCGAACGCCAGCGGTGATTGATCCGGAGAAGGGTCGCCGCGGGAGCATAGGTGAGGCGAAGCATGGGGCTCCCCCCGGCCGTGACGTCAGCCTCCTGAGTCCTTGGTTTTTCGTCCGGATCCAGGGCGAATCGGTAGGCGGTCGTTATTTCGAATCCCTTTCTCCGCCGTTCTTCCTCGTCGCTTGTGATCCTTTCGCGGGGCCGGCAGCGGACATTCGGCATTTCGAGCAACGAGACGAGAAGACTGTTCTCCCCGTCATGTCGGCTTTGGCAGGCAGGGCAAAGGTCGTTGTCCGGCGCGTCGAAATAGCCGCAGACGTGGCATAGCCGCTTGCGGCTGCGCCGCTCGTCCAGCCCTCCCGGAGGCGACTGAAAGCTCGTGATCTCCCACTTGTGGCCTTCGTGATAGACGATGTTGCCCGGTCCGAACTCCCGGATGGCCAGGAACCTCGGCCGGGAGATGAACTCGCCGCCTTTCCTTGGCACCCAGGCCCGTACGGGGAGGGCGGGGAAGTTATAGCCGGGAAGAAAGCCCTCGCTTGCCAGATACCGGTAAGGATAGAAATCGCTCTCTTCACGGTTGACGCCCATTTGGCGCAGGAGATTGAGCTGACGAAGCGCCTCCTCTTGCCGCTGCTTCGCTTTTTCCTGTTCGTCCCTGCGCCGTACCCGGCGCATCTCGTTCTGGGCTTCGATCAATTGCCGCGTGGCGATCTTGTAGAGTTCACGCCAGCGGTCGAAAGCCTTATCGAATGACTCGGGAGCCTCCGCGATGACCCGCTCGATCCAGCCCGCCGAAAACCACCCCGTCGCTTCGAGCAGGCCTTGGTCTCCCTCCAGGAGCCGGCGCGCCCCCTCGCAGACCCGCCCTTGGGCCGCGCTTCCGAGACGGATCGAGGCCGAAGCCTGGTCTCGGAGCTTCATTTCCGGATCGTCCGTATCGATCACGTTTTCGATCGACTGCCCGAGCGGCAACCGGACCTCGGCGAGCCACACGCCTTGGAGATGAGCCCTGAGCAGCGCTTCATTGGCCAGGTCGAGACGCGGCGGCCTAACGCTGCCCGCGACCATCTCCGCCCGCTTGTTGAAATAATACTGGTCATGGCTGTTGATGGCCCCGCAGTAGGTGAAAACAAGTCCCGGCTGGCCCTGGCGTCCCGCCCTCCCGCTCCGTTGGGCATAGTTGGCCGGCGTGGGCGGCACGTTCCGGAGATGGATGAAATCGAGGTCGGCGATATCTACGCCAAGTTCCATCGTCGGGGAGCAAACCAGGAAAGGCAGCCGTCTTCCGAGATCGCGTTCTTTTGCTGCGTCGGAGGCGTCCCAGCGAAACCGCCGTTCGCGGCGCTCCCGTTCCCCATCTTCGACGACCTGGGCTGTGTGCTCCCGGGCCTCGAGCCCCGCTAATCCGACGACCGGGGTCCGGTAGAGGGTTTGAAAGAACGTGTTCACCGGGGGGATCCCCTCGACATAGCGTGGCCCTCCCGCACGCCGGCTGTAGATCGGATCGGGCCCCTGAGGCGTCCCGTCACCGAGGCGCCAGAGAAGACAGGCGGCATCGAGTTGGAAGAATTCGTGGTCATCGATGGGATCGAGCCGGGAGAGGAGGCCATGGCCGGCGAGAAGAGCCAGCAGTCCGGGAAGAAAGCGGGTGTATTCGTCAGGCTCCAGATCGATGTAGCGCCGGATGAAGCGCCCCAGCGTGCCTCGCGCGCCCAGGGTGAATCCCTCGGCCGGCTGGGGGGACCGGCCTTCGAGGACAAAACGTTCGGCCGGGCGCAATTCTCCGCCGCGCTCGTCGATCCCCCAAAACTCATTTAAGGTCTGTTCGGCGCGCTTCCGGATCTGCTGCTGCTGGGTCTCGCGAAGACAAGGAACGGCGATCGCCCTCTTGCGACGAAAATGATCGAGTATCGGCCTGACCAGGTTCCCGCGCTCCGAGGAAGAGAGGCCGGCCGTCCGAGGATCGAAGGCCCAGGCGTCGTCGTCGTCGCAGAGACCTTCGAGCCCCCGATAGGCGATTTCGAGAAGCCCGACGCTCTCGAGATTGGGCTGGACGACGCGCCATCCCCGCCGCAGGTCTTCATAGAGGCGATATTCCGCGAGCTCGGCAAACGCCCGCCACACTTCTTTGGCCGCGCTCGAACCGGGAAAAATCTCGGGGTTGCGGGCGATGTCGCGGATCGTCAGCCCGCATTCCTTGACCACGGCGGAGGCCACAAGATCGAATCCGAGTTTCTTTTCCTTGAGCAGCGCGGCGTGTAGGGCGCAGCGAAGGACGGAAATATGGACGAAATCGTTGAAATGGCCCGCCTGAAGGGAAGCATCCTGGCGGTTGTCGGTGAAGCTGAGGAGCTTGTCCCGCGCCTCCCCGTTCGAGGCCGCCCGCTGCAGCATGGCGGACGAGATCACCGTGGTCGCGCTCGACCGCGCTTCGCTCGACAGCGAGGCGAGCTTCTTGAATTCCTGGTCCCTTTTCGTATAAAACTCGCCGCAGGAGAGACACAAGGAAAAGGGCTGGGACTGACGCCACATCCGGACGGCCGACCGGTCCTCGTTTGACGCTATCGTTCCGTCGGGCTTGATCCAAACGAGGTCGGGGACGCGCGTCTTCCATGTCGATTTGACCCGGCCGTCCCGGTCGCGCCATTCCTGGGGGAGGTCATCGAGACTCCAGCCGGTCTCGTTTTCGGCGAGCATGAGATAACCGGCATGGAATTCCTCGTTTTCGGAGGAGATGCTGACCGGATGAGGCAGGAACGTCTTTCCTTCCGGGTCGGTGAGAACGTGGTAGTACTCTTGCCCGCACAGCCGGCAGAACTTGACCGGGAAGAAGAGCTTTCCTTCCCCGGCCCTGACCTGGCCTTCCATCGAGAACTCCCGTTTGTCCGCGGGCTCGACAGTCGCAAAGGCCGCCCGGCCCTGGCTTATGAACTGGTGGAGCTTGAAGGCGATAGGCCGTTCATCGGACCCCGTCGAGAGGGCGGCGCCCCGGATCATGGCCTCCCGAAGCCGCTCTTCGCAGATCTGACGCGCGACGCCCGATACCTGCGCCAGCTCGTCCCGCGCTTCGCTGAGCGAGCGGGGAACGCGCCGCCGCAGGCCGCCTCCTTTTTCTTTTTCGATGCCGAAGGCCCACTCGGCCCATCGAAAAATTGCATTCTTCTTGATTTCCGCCGCCTCAGCCGGCAGCGGCTCATTCAGGGCCTTGACGAGCTCCTCCTTCTCGGGCGGCCCGTCTTCTGTGAACGGCGCCAGCGTTTCTTCGATGACTTGATCGGGCCCGAACGGGCGGCCGAAGATCTTGGCCGCGAAACCGGCCACGGCTTCCCGCCGTTCGAGGGGCGAGGCCTCCCGCCTCGAGATCATGGTCGCGCTCGTGCCGATGAACACGGGCTCCGGCCCAGCCCAACGCTCCCTGATCCGCCGGATGAGCATGGCCACGTCCGCGCCCTGGCGGCCCCGGTAGGTGTGGAGCTCATCGAAGACGATGTGGCTCAATCCACCCGCCGCGCGGTCCAGGAGACGCTGGTCCTCGGGCCGGACGAGAAGGAGCTCGCCCATCACATAGTTTGTCAGGAGGACGTCCGGGGGATGATTGCGCAGTTCGTCCCTTCGTGCCGCGTCCGTTTCCCCCGTATACCTTGCGAACGTCACCGGGAACGGCTGCCCCGTCCGGCGCTCGGACCTCTCCTTGAGCTGCTTCAGGGCCGCGACCTGGGAATTGACGAGGGCGTTCATGGGATAAACGATGAGCGCCTTGACGCTCGTCGCGGCGGGCCTGCTTCGGAGTATCGCGTCGGCGATCGGGATAAAAAAGGCCAGGCTTTTTCCGGACCCCGTCCCGGAGGTGACGACGAAGCTTTCTTTCCGCGCCGCCTTCTCGATTGCTTCGACCTGGTGGCGATAGAGTCGGAAAGGCTTCCCTTCGGGCGTCCGGAAAAGCCCGGCCGTCTCCCGGAGGATGACGCCGCGGCCGGCCAGATCATCGACCGTCTCCGGCCTCTCATACGAGGGGCTCAGTTGAAGCAAGAACTCCGGCCAGAGCTTCTGTTCCTCGATCAGGGAGCGGTCGAGGAACTCCCTGATCCTCCCATCGGCGATATTGAGATAAGACCGGATATATTCCTGGTAGTCGGATATTACGGAAGCCTGAAGGTCAAAGATGTTCATGACAGCAACCATTCGACGGCCGGCTTGACTTCGATCCCGTCCGGCAGAGCGCGGGACGGTCCGGGATGAAGGACTACAATCGTTTTTTCTGCGTCCGGATGCTCGCGCCCGGCCTCGACGAGTCCACGGACCTCCCTTTCGCAGACGTTCGGGTCGCCGAGGTCCGCGCAGACTTGGATCAGGACTTCGCGCCGATCGGGAAACAGGGCGAAGAAATCGACTTCGGCGCCATCCCGCGTCCGGACATAGGCGATGTCGGCGGCCCGGCGCCTGAGCTCGAGCATCACGCAGGTCTCCAGGGCATGCCCGGTCTCCGATTGCCCGGTTCGATCATAGATAGGGATCAAACCCGGATCGACCGGATAGACCTTGCGCGGATTCACCATCCGGCGCCGTTCCGACTTCGTCAGAAGCGAAACCGTACGGACGAGGAAGGCGTCTTCCAGATAGGAAAAGAGATCATAGAGCTTATCTTTTGTGACCGACAGCCCCTGGGACCGCGTGTCTTTGTAGAACCTGTTGACGCTGAACGACCCGCCCGGATTTCCCAGAAGATGGCGCACCATCCAGCGTAGGGCGGCGACGTGGGTTTCTTCGTGTCTTTCGACGATGTCCCGGAAAAGAACGGCGTCCACATATCCCCGGAGGAGGTCGCGCCGGTCGCTTGCGTCGGCATTCTGCGCTTCGGGAAATCCCCCGCAGGTCAGGTACTCGAGAAGTTCCTTCTCCATGGCCGATCGCGCAGCCTTTGGCAATCGGTCTACGGGCCCCCCGGGCTCTTTTCCCCTGTGCCTGAGATATTCCCGGAAGCTGAAGGGATTGACGAGAACCTCCATCGCCCGGCCGCGCATGCTGGTCGCGACCTCGCGGCTCAGAAGCCGCGCGGAAGAGCCCGAGACGAAGAGCTCGACGTGCTCGGTATCAAGGATGCGGCGAGCGAATGGTTCCCACCCTGGAACGGCCTGAATTTCGTCGAAGGCGAAGACGGCCTTTTTCTTGTCCCGCCATTCCGGGTGGAGCCGGTAGTATTCTTCGACGACAATCTGCAGGTCCTTCGCGGCCATGCCGGCCAGGCGTTCGTCTTCGAACCCGAAGAACAATAGCCCTTCCCGGGGGACACCCTCGCGGACCCGATCGGACAGGACTTGCCAGAGAAACGTGGTCTTTCCGGTCCGGCGCATGCCCACGACCGCCGTCGCCTTGCCGGCGATCCGCGGCAGCCGGATATCGCGGCGCGTGAATGTGGGCAGCGGCGCGGCCAGCGAATCGACGATCTTTTGTTTGATAAGTTCTCTCATTTATCCTTCCTGGAAGGATAAATTATCATTGAATTATCCTTATTGCAAGGATAATAATCATAAAAATTGTGCTTTTGTCGAGAGCCTTTCATCTTGAGAGGAAATCCCTGAATTCGGCATAGCTCATAACCTTGACGGGATAGGTCCTGATTTCACTCAAACGCTTTAGGAACGTCAGGAATATTGGATCTTCGACTACAAAGTGCCCTGGCCAAAACATATATATGCACTGGTCTAGGTCAGAGGGCCCTGGATTTGATCCTCTTCCGTATCCTCGGTCCGGGAATGCTCTTCGATAAAATAAATAAGCATATGATTCCAAATAGTATTTCCAGGGCATGGATAAGGATGTTATCAAAGTGATCTTTCTGACCTCATCAAGTCCGCAGTCCAGCCGCATGGCCCTACAGAGTTGATCAAATAATCCGAGCAAAACTCTCTGGCCGCTGTCAGTATCCAAATAAGCGAAATATTGAACCTCATCAACAAGCCTTGTTGTTTGCGCCATCCGTTGCACGTAATCCCTGGCGCCTTGGAGATATGGCTCCAGTTCGCCGCCGCTTTGGGCCATAAGTTCACGACAGATATTCTCAGTTTCGTCATTGATGTTTATCGGATAGACGATTTCTAGCTCCTCCATATTCTGTTGGACAGCTTCCACTGATTCCTGGAGGAGCCAGGGGAACGGCTTCAGCGGATGGAAATCGTTCCTGATCTCGTTATAGGTTTGTATCAGCCCAGCTTTCCTGTTTGCAGCGCTTGTCATAAGCAATTCGCATAGGTTGACTGCGCTGGGGATGACAATCAGGCCCCTCTCCTTTATGAGTCCTATGATCCGTTCACGTTCCGAATCGTCGAGAATCCGGTTGTAGATGCTCGTATCAAAATAGACGTTTCTCGACCGATCACTTACATCGATAATGAGCTTGCTCATCGAGGCGGTCATTCACGTTCCCAAGGTATCGTAAATAGCCAAAATTTGTTCTTTTGTACGGAAGCGGCCGAAGCGGCGCTCGTCTTTTTCCTGGACAATGGGGAATTGATCGAGGACGTAGGAGACGGCGGCGCGCGGGGTGGGGAAGTAGGCCACGAGCTCGGCTAGTTGAGAGGAGGTTTCTTTTTCAGCCTGAATCCAATCTCCGTGTGCATTTGAGGGGAGATAGAGATGAAAGAACGCGGCGTCGAGCTCGCAGCGGAGTTCGAATCGACGCTCCTCGTTCCAAGGGAATGGCGGCCCGTCGAAGCCGCAGGCCTTTGCGAAGGGAGCCAGGTCCCACGAAGTGTATAAAAGTCCCAGGGCTCGAGAGCTGATCCAATCGGCTATTTTTTCCCCGGAATCCCAGCGACTGGCTTTCTCAAAGAACGTTGGCGACGGGACAGAAATTTGGCGAAAGATATTGTAGGTAAAGTTCGTTCCTCCCAGCTTCTGCCTTGCGCTGTAATCTTGAATATAGGAATTCATAACAGAAGTCAGCGCTATTATGGAAGGCCAAGAGACTTGATCTGGAAAGATTAGCAAAAAAGCATGACCTACAGCCGTTCTTGGAAATATCGTGGATATAGTTGTGCGTTCGTCAGTCGCCCGACAGATGTTACGCCAGCCGAGGAACCATTGCTGGCCGCGCGCAACCTCGGGGATCGCCGATTCGACGATATCCTCCCGGACCCAATAGCGGGGCTGGACGACGAAATTCGGATCGCGCTTTTCCTTGGGCGTGACATCTCTCGAATCGACCTGGCCGTTGGGCCGTTCCTCGTATGTCGCCCAGCGATGATCGAATTGATGGAGCATCTTGGCTTCATAGAGCGGAAGATAGCGTGCCTGAGGGCCGACGAAAATATTGCCCTCCTTCCTGCACTCGAGGGCGATGAGTTCTTTTGCGGTCCGGAAGTGATGGGAATCGTTGGCCATGTGGAAGAGCGTGAAAAAGCGCAGGTTCCATGGGTTTGATTCTGGCAGACCCTCCGATGCTTCCCGCCACAATATCGGCACGCGGCGATAGATGGCTTTGGTCAATTCGGCATCGGCGCGGCTGCGGAAGATCGGGCAATTCCCGGTGTTCGGGTTGAGAAGGGCGATCTCGTCCGAGGAAAGGGTGAATCTCCGGGCGGGCTCCTTGAGGTCCTCAACTTGATGGGCGAAGAAAACGAATTCGGTCGCTCCGGGTTTTGATTCTTTGCCCGCCGGCTTTTCGCAGGTGAAGAGGCAGAACTTATATGACCTATGAACCGAAGCGAAGATTCCTTTACGGTTCTCGAAGTCGAAGAGGCTCACGAGCGAGCCGGAGTTCATCACGTCCTGGAAGAAATACTTCGTAGTGTCATCGGTGGCGATGCCCGAGGGAATGATGATCCCCGAGCGGCCTCCCGGGCGGGTCAACGCCCGAGCAAGTTCCGCGAATACGGCATAGGTATTGATATCCCCCCGCCCGGCGAGAGGAAATTTCCCACCGTGCCGCAAAAACCGACTGGCCGATTCGGCGTGGCGCACGGCCTCCATATATTCCGCAAACAGAGGCGAGTGTGACGATTCGAGTTCCTTGATCATCCGGGCGCGAACCGCCTTGTTCGGCGCCTCAGCGATATTGTTGTCCCTTACGGCGAAAAACTCCTGTTCCTGCAGCTTGATTCTTTCCCACGGCGGATTCGAAAGGACGACGTCGAATCCGCCTTGGGCGAAGACCTCGGGGAATTCGAGCGGCCAATGGAAAAACGTTTGACTCAGGGACAGGGCCTCGGCCCGGCCCGTCAGCCGTCCGTCGACCGCCCCGCCGGCCAGGATCTCGGCGACAACCCGTGTCGTGATCGGCGGCTGGCCCTGGACATATTTCTGGAAAAAGGCCGCGGTCCAGAGGTCGCAGGCGATCTTGTCGCGAAGCCAAGCCTTGTCGCGGTGCTGGGCCTCGAAGGCGGCTTTCTTGCGGCGGACGTGCTCTGGCGAATCGTCCGCGATCGCTTCCACTTCGCGGCAATGAAGGCAAAAATCATCCATGCCCAGCCGCGGATCCCAGCTGAAGAGCCTGGGCGTATCTCTTTTTTCGGCCCGGTTTTCGTTAAGGGCGGCGCGGGCGGCGCCCTTGTCGTCGCCTTCGAACGGCTTGAACGCTTCGTCCGGAATGCCATCTTTAAGGACGGCCAGGTCGAAGACGCCGACGAGCGAATCGCCGCAGAGGACGCGATGATCGAGAAAAGTCAGAGGCTTGCCCTCGGTGTGGCCCTCGATCCAGAGGGCGACCCGGCAGAGGTCGACGGCCAGGGGGTTTTTATCGACGCCGTAAATACAATGGGCGATGACGTCCCGAACGCACTCGCGAACGCGCTCGGGGGCCGGCTCGTCCTCACCGGTTCGGACGCGAGCGAGCTCTTTTCCCAAGCGGCGTGCGGCCGCAAGGAGGAAATGGCCGGAGCCGCAGGCCGGGTCACAGATCCGGAGAGCTAGAACGGCCTTCTCCTTTTCAGCGGCGGAGGCAGCGCTCTTGAGCCGTTCGCCGAGAACAGGCACGAGGGCGCTCTGGATGATCTCGTTCACCAGTTCGGGAGGCGTATAGTAGGAGCCGGTCGTTTTGCGCTCGGAGCCGATCGCCAATTCGAATCGAAGCCGCCCGGCGGCGTCCGTTTCGATGACCGGATGGAATTCAAGCAGGCTCTCATAGACCGAGCCCATTTCCTCGACGTCGATGGCGGAATAGTTGACGCGGCGGTCGGGGCTCGACGGGGTTTCTCGATAGTTGGCCAGGCGCCCGAAGCCTTCGAGAAGATGGCTGTTGGAAATCAGTGAGGTGTCGAGGTCCAGGGGAGCGAAGAGCTCGCCGTTGAGCGGGGCCAGAGAGAGAAGCGCTGCGAGCTTATCGTCGCTGAAGACGGTCCAGAGCACCCGCAAGCCCATCCAGAGGTCGGTGTGGTCCGAGAAGGACGAACGCTTTTCGAGAAGGCGGCGAAGACGGCCGACGCCGTAGTGCTCGCGGTAAACGGCGTCCGGGCTGACGAGGCCCCTGTCCTCGGCCACGAGGAGGAAGATGAAGCGATAGACGAGCTTCAGGAGCTGTTTGTAGAGCCCGGCGGCGGTCAGACGGTTGTCCCTTATCTTCGCGCGCAGGTCGTCATTGGCGGGATGGCCGAGGAAACCGCCGGCCAGGACCCGGATGCATTCCTCGACGCCCTCGCGCATGTGCTCGCGGACGCGGCCGCCCTGCTCAACGGAATAGGCGTAGTACTTCTCGAGGAGGCAGTCCGGACTGTCCGCCATGCCGCGCGGGAACCTCGTCCGGTGGAGGAGCCGGAAGAGGGCGCCGAAATCCACGAAACGCTCGTCCTCGAAGATGGCCTGGAGGTCGAACTCGACGTAGGCCTGGCGCCGGATGTATGTCGAATCCCGGAGCAGCCGGAGGATCCGGCCGTTAGAGACCACGCCCCAGACGTGATCGGTGCGATTGAGGAACTCTTGGACGAGGGAGTGCGGGGCCAGGCGGGGGCGGCCGCTCGCGGCCAGGCGACCGAGCTCCTGGCGAGCGCCGACGATGTGGATCGGCGGGGAATCCTCGGCCTCTCCAGCCCGGTGAGAGACGGCAAATGAGAGGCCGTCCACCTCGTAGGCCTTCGGATTGAAGCGAAGATCGAACCCGATAAGGCCGAAAAACGGGATCATCCAGTAATCGCGGGTGACCGTCGTCGCAGGATCTGAGGGGTCGGAAAGCCGGTCGAGGCGGTTCTGGAAGACGCCCCACAAGGCCCGGGCGTCGGCGAAGACTGCGGCGATCTCATCGGTCATGTTCCGGCGCGGCTCGAGGCCGAAATCCGCCGGCTTCTGGCCCGACAGGCCGGCGGAAACGATCTGGTCAAGAAGGTCCGGGCTGAAAAGGCCGCCCTCGATCCGGACGGAAGGATAGAGGCTCATGGCTTCCCCATCGGCAGATAGACGACCAGTCCCAGGAGATCCGGCGGATGCTGCGGCCGGATCGCGAGATTGCGGATCCTTCGGGAAAGCGCCTGGCGGATGCGGCGATGGCCGGCGAGGAGCTCAGCGGCGCGCTCGTTCATGCGCTGACCGACCGATGGGGCGTATGTCGTCCAGGCGGAGAGCGCCGCTTCGACCCGATCCCTCTTTTCCGCGGGAGAGACGTTGGCGTCGGGCTTAGCGGCGGCCAGGAGCTCGAGGGCCGAATCGGAGGAGAGGGGCGAGCCCGGGCTGCCGTTTTCGGATCGCCAGCCCGCGACAAGGACCTCTTCGGCGAGGCTCTCCGGCTCGTCGGGCTGTTCGAAGAGGTAGCGTGTCCGGAGGAGACAGAGCGTCGTCGGACGCTTGACCGCCCGCGTGCGCACGACCCCGCAGCGGGAGGCGCGGGCCGTCGAACCCTTGGTCAGGGCTTCTTCCAGGAGATACTGGGCGAGACCGGCGACGAAGCGATGGTTCCGGCCGATGTACTCGGATCCCTCAGGCGTAGGCGAAACGAAGCTGATATTCCAGAAAGTGGACTTGGTTGCGGGCAGAGCAAAACGGAGCGCGTCGGGGAGGATTTTTCGCGTCTCGGGGCCGATCCCGACCCGATAAACGTCCTTTTTCCGCGGTTCGGACGTGATCGGCAGATCGAAGCGCTGGGCGGCGTCGAGGACAAACGCGCGGACCGCGCCCGGATCGCCGAGAACGCCGTCCGCGGCTTCGAGCTCCCGGCGCACCTCCTCCGGCTTCATCGCCCGCTGGGCGAAACGGGTGCGGTTTCGCTGCTCCCGGTCGGCCGCCTCGTCCCAACGGTGCTTGAGGTCGGCCACTTCGGGCGGCTCGAAGCCGAGTCGAAGCTGTTCGCCGTACTTGCGGCCTCTCAGGAAGAGCGCATTAAGGACAGCCTGCGTGACGGTCTCGCTTTCGTCGGGAACGGGGACGTGGGTTCCGAGGGTCCGCCGGATCTCGCGGGCCTTGTCGAGGAGGACCCGGATTACTACGCCGTCCACAGGATTATCGGGACTGAAGTAGCGGATGGTCTTGACGACCTTGGACAGGGTTTGGCCGTAGCGATCGACGCGGCCTTCTCGCTGTTCGAGCCGGTTGGGGTTCCAGGGAAGGTCATAGTGAAGGACGGCGTCGAAGGCCGTTTGTAGATTGATGCCTTCGCTCAGGCAGTCCGTGGCGACGAGGACGCGGCGCTTTTCGGCGGCGAGCTCCTCGACCTTGGCCTTCCGTTCGTCGTCGCCGAGGAGACCGGTTATGGAGATGACCCGGACGTCGGGAAATTCCGCCCGAAGGGCCTGCCGCAATCCTTCGGCGACATAGTCCGATGTGGCGATATAGCGGCACCAGACGATCGGATGGAGGCCGTCGCGGAGAAGACCGGCAATGAGATCGACGCATCCCGAGAGTTTGGCGTCTTGCCCGGTCGCTTCAATATCGTGGGCGATCTTGGCCAGGTCGCGGAGTCGGCGGCGCCCGGAATCAGGGAGGGTCTTTTCCGTCGCCTCAACGGGCGGCGAGGGCGGGGCATCGTCCGTCGCCTTTTCGGCCGATTCGAAGACATATCCGGAAAAATCGGGCTCGTCTTCGAGCTCGGCCAGGACGCCCTCCCGGCTTTCGATGGCGGCGCACGCCGCGGCGGGCGAAGACATGGCGCAACGAAGCAGCGCCAGCGCGCCCCAATACCGGACCCGCTGACGGCGGCTCTCGAGAGACTGGCCTGTCCGGACGATCTCCGTGCAGAAATCGTACGTTTTTGTGAAGAGATCGCCTAAGGCCCTGGATAAGTGATAGGTGGCGTCGGACGGATCGCGCTTGGGGAAGCAGAGTTCGGCGTCCCAGCCCGTCTCGATGTCCTTCCGTGTCCGCTGGACATAGTGGCGGGCCAATGCGATGCGTTGGGGTTCGTTAAGATCGGAAAGGGACCAGGACGCGAATTCTGGCTTCAGAAAGCCAAGAAGGGAGCGAAACGCAGATTCGATCCCGCTGTGCGGCGTGGCCGTGAGGAGGACGAGGTGCTGGGCTGGCCGGGAAGCGAGATCGTGGATGAGCTCGTGGCGCTGGTGCTGGCCGACGTTGCCCGGGTCGGCCACGGCAGCGCCGTGGGCCTCGTCGACGATGACGAACTCCGGACAATCGAGGAGGAACGCATGCTTGTTGCGGTCGGACTTGATGAAATCGATGCTGATGACCTGGATCGGATAAAAGCGATAGATGCTCTCGGGGCCGGTCTTGCCGCGCTCCAGTTGATTAATCGTGCCCGATCGGATGATCACGGCCTCCAGGTTGAGCTTGGTCTCGAGCTCGGCGTGCCATTGATCGCACAGATAAGGGGGACAGAGCACGGCGAGCCGTTTGATCTCGCCGCGGTCGAGCATCTCTCGGGCGATAAGCAGGGCCTCGATCGTCTTTCCCACGCCCACGTCGTCGGCGATGAAGAGGCGCACCGGGTCAAGGCGAAGAGCCATCATGAGGGGTACGAACTGGTAGGTTCGCGGGCGGATCGAGATGCGACCGAGAGAGCGGAAGGGCGCGGCACCCTCGCGGAGAGACAGGCGGGCGGCCTGCCAGAGGAGATGGGCCCCCGCGGAATCGGATATGTCATTGGCTGTCGGGAGAGGGAATTGTGCGGACGCGATGCGCTCGTCGGGAAGGTCGTAGCCGACGAGGTCGGATAGGCCCTTATTGACGACGACTGTTTCCTCGACCGCGCCGGTCAACGGCCGGAGATACGTCAGGTCGGGGCGGTCGCTCGGGAGGACGACCCACTCTCGATTCCGGTATCTGACAATGGAGCCGATGTTCACGATTTGGTCGGTATTTTATTTCCGATAAAACGGTCTTGTCAATTCAGCGCCGGAATAGGGGTCTCGACATTTGCTTTTTAGGGTTTCTTTGGCTATCCTTGACGGGTCCCAAAGGAGACGGTCATGGAAAAACCCATCGGCGACATCGAGCTTCCCGGTCTGCCGCTCTTCCGCAAGGGCAAGGTCCGCGACGTGTTCGAGGTCGACGACAAGCTGTTGATCGTGGCCACGGACCGCATCTCGGCGTTCGATTGGATCCTGCCCTCGCTCATCCCCTACAAGGGCAAGGTTCTGACGCAGCTGTCGAAGTTCTGGTTCGATTTCGTCGGGCTGGTCGTCCCCAACCACCTCATTGCCACCGAGACCGGGGAGTTCCCGCCGGCCCTGGCTTCCTACGCCGGCGTCCTGGCCAAGCGCTCCATGCTCGTCAAGAGGACCAAGGTCGTGCCCATCGAGTGCGTCGTCCGCGGCTACCTCTCCGGCTCCGGCTGGAAGGAGTACAAGACCACCGGCAAGGTCTGCGGCATCAGGCTGCCCAAGGGGCTTCGGGAGTCGGACCAGATCGCCGAGCCGATCTTCACCCCCTCGACCAAGGCCGAGAAGGGCCACGACGTCAACATCTCCTTCAAGGACGTCGAGAAGGAGATCGGGGCCGAGCTGGCCGGCAAGATCCGCAGGACCAGCCTGGAACTCTACCAGAAGGCGGCCCTCTACGCCGTCTCCAAGGGCATCATCATCGCCGACACGAAGTTCGAGTTCGGGCTGGACGGCGACGAGCTCATCCTCATCGACGAGATCTTCACCCCCGATTCCTCGCGCTTCTGGCCCCTGGCCCAATACGAGCCCGGCCGGTCCCAGCCGAGCCTGGACAAGCAGTTCGTCCGCGACTATCTCGAGACGACCGCCTGGGACAAGAACTCGCCGCCGCCCGAGCTGCCGGCGGAGATCGTCGCCAAGACTGCCCAGAAGTACCTGGAAATCTACAAGGTCCTGACCGGCCTCGACGACATCGCATGAGCGGACGGGTCGATTTCCACGTCCACTCGAACAAGAGCAGCGACGGGGATTTCTCGCCGGCCGAGCTGGTCGGCTTCGCCCGGGACCTCGGCCTGCGCGCCATCTCGATCGCCGACCACGACACGGTGGCCGCCTATCCCGAGGCTGTGGAGCTGGGTCGGCGGGCCGGCGTCGAGGTCATCCCCGGCATCGAGCTGACGACGCTCTTCGGCGGCCGCGAGTTCCACTGCCTGCTGCCGTTCGTCGACTGGACGAGCCCGGCCCTGGCCCGGATCATCGCCGGCCAGACCGAGCGACGCATGGCCGAGACGGCCGAGCGGATCGAGAAGGTCCGGCGCCTGGGCTTCGCCGTGACGCTGGACGAGGTCCGGGCCAAGTCCAACGGCGCGCCGCCGCTGGGGGTCAAGATCGCCCAGGTCCTGCTGGAGAACCCGGAGAACGCCGGCCACCCGGCCCTCCGCTCCTTCTACGAAGAGGGGAACCGCGGCTACGCGCCGTACCTGTTCTATAAAGAATACTTCGCCGAGGGGAAGCCGGCCTTCGTGCCCAAGCGGTTCGTCCCGCTCCTCGAGGTCCTGGAGGCGGCCCCGGCCACCGGCGGGGCGCCCGTGCTGTCCCACCCCGGCGCGTACTTCCAGCGGACCACGGTCGAAGACGCTCGGACGCTCAAGGACCACGGCCTGCTGGGCCTGGAGGTCTACACGTTCTACCATACGCCCGAGCAGACGGCCTTCTACCGGGACATGGCCGCCGAACTCGGCCTGGTGGCCACAGCCGGCTCGGACTTCCACGGCCGGATCAAGCCCCATGTCGCCTTCGGCGCCCTGTTGGACGGCGATTACGGCATGGTCGAGCGGCTGCGGGAGAGACGGGAGGCGACGGCATGAACTGGCTCGACTATCTCCTCCTGACCCTGATGGTCGTGACGGCCATCTACGGCATCTTCAAGGGGTTCGTCCGGCAGATCATCAGCCTGGCCGCGGTCGTCGCCGGCCTGGCCCTGGCCGTCCTGTATTACGCCCAGGCCTCGGCGATCTTCTCCGGCTTCGTCAAAAACCGCCTGGTCGCCAGCTTCCTGGGGTTCCTGCTCATCTTCGTCCTGGTCCTGGTCGCCGGCGCGCTCCTGGGCCATCTGCTGACGAAGGCCATGGTCGGGCCGCTGGCCTTCGTCAACCGGCTCTTCGGGGCCATCTTCGGGATCGTCACGGCGGTCGTCGCCGGCGGCATCCTCGTCTTCGCCATGGTCTCGTTCGAGGTGGCCCGGCCGGCCGTCCGGGGATCGACGCTGGCGCCGGCCTGCCTCGGCGTCGCCCGGGCCGTGGTCCACGCGGTTCCGAAGGACCTGCGACAGCGCTTCGATGAATCGTACAAGAGGATCCGCGAAAGCGGAGGGAAACATGGACAAGAGATCTAGCGAGCTGAACTTCCACCAGCGCATGGAGCTCCTGGTCAAGGACATGGTCGATAAGGAGATCTCCCTCAAGGACGCCATGCGCGAATTCGAGAAGATCTTTTACGAGCAGGCGGCCCGCAAGCACGAAGGCAACCAGACCAGGATGGCCCAGGCCCTCGGCGTCCACAGGAATACCCTCCATAACCGGGCCAAGATCCTCAAGATAAAAAAGCGATATTAGCAGTCTCGACTGGAGACTGCCGATATTTATCCGCCTGCCCTCTTGACAAAAGCTTCGAATTATGTATATTATTAGCACTCAAGTTTTGTGACTGCTAAATTTCAGGTATTCCACAGGAGGTTTTCATGAAAGTTCACCCTCTGTATGACAGAGTGCTCCTCAAGAGAATGGAGGAACAGGAAGTCAAGAGAGGCGGGATCATCATCCCGGACACGGCCAAGGAAAAGCCCCAGGAAGCCGAAGTCATCGAGGCCGGCAAGGGGCGGGTCAATGACGAGGGCAAGACGATCGCCCTGGCGGTCAAGAAGGGCGACCGCGTCCTCATCGGCAAGTACAGCGGCACCGAGGTGACGGTCGACGGCGTCGAGCACGTCATCGTTCGCGAGGAAGAGATCCTCGCGGTCATCGAAAAGTAAGAACGCCAGCCAAAGGAGACATCATGGCTAAACAGATCCTTTCCGGAGACGAGGCGAGACAGTCCCTGCTCAAGGGCGTCAACGTCCTCAGCAACGTCGTCAAGGCGACGCTCGGCCCCCGCGGCAAGAACATCGTCCTCGACAAGAAGTTCGGCTCCCCGACGAGCACTAAGGACGGCGTCACCGTCGCCAAGGAAGTCGAGCTCAAGGATCCCTGGGAGAATATGGGCGCCCAGCTGGTCAAGGAAGTCGCGTCCAAGACGTCCGACGTCGCCGGCGACGGCACCACCACCGCCACGGTCCTGGCCCAGGCCATCTACGGCGAGGGCTTGCGCTACGTCACGGCCGGCGCCAACCCGACCCTGATCAAGAAGGGCGTGGACAAGGCCGTCGAGGCCGTCATCGCCGAGCTCAGGAAGATGAGCCGCGAGGTCAGCGGCGAGATGATCGCCCAGGTCGGCGCTATCTCGGCCAACAACGACCTGTCGATCGGCAAGATCATCGCCGAGGCCATGGACAAGGTCGGCAAGGACGGCGTCATCACGGTCGAGGAGGCCAAGGGCCTCGAGACCACGATGGAGACGGTCGAGGGCATGCAGTTCGACCGCGGCTACCTGTCGCCCTACTTCGTGACCGACCCCGAGCGGATGGAATGCGTCCTGGAGAAGCCCCTGATCCTCCTCCACGAGAAGAAGATCAGCAACCTCAAGGACTTCCTGCCCCTGCTCGAGAACGTGGCCCGCATGGGCCGCTCCCTGCTCGTCGTGGCCGAGGAGGTCGAGGGCGAGGCCCTGGCCACCCTGGTCGTCAACAAGCTCAAGGGCACCTTCCAGTGCTGCGCCGTCAAGGCCCCCGGCTTCGGCGACCGCCGCAAGGCCATGCTGGAAGACATCGCCGTCCTGACCGGCGGCCAGGTCATCACCGAGGAGATCGGCGTCAAGCTCGAGAAGGTCGGCGCCGACTGGCTCGGCGAGGCCAAGAAGGTCGTCATCGACAAGGACAACACGACGATCGTCGAGGGCCTCGGCAAGACCGCCGACGTCCAGGCCCGGATCAAGCAGATCCGCGCCCAGATCGAAGAGACGACGTCCGACTACGACCGCGAGAAGCTCCAGGAGCGGCTGGCCAAGATGGTCGGCGGCGTGGCCCTGATCAAGGTCGGCGCGGCCACCGAGACCGAGCTCAAGGAGAAGAAGGCCCGGGTCGAGGACGCCATGCACGCCACCAAGGCGGCCGTCGAGGAAGGCATCGTGCCCGGCGGCGGCGTGGCCCTGATCCGCGCCCAGAAGGCGCTCGACAAGCTCGAGGTCGACGGCGACGAGAAGATCGGCGCCAACATCATCCGGCGGGCCATCGAGGAGCCCCTGCGCCAGATCGCGGCCAACGCCGGCTTCGAAGGCTCCGTGGTCGTCGAGAAGGTCAAGGAGCTGAAGCAGGACATGGGCTTCAACGCCCTGTCGGAGAAGTACGAGGACATGATCAAGGGCGGCATCCTCGACCCGACCAAGGTCGTTCGGATCGCCATCCAGAACGCGGCCTCCATCGCCGGCCTGCTGCTCACCACCGAGGGCCTGATCGCCGAGATGCCGGAAGAGGACAAGAAGCCCGCTTATCCGACGCCTCCCGGCGACATGTATTGATCCGGTAGGGACGGTCCCGCGGGGGACGGTCCCCGGACATGAATCGCCAGCCCCGGGCGGCCTCCCGCCCGGGGCTTTTTTTTAAGAAGGGGTCAAACCTTTAATTCTTTAATTTTCCGAGCGGCTGACGTCTCGGCTTAAAAAAATTAAAGAATTAAAGGTTTGACCCCTTCTGCATGCTATAGTCTTTCTTGATGGCCCGGCTCGTCGACCGTTACGTCCTGCGCGAGGTCACGCCGACCTTCCTGGTCGGGCTCTTGCTCGTCGCCTTCGTCCTGCTGATGGACCAGGTCCTGCTCGTGGCCGATCTGTTCATCGACAAAGGCGTGCCGGTCCTCCGGGCCTTGCGTCTGCTGGCCCTGCTCCTGCCGTCCGTCCTGGTCTTCGCCCTGCCCATGGCCGTCCTGATGGGCATCCTGGGCGGCCTGGCCCGCCTGTCCGCCGATTCGGAGATCGTCGCCTTCGCTTCCGTCGGGATCGGCCCGCGCCGCCTGGCCCGGCCGCTCGCCGTCTTCGGCCTGGCCGGATTCCTGGCGACCCTGCCGCTGGCCCTTTACTGGGCCCCCCGGGCCAACGACGCCTGGGTGCGGGACATGACCGCCTCGGTCCTCGGCCGCGTCCGGCTGAAGGTCGAGCCTCTCGAATTCAACGAGACGCTGCCCGGCTTGGTCTTTCTCGTCCGGGAGGTCGGCCCCGACGGTGTCTGGGCCGGCGTCTTCGCCGCCGTGACCCGGGACGCGGCGCCTCCCCGCATCCTCCTGGCCCGCTCGGGCCGCATCCGCCTGCTCCCGGAAGAGCGGCGGGCGGTCCTCGAGCTCCGGGACGGCACGTCGTTCGCCGGCCCGGCGGGCTCGCCCGGCGAGGACACCGTGACCTCGTTCGACCGTCTCGAAGAGGAGATCGATGTCGCCGGGATCGTCCCTTCGCTGGCCGTCGCCAAGCGGGTCCGGGAGAAGGACATCGGCGAGCTCGTCCGGGACCTCCGGGCCCTCGAGACCGGCCCCCCGTCCGGCCGGCCCCAGCCGAGACAGGTCCGGGCCCACCGCATCGAGATCCACAAGAAGTTCGCCCTGCCGGCAGCCTGCCTGGTCTTCGCCCTCATCGGCCTGCCGCTCGGGGTCATGACCGGCCGTTCCGGACGCACGGGCGGCTTCTCGCTGAGCCTGGTCCTGATCCTTCTTTACTACGTCCTGCTCACGGCCGGCGAACAGGCGGCCATCGACGGCCGGCTCCCGGCCTTCTGGGGCATGTGGGGGCCGAACCTGATCCTGACCGCCGCCGCGGCCTGGCTGCTGCTCCGCCGGCGCCGCCGGACCGCCGGGCCGCGCGGCCGCGCCGCCCGACCCGAGGCCGCCGCTTCTCCCGCTGCCGGGCCGGGCCGCGCCCAGGCTCGTTCCGTTCCGGCGGCCGGCCGCCCGTTCGCCGCGTCGCCGCGCTTCCCCGGCCTTCTCGACCGCTATGTCTCGCGCCGCTTCCTGACCGTCCTGGCCTTCGCCCTGGCCGCCCTGGCCGCGGCCGCGTACCTGTTCGCCTTCTTCGAGACCTGGAGCGAGGTCATGCCCGCCGGCAAGCCGGCCGGCCTGGCGGCCCGCTACGCCCTGGCCGCGCTGCCCGAGAACCTGGCCTACATCCTGCCCGCCTCCGTCCTGGCGGCCGCCCTGCTCGCCCTCGGCCTCCTCGTCCGGACCGGCGAGGCCACCGCCTTCAAGGCCGGCGGGGTCAGCGTTTACCGGACCGTCCTGCCGGTCCTCCTGCTGGCCGCGGCCGCCGGATTCCTCTCTTTCCTCGTCCGGGAACGGATCGTCCCCGCAGCCCACGCCCGGGCCGAGATGATCCGGAACGAGCTCTACGACCGGCCGGCCCGGAGCGTCAGTTACGCCAACCGGCATTGGGTCCTCGGGGCGCGCGCCGAGCGGATCTACCACTTCGATTATTTCGAGCCCGGCGCGGCCGCGTTCGCCAGGCTTTCCGTCTTCGACCTCGACCCCCGGCGATGGACCCTCTTGCGCCGGACCTACGCCGACAAGGCCGCCTTCGACGGCGATGGCTTGGTCTACCACGACGGCTGGACGCGGGACTACGCCGCCTCCGCCGGGCCGGCCTTCGCCCGCTCGGCCGCCGGCCGGCTCGACGCCGCCGGCGACCGGACCCTCTTCCGGGCGCCTTGGCGCGAGCCCCTGCGGATGACCTTCGGCGACCTGCGGCGCTACGCCGCCGAGGTCCGGTCGCTGGGCTTCCCCGCCGTCCGACTGCGGGCGGCGCTGGCGGAGAAGGCGGCCCTGCCGTTCGTCAGCCTGGTCATGGCGCTGCTGGCCGTGCCCTTCGGCTTCGGACTGGGCCGCAAGGGCGCGCTGGCGGGCATCGGCGCGAGCGTCGTCATCGCCATGGCCTACTGGGGAGCCTTCGCCCTCTGCCGCAGCCTCGGGGCGGCCGGGATCCTGGGCCCATTCCTGGGCGCGTGGGGGGCCAATCTGCTGTTCGGGCTGGCGGGCGTCGTCGGGCTGCTGCGCCTGCGGACGTGACAGGCGCGGACGGGGATCGGGGCGGGCCGCCCCTCGCTACATCTTGTACTTGCCGAAATCCTCGGGCCGCAGGGTCTCGAGCCATTTCCGCAGCTTCTCCGAGGAATCGGCCTTCTCGTCGAACTTCAGGCCGTTGGCCTTCTTGACCACCTCGTCCTCGACGAAGATGGGCGAGCTCATGCGCAGGGCCAGGGCGATGGCGTCGGAGGGGCGGGAATCGATGACGATGGCTTCCTCGGCCCGGCGGCAGTGGATGAGGGCGAAAAAGGTGTTGTTCCTGACGTCGTTGACGACGATCTTCTCGATGGCGATGCCGAGCTTCTCCAGGAAGGCCTTCAGGAGATCGTGGGTCATGGGCCGGGGCGTCGGCACGTTCTCGATGGTCAGGGCGATGGCGTTGGCCTCGAAGACGCCGATCCAGATGGGCAGGATCTGTTCGTTGCGGGGATTCTCCAGGACGACGATCGGCATCTTGGATATCGGGTCCACGACGAGACCCTTGACCTTCATCTCGATTTCCATGGCCGGCTCGTAACGACTCCAATATAAGGGCCGGGTTGGGCTTTGTCAACTCGGGGCCCCGCGGGCCGTCGCGCCGTCGGCGCGACCCACGGGGCGCGGGACCGCGCCGTCAGCGACCCTTCAGAACAGGGACAGCTGCGAGGCGGAGGCGTCCGGCGACAGGCCTTCGCCGAAGAGGCGGATCCGGCCGTACTCGCCGTCGTGGCCGGGAGCGATGGCCACCTGGCCGCGTCTCATCCGGTCGATGCCCTCAGCCACCTTCTCGGGCGAGATGCGGGCCAGCTCGGCGGCCGGCACCTCGGTCAGGATGGCGTGCTCGTCCCCGAATTCGCGGATGAAGCGGAAGTAGAGGTCCCAGACGCCCTGGCACTCGGGCGTCTTGCCCAGGGCCTCGGCGATGATCTCGTTGAGCGGGATGAGGTTCTTGTAGGGGACCGGGCCGGGCCGCCCGGCGCCGGGCTCCCGGTCGGCCAGCTCCTCGACGCGGTGAAGGACGCCGATCGTCAGCTTTTTGCCGCACTTCGGGCAGACGTCGTTCGCCCTGAGGCTCTCCCGCGGCGCCGAGACGACGCCGCACTTGCGGTGCCCGTCGTAGTGGTACTTGCCCTCCTCGGGGAAGAACTCGACGGTGTAGAGGAAGCGGGCCGGATCGTTGGCGCGCAGCGCGTCCATGAGGCCGCGGTAGCTGAACTCGGTCTCGAAGACGTTGGCCTCGCGCCCGATCTTCGAGGGTCCGTGGGCGTCCGAGTTGGAAACCAGGGCGAAGCGGTCGAGGGCGGACAGCCGCCGGTTCATCGACGGGTCGGAGGACAGGCCCGTCTCCAGGGCGAAGATCGAGGGCGTCATCTCCTCGAAGCACTCCTCGATCGTGTCGAACCCGGAGTTGGCCCCGAAGAGCGAGAACCAGGGCGTCCAGATGTGCGAGGGGATGACCACGGCCCGCGGCGCTGTCTCGGCCACCATGCGGCAGAAGAGGCGCACGTCTAGGCCCAGGATGGGCCGGCCGTCCGAGGCCAGGTTGCCGACCGCCTGGAGGCGCCGGTTGATCCGCTCGACGGACTCGAAATCGGGGGCCAGCAGCATGACGTGGATCTTGCGGACCTGGCCGCCTTTGGAATAGATGAAGCTGATCTCCGAGGACAGGATGAAGGCCACGGGGCGGCCCAGGGCCGGCAGGCCCCTGAAGGGCGGCGCGTCCAGGGCGGCCGTGCCGTTCTTGAGCTTCAGGAAGCCGTTGCCCATGGGCTCGAGCCGCTCCTTCATCAGGAACAGCCACTCCGGGTGGGTGAAATCGCCGGTCGCCAGCAGGGAAATCCCCTTGACCTTGGCCCAGGGGACGAGGGTCTCGAGGACCATGTCCCGCGACGTGGCCCGCGAATACTTCGAATGGATATGAAGGTCGGCGATGAATCTCATGGCGGAGAGCCCAGTGTAGAGAAAGCGGCGGGCGAATGCAAGTTGAAAAACGGCCCCAAACGGGGTAGACTGAATTGTCGTGCCTCGGGATTGAAAGGACCCTCGATGAAGCTCCGAACGATCGTCGTCGTCCTCGCCGCCGCCATGTCGCTCGCCGCTCTTCCCGCCGCCGCGCAAAAGGTTTCGGTTAAGGACCTGCCCGAGCGCTATCGCGCCTGGATCGAAGAGGAAGTCCCCTACATCATCTCGCCCAAGGAAAAGGCCGTCTTCCTGCGGCTGGCCAACGACCGGGAGCGGGAGATGTTCATCACCGCTTTCTGGAAGGCGCGGGACGAGGACCCGTCGACGCCCGAGAACAAGTTCAAGGACGAGCATTACCGCCGCATCCAATACGCCAACAACTGGTACGGCCGCGGCCTGAAAGCCGGCGGCTGGCGGTCCGACATGGGTCGCGTCTACATCACCCTGGGCGAGCCCAAGACGATCGAGCGCTACGAGAACGAGTCGGACGTCTACCCGATGATCGTCTGGTTCTACCAGGGCCAGATGGGCGGCGGGATGCCCAATTCCTTCTACGTCATCTTTTTCAAGAAAGACGGCGGCGGCGACTACATCCTCTACTCCCCGGTCCGGGACGGGCCGCAGAAGCTCATGCCGTTCTACAACGGCGACATGACCAACTACCTCCAGGCCTGGGGCGAGCTGCGGCAACGCAACGCCACCCTGGCCGACATCTCGATGTCCCTCATCCCCGGCGAGTACGTCCAGGGCATGAACCCCACCCCGGCCTCCGACATCCTGATCAGCCAGAAGATCCCCCGGATGGGCTACGAGAGCGTCAAGGACTCCTACGCCGAGAAGCTCCTCAAGTACAAAGACGTCGTCGATGTCGAGTACACGGCCAATTACATCGAGAACGACGCCCTGGTCCAGATCACCCGCGACGCCGCCGGCCGGGCCTTCGTCCACTATCTCATCGAGCCGGCCCGGCTGAGCATCGAGCGCCTGGAAGGCGTTTACCGGACGGTCTTCGACGTCAACGGCATCGTCTCGGACGCCGAGGGCCGGACCATCTACCAGTTCGACCGCAGGATCCCGCTCGAGCTCAACGGCGAGCAGTTCGCCAAGATCCGCGACCGGCAAGTCTCGTTCCAGGACGCCTTCCCGCTCGTCGAGGGCGACTACAAGATCAGCCTGCTCTGGAAGAACACCGTCTCCAAGGAGTTCACCTCGCTCGAAGCGTCTCTCAAGGTCCCGCCCGCCCGGACGCTGACCCTGACGACCCCCGTCCTGGCCAACCGCGTCGTCCGCAACGCGGCCTTCGCCGCGCAGGTCAAGCCGTTCACGGTCGGGGAGACCCAGCTGGTCGCCTCGCCCCGCAACGATTTCTCAGTTCAGGATACTTTGACCCTGTTCTGCGAGCTCGGCGGGCTGACCGGAGAGCTGAAGGCGGGCGGCAGCCTGTCCATCACGATGATCCGGAACGACCAGGTCGTGGCCGCCGTCAGCAAGCCCCTGGCCGGCGTGCCCGATCCCTTCCGGGTCCTGGAGGAGTTCCCCCTGGCGAACTTCCCTCCGGACTACTACACGGCCCAGGTCGACCTGCTCGACGCCTCCAAGACCGTGGTCCTGACCTCCAAGGCCGCGTTTTACGTCACGGCCAACACCGCCCTGCCGCGGTCCTGGATCATGTACGCGCCGCTCCCCCCGGCCGGCGATCCCTCCTACGCCGACATCCGCGGCATGCAGTACTTCCGCAAGGGCGACCTGGCCAGGGCCCGGTCACTCGTCGAGGAGGCCTTCCGGCGGGCGCCCGGCTCGGCGCCCATCGCCCTCGACCTCTGCCGCGTCCTGGCCGAGGCCAAGGATCATGACGCGGTCCGGGCCGCGGCCCTGCCGTTCTACCGGGACAAGAAGAACTACGAGTTCGCCCAGTTCCTCGGCGAGAGCTCGCAGGCCCTGGGCCATTACGCGGAGGCCGCCGCTTTCTACAAGGATTACCTGAGCTATTTCGGGACGAACCTTAACGTCCTCAACGCCATCGGCGATTGCTACGTCAAGACCGGCGACTTGGCAGGGGCCTTAACGGCCTGGAAGAAATCGCTCGAGCTCAGCCCGTCCCAACCGGAGATCGCCAAGAAGCTGGCCGAGATCCAGGGCAAGATCAAGGAGGACTGATGTCCGTCTCCGTCAGGGTGGGGGCCCTGGCCCTGGGGACGATGCTGCTCGCCGGCGCCTGCGCCTCGTCCGGCGCCTTGAAGCAGCTCGACCCCAAGAGCCGGGATTTCATTTCCAAGGTCCGCTACACGATCACGGCTGACGAGCGCCGGGCCTTCCTGGCGCTGGCTCCCGAGGGCCGGGAGCCGTTCATCGAGGACTTCTGGAGGAGGCGGGACCCGACTCCGGCGACTCCCGAGAACGAGTACAGGATCGAGTATTACAACCGCATCGAGCGGTCCAACCGCCTCTTCTCCGGCGGCGGCGCCCCGGGCTGGCTCCAGGACCGCGGCCGGGTCTACATCACCCTCGGCCCGCCGGACACCCGCATCACCTATCCCCGGGGCGTCACGTTCTACGGGCTGCCCACCGAGATCTGGTGGTACGGCATGGTCTCCATCGTCTTCATCGACGAATACTGGAACGACGACTACAAGCTCGCCCCGGACAGCGCCGGACAGATCGCCGTGATGACCCAGACCCAGACGGCCTGGAACCGGCCGCGCGAGGGGCTGCCCAAGCCGGGGGAGGCGAGCTACGGCGCCCCGGCTATCGCCGGGCTGGAGGTCTCGATCCAGGTCGGCGACAAGGGCGCTGCCCGGTTCGCCCTGACGGTCCCGTACAGCAGCATCTGGATGAAGTCGAGCGGGCAGAATTTCCAGGCGACGCTCCAGGTCGGGATGAAAGTCGCCGGCACGGACGGGGCGGAGGTTTGGACGTTCTCCCAGGAATATCCGCTGGACATCCCGGAGAGCCGCCTCAAAGAGGTCCTGGGCGGGGATTTCAAGGTCGAGGCCAGCGCTCCCCTCCAGCCCGGCCCCTACACGCTGAGCGTCGTCATCACCAACGTGAACGACGGCAGCCGGGCTTCCGTCGAGCGCAAGTTCCAGATCTGACCCGGCCTCATCTCCGGCCGGCGGCGGCCGCGGCCGCCTGTCCCAGCCGGGCGTTCTCCTCCGAGCGGGCGCCGTCGCCGATGCGGTTGTAGAGGTCCGCCAGGAGGAAGTAGCCGAGCGGCAGCTCGGCCGGGGCCGGCCGTAGCTCGATCCCCTTCCGGGCCAGGGCGATGGCTTCCCGGTAGTCCCCTCCGCGCCGGAGCAGGATGCGGGCGGTGTGGAGATAGGCCAGCGGAAAGTCCGGTTCGGCCTCGATCGTCCGCCGCAGCGTCCGGAGCTCATCCTCCTCCCGGCCCATCAGGCGATAGACCCGGGAGAGGTTGTAGAGGGCCTTGTAGCTCCTGGGCGTGTCCTGGATCTCCCGGCTGTAGAGGTCGACGGCCTCCTCCAGCCGGCCCTGCTTCTCGCGGACCTGGGCCGTGTTGTAGCGCAGGCTGGTCAGGGTCGGGTTGATGGCGGCGGCCGAGGCGAAGGCCCGGTCGGCGCGTTCCAGGTCGCCAGGCCCGTCCAGGGTCAGATAAACGGCGCCCAGGGCGTTGTAGGCCGAGGCCGAGCGGGGGTTGACCTCCAGGCACTTCTCGAGATAAGGGATGGCCTTCCCCGGCTGGCCTCCGTGGATCTTGATGTTGCCGAGCAGGAAGTAGAGCTGGGAATCCTCGAAGCCGCGGGCCAGGTAGTCGAGGACGAACTTTTCGGCCTCTTCGTAGCGGCCCATGGCCTGGTAGCAGTTGGCCACGTTGATGGCGGCGAAGGAGTCGTCAGGCTTGAGGTCGAGGGCCCTGGTGAAGGCTTCGAGGGCCTCGGGGAAGCGCCGGGCCTTGTACAGGACGTTGCCCAGGCCGAAGTGGGCGTCGCCGATCGTCGGGTCCTCGGCGATGATGGCCCGGATCGTCTCGATGGCCCGTTCGGCGTCTCCGGCCAGGCCGTCCTCGCGGGCCCGGGAGAGCTCGTTGAAGATGCCGATCTTGTCCTTGGGATCGGCCAGCTTCCGGCCCTGGAGTTTCGAGGCGTCGGTGAACGAGCCGATATAGCCGAGGGCGGCCAGCTTCTCCCGGGTCTCCTCGTCGACCTTCTTGAGGTCGACCTCCAGGGCGTCCCGGCCGGCCTCGGCTTCCAGGGCCGCGGCCCTGGCCGAGAGGTCCTCGTAGACCTTCTTCTCGAGATAGACGAGGTTCTTTTGCTCCCGGGGGTCGGACCGGAGGTCGTAGAGTTCCGGCACCGGGGCCAGGATGAGCTTGTAGCGGCCGTCCTGGACGCTGCGGAGCTCGGACCAGCCGTAGTGAAAGCGGGGATAATAGGTCTCCGAGTAGGCCAGCCGGCCGGCCTCGGCGCCGGGCCTGAAGAGGTCGGGGACCAGGCTACGGCCCTGGACCGCGGCGGGAACGGCCAGGCCGGCCATCTCGCAGATCGTGGGCATGACGTCGACCAGGCCGACCGTCCCCCCGGCCACGGCCCCCTGGAGCGGCTTGAACGGCGTGGCGATGATGAGCGGCACTTGCAGGGCGCCCTGGTAGACGAAGAAGCCGTGCGTGCTTTCCTTGTGCTCGCCCAGGCTCTCGCCGTGGTCGCCGGCCAGGACGACGAAGAGGCGGTCCCGCAGCCCCGTCCGGTCGATGAAATCGGTCAGGCGGGCCAACTGGCTGTCGGCGAAGGCGATCTCGCCGAGGTAGGGATTCTGGCCGTACTCGGTCCGGAAGGGCTCCGGCGGCTCGTAGGGCGTGTGGGGGTCGTAGATGTGGATCCAGGCGAAGAACCGGCTGTCTTTCTTCCGCTCGAGCCAGCCCAGGGCCTCGTCCATGACCTCGTTGGCCGGCCGCTGGACCTCGCCGAGCGAGACGCGCTCGAAGCGGCTCAGGTCGAATTTATCGAAGTAAGTGTCGAAGCCCTGGTTCAGGCCCCATTTGGAGTCGACGACATAGGCGGACACGAAGGCCGCCGTATCGTAGCCCCGGGCTTTAAAAACCTCGGCCAGCGTCTCGAGCTCGGCCGGGACGACGAAGCCGCCGTTGTCCCGGACGCCGTGATGGAGCGGCAGGGTGCCGGTCAGGATGGTCGTATGGGACGGCAGGGTCAGGGGCGTCTGGGAGATGCAATCGGCGAAACGGACGCCCCGGGCGGCCAAGCCGTCGATCGTCGGGGTCCGGACGTTGGGATTGCCGTAGCAGCCGATCTTGTCGGCCCGCAGGGTGTCCACCGTGATCAGGATGACGCTGTAGTCGCGGCCGTCCCGCAGCCGGGCGAAATTCGCGGCGCGGGGGCGGAGCAGAAAATAAGCCGCGAGGACCGCCGCGGCGAGCAGGAACGCCGCCGCCGAAATGCGCGCTTTCCGGGTCCTGATCCGCTTGGCCATCACCGGCTATCTTACCAAAAAAGGCGGCCGGCCGGTAACGGGGCCGGTCCCGCCGGCGGAGGGAAGGACGGAGGGCTCCCTCTCTCCGGCGACGGGAGTCTGGGAGAGAAGGCCCATCGCCGCCGCGAGAGGGAATCCCGGAGACGGGAGAAGAGCCAAAAAAAAGAGCCCCGGAAGGAAGGCCTTCCGGGGCTCGAGCGTGTGCGGGGAGCTGGAGCTTTAGAAGATGAGCCGGACGCCGATGCGAGCCTGGCGGGGATTGACGATGCCGTAGAGCTCGTGGCCGTCCGTCGAGGTGTAGCTGCCGTCGGTATACCAGTCGTAATCGACGCGCGTCCCCCAGGACGTGACCGTGTCGGCGTTGAAGACGTTGAAGACGTCGAACAGCACGCCCAGGCGGTACTTCTTGGCGATGGTGAAGATCTTCTCGAGCCGGATATCCAGCTCGGTGTCCATCGGGTAGTGGTTGCTGCCGCGCGGCTCGAGGAAGAAAGTGACCCGGCCCTGGTTCAGGCGCCAGGTGCGGTAGCGGGCCGTCCAGGCGTTCCCGGTGATGCCGCGGAAATAGGCGTTGACGCTGAGGTCAACGACCGGGATGAGGTAGGAGGCCTGGACCTTGAGCATGTGCGTCGGGTCGTAGGTCGCGTGGCCGTCGGCGTTGATGTAGAAGTTCGGGTCGTACGTGCCGCCGCCGTAGTTCATGTCGTCGGCCTGGCCGTTGTCGATCGTGCCCTTGGTCTGGGAATAGACGTAGGACGCGACCAGCTGCCAGCGGTTGGAGAAGCGCTTGTTGAAGAGGATCTCGAGGCCGCTGTACTTGCGGTACGGATCGGCCAGGATCCAGTTGTCGCCGGCCTTGTAGTTGGTGATGTAGTAGTCGAACGTATTGGCGGTCGCCGCGGTCCGCTCGTAGATCGTGTAATTGCCGTAGCCGTCGATCGTGACCGGGACCTCGTCATAGTCGGCGGCGAGGTCGACGGAGCCGATCTGGTCCTTCCATTTGCGGTTGATGTAGGTCACGCTCAAGGAGGCGTCCTTGAACAGCTCGCGCTCGAGGCCGACCGTGAACTGCTCCATGTACGGGTGCTTGATGTCCGGGTCCATGGAGTAGAGGTTCTCGTGGACGATGCGCTCGAACTCGACCCAGTTCTCGCCGATATAGTCCCAGTAATAGCTGACCTTGTCCTGGAAGGCCGACGCGGGGTTCAGCTGGTCGTGGTAGCTGGCGTTCATGGCCTCGGCGAACTGGCCGTAATGGGCCTTGAAAATGGTGGTCTTGTCGCCGAGCACGTCGAAGGTGAAGCCGATGCGCGGCGAGATGCGGGTGTTCTTGTAGACGCTGCCGCTGACGTACTTGACCTGCCCCCAGTACTGGCTCAGGCGGACGCCCAGGCTGATGTTGAGCCTCTTGGTGATCTGCCAGGAATCCTGGACGAAGCCTTCGAGGCGGGTGTAGCGGGTGTTCTTGTCGTAGCCGCCGTACTGGTAGGCCAGGTAGTTGGAGACGCCGGAATAATAATAGTCGGTGTAGTCGTAATACTCGACGGCGTTGCCGAGCGCGCCGCCCGTGCCGGTGTAGCCATAGCGGCTGCGGACGAAGGAGCGCTCGATCTCGGCGCCGAACTTGAAGTCGTGCGAGCCGGCGATGAAGTCCTCGACGTAATGGGTCAGGCTGGCGTTGGCCTGATAGCGCGACCGGTCGGCGAGGTAGTAGTAGCCGGCGCTGTCATGACGCCGGTTGTCGGCGTAGTCGAAGTGCATGTAGGTGTCGCGGCCGGTTTCCGGCTCGAGGTAGTAACGGCCGTGGAAGAAGGCGCCCTTGAGGTCGAAGAACGTCGTCGGACTGAAGATCTGGGTCAGGCTGAAGTTGCCGACCATCTCCGGCGAATCCTGGCCGACCGTGGCGTCGGCGTCGACGTTCGAGCCGGAGTCGCGGTTGACGCCCTTGTAGTTGTCGATCTCGAGGGAGACGTTGATGTTCAGGGAGGGCGTGATCTGGCTCGTCAGCTTGAGGAAGCCGCGCGGCTGCTTGTAATCGACGTCCTCGGGGAACCCGGTCGGGCGGTCCTTGGTCCGGTAGTACTGGCCGCCGGCGTAGAACCAGAGCTTGTCCTTGACGATCGGGCCGCCGAGATGGACGTTGATGTCGAAGAGGTTCGAGCTCGGCGCCGTCAGGCCGGGGAAATCGTCGAGGTAAGCGGCGTTGTTGTTGGCCTGCCAGAACTTGGTCCCCGACATCTGGCGGTTGAACTCGACGTGCCCGGCGAAGTCGTTGCCGCCGGACTTGGTCACCAGGTTGAAGATGACGCCGGTGAAGTTGCCGTACTCGGCCGGCAGACCGACGCCCATGACCTTGGCTTCCTCGACGATGTTGTGATCGAGGAAAACCCAGGCCGTGCCGGCGTCGGGATCGCCGACGCCGACGCCGTCCATCGTGTAGGCGACGCCCGTTCCGGACGAGGCGCCGTAGGCGCTGTCGTTGTTGACGCCGGGAGCCATGTTGACGATGTCCGAGGTGAACTGGCTGTAGGGGATGTTGCGAAGGATCTCGTTCGACAGCGTGACGGACGCGGTTTCCGTGGATTTGACGTCGACCGTCGGCGACTGGGCGATGACGGTGACCTCTTCGGCCACGGCCGAGGGCTTCAGCTGGATGTCGACGGCCAGGGTGGACGTCGTCGTCAGGCGGATCTTCTCGCGGATGACCGCCCCGAAGCCCTGGAGCTCGGCCTTGACCTGGTATTCACCGGGCGGCAGGGCGGGGAAGCGGTATTCTCCATTGGCGTCGGTGACGAAGCTCCGGGTGCCCATGAGGTTGCCGCCCGAGAGCGTCACGTTGACGCCGGGCAGCGGGGCGCCCGATTCTTCGGACACGAGGCCGCGGATGGCGCCCGTCTCCCGGGATTGGGAGAAGGCGACGGGAGCGAGAAGGAGGAACAGTGCGAAGAGAGCGAACAGTTTGTTCTTCAAGTATTTGCCTCCTTAGAATTCCTAAAGGGTATGACCTGGGAGCGATAAAGATAAAAATTTTCCGGATCTCACCTCCTTGAGCTGGTTATCGATCAGGATAGACATGATCCTCTCAGATTAAAAGTCATTGAGCAATTTCGGTGCCAGCCGGCTCATCGTTGATAACTAGCTGATAAATAAAAAATAACAAAATAACGGCATATACAATACATCCAACATATTGGATGATATCCATAAATCCGGATAAGTTCAAGTCATTTTTCCGGCGGCCCCCCCCTGGCGCGGGGCCGACTCCGTCCCCTGCCGGCCCATCGCCGCCTCGGGAGGGGACCCCGGAGATGGGAGGAGAGCCAAAAAAAGAGCCCCGGAAGGGCGGCCTTCCGGGGCTCGCGTGCGTGCCGGAGGAGGAGCTAGAACATGAACCGCACGCCCAGGCGGGCATTCCTGGGAGTGCTGATGCTGCGCAGCCGGTGCCCGTCGGTCGAAGGATAGACGCCGCTGGTGAACCAGTCGTAGCCGATGCGGGTGCCCCACGACGTGATCGTGTCGTCGTTGAAGACGTTGAAGACGTCGAACATCAGGCCGAGACGGTACTTCTTGGCCAGGGTGAAGATCTTTTCCAGGCGCAGGTTGAGGATCTTCTCCATGGGGTAGTGGTGGGATCCCCTCTCCTCGGTGAAGAAGGTGATCTGGCCCTGGTTGAAGGCCTCGGTCAATATCCGGGTCGTCCAGGCTTCGCCGGTGATCGCCCAGAAATACCCGGTCAGGCTGATGTCGAAGGGCAGGACGTAGGTGCCCTGGATCTTGATCATGTGGGTCGGGTCGTTGGTCAGGTGGCCGTCGGCGTTGATCCAGGTGTTCGGGTCGCTCCTGGCGGAGACCCAGGCGGCGCCGATGTCCTCGCCGAAGGCGTTGTCGATCGTCCCGGTCGCCCGGCCGTAGACGTAGGAGGCCAGCAGCTGCCAGCGGTTGGAGAAGCGCTTGTTGAACAGGATCTCGATGCCCTCGTACTTGCGGTAGGGGTTCTCCAAAATGTAGGGCAGATCGTCGCTCTGCCGCAGGTTGGTGATGATGTAGGAATAGGTGTCCAACGTGGCCAGGGTCCGCTCGTAGACCGTGAAGGTCCGGTCGAGCTCCGGGGAGTAGACCTCCGCCGGTTCGTAGACGCCCGCGGTGTCGTAGTGGCCGATGAGGTTGTTCCACTTCCGGTTGATGTAGGTCACGCCCAGGGAGGCGTTCTTGAACAGCTCGCGTTCGAGGCCGACCGTGAACTGGGTCATGTAGGGGTGCTTGATGTCGGAGGCGACGGTGTAGGGATCATGGGGGATGTCATACCACGGGTCCCAGGACGAGGTCAGCGGATCGTACCAGTAGCCGATCTTGTTGCCGAACTTCTCGGCCGGGTTCATCCGGTCGTGGTAGGACGTCAGCATGGCCTCGGTGTACTGGCCGTAATGGGCCTTGAGGATGGTGCTCTTGTCCCCCAGGACGTCGAACGTGAACCCCAGCCGCGGGGCCAGGCGGTTCGTGTTGTAGACGACGCCGGAAACGCCCTTGACGTCGCCCCAGTTCTGGCTGAAGCGGAGGCCGAGGCTGATGTTCAGCCGCTTCATCACCTGCCACGAATCCTGGGCGAAGACCTCCAGCCGGGTGTAGCGGGTGTTCACGTCGTAGCCGGAATACTGGTAGGCCAGATAGGGGCCGCTGAAGTAGGCGTACTCGCCGTGGAGGTTGTAGGCGTAGCCGACGTAGTCCGTGTACTTGACGTTGTTCCCCAGCGTGCCGCCGGTCCCGGTATAGCCGTAGCGGCTCCGGGCCATGGAGCGCTCGAACTCGGCTCCGAACTTGAACTCGTGGGAACCGGCCAGGAAGTCCTCGACGTAGTGCGTCAGGCTGGCGTTGGTCCCGAAGCGGGCCCGGTCCGCCCAGTAGTAGTACCCGGAGCTTCCCGACAGCAGATCGTCGTTGAGCGAGTAGCGGGAGACGGCCACGGTGCCCGCCGTGGGGTCGAGGTAATACCGGCCCTCGAAGTAGTTGGTCTTGAGGTCGAAGAAGGTCTTGGGGCTGAGGATCTTGGTCAGGGTCAGGCTGATGAGCCAGTCCGGGGAATCCTGGGTGACGGTGGCCTCGGGCAGGATCCAATCGGCGGCGTCGCGGTTCGTGCCTTGGTATTGGGTCGTCTGGAAGGCCAGGCTCACATTCAGCGACGGCGAGGGCTGGGCGCTCAACTTGGCGAAGACCCGCGGCTGCTTGTAGTCGACGTCGTCGGGGAAGCCGGCCGGCCGCTCTTTGGTCCGATAGAACTGGCCGCCGACGTAGAACCAGAGCTTGTCCCTGACGATCGGTCCGCCGAGGTGGGCGTTGACATCCAGGAGCTTCGAGCTCGGCGAGGTCAGGTTGGGGAAATCGTCGACGTAGGCCTGGTTGTTGTTGGCCTGCCAGAAGCTGGAGTCCTGCTGATAGCCCTGGAAGTCGAATTCGAAATGGCCCGAAAAGGCGTTGCCGCCGGACTTGGTCACCAGGTTGAAGATGGCGCCGGTGAAATTGCCGTACTCGGCGGGCAGGCCGATGCCCATGACCTTGGCCTCTTCGATGATGTTGTAGTCCGAGAAGACCCAGGCCGAGCCGGCCTCGGGGTCGGCGACGTTGACGCCGTCCATGGAGTAGGCGATGCCGGTGCTTTCCGAACCGCCGTAGGCGACGTTGTTGGTGATGCCGGGGGCCAAGTTGACGATCTCCGCGGTGAACTGGTTGTTGGGGACGTTGCGCAGGATCTCGTCGGACAGGGTGACCGATGCCGTCTCCGTGGACTTGACGTCCACGGTCGGGACTTTGGCCACGACGGTGATCTCCTCGGAGACCGCCGCGGGCCTCATCTGGACGTCCACCGTCAGCGTGGCCGTGGTCGTGAGCCGGATGTCCTCGCGGACGGTCGTGCCGAAGCCCTGGAGCTCGAACTGGACCTTGTAGACGCCTGGCGGCAGGGCCGGAAACCGATACTCGCCGTTCTCGTCCGTGACGAAGGTCCGCAGGCCCATGAGATTGGGGCTGGACAGCGTTACGTTGACGCCCGGCATCGGGAGGCCCTGGTCGTCGGTCACGACGCCCCGGACGGCTCCGGTCTCGCGGGACTGGGGGAAAGCTAACGAGGCGAGGAGAAGGCAAATCGCCGGCAGGACCCAAATTTTCTTCATACGTTACCTCCTTTCGTGGACTGGGGAGTTTGCCTTCGACAGGGGAGCAGGGGATGATGGGTTTTTTTCGGCGCACCTCCCTTCCGGCCGCAGTCCGGCCGTGCCGCAGAGGCTCGTCGATCCCTGGAGCTTGCCTTGTCGGGAACGACGGCCCCCGGCAGCAACAAGGGTTCCGCCCTTCCGAAAAAACCCCTCCCGCTACGTTCTCATCATAGGCCCTTCAGGGATCTTTGGCAAGGCCCCTGGCCGCGAAAGGGACCGGGACATTTGTCAACGGGCGGGCCGTGTGCTATCGTAGATTCTCTGGAAAAGAGGCGATCCTTTTGAGTCCCAAGACCTGGCCGATCCTTATCCTGGCCGCCCTCCTGGCGGCGGGGTCCGCCTTGGCCGCCGGCCCGCAGGCCGCCGCGGAAAGGATGACGGCCGAGCTGGCCGCCTGGCTCGAGGACGTCTCGCCGATCATCACCAAGGCCGAGCGGTCCGTTTTTGCGGGGCTAAGGACCAACGCCGACCGGAGCAAGTTCGTCCGCTTCTTCTGGAAATCGCGCGATCCCCTGCCCGACACCGAGGAGAACGAGTTCCGGAAGGAATACGAAGAGCGGATCCGCTACGCCGACCAGAATTTCGGCCGGAGCTCGCCCAAGCGAGGCAGCCAGACCGACCGGGGCTTCTTCTATGTCCTGCTGGGCCAGCCCCGCGAGCGGACCTCGTACGAGACCCAGTCCCAGCTCTGGCCGCTGGAGCTGTGGTTCTACCAGGGCGACGAGGAGCACGGCCTGCCGAGCTACTTCTACCTGATCTTCTACCGTCCCGAGGGCATCGGCGATTTCCGCCTCTACTCGCCGAGCGTCGACGGGCCGGAGAAGCTGACCGTCCCGGCGCTCGGCAACGGCGTCGCCCTGACCCGGCGCAACGCCCTGGCCGCGATCAAGGCCATCAACGGCGAGCTGGCCCGGGCCTCGCAGAGCTACGTGCCCGGTGAGACGCCGGCAGGGATCTCCTCGCTCTCCTCCGACGCCATCATCGCCGCCATCCGCAACCTGCCGGAGAAGAAATACTCCGACAGCTACGCCCGCTCCTACCTGACCTTCAAGGATTACATCGAGACCGATTATTCGGACCGCTTCATCCAGAGCTCCTTCGACGTCCGCGTTTTCCGCCAGGGCGGCCAGCCGTTCATCCACTGGTCGATCGAACCCGACAGGATGAACTTCGGCTCCCAGAGCGGGGCCATCTACGCCAGCTACGAGCTCATCCTGCGGCTCGAGGACGGCCGGGGCCGGACCGTATTTGAGAAAACCGAGGAGATCCCGCTCCGGCTCGACGCGGCCCAGTACGAGGCCCACCAGCGCCAGCGCTTCGCCTTCCAGGACCTCCTGGCCGTCGTTCCCGGCGAGTACCGGGCCCTGTTCCTGCTGAAGAACAAGACCACACGGGATTTCACGTCGTTCGAGACCCGCGTCGCCGTCCCCGAGGCCGGGGACGGGCCGGCCGGCTTGACCGTGCCCCTCCTCTATTACGCCCGCGGCGACGTGCCGGAGGGCCAGAAGCGGAACGTCAAGGCCTTCGTCTTCGGCGGGCGGCAGTATGTCGTCGGGGCCCGCCGCGAGTTCTCCGCCGCGGCCAGCCTGGGCGTTTTCGTCCAGGCCCGCGGCGTCGCCGGGCCGGCCGACGGAGGCGCGCCGTCGTTCGTCCTCGACGTTTTCTCCCTCGACCGGAACGAGAATGCGGCGACCTTTCCGCTGGCCGACGTGGCCCGCGATCCCGGCGATCCCGCTGTCCTGCTGGTCGCCGGCGAAGCCCCGCTGAAGGACATCGGGCCGGGCTATTACCGGGCCGACGTCTCGGTCGCCGCCCCCGACGGGCAGCGGCGGCTGACCAGGAGCGAGAATTTTATCGTCCTGTCCCAGCCGGTTAACGCGGCCCCCTGGCCCTATGCCCGCCTGCACGGCCCCTTCCCGGGCTTCGAGCACCTCAAGGTCCTGGGCTCCCAGTATTTCCTGAAGGGCGAGTACGCCCGGTCCCGCGACATCCTTCGGCAGGCCCTCGGCATCCGGGACGACGCCGACTCGCGGCTGCTCCTGGCCAAGGCCCTCTACGGCCTGGGCCTTTACCGCGAATCGCTGGCCGAGGCGGCGGCCGTCCATGACCGCACGGGCGATCGCGACGCGGCCAAGGTCATGGCCCTCGACCAGGCCGGCCTGAAGGACTGGAACGCCGCCCTGGCCACGCTCGAGAAGCTCATGGCCGATGCCACCGAGATCCCCGTCCTCAACCTGGCCGCGGAATGCCAGATGGCCCTGGGCCGGCCGGAAATGGCCCTGCCCCTGATCCAGAGATCCCTGACCCTCCTCCCCGGCCAGCCGGCCGTTCGGGCCCTGGAGGAGGAAGCGAAGAAGCTCATCGGCCAACGATAGGAGTCAGCCATGATATCCCGCAAAATCGCGGCCGTGACCGCGCTCGTCCTCGCCCTCGCCGCAATCGCCGGGGCCCAGTTCCAAGGCAAGATCTCCGGGCGGGTCGTCGACAAGGCGGGGAATCCGGTCGAAAAGGCCGAGGTGGCCATCGTCTCGCAGAAAACGGCCACCCTCCGCTACGACCTCAAGACCGACAAGGACGGCCGGTTCGTCCAGATCGGCGTGATGCCCGGGTATTTCATGCTCAACGTCAAGAGGTCCGGCTTCGCGCCCGGTTCGAAGGAGATCCACATCGGGATCGCCGGAGACGAGGCCGTCGAGATCACGCTCACGTCCGTCGAGGCCGCCGTGGAGAAGAGCCTGTCCGCGGCGGACAAGGCCTTCCTCAGCGGCAATAAGCTCTATGCCGAGCAGAAGTACGAGCCGGCCGCGGCCGCCTACAGCGAGGCTATCGCCCTGGCCCCGGCCAATTGGGGCTACCACCTCAATCTCGGCCTAGCCCTCAAAAAGGGCGGCAAGGCCGAGGAGTCCCTGGCCGCGTTCCGCAAGGCCGTCGAGCTCAACCCTGAAAGCTACAGCGCCAACAAGGAGACCGGCGAGGCCCTGGCCAAGTCCGGCGCCTTCGCCGAGGCCAAGCCGTTCTACGAGAAGGCCATCGCCCTGAGCCCCGACGATCCCGACGCCCAGTACAACCTCGGCGTCTGCCTGGTCAACGGGTCCGATTCCGCGGCGGCCCTGCCCTTTTTCGAGAAAGCCGTGACCCTCAAGCCGGATTACGCCGACGCCTATTACCAGATCGCCACGATCCAAATCGGCCAGAACAGGGTTCCCGAGGCCCGGGCCGCCCTGGAAAAGTTCCTGGCCCTGGCCCCGGCCCACGAGAAGGCCGCCATCGCCAAGCAGCTGCTCGAATACCTGAAGAAGTAGGGCCCGGGCAAAAAAAAGGACCGCCCCGGGCGGGGCGGTCCTTATGGATTCCAGCCTTTTTTCCGAAGAGACCTTACTTGACCTCGAAGGCCATCTTGGTCTCGCCCTTCTTGTTGGAAACCTTGTCCAGGACGTTGACGACCAGGGTGTACTTGCCCGCGCCGAGCGGCTTCTGGTCGGTCTTGGTCACGTTGCCCTTCTCGTCCATCGTCTGGACCGTCTGGAACAGGGGCAGGGGCTGATTGACCAGGTAGATGTCATAGGACTGGGGGGCCCACTTGATGGCCGCCTTGCCGTCCTCTCCCTGGACCTCGAAGTTGACCTGCAGGTCGTACTGGGGCTGCTGGGCGGCCGGGTCCTTGACGGTGGCGCCGGGGACGAAGAAGAGGATCTCGAGGTTCTGGCCGGCGGCGATCTCGCCGGCGGCGTTGGCGATGATCTTGACGCCGCCCCAGGTGAAGCAGCCCCGGTGGATGGTCGGCCGCTGATCGGGATCGACCCGGTCCATCGATATGACGGCCACCGGCTCGGACGGGACCAGGGACGAGGCCAAGACGTCGGCCCCGGGCAGCGTCACGTCGTTATAAGCGACGCTGAGCTTCTTCATGTCCGCGGAGGCCAGGACGAAAGCCATCGTATACTGGCCGCTGGGCAGGGCCATGCCGAAGGAATACCAGTCATCCTTCTGGGCGTCGTAATTGGCGCCGGGGGTCGTCAGCACGGACTGGGCCTTGCCGGCGAACTTCGGTTTGAGCGCGCCGGTCTCGTCCGCCTGAAAGAACTGGAAGAAGGCGTTGACCGAGGCCTCCATGTCGCCTGAGCCGGAGGCCGCCGGGGCGTAGCCGAGGTCGGCGTTCTTGGCCTTGAAGAACCAGACCGGATAAAGGTTTTCCTGCTGGGCCGGGAGAACCATCGTCTTGACGAAGGCGAAGGGGATGTCCTGACGGCCCTGCCGCGTGGTCAGGCCTTCCTGGATGACCGCCGCGATCTCTTTGGGCATCATGGGCTTGGCCGGCTTGGCCGTTTGGTTCTTGCCTTTCTGAGGTCCGGGCGCCGCCTGCACGGACACGGCGAGGATGCCGACGACGACGAAGAGCGCGAGCGCGGCCGCGATCGTTCTGGAAGCTTTCATTGTTCCTCCTGAAGATGTCATATCGTTCACTTCCGCTTTCCTAGAGAGCAATTGTCATGCCATTTGACGGGGGTGTCGTTACTCTCGCTCGTCGAGGGGGAATAGGGTTTGATCTGTAAAAGACCTTTACAGGTCCCTGTCGTTTCCTCGCTCCAGACTCCAGATAGGCGGAATGAAAAGATAATATATCAAATCTCACCGCTTTTTCAAAGCCCGGTATTTCTTCACCGCGTCAAGATGCTCTCCCAGGGTCAGGCTGAAACGATGTCCGCCGTCGCCGTCGGCCACGAAGTACAGGTATCCGCCGGGCGCGGGGCGCAGGGCGGCGTCGAGGCTCGATAGCCCGGGGCTGCAGATCGGGCCGGGCGGCAGGCCGGCGTGGAGATACGTGTTGTAGGGCGAATCGACCGTGAGATCGCGCAGCAGCAGCCGTCCCGTGTAGCGGCCCTCGCGCTTGAGGGCGTAGGCCACGGTCGGATCGCAGTCGAGCTTCATGCCGATTCTCAGGCGGTTGTGGAAAACGGCCGAGACGAGGGGCCGTTCTTCGGGCCGAGCGGTCTCCTCCTCGATGAGCGAGGCCAGGGTGACGACGTCACGGACGCTCATCCCCAGTTCGGCCGCCCGGCGGTGCCGGCCCTCGTCGAAGACCCGGCGGAACCCGGCTACCATGGCCGCGACCAGATCGGAGGCCGGGGCCTTGCGGGGCAGGCTGTAGGTCTCGGGGAAGAGGTAGCCTTCGAGGTCCGCGGCCCGCGGGTCCAGGTCGGCGATGAGCGCGACGTCGCGGAAGGCGGCCCGAAAAGCGGCCGCGCCCTCGGCGTCGCCCGGCTTGAGCAGAGCGGCCGTCTCCCCGCCGGTCAGGCCTTCGGGGATGGTGACGGGGACGAGATGGACGCGGCCGCCGAAGAGCGCGAAAAGCGCGTCCTTGGCCGTGAGAGGCGGGGTGAACAGGTACTCCCCGGCTTTGAAGCTCCGGCCGGGATAGAAGAGCCGGCAGGCCAGCCGGAGGGGCAGGGCGCCGCGGACGATGCCCCGGTCCTCCAGGCGCTCGATGACGGTCCGGGCGGACCAGCCCTTTTCGACCGCGAAAAAGACGCCCTCTCCGGCCGCGGCCGGGGCCGCGGGCGCGTCCAGGGCCCGGACGAGCCAGACGATGAAGGCGGCGAGCAAAAGGACGACGCCCAGGAGGACGCCCCTAGCGGCCTTCAGGAGCATCGCCCGTTTCACGCTTCCGTTCGAGATAGGTCGAGAGGATGATGACGGCCGCGATGCGGTCCTCCCAGTCCTTTTTCTTCCGGCCGCGCAGCTTCTCGTCGTCCAGGGTCTTGAGGGCCTGGCGCGTGGTCAGGCGCTCGTCGATGAGCGTCACCGGGCGGCCGACGGCCTTTTCGAGCCAGGCCGCGAAGGTCCGCGTCTTCCCGGCCCGCGTCCCGGCCGTGCCGTCCATGCGCAGCGGGTTGCCCAGGACGATCTCCCCGACCTCATGCCGGGCCACGAGATCCTGGAAGTAGCGGCGGTCGTCGCTCTCGCGGCCTGTGAGGGCGTAGGTCCCCAGGGGCTGGGCGGTGATCAGAAGGGGATCGCTCAAGGCCAGACCGATGTGACGGTCGCCGTAATCGATCCCCAGGATCCGCATCAGCGGTCCCTTTCGACGCAGGCCTTGCGCTCCCTGTGGCGCTCGAAGCCGAGCTCGATCAGGCGCTCCAGCAGCCGGGGAAAGGGCAGGCCCGAGGCGGCCCAGAGCTTGGGATACATGCTGATCTCGGTGAAGCCCGGGAGGGTGTTGATCTCGTTGACGTAGAGCCGGTTCGTGCCTTTTTCCAGGAAGAAGTCGACCCGGGCCAGGCCCGAGGCGGCCAGGGCCCGGAAGGCGGCGATCCCGAGGGCCCGGATCCGGGCCGTGGCCCGGGCGCCGAGCTTGGCCGGGATGACGAATCCCGTCCGGCCGTCGAGATACTTGTCGGCGTAGTCGTAGAACTCGTTGTGGGGGATGATCTCGCCGGGGAGCGAGGCCTCGGGCTCGTCGTTGCCGAGGACGCTCAGCTCCAGCTCGCGGCCGGCGATGCCTTTCTCGACCACGGCCGTCGCGTCGTAGCGGAAGGCCGTGTCCAGCGCGGACGGGAGGCCGGCGGCGGCGCCGACCTTGGTGATGCCGACGCTCGAGCCGAGGTTGGAGGGCTTGACGAACAGAGGCAGGGGCAGGGCCCGCAGGAGGCGGCGCGTGACCGCGGCCCGGGCCCGGCGCCATTCCTTTTCCCGGACGGTCTCGAAGGGCACGATCGGCAGGCCGTAATCGCGAAGGACCGATTTGGACAGGGCCTTGTCCATGCCCAGGGCCGAGCCCGTCACGCCGGCCCCGACGTAGGGGACGCCGGCCATCTCGAGAAGGCCCTGGATCGTCCCGTCCTCGCCGAAGGGGCCGTGGAGCACCGGAAAGTAGATATCGGCGAACGGCCGGTCCGCCGCCGGCCCGGCCTCCCAGGGCAGGAAGGAGCGGGCCGGCCCCTCTTCGAGGGCCCGGCGGTCCGTCGAGGGCGCCTCGACTTCCTTCCAGAGGCCCGCCCGGGTGATGTACAGGGACCGGACGTCGAACTTGCCCCGGGAGAGGTTCTTGTGGACGGCCGAGGCCGATATCAGGGAGACGTCGTGCTCGGCCGACCGGCCCCCGAAAATCAGGGCCACGGTTATTTTTTTGGACATTCCCGTCCTCGGCGCGACTAACTCTATGGTTCGATTCATTCTATTAGAATCGGGGTGGCTTGTCCATCAGGAGCGGGAGTTGACGGCATGTTGACAGCCCCGAGAAGCGCTTCGTATAATAACGTCCGGTGGAATCCATCGGCCAAGAGGTGAGACCATGAGCAGAAAAGCGGCGGTCTTCGCGGGCTTCGCCTTTGCCCTCGTCGGATTGGCTTTCCTGGCCCCGGGCCGGCCCTTCGCCCAGGACACGCAGGAAGCCGTGATCCGGAAGCCGAAGATCTTCGAAGAGACGTACCAGCTGATCAACGAGTCGGACCTCAACTGCTCCTTCTACATGCACGAACAGAACAAGCTCCTGCCCGACATCCGGATCATCGGGGCCGAGCGGATGAACGAGAAGAGCATCTTCGAGGACGGCGACCTCATTTACCTCGACAAGGGCGTGGCCGATGGGCTGGAGATCGGGCAACTCTTCCTGACGGTCGGGCTGCGGGCCAAGGTCGGCAAGCTGGGCACGGTCATGGAGCGCCACGGCCGGGCCCGCGTCGTCCGGATCGAGGACCACATGGCCACGGCCAAGGTCGAGAAGGGCTGCGGCACCATCCTCATCGGCGACTTTCTCCTGCCGTTCGAGGAAGAAGCCGGCGAGATCGGCAAGGACCTCGGCTACGGCGACATGGACCCCAACGCCAGCAAGCGGGGCCACGTCATTTATATCGAGAACGACTTCCACATCTCGGGCTCCGGCCAGTGGGCCCTGATCGACCTGGGCCGCCAGCACTGCGTCCAGATCGGCGACCAGCTCAACGTCTTCCGGAAGGCCAAGCCCAACATGCCGCGGGAAGCCTTCGCCAGCGCCATCATCGTCGACGTCCGGGGCGCGACGTCGACGATCAAGATCCTCGGGGCCCGCGACGCCGTCGATATCGGCTCCGAGATCCAGATCAGCACCACACGCTGATCCGGCCTGCCCGGGGAGCAGGGAACCGCGATCCGCGCCCCTTCCGGCGGTCAGGCGGACAGGGCCTGGGCCAGATCGGCTTGGATATCCTCGTAGCCTTCGCAGCCAACCGAGAGCCGGACCAGGTCGTCGGTGATCCCGGCCTCCTCCCTCTCCCGGCGCGGGACGCCGGCGTGGGTCATCGAGGCCGGGTGTTGGATCAGGCTCTCGACGCTGCCCAGGGACACGGCCAGGGCGCAGAGCTTGACCGCGTTCATCATCCGGCGGCCCGCTTCGAACCCGCCCTCCAGGCCGAAGCTGAGCATGGTCCCGAAGCCCTTCATCTGGGACTTGGCCAGCTCATGCTGGGGATGGCCGGGCAGGCCGGGGTAGTTGACCCAACGGACCTTCGGGTGGGATTCGAGGAACCGGGCCGCCCTCATCGCGTTGTCCTGGGCCTTGTCCATTCTCAGAGCCAGCGTCTTGAGGCCTCTCAGGACGAGCCAGGCCTGGTGGGGATCCATGGTCCCGCCCATGAGCTGAAGGACCTTGCGCAGCCGTTTGAGAAGGGCCTCCTCCCGAGCGAGGATCATCCCGCCGACGACGTCGCTGTGGCCGTTGATGAACTTGGTCAGGCTGTGGATAACGATGTCCGCGCCGAGGTCGAGCGGATTCTGGAGGATGGGGGAGGAAAATGTGTTATCGACGGCCAGGACGAGCCCGTGCTCCCGGGCCAGCGCCGCGCAGGCCCTGATGTCCGTCAGCCGCAACGTCGGATTGGCTGGCGTCTCGACATAAAGCAGCCTGGTCCGCGGCGTCAGGCGCTTCCGGACGGCCTCGATGTCCGAGGTGTCGACGAAATCGGCCCGGACGCCGAAACGGGAGTACTCGTTCTCGACGACCGTCCGGGACGCACCGTAGACGGCCGCCGTCGCGATCATGTGAGCGTCCTTTTCAAGAACGGCCGTGTAGACGGTGGTCACTGCGGCCATGCCCGAGGCCGTGGCCAGCCCGCCGCGGCCGTTCTCGAGGATGGCGACGGCGTCCTCCAGGGCCCGGGTCGTCGGATTGCCGAGCCGCGTGTAGATGTAGCCGCCGTCCTTGCCGGCGAAGCGGGCGGCTCCCTCTTCAGCGCTGGCGAAGGCGAATGTCGACGACTGGTAGATGGGGACGGATACGGCGCCCGTCGCCGGGTCCGGCGCCTGGCCGGCGTGAATGACGTCGGTGAAGGGGCTTCTGCTTCTTGTCTGATCCAAATGGCCCTCCTGGGATCTCAATCGTAGGCTTCCATGACCTCGGGGTCCTCCTTCAGCAGGGCCCCCGCGATCTCCGCCATTCCCCCGTTCTTCCAGAAATCCAGCTGTTCGTGGACCTTCTTATATTTCAGGGGGATCGGGTGCGTGCCGACAACGACCGGGACGCCGTAGCGGGCCTCGATAAACTCCTTGAACTCCCGGATCCGCGGGCAGGGGGGGTAGCCGACGACGAAGCCCGTAGCCAGGTGGATCACCCGGGCCCCGTTCCGGATCATTTCCTCCGGGACATATTCGATATTGACGCCCGGGCAGCCGCCGCAGGTCGAATAGCCCACGATCTCGACGGGCTCTTCCTTGGGATAGGCCGCGAAGGCCCCGGCCCGCTCCCGAAGCGCCCGGAAGCACTTGCCTCCGCCGCAGCACTGGTAACGTCCGCAGATGATGATGCCGATCTTGGTCATGAATTCTCCTTTCCGACGATAGGCGGGACGCGGAAACCGGCGGCTCAGTGGCAGCCGTGGCCCGCGCAGGAGCTCTCGAGAGTCATCTCCTCGAGTTCGCCGCTCCCGATCTTAACGGCGATCTCCTCGACCGTTGCGGGGATCGTCCGGTAAACCCTGACGCCGCCGTCGTTGAGCCGCTGCAACGCCCTGGCGCCGATGCCGGCGCAAACCACCGCATCGATCTTCTGGCCCTCGAGCAGGGACATGGGGTGGCACATCCCGTGGGCATGATGCTGGTCAGCGTTGTCGACGATCTCGTACAAGCCGGTGACGGTATCAAGAATCGTGAAATGAGGCGCGCTGCCGAAATGGCCGTAGGCGACGGCCTTCGCTCCTTCAGCGGTCGCCGTGGGGACGCATATTCTCATGATCTCTCCTTTTGATTCCCGGGCCTTTTACGGGCGGACCTGACGCCGGCGGGAACCGGACGCGGGAGGTCCCCGGCGCTCCGGGCCCGGCACGTCCCGCAGAAGCCGAGGAATTCGATATTGTGGTCGAGAATGAGGAAGCCATGCCGCCTCGCCAGGGCCTCTTCCGTCTTCCGGACGAGATCGAGCTCCTCCTGAACGAAATCGCTGTAGTCGATGATCTTGCCGCAGCCCAAACAGATGAGGTGATGGTGGTGGCTCTTCCTGTCCGCCGGCTTGAACTCGTAGCGCGCCTGGCCGTCCCCCAGCGTGATGCGCTGGATGACGCCCGTGCGCTCGAGGAGGCCCAGGGTCCTGTAGATCGTTGTCATCCCGATGCCGGGACACGCGCCGCTCAGGGAGCCGTAGATGTCCTTGACGCTGACGTGGCCGGGCCTTCGACTGAGGAAGCCGAGGACGGCCTCCCGGGGCGCGGTCCAGCGGCGGCAGCGGCCGCCCATCCGGCGCCGCAAATCGGCCGGTCCCGGCCTCATGCCGCTTCCTTATAGATAACGATAATCATTATCAATAAGATGATAATCGCGCCGGGAGGGCTTGTCAAGCCGGAGCCCGCCGGAGCCGCGGGCGGCGGGGCGTCCCGGGGCCGGCGCGCCGGTCTTCTTCCGGTTGACAGCTTCCGGCGATTCTGCTAGTTTAAGGCCTGCTGTCCCTCTGGGAGAGGGACCGAGCGGGCGGGCGTAGTTCAGTGGTAGAACGTCTGCTTGCCATGCAGAAGGTCGTGGGTTCAAGTCCCATCGCCCGCTCCAACGATCCGCCCGATCTCATGATGAACCTGGCGCGGTACCCAAGTGGCTAAGGGAGAGGTCTGCAAAACCTCTATCCGTCGGTTCGAGTCCGACCCGCGCCTCCATTTTCCCTTCCCGCGGCCGCGGCCGCGTTGACACTCCCCGGGCCCCGGTTTATCATGGGGCCACCTTACGGCAGGAGGGCTCGATGGATATCGTCGCGAGGGTGCAGGCCATCCTCATGAAACCCCGGGAGGAGTGGCTCAAGATCAAGGCCGAGCCGGCCACCGCGGCCGGGCTGTTCACGTCTTACATCATGATCCTGGCGGCCATCCCGCCGGCCTTCCAGTTCCTCGGCAACGTCCTGGTGGGCAAGCGGCTGCCGCTCGTCGGCGTCTATCGCTGGCCGATCGGCCGGGCCCTCGGCTTCGCCATCGCTTCCTACATCGTGTCGCTGGTCACGGTTTACGTCTTCGCCCTGATCATCGACCAGCTGGCGCCGAGCTTCTCCTCGGCCAAGAACATGACCGCCGCCCTGAAGCTGGCGGCCTACAGCATGACGCCCGGCTGGATCGCCGGGATCCTGTTCTTCATCCCCGGCCTGTGGGCCCTGGGACTGGTGGCCAGCCTGTACGGCCTCTACCTGCTCTATCTGGGTTTCGCCGCGCCGATGATGGAGACGCCCAAGGACAAGGTCCCGGGCTACATGGCCGTCAGCGTCGTGGTCGTCCTGGCCCTGGCCGTCGTCTTCAACTGGATCGTCAAGGGGATCTTTGCCGTCCGCTACGGCCGGCTCTGATCGAGCTCCTCGACGATCCGGAGGAAGGCTTCGTTCGGCGACGGCGCCCCGGTGATGGGCCGCCCGATGACGAGATAATCCGCTCCCGCGGCCACGGCCTCGGCCGGGGTCATGATCCTCTTCTGGTCCTGGGCGGCCGCCCAGACGGGCCGGATGCCCGGCGTGACGATGACCAGCTCACGGCCGAACTCCCGCCGCAGGGCCTCGATCTCCCGGGGCGAGCAGACGACGCCGTCCAGCCCCGCCGCCTTGACCAGGCCGGCCAGGCGCAGGACCTGGGCGGCCACATCCTCGCCCTGCCCGATCTCGCCCAGGTCGGACCCCTTGAGGCTTGTCAGCACCGTGACGCCGAGGAGGAGCGGCTTGGGGCCGGAGGCCTCGCCGGCGGCGGCCCGGGCCGCCTCGGCCGCCCGGGCCATCATGTCCCGGCCGCCCGAGGCGTGCAGGGTCATCATCTGGACGCCGTGCTTCAGGGCCGAGCGGACGGCCCCGGAGACGGTGTTGGGGATGTCGTGAAGCTTGAGGTCGAGGAAGATGTCCTTGCGCAGCACCTTGAGCGGACGGAACAGGGCCGGCCCCTCGGCCGTGAACAGCTCCAACCCGACCTTGAAGGTCCGGGCGTCGGGGAGCCGCCCGACCAGGGCGATCGCCTCCTCCTTGGTCTGGACGTCCAGGGCGATGATGATGCGGTCGGCGTTGGCAGGGCTCATGGCGAGGTCCTTTCCGTGGGGTTAGGGGGTCCGGAGCGTCCCGACGAGGTCGCGGACGGCGGCGACGCCGCGGGCGGCGCACCAGGCTTCGATCTCGTCTACGACGCGCGCCGCCGCGTCCGGGTCGACGAAGCTGGCCGTGCCGACCTCGACGGCGGCCGCCCCGGCCACCAGGAATTCGAGGGCGTCCACACCGGTCATGATGCCGCCCATGCCGATGACCGGCACGTCGAGCCGCGAAGCGACCTGGTGGACCATGCGCAGGGCGATGGGCTTGATGGCCGGCCCGCTCAGCCCGCCGTAGACGTTGCCGAGCTTGGGCCGGCGCGTCTCCAGGTCGACGGCCATGGCCAGGAAGGTGTTGACCAGGGCCACCGCGTCCGTCCCGGCCTCGGCGGCTGCCTGGGCGATCTCGACGATCGACGTGACGTTCGGCGAGAGCTTGGTGATGATCGGGCGGCGGCTCGCGGCCTTGACCCGCTTCACCAGGTCGTAGGTCGGCCGCGGGGCCAGGGCCGGGCAGGCCCCCTCCTTCTTGACGTTGGGGCAGGAGATGTTCAGCTCATAGGCGGCGATGCCCTCCTGCCGGTCCAGGAACTCGACCACGGCGGCGTACTCGTCGTCGTCCGCGCCGCAGACGTTGACGACGACGGCCGTGCCGGCCCGCCGCAGCTCCGGCAGGACCTTGGCGGCGAAGGCCTCGACGCCGACGCCCTGGAGGCCGATGGCGTTGATGAGGCCGCTCGGCGTCTCGACCAGCCGGGGCGGGGGATTGCCGCCCCGGGGCCGGTAGTACAGCCCCTTGACCACGATGCCGCCGAGCCGGGCCAGGTCCAGGTACGGGCCGAACTCCAGCCCGTAGCCGAAGGTGCCGCTGGCCGTCAGGACGGGGTTGCGGAGCTTGAGGAAGCCCAGGTCCGTGGTCAGGTCGACGGATCCGGCGGTCAGGGCCATAGGATGCGCTCCCCCGGGAAGACCGGGCCTTCCTCGCAGATCTTGACCCAGTCGTCGCCGCCCGCGCCCCTGATGCGGTGGACGCAGCCCCAGCAGGCGCCGATGCCGCAGCCCATGACCGATTCGAGCGAGAACTCGGCCGGGACGCCGTGTCGGGCCGTGATCGCCGCCAGGGCCTTCATCATCGGGTCCGGGCCGCAGGCGTAGACGATCGCGGGCCGGGACTTGTCCAGCTCCCGGCTGACGAGCGCGGTCACGAGGCCGGCGAAGCCAAAGCTGCCGTCGTCGGTCGAACAGATGAGCTCGATCCCGGCCCGCTCGAAGCGGCCGCGGATGGGGATGTCGGCCGACGTCCGGCCGCCGTAGAAGACGACCGGCCGGGCCTTCGCCTCCGCCAGCCGGCGGGCCAGGAAGAAGAGCGGGGCGATGCCGCGGCCGCCGCCGACGAGCCAGACCGCGGTGCCTTCGGCCGGGGCGGGGATGGTGAACCCCCGGCCGAGCGGGCCGAGGACGTCGAGACGGTCTCCGACTTTCTTTTGCGACAGGATCTCCGTGCCCCGGCCGGCCACCTTGAAGAAGAGCTCGAAGCCGTTCCCGTCCGCGTCGTGGATGCCGAGGGGGCGGCGGAGCAGGGGGGCGGTCCCGTCCGAGACCCGGACCATGACGAACTGGCCCGGCCGGGCCTCCCGTCCGACGGCGGGGGCGTCGATCACGAACCGATGGAAATCCCCCCAGCTCTGGGCTTCGCGGAGGCGGGCGTCGCGCTCGATGGCCATGGCGGTTCCGGACCTCTTTTCGCCCGGTAAAATAGCAGAAATCGTCCGGTTTTGGCAATGGGCGCGTTCGGCGGCGGCGGGCCGCCGCGGCTTGACGAAGGTCGCGGGAAGGCCTATAAACGGGGCGATGAAGCACCCCCGGATCGCCCCGACGGTCGCCCTGTTCCTGCTCGGCCTGGCCTGGCCGGCCGCCGCCCAGGACTCGCACTACTGGACCGGCCAGTACGGTTCGCGGGCCACCCTGCTCGGCGGGGCCGTCATCGGCAGCGTCCTCGACCTTTCGGGGACCTACTACAATCCGGGCGGCATGAGCCTGATCGACAAGCCCCAGACCCTCATGGCCGCCAAGATCTTCCAGTACCCCCGGGTGACCCTGGCCGGGACGGGCCCCTCGAGCGTGCCCCAGTATACGTTCAGCCCCGGACCGGCCCCCTCGCTCCTGGCCGGGACGATCCGGCTGCGCGGCCTGCGCAAGCATTGGTTCGGCTACTCCTACCTGTCACGCCAGTCTGTCAAGCTCGGGGTCTCGGTTTCGGAGACCGGCTCCCGGGACGTCCTGCCGGACATCTCCGGGCCGGAGAGCTATGTCGCCCAGTACCGGCTCGACGAGAAGGTGACCGAGACCTGGTTCGGCCTGACCTGGTCCTACAAGATCTCGCCCCACATCGGCGTCGGGATCACCCAGTACATCGCCTATCGCAACCACCGGGCCATGACCCAGGAGCTCGTCGAGGCCCTGGCCCCGGGCGACCGATTGGCCCTGGCCCTGGGCGCCAGGCAGTACCGCTATATCCATTTCCGGGCCCTGTGGAAGATCGGCCTGGCCGCCGACTTCCAGCGCTTCACCCTGGGGCTGACGGTGACCACCCCGGGCCTGGCCTTCGGCGGCCGGGGCGCGACCGGCGTCAATTCGAGCGTGGCCGGCCTGGACGTGGACGGCGACGGGACGGCCGACGACTTCCTGGCCGCGGACTACCACGACCATCTGTCCGTCCGCTACCGGACGCCGCTGTCCGTCGCGGCCGGGATGACCTTCAAGATCCGGAAGGTCCGGGCCTACTGGAGCACCGAGTGGTTCGCCCGGGTCCGGCGCTACGCCGTCATCGATTCTCCGGAGTTCGTCTCGCAGACCACCGGCGAGACCCTCTCGACCGACGTCACCCAGGAGCTCAAGGCCGTCTTCAACTGGGGCCTGGGCCTGGAATGGGCCTATTCCGCCCGTTTCAAGGGCTACGCCAGCTTCACCACCGACGACTCGGCCAGGAAAGCCGGCGCGGCGACCAACCTTTCGCTGACCGACTGGGACATCCACCACATCGTCACGGGCGCGGAGTTCATGCACAAGAAGTCCTCGTTCACGGTCGGCCTCGGCCTCTCGTTCGGCGGCCGGGAGATCGAGGGACGGCCGGATATCGTCGGCCGTGAGGGGACCGAAGGCATGTGGGACCCGTTCGAGAGCCTCCGCTTCCGCTACACCACCTACAAGCTGATCGTCGGCTTCGCCATCTAGCCGGGCCGTTGCAGCCGGGCCGGCGAATCCCCTATAATAGGGACTAGCGTTCCGGGTCCATGATCCAGGAGGATGGAATTATGAACGTGTCTAAGCGCGGGCGCGAGATCCAGGCGTCCCCGATCCGCAAGCTGAAGCCCTATGCCGACGCCGCCAAGGCCAAGGGCATCAAGGTTTACCATCTGAATATCGGCGACCCCGACATCCCCATGCCGGGGCCGGTCCTGGAGACCTTCCACAACTGGAGCCAGCCCGTCCTGGCCTACGGACCGGCCCAGGGCGCCCTCGAGCTCCGGCAGGCCGTCACCCGCTATTTCGCCAACTACAACATCCCGCTGGAGGCGGACGACGTCCTCATCACCTGCGGCGGATCGGAAGCCATCCACTTCACGTTCTCCGTCATCGGCGACGTCGGCGACGAGGTCATCATCCCCGAGCCGTACTACACGAACTACAACGGCTACGCCGCTTTCGCCGGACTCCGGATCGTTCCGTTGCCCCTGTCGGTCGAGAACGGCTTCCGCCTGCCTCCCGCCGAGGCCATCGAGGCCCTGATCACCCCGCGGACCAAGGCCATCCTGCTCTGCTCGCCGAACAATCCGACCGGCACCGTCTACACGCCCGAGGAGCTCGACCGCGTCGTCGCCCTGGTCAAGAAGCACGATCTCTTCCTCGTCGGCGACGAGGTCTACAAGGAGTTCATCTACGACGGCCGCCGGCACAAGAGCATTCTCGAGTACGAGGGCATCCGGGAGCGGGTCGTCGTCATCGACAGCATCTCCAAGCGCTTCTCCTGCTGCGGCGCCCGGATCGGCATGATCATCACCCGCAACAAGGACGTCTATGCCGCCGCGCTCAAGTTCGCCCAGGCCCGGCTCTGCCCGCCCTCCGTCGAACAGATGGCCGCCCTGGCCGCCTACAACATGCCCATGAGCTACTTCGCGGACATCCGGGCCGAATACGACCGCCGCCGCAACGTCCTCTACGAGGGGCTCAAGGACATCCCGGGCCTCGTCATCCGCAAGCCCGAGGGGGCCTTCTATGTCATTGTCCGCCTGCCGGTCAAGGACGTCGAGCATTTCGCCGTCTGGCTGCTCTCGGACTTCTCGCTCGACGGCCAGACGGTCATGATCGCCCCGGCGCCCGGTTTCTACGCGACGGCCAGCCAGGGCACGGACGAGGCCCGCCTGGCTTACGTCATCAACGAGAACGATCTGCGCAAGGCCGTCCGGGTCTTCCGGGCCGCCCTCGAGAAGTACCAGGCCGTCCAGGGCTGAAAGCGGAGGTCGCCTTGAGCGAAGCCGGGCGGGCGCTGCGGCAGGCCGCGGCCCTGGCCGGGCTGAGCGTCCTTGTCGCGGCCGCGCTCCATGTCCCGCTCGTCGGGCGCTTCCTCCGCGGCGAATTCCGTCAGAGCTTTTTCCAGGCCGGCGAAGGCCAGGGGATCCGGATGATCACCCTGGGCGAGGCCGAGGACCTCTGGCGGACGGGCCAGGCCGTCCTTTGGGACGCCCGGGCCGCCGAGATCTACGGGCGCGGCCATGTTCCGGGAGCCCGGAACGCGCCGGCGGCCGGGGCGAAAGACGCCCTTCCCGCTGCCGTCCTCGAGACTCCCAGGGACCGGACCTGCCTCGTCTATTGCGAAGGCGGGGGCTGCCTATCCAGCCTGGCCCTGTCCCGGCGCCTGCACGATGCCGGCTTCCGCGACGTCCGCGTCTTCGCGGGCGGCTGGGAGGAATGGACGGCGGCCGGGCTGCCGGTCGAGGAGGACCGGGACCGGGCGCCGGAAGGAGCCGGCGGGCGATGATCCGGAACAGGACGGTCCTCGTCGTCTTCCGGGTCGTCCTGGGAGGACTCTTCATCTACGCCGGTGTCGTCAAGGCCCTCGAGCCGCTCGACTTCGCCCAGAACATCCGGAATTACCGGCTGGTCGGCCAGTCCCTCTCGTTCGCCGCGGCGCTCGTCCTGCCCTGGCTCGAGATCCTGGCCGGCGCCTTCCTGGCCGCCGGGATTTGGAAGCGCGGCGCGGCCCTGGTCATCTCGGCGCTGCTCGCGTTCTTCATCGTCCTGACCGCCGTGACCATGGCCCGGGGCCTCGACGTCGACTGCGGCTGCTTCGGGCCGGTCGAGCGCAAGGCCGGCTGGGGGGTCATCCTCGAGGACCTGGCGATGCTCTATGCCGGATTGGCTCTCCTGCTGGCTCGACGCCCGAGGCCCTGGCCCGGGCCCGCGTCCGCCCCTCATTCCGGGCCCCGGGGATAAGCGCGAGACCCCTCCTCCCCCGGCCGCGCGGGAATAGGAAAGGACGCTCCACGGCGAGGCGGGAAGCGGTTTGAAAATACGTTCGAATCCGTGTATATTTTTTTAATTATCCCGCTTATCAGGAGATGACCGATGGCTAAATACGTGTACTTCTTCGGGGCCGGCGCCGCCGAAGGCAACATGAAGATGAAGGACATCCTCGGCGGCAAGGGCGCCAACCTGGCCGAGATGGCCGGGATCGGCCTGCCCGTTCCGCCCGGATTCACCATTTCGACCGAGGTCTGCGCTCTTTACTACAAGAACCGGCAGCGCATCCCCGAATCGCTCCGCGTCGAGGTGGAAAAGAACCTCAAGAAGCTCGAAAAGTCCGTCGGCCAGGCGTTCGGCGACCTCAAGAACCCGCTTCTCGTCTCCGTCCGCTCCGGCGCCCGGGCCTCCATGCCCGGCATGATGGACACCATCCTCAACCTCGGCCTGACCGACAGGACGGCCGCGGCGCTGGCGGCCAAGACCGGCAACGAGCGCTTCGTCTACGACTCCTACCGCCGCTTCGTCCAGATGTATGGCGACGTCGTCCTCGGCCTCAAGCCCGTCCACAAGGACGACATCGATCCCTTCGAGGCCATCATCGAGGCCAAGAAGCGCGAGCGCGGCGTCCGCAGCGACACGGAGCTCACGGCCGCCGACCTCAAGGACCTGGTGGCCCGGTTCAAGGCCGCCATCAAGGACAAGACCGGCCAGGACTTCCCCGAGGACCCGAAGAAGCAGCTCTGGGGCGCGATCGGCGCCGTCTTCGGCTCCTGGATGAACGAGAGGGCCATCGCCTACCGCAAGATGTACGACATCCCCGAGGCCTGGGGCACGGCCGTCAACGTCCAGCTCATGGTCTTCGGCAACATGGGCGCCGACTCCGGCACCGGCGTCGCCTTCACCCGCGACGCGGCCAGCGGCGAGAACGTCTTTTACGGCGAGTACCTCATGAACGCCCAGGGCGAGGACGTCGTGGCCGGCATCCGGACGCCCAAGCCCATCTCCGAGCTGAAGAACGACGACCCCAAGGCCTACGCCCAGCTGGAGAAGATCCGCCGCACCCTGGAAAAGCACTACGCCGACATGATGGACGTCGAGTTCACCATCCAGCAGGGGAAGCTCTACATGCTCCAGTGCCGGGTGGGCAAGCGCACCGCTTTCGCCGCCATCCGGATCGCCGTCGACATGGTCGGCGAGAAGCTCATCAGCGAGAAGGAGGCCCTGTCCCGGATCGAGCCCGACCAGCTCAACCAGCTCCTCCGGCCGATCTTCGACCCGGCCGAGAAGGCCGCGGCCGTCAAGTCCGGCAAGCTCCTGACCAAGGGGCTCAACGCCGGGCCGGGCGCCGCCACCGGGCGCGTCGTCTTCAACTCCGTCGACGCCGAGGCCTGGGCCAAGCGCGGCGAGAAGGTCGTCCTGACCCGCATCGAAACCTCGCCCGAGGACATCAAGGGCATGAACGCGGCCGAGGGCATCCTGACGGCCCGCGGCGGCATGACCTCCCACGCCGCCCTGGTGGCCCGGCAGATGGGCCGGGTCTGCGTCGCCGGCTGCGGCGACCTGGTCATCGATTACGGCACCCGGGCCATGACCGTCAAGGGCCGGACGATCAAGGAAGGCGATTGGATCTCCATCGACGGCACGACCGGCGAGGTCCTTGAGGGCAAGCTCCAGACCAAGCCCTCCGAGGTCCTCCAGGTGCTCATCGAGAAGACGCTTGATCCGAGCAAGGCCCCGGTCTACCAGACCTTCGCCAAGGTCATGGCCTGGGCCGACAAGTACCGGACCCTCAAGATCCGGACCAACGCTGACCAGCCCGACCAGTCGGCCAACGCCGTCGCCTTCGGGGCCGAGGGCATCGGCCTCTGCCGGACCGAGCACATGTTCTTCGGCGCCGGCAAGATCGGCCCGATGCGCGAGATGATCCTGGCCGATACGGTCGAGCAGCGCAAGGCCGCCCTGGCCAAGCTCCTGCCCCTGCAGCGACAGGACTTCGCCGGCATCTTCGAGGTCATGGCCGGCCGGCCGGTGACCATTCGGACGATCGACCCGCCGCTCCACGAGTTCCTGCCCCACGAGGAGAAGGAGCAGCGCGAGGTCGCGGCCCAGATGGGCATCCCCTACGAGAAGGTCAAGGAGCGCGTCGACTCCCTCCACGAGTTCAATCCCATGCTCGGCTTCCGCGGCTGCCGCCTGGGCATCATCTATCCCGAGATCACCGAGATGCAGGCCCGGGCCATCTTCGAGGCCGCCGCGGCCACGAAGAAGAAGGGCCTGCCCGTCCTGCCCGAGGTCATGATCCCGCTCGTCGGCCACGTCAAGGAGCTCCGGAACCAGGAGAAGCTCGTCCGGGCCACGGCCGAGGCGGTCATGAAGGAGCAGGGCGTCAAGTTCGACTACCTCGTCGGGACCATGATCGAGATCCCGCGCGGCGCCGTCACGGCCGACGAGATCGCGAGCGTGGCCGAGTTCTTCAGCTTCGGCACGAACGACCTGACCCAGACGACGCTCGGCGTCAGCCGCGACGACGCCGCCCGCTTCCTGCGCCCCTACGTCGACATGGAGATCTACGCCAAGGACCCGTTCGAGGTCCTCGATCGCGACGGCGTCGGCCAGCTCATGCGCATCGCCGCGGCCAAGGGCCGCTCGACCCGCCCGGGCATCAAGCTCGGCATCTGCGGCGAGCACGGCGGCGAGCCCTCGTCGGTCGAGTTCTGCCACCTGATCGGCCTGAATTACGTCAGCTGCTCGCCCTTCCGGGTGCCCATCGCGCGCCTCGCGGCGGCCCGGGCGGCCATCCTCAACGCCCCGAAGACGGCGGCCAAGCCGGTGAAGAAGGCCGCCAAGGCGAAGAAGCCGGCCGGCAGGCGTTAAGACCCGGCCGGGGCCGCCAGAGTTACCGGCCCGGCCCCGGGTGCCCACCGATTGACAGCATCCGGGCATTCCGTTATTATTAGACCATAAAACGAATATGGTCCAAAAGACGGAAAAAGATCATGACCATACTGTTGATCTACCCTTCGGCGCGCCGAATGGCCCAAGGCGCCTTTTCCGGGAACCAGGCCAGGGCCCAGCGCTACCCGGGCATGGGCCTGGCCCTGGTCGCGGCCTTGACGCCGCCCGGCGCCCGCGTCACGATCGTCGATGACGAGCGGGAGCCCATCCCGTTCAATTCCGGGCCCGACCTCGTCGGCATCTCGATCCTGACCCCGAACGCCAAGCGGGGCTATATGATCGCCCGCGAATTCCGCGAGCGCGGGGTCCCGGTCGTGCTCGGCGGCATGCACGTCATGGCCTGCCCCGAGGAAGCCCGGAAGGAGGCTGATGCGATCGTCGTCGGCGAGGCCGAGGACACCTGGCCCCAGCTCCTCCGGGACTTCGGGGCGGGGGCGATGAAGGCGATCTACCGGTCCTCGAACGACAACGATCTGGCAGGACTCCCGGTCCCTCGGCGCGACCTCTTCCGAAAAGGGGGATACATCACGGTCAACACCGTCCAGGCGACCCGGGGCTGCCCTTTCGACTGCGAGTTCTGCTCCATCACCTCCCTTCTCGGCCGCCGGACCCGTTGCCGCCCCGTCGGGGAGGTCCTGGAGGAGATCCGGGGGCTCGACGGCCGGATCTTTGTCCTCAACGACGACAACGTCAGCCAGGAAAAGGATTATTTCAAAGCGCTATTCGAGGGAATGATCCCCATGAAGAAGATATGGGCCGGCAATGCCTCATGGAATATCGCCAGGGACGGGGAGATGATGGACCTCCTCGCCCGCAGCGGCTGCGCCGGCGCCTTCGTCGGCTTCGATTCCATAGTTCCCCAGGAGGGGCTCAAGAAGGTCAGCCGGGCCGAAAACCGATTGACGCTCTACAAGGAGGCTGTCCGGGGGTTCCACAAGCGGGGGATGCCCGTCATCGGCGCCTTCATCTTCGGCTTTGATAACGACGACTCCTCGATCTTTCGGAAGACGCTGGATTTCGCGATCGACAGCGGGATCGACGCCGCCCAGATCAACATCCTTTGCCCGTATCCGGGGACGCCTCTCTATGCGAGGCTGGCGCGGGAGGGACGCATCGTCGAAACGGACTGGAACGAGTACCGGACGGGTCACGTCTGCTTCGAGCCCAAGCACCTCTCCCGGGAAGAGCTTTTCCGCGGCTATGTCGGGGTCCGGAAGGCGTTCAACTCGCGGCGCCGGGTTGCCGGGCGGGTCCTGCGGACCGCTTTCCTGTCTTCTCCCAAGGTCGTCGTCACCGGACTGGCTGTCAACATGGCCTTCCGCAAGGGAACGGTGGACCTGGTGAAAAAGCTCCGTGCAGCCGACCGGACGCGGGTCTGAAGGCCGGGGTACTCCGCGCCGGTCGGAGGATTTTCTCGATGTCCTTCTCCGGGGCCGCGTGACGGGTCTTGACAGGCCCCGATCTTTGGGCTAGAGTCCGACCAAAATACGAATTTGGTCCAGTCCCATGAGTTCCTTGAGCAAAGACGACCGGGCACGGGCGGGCATCCTCCAGGCGGATGACAGCGTCTTCCAGAGATGGGGGCTTACCAAGACGACCATGGAGGACATCGCACGCGAGGCCGGCAAGGGCAAAAGCACTCTCTACTACTATTTCAAGAACAAGGACGAGGTGCTCGAGGCGCTTGCCCATATCCAGGTCGCCCGGATCGCCGCCTTGGCCCGGGAGGAGACCGCCAGGAAGGAGACAGCCAGGGAGCAGCTGATCGCCTACGTTTATATAACGTTCCGGGAGATCCGGAGAACCATGGCCCCCTATGACATCGAACGCGAGATGGGCAGCCACAGGGCGGTCATCGACCGGGTCCTGGCTAAGTTCGATGCCGAAAACGAAAAGGCCGTCGAGTCGATCCTTCGTTTGGGATTTCAAAGAGGGGAATTCAAAAGCATCGGCCTCCGGGACATTAAGGCGACTACGCGGGCCATCGTGGCGGTCATCAGGAGCCTGACGCTCAATCTGTTCATCGACAACCAGGACAAGCAACTGATCGATCTCATCATCGCGCTGCTGTCCGAAGGCCTGTGATCCTTTTCCCGGGAAAACCGGAAACGTCCCCATTTCCCCAGCTTCGGGCATTCGGCCTTTCTCCCGCTGCCGTTAAGCATGGGGAGGCGGCTCGGACCTCGCCGGCCGGGGCCTGGCTCCGCTTGCCGCTTCTTGCCAACTCCGGCCGAAGCGGCTATGCTTCCTTCGGGAAGGCGCCCGGGGGGACGACGTGCCCGCCCGGGCGAAAGCCCGATCGGACGGACGAGGAGAGAACCCCATGGCGGCTGACGACGGCGACAGGGAGATCCTGCAGGCGGGGGACGGCAAGGACCGGAAGGAGTCGGGCCTCAAGAAGCACGATCCGCTCTTCCGTCCCCTGGACAGGAAGCAGTTCCGGTTCTCCTTCTGGTATTTCCTGTTGATGCTCGTCGGGCTCTTCGTGCTCAACACGGTGCTCCTGAAGCCTCGCGTCGAGGCCGTCGACTACAGCGACTTCAAGGCCAGGATCCAGGCCGGCGAGATCGGCCGGGTCGAGCTCGGCGACAAGTACGTGACCGGCTACTCCATGACGCGGGCCCAGCTCGAGGCCTATGAAAAGGCCCGGTTCGACCGGAACAAGCCCGCCGCGGCGCCGAAAACCTACCGGGCCGTTCGCCCGGCCGATCCCGGCCTCATCGCGCTCATGGACGGGAAGGGCGTCGAGTACTATGCGGTCGCTCCCCAGAACAACTCCTGGCTGGGCACGCTCCTGTCCTGGGTCCTGCCGATCGTCCTGATGGTCGTCTTTTGGAACTACCTGAGCAAAAAGATCGGCCAGCCCGGCCAGGGGGTGATGTCGTTCGGCGCGAACAAGGCCAAGCTCGTGGCCGAGGGGGACACGGGCGTCACTTTCGAGGATGTCGCCGGCGTCGACGAGGCCAAGGCGGAGCTCGTCGAGGTTGTCGATTTCCTCAGGAACCCGAAGAAGTACGAAACCGTCGGCGGGACCATCCCCAAGGGCGTCCTCCTCGTCGGCCCTCCCGGGACGGGAAAGACGCTGCTGGCCAAGGCCGTCGCCGGGGAAGCCAAGGTGCCGTTCTTCCGGATCAGCGGGGCCGAGTTCGTGGAGATGTTCGTCGGCGTCGGCGCGGCACGGGTCCGGGACCTGTTCAAGCAGGCCCGCGAGAAGGCTCCCTGCCTCGTCTTCATCGACGAGCTCGACGCCATCGGCAAGAGCCGGGGCTTCTCCCTCGGCGGGAACGACGAGCGCGAGCAGACCCTGAACCAGCTCCTGGTCGAGATGGACGGCTTTGACGCCAGGTCCGGCGTCATCATCCTGGCAGCGACCAACCGGCCCGAGATCCTGGACCCGGCCCTGCTGCGGCCAGGCCGCTTCGACCGCCAGGTCCTGGTCGACCGGCCCGACCTGAAAGGGCGCGTCGACATCCTGAAGGTGCATGCCCGCAAGGTCAAGCTCGATCCCTCGGTCGACCTCGAGACCGTGGCCCGCGGCACGCCGGGCTTCACCGGGGCCGACCTGGCCAACATCGTCAACGAGGCCGCCCTGCTGGCCGTGCGGAACGGGCGCTGCTGCGTCCTGCCCCAGGACTTCGACAACGCCATCGAGCGCGTGGTCGCCGGGCTGGAGAAGAAGAACCGCCTGCTCAACCCCCGGGAGCGGACCATCGTCGCCTATCACGAGACGGGCCACGCCCTGATCGCGGCCCTGACCAGGGGCGCCGACCCGGTCCACAAGATCTCGATCATCCCCCGGGGCATAGGGGCCCTGGGCTACACGATCCAGCTCCCGACCGAGGACCGGTTCCTCCTGACGGAGGACGAGCTCCTGGGCAAGATCGACGTCCTCCTCGGCGGCCGGGCTTCGGAGCAGGTCTTCTTCGACGGCGTCTCGACCGGGGCCTCGAACGACATCACCCGGGCCACCGACATCGCCCGGAAGATGATCACCGATTACGGCATGAGCGGCAAGTTCGCCAACGTCGTCCTGCCCTCGCAGAGAAGCCCGCTGTTCATGCCCGAGGAGTCCGTCCCCAGCCAGCGGGAATATTCCGACTCGACGCAGCAGTACGTCGACGAGGAGATCACCCGGATCATCGCCGAGCGCTACGCCAGGACGGTCAAGCTCATCGAGGAGAAGCGGGCCACCGTGGACCTGATCGCCAGGAGGCTGCTCGAGGTCGAAACGATCGACGAGGCCGAGTTCAAGAAGCTGCTGGGCGAGGCGAACCCGCCGCTTCCCGCGTGAGAGGGGGAGGCGCAACCCGCAAGACTTGACAATGGGGTGCCGGTCCTGTATGATTTCGACCATAAAACGATATTAGTACGATATTATAAAAATGACGGAGAAAGAAAATCTCGTGCGGGCGGATATCCTCCGGGCCGCGGAAGCCGTCTTCCAGCGCTGGGGCGTCACCAAGACGACCATGGAGGACATCGCCCGCCAGGCCGGGAAGGCCAAGAGCACGCTCTATTATCATTTCGAGAACAAGGACGATGTCCTCGATGCCATGGCCCAGGTCAAGCTCCTTCGGATCGTCGACCAGGCCCGGGTCGTGATCGCCGGCAAGACGACGGCCAAGGAGCAGCTGTTGGCCTATATCCTGACGATCTTTCGGGAAGTCCGGGAGAGCATGGCCCCCCTCAACCTCGAGCGCGACCTCGCCTCCATCCGGGCCGTCGTCGACCGGATCGTGGGGAAGTTCGACGCCATGAACGAAAAGGTCGTCGAAACGATACTGCGCTCCGGGCTCGAAAGAGGGGAGTTCCGGAGCATCGGCTCGGGGGATCTGCCGATCACGACGCTGGCCATCGGCGCGGTCATCAAGAGCCTGACCTTCAACCTGTTCATCGACAGCCGCGACAAGCGGTTGATCGATCCGATCATCCGGCTGATGTCCGAGGGGCTCTAGGAAATTTTTTTTACCCGATATTCGACCCGTATACGATATTCGTTCACTCGTTCTTATAAGGAGAGCCATGAACGCCAGGAACGCCTGCTCGATAGCCTTCGCCGCCCTCGCCCTTCTGCCCGCCTGCCGCTCGTCGAACGACGCGGCCTCAGGTCCCGTCCCGGTCAGGGTCGCCGTCCGCACGGTCGCGCCGGCCGCGGCCGGCCGCGAATTTGCCTACAGCGGGACGATCGTCGAGTCGGAGAGCCTGCCGCAGAGCTTCGCGGTCTCCGGCACCGTGACCGCAGTCCATGTCGACGAAGGCGACGCCGTCGCCAAGGGCGCGCTCCTGGCCGAGCTGGACGGCTCGACCTCCCGCCAGGCCCTGGAGATGGCCCAGGCCGTCGAAAAGCAGGCCGAGGACGCCTTCGCCCGCCTGTCCAGGATGTACAAGAACGGCAACCTGCCTGAGATCAAGTACGTCGAGGTCGAGACCGGCCTCCAGAAAGCCAAGGCCGCCGCGGCCATCGCCGGGAAGAACGTCGCCGACTGCCGCCTGTACGCGACGGCGGCCGGCTATGTCGGCAAGCGCTCCATCGAGCCCGGCATGATCGCCCTGCCCAACATGGCCTCGATCACCATCGTCAGGATCGACAAGGTCTTCGCCCGCGTCCCCGTCCCGGAGAACGACATCGCCCTGATCCGCAAGGGCGACCCGGCCGTGGTCCGGATCGGGGCCCTGGAAGGCCGGGAATACGAGGGCCGGGTCGAGGACATCGGCGTCGTCGCCGACGTCCTGGCCCATTCCTACAAGGTCCGGATCGCCGTCGCCAACCCCGACCGGGCCCTCAAGCCGGGCATGGTCTGCACGGCCGGCCTCAGCCGGGCGGCCCGGGTCTCCGGCGTGGTCGTCCCCAACGAGGCCGTGCTGGTCGACGAGACCGGCCGCCGCTACGTCTACGTCCTGGACGCGGCCGGGGCCAGGGCCGCCGTGCGGGCCGTCAAGCTCGGCGAACTGCTCCAGAGCGGCGTCCGGGTCGTCGAGGGACTGGCCGCGGGGGAGACGATCGTCGTCTCGGGCCAGCACAAGCTCGTCGATGGCGCGGCCGTCCAGGTCGTCGAGAGATAGGGCCGCGAAGAGGGAGCCGCCATGGCCGGAAAGAAGCGTCAACTCATCGACATCCTGCTGCGCTACCAGCAGCCGATCGTCATGCTGGTCGTCATCCTCATCGCCGCCGGGGTCATGGCCCTGGTCAAGATGCCCAGGGACGAATACCCCGAGTTCAAGGTCCGGCAGGGGATCATCGTCGGCGTCTATCCCGGGGCCACCTCGGAGCAGGTCGAGGCCGAGGTCACCGACAAGGTTGAACAGTACCTCTACCAGTATAAATCGATCAAGCGCTCCGAAACCTATTCCGTCTCGCGGGAAAACGTGATGATCGTCTACGTCGAAGTGTCGGAAAAGGAAAAGGACCCCGACGCGTTCTGGGTCAAGCTCCGCCACGGCCTGAACGAGCTGAAGGCCGGGTTGCCCTCCGGCCTGGCCTCGCTCACGGCCGACAACGACTTCGGCAACACCTCGGCCCTGCTCCTGTCGGTCCGTTCCGACGGCAAGACCTACCGCGAGCTCGAGGACTGCATCTCGGAGCTCGAGAACGACGTCCGCCGCGTACCGTCCGTCTCCCGCGTCAAGCGCTACGGCGCCCTGAAAGAAGAGATCGCCGTCTACCTCGACAACGCCAGGCTGGCCCGCTACGGGATCCGGCCGCTGACCCTGGCCGCGGCCATCATCCCCCAGAGCACGTCCGGCTATGCCGGCGAGCTGGACGACGGCCGGCTCGCCCGTCCCCTGCACATCCCCGCCAGCTACAAGACCGAGAACGACCTGGCCGAGCAGATCGTCTATGCCGACCCGGCCGGAACGGTCGTCCGCCTCAAGGACGTGGCCAGGATCGTCCGCGAATACGGGGAGGCCCAGTCCTACGTCCGGGTCAACGGCAAGAAATGCCTGGTCGTTTCCCTGGAGATGCAGAGCGGCAACAACATCGTCGAATTCGGCCGGGAGGTCGGCCGGGTCATCGCCGATTTCCAGAAGACCCTGCCCCCCGACGTCCAGATCGACATCATCTCCAACATCCCCAACGCCGTCGCCAGGTCCATCGCCAGCTTCCTCAAGGAATTCGCCGTCGCCGTGCTGGCGGTCATCGCCGTGACCCTGATCCTGCTGCCCGCCCGGGTGGCCCTGGCCGCGGCCGCGACCATCCCCGTGACCATCCTCTCGACGCTGGGGCTGCTCTGGGCTTTCGGCCTGGACCTCCAGACCGTTTCCCTGGCCTCGCTGATCATCGTCCTGGGCCTGGTCGTCGACGATCCCATCGTCATCATCGACAACTATGTCGAAAAGCTCGACGGCGGCTTCGACCGCCGCCGGGCGGCCACCCTCAGCGTCAAGGAGCTCTTCCCCTCTGTCTTCGCCGCCACGATCATCATCATCTGCTGCTTCGTCCCGTTGAGCTTCATGATGAAGGGCATGGCCGGCGATTTCGTCCGCTCCATGCCGCCGACGATCATCACTTCCCTGTCCGCCTCGCTCATGGCCGCCTCGCTGCTGACCCCGATCATGTGCTTCCACTTCATCAAGCGGGGGGTCAGGCACGGCCAGGCCGGCAAGAGGACGGCCTTCCTCGACGGCCTGCAGAGACGTTACGACCAACTGGTGGAACGGGTCTTCCGCAAGAAGGCCCTGGTCATCGCCGTCGGCGCCCTGTCCCTGGTCGTCGGGCTGGTCGTCCTGGCCCTGGTCCCCTCGCAGACCTTCCCCAAGATCGAGCGGAACCAGTTCGCCGTCGAGGTCAGCCTGCCGGCCGGCAGCTCGCTCGAGGCGACCGACGCCGTGATGAGGGACCTCGAGGACCGGCTGATGAAGGACACGCGGGTCAAGGTCGTGACCTCGTTCGTCGGGACGAGCTCGCCCCGCTTCAACACCCTCTACGCCCCGCGTTTCCCGTCCCCGGACATCGGCCAGCTGGTCGTCCTGACCGACTCCAATGAATCCACCATCAAGATCCTCGACGAATACAGCCGGACGTTCGCCGGCCGCTATCCCGGGGCCGAGGTCAGGTGGAAGCAGCTGGAGATGGTCAAGTTCACCGAGCCGATCGAGGTCCGCATCTCCGGGGACGACATCCCGGACCTGAAGCGGACCTCGGCCAGGGTCCAGGACATCTTGCGCGGGGAGAAAGGCGTGTCGCAGGTCCGGACCGACTTCAGGCAGCCCGTCCAGGGCGTCGACGTCGACGTGCGCAAGGACGAGGCCAACCGGCTGGGCTATCCCGGCGTCATGCTCAGCTTGTCCCTGATGACCGGGACCAAGGGCTTCCCGGCGGGCACCGTCTGGGAGGGCGATTACCCGCTGCAGGTCAGGCTGAAGTTCGAGGGCCCGGACCAGCCCGGGCCGGCCGATCTCGAGAACCTCTACGTCACCTCCCCGCTTCTCGGCTCCTCCGTTCCCCTCCGCCAGTTGGCCGATCTCCGCCCGGCCTGGACCGAGGGCGACATCGTCCGCCGCAACGGCGTGCGGACCCTGACCGTGATGGCCGAGGTCAAGAGGGGCGTCTATGCCTCCCAGGTCATGAAGAAGGTCAAGCCGCTCATCGACGGGCTGGAGCTCCCCAAGGGCGTCCGGATCGATTACGGCGGGGAGCTCTCCTCCAGCGTGGAGTTCTTCACGCCCTTTTATTATTCCCTGGGCATCACCATCCTCCTGATCTTCCTTATCCTGATGTTCGAGTTCAGGAGCCTCAAGAAATCGCTCCTGATCATGATCATGATGCCGCTGACCATTTTCGGGGCCGCTCTCGGCATCCTGATCACGGGCTACCCCTTCAGCCTGACGGCCTTCATCGGCATCATCGCCCTGTTCGGCATCGTCGTCCGCAACGGCATCATCTACGTCCAATACGCCGACGAGCTCCGGCGGGAGCAGGGCTGCAGCCCGGAGGAGGCGGCCATCGCCGCCGGCAAGCGCCGGATGCGGCCGATCTTCCTGACGGCCATGGCCGCCGCGGTCGGCGTCGTGCCCATGATCCTGGGCGGCTCGTCCCTGTGGGGGCCGCTGGGCTCGGCCATCTGCTTCGGGCTGCTCTTCGCCCTCGTCCTGTCGCTCCTTCTCCTGCCCGTCCTGTATTACCTGCTCCACAAGAACGAGCGCCTCGCGCCGCCCGAAGGGGAATCCTCGACCGAAGGGGAAGTCGCATGAAGAACATGACAAGAACCTGCGCCGCGGGCCTCGTCCTGGTCCTGTCCGCGGGCCTGGCGCGCGCCGGCGAGCGGCTGACGCTCGAGCAGAGCAAGGCGCTGGCCCTGCGGAACAACGTCGCGATGAAGAACGGCCGGCTCGAGACCGAGGCCGCCCGGGAGGCCAAGAGAGCGGCCTTCACCAAGTACTTCCCGTCCGTCAGCGCCACGGGCCTGGCCCTGGAAGCCGACGATCCCCTGATGGAGATCACGAGCGGCGGCGGGGACCTGCCCGTTTACGACGGCGATCCCGCCAACCTGCCGAACGCCACGCAGTTCGCCTATTTCCCCAGCACGACCATGGGCCTGCTGGGCTCCCTGAAGACCGGCATGGTCACGGCCGTCCAGCCGGTCTTCGCCGGGGGACGGATCGTCAACGGCAACCGCCTGGCCGCCCTGGGCGTCGAGGCCAGCGAGGACAGGGCCCGGCTGGACCGCAACGAGGTCCTGCACGACACCGAGCGGCAATACTGGCAGATCGTCTCGTTGGCCGAGAAGATGAGGACGCTCGAGAGCTACGAGGCGCTCCTGCGGCGCCTCCAGGCCCAGGTCGAGGACGCCTGGAACGCCGGCCTGGTCATGAAGAACGACCTCCTCAAGGTCAGGCTCAAGCTGTCCGAGGTGCTCCTGAACAAGTCCAAGGTCGAGAACGGCCGGTCCCTGGCGGTCATGGCTTTCTGCCGCCACCTGGGGATCGCCCACGACCCGGCCCTGGAGCTTTCCGATCCGCTCGTCGTCGAGGGCTCGCCGGAGGCCTGCCGGGTCGACCACAAGGCGGCCCTGGAAAGCCGTCCGGAGTACAAGCTGCTGCAGGCCTCGGTCCGGGCCGAGACGCTGAAGACCCGCCTGACCCGCGGCGAATACCTGCCCCAGCTCGGGGTGGGGGTGGCCGGGATGTACATGAAGATGGACGACGCCAAGGGCCGGACCAGCGGCCTGGTCTTCGGCACCCTGTCGGTGCCGCTCTCCGGCTGGTGGGGGGGCGCCCACGCCCTGGGCGAGCAGAGGGCCCGCGAGGAGATCGCCCGGAACACCCTGAGCGACGGCGGGGAGCTGCTCCTGCTCCAGATGGAGAAGGCCTGGAAGGACCTGGCCGACGCCGACCGCGAGCTGGCCCTCTGCCGGGACTCCGAAGCCCAGGCGGACGAGAACCTGAAGGTCAACCAGGACGGCTACGACAACGGTCTCATCACCGTCTCCGACCTCCTCGAGGCCCAGGCCCTGCGGCAGCAGGCCCGCGACCTTCTGACCGAGGCCATGGCCGCCTACCGGGTCAAGCTGGCCGGGTATCTGCAGGTCACAGGCCGGTAGGGAAGGGGCGGACCGGCCGTCCCTCCGGCCGCCTTTCTTCGGAGCCCGTTTTTTGATATCGTGATGTCCCCATGGGCGATCTTTACGACCTCTTCAAGGTGCTTGTCGGCAAGCGCTTTCCCTTCCAGCTCGTCTTCAGCAACGAGTACTGGATGATCGAGAGCGGCAAGCATGTCTTCCCGATCCAGAAGTACCGGCTCGTCTACGAGAACCTCCTGGCCATGGGAGCCAAGAAGGAGAACTTCCTCCGCCCCCGGCCGGCGCCGGACGAGGACGTCCTGCTCGTCCACTCGGAGCGCTACCTGAAGCGGATCAAGACGGGGGGCTTGAGCCAGACCGAGCTCAAGGTCCTGGAGATCCGCTATTCCCCCGAGATCGTCCGTTTCGCCCTGCTCTCGGTCGGCGGCACGGTTCTGGCGGCCCGCAAGGCCCTCGAGTCGGGGCTGGCCGTCCACATCGGCGGCGGCTTCCACCATGCTTTCCCCGACCACGGCGAGGGCTTTTGCCTGCTCAATGACATCGCCGTGGCCGCCCGCAAGGTCATCGCCGCCGGGCTGGCCGAGCGGGTCATGGTCGTCGACTGCGACCTCCACCAGGGCAACGGCACGGCCGCCGCCCTGTCCGGCCGTCCCGAGATCTTCACCCTGTCCATCCACCAGATGGACATCTATCCCCACGAGAAGCCGCTGAGCACGCTGGACATCGGGCTCTGGGCCGGCGACGGCGACGCCAAGTACCTGGCCGGGCTGCGGGCCCACATCCCCAAGGTCTACCGGGAGTTTCGGCCGCACCTGGTCATCTACCTGGCCGGGGCCGACCCTTACGAAAAGGACCAGCTCGGCGGCCTGGCCGTGACCAAGGCGGGATTGAAGGAGCGGGATAAGCTGGTCATCGAGAGCGCCCGGCGCCTGGGCATCCCCGTGGCCGTCGTCCTGGCGGGGGGCTACGCGCTGGATATCAAGGACACCGTCGACATCCACCTGAACACGGTCCGGATCGCCCAGCGCGTCCAGCGGATCTATCCCGCGCCGCCCTCCCCCCTGGCGGCCGTGCACCGGCCGGTCTGACGACCGCGGCCCGGCCGGCCCCGCCCTCTCCGGTCCTAATCCTGCAGGAAGACGTGGCCGAAGACCTTGGCGTCGCCGACCATGTTGTCGATGATGCAGTACTCGTTCGGCTGGTGGGCGGTCTCGTCGATCTTGGACCAGCAAGCCGCGGGAATGCCGGCCCGGCGGAAGATGGCGGCCACCGTCCCGCCGCCGATGCCCATGGGCTTGGCTTCTTTGTGGTAGACCGTGCGGACGGCCTTGCGCAGGGCCAGGACCACGGGAGACTGGACGGACGTCGGCGGCGCCGCCGGCGCCTTCTGCTGGATCTCGCAGGTGATCTTGACCTTGAACTTCTTCTCGATCCTGGCGGCCATCCGCCGGATGGTCTTCTCGACGTCCTGGACCCGGATCTTCGGCAGGATGCGCATGTCCGTATAGAAGACGTCCTCGCCGGGGATGGTGTTGATGTTGGGGACGTTCGGCTCCTTCCTCGTCGGCTCGAAGGTGGAGATCGGCGGGTCGAAGAGCCGGTCCCGGCCCGGGTAGATCTTGTAGAGGTCGTTCAGGGCGGCGATGAAGAAGCTGGCCGCCTTGAAGCTGTTGACGCCCTTTTCGGGGGTCGAGCCGTGGGTCTGGCGGCCGAGCGTCTTGAACTTGAGCCAGAAGAGGGTCTTCTCGGCCACCTCGATCATCGTCCCGTGCTCGTTGCCGGCGTCGGGCACGATGATCAGGTCCTGCTTGCGGAAGGCCTTGGCCTCCTTGATGACGAAGTCGATGCCCTTGCGGCTGCCCGTCTCCTCGTCGGCGACCAGGGCGATGCCGATGTCGCACGGGGGGACCAGGCCCTCGGCCTGAAGGGCCTTGACGGCGAAGAGCGAGGCCACCATGTCCTGCTGGTTGTCCTCGACGCCGCGGCCGTAGACGCGGCCCTTCTCGACCCAGGCCTTGAACGGGTCGCCCCGCCAGAGCGACAACTCGCCGGGGGGCACGACGTCCGTATGGGTCATGATCCAGACCGTCCGGGCCTGGCTCTTGCCCCGAAAGTAGGCCAGGATGTTGGGGCGGCAGCCGGCTGGCGCGTCCAGGTCCGGGGCCTTGATGACGGTGACGTCGACGAAGCGGTTGGCCTTCAGCCAGTCGACGAGGTATTCGGCCTTCTTGGCTTCACCCTCCCCGCCGCTCGACGGGGCGATGGCCGGGAGAGCGCAGAGCTTCATCTGGAGATCGATCATCTCGTCGCGGAACTGTTCGATCCGGCGAGCCAGCTTATCGAAGTTGGAGACGGGATTCATGCAGCACTCCTCGATCCGGGCATACCCCGGAATCTTATCATGGACAGGCAAAAAAGCAAGCCAGTCGGCCTCCGTCAGGACGCGCGGGGCCCGCGGAGCATGCGGACGCCGATGAAGCCGTACTGGACGAACGATCCGGCCGTGAGCAGGGCCGTCAGCACATAGAACCAAGCCAGGGATTGCGGCGTCCGGCCCGCCGCGTTGAGGTACAGGACGACGTAGATCAGCAGGACCTGGCAGATGGTGCTGGCCTTCCCGGCCAGGGTCGGGGGGAATCTCCGTTTGCCGCGCAGGGCGACGATGACGAGGGCTCCGAGCGAGATCGCGACGTCGCGGCCGATGCACAGGGCCGTCAGCCAGAGCGGCAGGGCGTTCGGCGCGGCCAGGGCCGGCAAGGTCAGGACGACGAAGGCCGCGGTCAACAGCAGCTTGTCGCCGATCGGGTCGAGCCACAGCCCCAGCGTCGTCTTCAAGCGGAGCTGGCGGGCGGCGAAGCCGTCGAGCGCGTCGGTCGCTCCGGCGGCCAGGAAGACGGCGAATGCCGCCCAGGGCGTTCGCCGGACCATCATGAGGACGAAGACCGGCGTGAGCAGGATCCGGGCCAGCGACAGCAGATTGGGCAGGGTCAGGAGCTCGGACAGGAGCCGGCTTCCGGCCCGGGCCGTCCCGGCGGGGCTGCCGATCTCATCCATGCGCATCCCTATCTCGCCAGCCCCCGGATGAGCTCGAGGACGCCGGCGGCCTCCGGGCCGGAGACCGTCCGCTCGGGCTCGAACAGCCGTTCGGGCGTCAGGGACATGACCTGGAGGGACAGGGCCTTGACGATCGAGTCGTAGTACAGGCTGTCGGGGCCCACGTCGGCGATCTGGAGGCGGCGCGTCTCGACCAGGGGGACGAAGCGGGCCCCCCGCTGCTGGAGGACGCCGATGAGCCGGACGGCCGCGTCGGCCATCTCGGCCCGGTTGATGATCCGGCGGGGCTGGAAGGTGTGGTTGACGGAGGCCCGGATGATGCCGAGCGAGGCGACGGCGACGATGTAGCGCTGGGCCCACGACGTCGCGATGTCGACCAGGATCTCGGTCCGGGCCGCCGGAGCCTCGAGGTCCTTCTCGAACTTGACGCCGATCAGCGCGGCCAGGTCCTCGCGGGTGACGGCCTCCAGGCCGGAGATGGCTTCGTACTGGCTGGGGATCTCGTAGACCCCGAGCTTCTCCTTGAGCTCCTCGACCCGCTTGCTGACCGCCGCATCCCGGGGCGCGGCGGCGGCCAGCTTCTCCAGGACCTCCAGGCTCTGGCCGAGCTGGCCCGCTTCGGCCAGGAACTCCGCGTATTCCCGCAGGACGGTCTTGTCCGGGGCGGCCCCGGCCATGGCCGCCCGGAAGTGGACCAGCGCCTCTGTCGGGTTCTTGTCCTGCCGGTAGAGGCGGGCCAGCTCGAGGTGGGCGTCCGTCGACGCGGGATCGAAGGACAGGACATTGAGGAATTCCCTCCGGGCCGTCTCGCGGTTGCCCGAAGCCAGGGCGGCCCGGGCGGCGGCGGAGGCGGCGTGGACGAGCTCGTCGCGCAGGGCCTCGAACCGCGGCCCGGCCCAGCGGTTGGCCGGGTCGAGCCTGAGGATCTCCCGGTACTCGGCCAGGGTCTTGTCCTTTTCCCGCCGGGATTCGTAGATCTGGGCCAGGCCGACGTGCGAGGGGATCATGGCCGGAGTGCCGGCGACCGAGGACTTGAAGCGGGCCTCGGCCTCGACGATCCTGCCGGCCAGGAGGTCGGCATAGGCCAGGCCCGACTCGCGGATGGGACTGGCCGTGCCGAGCTTCAGCAGGTGCTTGCGGGCCAGCTCGGGCCGGCCGGACCTGAGGGCCTCCCAGGCGTCGGCGGCGGCGATCCGGTCGTCGAGCTTCAGCCGCGTCGTGGCCTCGGCCGGCAGGGCCTCGACGTAAAAGGCCGGCGGCGTCGGGCGGGGCGCGCTGGCACAGGCCCAGGCCCCCAGCAGGGCCGACAGGACGGCGGCGTAGCGCTTCACCATGGCTCGGCTCCTTGTTCGAGATAGGGCAGGAAGCTGACGATGCCGGACGGCGCGGCCATGATCTTGAACTCGACGAAGCCGTCGCTCTCCCGCCGTTTCAGGACGAGCGAGCGCCGGGCCAGCGAGTCGGTGATCTCCCCGGCCTGTCGCGGCACGCGAAGGTAATAGGTCCGGTAGCCGGAGAACAGGACCTGGCGGAGCCGGTCCAGGAGATCGGGAACGCCCTCCCCGGTCCTGGCCGACAGGGCGACCGTCCGGCCGGCCGGGCCGGCGTTGCGCCCGAGGAGCAGGGCCCGCTCCTCGTCGGGGAGCAGGTCGATCTTGTTGAGCGCTTTAATGACCGGGATGTCCGTGACGCCGAGGTCGGCCAGGATGGCTTCGACCGATTCGAGCTGCCGCTCGCAGGAGGTCGCGGCGGCATCGACGATATGGCAGATGCAGTCGGCCTCGCCGACCTCCTCGAGGGTGGCCCGGAAGGACGTGACCAGCTCGACGGGCAGGCGCTTGATGAAGCCGACCGTGTCGGTCAGAAAGAAGAAGGCGCCGTCCGCGAACGAGACCCGCCGCAGCAGCGGGTCCAGGGTGGAGAAGAGGTTGGCGGACGTGTAGCGCTGCTCCTTGGTCAGGAAGTTGAACAGGGTCGATTTTCCGGCGCTGGTATAGCCGACGAAGCAGACCGTGGGGACGGGGCTTTTGCGGCGGCTCTGGCGCTGGCTCGAGCGGCGTTTCTCCAGCCCATCGATCTCGCGCTTGATCCGGGTGATGCGGTCGGTGATCCGCCGCCGGTCGACCTCGAGCTTTTTCTCGCCGGGGCCGCGCGTGCCGATGCCGGCGCCCTGCTGCGTCAGGCCGAGACCCTTGCCCCGCAGCCGCGGCAGGCGGTAGCTCAGCTGAGCCAGCTCGACCTGGAGCTTGCCCTCGTTCGTCCGGGCCCGCTGGGCGAAGATGTCGAGGATGAGCTGGGTCCGGTCGATGACCTTGAGATCGAGGTCGTCCTCGAGGTTCCTCTGCTGGGCGGAGTTGAGGGTGTGGTCGAAGATGGCCAGGTCGGCCGCCAGCCGGCGGGCCTCGGCCCGGATCTCGGACACCTTGCCCTGGCCGACGAGCCAGCGCGGGTTGAGGCGCGGCCGGGCCTGGAAGATCGTCCCGGCCACTTCGGCCCCGGCGGCGACGGTCAGGCCGGCCAACTCGGCCAGGGATTCCTCCGCCTCGTCCTTTTCGGCCTTGGTCGTGGCGACGTTGACGAGGATGGCGCGTTCCATGGGGCTCCGTACCCCCTATTTTAACCGTTTTCGGACGTGCTCCTCAAGGGCCGGGCCGTCGTCCGGAGAGAACCAATCCACCCCGGCCATCTTACGGAACCAGGTCATCTGCCGCTTGGCGTACTGGCGCGTCTCGGTCTTGGTCAGGGACACGGCCTCGGCCAGGCCGATCTCGCCGGCCAGGTGACGGACGACGTGGCGGTAGCCCAGGGCCCGGAACGGCGCCGCCGAAGCGGGGACGCCCCGCGCCAGGAGCGCCCGGACCTCCTCGACCAGGCCGCGGTCGAACATCCGGTCGACCCGCTCCTCGATGCGGCGGCAGAGGGCCTCGCGGTCGAGCGCCAAACCGATCCGGACGATCGTCCGTCCGGCCAGCGGCGAGCGGGTCTCGCGGAAGTGCTCGGACAGCGGCCGCCCCGTCGCCGCCAGGACCTCGAGGGCCCGGATGATGCGGACGCGGTCCCGGCTCCTGATCCGGCGGGCGTACTCGGGATCGGCCGACTCGAGCCGGCGGAAGAGCGCGTCGAGCCCCTTGGCCCCGGCTTCGGCCTCGAGCGCCCGGCGCAGGTCCGGATCGCGGCCGGGGCCGGGGAACAGGCCGTCGACCAGGGCCTTGAGATAGAGGCCGGTGCCGCCGGCCACGAACGGCAGGCGGCCGCGCCCGGCGATGGCCCGGGCCGCGGCCAGGGCGTCGCGGACGAAATCGGCGGCCGTGTACTGGGCCTCGGGCCCGACGATGTCGATGAGATGGTGCGGCACGCCGCGCCGGGCCTCGGGGCCGGGCTTGTCGGTGCCGATGTCGAAGCCGCGGTAGACCTGGATGGAATCGCCGCTGATGACCTCCCCGCCGAAGCGCAGGGCCAGGTTCACGGCGACGCGGCTCTTGCCGACCGCGGTCGGACCGAGGACGATGATCAGGGGGGCGGTTTCAGCGTCCAATTTCGACGAAGACCCAGACGGCAAGGAGCGAAACGAAGACGAGCGCGGCCAGGAGCTGGCGGCGTCTCACGAGACCTCGCCGAGCCGCTCCAGGCTTCGCACCAGGGCGGATTCGTGCTCCGGACCGAGGGTGCGCTTGACCACCAGGACCTCGGCGGTCAGGACCTCGTCCATGCTCCGGAGCATGGAGACGCGGCAGTCGTCGCCGGCGATATTGGCGTTGAGCCGGAGCGGCGACTTGAGCTCGAGCCGGCCGTCGGGCTGGAGTTCAGCGCCCTGCAGAGCCGGATCGAGCCGGCCGCGGACCTCGTCGACGGCCTTGCCGATGAGATTGAAGGCGACCGGACCGATCTCCTTCGAGACGTATTTGAAGACGAAGGCGCACTTGGCGTTGAACAGGCCGAGGATCCGGTCCATGCTCGCGAGCGACAGGTCGCCGGGCAGGCGAGCCGTCTTCGGCCTGGGCGCGGCCGTGCCGGCCAGGCCGACGAGGAGCAGGGCGCCGAGGGCCCGGCGCGTCGCCGCCCCGCCGGCGTCGCTTTCGGCGCAGGCCTCGGCCACGGTCTTGGGCGGATCGAGGAGGCCCAGGACGTAGCGCTCCACGAGCGACAGGCCGAAGGCGTCGGGCGAGAAGGCCGGCAGGCGCCGGATCGTCTCGTCGCCGGCCGGCAGGAGCCGCGCCAGGGCGGCCGGGTCCTCGATCCTCCGGACGGCCTCGAGCAGCAGGGACGGCACGTCGATGGCCTCGACGTAGACGCGGGCCGGCGGCCCGCTGCGGGTATGGAATTCGCGCTCGGCCGAGGCGTCGGCGGCCAGGGCCAGGGCCTCCTCGCGGGCGTAGCCCTCGAGCAGCTGCCAGAGCCGCTCGGGCGTGAAGAGCGGGATCTCGGCCAGGGCGCGAAGCGACGAGACGCCCGTCTTCTGGGCGTGCTCCTCGACCCGCGTCAGGGCGATGAGGTCGGCCCCGCCGGTCGTCAGCAGGAAGCGCAGGAAATCCTTCTCCTCGAAGGACACGGAATCGAGCGTCAGGAAGCCGCGCTCGAAAGACAGGCACTTGGGCACGCCGCCGCTCCGGGCGTAGAGCGAGCCGCTCAGCCCCTGCCTCCAGATCTCGGCCAGCACGCGGGCCAGCGGCGCGCGGGCGAAATCCTCGGAGGCGAACCAGTCGTCCATGGGATTAATGTAATGGGCGGAGAAGGCGAAGTCAATCCGGCCCGGGAATTCGCTATCTCAGGAAGCTCATGCCAATCAGACCAATGCCGATATTGGCCAGGGCCTTGAGGGCCCAAACGCCGTACGACAGGGCCAGGGCCTTCTTCGGCGCGATCTTGAAGATGGCCGAAAGGCCGAAAGCCAGGACGCCGAACGTCCAGAGCTGGAAGAAGTCGAACTGGGTCAGCACGATGTAGGCCGTCGAGGTGACCTCCAGGCGCGGGAAGAGCAGGGCCAGACTGGTCGAGGTCTGCATCAGCGAACCCCGGGCCAGGGCCAGGCCCAGCCGGACGGCGTTGCCGAGGAGCTTGTCGATCAGGCTGGCGTGGACGAGCGCCGCGAGCGCCTGGACGTAGGACCCCTGCGTGGACAGGAAACGGCCGAGGATGAGCAGCAGCAGGCTCTGGAGCAGCAGGGCCGCGACGTAGAGCAGGGGGGTGAAGACGAAGGTCTGGAGGATCTGGGATGAACGCGCCGGGTGCTCGGCCCGCTCGACGAGCTTGGCGTACGTCGCCTCGCCCATCTGCTGCCGGAGCGCGGCGTTGTCCCTGATCAGGGACAGGTTGTCCCTCTGGGCGTAGGGCAGGACCGCCAGGTTGAAGGCGATGAGGGCCAGGAGGACGACGACGAGCGTGTCGGCCCAGACCGGGCGGGCGGCCAGGCCCTCGAAGGTCCGGCGCGGATCGAAGAAGACGCCGCCGCAGCGCTTGATCAGGTCCATGGCTCAGCCTCCGATCCGTTCGTCCTTTTCGATCCGGCCGTCGCGGATATGGATGATCCTCTGGGCCTGGGCCGCGACCTCGCGGTCGTGGGTGACCATGATGATCGTGTTGCCCTGCTCGTGGATGCGGTGGAAGAGATTGAGGATCTCCCGGCCCGTCCGCGAGTCCAGGTTGCCGGTCGGCTCGTCGGCCAGTAGCAGGGAGGGCTCGTTGACCAGGGCCCGGGCGACGGCCACGCGCTGGCGCTCGCCGCCCGAGAGCTCGGCCGGCTTGTGGGACATGCGGGCCTTCATCTCGACCCGCTCCAGGGCCCGGCGGGCCTTCTCCAGGCGGGCGGCCTTCTTGGCCCCGGCGTAGATGAGCGGCAGCTCGACGTTGTGCAGGGCCGTGGCCCGGGGCAGGAGGTTGAAGACCTGGAAGACGAAGCCGATCTCGTGGTTGCGGACGAAGGCCAGCTCGTCCTCGGTCATGGCGCTGACGACCTTGCCGTTCAGCCGGTAGGTGCCGGAGGTCGGCGTGTCCAGGCAGCCGATGAGGTTCATCAGCGTCGACTTGCCCGACCCCGACGGCCCCATGATGGCCACGAACTCGTTCCGCTCGACGGTCAGGGAGACGCCGCGCAGGGCTTCGACCTTCTGTTCGTCGAGCTGGTAGACCTTCCAGAGGTCTTCGACGAGGATGACGACGGGATCGGGTTCGCTCATGGCGTCTTGGCGTCCTTCCTGGCCTCCGGCCTGACCAGGACGCCGTCCTTGAGCCCGCGCAGCGAAGCGTAGGGGCCGGAGACGATCTCCTGTCCTTCCCGCAGCCCGGAGACGATCTCGATGTTCATGCCGCCGGTGATGCCCTTGGCGACCGGCGCGAACTTGACCCGGCCGGCCTCGACGGCGTAGACGCCCTCCTCTTCGCGGGCCGCGCCCGGCGCGTCGGCCGGGGCGTTCGGCTTGTCCCGTAGGACCAGGGCGGAGATGGGCACGGCCAGGGTCTGGGACCTCTGGGCGACGATGATGTCGGCCGAGGCGGACAGCCCGGGCTTGAGCTTCCGGTCGGGATCGTCGAGGGTGACGACGACCTTGAAGTCCTTGGACTCCTGCGTCGAGGACGACAAGCCGGACGTCGACTGCTGGATGGCCGAGCTGCCGATCTCCGTGACCTTGCCCTTGAAAACCGTTTCGGGCAGGGCGTCGACGCGGACGTTGGCCCCCTGGCCGAGGGCGACGCCGATGACGTCGGTCTCGTCGACCTCGACCTCGACCTCCATGACCGACAGGTCGGCGATGGTCAGCATGACCGTGCCGGGGTTGTTCATGGTGCCGATGATGGCCGTCTCGCCCTCCTCGACCTGGAGGCTGGTGATGATGCCGTCGATCGGCGAGATGTAGGTCGTCTTGGCCAGGCTGTCCAGGGTGCTGGTCAGGGAGGCCTCGGCCTGCTTGATCTGGAAGCGGCTGGCGTTGGCCTGGGCCACGGAGACGTCGTAGGCGGCCTTGGCCGTCTCGAGCTGTTCCTTGGAGATGAGGTTGTCGGCGAAGAGCTGCTGCTGTCGGTCATAGGAGCTCTTGTCGAGCTGGAGCCGGGCCTCGGTCTGGATCAGGTCGGCGTTGGCGGCCCGGATGAAGTTGCGGTCGCGGTCGGCGTTGGCCTCGTACTGCGTCGAATCGAGCTTCAGCAGGAAGTCGCCGGCCTTGACCTCCTGGCCCTCGACGACGCCGATCCTGACGATCCGGCCGGGGACCTGGGCGCTGATGTTGATGTTCTTCTTGGGCTTGATCTCGCCCGAAGCCGAGACGATCGAGGTCAGATCACGCTTGCTGACCTTCTCGATGGTCACCTTGACCGCCTTCTCGCGGCGGGAGTTCATGTTCCCGACGACGATGGCCGCCAGGACGGCGACAACTACGATAACGATCAGCGGTTTTTTATGCCGCTTGAAGAAGCCGGCCTTTTCGCTCATGGTCTATACCTTTCCGCGCCGATTCGGACTTGTTCTGTCTATTATACTACGTAGTTCCGCGGCCCGGGTTCAGACGGGGTCAAACCTGAACCTTATAACCTTCGCACTATCATCCCGGACTGCGAAAATAAAAAGGTTCAGGTTTGACCCCTTCCGGGTTCCCTTATAAGATAGAGCCCCATGGACGATCTCAGGGAATTCGCCAGGATCGGGGAGGCCGCCGTCCGCGAGGCCGGGCTGTACCTGCGCTCCCATCTCGGGGCCGCGGTCGAGCCCTCCTACAAGGGGACGGTCGATCTGGTCACCCCCTTTGACCTGGGGTCCCAGGAGATCCTGGTCGGCCGCCTTTCGGCCGCCTTCCCGGACCACGGCTTCCTGGCCGAGGAGGGCCTGGCCCGGACGGGGTCGTCCGATTGCCGCTGGGTCATCGACCCGCTCGACGGAACGACCAACTTCGCCCACGGCTTCCCGGTCTTCAGCGTCTCGGCCGCCCTCGAGTGCGCCGGCCGGACGGCCCTGGGCTTCGTTTACGACCCGATGCGCGATGAGATGTTCCGGGCCGAGGCCGGCCGCGGGGCGTCTCTGAACGGCGAGCCCATCCGGGTATCCGGCGTGGCCGACCTCGACCGCAGCCTGTTGGCCACGGGCTTCCCCTACGACGTCCGGCAGAGCCCGGTCAACAATCTCGACCACTGGGGCCGGCTCATCGTCCGGGCCCAAGCCATCCGGCGCTGCGGCTCGGCCGCCCTGGACCTGTCCTGCGTCGCCTGCGGCCGGTTCGACGGCTTCTGGGAGCTCAAGCTCAAGCCCTGGGACGTGGCCGCCGGGGCCCTGATCGTGCGCGAGGCCGGCGGCCGGGTCTCGGACGCCGAAGACGGCCCGTTCGTCCTCGACGCCCCGGTCATCGTGGCCACCAACGGGCTCATCCACCGGGCCGTCATCGACGTCCTGAGGATGTCGAACCCGGCGGGAGGGAACGATGGCCGCTAGGTCTATCGCCCGGTTCCTGCCGGCCGCCGCGGCCGGTCTCCTGGCCGCGGCTCTGGCCGCCGCGGGCGGGCCCGCGGCCGGGGCCCAGGACGCGCCGCCCGCCGCCCCGCCGCTCGAGCGGACGGTCTCCGTCGCCGGCGACGGCGGCTGGCAGGACACGGCCGTCGACCTCGGCGCCGGCGACGAGGTCCGCTTCTCCGCGACCGGCGAGATCCTCCTTCAGAAAGGCAACCCGGGGGCCGTTTGCGGGCCGGCCGGGCTCGACCTCCTGACCCTCGACCAGCCCATCCCCGACGCCAACCTCGGCGCCCTCATCGGCAAGATCGTCCAGGTCGTGGCCCGGCGCGTCGACGAGGATTCGGGCATCGAGGTCCGCGACGAGATCTTCGTCCTCTTCGTCATCGGCCCGGAGGGGACCGTGACCGCCCCGTTCAAGGGACGGCTCTACCTGGGCGTCAACGAGAATGTCGTCCGGGACAACGGGGGAGCGTACTCGGTCACCGTCCGGCGCCGGCCGGCCTGACCCGCCGCGGACCTCAGGCCGCTTCTTCGCCGGCCGCCCTCGACGCCAGATGCTCGTCCATGAACTGCGTCGTGTAGCGCCCGGCCATGAAATCCGAGTTGGACAGGATCTCCAGGTGGAGGGGGATGTTCGTCTTGATGCCGACGACGGTCGTCGTCTCCAGGGCCGCCCGCATCTTGCGGATGGCCAGCTCCCGGCTCGGCGCGTAAGCGATGATCTTGGCCACCAGCGAGTCGTAGTCCGGCGGGACGATCCAGCCGCCGTAGGCCGCCGAATCGACGCGGATGCCCTCGCCGCCCGGCAGGACCAGGAAGTCGATCCGGCCCGGCGACGGCGCGAAGGTGACCGGGTCCTCGGCGTTGATGCGGCACTCGATGGCGTGGCCGCGCATCTCCAGCGCGTAGGGCGGGGCGTATTTTTCCCCGGACGCGATCCGGATCTGGGCTTTGATGAGGTTGATGCCGTAGACCATCTCGGTGATCGGGTGTTCCACCTGGACCCGGGCGTTGGCCTCCATGAAATAGAACTTGTGGTCCTCGTCGACCAGGAATTCGAAGGTGCCCAGGCTCTGGTAGCCGACCTCGGAGGCGGCGTCCTCGACCTCCTTGATCATGCGCCGGCGGGTCTTCCAGTCGATGAACGGCGAAGGCGTCTCCTCGATGAGCTTCTGGTAGCGGCGCTGGACAGAGCATTCCCGCTCGCCGTAGGCCGTGACCTTGCCCTGGCGGTCCCCGATGACCTGGATCTCGATGTGGCGGGCCCCGCTGACGTATTTCTCGATGTAGAGCGACGGATCGCTGAAAGCCGCCTTGGCCTCGCCCTGGGCGATCGGGAACTGGTCCTCGAGCTGGGAGGCCGAGCGGCAGATGCGCATGCCCTTGCCGCCGCCTCCGGCCGCGGCCTTGATGATGACAGGGTAGCCTATCTTGGACGCCGTCTTCTTGGCCACGGCCAGGTCCTCGATGATCGTGTCGCTGCCCGGCAGGACGGGCAGGCCGGCCTTCTTCATGGTCTGGCGGGCCTTGTTCTTGTCGCCCATGAGCCGGATGATGGACGGCGGCGGCCCGATGAAGGTCAGGCCCTGGGTCTTGCAGATCTCGGCGAACTTGGCGTTCTCGGCCAGGAAGCCGTAACCGGGATGGATCGCGTCGGCCCCGCTGATCTCGGCCGCGCTCAGGATGTTGGCGACATTGAGATAGCTCTCGGAGGCGCGGGCCGGCCCGATGCAGATGCGCTCGTCGGCCAGCAGGGCGTGCAGGGACTGGCGGTCGACCTCGGAATAGACCGCGACGCTCTTGATGCCGAGCTCGCGGCAGGAGCGGATGATGCGGAGGGCGATCTCCCCGCGGTTGGCGACCAGGATCTTGGAGATCATGGGGCCTTAGCTCCCCGGCAGGATGGCGAAGAGCTTCTGCCCGAACTCCACGGGCTTGGCGTTCTCGACGTAGATCTCGACGATCGTGCCGTCGACGTCGGCCTCGATCTCGTTCATGAGCTTCATGGCCTCGATGATGCAGAGCGTCTGGCCCTTCTTGACCTGGTCCCCGACGTCGACGAAGGGGGCAGAGGTGGGATCCGGGGCCCGGTAGAAGGTCCCGACCATGGGGGAGGCGATGAGGTGGTGCCCCATGGCCGCCTCGGCCGCCTGGCTCTGGGCCTCGGCCGCCGCGGTGGCTTCGGGGCTCTGAGGCGAGGCCGCCGGGGCGGCGGCCAGAACCGCGGGGGACGGCGCCGCCGGGACGGGCGCCGTCCCGCCGCGGGCGATCTTGATCTTCAGGCCCTCGATCTCGAGCTCGAATATCGAGAGGTTCTTTTCCTCCAGCAGCCCGACCAGCTTGCGGACCTCGTCGTAGTCGATCCGGCCGGTCAGGGGGCTCTCGGGGGGTCCGGACGGCTTGTTGTTTTTTTCGCTCATACCCTGGTTTCCCTTCCTTTTAGACCCTACCTTATCGGGCATCCCCCCAAAAGTCAAGGTAGCGGCCTCGTTCACTCCATCAGCGGCATCGTGGACTGGGGATGAGTTTCGGGCCGGACCGCCCCGGGAACCGAACGGTCGCATCTGAACGGGAAGCCGGGGGGCGGGCCCCGTTTGACCGGTCATGAGGGATGGCCTAATATGACCCAGGAAAGTCCGCTCATGTTCGAACAACTCTCCGGGCGCCTCGAAAAAATGCTCAAGTTCCTTCGGGGCGAGGTCAAGGTCACCGACAAGAACATGGCCGAGGCCCTGAAGATGATGCGCCTGGCCTTCCTCGAGGCCGATGTCAACTACAAGGTGGTCAAGGACTTCGAGGCCCGGATCCGGGAAAGAGCGGCGGGCGAGGAGGTCCTCGGGGGCCTCAACCCGGCCCAGCAGGTCATCAAGATCGTCCACGACGAGCTCACCGGGATCCTCGGCGGGGGCCAGAAGCCTCTGCAGTTCTCGCCGCACCCGCCGTCCGTCCTCATGCTGGTCGGCCTCCAGGGGAGCGGCAAGACGACCACCAGCGGCAAGCTGGCCCGCTGGGTGACCGGCATCGGCAAGCACCCCCTGCTCGTCTCGTTCGACCTGAAGCGGCCGGCCGCCCAGGACCAGCTGCGGACGATCGCCGCCGGCCTGAACGTCCCGTTCTACGAGATGACGGCCGCCCCGATGGCCTCGCCAAAAGAGGCCCTCAAGGAGCTCCTGACCTATACCGCCAACCGGGGTTTCGACCCCCTGATCGTCGACACGGCCGGGCGCCTCCATATCGACGACGAGCTCATGGACGAGCTGCGGCTGGTCAAGGACATCCTGGCGCCGGTCGAGACGATCTACGTCGGCGACGCCATGACCGGCCAGGACGCCGTGCGCAGCGCCCAGACCTTCGAGGAACGGATCGGCCTGACGGCCGTCATCCTGACCAAGCTCGACGGCGACGCCCGGGGCGGCGCGGCCCTGTCGATCGTCGCGGCCACGGGCCGGCCCATCAAGTTCGTAGGCGTGGGCGAGAAGTCCGACAAGCTCGAGGTCTTCCACCCCGAGCGCATGGCCTCGCGCATCCTCGGCCTGGGCGACATCCTGTCGCTCATCGAAAAGGCCCAGGACCGGGCCGACCTGGCCGAGGCCGAGGAGATGGCCCGCAAGCTCCGCAAGCAGGAGTTCACCCTGGAGGACTTCAAGAAGCAGATCGTCCAGATAAGGAAGATGGGCTCGCTTCAGGACCTGCTCGGCCACCTGCCCCAGGCCGGGCCGCTCAAGGCCCTGGGCCGGGCCCAGGTGGACGAGCGGCGGGTGGCCCATTTCGCGGCCATCATCGATTCCATGACCCCGGCGGAGAGGGCCGACCCGAAAAGGGTCCTCAACGGCAGCCGCCGGGCCCGCATCGCCCGCGGCAGCGGCCGGCCCGTCCAGGAGGTCAATCAGCTGGTCAAGCAATTCCTGGAGATGCGGAAGATGATGAAGGGTGGCGCCGTTCAGAAGCTTCTCGGGAAGCTCTAGTCGGTTCTCGGGAGATCCCTCTCTCCGGCTTGGCTCCGTGCATTGCCTCTTGCTCCCCCGGCCAGCGCGGAGCGGACTCTGGGGAGCGGAGATCAGAATCACGGCCGAGCGCTCGAGGCCGGGATTCTGAGAAATATCTCAGTAGAGCGCTTTCTTCGGATATTCCCCGGAAGCATGGCTCCGAGTCGCCCCGCCATGCTTCCGATGGTCGCTTCGAGGACTCCGTTCCCCGCCGGTCCCCCTCTCCAGCAACGGGGATCATCGAGGCAACGCATATCGCCGCCGCGAGAGGGAGCCCAAAACGATAGGGAGAGCAAATCCGAGCCGCTTCTAGCGGCCTTCCAGAAGGTGCTCGACGCATTCGAGCCAGAACTTGGCGTAATCCTCCCAGAAGATGAAATTGCAGCCCCAGTGCGGAGCGGGGTCGGACATGTAGGCCAGGACCCGGCCGCGGCCGCAGCTACGGACCGCCAGGAGGGGATCCGCGGCGTCCCGGACCTCGAGCAGGACCCGGCCCTCGGGGATGGCGACCGTCTTGTTGTAGCCCAGGATGGGCGGCATGGTCCGCAGGTTGATGGACCGGAAGAAGCGCTCGCCGGCGGCCGTCATCTCGGCGTCGAAGCCCTCGGTGCTCTCGACCAGGTCCTCGTGTTCCAGGCAGCGGACGGGCAGGACCTCGCGGAGGCGGGTCCGGCCCCAGCCGCCCTTGCCCATCTCGCCGGTGAAAGAGTACCAGCCCCCCAGGAACATGGCCGCCTTGCCCTCCTTGATGGCCTCGACCGTCAGGCGGATGCGGTCGGGGTAGGTCAGGACGGCCGTGCCGAATTTTTGCCGGTCGAAGAAGCCCGGGGCCAGCTGGAACAGCTTGGCGTCTATATCGCTGAAGACGAGAACGTCGTAGTCGGCCAGGATGCGCTCGTAGTCGCCGGGGCCGAGCCTGTTGTAGAAGTCCCAGGCGGGGACGGACTCGACCTGGTGCTTGCCCGTCGATTCCAGGGCTTCCTTCAGCCACTTGCCGTAATTGAAGATGTCCAGCCCCTTGGGGGAGTGATAGAAGGGGGTTTCGGCGAAAACGGGCCCGGTCAGGACGGCCCAATCACCTACGTAGTAGATTTTGGCCATGTCCGCGGCCTCCTTGTTGGCCCAAGGATACCAGAGAACGGCCGTCAAAGGAAGCGTTCGGGTGGGGTGTCCTCTACGGGGGACAGGGCCTTGTTTCCAGTTGACTTGCCCCCCTAATTCGGCTATGATTCACCAGCAATTACCTCTATCACGAAAGTGAAAACACAATGATGACCATGCGCTTGATGAGATTCGGCACGAAGAAGAAGCCGACCTACCGGATCGTGGTGATGGACTCCCAGAGAGCCCGCCAGAGCCAAGCCTTGGACACGCTGGGCACCTACACCCCGCTCGATGACCCCGCCGGACTGCGCATCGACCTCGAAAAGGCGAAGAGCTGGATCGCCAAGGGCGTCCGCCCCTCGAGCACGGTCCAATCGCTCCTGGACAGGGCCTCCAAGACCGCCAAGCCCCGCTCTTGATGTGTTAGCATAAAGGAGGTCACCGTGAAAGAACTCGTCGAGCTCATTGCCAAGGCCCTGGTGGACCAGCCGGACCGCGTTCAGGTGTCTCAGCTCGAGGGCGAACAGACCACCATCCTCGAGCTCAAAGTCGCCCCGGAAGACCTCGGCAAAGTGATCGGCAAGCAGGGACGGACGGCCCGGGCCATCCGCATCATCCTCGGCGCGGCAGGGATGAAGCTGAAGAGGCGCTTCAATCTCGAGATCATTGAAAAAGGCTGACCTCGTCGCCCTGGGCCGGATCGTCCGGAGCCAGGGGCGCGACGGCCGGCTCAAGCTCCGGCTCAACGAAAAGGGCCCGACCGGCTTCACGGGCGCGACGGTGTATCTCAGGCAGGCCGGCGGCGTCGAGGCCTTCGATGTCGAATCCCTGGTCCTCGATCGCAACGCCTATTTCATAAAGCTCAAGGGCATCGATACCCTTGAGGCGGCCGATGCCCTGGCCGGCCGCGAGATCCTCGCGGCCGAGACGGATTTCCAGGGGCTCGGCCGGGGCGCGTATTACGACTTCCAGGTCCTCGGCAGCCGGGTCCTGACCCGGGACGGGACCGAGGTCGGGGAGGTGGCCGGCGTGCTGGCCGCGGGAGGGCCGCTCGTCCTCGTCGTCAGGCGCGGGGCGGGCGAGGTTTTCGTCCCCTTCAACGAGGCCATCGTCGTGAGCGTGGACCCGGAAGCCCGGGAGGTCGTGATCGACCCGCCCGACGGCCTGTTGGACTTGAATGAGATTTGATATAATCACGATCTTCCCGGAGATGTTCGCCGGCGTCTTCTCGGGGGGGGTCGTCAAGAGGGCCCTGGACCGGGACGTCGTCCGGATCGCGGTGCACGACCTGCGGGACTTCACCACGGACAAGCACCGCCAGGTCGATGACCGGCCCTTCGGGGGCCTGGAAGGAATGGTTTTGAAGCCCGAGCCGATCTTTCGCGCCGTCGAGGCCGTCCGCGAGGCCGGGGGCAAGGTCTACCTGCTCTCGCCCCAGGGACGGACCCTGGACGCCGGGCTGGCCCGGGAGCTGTCCGCCGAGAGCCAGGTCGTCCTGATCTGCGGACGCTACGAGGGCGTGGACGAGCGCGTCGTCGAGCACCTGGCCGACGGCGAGATCTCCATCGGCGATTACGTCCTGTCCGGCGGGGAGCTGGCCGCGGCCGTGGTCGTCGACGCGGCGGCCCGCTTCGTGCCCGGGGTCGTCGGCAAAGAGGGCTCGGTGCGCAACGATTCCTTCTGCGGCGGGATCCTCGATTACCCGCAGTACACGCGGCCGCGCGAGTTCCGCGGCCTGAAAGTGCCGTCCGTGCTCTTTTCGGGAGACCACAAGAGGATCGAGCGCTGGCGGCGGAAGAAAGCCCTGGAAAAAACGGCCCGGCAACGGCCGGACCTCGCGGGCCCCGGTGCCCTATCCCCGGAAGACCGAGATCTTCTGGCGGAAACCAAGAACGAAAGGAAGGACGAATGAACCTCATCAACGCGGTCGAGGATAAACAGATCAAGAAGGACCTGACGCCCTTCAACGTCGGCGACACGGTCAAGGTGCACGTCATCATCCGGGAAGGCGACAAGGAGCGCATCCAGGTCTTCCGCGGCGACGTCATCGCCAAGCGCGGCGGCGGGCTCAAGGAGACCTTCACGGTCCGCAAGGTCTCGTTCGGCGTCGGCGTCGAGCGCATCTTCCCGCTGCACTCGAAGATGATCAAGCAGATCGAGGTCGTCCGGAAGGCCAGCGTCCGGCGGGCCAAGCTCTACTACCTGCGCGACCTCAAGGGCAAGGCCGCCCGCCTCAAAGAAGACCAGGGCTGATCTCAGCCCGGATCTTCATGAAAACGCCGGGTCCGGGCTAGGACCGTGGCCAGCCTCAGGCTTGAGAAGGAGCTGGCCCGCGGCGGCGCCCGGCGCATCGCCGGGGTTGACGAGGTGGGGCGGGGATCGCTCTTCGGCCCGGTCGTGGCTGCGGCGGTCATCCTGCCCGCCGAATGGCTCGTCCGCCGCCCGCCGGCCTGGACCGGCGGGATCGACGACTCCAAGATCGTCCCGGCGCCGCGCCGGGCCGAGCTGGCCGCCGCCCTGCTCCGAGAAGCCCGGGGCGTGGGCCTGGGCCTGGCCTCGGCCGCGGAGATCGACGCCCTGAACATACACCGCGCCGCCCAGCTGGCCATGGTCCGGGCCGTCGAAAGCCTGTCCGAACCGCCCGACATCCTCCTGGTTGACGGCTTCGCGATAAAAGAGGTAGAGTACCGGCAGATGGGCATCCCGCGGGGCGACCGGACCAGCCGGTCGATCGCCGCGGCCTCCATCGTCGCCAAGGTATTCCGGGACGGCCTGATGCGGACCTTCGACGCCCTCTACGAGGGTTACGGCTTGGCCCGGAACAAGGGCTACGGCACGGAGGAGCACCTTCGGGCCTTGAGAGAAAAGGGGCCCACGGGCCTGCACCGGACCTCTTTCAAGCTCGGCTGAGGATAGGACTCATGACGGACCGGGTCAAGGTCATCGAGCAGGCCGAGAAGTTCGTCCGCGCCGGCCGCGTCCGGGAGGCCATCGCCGAGTACGAGAAGCTGGCCCAGAGCGACTCGGCGGACGTCGGCACCCTCAACATCATCGGCGACCTCTACATCCGCGTCGGCCAGAACGAGCCGGCCATCCGGGCTTTCGAGCGGGTGGCCGCGGAGTACGAGCGGCGCGGCCTGTTCTCCCAGGCCCTGGCCATCTGCAAGAAGATCAACAAGCTCAGCCCCGAGGACACGGATTCGTCCCTCAAGCTCGCCGACCTCTACGCCCAGCAGGGCTTCCTGGCCGAGTCCAAGGGCGTCTACGCCGCCGTGGCCGGACGCCTGGCCTCGGCGAGCCGTACGGCCGAGGCCGTGGCCATCTTCGAGAAGATCGTCAAGCTCGACCGGGAGGACCACGACGCCCGGCAGGCCCTGGCCCGCCTCTACCGCGACTCCGGCAACCTCGATGCCGCCATCGGGCAGCTCGATGACAGCGCCGCCGTCCACATCGAAAAGGGAGAGTTCGACGCCGCCGCCGCGATCCTCCAGGACGCGCTGCTCCTGCGGCCGGGCGACGGGCGCAGCGTCGTCAGCCTGGTCGAAGTCTACAAGCGCCAGGGCCAACCGGCCAAGTCCGTCGAGCTGCTGGAGCGGGAGCTGGCCGCGGTCCCGGACAACATCCAGCTCCTCAATATCCTCGGCAACCTCTACTTCGAGGCCGGCGAGACCCAGAAAGCCGAGGAGATCTTCACCCGGATCGTCACCGGCCATCCCCTCAACGTCAATGCCCGCATCAAGCTGGGTCGGATCCAGATCCTGAAGGACAAGCTCGACCAGGCCTACGAGCTGTTCGAGCCGCTGATCAACAACCTGGTCAAGAAGCACCGCGACGAAAAAGCCATCGGCCTGCTGGGCCTGATCCTCGAGAGCCAGAAGCCGCACCTGCCGGCCCTGGAGCGGCTGGCCCTGATCTACCGGTCGAACAAGGAGGTCAAGAAGCTCGAGGTCGTCGACCGGGCCATCCTGGACGAGCTGCGCCGCCTGGGCGAGAAGGAGCGGCTGGTCGGCATCTACGCCGAGCTCCTGGAGCTGCGGCCCGACGACGCCGAGCTGGCCGCCGAAGCCCGGGGCCTGCGGCAGGACCTGAACCTGCCCGTCGAGGCCGTCGCCGAGGAGGCGCCCCAGCTGTCCGACCGGGATCGCGAGGCCATCCGCGAGATCATGGGCCAGGCCGACCTCTACCTCCAGCAGGGGCTGGTCCGGATCGCCCGCCGGCTCCTCGAGAACCTGCGCTTCCGCTATCCCGAGGATCCCCAGATCGTGCGCAAGATCGCGGTCCTGGACGAGGTCCGGACGCACATGGACGAGGACGAGATCCGCCGGCGGATCGAAAAGACGACCGTCCTCGAGGCCGAGTACAAGGAAAAGGCGGCCGGGAAGAAGGCCGAGGACAGGAAGGCCGCAGAGCCCCGGGCGGCCGGGCCGGCCCCGGCGCCGCCGGCGCCCGAAAGCGCGACGGTCACGGAGCCGAAGGCGGAGCCGGCGCGGCGTCCGTCCGGCCAGTTCAAGCCCGAGGTCCTCGAAGGGCAGAAGGTCAGCACGGCCGACCTCTTCGCCGAGACCGACATCATCCCCTTCGCCGACGGGTCCGGCGAGCGGACCTATTACGACCTCCGGAACGTGGTCGAAGCGGAGCTGCGCTGGCTGGCCGCCGTCCGGACCCTCCAGCGCGGCGACGGCTCCGCGGCGCCCGAACGCGAGCTGGCCGGGATCGTGGCCGAGTTCCGCCGGGACCTGAGGAGCAGGGGCGCCGTCTCCCCCCCGGAGATGTTCTACCAGCTGGGCCTGGCTTTCATGAGCCAGGGCCTCATCGCCGAAGCCATCGAGGAGCTGTCCGAGGCGGCCAGGGACAAGGCCCTGGCCATCGACAGCCTGAGCCTGATCGCCCAGTGCCACCGCCTGAAGAGGAATTTCGAGGACGCCACGAAGTGCCTGCAGTCCGCCCTGACCGAAGCCACCCAGGGCACCGACCAATACTACGCCCTGCTCTACGAGCTGGCCGAGGTCCACGCCGCCGCCGGAAACCAGGTCCAGGCCGCGGCGCTGTTCCGCGAGATCCGCGACTGGAACCCGAGCTTCCGGGGTGTCGCCGGCGAGCTCGAGAACCTCGAGAAATCCTCCACCCGGTAGGCAAGCCCCCCGGCGCCCGCTTCCCCCGCGCCGGGAGGCGATATCCCGGGCCCGGCGGGCCCTACTCGACGATCTTGGCGGAGATGATGAGGATGAGCCCCTTGTCGCCGCCGTCGAGCTTGGACACGCCGACGACGGTCCTCTCGCCGGACTTGATATTCAGCGTGCTCTCGACGAGCGTCGTGATCTGCGGCTCGAACGGCTTCCCGGACGAGGCATAAGAATCCGGCATTCTCTTGATCTGCCGCAGCCTGACCCCGCTCTTGATGACGGGCATCTTGGCGTCTCCGGTGACCTCGGGCCGCAGCTCGAGCTGGAACTCGGCCTTCGGCCCGAACTGGACCTCTGAGTTCTCCAGGTTGACCGTGCGGACCATGGTCGCGTCGAGCAGGGAATAGGTCTTGTACTTGAGAAGGTTACGGAGCTCCCGGATGATCGGGTCGTTCTCGGACACAGGCTTCGTTCCCTGGTCCGTTTCTCCGGCGGTGCCCAGTAGCAGCTGGACCGTGAAGAGGACGTCGGCCGGCTTGACGTCGATCTCGCGGATGGCGGCCAGGATCTTCTCGACGTTTTCGGGCGTGTCGCTGACCGAAAGCACCGAGGGCATATTGGGGTTGAACTGGATGTGCCCGTCACGGCTGACGTAAGCGTAGAGCAGGTTCTGGATGTCCTGGGCCCGGACGTACTTGAGCTTGACGATCTCCTTGCGCAGGTTCCTGGCTTCAACGCTCTGGGCCTGTCCCGCCGCCGGGACGGGGTCTTCGGCCGGGGCCGGCAGCCAGGCGGCCAGGACGAAAGCCAGGGCCAGCAGGGTGATCGCGGCATTTTTCGTTCTCGTTCTCATTCCTGTTCTCCTTTGTAGTCGAAGTTCCGGTCGAAGAACCAGACGATCTGGAGCCCGGTCTCGGGAGAGACCATGGTCATGGTCAGGACTTCCTGGGGCTCGGCCCGGCCGGCGACGGTCCCCGGTCCGGCCGGGGCGGTCTTCCGCCCGGGGACGGGGCCGGCCATGAACATCATATAGAGTATGGCCGACGCGGCCAGGACGCCCAGGGCCGAGGCCGCCGCCCAGCACCTCCGGAAAGCGGTCCCGGCGCGGTCCGCGCCCCGCGATCGTTCCCCGGCCGCGCCCGCCCGAACGCGGCTCACGAGCGCCGACCATTCGTCCTCGCCCCACGCGGCGACGCCCGCCGCCTTCGCCTCTTCCCGGATCGTCCCCAGCGCCTTCCGGAAGGCCTCGAGCTCCCGCCGGCACTCCGGACAGGCGTCGATGTGGGCCCGGAAAGCCGCGGCCGGACGCGGCCGCAGGTCGCCGCCGGCGGCCAGGGGCACGAGCTTGCGGGCTTTTCGGCAAGTCATCATCCGACCTCCAGATGGGGGAAGTCCCGCCGGATCGCCTGCCGCAGCTTTCGCCGGGCCGCGGACAGGTGGACCCGGACCGAGAGCGACGAGCAGCCCAGGGCCCGGGACGTCTCCCGGATGTCGAGGTCCTCGAGGTCCCGGAGGACGAAGACCTCCCGTTCCCGCGGGCTGAGGGCGGCCATCGAGCGCCGGATCCCCTCCCGGAGCTCCCGCCGGTCCTGCCCGGCCTCCGGATCGGCCGCCGCCGGGGCCCGGCCGGCCACCTCCGTGAAGGCCGCCCGTTCCCGCATTTTCCGCCGGCGGCGGTCCCGGGATTCGTTGGCGGCGATCTGGAAGAGCCAGTTGCGGAAGGGACGGGCGGCGTCATAGCGGCCAAGCGAGCGGTAGGCCCGGAGCAGAGTTTCCTGGACGACCTCGAGGGCCTCCTCGCGGTCCCGGGTCAGCCGCGACGCCAGGGCCAGCAGCGGCCCCCGGTACGGGGTCACCAGCGGCTCGAAAGCCTCGGCCCGGCCGGCAAGAACCATCTCGACGAGCTCCTTCTCCGTCTCGTTCATCCGCATGGTTCTACCCGGCGAGGCCGGCGAATGTTAAGGCGAACCTCCGCCCGGGAACATAGCACACGTCGGGGCGCGCCTCCAGACGCGGCAAGCGGAGGCGGCTGGACGGACGGCCGCCCCGGCAGGGACGGACGTCGGGCGGCCCGGCGCCGGCCGGGCCCATGCCGCTCCGTGCGGACGCCCTAGGCCGCGATCTGGACGAGCGGCTTGACCTTTTTGAAGACCTCGAGGACCTTGTCGACCTGCTCGTCCGTGTGGGTGGCCATGTAGCTCGTCCGCAGGCACGAGAACTCCGGCGGGACGGACGGCGGCAGGGCCACGTTGGTGTAGATCCCGGCCTGGAAGAAGACGTTCCAGGCCTCCAGGGTCTTCATGGCGTCGCCGATGACGATGGGGATGATGGGCGTCTGGGAGGCGCCGATGTTGTAGCCCATGCCGCGCAGCTCCGTCCTGACCCGGTCGGCGATCTTGTTGACCCGCTCGACGCGCTCCGGCTCCGCCTCGAGGATGTCCAGGCAGGCCAGGACGGTGGCCACGTTGGACGGGGGCAGGCTGGCGCTGAACATGAACGGCCGGGCGAACATCTGGATGAAGTGGACGGCCTCCTTGGGGCCGGCGATGAAGCCTCCGACCGAGGCCAGGGATTTGCTGAAAGTGCCCATGACCAGGTCGACGTCGTCCTGGAGGCCGAAGTGCCAGCCCGTGCCCCGGCCGCGGCCGAGAACGCCGATGGCGTGGGCGTCGTCCGACATGAACCGGGCGCCGTACTTCTTGCAGAGGGGGATGATCTCGGACAGCTTGGCGATGTCGCCGCCCATGCTGAAGACGCCGTCGACGATGACCAGTTTGGCCGGCCCGGCCGGCAGGGCCTTCAGGACGGATTCCAGGTCGGCCGGATTGTTGTGCTTGTAGGTCCGGACCGTGACGTTCTTGAGGCTCTTGGCCATGCGCACGCCGTCGATGATGCTGGCATGGACCTCTTTGTCCGTGATGATGATGTCGTCCCGGTCCATGATGGCCGGGATGGAGCCCAGGTTGACCTGGAAGCCGGTGCTGAAGACCAGGGCCGCTTCCTTGCCCACGTACTTGGCCAGGCGCCCCTCGAGCTCGATGTGGAGGTCGAGGGTGCCGTTGAGGAAGCGCGAGCCGGTGCAGCTCGTGCCGTACTTCCGGACGGCCTCGATGGCCGCTTCCTTGACCTTGGGATGATTGGTCAGCCCGTCATAGTTGTTCGAGCCGATCATGATGTATTTCTTGCCGTGGATATAGGCTTCCGGGCCTTCGGCGCGGTCGATGGGGATGAAGAAGGGGAACAGGCCCATGGCCTGGGCCGTCCGGGGGTTGGTCGGATAGCCGTACTTCTGGGCCACCGCCGGATCCGAATAGAAGCCTTTGCACTTCTCGAAGAGGTCCATCTTCACTTCCTTTTGGAGGATTTTCGGCCCCCAGTATAGGATTCCCCGTCCGAACTGTCAATTTTTGGTCTTCTCCGGGCGCCCGCCCCGGCCTTCTCCCCTTCGGGGCGCCGGGCTTCCGGACGGAGAGCGCCGGCTCACCGGAAGGGGCGCGTCAGGCAGGTCGGGCCTCCGGCGCCCTTGGCGGAGATCTCCCGGCCCTCGTAGGTCAGGACCTCGAGCCCGGCCTTCTCCAGGGCGGCCGCCGTCCGCGGATTCCCGGCCAGGGCCAGGCACTTCCCCGGGGCCAGGGCCAGGACGTTCGTGGCCATGGCGGCGTATTCCTCGTCCGGGACCTCGATGAGGTCGAAGCCCGACTCCAGCAGGCGTCGCCGGAAAGGAACCGGCAGCAGGCGCGAATAGACCAGGAGCCGGCCCTCGCCGACCGGGCTCAGCAGCGACATCAGGTGGAGGACGTCGCCCGGTCCGTCCCAATGGGGGAGAGGCGCCTCGACGACATCGATGCCGTCCGGCTCGAGGATCTCCCGGAGCTGCCGGAGGCCCTCGGCGTTGGTCCGGTAGCCGTGGCCGACGGCCACGGTCCTGGCGTCCAGCCAGGCGACGTCGCCGCCCTCGAGGGTGCCCGGGGCGAGGATCTCGCCGGCGACCGGCCAGCCGGCCCGCCGGCAGTAATCCCCCAGCGCGGCCGGTTCGCCCCGGCGCAGCTCCTTGCCCATCCGGCCGAGGATGAGGCCGCGCGGCCCGGCGCAGGCCGCGTCCCGGACGTAGATGGAATCCAGGCCCGTCCCCGGATCAGCAGGCAGGAAGCGGACCTCCCCGGCCCAGCGACCGAGGATCTCGGCGAAGGCGTCGTACTCCTCGCAGGCGCGAGTGAAGTCCGGCTCCGCCGCGTAGCCGAGCGCCCGCCACCGGCTCCGGACCTCGTCCGGCCCGGTCCAGGCCTCCCGGGGATGCTTGAGCAGGAGGGTTCGTATGGCCGCCGTCTCGGAAAGGCCCTTCGACATGAGGGCATCTTATCTCCGTCCGGCCCGGCCGTAAAGAGGGCGGCGGCCCGGCCCGGCGCCGGCCGGGGGCTCCCCCCCTTGGCCGCCGGCTTTCCGGATGGCGGCGAAACCCGGGCCCGCCGGCCGCTCGGGGCGCCGATGTCGCCCGGAAAACGCAAGATAACAAATAAAATATGAAGAACATGCGCCGGCCTATGGATTTTCCGCGGGGGATAGTATAGAATCGCCCCAACATTCGAAAAGGAGGAAAAATGAAGTACTCGTCTCGTCTGCTCCTGGCCATGGTCCTGGCCGTGGCCGTGGCGACCGGCCTGTTCGCCAACGGCCTCAACCTGAACGGAACCGGGGCGAAAGCGACCGGCATGGGGGGCGCTTTCGTCGGGCTGGCCAACGACGTCTCGGCCATCCTCTGGAATCCCGCCGGGCTGGCCCAGCTGACCAAGGCGACGTTCAGCCTGTCGGCCGATGCGCTGCTCCCGTCCGCGAAGTACGCGCTCGGCTCGTACAGCATGGAGACCGCTAGCAAAGTCTACCCGGCCGGCATGCTGGGCTACGCCCAGCCCGTGAGCAAGAATATCGTCGTCGGGCTCGGGGTCTACTCGCTCTCGGGCATGGGGACGGACTGGCAGAACACCGGCCTCGAGGCCGCTCTGGTGTCTCCCCTGCCGTCGGCGGCCTTCACGCCCACGCTGACGCCGACTAAGTGGGAGAGCTTCATCGGCTCCTTCACCCTGGCGCCGACGATCGCCGTCAAGGTCTCCGAGAAGCTCTACATCGGCGCCAGCTTCAACATCAACTACGGCTTCTTCAAGATGAAACAGTGGGGCGAAGCCGAGATGATCAGCATGGACCCGCTCATTATCGTCAACATGGGCCAGCGGGAACTTGACATCAAGGGCTGGGGCTTCGGCGCGACCGTCGGCGTCCTGGTCAAGCCGGCCGACTGGATCAGCCTCGGGGCGACCTACCGCACCGAGTCCAAGATGACGATGAAGGGCACGATGGGGATCGAGAACATCAACCTCCTCGACCTGGCGACCGAGTCCGACACCGAGATGAAGGTCCCGAGCCCGATGTGGCTGGCCGGCGGCATCGCCCTCAAGCCCGTGGACAAGCTGACCTTCACCTTCGACGCCCAGTACACCAACTGGGGCAAGCTCGAGGACCTCCCTCTGACCTTCTCGGATCCGTACTGGGCCGCGGCCCTCGAGGGCGCGAGCCTCGAGCTCTACTGGAAGAACCGGACCCAGCTGCGCTTCGGCGCGGAGTACGACTTCGGAACCTTCGCCCTGCGGGCCGGCTATTACTATGACCCGGCGCCCTCCACGGACGCTACCATGAACATCCTGACGCCGAGCTTCGACTTCAACAGCGTCGATATCGGATTCGGCTACAAGTCCGGCAATTTCCGGCTCGACGCGCTCGTCCAGTACCTCATGGGCAAGGACCGCGCCATCGCGGACGGCACCATGCCCGGGACCTACCAGATGAACATCCTCGTCCCGGCGATCTCGCTGAGCTTCGAATTCTGAGTTCGATCCGCACGACATCGGGAGAGGAGGGCGCGCGCCCTCCTCTCCCGTTTCTGTCTTTCGTCCCCCCTCCCGAGCCGATCGCCGATTGACCCTCTCCGCGCCTTTGTGATATAAGCCCCACTGGCGTCGGACGCCATTTCCATGAGGCACGCGACGGCTCCCGCGAAGAAGATTCCAGGCCGCTCCCGCATCCCGATCCCGCCCGCCTCTCCCGGCGTCCGCTTGCCGGCCCCCGAACCCCGCTCGACAAGGAAGGTGTGAACATGGACGAAACGACGAAGACCCCCGCTTCCCCTTCGCCGGCCTGGAGCCGGCGGAAGTTCCTCGGCGCGGCTTCTGCCGCCGCGGCCGGGGTCATGATCGTGCCGCGTCACGTCGTCGGCGCGACCCAGCGGCGCAAGGCCCCGAGCGACACGCTCAACATCGCCTGCGTCGGCGTCGGCGGCATGGGCAGCTCCGACACCCGCGGCTGCCGCACCGAGAACATCGTGGCCCTCTGCGACGTCGACGACGAGTCCGTGGCCAAGCTCCTGCGCAACGAGGAGCTCGAGCCGGCCGAGAAGGCCATGTACGCGAAGGCGGCCAAATACCGCGACTGGCGGCGCCTGCTGGAAAGGGAGAAGGGCATCGACGCCGTGACCGTGTCGACCCCCGATCACAACCACGCCGTCATCGCCATGGGCGCCATCAGGCTGGGCAAGCACGTCTATGTCCAGAAGCCGCTGACCCACACCATCAAGGAGGCCCGCCTCCTGGCCCAGGCGGCCAGGGAAGCCAACGTCGTCACCCAGATGGGCAACCAGGGGCACGCCGGAGAGGGCGCCCGCCTGGTCTGCGAATGGATCTGGGCCGGGGCCATCGGCAACGTGACCGAGGTCCATTGCTGGACCAACCGTCCCATCTGGCCCCAGGGCGCCATCGACGCTCCGGCCGAGATCCCCTCCGTGCCCTCGACGCTCGATTGGGACGTCTGGCTCGGCCCGGCCCCCTTCCGGCCCTACCATCCGGCCTACCACCCCTTCAAGTGGCGCGGGCTGTGGGACTTCGGCACCGGGGCCCTGGGCGACATGGGCGCTCACATCATGGACCAGCCCTTCTGGGCTCTCAAGCTCAAATCGCCGGTCAGCGTCCAGGCTTCGTCCACGGTCTTCTCGAAGGATTACGCGCCGGCGGCCGAGGTCGTGACCTACGAGTTCGCCGCCCGCGAGGGCCTGCCGCCGCTGACTCTGACCTGGTGGGACGGCGGCCTCATGCCGCCCCGCCCGCCCGAGCTCGAGCAGGGCCGCATGGTCGGCGACGACGGCGGCGGCGTCTTATTCCGCGGCGACAAGGGCCTGCTCATGTGCGGCACCTACGGCGAGAACCCGCGGCTCGTTCCCGAGTCGCGGATGCAGAGCTTCGAGCGGCCGGCCAAGACCATCCCCCGCTCGGCCGGCATCCGCCTGGAGTGGTTCGAGGCCATCAAGAAGGGCGCCAAGTCGACGACGGACTTCTCCTACTCGGGCCCGCTGACGGAGACCATGCTCCTGGCCAACGTCGCCGTCCGTCTCAAGGACAAGAACATGAAGCTCCTCTGGGACGGCGAAAAGATGGAGTTCACCAACCTGCCGGAGGCCAACGAACTGCTGCACTTCCCGTATCGTCCCGGCTGGAGCCTATAGGCGGGAACGAACCTGACAGCGGGGCAGCCTTCGCCGGGGAGCGACCCGGGGCGGGGGCTGCCCCCGTTTTTAAGGAGGCCGCGATGAGTCCAACGACGCGCAAGAATCTGGCGGGGCAGCCTCGCCTCGGGAGGGCGTTCCTTATCCTCCTGGTCACGGTCATGTTCGCCGGCCTCGGCGTCGCGCTCCTGGCCGACGGCGGGCAGGCCCGGGACCAGTGGCCCGTCCACGACATGGCCAGGCCCCTGCCGCCGGTCGTGACGCCCGGCCCGGCCGGGCCGCCCGTCCCTCCTCCCTCCGACGCGGTCGTTCTGTTCGATGGAACGAGCCTCGAGGCCTGGACGGACGCCAAGGGGCGACCGGCCCGGTGGAAGATCGACGGCGGGTCCCTCGAGGTCGTCCCCAAATCCGGCGGCATCCGCACGGTCAGAGGCTTCGGCGACTGCCAACTCCACGTCGAGTGGATGGCCCCATCACCGGCCGCGGGCGAGGGCCAGGACCGCGGCAACAGCGGCGTCTTCCTCATGGACCTCTACGAAGTCCAGGTCCTCGACTGTTACGGCAACAGGACCTACGCCGACGGCATGACGGCGGCCGTCTACGGCCAATACCCGCCGCTCGTCAACGCCTGCCGGCCGCCTGGCGAGTGGCAGACCTACGATATCGTCTTCCACCGGCCCCGCTTCGACAAGGACGGCCAGGTCCTGGCCCCGGCCCGGATGACCGTCTTCCACAACGGCATACTGGTCCACGACAACGACGTCCTGACGGGCCCGACGGCCCACAAGGCCCGGCCGCCCTACGCGATGCACGCCGACCGGCTGCCGATCTCGCTCCAGGACCACGGCCACCCGGTCCGCTACCGGGCCATCTGGCTGCGGGAGCTCGAGTGAAAGGACCGGCCATGAAAAAAGCGATCGTCCTCGCCGCGGTCGTCCTGGGGACGGCCGGCTTCCTGATCTCGTCCGGCGGCGGCCAGGCGCCCGGGACGCCGAAGACGGCCCTGGTCGTCTGGGGCGGCTGGGACGGCCACGAGCCCAAACAGTGCGTCGACATCTTCGCCCCCTGGCTCGAGAGCCAGGGCTTCAAGGTCGAGATCTCGCATTCGCTCGACGCCTACCTGGACCTCGGGAAGCTGAAGAAACTCGACCTCATCGTCCACATTTTCACCATGTCGGACATCACGGCCGAGCAGGAGCGGAATCTGGAAGAAGCGGTCAAGAGCGGCGTCGGCCTGGCCGGCTGGCATGGAGGCCTGGGCGACGCCCACCGCTCGGCCGTCGAATACCAGTTCATGGTCGGCGGCCAGTGGGTCGCCCACCCCGGCGGCGTGATCGACTACGATGTCGACATCACCAACACGTCGGACCCCATCACCCGGGGGCTCAAGACCAGCTTCCACATGAAGTCGGAGCAGTACTTCATGCACGTCGATCCGGCGAACGAGGTCCTGGCCACGACCACCTTCTCGGGCCAGTACGCCGCCTGGACCGCCGGCGAGGTCATGCCGGTCGTCTGGAAGAAGCTCTACGGCACGGGCCGGGTCTTCTACACTTCGCTCGGGCACGTCGCGGCGGACTTCGACGTCCCCGAGGCCCGGACGATCGTCCAGCGCGGCCTGCTCTGGGCGGCCCGGGTCTGGGGCGACGACCCGGCCAGGATGAACATCTACGCTCCGCTGCTGAAAAACAAGTAGGTTTCCGCTTTTCAGCGCGGTTGCGCGCAGACCGCCAGAACATAGACCGCCTTTTCGCCCGGGGCCCCGATGAGCAGCAGCTTCGAGTCGGGGACCTCGGCGACGGCCGAAATCACGTCCGAGCTCATGCCCACACCGAGGCGTCCCGACTGAGCGCTCCAGCCGGCGAAGAAGCGCAAACGGATCAGGGGCTTCTCCGGATTCGCGGCAAGGCGCTCGACGCGGAGCTCATAGTCATCGGTCCGCCCTGCCCTTCGGCCTTCCTCGAACCGTGTCTCTTCCGACGGATGGGCCGCGTCGAGACGGACGTCCAACGACTTGAGTTCCCTGATCCGGACCTGCCCGGCCCTGAGATCGGCGCAGCCGAAAACGACGCTCTCGCCGATCGTTCGGCCGACCGCGGATTCGGAGGCGTTCCCGGCCAGCTCGGTCGGGACGAAGACGGTCCCGCGCGGGAAGAGGGCCGCGATATCGCCGCTGGCCCGGAGCGTGTACACTCCGCCCCGTCCGTCGGAGCGCTCAACCTCGAAGCTCTGCTCGGCGGGGATCTGGAAGACCCTCACGGACAGACGCAGGGGCTGGTCGGCGCCGGCGAATGCTGACACCGTCAAGCCGGCCAGGAGAACGGCCGAGATGGATGCGGAAATTCTGTTCATGGGGGATCCTTTCTTTGCCTGGCGACGTTTCACGTACGGAATACAGCGGCGGCGGTCCGAATATTCCCGGACGAAAGGGACGCGAAAAGCGGACGTCCATCCGGCTTGAAGACTTGTGCCTCTAGAATCCGCGGCGGACGAAGAGGGACAGGACGACCTCCGGCCGGAGGCCGTAGAAGGTCTGTTCGTATCCGTCCCCGAGATCTGCGGCCAGCGCGTCGGCGAACGCGGCGGAGGTGACGACGACGCCGGCTTGGCCGGCCCTGACGTCCCGCCGGGCCGCCTCGACGCTTGTCCAGTAGCCGACGTTCCCGAACCTCCGCAGGTACCACGGCAGCGGCCAGGTTTCCTCAGGCGGGGCGACGACCTCGACGAGGAGATCGGTCTTCTCCGGCGACGCCGCGGCGGCCCGCTCGACGGCCGCAACCAGCTTCAGGAAGTCGGGGCTCGTCTGGGCGTAAACGTAGGGATTGGCCGGGTCGGCGGGGGAGACGAAATTCGCCCGCCAGCTTTGGGCCGCCAGGCCGGCGAAGCCGAAAGCCAGGAGCGCCGGGAAGAGGATCCGGACGAACTTGGAACGGCCGATCCGAAGCAGGCAGGCGGCGCCGTTGCCGGCCAGGATGACCAGGCCGAGATAGAAGGGGAGCAGGTTCCAGGGCGTCTTGTAGGGGATGAGACTGTAGGCCGCGGCCGTGACGACCGTGAAGAAAAGCATGAACCGGAGGAAGCGCGGGCTGCCGCCACGGCCCGCGTTCTGGCCCAGGGCCGCGATCCCGCCGGCCAGGGCGAGGAGGAGCAGGAAGGCTTCGCTCCAGACCGGGCCGGCGGCGGCCCGCGAATAAGCCAGGATCCGGAGATAAAAAGGCCAGGGCTGGGAGTGGACGCCGGGCTGGCCCGCCCGGGCGAACGAGGCCCCGATGGCCCGGACGGCGTCGCTCAGCCCGGCGACGTTCCTGAAGAACGACGAGTAGAAGAGGACGGCGACGGCCGCCGCGGCCGCCAGGAAGAGCAGGGCGTGCCCGGCCGAAGGCAGCCGGGTCCGCGTATCGCGCCAGACCCAGGAGTCGCCGGTCGTGAGGACCGGCCGGCGGCGCGTCCGGACGCTCTCGACGAGCGACAGCAGGAGGAAGGCCGCGGCCAGGCCGCCGAAGAGAAGGAGGCTCGTCTCCTTGGTCGCCGCCGCGAGGCCGGCAGCGACGCCGGCCAGGGCGGCCCAGGCCGCGGAACGCCTCCGGGCGTAGCGCCAGCCGCAGCCGAGGAGCGCCGCGAGGAAGAGGACGAGCAGGGTCTCCTGGATGTAGAAGCGGCTGTAATAGGTCAGGGCCGGGGATACGGCGGCCAGGGCGGCCGCGGCCAGGGTAGCCTCGCGGCTGAGCCCGCCGGCGAACAGGAGGAGAACGAGGAGGAGAGCCGCGCCCCCGAGGGCCGGGACGAGCCGCAGGTTCCATTCGTCGAGATCGGCCATCGTCCGGGCGCCGGCCGCCCGGGCCGCGGGCAGGGTCAGGTAGTAGAGCGTCGGACCGTGGTGGTCCCGGGGGTCGAAGCGATAGTCCCCCCGCTCGAGAAGATCGCCGAACTTGACGGCCTGATTGGCCTCGTCGGGGTGCATGGGCCGGACGTCGAGGCGGGCCAGGCGGAAAGCGAGGGCGCCGACAAGGGCGCAGAGGAACAGTCCGCGAAAAACCCTCGTCGTCATTTAGCCGGGAGGCCGTAGACCTCGACTTCCACGTAGTGGTTCATGTCGTTGGACGTGTTGCCGGCGCTGTAAAGGCGGACGTAACGGGCCTTGATCCCCTTGGGATCGAAGAGCTTGCCGTCGAAGGTCTCGATGTATTCCTTGTCCTTGCCGGCGCCGAGGCCGGAGGTGTTGTCGTGGTCGTTGTTGAAGACCGTCGTCACGCCGCTGACGAAATCCTTGTCGTTGGAGACCTGGACGACGACGTCCCGGTAGACCCGGGCCTGGCTGTGGTAGTGCCAGCAGACGATGGCGGATAACTCCTGGGACTTGCCGAGATCGATCTGGATCCACTGGAGCATGGGCCCGAGCTCGACGTAATAGCCGTCCTCGCCGGATTTCTTGCCGTCGGTGGCGAAGGCGATCTCGCCGATGACGGGCTCCTTGTCGCTGGCGGCGACGGGCTTGCCGGCCGAGAGCAGGGCCGTGCCGACCGGGACCAGGAACGGGCCGCGGGGCCGGCCGGTGACGGTCTCGAGGTTGGGGGTGCGGATGTTCTTGGGCGTGCCGATGAACATGGGCTTGGGCAGCTGGATCTTCAGGACCTCTTTGCCCGGCTCCTGGGCCCGGGCGGCGGGGCACAGGACGGCCAGGCCGAGGCCGAGGACGGCCAGGGCGCAGACTGTCTTCTTCATCGTGGGCGTCTCCTTGTCCGGGCGGTCGGCTTCGCGGCCATCGTGCCCGCGTTGAATATTCTACACGTTTCGGGGGAGGTTTTCACGAGGGCCCAGACGGCCGGATGGCGGCGGCAGAAGGCGGCCACCTCGGCCGTGGACATGACCATGAAGGCGGTCGACAGGGCGTCGGAGACCGCGGCCGAGGGGTGGGAGGCCCAGGCGGCGATGTGCCCTCCGGCCGGGCGCCCGGTGCGCGGGTCGGCGATGTGGGACCCCTTGACCTCGGTGCCCGAGCCGCTGAGCGAGCGCCGGCGCAGGAGGACGCGGCCGGGACCCGAGGCCCGTCCCGGCGCCCCACCGGCGCCGACGGGCCAGCCGCGGCCGCGCCCCGAGGCCGCCGGGCCGGGGCCGTCGGCCAGGGCCGTGCTCGTCCCGGCGTGAAGGAGGACGTTGTCGATGTTCCAGGTCCGCAGGACCTCCAGGGCCGCGTCGAGGGCGTAGCCCTTGCCGATCGCCCCCAGATCGAGGTCGAGCGCCGGCGCGGCGGCCCGGCCCCGGGGCGGCCGCCGCGCCGCCTCGAAGCCCAGGCCGTCCGCGTCGATCCGGAGGAGGGCCGCGAGCGGCCGGGGCCGCCGCCCGGCCCCGCGTCCGGGCTTCCGGCCCGCCCCGAGGTAGTTGACGTCGAAGGCGCCGCCTGTCTCGGCCTGGACGAAGGCCGCCAGTCCCAGGACCTCGGCCGTCTCGAGGCCGATCCGGAGCGATGCGCCGGGCTCGAGGCGGCCGATCCGGCTGGTCTCGCTCGACGGGTCGAAGCGGCTGAAGAGCCGCTCCAGGCGGTCGATCTCGTCGAAGGCCGCCCCGGCCGCCTGCCCGGCGTAGTCCCGGTCCTTGCCGGCGATGAAGATCTCGAAGGCCGTGGCCATGGCCTCGTGGGCGAAGCGATGAACGGGCTCGCGGCGGCTCCGGACCATGGGCCGAGTATCCCCGATTCGCCGCGCGAAATCAAATCCCCCCGTTCCTCCGCGGGACCGGCGCTGGGCCGGCGGGGGCGGCGCGACGCGGCAGGGCGCGGCCCGCCGGCCTACGGGATCCTGGGCCTGAGCGGCAGCTCGTGGACGGCGTTCGAAAGGGCGTTGATGCGGGCAGCGACATCCTTCTCGCCGTGGACCCTCTCGTCCGTCAGGAACCGGACGTCGAGCAGTCCATCCGAGTGAAAGCCCGTCCGGAAGTAGTTCATCTCGGCCAGCGACAGGCTCCAGCCCTGGAGCCAGGTCTCGAGCTCCTTGCGCTGGCGGGCTCCGCCCAAAACGTGGATGACGAGCCGCAGCGGCGAGGCTGGATCGGCCTCGTCGCCGTCGCTCGGCTCGACGTAATAAACGCCCCGGACCTCCCACTTCTGCGTGCCGCAGTGGTAGGCCAGCCGTTCGGCCATGCGCAGGCGCCAGCGTTGCGGGTCCTCGTCGCCGCGCCCGACGGCCGCCGCGCCGGCGCCGGCCGTCCGCACAACCGCCTCGGGCGGGGCGAAGTAGCCGACAGCCGCCCCCTGATCGGCGTTCATGACAACGCGCAGGACCCGGCCGCCGGTCGCCTCGGGGACGTCGATGACCCGGAGGGCGTCCGCGAGCCCGGCGCACTCCGGGCAGTGCTCGGCCAGCCGGTTGGGCGCGGCATCCAGGAACTTCTGGTTGAACCGGACCCCCTCGTCGTCAGGATAGAGGGGCAGGTAGCGGATGCCCGACTCGACGAGATCCTGGAAAAAGTGCGTGCCGAACGAGACGTCCGGGACATAATTGCCCTTCTTGCGCGCCACCTCGATGAGCATGGCCGAGTTGTTGATCTCGGAATAGGTCACCCGGACGCCGAGCTTGATGTCGCCGCGGCTGCCCCAGCGGCCGGGCCCCATGAGGATGAACTGCCGGCGCGGCAGGAGCTTGTTGAGCTTGCCCACGGCCTGCCCGACGGCGACGAGGTCGGCGAAGCTGGCCAGGTCGCCGTAGCGGTCCGGGTCGACGTAAACGATATGGGTGATGTCGGCGACGCGGCCGTTGGGGACGTGCTTGAGGGCCGTGAACAGGACGGCCTCGTCGGGCAGGTTCGCCGGGATCTCCATGGCCACGTCCTCGGCCGCCTGGCTTTGCGCGCGGCATTGGAGGAGATAGAATTCCGTGCCCGTCGAGGCGAATTCGATGTCGACGGGCACGCCCATGGCCGCGGACAGGGTCTTCAGGATGGCCTCGAGCTGGGGCATGAACGGCGAGGCCGAGATCAGGCCGTCGAAGGTGGCCACGGCTTCGGAGCTGGTCCAGTCCGTGGCCAGGCCCATGGGCCGCTGGAGCAGGCCGTCCTTGTAGACGGAGAAGACCTTGGTCAGGGCGGGGAAGTCGCGGCCGACCTCCCGCAGGACCTCGGAGAGGTCCCGGGTCATGAAGGTGTTCTCTTCGAGGTCGATAACGTCGATCCTCTTGGGCGAATAGCGGACGACCTCGTCGGTCGAGACGTTGACCCGCAGGTTCGGCTGGCCCGGCGAGACGAGGACGGGGTAGTCGTCGCTGACCCTGTCGACGGCCCGGGTTCCCAGGCCCGGCACGAGGCGGAGCAGGCCGTCCTCGCGGCGGACGCGGGGCGACCAGCGGAACTCGTTCCGGCTGAAGGCGACGCCGGCGTAGGCCGGGAAGAAGTACTTCCCGACGCGCGTCCCGACGACCTCCTGGATCATGATGCCCATCTCCTCGTAGAAATCGAGGAGGCCCCGTTCGGCCCGGTACTGGATCGGGTCGGGGCTGAAGATCGAGGCGTAGACCTCGGCCACGGCGTCGAGCAGGGCCTCCAGGCGCTGCTGCTTGTCGCCCTGATTCGCCAGGAACAGGGACTTGTACTTCCCGGCGAAGGCCGTGCCCAGCCGGTCCTCGAGGAGGCTGGAGCTGCGGACGATGAGCGGGACGTCGCCGAAGTCGTCCAGGGCCACGGACAGGCCCTTGACGATCTCGGGCGGGAAGGTCGAGTTCTTGAAGACCTGGACGAGATGGGGATACTCCTGGCGGACGATCTCGATGTCCTTGTATTTCTGCTCGTGGACGTCGTCGAGGTTGTTGTAAGACGTGAAGGCGATCAGGCCGTCGGAGGTGACGTACCAGGTCTTGGGCCTCTTGACCGTGCCGATGGCCTTGGTCCGGCGGGCGGCCTGGGCCAGGACCCGGCCGGCCAGGAACAGGCCGGCGCTCTTGCCGCCGAGCTTGCCGTGGCTGCCGGGCGGGAAGACGATCTTCTCGCTGAGATCGAAGAAGTCCTCGATGTCGACGTACTTCTTGGCGACGTTGATGAACTCGAGCTGCTCGGTGAAGAAGCGGCGGATGAGCGCGACGCGGACGCTGTTGGCCAGGGACCGCGGCAGCTCGATGCCCTCCGGCGCCAGGATCTTGACCCGGCGCATGCTGTCGAGGACCTCCGGCAGCCCGGCGTAGACGTTCTCCAGGGCCCGGACCGACTCCCGCGAGCGGTCCTCGTTGATCCACTTCTGGATACGGTCGAAGACCTCGTCGTCGGTCAGGTTGGCCGAGGCGATGCGGAAGGTCTCCTCGGTCAGTTGGACGAAGCGGTCCAGGGATTCCCGGGTCTGCGGCAGGTTGGACTCGCCGAACAGGCCGTCGGCGACGCCCGCGCCGCTGAAGCGCTGCAGCAGGTCGCGGGCCTCGGGCACGCCGCGCCAGCCGAGGTAGTTCATCATCTTGCGGGAGACGCGCAGCAGCAGCGTCGGGTTGGTGTTCCGGAGGAGGTCCAGGGCGATCCGCCAGCTCCGCCGGCCGCCGCCCGCCTCGCGGCGCTGGTCGCTGATCTGCTCGTACATGCCCCGGAGCCGCTGGTGGAGGATGAAATGGCCGAGGCGCTCGGCGATCGAGTGGATGAGCTTGATCTCGCCCTTCATGAACGGACCGCAGTCGCTCTCCGGCGTCGGCTTTTTGTACGAAACGCAGAGGCGCCCGACGGCGGCGTCCTGGACCCGGATCTCGGCGCAATGGACGTAGGGCGTCTCCTCGTAATCCGGGGTCTCGTAGACGTCCGTGCCGTAGGTGATCTGGGCCTGGCAGCATTCGGGGTACTGCCAGCCCGGCGGGAGGGCCTCGATGACCTGGCGGAAGACCTCCTCCAGGGGGACGTCGTAGATGCTGAGGATCTCCTCGATGCGGTAGAGGCAGTTCAGCTCCTTGGCCCGCTCGTGGAGGGTGGAGAAAAGGGTGTCGACGGTCGTCGGGGTGCGCGGATTGGTCATGTCGCGGCGTCCCTCCTCAACGGCGCCCTCCCTGCGGGGCGGGGCGGCCGTGCGGCCCGGTCCCTTCCGGCCCCGGGCCGGAAGGTCAGAAAAGCCCCTCTCCCCGGCGCGCCGGGGAGAGGGGCCTTGGCGTCGCGACGAAAGAAAAAGCTCAGACCCAGCCGCGGTCCTTGCAGGCGTTGGCGACGCGGCTGACGGAAATGACGTAGGCGGCGTCGCGCATATAGAGCTTGCGCGTCCGGGCCAGCTCGCTGACGGCCTTGAAGGCGGCGGTCATCTTGTCGTCGAGCTTGCTCAGGACCTCTTCCTTGGTCCAGAAGAAGTTCATGTTGCACTGGACCTGCTCGAAGTAGCTGCAGGTCACGCCGCCGGCGTTGGCCAGGAAGTCGGGGATGACGAAGATGCCCCGGCTCTTGATGACGGCGTCGGCATCGGGGGTCGTCGGGCCGTTGGCGCCCTCGACGATGACCTTGACCTTCGGGCCGATCCTCTTGACCGTCTCGCCGTTGATCTGGTTCTCCAGGGCGGCCGGGAGGAGGATGTCGACGTCCTGCTCGATCCAGGCGTCGCCGGGCAGGCGCTCGTAGTCGAGCGACTCGGCCTTGGCCTTGTCGATGCCGCCGAAGCGGTCGGTGATGGCCAGGAGCTCCTCGAGTTTGATGCCGCTTTTCTTGCGATAGGTGTAGGAGGCCTGGTCGTTCTGGTCCCAGCAGGCCACGGCGATGACCTTGCCGCCGAGCTGGGTGTAGAGCTTGATGGCGTACTGGGCGACGTTGCCGAAGCCCTGGACCGCTGCGACCGTCGATTCGATCTTGATGCCCAGCTCCTTGAGGGCCTCGCGCAGGGTGAAGATGACGCCGTAGCCCGTGGCCTCGGTCCGGCCGAGCGAGCCGCCCATGCCCACCGGCTTGCCGGTGATGAAGCCGGGATACTTGGCGCCGTGGATGGTCTCGTACTCGTCGAGCATCCAGAGCATGTGCTGGGGGTTGGTCATGACGTCGGGGGCCGGGACGTCGCGGAGGGGGCCCACGTCATGGGCCAGGACCCGCATCCAGCCGCGGCAGAGGCGTTCCTGCTCGCGCTGGCTGAGGTCGTGCGGGTCGCAGATGACGCCGCCCTTGCCGCCGCCGAGGGGGATGTCCACGACGGAGCACTTCCAGGTCATCCACATGGACAGGGCCCGGACGGTGTCGATCGTCTCCTGGGGGTGGAAGCGGATGCCGCCCTTGCACGGCCCGCGGGCGTCGTTGTGCTGGCAGCGGAAGCCGCGGAAGACGCGGACGCTGCCGTCGTCCATGCGGACCGGGATCGAGAAATGGTACTCGCGCAGGGGCGTGCGCAACAGGTCCCGCGTGGGTTGATCAAGCTCCAGAAGGTCGGCGACGGCGTCGAACTGCTTCTGGGCCATCTCGAAGGCATTGAATCCTTTTACGGCCATTGATTATCTCCTAGAGGTGATGATGGGAGGGCATCCAAGGACGCCTCCCCCGTCGCGGTTCCCGCGACATAAAATGATATCGCAACCCAGGGGAAATATCAAGGAAACGGGGGCCGGCGCGGGCCCCGCCGGCCGGCCTATTTCCAGGTCATGGCGTAGCGCTTGACCAGGGGAACGCCGGCCTCGTTTTCGCTGATCAGGACGTAGAGCTTGTCGTTCCGGACGGCGAAGGCCATTTCCTCGCGGGGCAGGGAAAAACGGGTAATGCAGCGGCCCTCGGCGTCGAAGACGTCGTAGATCAGCCAGCCCCGGGCGTCCGTCTCGTAGGTCTGGGCGTAGAGCCGGCCCTCCGGATCGCCGACATAGAAGGCCACGGGCGGGAAAACGTCCGGAAAAACGATCGAGCTCCGCATGCCGGCGGGAGAGTCCCCGAGGATCCGGTCCTGGTCCGCCCTGGTCACCTTGACCGGGGCGTAGTCCTTGACGATTTTCCGGAGCGGCGTCCCGTCGCCATCCAGGACCCGGAACTCGTAGCGGTTGTTGGCCATCCAGAAGAGCCGGTCATCCCCGGTCACGTGGAACTGGAACAGTATGGGGATGGGGCTGACCGCGCCCGGCTTGAACGGCTCTTCGATCTCGGCCAGGGTGGCCAGCGGCTTCAACTCCGGGTCGAACCTCTTCAGGCGGAGCTTGAGCGTTTCGCCGCTGAAATCCATCTCGTCGGCGTAGATCGTGCCCCGGGAATCGATCCGGAACCTCGACATCCGGGTTTTGGCCGTGGAGATCTCCCTGAGGCAGGTCCCGTCGAGGGCGTAGAAGGTGAGCTTGTTGAGGTCGAGAACGGCCGCGGTGCCGTCCGGCAGGACGGTCATGCGGTTGGGGGACTGCCATTCCCGGGGGCCCTGGCCCTTCTTCCCGAACGTGCTGATGAGCCTGCCGGTCCGGTCGAAGACGCGGACCTTGAAGTCCTCCCAGTCGAGCGTCCAGATGTTCTCCCGGGCATCGGCGCCGATCGAGCGGAGCTCGGCGAACACGTCGGCACCGCCGGCCGGATCCCTGCCGATCACCAGGTCCTGCGTCAGCAGGAGCTTCGACGGCCCGCCGGGCTGCGGGATGGGGACCTTGGGATTGTGCACGACGGTGATGCCGGCCTCCTTCCGGACGTCGATCCTTTGTCCGGGGCCGGCCGCGGCCGCGCCGAACAAGCCCAGGCAGAAGACGGCGGTAATGATCCGGCAGGGCCGCTGGTCCATTTTGTCCTCCCCATCGTCGAGCTTGATCCCAGGATGAGGCCTGGCGAGGAGTTTGTCAATCGGGGGAACGGGCCGGCGCGGGGCGCTCGAAGATCTCCAGACCGGCGAAAACCAGGGCCGCAGCGGCCGAGGCCACGGCGCTGTAGCGGTGGAGCTCGAACAGGATCTTCTGCCCGGGCGTGCCGAACCACGGCAGCATGGGGACCAGCGCGGTAACCGTCAGCAGGAATCCGGCCGAGGCGAAGACCCAGAAGGCCCAGCGCTTGACCCGGGCCGCCGTGATGGCCATCTTCCGGGGATCGATCAGGGACAGGCTCAGGCCGGCCGGCCGCGGCATGGCCAGGAAGTCCCGGCCCTTGAACAAGACGATGACCGTCAGGCACACGGCGAAGAGGCCGCCGCAGGCGACATGCCCGACGAGCGGGAAGCCGAACAGCCCCCGGGGGACGAAGAGGCCGAAGAAGAAGCCGCTGGCCGCCAGGTAGAGGAAGCTGCCATAGAAGCCGATGAAGAGCCACTTCTCCAGGACCGGCTGGCGCCAGAGCGGCAGTCCCTTCAGATAGGCCGCCCAGGTCCGGGGCGAGGCCCGCCGGGATATCTGGATCGTCCGCAGGGCCAGCCAGGCGAAGAACTTCTTGGCCCGCTCGCCGTAGAGGATGGTCGACCTGGCCTCTTCCCGGGTCGTCAGGAAGCGGTGGCCGGCCAGCCCGAGGAAGGCCGCCGCGGCGACGAGAACGGTGACGATCGTGAAGACCATGGCCTCACCTCCTCCCCAGGAAGCCGGCGAAGCGGCCCAGGGCCGCCAGCCCGGCGACGAGCAGGAGGGGCCCGACGAGGAAGGCGCAGACGGCCAGGACGATCTTGAGGACCGGCCGGACGAGGAACGTCAGGCCGAAGATCCGCTGGAAGAGCCCGCCGCGGCCCATGAAGGACGACGTCGAGAGCCTGGCCACGCTCTTCGTCAGCAGGGGGCCCGTGCCCTTGATCGTGTCGAAGAAGAAGTCCGACGCGCCGCTGTGGCAGTCCGTGCAGGCCTTCCAGCCCAGGGACTGCTGGGCCGGTCGGACATTGTGGGCCAGGGGCCAGGTCAGCGGCTCGGCGGCCCTGTCCTTGCGGGCCGCGAGCCGGCCCTTCTCGAGCCTGAACAGCCGGCCGCCGGAGATATAGACGCACTCGCCGGTTGCGCCGGCCTTGGTCAGCGCCGCGAGGACGAGCGCGACCTGTTCCTCGGTCAGCGTCTGTTCGGTCCCGGCCTTGGCGGTCACGGTTCGGACGTCGAAATCGGAAGCCAGGGGCAGGAGCTTCCCCGCCGCGATCCAGCCCGGGCCGGCCGCGCCGGCGAGCCCGGCCGGCGCCTCGGAGACGTCAAGGAAGCCGTCGACCAGGCGGTAGAGCGTCCGGCGGACGAGGATCGCCGGCTCGCCCGGCTTCTCCGCGACGGTGGCCAGGGCCTGGAGGAACTCCTGGAACCTGGCCTCGACGGCCGGGTCCTTGTCCTCGGCGGCCGGATCGAAATCCGGCACGAGGGGGACGATCCCGCCGTCCTTGCGGATGCCCCAGCGGGCCGGGGCGTCCGCCTTTCCGCCCGTGGGCCCGGCCGCGTCCAGGCCGGCGTCGACGTTCGGGGCGAAGACGAAACGTCCGGCCTCGAGAACGGGCGTCTCGTCCTCGGCCATGACCTGGCTCAGGCCGATGAGGACCCGGGCGATGCGGTCCTCCGGCTTGAGGATGTCGCCGGCGGCGGCCTCGACCTCGGCCGGCTTGATCGGCAGCAGGTCCTTGCCGGTCCGCCGGGCCCAATACGCCGGCCAGACCAGCCGCTGCGGCGAGATCTTGCCGGCCCCGTCTTCCCGGTAGACGGGCTCGACGATGATCGGCGCGTCCGTGGCCCAGGCGGCCACTCCGTGGATGCCCAGCCGGTTGGCCCGGGCGGTCCGGACCCTGGTGAAGCCCTCCTTCGGCCTGGGTCCCGAGTGGCAGACCGTGCAGGCCAGGCGCTTGAAGTGGACGAGGGGGATGCCGGTGTGCCGGGGATAGGGCGCGCCCAGGCGGCCCGGCACGACGGTCTTTCCTCCTTCGGCGTCCTCGCCGAGGTGGCAGCCGCGGCAGGTGAAGGCGGCCGCCGTCTTGTTGCCGGTTTCGGACGCCTCGGCCTCGTAGCCGCGGACCATGGCATGGCCGAGGTCGTTGCGGTGGCAGTCGGCGCACTTCAGGCCGGCCGCCGCGTGGACGTCGGCGTCGGCGGCCCACTTGGGCTCGTCCTTCGGCGAGACGGCGTGGCAGGCCAGGCAGCGCTCGTCGGAGGGCTGGTAGTTCAGGTCGAAGAAATAGCGGTGCTTGGAGTCGAAGTCGGACGGCCGGTAGCGGACCTCCGGCACGACGGCCCATTCGTGATCGTCGGGGTTGGGCCCGTCAAAGACGTCCCAGGTCCCCTTTAGCCGGGAGGCCATGCCCCCGACCTCGCCCAGGCCGGCCGCGGCCGTGGCCGCCCAGCGCAGGTTCTCGCGCAGGACCTGCTTGGCCCATTCGCCGGGGTCCTGGCGCCCGGACCCGTTGTGACAGGCCAGGCAGTTGATCTCGGCCTTGCCCGAAACGCTCCAGCGGGCGTCCGGCTCGGCTTCGACCTCGGCGTCGGAGGGCTCGGCCGGACCGCCGCCGGGGAGATGCCGGCCGAAAAGAAGGGTGAAATCCCAGGCTGTCAGGCCGACGGCCCGCGGGTCGAAGGTCCCGGCCCAACGGCGATAGGACAGGGGCAGGATCGTCCCCGTCCGGGCGTCGACCTCGAGCCAGGGCTCGCCGGGCCGTCCGCTCGCGGCGGCGGTCATGGCCCCGAAGTGCCAGCCGCCCCGGATCGTTCCGTAGTCGTGGCAGGGGCCGCAGGTGTAGCGGGCCGAGTACGGCAGGGGCTGGGCCTCGGTCGGGATGATGGGCTCGTCGTTCTCGTCGCGCAGGGGGATGAGGTGGGCCGGGATGGTCCGATGGCCGTCCCAGGCCGGGGCCTGCGCCGCCGGCTGCCCGGATCCGGCCTGGGCCGCCAGGCCGGCGGCCAGGGCCAGCGCCATGACCAGCGCCGCCCCGGCGGTCCGCAGCGGGGTCCGGTCCGGGCCGCTCATGCTTTGAACTGCTCCGGCCGGAACTCCATGACCCGGCGGGCCTTGACGGCCTCGTTGGCCTTGAGCACGGCGACGCACGATTCGTAGGCCAGCTCGGCCGGACAGTTGAGCGGCGTGCCGTGGCGCACGGCGTCGAAGAAGTTCTCCAGGTGCGGCTGGTGGGCCGGCTTGGCCAGCTCGACCGGCAGCGGCCAGCGGCCGGCCTCGGCCGTAACCCGGACGTCGACGTAGATGTTCTTGGTCGTCGATTTCTGGATGGGCACGGCCTCCGACTGCAGCAGCCCGGCCTTGGCCAGCGAGTCCCACTCGGGGGCGTGAGGCTCGCGCATGGCCCAGTTGCCGCGCTGGGGGATCTCCGACAGGACGAGCGAGCCGTTCTCGCCCATGAAAGTCTCGTAGAAGCCGCCGTGCTGGGTCGTCGTCTGGACCTGGTAGAAGGCCCGGGCCGGCCCCTCCGGCGTTTCGAACTCGTAGATGGCCATGACGTTGTCGTACCATTCCCAGTTCTTGTAGAAGTCGAGGCCGCCGCTGGCCACGACCGACCGGGGCGGCGCGCCGTGGACCCAGCTGAAAAGGTCGATCTGGTGGGAGCCCAGGTCGACCATCGGGCCGCCGCCGTACTTCTTGTAGAGCCGCCAGTTGCGGAACTCGGCCATCGAGCCGTAGCCGTACTTGTCGAGCGTGGCCTGGTCGATGACGTATTTCTCGGGCCAGCCGAGCAGGTCGGCCTTGGCCCGGTTCCATTGGGCGTAGGCCACGGTGACCCGGCCCAGGAGCCGCTTCTCGCGGATCAGGCGGTTGATGGCGTGGATGTAGCGCGGGTTGGAGCGGCGCTGGTGGCCGATCTGGAGGAGACGGCCGGTCTCGCGGGCGGCCAGGACCATGGACCTGGCCTTCTCCAGCGAGTTGGACATCTCCTTCTCGCAATAGACGGGCAGCCCCCGGCGCAAGCAGGCGATGGCGTGCTCGGCGTGGACCCAGTCCGGCGTGGCCACGACGGCCGCGTCGAGGTCCCTTTCGGAGGCCAGCAGCTCGCGGTAGTCTTCGTAGGCGTTGACGGCGTGGCCGTACTTCTTGAGGTAGTTGCCGGCGTACTGGCGGCTGTACGACCAGATGTCGCAGACGGCGGCGATGCGCACCGAGGGGATGCGCAGCATGGACTCGATGAGCACCCGTCCCTGGGCGCCGCAGCCGATGACGGCCACCCGCAGCTCGTCGGCGCCCTTCGCGGCGGCGGCCGCGACGGCGGGCGCCTGCCCGGCCGGCGGGCCCTGGGCCAAGGCCGTCCCGGCCAGCGCGGCGCCGAGCCCGGCCGTGGCCGAGGATCTGAGGAAGTCCCGGCGGCTGATCCGGCCGCCCGCCGGGGTCTTGAGAACGTGGGCCATGGTCTTCCTCCTGGCTTGATCGAGGCTCAACCCGGCATATTACTATAAAGGGCGCTCTCAATGAAGGGGAGGGCGGCGGTCTTTCCCGGCGCGCCTTCAGCCCGAGCCGTCGACGAGGGCCCGCGCCTTCTTGAGCTGCCGTCGGACCATCTCGGGGTTCGTCGAGCCGGCCGTCTTCTTGCGCTCGATCGAACGGCGCGGATCGAACAATCCGGCCGGCAGGGCGGCCAGGGCCGCGTGCAGGCCCCTGAACTCGTCGGGCTTCAGCCCGTCGAGGCGCCGGCCCGAGCTTTCCGCCAGCCGGACCGCTTCGGCTGCGACGCCGTGGGCCTCGCGGAAGGCGACCCCCCGCTCGACCAAAACGTCGGCCAGGTCGGTGGCGAAGATGGAGGGATCGATGGCCGCGGCCATGCGCTCCGGCACCGGCCGGACGCAGCGAACCGCCGCCGCGGCCGCTTCGAGGGCCCGGAGGGCGTCCTCGACGCCGCGCCGCAGGGGCTCCTTATCCTCCTGCAGGTCCTTGTTGTAGGACCAGGGCGTGCCCTTGAGGACCATGAAGAGCCGGGCGTAATGGGCGAAGAGGCGTCCCGGCGCCGCCCGCAGGAGCTCGAGCACGTCGGGGTTCTTCTTCTGCGGCATCAGGCTGCTCGAGGTCGCCGCGGCGTCGGCCAGGACGATGAAGCCGAACTCGGCCGAGGCGAAGATGATGAGGTCCTCGGCCAGGCGCGACAGGTCGAGCAGGACGAGCCCCAGGGCGCCGAGGCTCTCCAGGATGAAGCTCCGGTCGGCCACGGCGTCGATCGAGTTCTCGGTCAGGCCGGCGAAGCCCAGCTCGACCCGGAGGGCGTCGCGGTCGAGCGGGACGGTCGAGCCGGCCAGCGCCCCGGAGCCGAGCGGGCAGACGTCCAGGCGCCGGGCCGCGTCGGCGATCCGGTCCTTGCCCCGCTCGAGCGCCCAGACGAACGACAGGGCGTAATGGGTGAAGAGGACGGGCTGGCCGCGCTGGAGATGGGTATAGCCGGGCATGACCGCGGCCGGCGCGCTCTCGGCCAGCGCCAGCAGGGCCTTCTGGACGTCCGCGACCGCCCCGGCGGCCGCCGGCAGGGCGGACTTCAGGAACAGACGCTCGTCGGTCACGACCTGCTCGTTGCGGCTGCGTCCCGTGTGCAGCTTCCGGCCCGGCTCGCCCGCCTCCTCGATGAGCAGGAGCTCGACGGCCGAGTGGACGTCCTCGAAGCGGGACAGGTCCTCGCCGGCCGCCAGGCGGCGGCCGACGGCGGCCAGGCCCCGCAAAACGGCCGCCGCCTCGTCCCCGTCGAGGACGCCGGCCGACGACAGCCCCAGGGCGTAGGCCCGCGAGGCCTCCATCTCGGCTTGGAGCAGGAAGGCGTCCTCGCCGATCGACGCGTTGTAGCGCTCCAGGGCCGGAACGGCCGTCCGCCCGGCGAAACGCTTGCCCCAGACCTTGCCGCTCATTGGCCGTTCCCCATGAAATCCGTCACCTTGCGGCCCCGGCGGGTCATGATGGCGTTGTGGGCCATGAGACGAACGGCGTTGATGGCGATGAAACCGCGCGAGTCCTGCTGGTTGAAGCCGCCCTCGATATCCATGCTGGACAGGGCCTGGTCGTAGAGCGAGCTCGGCGACTCCCGGCCGGTGACGATGACGTTGCCCTTGTAGAGGGTCAGGCCGACGACGCCGTCGACGACTTCCTGGCTCTTGTTGACCGCGGCCATCAGGAAGTCCATCTCCGGCGAGAACCAGAAGCCGTTGTAGACGAGCTCGGCGAATTTGGGCGAGAGCATGTCCCGCAGGCGCATGACCTCGCGGTCCATGGCGATGCCCTCGATGTCCATGTGGGCGGCCCGGAGGATGGTCATGCCCGGCGTCTCGTAGATGCCCCGGCTTTTGATGCCGACGAAGCGGTTCTCGACCATGTCGACGCGCCCGATCCCGTTCTCGGCGCCGACGGCGTTTAGGGTGGCCAGGATGGCCGCCGGTCCGGTCGTCACGGCCCCGCTGCCGAGGTTCGTCACCCGCACCGGGGCGCCGTCCTTGAACTGGATCTCCAGGCGGGTCTCGGAGTCCGGGGCGCTCTGGGGGCTCCGCGTCCAGGAGAAGACCTCCTCGGCCGGGGCCGTTCGGGGGTCCTCGAGGATGCCGGACTCGTGGCTGATGTGGATGAGGTTGGCGTCCTCGGAATACGGCTTCTCCCGCGAGGCCTTGACGTCGATGCCGCGGGAGGCCGCGTAGGCCAGGAGGTCGGGCCGGCCCTGGAAGGCGGCCAGGAAATCCTTGTCCTTCCACGGCGAGATGATCTTGATCGAGGGGTCGATGGCCAGGTAGCTCAACTCGAAGCGGACCTGGTCGTTCCCCTTGCCCGTCGCCCCGTGGGCGACCGCGCCGGCCTTCTCCTTGTGGGCGATCTCGATCTGGCGCTTGGCGATGAGCGGCCTGGCCAGGGAGGTGCCGAGCAGGTAGCGGCCCTCGTAGATGGCGTTGGCCTTGACGGCGGCGAAGACGTATCGGGCGACCAGCTCGTCCTTGAGGTCCTCGATATAGACCTTGGAGGCTCCGGTGGCCAGGGCTTTGGCCTCGACCGCGGCCATGTCGTCGTCCTGGCCGACGTCGGCCACGTAGGCGACGACTTCGTGGCCCCGCTCGACGAGCCACTTGAGGATGACCGACGTGTCGAGGCCGCCGGAATACGCGAGTATGACCTTGTCCATGGAACATATCCTTTCTTTGCTGCGAACGACGGGTTTCGGGGACCGGCCGCGGCGGCCGGAAGGGAGGCGAGGGGGTGATCAGTTGCGCCGGGGCCCCCGGCGCCGGAGCAGGCCCCGGGTCGGGAAGAACTCAGAGGAGAGCACGGAATTCCTCCAGGAGGGCCCGGCCGTGCTTCTCGCCGTCGGCGACGACGAGGACGGTGTCGTCTCCGGCCACCGTGCCCAGGATGTGCGGATGTTCGAGGGCGTCGATCAGGACGGCGATCCCGGCGGCGTTGCCTGGGGACGTCTTGACCAGGACCAGTACCCCCGTCCCGCTGACGGAGGAGACGTGGGACCGGACTAGGGCCCGCAGCTTCTCCCGGGGCGCGGCGGGCGCGCCGCCGGCCGGGGGGACATCGTAGCGGAATCCGCCCGACGGCTTGCGGACCCGGACGGCGCCGATCTCCCGGAGATCGCGCGACAGGGTCGACTGGAAGGTCCTGACGCCGCGCCGGCGCAAGGCCTGGAGCAGGCCCGCCTGGCTGCCGGACGTCTCCTCGCGGAGGACGGCCGCCAGGATCCGGCGCCGGTCTTTGGCTGAATATTTACTCATGATAGCCGTATAATTATCCATAAACCGGCCGGCTTGTCAAGTCCCGCGCCGGCCGGCCTCGGCGCCGGCCGGGGAATTGACTTTGGCCGGGGCCGGGATTAACCTTGCGGGGAACGCGCCTGACGTTCGCGGCGCGGCCGATCCTTCGCGATCCAGGGGAGGGGTTCCATGACAAAGAAAGCCGCCATGATCCTGGCCGCCGTCGGCGTCCTCGCCTTCGCCGGCTGCCGGTCGAAGAAGCCGGCCGGGGCCGAGGCCGGGAAGGAATGGTACCGCTATATCAGCGCCTTCACCTCGGGGACGATCTCGCGCAAGTCCCCGGTCCGGGTCCTGTTCGTCGACAACGCCGGCCGGCCCGGCCCGGCCGCCCCGGACCTGTTCGAGTTCACGCCGGCGATCGCCGGCACGGCCGAATGGGCGGGGCCGCGGGAGCTAGTCTTCCGGCCCGGGGGCGAGCTCAAGCCGGGCCAGGAGTACAAGGCCGTCCTGCGGGTCGGCAGGATCCTCGACCTGCCCCGGGCCTTCGCCAGGTTCGAGTTCCGTTTCGGCGTCGTCAAGCCGAGCCTGGAGGTGACGCTCGAAGGGCTCTTCGCCGAGGACCCGGCGCGGCCCCAGGCCGAGGTCCTGCGGGGCCGCGCCGTCACCTCCGACATGGAGGAGAAGGCCCTGGTCGAGAAGGTCCTTGAGGCGGAGCAGGACGGCCGGGCCCTGCCGATCGAGTGGAGCCACTCCCCGGAGGGACTGAGCCACTCTTTCGCGGTCAAGGACGTCGTCCGGAAAGAAGAGGCCTCCGCGGTCAACCTTTCCTGGGACGGCGCCCCGCTCCGGATCGACGACAGCGGCCGCCGCGACGTCGCCGTCCCGGCCCAGGGGGCCTTCGAGGTCCTGACCGTCGAGCCCGTCCCGGGCGAGACGAAGCACGTCCTCGTCCGCTTCTCCGATCTCCTGGCCCCGGACCAGAGCCTCAAGGGGCTCATCAAGATCGGCGATCTGCCGCTCACTTTCGAGGTCGAGGGCAACGTCGTCAGGATCTATTCGACCGGGGATTTCGCGGGGACCATGGCGGTCGAGATCCAGCCCGGCATCCGCAATTACCTCGGCAAGCGGCTGAAGGACGCGGGACCGGCGCGGCAGGTCACCTTCGAATCCATAAGCCCGCAGGTCCGTTTCGTCGGGCGCGGCCTGATCCTGCCGCGCCGGGACCGGCTGACCGTGCCCATCGAGGCCGTCAACCTGAAGAGCGTCCAGGTCGCGGCCTTCCAGATCTACCCGGGCAACATGGCCCAGTTCTTCCAGGTCAACAGCCTGGAGGGCTCGGAGGAGCTGGCCCGGGTCGGCCGCTATCTCTGGCGCAAGACGATCGCCCTGTCCGAAGACCCGGCGGTGACCGGCAGGTGGTCCCGCTATGACCTCGACGTCACGCCCCTGTTCAAAGAAAGCCCGGGCAGCCTCTTCCGCCTGGTCCTGTCGTTCAACCGCGGCAACTCGACCTTCCCCTGCGCCGCGGGCGGAGAGCCGGTCGTGACCGAGCCGCCGCTCCGGAACATGGACGACGCGAGCTACGCCCGCTATTCGGACTGGGACTACTCCGACGAGGGCTACGACTACAACCCCGGCGACTGGGCGCGCCGCGACGACCCCTGCTCCAACGCCTACTACATCCCCCGCTATAATCGCCAGGCGGTCGTCGGCCGCAGCTTCTTCTCCTCCGACATCGGCCTGACGGCCAAGCTCGGGGAGAACGGCGCCCTCCATGTTGTGACGACCGACATCGGCACGGCCCGGCCGGTCGCGGGCCTCCGCGTCCGGGCCTTCAATTATCAGAACCAGGTCCTCGGCGAGGCGACCTCCGACGCGAACGGCTTCGCCGTTTTCGCCCTCAAGGACCGGGCCTTCTACGTCTCGGCCGAAGGCGGCGGCGACACCGGCTACCTGCGCCTGGCCGGCGAGGGCGCCCTGCCGCTCAGCCATTTCGACGTCGGCGGCGAGGTCAGCAGGAAGGGGGTCAAGGGGATCCTTTACGGCGAGCGCGGCGTCTGGCGGCCCGGCGACACGCTCCACCTGACCTTCGCGCTGTTCGACCGGCAGAGATCCCTGCCGGCCGGCCACCCCGTCCTCCTGGAGCTCGCCAACCCTCAGGGCCAGGTCGTCCTGACGGCCAAGCCGGACAAGGTCGTCGAGCCGTTCTACGCCTTCAAGGTCGAGACCGATGAAGCCGCTCCGACGGGCAACTGGCAGGCCCGCGTCCTCGTCGGCGGCCTGACCTTCAGCAAGACCCTCAAGATCGAAACCGTCGTGCCGAACCGGCTGAAGATCACGATCGACGCCGGGCGCGACTTCCTCGTCCGCCGGAACATGCCTTTCGAGGCGGCCGTCTCGTCCCAGTGGCTGCACGGCGCCCCGGCGGCGAACCTGAGGTTCGACATCTCCGTCCGCCTGTCCCGGCGTCCGACCCGCTTCGACCGCTACCCGGATTACAGCTTCGACGATCCGGCCCGGGACTTCGAGGGGGCGACCGTCGAGGCGGCCAAGGGCACGCTCGACGCCCAGGGCCGGGCCCGGGCCCGGATCGACATCGATCCGCGCCAGCCCAGCCCGGGCTTGCTCGAGGCCGCCTTCACCAGCCGCGTCTTCGAGGAGAGCGGCGATTTCAGCGTCGATTCGTTCTCGCTGCCGTTCCATCCCTACGATGGTTACGTCGGGGTCCGGGCGCCCAAGGGCGACCAGGCGTCCGGCATGCTCCTGACGGACAAGGACCAGGTCGTCTCGATCGTCACGGTCGACACGGCCGGCCGTCCCGTCTCCCGGGGCAAGGTCCTGGTCTCGCTCTACAAGATCGAGTGGAAATGGTGGTGGGACCGGAGCGGTGAGTCCCTGGCCCAGTACGTTTCGAGCGTCGAGACCCGGCCGCTGCTCAAGGGCGAAGTCGCGACCCGGAACGGCGCGGGCCAGTGGACGTTCCAAATCCGTTATCCCGACTGGGGCCGCTACCTCATCCGGGTCGAGGACCCGGAGAGCGGCCACGCCTCGGGCCAGATCGTCTATGTCGACTGGCCGGGCTGGGCCGGCCGGGCCCGCGAGGAAGGCGGCGCCGGAGCGACGGCCCTGACCTTCACGGCCGACAAGCCCTCGTACAAGGTCGGCGAGAAGGCCGTCATCTACCTGCCGGAGGCGGTCCAGGGACGGGCCCTGGTGTCCCTCGAGAGCGGGACGTCCGTCCTCGACAAGTTCTGGGTCTCCACGGTCAAGGGCGAGAACCGCTTCGAGGTGCCGATCACGGCGGCCATGACGCCCAATATCTACGCCCACGTCATGCTCCTCCAGCCGCACCGGGACAAGGCGGCCGACACGCCCATCCGCCTCTACGGCGTCATCCCGATCATAGTCGAGGATCCGGGGACACGCCTGGAGCCGAAGATCAAGATGGCCGACGAGATTCGGCCGCGGGAGAAGTTCCGGGTCGAGGTCCGCGAGACGGAAGGCCGGCCCATGTCCTACACGCTGGCCGTCGTCGACGAAGGGCTCCTCGGCCTGACCCGCTTCACGACGCCCGATCTGCGCCGGGGGTTCTACGCCCGCGAGGCCCTCGGGGTCAAGACCTGGGACCTGTTCGACATCGTGGCCGAGGCCTACGGCGCCGAGATGGCCCGCATCCTGGCTCTCGGCGGCGACGAGGGCGGCGAGTCGAAGGACAAGGCCAAGCAGCCGCGTCGCTTCCCGCCGGTGGCGCTGTTCGAGGGCCCGTTCGATCTGGCGGCCGGCGGGACCGGCGTCCATGAAATGACGATGCCGCAGTATTTCGGGGCCGTCCGGATCATGGTCGTGGCCGGCCGCGACGGCGCCTTCGGCCTGGCCGAAAAGTCCGTCACGGTGCGCCGCGACCTGATGACCCTGGCGACGCTGCCGCGGGTCGTCCGCCCGGGCGAGGACGTCGTCATGCCGGTCACCGTGTTCGTGACCAAGCCGGAGATCAGGCAGGTCACGGTCGGCGTCGAGACCAACGCCCTCTTCGAGGTCGTCGGCGAGCGCGCCAAGACCGTGGCCTTCGCCAAGCCCGGCGACGAAATCGTCTCGTTCGCGCTCAAGACCGCGGGCGGCATCGGTCAGGGCGAAGTGAGGTTCCGCGCCTCGGGCGGCGCCGAGCGGGTGGAGGACACGATCGCCATCCCGGTCCTGGCCAGCAACACGGCCGTCACCCAAACGACCCGGCTCACGGTCAAGCCCGGCGAGTCCGTGAAGCGCGGGATCGTCCCGTTCGGCCTCGAGGGCACGAACCAGGTCGTCGTCGAGGCCTCGTCCGTGCCGCCGCTCGATCTCGAGAGGCGGCTCGATTTCCTCATCCGCTATCCACACGGCTGCCTGGAGCAGACGCTCTCGGCGGCCTTCCCCCAGCTCTACCTCAAGAGCCTGGTCAAGCTCGACGAGCGGCAGGCTCGCGACGTCGACGGGCATGTCCGGGCGGCCGTCGAGAAGATGACGGCCTTCCAGATGACCAACGGCGCCTTCTCCTACTGGCCGGGGAACCGGGAGGCCCACGAGTGGACGACCGCCTACGCCGGGTATTTCCTGCTCGAGGCGGGCCGGCTGGGCTATCATGTGCCCCAGGCCATGCTCGACGCCTGGCGGGCGAATCAGAAGATGCTGGCCAACGCCTATGTCACCGGAGGCGGCGCGACCCGGCTGACCCAGGCCTTCCGGCTGTTCGGGCTGGCCCTGGCCAGGGACCCCGACCTCGGGGCCATGAACCGGCTGAGGGAGAGCGAGGACCTGCCCGGGCTGGCCGCGCTGATGTTGGCAGCGGCCTTTCACGTCACCGGGCAGGCGGACGCCGCCGCGGACCTGGCGGACCGGGCCAAGCTCGAGTTCAAGCCCTACCGCGACTATGACGAGACCTTCGGCTCCGACTTCCGGGACAAGGCCCTGGCCGTCAGGACCTTCGTCCAGATGGGCCGGTCCGACAAGGCCCGGGCGCTTGTCGCCGACATCGGCAAGACGATGGGCTCGGACCTGTGGCTTTCGACCCAGGATGCATCGTTCGGGCTCATGGCCCTGGCCTCCTTTTATGGCAGCGCCGGGATCAAGCCCTTCCGCTACCGGCTGGCCTGGGACGAGGATAAGGCGCTCGACGTCGAGTCGGCCACCCCGTTCGACCGGCGCGAGTTCCCCTCCTTCCCGCTGCAGGGCCGGACGCTCACGGTGACCAACACCGAAGCGGCGGATCTCTACGTCAGCGTTTACCGCCGCGGCGTGCCCGAGGCCGGCGTCGAAACGCCGTCCTCAGAGGGGCTGTCGATCGATGTCAGCATGCGCGACATGAAGATGAACGGCCTCGAGATCGGCCGGATCGCTCAAGGGCTCGATCTCGTCGCCGAGGTCCGGGTCAAGAACCTGACCTCGAACCGGCTTCCCAACCTCGTCCTGACCCACCTCGTCGCCGCGGGCTTCCAGATCAAGAATCCCAGGTTCGCCGGGGAGGGAGGCGCCGCCGAGGCCGTCGATTACCAGGACATACGCGACGATCGCGTCTACACCTATTTCGGCCTCGACGCCGGCCAGGTGAAGACCTTCCTGGTCGTCCTCAACGCGTCTTACCGCGGCCGCTATTACCAGCCAGGCCTGGCCGTCGAGGCCATGTACGACGCCGGCATCCATGCCAACACGAAAGGACAATGGGTCGAGATTTCCCAATGAACTGTAAGAACGCGAGGCCGGGCGTTTCCTCGGGGCGTCTTCGTCCGGCCTCGGCTCCACCCATCCCCCCGCGGGCGGAGGGGGAACCCAAGCCCTTCCCCCTCCGGACCACCCTTCTCCGCGCCCTGCGGTCGCTACGACCAAGGGGGAAGCGCCCCTTGGAACCCCCAGCGCTCCGGAGAGCGCATCCCCTTCCGCCTCGGGCGGACGAAGACTGGCCCCTCGACACCCGGCCTCACAAATCCCGAAAGCTGGCCGTGGGAGTGTCCGCACTCCTCCTCTCAATAATTGCCTGGCTCGCCGTCCCGGTCGTGAGCTTCCACGATCCCGTCTCGCCGGTCCTGCTCAGCGCGGAAGGGCGGCTCCTCGGGGCCCGAACGGCGGCCGACGGCCAGTGGCGCTTCCCGCCGGGCGGGCGCGTCCCGGAACGCTTCTTCGAGGCCCTCGTTCGCTTCGAGGACAAGCGCTTTTACGCGCATCCCGGCGTCGATCCCCTGGCCCTGGCCCGGGCCGCGCGGCAGAACCTCCGGGCGGGCCGGGTCCGAAGCGGCGGGAGCACGATCACCATGCAGGTTGTGCGCCTGGCCCGGAAGAACAGGCCCCGGACCTATCTCGAAAAGCTCAAGGAAGCCGTCCTGGCCCTGCGGCTCGAGACCCGGCGTTCGAAGAAGGACATCCTGAGGCTCTTCGCGGCCCACGCGCCCTTCGGCGGCAACGCCGTCGGCCTGGACGCCGCCTCGTGGCTCTACTTCGGCCGGAGCCCCGACGAGCTGAGCTGGGCCGAGGCCGCCTTCCTGGCCGTCCTGCCGAACGACCCGGGGCTCAGCGCCGGCCCGGCCGGCCGGGCCAGGCTGCTGGAGAAGAGGAACGGGCTTCTGGAGAAGCTCCGGGCGCACGGGGCGCTGGCCGGCCTCGAATGCCGGTTGGCCCTGGCCGAGCCGCAGCCGCCCCGGCTTCGGCCGGTGCCGCGCGACGCGCCGCACCTTCTCGACACGCTGGCCGCCCGGACGGGGGCGCGCCCGCCCTTCCGCTCCTTTATCGTGGCCGAGCTGCAGAGGGCGGTCGGCCGCGTCGCCGAGGAGCACGGCCGGCGGCTGGCCGATCGCGGCATCTGCAACCTGGCCGCGGTCGTCATCGACAACCGCGCCTCGACCGTCGCGGCTTATGTCGGCAACGTCGGGCTCGACCGCGGGGCCGAGCAGGGGCAGAGCGTCGATATCGTCCAGAGCCGGCGCAGCACCGGCAGCATCCTCAAGCCCTTCCTTTACGCGGCCATGCTCAAAGAAGGCGGACTGACGCCCGCGACCCTCGTCCCCGACACGCCGACGCGCTTCGAAGGCTTCAAGCCGGAGAACTTCGACCGCCGGTTCCGCGGCGCCGTTCCGGCCCGGGCCGCCCTGGCCTGGTCGCTCAACGTCCCGGCCGTGCGGGAGCTTCGCGATTATGGCATCCCCCGGTTCGAGAACAGGCTGCGGCAGTGGGGGATGACCACCCTCGACCGGGCGCCGGACGACTACGGCCTGACCCTGGTGCTCGGGGGAGCCGAGGGCCGCCTCATCGAGATCGCCGGGCTCTACGCCAAGCTGGCCGGGCTGGCCCTGGGCGCGCCTGGAGGCGGCCGGGAGGTCAGGCTGCTCCGGGACGAGCCGGAGGCGCCGTCGAGGATGAGGGACCTCGGGGCCGCCTCGGCCTATCTGACGCTCCAGGCGCTGACGGCGGTCAACCGGCCCGACGACGAGGGCTTCTGGCGGAACTTCAGCTCCTCGAAGTGGGTGGCCTGGAAGACGGGCACGAGCTTCGGGCTGAGGGACGCCTGGGCCGTCGGCGTCACCTCCAATTACACGATCGGCGTCTGGGCCGGGAACGCCGACGGCGAGGGCGTGCCGGGGCTGACCGGGCTCGGGGCGGCGGCGCCCGTCCTCTTCGACCTGCTCGGGGCGGTCGACGGCGGAGGGGAGATCGTCCGGCCGCGCTCGGGGCTCAAGGCGCTCCGCGTCTGCCGCGATTCGGGGTACTTGGCGACGGATCTCTGCCCGGCGGTCGAGGTCCAGGTGCCCGAGGAAAGCCGGTTCGACCGCATGTGCACCTTCCACCAGACCGTTCACCTCGACGAGTCCGGGCGTTTTAGGGTCGACAGCCGCTGTGCGCCTGTCGATCGGATGCGCCACGAAGCGTGGTTCGTCCTGCCGCCCGTGCAGGAATACTTCTACCGGGCCGACCACGCCGAGTACCGGCCCCTGCCGCCCTTCCGGGGCGACTGCGGCGGCGGGCCTGCCGGCGAGCGGGGGACGCGGGTGATGAGCCTGGTCTATCCCGAGCCCGACATGTCGGTCTACGTCCCGGTCGGGCTAGATGGGAAGATCGGCGAGGTCGTCTTCGAGGCCGTCCACCGGGAGAGCGGGGCGACCATCCACTGGCACCTCGACGAGGCCTATCTCGCCTCGACCCGCGTCTTCCACCAGATCGGCGTCGCCCCCGAGCCCGGCCCGCACCGCCTGGTGCTGACGGACGACCAGGGCCGGCGGCTGGTGCGGGACTTCCAGGTCATCAGCCCCTCGCGGCGCGGTGACCGCTGAGGCGCGGGAGACGCCGATGCCGGAATCGGCGGTCATTCTTGACGACCAGAGCGCACGGCCCTATCATTATGGGCAATGGATCGCAGGAGGGAAGGGGCCTTCCTGGTTTCTCTCGCAAGCGCCGTCGTGGCCTGCCTTTACCGGAACTTCGGCGTGCCCGTCTTTCGCTTCTGGCCGCTGATCCTCGCAGACACGATCTTGCGCCTGCCCGGGGACAGCCTCCTCAAGCTCCTCGATCCCGGGCTCCCCGGCTGGGCCAACGAAGGTCTGAGGATCGTTTTCGAAGCCGCAACGCTGCTCCTGGTCTACCTTGGATTCGGGAAGTTCCGGGCCTTCCTTCGACCAAAGCCCGCGATGGCGGATTCGTCGGTCGACCAGGCGGGACACTCTTCCCCCAGCCCCAAGCCGGGTCGGAAATGGTTGACCGTCGCCGGCTGGGCCGCGGTCGCGCTCCTCATCGTCAACGGACGATGCGGCCGGGGAGCGGTAGACCTGATTTCCATATTGAGCGGCGTCCACGGTTATCCCCTTCGCGCGACGACGGACGTCCGCGTCCAGGGCGAGCCGGCGGAAGTCATCGCCGTGCCTCCGTCCGGATCCTCCCGTCCTTTATTAGGCGCTGTGAGGTTAGGTCCATTCGCCATACCGGGCGAGGAGAAGCCTCGGACGGGAGACGCCACGCGGCCCGTGATGTGGTTCCTCTTCGAGGATCCTCGCGACCTTCAACGATATGGGCATACAAGCCGGCAGATCTGGGAGCTGACCACCCAGCCGGGCACCCAGGCTTATATTTCAGATGGGATACCGTCCGCGAAGGACATCGGTCGATGGTTCAAGGAGATATCCATGCCCGCTGAACTCGGTCGCCCCTCCGTTCCCCGCCGGGGGCATTCCTACACGGGCGGAAACGAACTTTCGCTGATCGGCGGAAACCTCGACCTCTTTCTCGAGAAGGCGGGTGGAGGCTGGTGGCGCGAACGGGCCGGCGGATTCGTGGTCGCCGTCAAGGGTGCCATCCCCGAGGAACGGATGCCGACCCGACCGGAAGTCCGTTTCCCGCCATCCATCCTCCACTTCGACCGGCTGGCCGATGTCTGTCGCCTGATCGGAGACCTGGCCGGGACTGAGGTCGTGAATTCCGTCGAAGACGATCGGCCACGGGTGTCTCAGGATCGACGCGCGCAATTTGTCGCGGATGATGACGGCGGAACTCACGTCGAGATCGAGCAGCGATGCTCACTGAAGGAGATCATCGAGGCCATCGCGAGATCCCGGCGATGGCTGGTCGAGGAACAGGTTGGCCGGTTCGCGGTTCGAGGCCTGAGGTCCGACGAGGTTGAAGCGAGGGTTGCCGCGCTTTTTGAGGCGCGCCGGGCAGCGAGAAGTCGGAGCTACCCGGACGCCTCGCTGACCTCATTCCCCCCCGGCTGTGGCCGTTTTGTCGCGCCCTACCTGGACGACCGCGATGATGAGATCATCGGGTATGCCATCGAGGTCCTCGAGGTCGTCGGCGTCGAACCGGCTCTTCCCGAGCTCTTGAACATAATGAACACCGGGGCTGCCCGAAGCGGCCGCCGGCTGACCGGATGGGAGGCAAGAAAGGCCGCAGGTATCCTTATGAAAGCTGGTGAAAGTGCGGGACTGTCCTATTTCGAACGATCGCACGCCCTGACCAGAGAGTACGTCTCCATCTGGTATGGGGACCGAGTCAGCGTCGCTCCGACCGCGGGAGCGCTGGACATCCAGGACCGGCTGCTGGCCAGGTTCAGGAATCCGTGCCCGCTGCTCCGACCGGGGAAGTTGCGGATCCGCAGCCTGCCAAGCTCCCTTTCAGTGTCCGACGCGGCGGCTGCCGAACGTCTGGCCGTCGAAACGCTGGATGCGTTTTCCGGCCTGTCCTGGGATGAAGATGCTTCGGCATCGCTGACGTTCTCCGCGGACGGCCTGACGGCAAGCTACAGCGTCGAGATGTCCCATTATTGGGGGCCCCTGGCCGCGGGAGGCCGCTCCTATTATGCCGAGCTTTACCGCGTAGGCGGCCGCTGGCTCGTCACGTGGATCGGGTCCGGCGGAAGCTGGCTGTCCTAGGGCGGCACCGCCGGGTGCCTACTTCTTCATGTCCTTGTCGAAGGCCGCCTTGGACGGGGAAAAGTTCATCGACCGGACGAACTCGAGCGCTTCCCTGGCCCCGAACTCGCGGTCCATGGCGTTGTCCTCCCACTCGACCGATAGCGGGCCGTCGTAGCCGATGGCGTTGAGCTCGCGGATGACGGCGTCGAAGTCGACGTCGCCGTGGCCGAGGGAGCGAAAGTTCCAGCCCCGGCGGACGTCGCCGAAGGGCAGGAACGAGCCGAGGATGCCGGCCCGGCCGTCGAGCGTCACGGCCGCGTCCTTCATATGGACGTGATAGATGCGGTCGGCGAAATCCCGGAGGAAGAGCTCCGGCGCGACGCCCTGCCAGACGAGGTGGCTGGGATCGAAGTTGAGGCCCAGGGCCAGCCGGCCGTTGAAGGTGTCGAGCAGGCGCCGGGTCGTGTAGACGTCGAAGGCGATCTCGGTCGGGTGGACCTCCAGGGCGAACTTGACGCCCTGCTCGTCGAACTCGTCCAGGATGGGGGACCAGAGGGCCAGGACCTTCTGGAAGCCGGCCTCGACCATCTCCTCGGTCGTCGTCGGGAAGGAGTACCAGGCTCTCCAGATGGGAGAGCCCATGAAGCCGTTGACGACGTAGCAGCCCATGTTGCGGGCGGCCCGGGCGGCGGCCTTCATCTCGTCGACGGCCCACCTGCGCAGGGCCTCGGGCTTGCCCTTGACGGCTTCGGGGGCGAAGCCATCCAGGCGCGGCTCGTACTCGTCGGCGACGCACTGGCCGGCGAGGTGGGCGCCGAGGGCCCAGCACTTAAGGCCGTGCTTCTCGAGGATGCGCTTGCGGTCGCGGACGTAGGCCGGGTCGGCGGCGGCCTTGCGGACGTCCATGTGATCGCCCCAGCAGGCGATCTCCAGGCCGTCGTAGCCCCAGGCGCTCGCCTTCTTGCAGACGTCCTCGAACGGCAGGTCGGCCCACTGGCCGGTGAAGATCGTGACGGGTCGGGCCATGGCGTTCTCCTTATTTCAGGCAGGGATATCCCGGGACCCGGGGAGGCGTCCCTTCCCGGCCCGTTCTTGATTCAACCCGACCCAGAGCGCGCCCTGGGCCGAGCTCTCGACGCATTTCTCGATGAAGCGGACGCCGCGGACGCCGTCCTCGGCGTTGGGGAAGTCGAGGTCGCCGCCCGAAAGGGGCTGCCCGGAGAGGGTCTTCGACAGGGCCGTGATGAAGGTCGAATAAATGTTGGCGAAGGCCTCGAAATATCCCTCGGGGTGGCCCGAGGGGATCCGCGACAGGGACTGGGCCCGAGGTGACATCGGGTCCCGGCCGCGCGAGAGGTTGGCTGTCGGCCGGTCGAGGTACGAGACGCGGGCGTTGTTCGGCGCCTCGGCGAACCATTCGACCGCCCCCTTCGTCCCGTAGATCCGCAGGCGCAGGGCGTTATCGTGGCCGAGGGCGATCTGCGAGCACCAGTAGACGCCCCTGGCCCCGCCCTTGTAGTTGACCATGATCGTGGCGTTATCGTCGAGCGGCCGGTCGGGGCCGAAATGGTCCAGGCGGGCGCAAAGGGACTCGATGCGGAGCCCCGTGAGGAAACCGGCCATGTACTCGATGTGGCTGCCGATGTCGCCGACGCAGTTGGAGATGCCGGCGAACATCGGATCGGTCCGCGAGACCGCCTGCTTTTGGCCGGTCGCTTCGAGCTTCGTCGTCAGCCATTCCTGCGGGTACTCTCCGTTGATGAAGCGGACCTCGCCGATCTCGCCGCGGGCGATCAGGTCGCGCAGGCTGACGGCCATGGGGAAGCCCGAATAGGCGTAGGTGACGCAGAAAAGAAGGTCTTTTGTCCTGGCCAGGGCGGCCAACTCCGCCGCGTCCTTAGAGCTCGTGGCCAGCGGTTTTTCGCAGACGACGGAGAAGCCGAGCTCGAGGGCCAGCTTGGCCGCGGGGTAGTGGGTGCTGTTCGGCGTGACGATGCTGATGAAGTCGGGCTTGTCGGGGCGCTTGGCTTCGGCCCGGAGCATCTCCTCGAAGTTCCGGTAAAGCCGGTCCTTCGGCAACCCGAGCGCGTCGCCCGTGGCCAGCGTGTTGTCGTAGCTCTGCGAGAACGCGCCACAGACGATCCCGGCCTTGCCGTCCAGGGCGATGGCCTTGCGGTGGACGTCGCCGATGAACGCGCCCGGCCCGCCGCCGATCATGCCGTAGCGGAGCTTGGGCGACTTCGTTCCCGAGGCTTGTCCTTCGATCATGGCGTTCCTCCCGGAGCGGATTTAAGAAAGGGTCAAACCCAGGCCTGTCCGGTTATTATTTGAATAAAATCAGCTGGTTAGGATCGGCCTCGTTTTGAACCGGTTCTTCTGTTTGGCTAAGCAGCTCATTTAATGGAGTTTGGCTGAAGGGGTTC